>OZ223470.1:0-3092761 GCA_965140795.1 Sphaerochaetaceae bacterium
TGAGGATGCAACAATAACTGCTTCAATTGATTTATCTAATATCATTTCTTTATAATCTAAATAGCCTTTTACATTAGGGAATTTTTCTGCAAAACTATTTAGAGCTTTTTCACTTACATCAGATACAGCTACTAAATCAGCATCAAAAATCCTTGTTTGTAAATTTGTTGCATGTCTTGACCCAAGTCTACCAAGTCCAATAACAGCTACTTTTACCTTTTTCATTTTTATATTATCTCCCCTCATCCTTCAATTTTAATTCCAGAAGCTGCATACATAATCTTTTCTTGAGTAAAATCAGGTCTCATTATTTCACCCATTTTTTCTCCTTCATGCATTACAACTATCCTATCAGAAATACCCATACACTCATCCATTTCACTACTAACCATAATTACTGCAGCACCATGATCAAGCAACTCATTGATTAAGTTATATACTTCAATTTTTGCTCCAACATCAATACCTCTAGTTGGTTCATCAATAATGAATATTTTTGCTTTAGATATTAACCATTTTGCTAAAACTACTTTTTGTTGATTACCACCTGATAAAGCACCAGCGAGAGTCTGAACATGAGGGACTTTAATTCTTAGATTTTTTACAAGTCTCTCACTTTCTTCATTCATTTTTTGTAAATTAATAAAACCCTTTTGTTTAAATGATTTTAAAGTAACTAATGTTGTATTAAATTCTACAGATTGTAATAAGATTAAACCTTGGCCTTTTCTATCTTCAGTTAAGAAAGCAATACCATTTTCGATTGAATCTTTTGGATTATTAATCTTAACGAGCTTACCATCAATAAAGATTTCACCAGAATCGAAAGAATCAGCGCCTGTTATAGCTCTCATTACTTCAGTTCTACCGGCACCAACAAGACCTGCAAAACCTAAAATTTCACCAGTTCTAACTGAAAAACTTACATCATTGAAATAACCTTTTCTTGTTAAATTTTTTACTTCTAAAACTTTTTCACCAATTTTAAATTCTTTTTTAGGATATTTTTGCTTAATATCATGACCAACCATGTATGAAACCATATCATCAACTGTTGTATCTTTTACATTTGCTCCATCAATTACAACCTGACCATCTCTTAAAACTGTTAAGGTATCACAAGCATATTGCACTTCTTCAAGTCTGTGAGAAATATAAATCATTGTTACACCCTTTTCTTTGAGCTTAGCAATTATTTTAAATAACTCTTTTGTTTCTTTTTCACTTAAAGCAGCTGTTGGTTCATCCATGATTAATAATTTGGAATTTGCATGTGCAGCTTTACAAATTTCTACCATTTGTCTAGTACCAACGCCTAACAAACCTAATTGAGTATGAGGATTAATATCTAATTCAAATTCTCTTAAAACATCTTTTGTTTCTTTTTCCATTGTTTTAAGATCTAAAAAACCATTTTTTTTATATAATTCTCTTCCTAGAAAAATATTTTCCATAACACTCATATAAGGCACTTGATTTAATTCTTGATAAATACAAGCTATTTTTAAATTCATTGCTTCATGAGGTAAAAAATATTCATATTCATTATTATCATAAATTATTTTTCCACTGTTAGGTTTATGAGCCCCGGCTAAAGTTTTTATTAATGTTGATTTCCCTGCGCCATTTTCACCGATGAGTCCATGAACTTCCCCTCGTTTTACATTCATACTTACATTATCTAATGCTACAACACCTGGATAAATTTTTGTAATGCCAGATAGCTCTAGAATGTTTTCTGTATTATTCACAAAAGCCTCCTACTCGAACGAAAATATCTATTCGTCATTTGCAAACGTTTTCATATTTATATCCTAAAATCGGAATTTAACATCAGTCAAGGAAAATAAAAAAATATTATATTATCGATATAGTTATGTCTATAACAGTTTATCGATTAAGCCATTTTTGTATACAAAATTCGATTTTATAAAACTCTTTAAAATCAAACATCAATAAAAAAACCATCTAAAAAGATGGCTTTAACTTGCATAAATAAAAATTCTAACTAGAATCTCTTTCTATCAAAACAGGTTGTATACTAATTTTCTTTCTCATTTGGCTATTCGCATTATCATACTCTTTATTTATTTGAGCAAATAGTTTTTCCAATGAAAAATAAGCTAATTCTTCACGTGGTTGGTGAATTGTGGTTAGTGATGGATTTGAATATTCACTAAATTCACTATTATCATAACCTACTAATGCTATGTCCCCTGGTATATTTATTTTATTATTTTTTAAAGCTCTCATAGCACCAAGAGCTATCAAATCGTTTAAACCAAATAAAGCAGTAGTTTTCAATATTGAATCTAAATTATCTTCACAACATTTTTTACCACCCCAATAATCTAAAGGAGAGTATAGTTTATTTATTGTGCCACCATTTTTTAATACTTCATCACAGAAGCCTACTTCTCTTAAAGAGAACTCTTTATGATAATCTTTTACAGCAATAACACTAAAGTTTTTATGGCCCTTATTTAATAAATGTTTAGCAACAATCTGGCCTCCAACATAGTGATCAGTATATATAATATCAAAATTATCAATTTTTTTTGTTGGTGGATAGTGAACAAATACTGCAGGAACTTGTCTACTATTTATAAATGAAATAGTTTCAGTTGTTGGATCTTCTATAAGTAAGATTAAACCATCAATTTTTTTTCTATTAACTAATCGAATTATATTATTTTGTTTTGTAAAGTGGTTAGTTTGGTATGTGATTATTAAATCAACATCCCTTTTTTCCAAACTATTTCTTAATGAATTTAATAATAATCCATGATATGCATTAACATTTACTTGAGAGAATCCTTCAGGTAAAACAATTCCAACTGCATTAGCTTTACTTGTAATCAAACCTCTAGCATTAGCGTTAAATTCAAAATCTAATTCTTTGGCTATTTGATTTACTCTTTCCTTAGTTTTTTCTGAAACTAAAGGACTATCATTTAAACAACGTGAAACAGTGGAATAACTAACCCCAGCAATAGCTGCAATATCTTTGATTGTAATGTTATTAGGCATATTTCCTCTCTAAAACTATATATATTATATTATGATATTACTTTTAAATATATATCAAGTAAAAATATGAATTAAAATCATCTATTTAATTTTACCTAATTTTATATTTTTGTATACAAAATTCTTTTTTTAATAATTATTTTTTATTTGTAAATTAACAAAAATTAACATATTAAATACTATACATAAATTAAGTTTTTTATTACAAACGTTTGAAATTTTTGCAAAAAAATTGATTCACAAAAAAAAGTTGCTCTAAATTAATAGAGCAACAATAAGTAAATATATGTAAATTGAGGGGGTATATATTTTAAAATTATTTAACTACTTTTGTACCTTCATCTCCATGAAGAGCATTATATAAATTAGCTGGATCTGTTATTAATCCCATGTTACCAGTACTTTCAACGAAATCAACAATAGCTTGTACTTTTGGAAGCATTGAACCTGGTGCAAAATGACCTTCGTCAATATATTCTTTTGCTTCTTTGGTAGTAATAGTATCTAAAGTTTTTTGATTTGGTTTACCGTAGTTTAAACAGACTTTTTCAACGGCAGTAGAAATAACAAATAAATCAGCTCCTAATTGTTTTGCCATTAATGCAGCAGCTAAATCTTTATCAATTACAGCTTCCTTACCTACTAAAGTTCCATCTTCATTTCTTACAACTGGGATACCACCACCACCAGCAGCAATTACAGTAATACCATTATCACCTAAGATTTTTACTGTATCAATTTCAACAATTGATTGTGGTTTTGGAGATGGTACAACACGTCTCCAACCTCTACCAGCATCTTCTTTACAAATCCAACCATTTTTTTCCATTCTTTCTTTTGCAACTTCTTCACTCATAAAGCTACCAATTGGTTTAGAAGGACTATTAAATGATGGATCATCATTAAATACTTCGACTTGAGTAACTATAGTTGCAACTTTATTTTTTAATCCAACTTTTTCAAATTCATTATCTAATGCCATTTGTAATTGATAACCAATTGCACCTTGTGTATCTGCAACACAAGAATCTAATGGTACAGTATGTAAAATATCTGTAGAATGTTCTGCTCTTAATAAAATAAAACCAACTTGTGGACCATTACCATGAGCTATTACAACTTTATGTCCATCTTGAACTAATTTTGCAATATGTTCAGCAGTTTTTCTTGCTGCTTCATATTGTGACTTAACAGTTACATGTTTTGAATCTTCAATTAAAGAGTTTCCTCCAATTGCGATTACTATTAATTTACTATCCATCATTTCCTCCATAATGCTTATAAAACTCACTTATTATTTGTTATTAGTAATTTTTTATGTCTGTATAATACCATAAATGCAACAAAATGCAACACTTTTTTATACTATTTTTAAAAAATAATTTTTTTATCATTACATGAAAATACATTCATACTTTTATTGACTTATTATAAACTTTTCACTACCATATATGTTAAACAAAGTTAACAAATTTCATAAGGAAGGATTAATATGACTACAACTCTTAATACAAAAGGTATGATGTGTATAAATTGCGAAAATAAAGTAAAAAATGGATTATTAAAACTTGATCATGTTAAAAGTGTTGAGGCTGATGCACAAAGTGGAAAAGTTACAATTGAAAGTGATGAAGATTTTAATATAGAAGATGCAAAAACCCTTATCTATGATATTGGTTATGATGTAATATAAAAAATGAAGATATAATTATGGATAAAAAAACTCACAGTGAAGTAATAGTTGGCGGCATGGAATGTGCCGCCTGCAGTGCTGCTGTAGAAAGAGCACTAAAGAGAATGGATGGTGTTGATAATGCAAGTGTTAATCTTGCAAGTGAAACAGCAACTATCGATTATGATGCAACAAAAGTAAATGATGAAAAAATAAAAGCAACTATTGAAAAAGCTGGTTACAGTATTGTTGATAAAGAAGAAGATATTGAAGAGGAAAAATCAAAAACTCATTCTACTCGTAAGATACTCTTAATTATATCAATTGTTCTAACTTCAATTTTGATGGTTATAGCTATGGGACCTATGTTTGGACTAAAAATACCAAAGCTACCATTTGTACAAATGGTTTTAGCTTTTTTGGTTATGCTATGTGGATATCACTTTTTTACAAAAGGCTTTAAAACCCTCTTCCATTTACAACCAAATATGGATTCTCTTGTAGCAATAGCTACTAGCGCAAGCTTTATATTCAGTACTGTAAGTATTTTTACAAATTCTCCATTATATTTTGATGGTGTTGCCATGATTATTACTCTAGTAAAACTTGGAAAATATTTAGAATTTGGATCAAAAGAAAAAACTAAAGATGCAATTAAATCTTTAATGAAATTGACTCCCGAAACAGCAACTGTTATTAGAAATGGATTAGAATCTGTTATAAATATTAAAAGAGTTGTTGTAGGAGATATTATTTTAATTAAACCAGGTGAAAAATTACCAGTTGACGGTGTTATTGTTGAAGGTAAAACCGCTATTGATGAATCTATGCTCAGCGGAGAAAGTGTTGCAGTATATAAAGAAACTGGTGATAAAGTTTATGCAGCTACAATTAACACCACAGGAGCAATAACTTATAAAGCAACTGAAGTTGGAAATGATACAGCTCTTGCAAATATAATAAAACTTGTTAAACAAGCTCAAGGTTCAAAAGCACCAATTGCTAGAGTTGCGGACCAAGTTTCTGGAATTTTTGTTCCAGTTGTTCTTTTAATTTCAATAGTAACATTTGTTATCTGGTACTTACTTTCTAAAGATGTAGGATTCTCTTTGGAAAAAAGTGTCAGTGTATTAGTCATTGCATGTCCTTGTTCCTTAGGATTAGCAACTCCAATTGCAATTATGGTTGCAAGTGGAAAAGGCGCAAAACTAGGAATTTTATTTAGGGATGCCAAAGAACTTGAAATATTGCAAAAAGTAAATCATTTCATGTTTGATAAAACAGGTACTTTAACAAAAGGTAAATTGCAACTTTATTCAATTATCACATTTGACAACTATGCTAAAGATGAAGCTTTAAAAATAGCTGCTTCTATGGAAAATAATAGTGAACACCCTATTTCTAAAGCAATTGTAAATAAAGCAAAAGAATTAAATTTAGACTTACTTAAATGTCAAGAATTTAATGTAGTTATGGGGCAAGGTGTTGTTTCTACTATTAATTATAAAAACTATAAAATTGGTAATGATAAATTAATTAAAAATATTGATTCAATTCAAAACGAAGAAAATTTAAATTTACAAAAAAATGGATTTACTACTTTATTCTTAGAAGAAGATGGTAAAATAATTGCTCTATTTGGAGTAAAAGATACTATCAGAGATGAAAGTTATGAATTAATTCAATATCTAAACGATAATAATATTAAATCCACTCTATTAACTGGAGATAATGAAAATACAGCAAAATCTCTTGCTAATGAATTAAAAATTAAAGAATATAAAGCTGCTTTATTACCAGATGAAAAAGAAGCTTTTATTAAATCTAAAAAAACTAAAAATACTTTGACTGCTATGATTGGTGATGGAATTAATGATGCACCAGCTCTAAGTAGCGCTGATATTGGAATTGCAGTTGCGAAAGCTAGTGATGTAGCTAAAGAAAGTGCTTCAATTGTTTTGATAAATGGATCATTAAAAGACGTAATAACTGCTATAAGATTATCGAAAGCTACTATGAGAAATATTAAACAAAATTTATTCTGGGCATTCTTCTATAATTCAGTAAGTATTCCTATTGCAGCAGGTTTATTTGTAAAATTTAATTTACAACTATCCCCAGCTCTTGCAGCTCTCTGTATGAGTTTCAGCTCCCTTTTTGTAGTAATAAATGCTCTAAGGTTAAACCGCTTTAAATAAAATAATTTAATTATTTTGAGTCTATTGTTTTTTAAACCTATTCATGATATTAATTAGAAAATATTTTTAGGAGATTAACAATGGACTCAAACGAAAAAGAATATTTTTTATTTGCTCTATTTATAACCTCAATGATACTTGTTAATACTATAGGAACTAAAATAATAAATTTATTTAATTTTCGAGTTTCTGTTGGCATTTTCTTTATGCCAATTCTTTTTCTAGTTACAGATATTGTTGGAGAAGTAAAAGGGAAAAAAAGAGCTTTATTTTTTGTTAGAGTTTCTATAATAATGTTAATTTTCTTATTTTTAATGGTGAGTTTATGTGTTGCTATTGAGCCTCATTCAAGTTACCATTTAAACACAGAATATAAAGATATTTTTGAGTCAACATTAAGAATGACTTTAGCTTCATTGATTAGCTTTATGTTTAGTCAAAATATTGATATATTAATTTTCTCTTTTATTAAAAGGTTAACTAAAGAAAATCATCTTTGGATTAGAAACAATGTTTCTACTATGGTTAGTCAGTTTTTTGATACTACAATATTTATGTTCATTGCATTTTATAACATAAATCCAAAATATAATGTTATATTTATTTTTTCATTAATTATACCCTATTGGATTTTTAAAATTACATTTGCAATAATAGATACACCATTTTGCTACTTAGGAGTAAAATGGTTAAAAAAAGATTAAAAAAACTCTATCCTCAAAGTTTTTTTTTGATTACCTTATAATATATAGATACAAATTTTTGGAGGAAATATGAAAGATATAGATCTATTGGATGAAGAAAGAAATCTTCCTTCAAACCTTTTTATATTACCAGTTGGACCTGTACCTGTTTTCCCAGGACTTTTAACTCATTTAATGTTTACTGAAACACAGGACATTGATGTTATTAATAAAGCAATTAAACATGGTGGAATGATTGGTCTTCTACTATCTAAAGATAATAAAAACGATACAGTTGAAGAAGAGGAATCTTTATATACTGTAGGTACAATTGCGAAAATTATAAAACAAATAAAACTGCCTGATGGTGGTGTTCATGTATTTATTTCTACTATAAAAAGATTTGGCGTCACTTCGTTTTTAAACAGTGGCAAATATCTTATTGCAGAAGTTGAATATCTTGATGATGAAGATTATGACAAAGATGAATTAATACCTTGGGCTAGACAATTATTTACTGAAATAAAAAAACTGGCTGATCAAGATCCAATGCTTAATGAACAATTAAAACTCAATATGATTAATATTGAAGAACCTGGTAAATTAGCTGACTTTTTAATTTCTAATTTAGAAATTTCAGGTATTGAACAACAAGAATTACTAGAATGTTTAGATATAAGAGAAAGAATTGAAAAGCTACTTATTCATATAAAAAATGAACAAGAAATTTCAAGAATTCAAAAAAGCATTCTATTTAAAGTAAATAAAAAAGTTGAAAAACAACAAAGAGAATATTTTTTAAGACAAGAATTAAAAACCATTCAAATGGAACTAGGTATGGCTAGTGATCCTAAAATGGCCTTAATTGCAAAAATGGAACAACAGATTAAAGAAGTTGATCAATATTTTAATGATGAAGTTCGTGAAAAAGTTTATGATGAACTTGAAAAATTAAAAGGCATTGAAATGATTATTCCAGATTTTAATGTTACAAGAAATTATATTGAAAATATATTAAAACTTCCTTGGAAACCAAGTGAAGATAAAGCCATATCAATTGCTGCTGCAAGAAAAATATTAAATAGAGACCATTATGGTATGTTTGATGTAAAAAACAGAATATTAGAATATTTGGCAATTAGAGCTCTAAAAAAAGATAACAAGGGAGCAATCATTTGTTTTGTTGGTGCACCTGGTGTTGGTAAGACAAGTATTGGTAAATCAATTGCTACTGCATTAAATAAAGAATATTTTAGATTTTCTGTTGGTGGTATGAAAGATGAAAGTGAAATAAAAGGACATAGAAGAACTTATGTTGGAGCTATTCCTGGAAAAATCATTAAAGGCTTACAAACTTGTAAAACTAATAATCCTCTTTTCTTAATTGATGAAATTGATAAGATGGGGCAATCCTTCCAAGGAGATCCAGCATCAGCTTTATTAGAAGTATTAGATCCTGAACAAAACTTCTCATTTAGAGATAACTATTTGGATTTACCTTTTGATTTATCAAATGTATTATTCATTGCTACTGCTAATAGTATTAATGGTATCCCTGGTCCCCTACTAGATAGAATGGAATTAATTGAAGTTGGTGGATATACTTCCGATGAAAAAGTAATGATTGGTAAAAAATATCTTGTTCCTAAATCTCTTAAAAAAATGGGATTAAAAAAAGATGATATTATTTATTCATCAAAAATATTAAAGCAGATAGCTGAAGAGTATTCTAGAGAAGCTGGTGTTAGAAATTTTGAGAAGAATTTGAATAAAATAAATAGAAAATTTGCAATGAAAATTGTAGAAAATAGTGATATTGAAAGACCAATCAAAGTTTCAGAAAAAGATATTATTGATTTCTTAGGTATACCATATTTTACAAGCGACAATATAATTGTTGCAAATAAACCAGGTATGGCTATTGGTTTAGCTTGGACTGCAATGGGTGGAGACACTCTTGCAATTGAATCTCAAGCAGCAAAAGGAAATGGAAAACTTCAATTAACAGGCCAATTAGGTGATGTTATGAAAGAAAGTATTAATATTGCTTATACTTACTTAAAATGTAATGCAAAGAAATATAGATTGAGTTTAGACTATTTTAATAATTATGATATTCACATCCATGTACCAGAGGGCGCAATTAAAAAAGATGGCCCAAGTGCGGGGGTTACTATGACCACTGCTATATATTCTTTAGTTACAAATCAAGTAATTAAACCAAAACTTGCTATGACTGGGGAATTATCTCTTATGGGTAAAGTAATGCCAATCGGTGGCTTAAAAGAAAAAGTTCTTGCTGCTAAGAGAAATAAGATTAAAGAAATTATAATCCCTAAGCAAAATAAGAAAGATTTGGACAAATTAGATCAAAAAGTAACTAAGGGTATAGAATTCCATTTGGTCGATGATGTATCTCAAGTACTAGAAATTGCATTCCCTAATGATAAAGATGCTGAGAGACCTATTGTAGAAAAGCCTGAAAGCAATAATGAACAAACAAAACTTATAAGTGAAGCTGTTTCAACTGCTATTAAGGAGGCTTTACGTGGTTGAGTTATTAAGTCCAGCAGGAGACATTAGAAAATTAAAAACTGCATTTGCCTTTGGGGCAGATGCAGCCTATATGGGATTACCAAAATTTTCACTTCGTGCTAATGCAAAAAATATAAACATAAACCAAAAAGAAGAGCTTTTTAAAATTAAACAACAATATAATAAAAAACTATATTGCACACTTAATATTATATTTCATGAAGGTCAATTAGAAGATTTAAGAGAGCAAGCTAGGGAATTAAAATCTTGGCCATTTGATGCATATATTGTAACTGATGTAGGTGCAATGGATATCATAAAAACTGAAATTCCAGAAGCTGAGGTACATTTATCCACACAAGCTAGCTGTATTAACTCAGCTGCTGCAAAAGTATATAGCAGATTAGGATTTTCTAGAATTATTCTTGGAAGAGAAGCGTCAATTGATGATATTAAAAGAATTAAAAATGCAGCTCCAGAATTAGAATTAGAAACATTTGTTCATGGAGCTATGTGCATGGCTTATTCTGGAAGATGTATTCTATCTTCTTACTTTTCTAATAGAAGTGCCAACCAAGGAGACTGTGCTCACTCTTGTAGATGGAATTATCGACTAATGGCTAATAATGAGCTAGAAAAAGTATTAAAAAGTGAAACTTTAGCTCTAGAAGAATACGAAAGACCTAATGAGTATTATCCTATCAGCGAAGAAGATGGTTTTACAACTATATTAAGCAGTAAAGATTTATGTATGATTGATCATGTTAATGAATTAATTGATGCTGGAGTTAATAGCTTAAAAATTGAAGGTAGAATGAAAAGTCTTTACTATGATGCTGTTGTTACTAGAGCATATAGAAAAGCAATTGACAACGATCCTTTACTTCCTGAATACAGAAAAGATTTATTTAATATAAGTCATAGAAAATATTCAACTGGATTCTTTTTCAATGATAAAGAAAAAGACAATATTAGTGATCCAACTACTGATGGATATGAGAGAAACTATTTATTTATTGGTATAATTAATAAAGAAGTCAAAGAAGGTATTTGGGATTTAGATGTTAGATTCCAAGTTAAACAAGGACAAACTATTGAATATATTGGTAAAGATATCTTAAATATTGAAGATAATGATTATAAATTATTAAATAGTGACTTTGAAGAAGTTAATCAAATAGATCATGGTAAAGTTCAATATTTAAAAACTAATAAGCCGGTTAAAGAAGGTTATATTATCAGAAGATTAAATAACGGTGAAATCAAATCAACTAGAGAATTAAATTCACAAAGAACTTAATAATAAGGGGTAACAATTTTAGTTACCCTTTTTTTAACTAAACAATTCCTATTTCTATCATTTTAAAATTTATTTCTTCTTTGCTTAATTTTGTTAGATCTCTATTATCCAAATAATAACAAGCTAGAGCTGTAGCATAAAATAAAGCCTCTTCTTTAATTAATATATCTGTTTGAGAAATATATGAAGCTAAAGCCACATCTCCTATTCTATTAATTAAAATTTCGCCATCTAGAACATATTTACAACGATAAAAGAAATTATCCCTATAATTGAACAACGCCTCATAATAAGGGATTAAGACCTCTTTACAACCAAGTTTTGCATATCTTTTAGCTACATGATCTTCATCATGAGAAAATTCTTGTATAAAGCATTGATCTTTATCTAAAACAATATGATCTAAATATTTTAATATTTCATTTAATGATGAATATTTTTCAATAGATATTTTGTCATTTTTTAGATAATTCATAAAACCAGTTAAGGAAAGAGCAATTTTCTTATTTTTAGATGCAAGGATTTGAAAAATTGATTCATCAACATCATTATTAAGAGTTGGTATAAAATAATAATAATTAGCATCTATTTCTAATATGTTTTCAGATGAAAGAGGATTCGCAATTTCACAAATTTTATCATCAATAATAGTTGTAGTTTTTGAATTATCTTTAATTATAATTTCTATATCTAAATCAATTAACTTTTTAAAAACGGTATTTGCATCTTCTTTTTTAATATTTGTAAGAATTATAGGTATTCCATTAGAAGCATAGGTGGCAAGTGCAGCATCAATTATATTTGAAACATAATTAATATTATCTTTTTCAATTTTCTTAATCACATTACCTATAAAAAGTATTTTTGTTGCCATATTACCTCCCAATATAGACAAAAAGAGCCTAAACTTCACTTTGAGTTTAAGCTCTTTTTTAATTAAAGATTATTTTAAAGATTTTAATAACTTAATATGTTTTTCAGTCTTTTCAATTTTTTCTACAAATTCTGCTTTCTTTTTATTTTCTTTATCAATGGCAGCTTGAGCAGCATTATTAATAAATTTTTCATTTGAAAGCTTTCTCATTGTACCTTCTAAACTTTTATTAGTTTTTGCTAATTCTTTTTCTAATTTGTCAATTTCTTTATCAACATCGATTATATCACCTACAAAAATAAAAGCTTCAAAGCCACTTCCGGCAACAGGTACTGCTTTTGAAATATCAATTGAATTATCTTTATCAATATCAAGACTACTAGCATTAATAAATGTCATTAATAAATTTTTTTTAGCTTCAAAGAAATCTGTTGCAACAAAATCAGTATCTGGTTTAATTACAACTTTAATTTTCTTTTCAACTGTAATTTGTAAATCAGCTCTAACTGCACGAATACCTTTCACAGCCTCTTGCATTGCTTCAACAACTTTTGGTTCTCTCTCGTATACTCTACTATTTATAAATTTAGGATATTGACTAGTAATTAATTGATCATCAACATTAGGTAATTTTGAATAAATCTCTTCAGATAAGAAAGAAAGATAAGGATGCATTAAACGCATAGATTCAGCTAATAAATCAAGTAATACACTAATAGATTTATCTTTAACACTTTCATCATCGCTATATAATTTTTCTTTAGAAGCTTCAACATACCAGTCACAGAAATCATTCCAGAAGAAGTCATAAACAGCACTAGCTCCATCATTGAATCTGTAGTTCTTCATGGATTCTTCAATTTTCTTAGCAGCATTATTTAAACTGTTGTAAATCCACTTATCCATAGTATCTAATTCAATTTGATCTAAAGCAACTAGAGTTCTACCATCTAAGTTCATCAATAAGTATCTAGTAGCATTCCAAACTTTATTTGCAAATCTAGAACCAAGTTTAAAAGAATCCATATCTATTAAAATGTCTTGGCCTTGGGTTGCCATATAAGCAAGAGTAAATTTCATTGCATCAGCACCATATTGGTTAACAACATCAATTGGGTCGATACCATTACCTAAAGACTTACTCATTTTTCTGCCTTGTTTATCACGAACTAAACCAGTTAAATAAACATCTCTAAAGGGAACTTCACCAATAAATTCTAAGCTTGCCATTATCATTCTTGCTATCCAGAAGAAGATAATATCATAACCAGATACTAATGAACTTGTTGGGAAATATTTTTCAAAATCAACAGTTTTTTCAGGCCAACCTAAAGTTGAGAAAGGCCATAGCCAAGAACTAAACCAAGTATCTAAAACATCAGATTCTTGTTTAATATTCTTAGATTTACATTTTTCACATTCACAAGGATCTTCTCTTAATACCATCATGTGGCCACAATCTTGGCAATACCAAACAGGTATTCTGTGTCCCCACCATAATTGACGAGAAATACACCAGTCTCTAATTGAAGTTAACCAATGTTCATAAGTATTTTCCCATCTTTTAGGATAGAATCTAATTCTATCATCTTTCCAAGCTTGTAAAGCTTTATCAGCCATGCTTTTCATGCTTACAAACCATTGTTCAGATAAATAAGGTTCAACAACATGATGACATCTATAACAATGTCCTACCTCATGATTATGTTCTTGTTCTCTAATTAAAAAACCAAATTCCTTTAAGTCTTCTACAACAATACTTCTAGCTTCAGCAGCATCAATATTTCTATACTTCTCAGGACAATTATCATTTAATGTTCCATCAGGATTTAATACATTGATTATTTCTAAATTATGTCTCTTACCACATTCCCAGTCATTTGGGTCATGCGCTGGAGTAATTTTTACCATACCAGTACCAAATTCTAAAGACACAAAACTATCTTCAATAATTGGAATTATTCTATCTGTTAAGGGTAATTTTAATTCTTTACCAACCAAATGCTTATATCTTTCATCTTCAGGGTTAACAGCAACTGCAATATCACCAAACATAGTCTCAGGTCTAGT
Organism: Sphaerochaetaceae bacterium; assembly: GCA_965140795.1. GTDB lineage: Bacteria > Spirochaetota > Spirochaetia > Sphaerochaetales > Sphaerochaetaceae > Pleomorphochaeta. The sequence continues at coordinate 14,363 of OZ223470.1, forward strand.
AGTAGCAACTGTAATTGAACCAGATCCATCAGCAAAAGGATATTTTACATCATATAATTTACCAGGAGTGTCTTCATGCTCTACTTCATCATCTGCTAAAGCTGTTCCACAATGAGGACAATAGTTTACAAGATATTCACCCTTATAAATTAATCCTCTTTCATATAATGTAACAAAACATTCTCTAACAGCTTTAGAAAGACCTTCATCCATTGTAAATCTTTCACGACTCCAATCACAGGAAGCACCAATTGTTTCAAGTTGTTTCTTGATTATTTTATGGTGTTTATCTTTAACTTCCCAAGTCTTTTCAATAAATTTCTCTCTACCTAGATCTTGTCTTCTCTTACCCTCTTTTAACAATTGTCTTTCAACAATATTTTGAGTAGCAATACCAGCATGGTCAGTACCAGGAACCCAAAGAGTTGGATTTCCACACATTCTATAATATCTAATTAAAATATCTTGTAATGAATTATTTAGGGCATGTCCCATATGGAGAATACCTGTGACGTTTGGTGGAGGCATGACGATAGAATAATGCTCTCTATCATTATCTTGTGGACTAAATAATCCCTTATCCAACCATTGTTGGTAAATCCTCTCTTCAAATTCTTTTGGATCATAGGCTTTTTTCAATTCTACGGCCTTCATATAGTATCCTCCTACCAAAAATATACTGATGTTTATCATAACAAAAAGCTAATTTGTTAACAACAGATTACAACAATTTTATTGAAAAATATATTTATTATATTAAAAATTCAACGGACATAAAAAAAAGGAGCAAAAGCTCCTTTTATCTGTTGTTCAATGTATTTTCTAATTAGTATCATCTTCTAAGGGATTAACTGCTTTAACTTCTAATTTAACAGCATAACCTTGAGAATCTAAATAATGTATAATTTCGGATAAAGAATAATCATCTAATGAAGATTTTTCATTTACACTTACTTGTTCAACTTCTGTAGAATTTATAGGCATCATTACCTCTGGCATTATTTCACTTGTTTGTTTGTTATTTGATCCAAATAGTACAAATGATCCAATAAACACAACTACAACTGCAGCAGCACTTGTCAATAATGCCGGAATTAAACTGACTTGAATCTTTTTCTTAAAAAGGTGACTTTTAGGAGGTTCATTAAAACGATTTTGCTCAAAGAATTCCATGACGCGGTTTGAACGAAGAGATATTTCTTCATCAGATACAGTCGCACCTTGTAAAGTATTAACTAATTCTTTTAATTGATTAAACCTCATTTGACAACCACTACAATAAGAAAGATGTTCTTCAACTTGGGTTTTCCAAGGTTCTTGTAGCTCTCCATCAAGATAAGAATTTAGCAATGCATCATCTAAACACATAAATTATTTACTCCTGGCTAAGAATTTTTTCAAGCATTTTTCTTGCTCTAAAAACTCTTACTTTAACATTACTCTCAGATATATTAAGAGTTTCTCCGATTCCTTTATAATCTAAATCAGTATAAGTTTTTAATGTTATTACCAGTCTAAGTTTTTCAGGCAATTGCGCAATTGCATTCATAACTTCTTCACAAATAGCATCTTCAACTAATACTTCTTCCCCTGTCTTTTCATGATGATTAGGTTCTTTTTTTACCTTCTCAATCATTTTCAACTCTCTGCTTTTGCGCTTGACAACGTTAATTGAAAGATTTTTAGTCACTCTAATTAACCAATATTTTGCATCATTAGCAGAAGGAAAAGTTTTCCCCTGGTCAAAAAATCTTGTAAATGCTTCCTGACATAATTCTTCAGCTCTGTCTGGATTTTTTACTATATTATTTGAAACCCGAAACAACATAGCAAAAGTATTTTCATACATATACCTAAAATCATGTTCATCATTACTCTGTATTTTCATAATTATTAACAATCCTATAACACAACGGTTACATTTTTTTTGATAAAATTGGACCTTTTGGTGTGTCTTTTAATATATAACCTAAATCAGTTATCTGATCTCTTATTTTATCCGCTTTTTCAAAATCCTTTTGCTTCTTAGCTTCAACTCTAGCATCAATTAATTCTTGAATTTCACTAGGGATTTCCATCTTTGGTTTTTCTACTTCATCAAAACGTAATCCAAATACTTCATCAAAATATAATATTAAAGTATATTTTTCATCGTTACTAATATCATCGGCTTTGAGTGTTTTCCATAATACAGCAACAGCTTTTGGCATATTCATATTATTATTAACACATTCATCAAATTCATTTGCTAAACTTAAAGCTACTTCACTTTCTAATACAATTTTTTTAGCACCAGCTTCAAGTAAATCTTGAATTTTAGCAACAATTGATAATCTATTTTTTCTTGCAGTATCTAAATTTTCAAAACTAAATCTTAATTGAGATCTATAATGACCTCCTAAAACAAAAAATCTATAATCCATTGGATCGTAGCCCTTACTCTTTAATAAAGATAAAGTTAAAAATTCACCTTTTGATTTACTCATTTTACCAGTTTCATCTAATAAGAATTCACCATGAACCCAATAATTAACCCATTTATGATTTGTTGCAGCTTCACTTTGAGCAATTTCGTTTGTGTGATGAACAGGAATAGCGTCAATACCACCACAGTGAATGTCAAAAGATTCACCTAAGTATTTCATACTCATAGCAGAACATTCAATATGCCAGCCTGGATAACCTCTACCCCAAGGAGAGTCCCACATCATTTGTTGCTCCCCAAATTTACTATTAGTAAACCATAGTACAAAGTCTTTGCTATTTTTCTTATTTTCATCAACACTAACATCTTCTCTAACTGCTGTTTTTAAATCATCTAAATTTTGATTTGCTAATTTCCCATAATCTGGGAAAGTATCAATAGAGAAATAAACATTTCCTCCACTAATATAAGTATGACCACCAGCTTCTAAACGCTTAATTAAATTAATCATCTCTTTTATATGATCTGTAGCTTTACACAATACAGTAGGTTTAATTAGATTTAAGTCATTGCTATCATTAATAAAAGCATCTGTATAAAAAGAAGCAATTTCCCAAACACTTTTACCACTTTCTTTTGCTTTTTTTGTCATTTTATCATCACCCGCATCACCATCATCAGTTAAATGGCCTACATCAGTGATATTCATTACATGTTTGACTTTATAATTAGAATGAATCAATACTCTTTTTAGTATATCTTCAAAAATAAATGTTCTTAAATTTCCTATATGTGCGTAGTTGTAAACAGTAGGACCACAAGTATATAAGCCAACTTCATTTTCATTAATAGGCTTAAACTCTTCAAGCTTTCGTCCCATAGTGTTGTATAAATTAATAGCCATGAATATTTCCTTTAAAATAGTTATTATAAAGTATAGCAAAGATTATGATTATTATAAACAGAAAGATTAAATTTTATAAATAAATAAAGCTATTTTGTTATTTTAATTGCTATAATAACTATTCATTGTTAATATAATAGATATGAATAATAATTTAAGCTATCAAGATGAAAAAATCAAGTTTGAACAGTTAATACAAAAAAATATTCCTTTAGCTCCTTTTACGACTATAAAAACTGGAGGATATGCGAAAAATTTCTCTGAACCTGGCAGATATGAAGAATTAATTTTATCTTTAAAATATGCTAGAGAAAATAATTTAAAAATTCATATTATGGGTTCTGGATCAAATATATTAGTTAGTGACAAACCTATTGAAGGTTTAGTTATAAGAACACATAAACTCTGTAGATACTCTGTTAGAGGTAGTGTTTTTTCCTGTAGAGCAGGAATGTCTTTAGATAGAGCAATCAATATAACACAAAATGATGGAATGTTAGGTCTTGAAGGGCTCGGAGGAATCCCCGGTTCTATTGGTGGTGCTATTTATGGCAACGCTGGAGCTTTTGGTTATTCAATCAGTGATAGATTATTGTATGTCGATTATATTACTTTAGATGGGAAATCTCATAGAATGGATAGAGATGGCGAAGACTTTAATTATAGAGATAGTCCTTTTAAACATATGGATAATGTAATAATTTTTGAAGCCGGCTTCTTTTTAGATAAAAATAAATATAGTACTTTTGCAAAACAAGTTAAGGATCAAAATACAAAAGATAGAATCACAAAAGGTTTGTTAATGTATCCAAGTGCTGGTAGCATTTTTAAAAACCCTGAGGGTAAAATTGCTGGAAAATTAATTGAAGAATGTGGACTAAAAAACAAAAGTATTAATGATGCTATAATTTGGGATAAACATGCAAACTATATTATGAATAGAGGCCATGCAACTAGTGCTGATATTTTTAAATTAAGTCAAATATGTAAAGAAAAAGTTAAGGAAAAATTTGATATAGATCTTGAATATGAAGTACAATTATTAGGTGATTTTTCATAATTTTATTAAATAAGAAAAACTTAACACACCTAAACTTGATATATTTATTTCAAAAATATTATTTTTTTTTATAAAACTTTTTGAAAAATAAATATTAAATTGATCATCTTTATACGAAAATTTAATATCATTAATTTCAATATCATAAGAGAATTTATTATTCTCATAATCAATTGATAATTTTACAAGTTGTTTATTAATAGAAAAAATATCACATATATTATAATCCAGAGTTAATTCTTTGATTAAAAATTCATTGTACGAAATTTTATTATTAATTTTTATTTTTAATAGTTGATCAATATTACAAATACTAAATTTTAATTCCAGACTACTGTTTATTGAAAAATCTCTTTTTACACCCCTTCCACCATAAATTGAAATTGGATAAATATTATCTGAAATTTTTACATTTATCTTATTATAATTAAAATTACATCCTAAAATATAACTTTCATTTATATTTTTCTTGATTATAAAAATATCAAATTTTTTTATTTTATAATTTAGTTTACTACTATAAAAAATTCCAAAATTTGTTATAGCTAATTCTTCATTAAACAACAAATCACCTACTTTAACATTTAAATAACTAATAAATCCTTTTTCAGTGTATTTTAAAGTTGAAAAATCATAATAAAATTCATCATTTTCATTATATTTTATATCATAATAAATACTTTCTACTTCAAGATTTTTCTTCTTATATTTTATTGTATTTAACGATATTTTTTTTGGATTTAATGAATATAATATCGTTCGAAATATCAAATTTGGATAACCTAATTTAATATAATATAGTTGACTATTAATAACTTTAATTTGATGATTGCTAAAAATATTTTCCTTTTCAACGGAAAGCCCATTAAAATCAAATTTTAGTGTTTTAATTTCTTTTAACTGGTTATTTTGAAAATTTATAGTTAATTTATTTACCTTATCCGAAATATAAAAATCAAAATCACCTAATTTATTTTCATAATCTATTTTAAGATTTGCTCCAAATAAACTGTTCAATATCAAAATTATTACACAAAGTAAAATTATTTTTTTTTCATGCATAATTACTAAATAAAAATATTATTATTTTTGCTTTATATCAGTTGAATATAGTATCAATTTGTGTGATAATTTGAGACATATTTTCTAAATAATAATCTTAGACATTTATTAATTTAAGGAGCCTTAAAAATGGTTATTCTAACGTTGAATTGTGGAAGTTCTTCTGCAAAATATCAAGTATTCGATTGGACTAATAAAGATGTATTAGCTGTAGGTGTTGTTGAACGTATCGGTTTGGAATACTCAACTATTGAACACAAAGCTAAAGATAAAGAAGAGTTTACAGATAAATTCTCTTCTCCTACACATAAAGAAGCAATTGAATTAATTATAAAAATGCTTGTCGATAAAAAGTATGGTGTTATTGATGATTTATCACAAATTGGTGCTGTTGGTCATAGAGTTCTACACGGTGGTGAAGTTTTCAAAAAATCTGCTTTAGTTGATGATAAAGTTATTGAGGAATTGAAAGAAATTATTCCATTAGGTCCTTTACATATGCCTGCTAATATCATGGGGATTGAAGCAGCAAGAAAAGTTATGCCTAACATTCCTCATGCTATTGTTATGGATACAGCTTGGCACCAGACTATGCCAGCAGAAGCATTCATGTATGCTGTACCTTATAGCTGGTACACAGATTACAACGTAAGAAGATACGGATTCCACGGAACATCTCATTTATACTGTGCAAAAAGAGCTGCAGTATTATTAGGAAAAGAAAACAAAGATACAAATGTAATTATTTGTCACATTGGTAATGGTGCTTCAGTTTGTGCTGTTAAAAATGGTGTTTGTGTTGATACTTCAATGGGTTTAACTCCATTAGAAGGTTTAGTAATGGGAACAAGAAGTGGTGACTTAGATCCTGCTATTCTTCCTTTTATTATGAATAAAACTAACATGAGTCCATCTGAAATGGATACAACTTTAAACAAAAAAAGTGGCTTATTAGGTATTTGTGGACTTACTGATAGACGTGATGTTCACCAAGAAGCTGAAAATGGCAATAAACAAGCACAATTAGCAATTGATATGGAATGCCATAGAATTAAAAAATATATTGGTGCTTATAGTGCATTACTTGGTCACGTTGATGCTGTTGTATTTACTGCAGGTGTTGGCGAAATGGGAGAACATATTAGAAGAGGTTCTCTACTTGGTTTAGCTCCTTTAGGAATTGATGTAGATGTAGAGAAGAATGACAAATGTAGATGTAGAAATGGTGAATTTGATATTAGTAAAGATAGTTCTCCTACTAGAATTTACGTTATTCCTACTGATGAAGAATTAGTAATGACTGAAGATGCTTATGCATTAATGAATGATACTTACGATATTCATACTAATTTCACTTATTCTTTTGAAGATCCTAATTATGTAAATAAAGCTAGAGCAAGAGCTTTAGAAAAAAATCTAAAAGATAAGCCCTACTTAAAAACAATTTTAGTAAAAGCTCCAAAAGCTACTAACTAATATTTATTTATAAAAAGTATAAACCGCTGTCAAAAAATGATGGCGGTTTTATTTTTTTACTTATCATGATTATGTTTATTATGATATAATGGGAAACATGAAAACTAATAATATATCTCCATATAAAATTGCATCCGAATTAGAAAGTAAAAACATTCCATTTGCTTGGCTTTCACTTTGTGATTATAGCGGTGTAGTTACAAGAACTAGTGGAAGAATGCTTGTGCTAAAAGACGGAAAAAGCTACGGTACTATAGGTGGCGGTTTAGTAGAATATAAAGCTATCGAAACTGCAAAACAAGCATTACTCAATCAAAAAGGTGGTCTTTTTACTATCTATCGGGATGAAGAAAAAAAAGATACTTTTATAAAAATTGCTGTAGATGTTGGGGAGAACTCTTCTAAAGTAATTATAATTGGTGGTGGACATGTTGGTAAAAGCACTGCCGAAATTGCTTCTAAAGCAAATTTTGAAGTACAGCTTATTGAAAAAAGAAAAGAATATTCATCACAAGATGATTTTCCTATGGCAAGTGCTATTTATTTAAGTGATGATGTTTCAAAGACTTTAAATGAAATAAATACTAACAATAGTGCAATTCTTATTCTAAATCATGCTTTGATGAATGAAAATGATTATTTAACAGCAATTAAATCAAATGCTTGGTATGTAGGTATGATGACTAGTCATAGACACATGTATTCATTAATTGAAAATTTAGATATTAGTAGTGAAGAAAACTTAAAACTTCATTGCCCTATTGGATTAAACACTGGAGGGCAAACCCCATACCAAGTTGGACTAAGTATCATTAATGAAGTTATTAGTGCTCAAAATAATAGAGCTCCGATACCAAGGAATGATTTATTTAGACCAGTTATTGTTAGAGGAGCTGGAGACTTAGCTACTGGTACAATATTAAAATTACATAGGATTGGGTTCAAAGTTATTGCTTTGGATATTGATAAACCAACTGTAATTAGAAGAACTGTTTCTTTTGCTCAAGCTCTATATGATGGAGTGTATAAAGTTGAAGATACAATAGCTAAAAAATGTGATAAAGATGATATTGAAAATATCATGAGCACTTTGGAACAAAATAAAGTTGTTGTAGTAGCTGATAAAGATGCTACATTAATTAAAAAAATAAAACCTTTAATTGTTGTTGATGCAATTTTAGCTAAAAAGAATTTAGGAACTAAAATTACAGATGCTCCACTAGTAATTGCATTAGGTCCTGGTTTTGAAGTTGGAAGAGACTGTCATTGTATTATTGAAACAAAACGTGGCCATTATGTTGGTAATGTTTTATACCATGGCAGTGCTATTGCAAATTCAGGTATTCCTGGAATTATTGGTGGATACGGTAAAGAAAGAGTTATTCACTCTCCTATTGCTGGGATTTGGACCAATGTTAAACAAATTGGAGATATAGTAAAAAAAGGCGATATCATAGCTAAAGTTAATGATACTCCAATTGAAGCAACTATTGATGGGAAATTAAGAGGTTTATTAACTGATAATATTGAAGTTCCAAAAGGATTTAAGGTTGCAGATATTGATCCAAGAGGAGAAAGTGCTGACCACTTAAGTGGTTCAGATAAAGGAAGAAATATTGCAGGCGGAGTATTAAGCGCAATCTATAATTTCTTTTATAACAAATAATATAATGATAAAAATGCCCTAAGCATGTAGGGCATTTTTTCTATCTTCTTTCCATTTTTGTATCATTGCAAGACCACCAAGAGAAGTTTCTCTATAAAGAGGAGGTATTGCTTGTCCTGTTTCTTTCATCACAGCAACAACTTCATCGAATGAAACTTTATGCCTTCCATCCCCTAAAAGGACATAAGTACAATGATCTAAAGATCTTACAGCCGCCATTGCATTTCTTTCAATACAAGGGATTTGTACTAATCCAAGCATAGGATCACAAGTTAAACCTAAATGGTGCTCTAATCCCATTTCAGCAGCATATTCAATTTGATAAATTGAACCTCCCATAACTTGAGTTGCAGCAGCACTAGCCATAGCACAAGCAACTCCTACTTCACCCTGGCAACCAACTTCAGCCCCACTAATTGAAGCATTATGTTTCACAATATTACCAATTAAACCAGCTGTTAATAAAGCTTTTAAGATTTTCTTCTTTTTTACTTTATTATTTTTGTAGAGATAATATAAAACTGAAGGAACAATCCCACAACTACCGCAAGTTGGAGCTGTTACAATCACATTACCACTAGCATTTTCTTCACTTACAGCTAAAGCATAAGCAATTAATTCACTATTATGTTTCATTGATCCTGTATAATTCATACTTTTAGAATAATACATTGATGCTTTTCTTTGTAATTTCAAGCCACCTGGTAATACACCTTCGGTATCTAATCCTTCATCAATGGCTCTAACCATAGCACTCCAAATTTCTTGAACAAAATCAACTATGGATTTACCTTCAATTTCTTTAACAAACTCCCAAAGTTGTAAACCTTCTTGTTCACAATATGCAAGTATTTTTTCCATTGAATCAAATCTATCATCATAAAGACATACTTTATTAGCCTTTAATTCGCCTTCAACTTCAACTGATCCACCGCCAACACTATAATAGGTCTTTTCAGCAATTAAGTTATTATTTTCATCATATGCAAAAAATGTTAAAGCATTTGGATGATAAACTTTAAATTCATCAGGTTTCCATATTATTTCTATTTTTTTACCAATTTCATAAAACACATCTTCAATAGCAACATTAGTTAAGTGACCTTTCCCTGTTGCTGCCAAAGAACCAAATAATATGACTTTATATACATCCGCATTAGGATAGTCTTTTAAAAACATTTGTGTTGCCAAACGAGGTCCCATAGTATGACTACTCGATGGACCATGTCCAATTTTATACAATTCTCTAATTGATTCCATAAAAGTAACTTTACATTTTTTTAAAAAAAAATAAAGCTATAAATCATTATTTTTAACAAGAATATAATAATAAATAATCAAAATAAAGCTGCCAAAGGTTTTTCATTAATTAGATATTTAAATAATGGCATTATAGAATATTTTATTATATAATCAAATCAATAGAACAAGGAGTAACTTTTATGAATAAATATTTTAATTTAATTTTAAATAATTTAAATGATACTATAGAAAGAAGAACTAGAATTGAAGGAGATAATTTAGGAGCAGAAGCTATCTATGATACAAATAATAATCTGCTAATAGCAAATACAAAAGATTTACTTAAAGATGGTGAATATTTAAGCGAAACTCTTGCTGGGAAATTAGAATTAGTAATGTGTGGTGGAGGCCATATAGGTCTTGCTATATATAAGTTAGCTCAATTATTAGATTGGAAGATAACAATTCTTGAAGATAGAGAAGATTTCTGTACTCCAGAGAGATATCCTAATGCAAAATTAGTTTTAGGAAATTATAATGAAGAAATAACAAAATTAGATTTATCGAATGCAGCTGTAATTATTGCTACTAGAGGTCATAAATTTGATAAAACCTGTTTACAAGCAGCATTATCAAAGAAAAAATATAGGTATCTTGGTATGATTGGTTCTAAAACTAAAGTAAGAGCTACAAAAGATTCAATTATTGAAGAAATAAATAATAATCAATTGAATTTTACTGTAGGTGAATTAGAGAGTATTTATTCTCCTATTGGCCTTGATATAAATGCTCAAACTCCAGAAGAAATTGCAATCTCAATTGTCTCAGAAATCATCAAAGTAACAAAATGCAAAAAGAAACAAATTGAATTAGATGTAGCTTTACTTAGAAGATTAGCCAAAGAAGATAAGGATTTTATTGTTGCACGTATCGTAGAAAAAAGAGGTTCTGCACCAAGAGAACAAGGCTCCTTTTTAGCTGTATTTAGTAATGGAGAAATTCAAGGAACAGTTGGTGGTGGAGCAGTAGAAGCCCAAGTTATTGAAGATTCAAAAAAATTATTAAAATCTGATGATAAAAAATCCCAGCTCTTTTACCATAATTTGTCAAATACAAAGGCAAGTCAACTGGGAATGATTTGTGGGGGTAATGTAAAAGTCCTTATTACAAAATTTACTTCATAATTTCAAGAAAAATATTGTAATCTACGATAGTCCTTTCATATAACCCACTATTTGAATTATAATTCGAAGATCTTAAGACTTCACACAATTCACTAAGGGATTCAAATAGTGGGGTAATTCCTAAGTTACCTGCTACACCCTTTAATGTGTGAACATACGTAAATGGGATTTTTTGATCTTCGTCATTAATATGATTTTTTAACTCTGAAAAATTTTCATCATCAACAAACATTAATAAACATTCGAAATATAAATCTTTATCATTTAGAAAGCGATCTAGGGCCCCGTTGATATCACAACCCCAATTTTTTAACTTATTAAGTTTTTCTTCCATCTTTGTTTTCCCCTTTAAGATTAAAAACTAACTAAATTATTGTAAATTGAGTATAATTCTTTTTCAAGATTAAAAAACAAAAAAAGTCGATTAATTTATCTAAAAAATGCCCATATTTAATTAATATTAGGTATTTACTATTTTTTTGTGCTTAAACCTAATTAAAGTTAAATCATGTTTAATAAATTATTAGCAATATTTACTAACTGAGAAGAAATAATTAATCTTTTATTTGCAATCGATTTTTTTGTATTAATTATTTTAGAAATATTATTATCATAATTAATTTTTCCAAGCAAAGTAAAATTATTCTCTTTTATATATCCTTCTATCATGGATGTAACTTCTAGATTTAAATCAGCTTTGTTTATGATAATTGCAATGTTTGTTTTAAAAATTTTAGCAGTTTTAATTATTCTTTTCATATCACTTAATCCAGATAAGGATGGCTCCGTTACTATTAAAGCAAAATCGATTGCTGCAAGTGAAGCTATTACAGGACATCCAATACCTGGAGAACCATCAATTATAACTAAATCCTCATTTTTTAAATTATCATCTAAATTCTTTTTTACCTGAGATACTAACTTGCCACTATTTCCACTGCCCATTGATAACTTTGCAGTAGAAAATAATTTTTCTGATTTAAAAACTTGTGTATTACCAACAAAATTTTCTTTTGTTGAAATTGCATTAACTGGACAAAAGTACTCACAAACACCACAACCTTCACAACTTAAAGGATTTATCTGATATTTCCCATTTTTATATAAAATTGAATCAAATTTACATAGAGTTTGGCATTCACCACAACTAATACAAAGATTTTGATTAATTTCATAAATATCAATACCTTTAAATTCTTTCTCATTAATTAAACTATCATTATTAAAAGAACTAACTAAATGTAAATTTGGAGCATCAACATCACAATCAGCTAATGCCTTAACATTTAAAAAATCAATTAAAAAAGAGGAAACTGTAGTTTTACCTGTACCGCCTTTACCAGAAATTACTAAAACTTTTTTCATTAATTATCCATCCTAAAATCTAATTGATCTTTTAATTGAATAAACAATTCTTTTTCATTTGAATCTTTGTTTGTTATTAAAGTACCTTGAGAATTTAACTTTGCAATTTCTTTTGAAAAAGGGATCTTTAATAAAAGAGGTTTGTTTATTGATTTAATATAATCTTCAATTATGTAATCAAGTGAGTCTTCGCTTTTATTAATTAAAAAACCATAAGGGATTTTAAATAATTCTACAAGTTCCACAATCATTTGAATATTATGTAATGAAAAAATCGTTGGCTCTGTAACTAAAATACAATAATTGGCATCTTTTATAGATTCCATTGTTGAACATGCACTTCCTGGAGGACAATCAATAATAGTAGTATTATTAGCTTGTTTTAAAACTTCATCAATTATTGAAATTGAGGAAGCTTCCCCAATTTCCATTTTTCCGCTAACAATTTTATTATTTTTATTATCATATATGTTAATTGAGCCAACTTCTTTTTTAACATTTTTAATAGCGCCATATTTACATACTAATTGGCAACCGCCACAACTATGACAGACTTCATCAAATAAGATTGGAGTATCTTTTATAAATGCTAAAGCAGAAAATTTACAAAATTCAACACATTCTCTACACCCTATACATTTATCACTATCAAATTCTGGAATAATTCTATAAACCTTTTTCTCATCAGTTAATTTTGCTTTATCGAAAAAAATATGGCCATTAGGTTCTTCCACATCGCAATCTAAGTAAGTAGAACCATTAATTATATTTGAAAGATTAGTAGAGACAAAAGTTTTACCACTACCACCTTTACCACTTAATACTGCTATTTTCTTCATAAATTTATTAATGATGATATCCACTATGAATATCCACAAGAGATTCTAATTGGTTTTCTAAAAGTAAATCAATATTTTCTTTAATACTTTTATCACTGTTTGCTGCAAATAATTCTACATTAGCACCTTTTAAAACTTTTAAAGCATTTTCTCCTAATCTATAACCTATTATTGCATCTATTCCTTTATCAAGTAAAAATTGTGAGGCTTTTATACCCGCTCCTCCAGGAGCATTTATTGCTTCATTATCAACAAACTCAACGCTTTTATCTTCACTATTATATATTGCAAAGTATGGAGCTCTGCCAAAAGTTTGATTAATATTCTTACTTAAATCTTTTTCTACTGTTGCTATTGCTATTTTCATATAGAACTTCCTTTAATATTTTATATATTTAAAATACTATTCAAAGCAACATATGTCAATAATAAATAGCTATTTTTTTTGACATATGTTATTTTATTGCTAAGTAAAACGCAAAAAAAAGATATTAAAAGCAATAAACTCTTAATATCCTTGATTAATAACTTTAATAAATTGTTAACTAATTTTTTTACTTTCACGACGTAACATTTGAACAAAGACTTCTTCTTCAACAGGCCTAGAGAACAAGAACCCTTGTCCAACCTCACAACCAATTTCTTTTAAGAAATTCTCTTGTTCTTGAGTTTCAATTCCTTCAGCTACAACAGGAAGTTTAAGTAATTTATTCATATCCATTATAGATTTTAATATAATTGCTGCTCTTTCATTTGATTCTAATCCTTGAAGGAAATTTAAATCAATTTTTAAAGCATCAAAAACTAAATCTTTTAAAACATTTAATGAAGAATAACCACTTCCAAAATCATCCATATGTACATGTAGTCCAAACTCTTGGCATTTATTAACAATCTTTTGAACTTTTACAGGATCATTCATATATGAGGTTTCTGTTATTTCTATATCAATACAATCAGGGGTAATGCCGTGTTTATCAATCAAATCTAAGATTTCTTCCCATAATTTATCTCTATAGAAGTTATTCCTGGACACATTTACTGATACTGGAATTTTTATCAAACCCATTTTTTGCCATTTAGCTACATTTTCACAAGTCTTGTCCCAAACAAAATAATCAAGTTGATGAATAACCCCATTCGCTTCTAAAATTGGAATAAAAACTCCAGGGCTTAACATGCCTAAAGTTGGATGTTGCCATCTTACTAAAGCTTCAGCTCCAACGATTGATCGATCACTTAAAGAATATTTTGGTTGATAATAAATTATTATTTCACCATTTTCTATTGCATTATCAATACCAGAAACAACAGATTGCTCTATCTTTAACCATTTGTCTAATTTTTCATTATATACAACATAAGCAGAATTAGTATCTCTGGTTTGTTTTGCTTTTGTTAGAGCATAATCTGCTCTATTACACATGCTATCAATTGATAATGATTTATCTTCAACTTTATAAACACCGAAAGAAATATTTAATTTAATATCTAAAGGATAGTTTTCTAAAAACTCTTCAAGTTGAATCAAATCAAATTTTAAATCTTTTCCTTGTCTCTTTATAAGTCCAACAAAATCATCATCAGTAAATCTAGCAATAATTGCATCTTTTCCTAAGATTTCAACAAGTAGCATAGAAAAATCTTTAAGCAACCTATCTCCTGCTTTTTTCCCATATAACTCATTTACTAATTTAAATTTAACAAAATCTGCCCTAATTAAATAATATTGTTCATCAGGATTTTCTTTTAAGATTTCTTCACTAATTTTTATAAATGCATCTTTAGAAAAGAGCCCAGTTAATTTATCTATTTCACTTGCAAAAGCTAATTGCTTAGCTGATAAATTGAAATAATTAATATCTTGAGTAACTTTTAAAATCTGATATGAATGAATAATTTGATTTACTTTATCTAATAATTTTTTAGAATCAAAGGGTTTTGGGAGAATATCATTTGCACCTAATTCTAAGGCTTTATAAATGCTAGAAACATTTTCATCAGCTGTTAATACAATAATTGGGATATCATTAAATAAATAGTTATTAGCAGCATTTTTTAAAAACTCAAACCCATTCATAACAGGCATTGATAAATCTAATATAATTAAAGATATTTCTTGCGCATTTTTTACGACTATATCAAATCCAACCGAACCATTTTCCGCTTCAATAGTTTTATATTTTTTACTTAAGATTCCTGATAACATCCTTCTTTGAATTTTATCATCATCTACTATTAAAATTGTTTTATCAATTGGCATTTATGTCTCCAGTTGTTATTTTTATCTATACTGTATTATATCACTAAATCAATGATAATCAATACCATAGAACCCAATATGTGGTAAAAATAACAATTATATAATAATGATGAATCAAAATTCATTTATTATTTTTTCGAAGTTATGACATAAAAAGTAACAATTGCATAAAATATGTATTATTTTGCTATTACAGAATAATAGAAGGTAAAACTTTTTCACCTTTTACTTTTTTCCCATTAATGCTATCTATAACTTTTAATAATGCAATTTTGTAAATTTCATCAATATGAAAATCAATAGATGCAACACTATTTATCAAAGATACATAGGGAGCTCCATCATAACCAATTATAGGAAGATCGAAATTTAATTTGACAATAGTTTGAACTAAAACTAAGTCATTCACGAAAGCTAACCCATCACAATTATTATCTTTAATAATATCGGGCAACTGTTTAATCATATTTTCTAATTGTTTATTATCTAAAAAATCAAATTCATAAACAAATAAATTCGGATATACTTTTTTTAGACCTTGAAGCCTCTGACTATGAGATATGACTTGGTTAATATAACCACTAATATACAAAGGCTTAACAACTTTTTTTTCTTTTAAAAAATTACCTTGAAGCTCTCCCCCATACTCATTATCCGTCGATACATGCAAAAAGTTATTATTAGGTCTTATATGATGAGCTAAAACATAAGGGATTTTTAATCCATTAAAAAAAGCTTCTTCCTTTTCATTATCAATATCATAACCAATAATACCATCTGCCTTGTTTTCTATTTCATTTAAATCTTTTTTTGTATTAATTGTATGAAAACTTAATTGATAACTAGTATTTTCTATCGCATTTAACATACCCCTTTGAGCTTGAGCATAAAACCAATCAAATAACTTTAATGAACCCCAATAATAATTTCTGTCTTGTTTATTTATCTTTACTACTGCAATAACTCCAGTACCTCTTCTTCTTAATTGTGAGGCTGCTTTATTTGGAACATATTGCAATTCCTTTGCTGCAGAAAGTACACTATCTCTTAATTCTTGTGACACTGAATTTGGATTATTAAATACTCTACTAACAGTAGCACTACTTACGTTGGCCTCTTTTGCTACTTGATTTCTAGTTACTGCCATCTTTCCTCCAAAAATTATTGACATATCAAATGATATATTATACTGTACACGTGTACATATCAACATTATAGGAGAAATTATGGAAAAGTTACAAGAGTCTACACATAATAGATTTAACCCACTAATTGGTGAATGGATAAAAGTATCACCTCATAGAACAAAAAGGCCTTGGCAAGGTCAAGTTGAAGAGCCACAAATCCCAAGTAGTATAAAATACGATCCAAATTGTTATCTTTGCCCAACAAATACAAGAAACAATAAAGAACAAAATCCTAATTATGAAGAGACTTTTATTTTTACTAATGATTTTTCTGCTTTACTATTTGATAGTAATAGTGCTGAAAATAGTTTTGGGCCCAATGGTTTATTGAAATCAAAAGGTGAAAAAGGAATTTGTAAAGTAATATGTTTTTCTCCAAGACACGATCTAACTATTGCTAGAATGGAAGTTAAAAAGATTGTAAATATTATTAATGTTTGGAAAGAACAATATAATGAATTAGGCAAAAAACCTTTTATAAATCATATACAAATTTTTGAAAATAAAGGTTCAATAATGGGATGTTCTAATCCTCACCCACATGGACAAATTTGGGCTGAAGAAATTATCCCAAATCTTCCTCAACTTGAATTAGATAATCAACAAAAATATTTTAAAGAAAATTCAACTAATATGTTAATTGATTATGCTCAATATGAAATGAATGAACAAACTAGAGTCGTTTATAGCAATGAAGATTTTATAGTTATTGTTCCTTTTTGGGCAACTTGGCCTTATGAGACAATGATTTTACCTCTCAATACGCCTTTTAAAAGCTTAAATGATTTAAATGATTCAAATAAAGAAAATCTAGCAAAAGCTATCAGTAATTTAACAATTAAATATGACAATTTATATAAAACGAATTTCCCTTATTCTATGGGAATACATCAAGCTCCAACAGATAATAAAGAACATAAAGGCAATGTTATGCATTTTCATTTCTTACCCCCTCTGTTAAGGTCTGCAACAGTTAAAAAATTTATGGTAGGATATGAATTACTAGCTATGGCTCAAAGAGACATTACAGCAGAAACTGCTGCAAAACAACTAAGAGAATTAAGCTCAACTCATTATCTAGAATCACTTTAGGAGACAAAAATGATTGATATAAACAAAATAAAAGAAGGAACACTACACTCAATTTATCCATCTCTTTATGGAAGTAATTTTGATGAGAATAAATTAGATACCCGGTTCATTAACCTATTAAAAACCCATAAAGAACTATTTAATAAAGATAGTGCTGATTTATTTTCTACAGCGGGAAGAAGTGAATTGGGAGGAAATCATACAGATCATAACTTGGGTAAAGTTATTGCGGCTACTATTAATTTAGATACAATTGCGGCTGCAAATAAAACAGATGATAATGTTGCTGTAATAATTAGTGAAGGTTTTGATCCAGTAAAAGTTGATTTAACATCTTTAGATTATGTTAAAGATGAAGAAAGCACTACAGATAGTTTAGTTAGAGGAATCGCTGCAGCATTTAAAAAAAGAGAATTAAATTTTGGGGGCTTTGTAGCTAATACTACAACTAGTGTTCTAAAAGGCAGTGGCTTATCATCTTCAGCAGCAATAGAAGTTCTTTGTGCAACAATTTTTAACCATTTATATAATTCAGATCTTTTAGATCCTATTGAATTAGCAAAAATTAGTCAATTTGCAGAAAATACATATTATGGAAAGCCAAGTGGATTAATGGATCAATGTGGATGCGCTTGTGGTGGAATCATATCTATCGATTTCAAAAACAATTCTAACCCTCAAATTAAAAAGATTCCTTTTAGTTTTTCGGATCATGGATATGATTTACTAATTATCGACACTAAAGGTACTCATGATGATTTAACACATTGCTATAGTGCAATTCCTTATGAAATGAAAGAAGTAGCACACTATTTTAATAAAGAAGTATTAAGAGAAGTCGATTTTACTGATTTTTTAAATAATATTGAAGCCTTAAGGAAGAATTTAAAAAACGATAGAGCTATTTTAAGAGCATTACATTATTTTAATGAAAACACTAGAGTTGATAAGATGGTTAATGCCTTAGAAAGCAATGACCTAGAAAATTATTTTTCACTTGTTAATGCTTCAGGACAAAGTTCTTTTAACTATCTCCAAAACGTATATAATGATGAGAATCCTAAAGAACAAGGCTTAAGCCTAGCCCTAGCTCTTTTAGAAAGTTTCTTAGATGATATTGGAGCTAAAAGAGTACATGGTGGCGGTTTTGCAGGGACTGTTCAAGTTTATGTTAAACATAATAAAAGTAAACAAATAATTGATAAAATTGAATTACTTTTTGGAAAAGGTTGTGTTACAAAATTAAACATTAGAGAAAAAGCAACTACTTGCTTTGCATAATCTATTATATATAAGAACATTTTGACCATAGGAAATATTTTTCTTATGGTCTTTTTGCATTACTTAATAATTAAAAAAAATACCATATTCCTTAATTTTTTATTATTTGATTAACAAATAGAATAAATTTTGTAACCATATATTTTTTAAAAAATTCATATAATTATAATATTTGTAAAAAAAAATATTATTTTCATAACAAATCAATGTAAAAAATATTACAACATTCTAATCAATATAAAAATTAATTATCCAATTTATTTTTTTTTGACATATAAATATTCATTTGGTAATATTTTTTATATAACAACATTTATTTTAATATTAGGAGGATATATTAGTGAATAAATATCATTTAAGTTACTATACCGCATTACAAACTATTTTAGATTTATCTGGACTCACAATTGATGATTTTGCAGATAAAGCAAATATATCTCCAAGTGTAATTAGGCATGCTGATGAAGATTGGAATCCAAAATTTGATACAGTAGAGAGAATTTGCTCTGTAATAAATATTTCTATTTCAAGTTTTTTTCTAATAGCAGAACATCAACTTAGTATAAAAAATTCTATTACATTAAAATACGTTATGAAAAACAACTATATATCAGTAAAATTCTTAAACGAAAAACTACAAGAATTGAGATTAAATTCTAATATGTCAAGATCTCAATTATCGAAGAAAACAGGGATATGTAAAGCTAATATTTGTAATAGAGAGCATTCTAAAATCACAAATAAAATGCTCTGCTCAACTTTAGAAAAATATGCTCTAAGTTTTGGTTTAACCATGAGTGAATTGTGCGAAATTTTAGAAAAAGAGATTTAATTTAAGAATTATTTTTTATATATTCTATTAAATCATCTAATTGCAAAGGTTTACTATAGTAATAGCCCTGGATTAAATCACAACCAATTGAATATAAATAATCGACTTGAACTTTATTTTCTGCTCCTTCAGTAATTACTTTTAACCCTAATTCATTTGCTATTAATATAATAACTTTTGCAATTCCACCATTATCCTTTGCTGGATAATCCTTTATAAAACTGCGATCAATTTTTAATTTATCTATATCTAAATCTTTAAGAACGCCTAAAGAAGAAAAACCTGTTCCAAAATCATCTAAAGCAATACTTAATCCTAATGATTTAATTTCATTTAATTTTTTATTTAGTTGATTAGTATTTGATACAAAAACACTTTCTGTAATTTCAATTTCAAAATTATGTAAATCAACATCATTAAATTTTGATAATTCTATTAATTTTGACATCAAATTTTCATCATTAAATTGAATCGGTGAAATATTTATAGAAATTTTAAAACCTTCAGGTAATAAATGCTGTATTTTCTTATAATCTTCAAAAACTTTATTAATTAACCAATACCCTAATTCAATAATGAACCCAGTTTTTTCAGCAATTGGGATAAATATATAAGGAGAAATATTTCCTAATTCTATACTATTCCATCTAAGAAGAGCTTCAGCTCCTACAATTGCAGAAGAAGAAATATCAACTTGTGGTTGGTAATTAATATGTAACTCATTTCTTTGAATTGCCTTACGTAATAATAAATTCATATGCAATTCATTTTTTACGCTTTCTTCAAGTTTTAAATTAGAAAATATATAATCCTTTGTTTTTTCAAATTTTGCGGCTTCTAGTGCAATTGTAGCACTTCTCATAAGCCCTTTTGGATCTTGACTATCAATTGGGAATAAAGCAACACCACCCTTAATATCATAATAGTGGCTATGCTGTAATTCATTTTGATTTTCTTTTATGTTTTGGAAAAAATCTTTTACAAATTCTTCTAAACTATTTCTCTCTTTAAACGATATTAATCCTAAAACAAAAGTGTCTTTTGAAATCTGAGCAATAAAATCTTTTTTATTTAAAAAGCTTTGAACTTTTTTAACAAAACTATTTATATTTTCAAAAATTTGATTTTCAGCTTTATTAAAAAATATATCATTATAATTAATTATTGAAAAACAAACTAAGCCAAAGAAATCATTATTCTCAACATTAGATTTTACTAGTTTATTTAACAAATTTTCATTTGGCAAATTTGTAACCAAATTATAATTTTTTAATTTATCTATATTTTTTTCATTTTCTTTTCTTTGTGATAAATCATGATAAATTCCAATATATTTATCTATCTTTTTTGAGTATTTTTTTTCTACAGCATATATTTTTAAAAGTTTAGGATATAATAACCCGTCTTTTTTTCTATCCCAAAGTTCACCTTCCCAAAATCCAGTTTTATTTAATTTCTCCCACATCAATTTATAAAAATTTTTAGAATGAAGCCCTGATTTAAAATAACTAGCTTTTTTACCAATAACTTCTTCTTGAGAATATCCAGTAACTTGTTCAAATGTTTTATTTGCAAAAATAATAGAAGTTTGACTATCAGTAATTATAATCGCATCATTTGTATTTTCTGCAATTTTGGAGGTTAAAGCTAATCGTTCTTTATCCTTGTTTCTAAAATGAACTATTGCTATAAATAAAACTATAACAATTATGCTTATGAATAAAATGATTAATTCAATCAAAGACAAATTAAAAACAATTCTATTTTGGTAAACAATTAGAGAATTCAAATCAAAAGAATTAACTATATACCATAAATCTTCTTGAATTTTTGTGAAATTACTATTTTCACTTGGATTGATTTTTTTATAAGTATATATTGTTTCATTTTCTATATAATAAGACTTATCCCCTTTTTTAATTTTATCCCAAAATTCTGGTAATTCAGTTTTTAAATTATATTGAGGTTTTGTTTCAAACATAAAAGAAAAAGTTTTATCTAAATCTTTATTGTATAAAAAATAACCATCATTATTAACTAAATAAAAAGAAATAAAATCATATTGAGTATCAGAAAAATTTTCACTTAATACATTTAAGATATCCTGACCTAAATAATTAATTATAAGAGAACCTTGTCTCACATTTTTTTTATTAAATACAGGAGTTGCAACTCTTATTATTGGTTTATAAGGCACTTCAATTTTATGATTTTCAACATTCAAATCCATTTTTGAAATAAAAAATTGGTTATTATCTAATGTCGCTGGAATTTTAAAATAATCTTTATCAGATTTGTTTTGTAAATTTTCTTGTTCAACAATTTTCACTCCAGATAGTGAATTATTAACTCTAATTTGTTCTTTTCCATCAAGATCCAACATACGAATCTGATCAAAATTTGCTTTATTTGTGAGCATTCGATAAAACATTTGTTCAGTTTCAAATTTATTTTTTACATCAGGATTATTTAAATAATTTTCCATTTCATTCGAATTTTTTATTACAAATAAATCTTGAAGTAAATTGTCATAGATGTCTTTAATAATGTATTCAAATGTTTGTGTATGCTGTGATTCCTCTCCTATAACCAATTCTATAGCGTTGTGTAATTCAGATTGATATAGGTAGTCAAATAAAGTAATATACAAGAAAGTGAAAGGGATTATAATAATTAATGAAAGTTTTAAAATTGAAAAAAAATCCTTTTTTGTAATACGTCTTGTATTTTTTTTATTTTTTTCTTCACTCATATATAGATAATTTAAACTATTTTAACAAAAAAAAACAGTAAAATTAATAACAAATTTTTTACATTTGTAATACGAAATGTCATTAAAATAAAAAACGCTATAAATCTTTTTATGATTTATAACGCTTTTGATATTAAAAAACTTGTTACTTAAAAAATATCTTTGTAATTTGTTGATACTGATGTATATTCTTCTTCCATTTCTAAAAGCTTATTTAACTCTTGAGGAACAGGAATTTTTTTATCAATTAATGGCTCTACAATAGTTTCAAATTTTGCAGGATGAGCAGTGGAAACAAGAATAGAAGGTTTATTTTTATAATGATCTTCATAAACTTTTTTAGCACATGCTGTATGAGGACATATAATATATGAAGTATCTTCATAAGTTTTTTTAATTGTTTCTTTTATTTCTGCATCGCTTACACTATATGATTTTACAAACTGTCTAAATAAATCAATATCACCATAAAGATTTAATAATCTTTCCATATTACTAGGAGCCCCTACATCCATTGCATTCGCTAAAGTTTTAACACTTGCTCTTGGTGTATATACTCCAGATGCTAAATAATCTGGGATTGTTTTATTTGCATTAACTGCTAATACGATTGATTCAATTGGTACTCCTGTTGTAAAAGCCCAAAAAGCTGCACAACTATTTCCCACATTACCACTTGGGATTATAATATTTGGATTAACTCCATACATTGATTTAAATAAATGACTAGCATAAACATAATAAACACTTTGAGGTAAAAGACGACCTAAATTAATAGAATTAGCACTTGTTAAGCCCCATTTTTCACTTAATTCAGTATCCATAAAAGCATCTTTCACCATTTTCTGACAATCATCAAAAGTACCATCTACTTCATAAGCTTGAATATTACCTTTTAATACAGTTAATTGCTTTTTCTGTCTTTCACTAACACGATCTTTAGGGAATAATACTTTAACCTTAATTCCTTCCTTATTATGGAAAGCGGAGGCAACTGCCCCACCAGTATCTCCACTGGTAGCTACTAAAATAGTTAACTCTTTTTGAGTTTTTTTAATAATGGTTTCTAAAGAAGATGCTAAAAATCTTGCCCCAAAATCTTTAAATGCAGCTGTTGGTCCATGAAATAACTCTAACACGCTTAATTTATCAGCTAATTGTACTAAAGGCACATCAAAATTAAAAGCTTTCATACAAATTTCAGCTAATTCATTAATACTTATTAATTTATCCTTTTCAAAATATGGAGCTAAAACCTCAAAGGCCATTTCGGGATATGAGGATATTTCTCCAACATTCATATTTACAAGTGATGGGAATTTTTCAGGTACATACAAGCCCCCATCTTCAGCTAACCCTTTAAGTATAGCTTCACCAGCAGTAATTTTCTTTGAAAGACCTCTTGTTGAAACAAAATCCATTATTTACTCCTTATACCCTTGCACCTAAATATGCAGACAATCTTAATATATCTGAGAATACACCTGCAGCTGTTACTTCTCTACCAGCTCCAGGACCTTTTATAACTAAAGGTTGAGTTGAATATCTCTCTGTAGTGAAACAAATTACATTATCTGTTCCACTAGCTTGAGAGAATGGATGATTCATTGGATAGTCTTGTAATTTAACACTACATTTTCCATTCTCATCAACACTACCAACATAGCATAATCTCATATTTTCTTTTTTAGCTTTTTCAAACTTTTCTAACATTGGTTTATCTAATTCACCAAGTTTACTCATAAATTGTTCAACAGGTAATTGAGCTAATTCACTTGGAACTAAACTTTCAATTGGAACATCACTTACTTCAACTTTATAACCTAATTCTCTTGCTAAAATAACAGTTTTTCTTGCTACATCCATTCCTGATAAATCATCTCTTGGATCAGGTTCTGTATACCCCATTTCCTTAGCTTTTTTAACCAATTCACTAAATTGAACACTTCCATCATAATTATTAAATAACCAAGCTAAAGTACCAGATACAATACCTTCTATAGATTTTACTGTGTCTCCAGTTTGAACTAAGTCTTTTAATGTCTTAATTACTGGTAAACCAGCACCAACAGTTGTTTCATAATAGAATCGTCGACCTGTAGTTAAACAAGTTTCAAACAATTGATTATAATATTCAATATTTGCTGTCCCAGCTTTCTTATTTGGAGTTACAATATGCATTCCATTGTTCATCCAATTAATATATTGTTTTGCTAATTCAACGCTAGAAGAACAATCTACAATAGCTCTATGAGGGAAATATGTAGCACCTACATGTCTTGCAAATTTTTCCATATCTAGAGAAACACTATTCTTTTTAAAATCTTCTCTCCAAGTATTTAAATCAATTCCATCTTCATCTAAAAGCATTAAACGACTACTTGCAATACCCCTAATTCTTAAATCTATTCCAAATTTCTCATATAAGATTGTAGTTTCTTTGGCAATTTGATCTAAAAGAGTCCCTCCAATGTTACCCGGACCAATCAATCCAATAGACAAAGCTTGCTTTGATAAGAAGAAAGCTGCATGCAAAGCTCTTAGAGCTCTGATACTATCACCACTTTCTATAACTGCGCTAATGTTTCTTTCACTTGCTCCTTGAGCAATTGCTTTAACATTAACATTAGCTTTACCTAAAGAACTAAAAAATTTTCCGGCAACACCTTTTTTACCAGCCATATTATTACCAACTGCTGCAATAACAGCTAAGCCTTTAACGCAATCAATTAAGTTTACAATATCTTCTCTTAATTCTTCGTTAAAATTTATGCTAATGGCTTCAATAGCCCTATCAACTTGATTTTCAGGAACTGCAAGAGAAATTGAATATTCAGAAGAAGCTTGAGAATATAAAATTACAGAAACACCAGCATTCTTTAAAGCATCAAAAACTTTAGAAGAAAAACCTACTCTTCCGCTTAACCCAGCACCTTCTATGTTAATTAAAGCTACATTATGAACAATAGAAAAACCTTTTACACTATGTCCATTTAAATTATTTTCACAATTATTAATTAAAGTACCTGGATCATTAAAATTTTTCCAACATCTTAATTTAACATTAATACCTTTGGATATTGCATAAACTAATGCCTTTGAATTAATTAATGAAGAGCCAAAGAAAGATAATTCAGTTGCTTCGCTATAGCAGAGATTTCTGATAACAGTTGCACTTGGAACTTCGGAGATATTTGCTGTAGTTAATAAGGACTTAGAATTCCAGAAGACTAAATTCTTAGTATCTAATTTAACAGCTAATTTAGAAGCAAAGATTTCACCACTGAAACTTTCCTTTATTTTATGAACAGCCGGGGTAATAATTGAAAAATCAGGTAAATCTGAAGATTGCATTTTTTCTATTTCTTTTGAAGTAAAACATACAATTTTATCATTAGATTCTTCAATAATTACTCTAGCAAAATTTGCAATCCAATTACCAACAACATAATCAAAATAACCTAAAGTACCATAGGAAACATCTCCTACTAACCAAACACTTCTTAAGATATCTTCAATATCAATAAAATCTTTTTCTATTAATTCTATTAAAGATTCCTTATTATTTTCACTTACAATTTCTAATATAACATTATTTAAATATAATTTTTTCTCTTCTAGCTTTTCCCAAAGTTTCTCATCTTTATTTCGAGCTAAATCTAATAATAATTTTGATTCAATTATTTTTTCTTTGTCACTAGAGAGAACTAAAATTAATTTATTATTTATATTATCAGAACGTAAACTTAATAACTTTTCTCGACCTTCTTGGTCTAATAACATCTTTGCTTCTAAAGCATGAATATTAATATTTTTCAAAAAAAACTCCTGTTTAAAATAATAAACTTTTTAGTGAACAAAACCTCTAATATATGAAAAAGAGCCCAAAGGGGCTCTTTCAATATAGGTTGCGTCTAAACAAAAAAATTAAAGTTTATCGACTGCACCACTACGAAGGCAACGTGTACAAACTTTTAAAGTACGTGGAGTACCGTCTACTGTTGTCTTAACAGAAACAAGATTAGGACGGAAAACACGTTTGGTTGTAACACCAATATGCTGACCTACACCACCATTCTTCTTTGCTTGACCTTTTCTGGTAACGTTGTTGCCTGCAACTGTTCCCTTTCCGCAAATTTCACATCTACGAGCCATACTATATCCACCTTATAAAAAATATTGATTATTAAAACGTTGTTGCTATCCAGAGAGCCTTGCACAAGAAAAAAAACTTGTGAGCATTACGCAAGGTATTTTGAAAAGCGCAGTTCAACTCTAAGCAAATTAACAAATATAAAGGATTGTGTAAATACCTTTTTCAATGCTTATTGTAAAGTATTTGCATTTCTTAGCATTTTTAACACTTAAAATCAAAACAACGTGCGTTTATTGTATTAAATAACTAAATCTTTTTCTATACTAATTTTAGTAATATTTTAATTAAATTGTTATTTTTTTTGGAAAATACTAGTTCAAATGAAGAATTTTCAATAAGATTAGCCATATGAAATATAGATTAATAACTTTAAAATTAAATGACCAAGATTTAAAATACATAAAAACTTTAAAACGTACTTTATTTTCTCTATCAAATGATCCAAGTTTTAATATATTTCCAGCTTTAGTTGTTTTAGGTGAAACCGATTTAGATAATCTAAATAATGTTGAAATACCCTCCATAAATAGTGCATTAATATTTGACACCAAGATTGAATTTAACAATAAATGTTATTTTATTAAATGTGTTAAAAATAAAGATATTTCAAAACTGATAGAACAACTTTGCTTAAATGAGAATATCAACATTAATTCAAAATATTTTAACCTATCACAAGAGTTTAATAATTTGCCGATAATTCATCTGGGAAATTCAAATAATATATCAAAAGAAGTAAAAACAATAATCATTAAAGATTACCGATTAGAACTTATTGAAATTGATATTGATAATAATTTTATAACATATAAAACTATTGATTCTTTACACCTTTCTTAGGACAAATATTGTTTAAAAAACAAGTCTCACATTCTGGTTTTCTAGCATGGCAATATAATCTTCCATGTAAATTCACTGTCATAGAAAATCTATATAGATATTTCTCTTCTAATAAAGATCTAACTTTCATTTCTATTTTTGTTGGATCTTTTTCATCAACAACATTCAACCTATTTAATACTCTTTTTACATGAGTATCTACAATTACTGCACCTTTATTATATATATCGCCAATTACACAATTTGCAGTTTTTCTACCTACACCAGGAAGTTTTACTAATTGATTAATATCATCTGGAACGTCTTTATCTATTAATGCTTTAGCACAATTAATTATATTGTTTGCTTTTACTTTATAAAAACCTGTTGGTTTTATTATTTCACAAACTCTTTCATAATCTGCAGTAGCTAAAGTTTTAGCATTAGGATAGTCTTTAAATAAATCTTTTGTGACTATATTTACCATTCTATCTGTAGTTTGTGCGGAAAGAATTACTGATATTAAAAATTGGAAAGGATCTCTGTTATTTAAAAAAACAATTTTCTCTTTGGAATTCTTATCTAATAAATTATAAATCTCTAAAATGTACTCTTTTTCATTCATATTATTAAAATACTATAAATTAAAAATAAAGCAAACCATAAAAAAATACTTCTAAAAATATTTCATTATTTATAGAAGTATAAAAAGTTAACAAAAAATTTTATTTATTAATTAAATTATAAATTTCATCAATTGTTGGAAGTGATTTAATAACGCCTTTTTTACTAGCTACTAAAGAAGCTGCAGCATTTGCAAAAGTTAAGGTATCTCCAAGTTTTTCTTCATCTAGTTTATCTAGTCCATACTCTAAAACTTTATACATAGAGCTTCCCATAAAAGAGTCCCCTGCTCCTGTTGTATCAACACACTTTACATCTAAAAAGGTAGGTTTAGTTACTATTATATCTTTATAATAAGCTTTGCTTCCATCTTTTCCTAAGGTTAAAAAGATTAAATCAATATTATATTGTTTTCTAAATTTTATTATTGCTTCATCAAGGTTCTTTATATCGGTAAACCAGCTTAATTCATTATCTGCAATTTTTAATACATTACAAACTTTAAAGCCTTCATCAAAAGCAGCTTTAGCATCACTCTCATTATCCCACAACATTTCTCTTAAATTTGGATCAAAAGATATTAACATTTTATTTTCTTTTGCTATAGATATGGCTTTAAGTGTAGCGGCTTTGCAAACTTCATTTGTCATAGATAAAGTTCCAAAATGAAATGTATTAGCATTTCTAAAATAAGATGGACTTATCTCATCTTTATTCAAATTTGCATCAGCTCCATTCTTTCTATAAAAAGAAAAACTTCTATCTCCAAATTCATCATGATGTACAAAAGCAAGGGTTGTAGGTTCTTTATCACTTTTAATTAAACCTGTAGTTTCAATATTAATATCTAATAAAGTTTTTTCCAATTGATTTCCAAATGCATCGTTGCCAACTTTACCTATAAAAGAAGTTTTAACACCCAATTTATTTAGCATTGCTAAAAAATTACAAGGAGCACCCCCAGGATTTGCCTCATAAAATGGATTACCATTTTCTGAAACCCCACTTTGAATAAAATCAATTAATAATTCACCTAAAGCTATTACTTTTTTCATATTTCCTCCATTGTTTAAAAAGCCTCTCTATCATTTTTTGTGACTAGAGAGACTAAATCATTATGGTAATCCAAACTTGGACTAATTACTTAATTCCTGATCTTACAGCACCTTCAACAATATATTTTTGGAAAATACTGTAGATAATTATAACTGGTATACTAGCTATTGTTAATGCTGCCATAGTGTGATTAGTAAATATATGTTCTCTATCACTAAATATAGCATTAAGGGCTACTTGTATTGGCATCATTGTTTGCTTTGACAATGCCATTACAGGCCATAAAAAGTCATTCCATGATGCTAAAAAAGTTAATACACCTACAGTAACATAAATAGAAGAACTAGTTGGAATTACAACTTGGAAGAAAAATCTAAAAGAAGAAACCCCATCTATTTTACCGGCCTCAACTAATTCTCTAGGATAAGTTATAAAAGTTTGTCTAAATAAAAATATGTTCATAACATTTGCTACAAACGGTAAAATATAACCAGGTACAGTATTTAATAAATGCAAATTATGTACAACAAGATACATAGGTAAGATAATTGCTTCAATTGGAACAATCATCATTGCTATAACAAATACAAAGAAAATATTTTTACCTGGATAGTCATACATTGCAAGTGAATAACCAGCAAAACTATTAACTATTAATCCTAACAATACCATTGTACTAGCATAAAATAATGAATTAACAATATTTCTAAATACATTATAATAATCTAATAATTGGGTATATGAGATAAGAGATAAATTATGTGGTACGAATGCCATTATGGAATCCATATCCTTATAAATATTTGCCTCTGTTTTAAAAGAGGATACTATCATCCACTCTGTTGGTATTAAAAAGATTATTGCTAAAATAGTAATACCAATGTAAAAAAATGCTTTTGATGTTTTAATTTTAGTCTTCTTCATTTGGTAAAATCCTTTTAATAACGAGAGATACTACAATTAAGAAAATTGTAAAAACAACAGTAACAGAACTTGCATACCCGATATATCTATGTCTAAAACCTTCTTCATATATAAATTGTAAAATTGTCATTGTACTATAATCGGGGCCACCGCCAGTCATAACCATAGGTTGAACTATTAATTTAAAAGCTTGAATTACGATAGTGATTAATTGATAAATCATAATAGCTTTCAAACCAGGAATAGTTATATGAAGAAATTGTTGTATTTTATTAGCGCCATCAATGGTTGCTGCTTCATACATACTTTGATCTATATTTTTTAATCCTGCTAAAAATATTAACATCTGATATCCACAACTTGAATATGCAGAAATTACTACGATTGAGTTCATTGCTTGAGTTACACTTGTTAAAAAAGGTTGCTTAGATATACCAAATTGAGATAAAAATTCGTTAATTAAACCCGAAGTAGGGTTTAACAAGCTAGACCATAAAATAGATACAACAACTAAAGATAAAATTGCTGGTGAAAAATATGCTACTCTATAAAATCCATTTCCTTTAAAATGTTTATTAATAATTAACGCTAATCCTAAAGCAATTGATAATTGCAATGGAACAACTTTTATAACAAATTCACAAGTATTAATAAAGCTTTTTTGTAACTGTTCATCTTGCAAAATTCTTAAATAGTTTTGAAGCCCAATAAATTTCTGTTGGCCAGGTTTTAATAAAAAGTAATCAGTAAAGCTATAAGATACAGCTGAACCCATAGGCCAAATAATAAATATAAATAACAATATAATTGCAGGCAAAATAAACAAATATCCAACAATTATATCGTTTCTTTTATTCTTACTTACCATAATAATCTCCCAAAAATATGCCGAGCCAAATATTTGGCCCGACTATTTTTAATAATTAGAAACGATCATATTCTTTTTGAATCTTGTCCATTGCCTTATTAACAATATTTTTAATTTCAGCTGGGTCATCTGTTTTTGCTTGACCGATTGCTAAAATAACATCTTTTGACCATAATTCAGATAATACTGGATATCCTTTTGTAACAGGTCTTGCATGGTTAGTATTTGCAATTTCATAAGCCATTACAGCCCAAGCTTCATTAGCTCTTGCATCATCAGAATTTAAATCAATAACATCTAATGAATTCTTTCTTACAGGTACAGCACCATTCATATCATAATATAATCTTGAAGCATCATCATCTGTTAATTTTTGTAATACTTCTCCTACAGCTTTACCATATTCAGTACTTAAATCAACAGAACTACTACATACAAAGGCCCAAGAACCTGATGGAGTATATAAACCATCATAAGCTTCATCAACTTTTGGATATCTTACTGTTGTATAATCGATATCTGGATAGTTAGCAGTCATTTCAGGAACGAACCAGAAACCTAAGATACACATAGCAGCTTTGCCTGTATAAAATGCTTTTTCAGGTTCAATTGGAACTACCAATCCTTCTTTAAAGAATTTACCAACATAAGTTAATGCATCAATATTCTTTTGACTATTAAAATAACCATCTAAAGTTAATCCATCTTGTGCAATTAATGAACCACCATTTGCCCATAGTAATGGAGTTAAGAAGTAAGTACCTGTTTCATAAGCCCCTTTAGTAATATCACTTGTTAACCATGTACAAACAACTTCCATATTTTCTACTTCTGGTTTATTCATTGTTGCAGGATTAGTTTTTAAATCTTGAATAGCTCTAGATAATTCAAGCATATTTTCCCATGTCCAATCTTCATCTTGAGCTGGAATTAATGCTTTTTTATCTTCTGGTAAATATTTAATTATATCTTTGTTTAGAGCAATTGCAACAGCACTATCTTGATAACCAAGAGCATAGAATTCACCATTAAAGGTACCTTGTTGAATAATACTAGGGGTAAATCCATTAATAAATGATTGTGGAACAACACTTTCTACAGGTTGAATAACACCTGAATCAGCATAGGATGCAACATCTGGACCATCTAATGTAAAGATTTGTGGCATACTGCCTGATGTTAATGCAGCATTTAACTTATCAATATAACCTGAACCAGCACCAGCTCTTGTTATATTTTGAACTTCGACTTGGTATCCATCTGGATGAGCAGCATTATATTCATCAATAACCTTTTGGAACATCTGTCCTTCTCTAGAATCAGCAGAAGCTTGTGTCCATACCTCAATCACTTTTGAATCTTGATTTTCACTATCACCATTGGCAAATACCGAAAAACTTACAATTAATAATAAAATAGAAAATACAGTTATTAATTTTTTCATTTAAGACCTCCTAAAAAATCTTTTTAATTTGTAATTTTTCTAAATTCTACAACGTAAATTACAAATGCGCAAGTAAAATTTTCAAAAAATCATATAAAATAATCATAATAATCATAGTTTGATTAAATAAAATGATTTTTTATGATTATTTTCTTGACTTTTGCTAATTCATAACTTATTGTAAATAATCATGAATGACATAGAATTGAGTTTTAGACAACAACAAATATTAAATGCTATAAAAGATAATCCAAATATAAAAGTAAATGATATAAGTGAACTTACTGGAACTGCCCCAGCCACAGTAAGAAGAGATTTAAATAAACTCTCTGAATTAGACTTTATTACTAAAAGTTATGGAAAATTATCTTTGGTAAATCCTGTAAATAAAAGATTGAAAGAAACTTCAGATCGATTTAATGAAGATCAAATATATCTTATTAAAGCAACTGAAAAACAAATACACTCAGGACATGTAGTATTGTTAAATTACAGTGATTTTAACTGTCAACTTGTTGATGAATTACTTATAAAGAATAAATTTGCAACAATTGTTACAAATTCTTTAGATATATTTGAAAGAACAAAAGATTCTGCAACTATTAATAATATTTTACTTGCAGGATTGTATAACAAAGAAACAAAAACTTTTTCTGGAACTACCACCTACTCTATTTTATCAGCGCTTAGAGCTGATTGCTTTATCATGCATCCATCTGGAATTGATTTTGATTTAGGATTCTTAGCGGAACCAACAGAAGATTTACAATTGCTACAACAAATGCTTAATGTTGCTAGAAAAGTAATACTTTATATAGATGAGTCTTGTATCAAGAAAACTTCAGGCCTATTGGTTGCAGGATTCAATTTAGTAAACACAGTTGTAGTAAATAGAAAAGTTTATGAAGAATATAAAAATGAACTTAATCTTTATGATTTTAATATAATTATAGCTGAATAAAATCACAATACTATATATATTTTTTTATACTAGGAGTTTTTATTATGAAAACATCATACCCTCATTTCCATTACAGACCACAAAAAAATTGGATTAACGACCCAAATGGTACAATTTATCACAACGGATTTTATCATATATTCTATCAATATAATCCAACTTCCGATTGCTGGGGCAACCTCCATTGGGGCCACACAAGAACAAAAGATTTTATAAATTACGAAGTCTTAAATGATAATTTATTTCCGCAACATGAATTAAATGAAATGGATTGCTATTCAGGTTGTATAGCAATTAATAAAGACAATAGACCTGTTGCAATATATACTAGCGTTGCTTTTGATGGAGAAAATGTTCCAAACATTCAAAAGGCTGTTTTTCTTGATGAAAAATTAGAACATTTTGAGAACAAAAGAATAAATGCAATTACAAAAAATATGAAGGATCTGCCTCCTCTAAGAAATGACTGGAGAGACCCTTATGTCTTTAAGGCTGATGGTAGATATTTCTTAGTATTAGGGGCGGCTATTGGAGATTATCAAAGTCCTGCAATTCTCTTATTTGAAAGCCTAGATGGAAGTTTAACAAATTGGAAATACATTAAAGAATTAATTAGTTTTAAACCAATCATTGAACTTTTTGAATGTCCCAACTTTTTTAAGCTTAAAGATAAATGGATTTTATTAGGATCACCATATAAAGAAGTTGAATATTATGTTGGTACTTTTGATACAGATTCTTTAGATTTTAAGGTTGAAAAGTATGGATTAATTGATCATTGTGCTCAATATTATGCTACAAATACTATTCAAGACGATAAAAACAGAACTATTGTTTTTGCATTTGAAAGAGGTTTTAGTAAGGATCAAGGCTGGAATAATGTTATATCTGTACCAAGAGAACTTTCTTTAAATGAAAATAATGAAATTATTCAAATGCCAATTAAAGAAATTAATAATTTAAGAAATCAAAAAATTATTGAAAATACCAGCTTTTCCCTAGATTCAATTAAACAATTTGAAGATGAAAAACTAGTTCAAAGTGAAGTTAATTTCAAACTTCTATTAGAAGATGATTTAAAAACTAATTTAATCTTTAGAAGTGGTAAGCATGGGGTTTGTCAAATTTTGTTCTCAACCACTGGAGTAAAATTTGATAATATATTTATACCATTTAAAAAACAAAATACAATTGATGTAAAGCTATTAATAGATCATAGTGTTATAGAACTATATTTAGATAATGGAAAACACTGTGCAACAAGAATAATTGAAGCAATAAAAGATTTATGCCTTCTAGAATTTAGAGGCAATGGAAAAATTGAAAATTTGGTTGCATATGAAATGAACAATTTAAATATTATTGAAAAATAAGGAACACTTTTTCTGATAAAAAAAACTTATGTAAAATGTGTATAACATCTAAATACATAAGTTTTTTTGTTGATTTTTATTTTACTTCAAACATAGCATAAACAGGATAATGGTCTGAAATGCCTTTTGATAATACTAACCTTGGACTAGTTGCAATAATTGGAGAGATAAAACAGTTATGCATAATTTTATCTAAACTTTCAACTAAA
Source organism: Sphaerochaetaceae bacterium (assembly GCA_965140795.1). Taxonomy (GTDB): domain Bacteria; phylum Spirochaetota; class Spirochaetia; order Sphaerochaetales; family Sphaerochaetaceae; genus Pleomorphochaeta. The sequence continues at coordinate 49,427 of OZ223470.1, forward strand.
TAATATTCATCACTAATTGAAGAACAAGGAAAAGTTAATGGTGCCTCTAAATGTAAAGTTTTAAAAACCTCTACAAAGTCAGTCTTTTCGCTTATTATTCTTGTAGGATGGAATGGATCATTAAAATCACCACAAACTATTGCACCTTCACCCTTTTTAACTAAAGTTAATAAATTATCCCCTATCATACTAGCTTCATCTTGTCTATAGTTTCTTGATGTTGCAACTTCATCTGCATTACCTTGATGAGTTAAATGGGCTGTAGAAATAAATAAAGACTTATAAGTGCCCTTTATCTTTACTCTAAGATAAAAAAGGCCTCTATTTACTTCTGGCATATTTAAATCAATTCTACCATGTTCTACTTCTTCAAATATATCTTTTCTGTAATAGATATTTGATTCTTCTTCCCATCCAATAAAAGTATCATCTACCCTACTATATTGGTCCAATTGTGAATCTAATAAATCACGTGTTTCTTTACGTATTTCTTGTATACATAAAAAATCTGGTTTATTAATTGAAAAAAATTTAATTATGGAATCTCTTCTTTCTTCTATTTTCTCTGTATTCCATAAATTTAATGTCATTATTGAAAATCTATAATTCATTTCAATGCCTCTGGAAATTCATTTTCTATTTTATCTAAATAATCTAAAACTAATACTTGTACCCAAGCAATATTAATTGCATAGTGACCACAAATATTATTCTCGTTATTAAAATAATCCCATTTTGTATGATTAATTTGTTCAGGAAGCCAACCTAAAAAGTCTTCACATCTTCCTAACAAATCATTTGGATTTGACATCAATTGCAAACATCCATTTATCATATACTTAGCTAAATTAAAATATACTTCTTCATTACAAATTTTATATAATTGTAAAAAATCATAAGCAATCATCATGCCATAATAATCTAAATGTTGATTAGCAATTGAAACACTAGTTAATCCAAAAGTTTTAAAATTTCTTTGCCCTAAAGGAGTATCCTTATTAAAAACAATATTATCTAACTGAATCCAAGTAATAATAAATTTGGCACATTTTTTACATAAATTTAAATAATATTCAGTCTTAAATTCTTCAATTTCATATAAAGCTAAAAAGCTTTTTAGTAAAATCTGACCAGCTTCTTTATCACAAGAATCAGCATCTAAGGTATCACCAAAGAAATTGTTTGATTCTATAAGAGATGAATAATAATTAGCAGCTTTTTTAATTGGATTTAATAAGTTTTTCCTTTTTGTTTGCTTATAATAATTAATTAAAAAGAGGAAAATATAAGCTCCATTTGTCCCCTTTTTATCTAAAACTATACCATCCTTAGTCCACCATCTTCCAAAATTACCATCTTCCAATTGATGACTAATATAAAAAGAAATTACATTGTCTATCAATTTAAAATATTTTTGCTTATGTTCTATATCACTGGTATTTGCAAGAGCTAAATAAGAAAGGAGAGCCTCACCATTTGTCCTTGAATTAATAAAATATCTAAATGCATCATTTTCACCAATACCTAAATAGCCACCCCATATATTTTTATCTAAACTTTGGCAATCTCTAAAAATACCTTCTTGTTGCTCAGCTTGTAAAAAATAGTCACCAATCTTATAAGATAAATCTTTATAACTATTATTTTCTAAAACTTTATTCTCTTCTTTTTCTAATATTTCTTTAATTTCTTTTGATGCATTACTTTTTATTTTATCAACATTAATTGAACCAAAAATACTTGCACCTTCTATGCTTTTTACTAAAAAAGAAGCACTTGTAAAATTATATACTTTTTGAAAAGGATCATTTCCTTTACCCATTTTTATAAAACGTGAATCATCTTTTTTCTCGACTAAAAATAATAAATGTCTAAGCAAAAGTGCCTTATAATCATTTAAAGCTAATTTTGAATTTAAGGTAATTTTATCAATAAATATTTTTGAAAAATCAAAGTAATTTTCTAATTCATCACAATTTTTTGCATTTGAATAATAAATAAAATACTTTTGCTCAATCTCTTGATCCTTTTTAAGATATAAAAATTGATTTTCTTCTTTAAAAGAAGTCTTATGTAAATTATTTTTGCCTAAATAAGAATAAGGATATTCAACAGATGGCATTATAAATTTTATATTATTTTCTTCCCAAGCTGTGGATACTTTTATTTCATTCGCACTATGAGATGCAATAACACATCCATTTTCATTAAAGACTTCAATACATCCAGGGATTGGCATTCGTGTTTCATCAAAAGACCAATATTGATTTTCTTCAGTTATTCTAGGGAAATCACCTTTACCTTGAATATTTTTTTTATACATCAAAGTTGGAATAAAAATATCATAACCATTTATTTGGTGATTTAGATTAAATTCTAAAAAATAATAATCAGAATCTTTTATTACTACAGATCTATTTACTACGACATATTTTTCATTATATTCAAATTTATCTCTAATAATTAACTTTTCAAAATCTTGGATTAATTGATTATCACTATCTTCAATAATATTTAATGTTAATTCTTTATCTTTTGTTTTTACTTTTGTTGATAATTCTATGGCTTTATTATTGATGAATAAAGAATAAGACATAACTACCCCTTTATTCCTGACATTGCAATTCCTTCAACAATTTTTTTCCTAAAGAACAAATAGAAAATAAATTGAGGAACAGAAGCTATAACAGCACCAGATAATATGAGTGCATATTGTGTTCCATGAGTTCCTTGGAAGTTTGCAATTCCAACTGTAATTGTATATTTTTCTGTATCATTAATTGCAATTAATGGCCATAAGAAGTCATTCCAACAATTTATAAATGATAAAATTGTAACTGTAGCTAAGGCAGATGAACCTAATGGTAAAATTATAGATTTAAATATTTTAAATCTTGAAGCGCCGTCAATAAAAGCAGATTCTTCTAAAGCATTAGGTATTCCTTCAAAAAATTGTTTTAAGATAAAAATACCAATGGGTAAAGAAACTCTAGGCAAAACGACAGACATCAAACTATTTATTAAATGATAACTATTGAATTGTAAATATAGTGGTATTACCAATACTTGAAAAGGAACCATCATACCTGCCATAACCATCCAGAACAATATATTTTTGCCCTTAAAATTAATCTTTGCAAAAGCATATGCTATAGGAGCATCTACAATCAAAGTTAAAACCATAGTCATAAAAGAAACAAACAAACTATTAAGTAACCATCTTAAAATATAAGTTGAAGTAAAAGCCTTATAATAATTTATTATAGTTGGATTAGTTGGCCAAAAATGAAATTCTTTAGCAACTAATTCTTCTTCAACATGTAATGAAGTAATTACCATCCAAAGGAGAGGGAAAATCCATACTGCTAAAATTAAAATTTCAATAATTCTAAAAATTATTTTTTTTGTATTTTTCTTAGTAGTCATTCTTTCCTCCAAGTTTACTCAAAGTTATAGAACAAATCATTATTACAAAGAAAAGAATATAACTCATAGCAGCTGAATATCCCATTTTAAAATATTGGAAACCTGTTTCATAGATATATTGAATTAATACTCTAGTTGATCCATAAGGACCGCCACCAGTCATAACAAATACCTGACCAAATACATTAAAAGAAGCTATAACTTGTAAAATAAGACAAAGCGCAATTGTAGGTTTAAGTAAAGGGAATGTAATACTTTTTACTTTTTGAAAATAAGTTGCTCCATCAATTTCAGCAGATTCATAAACTTCTTTTGAAATTTGTCTTATTCCAGCTGACATTAATATCATATTAAAGCCGGCAGTCCACCAGAATGTGGCAAGACAAACAGACAACATCGCCCAAGATGGATCAGTTAACCAACCTATTGGCTGAATATTAAAAACACCTAATAAATGATTGATTAAGCCATATTGTTTTTGAAATAACCATGCCCATAAAGTCGAAACAACAGTCATTGAAAAAATATATGGAATAAAAAACACATTCTCACCTAAGCTTTTAAAAGGCGATTTTGAATTAACAAATAAGGCCATAATAAAACCAATTACAAGCAAAACTGGAGTTGTTATTATTACAAACTCTAAGGTATGTCCTAATGAAGAATAAAAAGTTTTATCCTTAAATAGTTTTAAATAATTTCCCAAACCTAAAAATTTCTTAGTTGATAAAATATCCCATTTAAAAAAACTAATATAAAATCCATTTAGCAAAGGATAAATCATAAATAAAACAAAAATTATTAAAAAAGGGAGTGCAAATAATATACCATCCCGATTATCTTTATTTCCTGGTATCATAAATCACCTATTTATAAATAAGAGTGGAAGTATATCTTCCACTCTTATTAATTATTATAATTAATTATAAGTAGAAATAATATCGTTTACACGACTTTCCATTTCTGCTAATGCAGGAGCAGGATCTGAATTATTTGCTACAGCATATTCTAATAAGTCTGACATAGAAGAGTAAATTTCATTCCAAGCTGCAGTATCTGGAGGAGAAACTGCTGATGCAGCAGCAGCAGCATAATCTTTTCTATATGGTAATGCTTTGAATGCTTCACTGTTTTGAACAGAAATTCTTGTAGGAATATGTCCAGCTTTTGCCCACATTTCTCCATGACCTGTAATCCATAACATACATTCTAATATAGCATCTACATGTTCAGGATTTTTTGCTTTTGTTGCTGGAATTGCCAATGTATGGCTACCACTCCATGCTGCAGGATGTCCAACTAAACCTGGAAGAGGAACTGCTACAAAGTCTAAATCTTTTGCACTTTCAAATGTTCCTGTTGCCCAAACACCATTGAAATGGAAAGCAGCTTCGCCTAATTTGAATGCATTAACTGAAGTATCATAATCTAAACCAGAAGGTGTTACCCCATATTTATTAACCATATCTTCTAAAGCTTTTAATGCTACTACACCCTTTTCATTATTGAATGCTGCTGCACTATTATCTGCTGTTAACATTGATCCATCTTGTTGATACATCATAGAGAAGAATAATCTAGTTAATGTATATGCTTTATAAACTGCTGTTGTATTATCACAAGCAATTCCCATAGCATCAGTTTTTTGTTCTACTGCTTGAGCTGCTGCAATTAATTCATCATAGTTAGTTGGGATTTTATCAACGCCAGCTTGAGCTAATAAACTTTTGTTTACATACATAATAATTGGATGTACATCTAATGGTAATGCATATTGATTCCCATCAAAATTACAAGCATCATATGGTGCTGCAACAAAATCATCTACAGGTGCATTGATTTTAGCTAAATAGTCATTTAAAACTAATAATTGACCACTAGGGATATAGTTTCTTAAATTAGCTTGGTGCATAACAACCAAATCAGGTGCATTACCTGCTGCTAAAGCTGCAGTTAATTTTGTATAATAGTTATCAAATTTAACAGTATCTGTTGTCATTTGAATATCAGTATGTGTTCTGTTGAATTCATCTATAATTGCATTAAAATATTCACCATCACCACCTGTAAATAATGACCAGAAACTTACTTCAACCGGACCACTTTGTTTTTCTTCTTCTTTTGTACCGTTAGCAAAAACAAAGCCAACACTTAACATCACTAACAATCCTGTTAGTAAAATCTTTTTAATCTTCATGATTCCTCCTTAATTATTGCTCATGACTTCTATTTCTCTTGGAGATGATTCTCTAAAAATCAATCTCGTTTTAAGATTTTTTGTTGTATATTCTAAATTTGCATCTTCAATATGAGCCATCAATATATGGACAGCTTCACAACCAAGTGCAAATTTAGGAACATCTACTGTACTTATGCTAGGTTGCATAAATTGTGAAATTTTCAAATTATCAAAACCAAATACTTCAATTTCATTTGGAACATCAAAATTATTTTCTTTCAAAGATTTTAATACACCCATTGCTACTAAATCGTTAAAACAGCAAATTGCAGTAAATTTGATACCTTGATTTATAGCAGAATTTACTGCGGCATATCCATCTTCAATGTGACCTGAAGTTGGAATAATATATTGTGAATCAATATCAATATTATTTTCATTCAATGTATCTTTATATGCATTCAGCCTTTGGTATGTATTACTTACATTATCAGGCCCTGATAAATATAAAATTTTCTTATGCCCTTTATTTATTAAATAATTAACAATCTCCTTTTGGGAGGAATAATCACTATGTAAAATTGAATGATTCTCAATTCCTTTTACAACTCTTCCTAAGAATAAATATGGGATATCAATCCTTGAATAAAATTTTTGAATATTCTCATCATCAAATACAGGAACAATTAATAATCCATCAACATGCCTTCCACAAAACAACTTCAAATATTGCTTTTCTTCATCAGGACTCTCTCCTGTATTTACTAATAAAATATTGTAATTATAATTTTTTGCTGTAGCTTCAATTCCTCTAACTACATCGGCAAAAAAAGGGTTTGATGAATCAGCAGTTATTACTCCTATAATTTTAGAATGTTTTAATCTCATACTTGATGCTAAAGAATTATTTATATAACCCAATTCATCTGCTTTATCACATATCAATTTTCTAGTCTGTTCACTTAATTTCGAATCATCTCTTAAAGCTCTAGATACTGTATTAATTGAAAATCCAGTAGCTTTTGCAATGTCTTTCATCAATATTGGTTTCATAGGTTAATATTAGCATCTAATAATCTTATTGGCAAGAAAAATAAAATATAATTTCTTACTATATAAGAATTTAAATAGATTAACGTTAATCTAAAACGAAGTAATATCGTTAACAATTTAATAAAAATTTTCTACTTTTTTTTGTGTAACTCTTAGCAGTGAATCAAAATAGAAGAGACACAATATTTGTTAAATTATTTAACCTATTTTTAAACTAACTTTTTTTAAAAAGTTACTAATCAATTTAATAAAAAACATTTTTTAAAAAAAATAATAATTAATGTTATTTAAATTCCAAATTAATTTAAAAAAATATTATAGAGAATAAAAAAAACACCTTCCCAAAATATTGATATTTTATCACTTATAAGTGGTGATATATTTTATATATAAACACTTTTTGTTATTATAAAAAAGGATGCTACAAGCGATTAATTATTACTAAAGTAACAGGCCATATAAATGCATACAATCAAATGATAATTCATCTTTAAACAATAGGAGGAAATTATCAAAAAAATCGTAAATATTATAGCTTTTACAAAAAGGAACTAATATGAAAGAAAAAGATCAATTATATGTACGAATCGATACTAAAGCAGTTCTAGAAAAGCCTTCGACAGATATTTTTAATAAGCATATAGAATATTTAAATAAAATATCTAAAATGGGTGAATTTTATGGAGGTGGATTCTCTAACAATCCAGGAGGAATGATTATTTTTAAAGCACCCAGTTTCGAAAAGGCAAAACAAATTTGTGATAATGACCCTATTGTAAAATCTGGATTTTATAAATATAAGTTATTTAATTGGGAAATTGTTATCAGTAATAATTACTAAGGAAAGCTAAGTTATAAAATAATTAATTAGATTTAAAAAACTAAAATAACACTATAAACCTATAATAATAAAATATTATAAATACTTATAAAGTCAGAAAAAAGAATTATATATATTAGACACTAAAAAAACTATTTACTATACTAAATGCAATTATATACTTTGCAATATTTATAGCAACTAAAGATCATAAAAAACAATCCACAGGATTGCATTAAATATTTCACTTATTAAGCCCAAATATTTAATTTTTTTTTATTTTTATATTGACCTTTATTATGGTAAATGGTAATCTCTCATTCGTTACGGGATGTCGCCTAGCGGCTATGGCGCTTGCTTTGGGAGCAAGATATCGAAGGTTCGAGTCCTTTCATCCCGATAGGCACTCAAAAAAGGGTGCTATTTTTATGAAGCATTTTTTGCTTTCTTTATATTACGGGATGTCGCCTAGCGGCTATGGCGCTTGCTTTGGGAGCAAGATATCGAAGGTTCGAGTCCTTTCATCCCGAAAAAAATTGCTACCATTTTTTGGTAGCTTTTTTTATTTTTTAATCCAATCTTCTTTCTTTATTATATAATGATCATAATCCGCAATTTTATGATTTATCTCTTCATCTTTAACTAAATGACTCCATTTCATTCCACATTTCATCATAACTTTACCAGAAGCTATATTATCACTCTCATGACAGCCTATGATTTGCTTTATTCCAACTTCATCAAATAAATATTCAAACATTCTATATAAAGCTTCACTCATATACCCTTTATTCCAATATTTTTTGTTAATCACATATCCGAAGCTTGCACTATCATCATCAATTATCCTTAGGTCAATCGAACCAATTAATTTATTATTTTCTTTTAAAACAATAGCATACGCTCCATTTTTGCTAAGATAATTTGTAATCCCAAATAAACTTTGATCTACACTTTTATGAGGTTCCCATGTTAAATACTTTACAGTCTCACTATCCTTTGAATATTCAAATACACTTGGAGCATCGCTTTCTTTAAAAGGTCTATAATATAATCTTTTAGATTCTAACTCTTTTTTTAATTCCATTTTATTAAGTCCTATTAAAATTCAAAATTTTTATTATTGTAACATATTGTTAATTATTATTCATAAATTATTATATATATTCTTATAGATAAAAAAATAATTAAAAAAATGCTATTAATACTATTACTCCTTATTGACTACTTATATCAATAAAAATATATTAATTATGACTTTTACAGGAGAGACACATGAAGACAAGAATTATTAAAAGCCTAACTGCATTTATTATTGTTACCTCAGTTATGGCTGCAACGACACTTAATCTTGCTATTGCGAATGACAATCCTATAAATACTACAAATGGCAGCACCGTAAAAATCACTCAGAACAACAAAAATGTAAAGTATTTAGGATCTTATAGCATTACCTCCAATTCTATAAATCATTTTGCAAAAGAGTATCTAGTCAACAATTTAAATATTACAACTAGTAATAAAGATTACAATGCAGAACTAGATTTATTAACAAATTCACTCAAAAAAAGTGAAATACTAAGAGAAAATTTACTTGGAGAATTAATTTATACAATTAATGACAAAAAACTAATAATCCAAGATATTGCAGGTGGTGAAAGTTTTGTAATGGATTATGAAATCAAAAACAATATCTTATATGCAAAAGTTTATAATTTCTCTGAAGAACTAGCTGTTGGACAATTTGTTGATAATGGAAAATTTTTAATTATCAATTCACCAAATAAGCAAAATTCAATTTTCTTAGAGCATAAATTAAGCTAAATTCTAAAAACTAAAAAAAAATAATTATATATTTAACTGATGTTATTTATTTATAGCATCAGTTTTTTTTAGTTTTAAAGCAGCATAATACCCTATAAATTTAAACCCAATTTTTTCATACATCTTTGCGGCATTTGGATTGTCATAAAAGAGGCAAACTGTCTTACCTTCATTTATTAATTTTTCACAAATTGCATATACACATTTTAGAGCATAATTTTTTCTTCTATAATTCTCCAAAGTAAAAACTCCAACTAACATCGCTAATTCTTTAGATTCAGCACTTGAACTTACACCACTTACAATTTCATTATTCTTTTTGTAAACAAATATATGTTTACTTTTTTTATCCAATTCTGCCTTTGTTGATTCGTATTTAGTATTAGAATTAAAAACTAAATTTGTTTTATCTAAATATTCTTTAATATCTGACAAATCAAGTTCTGAAACTCCACATGTATCAACATCTATAGATAGTTTATTCAATGAAGCAAAGTAATACTTGTAGAATTTGAAACCTTTTAGTTCAATCAACTTTAATAAATCAGGTTCCCCTCTTACATCGGTAAGATCATATTTCTTTATCATATCCTTAATAAAATCTAAATCAATTTTTTTCTCATAAGAAACCAAACAAAGATTTGTAAAAAATTTTAAATAAATTGCTTGGATTGACTCATCATAATCCATATATATTTCTAACTCTTCACTATCAAAACCAAAATTCTCAATATCACTAATAATAAACAAATTTAATTCTTTTCTTTGATATAAATATTTATTCAAAATAGATCTATCACCTTCAGTACATTTTTTTATCATACCATTCTCCTAAATTTTGTCACTTATTATACATATATTAATAATAAAAATAAACAAATAAACTATTATTATAAAATAAAATCCTAAAATTGTATTATATGACTAAGTAGAGAAATATCTTGAGAGACTTTTTATCCAGCATCTTCAATAGCTCTTAATGCTCCAACACCCATAATATCATTACAAGTAAAAATTGCATTAGGAAGAGGTTTATTTTTTAAAGCTTCTAAGACTTGATAAAGGCCTAGAAGCCCTAACCTCTTGCTTCCTAGATATTCTTTTTGAAAGTTGCTTAGGCGAAGGTGGACGTTATGATGCAGGAATGCTTTATTACAGGACAAGTGATAATACAGATCCATTATCACGCTTATTAATACAAGGAAGTACATCTATTGTTTAGCCTCCTATTACAATGGATTCTCATTTATCTGCTTCTCCTAATCAACAAATAGATAGAAAAACCTCACTAAATAAACGAGGCTCTGTTGCTATGGGTGGAAATTTTAGATATGAACTTAATTTACTAAAATTAAATAATGAGGAAAAAGAAACAAGTAAAAGATGATAAGAAGAAAAGACATTTATTAGTAACTGGAGATTGTTATTGACTAACATCAGCATTAAAAAATGAAGCAAACAAGGCTTGGTAATTTGTCTCTAAAAAAAAAGATGAAGCTGGGACTACATATGTTTCAACAAGAACTGAACCTAATAATCCATATGTTATATCAAAAGTTAAAGAACTTGATCCCAATAAACTATATAATATTAATGGAAAAAATAAATATGGTGGCAACAAACTAAGGGAAGCAGGAATTAACCTACCATATCTTCTAAAAGAAAATGAAGCTTATGAATATTCTTTAATAAGCATTGAATAATATATTAACTTATTAAAAGATTATATTTTTTAATAAAAGATACGATTTATATCGATTTTTAAGCTAAATATTAAGTTTTTTATTTTTTTTTCAAAAGGTACTTGAAAATAATTAAATTATGTCGTATAAAAATACTCGCGAGTTAAAACAACTTGTAAATTGCGCCAGTAGCTCAGCTGGATAGAGCAACTGCCTTCTAAGCAGTAGGTCATAGGTTCGACTCCTATCTGGCGTATTCTTTAAACTTGGTTCCTAGTTTTTAGGAATCTTTTTTTTGGAATCTTTTTCATTTTTTTTCTCCTTTTTTTTTAAAAAAAAGGTATCTCTTAATTATAAAAAAACCGCTCAAGAGTTTCTTAAGCGGTTTTTTTTATTCTTCAAAGAACAATTATTTATTATCTTCATCTGAATCTTCTTCAATAAGTTCTTCAGCATCATCTACCTTTTCAATTTGCTCTTCAATTATCTCCTTCTTAGGAGCTTCTTCTTTTTTCTTTTTTTTAGGTTTTTCAGCAATAACTTTACTTTCTTTAGCTGTCACCTTATTCACACTATGCATTAATTTAGTAGAAGAAACATGTAAATAACAAGATAACATTAATAATAAAATACTACTAATAACTAAACTGCTACCTAAAACTAAAAACATTAGTGAAATAGATGAAATTGCTAAATTTAAATTGTTAATACTCAATCTCATTGTAAATCCTTCAGCATAATGCTGAATGCTAACGGGAGTTAATGCTTGTCTAAAACTTGCAAGAACTAATGAAACCCCTAAAACAAAGAATAAACAACTAAATACTAAACTTACAATTGATCCTTTCTTCATATCATTTCACCTTCTTATTTATTAATAATTTATTTATTTTAATAATACTATATTACAGATTAATTACCATAAATATTAGGTGTAGAATTATGTAGATTTTCTGAAGATTATGCCATTTGTGAGTAGCATTTCATACAAAATGCAATTATTGCTTGAGATATTTTTGAACAAGATTGATCATCTAAAAAAGTAACTTTTTGAGCGTTAACACCACTGGCCCAATTTATACTATATGCCAAAGAAACAAATTTAATTCCAGCTTCATTAAGGAGGGCAAATTCAGGACATCCAGTCATTCCAACAAAATCAGCACCAAAATGATCAAACATTCGAATTTCTGCAGGAGTTTCTAATCTTGGGCCATTTGTACAAATATATACTCCCCCATCATCAAGAGGGAATCCACATAAAGAAGCTTCCCTTTTTATTTTAACTTTGAAATCTAAATCAAATAAATTTGTCATTTGAGTGTGAAAAACATTGTTTTCACATGCAAAAGTTGACTGCCTAGTACACCCTGTAAAATCTATAAAATCGTCGATTAAAGTAACAGACCCAGGTAATAATTTATTACTAATAGAGCCAACTGAATATAACCCAATACAATAAGTTACTTCCAATTGTCTTAAAGCCTCAATATTAGCCTTATAATTGATCAGATGTGGTGGAATAGAATGATTTACACCATGTCTCAAAATTATTATTACATCATCTTTTTTCAAGTAAAAAGCTTTTCCATATTTTGTATCAATTTCATAAATTTTCGCATTTGGAAATAACTCATCAATTCCTGTCCCTCCGATTATTGCTTTCATACAAAAACTCCTTTAATCTCATTTGCCTTGAATATACCTTTGTTAGTTACAATATTAGTAACTAAATTCGATTTAATTATATCAAAAGCAGGATATAAGGCTAATATAGTTTCATCACCGATATAATTATCATTTATAACTAATAATTCTTTTCCATCTCTATATTCCATTTGAATATCATTGAAATCTTTTTTACTTGTATCAGGAGACATAGCAAAAGCTGTATATGGAATATTATAATAAGATGCACAAATTGCATTTTGATTTGTCCCAATTTTATTTACTACAGTTCCATCCATACAAACTAAGTCAGCTGCAGTCATATAATGATTCACTATTCCTTTCTGCATGAAAAAAGAACCCATTGCATCTGAAATAATTTGTGTATCAACATTTAATTCTTTAAGACTAGGAGCTGTTAATCTAGTACCTTGAAAATAAGGACGAGTCTCATTAACTAAGACTTTAATTGTTTTTCCCTCTTTTTTTGCATAATAAATAGATAGCAAAAAAGTATGCTCAGCAAAACAAGTAGTTAATATTGTATCTCCATCCTTGATTAAGGAAGCACCAAGCTTACCCATCTTATCATATACTTTATCAAAATCATTTTCAAAATGTTCTACTAAATTATTTAATTCAATTATTAAATCAGTCGTATTAAAAATTGGATCAAAAAATCTAGGTTTGATTTTAAATAATATATCTTCTACAATTCGTTTCATGGTGGTATTTGTAACTCTGGCTCTAACTATATACATTATTTGGCTTTCTAATGTGCTATAATTAAACGCTAATACCTTTCTATCCATTTCACTTGCAATATAACGAAAAGCAGTTAATGCAACCTGCAAAGGGCCTCCACCTTGTGTAATCATTAATTTTAAAGCATCTCCAATTTGTTGACAATTTTGACATTCTACAAATCCTATTTTTGTTGGGTATTCTTTTCTGTTTCCAATATAAAAAGAAGAATCAGTAAAATGACAAATATTATAAGGTTGCAATAAATATGGTAAATGTAAATTCATATAATTTTTTTTATCCTTTATATAATAAAAATATTAATAATTTATTATATATTTATATTTTAGCATAAAAAATTTTGAAATGATATCTTTTAAAGCTAATATTTATTTTCTACTAGCTATCTAATATAATAAACCACAATTCTACACAAACTATTTAAAAGCTTTTACAATAATAAATTATGCCTAATAATCAATAATATGGAATAATTTTTTAAATATTTACATTTGACTATTTTCATTCCATACCATAAAGTTAGACAATATAATGTCAAAAAATACTATAAGGAAGAATACAGACTTATGAAAATTAAAAAACTATCTTTAATTATTACACTTTGTGTGATGACTTTATTTGTAAGTGCAAACGCATTCGCTGCAGGAACAAATGAAGTAAAATCTAGTGAAACTATTGCAATGATTCAAAACATTGAAAAAGCTAACGATATTTATACATTTGATGTATTAACTGAAGATCAAGAACTATCAGTTCTAATTAATAAAGAAAATATTAATACAATTTATAAATTAGATGATTATGCTATTGGCGATTATGTTAGTTTCAATAATTTAAATGTAACTGATGGAATTGCTACTACAGATAATATTAGATATATCACCCCATTAGTAACTTCTGGTTCAATTGTTTTTGTTCCAACTCAACCAGTAATTGAAGAACCTGAAGCAGATTATGGATTTGATAATGATTTAGAACATGGATTTGAATATACTTATGGATATTCTCTATTACAAAGCTTTAATTCACAAGGCTTATATGTAAATGCAAATTATTTTGTAAGAGGTATTTTAGATATCGTATCAATCGATACAGAAGATTTATTTACAACTGCTGAACTACAAAATTTTGTAACAGAATATCAACAACAATACCAAAATCCTGACATTGAAAAGAAAGCTGATAATGGAGATGTAACTTCATTAGATCAAATCAATGACTTAGAAAAACCAGAAGATTTAGATAATGAATTTGCATATGCTTATGGATATTTAATTGCTGCTCAATTCTTAACAGCAGGAATCCCTGTTGATGATTTCTATTTCCCACAAGGTGTTTTAGATGCCGCTTATGGAAATGAAAGTCAATTAACTCAATATCAAATGGATAATGCAATGAGAGATTTTGAACAAGTATTTACAGAAAGACAAAACGAAGCATTAAATCAAATCAAAGAAAAGAATTTAAATGATGCTAACGCTTTCTTATCTGCTAACAAAGATCAAAACGGTGTTATCACACTAGATTCAGGTGTACAATACAGAGTAACCACTGATGGCGATTCTACTGAAACAGCAACAGCTGATGATGAAGTAACACTTAATTATGAATTATCTCTTCTAGATGGAACAGTAATTGATAGCTCATACGAGAGAGGAACACCCGCTACATTTAAGTTGTCACAAGTTATTCCAGGTTTTAGTGAAGCTGTAATGCAAATGAATCCAGGAGATTCAATCATTGCTTGGATTCCAGCAGATCAAGGTTATGGCGAAGATGGAAATCAAAACGTTGAACCTAATGCCTTATTAACTTTTAGAATTGATTTAATTTCAATTAATAAATAATAAAAACATAAATTAAAAATTTAAGAGTTGTTGCAAATGTCTAAATAATTGACTTAGTAACAACTCTTTTTTTATCTCTATCAATACCTTATTATTTTAACTTTCTCATAAATATTTCTTTATTTACTTAATATATTCTAAAAAAAACAGTATGATTTTATTATTTTTTTATATAAAATCAAACTTATTGCATATGTTAGGTACTTACTACATGTTTTATTGATATTTAATTCGTTGTATTATAAGCATTTATGTATTTTTTGTATTTTTTTATAATATTTTTTATAATAATTGTTGACATAAGTTACAAGATATTATATAGTAAAACCATAAAGAAACTAAATAACAAAAATAATTAAAAGGAAAACAAAATTATGAAAAAATTATTAACTATCTTAGCAACAGCTTTAATCGTATCAGCTCCTCTATTCGCAACTGTATCATTTCAAGGTAAAACAGCAGACGTTCAATTAAAAACAAATATTGCAGAAACTCCTGTTTCTTATGAATTAGCTTATGACGGCGATGTTATTAAAGATCAAACTACTAATTATGAAATTGGTGTTTTAACTTTAACTAAAGACGGTTCTACTAAAGACTTTACTGTTATAGCTACAAGTAACTTAAACGACGACTTAAGCGTATTTGTAGATGTAATTCCTTCTACATTCCAAACAACTTTAAATAATGGTAGTGATAATTATGATTCAGGTATTAAACCAAGTGTTAATACATCTAAAGAAGTATCAACTCTAACAGCTGGTAAACACGTTGACTTATTAGTAAATAAATTTAACTTAAGCTGGAGTGGTGATGAAGAGCTTCCTGCTGGGGACTATGTAAGTAACGTAAAGATTATGTACTCCATTAACTAGAACATATATATAAAAAAATAGGAAATCATTAAGAGAGTGGCAGCTGTAATAAGTTGCCATATTTTTTTGCCAAAAATATTAAATAAAAAGTAGAAAATTTTTTAAATCATATAACATAAAAAAAGGACCAAAAGACTTAAAGTATTATCAAGGCCCTAATTTTTAACAATTTATTTTTTATATTATATCACTTGTATTTAAAATTTGATTTTTACCTTTTTGCTTTGATCTATATAACGCAAGATCTAATTCTTTAAACAATTCATCAAAATCATTTACTGATTTAAACACTCTATAAGTATATCCAGTGCTAGTAGTCATCCTTAAATCAGAATTTTTAACAAAATCAATACTTCTAACTTCTCTTCTAGAAATATCAAATTTTTTCAAACAAACATCTAAAGTATCAATATTACTAATTATAAAAAACTCATCTCCGCCGATTCTAAATACTCTATCAAGGCCAAAATTATTTTGTAAAATTTTCGCAAAATTAACTATAAATAAATCTCCAATATCATGACCATAGGTATCATTTATTTCTTTAAAATTATCAATATCAGTTAAAAGTGCAAAGACAACTTGCTTCTCATATTTTTCTAACTCATATTCTAAACCACGTCTATTTTTACAACCACTTAAAGGGTCAATAGTGGATAAAATTGATAATTCTTTATTTGCAGCTTTTAATTCTTCTCTATCAGTTAGTATTGCAATATTAGTATTATATTTATCAATTGAGATTAAAAATAAAACTAAATGGAAAAATGTAATATTTACTAAAACAGAACCAGAAAAGAAACCATATACAAACAAAGAAACATAAAATAGAACTAAATTAATAATATTATATAAAAGATTCTCTTTTGGTCTTGCAATATAAAAACTTACGACGAAGCTAATGTTAATTAAATACACAAAAGGATAATATCCATTCGATAAATCAAATAGAGTAATTAAGATTCCCCAAAAAGAAAAAATATATATAGATATTGAAGTTAAGTATTTCTCAAATACTTTATATTTCCTAAATTTTGAAGATGTGAAATAATTAAATAACAAAACTAGCACTAATAAACAATAATATGAATATCTATAATAATTTTTTAAATCAAAAATAAAAGAAGTAATAATCATTATTACTTCTAATATTATTACTACAAAAGACATATTATGTAATCTAGTTAAATTAATATCAATAATTGCTTCTTGAACTTCTTTATTAGAATTTTTTTTTAAAAGTTGCATTCTGTCTTCCCAAAAACATTTTCTTCAATATTTATTAACCTCTACGCAATTTATCAAATTCAATAATAAAATCAGCCGTTTTAGAAACCCCTAAAATTGATGAATCAACTGATAAATCATAATTACTTGCTTTACCCCATTTTCTATCTGTAAAATAGTTATAGTAATGAGCCCTCGTCCTATCATTTTTCTGACATTCACTTTGAGCTTTCTTTGAAGGTATTTTATAAATATTTGTTGCTCTTTCACATCTTATATCTAAAGGAGCATGAATGAAAACAGATAAAAGTCTATTTTTTTCTTCCCTTAATACATAATCAGCACATCTACCAACGATAACACAAGAGCCTTTTTTTACTATTTCTCTTATAGCATCACATTGAATTAAAAATATACGATCATTTATTGGTAAATCAGGTAATCCTAAATTACTCGTTGCCATAGGAAAAGCTCCAAATGGATTTGAACCAGCCATCAATGATTGGAAAAATGAACTAGCAGCTTTTTCATCTACATTCTCTATAAGAGCCTCATTTAAACCACTATCTTTAGCTACTAAAGAAATAAGTTCTTTGTCATAAAAAGGTATATCTAACTTTTTAGCAAGTTCACTACCTACCCGTCTTCCAGCACTACCAAATTGTCTTCCAATAGTAAAAATTGTTCCGTTATCCATATAGCCTCCTATAAATTTCATGCTTTATTATATCATATCAACAAAATTCGTACAATTTTAATTTTTAAACAAAATTTTAAATTATTAGAATTAAAGGTTTTTAAAATACCCAAGTCTTGCATAATGAAACATATATTGCTGGGCTAATCCAGCTAAAGGAGAGAAATCAGCTTCACTTTTATCACTAAATTCATTTTTCATTACTTTTTTAATCCAGACATCTTTAGGAAAAGCATCAAGATTATGTAAAGAAAACAATCTAACACAAGCACTTACTTTTGGGCCAATACCCTTAACTGATTGCAAAACAGTATCACACTTATCATCATCTACTTCTTTATCAAGTTCTAAAAGAATATCAGATTTTTGTATTGCATCTAAAATATATGGAGCTCTAAATCCCACTCTTAAATCTCTTAATTCAGATTCAGTAGCATTCTTCATATTTTCAGGTCTAGGAAAACTATAATACCCTTTTTCTATTTCAGTTCCGTAAGTTCTACATAATGTATCATACAACCCTTCAATTCTTTTTATATTATTATTCTGGCTCAATATAAAACCAATAATAGTTTCCCATAAATCTTGATTTAAAATATGGATTTCATTGCATTTATCAATTATATCTACAAATTTTTCATCCATAATTTTAATCTGAGATAAAGCCAAAGGATAATCAAAGTTCATATCTAAATAATTTTTCAAATAAGGATCATTTATATCACTATTTTCATTTATTCGATAAACTTTCTTATTTAAAACACTAACATAATTAGTACCTTCAACTCTCCAGCAAAATGATTGACCACAGAATAGAGTATTTTTTAAGTCAAAATTTATCATTTAGTCCTCGAATAATTCAGTTGAAAGATATCTCTCTCCACTATCAGGTAAAATAACTACTATATTTTTATTTTCTACAGTTTCTGCTACCTTTAAAGCTCCAGCAAAAGCTGCTCCTGATGATATACCTACTAATAAAGCTTCTTCTCTAGAAAGGCGCTTACTATATTTTATAGCATCTTCATCTTTGACTTTTACTACTTCATCAACTAATGATTCATCATAAATACTAGGAATAAAACCTGCTCCAATTCCTTGAATTTTATGGCTTCCTGCGTTTTCTTTAGATAATACTGCAGAAGAATAAGGTTCAACTGCAACTATTTTTATTTGTTTATTTTGCTCTTTAAAATATTTAGCACACCCCATTATTGTTCCTGCTGATCCGACAGCTGAAACAAAGATATCTAATTGAGAATTTAAATCATTATATATTTCTCTAGCAGTCGTTTCATAATGAGCAAGAGCATTATCTGGATTATCAAATTGTCCTGGGATAAAACTATTTTCTATAGTTTTAGCTAATTCGTTAGCTTTTGCTATTGCACCAGCCATTCCCTTTTTAGCGTCTGTCAATACAATTTCAGCGCCTAAAGCTTTAAGAAGTTTTCTTCTTTCTATGCTCATTGACTCAGGCATAACTAATTTACATCTATAGCCTTTTACAACAGAGATAT
Organism: Sphaerochaetaceae bacterium; assembly: GCA_965140795.1. GTDB lineage: Bacteria > Spirochaetota > Spirochaetia > Sphaerochaetales > Sphaerochaetaceae > Pleomorphochaeta. Next base: position 69,010 of record OZ223470.1, read on the forward strand.
AAGCAAGACCAATTCCTGTGTTACCACTAGTTGGCTCAATTATAACACTATTGGGTTTTAAAATTCCTTTTTTCTCAGCTTCTTCAAGCATATATAATGCTGCTCTATCTTTTATGCTAGACAAAGGATTCATAGCTTCAAATTTAACATAAATATTATTATTAGTATTATTTAGTTTATTTATTTTTATTAATGGAGTATTTCCAATAGCCTTTGTAATGTTTTCAATCAACATTTTGTTCACCTCTAATTTTAATATAATGAACTCAAAAAAAATAATAAATTTGTTATTTTTTTTAGATATTCAAATACTAACCCTTTTCAAAAATACCATATATGTATATTATAAAATCGGATTAAATCTTACTTAAATAAGATTTTACCACAAAGGGACAATAATGAAAATGAATAACGACTCAAAAGAAATAATTGAATTTTATTCAGTTGTTAAAAAAGAGCTAGGAGATATTTGTTTCGAGAATTTTATAAAACATTTAAATACCCACAAATATTTTTTAGGTCAGAAACTTGGTAAAAACCCAAATTTCAAAGAAACAATAGATTCATATAAAAATGAAATTTTTATACCAGTTTGTAAATTAATTAAAAATTGGGAATTTGATATTGCTTTTAAAAAAGAGCAAAAAGAATGTTTATATTTCTCATTTTTAGAACATTTATATCTAAAAAGAGAAAAGCAACCATATCTAGAAATAGAAACAGTTGCTCATGATTTTTGTTTAAAATATGGAGATAACAAAAGAGGTAGGCTCTTAGTTAATCTTCTATATAAATGTCAAGCTTGTTAACGAGCGATAAAAGCTTTTCTCACTTCTTCCATCTTCTCATTACCTAGGACTTCTTTTACTATTGTTAGAGCAAATTCTTCTGCTACTCCTGGGCCTTGAGCTGTTATAACCTTTGAATCTACAACACATCTCTTATCATGGATAAAATTAATGGATGGAGCAACTTTTTCCATTGAAGGATAACAAGTTGCAATTTTATCATCTAATAGACCTGTATTTGCTAAAACTACAGCTGGAGCTGCACATAGAGCACATACAAAGCCCTTTTGAGAGGTATTAATTATTCTACTTATAACTTCAAAACTATTTGCTAAGTTAGTACTACCAGGCATTCCTCCTGGTAAAACAATTACATCATAAGTATCTTTTGCTTCACTAATTTCTAAATCACAAATTACTTTAAGATTATGGGAACTAGTAATTTCAGCACTATCAACACCAGCGACTTCAACATTCATTCCACTACGTCTTAAAATATCTATTGGTACAATAGCTTCAGATTCTTCAAAACCCTCTGCTAAACAAACTAAAGCATTAATCATAATATTAACTCCTTATAAGTTTTTCATATGCTAATAATAAAAGTTTCTCTGTCTCATCAATAGAGATACACTCATCAGTAATACTAACACCATATTTTAATGATGACAAATCGTTTGTGATACTTTGAGCACCATGTTCTAGATTACTCTCTAACATGAAACCTCTAATACTAGATTCATTATAATTAATTTGATCAATTACACTTCTTAAAACTCTTTCCTGACGATAAGCCTTTTTACCACTATTAGCATGGGAACAGTCAACAATTATTGAAGGATTTAAGTCATTTTTAATTAATCTTTCTCTTGCTTCCTCAACTTTTTCATCATAATAGTTTGGACCATTATTGCCCCCTCTTAAAATTAGGTGTCCTAATTCATTACCATTAGTTCTAATTACAGAAGTATTGCCTAATCTATCTACTCCAATAAAAGCTGAAGGTAAAGCTGCACTTTTTATAGCATTAATTGCATTATCAATATTACCATTAGTACTATTTTTAAATCCTACAGCTACTGATAATCCACTTGATAGATTTCTATGTGTTTGACTTTCAGTGGTTCTAGCACCGATTGCAGACCAACTCATTAATTCATCTATATATTGAGGAACAACAGGGTCTAAAACTTCACAACCAACAGGCAATCCTAATTTAATTATATCAATTAAAAGACTTCTAGCAATAATTAAACCTTTTTCGATGTTATAAGAGCCATCAATATCTGGATCAATAATTAACCCCTTCCATCCACCAACTGTTCTTGGTTTCTCAAAATAGGTTCTCATTACAACAAAAATTTTATCACTGATTTTATCAGAGATTTTCTTTAATTTCTTTGCATAGTCGATAGCTGCTTCAGGATCATGAATTGAACATGGTCCTACTATAGCTAAAACTTTATCACTTTTATGTAAAAGAATATCATTTACAATTTGACGGCTTTTGTCTATGTTTTGCTGAATTTCATCAGTAACTGGAATTTTTTCTTGTAACTCTTTTGAAGAAATAAGAGGGTCGTAACTCTTAATTCTTATATCACTTTTTTGCATTTTATCCTCAATTAATTATGGTTATTTTTTTTCTTCGCTATTCTTCTCGTCATTATTCTTTTTTTTACGATCTAAATATAAGAATCTTTTAATTTTCTGTGTTGGTGTTCTTTGAAATGGTTCTTCTTGTAAAGAAACTTCATGAATTTTACTGAACGAATTTAATTCTTTATTAATATCTCTTTTTAGCTTATTAATATAATCAAATGCAGCTTTTTTATTATCCTCAAAAGATAATTTAGTTATCTTTGCTAAAGCTTCATAATCTATTTTTATTAATGCTACCAAGCTTGTACCTTCTGGGACTACTAAAGATTCTTCAACAAACTCTTGGTTATTAAAAATACTTTCAATTGCTTCAGGATAAATATTTTCACCACCAGAGCCTAAAATCATAGTCTTAGACCTACCTCTTAGAGCTAATCTTCTCTTATCAAGTAATCCTAAATCACCAGTTTTAAAATAACCATCTTCAGTAAATACCTGTTTGTCTAATTCTTCATTCTTATAATAACCTTTCATAACACCAGGACCTTTAACGGCAATTTCACCTACTCCAGTCTTTGGATCTTTATCAAGAATTTTACAATCTACATTTTCAACAAGTTTACCAAGATAGCCTCTCTTATGATCTCTTTTTTTAGCCCCACAAGCTGCAACTAATGGACTAGTCTCAGTTAATCCATAGCCAATTGCATATGGGAATCTTGATTTATATAAGAATTGTTCAACATCTTTATCCAATGGAGCACCACCTAAACCAAAGAATTTGATTCTTCCACCAAATTTTACTTTTAACTTAGTACCAATAAATTTATAGACTGAATTTCTTGTAATTGGATTTTTCAAAAGTTTTTGCAAAGTTTTGTTACCATTAATTGTAGGTAAAACTGCACTTCTATAAACTTTTTCCATCAGTAAGGGGACAGATAACATTATTTGTGGTTTAATTTGGTTCATTGCTGGCATTAAAACACTTGGGGCTGGAGTTCTTCCTAAGAATATTATTTGAGCTCCATTCATCATCATCAACAATTGTCCTTCAGTAAATTCATAAACGTGTGCAACTGGCAATATTGATAAGAACTTATATCTTGATTTAATTTTTACATAAGCATCAGAAGAAACATCTGCATTCCAAACTAAATTTTTATGAGATAACATAACAGCTTTACTTGCTCCAGTTGTACCACTGGTATAAATAATTGAAGCTATATCATCTTCTTCAACTTTTATTTCATTTAATATTTGATTTTCTTTACTTCTTCTTTTAAAACCTTTTATATCAATACCAGCTGCTTCTTCAAAATTACTTTTAGTATTTACATCAGTCAGTATTTTTTGTGGTACAAAGAATAAATCATCAAGCCTGATAATTAATTCAGGCTTTTCTTTAATGAAATCAAGAGCTTTAACAATTTGTTTTGAATTTACACATAAAGCTTTTGTTTCACTATGTTCAAAAATTTTATTAATTTCTTTTTTTGAGAATTCAGGTAAAATGGGAACAGCAATTGCCCCTAATGTAGTAATTGCAAAATAAGCAATCATCCAATTGGGAGCGGATTCTCCTAAAATTGCAACTTTGTCACCTTTTTTTATACCTTTTTTTACAAAAAAAGCCCTAATATTTTGAACTGTATAATTAAACTTTCCATAAGTCATTACTTCGTCATCACCGTAAACACTCATAAAAGGTCTTTTAAAATTTCTACTTACAGTACATCTTAACAATGAGTTCATTGTAAATTCATCTACACAACGCATCCTAAGCTTATCAGGGCGTTTAATGGATAAACACTTTTTATAGCTCATTACTTCCATATGTTTTTGTTTTTTATTTTTCACTTCTATTTATTCCCCATAACATTAACTACTTTTCCTCGCGGACAAACTATAATATTAGTATCAAGAGAACTTAAACTATCTTTAAACAAATTTTGAACAAAATCAACATTATTATTTTTATCAGATAAATGGATTAAATATAAATAATTACCATTAAATCCACTATCTTTAACAAAGTCTATTGATTGAGTATTTGATAAATGTCCCCACTTACCTTGAACTCTCTTTTTTAACTTATAAGGATAAGATCCATTTAAAAGCATATCTTCATCATAATTTGCTTCCAAAAATAAAATACTACTCTCTCTTGCATAACTTTCCATAATATCATCAGTATGTCCAGTATCTGATATTAAAGTTATCTTCTCTCCTTCATTCTCAATAAAATAACCTACGCTACCCCCGCTATCATGGTGTGTAGCAAAAGCTTTAACTATAAACTTCCCAATTTTAATTTCTTTATCTACTTCAACTTCTATAATTTTCTTTTTAGGTAATCTTAATCTTTCTAATACTATAGGTTCTTTTTCCATAGCATTTTTAGGAATATACATTGGAATATTTAATTTTGCAGAAGTGGTTTTTATTCCATGACAATGATCAGGATGGAAATGAGTAATAAACATTGCTTCTATACTTTTCATTGGAATATCTAATGATAAAAATTTCTTTTTAAATTGTACAAAAGAATAACCTTGGTCGATAATTATTGATGTTTCACCATCATAAAAAACATAACTATTTCCACAAGAACCTGAGCCTAAAACGGCATGAAACAAATTTCCCATTATTTCCCCCAATCTATTATAGTCTGCAAATCAAAACCTTTTTTCACCTTATTTTTACATCTAATTATTGGAGTTACTAAAAGTTCATTGTTGTCAATTAATTCTTCTTTAGCATCAAAAACCATATAAGAAAAGCCTTTAGCCTTATATATTTTTGATTGCTCATTAATTAATTCATCAGGAGCATAACTATTAAAAATATTATCCCATTCTCTTTTAGATAATTCTCTCTCTTTAAGATCAACAAATTGATACTCTATATTACGCTCTTTTGCTGCACGAATTGCCTTTTGTGTCTCTTTACACTTCTTCGTTCCAATAATTTGAATCATAATTACCTCTAAATTTTATACCATTTTAATAAATGAATACACAATTTTCAAGCAAATAAACTCAAAACTATATTAACACAAAAAACCCTTAAAGCAAAACACTTTAAGGGTCTTTTATTAAGCATAAAGATCATTAATCTCTTTTTCATAATACTCTTCTATCTTATTTCTCTTTAATTCTTGTTTAGCACTTAATTCTCTACCTACTTCAAAAGGTTTTTCTAAAAGAGCAAACTTGTTAATTAATTCATAAGATTTAAAACCTAATTTACAATTAATCTTTTCATCAATTTTTTCTTTAATCAAATTATGTAAAGCTTCTTTATCATCTTTATATTTATCACTCAATTGATTAGCATACTCTTTAATTGCTTCCCAATTTGGTACAATCAAAGCTGATAGATATTTTCTATCTTGTCCAATGACTATTACATTATCAATAAAATCAAGTTCACTTAATTTACCTTCAATTGGGACTGGTTCTAAGTTCTCACCACCTGCAAGTACAATTGTATCTTTAGCTCTACCTACAATAGAAATATCATCATTCATTGATTTAATTACCAAATCACCAGTATTCAAATACCCATCTTCATCAATAATAGCTTTAGTTGCTACTTCATTGTTATAGTAACCTTTCATTACTTGTGGTCCTTTAATTTTTAAAACACCTTTAGCTCCGACAGATACTTCTTTATTGTTTTCATCAACTACTTTAAAACTACAACCGTCAATTACTTCCATTGTACCAATAATAGGTTTCTTTAAATTTCTAAGTGAAATAAGAGGAGCTGTTTCTGTCATTCCATAACCATCTAATAGAGTTATGCCAATAGCATTAAAGAAACTATCAACCCCCTTAGGCATAGATCCACCACCACAAACACCAGCAATTAAATTTACGCCAAATAAACTTTTAACTTTTTTAAACATTATCTTATTACCTAATAAGAATAATGGATAAAAAGCTACCATAGGAACAATACCTGTTAATACTTCTAATACTCTAGAATTTCTCTTGGAGTATTTAGGGATTAATCCATGTACTTTATTATATCCAGCTTTCCAATTCTTAGCACTTTTAATTAAAGCAAGGCTTATTATTTTAGAAGCACCTTTAGTTTTTCTCAATTTTGTTTCAATAGTTTTATTTACTGATTGCCAAATTCTTGGAACAGATGAGAACCAATGTGGATTTACTTTTTGGAAATCGCTTAGCATTATTTTGCTAATTGGTTTACTATAATACATTGATTGATTGTAATAAATACAAACATAAGTAACGAGTCTCTCTAATGAGTGCCAAATTGGTAAAACAGTCATCCATTTTTGACCAGGGTTAAATCTATAATTAACAAGTTTTGCAATATTTTCAACTTGATAAATAAAATTACTGTGCATTAACATAACACCTTTACAAGCTCCAGTTGTTCCACTAGTAAATATAATTGTTGCTAAGTCATCTGTTTTGCCCTTTTCAATTTCAGAAAATAAATCTAATTTTAACTTTGGATTTCCTTCTAAAGCTTTAAATCCTATTTGCATGATTTCATACAATGAAACTAAATTAAACTCACTTTTAAAATCAATATCATTTTTTTCCATTAAAATTAATGTTTTTAAATAAGGTAGTTGAGCCTTAAGTGTATCAAATCTCTTAATTGTTTTTACATTTTCTACAAAACAAGTTTTAGCCTTGGTTTCATTCAAAATTTGAACTAATTCAATATCTGTAGCATCAAGGCCTCTAGGAACATCAACACAATTTAAAAATTGAATAGCTAAATTTGCATATAACCATTCTTTTCTATTATCACTAATTACTGCAATTAATTCTTGTTTTTTATAATTAAATGTTTGAGCTAATCCTAATGCTAAATTAACTACTTTATCTTCTACTTCTTTATATGTTTCTTCAACAAAATTACCTTTCTTATTCTTTGATCCTAAGAATGTTAAATTGGGATATCTAGTAACGCTTTGATGAAACATTTGTGCTACTGTTTTTACCATAGGTTTCTCCTATTCTTGTAAATTCTAATATTTTTTACATTTACAAGACTATATGTCAATATTAACAAATATTATAATTTTGTCAATAAAAAAATAACTAGAATATGCTATTTTATATAGATAATTATGGCAATTAATTAACATAAGCAACTTTTTAATATAATTAATTTATTATAAAGTGATAAGAAAATAAATTTCTTAAATATATACTAAATTTAATAGAGTTTATTTATATACTTTTTTGTTATGTTATTGTATTACTTTTATTAAATGCCTTGACTCAGAGGCTTAATACGTTTGATAATAAATGAAATTTCAAGGAGCAACTATTATGAATTACAGAATTAAAGATTTATTAGCTAAAAATCCAAGTGAAGAGATTATTATAGCTGAAGGTTGGGTTCGCACAAAACGTGATAGCAAAAATGTTTGCTTCCTTGAGCTTAACGATGGTTCATGTCTCAAGGGTTTGCAAATTGTTATCGACAAGGCTGCCCTAAATAATAATGAGATACTAAATAGAATATCTACAGGTGCATCAATTATTGCTAAAGGTCCAATTGTAAAAAGTGCTGGAGGAAACCAAAGTGTTGAAATGCTAAGTACAGACATTACAGTAATTGGTGAAGCTGGTACAGATTACCCATTACAAAAGAAAAGACATAGCATTGAATATTTAAGAGATATTGCACATTTAAGAGCAAGAACAAATCTAATTGGTGCTGTTATGAGAGTTAGAAATACTCTAGCTTATGGTATACATGAATTCTTTCAACAAAATGGATTTGTATATGTTAACACACCTCTTATAAGTACTAGTGACTGTGAAGGTGCTGGAGAAATGTTCCAAGTTACTACTCTAGATTTAAACAATGTTCCAAAAGATGAAGAAGGAAATGTTGATTATTCTAAAGACTTCTTTAATAAAATGGCTAACCTAACCGTAAGTGGTCAATTAGAGGGTGAAACCTATGCTATGGCATTAAAAAATATTTATACTTTTGGACCAACATTTAGAGCTGAAAATTCAAATACTAAAAAACACTTAGCAGAATTCTGGATGGTTGAACCAGAAATGGCTTTCTGTGATTTAGCTCTTGATATGGAAGTTGCTGAAGATTTCTTAAAGTTTTTATTTAAAAAAGTATTAAAAGAATGCGATGAAGATATGACTTTCTTCTCTAAATTTGTTGAAAAGGGTGTTAAAGAAACTTTAGAACATGTAATTAACTCACCTTTTGCACATATGACTTATTCAGAAGCTATAGAAGTATTATCAAAGAATAATGACAATTTTGAATTCCCTGTTGAATGGGGGTCTGATTTACAAACTGAACATGAAAGATACTTAACAGAAGTTCATTGTAAATCTCCTGTTATTGTTACAGATTATCCAAAAGAAATTAAAGCATTCTATATGAAGCTCAATGATGATAATAAAACTGTTAGAGGTATGGATGTATTAGTTCCACGTCTAGGAGAAATTATCGGAGGAAGTGAAAGAGAAGCTGATTTAGAAACCCTAAAAACTAGAATGAAAGAATTAGATCTTAATGAAAAAGATTACTGGTGGTACTTAGACTTAAGAAAATATGGAACAGTACCTCATGCTGGTTTTGGTCTTGGATTTGAAAGAATTGTTCAATATGTTACTGGTGTACAAAATATCAGAGACGTTATTCCTTATCCAAGAACAGTTGGAAATGCTGAATTCTAAACTATTATGCCACTTCATTTTTGAAGTGGTTTTTTTATTACTTACTTAAATAAATAATTTTTTATTAAGTTCTTCTTATTTCTTAATAAAAAATCTTGAATAATAGAGCCATTTGTAATATTTTAAGCCTTATGGGAAATAATAGCACAATAGTTTATGGTATAGGTAATACATTAATTGATATTATCACAAGTGTAGAGTATGAAGATTTAAAAAATCTTGGACTAACTAAAGGCATAATGCAACTTATTGATTCCGATTTTCGTGAAAAATTGGTTGATTTTATGAAAGGAAAAGAAATAACTTGTTCCTGTGGTGGCTCTGCCCCAAATACTATAATCACTTTATCTATGTTAAATATTAAAACAATATTAGCTGGAAAAGTTGGTAATGATGACTTTGGTAAAAAATATCATGACAATTTAAAAAAATATAATACTATTGATGAATTAAAAGACTGTGATCAAAAAACAGGCTCTTCTATCATTTTTGACACTCCTGATAGTGAAAGAACTATGAACACTTATCTTTGTGCAAATAAATTTTTCAATCAAGACGATGTAAATGAAGAAAGTGTAAAAAAAGCTTCATATTTTTATTTTACTGGATATATGTGGGATACAGACAATCAAAAAAAAGCAATAAAAAAAGCTTTAAAAATATCAAAAGAATCATCAACAAATGTTGTTTTTGACATTGCTGATCCATTTGCTGTAAAAAGATATAAAGAGATTTTCTTAGATTTAATAAAAAATGATATTGATGTAGTTTTTGCAAACAGAGAAGAAGCTAAAATTTTATTTGGAAACGAAGATCCAAGAGAAAACTGTAAACTTCTTGGTTCTATTTGTAAAACAGCAATAGTTAAAAATGGCATAAAAGGCTCTATAATTTCCCATCATGGTAAGATATATGATATTCCTGTTCATGGATCAGTTAATCCTGTTGATACAACTGGAGCTGGCGATACTTATGCTGCTGGGTTTATATATGGGCTATGTAAAAATAAAGATATTATAGAATGCGGTAAAATTGCATCTATATTAGCTGGTGAAATTATTTCACAAGTTGGAGCTCAATTTACTGAGGGGAATTTACAAAAAGCCTTAAAAATGATTAATGACTAATACATTTTATTATTTATAGCCCAAAGTGTTAATTGTGATAAGGAATGAACACCGAGTTTTTGATAAATATTTCTTCTATGAGCTTCAATTGTCCTTTCACTAATTCCTAATTGACTTGCTATATGATTATTATTTTGACCATTTAATATAAGAAGTAAAATTTGTTTTTCTCTTTTTGTTATATTAATATTTAAAGAAATTTGTTGATTTAAATAACAAATATTTTCTCGAAATTCATTTACTCTACAATTTGGAGCAATAATTATAAAATTATCTTCTGCTAAAGTACTTAAAATTGTTATATTTTCTCCATCAGCTAAAATTAAAAATTTAACATCAGATACTTTTTGATATAGCGCCTTGATTTTAACTAGAGAAACTAAATCATGAGTTATAAAAACACAAACTCGATAATTTTTTAAATCATTAACATTATAATTTTTTATAAAATCACATTGTTGATATATAGATGAATAAAGTGCTAACTTTCTTAAAATATGTAAATCTTTTTTAGTTTGATAATTAATAAAATATGTTTCCTTCATATTCTATATTATTCAATTTAATTTAGTTTTGCTTTAATTCTTCTTTATATTTGTCTAAAGTTCTTGAAAAGGCATCACTGAACGCTTTAATTTCTTTTACACCCATTTTTTTAGTTTTTTCAACATTAATACCATAACTTCTTAATTCTGTCATTGCATTTCTTATTGATAATCTTTCTTTAATATTTTTATCAGTAAATATATTTCCCCTATCATCTAGAACTAATACACCCTTCTCAGTTAATCTATCAATTAAAGGAATATCATGAGTAATTGCTAAATCTCCAGAATTTGCTAATTCTACAATTTTATCATCTGCGCTATCACTATCACTTTGAACAATTATCATATTAATTTTACTTTTTATCGTTTTTAGAGATTCAGCATCAATATCACTATTTTCAATTAATACTTGTTTTCTAAGTTGTGCTGTATGTTTTTCTTTAACTAAAAGAACATCTTTTAAATTTCTATCAGCAACAAAGGTAATATCAAGATTTCTTTTTTGTGCAGCTCTTAGCACAACTTCTCTCATTTGTTTTAAAAATGAATCAGCATCAACATAAACTTTCATATAAGAAATAAACTCCAAATAATTTTTGCTATTAGAATAATATATAATTTAAGTAAGTACTAGAGGTACAATATTAATTAAAGTCTTGAAATAAATTATGTATTTTTATATCTTTTTAATACAAGACTTCTTGTACAAAAAAAACAAAACCAAAAATATCGGAGATTAGAAAAATTATGAATCTATCACCACTACAAAAAGCTCGTTATGAGTATCAACCAAAACTTCCTTCTATTTTAAGAGAAGCTATCGACCAAGTTGTTCCAGTAAAAGGAGCTCCTACTTCTTCAAATGCTGACCAAGAACAAATTAAAGCTTTATTTCCAAACACTTATGGCTTAAATAAAATTTCTTTTGAAAAAGGCAAAAATGATGACATTAAAAAGCAAATCAATGTTGGTGTTATTTTATCAGGTGGACAAGCTCCTGGTGGACACAATGTTATAAGCGGTCTTTTTGATGCAATTAAAAAAGCTAATCCAGAAAGTAAACTATATGGATTTAAAGGTGGCCCAAGTGGAATTATCGACGATGATACAATGGAATTAACTAGTGATTATCTAGATGATTTTAGAAATACTGGTGGATTTGATATTATCGGATCAGGTAGAACAAAATTAGAAACAGAAGAACAATTTGAAAAAGCAAGAGTAACTTGTGAAAAATATGGTATTAGTGCTGTTGTAATTATTGGTGGTGATGATTCAAATACAAACGCTGCTGTTTTAGCTGAATATTTCTTAGCAAAAAAAGCTAACATTCAAGTTATTGGTTGTCCAAAAACAATTGATGGTGACTTAAAAAATGATGAAATCGAAATTTCTTTCGGTTTTGATACCGCAACAAAAACATATAGTGAATTAATTGGAAATATTGAAAGAGATGCTAATTCTGCAAAGAAATACTGGCACTTTATCAAAGTTATGGGTAGAAGTGCATCTCATATTGCTCTTGAATGTGCACTTGAAACTCAACCTAATGTATGTCTAGTTAGCGAAGAAATTGAGAAAAATGAAACTTCTTTAGCTGGTGTTGTAGATTATATTAGCAATATTATTGCTGCTAGAGGTAATAAAGGCTTAAACTTTGGTGTTATTATTATTCCTGAAGGTTTAGTAGAATTTATTCCTGAAGTAAAAGCATTAATTAATGAATTAAATGATTTACTAGCTAAAAAAGCTGATGAATATGCTAAATTTGAAACAAGCGAAGATCAAATTAAATTTATCTTAGCTAATGTTAGTGAGGCTTCTGCTAAAGTATTCTCAATTCTCCCTCCTAGTATCCAATTACAATTATTAATGGACAGAGACCCACACGGTAACGTTCAAGTATCAAGGATTGAAACTGATAAACTATTAATTGAAATGGTTTCAAAGCAATTATCACAAATGAAAGCTGAAGGTAAATATACTGGTAAATTCAGTGCACAAAACCACTTCTTTGGTTATGAAGGCAGATGTGCATTCCCTTCAAATTTTGATGCTGACTACTGTTATAGCTTAGGCTTTAATGCATTTATGCTTATTGCAAGTGGTTTATCAGGATATCTTTCAAGTGTTAAAAACTTAAGTGCACCTGCATCTCAATGGATTGCTGGTGGTATTCCAATTACTATGATGATGAATATGGAACAAAGACATGGTGAACAAAAACCTGTTATTAAAAAAGCTTTAGTTGAACTTGATGGGGCTCCTTTCAAATATTTTGAAAAGAACAGAGAAACTTGGGCAATTGATACATGTTTCACATTCCCAGGTGCAATCCAATACTATGGTCCAGAAAGTGTATGTGATATTACTACTAGAACCTTAGCCTTAGAACAAGAAAAATAATAAAAATTTGTTTATAATAATTGCTAATAGTTTGGAATCTTAACCAGACTATTAGTTTTTTTTCGATTATCAAATTTTACAAAAAATATCTAATTATATTACTTATATGAAATTAATTACTAATCTTTCTAAAAAAACTTACTATCTTGTTTTTATTATTGTAAACATTTATAATCCATATTTATGAAATCAAAACATAGAAAATATCTTACTCCTGGAATAAGATTAATTATTGGGTTTGCTTCTATTATTATTGTTGGTGGACTTTTATTATTATTACCAATAAGTCATCAAGATGGTAAATCAATGAGCGTTGTTAATTCCTTTTTCATTTCTGCTAGTGCAGTATGTGTAACTGGGTTATCAACAATTGATGTTGGAAATACTTTATCAGTTTTTGGGTCTATTGTTTTAGCTACTTTAATTCAATTAGGTGGTTTGGGTTTCGCTTCATTTGCTGTTTTCTTTTTAATGATTATTGGAAACAGTTTATCATATTCGAATTTATCATTAGTAAGAGAATCTTTAAATACAATTCCGGGCTTCGATATTAGAGCTTTGGTAAAAACAGTTATTACTACTTCTTTGATTTGTGAAATAACTGGATCATTATTATTTTATCAAGTCTTTAAAGTCGATTACCCTACTCTAAAAGCTATAGGAATTTCTATTTTCCATTCAATTTCTTCATTTAATAATGCCGGGTTTGATATCTTAGGTAATTTTACAAGTATTTCTAATTATTCAAATAATGTGTTACTAAATTTAACTACTGCAATATTAATTATTATTGGTGGTTTAGGATTCTTTGTTATATATGATATTTTTTCTTTCAAGAAAAATAAAAGATTAAAGACACATACAAAGATTGTTTTAACAATGAGTGGTTCATTATTACTCTTTGGAACAGTATTCTTTTATTTTAGTGAAAGAGGAATTACTCTTCTACAGGCATTTTTCCAAAGCACAACAGCAAGAACCGCTGGATTCAATACAATAGATATCGGGGGCTTAAGTAACGCTGGTGTTGTTGTAATGTTATTCTTAATGTTTGTTGGTGCATCTCCTGGATCTACAGGTGGTGGTATTAAAACAACAACTATGTTTACTATCATACTTTCTATAATAAGAATACCTACTCATAACAATGTTAAAGCTTTTTATAGAAAAATAGCTGATTCTTCAATAATTAAAGCTTTTTTTGTTGCAACATTAGCTATGTTTGCAATAATTATTACAGGTGGAATTATTTTCTCTATTGAAGGCACTGCTTTTAGTTTTGAAGAAGTTATATTTGAATGTGTAAGTGCTTTTGCAACTGTTGGACTATCCATGGGAATAACAACCCATTTAGCAGCTAGTAGCAAAATCCTTTTAATTATATTAATGTTTATTGGAAGACTTGGTCCTTTAACTATTGCATTTAGTTGGAGAACTTCCCAGAAGAGATTCCATTATATTGAAGAAAACATTTTAATCGGATAAGGAGTTTATTATGGCAGATAATAATTTATACGGAATTATTGGAGTTGGACGTTTTGGTTTATCTTTAGCAGAAAACTTACTAGAAAATAGAAAAACAATTATTGCAATTGATAAAGATCAAAGTAAACTTTATCCTTTAAAAACTAGTGTTAACCAATTAATACATCTTGGAGAATTAACAAAAGATTCCCTCAAAGAAGCTGGTATTGGAGATTGTGGAACTGTTATTGTTTGTATTGGTAAAGATATTGAAGCTAATATTTTAGCTACTCTTAATGCAATTGAATTAGGAGTCCCTAGAGTATATGCAAAAGCTATAAGTAACGATCATGGCCGAGTTTTAGAAAAAATTGGAGCTATTGTTGTTAACCCTGAAGTTGATATGGGTGCTAAACTTGCAAAAACTTTAAGTGCAAGATTAACTCTTGATGTTTTACCTATTGGAGAAGATTTCTCAATTATTGAAATAGAAATCAACGAAAAATTCGCAAATAAAGCTATTAATGAATTAAATTTTAGAGCTAAATTTGGAATTAACATTGTTGCTATCGTTAGAGATAATAAAGCTAATGGATATATTTTACCTGACACAGTATTACAAGAAAAAGATATTTTAGTAATCAGCGGTAATAACCATGATATAAGCGCTTTTGAACAACAGAACTCGAAATAAAAATTTATGGATAAAAGAAAGATTATTATAGCTGGTAGCGGGGTTTTTGGTACTGCTATAGCTGAAAGACTAGCCTGGAATAATGATAACGATGTTTATATTTATTCTAGGCATCAAAGTATTGTTGATGAAATTAATTCAATTCATAAAAACTCTAAAAGCTTTTCAACAAGATATTTAAACAAAAATATAAAAGCGTTTAGTAATCTAGAAAATTTTAAAGATGCTGATTGTATTTTTTTAGCTATTCCTTCAAAATCTATTATATCCTTTTGTAAACGAATAAAAAAATATGTATCAAAAGATTCTCTTATAATAAATCTAGCAAAAGGAATGAGTGATGAAGGAGCTTTCATTACTGAAAAATTGCCCTTTGAAAAAAAAGCAAGCATGAAAGGTCCAACTTTTGCAATTGAATTATTAAATGGATTCCCATCTGCCTTTACTTTTGGTGGAGAAGAAATTGATTATCATTATATAAAAAATAATGTATTAGAAAATACAGGCTTAACATTAGACTATACTAATGATATTAGAGCAGTTGAACTATTAAGTATTTTAAAAAACATGTATGCGATTGCTATCGGTCTTGTATCTGGTAGATATAACTCCCCTAATGTTGATTTTTTAATTTATACCAAAAGTGTAAATGAAATGCGTAAGTTTTTAATACTTTTTGATTGTGATAGTTCTACAATATTTAAATATTGTGGTATGGGAGATTTAGGACTTACAAGTTTAAATGATTTATCTAGAAATAGAACCCTTGGCTTATTAGTTGGTAAAGGATTTTTGCAAGATAATAAAAGTACTACAGTAATTGAAGGTTATAGAACAATAAAATTAATGTACGATAAGACCAAAGAACGCAATATAACAGATGAGTATCCTATTGTTACAGCTTTATACAAATTAATGTATAAAGAAGAGGATTTAACAGATTATATAAGTTCAGTATTTAAATAATAAAAGGAAGCCCAAAAGGCTTCCTTCTATATTTAAAAAAATATGTTTATCGTTTTATCATTTCACCATTTTCAACTACATAACTAGCACTATTTAAAAGATCATCACTAATTTGAATATTTAAATCCTTTGCTCTATCAAGATTTAAAATAAAGTTAAATTGTGAAATATCATCTAAGAAAATAGCACCAATTTCTTTTGGAGTAGCACCATTAATAACATCTAAAGCTTTTTCACCACAAATTCTACCAACTTTATAATAATCAAGACCAAAACTCATTAAAAAATTTGTATTTTCACTGCTGGTTGTATCACTATTAAATAATGGTAAATCATATTCAGTACAAACTTGGTCAACACTAGCAAGAGCTGAAACAACTGTATTATCATTACCAATAAATACACCTTCAATTCTATCTGCAATTGATAACATTGCCATCTTAACTTCAGCAGAAGATGCAATACTTACTGCTACAAGCTTAATATTATTTGCTTCACAGTATTCTTTTGCTCTTTCATATATTGCAACCCCATTAGATTCATTTCCACTATAAATCATACCTAATGTTTTAATATTTGCTAACTCTGTAAATGTTTTTAATTGTAATTCAATAGGATTCTTATCACTGATACCAAAAACATTACTGAGATTTTCATCCATCAAGCCTGCACTTAAAGGATCTGTAATTGCTGCGAATTCTACAGGAGTTGTATCATTTTTGTAAACTTGAGCTAAAGCTTGAGCTGGAGGAGTTGCAATACCTATTACCATATCCTTTTTGCCGTCTTTAAAAACTTTTGCAATTGATACAGCAGTTGCAATTTCAGCATTACAGTTTTGTAAATCAAAATCAGCATTAACACCTTTCTCATTAAATACATCTATTATCCCTTGTTCAATTGCATCTAGAGCTGGATGAGTTACAAACTTTGAAATACCAATTTTATAAACTTTTTCTGCATTTGCATCTTCTTTAGTACCATTAGCAAATACCACCATAGTTGCCATCAACATTAATAATAAAACAATTGTAAATTTCTTCATATTTTTAATCTCCATCTAATTATTTGTTACTATAAATAGAAACAAGAATAATGTCAATGTACTTTTTGATAGAAACAAAAAAAATTTAAAAAAGAAGGTACATTTTGTACCTTCCTCATATTATCTTAATAAACTTTTAGGAATTTCGATTATGTTATCATCACTTTTTCGATAGAATATAGCAATAAAACCAATGATATAAATCAACTCACTATTTGTCTTTGAAGCTAATTCATTGCTTAATTCTTTAATAAAGTCTTTCTTAGCTTGAAATTTTACTTTAACTAATTCATGGTGTAATAATGCTTGATCTAATGCAACAACAACATTATCACTAACCCCTTCTTTTCCAACCATTACAATAGGATCAATATCATGCGCTTGAGAGCGCAAATAATTTCTTAAATTACTTTTCATAAAGATGACTTTATCAACCTTTCCTTAATTTAGCAAGTATAAAAATGTCATTTTCTTATATAATGACTATTTATAAAGTTTCATTACCTCGAATCTCTTAATTTTCTTAGTACTTGTTGTTGGTAATGCTTCTTTAGTTATTAAAATCTTTTCAATTCTCTTATAAGGTTGAGAATCTTTATTTACTTCAGAGATAATTTGATTAATTCTCTTTTCAGCAGCTGAATCACCAACTTCTTTCAACCAATCTAGATTTGGGAATATTAAAGCTTTAATACCTTCACTCTTCTTAGCTGAGTCTTTAATAAATGGAACAATACAAATTTGGTCAATTTCATTATACAATTGGAAATGATCTTCAATTTCTTCTGGGAATACATTCTTACCACCTTCTGTAACAATAATATTCTTTGCTCTACCTGTTAAATACAAATAACCATTACTATCGACATGACCAACATCACCTGTATTTAACCAACCATCTGCATCAAGAACTTCATCAGTAGCTTCTTGATTTTTATAATAGCCTTTCATTACTACTGAACCTTTAATATAAATTATACCATTTCCATCTTTATCAGGAGAAACAATCTTTTGTTCTAAGGTTGGAATAATCTTACCAACTGAAGATTCAATATATGCATATGTTGGATTTAAGTGAGTAATTGGACTAGTTTCAGTTAAACCATAACCTTGTACGAAGTCGATTCCTAATTCATTGAACATCTTAAAGGTTGAATCAGGAAGAGGCCCCCCACCACAAATACAAATTCTATTAGTATCTAAAGAGATTTGTTTCAATAAGAATCCGAACATTTTATGACCAACATTCTTTTTAGTAATCTTTTTAATTAAACCAGAGACGCCCATTAAGAATCTAATAATACCATATAAAATAATACTTTTCTTTTTAAGTCCACTTAACAAACCTGCTAATAATTTATTAAATAACATTGGGACGCCTAAGAACATAGTAACTTTACCAACTTTTAGTTCTTTTAATAATTGACTTACAATTAGACGTTTACCAAATACTACTGAAGCACCAACACTAATTGCTTCAATAAATACAGCAAGCATAGTATAAGCATGATGAATTGGAAGAATTGCATAGAATACATCACTTGGATATAATTGCATATGTGATTGTGCTAAATAACAATCGCTTACCAAGTTTTTATGAGTTAACATAACCCCTTTTGGAGTTCCTGTTGTACCACTAGTAAATAAAATTGCTGCAAGATCTTCACAAACAGGTTTATAAGCTTTTGGATTTAAATCACCTTTTATTCCATTGTTTAAAACATATCTTTCTTTATCGCTTTCTTCTAAAGAATATCTTTTTACTAAATTAATTTCAGGATCTTTTCCTAATTCATCAATTTTTCCAGCATCAGCATATAAAGCTTTAACTCCAGCAAACTTAATTAAAATATCTGTTTCATTATCTTTTAGATTTGCATCAAGAGGAACAACAATACATCCAGCATATAATACAGCTAAATATGTAATAGCCCATTCAACACTATTTTTACCACATACCGCTATTTTATCTTTTGGCTCTGCATATGTTAAAATATTATTTGCAACTTCTATTACCTTTTCTCTAACTTGAGAATAATTAAATTGTAAATCATTTGGAACAAACTGTCTAAAACAAGGCCTATCCTTGAATCTTTTTACAGTGATATCAAACATTTCAACAACTGTTGGCCACTCTCCTTTAAAATCTTTTCCTTTAAATTCATCAAGGAAAGCAATAGGATTATACATCTCTTTTTTAGCCATAAAACTTCCTCCATCGACATAACCAATTTATATTATAGTAAAATAGCAATTACAATATATCAAGTCTTATTAATTACAATTTGTCACTATCTGTAATAATGTCAATTTAATTATAGTTTATCTAGCAACAATTTCAATACATAATTTTATATTTTTTTATTTTTATATTACAAAATATTACTAAATGAAACTTATTACACAAGTATAACAAAAAAAATAAGAAATTTCACAAAATTAATTATGAAACTTCTTAAAATAAATTAATAAATTCTAGTTATATTTATAAAAAAGCACTATTCTTTTTAAATATTTTTATTGTCTTAATCTCAAAAGAATTAAAATCATAAGAATCAGATATGTCTTTTTCAATTAAATTGACGAATTTTAATGAACCAAGATCAAATTTTTCTTCATTAAAGTCAATTTGACAGTTAGTTTTAATGCCTAAAATTTCTCTAAATCTAAAAATCAAAGCACCATCATCTTCCGCAACTTTTAACGTTTCTAAAATAATATTATCCGCATTAATTTTAAACAAATCATTATCAATTTTTTTATTACAACTTAGTAGAGGATTATTAACATTTGCGGCTTCACTCATCGTATCAATTAAATTGTTTTTATCAGCAACAAATATGGAATAAGTAAAACTATGACTACCAATATCAGCTATTTCATCTGGAGCTTTTGGACTTCTTAAAAGGGAAACTGATAATTGGTTTTTATCAAAGGAATATCCATATTTACTATCAGTAATTAATGAAATAGAGTTCTTATTATCACTTTGAGAAATATACTCATGAGATGGAACTTCAAATTTAGCTCTTTCACTTCTTAAGTTCTTTGAGTTTGATCTTTTATAGATGCCAAATGGAATATCGCAATCTGTATAAACTGATGAAATATTATGATTAAATTTAGCCCTTAATATTTTATGATTTTCCATCCAATTTACTTTAGTAACAAAATCAATTCTAGCAACATCCTCAAAAATAATTATTTCTTGCTCAAATGTTGATCCATTTTCAAATTTATATTTAATAACCCCGCTCTCAAAACTAGTATCTATTACTTTTAAATTTGATAAACTATCTATTTCAATATCCCAAGCATCCCAATTATTTGGAAAATCTTCACCAAATTCTAAAACATTAAATTTATCTTTAGCAATTTCTCTATTATCTACTTTAAAACTTAAAATATCTCCATTATCAGATAGTTCTACACTTCCCCAACTAAATACCTGCTTACCTACTTTCGCTAATCTTGTGGCTCTATTTTTCTTAATTTCACTTTCATATGGTTTAATACCATTTTGCATATAAGGTGATAAATTTAATAAATAATCACCCTTATCTATTAAATTAAAGAGAATTTCATCTAAAATAGTTTTAATTTCTTCATAAGAACTATGAGCTTCTTCATTAACAATTCTTACAGTTGAGCCAGGTAATATATCATGGAATTGATTTATACAAAATAATCTCCAACAATAATCTAAATGTTCTTTATACATTTTTATTTGTTCATAGCTAATTTGATTATTTATATGAAATAGAGAAACTAAATATTCAACATTATGTAGCTTTTTATCAAGTTGTCTATGATACTTTTTAGTTTTAGCTTGAGTGGAATAAGTACCTCTATGTAGTTCTAAATATAACTCTCCATCATATTCTGGTACTGGATTTTTAAATATTTTATCTAAAGATTTAGACATAGTTTGCCAAGAATTTTTTGGAAGTCCCTGTAAATTCTTCTGTCTTTTTATTAACTCTAAATCATCTAAAGTAGTTCCACCACCTCCGTCCCCCTCTCCAATTGGTCTAAGTAGAGAATCTTGCACATCTTTATTTATTATCTGATTCCACATATCATAATTTTCTTTAGGTTCTTGGGTTCCTTCATAAGCACCTTGAATCATATGAGCTTTTACAATTGATCCATCAAGACCTTTCCAATCAAATAAATCATATGGATGCTTTGTTGTATCATTCCACCCTAATTTACTTGTTACAATATATTTAATCCCTGATTTTACTAAGATTTGAGGCAATGTTGGCATATAACCAAAAGAATCTGGGACATAAAAAGTATCCCCAAAATAGTTTTCAAATAATTTATTAGTAATTTTTCTGCCATATATAATATTTCTAATTAAACCTTCTCCTGTAGATAACATACAATCAGGCTCAACAAGTCCAACACCATTTGGTTCAAATTGACCTTTTTTATAATTAATTAATAAATCGTCAAAAATTTCTGGATATAATTCTTTTACCTGTTCAATTATAATTGGCTGAGAAAACATGAATTTAAAAGTTGAATCAATATTCATTAAATAGTTCATTTCACTTAAAGTTCTTGCTGCCTTTCTAATTGTTTCTTTTATTGGCCAAAGCCAGGCATAATCTAAGTGTGCACTACCAATACTATATATGGTTGGAGCACAATCAGCATTTTTATAATCTAATAAGGGTTTAATTTTTTCACTTACAATTTTTGCATCATTTTCATTTTTTTTAAAATCATTACAAACAAAACTTATCTGCATTAAAGTATTATGAAGAGTAGATAGAATTTTTTGATACAATAGGCCATTAGAATCTAAGGTTTTAGTTAATTGATATAAAACATATACATCATAATATAAATTATAATTATAATGATTCTTTTTTACTATTTCTGCATCCTTAAATACTAACGGATAATCTTTAACCCTTTTTGCAACTGTTACAAGAACTCTATCACTTTCTTTTGGATGATAACCTGGGAATTTATAACCACTCCATATACAAATACTTATTGTTATTCTTTTCCCTCTATAATCTTCTAAAGGAACTAAATCATGAAAAGGATTTATTGCAAAAAACTTTTCATTATTGTTAATAATTATTAAAGAATCTGTTTGTAATTCTAAATGAAAATAAACACCTTTTTCATTTGGAACATCTACAGATGTTTGATACCAAACATCTGTATTATCTTCTCCATAAAAATCTGGTGTATTTATTTCTTGCCAATCTAACTTATCTTTCTCTAAACGATAAAATTCAAAATTTTTACATACTGATTTTTTTAATTTTTTAATTTCAAAAAGAGATGTAAATTTTCTCTCTTTTAAAAGATCTAAATAAGTTTCAATTCTTGCAGAAGCCTTTAAATCATACATCAATTAATCCCCTTAAGTGCATTATTTAAATCGTCAATTAATATAGTAGCATCTTCAATACCTACATGGATTCTAATTAAAGAAATCCTATCCTCTGGTATTGGACCTGCATCTTGATATTTTACTGCAGCTGGGAAAACTAAGGATTCATAACCTCCCCAACTTACAGCTTTCTTAAAATATTTAAGAGAATTAGTGAATTTTTTAACATCATTAAGATTTCTTGTTTTTAGTCTAAATGAAAATAATCCACTACCACCACTCATTTGAGTTCTAGCTAAATCATATTGATCAAAAGATTCCAAAAATGGATATAATACACTTTCAACCTTATCATTAGTTTCTAAAAATTTAGCTACTTTTAATGCATTATTAAAATGATATGGCATCCTTATATGTAAGGTCCTCATATTCCTCATAATTAACCAAGCTTGCATTGCTGTAGGTGCTGGTCCTAAAGGTTGAAATTCAGTTTCAAATATTTTATCAATATCTTTTTTTGAGCCCATAATAACACCAGCTACTATATCTGAATTACCTCCAATATATTTTGATGCAGAATGTACAACTAAATCTATTCCATAGCTAATAGGATTCTGAAAAAAAGGAGTTGCCCAAGTATTATCAATAATAGTTTTAATATTATGTCTTTTTGCTAAGGTTGCGACTTTTTTTAAATTCTGAAGTTTAAATGTAAATGTAGTAGGACTTTCAAGATATATTAACCTTGTATTATCTTGTATAGCATTTTCAAAATCAGAAATGTTACAACCCTCTACATAAGTTACTGTTACCCCAAATCTTTTTAGATATGTATGGAAAAAATATTTAGTCCAAGAATATGAATCCTTGACAGCTAAAACATGATCATTACCTTTCAAACATGAAAGAATTGAAAGTGTAATAGCACTCATACCGCTAGTTACTAATTTTGCCTTTTGCGCCCCTTCTAAAGCTGCTAGCTTTTCTTCACATAAATTTACTGTAGGATTGTTTCCTCTACTATATAAATAATGTGTAGTTTCATCAGCTAATGCGTCTCTAAAATCTTCATAGGATTTAAAGCAAAAGATTGATGTATTTACAATGGGAGGACTTACTGCATTAAATGGTAAATCTAATTCTCCTTGATGTAATAAAATTTCTGAAATGTTTTTTTTAGCCATAAATTTACCTCTTTATTCTTTAACACTACCTTCAGTTAATCCTGCAACTATATATTTCTGTCCAAACCCAAAAACAATCATAGTTGGTAATAAGGCAATTATAATACCTGCACTCATTACATCCCAAGAAATTCCTGCTTTAGATATAAAAGAATTTAAAGCAACGGGAACTGTCATTTTTGTATTTGTCATCAATAACATAACTGCTAAGAATAATTCATTCCAAATATTAATAAATGCAAAACAAAAGATTGCAGCCATTCCTGGCAAAGTAATAGGTAAAATAACTTTATAAAGGGATTGAATTTGTGTACAACCATCAATCATACAAGCCTCTTCAATGCTTGTAGGTACTTTATCAAAGAAACTTTTGCTCATTATTGTTGAAAATGCTACAACAGTTGCTACATAAACAAAACTTAAGGATACTAAACTATCAGTTAATTTTAACTGAGAAAACATAGTAAAAATAGGTACCATGATTATAAAGGGAGGAATTGTTTGTGAAAAATATAACAAAAGTTCCATTCTTTTTTTCATTTTTCTATTTTTGTATCTTGAAAGCGCAAATCCACTTAATACAGATATAATCATCGCAACTAAAGAGGAAAATACAGCAACTAAAAGTGAATTTCTAAAATAAATTCCAAAATTACTAAATGAAAATAGTTTCCTATAGCCATCAAAATTCCAATCTTTTGGGAAGTATACTAAAGGAAAATCATAAATATGCTTTGCACCTTTAATACTAGTTACAAAAATCCAATATAGTGGGATAATTGCCAACAACAAGTATATAATTAATAATACAGCTCTAATTACAGATCTAAGGATTGGGTGTCTTTCTCTCATTTAATCATCCTTTCTACTTGTTAATCGTAGATAAAAAATTGAGTATATAAATAAAAGAAACATAACAATTAAACCAATTGCTGAACCTTGGCCGTAATCATATTCTTTAAATACTTTATTAATCATCTGAGTTGCTAATATATTAGTTTTATTTACTGGGCCACCATTAGTCATCGCATAAATGATATCTGGCATATTTACAATCCACATTGTTCTAAGCAGCAAAGTACTTACAATAGTTGGTTTAATATAAGGAATTGTTACTTTAAATAATCTCTTAACAGATCCAGCTCCATCAATAACTGCTGCCTCATGTAATTCTTTAGGCACTGATTGTAATGCTGCTAAAATCATAATTCCAAAAAAAGGTATCCCATACCAAACATTAGCTGCAATAACTGAAACCATTGCAAATTTTGGATTTGATAAAAATCCAATTGGTGAATCTATTAAATTAATTTTCATTAATAAATCATTAATTAATCCTGTTTGGCCATTGAATAACCAAGCCCAAGTTAATCCAATTGCAAAACCAGACAATGCCCAAGTATAAAATACTAATCCTGAATAAATACCTCTTCCTAAAAAAGGTTTTTCTAATAACATTGCTAAAATAAAACCTAAAACAAATTGTAAGGCTAATGAGAAAACAACCCATATAACTGTATTAAGTAAAATTGCAAAAAAACTAATATTCTTATCAGTAATAACATCGATGAAATTCTTAAATCCAATAAAATGAACATTTGTTAAATCAAACATATTATAATTTTGAAATGCCATTACTGCCCCTCTAATTACAGGCAAATATATAAATAATGACAAAAAAAGAAATGCCGGGATTAACATAATTTTTTGTGTTCTTTTATCCACTGTCTCCTCCAATATTAATAGCCTGGGGAAAAGAAACTTTTCCCCAGAAATTATTGATTATTCACTCCAATATTCAGTCCATTGACTGATTAAATCATCACTTGATATTTGATCTAATAGTAATGCTTGCATTGATTGTTCTTCTACTTGAGCCCAACCAGGATATTTTGGAGAATCTAATGGATATTTTACAAATACATATTTATCAGTATCTGACATTTCTGTTTGCCATGATTTGTATGCACCTTGTGAGAAATATTCATCATTTTCATATGTTGATGTGTTAATTGGTAATGGGCCATAAGCTTTACAGAATTTAGCATTAGTTTCAGCACTTAACATATATGAGATAAAATCCCAAGCTTCTTGTGGATGTTCACTAGTTGTTGGAATACCTAAGCCTGCAAATCCATAATCTAAATAACATTTACCACTTTTACCTATAGGCATTGGAACTACAGTATATTGATCAGAATCTAATGCTGAAGCTACCATTGAAATTGTATCTGGATCTTGAACTAAGAAAGGAGTTGTTCCAGCAATAAATGCATTAACTTGTTCATTAAAGCCCCAGTTAATACCATCGGAAGGAACTGAATCTTTAAACATTTGAACATAAGCTTCTAAGCTTTCTTTACCTTGAGCAGTGTTATAAGAGAATGTACCATCATTTGTTTTATAAATATTATCTGTATCAATATTATCTAAATCAGATAAAATTAAAATATCTGAAATTTTGAAAGGAGAGCCTTTACCTCTAAATCCAAAACCATATTGAGTTGCACTCTTTTGTGAAATTTCTTTTGAAGCTCTATATAGTTCTTCCATTGTTGTAGGAATTTCTACTCCGTACTTTGTTAAGATGTCTGTTCTTACAAATAAACCTTTAACGAAGAAGAATTGAGGAATTAAATATGGAGTATTATCGACAGTTTTAGCTGCTGTTAATGTTAATGGTAATAAATCCTTTGTTCCTTCCCATTTATCCATATAAGAAGTTAAATCCGTTAGCTTGCTATTATTGACATATTGCTTAACTGTATGATCTCTTACTTCAACAATATCTAAAGCTTGATTACTATTTAACATCATTGTTAATTTGTTATCAGCTTGTTCATAAGGTGGTGAAATTAATTCAATTTCAATATTTGGATTTACTGTAACATACTCATCTATTAATGATTGAATTTCTGCTGTCCTAGTTGGACTTGTCATGGTTTCTACAAATGTTAATTTAACTTTAGCATCTGAAGCTTTCTCTCCTGCGCCTTGTGCAAACATTGGAGTTAGTACTAAGCCAATGATAAAAACAAAACATAAAACTTTCTTTTTCATTTTTTACTCCTTAATTGGTTATATAATTGGTATTAAAAAATAATACCAACTTTAAGCATAATTAAACCACCACATCATACCATTGTCAACTTATTTTTTCTTTTAATGGGTAAAATACCTAATAATGAATAATTAAATATTGCCAATTATACATTTTGGTATTATAATTATACCAAAAAAATATACTAGGATTAATGATGAATAAAACTGATACCACATATAAAGAAATAAAAAACAGACTAATTGAACAATATTGGAAACCAGGAGAAAAAATAACTAGTGAAAGGAATTTAGCCACATTACTTCATGTAAGTAGAGTTACAATTAAAGCAGCAATTGATAAGTTAATAGATGAAGGTTATTTAGGATATCTTGAAGGGAAAAAAGGCACATTTGTAGCAAATGTTAATAATTTAAAAAATGGAAGTAAAACCATTTGTGTAGCAATTGATAATAAGACTCCAGCATTTTCTTCTTTCTTACTAGAAGGGATACATAATACCCTTTTAAATAAAGGCTATCATACCCTATATTTTAACACTCTTTTTAACAAAGATAATATATTTGAACAAATAAGTAATTTAATAAATGATGATATTTCTGGTTTTATTTTTGCTCCCCTTATGGGTAATTATAATATAGAAAATAATTTCAAAATAATTAACTTAATCAAATCCAATAATATTCCTCTAGTTCAAGTTGATAGATATATCACCTTAGATTATGGTAGCTATGTTGGAACAAATAATAACAAAGCATTTTATAATTTAACTAAGAGGTTAATAGATAAAGGATATAAATCAATCTTAGTAGCTAGTGGATATACCACAAGTAGTTCTGATGAAAAAAAAGCTGGCATTAAAGCTGCGCTAAAAAATAATAATATCCCATACAATGAAATAGTTATAAATGAAACAGATTTTGTAGTTTCAAACAAACTTGAAATTGATGTACAAACAAAAAATGAAATCAACAATAGTGATGCAATTATTGGCATGAATCAAAACATTTGTAGAGCTATAAAAAAAGTTAATAATACAAAATTCATGGCCTCGATTTCTGCAAGTAAAGAAGAATGTGAAAATGATATATCAGCTATTCATCAAATGTATGAAATAGGAAAAGAAAGTGGTAGAATAATGATTGAGGCCATTGAAGAAAATAATGATACTCAAAAAACAATTTTTATCAATGCTCCAATTATAGAAAAACAAGTATAAAAAAAATTAAATTCTATCAATTTAGTATTTATGTTTTTTGAATAATTTGTAATTATAATATCAAATTAATTAATAAAGTATTGGATAAATACAAGGATTGAACATGAGCGCAACTTTTATTGATGTTATTAGAGCAATGGAAAGTTTTACTAATTTAGAAAAAAATATAAATCACTTTACCACAAGATATTATAGATTAGATAGGATGGAAAAACTCCTTCAATTTTTTAATAACCCAGAAAAGGATTATAAGACTATACATGTTGCAGGTAGCAAAGGCAAAGGCTCAACAAGCAAATTCATTGCTTCAGCCCTTAAAGCACTTAATTATAAAGTTGGATTGTATGCATCCCCACATCTATTAGACTACAGAGAAAGATTTACTCTTTGTGGTGATTTTTTTGAAGATTCATTTTTAGTTGAAGTTGGAACCTCCATGTTAGCTAAATTAAAAGATTTCAAATTTATTGACCAATGGGGAGAAACAAATCCAACAACATTTGAATTATTTACATTATATGGGTATCTATTATTTTCTAAAAGTAATTGTGACTATGCTGTTATTGAAACAGGTTTAGGTGGTAGATTAGATGCGACAAACACCCTAAGCCCAGTTTTAAGTGTTATTTGTCCTATTGAATTAGAGCATACAAATATCTTAGGTGATACTATTACAAAAATCGCAACAGAAAAATCAAAAATTATAAAACCTGGGATTCCTGTTGTAGCTGCAACACTAAAAGATGAAGCAAAAACCGTCATGATAAATGAGGCAAAAGCTAATAATTCATACATAGCCTTCTTAGAAGACAGTGTTGAAAAAATTACAACTAAAACAACTAAGAACTTTGAAGATGTAAAAATTCTTTGGAAAGATAACACAATAACAAAGCTAAATTTGAATCTTAAAGGTTCTGTTATGGCTCAAAATGCAGCCTTAGCTATACTAGCACTAAAAGCATTAAATCTATTTGATGAGAAAATGATAAATTTTATTAACAAAGCAACTTTATTAGGACGATTTCAACTACTAGATACTAATCCTGATTTATATATTGATGGAGCTCATACAAAAGTTTCTATTTCATCTTTAGTTTCATCAATTGAACAGATTGAAAACCAAGAAAAATGTACAGTAATTTTTGGATCTCTAATTGATAAAGATCATAAAGCTATTGCCCCGATACTATTAAACAATTTTAAAAATATAATTATAAGCAAACCTGGAACCTTTAAAAAAAGTGATACTCCTTCTTTATATAACCTTTTTTGTGAATTAAATAATAATAATTGTAATATTGAAATGATTATGGATTCAAAAGCTGCATTAAATAAAGCCTTAGAAATTACTCCAAAAGATGGTTGTATTTTAGTCTGTGGTTCTTTTTATTTGGCAAGTGAAATAGCTTTGGCACATAAAGAGATGAAAAATAATTAAAAACTTTTATCAAATATTCATTTTCTGTGTTTATATGATAACAATATAAACTTAATATAATAAACTCTACTTATTATATTATATATATATAATTATTATATATTAATCATATATAAAATTTATTTATATTTTGGTTTATTGTTTAAATTAAACATTGTAGAATTATTAGGCATTTAAAAAAGTTTTTATTATATTTAAATAATAGCAAGAAAATAAACTAGGAGAATATATAATGTCATTAAACTGGAAAGAACTTGAATTAATTGTTAGTGAATTACCTTTAGTTAATTCAAGAATTCAAAAAGTCATTCAACATGATTTTCATAGTTTATCATGGATTATGCATAGTAGTTCAACAAAACAATGGACACTTTATACAGAAATAAACACACCTTATGCTAGAATCCACCAGTCAAACCAATTGAGTACCCCACCCCAATTAGGAAAAACAAAAAAATTACAAAGATTTGTACAATTTTGTAGAGCTAATGTTGAAGGCTCTCTAATTATTGCTAGTGAATGTATTAAAGGAGATAGAATACTAAAACTAACTCTTAGAAAAAAGGATGAGATTTTTTATATATATTTTAGATTATATAGTGGTCCTGCAGCTAATATTATAGTAACTGATAAAAACAATATAATTCTTGATTTATTATATAGACGGCCGAACAGAAACGAAAGTACTAATAAAGAATTCAAACTTGATGAAGTAAAAAAAATTAATGATAATTTTAAAATTAGAGAAAGAGATTTATCAATTTCATTTAATGAACAAATCGAAAGAGAATATGGTCAAATTAGTACAGATTTTACTCTAGAGCAGTTAGTAAATAAAGTTGAAACAATTCGAAATTCAAAATTAAAAAAATTAGAAGGCCAAGTTACTTCTTTACTTAAAAGAGTTGAAAAAACTAAAGATTATGAAAAAATTAAAGAAGAAGCTGATTTATTATCTGCATATCTTTATAAAGTAGAATCTCATTCAACAAGCGTCACTTTAACATCTTGGAATGATAATAGTGACATTGTAATCACTCTAAATCCAAAATTATCTAAAGAAGAAAATTTAAACAGTTATTATGATAAATATCATAAAGCAAAAGGCTCCTATAATAATGCTCTCGAACAATATGAAATAGTTAAAGAAGAATATGATAAAACTAAAGAATATTTTAATAGATTATTACAATTAAGTGATAATGAACAAAAAGATATTAGAAAATTAAAGAAAGCGTTAGAATCTCAAACCCCTTCTCAACAAAAAGAAAAAGATGAAATCGGCCTTACTTTTACAAGTGCTAATTTCACAATACTTGTAGGAAGGAATGCTAAAGAAAATGATCAACTACTTAGAAAAAAAGTAAAAGGTAATGATTATTGGCTACATGCAAGAGATTATAGCGGTGGTTATGTATTTATTAAATTCATAAGAAATAAAAGTGTACCATTAGAAGTTATTTTAGATGCTGCAAATTTAGCAGCTTTCTTCTCAAAAGCAAAAGGTCATAAAACTTGTGATTTATATTATACTCAAGTTAAATATTTAAGAAGAGCAAAAAATGGACCATTAGGTCTCGTTTTACCTACTCAAGAAAAAAATCTACATATAAATTATGATGAAAAGAGATTAAATAGACTTTTAAAAGGCAAAGATTCCCTTTAAAATTCATATTTATTGGAGCATTAAATGAAAAATAAAAAAATAATAGAAAATACAATCCACCAGGATATTTTCTATCCTTCCAACCACGAAAAAATATATGAATTAATTAATGAAAATGAAATGAAATATAAATCAGAAATTAAATCTGATAAGAAAGTATTTTTACTTCCTCATGCTAGTTATGAATTCATTTTACCTCTCCTTGTTAATACTTTCACATCAATCAATGATAGTTTTGATAAAATAGTAATTATTGCGCCATCCCATTTAAATAAAATTTATACAGATTTAGATATTAATCTATTTACTCCTGAATATGATGCAATAGAAACACCTTTAGGAATAATCGATTTTGATAAAGAAATAATAGATAAATATTTTAAAAAAGAGATGAAATGTAATACATACTTTGAAGAAGAATCTTCATTTGAACAATTATATTTACTAATAAGAAATTATTTTTCGGACAAAAAAGTAATTCCTATATGTGCAATTGTTGAAAATTCTAACCAAAGCAAAAACTTCAGTTCGCTTTTGAATAACATTATTGATGATAAAACTCTAATTTTTGTTAGTGCTAATGCTTGTGCTTATCAAAAATCCGAGTCTGCTTATAAAAAAGCTAATAACTTTATAAAAGCTCTAAATAATGGTGAAAGACTATTACAACTTCAGAAAAAAAACATAATCGATAGTTGTGCTTGTGGTATAATTGACTCTATTGCAAAAACTAAAATTTATAAAAATTTATGCTGGGATATCAATTTAGTTGAAATTGAAAAAGAAATTTCTAAAAAAGTAATTGAATTTGATTCAACAAATAAATGTGTATACCATGTTTCAGCAAGTATAAAGGACTAATAATGTTTGTACAAAAAGACATCATTGATATTGAGATTGATAATATAAAATATAGTGCTATTGCATTTAATGATAAAAACTGTGAATTACCCTCCTTTTTGTTACAAGGTGAGAAAAAACCTGGATTTATTTATAAAAATGGAGAATTAACTCCTTGGTATTGGGAAGGCTTTACAAATTATGAAGGAAAAAAATGTTTATATTTTGCTCCAATTAAACTTTACCCACTCTCTCAAATTTCATCAACATTAAGAAATGAAGCCCCAAAATTAATTATAAATTTGGCAACAGCCTTATCACTTTTAGATAGTAAATTTTTAGATTTGCAAAATGGAATATTAAGTGCCTGGAGAATATTTTTCACAGAAGATGATGGGGTGTTAATTTTACCTAGAACTTTAAGTGATATTTTCTCTTCCACTGCTGATCAAGATAAAAGATTTGATAATGCTAATAGTTTTATTCATGCTAATTTATTAAATTCCTTTACATTAATAGATCAAATGACTCAATTATTTTATTATTCAATTACTTCAATAAAACCTTTTGAATACTCAATTATTAGAACAAATCATTACAACGCTTTAAGCTTACAGCTTTTAACTCAGGCCTTGGATATAAAAATTGATTCTGATTTAGTAGAAAAAATTGATAAAATTTTACATTTAAGTTTAAGCAAAATGAGAGATATTTCTTCAAACTATCAACCTCAAATTGCTCTAAAATGGTTTATTGAAAGATTTAAAGATTTATCATGGGATTTAGAAAATACTGAAGATAAAAAAATTATTGTTGATGATTTAGAAGCAAATGAAGTTACTAAAAATACTATCCAAAAAATTCAAAAGAAATGCAAGAGAATTATATTTTGGAGAAAAAGAGGTGCTTTGATTGCTGTAATAACAGTAATTTCAGTCTTTGTGATAAGCTTTGTGGGATCAAGAATTCATGAGGCATTACAACCTCCATACACTTATGAAATGAATCAAGAACAAATCATAGAGGCCTATTATGATGCTCAAAATAATTTAGATGTATCAAAACTTGAAGCTAGTTTTAAGAGAGGAACTAAATCTCCAATTACAAATGAAATTACTACATTATTTGTTACCAGACAAACTAGAATGGCATATGAACAAGTTGATTCAGTATTAAATCCTGAAACTTGGGTTAAAGATGATATGCCACCAATTGATAACAAAAAAATGATATATGGAATTGATAATGTATCTATTACTCAAATTGGAGAAAATCA
The DNA here is from genome assembly GCA_965140795.1 of Sphaerochaetaceae bacterium. GTDB lineage: Bacteria > Spirochaetota > Spirochaetia > Sphaerochaetales > Sphaerochaetaceae > Pleomorphochaeta. The sequence goes on from OZ223470.1 coordinate 102,403, forward strand.
ATATTTAGCTACTAGTACTTATTACTCACCTTATCCAATGGAAGATAACTCAGATACTAATGAGGAAGAACCTTTTAGTAATAATACACAAATATTTAAATGTTATCGCTTTAAACAAAAAGAAATCTTTACATTTGATTACAATGAGAGAGGTTGGTATGAAATTAGCCAAATCACACCTACAGAAATGAAATACATTGATACGTTACTAGTTCCAACTTATAATCCTTCAGACATAAGCTATGACAAAGATAATGACACAAGAACTACAGAAAGTATTGTCGAAGAGCAATATATAAACTAAAAAACCACCTAGAGGAGAATCTAGGTGGAAATTTAAAAGGAGGTTTATATATATATATTTCGTTTCTTAGGAGAAAATGTATAATGGGGGATATTTATTATTAACGTTTTTCCTAATTACAGTTGTAATATAATAAATGTTGCAACTTATGTCAATAGCTTGTAACAAATATTTTTAATATGAATTAGCATAAAAAAAATTTCTTTATTTATTTTCTTACTAAATAAAGAAATATCTTAATATAAGATATATTAACTTATAACAATAGATACATATAATAAATTAGTTTTTTTTAATATAATTCTCAATCAACTCAATAATCTCTTTTTCTTTTGCTGCATGAATCCAATTAACATCTTCAAAAGATTTGAAAAAGGTATATTGCCTTTTAGCATACTTTTTAGAATTATGAACTATCATATCACCTATTTGAGAAATACTATATTCACCAGTTTTCATTGCAATAAAGAATTCCTTATATCCAATTCCTTGCATGCCTGGCCATTCTTCTTTTGCATCATTTCGATTTAGATCTCTAATCTCATCCAATAAACCAGCATCCATCATTAAATCAAATCTTAATTTTAATCTTTGACTCATTTCATCTTTATCTCTATACAATCCTATAATTAAAGGATCCATATTATTTCTATATTTTGATGGAAGATCAAAAGACGACAAAGGTTTACCAGAAGCATAAAATACTTCTAAGGCACGACTTATTCTATATTTATCATTTTTATTGATTCTATTATAAGAAATTAAATCTACTTCTTTTAAAATATTATAAGCATATTCTAAAGATTTTGAATTAATCAAATTTTCTACATGTTCTCTAATTTGAGGATTAGAAGCTGGTGCATTTGATAAACCATAAAGAAAATGCTTAAAATAAAAAGCAGTTCCACCACTTATTACTGGTATTTTATTTTCTTTATTGATTTCAACAACTGCTTTATCAGCTTCTTCAATAAATTTAGCAACAGTAAATTGTTCTTGAGGTTCAAGAATATCAATTAAATAATGATTAATTTTTTCTGTAACGTCTTTAGTAACTTTAGCCGACCCTATATCAAGACCTTTATAGACTTGAATCGAATCGGCATTAATTACAGAAAATTTATCACTATCTAATTTTGATAAAAGATTAGTTTTACCAACACTAGTAGGTCCAAATAAGAAAACTATTTTCTCAAAGGGATTATTATTATTCTTCTGATTCTTCTTCTGTTTTAGAATATTTGATTTCACCATTTAGAGCTCTGTATAGAACTTCGCTAACAATTTTACCATTATTTTCTTCGATTTCTTTACCACCACAACCAGGATTACTTAAAATATCTGCTTCCTTAATTGCAACACATGTTATTTCATAAATATTATCTTTAAAATCGATTAATGCATCTAATGGAACTTTATTCACCGCAAGGCTCCTTTAACTTATATTTTAGATATTTCTCAATATCTTTGTTCGAACTTAATTATAATAAAGAATTTTTTGTAAAATGTATAGTCCTATTAAAAAAAACTCTTAACTATAAAATTATTAATTATTTTGTAATTCTAATACCTTATTTACAATAATTTGTGCAACTTCTTCAGGTTGTTTTTTCTCCGTATTGATAACTAAATCAACAAAATCAAAATCATTATTGTCTATAGAATAAATTCTTTTATATCTATTGGTATCATTTGTATCACGCATTCTAGTTTGTTCAAGGCGTTTTGTAAAGTCTCCACCTTCTCTTTTAAAAACTCTAGAAGCTCTTTCATCAGCACTTGCTAATAAATAAACTTTTAAATCCGCTTCTTTTAACATCCAAACTGCTAATCTAGAGCCTAGAACACAATTCTCTTCAGCTAATGCCATTTTTACTTGTCTATCATCTAATTCTCTATCAATAGAATCATCAGCTTCAGCCATTTTACAAAAGTCCCAAAAATCTATGCCTTTTTCCTTGGCTAAATTTCTAAAAGTAAAATTAATTAACTTATAATTTAATTTTTCAGCGACCAATGTTGAAACAGTTGTATTACCACAGCCACTTTTTCCACTAATTGCAATTCTCATAACTTTTTTCCTATTCAATATTTCTAGCTTGTTCTCTTATATTTTCAAGATTATCTTTCATTCTAACAACTTCTAAATTTAATTCAGCAATCTGACTCTTTGATCCAATAGTATTAATTTCTCTATTAATTTCTTGGCATAAGAAATCAATCCTTTTACCTACTGGTTCGTCAATTTCTAACAATTTATCAAAAGCATCCAAATGGACAGACAATCTATTAATTTCTTCATTTACAGATAATTTTACAAGCATAAGCGCCACTTCTTGTAAAATTCTGTTTTCATCATAACTTTGATCTTCGAGCATATCTTGTACTCTTTGAGTCAAATTATTTTTAATCAAATCTTCAATATCATCAGCTCTAGATTTAATAATTTCTAAACTATTTGCAATCTTTAACTTTGAATTTTGTAAATCAGCTTTAGTTGAAATCCCTTCTCTCTCTTTACTTTCCTTAAATTGAATCAAAGCTTCATCTAGTAGTCTAAAAAGAGGTTCTTCGAATTTTTTGGTATCTGTATCCTTAACACTAGTTAGGGCCCCATCTACACTTAAAAAATCACTCAATTGAGGAGTATTTTTAATATCTGTAATTTCATTGATTTTATCATAGGCAATCATATATTGCTTAATAACATCTTCATCAACTACAACTTTAATGTCATTTTTTAATAATCGAATTCTAACTGAGACTTCAATCCGACCTCTATTTGCAACTTCTTTAATTTTATTATCTATATCAATTTCATATGCAGATAAGTAATGAGGAGTATTGTGAATAATATCTAAATATCTATTATTAACACTTTTAACTTCCACTTGCATTTGCATTTCATTATCTGATGTTTCAGCACATCCATAGCCTGTCATACTTGTCATAATATATCACCTTTTATCTAATTCTTTAATAATATTCTTATATAAATCATCATTGTTAGAAGCACCTAAAGAGATGACAATATCACCATCTTCAATCATTGCGGCACTAATGGAAGCAACCTCATCAATATCTTCAATATATTGAACGGCAGCTAATCTAACTTTAAAACTTTTTAATAACTTCTTATTTAAATCTTTAACAAATTTTAAGTCTAAATTTTCACTATCTATATCCATTCTAGCACTTGCAAAAGTTTTTGTAATTATCAATTTATCAAAAAGTAAAAAAACATTTAAAAAATCTTTATATAAAGCTTTTGTTCTACTAGCAGTATGAAAAGAAAAAATAGCAAAAACTTTTCGATTAGGATATCTACTTTTCACCTCTTGAAGTAAAGTATAAATTTCTTTTGGATGATGGGCATAATCATCAATAAAAACAATATTTTTATAATTTACCTTTAATTCAAGACGCCCTCTTACACCAGTAAAATATTCTAAAGAATTTAAAGAACTTTTAAATAATGTTGTAAAAACTTCATCACAAATTATATCATCATCATCTAAATACAATTCAACCTTTTCTCTATCCAATAAAATACAGGTTGCTAGTATTGATGCACCAACCATATCATTTACTAAAGCTCTATTTGTATAATTTAATTTATAATCATCACCATAGGTTAATCCAATATTATAAGAGTGCGTTAAATTATTTTCTTGAATTCTAAAAATTGAATTATCCATAAATCCAAAGCTAATAATATTTAAATCATCTCTAGCATTTTCAATTACAGATTTTAATTCTCTGACATTTTTATCATCAACATTTAGAATTAAAAACCCATTTTTTCTAATATTAAGAGCAAATTGTATAAAACTATCTAAAACAGCAGTTTCATCTTTAAAATAATCTGGATGATCAAAATCAATTGAGGTAATTATAGCACCTCTAAGATTATACTTTAAAAAATGATCTTGATATTCACAAGCTTCAATTACTAAGGATTCATCACCTTGATAAACATAAGGGTCCTCAATTAATGATGATCCAAAAATTGAATAAAATGGAAAAGCTTTCCTATTTTTATAGCTTAATGCAAAAGTAGTAGCTGCAGAAGTTGTTGTTTTCCCATGAGTACCACAAATACCATATGCTTTTGATTCTCTAGTTAATTTTGATAAATAATCTATATATGAATAAGATATATATTTATCATTTAACTGTTCAACAATTTTTGAATTTTCATAAGCTGTAGAATAAATGACATAATCAATTTCTTCAATAATATTATCCAAATTAAAATCTTCATAAATCTTTATATCAGCATCAATTAGCTTGTTCTGTGATGAAAAAAAATCACTTTTATCGAGACCAAAAACAATATCTCCCTTTGCCTTTAAAATTAAGGCAAGTGAAGACATCCCTGTTCCTTTAATTCCAACTAATAAATAATTACTCAAATTTTAATACCTTAAAATAGAAAAAGACTGTCTTAAGACAGTCTCTCTTCTAAAAAAGAAAGAATTATTTTGTATTCTTTTTATGAGCATTACAAGCTTTACAAATCATTACTTTTTCTTCATCAATAGTGGTTTCGTATAGTACTTTAATGTTTGTTCTTTTACAAACTGGGCATGTACCTTTACCTTGATTTTGTTCTTGACGTATACCTGTTCCTCTATGTGCTTTGGACATAATAAACTCCTTGATTTTTCAATAACTAATGCAGATAATAGTACTTTGCAAGCTATTCTGTCAAGATACAAATAATTTCTACTAGGGTATAAATGTTTATTTCAGCTAAGAAAAATGATAAAAAACTAAAAATTTCATTAGATTTAGAGGATAAAAACAAATTATATTGATTTGTTTCAATATAATAGTATAATTAAACTAAGATTTAGTTTAAGAGGCAAATTTTGAGATCGAATGGTTATAAGACAAAAAATAAAGAATATATTATTGAGGCATTATCTACTCATATTGATACGTCTTTAAGTGCTGAAGATATTTATGAATATTTAAAAAATAATGATAAAAACATGAATATCACAACGATATACAGGAATCTAGAAAAACTTGCTGAAAAAAATGTTATTTTAAAATTTCCATCATCTGATGGAACCAAAAGTAATTATCAATTAAAAAAACATGATGTGGTTCATGAAGATCATTTACACCTTCAATGCACAGAATGTGGAAAAATCATTCATTTAGATTGTAATTTCATGCAAAACTTTGTAGATCATTTAAAAGATGATCATCAATTTGATGTTACTTGTGCAAATTCTATTCTTTTTGGGTTATGTGATAATTGTAAAAAAAAGTTAAACAAAGCTAATTAATTTCAATTTATAAAAATAATATATTGACAGGAAAGTAATATTTTATTATCTTTAATTTGCAAATTAGTTGCAAATTCGAGGTATTTATGAAAAAATTTATATTTATATTGTTATTTACAGTAATTACAATTGTACCTGCTTATTCAAATGGACAAGCAGAAATTAATGAAAAACCAGTTGTGGCAGTATCGATTGTCCCTGAAGCAACTTTTGTAGAAAAGATTGCACAAGACAAAGTTGATATTGTTACTATGATACCAAAAGGCTCTTCTCCTGCAAATTATGAACCTACCCCTCAACAAAGAATGGAATTTGAGGATGCAGATTTATATTTTTCAATTGGAGTTCCTAGTGAAGAATTCTCTATTCTTCCTATGGTAGGGGAAAATACAAAAGTTATAGCTTTAGCTGATGAAGTTGCTAAAACTTATCCATCAATATTTATTGGAGAATCAAGAGATCCTCATATTTGGCTAAGTCCCAAAAGAGTTTTAATTATGATTGATGTTATCAGTGATGAATTATCCAAAATTGATGAAGCAAATGCTACTTTTTACAAAGACAATGCAGCCTCTTACAAAGCAGAAATACAACAAGCTATACAAGATATTGATAAAAGCTTAGAAAATGTAAAAGGTAATAGTTTCTTAGTTTATCATCCAGCTTTCAACTATTTTGCTGAGGATTTTAATTTAAAAATGATATCAATTGAAGCAGAAGGAAAGGAAATCACCCCTAAAACTTTAATCAGCATTATTGACAAAGCTAAAGAAGAAGGTATAAAGAATATATATTACCAAGCAGAAATAGCTGCAGAACAGAGTATTGCCTTTAGTAAGGAATTAGGAGGCCAAGCTATATTATTAGACCCTCTTAGCCCCAATTATGTTGATAATTTAAAAATCATGGCAAATACTTTGAAGGATAATTTTTAATGGGAAAAGCGATTGAAGTAAAAAATCTTTCAGTAAAATATGGTAATCACTACGCTTTAAAAAATATCACAATGGATATTGAAAGTGGTGATTACTTAGGAATTATAGGTCCAAATGGAGGGGGGAAAACCACCCTCCTAAAGGCTTTATTAAATTTGATTGATCATGAATGTGATCAAATTTTATTTTTTGATCAACCTTTATCAAAAATAAAAAAAGAAATTAGTTATGTCCCACAAATTTCTAAAGTAGATAGGACCTACCCTATAAGTGTTCTTGAGGTTGTTTTAGGATCTAAACTAAAAAAATCGCTTAATCCTTTTTATAAATATGATAAAAAAGATATGTATAGTGCTTATGAAGCCCTAGAAAAAGTTAATATAGAAAAACTAGCTAATAGGCAAATTCAAAAACTTTCTGGTGGAGAATTTCAGCGTCTATTAATAGCTAGAGCAATAGCAAGTTCTCCTAAATTATTATTACTGGATGAACCAACTGCTAATGTTGATCCTAATTCCAGAAATATTATATATAACTTACTAGATCATTTAAATTCCATTGGAGTTACAATATTGATGGTAAGTCATGATACTATGGCAATATCTTCAAAAGTAAAAAATATTGCTTGTATAAGTGAAAATTTAATCTACCATGGTGGACCACATTTAACTCAAAATGTTATTGATAAAATGTATGGTTGTCCAATCGATTTAATTGCTCATGGAGTTCCTCATAGAGTACTCGCAGAACACAACCATTAAGGAAAACATTATGCAAAATATTTTAAGTTACCATTTTATACAAAATGCACTAATATCTATTGTCCTATCGAGCATCGTTTGCGGAATAATAGGGACTATAATAATTGAGAAAAAACTTATTTTAATGAGTGGTGGCGTTGCTCATACAGCCTATGGTGGTGTAGGTCTTGGATATTTACTAAATATAAATCCTTTAATTGGAGCTTTAGTATTTTCACTTACTGCAGCATTAGGTATTGGAAAAGTTAGAAAATCTAGCTTTAAACATAGTGAAGTAGTTATAGCCTTATTTTGGTCTGTAGGTATGGCACTAGGTATAATTTTCATATCTTTTATGAAGGGATATCCACCTGATATGAGCTCTTACCTTTTTGGTAATATTTTAAGTGTTAGTGATTTTGATTTAATTAATATGGTAATTTTAACTTTATTAGTTTTAGCTATATTAACAATATTTTTCCAAGATTGGAAAATTTACTTATTTGATGAAGAAATGGCTAAAATTAATGGGCTTAATACAACCTTTTTAGAATATATCCTACTAATATTAATTGCATTCTCTGTTGTTATTTTAATTCGTGTCTCAGGTATTATAATGTTAATCACACTTCTATGTGCTCCAAGTGCAACAGCAGCATTAATAAGTGAAAGATTAAATACTAGAATGGTAATTGCAACTACAATATCAATATTTAATTCTTTGATTGGATTATTAATATCTTATACTTTTGATATAGCATCAGGTGCATCAATTGTTATTTTCTCAAGTATTATTTATTTACTAATTTATATAATCAAAAAGAAAATAATTAAGAATGCTTAAAATTTAAATGTGGAATTAATACCTAATGTTAATCCATTATTTATATCAGTAAAAGAAATCATAGGTAATGATAAAACCATAGCAATACCAAAGTCCTTACTATCATAAACTAAAGCATAAGTAGATGTGCCTTTTTCTAGATCAAAAATGAAAATATCACCTATAGTTGCTTTAGGTTCATAGTACCCTGCTCTAAGTGCAAAAGAATTATTATTACCCAATTGCAATTTCATCTCAGCACCAAAACGTAACTCTCTTTTGTCAACATCACCAAGCTCAACTAAGTCCAATGAAAACTTATATACAAAAGGATTTAATTGATTATTTCTTGAATACTTATTTGTAAAATAAGTAAATCCTAAACTACTAGCTTTTAAATATGAAATAATATTATTGTCAGACGTTGAAGTAAAATCAACATCAGATTCACTAAAAAATGCCATACTAAAATTGTTAAGTATATTTAATCGAATTGAAAAACCTAAATTAAAGAATTCAGAATCAGCAACTGTCTCATATTCAGAAAAAAATGTGTTTACTATATAATCTGATAAAAAGAAAATATTATCTCGTAATTCAAAATTTCTTCTCTCAGCAGCTGAACCACCTTTAACCCGCATTCCAAAATCAAAATTACTTAGTCTATATCCCCAATCCAATTGGATAGTAAATTGATTATAGCCTGTATAATTTAAAATATCATTATTGTATACTCTATTCTCCAAATAACTATCAATATTTAAAGTTAAGCCTAAGTTTGTTCCGTATGCTATAACCCCCATACTCATATATGGATACTGAAAATAGCCTAAAGGAGTAGATAACTCATCAGGACTTAAATTTTGCATAATTGAGAAATAAGTTATTAATAAAGGATCTGTATCTACACGGCTACCTAAATTAGCAGGATTACTAACACCACTAACATCCGCGAGATCTGCTTTACCCATGCCTAAAGTATTTAGAGATTCAATATTTACTTCAGCAGCATAAATAGAAGTAGAAAATAGGATTAGAGATAAAAATATAAATATTTTTTTCACAATATTTCCTTTAAAGCTTTTGCTAATTGATCAGGACAACTCGTTTTTTTAAATCCACAAGTAATCCCTTCAAATTTATTAATTATGTCCTCAGCTTTTTGATCTATACATAAAGCAGAAATTCCTTTTAGATTTCCATCACAGCCTCTTATGAAATCTATCTCTTTAATTATATTATTGTCATCAATTGTGATATTAATTGCTTTGGAACAGGTTCCGCTTGTTTTGTATGTATATTTCTTCATAATTACCTTCTATATATTAACTCATTAAATATTATAATTAAATAATAAAATAATAAAATTTAAATAATTATACAATATAACAAATATTGCAGTATCCAATTCATATGTGATATTCTAAAACATATGAAAAGCTTTGATTTAGATGAATATTTATCAGATAGTTATTACTTACAGTATCCAATTGATATTGAAGTAACTTCTATTTACTTCAACTCTAAATTAGTCAAAAAAAATAGTATTTTTGTTGCAATAAAAGGATTTAAAGTTGATGGCAATAATTATATTGAAGACGCGATTCAAAATGGAGCTTCACTAATAGTAAGTGATATATTGCCAACTAAAAACTATGATAATGTTGGTTTCTTAGTTGTAAAAAATGCAAGAATTGCTTTAGCAAAATTATCTCAAAAAATATATAATTTCCCAGATAAAAAGCTAAAAATAATCGGAATAACAGGAACTGATGGGAAAACCTCTACTGCTTTTTATACTTATAGTCTACTTAAAGAATTAAAGTATAATGTGGGATTAATCTGTACCACAAATATAGATACAAAAAATAAAATTGAACCTTCTCCCTTTAGACAAAGTACCCCAGATGCAAATATTCTATTTGAATTATTAGATGAATGCGTAAAAAACAATAATGAATATGTTGTACTTGAAGCAACCTCCCATGCCCTATCTTCGTTTTTTTCAAGGCTTGCTGCTATAGAGTTTGAGGCTTCTATTATCACAACAATAACTCATGAACACATTGATTTCCATAAAACTGAAGAAGAATATATAAATACAAAACTTAGCATCATAGACAGATTAAAAGAAAAAGGGTTTTTAATTACAACAAAAAATAATAAACACTTTGAAAAATGCATTAATAAAGCAAAAGAAACTAATAAAAAATATTATGCAGTTGAAGATTTAATAAAGTATGAAATTTTAAACAACAATACTCTAGACAAAAAAATTATAAAATTTGAAAACAAAACCTATTTAACAAATATAAACTTAGAAGTTTTTGTCTCAAACGCACTATTAGCTGTTCTCTGTATCAACAAATTAACAAATATAAGCCTTGATGAAATTTTAAACAAATTAATTAAAGTTAATCAGATTAATGGAAGATTTAATTTAATTCAAAATAACATTGATAGAACAATTATTGTTGATTTTGCTCATACAAGTGATGCTTTTTATAATCTTTTTTCCCAAATTAAAAAAGCAAATAAAAGAATTATAGCCTTATTTGGCTGTGGTGGAGAAAGAGATTTAGCAAAACGATATGAGATGGGTAAAATAGCAGGTCTTTTTTGTGATATTATTGTATTAAGTGAAGAAGATCCAAGATCAGAAGATAATAATAAAATAATGGCTGATATTGAAAAAGGCATTATTAACACTAATAAAGAAATTGAACTATATAAAATAAATAATAGATATAAAGCTATTGAAAAAGTATTTAAAATCAGTAAAAAAAATGATATTTTATTATTCTTAGGGAAAGGCCATGAAACCTCTATTGAAAGAGAAGGCATAAAATACCCATATAATGAAATTCAACTAATTAATGAGGTAATAAAAAAAATATATGAATGATAACTTTAAAAACAATTCTATTGCTTTATTCTTTGGAGGAAGATCCCCTGAACATGAAGTATCAATTAATAGTGCAAAAACAATATATCCTATTTTAAAAAATTTATTTAAAGATGTTTATTTAATTTATGTTGAAAAACAAGGTAATTATCTGATAGTAAATATTGATGATAAGTTATTTATTAATAAAAACTACACAATTAAGGATAAAATTATTAGTACTAATGAAATTAGTTTTATTGCAAATAAAGGACTTTTCCTTAATTCAAAAAAAATTAATATAGATTTAGCCTTTATATTAATTCATGGCAACGAAGGGGAGGATGGAAAACTACAAGGCTTACTAGAAATAATGAATATCAAATATACTGGTGTAAATGCTACAAGCAGTGGTATTTGCATGTACAAAGATTTAACAAATCAAATTTTAATTTCAAATGATATAAAAACTGTACCTACCCTTGTATTAAATAAAAAAACAAAAATTCCTAATCTTGAATCAGTCCAAAACAAATTTGGAAAATCTCTTTTCATTAAAAGTGAAACTACAGGTAGCTCAATTGGAATAACTGCGCTAAACAGACCTACCCAAGAAAGTTTAGAAAAGGCTATAAAATATAGTTTTGGATTTAGTGAAAGAGTATTAATTCAACCTCTATTAGAAGATATAAAAGAAATAGAAATTGCAATACTTGAAACAGATAATGATTTAATTGCAGCAGGACCTGGACTTGTTGTTAAAACAAACATGAAAGATGTACTCTCTTATGATAAAAAATATGGAGATATTGATACGGCAACAATTAACCCAGCCGCAATTACAGATGAAAATTTAAAATCTGAAATAAAAAAACAAGCTAAAGTAATTTTTAATAGTTTAAATTTATCTGGGTTTAGCAGAATAGATTTTTTCTTATATAAAAATATAATTTATTTAAATGAAGTAAATACAATCCCAGGCTTAACAGATAAGAGTCATTATCCAATATTAGTAGAAAGTGAAAACATCTCTTTAGAGTCGGCAATTTATCAAATTTGTAGAACTGCCTATGAGAAATAAAGTTTTCTTCCATGTTGATTTAGATGCTTTTTTTGCCTCAGTAGAAATCCTTGATAATCCTCAATTAAAAGATAAACCTGTAATTATTGGAAGGAAAGGTCAAAGAGGTGTTGCATCTACTTGTAACTATATTGCAAGACAATATGGAGTTCATTCGGCCATGCCGATGCAAAAAGCACTACAATTATGCCCTAATGCCATTGTAATTGCAGGAAGCCATTCTAGATACTCTGAGAAAAGTAAAGAAGTAATGACTATATTCAAAAAATATTCTCCAGATGTTCAACAAGTATCAATTGATGAAGCTTTTTTAGATATGAGTGGCACAGAAAAGCTTTTTGGACATCCTTATAAAGTTGCACAAAAGCTTAAAAATAATATAAAAGAAGCAACTGGGTTAACAATAAGTGTTGGAATTGGCCCTTCAAAATTAATTGCAAAAATGGCTAGTGACTTTAATAAACCTAATGGGCTTTGTATTGTCGATGAAGATAGAAAAATTGAATTTATTGATGCGGTAGGTTTAAAAAAACTTTGGGGAGTTGGAAAAGTAACCCAAAAATTATTAGAAAAGAAAAACATAAAAACAACTCAAGATTTAAGATCTTATAGCATAGATTATTTAAAAAAAACTTTTAATGATGCTATGGGAGAATATTTATATAAAGTATCTAGAGGAGAAGATCCAGGTATATATACGGCTAAAGCAAAATCTCATTCTATATCAACAGAAAGAACTTTTCCCTGTGATATTGCAGATATAAACATTTTAGATACATATATTCTAGACATGAGTCATGAAGTATTGTTTAGATCAATTGAAGAAAAGCAAATGGCAAGGACCATAGGTATAAAAATTCGTTATAGCGATTTTACGACTATAAATGCTCAAATTACTCCTAGTGAACCAATATACTGTGCTGAACAAGTTTATGAATATTCTAAAAACTTATTTATAAGTAAATGGAAAAATCTACCAATTAGACTTTTAGGAGTTGGATTATATCAAACATATAAAGGGGATAGCCCATTTCAAGAAGAACTTTTTGCAGAAGATAACAAAAAGAAACGAGAATTAGAAAAAATCGCTCTTGAACTAAAGAAAAATGGTCAAATTTTAACTAAAGCTACCCTATTAAATAAATCATATAGAAATAAGAATCAGGAAATAGATTAAAATAAGAATACTATAGTAACAATTATAGATATGATAATTCTATACCAACCAAATACTGAGAAATCATGCTTTTTAACATAATTTATTAAAGCTTTAATTATTAATAATGAAACAATAAATGAAACTAATGTTCCAACAAATAATACTAAATATTCAAGTGATGAATAATGATAACCTAGTTTTAATAATTTAAAGAAAGAAGCTCCAAACATTGCAGGTATTGCCATAAAGAAAGAAAATTGGGCTGCAACTGTTCTTTTTACTCCAATAATTAATCCTCCAAGGATTGTTGAACCTGATCTACTTGTTCCTGGAATCAATGCTAAAGTTTGAAAACATCCCATTTTAAAAGCATCCAAATATGTTAATTCATCAATTTCATTTACTTTAGTTTCTCTGTTTTTATTAAATTTTTCTAAAATTACATAAACAACACCATAGAAAAAAAGCATTAAAGCAATAACCTGCCAAGAAGATAAGACTTCACTTACGACATCATCAAAAAGAACACCAATAATACCTGTAGGAATAGATGCAACAATTACCTTTAACCAAATATTATAAGTTTTTCTTTTCTCATCTTTATCTTTTTTCTTAGTAAAAGGATTTAGAGTATTAAAAAAAAGAACTAAAACAGCTAATATTGAACCAAGTTGAATAACTACCATGAATAATTCTTTAAATCCATCGCTTAAATTTAAAGTAATGAATTTATCTAACAATAATAAATGTCCTGTACTACTAATTGGTAACCATTCAGTAATTCCTTGAATGATACCAAAAATTATTGATTTTAATACTTCTATCATAATAGAAATAATATAAAGGCAATTACTTATTAAATCAATATTTATTTATATATTATATATATTTTGGCTATATCAACTACCATACCAATTTTTTGATTAGCAGTTAGCAAACATTTACATTTCAAATTCATTATGATATTTTATAACATGAATACTAGCAAATTTGTATAAATAATATTTTTTTTACAAAAATATTATTATAGGAGTCAATTTTGGAATCCTACAAAAATAAACAAACTTTAAATAATTTTTTTAAACTAGCAATTATAATTTTGCTTTGTATTATCATAAACTTTTTAGTATATAAAAGTGGTGGAACAACAGGAGCTTGGGCTCAGTTAAATTTTATACCAATAATTTTAGCCGCTTTTTTCTGGAAAGAAATTGGTAGTATATCTTTAGCAATTGTTTTAGGCTTAGTAAATGGACCTTTTATGCCTTTAAATAGGTTCACTGGTGAATATCAATCATTAAGCAATTGGCTTTTTAGATTATTTATTTATGTAATAATTGCAACAATCACAGCTTCAATAATTAGAAAAAATGAAAAATATGATAAAATCATTAAAGACAATTATTTAAAAAGCCATATTAATGGATTATATAACGCTAATAAATTATTTATTGACCTTGAAGAATTAACAGAACAAAATGTTAAATTTCATTTAATTTATATAAACATTACAAACTTACATGATATAAGTAAATATGTAGATTTTAAGATTGTTGATGAAATCAATTCATATATTGTTAAAACAATTTCTAACACATTTAATAATAAAACAATCTACTCCATTTCTGCTAATGAATATATGTTAATCATACAAGAGCCAAATGAACAAATTTTATTTAATCAAATGCAAAATTATATAAACGACTTCATTCAATCAATAAAAGTAAATGATTATTGTTTTAAACTAATTGTAAAGATTGGCATATTAAAAAGTGATAAAGAAAATTTTTCGTCCATTGATTTATTCAATAAAGTAAGAATCGCTGCTGATCAAGGACACCAACTAAAATCTGGAGTTTTTTACTTTGATAAGAAATTTGAAGATGAAAGAAAACTATATAATGAAATTTCTGGATCTCTTTATCAAGCTATAAAAAACAATGAATTATTCTTAGTTTATCAACCTGTAATTGATATAATACACAACAAAATCGATAAAACTGAAGTATTAGTTAGATGGGATAGAGGCAAAAAGCAATACATTGGTCCAAATATCTTTGTAAAAATTGCCGAAGAAATTGGATTAATTAATCTTCTAACAAAATGGGTTGAAGAACATGCAATTAACACATACGTGTCTTGGAAAGAAAATGGTATTGATATTAAACAATCTGTTAATGTCTCTTCATCTGAATTATTAGATGAAGCTTATAGGAATTGGACAAACAATCTTTTCTCTCAAAATAATTTAGACTGTGAAGGCTTTGGAATAGAGATTACTGAAAGGATCTTGTCTGAAGATAATGTTAAATTAAAAAAAATCTTAACAAACTTACAAAAAAAAGGTTATTTAATTGAAATAGATGATTTTGGTACAGGATATAATTCCTTAATGTTCTTAGGAGAAATTCCATCCGATATTATAAAAATTGATAAATATTTTATTGATAGATTAGATAAAAAAGATGTTAAAATTATTATCAATAATATAATTGAGGCTGTTCATAAAACTGGTGCTACAGTTATAGCTGAAGGCGTTGAAACTAAAGAACAATATATGACCTTAAAAGATATGGGATGTGACATGATTCAAGGTTATTATTTTAGCAGACCTCTTTTATCAAAAGATTTTATTGAATACTACAAAACTTTCGATATTGATAAATACTTATAAAAATATCCTAGAATCGAAAAAGAATCTCAATTCTAGGATATAATTATTATTCAACAATATATGCTTTTACTATTTCACCATAATAAACATAATGGTAATCTTTATTAGCTCCATTATATGAACTATCAACATCTTGTGGATAGAATCTATTATTGTCATACTCACTAATAGCATTTTTATCTTGTTTCTTTGAATAAATAACTTTGCATTCTAAAGTTAATGGAACCTCTTTAATAGCAGGGACATTAACTAAATCTCCATCAACTAAAGTTAAATCTAAATCTTTAATTTTATCACAATCTCTACCAGATTTTCTTCCACAATATCCTAAGATTTTTTTATTAAAATCGACTAAAGGCACATTAATAGTAAATTCAGGGTTTTTATCTAACAATTCTTTTGTAAATCTATGTTCTCTTACATAAGCACAAAATATAGTTTTATTCCATTCAATACCTAAAGTCCCCCAACCTATTGTCATTGAGTTAACTTTATCCCCACTTTTTGTAGTTAATAAAATTCCACTAGGTAAAGCATTCATAATTTGATTAGCGTAATCAAAAACATTTATTTCTTTTTTCATTTTTTACCTCAAAATGTATTTTATTAAATAATAACTATAAAAAAAACAAACAGCAAGTAATTTGGGCTATACTAACAATTACCCCTTTAAGGCACCTTCTCCAATACTTTCAGTTATTTGACGTCTAAATATCATATAGAATAATAACATTGGCAATAAACCAATAACTAAAGCAGCAAATTGTTTACCATAATCAGTTGCAAAAGTTCCAGAAAATTTATAAATACCTAGAGGTAGAGATTGTAAGTTTAGTTTTGAAACAAGGATATTAATCAAAGCAAACTCATTCCATATTTGCGGTATTTTCAATAAGAAAATTGTTATCATAATTGGTTTTGTCATTGGAAAAATTATTGTAAAGAATATTCTTTTATAGGATGCTCCATCAATTCTACTAGCTTCAACCATTTCTGTTGGAATACCCTTAATATATTCATAACTTAAATATATTCCAATAGGTAAAATTGAACCAATGTAAACAAGAATTACACCAAACCTTGAGTTATAGAATAAATGAAAATCACTTGCTTTACAAATCCTTAAAGTTTCAAAAAGTTGGCCTAAGGCCATATCAATTTGAGAAGCTTGAATAAAAATTGGAACCATTAAGGTTTGCATGGATAAAAGTATTCCAAGCAACAATAATGAATATATTGGTTTTGTAGCTTTTGATTTAATTTTAGCAAAACCAAATCCAGTCATTAAAGAGAGTATTGTTGCAATACCAACTGAAAAACAAGTATAAATAACTGAATTAACAAAAAGTATACTAAAATGCCCTATTTCCCAAGCTCCTTGGTAATTAGTTTTTATCCATTTATTAGGGAGTCCAACCATATCAGTTTGAAATTCTATAGTTGATTTGAAAGAGTTAATAATTAGCCAGACTATAGGAGCAATAGCCATAAAAGCAAATAAAAACATAACAAAATATGCAAAAAACTTTCCCAATTTACCCCAACCCCCAGTAACATTATTTGTTTTTACACTCATCTTCTTTCCTCCACTTTCTTTTGAACTGACTTAGTAATTTGAATTAAAATAAGACTAAATACTACCATCATAATAGAAATAGCATTTGATAGTGGATAATTAGGTGTTCCTGTAAAAGCTTTTTCATACATATAAATTGATAGAACTTGTGTAATCCTAGCAGGGCCACCACCAGTCATAGCATAAATTAAATCAAAAGTACTAAGAGACCCTGAAATACATAATATAGCTGAATTTATTATAACTCCGGATAATTCTGGTAAAATTATATGTCTTAATATTGTACTTTCTTTTGCTCCATCAATTTGAGCTGACTCTAAAGTTTGCGGATCTATTTTTTGCATGTTTGCTAAAAATAGAATCAAATACATACCTGTCCAACACCACAAAGTAACAAATAATATTGGCAACATCGAAACACCTTTTTCATTCAAAAAAGAAGCTGACCATCTAGGACATAATAGATTACATAACAAAGTGCTTAGCTCTTCTATATTATCAGTACCAGGAGATTTAAAAAATGTGGTTAAAAAACTTGTAGGATCTCCTAATAAAGCAGCAGCTTGTGGATTTATATTAATCAAATCTTTAATTAATGAAGAATTTACAATTAATAATCCATTAGCATCTAAATGATTATTTAATATTGCTATTATTTCTTTAGTAAATCCAGAGGAATTAATATTATTAATTATTTGTGAAACAGGGCCAAAAGGGGAAAATATAAGATTCCACATTATACCTATTACAATTACGGATATAACTGATGGAACATATAAAACTCCTTGCCAAAATTCTCCACCTTTAACTGTTTTTCTATATATCAAATATGCTAAGACCATACCTAATGGTAACTGTCCAAAAACAGAAATTAAAACTAGATAAATATTATTTAATAGAGCATTCCAAAAATAAGAATCAGCAAATAAATATTTATAATTTTGCAATCCAGTTATTTTCCAACTACTTCCACCAAACATTTTTCCACCTGAAAAATTGCTTAATGATAAAATTAAAGACAATAAAATTGGAAAAGCCATAACAACGATGAAAATTACAAAGGAAGGTATTACAAAGTATCTATATGCTTTTTTCTCTTCTTTTTCTTTATTTAACATTTTTTTCTCCTAGCAAAATAAACCCGACGCTTAGGCACCGGGTTTATTTTTAAGCTTTAATTTGCAGCAATAAAGCTATCCATTGCTTCTTGAATTTCACTAGCAGCTTCATAAGGTGTCTTGGAACCCATTCCAATTTCTTGAAGTACTTTATTTAATACAGTATAAACTGATGGATCTAATGCTGAATCTAATACATAGCAAGTGCTATCTGATTGAGCATAATAAGCCATCATTTTCTTAATAATTGGTTCCACATTATCAGATGAAACATCTTTTCTAGTTGGAACATATCTTCCAATATCTAGATATTGTTGTTGAACTTCTGATGAATAAAGATATTTTACTAATTGAACTGCAGCAGCTTCTTTTGCACTACCTGCAGGAATTGAAGAAGATATTCCAAAACCACAACCTAATGTAGATGAAACTGTACCAGGATAATTTTCACCAGGAAGTGCTGGGAATGGAATTAAAATAAGATCTGTTTTTTGTTTTTCAGGTGAGATTAAAGATTCTCCAGTAGTTGGATTTGTTAAGAATGCAGACTGTTTCCAATCGCCATCAACAAAAAATGCAGCTTTACCACTTGCAAAAATACCAGGAGCCTCTCCATACGCTATCTGGATTGTATTCTTTGAAATAACACCATCATCATACATAGTTTTAACCATATTTAATGCTTTAATAAATTCAGCGTCAGTAAATTTAACGTTACCAGCAATAGCATCATCAAACCATTGCGTACCTAAATAACGTCCAGCAATTGTTGAGAATAAACAAGATTGCATTACCCAGTCATCCTTATTAGCCATTAATACAGTTTGAATACCATGTGCTTTTAAAATCGGAACCATTGCTTTTAATTCTTCATAAGTTGTTGGTACATCAAGTCCTAAACTATCTAATAAGCCTTTGTTTGTATAAACAACAGTAGAATAACAGATTGATTGTGGAAGTTCAGCAAGATATCCACCACCTTGAGTTTTTACATTCAAAGCTGTTGGTACAAAATTTGATAAAAATTCTTCACCAAGAAGTGGTTCTAAATCTTTGACTAACTTATTTTGATGCAAAGCAGCAGATCTTCCTGATGGATACATATACATAACATCTGGTAAATTACCACTAGCTATATAAGCAGAAACCTTTTGATGAAATGCTTCATTACATAGATCTTCAGTAATAAGTTCAATATCTGGATTTTGATCTCTAAAATTTTGCCAGATTTGTCTTTCTTTCTCATAACCAGGTTCAGTAGTATCATAATAATTTAATACCTTTAATGTAATCTGATCATCTGAAACAGTTGATTTCTCTTCTACGCCCTGTGCAAAACAAGTAGCGATGGCTAAGTCTAGAGCAACTAGAGAGAAAAGAATACGTTTTATCTTTTTCATTTTAAGCCTCCTTAAAAATGATTTAATATTTTAAAAGGAGAGAGAATTAAAATTAGAGTGGTAATTTCTTATCTAAAAATAAGTCATTCACTAATTTTCCAGCTGCTCCACAAGCAACTGTTTTAGGACCATGAGAAGAATATCTTACGTTTATTGGGCGTTCTATTGGAAATTGCCAATTATCCTTAATAGCTTTTTCTAATTCAAAGCAAATATCTGAACTAGTACCCTCAATATCACCACCAATAACTATTTCATTAATATCTAAAACATTTACAAAGAAACCAATATTTTTTGAAATTTCTTCAACAACCTGTTTCATTAATTTAGGATTTTTTAATAAATTATCTAAATTAAATTCTTCTTGAGATAGTTGTTTGAAATAATCTTTTTTATTACAAAAAATACTCTTAAATTCACCAGCAAAAGAATTGCTACCATAATGAATTTTACCATCAATGACAATTCCAAGACCTATGCCAATTCTTCCATGATTAGAATCAGAATAAAGCGAATGCTTAAATTCTATAAATAAAAAAATTAGATTTTCTGGACTATCTTTTAAGTATTCTCTAAAAATTAATTCAGTGATAGCACAACAATTAGAGTTGTTTTCAATAGAAACTGGAACAGGTATACTATTTCTTATTTTTTCAATAATTCTATTTGGTTTTTCAATTTCTAATGGAACTGAATAAATTATTGTTCCATCAGTATGATCAATAAGACCACCAACACCAATTCCAATTCCTAGAAAGGACCCTGAAAATTTCTTTAATTTTTCTAAATACTTCCAATAAAGCATTTCAATTATTGGTTTTATATTTTCCTGAGTAATAACTTCATTCTTTTCTTCTGACAAAAGTATCTTGCCAGCAAAATCTACAACAACAACTTTATAAGAATGGTGTTGAAGCGCTACTCCCATTATATAACCAAAACTTCCATCTACCTCAAGCATTATAGGTCGTCTTCCAACGCCAAGTGGAGAACCATCATAATCACTTTTTTCTTTTACTATATTATTTTCAAGCATTTTATTGGTTATAACTGAAACTGTAGATTTATCAATATTTAGCTTCTTAGCAATTTGAGCCCTACTTTGCCCAGAATTTAACCAAATTTCATATAGTATTTTGTAATTTGAAGGTAGATTATTATCCATAGTATAGAATTAAAACACTTTTAACTGTAATTTGTCAATTAAAATAATCCATGGTTTTTTGCCACACATCAATTAGAGATTTAAATGTCTCGATTTTCCCCTCAATAATTTCTTTTCTCTCTTCTACAGCCTCCTTAGCATTATCCAAAAAACCTAGAAATTCTTGGCGATTATTATCTTCAAAAACTAATGCTGCATCTATACTAGAGTTTACAGCTTTCTTTTCTAAATCATCACCAGTAAAATATCCAAAGAAACTTCCAAGTTCTTTTTTGTCTATGTTAAAAATTCTTGCCTTCTCTCTTACATACCGAAACCTAATTATATCTTGTCTTTGGCGACTCCAATAATTTTGATTTCTTTTTGGAGGGAGATGGATTAATACAAAATCAGGATCAAAAAACATTTTATGACCGCAGTATTTACAATTAAGTACATAATCGTCATCTTCACCACGGGTACCAAAAGGATCAAAAGGAACAGTAGAAAAAACTTCTCTATCAAGAACCATATTACCACCAAAAGCAATTGGTGTTGAATATAACATCTGTGATGAGGTTAACATTGAATTTACTTCTTCATTAAATAATTTATCTTTAGGCCAAGATAATAAACTATCATGAGCTTGACCTTCATAAATCTTTCTTCCTAGTGAATCCTCAACACAACCAGTTTTTGCTAAGATTTTTTCTCCATTATACTCATTTCCTACATGCTTTAATGCTTTTTCAATATAATCTGAATATAAAACTTCATCATCATCAATCATGATTGCTCTTTGATACCCATTGATTTGAGCGTAAGCAAGACCTAAATTTCTTACTCCACCATAGCAATATGTATCAACTAGACAAAGCGATTTATCATCCATACCGGCTTTCTTCAATTTTTTTAGCACATCATTATAAGTGGGAACATCAATAACACTAATATTTAAATTAGAGACCTTATTAACAATACCCCAAACTTTATCAGAGATTTCTTTTGAACATGGAACTGGTATAATTACTACTTCTTCTTTTATTCCAATTTCACTTAAGTTTTCTAAAGTTCTTAAAAGGGTACCCTCTTCTTCGATTGGAAAAGGATGATCAAACACTTTCCAGCTTTCAATAGTATTTGTGCTCCAATATGTTGGAATAATCAAGCAACTAGACATATTAAACTCCCAATAATTAATTGAAATTATCAACAAATTAATTATCCAACAGATTTTTTATTTTGTCAATATATTATTTATTTCTTTATATATTCTAGAATTATTAAATTTAATGCATTTTTCACCATTTTCAATTACTCAAATAATGTGAAAAATAATTAGTTTAATATTTCAACTAAAAAAACAAGAGATAAAAAATCTCATACTTTAAAAATCATAAAACAAATGAATATTAAAGAATGAGATAAATAAAAAAATTGTTGTTGAAACTAATTTATTAGTAAAAACAACAACTTAAATTTGTATTATTTAGAAGCATTTATAGCTTTTTCAAAATTATAAATAGCCTCAAGTACCACTTGAATTTCATCTTCCCAGCCTTGAGCTAATTTAGTATTAGCACTCTCATAAATAACATTGTCCTCAACTAAATTACCACTAACAGCACAAATCATAGCACCTCTTACTTTTCGTTTATGGCAAATTGTAAAGAGAGCTGAACTTTCCATTTCAACATTTAAACAACCTAATTTATGAAGGGACTCAATCCATTCTGGAGTTTCACCATAAAAAGCATCATCACTTGCATTAATGCCATAATGATATTTAAAACCACTTGCTTTACAAGAATCAATTAATTCTCTAGTAAATTCAAAATCAGGTACTGCAGGAAAACAATCTGGAACGTAAAATCTAGAAGTTCCTTCATTTTTCATAGACCCAGTAGATACAATTAAATCTCCAATATCAATCTTTGGTTGCAATGCAGCAGTACTTCCTATTCTAATCAAACAAGTAGCTCCAATATTTATTAATTCTTCAGCAGCAATTGCAGCTGAAGGACATCCCATTCCTGTAGAAGTAACAGATACTTTTACACCTTTATAATAACCTGTATAGGATTTATGTTCACGATTATTGCCAACTAATTTAGGATCATCTAAATATTTTGAAACAATATCACTTCTAGCGGGGTCCCCTGGCAATAATACATATTCACCAATATCTCCAGGGGATAATCTAATATGGTATTGTTTTTTTCCAATAGTCTTAGATGTTTTTTCTAATATTTGCATTTGCAACTCCTTTTATTTTTTTAGTTTTAAAATGATTTAAATTTATTGCATAAATCACGAGCCCTAAAATTGTAGCTAAATATGGCAACATTTGAACAAATTCTGATGGAATTCTTAATATTTGCATTATGTTTGATAATCCATCAAAGAACGCAAACAATAAGGAAGATAACAAGGCTCCTAAAGGAGTACATCTACCCATAGCATTAGCTGCTAATGCAATAAAACCACGTCCTGCAACCATATTTTTAACAAACATATCTAAATACCCCATGGAAAGATACATTCCACCGAAGCTCGCTAAAACACCACAAAGCAT
Source organism: Sphaerochaetaceae bacterium (assembly GCA_965140795.1). Taxonomy (GTDB): domain Bacteria; phylum Spirochaetota; class Spirochaetia; order Sphaerochaetales; family Sphaerochaetaceae; genus Pleomorphochaeta. The sequence goes on from OZ223470.1 coordinate 126,116, forward strand.
TATAGATATAAATCTTAATTTATTAACATTTGCACCAACTGATTTAATAGCATTATCATTTTCTCCTACAGCCCTAATTCTTAAGCCTAAAGGCGTTTTATTTAAAAAGACATAAACTACAAATACCATCAATATTGCTATATAAGATAAAACATTGTGACCAGATAATAGACGTCCAATAACTGGAATTTTATCAATTAAAGGTATATTTAGTACTGGAAAAGTTTTACTTAAAAGAGATGAGGTTGTGCCTTTTTCTCCCGTTAATTGTTCCATAACAAAAACGGTAAATCCACTTGAAAATAGATTGATTGCAGTACCACAAAGCACAGGATTAGCCTTTAAATATAAATGAAAAAATCCAAATAATGCGCTTAAAATCAAACCCATAAGTATACCACTTAGCATACCTATAAACAAACTATTAGAATAAGCTGAGCCTATAACGCCCATGAGTCCAGCACTTAACATTATGCCTTCTAACCCAAGATTCACGACTCCTGATTTTTCACAGATAACAGCACCTAATGATGTAAAAATTATTGGAGTTGCTACTCGAATCCACATTGCAACAAATTCTAAACTAAAAATACTTGAAAGTAAATCAATCATGCTTTTGCCTCCAATATACCCTTATTTTCACTAGTAGCATTTTTAACTACTAATGATTGTCTCCATTTTGAGAACAAAGCATTTGCTGCAATCAACAACATCATAACACCTTGTATTACCATAACTATTTCATTACTAACATCACTACTTCTTGCCATAATTGCAGCCCCTACATCTAAATATGCAATAAATAATGCTGCAATTGGTACCATAATTGGATTTGAGTGAGCTAAAAGCGCAACAGCAATACCTGTCCAACCATAACCAGGAGAAGTTGTCCATTTAAATCTGGTATACATTCCAAGCATTTCAACTCCACCACCAGCTCCGGCTATAGCACCAGCAATAATTTGTGCAATCACCATAGAAACACCAGTTTTAATTCCAACATATTTTGCAAAATTATTATTTGAACCGATAACTCTAACTTTAAAACCTAATCTTGATCTATATAGAATAACCCAAACAAGTACACAAAATAATAATGCAATAATTAAACCAAAGTGAACTTTAGTCCCTTTTATTAATAAAGCTAATTGTGAATTTTCATTTATTTTCAATGAAGCTAATGAAGATGCTAAAGGCTCTCTATAATGATAACTAATCATATATATTACAAAAAATTGAATTATATAGTTAAGCATAATTGATGAGACAACTTCACTAACATCCAATTTAAATTTCAATAAAGCAGGTATTGAGGAGGCTATGCTCCCTAATACTGCAGCAAATACAATTGCAACAAAAGGTGTTGCAATTGCACCAAAATCAAAAGTAGTACCAATAATAGTTGCACCTAATAAACCAATAAAGAACGATCCTTCAGAAATCATAGAAAACAAGCCACATCTAAAAATTATTATTACGGCTAATGCTGTAAAAATTAATGGTATTGCACCTTCTATAATATTTCCTATTCTTCTCAAACTTGTAAAAGGTCCAATAAAAAAATAGTAAATAGCATTAAGAGGATCATCGCTAGCGAATAAAATGATTACTGAAATCATCGCTACCGAGAACAAAATAATTAAAAATAGCTTTACTGAATCTACTAAAATATTTATTTGCTTAAGCGTCATAACAATTCCTCTCAATCTCTTGTGAGCTCATTTTTTCTATACCTAACATATATTTACCCAAATCTTCATCACTAGTATTTTTAACATCTTTAATACAAGCTCTTAATGTACCATCAGCAATAACCAAAATCTTATCTGATATTGATAATAATTCATTTAAATCTGATGAGATTAATAAAATACCACAATTGTTGGTTGATAGATTTACCAGTTGTTTTCTAATAAACTCAGATGCACCTAAATCAACACCTCTTGTTGGTTGATCAGCAATTACTAAATGTGGTGCATTATCAAGTTCTCTGGCTAAAACAACTTTTTGAATATTACCACCAGATAAACTATCTACAGAAACTTCAGGATTTTTACAAAGAATTTCATATTTTTCTACTAAAGTTTTTCCATATTCATTTATTTCTTTTAGTTTTAATAATCCAGCTTTATTTACAAACTTATTATCATCTATTTTATCAGCTATAATATTTTCAGTTATTGATAAACTTCCCGCCATTCCGATAGTCATTCTATCTTCAGGGATATAACTTATTTTATTATTTCTAGCTTGTTTTATATTTTTAAAAGAAACTTCTTGATTATTAATTTTAATAATTCCACTACTTATTGGTATTTGACCAACAATAGTTTCTACAAGTTGAGACTGTCCATTACCTTCAACACCAGCAATTCCAATTATCTCATTACTATTTAATATAAAACTAATATCATCAACTTTCTTAACGTTTTCTTCATTTATGACTACTAGATTTTTTACTTCTAGTATTGGAGAACCTTTAGATTTTTCACTCTTTTCAATTATAGTAGAAACATTTCTGCCAACCATCAATTTTGATATTTCATCATCATCAATATCACTAAGGTTAAAGGTCCCTTTATATTCACCTCTTCTAATTACAGAAATTCTTGAGCAAAGCTCTCTAACTTCATTTAATTTATGAGAAATAAATACAACTGTATAACCTTCATCTCTTAATAATTTTAATTCTAAAAATAATTCTCTTGTTTCTTGCGGGGTTAATACTGCAGTGGGTTCATCTAGAATTAATATTTTAGCTCCCCTTAATAAAATTTTTAATATTTCAAGTTTTTGTTTTTGTCCAACAGATAAATCTTTTACTTTTGCAAAAGGATCCATTTCCATATTATATTTTTCCATCAAAGCTCTTACTTGCTTTTCTGCTAATTTATAATCTGTAAAAATGCCCCCTTTACTTGGTTCTTCACCTAAAATAATATTATCTAAAACTGTTAATGAAGGGACTAACATAAAATGTTGATGAACCATCCCAATCCCTAAGTTTAGTGCATCGGAAGGAGAACTTAATTTAACTTTTTTACCATCAATATAAATTTTGCCCTCTGTTGGTATTTCTTCACCAAACAAGATTTTCATTAAAGTTGATTTTCCAGCTCCATTTTCACCAGATAAAGCATGAATTTCCCCATAATTAACTTCAAATTTAATGTTATGATTAGCAACTACTCCATTAGGATAAACTTTTGTAATATTATCCATTTTTAATGCTATGTTTGACACAAAAATCTCCTTGGTTAATATATATATGTCACCAGCAAATACAATTCACTGGTGACAAATTATAAATCTTGACTCTTGGTTAAGGCTTCATTGCATCACGCATTTGCGCAACTTCTTCAGTAGGTCTACCTACTGCTTTTGTTACTTCAATTTCACCACTCGCTACTTTTGCTGCAATATCTTCTAATTGACTTCTAACATTAGAAGGTACTATAGCCATATAATTATCATTTTTAGCCAAACCAACAGCACCAGATTTAATACCTAGATTATATGTTGTACCAAAGTCCATAGTTTTATCTCTAATACCTAACATTGCTACTTCTAAAGATTCACCAACGTTCTTTAATGAAGAACTAATTACATTACGTACTTTTTCTGGATCAGAATCTTTTACAGCTAACCAAATATCTGTATCACAACCAATGAAGTATTTATCTACATTGTCTGAAGCTGATACAGCACCTAAAATGCTCTGTGAAGCTGGAGCATAAACAATTTGAGCACCTTGATTATATAATTGTGTTGTCATTTCCATACATTTTGGAACGTCTTCAAAAGAACCAACATAAGATGTTAATAATTTAATTGAAGGATCAATATATTTAATACCTTGAATATAACCAACTAAGAAGTCGTTAATATTTGGAGTATCCATTGAACCTACAAATCCTAATAATTTTTGTGAATTATCAATTTTAGGATCATCAACACTAAGCATTGAAGCTGCTAAAGCACCAGCCATAAAACCAGTTTGTTCAGATTTATAAGTAATACTCATAACATTAGGTTCATCAATTGACCCATCAAAGAATAAGTATTGCTTGTCAGGGAATGCTTGTGCTGTTTCTTGAGTCAATTCTAATACAGACCAAGTACCTGTAGTAATTACATCCCAGTCTTGCTCTGAAACGTCTAAAAGATAGCTTTCATAACTAGCTTCATTTCTACCCATTTCAACAATTTTAGTATTTGCACCATGTTTCTCTTTCATAGCTGTAAAACCACTTGCTGCAGAATCATAAAAACCTTTATCTCCTAAACTACCATTTACAAGATAAATTGCACTAAATTGATCTGAATCAGCTTCATTAGTTGCCTTGGCTTCGCTTTCTTTACTTCCGCTTGCGAATAATAAAGAACTGCATAAAACAAGTGTAAAAAATAAAACAATTTTTCTTTTCATATCGTCCTCCTCAATAGACAAATATTCATAATCTTATTTTCTTAGGATTTTTATCCTAGTCTTCTCATGGGTAAGATATGTTCTTACAAAGCAAAAACATTTTTCTTTTTCAAATAAAAATTCTTCTGATAATAAAACAGGGGTTTCAATATACTGTAATTCACTATCGTTTATTTCATCTGTAATAATGCACAAAGAAGTTTCACTTAAATTTGCTTTCTCATATATATCTTTCGTAACAAAGGCTGCCCAAACGGAATCATTGTCCCAAGCTAAGCCCATTTCTTCTACTAAAGAAAAAGGAAATAAAAACATTGATGTTGCAACCCTTTCTTCTTTTAAGAAATAATCCACAATACAGTTTACTATTGGAACTCCAGGTTTTAATGAAAAAATTCCAGCAAGCCAATTACTTGTGCTAGTTAAATTTCTCTTAACACTAACTTTATCAACATCGAAAGTTTTATAAACAGGATTTGTTAAATCTTGAAAATCATATTGTTTATATTGTGTAGTTTTAGAAATAACAGTTCTTCTACCTTGAACTTTTGAAATAATTCCATCTTCTAATAAGTGATACATAGCTTCACGAATAGTTCCCCTACTTACATTCCAATAAGTTGCAAACTCTTCTTCTGTAGGAATTTTTGTTCCTTCCGGAATATTATCACCTTGGTTATCTATACCTTCATAAATTGCATCATAAACTTTTAAATACAATTTCTGTCTAGTTCCAGAATTTTCTGGTAACTCTTTTGGAAAATCTTCAATAGTCAATGTATCTAAACTCATTATTAATCCTCCTTAATAACTTTAGTTATTGTTTCTAAAGCTATATTAATAATCTTTTCTTCTACCTCTTGGTTTTCATCACATATATCTATTGCATTATCTTGATTATTCACACCTAAGATAACGGCTGACTTAATACCTAAATTCGATGAAACATCAAATAAGGAACCAGCTTCCAAATCAAGACATAAATCTAAATCATTGATGTTTTTATCTGAGTTATGAAAATTAATTGGTGTTAATACAGATCCAACACTATATTCAACACTTGCTTCTTTACATTGATCTTCTAAAGCTATTAATAATTCAACATCACAAATCGATGGATATTCCACTAAATTATATTGAAGACTAACCCCATCATAATTTGTCGCATTTTGTACTAAAATGATATCTCCATCTGTAATATCATCTTTTAAAGAATTAGTAGTTCCAACCCTTATTAATACTCTTGCACCACATTGATATAACTCTTCAACAGCTATTGCATTTGATTCTCCACCATTACCAGTTGAACAAATACTAATATTTTTAGAATTATATTTCCCATTTAAAGTTTTAAATTCTCTAAAATGCGATAAAACTTTAACATCCTCAAGATATGAAGCGATTTTATCAACCCATTCATAACTACTTGGTACAATTACGTATTTACTAATACTATTTTCCTCAATTGCGAGATGCATCATCTTTTTATTCTTCATCTCTATCTTCTCCAATTAATGTACTCATAGCATTTATTCCAACTTCAATAGCTCTCTTTTCCCATCCAAAAGGATAGTCCTCAACTATGTTAGAATATTCATTAAAATTTGTTGCACAAACTGCAACAGATGCAACTCTAACATTTTTCTTTGCACCAATTGCAAAAATTGTAGCTTCTTCCATACTTGTTGTAGTTGCTCCAGCTTTTAAATAGCTTTCCCATTTATCTAAGATATAAGATGAAACAGCTTTTGCCTTTGGTGATACTTCTGTATAAAAGGAAGCTTTTGTTACAGTAACTCCTGTATCATATTTATAGGAAGTCTTTTTTACTTCATTTACTAAAGTTCTAAAAAAATGAAAATCAGGGACAGTTGAATAATTTATTGGAACATAAGCATTTGATACTGTTTCCATTCGAACTGCACCACTAGCTATTATTACATCACCAATACCACATTTTAATGAAGTTGAAGCACAAGATCCAATTCGTAAGAAAGTATGAGATCCAACAGCTATCATTTCTTCTAATGCAATAGATGCAGAATTCTCTCCAATACCTGTAGAAACAACAGAAACTTTTTCTCCATTTAAAATACCATTGTAGATAGAAAATTCTCTGTGTTTTGCTACACAATATGAGGCTTTTAATTCATTAGCTATTAACTCAGCTCTTTCAATACTACCAGGAATAAATACATATTTACCTATAGATTTTTCTGCTAAGCATAAAAATGTTGCAGTTTTATCCACTTTTCTCCCCTTATGGAGATTATTAAAGCATAAAAAATAAACAAGTGCAACAAAAATGTTTAACTTTTTTAAAATTTGTATAGACAAATTTAAAAAATATATACAATAATATAGTAGAACATAACTTAATATAATGGGGATTCTATGAAAAATATAATTTTAGACTTAGATACAGGAATTGATGATAGTTTAGCACTTGCTTTAGCAGTAGCTGATAAAAATATTAATCTTTTAGCTGTTTGCACAACTTATGGGAATGTTACAACTGACAATAGTTGTTTAAATTCAAGATACATTTTAGATTTGCTTAAGCAAAAAAATATACCTGTATTAAAAGGATTATCTCATGCCATTGATAGTGATAAATTTATAAGAAATAAAGTAAGTGCTAGAATTCATGGAGATAATGGACTTGGAAACTTAGAAGTTGACTTAAGTATTTATAAGGATACAAATTTCCCTTTCTTTGAAGAACCTTTATTAGAATTAATAAAAAAGTTTGATAATGATTTAACTATAATCACCACTGGTCCTTTAACTAATATGGCCTATATGATTCAAAAACATCCTGATGAAATAAAAAAAGTACAAGAAATTATAACTATGGGTGGAGCTCTATTATTTAAAGGCAATGTAAGTTCTGATGCTGAAGCTAATATTCATCAAGACCCAGTAGCTGCAAAAATAGTTTTTGAAAGCAATATCGAAAAAGCTATTGTACCACTAGATGTAACTCAGAAATCAAGAATTAGTGTTAGTGACATTAATAAATGGGAAAAACTAAATAAAAAAGAAAGCACTTTTTTTAGTAAAATATTATATTACTATATAAACGAGAATCCTTGCGAAAATGAATGTTTTGTCCATGATCCATCTGCTGTAATGTTTGCTATTAATCCTGCTCTATTTACTATAATTAGAAAAGAAATCACAGTTTTATGTAATATAGAAAATTATGGCAGAATTGTTGGAAATGATAATTTGATTCAAAACAATAACTCAAGCTCAAAGCTTTGTCTTGATGTTAATGAAAAAGTTATTAATCAATACATAAACAATACTATGCTTAATTTTTTCAAAACTTTATAAAAATTATACACTTAATTAATTAATTTAATTAGCTTGCTTGATATCTCCTAATAATAATGATATTTTTTTATTATATTTTTAGGAGATTTTTTATGGCATTACATTTAGTTCTTTTTGAACCTAGAATACCTCAAAATACAGGGAACATTATTAGAACTTGTGCCGTTATTGGTGCAAAATTAGATTTAGTTTATCCACTCGGGTTTAGTATGGATGAAAAACAAGTTAAAAGAGCTGGGTTGGATTATTTTGACAAAGCTAATATTACTGAATGGAAAAACACAAAAGAGTTTTTAGACGCAAAAAAAGGTGAAAAATTATTCTTTTTCACAACAAAAGCTAGATTATCCTATCATCAAGCCTCTTATTCAAGTGAGGGAGATACCTATTTAATTTTTGGTAGAGAGGATAAAGGAATAGATGAACAAATTCTTGTTGAACACAAAGACGAGTGCGTAAGAATTCCTATGAAAAAAGAATTAAGAAGTTTAAATCTTTCAAACTCTGTTGCAATTGCAGCTTATGAATATTTAAGACAAATTGACTTTGAAGGGCTTGAAGAGAAAGGTAATTTGCACCGTCTTAGTTGGGATAACTAGTAAATACTTAATTTATAATATACTATTAAAATAATAGTAAGGAGAGTTTCTATGATAGAAATAGGATTTATTGGCCTTGGAAATATGGGCTCATCAATTTTTAGAGCTGTTGCAAAATCTAACAAATTTACATCTATCGGTATCTTTGACACTGATAATTTTAAAACTAAATTAATTGAAGATGAATTCAAATCCTCAAAAGTTGAAATAAAAATTTTTACCACACTTGAAAATTTAGTTAAAAATACTAATATAGTCATGATTTGTGTTAAACCACAAATATTAAGCAAATTATATTCAAATATTCAAAGTTCAAACATAAACAATGTTTTATTTATTTCTATTGCTGCAGGAATTAACACTACAACTTTAACTGAAGAATTAAAATCTAATAGAATTGTTAGATTTATGCCAAATTTAGCAGCAAAATGTAATAAAGCTGTTACTGCTATTTGTAAATCTGCTTCCACAAAAGATACTGATAAAGAAGTTGCATTTGAAATAGCTAAAACTTTTGGTAGTGCATTCTTCTTAGATGAAGATAAATTTAGTGCTTTTATTGGAATTAGTGGCTCTGCAATTGCTTTTGTTTTTGAATTTGCTCATGCTATTGCTTTAGGTGGAACTCATCAAGGAATAAACTACGATACTTCTTTAGAAATTGCTTTTGATACAATGGAAAGCGCAAAAGCTCTTTATGAAGTTGATAAGGAAAATCCTATCAGTCTAATGAGTAAAGTCTGCTCTGCTGGTGGAACTACTATTGAAGGCATTAAAACACTAAGTGATAATAAATTTACTAGTGCTGTTATTAATAGTGTAATAAAAACTTCAGAAAGATCTAAAGAATTAGAGAAAAAATAAAAATTTATCTAGTACATTTTTTTCAAACCCATTATTATATATACAAATTAAAAAATCACAAGGAAAAAAGCCATGATTGATTTAAAAGAGCTTAAAAGTCGCAGAGATGAAATTTCATTAAACATAGAAAATAGGTTTATGAAAGTTGATTTAGATAGCATTATTGCTTTACAAGATGAAAGAGCTGAGCTTCTTCACAAAAGTGAAGATCTACGAAGCCAAAGAAATGCAAATGCTTCCAAAATGAAAGGAAAATTAGATCCAAGTGTTAGAGCAGAACTTATTGAACAAGGTAAAGCTCTAAAAGCAGAAATATCCGAAGTTGAAGAAAAATTAAAAGAAACTTTAGATAAATATAATGCATTAAGTAGAACTATTCCTAACTATGCTCATCCAAGTGCTCCAATTGGTAAAGAAGATAAAGATAATACTGCTATAAAATTCTATGGCGAACCTACTAAATTTGACTTCAAAGCTTTAGATCATGTTCAACTTGGTGAAAAACTTGATATTTTGGATTTTGAAAAAGGCACAAAAGTATCTGGCCCAAAATTCTATTATGTAAAAAACGAAGGGGTTATTCTTCAAATGGCTCTTGAAAGATTTGCAATTGATATTTTAGTTAAAAAAGGATTTACTCCTTTTATTACTCCAGATATTGCTAAAGAAGAAATTTTAAATGGAATTGGTTTCAATCCAAGAGGTGCTGAAAGCAATATCTATACTATAGAAAATACTGATACATGCTTAGTTGGTACTGCAGAAATCACTTTAGGTGGTTATTACAGCAATGAAATATTAAACAAAGAAGATTTACCTATAAAAATGACTGGTTTATCTCACTGTTTTAGAAGAGAAGCTGGTGGTGCTGGACAATATTCAAAAGGGTTATATAGAGTACACCAATTCTCAAAATTAGAAATGTTTATTTTATGTTTACCAGAAGATAGTGATAAATTTCATGATGAATTATTATCAATAGAAGAAGAAATCTTCTCAAGCCTTGAAATCCCATATAGAGTTGTTGATACTTGTACTGGTGACTTAGGTGCTCCAGCTTATAGAAAATTTGATATCGAAGCTTGGATGCCTGGTAGAGGTGATGAAGGGGAATATGGGGAAGTAACTTCTACTAGTAACTGTACTGATTATCAATCAAGGTCACTTCAAATTAGATATAAAGATGAAAACAATAACACACAATATGTCCATATGTTAAATGGAACTGCTGTTGCACTCTCTAGAGCTATTGTTGCTGTTATGGAAAATTATCAAAATGAAGATGGTTCAATTTCTATTCCAAAAGCATTAATTCCTTACACTCATTTTGATGTTATCGAACCAAGAAAGTAGGATATTAATATGGAAATAAGTGCTTTAACAACAGATTTTTATGAATTAACTATGATGCAAGGTTTCTTTAAAAACAATTTTAATCCAAAAGTTGTTTTTGATATGTTTTATAGAACAAATCCCTTTAATGGTGGATATGCCCTATTTGCTGGACTTGACCAATTATTAGAAAAATTAGAAAACTTTAAATTTAGTAAAGAAGATATTGAATATTTAAAATCACTAAACTCTTTTGAAGATGATTTCTTAGAATATTTAAGAAATTATAAATTTGAAGGTACTCTATATTCAATGGATGAAGGACAAGTAGTATTTGCAGGAGAACCTTTAATTAGAATTCATACAAACTTAATTGATGCTCAATTAATTGAAGGAATGTTATTAAACACAATCAACTTCCAAACTCTTATTGCAACAAAAGCCTCAAGAATGGTATTTGCAAGTAAGGGTTCTAGCATCATGGAATTTGGACTTAGAAGAGCTCAAGGCGATGATGGTGCATTAAGTGCATCTAGAGCATCCTTTATTGGCGGTACTAAAGTTACTAGTAACACTCTTGCTGGTAAATTATTTAATATTCCTGTAAGTGGTACAATGGCACACTCTTGGGTGATGAGTTTTGATAGTGAAGAAGAATCTTTTAGAAAGTTTGCTGAAATTTATCCTGATAATTGTATTTTACTTATTGATACCTATGATACTTTAGGTTCTGGAATTGATAATGCTATTAAAATTGGTCTTGAACAAAAAGCAAAAGGCAAAAAAATGGGCGTTAGAATCGATTCTGGAGACATGAGTTATTTACCTAGAGTTATTAGAGATCGTTTAGATGAAGCCGGATTAGAAGATGCTATTATTGTCGTATCAAACGATATTACTGAAGAAATAATTCAAGCTTTAGTTTCTGAAGAAGTTCCAATTGATATGTGGGGTATTGGTACTCACTTAGTTACAGGGGGTTTCCAATCTTCATTAAATGGTGTTTATAAACTTTGTGCTAAACAAGGTAGTGATGGCAAATATATTCCAACTATGAAAATCTCAAACTCTTTTAGTAAAACTACTAATCCAGCTATTAAACAAGTTTGGAGATTCTATGATGAAAAAATGGGAGCTATTGCCGATTTAATTTCTCTAGATTCTGAAAAGATTGAAAACGATAAAGATTATACATTCTATCATCCATTTAGTGAAACAGATTTCTTTAAATTAAAAGGCACTAAATATACAAAAGCTGTTCCTCTATTAAATAAAAAAATGGAGAATGGTGCAAGATTAGCCCCTATCAAAGATTTAAGAGAATTACAACAATTTGCTCAATCAAATTTAGATATGTTCCACAAATCTTATAAGAGACAAATTAATCCACATATTTATAAAGTAAGTTTATCTAAGAAATTAAAAACATTAAAACGTGATTTAGTTTCACAAGAAAGAATGAAGCTTGATAAAGAAAATAATTAATATTAAAAACGGAGGTAATTTTTATCTCCGTTTTTTTATATATTCAACAATTCCATCAGAAATAGTTTTTGAAATATTATTAAGATAAGCAGAATCAGTTAATAAATTTGCTTCATCTTTATTTGATAAAAAACCAATTTCTATCAAACAGCCTGTAGTCCTACAGACATTTAAAACATATAAATCATCACTTTTAATTCCCCTATCTCTTAACTGTGGGAAATCCTTTTTAAATGCATTTTCAATTTCAAGTGCTAATTGATAACTAGTTTGATATTGTTGTTCACTTAAAACTTCAAATTTCTCATTAACAAACAAATCAATATTTTCCACCGGTGTCTCTTCATCAAACAAATCAACTTGTTTTTTTTCAAGTTTAGTAAAGATTTCAAACCCCTTTGCAGAATTACTTGAAGCAGAGTTAGCATGAATAGAGACAAAAATTGATGAAGACTTATCCTCTAGTGGATATTTATATGCAAATTCACTTCTCTCTTGCAAAGTATAATATGTATCATCATCTCTAATTTGGACTACATTAATATCACTTAATGCTTTATTTAAATATTTTTCTACACCCAAAGCTACTTCAAGAACAATATTTTTTTCTTCTATTAAAGGATCAAAATCATAAGATGCTACAGCCCCGCTATCCATTCCTCCATGACCAGCATCAATAAACACTGTAGAAATAGGATAATCAAAAAAAGATTTTGCACTTATTATTTGTAAGAAAAAAAGATTCATCAAAAGTAGTAAAAATAATATTTTTACTTTTTTAAAACAAAAATTCTTGAAAAACAGATTTCTAATCTTAAAAGTATTAGTTTTCATTAGTCTCTGTAGATTCTTCTGGAGTATACTTCCAAGTTGATACTAAAGTATTAAAATCCTTCTTAATTAAAATAGTAATCTTATTCTTTACTTCATCATTAAAAGTCTTTTTATCAAAATAGCCTCTAAATTTATGAGCAAAATTCTTACCATTAATTGTTTCAACACCTAAAACTCTTGTATGAACTTTGCTCAGACCTTCAACAGGAGATCTATCTTCAACAACACTCAATCTATCTGGAAAACTAATAATAAAAGCACTAGTACAACCAATCATATGACCAAATAAATTACATCTAAGACCAAAATCTAAATATTGATAATATTCACTTTTAACCTCAATATCAAAACCTCTCAAACGCTGAAAAAATGCTCTATCAAATAGCCCAATACCATAAAATGGATAAAGTGTTTGATAAACCTCTGTGGAAGCTATATGAGGGAAATATGAAATAGGATCAATTAAAGTTCCATCTAGTCTTGGAGCTCTCATTGAAGGAATTATTTCCTTATTACTATTGGCAATTGCAGGAACTATTGCAATTGGAGATTCTTTTTTATTTAACAAATCAAAAAGATAAGCTCCTTCGAATCTGATTATTTCAACATCACTTCTAACAACCATAAAAAAGGTTGTAAAACATTCATCGGCAAAAGCATTTGTACATTCTCCAAAAGAAGTAATTGATGGAAAAACTATAAAAGTAACATCAGGGAATTCTTCTTTAAAAGATTTAATATCCCCTCTTTCAGCACTTATAACAGCATGCAAACAAAAATTCATATTCTTTGAATACCATCTAAGTGCTTGCATTAATTGTTCTAATGTCCCCACATCTATTATTCCAATAGCTAATTGTTCACTTCTATGCAATTGCTCTATTTTTTTACCTACATCTTGTTTTCTATGATAAATTCTATATTTACTAATTTGACTCATTTATAAAAACTAAATCCTCTGGACGGAAAATTACTGCCTTTTTTCCAGGTCCTAATAAATTTTCAATATCGCTACTATTGTGACCACTTATTGCTACAATATCAGTACTATCATAATAAGGTACGGCTTTTGCAAAGGCAAGTCCGTTTTTATCACAAATTTCTATTACATCCCCAGCTTCAAAAACTCCAGTTAGCTCAATAATTCCGCTTGGCAATAAACTTTTATTATGTTCAAGCGCTTTTTTTGCCCCATCATCTATCAATATAGTCCCATTAGTTGAGCTATTAATTATCCACCTTGCTCGTTGACTTTTCTTTTCTTTAGAATGAATAAATGTTCCAAAATCTTCATTATCAATAATATTGATTAGTGCATTATCATCCATTCCACTTGCAATTACACAACCACAACCAGCTATTGCTGCAATTTTAGCAGCTAATAACTTAGTTCTCATACCACCAGTAGCAAATGTAGAACCAGCCCCTTTTGCATACCCCATGATTTTATCATCAATGGTATCTATTTCATCAATAAATTTTGCATTTTCATTGGTATTAGGATTATCATCATATAAGCCTTTGATATCAGTAAGAATTACTAATAGCTCAGCATCAATTTTTGATGCAACTAAAGCGCTCATTCTATCATTATCACCAAAAGCTGAACCAATTTCAGCTGTACTTATTGAGTCATTTTCATTAAGAATTGGAACAACACCTAAATCAAGCAAAGTAAAAATACTATTTCTTAAATTAACATACGTTTTTCTCTTATCTAACTCTTTTCTTGTTATTAGAACTTGAGAACAAACTATATCTTCTTCTTTAAAATATTTTCTATAAGTACTCATTAAGATGGGTTGGCCAATTGAGGCTAAAGCTTGTCTCATAGCAATATCTTTAACACTTTGCTTGATATGTAATTCTTTAGCGCCCATTCCAATAGCTCCTGATGTGACTAAAACAACCTGATAACCACGTCTTTTTAGTTCCGCTATTTGATCAACAATAATCTTAATTCTTTTTTCATCAATTTTTGTTTCACTAGATAGTAAATTGGTTCCAACCTTAATTACTATTCTTTTTATATTTGAGAAATCTCTCGACATTTTATACCACCACTAAGAAATTATTTTAATTCCTTATGTTTAAAACTTTTTTTATTAGAACTATAATCTTCAACTATTTGATTATTTCCCTTTAATAAATATTTAGTACTCATTAAGCCTTTAACCCCAACTGGACCTCGAGCATGCAATTTTGAAGTTGAAATTCCAACTTCAGCACCAAGTCCAAATCGATATCCATCAGCAAATCTAGTACTACAATTACTAAATACATCTGCACTATCAACACTATTAAAGAATTTTAAAATATTTTCTTCATTCTTAGTTAAAATTGCATCGGTGTGATGGGACCCATGAATAGCAATATGATTAATAGCTTCATCAACATCATCAACTACTTTAATAGCTACTTCATAATTTAAATACTCAGTATCAAAATCTTCAGCTGTTGCTTTTAAACAGTCAATAACTTCACAAACTAATTCATCACCATGAATTATAACATCTTTTTTATCTAATTCAGTTTTTAAAAGCGGCAAAAACTTTTTATAAATATTTTTATTAACCAATATTGTTTCCACAGCATTACAAGCTGAAGGATATTGTGTTTTTGAATCAAAGCAAACAATTGCAGATTTTTCTAAATCAGCTGATTCATCTACATAAATTGAACAAAGACCATCTGAATGCCCCATTACTGGTATCTTTGAATTATTCATTACGTATGAAACAAAAGCATTAGAACCTCTTGGAATAATTAAATCAATATAACCATCCATTGTTAAGAGTGTATCTACATCACTATGGCTCTCAATTAAAATAACCCAAAAGGATTTTAACACAGACTCTTCTAAAGATTTATTAATACTTTTAATTAATGCTCTGTTTGTATAATTTGCTTCTTTACCACCCTTTAAAATAATTCCATTACCACTTTTTAGTGCCAAAGAAACTATTTGTATAAGCGCATCTGGTCTAGATTCAAAAATCATTGCAATAACACCTAAGGGGAAACTAACTTTCTCAAGAATCAAATCATCATCCAATAATCTTTTTTCTAGAACATCACCAATTGGATCACTTTGTGAAATGACCATATCTAGTCCCAATAAAGAGGCTTCTAATTTTTTATCATCAAACCTTAATCTTGAAGCTATAGCTGAGGGTAAATTTGATTCTTTTGCTGAGTGTAAATCTTTACTATTTGCTTCAAAAATCATTTCTTTATCTCGAACTAAACCATCCTTAATTAAAGTTAAAGCTTCGTTTCTTACTGATAGAGAACTACTTGATAATCTTACGATTTGTTCTCTTAATTCAATTATTTGTTTTTCTAAATTATTTAAACTCATAATTTTAGTATCTCCTAGGTTATTAAAAAAATACTATGAATTAATTATGTTTGCAATATATATAAAAATTAAAACTTAATTATATATAAAAAAATGCTATTAAAAGAATTAGCATCCTCTTAATAGCAAAATATTTATCTAGTTGAATTTTTTAAAAGTTCATCAAGTTCTTGATCATTTAAATCATAATTATAGAATAAACTATAGAAAGTCTTTGCTTCCTGTTTTATATCATAATTAAACTTATCAGGATAAATTAAATTCCCTAGCCATTTCATACCTAAAACTCTATTCATGGCTGGTGGTCTATCTATCCAGTTAAAGGGTCCTTCAGGAATTATAAAAATATGATTTTCTTTTATAGCAGTTAAATCTTTGAAAGGACTATCTTCACTTAAGAAAGATTCATAGCCACCTTCTCCAGTTAAAATAATATAATCGGGATCCCAAATGATTAATTGTTCAGGACTTACTTTTATTGACTTACCTTTACCTTCTACAATATTATTAACACCAACTAAAGGAAATACTTGAGTATGAAAACTTCCTTTTGGGAAGGATGTTAATCCATCTTGTTCTGTACCATAATAAATTGTTGGTTTTAAATCTTCACTAATTGTTGCTAAAACTTCTTTTGCATCACTTACTGTTTGATCACAATAGGCAGCTCTTTCTTCCCCTGCTTCATTTTTATTTAATAAACTTCCTAAAGCACGGTATGTAGAACCCATATCATCTAAATAAGAAGCAATAAAAACAACAGGAATATTTAGTTTTGCTTGTAAATCATCTAAATCCTTTGTCATTTCATCAACAGAGCCTTTTACTTCTCCAATATCAACAACAACTTGAGGATCTGCAACTAACAAAGCTTCCATATTTAAATTTGCTTTTTTACCATAAAAAGCACCATAAACAGGCCTATTAACTACTTCTTGTTTAAAATATTTTTGCATCTCAGCAGTAGGACGGGTTCCCCAACCTACCATTTCATCAGGAACGATTGAATAAATTATCTGTTGTGATAAATTTCCTGATGGAGCAACTCTTTCAATATTTGTTGGGACTTCAACTTCTCTACCAAGAGAGTCCACAAATATTTTTGTTTCTTGTTGCTTTTGGATATATGAGTTTTCTTTTTGACCTTCTGCAAAAAGAAGACTACTAGCTAAAAGCAAAGAAAAAAGAACAAATATTATTTTTTTCTTCATTATTTTTCTCCTTTCTCTATAATGAATAAAATTATTTTTTTTCTATTATTAAATACGACTAAATCATTTTTATACGGTTTAAAGTTTTGTAAGAGTTTTTCTCGTTTTTCATCAGTTACTTGAGAATAATATTGATTTAAATAATCATTAATATCACTTCTCTTTAAAACTTGATTAAAATCTAATTGAATCTTTTTTTGAGAGTAATTAGCTTTTTTCCTATCTAAATAAGATTCAACTTCACCCTCCTTACAATGTCTTTGATTTACTATATAAAAGATTTTTTTATTAACTAGTTTAAAAAAGTCATCAAGACTATCATTTATATACATTCTAGAAAAAAAAGAAAGTAACAAATAATCTGACTTTTTATTGTATTGAGTCCAATCAGTATTAATTACTGTTTGATTCTTTAATTTGTTTTTATTTAAAAAATCTATTGCTACATCATTGTTATCTATTAAAACCATTTTTTTTAAATATGGAGATAATTCTCTTTCAAGAAAGCCTAAACCACTACCTAAAGACAAAAGTGAATCATTTTTATCTAAATAAGGAATTATTTCTGCTGCTAATTTGTTATGAAAGTCAGTACCTTTCGCACTTGAGCTAAACCAATTAATATTTTTTTCATTCCAATTAAACATAACTATTCCTCAATTCTAGGCACACATAAGGTTTTGCCATCTTTTTCTATCAAATCTATATCGATAGAATAAATTTTCTTTAATAACTTTTCACTAATAACTTCTTGAGTATTCCCAAAGGCTAATACCTTTTTGTCGTCAAGTAACATAACTTTATCACTAAACCACATTGCCTGTTCGGGATTATGAGTTGATAAAATAATTGCATATCCCATTTCTTTTAATTTAGATATAGTTTTCATTACTCTAACTTGATTCCCATAATCTAAGTTTGCAGTTGGTTCATCCAAAATTAATATCTTTGAGCCTTGTGCTACAGCTCTAGCTAAAATAACTAACTGTCTTTCTCCACCACTAATAGCATCACTGTTTTTATGTGCTAAATGTTCTATTTCAAATTGTTTTAAGGCATCAAATGCTATTTTTTTCTCTTTTGCTTTAGGGGAACCTAATGTTTCTAATCTACAAGTAGTTCCCATTAAAACAGTATCAAAAACTGTATAATTAAATGCACTGGTAGTGTATTGAGGGATATAAGCAATTTTTCTAGCTAATTCTTTTCTACCAAAATGTTCTAAGGGTTTATCATCAATTAATATTTGGCCAGAGGCTTTATGTAAAAAACCAAGCAAGAGTTTAAATAGAGTACTTTTACCTACTCCATTTCTTCCTAAAAGACATACAAAATCCCCAGGATTAATCTCAAAGGAAATTTCATCTAATATTTTTTTATCTGCATAACTAAAACTTAAATTATCAACCTTTAAACTCATACTTTCTTTGCCTCCCTTATCATGAGGTATAAGAAAAATGGAGCTCCGATAAAGGAAGTTAAAATACCAATTGGAATTTCACTTGTTAATAAACTTCTACTTATTGTATCTACTAACATCAAAAATGATGATCCCATAAGTATTGATACTGGAAGTGAAACTCTATAATCACAACCAACAACCATCCTTGTAAAATGTGGAATTACTAAGCCTATCCAACCAATATGACCACCTACACAAATAGATGCACTTGTTATTAATGTTGCACAAACTATAACAATTTTTCTCAATAGAATAGTATTAATTCCTAAACTCATAGCTTCATCTTCATCAAGGGTTAATAAATTTAATTTCCACCTTAATAAAAAGAGAGGAATTGATCCTATAACAGTAACTATTAAAAGAAAATATACATCTGATTTTCTAACTGATGCTAAAGAACCCATTAACCAATATGTTATTGCTGGTAAAGTATTATCAGTATCAGCAACTAATTTTACAAAAGAAGTCGCTGATGAAAATAAAGAGCTAATCATTATACCACCAAGAATTAATGCAAGAGTTTTTTGATTCATAATTTTTGAGCTAATAAAAGTAACTAAAATTACGGCAAGTAACCCAAAAGCAAAACTTATAAAACTAATTGTAAAATATGATAATCCAAGTAGAATTGCTAAAGACGCACCAAACCCAGCTCCTGCACTAGTTCCTAAAACATCAGGCGATACCATTGGGTTTTTAAACATTCCTTGATAGCTTAATCCTGAAAGTGAGAGCGCTGCTCCAATTATTGCTGAACTCAATATACGAGGCATTCTTACATTAAAAATTATTGATTCAACGGTTTTTGACCAAGTAGGCTCAATATTAAAAACTCGTGACAATAATACTAAAACTAATTGTGAAGGTTTTATTGGATATCTGCCAATAAAAAATGAAGTAAAAAAGATAACAAAAAATAAAATTGTAAATAATAATATTATTACTTTAGGATGTTGCAAATGTTTTCTAAAATCTTTTCTAGTCATCATTTTCCTCTAAATATTGTTCAAATCTATTTTTTGCATATTCTTTAATATCTTTCTCAAGATTTCTAAAAGATTCTAACAAGGCTTTTCCTTGTTCACTTAAGATTGTTTTACCGCCGTTAATTCCACCTTGTTGTCTAATTACAGCATCATAACCGGTTTCATCTTTTATAATATTTAATATTTTCCAGCCTTTGGAATAAGACATATTCATTAATTTACAAGCTTTACTAACACTTTCCCCTTTGTCAATTAACTCTAGTAAACGTGCAGCACCTGGACCAAAATAAAATTTTTCACAACTAAATCTTACTCTAACCTCAATGTTATTATTATTATCTTTTGTCTTTGGAACTTTCATCTAAGTAAACACCTCAACCGAATTGTTTTATAAAACAACTTGGTTGATAATAGCATACCTTTTAATTAAAAGAAAGGTTTTTTATGGCTATTTTTGATTATTTTTATTCCATTATATTTTTTATTCACTAAAGATAAATTTCTCAATACTTTTTTTAGATTTACATAAAGAACAACTATCATTGAATCTTTATAATAGCTACCTTGAACAAAAAAATACTAAGTGTAATTATCTTGTTCTAATTTATTAATAAGCACATATATATTTTACTCAATATAGAGTGTTTTACCTGATTTAATACATTTGATCTTACCATCAACACTAATCCATAAATCTAATGAAGTAGGATTTGTTACTATTGTTTGATCATAAGTAAATTCTAATTGGTCCAAAGCTTTTAAATAATTATATATTTCCATATTTTCGGCAATTTGATAAAAGCTAAAAATAATTACAAAACGAAAAAAACAAAGTTAAATAAATTTAAAGAAATAGATAGAATTATGCACTCAACTGTTAAAAATAATTATCAAATTCAAGATGTTTCTAATGCAATTTGTCTTAGTTGTTCACGAATTTAAAGAATAATTAAAAGAGAAATTGGTTTATCACCTCATAAATATCAAGATAAATTAAAAGTAGAAAAAGCTATTAATTTTATTGAATCTACTGATTTATCTTATAAAGAAATAGCCTTGTTATTGGGATATCAATATAAATCCCACTTTTATAATACTTTCAAGAAAGTAACAATTAAAAAGCCTTCTGAATATAGGCTATAAAAAAACCGTTGAAATATTATTCTATCTCAACGGTTTAATATACTAACAATTCTTATCTATAATTCCAAATCGACAAATTTAAATTCAGTTACATCAAATAATCCCATATCAGTTATCTTATATTCAGGGATTACTGGAAGAGACATAAAACATAAGGTCATAAATGGATCTAAGCTTTTGCTAATATCTAAATTATCATAGGCTTCACTTACCATTTCTTTTAATCTTTTTGATACAATATCAGCATTTTGATCACTCATTAATCCGGCAACAGGATGAGAGAGTGAATCTATAACCTTATTGTCTAATGTAATTGTCATTCCTCCCCCAATTTTTATTAATTCATTTATTGCTAAATATATATCTTCATCATTTTTTCCAGCAGCAATAATATTATGAGAATCATGTGCAACACTTGTTGCAATTGCACCATGCTTTAATCCAAAACCTTTTAATAAAGCTACTGCACAATTTCCAGTTGCTTTATGCCTTTCTACTACTACAATCTTACAAATATCATCATCCCCATATTTATAGAGACCATTCTCAATTTCAACTATTGATTCTGCTTTTTTGGTAACTACTCCACCAGGTATTACTTCCATTGTTCTAACTTTATTAGATTTTAAAGGCAATTCTAAACTTTTTAAGCTAAAATCTTTAACGCTCATTTTAGATTTTACTTTATTTGGAATTGGTTTTATTTGAGCCTCTTCAATCATTTTTTTAGCTTTAGCAACTAATTTACCATTAACAAAAACATAATCCATATTGAAATCTTTTAAGTTTTGAGTTAAAGAAAAATTAGCAATATATCTTGGAGCAATTGCACCTAAATCTTTTAAATTAAAACATTCAGCACTATTAATTGTTGCCATTGAAATTGCTATAAAAGGATCTAATCCATTTTCTACAGCTAATCTTACATTATTGTTGATACTTCCTAATTCTAATAAGGATTCAACTTGTCTATCATCAGTACAGAAAAGACATCTTCTATAATTTGATTCAGTAACACCTTTTAATAAATTAACTTCATCTTTACAAACAGTCCCTTCTCTTAACATTACATACATACCACGTTTAATTCTTTCTTCTAAATCCTCTTTTGTAGCACATTCATGGTCATCTTTTATTCCAGCAGCACAATAAGCATCTAAATCACTTTCATAAACATTTGGAGAATGTCCATCAATTATTTTATTATTGTCATGTGCTAATTGGATTTTATCAATTACAGATTCATCATTATTTATTACTCCTGGATAATTCATCATTTCACCAAGGCCAAGAACTCTATCACAATTTATTCTTTTAGCTATTTCTTTTGCATCTAAAATAGCTCCACTATGTTCAAAATCTGTAGCTGGAACACAACTAGGAACCATAAAATATGCTTTTAATGGTAAGTCTTCACTTGCTTCAAGCATATAATCTAATCCATCTAAACCATGACAATTACAAATTTCATGGGGATCTGCTATAACAGTTGTAACACCATTAGGTACTAATAAGTTTGAAAACACTTCAGGTGTACAATGAGAAGATTCAATATGGACATGAGAATCAATAAATCCAGGGATCATATATGAAAATTTTGCATCAAAAATTTCTTTTGCTTTACCATATCCACATTTTGCAAAACCAGCAATTCTATCTTTAATAATCAAAACATCACTTTCAAAAACATTTCTATTAAAAACATCAACAACTTTTGCATTTTTTATACAAATATCAGCGACTTTCCTTTTTGATGAAACATCAATTAATTCCATCATTTCTTTTTTATCCATATTGTTTTTCTCCAATTACTTGTTTTATTCATTTCTTTAAATTGTCTAATATTCTAACATCTATTTGTTAAATTTCACAAGGATAATTAATAAAATTTTAATAAAAACTCACAAAAAACTTAAAAAATGTCTTTTTTTATCATTTATATTTACTACAATAATAATATATTTTTTTTAATTTTAACGAAATATTTCATATAAATACTGTAATATTCTATAATTCTTTATAAGGCAACAAGGTGCAACATTTATAAAAATATTTCTGTACTTATTGATAGTTATACTATATAATGGTAACGACAATCACTAAATATAAGGAGTGCATTAATGGACAATTTCTTTAAAATTTCAGAAAGAAAATCAAATGTACGTACAGAAATTATGGCTGGTGTAACCACTTTCTTAACAATGGCTTACATCCTCGCTGTTAATCCAGGTATCCTATCAGCTGCTGGTATGGAATTCTCTCGCGTTTTTGCCGCTACTGCAATTGCAGGTGCTTTTGCAACATTAGTAATGGGATTACTTGCTAATCTACCTTTTGCTTTAGCTCCAGGTATGGGTTTAAACGCATTCTTAGCTTTCACCGTTGTTTTGGGTATGGGTAAGACTTGGCAATTTGCTCTTTCAGCAGTATTTGTTGAAGGTATTATCTTTATCTTATTAACAGCATTTAATGTCCGTGAAGCTATCGTAAATAGTATTCCTAGCAATTTGAAAAAAGCTATTTCTGTTGGTATCGGATTATTTATCGCATTCATTGGTTTCCAAAATGCTGGTATTATCGTTGCAGACGGTGCAACTTTAGTACACTTAAATCCAGCTTGGACTTCAGGAGCTCCATTAGTTGCCATGATCGGTTTAGTAATAATTGCTTTCATGATGGCTAAAGGTGTTAAGGGTGCAATGCTTTATGGTATCTTAATTACAACTGTTATTGGTATCCCATTCGGAGTTACTTCATACGCAGGTGGTTCTTACTTACCTTCAGCACCATATTTCTTCCCATTTGAATTCTCACATATGCTTTCATTAGACTTTGTAGTAGTATGTTTTACATTCTTATTTGTTGACATGTTTGATACAGTTGGTACATTAATTGGTTGTGCAACAAAAGCTGATATGATTCAAAAAGATGGATCAATTCCTAACTGTAAAGAAGCTTTATTCGCTGATGCTATTGGTACTACTGTTGGTGCTATCTTAGGTACTTCAACAATTACAACATTCGTAGAATCTTCTTCAGGTGTTGTTGCTGGTGGTAGAACTGGTTTAACTGCAGTTGTTGTTGCTATTTTATTTGCAATTTCATTGTTCTTAGAACCAATCTTCGGATCTATTCCATCTGCTGCTACTTCTCCAGCTCTTATTATTGTTGGTGTATTAATGATTACTCCTGTTACTGAAATTGATTTCCATGACATTACAGAAGCAGTTCCTGCATTCTTATGTATCATCATGATGATTGTAGCTTACTCAATTTCTGATGGTATTATGTTCGGTATCTTAAGTTACACAGTATTAAAACTTGTTACAGGAAAAACAAAACAAATTACTCCAATGACTTGGGTTGTTACAGCACTATTCCTAATCAAGATTTTATTAACAGTTATTTCTGCTTAATTACATTGAAAGAAAAAAGCTCTAGGTTTTTACCTAGAGTTTTTTTATGCCCATATACGGCTAAAAAAGGAGTGCTAATGCACTCCTAAACAAAATATATATATATTACCTATTATAGAATTTCTTTAATCCAGCCCTTAGGACCTTCAATTTCTCCTAATTGAATTCCAGTTAAGGTATCATATAACTTTTTAGTAATTGGCCCAACTTTATTTGGATCACCATTGAAAATAATATCTTTCTCTTCAGTATGAACAAGACCAACAGGAGAAATTACTGCAGCTGTACCACACAAACCACATTCAGCAAAATCTTCTACTTCGTCAAATTTAACAGGCCTTTCTTCAACTTCTAGACCAAGAATATCTTTAGCTACAACTAAAAGAGATCGTCTTGTAATTGAAGGCAAAATTGTTTCACTTTTTGGTGTTATAACTTTATTATCTTTAGTTACAAACAAGATGTTTGCTCCACCAGTTTCTTCAACATAGGTTCTAGTCTTTGAATCTAAATACATATTTTCAGCATAACCTTTTGATTTAGCTAAATAACCAGGATATAAACTCATTGCATAGTTTAAACCAGCTTTAATGTCACCAGTACCATTTGGTGCAGCTCTATCAAAATCACTTACCATAATTTTAATTGGATTTAATTTACCTTTAAAATAAGGACCTACAGGTAAAGCAAACAATCTGAATTGATATTCGTCACAAGCTTTAACCCCAATAACTGGAGAAGAACCAATAATAAAAGGTCTTAAATATAATGAAGCAGAAGTTCCATAAGGAGGAACATAAGCCGCATTTGCTTTTACTACTTGTTCTAAAGCTTCTAGAAATATTTCTTTAGGTAATTCAGGAATACATAATCTTTTACATGTATCTGCCATTCTTTGAGCGTTTAAATCAGGTCTGAATACTACAATCTTACCATTCTTTGCTGTATAAGCTTTTAATCCCTCAAAACAAGTTTGAGCATACTGGAAAACCCCTGCACTTTCATTTAGTGTAATTGTTTCATCTTCAGTTAGCTCACCTTTACTCCATTGTCCATTTTTACAATGAGCAACATATCTTTTTTCTGTTTTAGTGTATTTAAAACCTAATGCACTCCAATCAATATCTTTCTTTTCCATAATTGCTCCTAAGCGTTGAAAAACCTACGCTTTTCCAAAAATTTTAATCACTTAGGGAATAACTGTCAATTCACTTTATGATTTTTATTAGTTTTTTTTCGTATATTTTTTCTATTTTTATACAAATTTTGTTTATTGTCAGACAACAATACTTTTGACAAGTCCATTCTGTTAGCTTTTCTCAAAGCCTCTAATACAAAAGCCCTATTTTCAATCTTATTATATTGTAAAATAGCTCTTTGCAATTTTTTCTCTCGGCCTTTAGGAACATATACTTTTTCAAAATTTCTATTAGGTCTAGGATCAAGACCTGTATAGTACATACAAGTTGATACGGTTGATGGAGTTGGATAAAATTCTTGTCCTTGATCAGGAACAAAACCTTCTTTTTTTGTATGTAAAGCTAGATTAATTGCACTTTGCAAAGTTGAACCTGGATGCGCAGCAATATAATATGGAATAGTATATTGTTTTTTATTGAACTTTTCATTGGTATCTTTAAAAGCTTGAATAAATTCTTCATAAACATCAACTGTAGGTTTTCCCATGATATCTAAAACTTTTGGATCTACATGTTCTGGTGCAATTTTTAATTGTCCGCTAACATTATTTAAAACTAAATGTTTTAAAAATCTGTTTTTAGTCTTTTCATCACACACTCTCATTAAATAATCGAATCTAATACCAGATCTAATAAAAACCTTTTTTACCCCATTAATTTTTTCTATAGCTTCAAGAATATCTAAATAACGAGAATGAGAATCTTTTAAATTTTTACAGGGTTCTGGAAATAAACACTGTTTTGTATCACAAGGTCCACTTTTCAATTGTTTATCGCAAGCAAGAGCTTGGAAGTTAGCTGTAGGGCCACCTAAATCATGAATATAACCTTTGAAGTTAGGGAGTTTAGTGAGCAATGTAGCTTCCCTAACTAAAGATTCTTTACTTCTAACTTGAATCATTCTACCCTGATGAGTAGTTATTGCACAAAAAGAACAAGCTCCATAACAACCTCTGTTACTAGTTATAGAAAATTGAACTTCATTTAATGCTGGGATTCCACCCTCTTTGTCATAATCAATATGAGAAACTCTAGTGAAAGGCAATTCATAAACCATATCCATCTCTTGAGTAGTTAACGGTCTTTGAACAGGGTTTCTTAATACTATTCTCCCCTCTGAGCTTTGAGTTAAACATTCCCTTCTCATAGGGTTTTCTCTTAGCATCTGTATTTGGAAAGCTTTTGCATAATTCAATTTCCCATTATCACTTGGGATATTACTTTTCTTATCTCTATCGCTAACTTCTTCATAGCTTGGTAATTCAAATATTGGGTATTTAATTTTATCTTTAATTTCTTCAAAAGCTTTTTGAGAGAAAGAGACTACACTACCTATAACATCATATAAATTATCAATAGTCTCACCATTATTAAGTCTATCAACAATCTCTAAAGTAGCTAATTCCCCCATTCCATAAATTAATAAATCAGCTTTCGAATCTAAGATTAGTGAATGTCTAACTTTATCACTCCAAACATCATAATGAGCAAATTTTCTTAAAGAAGCTTCAATTCCTCCAATAATTATTGGAACATTTTTTTCAAAAACCTCTTTTGCTTTTGTAGTATAAACAATTGTTGCTCTATCAGGTCTAAAACCAGCTTTACCACCAGGAGAATAATAATCATTACTTCTTTTTTTATTTGCACTTGTATAATGAGAGACCATTGAATCAATATTTCCACCACCAATCATTACACAAAGTCTAGGATTACCAAATCTCAAAAAATCTTCTTTATTATTGACATCTGGTTGAGCTATAATTCCAACT
Organism: Sphaerochaetaceae bacterium; assembly: GCA_965140795.1. Lineage (GTDB taxonomy): Bacteria > Spirochaetota > Spirochaetia > Sphaerochaetales > Sphaerochaetaceae > Pleomorphochaeta. Next base: position 153,548 of record OZ223470.1, read on the forward strand.
CTATAACCTTGACTTTCTAACAATCTAGCTAATAAAGGCACACCAAAGGAAGGATGATCAACATATGCATCACCACTAATCATTACAACATCAACATAATCCCAACCTCTATTTAACATATCTTCTCTTGTAGTTGGTAAAAATAATTCTCTTTTCAATTTATTTAATTTCTCACTATTTTTTAAAGTATTTATATATTATCAAAAAAACATCAAATAATAAAACAAAACATTGATAAAATAAATACTTTTAGCTTTATATGTTTATCTTTTTTTGTTAATGTTGATTTTGTGAATATATTATTAATATCAACTGCAATTGAGAAATCAAATCTATCATTTCCTTTAGGAGCTTTATGTATAGAATCTGCTATAAAAAATGATAATGAGTTAAACTCAATAATTAATGTAAAAACTAGTCTTTACGATTTAGAAGATGATCCAATACAAATTGCAAGAGAACTTGCAAATAAGGATTTATATGCTATAGGGCTTTCAATTTATCTCTGGAATAGAGATTGGTTTGATAGTTTTACTAAAGAATTAGAAGCCTTAAATAAAAATATCATTATCTTTGCCGGGGGAAGTGAAATAAGTGCAAATGCAACTAGCTTCGATTTAAATTTATATAGGTTTTTAGTATCTGGAGAAGGTGAAGAAACTACCATTATTGCTCTAAAAAAGTTAATAAATGATGAACCATTAATACATAAAGGTATTCTATCTAAAGAAAACCCTACTTATTCTTTATCTGATAATGTAAATTTAGATTCTCTTTCTTCTCCTTTTTTAACTCAGGTATGTGATCCTTTCTTAGATGAAGATTGTTCAATTCTTTGGGAAATGACTAGGGGCTGTCCTTTTAAATGTGGCTTTTGTTTTGAATCAAAAGGGCTTAGAACTGTAAGAAACTATCCTTTTGAAAGAATTGAAGCTGAATTAGACTATATTGTAGGTAAAGGAATAAAAGATATTTTTGTCTTAGATCCAACCTTTAACATAGATAAAAAAAGAACTTTAAAAATTCTAAATCTTATAAAATATAAAGCTCAAGATATACACTTTACTTTTGAAATTAGAGCTGAATTAATTGATGAAGATATAGCTAAAGCTTTTAGTGAAATTTTCTGTTCCCTTCAAATTGGACTTCAAAGTATTCACAGTGATGTTTTAAAAACTGTTAATAGGAACTTTAAACTTGATTTGTTTAAAGAAAAGATTTCAATTTTGGAAAAATTAAATATAGTCTATGGACTTGATTTAATTATTGGTCTCCCTAATGATAATTTAACTAAGTTTAAAGAAAGTTTAGATTTTACAGTATTTTGTAAACCTAGTAATATTGATATTTTCTTACTATCTCTATTACCAGGTACAAAAATATATGATGAAATTGATAAATACAAAATTCAATATAATAAAGAATCCCCATATACTTTAATTCAAAACCCTAGTTTTAAACTTGAAGATATAGAAAAAGCTCTAAAAATTAAAAAAGGATGTGATTTATTCTATACAAAAGGTGAAGCTGTTATGTTTATGAAAGTAATTTCTGATGCTTTTGAAATTACACCTAGTCAAATTTTTGAATCGTTTATTGAATTCTTAGAAAATAATTTCAGCGAAAACGAAATTGAAAATATTGATATTTTTGAATTACAAGATGCTTTTATTAGAGATTCATTACCAAGACATGGAGCACTTTATCTAGAAAAAGCTTTGCTTTCCTATATTGAAATGCATCAAGGCTTAGCTTACTACCTTGAAGTCGGAGAATCTCCTATATTATCTCTAAATTACACTCCAAATAAACTAAGTTATTTAGATAATCAAAATATTAAAGATTTTGTTAAGACTAATAAGCCTTTCAAAAAGCCAAAAAATTATTATATAGTTGGTGAATATGGAAATATTGATATAATCGAATATTAAAAAACTTGGATACTAAAAAGTATCCAAGAATTTTTTTTGTTTTAATAATTTTTTATTTTTACTAACTTAGTATAGCTTCTAAGTTTTTTCTAATCTCTTTAATAAATTCAGATGAATTAACACTTCTTGTTTCAAGACCTTCAGCTAGATGAACTAAATCTTTAGTCATTACACCGCTGTTTAATGTATCAAAACAAGCCTTTTCTAATGAATCAGCATATTTAATTAATTGTTCATTATTATCAAACTCACCTCTTTTTCTAAATGCTCCAGACCAAGCAAAAATTGTTGCCATTGGGTTTGTTGAAGTTTCTTGGCCTTCTAAGTACTTATAATAGTGACGTGTAACAGTACCATGTGCTGCTTCATATTCATATTTTCCATCAGGAGATACTAAAACACTTGTCATCATAGCTAAAGAACCAAAAGCTGTTGAAACCATATCACTCATAACGTCCCCATCATAGTTCTTACAAGCCCAAACAAAACCGCCTTCACTTCTAATAACTCTAGCAATAGCATCATCAATCAATGTATAGAAATAAGTAATACCTGCTTTTTCAAAAGCTTCTTTATATTCTTTTTCATAAACATCTTCAAAAACTGCTCTAAAGTGATGATCATAACTTTTACTAATTGTATCTTTAGTGGAGAACCATAAATCTTCTTTAGCATCAAGTGCATAAGCAAAACAAGATCTTGCAAAACTGATTATTGAAGAATCTTTATTATACATTCCTTGAATAACACCAGGACATTCAAAATCATAAATTGTTTCTCTAAATTTTTCATTACCATTTTTATCAGTAAATACTAACTCTGCTTTTCCTTCTTCTGGAACTCTATACTCTGTAGCTTTATAAACATCGCCATATGCATGACGAGCAATAGTAATTGGTTTTTTCCAGTTTTTAACAACAGGCTTAATTGAATCTATACAAATTGGAGTTCTAAATACTGTACCATCTAAAATAGCTCTTAAGGTACCATTAGGGCTTTTGTATTTTTCACTTAGCTTATATTCACTCATTCGTTGTTCATTAGGAGTAATAGTTGCACATTTTACACCTACTCCATATTTTGCTATTGCATTAGCTGCATCATAAGTGACCGCATCTTTAGTTTCTTCTCTATGTACTAATCCTAAATCATAATACTCTGCTTTGTAGTCAACAAAAGGTAAAATTAATTCATCTTTTATCATCTTCCAAAGGATTCTTGTCATTTCATCCCCATCTAATTCAACTAAGGGTGTAGTCATTTTGATTTTATCCAAAATATTTCCTCCAAAATATATTTACTTCTAATAAGATAAAGTTTATTTATAATCTTGTGAAGAATAAATATAATTAATTATAAAATATATACTTTATAAATTTATATTCTATAGAAAGAATAAAATCAATAATATTATTGATTTATCAATTATTATTTTGAAACTAATAAAGAAAAATTGAATTGGCATAAAAAAATGGGGCCGATTGGATTTGAACCAACGACTCCCACGATGTCAACGTGGTACTCTCCCACTGAGTTACGGCCCCAAATGTTCTCTAAATGAGAACCTTTGATTTTATACCACAAAGTGCAACAAAGTGCAAGTCATAAATTATAATACTTGAAATAATATATTATAATTGCTATATAATTAGGCTATGAAATTATTAATAGCCTCAGACATTCATGGTAGCTACTACTATGCTAAAAGTCTTATAAATATTTATGAAAATGAGAAGTTTGATAAGATTCTCCTATTAGGAGATATTCTTTATCATGGACCTAGAAATGATTTACCAAAGGAATATGATCCAAAAAAAGTTATTGCTTTATTAAATGCTTTAGCAAAAGAAATAATTGCTGTTAGAGGCAATTGTGATGCAGAAGTAGATCAAATGGTTTTAGATTTTGAAATATTAAGTGAAAGTGCAAAACTATTTATTGATAATAGAACTTTTACTTTAGTACACGGGCATCACCCATACCCAAAAACTAATGAAAATGACGTAATTTTAAGTGGACACACTCATATACCATTATATGAAATTAATGAGAATAAAACTCATCATTTTAATCCAGGATCAATATCCCTTGCAAAAGGTGGATATAATAATTCTTATATGATATATGAAAATAATAGGTTTACAATTTATGATTTTGATAAAAACATTATTTTAGATCAAACTATTTAAATGTTTTTCCCATTTTAAAGTTGCTATAACTTTATCGTCTATATTTTTTAATTTTATTGAACCTTCATGAAGTCTCATTACTTCATATACAATTGGGAGACCTAGGCCATTTCCGCCACTAGTTCTACTCTTATCGCCTCTCTCCCATGGTTCAAAAATTGTAACATTATCTAATAAATGGCCTTTATTTGTTACTTTGATTTCACAACGTGATAATTCTACCAAAACCTCACCTTTACCATATTCAAGAGCATTTTCAATCAAACAAGAAACTGCTAAAACAATAGTTGAATAATCAGCTTCAATAATTTTACTATATTCAACAAATTTAACTCTTGAGAAATCTAAATCAACTTTCTTTAAAGCACTTATTATTTCATCAGAACTACAAATTGACAACATAATTTCTTTATCTGGACTTTGTAAGGACGCATATAAAACAACTCTATTAATTCTCTTTGATAAACTTGAATGTTCCCTCTTTAATAAAGAAATAGTTTCTTCATTTAATGGGAAAATCTTATCTTCAACGCCATCAAGTAAAATCTGCATAGAAGTAACTGGAGTATTTAAATCATGAGTAATATTTCTAAGCCAAGCTTTTCTATTTTTCCTATTTAAACTTAAATCACTATCTAATAATTTTACAGCCTTATTTATATCTTGATACTCTTCAACTTTATATTGAGGTAAATCAACGTTTTCTTCACCTTTTGATAATTTAAATAATGCTTTTTTTAACCCTTTAGCATAATTTTCTATTTGTTTTGAAAAATGATAACTTAAAACCAATGAGAATTGTAAAGCTATTAAAACAATAGCTAAAAGCCAAATTCCACCAATACTAAATATATCTTTACTATATTTATAAGTTGTTGGGGTGAAAACTAAAACATCTATTGCATAAGAAAACTCATCATTTTCCATAATCATAATAGATCCTGTTATAAAACTATCTTCAACCCCTTTAGGAACTTCTATTTCTCTTTTTTCAAAAATGCTATCTGAACTAGATAAATGTATCAAATCAACATATAAGTTATTATTTAAGTATTTAGTTTGAATCAAATTAATTGGACTTGTTGTTACTACAGTTTTAAATTCGCTTGTAGGTTGATTATTTAAATCTAAAACAATCTCATTTAAATCAACATCTTTATCATCTGGTCTTTGTGATAAACTTTCCCCTATTTGTGTTTTACCAAAAGAGTAAACAACTTTACCTTCTTTATCTCTAAAGATTAATCCACTGATTCTATTATCTTCTAAAGAACAATTAAGAGAGGTCTCTATCAGAGTTGAAATATCTACAGGTTCAGTATTTTGAGCTAAACAAATAGCTAGCCTATGGCTGAAATCATTAAAAGAATTAGCAGACCACTGTCTTGATGCTCGAATAAAAAAAAGAGTTATAAAAAACATAACGAAGACAAGCACAAATAATGATACACTTAATATTGAAATAAATAGTCGCCCAAATAATTTCTTCATACTTAAAAAGTCTCTCTAATATTACTTAGATTCTTCAACACCAACAAATCGATATCCATAACCTCTTACAGTTTCAATCCAATTGCCTTTATAAAGTTTAGCTCTAATATTTTTTATATGAGTATCAACTATCCTTTCATAAGACTCACTTGAATAATTAAAACATTCATCTAATATCTTATTTCTAGATACTAGTAAATGTGCATTATCAATCAAACAAAATAACACTCTCCATTCAGCTGCAGTTAATATAACTTCATTATCATCAACTTTTAATGAATGAGCATTCCTATCTATAAATAATTTTGAACCATCTTTCTTAAAGATAGTCTCATCTTTAACACTTGGATTTATATCCCCTGTTCTTCTTAATACAGCTTGAACCCTTAAAACTAATTCTTTAGGAGAAAATGGCTTAGTAATATAGTCATCAGCACCAATTTCAAAGCCCAATATCCTATCTGATTCCTCAGCTCTAGCTGTCATAAAAATAACTGGGAAATTATATTTTTTTCTTAGTTCTTTGACAAATGAAAACCCATCTCCATCGGGTAACATAACATCTTGAATCAATAAATCAGGAAGTTTTTTTACAAAAGCTTCTTTTGCGGTTTCTAAATTATAAAATACTTCACAATTTAAATTACTAAATTCCAAATACTGTTTAACACCATTTGCAATTACTTGATGATCTTCAATGATATAAATTAATTTGTTCTCTTCACTTTCCATAGAAACTAACCTTTTTATAAATATTATTCTTTTCAAAAGTATAGTATATTATTTGAGTTAATACAAAACAATTGAACCAACGACACATAAAACACATATATATTCATCTTGATTATAAAATTATTGTTTACATATCGCAATAAAATGTTACCATATATTAAGAGGTTTTAGAATGAAAAAAATATTAATATTTTTCTTATTTTACTTTGTGTTTTTAAATCCAATCTTCTCATCTCCCCTAAATTTTGCTATAGGAATAATTGATACAACACAAAAAATTAAAGAAGATACTAAAAATCAGAAATATCCTTATTATAATGATTTAAAGTCAGAAATTAATAATCTAAATTTAAATGCTGATTTAAATTTATTTTATAATGAAAATAAAATACCAACAGTAAAGCCTGCAGTAAAAGCTTTATTATTAGGATTTGGAAGTGGATCAAAAGCTCAAGGAAAAGCTATTAGCCAAAATATATATTTTCTATGTGATACAACAATAATTGCAACTGGTGTATCTATTGCTTTAATATATGGATTTACTGAAGGATTTTTTAAATCTATTAGCAATACTTCATCAGATAATAATTATTTCACTACCGCTTTAGTTTATACTGCCATTATCGAAGCTATCTCTCATACAATCCAAGCTCTTGATGCTGTAGCATATTCTACTATTTACAATGCAAAATTAAGACATGATCTAAATTTGATTGCAAATATAAATCCAAATGATTTAAGTCTTTCTTTCGGTTATAAGATAAAACTTAGTTGATATTTTTTGTACTCTTATAAAATTTTAAATATTTTTAATCTTTCTTTTATTTGTAATTCTTTGTTTATTTATAATAAAAAAAATATATTAGAATCTGATAATTTTATAAATAAAATAGACAATCGGCTCTAAAATGATTAAAAATTTTTCTATAATTAATTTTATATAATTAAATTTAATATTCTAATTAGTATTTTATTTTATAATTATTACATAATATTTAATTTTAATTTAACTAACAGTTATATTATTTTAGTATTTTTGTATATTTTGTATTAAAATTTTAAAATACTTCACTTATTTTTTTAAACTCTATTGACCTAATCGATATATTTTTATATATTGCAAATATCTTAAGAAGATAAATTTAAAAACATGGAGAAAAAAATGGCAACTAAGACAAAAGAAACCAAAGAACTTTTCCCAGGTCAACTTGAATTACAAAGTATGATCGAAAAAACAGCTAAAGCTCAAGCAAAATATGCAACCTATTCACAAGAACAAGTTGATAAGATATTTAGAGCAGCTGCTATCGCGGCTAACAATGCACGTATATCACTAGCACAAGAAGCTGTTAATGAAACAAAGATGGGTATTGTTGAAGATAAAGTAATTAAAAACCATTTCGCTTCTGAATATATCTTTAATAAATATAAAGATGATATTACTTGTGGAATAATTGAAAGAGATGGTGGTTTTGGAGTCCAAAAAGTTGCTGAACCTCTTGGTGTTGTTTGTGGTATTATTCCTACAACTAACCCAACAAGTACTGCAATCTTTAAAAGCTTAATTGCACTTAAAACTCGTAATGCAATTATATTCAGCCCACACCCAAGAGCTAAAGATTGTACTAACCATGCTGCTCAAATCATCTTAGATGCTGCAGTTAAAGCAGGTGCTCCTGAAGATATTATCTCATATATTAAAGAACCAAGTATCGATAAAACTAATTATTTAATGACAAACCCATTAATCAATATTATTTTAGCTACAGGTGGTCCTGGAATGGTAAAATCAGCTTATTCTTCAGGTAAACCAGCTATTGGTGTTGGTGCTGGTAACACTCCTGCATTAATCGATAGTACAGCTAATATTAAAATGGCAGTTAGCTCAATTCTTATGAGTAAAACATTCGATAATGGTGTTGTTTGTGCATCAGAACAAGCAATAGTTTGTCATAAAGATGTTTATAAAGAATTTAAAGAAGAAATGTTAAGCAGAGGTGCTTATTTCTTAAACGCTGAAGAAGAAGATAAAATTAGAAATGTTATCTTAGATCCTAAACGTGGTACAGTAAATCCATTAATCGTTGGTCAACCAGCTGCGAAAATTGCAGAAATTGCAGGTTTCAGTGTAGCTCCAAAAACAAAAGTGCTTATTGGTGAATGTTCAAAAATTACTCTTAGTGAACCTTTTGCACATGAAAAACTATCTCCAGTACTTGGGATGTTCAAATGTAATAGCTTTGAAGAAGGCGCTAACATGGCTGAAGAATTAGTAGCACTTGGTGGTTTTGGCCATACTAGTGTTTTATATGTAAATGAAAAAGAATTAGATAAAATTGATCATTTCGGACAAGTACTAAAAACAAGCCGTGTTCTTGTTAACATGCCAACTTCTCAAGGTGCTATTGGTGATATTTATAACTTTAGACTAGAACCTTCACTTACTTTAGGTTGTGGTTCTTGGGGTAACAACAGTGTAAGTGAAAACGTTGGTCCTAAACATTTATTAAACGTAAAAACTGTAGCTGCAAGGAGAGAAAATATGTTATGGTTCAAAGTTCCTTCAAAAATTTACTTTAAATACGGCTGTTTACCAGTTGCTTTACAAGAATTGAAAGATAAAAAGAGAGCTTTCCTTGTAACCGATAGCTATCTATTTAATAGTGGAATGACTGATTTAATAACAGATCAATTAAATGAAATGGGCGTTGAATCAGAAATTTTCCACCAAGTAAAACCAGATCCAACATTAGAAACAATTTCTATTGCAATGGAAAAAATTAAACATTTCCAACCAGATGTAATTATTGCATTAGGTGGTGGGTCTCCAATGGATGCTGCAAAAATAATGTGGTTATTATATGAAAATCCTGATGTTAAATTTGAAGGTTTAGCACTAAGATTCATGGATATTAGAAAAAGAATTTATGCCTTCCCTAACATGGGTAAAAAAGCTGAATTGGTTTGTATCTCAACAACTAGTGGTACTGGTGCTGAAGTTACTCCATTCGCAATTATTACTGATGAAAAAACTGGAACAAAATATGCAATTGCTGACTATGCTTTAACTCCTTCTATGGCTATTGTTGACAGTAGACTTGCAGTTGGAATGCCAAAAGGTTTAACCGCTGCATGTGGTATTGATGTATTAACTCATGCTATTGAAGCACTTGTTTCATGTATGAGTACGGACTATACAAATGGTTTATCACTAGAGGCTGCTAGAATGATATTTAAGTACTTACCTCAAGCTTATCACCATGGTGATAATGTAATTGCAAGAGAAAAAGTACATAATGCTTCAGCTATTGCAGGTATGGCTTTTGCAAACGCATTCTTAGGGGTTTGTCACTCAATGGCTCACAAACTAGGAGCAAAATTCCACGTTCCACATGGTATGGCTAATGCTTTACTTTTAACTAATGTTATTCGTTTCAATGCAACAGATAATCCAACTAAACAAGCGGCTTTCCCTCAATATACTTACCCATCAGCAATAAGCCGTTATGCTCGTCTTGCAGATTACTTAAATATGAAAGCTAATGAACAAGCTAATACTGAGTTCCTTCATATTAAAGAAAATGCAACACAAGAGGATAAAGTTGAAGCATTAATTGATGCTATTGAAAGTTTAAAGAAAGAGTTGGGAATCCCAACATCCATAAAAGAATGGGGTGTTGATGAAGAAGAATTCTTGGCAGCAGTTGATGAATTATCAGTTAATGCTTTTGATGACCAATGTACTAGTGCTAACCCAAGATATCCATTGATTAGCCAAATCAAACAATTATACCTTGATTGTTACTATGGTAAAAAATGGGTTGAAGAAGCATAAGTCCTCTTATTTCGACATTTGGAGTGGTTTTTAACCACTCCTTTTTTATTTTTACTCCAATTTTATTAATATAGTAACAAAAACCACAAAATACAGTTGAATAAATATTTTTTTTAATATATACCTAAGAATTATGTATAGAAATTTACCTAAAAGCATTTATTCCTTAGCTTTTATAAATTTTATTAACGGCTTTGGTAATTTCGTATTTCCTTTTTTAACATTATTTTTAACTCTTAAATTAGGCTATAGTTCAGCAGACGCAGGATATTTCATGATGATAAGCATGGCAATGTATGTTCCTGGTTCCTTAATAACAAGTAAAATAGCTGATAAAGTCTCTCGTAAAAAGATAATGATAATTTCTCAAGCTCTTTTTTCATTTACTTTTTTAGTATGTGGTGTATTTTATCAATATAAAGAATTAATTCCTTATATACTTTTATTAACCTTCTTTTTTGATGGTGCAACAGATCCAGCAAGACAAGCTTTACACACAGACCATACAAATTTTGATAATAGACAAGAATCTTTTTCTCTTTTTTATCTAGCATATAATATTGGATTTGGAATTGGCCCAGCTATTGCAGGATTACTTTTTAATTCCTACCCTAGATTATTATTTTTAATTGCAGGTAGCTTTGGATTAATAGTAACTTTTATTATAACTTTTACAATTGATGATAAAAAACCTGATGCAAAAATGATTGAAGATAGTATTAAAAACAATCAAACTGATAAAGCTATTGAAGGGAATGTATTTAAAGCATTATTATCTAGACCCAAATTATTAACATATATTGTTATTACTGGAATCTTCTTTTTATGCGTAAGTATTATTTTATTCTTGTTGCCTTTATATTCTACAGCATCATTTGGAGAAAAGGGTCCAACTATTTATGGTTTCTTGATGAGCACAAATGCAGTAACAGTTGTAATTATTACTCCATTTATTGTTAAATTAACTCACAAAAAGAATACTTTAACTGTTATGGTAATTTCATTCTTATTATATTTATTAGGATTTAATATTTTAACGATAACAACAGTTGCTATTATTTTTGGACTTGGTGTTATTGTATTTAGTATTGGTGAATCAGTTCATGCAACCAACAATGATTACTTTGTTGCAAATCATACTCCATTAGGTCACAGAGCAAGATTTTCAACTATTGTAAATATTATTCAAGGAACTGGATATGCTGTTGGACCTTATATAAGTGGTTTATTATTAGACACCTATTCTTATAAACAAGTAATACACATTGTTTCTGCTGTGGTTTTATTCTGTATCTTTGCAATGCTTTATTTAAGACATACATACATTAGAGATGGAGAAACAATTGTTCCAACTAGTGAAAATCAACAAGCATTAAGTTAATAAGATTATCTCTTTACTTTTTTATTATTTAGTATATCTTTATATATAATATTATGATTAACACAAACAAAAACACGGATATTATCAATTTATATAAAAAACAAAAAGGTAATATTTACAAAGTTATAATTGAACAAAAAACTGTTAAAAAGTCCTTTTTAGAACAACTTATTAACAAAAGACCTAAGCGCAAAAAAAAATTCAAATTTAATATGGCTTTAAAAAACAGTGGAGAAATCTTTACACTAAGTGATCCTTCTCAAGATACAGGGGTTGATCCTATATAAAAAAATTGACTTTCCTTAAAAACTTTAAGGAAAGTCATGAAGAAGTACTTATTAGATAAATTATAATAAATACTAAATTACATCACTAATTTCAACAACACCTTGCATATCTTTAATTGAATTGCCAGGAGGTACAATTGGGAATACCTTATCATCTAAAGGAATCTCAACATCAACTACTACAGGTTTATTCATACCTATAGCTTCTGCCAATTTAGCTTTCGCATCATCATCAGGTAAAATCCTAACTCCTTCTACCCCATATGCTTTAGCTAATAGCAACCAATCGATTGGTGTGTCTAATGTAGTTTGACTATAGTGACCTTTATAAAATAAAGTCTGCCATTGTCTTACCATACCTAGAGTATGATTGTTCATAATAATAATTACAATAGGTAGATTGTATCTTTTTATTGTAGTTAATTCATTTGAGTTCATTCTAAAACAACCATCACCAGCTATATTTACAACTCTAGAATTTGGGTTCCCCATTTGAGCACCAATTGATGCACCAGTACCATAACCCATAGTTCCAAGTCCACCAGAAGTTAAAAATCTTCTAGGATTTTTATGATTAACAAACTGAGCAGCCCAAATTTGATGTTGGCCAACTTCAGTTGTTACTACATCATCTTCACATAGAATTTCATTTAAAGAATGAATTACTTCACTTGCTCTTTGACTTTCTTGATTAGTTAATAATGGAAATCTTCTCTTATATTGAGCTACTGTATTCATCCAGTCCTTATGAACTAAAGGCTTTTTAATTTTTGCCATTAATTTATCAAGAACCACATTAATATCACCAAGCAAATGACAAGTTGTTGCAATATTTTTGTCAATTTCAGCAGGGTCTACATCAATTTGAATTATTTTAGCATTCTTTGCAAAACTACTAGCTTTACTTACTACTCTATCAGAGAATCTAGCTCCAATTACTATCAATAAATCACAGTTATTTATACTAACATTAGAAACTTTAGATCCATGCATACCAACAAGGCCAGTATATCTATGGCTATCAGATCTAATTGCACCACAACCCATAAGAGATACACAGGATGGGGCATCAATTACTTCTAAAAATTTCCTAACTTTTTCACTTGCATCAGAAATTATTACCCCGCCACCAACATAGCACATGGGGCTTTCACTTTTTGATAATAATTTAACAGCTTCTTCTAAACTAGCCTCAGATAATCTTTCACAAACATATTCAGCCTTTTTAGGTGTATATTTAACATATTCACAAGTATCTGTTTGAACATCTTTTGGGATATCTATTAAAACAGGACCTGGTCTACCAGTACTAGCAATTTCAAAAGCTTCACGAATAATATATGCTAAATCTTTAATATCTTTAACAATATAATTATGTTTTGTAATAGGCATAGTCACACCAGAGATATCAACCTCTTGGAAACTATCTTTTCCCAATAGAGGGACAGATACGTTACCTGTGATAGCTACAAGAGGAACACTATCCATTTGAGCTGTTGCAATACCAGTAACTAAATTAGTAGCACCTGGTCCACTAGTTGCAATACAAACTCCAACTTTACCTGTTGATCTAGCATATCCATCTGCAGCATGGCTTGCGCCTTGCTCATGAGCTGTAAGAACATGAGTAATTTTATCACTCTTATCATACAAAGCATCATAAAGAGGAAGAACCGCACCACCTGGATAGCCAAAGACTGTATCAACATTCTGCTCAATTAAACATTCTACTATAATTTTTGCACCTGTTAATTCCATAAAATCTCCTATTCTTTGTATACCGCACCCTTAGAGGCATCACTTACAAGTTTTGCATAACGGCCTAAGTAACCATTCTTGATAGTTGGTTCTTTTATAACCAAATTATCACGTCTCTTCTTCAAAGTTTCTTCATCAACTAACATCTCTAATTTATAATTAGGAATATCAATTGAAATTATATCACCTTCTTCAACTAATGCAATTGGACCACCTTGGGCTGCTTCTGGACATACATGTCCAATAGAAGCCCCTCTTGTTGCTCCACTGAATCTTCCATCAGTTAATAAAGCTACATCTTTATCAAGTCCCATACCTGCAATTGCACTTGTTGGAGATAACATCTCTCTCATACCAGGGCCACCTTTTGGACCTTCATATCTAATTACAATTACATCACCTTTCTTAATTTCTGAACCAAAGATTGCTTTAATACAAGCTTCTTCACTTTCAAAAACTCTTGCAGGACCTTTATGAACTAGCATTCTTTCATCTACTGCACTTCTCTTTACTACCGCACCCATTGGAGCTAAGTTACCACTTAATACTGCAATTCCACCAGTTGGTGAATAAGGATTATCAATCTCTCTTATTACCTCAGGATTGTAATTTACTGCATCTTTAAATGATTCACCTATTGTGCTTCCTGTTACAGTTAATAAATCTCTATTGAGTAAATTTTTTTTATCTAATTCTTTCATAACTGCCATTACACCACCAGCAAAATATAAATCTTCAATATGATGCGGACCTGCTGGAGCAAGATGACATAAATTTGGTACATCTTTACTAATATCATTTGCACTAAAAATATCAAAATCAATATTTGCATTATGAGCAATTGCTGGCAAATGTAACATAGTATTGGTACTACAACCTAAAGCCATATCAACTGTTAATGCATTCTTAAAAGATTCTTCATTAACGATATCTAAAGGTCTAACATTATTTTTTAACAATTCAAGGATTTGTCTTCCAGCTGCTTTTGCTAAAATATCACGTTGTGAATATACAGCTGGAATTGTTCCATTTCCAGGAAGAGCAAGACCAAGAGCTTCAGTTAGACAGTTCATTGAGTTTGCAGTAAACATACCAGAGCAGGAACCACAAGTTGGACATACATTATTTTCATAACATAATAGAGTTTTCTCATCCATTGTGTGGTTGTTATAGCTACCAATAGCTTCAAACATAGAAGCTAAATCTTTACCTTCTTTTACTCCTGGAACTTTACCAGCTAGCATTGGACCACCAGAAATAAAGATTGATGGAATATTAAGTCTAAGAGCAGCCATTAACATACCTGGAACAATTTTATCACAGTTTGGAACAAAAACTAGTGCATCAAATGGATGAGCCATAGCCATAACCTCAATTGAATCAGCAATCAATTCTCTTGAAGCTAATGAATACTTCATACCAGTATGTCCCATTGCAATACCATCACAGACACCAATTGTTGGAAAAACTACTGGATGACCACCAGCTTCTCTTACTCCTGCCTTAACAGCATCAACAATTCTATCTAAATGCACGTGCCCAGGTATTACTTCATTTTTAGCATTAACAATTCCAATAATTGGAGAGTGTATTTCATTATCACTCCAACCCATTGCTTTCATAAGAGATCTATGAGGAGCTCTTTCTATTCCTTCAGTCATTTGACTTGATCTTAATTTATCATCTTTCTTCATTTCTTGCCTTCTCTTTGTTTATTATGTTTTATATTTTAGCACTATTTACAAAGATTAGATAGCATCACAAATTAAGCTACCCATTTCTTTTGTTCCAACTTTAGTTGTACCTTCACTGTAGATATCAGAAGTTCTATAACTACTTTCTAATACGTCATATACAGCTTTTTCAATAGCTAGTGCTTCTTCTTCTAAACTAAAAGAATATCTAAGCATCATAGCAACTGAAAGAATTGTTGCAATTGGATTAGCGATATCCATATTAGCAATATCAGGAGCACTACCATGAATTGGTTCATACATTCCCAAATTATCATAACCTAAGGATGCACTTGGTAGCATTCCAATACTACCTGTAATTTGAGAAGCTTCATCACTTAAGATATCTCCAAACATGTTTGTTGTTACAATAGTATCAAACTGTCTTGGATTTCTAACTAATTGCATTGCTGCATTATCTACATATAAGTGATTTACTTCTACCTCTGGATAATCCTTAGCCATTTTATTAACTATATCTCTCCAAAGTTGAGAAGAGTTTAATATATTAGCTTTATCAACACTAGTTAGCTTTTTGCCTCTTATCATTGCAATTTCAAAAGCTTTCTTTGCAATTCTTTCGATTTCTTCTTTTTTATAACTTAAGGTATCATAAGCACTATTATCTGTATCTCTACCTCTTTCTCCAAAATAAATACCACCAGTTAATTCTCTAACTACCATAATATCTAGACCATCACCGACAATCTCATCTTTTAAAGGACATGCATCTTTTAATTGTGGATACATTACAGCGGGTCTTAAATTACAGAAAAGATTTAAACCACTTCTAAGTCCTAAAAGCGCCTTTTCTGGTCTAATTTCTGATGCAACATTATCCCATTTTGGACCACCAACTGCTCCAAGAAGAACAGAATCACAGCTTTTACAAATTTCTAGTGTCTCATCTGGTAATGGGTTGTTAAATTTATCAATTGCAGCTCCCCCAGCTATTGCTTCTTTATATTCAACACTATGATTGAATTTTTTTGCTACTTTATCTAAAACTTTTACAGCTTCATCAATAATATCTGGGCCAATTCCATCACCTTTTACTAAAGCTATTTTCATATCCATTTTATTTGTTCTCCTCTCTATTTTTAATATATGCAGCTAAGCCACCAGCCTTGATTAACTCTTGCATAAATGGAGGAAATGGTTCAGCTTGGAATTCTTTGCCTTTAGTAATATTTTTAATTTTACCAGTATCAAAATTAACTTCAACTTCATCGCCGCTTTCAATATTATCACAAGCTTCTGGACATTCCAAAATTGGAAGACCAATATTTAGAGAGTTTCTATAGAAAATTCTTGCAAAAGATTTTGCTATAACACAAGATATTCCACTAGCTTTAATTGCAATAGGAGCATGTTCTCTTGATGAACCACAACCGAAGTTTTTATCTCCAACAATTATATCGCCTTCTTTAACATTTGAAGCAAAATCAGCATCTATATCTTCCATGCAATGTTTTGCAAGTTCACTATGTACAGAAGTGTTTAAATATCTTGCAGGAATTATTACATCTGTATCTACATTATCACCGTATCTAAAAACTTTACCTTTACTTTCCATTTTCTAGTTCTCCTCAATTGTATTAGGATCTGTTATATAACCTGTTATAGCGGATGCTGCTGCAACCTCTGGTCCTGCTAAATAAACCTCAGATTTTACATGTCCCATTCTACCTACAAAATTTCTATTTGTAGTTGAAACTGCTCTTTCTCCTTCTGCTAAAATACCCATATGACCACCTAAACAAGGGCCACAAGTAGGAGTTGATACAGCACAACCAGAATCGATGAAGATATCAAAAAGTCCTTCATGCATTGCATCTTTCCAAATTTGTTGAGTTGCTGGAAGAACAATACATCTGATGCTATCACTAATTTTATGACCTTTTAGAATCTTTGCAGCTTTTCTAAGATCTGATAATCTACCATTAGTACATGAACCAATTACAACTTGGTCAATTTTTACCTTGTCAAATTCATCAAAAGTTTTTGTATTTTCTGGTAAATGTGGGAATGCCACTGTACTCTTTATCTTAGATAAATCAATATCATAAACTTTTTCATATTCAGCATCTGCATCAGCTTCAAAAATTGTTGGCTCTTTTGCTCCATGTTCTTTTAAATATTCTAAAGCAATATCATCAACAGGGAAGATACCATTTTTACCACCAGCTTCGATTGCCATATTTGCAACTGTGAATCTATCATCAATTGTCAAATTTTTAACACCAGGACCTGCAAATTCCATGCTTTGATAAAGAGCTCCATCAACACCTATCATGCCGATAATATGTAAAATTAAATCTTTACCACCAACATTTTTACTAAATTTATTTGTTAAATTAAATTTAATAGCAGTTGGAACTTTGAACCAAGCTTGTCCTGTTGCCATTCCACATGCCATATCGGTTGAACCAACACCAGTAGAAAAAGCACCCAATGCACCATAGGTACAAGTATGAGAGTCAGCACCAATTACTAAATCTCCAGCAGTTACTAATCCTTGTTCAGGCAATAGTGCATGTTCAACACCCATTTGGCCAACTTCAAAATAATTAGTAATTTCATTTTTTCTTGCAAATTGTCTCATACAATTACATTGTTCAGCTGCTTTAATATCTTTATTTGGAGCAAAGTGATCTGGAACCAAAGCGATTTTATCTTTGTTAAATACATCTTTTTTACCAAATTTATCAAATTCCTTAATAGCAACTGGAGCAGTAATATCATTACCTAATACTAAATCCACATTAGCCATAATTAATTGACCAGCTCTAACTGATTCAAGGCCAGATTTTTGTGCTAGTAACTTTTGTGACATTGTCATACCCATAATTCTATCTCCTATTTCGCTGGTTCTACACCAGATTGTTCTAAGTACCAAGTTATGCTATCGCTTAGAGCTTGCCAGCTTGCTGCGATAATATCGTGATTAACACCAACGGTGTTCCAAGTCTTTTTACCATTTGATGATTCAATTAATACTCTTACTACAGAAGCTGTTGCTGCATCTATTGAATCTAATACTCTAACTTTATAGTCGCTAAGATAAACATCTTTTAGTACAGGATAAAAAGGTTCTAATACTTTTCTTAATGCTTTATCTATTGCATTAATTGGACCAGCTCCTTCTTCTGCTGTTATTGCACTTTCTCCTGCAACTTCAACTTTTATCATAGCGGTATGTGGAGTTTCTTGAATGTCCACATCGTAATATTCTTTTCCTATTGTTTGATAATAGGATAATTTGAAATATGATTTTTCATTTTCTAAGTATCTTTTTATAAGTAAATCAAAAGAGGCTTCTGCTCCTTCAAATTGATACCCACAAGCTTCTAATTCTTTTAATTTATTAACAAGATCATATACTCTAGGATCTTTTTGATAAAAGTTAGGATAATGTTTCTTTATCTTTTCAATCAATAAAGCTTTTCCTGCAACTTCACTTGTTAATAATCTTCTACTATTTCCAACTAATATTGGATCCATATGTTCAAAAGATAAAGGATTCTTTCTAACTCCATCTATATGCATTCCACCTTTATGAGCAAAAGCACTTCTGCCTATAAAAGGAGTTGATCTTGGAATTCTAACATTTGAAATTTCAGCAATTTCATGTGCTATTGTTGTAAGTTTTTCAAAAACACTATCATCTAAACAATCAACATTAAGTTTATATTTTAAATTACAAACAATTTCAGATAAATTTGCATTACCACATCTTTCACCAAAGCCTAAAAAGGTCCCTTGTATATGTGAAGCTCCTGCTTCATAAGCTAATAGAGAAGAAGCAACTGCAAGCCCTCCATCGTTGTGAGTGTGAACCCCTATTGTTGCATTAGGATATCTTTCAACCATTAAGGCTGTAATTTCTTTAACTTTACTTGATAATAGTCCACCTCTAGTTTCACAAAGAATTAGTTTAGTGGCACCACCTTTTATTGCTGCATCTAAGGTCTTTATTGCATACTCTTTATTATTAATATAACCATCATAAAAATGCTCAGCATCAAAAAATACTTCTTTACCTTTTTTAGTTAAATATCTAATAGTATCTTCAATCATCTCAAGATTCTTATCTAGAGTTGTATGTATTATATCTGTAACATGGAAATCCCAAGATTTACCAAAAATACTTATAATATTAACTCCACAATTTAATAATGCATTAAGATTGCTATCATCTTCAGCTTTAGTGTTATATCTTCTTGTAGATCCAAAAGCTACTAACTTTGAATTTTTTAATTCAATTTTTTTTAGTTCATCAAAAAATAGCATATCTTTTGGATTAGATCCAGGATTACCTGCTTCTATAAAATCAATATATAACTGATCAAACAGATTAACAAGTTTTAATTTATCAGAAACTGAAAAGCTTATACCTTCAGCCTGTGCCCCATCTCTTAGAGTCGAATCAAATATTTCAACTTTCTTCATTCATTAATCCTTACTGTTTATCACTATGCCCTACTAACATATCATCACTTAAATCTAATTTCTGTGCATTGATTGAAGATCCAAGTGCCAATTCACTAGTATTTAACATATGGTTTACTGCGGCTAATGTTGATAGAATTGATGCTTCAATTACATCAGTTGATACACCTCTACCTCTATAGAATTCTTTTCCATCAGTTATTTTAACAAATACTTCACCTTGAGCATCTCTATGTTCTGTTACAGCATTTAAGCTATAATCACAAAGTCCAAATGGATGCTTAACTATTTTTTCTACTGCTCTAATTGCTGCATAAACAGGCCCTGAGCCAACTGCAACTTCTTGATATTTCTTACCTTTATGTTTTAATGTCACACAAGCAGTGCTTGTCATTAAATTACCACTGTTTACAACAAAGTTATCAAGAGCCCAATCATTTTCACCCCAGCTTTCGCTAGATTCTACTAAAGCTAATAAGTCACTATTATTAATTGTCTTCTTTCTATCACATAAAGCTTTAAAATCTTTAAATAATCTTGTTGCATCTTCACTAGTTAAATTATAGCCAAGTTCTTCCATCCTTTTAACAAAGGCATGTTGACCTGAATGTTTACCAAGTACTAATTCAGTTTTAACCATTCCAACACTTTCAGGTGTCATAATCTCATAAGTTTTTGAGTTTGCCATAACACCATGTTGATGAATCCCTGATTCATGAGCAAAAGCATTAGCTCCAATAATTGCTTTAGATGGGAAAGGTTTTACATTGGTAATTGAAGATAAAGTCCTAGCAGTTTTATAAATTTCTTTAGTATTTATAGAAATACTATAAGGATAAATATCATTTCTAGTTTTTATTGCCATTGTGAACTCTTCAATAGCTGTATTACCAGCTCTCTCTCCAATTCCACAAATAGTTCCTTCAACTTGTCTAGCCCCTGCTTTTATTGCTGCTAACGAGTTTGCAAGACCAAGTCCTAAATCATTATGACAGTGAGCACTTAAAATTGCTTTATCAACATTTGGAACTCTATTTAAAACAGTTTTAAACATATTTTCTATATCTGATGGAGTTGCATAACCGACTGTATCAGGAAGGTTAATTGTAGTAGCTCCTGCTTTAATTGCTGCTTCAACAACTTGGCACATATAATCTAAATCTGTTCTAGTTGCATCTTCTAGTGAAAATTCGACATCTTCACAAAGATTTCTAGCATATTGAACCATTTTAATAGTTCTATTTAAAGCTTCTTCACGACTCATTTTTAATTTATATTTTAAATGTAAATCACTTGTAGCGAGAAAGGTATGAATTCTAGATCTTTTTGCATTTTTTACAGCTTCAAAGCTTGCATCAATATCTTTTTCTAAGGCACGTGAGAGGGATGCAACTATTAAATCGCCAGCATTATCTGCTATTGCTTTAACAGCTTCAAAATCACCAGGACTTGCTATAGCAAAACCAGCTTCAATAACGTTTACTCCAAGTTTTTCCAGTCTTCTAGCCATCTTTAGTTTTTCTTCTAAATTCATGCTATAACCTGGTGCTTGTTCACCGTCTCTTAATGTTGTATCAAAAATTATAATTTGATCTTGCATCATTGCCTCCAATATTTTTAATTCGAAAAAAGTAGCTAAAAAAGCATCTAACTACTTTTCTTAAATCAAGTATTTTGATTTCCCTCTAATCAAATATTTGAAAAGAGGGAAATAATTAAATACTTATTTCTTTAACCAGCTCATTAATGATCTAAGTTTTTTACCTGTTTTTTCTAAAAGACTTTCACTTTCAATTCTTCTCTTAGCATTAAAATAAGGTCTCTTAACTTGGTTTTCTAATAACCAATTACGAGCAAAAACACCTTCTTGAATGTCTTTTAATACATCCTTCATAGCTGCTTTTGATTCTTTAGTTATGATTTTATCACCAGTTATGTAGTCCCCATATTCAGCAGTATCTGAGATTGAATATCTCATGTAGGAAAGTCCACCTTGGTTAATTAAATCAACAATTAATTTCATTTCATGACAACATTCGAAATATGCCATTTCAGGTTGATAACCTGCTTCAACTAAAGTATCAAAACCTGCTTTGATTAATGCAGAAACACCACCACAAAGAACAGCTTGTTCACCGAAAAGGTCAGTTTCTGTTTCTTCTTTAAATGAAGTTTCAAAAATACCTGCTCTACCAGCGCCTAAACCTTTTGCATAAGCTTTAGCAACTTCCATACTGTCTCCACTTGGGTCTTGATGAACACAAACTAAGGAAGGAACACCTTTGCCTTCAACAAATTGAGATCTAACTGTATGACCAGGTCCTTTTGGAGCAATCATTATTACGTTTACAAATTCAGGAGGAACAATTTGACCAAAATGAATATTAAATCCATGAGCAAAAGCTAAATAGTCACCTTTTTCTAAACCATCTTTAATTGCACTATCATATAAAGAAGATTGTTTTTCATCTGGAACAAGCATCATAATAACTTGAGCAGCTTTTGCAGCATCTTTTGCTTCCATTACTTTCAAGCCAGCGTCTTCAGCAACGCTCCAACTCTTTGAGCCTTTATAAAGACCAACTACAACATCTACACCGCTTTCTTTTAGATTTAGTGCATGTGCATGTCCTTGGCTACCATAACCAATAATAGCAACTGTTTTACCTTCTAGGTACTTTAGATCTGCATCACTGTCATAATACATTTTACTCATTTTTTTTCATCCTTTGGCTTAGCCTTATATATTAATATTTTATTTATAGCACATCGTATGGGGAATCTTTTAATGCAAGTTCCCCGCGACCTATTGCTGTAATACCCGTTCTAGTCAATTCTACAATTCCATAAGGAGAAGCAAGATCTAAGAAAGATTTAATCTTCTGATTATTACCAGTTAATTGTAAGGTAATTGTATTTAAAGTAACATCAACAACTTTTGCATTAAATAATTCACTTAATTCAATTACTTTACTTCTATCTCCATCTTTTGTAGAAATCTTTACAAGAATTAATTCGCTCTGAATTCCATTTTCATCAGTAATAATTGCAACACGATAAACATCAACAAGTTTTTCAACTTGATTTTTAATCTGCTTAACTATTGAAAGATCTCCTAAAATAACAATAGTAATTCTACTTATACCATCATCATTAGTTCTTCCGACACTAAGACTATCTATGTTGTATCCCCTTCTAGAAAAGAGGCCGACCACTCTTTGTAATACACCTGAATGGTTCTTTACTAATAGTGACAATGTAAATCTTGTCTCTTTTGTTTCTTCCATAATGTTTACTCCTTTATTAAATGGGTATAGTAAATCACTCCCTATATATTTTTACTTTGGGAGGTCTTTACCACGGTCTATTGCTTAATTTCTAAGCGCCGTGGCTACATAATAATAAGTAGGCTTGATAAAATAAGGACTATAATTAAAGCAGGGAGTAGCACGACCACATTGAGAATGTGGCTTAAGACGATATTAGAAAGTGTAAAAATACTGTTTTTCATCTTATTTTTTTCCTTGCTTTAAAAGTTATAGGTATAATCTATTTTATTTAACGAAATAGGTCAATACAAATCTTAATTTTTTTATGCATTTTCTTGTATATATATTCTTTTAATATACACACACTCTTTCTCCCAAACTCTCTGTATAGATAATAACATACTTTTCTTTTCTACAAAATAAAAAAACAACTTGTTTATTCTTTTTAACAAAAATGCTATATTAATAACGCTCACAAAAATATATAAAAAAAATATTCCCAAAATATAATAAATTATGTATAGTTATTCATATATAAGTTGTTATGATGATTAAGTTGAACTTTTTATATTTTTTGTTACAATAATATGTATTATTTTTTCAATTATCTTGTAAAAAACTCAAATCTTAATATATCATATGTTTTATAATATATTTGTATTGTTTTATTTAAATAAAAGGAAAGATCTTTTGAGTTATTCATTAATTATTGTCATCAAAGATGATTACACGAGACTAGAATTGATTTCGTCAATTGATTGGAAACAATTAGGGATTGAGATAATTGCTTCCTTGAAAGAGGGTATTATTGCACAAAAAATAATAGAGCTACTAAAACCAGATATGGTAATTACTGATTTTTCAGTACGAGGTATTTATCCGATGTTACAATCGTGCCCTATATACCATACTTTAATATTTGGTAATAACGAAAGTGAAATGAGCAGTACTCATAAAGCTTTTGGTTTAGGAGTTTTTGAATTTGAGAAAAAACCGATATCCGCTAAGGCATTTTACTTCAAATTAATAAAAATGAAGGAAAAAATCGATAAAGACAAGGTTAATTTTATTAAACACGATATTGAGAAAAAACATATCGCCATAAAATTACCCAACTCTACTTCAAATCATTTAGCAAATTCTGCAATAACATTTATTGAGCAGAATTATTCAAAAAATATTGGGCTTCAAGAAACAGCTGCTTTTCTAGGAGTTAGCGAAGCTCATTTATCAAGAGTTTTTAAAGCGGAAACCACTTTAAATTTTGTTAAATATTTAAATTCTTATAGAATAAATGAAAGCGTACATTTAATGTATGACACTTCATTAAGTATTAATCAAATTTGTAACGCTGTTGGAATTCATAACCCAAGTTATTATTCAAAAATATTTAAATCGTTATTAAAAGTAAGCCCTAATAAATATAGAGAATCTTTTATAAACTATAATTCTAAAGAATAATAAATAAAGACCTCCATCGAAAACAAACTGTTTTCTTTGGAGGAGGATAATAAAAAATTAGGTCTCGATTAAATGTTTTAGTTTTTATCTAAAGCTTTTTGTCAGCTTCGATAGGTCCTAAGTGACCTTCTAAATAACTAGCAATTTTTTCCATAGTTTCACTAGATACATCGTGTTCAATTAAACATGCATCTATATTGCTAGTTTCTTCACTTACGTTTAAAATTTCTCTTAAAAATCTAACTAAAGTAGTATGACGCTTATAAACCATTGAAGCATATACTTTTCCCTTTTCTGTCAAAGAGATTTTACCATATGTTTCATGATTTATATACCCCTCTGAACTCAATACTTTCATTGCCCTATTTACACTTGGTTTGGAAACATTGAGTTTTGCTGCTATATCCGTTGTTCTTACAACACCTTTTTCATTCTCAATATTTAGAACAGCTTCTAAATAGTCTTCACCTGATTTATTCATATGTAACAATATAAACAATAATAACAGTTTTGTCACTCACTATTTTAACTTTTTTTTATCATTTTATAGATATATCTGACATAGTACAGAAACCAATTACTTATTATGTAAAGAATTATATTAAAATATTTATATATTTGTCACTATGTTTTTTATTAGCAAAAGCTAACTTTTTGTTCCGAAGTGTTAACAAATTTATACATTTTTTACATTTTTTTAGTCAAAAAAAACTTTAAATATAAAAAAAAAGTATTTCACAAATAAAAATAATTGAATTAAACAAAAAAACATGTACAAAACTAAACTTCATGCTTTAAACTAATAAAATAACAATTCCACAAAACAAAAGGTAGTTTTATGCCAAGAAGAAATGATGCCACATACATTTACGATGTTCAACCATTTAAAAAAATATTTCCCTATTTAATGCCAAGGAAATGTGATTCTTTGGTATATATAAATGTCGATTTAGATTTTTCATATGCTTTAGATTTTATAAGGAATAACCCTTCCCCAACCTTAAATAGAAAATATAGAGTTTTTGAAGTAATAATTGCTGCTTTAATTAGACTTTTTGTAGACCGCCCTGAACTAAATAGATTCATTATGAATAAAAGACTTTGGCAAAGAAAAGATTTATCTATAAACTTTATTGTTAAAGAAGATTATAATGATGAATCTCCAGAGCACAGTGTTATTATTAAATTTGACCCGACAATGACCCTTGATAAAATTGCCACCTTAATTGATCAAAAAATAACTGAAGCTAGAGAAACAACCAAAGACAACAATAATAATGCTGCTGATAAATTAGTTAATATTTTTACAGCATTCCCTACTTTTATAACAACTTCTCTTGTAAATATCATAAAATATATGGATACAAAAGGTGTTGCGCCTCTATCGATAACTCAAGAAGATGGTCTTCATTGTACTGCATATTTAAGCAATTTAGGCAGCATTGGATTAAATAATGGGATTGCACATCACCATCTTTATCAATGGGGTACCACTAGCCTATTTATTACTATTGGTTCTTTAAAAAGACAAAGAATGATGAAAAATGAAATTATCAAAAAAGTCGATAAAATTGAATTAGGCTTTACCTTAGATGAAAGAATAGCTGATGGCTATTATTTCGTTCAATCTTTATCAAGATTTCAACAAATTATTAAAAATCCAGAACAACTATTATTTAAACCAAAAGAAATTCTTCCTCGTCCTGCAAAAAGTAAAAGAGAATTAAAAAAAAGAATTAAAGCAAAAATGATTAGTTAAACAAAATTGATAAAAAATAAACTAAATTAACATATTATTAATTTTCACTTGTTAAATACTTTCCCCTTTGATACCCTATAAAAAAAACAAAGGGAGGTATTGTTTTGAAAGCCGCACTATTTGATATGGATGGGGTTCTTTGTGATACCCAAAAATATCATCATTCATGCTATGTAGATATTGCTAAAGAATATTATAATGTTACTTTAGATGACAATATTGAAAATAAATTGAAAGGAGTATTAAGATATGAAGGAGCTAAAACAATCTGTGAAGCTGTTAATATCACTCCTAATGAAGAAAATATAAAATATATTTCCGATTTAAAAAACAAGCACTACTTAAAAAAGATTGAAGAAAATAAAGATTCACTTTTAAAAGAAGGTGCTATTTCTTTACTAAAAAAATTAAAAGATAATGATGTAAAGATTGCACTTGCAAGTGCATCTTCAAATGCAAAATTTATAATTGAATTAACTGGTATAGATAAATACTTTGACTATGTAGTAGATGTAAAAAAAATTAATAAAGGAAAACCTAATCCTGCTATTTTCTTAGATGCCGCATCTCATTTATGTGTGAAACCTAGTGATTGTGTTGTATATGAAGATGCAATTAGTGGAATTCAAGCTGCTAATGATAGCAACATGTACGCAATTGCTGTGAACATTGATTTCAGTAATACTACTTACACATATACTAATAAGATTGCAGATAGACATGTAAAATCCTTAACTGACCCACTTTGTTATAAAGGATTATATACAAATATCTATGACAAAGGAGATGATAGTTCCTTATTTATATTTGATGCCGGAAATGTAGTTATATATAATATTCACTGCTTCAATGGTATTTTTGATAAATATAATTTTACAACTCACCAAAGAAATGAATTTATTAAAGATTTTAGTTACTATAATGCACCATTAATGGATGGTAATATTTCAACTGATTTCTTTTTAAAACACATAAACGATACTATGGATTTAAATATTGAGGGAGATCCTTTCTATGATTTCTTTAAACCAGAATTTAATACAGAAATTGTCGAACTAATCAAAAGCCTTAAGAAAAATGGTAAAAAAGTTGTTCTAGGGTCTAATACTTTTGCGCCTCATACTAAAAAAATGAAAGAAATGGGTCTTTTTGGTTTATTTGATGAAATTTATGTAAGTAACGAAATTCATAACTATAAACCTAACCCATCATTCTTTAGATATATTTTAAGAAATGAAAATACAAAGGCAGAAAATGCTTACTTTATTGATGACTTAGATGAAAATGTTGCTAGTGCAGCCTCTTTAGGAATCAACGTATTAAATTATGTAGGAAAAGATAAAAATAAAAACTTAAAATCTGCTTTTACAAAATTTATTTAACAAAATTACACAATTAATTTAGAAGGAATTGAAATTTAATTTCAATTCCTTTTTTAATCTTATTATTTATCTCTTTTTAAAGTTTCTTTAATTTTTTCTATTGTTTTAGGCAGAATATTGGGTGCTGCAATAATTAATGCTAAAATTACTAAAAGTATATTTTGCTTTGTATCAAATATAATACTTAAATATCCAATTACCATTGCAATTAATATATATATAGAAATCTTAATAAATTTAATATTATAATGATTTTCAAATTTCAACCAATAGAATCTAATCAAAGCTACTATAACAAATCCTATACAGTCAGAAATTGCTGCCCCAACTATTCCATAATTATTAATCATCATATTAATAATTAACAAATCAACAACAGCACCTATTGTTGTAGAAATCATTAATGGCTTACTATTTATCTTATTTCCAAAAATACTTGCTAAGAATAAACTAAAGAAATCAACTGTCCTTCCCGCTGTAGCAATAACAACTACAGCAATAATATTATGATATGAAGAATCTAAATAATATGGAATAACCAATGTTACAAAAGGAACAAATACCATATATATACAGGAAAGAATAATTATTACTTTACTAATAGTATCTGCAAAAAACTTATTCTTATCCTCAGTTTCTCCTCTTACAGAGAACGCAATCTCTTCCCAAGCAATAATTATGCCATTTGCTAATGTTGGAATTGATCTGGAAAAATTCAAAGCCATAGTATACAACCCATTAGAATCTGAACCTAAAATTGCAACTAACCTAATATTTGAGTAAAATTGTAAAACCCAGGTACCAACTGCAGCAATTGCTAAAGGAATAGAAAATCTTAACATTTTTGGAATTAATCTAAAATTAATATATTTTCTGCTGAAAGATGAAATAATTTTTAATTTTGATTCTAAATAAATAATTTGTGTTAAATAAGAAATACTTAAAGAAATAAATAACGATTCTGCATTCCTCTTTAAGATTACTAAAAATATAAAATTAGACAATAAATTTGTTATATGAAATATTGAAAAAGCAGTTGTATAATCATATTCCCTATCTAACCCTCTAGCACAGTTCAAATAAAATAGGCCAAATGTAAAACAAACCCCGAAAAACAAACTTACTCTGTGATAAGGGAAAAATGTGATCTTCGTGGTGAAATACCCAATAATAACTAATAAAACAGTCGATAAGGTTCTAAATAAAGCACTACTATATATAGCCTCTTTTTTAGTTTTATTATTTTCATTTTTTATACCATACATGAACCTAAGCATTGTTACATGAGTTTCAAAATAACTAATTGTAATAATTAAAAAGGTTAATGAATATGCTAACTCATAATTACCATAATCTGCAGGCTCCAAATACTTGGAAAACATTGGTATCAACAACAAGGTAGAAATACTAGAAATCAAAGTACCAATTGAATATATTAAAGACTTTTTTGTTATATTACGAATCTGTAGTTTTGCCATAAAATGAAGATTAATAGTTTTTCATATTTAATGCTAGTATGAAAAATATAAAAAAGTTATTTTGTTTTTGTATTTTTAATTTTTTTTTTGAAATATTAACAAAGACATTATAATAATGTATTATTTTTAACATTTTTATTGATAATTAAATTAATAATTGATATGTATTAATAATACTAAAAAGTATACAAAATATTATATATTAGTATAATATTATAGAAAAAAAATAATTTTAAAGATCAAATAAAAACTAATAATATATTAACCTTAAAAATTAAATAAGTAACTTAACTACTAAATTATTTTTTATAAAAATTGCTTGTTTCAATTATTCCATATATATACTATAGTAAGGTGACTAAAAAATAAAAGGATATTGATTTTATGAAAATATTAATAACAAGTGATTTCTATTATCCAATTATTTCTGGTGTTGCAAATGTTGTTTACACCTTAAAAAAGCAATTAGAAAAAGAAAACCATGATGTTAGAATTTTAACCTTCAAAAAATGTAAAAAATCTTACTATGATGAAAAAGAAAAAATATATTTTTTTAAATCATTAAATTTTCAATTTTATAAAGATAGTTTAAACGGGATAAATACCCATGATCATTTAATGAAAAATGTTTATGATTGGAACCCAGATATCATTCATTCACAAACAGAATTTTTCTCTATGCGTTATGCAAAAAAAGTAGCTAAACATAGCAATTGCCCAATAATTCATACTTGGCATACAAATTTTTCTGCTTACAGTAATAATTATATAGTTGGGAAAAAACTTTTCTTTTTAATATTAAATTCTATACTTAAAAAAAGTTTAAGATATCCTGTAATCAAAATCATTGCACCATCCTCGTCTACAAAAAAAATGATAGAAATGGATTACTCAATTAAAACACCTATTGTTGAAATTCCAAGCGGAATTGATTTAAATTTATATTCAACGCCATTAAACGAAACTGAAAAAAATGAATTATTCACAAAATATAACTTTAATAAAAATTGTTTTAGAATAATTACTATAGCAAGATTAGCTAGTGAAAAAAATATTGATCAAATGCTTAAATATTTTAGTAAATTAAAATCAACTACAAATAATTTACAATATATAATAGTGGGAGATGGTCCTGAAAGAAAAAATTTGGAAAAAATTACTAAATCATTAAAATTAGAAAAAAATGTAATTTTTTGTGGAGAAATCCAATCAAAAGAAGTTCATAAATTTTATAAATGTGCAAATCTTTTTATTAGTGGTTCTGCGAAAGAAACTCAAGGCCTTACATATTTTGAAGCTTTAGCTTCTAATCTTCCTATTGTTTGTAAGAAAAATGATGTATTAACAAAAATATTAATTGAAGGTAAAAATGGATACATCTTTGATAATGAAAACGAATTTTTATTAAAAATGAAAGCAATTATTAATGATAACAATTTATATAATTCTTTAGTAAAGAATGCACCACTTTCTGTCGCAAACTATGGAGATAACTTATTTATTGATAAACTTGTAAAAATTTACAATGAAACAATAAATGAATATATAATAAACAAATATGAAACTCTTTAAACTATTAATTGTTTAAACGATATAGATATATAATTTTTAAATATTGATTAATTAATATATTAAATTATAAAATAATAATGGTGATTTTTTTTGCCAATATTATACAAAAATTTTAAATTTAGAGGATTTATGCCAAACAGATATTTTTCTTTTCAAAAAAAACATAAAATTACTTATTTAGTTATTTTAAGTCTTTTAACTATTTTCTTCCTAATCAACTCACTTAATTTAGAAATTAATGCAGATTTTAATTCAATTTTTAGCCAAACTGAATCTCAAATATATAAAGTGCATGGTGATTTTAATCAAGAAGAAATTAATCAATTACTTGAATCATATAATCAAATAAAAAAAATTGATTCAAAAGAAATTGCAAAAGAACCAATCCCTGAAAACTTAAGTGATTCTGTAGAATTTGATTACCCAGCTACAACAATTAGTGAAACAGATGAACCAACTGCATCAAGTCTATTATTGATGATAAAATCTAAAGAGTTCTTTACTCCTGTTTTTTTAAATACTTTAGATATCTGTCTACAAAATTTAGAAAATTCTTCTCAAGTTCAAAGTATATCTTCAGTATTTGATTATATAACAATTGAAAAAAAGGGAACGCGTTTAGCTGTCACTCCAATTTCATCCCACAAACCTGGTGAATTATGGACAAACGAAGAAGTTGAAACATTAAAGCAAAAGCTGGCAAAAGATCCAACAATTACAGGGTACTTAGTAAGCCAGAATTTAGATGCTGTAATGTTTGTTTTAAACATTTCAAACTTAAATGAAAACGAAATTTATGATTTATTAGGCAACTTTGAACCGCTTGATCAATTTGGAGGAAAATATGCAATAACTGGTGCATTACCAATTAATTATAGAATAATGCACTATTTATCTCATGATTTATCACTACTACTATTCTTATGCTTTATTGTAATACTTATTGTATTTTATCTATCATTTAGAGCGAAAAGAGCTATGATTTTACCTTCTCTACTATCAATTATAGCAATAATTTGGACCTTTGGAACAATGGCTTTATTAGATATTCCAATTACTATTGTAAATATTATTACCCCCTGTATGGTTCTTATATTAGGCAGTTCTTATTCTGTCCATATAGTAAGTGAATATTTTGCAAAATATAATTTAGGTACAATAAAAAATCTTGCAGAAATTGCAGCTTCTCATATTTATAGAACAATAATTTTTGCAGGACTTACAACCATTGCAGGATTTATTAGTCTAATGATTTCAAAAGTATCAGGATTAAGAGATTTTGGAATTGTCGTATCAATTGGTATTGTTTATTGTATTATTTTATCATTAACTTTACTCCCAATAATCCTTTCTTTAATTTCTCTTCCAAAAGATAAACAAACTGAAGTTGTAGAAAATGGATTTTTAACTAAAACAATCAAAAAGACATCATCCTTTGTTGTTAAAAACTGGATATGGTTCTGTGTTTTATATGTAATAATTATATTTGGATTTATTTACACTAAAGATAAAATTAGTGTGGATACAAATTACATGGAATACTTTCCTGCATCTGATAAGATTGTTGAAGATACAAAAGATATATCAACAATTTTTGGTGGAGATATACCATACAAAGTTACAATAACAGCACCAGAAGGATCAGAAAAATATTTCTTAAATCCAGTCAATTTAAAAAAAGTATATGATTTTGAAACCACAGTAACTCAAAGTCCAGATATTCTTCAAAATATTTCATTTTCTTCATATGTTGCTTATTTAAATGAGTTATACAATGGAAAAAATGAAATTCCAACTAATCCTGCTTTATTAAATTTATTTAATAGATTAATGATTTTATTAAGGGAACATAATGCTGGACTAATTAATCAAACGTTAAGTGAAGATGGGAATACACTCATAATATTTTTACAATGCTACGACAGTATTAATAATGATTTAACGACAGTTACAAGTAGTCAAAAATTAGAAGATTTGATGTTAGCCGCTATGCCTCTATTGCCTAATGATTGTAGTGTAGAATTTGGAGGGACAAATGCTGATGCACTTCGTTTTAGTACACAATTAATTAAAGACCAAAACAACTCTCAAATTATTGCATACTTATTAGTTTTCTTAATTGCAGGGATTGCTTTCAAATCCATATTTAGAGGTTTATTAACACTTGTTCCTGTATCAGTTGGAGTAATGGCTAATTATATATTTATGTATTTATTAAACATTCCATTTGATATGGTTACCGTAAGTTTTGCATGTGTTGCAATTGGAGCGGGAGTAGATGATGCAATACATTTCTTATTAAAATATTCTACTTTAGTATCATGTGGAGATAACCACTATAAAGACTGCCTAAAAACTACAATAATTGAAACTGGTCGCCCAATTGTTCTTACAACAATTTCAATCGTAATGGGGATGATAATGCTTACTTTTGGTAGCTATATGCCAATAAAATATTTTGGCGTTTTAATGAGTGTGGCCCTAATGAATTCAATGTTAGCAACAATAATAATCTTACCTTCTGTAATAATTTTATTTACAAAAATAAAAAATTTGTTGAAAATTAAAAATTAAATAAAAATATTATTTTTTTTCAATTCTCTTTATGCATAAATATTCATTTTTACTTGTATATTATTTCTTTTTTTATTATACTTTTTTCAAAATTACTAAAGGAAGTTATTATATGAAAAAACTACTAACTCTATTTATTCTAACTACTTTTTCTATTGCTACAATTTTTGCTAGTGGGGCAAAAGAAGCTCAAGGAGATAATTCTCTAGAAAAAGTTATGGAAAAAGGCGTATTTATTTTAGGTCTTGATGACTCTTTCCCTCCAATGGGCTATAGAGATGAAAACAATGAAATTGTTGGCTATGATATTGATTTAGCTAAAGAAGTAACTTCAAGAATGGGTGTTGAATTAAAATTACAACCTATCGATTGGAGTAGCAAAGAACAAGAATTAGCTACTGGTAATATTGATTGTATTTGGAATGGTTTCACTATTACTGAAGACAGAAAAAAAGTTGTACTATTTACTGAACCATATTTAGATAACGCTCAAATTTTAGTTGTTAAATCTAATTCTCCTTATAAATCAATTGATGATTTGAAGGGCAAAGTTGTTGGACTTCAAGGTGGTAGCACTGCAAGTGATGCAATGGATGCATCCCCTGAATTTAAAGATAGTCTAAAAGACATAATTGAATTTAGCGATAACTTAACTGCACTTATGGACTTAGAAACAGGTGGCGTTGATGCTGTATTATTAGACCTTTTTGTTGCTAATGATAACATCAAAAGAAGTGGTAAAGATTTTAGAATCATTGATGGCAGTTTAACTAAAGAAGAATATGGTGTTGGCTTTAGATTAAATGATGTTGCTCTAAGAGATAAAGTACAATCTGTTTTAAAAGATATGGCTAGTGATGGCACTATTGCACAAATCTCAACAAAATGGTTTGATGCTGATATTAGTGTAGTTGAAAAAAACTAAATAATTGATATATTAGTTAAGGGCGTATATATCTTACGTCCTTAATTTTTTTGGAGATAAATATGAAACAATTATTAATACCAATGTTAGAAGGAACTTTAGTCAGTATAAAAGTTTTCTTCTTCACTCTATTATTTGCTTTACCTCTAGGTATGGTTGTTGCACAAGCAAAAAAAAGCAAGTTTTGGATTGTGAGAAAAATTACAAATATTTATATAATGATTATGAGAGGAACTCCTTTAATTTTGCAATTAATCTTTGTTTACTTCGCTCCATATTATATTTTCAAAACATCTTTAGATAGAATGAATGCTGCAATTGTAGCTTATGTAATTAACTATGCTGCATATTTTGCAGAAATCTATAGAGGTGGTATTCAATCAATTGATAAAGGGCAATATGAAGCTGGTAAAGTTTTAGGATTTACAAAATCTCATACATTTTTCCACATAGTATTACCTCAAGTTATAAAAGAAATAATTCCTGCTATGGGAAATGAGGTTATAACATTAGTTAAAGATACTGCTTTAGCTCAAACAATTGGTGTTGCTGAAGTATTTAGGGTTGCTAAAACAGCTTCCGCAAGAGAATTTAGTACAATGCCTTTATTCATTGCTGGTGTTTTCTATTTTATTATGAACGGTGTAGTTTCGAAAATATTTGAAAAAATCGAGAAAAAACTAAGCTATTATGATTAATGGAGCGAATTATGGAAAAAAATAAATATATTATTGAAGTAAATCATTTAGAAAAAAATTATGGAGATGTACAAGTTTTAAAAGATATTTCTTTTAATGTTTGTGAAGGTGAAGTTTTATCTATAATTGGTCCATCTGGAAGTGGAAAAAGCACATTATTAAGAGCAATAAACCAATTGGAAACAATCGAAGGTGGAGAAGTAATAATTTGTGGGGATACCCTTTGCAATGATAACAACTTAGTTCTAACTAAAGAAGAAAAGAGAAAAATCCAATTACACAATGGCTTAGTTTTCCAAGATTTTAATCTCTTCCCTCATATGAGTATTTTAAGAAATATAACTGAAGCATTAATTTATGTATTGAATAAAGATAAAAAAGAAGCAAAAGAAATAGCATTAGAACTATTAGATAAAATGGGCCTTAAAAATAGAGCTGACGCATATCCTTGTCAATTATCTGGTGGACAAAAACAAAGAGTATCAATTGCGAGAGCTCTTGCACTAAAACCAAATGTATTATGGTTCGATGAACCAACTTCTGCATTAGATCCTGAATTAACTGGAGAAATATTAAAAGTTATAAAGGATTTAGCAAAAGAAAAGATGACTATGGTTGTAGTTACTCATGAAATGGCTTTTGCTAAAGATATAAGTGATAGAGTTATATTCATGGATGATGGAATCATTGCTGAAAAGGGCACTCCAGAAGAAGTCTTTGAGCACCCTACTAATCCAAGAACAAAACAATTTTTACAACGTTTTAATAATTAATTATATCTAAGAATTCTACCTGCTTGATGTGCAAGTATTTGTTTATTGTGATAAACACAATTACCATTTATAAAGACATATTCAATACCTTCAGGTGGAATTTTTGTATTTTGCATACTTGATACATCTTTTAAGTTATCTAAATCAATTACTAAGAGATCTGCAAAGTTACCTTCTTTAATAACTCCCCTATTTTCAATTTTAAAACGAGAAGCACTTTTACCTGTCATATTATAAATTAAAGGAACTAAATCAATTGCTTTTCTTTGTTTATAAAAAGTATCAATCAAATGAACAGCAGCTTGATATGATCTAGGATGAGTTGGAAGGGTTGGATCATCACCACTATATAATGCATCTGTTCCAAAACACATTAAAGGATGAGTTAAAATTTTTTCTATACTTTCCATACTTTGAGTAATATCTAACATGAGCGCGGTACCCGTTTCTTTTAACAAAATATCAAAAAAAGTATCAAAACAAGAATCTTCATCATCTCTTTGTTTTAATTTGATTGCTAAATCTTTTAAACTATAATTTTCTAATTCTCTTTGACTTTCCAAATACATTGTATAAATATTATCAAAACCACTCATTTTAATAATTGAATCCCAACCATTAGGATTTTTTATTAATTGTTTGATTTTATTTCTTTCAGCATTATCATTTAAAGCAATCTTTAAATCTTTATTAGTTAATTTTAAATATTCTGGAGGCAATAAACTATAGATAGAAGTAGACCCATATTCATAAGGGTATTGATCAAACCCAATATCAATTCCATCAGCTTTTGCTTTATCAATTAAACTAAGCATTTGATCAACATACTTCTGATTATCTTTACCAATTGCCTTTAAATGGCTAACCTCTAATTTCACCCCACTCTTTTTAGCTAAATTAATAACTTCTTTAAGAGAATTTATTACATCATCACCTTCACATCTATGATGGGTACAAAAGATTTTATTATTAGCTTTAACAACTTTTAATAGAGCCACAAGTTCTTTCTCATCAGCATAAATACAAGGAGCATAATATAGACCAGTAGAAAAGCCTATGCAACCTTGTTTTAAACTTTTATCAAGCATATTACACATTTGATCTATTTCTTCATCAGTTGCAACTCTATTTGCATTTGGTTTTATTACGTTTGCTCTTAAAGCAGTGTGACTTTGTAAAAATAGAATATTTGTATTAGGTAAATTCTTTTGAGCCTTTTGATAAAATGATTCAAAATCAGAATAATCATAATCATATGAACCTAATACATCTTTAGTAAATTCATGGATTGCATTTACAATGTTTTGATCTTTTAGATCAATTGGGAAAGCCCCAACCCCACAATTTCCAGCTATTTCAGTAGTAATACCTTGTTGTATTTTACTCATCATATCTGGAGTTCTAAATATTTGGAAATCAGAATGCCCATGGACATCAATAAAGCCTGGTGTAATAATTTTATTTGAGCAGTCAATTACATTTTTTGCATTAACTATCTCATTATTATGTTTTATAATTTTTTCAATTTTATCATCACTAATTAATAAACTTGCTTTATAAGCTTCATTATTATTTCCATCAATTATTGTTGCATTTTTTAGTAAAAAAGAATTTTTTTCCATTTTTATTTTAGACCTCACATGATTATTTAAAATCATAAATTCTAATTTAGGTCTATCACAAATACATTTTCTGAGCAAGTGAGTTTTTTATTCTTTAAATGCAAAAAAACAAATTATATTGAAAGCAGATTATCAAGTTCTTTTTCAATTGATGACTCAAACATCCTTATTAATTTTGTATAGTTAGATCTATTTAAAGTTAATGTCAAATTAGCTTTTAATTCAGGAATTAGTTCTATAGAAATAAATGCTAAAGGATAATTATCTTCTAATAAAACTTGTGCAAAGATTAAAGAGGCAAATAAGAAATCATAACGAGCAAAAGGTTTAAGTCTTAATAATTGAGCAAACATAAAAGAAGCTTTAACAAGGCCGTCTAAATTTATCCATTCTCTTTCATATTGAAATATTAAAGTTTCCATTTGCAAAGAAATATCATATTCCTTATCATCCATTGATGCTAAATTAGGCGTTGTTCCAGTTTTATATTCGGGGACATAAAAATCATCAATAGATTTAAATAATTTCTCATATATCTCATTTAATCTATGTTCACTAATATATGGTTTAGCTTTTATATTACTAGATAAAACTGGGCCATAACCTGTTTGTTTATAACATTCAACTAAAATTGATTTAGCATTCAAAATTAAAAGTTGAGTATTATAATCTAGATTAACTACCCCATCTTTATTTAAAACTCTAATTATATCATTTGGATCAATTGGTTCTTGAGAAAATGCCATTAATAAAAATTTTGTAATACTTTGATCAAAATATTTTTGATATAAAAGTGGATCTTTAACAATTTTATTAAATTTATCTTTTTTTTCAATGATTGATTTTAAATTAATAGAATCAATTCTTAAAGAAACATTTTTTATGTGTCTAAGAGTTCTACCATCAGATGGTTTTTCAACATTGGATGGAATATTCCAAGCCCAAGAGGATTTAGTAACCCCATCAATACGATTTTCACTGCAAAGAATTCTAACTCTTCTTTCAGAAATCCCCCACTTTTTACTTGCTTCTTTAACACTAATATATTCCATATAATACCCCTATTTATAAAATACCTATATAGGAAGAATATTATAAAAAACATAATGGAACAAGCTTAAAAATAATATTTTTGTTAAATAAATAATAATTATACAACAAAAAAATAACATAACTCTTTATTAATATTTTCGCAATATGCTTTGACCTTTATTAAGTTTTTTTAGATAATAGAAGAAGTGTTCAAAACACCAAGCTTAAACCAAGGAGCTTAAACATATGGAAAAATATGATGTAATTATTGTTGGATCTGGTCCAGCAGGTATGGGATGTGCTTTTACCCTTCTAGAAAGTCGTCCTAATCTAAAAATCTTAATTCTTGATTCACATAAATATTCGACAGGGGGAATGAGAAACGATTGTAAAATGAATTTTACTTATCCAATAGGATTTCCTTTAGAATATTGGACAAAAGAAATGGCAGATGAATATTTAGATAAAGTTATTGATTTCTTTAAACCTAATATTTTAGAAAAGAATAATATCAAAAATTATCAAAAAAGAGCTGAAAGATTAGGTTGTAGTTTAATTGAGATTAAGCAAACTCACTTAGGCACTGATGGTGGATTATTATTAATAAAACAACTTCTTAAAAAACTAGATGAATATGGTGTAGATCTTGCTCTTGGAGAAACAATGCAAACTATTGATAGTACTAATAAAACTATCGATACTGATAAAAGAACAATTGCTTATGATAAGATTCTTATTGCTCCAGGTAGACAAGGTTTTCACTTCTTACAAAACATCATGAAATCATTAAATATTAATTATGTTGATAATATTGTTGATATTGGAATAAGAGTTGAAACAAAAATTGAACAATACCCTATTGTAAAAGATTATTATGATCCAAAATTTTACTTCCCCGAAAAAGTAAGAACGTTCTGTACTAATAGTGGAAAAGCTCATGTTGTTAGAGAAACTTATACTACAAATAACAATGAAAAATGGTTTAGTGTAAACGGGCATGCATATTCTAATGACGGAAACAATCAAAATGGTTTAGTTAACTTTGCTATTTTAAAAACAGTTAAATTAACAGCACCATTAGCAAGTGGTCAACAATATGCAGAAAATTTAGGTCTACAGGCTGCACTATTGGGTGGGGGAAGACCACTAATGCAAAGAGTTGGTGATTTTAGACTTGGATCAAGAAGTAAAGAGTATACTTTCAACAATGACCCTTATAATTTTAAACCTTCCCTTCCTAACTGTACACCAAGTGATATTTCACTTGCTATGCCTTCAAAAATACTTAGAGCAATTTGGAAAGCAATGAAAAACCTTGATACAATTGTTCCAGGCGTTTTACACCCATCAACTATTATGTATTACCCTGAAATCAAGTTATATGCAAACAAACCAACATACAAAGATGATCACTTTAAAGTGTGTGAAAATATTTACTTTGCTGGTGATGGAGCAGGCACTTCTAGAGGGATTACTGGAGCTTGGGCAAGTGGCATGAGAGTTGCTATTGGAATGCTTCAAGACTAAATAAAAACTAAAAATTTTATATTAATCCTCTTATAATTTAATTATGAGAGGATTTTCTTATTTTATCCATATAGGTTAAACCATATAACATAGATAATGTAAACATGAATAATAAAGAATGTAAACTTTGAGTAAATAATGGGAATTCTTCAAAACAACCGCAAAGTAATATAGCTAATAGTTGAACCCCAAATATTAATTCAAATCTCTTTCTTCTATATGAAGCATGAATATAATGTTGAATTACTGTTATTGCAGAATATGCAAGTAAAGCAATAATCCACAACATTGCAAATATACCATAATTGCCTAACATTGCTAAGAACATATTATGATATCTACCAGAATTATTAATAAAACCAGAGCTTACACTTGCTGGAACTATATCTTTAATTAGAGAATACATCTGGGAATCACTAGCCCCAAATAAAATATACTTTGGATCAAGAGAAAAAACAGCTCTCCAAATTTCATAAACTTCCGAGCGAGTTTTATAAGAACCAAATAAAAGAGTTCTCAATCCTTTGCAAAATCCAAAATTACAATTCATTACAACTACAAATAATCCAACTACTATAATTGAAGCAGAAATTACTATTATAACAATAGCTTTAGGTTTTATATATGAGTATTTTTTACTTAATACAATATATAAAACAACAAAAATTATTGATGTCGTAATTAAAACAAAAATTGGTATAAAATCTTTAGAAATAAATAAATTAAAAACATCATTAACAATTAAAAACATAAATAGATACTTTAATTTTGTTCTTTTATAATAAACTAACAAAAACAATAATAAATATATTGAATAAACTAATAAGTGAGAATACGTTGCACTAGTATTAAATAAACCTAAGAAGCCACTTCCCATTGGAATAAAAGATAATAAAGTAGCTCTAAGATTCTCACTAGATATAGCATCAAATAAAAAAGTATTAGTAACTAAATATAAAAGAGTAGTAATGATTGAAAGAATTCCTATAAAACCAGTAAATAATAAAGCTATTTTAACACAAGATTTTATCCATTTATATTTATCACAATAAATAAGAGTGATAAAAAAGAACATGGAAGAATGCAATATAAAGAAAGCATTATTGTAAATTTCAAATGTAGTTTTATGGAATATAGTTAAAATTAATAGATATAAGTTAAATAACAAAATCCATTTTACAAAGGGCCCTTGTAAAACGGAACTTTCATGATTCAATTTATAATCTTGAATTAATAAAAAAGTACCAAAAAATAATATATAAATTTGAGACATAATGAGTAATGCTACATAAACCATTCGAAAGTTATGAACAAAAGAATCAAACAAATATACTTCAGAATTTAAAATGGTTAAAAAAATATAAATATAGAGATACCTATTTTTCTCAACCATTAATTTGCTATGAGTAATAATTCACCACCTTATTTTATTAGACAAACACCCTTAAACTATTATATAACAATATTAACAATAAATTAACTTGTTAGTTACATAAAATAATTAATATTTAAAAACTATATATTCCATAGCTTAAAACGATAAATACTTATGCAACCAATTTACACTTAAAGCTTTCCATTGCCCACAATGTTCATTTAATTTATAACACTCATTAGTGCACATTGATAAACCATGTTCGCCGTTTGGGAATAAATGATATTCACAAGGAACATTATTTTTTATTAATTGATTTACATATAATAAACTATTATTAATATCAACTAGTTCATCGTCTTGAGTATGCCAAATAAAAGTTGGAGGGGTATCTTTAGTAACTTGATTTTCTAAACTTAATAATTCGATTAATTGAGGATCATTATTTGTGACTTTTTCTTTTGAACCTTGATGAGCATACTTACCCATACTAATAACAGGATAACATAATATAGTAGCATCAGGAGAGTTTAACCCATTATCAATTTTTGTTAATTCAACAAGTTTTGGATGATTATATAAAGTAGAAATTGAAGCAGCTAAATGTGCACCCGCAGAAAATCCAATAATTGCAATTTCAGTGGGATTAACAAAGAAAACACTAGCTTTTTCTCTAATTTGAAAAAGTGCATCACTAACTTCTAATAAAGGATTTAAATCTTTAGCATCATCATTAATTGAATAATCTAAAATAAAAGTATTAAAACCTTTTTCAAAATAATATATAGCAACAGGATCTTTTTCCCTTGGTGATAATTTCTCATATCCTCCACCAGGCAAAATAACCATTGCACTTCTAATATTTTTTAACATACTATCTTCATTATAGTCATGAATATACCCTGTTAAAGGCACTCTTTTAGGGCCCACAGATAATTGAACAATTCTCATAAAAGTCTCCTCTATTATCGGATAGAGAGGACTTGAACCTCCGACAACTTGCTCCCGAAGCAAGCGCGCTAGCCTCTGCGCTACTATCCGCAAATATTGTTTCTAGTCTATAAAGATTTCTATTTTAAGTCAATTTTTAATAAAGTTATAACTTATTTTTTTATAATGACATATACCAAACTAATTGTTTTTTTCTTAGTTATAAATAAATACTAGTTTTTCTGAGTAAAATAAAGCTAAATAAATAAAAAATTAAAAAAATGTTTTTATTCTTTATAAAAATGCATTATGATAGTGAGCACTAAGTTATATAAATATTGATTTACAACTCTATATAACTAAATTGAAAATAATTCATTGACAGTAATTGCTGTAAATGCTATTTTTCAAAAGATGTATCCTAATGAGGATAAGAATTTTCTAGGAGAGGTTAATAAATGCCTTCAAATGATGATAAAGGGACTGAAAAAGGTTCAACAAAAAATATTAAGATTAACTCAAACAAGAAAAAGAAAGTAAATGTTGGATGGATTTTTGGAATGACTGTTCTCATTCTAATAGCTATTTCTTTCGTTGCTGCACCTGCGATTAGAGCAATTGTTGGACAGTCAGTAAGTGGTGGGCTTAATTTTGGTTCTTACGATGGTGAAGAAATTGTTTACGCTCAAGACACTTATTTATATGACCAATATCAAAAATATGGTTCACAATATGAGGGTTCAACATCTAACAGTGAATTAGCATTATACAATATTTGGAAAAGTGCTTTTGATAGCACAGTTTTCTATACAGCAGTTACTCAAATGGCTGGTGACATGGGAATCAAAGCTACTGAAAATCAAATAAACAATGGTATTATTAACAGTGGTTATTATACTGTTGATGGAGCATTTAGCAAAAAAGCTTATGAAAATGCTACAACAGAACAAAAGAATTCTGTAAGAAAACAAGTTACACAATCTCTTCCATATAATACAGTTTTAGCTGATCTATCTACTGCATTAACAAGTGATAATGAAACTGATTATGTATTAAAAATGGCTGACAATACTAGAAGCTTCAATTATGTAGTATTCGATTACAATATGTATCCTAAAGAATTAGCTGCACAATATGCTTTAACTAATCCTCAATTATTCTATAGCATTGACTTATCTATTATTAGTACTGATACAAAAGAAAATGCTGATAGCATCATGGATAGCCTTAATAATGGTACTTCTTTTGAAGATGCAGCAAAAGCTAATAGCCAAGACAGTTATGCTGAAAATGGTGGTACAATTGGCGTAGTTCCTTATTATGCTGTTAAAAACAACTTTAAAGATGCACAAGAAGCAACACAAATCTTAGATGGTACTAAAGATAGTATTATTGGACCTGTTGAAGCAGCTAATGGTTGGTCAATT
This sequence comes from Sphaerochaetaceae bacterium, assembly GCA_965140795.1. GTDB lineage: Bacteria > Spirochaetota > Spirochaetia > Sphaerochaetales > Sphaerochaetaceae > Pleomorphochaeta. The sequence continues at coordinate 197,141 of OZ223470.1, forward strand.
TATAAATTAAATGCAGCTCCTGAAGCAGCAAATTATACTGATGAAACTACTCTTCAAATGATTAGAACATATATTGCAAATAATGACTCTAGCATAATGGATAGTTACTTATTAGAACAAGCTAATAACTTTGTAAATACTGTTACTGATGATTTCTCTGCTGCAGCTGAAAGCGAAGGCTTAGAAGTAAATCAAGTAAGTGCTACTGCAAAAAATATTGCTGACAGCCAATATATGAGCTCATTTAGCTATAGTGATTCAAAAGGCACTTTAGCTAGTGCAGCAACTGATGAAACTGTAATGAAAGACTTATTCAGTGCAGAAGTTGGAAAAGTTATGGATCCAATTAAATCTAATAACGCTTACCTAGTAGTTGATGTAACAAGTGAAACAAATGATTCAGGTATGAGTGAATACCTAAAGAGTGTATATCCTTACTATGCTGCACAAACAATTCCAAATGACTTAAAAACTGCCGTTATGGCCTCTGATAAATTAGATAGCAAATTTATGTCTGTATTTATTGATAAAATTTTAGGATCTCAAAAAACTAAAAATTAATAAATACTTATTTTAGAATATGTTAACTTTGGGACTGGAAAATATTTCAGTCCCTTTTTTATTTTATTTATAAATTCTGATTTTTGGTGTAATATATTAGCTAGAGGTAAAAATATGCAAAATGAAATTACTAACCAGATTAATTTACTTAATAAAAGAGGAACATTAACTAAAGAAGGTTGGGCAAGACATCCCCTATTTAATTACAATCGAGATGAAATAAAAGCTAATAAATTTAGAATAAAAGAATGGGATTATTATGCTATTACAAATCAAAAAAAAGGATATACAATTTCTGCTACAATTAGTGATTTAGGTTATTCAACTTTAGTTTCTATTGCATATATTGATTACAACTTAAAAAAATACTCTCAAATAGATAAAGTTGTATTATTACCATTTAAAAGAATTAAACTATCACCATCATCTACTGAAGATAGTTATGTGACAAAAAGTTATCCTGAACTTAGAGCTTGTTTTATAAAAAAAGGTAACAAAAGAAAATTAATGTTTAGCTCACCTTCCTTGGTTTTACCAGATGAAAGCTTAGGTTTAGATGTAGATATAGAACTGACCCAAATTGAAGATATGCAATCATTAAATATTGCAACAAGTTGGAAATCAAAGAGAAAAGCCTTCTACCTAAATGAAAAAATTAACTGCATGCCTGCAACTGGAACAATTAAACGTGGTTATAATATTGAAAAAGTTGATAAAAATAATACTTATGGAACTTTAGATTGGGGCCGAGGCAGATGGACATATAAAAACACTTGGTACTGGGCTAGTTTATCTACAACAATAGAAAAAACACCTGTTGGATTGAATTTAGGTTACGGGTTTAGTGATAGATCTGTTGCAAGTGAAAACGTTATTTTTTATAATAATATTATACATAAACTAGATGAAGTATTTTTTAATATACCTCCTAATTTTTTAGAAAAAGATTGGGTAATAAAAGACAATGAAGGTAGACTTGATTTAACATTTACTCCGCTAGTAGATAGGGTTGGCAAATTTAATTACGGAATAATTAAAAGTGACCAACATCAAGTTTTTGGAAAATATAATGGAAAAATTATATTAGACGATAATAATATAGTTGTTTTAGACAATCATTTAGGTTTTGCTGAAAAAGTGTTTAATAAATGGTAGACAACAGTTGTAATTAGTTATTATTTGTGGTTAAGTATTGACGGACAAAAATAAATTATCTGAAAATTATTAATAAATTACATTATTTATTTCAAATATAAATTAACAGGAGTTACATGCCAGATTTACCAAAATTTAAAAACTTAGGTCTCTCAGATGAGACTATTATGGCCTTAAAAGAGAAAGGCTTTGAAGAACCAACAAAAATACAAGAAGAATGTATTCCACTATTATTACAAGACAACAGAGATGTTATAGGACAAGCTCAAACAGGTACTGGTAAAACAGCAGCATTTGGTCTTCCAATTTTAGAAATTGTTGACCCCTCAGTAAAAGCTGTACAAGCAATAATACTTGCCCCAACTAGGGAATTAGCAATTCAAGTTGCAGACGAAATTACATCCTTTAAAGGAAATCGAAAAATTGATGTTACATCTATTTATGGTGGAGCTTCAATTGATGTTCAACTTAGAAGATTGAGAAAAGGTGTTCATGTAGTAGTTGGAACACCAGGTAGAATCCAAGATCACCTAAAAAGAGGTTCATTAAAATTAAACAAAATTAAATTTGTTGTATTAGATGAAGCAGATGAAATGTTAGATATGGGGTTCATTGAAGATATAGAAAATATTCTAGCTCAAACCCCAGAACAAAAAAGAATGCTTTGTTTCTCAGCAACTATGCCTAAACCAATTATGAATCTTGCTTCAAAATTCATGGATAACCCTGAAGTTGTAAAAGTAAAGAGCAGTGAATTAACTAGCAATTTAACTGACCAAGTATATTTCGAAGTTAGAGAAAGTGATAAGTTAGAAGCACTTTGTAGAATTATCGATATTGAAGAATCTTTCTATGGTATTATTTTCTGCCGAACTAAAGTTCAATGTGACGATATCGGAAGGAAACTACAAGAAAGAGGTTATGATGCTGAGGCACTTCATGGTGATTTATCTCAAAAGCAAAGAGAGATAATCTTAAACAAAATGAAGAAACATTCTATTAGCATTATAGTTGCAACTGACGTTGCTGCTAGAGGTATCGATATCAATGATTTGACTCATGTTATCAACTACTCTATCCCACAAGCTCCAGAGGCTTATATACACCGTATCGGACGTACTGGTCGTGCTGGTAAGATGGGAACAGCTATTACTTTCATAACCCCTTCAGAATTTAGAAAGTTTAAATTCATTCAAAAGGTTGCAAAAACTGATATTAGAAAAGCATCAGTTCCAGCACCAAAAGAAGTTATTTCAATCAGAAGAGATAGAATTGAAAGTGAATTACTATCATTACTTACAAATAATGTTGAAAATGATCAATTCTTACCAATTGCAAAGAAAATGCTTAATGCTCACGATAGTGAACAAGTTTTAGCATCAGTTTTAACATATTTCTACAAAGATGCATTAGATGAAAGAAAATATAAAGACTTAACACCTACAAGAGGTTCTAGACAAAAAGAATTCCCTTCAAAATTCAATAGAGAAGATGATGGACAAGTTCGACTATTTATTGCTCGTGGTAAAAAAGACGGTCTTGATAAGAGAGAATTAATTTCATATTTACAAGATAAAACCAATGCTTCAAACGAGGATATCCAAGAAGTAACAGTAAGAGATGCTTTCTCATTTGTAACAGCACCTTTTGAAGTTGCTGAAGATATAATTAGAATTATCAATAAAAGTGTTACTAATGGTGGTAGACCAATTGTTACTAGAGCGAAACCAGATAATCCAAATGGTAAAAACCTTACTAGAAACAAAAGAGCTTCCTCAAGAAAAAGTGGTAAACCACGTCATTCAAGAAAAAAGAATAATGATGAGACTCAACCATATGGAAAAGATTCTTATAAAAGAGACGAATGGGATACTAAACCATATTCTAAAAAGAAAAATAGAAAAAAACATAATAGATAATACAATTAAAAAAATCCTTCGCCTTGAAGGATTTTTTTAATACTTTTTCAATTTAATTTATTGTTTGTTATTCTTAAATTTTCTATATTCTTCATCTGCTATTTCTAATAAAGGAATACATCCAAATTTAATAGGCAATGAATTCAAAGCATCTTCAACAGGCTTTCTAAAAGAAGGATCACTAGCATAAGAAATTAAAATATCTACTTGCTTCTCTATATCTCCTTCGGCCCAACCTATTTGCTTGATTTTCATAAAATCAATAAAAGCTCTTGATGTATACAAAAGTTCACTCATTAAGAAAGGTCTTTTTAAATATAATGATTCTAAAAGTGAATTAGCACCTGTTTTACCAATTTGTATATCACAAGCTTTAATATAAAGACCAATATTATCAACAAAACCTGACGTTACTAAATCTAAATCTGGATATTTCCTTCTTAATTCTTTATATTTCAAATTGGTTGTTTTTGACAAATTGCCTAAAACTAAGATTTGCCAATCTAAATTGTCTTTAATTAATTCTTCAATTAATTTAACATTCCCGATTCCTTCCCCGCCAAAATTTAAAATAATCGTAAATTTATTCTGCTTTAAATTTAATCTTTCTCTTGCTTCTTCTTTACTGACATCACCATATTTCATAACATCATACTTCAATGGAAATGGAACAACCATTACTCTACTAGCATCAATACCATTTTTAATACAATTTTCACGACCCAATTCTGAAGCAACAAAAAATTTTGTAACATCATTTGAGGTCCCAATTCTCGGATTATCAAAAACATCAGCTACATAAACAAAAAGCGGAATATTAATATTCGCTCTTTTCATCATTGTAGTTAAAATTGGATTTGCTAAATAATTAGTACAAATAATATAATCTGGCTTTTCTCTATTATACCAATCAATAAATGTATTTAAATATTTTTCGCCAAATTCAGCAATTGACTTAATTCTATCATGAACAAATGGACCATCAAGTTTTTCATCTAAAACTCTTTCCATTTTAGGATGATGTAAGTTCATCCTCCACCAATTTTTAACTAATTTATTCCAAGATTTGGCACCGAAAATCAAAAACAAATTTTCAAGTGTCGCCTCATTTCCCATACTTATATAATGATCATATAAAGCCTTTGCAGGGACATAATGTCCTTTTCCCGCATCGACATAAATAAATGAAACTTTCATTTTTCCTCAAATTTTTTTATTTGATAATTTTTCCCTTAAAACTATATATATAGCATAATTACCATGGGTATACTATCAAATTATAAAGTACTTGTCTATTAAATAAAAAAAAATATTTCGTACTAATTTTCGTACATTTATAGATGTAAATGGTCATCATATCTATCAGAAAGTAATTTTTTAACATAGGCCCCATCTTTTTTTAAGATTTTTGAACCTCTGGTTATTTTACACAAGCTTATCTTATGCTTAGCCGCAATTTCTCTTTGAGGAAGGCCTTGGTAAAGATCCTTCAATAAATCCCATCTTAAAACAAAATCTTTTTGTTCTCTATCTGTAAACATTTCACTAAATAATTTTTCCATCATTTTGGGATCAGTTGTTTCACTGAATATTTTTATTAAATCATCATAATCGTTCATCTATCTACCTCTTTTTATTTTATAAAATTGGAGAGAATAATCTCAAAATAACTCTATAAAATCTTCTAAATATATTAATTGATGTTGCTTTATTATAATCTATTCGTTCACTAATATTAAACAGATTTTCCATATCATGTTTAACATCATTAATTATTGAAGCTCCAAAAAAAGCAACACCACATTCGAAATGTAAATAAAAGGATCTATAATCCATATTTACAGTGCCAATTATTGCAACTTTATCATCACTTAAAAACATCTTGCAGTGAATAAAGCCTGGAGTATATTCATATATTTTAACCCCAGAACTAATTAAATCAACATAAAATGACTTAGAAACTTCGTGTACATATATCTTATCTGGAATTTTTGGAACAATTAAACGTACATCAACACCACTTTGAGCGGCTATTGATAAGGCATTTACCATATTACGGGTAATTACTAAATATGGTGTGGTAATCCAAACATAATTTTTAGCCATGTTAATTATTTGTAGATATACTGTTTCAGCCATTGCTACATCATCTAAAGGATTATCTCCATAAGGTTGAACAAATCCATCATCCTTAGCCTCATATGTTGGAGCATAATCTAATAAATTATCATCACTACCATTAGTAACATCCCACATTGATAAAAATAGAACAGAAAAATCCCAGACTGCAAGTCCTTTAATTCTTATTGCATTATCCTTCCAATGCCCAAATCTAATATCTCTATTAATATATTCATCAGCTAGATTAACACCACCAGTAAAGGCGACATTCCCATCAATTACACAAATTTTTCTATGGTCGCGATAGTTCATTCTACTATTTATATGAGGTTTTACAGGATTAAATACTCTAGCTTTAAATCCCATTTCCCTTAATTGTTTTGCATAATTACCAGGAAGGCCACCAATACACCCAAAATCATCATAAATAATTCTTATATCAACACCTTCATCTTTTTTCTTTTTCAAAACTTCTAATACTTGAGACCACATCTCACCTAAAGAAATAATAAAAAATTCTAAAAAGATAAATTTTTCTGCCTTTTCTAATTCTTCTAAAAAATCTGGTAAAAAATCATCCCCTAAAGGATAATATTTAGCTTCAGTTTTTTGCCAAGGAGAACTAAAAGCAGATCTAGAAATATATTTTGATTGTCTAACTAAATCTTTATCAAAATCATATAAATTATCAATAGTTTGCTTATTTGTTTCATTATTAATTAATTGTGCGCGAGTAAAACTCCTAACAAATTTATTAAGACGTTTCTTACTAAAAAAACTAAGAGTTTTTTTACCAAAAATTAAATATAACAACCCCCCATACACAGGAAAAACCATTATTACTAATAGCCAACCAATAGCATATTCTGGTTCATGTTTATTAAAAATAACCCACAAAGCAAATAAAAATGATATAAAAACCATAATCTGGGTTAATAATGCATTATTAGTTACTCTAGAAAACAATAAAATTATAACTGCTAACTGTGCAACAATTAAGATTGCAGAAAAAAACAATCTACTTGTAATAATTTTAATAAATTTTTTCAACTCAACATCCATTTAAAAATGACTGCTAAAGTTAAATCACAGTCATCAATTGTAAGAATTCAAATTATAACTCTTGTTCTTCACTTGCATTTACCCAGAAATCAATAGGATAAACAGTATAACCAAATTTAGCTGATAAAGTACTTGGATCAACTTTAAAAATATAAGGAAGTTCATGAATGTAGCTTCCATTTTCAATTTCTTTTTGTATTAATTGATTAGGTAAAATTATCTCTAAAGCCAATTTATTAATTTCTTTTTCTAAATCACTATCTAAAATTGCTTTAGTTCTAAATCTTACACTATCTGATAAAAGATTTATATCTGTTAAGTCAGTCAAAATATATTTAGCAATAAGATAAGCAATACTTTCTTTAACCACCCCAGCAGGCCTATCTCTATTCATTAATAAATACCAACCACATCCTTTATCAAACTTTTTTGTTTCTTCACTTTTAACGCGAATCAATTTACCCGTAATAGCAGGGTTCAACATTGGAGAGCAATATATTCCCAAATTCATTCGTTGTGCTAATTTAACAACATTAACTGGTCCTTCTTTTTGAAATTCAGGTAGTATTTGGAAAAAAGTTTCTTTGTCCATCAAGTGTCTCCTTAAACAAATTCAATCCTCAATAAAAACAGAGGCTATTTTTGTAATATTTTACCATTTTTTTAATTTTTTTACAAATTAATCTTTTTTATCTATTTTTTGATGCTCTTTTTGGTATTTAAGCGCATCTCTAAGTGAAAATTCACATCCACAATAGTGTTGTCTATATAAATCAAATTTTTTACTTAGCTCTATACTTCTAGCATATCCATTCTTCTTTTTAAAGTTCTTTTCTTCAAAACCTTCATATTTATTTCCAATGGAAAAAATTCTTTCACTGTTTTTATATCTACTAACTGTTAATGTTGTTGTAAAATACTTTATACCAAGTTCTTTTGCTTTTTTTGCAGCTAAGTTTAGATTATAATCAAAACAATACCCACAACGCTTTGCCCCTTCCCTTTCATTTTCAAAACCTTTTACAACCTCTAACCAAGCTTGATGATCATAATCATCTTTAATTACTTCTAAATTATGAATTTGAGCAAGTTTTAATAAGTTATCAAATCGTTTATCATATTCACTTTCTGGATAAATATTATCATTAGAAAACCACAAAACAATTTCATAACCTTCATCAATTAATCTTTCAATACAAGTAGTACTACAAGGAGCACAGCAACAATGTAATAATATTTTTTTATCACCAATTGATTTATCATTCATAACTTTATCCTTTACCATTCTAGTATTGATTATATAAAGAAATATTAAAGGAAACAACTCATATATGACGTAAATATTTTATCTTATATTTGTTTATTTATTATTTTTTGTTATAATAGTATTATTGATTAAATATTTTTTTAGGAGAAATGTCATGAAAAGCAAATATGGAGCTTTAGGAGCAATTATTTTATGTTTTGTTTTAGGCTTCCTTCCAATACTTAGCTTTTTAAAAGTTATAGGAATTATTTTAATTTCTTTTGTAATAATATATGTTAATAGGTCTCTTTTTTATTTCATTATGGGAAATAGAAATTATATGAGTAAAAAAACAGAAAATAAAGAGAAAACTTGGCAATATTATAGAAAAGCTTATAATGCAAACTTAATTGATAAATATAAAATTACAATGGCTAGTATTTTAATTCAAAAAGATGATTTTACTTTTGGTGGAAAAATATTAGATTCTATAATTGATAAATCTAAAGATAAAGATTTAGTTAAAAGAGCCAAAATACAAAAAAGCATGGTTTATCAATTAAATAACGAAATTGATAAGGCAATTAAAATCTTAGAAAATGTTAAGGCTGAAGGGTATAATGATAAAAACCTAATGATTAATTTAGGTACATATGTTTTATATAAAGGTGATTTAAATAAAGCAAGTAGGTTAATCCATGAAGCAAAAGAAGAAGAAAAAACAAGCAGTGGAATTGCAGACAATCATGGGTGGTATTTAATTCTTAAAGAAAAATGGGAAGATGCATATAAAATTTATTTAGATGTACTAGAGAGAAAACCTAGATTCCCAGATCCATATGTTCATGCAGCTCAAGTATTCTTACATTATAACAATGTTGAAAAAGCTATTGAATGCTTAACTGAAGCTTCAAAGAAAACTTGGACAAATACAATCTTTTTCAAACAAGACTTAATAACTCAAATGATTAACAATTTAAATTCTGATAAGAGTTCATATTATGTTGCTTGTATTAACAATAGTATTTGTGAAGTTGCTAAAGGTGAAATTTATAACATATTAAGCGATGAAGATATTGAAAAATATTTAGAAAAGCCTTTTGAAAAAGAACCAATTGTAGAAACTAATAAAGAAGAAGAAAAAGATAATCAAGAAATAATTGAAACTGAAATAGATACAGATCTTCCAAATACAGAATTAACTGATGAAGATTTAAAGTGGGAAGAAGAACATAAATAATAGACTATTATAATATTTATTTTAAATTATATATTGAATAAATAAATTACTTATGGTAAATTTCATCTTGTGCGCCGGCGTGGTGAAATTGGTAGACACGATAGACTCAAAATCTATTGGGGGCAACTCTGTATCGGTTCAAGTCCGATCGCCGGTAAATTTATTACAATATATAATTTACTATATTTAAGGTATACCTCATTTGTTTGATAAAATATATCAACGACTGAGGTTATTTTTTTAATTTTCTTTTAAAGAGATTTTACAAATTACTATATAATTAGACTATATCTTACGGTATAATTCAAAATTAATTATATCTGTATCATAGAAAGCTTTTCCATAAATTACTGGAACATTTTGCTGATTAAAAGCAATAGATCTAAAATAAAATAATGCATCACAATAAAAATCAGTAGTATGGCCTAATAACTGTTCCATATTAGTTCTTGTTATTGCTTGTAATTTTATTCTATCACTTGTTACTATTACTCCTGCATTACTAAGCAAAACTTTAAAAAAAGTATTATCTTCACAATTTTTTTTGCTAGGAATAATTGAAAATAACTCTTTAGGACACCAGCCTATAGATATAATTGCCGGTTGATTATCTGCATAAAGCCAATATTCTACATAAATTACAGGTGAACCTTTTTTTATTTTAAGTGCTTGAGCAACTTCATCGGTTGCTTTCATCTCTTCGCATGTAATAATTTTATGCGTTGATTTATATCCCGCATCATTAATAATATCACTAAAATCAATTAATTTATTTAAATTAACTTTAACCTTTAAGGCTTCTAAATTTACAAAAGTTCCTTGACCATGTCTCCTAAAAATTAACCCTTCAGTTTCCAATTCACTTAAAGTACGTCGAATTGTAACTCGACTTACATGTAATAATGAACTTAATTGTTCTTCAGTAGGCAATTTATTTGATAAAGAAAAATCACTACTTTTTAAAAAATTTGTTAACTCATTTTTTACTGAGTCACTTAGTTTATTTTTTTTTATTGGTTCAAGTTTTGTTAGTGACATATTATTCATGATTAATTCATACCACACAAAAGAGTGAATATGCAAGTAAAAAAAAATTAATTAAAAATATATAGTTTTTTTTATATAAAATTAGGCTTCTCATTAAGAGAAGCCTATAATATTTATCTATGACTTAATTTTAGTCAATAAAAATAGGAATTTCTTGCTGTGTTATAGCATTAAACATTCCTAAATCTGTTAATCTTGCAGTAGGCACTACAGGTAAAGGAAGTATTGCCATATTAAACATAGGAAATTCTACTCCTACCATACCTAAAAATTCCAAAGATTCTTTAAATTTACTACTTTGTGCAGAAATAACATCTATTTCCGTATTTGACATCAAACCGGCAACAGGTAATTTTATTTCACTAATTACTTTTTGATTACGAATAGATACATATCCACCACCACTTTGTTTTAAAGCCTCTAATGCTACTAGAGCATTTTTTGGCGAATCATAAATTATAATTATATTATGACAGTCATGAGCAACAGTACTACCTACTGCCCCTTCTTTTATTCCATAATCTCTAACGACTGCTAACGCAATAGTCCCTTTTCCATATCTATTTATTACAGCAGCATATTTTAAATCTTTATCATCGGAGATATCAAGATACCCATTTTTTACAGATAACTTTTCTTGCTTGAAATCAGTTATAAATCCTCTTTGTTTATTAAAAGCAATTATATTACAACCAATTTCACCATTATCTATTGGAGCTTTTATACATAATTGTTCTTCAGAAACTTTACCTACTTTTACTACTGTATTTAAAGCTTCAATTGGATGACTAAACTCTCCAATATCAACAGTTAAATGACCATCTTCTGCAACAAGTTTACCCTCGAAGAAGACTGCTTTTGGTTCAATTTTTGTAAGATTTTCAACGATTTGCAAATCAGCTACATAACCTGGAGCTATTGCCCCCAAATTTTTTATACCAGCTTCCCTTGCTGCATTTATTGTTGCTATTCTAACGGCATCTATTGGTTCTGAACCTGCTTCAATAGCTCTTTGAACAATATAGTTCTCATGACCTCTATTTAAAATATTATGAGATTCAGTATCATCTGTTGCAAAACTTATATTATCCTTATAACGGAAATCTTTAGTTGCTTTAATGATACTTGTAACATCTTGAGAAATTGAACTTTCTCTTGCATCAACATTAATACCAATACGGATTCTATCTCTTGCATCAGTACCACATGTACTCTCATGATCACTCATTGGACCTCCACAAGCATAAGCAGAAAGCTCACGTCCATGAATAAAAAAGGCATGGCCTTGAACAAATTTATCATGATCTAAGCATGCTCCAACTAAATCAACCATCCTTTTTGCATTTTTAATAACTCCATAGTAATCCATAACTTCAGCAAGACCAATTACTCTCTCAAGTTTCAAAAGTTCAGAAATTTCTTGCTTTCCAAATTCAGCACCACCATTCTCTTTACCTGGTAAAGAAGGTACACACGAAGGAGCTAATATATAATGTCTCAAAGGAAGACCTTCGCTACATTGATGCATATATTTTACACCTTCAACACCTAAAACATTACCAATTTCATGTGGGTCCGTAATAACAGTAGTTGTACCATGAGGAATAACTGCTTTAGTAAAATATCTGGGTGTCATCATAGTACTTTCGATATGAATATGAGCATCAACAAAGCCAGGTAACAAATAAGCTCCTTTAGCATCATATTCTTCTTTTCCAATTAATGGCATCTCAGCCCTATTTAATTCATCAGGATCACAACTTACATGAGCGATAAAACCGTCATAAATACCTACGTCAGCTGGGTATACTTCTCCGGTGAAAACATTAACCATTTTTGTATTGCGAATAACTAAATCACAAGGGATACGACCACTAGCAGCATCTACTAGCTTTGTTCTGTCTTTTGGATCAATTCTCATACTCCACTCCTTTCTTTTAAATTTGTATTAAGGTATTACCAATATACCATACAATTTTAAAGACTCAAAGCTTTTTACTACTGATTAATCAATAAAAAAATAGTAAATAATTAAAAAAAATATTAGATATATATAAACAGAGACTTATATTTACACATATGAATCATCACTAAGGTGATTTCTTTATGTAAATAAAAAGTCTCTTTCTTTAAAATTATAATAAACGACTATATTTATTATTTAATTATTTTAGATCCTCTTTCATCCTCAAAAATTCTGCTTTAGTAATTAAGCCTTTAGCATAACGTAGCTTCAATACTTCTATTAAATTCTCTTCTTTTCCACCTTTAAATGAGAATCTGTTTTATCATATGATCTTAATACTAAAAATATAACTACTGCTATCAAAACTACAAACAATACCATCATAATTATTCCTTCATATAAAAAATTAAGAAATGGACAAGATCGAACAAATGAATACATCATTTAATCTCCTTTGCATAATTAATTTTTATAATTATTATGCAATTTCTATTTGCTGTTTAAATCACAACAATCTAAACGTTGAGAACCATAAGCCTCTTCATTAGTTTTTTCTAATAAAGAAAATTTTGGCTTACCCTTTCTTTCTAAAAAAAGTAGGTTTATAATTTCTATATATCATAGAAAAAGGAAATAAAATGGAAAAGAAATCTAGAGCAGAGCGTATTATAAAAGTAAAAGTGTGTGTTGGAACAAACTGCATGTTTCGTGGAGCTTCTCAACTTTTAGAAACACTTCAAGCAGAAGAAGGTATAAAAAACAAATGTACCATTACTGAAATGCCTTGTGAAAATGAATTATGTGATCACTCAAGAAGATCCCCTATAGTTATGATAAATAATAAATGCTATACACAGGCACATCCTGAAAAAATACTTGATGAAATTTATAAACTAATTGAAAAAGGACAAGGATAGAAACATGAACAATTATGGAGTAAAGAGAGTATTTGAAAGAATGAGGGGAATATATACTCCAGTAACTGATATTAGAAGACGTTTATTAATGGAAGTTGCTCGATTTATATTAGATAATAAATCCTCAGAAGATATTGAAGAATTACCTTATAATATTATTGAAATGGGGAAACCCCAATATCGTTGTTGTTCATACCGTGAACTTTCAATAACAAAACAAAGAATTAGACTTGCTTTTGGACTTCCTCTAATTGAAGAAAAAGAACATGTTCCAATATCAAGTGGAATAGAAAAAGCCTTCACTAGTAAAAAAATAATCGATACTCCTTTAGTTAATGTAATCCATGCCGCATGTGAAAAATGCCCTGAAGATTTAGTAATTGTAACAGATAGATGCCAATCTTGTATGGCTCATCCCTGTTCCATAGTTTGCCCTCGTGATGCGATATCTTTTCCAGATGGGAAAGCGGTTATTGATCAAGATAAATGTATAAAGTGCATGAAATGTGTCCAAGCCTGCCCTTATTCTGTTATAACGAGAATGGTTAGACCTTGCGCTGAAGCATGTGGAGTTAATGCAATTGATTCTGATGAAGAAGGTTTTGCTAGGATTAATCAAGACACTTGTGTTAGTTGTGGATTATGTATTGTATCTTGCCCTTTTGCAGCAATATCAGACAAATCAGAAATTGTACAACTTGTTCATAGTCTGCAAGAAAGAAAAAATGGGAAAACTAGAAAATTATATGCAATTGTTGCTCCTTCTTTCATTGGTCAATTTGGAAATAAAATTACCCCAGAAGCAATATTTGAGGGAATAAACAAATTAGGATTTGATAAAGTAATGGAAGTTGCTTATGGAGCTGATTTTGATACAGTAATTTTAGCTCAAAAATATAAGGAAAAAGGAAAAGGGTTCATAGGAACTTCCTGCTGCCCTTCTTGGGTTATGGCTGCCCGTAAAGCATATCCAGATTTAGCTGAGAATATATCAGATAGTTATACTCCAATGGTAGAAACTGCAAGAAAAATCAGAGAGAATGATATGGATGCAAAAGTAGTATTTATTGGACCTTGTGTTGCAAAAAAACATGAAGCATTAACAAGTGATGTCGCAGGATATATAGACCATGTTATAACTTTTGAAGAATTAGCAGCTCTATTTGTTGCATATAATATAGATTTAAATGGGATGAAAGGAGAAATTCCAATAAATGATGCAAGTCCACTTGGTCGTGGTTATGCAAATGCAGGTGGTGTTGCAAATGCAATAATTCAAGCGGCTGAAGAAAAATTTGATATTACGGATATTTCCTATAATAAGGCTGACACTCTAAGAGATTGTCTATCAATGTTAAAAAGTATACAAAAAGGAGAATTTACTCCAGATTTGGTTGAAGGTATGGCATGTCCTGGGGGTTGCATTGGAGGCCCTGGAACTATGGCTTCTCCAAGACAAGTCGCAAGACAAGTAACAAAATTTGCTGAGTGTTCCAAAGTTAAATTACCTAAAATTGAATAAAATAAATAAACTTATTAAAACATAAATATATTTAAAAATATTTTCCCTTTGAAATATTGTTATTATATATTATAATTTTATATATGAAATTATTAATTATTATTAATTAATTTAAGTTCTAAAATATTTAAAACTTACAAATTATTACAAGGATATAAAATGACAACTATTATAAATATAATATGGTTAATATTTGGCGGATTTGTTCTAGGTATTACTTGGTACATAATTGGATTCTTTTTCTACCTAACAGTTATCGGAATTCCTATTGGTAGAGCATGTTTCGAATTTGGGAAACTATCAATGGTACCATTTGGTAAAACTATTATAAGAGAAACACAATTGAAAGGCCCTGAAAATGTTTCAGCCATCAAAAAATTATTTCACTTAGTTGTAAATATTATTTGGTTTCCAATTGGTATAATTTTAACTATTGTATATTTTGTTTATGGAGCTTTATCCTGTTTAACAATAATTGGAATACCTGTAGGAATTTTTTACATGAAAATGGGACAATTCTTGTTATTTCCAATTGGTGCAAGAGTTGTAGAAAGATAATTTGAAATACTTATAAAATTAAAAGTTTTACTTATTATATTTTCTCTTGTAAACATATTTCATTTTCATTTATAAAAACAAAATTACGACTTTTTTCAATCTGAAAATTTTATAATCAATTTATTTAAATATCTTATTATAATTCCTTACTGTAAAATAAAATAACTTTTTAATGCTTTTGGCATAATATTTGCATTAAATATATTTTATGGGATCTAATAAGAAAAAAATAGTTTGTTTATTTATTATAGCTTTTTTATCAATTTTTAAACTTTTTGCTATTGATATAAATTTAAACAATGAAAAATTAAAAAGTTATTATTCCTCGGAATTCTTATATAATATTTACCCTCCTCTTTATGATGTTTGGGAAATTTCACTGACTTATAATAATCCAAAAAATACCACTCAATCACAAGAGATTGATATAGAAGAATTTAATAAAATTTATCTAAACAAAAATAGTTTAACAATCAATAATAAAGAGTTTAATAATATAAAAGATATAAACATTAATGGCGAAAAAATTGAAAGCATAAATTTAAAAGTCTGGATTGGTTGGGAAGGAACTGATTTACTTAAAGAAATAATAACTGACTGGGGAAAAAATAATAATATTAAAATAAATATTATAAATGCTACTAATACAGCTTCTAGATTAAAAACTGTTAATAAATCAAAAACAACTCCAGCAGATTTAGTTTTAGTAGCAGATTCCAATCTTATTGACTTATATAATGATAATGCAATACAAGCTTTACCTAAATATCTATTTAATAATATTAACTCTACAATAATAGATAAATTATCCTTTAATAGTAAGTATTATGCTATTCCTTTTTATTATGATGTACAACTCTTATTTTATAACCCTAAATTAATTGATTTAGATAAATATGATAATTTATCTTTATCTAATTTAGAATACGAAGCAAATAAAATAAAAAATAAAGTTGAGGTTCCACTAACTTGGAATAGTTATTCCTTATATTGGTTACTCCCCTTCATTTATTCATTTAATATTAATACTTCAATAGATTTCAATAATGATTTGTCAATAAATAATCAACCTACATATGATGCTATTTCTTATATAAAAGAATTAAATGAAAAACCATATTTTAAACCATTAGAAAAAAACGCAATGCTTTCATATTTCATAAATAAAAAAGCTGCAGCAATACTTTCTGCTAGTTATTCAATCCCCTATTTTGACCAATTAGGTATTGATTATGAAGTGGCGCCATTACCTATTAATGACAATACTAATCAAAGATTAAAACCTTTAATTGATAGCAAAGTGTTTGTTATACCTAAAGGCTCTCATAATACAATATTAAGTTATAGATTAATACAATACTTAATAAGCTATAAAGTTCAAAAGAAATTCTGCTTATCTCTATTTAAATTAAGCGCAAATGAAATTGTTGAAAAAGAATTTGAAGAAACTAATTCATACTACAAAAAAATACTAAAAAACAAAGAAACATTTCAAACAATACCAAACAATGAAAATTATCAAACTTATAAAAATATTTTATGGAAACTATTAAGGTTTGTTTTCACTGATCAATTAACTGTTAATGAAGTTATTGAAAAAGGAGAACAACTTTTAATTAATAACAAAAAAGAAATCGGAGAAGAAAAATGAAAAGAAAACTGTTTTTTATTATATTAATAATTTCGTCACTATTTATGCTCTTTAGCTGTGAAACTACAGATTCAAGCACTATTGAAACTGATTCCGTTTCTTCTGCTTCAGAAACAGGAACTGGATGGGAAATTGAAGTATTGGGAGCTCGAGAGCTAAAACTATACCAATCAAGTTTATTAGATTGGGAGGATAATAATAGTGAAGATTTTTCAATCATGAATTTTGAGTCTAAAGGCGTATTAAATTCGTATAAGGTAATTAGTTTTGCAAAAATCATAGGAATGATTGACGATGCAAATCCTGATTTACTTAATCAAGAATTGTGGAATTCTGGATACGAAATTACACTTGAAGCAGAGGATGGCTATTCAACAGGATTTAATACTCAAGATGTTAATATAAATGATATTTATCTTGCAACTGAAAAAGATGGTGAAACTATAATGCCAGCTATTTTAGGAAATATTTCTTCCTCAATAAGAATTAAAAACTTATCAAAAATTGAAGCAAAAGTTTCTCAAATAAATCTTGAAGAAAATGATTTTACTTTTGAAATTGAAATTGGGAATATTAAAGAATCTTTTACTATTAATGAATTATTAAATAGTGAATTCTATTATGAAGGACCTGGCCAATATATTAATTCTTATGGTAATACATTCCAATATACTTGGGCTGGAATAAAACTTGTTGATTTCTTATCACAATATACAACCCTTACTAAAGAAAACATACTTACAATAAAATCTATGGACGGTTTTGAAATGGATTATAGTGGGGAACAAATACTTGATCAAAATGATGGATTATGGTTACTTGCAATAAAACAAGATGGTGAATTTATGGCTGAAGATCCAGGCTATATTAGATTAGTAAAAGTTGGCCCACAAAACCCTCTTATTGATGGTCATTGCTCTGCTAGAATGGTTCAAAAGATAATCATTGATACAGGTGAATTTAATGATTTTAGTATATCTATTGAAGATGGTAATAATGTAGAGACTATGGACAGACAAAATTTACAAAGTGGAGTATCTGCAAATAAAAGTAAAATAAATTTTTATAATAAAAAGAATGATAGCATAGTCCAATATTTAGGATTACCATTGTATGATTTCTTCTTAAGATATCCAAATTACAAAACAGTTACTATTGAAGCAACTGATGGTTTCAAAATTACATTAAATAGATCTGAAATTGAGAATAATAAAGATGTTATTGTTGCAATGTTCTATGGAGATGGTTCTGAATTAGATATATCAGAATTCCCATTAGTTTTAGTTTGGGATAAAGATGCTTCTTTAGTCCCTCAAGGAATAAAGAATATTAAGTGCATAAGCAAATTCATACTTCAATAAGACAAAACTTAAATAAAAATTTACTAGCTTTTCCTACAATAGTTATTATTACTTTTGTAGGAATTGCTCCATTTATACAAGCATTATATACGTCGTTTTTTCACGATGTTTATTCAACTAAGTACTTTATTGGCTTAGAAAATTATAAATATATTTTGAGTGATAAAGGTTTTTTATACTCATTTAATATAAGTGCATTGTGGGCAATTTTAAATGTATTAAGCTCTATCTCCATTGGATTAATAATCGCCTGGAAATTAATTAATAAAAAACAAAAATTTTTATTAATTTTTGCAATATGTATTCCTTTTGCCATTCCAATTTATATATCAGTTCCAATTTGGCGATTATTTTTCCATGGAGATAGTGGTATTTCTCTTTTTTATAAACTTACAGGTATTGAAATAAATTTACTTAATGATCCAATAAAAACTTTTATAGTAACTTTATTTATTAACTGTTGGTTAGCTCTTCCAACAAATGTAATTTTCTTTGCATCCTCAATAAGAAAAATTTCTAAAGAAATGCTTTTATCAGCAAAAATTGATGGCGCAAATAATTACCAAATTTTATTTAAAATCATTCTACCAATAATTAAGAATACTACTTTAACCCTAGTTGTACTTAATTCAATAAAATTTTTTAAAGATTTTAATGTTCCATATATGGTTAGTGTTGGAGGACCTCCATTAGTAAAAGGAATTACTGATCATTTTATTATTGGAGTAACCACAACGTTAGATATTTTAATTTATGATATTTTTAATTCAACCTCAAACTATGGTATTACTTCAGCTTACTCTATCATTTTTATATTTATAATCGCTTTATTAATGTTGTTATGGCTAATAACTAAATCAAAAAAGAATAACATAATAATATCTTCTTTTTTAATATTAATAACGCAAATAATAATAAACAAATATGTTGGAATCATTTTTTCTTTAGGATATATTTTCTCATTATTATTAGCTAATATGACTTTCAATAATATAAGAAAATATAAAAAGGGTATTCAAATATATGGAATGGTACTAATAATAGAATTTTTCTACTTTATCAATAATTTAATGAATGATGGAATTTTATCAGGGTTTGATTTTGCATTTTTTATTGCATTAATAATATTGATAAATCAAATTCAGAAAAAAAATACTTTCTTAAAAATCTCTTTTAACAATAGATTGATTAATAAAATTTCAAAAAGTCATTTATCAACAACTTTTGTTAATAATACTTTTTCTATAATAACTTATACATTTGAATTGTTATTAATAATTTCTTCTTTTATCATTTTATATTTACTAATTAAATTAAGTTTTTCAAAAGTTGGATCAATTTATATTGATTCCTTAGTACCCAATTTTCAAACCTTAGACAATTTTAAAAACATAATTGTAAAAGAAAATTATTTTCTATATATCAAAAACAGTTTAATTTTTTCTACAACTACTTCTTTGATTGTTCCTTTTATTATTATGCCAGCAGCATTTTGGTTAAAACAAAAAAGTAGCAAAACAACCTATTCAATATTAACTTTTATTCAAATAATTGGTATTTATGGAGGAATGCATTCACTAATACCTTTATATATAATTTTCACTAAAATTAACTTAGCTCAGACCTATATTCCTTTAATCTTAATTTATCTAAATCATGCTATTCCTATTGGTCTTTTCACAACCTTAGCATTCTTAGAGAAATTTCCTAATTCATTAAGGGAAACAGCTCAACTTGAGGGTATAACTACTTTTCAATATTTTAAATATATTCTATTTCCGTTATCACTTCCAATAATTTTATCAAATGTACTTTTAACATTTTTATCTTCTTGGAATGGTTTTATTGCTCCTTTGCTTTTCTTAAATCAAGAAGGCAAATTTACAATAAGTGTAAAACTATATTCTTTAATTGGAAACCTATCCTCAGGATTCCCTCACTGGAATCTGTTCGCAGCTGGAGCTCTTATAAACTGTCTAATACTAATTATAATAATCACTATAATTGAAAAGTTTAGTGAATATAGTTTTCTGCAGGATATTCAAGATTAAAGATTGAAGAATTATGAGTTTTAACAAATTTACCAAACCCTTTCTCTAGTTTAAAAACACCTTTATCAAAAATAATATTGCCTCTTAGAATTGTATACATTGGCATTATGTTAATATCTCTATCAACAAAAGCAGAAAAATTTGTTTTTGATAAAATATCAGAAGGACTAAATTTTCTCTCTTGCTTTCTCAATATGACAAAATCTCCATCTGATCCGACTTTTATTGAGCCTTTTTTAGGAAAAAGTCCAAATATCTTTGCGGGGTTTTGAGAAACTAATTTACTTAATTTTATTAAAGACATATCACTTTCTCCAATTATACCTGATAATACTAAAGGTAATTCTTGACTCCCAGGTATTCCTGATGGAATCTCTCTTATATCAGAGTAACAATTCTTTTGAGTATCTAAATAACTACAATGGTCTGATGCAACAATATCAAAAAAATTCTTTTCTAAAGCTTTTAGTAATATCTTATTATCATTCCTCTCTCTTAAAGGAGGTGTCATTAAATATCTATAACCATCTTCTTTTTTTAGATAGGAATTATCTAATAGTAAATAATGATTTGTTGTTTCTGCTATTACAATCATTTCTTTTCTATATTTTTGGATTTCTTCTAAACCTTCTTTAGAGGATACATGAACGATATAAATTGGCAAATCAAATTTTTTAGCAATGCTTAATATATTATTAATAGCACTAGATTCCGCTTTGGAAGCTCTTAATATTGAATGAGAAAAATACTCACTTAAATCACAATCGCAATTTTTTTCAATTTCGCTTATTAATTGATCATCTTCACAATGACAACAAATCATAAAATTCAATTCTTTACAAAGTTTAAACAGTTTTTCATATTCACAAGAATCTAAATATACACCATATTTTTTATAGGTAGTAAAAATTTTCAAAGTATTAATACCTTGTGCTTTTAATTCTAATAATTGCGATTTAACATCATCAATCATCGAATAAAAACCTTGATGCAAAGCATAATCAATTGCAACATCTTTTGCTTCATCTATTCTCTCTTGAGCTCCCTGATACAAAGTTTTTCCATCTACTTGATCAGAAAAATCTATAAAGGTTGTAATTCCGCTACTTGCGGCTAATTTCGAACTGTTATAAAAATCATCAGCAGTGGCATCAATGCCACTACCTAAACCAAAATGCGTATGAGAATCAATAAAACCAGGTAATAAATAATACTCATTCAAGCAGTCAATTATTTTTTCTTCTTTTTGAGGAATAAGATTTTTACCTATCTCAACAATTTTTTCATTCTCAACTCTTACATCAGTAATTTCAAAATGATCCTCTAATAAAGTTTTCGCATTTTTAATTAATAAATTCATAATTTACCTATAATGGAATATTTCCATGCTTTTTCTCAAAAATATTTCTATTTTTCTTTTTCAATATCTTAATCATTTTTATTGCTTTATTTCGGGTTTCATCTGGATCAATAATTTCATCAATATACAATTTTTGTGCAGCCCTATAAGGGTTCAAAAATGATTCAATATATGTCTCTTCTCTTTCTTTTAAAAATTTTTCTGGGTTCTTCTTTTCTAAAGCTTCTTTACTAAATATTATTTTTGCCGCTCCAGATGAACCCATTACTGCAATTTCTGCATTTGGCCAAGCACCAACGTAATCAGCACCCAAATGTCTAGAATTCATTACTATATATGCGCCACCATATGCTTTACGAATAATGAAGGTGATTTTTGGAACTGTTGCTTCGGAATATGCATATAAAACTTTTGCGCCATGTCTAATTATTCCACCATGTTCTTGAGTAGAGCCTGGCATAAATCCTGGAACATCTTCTAAAGTAATTATAGGAATATTATAAGCATCACAAGTTCTGACAAATCTTGATATTTTATTTGATGCATTTATATCTAAGACTCCAGCTAAATAATTAGGTTGATTTGCAACAATGCCTACACTTTGGCCTTCTAAAAAACCAAAACCAACAATTGAACTTTTTCCATAATCTTTAAAGATTTCAAAGAAAGTATCTTTATCTAAAAAATTATTTATTATTCTCTTCATATCATATGGAGTTGTATTATTGTTTGGCAGAATCTCTTTCATGCTTTTTGCTTCATTGATTTCATCAGATTTTGCATAACAAGGAGCAAAACTTTGGCAATTAGATGGTAAAAATTCAATTAGTTTTTTTGCATAAAGAAGTGCTTGCTCCTCATTTTCGCTTACAAGGTGAGCTACCCCGCTTTTTTGTGAATGAACTTTTGCACCACCTAAATCTTCAATCGATACATCTTCATGAATTACATCTTTTACAACTTTAGGTCCTGTTACAAACATAAAACTATTTGTTTTATTCATTATTATAAAGTCTTGTATTGCAGGAGAATATACCGCCCCTCCTGCACACGGTCCTAATATAATGGATATTTGAGGAATTAACCCTGAAGCCTTAACATTTCTATGAAATATTTCTCCATAACCTGCTAAGGAATCAATACCTTCTTGAATTCTTGCACCACCTGAATCATTAATTCCAATTATTGGCATCAAATTATTAATAGCAAGATCCATAATCTTACAAATCTTTGCAGCTTGCATTTTTGATAAAGAACCACCTATTACAGTAAAATCTTGAGCATAAATACAAACAGGTTTCCCATTAATTTCTCCAACACCTGTAACAACACCATCACCATAGTATTTATTTTCATCCATAGAGAATTCGTGACAATCATGTAAAACAAATTTATCAAATTCTTGAAATGAATGCTCATCTAAAATCATTTCGATTCTTTCTCTAGCGGTATATTTCCCTTTTTGATGTTGTTTTTCTATTTTTATTATTCCACCACCTAATTCGGCGATTTTGTTTTTCTTTAAAAAAACATCATATTTACTTTGTTCTACCATTATTAGACTCCAACTGCATCTAATATTTCCTTAGTAAATAATTCTTCATCACTAGGCTGTGTGCTAGCAATTGGGAAAGAAACCCAGGTAGTATTAAGCATATTTTTCCACGAAATATTATCACAAGAGCTATTTCCACCCCAAGAACCACAACCGAGGGACATAGTCATTGGCATGCCATTAGTCCAAGCTCCACTATTTGCTAAACATTGAGGTTGATTTATCATAATTCTAGAAACTTTTACTTTAGTTCCCAATAATAAAGCTTTATCTTTATCAGTTGAATGAAGGCCACAAGAATGTCCAGCACCAGAATAATCAGTTATATCATTAACCATTTGAATTGCGTCATAGAAATCATCATATTTATAAAGAGTCATAACTACACTAAGCTTTTCACCAGAGAAGGGTTCCTCTTCTCCAACTCCAACTCCTTCAACCATTAAAATTTCAGTATTCTCAGGGACATTTATTTTTGCTAGCTTTGCAATATCAATAGCTTTTTGTGCTACAACTTTTCTATTTAAGACTCCATCAAGCCACATAATATTTTTCAATTGTTCTTTTTCTTCACTATTCAATAAATACGCATTCTTATTAATTAATGCTTTTATTAAATCTTGATAAATACTTGAATGAATTATTACTTCATTTTCCGCAGAACAGCTTGTAGCATTATCAAAAGTCTTAGATCTATAAATTTTATCTGCAACATCTTCAATATCTACTGTTTCATCTACAATTACTGCTGCATTTCCAGCACCTACTCCTAAAGATGGAGTTCCACTAGAATATGCAGCTTTTACCATTGCTGAACCGCCAGTTGCTAAAACAACATCACATTGTTTCATTACTTGATCAGTAACTTCTAAAGATATTGCATCTACCATTATTACTAAATCTTCAGGATAACCTAGATTTTTAAGTGTTTCTCTAATTTTATTTGCAGCCATTATACCTGTTTGCTTTGTTCTAGGATGAGGACACATTACAATAGAATTTCTAGTTTTAATTGCAGATACAGCTTTGCAAAAAGGTGTAGCTTCTGGGTTAGTACAAGGAATTAATGCTCCAATAACACCCATAGGTTTTGCTATCTTAACTAAACCTTTTTGATGATCTTCTTCAATAATACCCACAGATTTTTGACCTTTAACATCTCTATAAACACCTTTGACTTTAACCATTATTTTCCCAAATTTGCTATCTGAACGACCCATTTTTGATTCTTCTTGAGCCAAAGTTGCTAATTCTTTTGCAAAATCTTCTCTGGTGCCAGCACATGCTATATATGCACAAAGATTATCTACTTCTTCCTGGCTTGCAAACTCAATTAACTTTTGTGCAGCCCTAGATCTTTCTACAATTTCACTTACATATTCTTTAGGGTTATCCTTATAATTTAACATTTTTATCTCCTTTTACATAGATAAAGCTAGAGCAATCTGCTCATATCCTTTTAAAGCTTTATCAAGACCTCCTAAGTCTAAGTATTCATCATCTATATGTGCTAAATATTCTTCACTTGGACCAAAGCCAATTGTTGGAATATTTAACTCTCCAGCTGAACAAGAACCATTAGTACAAAAAGAATAACAATTTAATATAGGATCTTTACCTAATGCTATTTTCAATGCACCAAATGCTTTTTGAACAATTTCACTATCATTATCCATTAACCAACCTGGAGCAAATCTCTTATGTGTTGTTTTATAACCTGTATAAGTTTTCAATTCCATTGAAGCAATCTCAACAGTTGCTTCAAATTTTGAATCATTTTTGGATAATCTTTCTATTATTTCTTGAATTGGGAATAAAACTACTTCTTCTGTTTCCCCAACTAATAACCTTCTATCAAAAGTTATTGAACAACTTGCAGGAACTACTGAAGCTCCAGGATAAGGATTAGAAATAATATCGGTTAATACTAATTCCCCTTTTCCTAATAATGGATGAGTTGTAACATCTATTTTTTCTACTTCATTTAAGAAATGAACCATTTTTGTTACAGCATTTACTCCTCTATCAGGATTTGCACTATGAGCAGGAATGCCTTTTGTAGTAACTTTTATTTCAGCTCGACCTCTTTGTCCAATATTTAATTTTAAAGACGTAGCTTCTCCAATTACAACAAAATCTGGTTTAATTAAATTAATTACAGATTTAAGCGATAATCCTTCAGCAATTTCTTCAAATACTGTTCCAGAAACATAAATATCTCCATGAGGTAAATTAGACTCTTTAACCTTAGCTCCAGCAATAATCATTGCAGCTAGGGCTCCTTTCATATCTGAAGCTCCACGACCATAAACCTTATTATCAATAATTTCAGCACCAAAAGGTTCTTTTTTCCAAGCTTTTCTATTTGGAATATCAACAGTATCTACATGTCCATCAAATAATACGGTTTTCCCATTTTCAACATTCTTGTTTATTTTTCCTATGATATTTCCAACCTTATCGATAAATACTTCATCATAACCATATTTAATCATTTTTGTTCTTAGTAATTGAACAATAATCATCTCATTTGCTGTAACACTAGGTGTTTGAATCATTTGTGCGCATAAACTGTGTAATTCTTTTATGTAATCCATAGTAGTCCTTCTTTATATATTTTTTAGTTTTTTAAGATTTTATTAATTTAACTGGTAAGTTCGTTATGCGAACACCAGTTGCATCATAAATTGCATTGATAATAGCCGGAGTTGTTGGAACCATAGTAATTTCTCCAATTCCTTTAGCTCCATAAGGGCCATCTGTTGTATAATCTTCAATAACTTTATATTCAATTTGTGGAGCATCTTTGATCAATGGGACACCAATTTTTCTAAAAGAGTTTGTAACAACACCTTTTTCATTAATTAAGAATTCTTCACTTAAGGCATATCCAAGTCCCATAACTATTCCACCTTCAATTTGGCCTTTGACTCCTAATTGATTAATAACTTTTCCAGCATCATGTACAGCAAAAACTTTTAACACTTCAACTTTACCACTATCTTGATCGACAGCTACTACTGCAGCTTGAGTTCCAAAATCATAAGCAAAATGGAGTCTATTTTCTTCTATTAGGTTTTCACTATTATTTGTATCAGCTTTTAAAGGAACTGTTTTTGGTGCACTATAGTTACCAATTCCAACAGTCTTACCAATTAGTTTATACAACGACGAATATGATATTTCTTTTTCATCAAATTTTAAACTATCCTTTTCAAATTTATAATCAAGAATGTTAGAATATTTATGCGTATCTGATAATTTAGAAATTATATTTTGCTTTAAATTATCTACAGCTACTATAATTGCATTTCCAGTTACATAGGTTTGTCTAGATGCAGTAGTAACCCCAGAATCAATTGTTAATAAAGTATCATTAGTAATTAAATCAACTTCATTGATATTACACCCAAACTCTTTTGCCCCTATTTGTCTAGCAACAGTATCGGAGCCTTGTCCACTATCAACACTTGCAATCTTTAATAACAAATGCCCATCAATAAATTCAGCTATAACACCTGCTTTATCATTCATACCAGAACCAAGGCCAACATTTTTCATAGCGGAAGCAATACCTATACCAATTTTCTTATTATCTATTTCTGGAATTTTATAATTTGATAACATTTCTTTTATCATATCTAAAGAGGCATCAAGACCAACACTATCTCTAAGAATTTGTCCACCTATAGTTTTAGAACCAATTTTAAGGGCATTTATTTTTCTTATTTCTATTGGATCAATATTTAATTTCTTACTTAATTCATCCATAAGAATTTCACTCGCTACTGCTGGTTGGTTTGACCCAAATCCTCTCATCGCTCCTGCTGGTACAGAATTTGTGTAAACAGCTGTACCTTTCACACTAACATTATCAATTTCATATGGGCCAGATGAAAATAATACAGATCTTAGTATTACTGCTTCACCTGCAGAAGGATAAGCCCCTGTATCAGCTAAAATATCAGCTTCAAAAGCCTGTAGTTTTCCATTCTTTTTAGCTCCATATTTATAATGAAGAATCTCACCATGTCTTTTAATTGTTCTAAGAAGTACATCGTATCTGTTCATAGCCATATGAACTGGCCTTTTAGTAATATAGGTTGCTAAAGCTGCATGAATTTGCACAGTTGGTTCTTCTCGTCCACCGAAAGCACCACCTGTTGCATTTGTAATAACTCTAATTTTTTCAATGTCTAAATTAAGATTATCTGCTATAGCTTCTCTAAAATCAAAAGAACTTTGGGATTGTGTACTAACTGTTAATAAATCATTTTCATCATAATAAGAATATACAGAATCAGGTTCTAAATAAGCATGATCAATTGCAGGGAGAGTAATTGTATCTTCAACTATCACATCGCTATCTTCAAAACCTTTATTTACATCACCTTTTGTGATACTAAGCTTTTGTAATACGTTTCCATCATCAAAAATTTTAATATCACTATTCTCTGATTTACTCATATCAAAGATTGGTTCTAATTCTTGATATTCGACTTTAACTAACTTACAAGCTTCTCTGGCACTCTTTTTATCTTCAGCTAATACTAAGGCTACAGCATCTCCTAAAAATCTAACTTTATCAAAAGCAAATACTGGTTGTCTTTTGGAAATAATTCCAAACACATTTTTACCAGGAATATCTTTATAAGTTAGAACCTTTACAACCTTATCGGCTTTTTCTGCTGCCTTTGTATCAATTGATAAAATATTTGCATGAGCATATTCACTTAATACAAGTTCTCCATATAAAGAACCTTTTATAGGTAAATCATCACTAAAGATTGGCTTACCCATTACTTTTAGTATGCCATCTTTTCTTATTACATCTTCACTTAATCCTGTTTTATCAAGATTAAAGGTTAATTCTATATTTTCTCTAAGTGCCTTTGCAGCTAAATTAATAGCATCAATAATAGTATTATAACCAGTACATCTACAAATATTAGAACCCAATGCTTTATTTATATCCTCTCTTGTAGGATTTAAATTTTGATCTAATAAAGCTTTTGAACTCATAATTAATCCAGGAGTACAAAAACCACATTGAACAGCTCCACAATTTACAAATGATATTTGTAATGGATGAAGTTTACCATTTTTTTCTAAGCCTTCAATTGTTTCCACTTTTGAATTATTTAGACGACTCATTTTTTGAATACAGGATTTCTTAGCTTTCCCATCAATAATTACTGTACAAGCCCCACATTGACCATTACCACAACCATTTTTGGATCCCATCAAATTTAAATCTTCTCTCAAATAATCTAATAGTGTTTTTTCTAAAAGCGAGGAATAATGATATATCTCTCCATTTATAGAAATTGAATAATTACTCTCCATAAACTATCCTTTATTTAATTCTTTTCACTTAAGATAAATTAATAAATAATCTACCTAATCTTTTGATACTAACTCTTTACGTAAGGTTTACCATTTGCACTTGGATCAATGGTTTTTCCAACAAATAATACAAGAACTAATAATGTAACTATATATGGACTCATTAATAAGAAGTCACTTGGAACAGGTACACCAACAGCCTGTAAAGTCATTTGCAAAGCTTCAGCAAAACCAAATAATAATCCAGCTAATAAACAACCTACAGGTGTTCTTTTACCAAATATCATTGCTGCTAGAGCAATAAACCCTCTTCCTGCAACCATACCATCACTATACATAGATAATTGTGCAACAGATAAATAGGCTCCACCTAAACCAGCTAGCATACCACTTATAATTACACTTATGTATCTAACTTTAAAAACATTAACACCAACTGTATCTGCAGCTTTTGGATGATGTCCAACAGCTCTCATTCTTAATCCAAAAGGTGTATGAAAGATTACATAGTGAGAAATTATAACTAGTAGAATTGTTATATAGGTAACTGGATTTAATTCACCAATAATTGGGATTTTTGAAATTATAGGAATATTGATTACATCAATTGCTGCACATTGTGGAGTTCTACCTGGAGACCCCCAATAATATTGTAAAAACAATGCAGGAATACCTGCTGCAAAGATATTTAGGCCAACACCTACTACACTTTGGTTAGCTTGGAATCTAATAGACATCACAGCTAATAAAAGCCCCATAACTCCACCAAAAATTATTCCACATAATAATCCAAGCCAAGCACTTCCTGTCAAAAGAGAAACTGCTGCTGCACCAAAGGCTCCAGAAATCATCATACCCTCAATACCTAAGTTAATAACTCCAGTTGTTTCAGAATATGTACCACTAAGAGCTCCTAAAATTAAAGGAGTTGCCATTCCTAATGTAGAAATTATTAATGCTGTAGAAAATATTTGTAAAATCATTATACTCCCCCTTCAACTATTTTTTCTTTTTCACCAGATTGCTTTTCTAACTTCTTTAATTGATTTTGTTCTTTTCTTGCTTTTCTTTTCATTCGAATAGCAGATATAGAGAAATGAGATGCAATTAAGAAGATAACTAAACCTTGAATTACTTTAACTAAGTCCGCATTTGTTCCTGCAATAATTTGCATTCTAAGTGCCCCAGTTTTTAAAGCTCCAAATAAAATTGAAGTTAATATTATTCCAATTGGATGATTATTTGCTAATAGGGAAACTGGAATCCCTTCAAATCCATAACCTGGTGAGAATTGGGCATAAAATCTACCATATACTGAACAAATTTCCATTGCTCCTCCTATACCAGCTATACATCCTGATATCATAAAAGCAATTATTGTTGCACGGCCTGTATTAATTGATGCAAATTCAGCAACACTTTTATTAAAACCAACAGCTCTCATTCTATAGCCAACAATAGTTTTCCATAAAATAATAAATAAAATAGCAGCAATTAAAATCCCAATAAAGAAACCGTAATTCATCGGAGATTTGTGAAATATTGGATTTAATCTTGCATTGCCAGTAACAAATGGTGTTGCAGGCAATGTACTATCTAATCTAAATGGACCTTGGACAGATACTAAAAAGTTTGTTAATCGTATAGCTATTTTATTAAGCATAATTACAACAATAACTTCATGTAATTCTAATTTTACTTTTAAAAATCCAGGAATAAATGCCCAAAGAGCACCCATTATTCCTCCAGCAATTAATACTAGAATTATTTTAAAGAATGGAGGTAGATTTGGGAAAAACAGCCCAACAACAGCTCCAGCAATTGCTCCCATGTAAAACTGACCTTCAGCACCAATATTAAATAAACCAACTCTATATGCAATAGCAAAAGAAAGCCCTGTAAATAATAATGGAGTTGAAGCTAATAAAGTTTGTCCAAAATTTCTAAAACTACCAAAGGCACCTTTAAATAGAGAGGATAAAGCTAAAGTAATATTTCCCCCAAGAGCTGCGATAATTAATGCTCCAATAAATAAAGCTATAAATATTGAAATTATTGGGCTTAGTAATTTTTCTTTAAAGAAGTTAAATAAAACAATTAACCCTTTATTTATTTTATTGTTTTTAATCACTTTCTTTCATTCCTCCACCCATATATAGACCGACTTCTTCTCTTGTTGTTTCTTCAGTTTTAAAATTTGCTACAATTTTTCCATCATACATAACTAAGATTCGATCACTTAAAGCAAAGATTTCATCTAATTCATATGAAACTAATAAAATAGCTTTATTTTTTTCTCGTTGATCTAAGAGAATTTTATAAACAGATTCAATTGCTCCAACATCTAAGCCTCTTGTAGGTTGTGCTGCAATTAATACTTTAGGATCTTTAGAAACACCCCTAGCTAATACAACTTTTTGCTGATTGCCTCCACTAAGAGAACCTGCTAAAACTTTTTCTGATGGGGTTCTAATATCATATTCTTCAATTAAAGCTTTTGCATGTTTAGCTATATTTTCAGAATCCATTAAAACGCCTTTTTTAAATTTCTTATCTGCCTCCAATCCTAAAATTAGGTTTTCAGCAACGGAATATTCAAGCACTAGACCCCAATGATGACGGTCTTCAGATATATGAGAAACACCTAAATCGGAAATCATTTTGGGTGTAAATTTTAATGGTAAAGTATAACCACAAACACTAACTTGACCTTTTTCAGGTTTTAATAGCCCAGCAAAAACTCTTAACATTTCACTTTGACCATTACCATCGATTCCAGCAATTCCAACAATCTCTCCAGCTTTAACTTCAAAGTTTACTCCATTAACAACATCAATTTCTCTCGAATCTTTTGCTCTTAAATTTTCAACCTTAAATAAAACTTCTTTAGGCTCTTGTTCTTTTTTATCTACATTTAATAAAACAGGACGACCAACCATCATCTCTGCAAGCATTTTTTTTGTTACATCACAAGTATTTTCAATACCAATTACTTGACCAGTTCTCATTACAACTACTCTGTCACTAATATCTAAAATTTCTTGTAATTTATGAGTAATGATAATTATAGAATGTCCTTGAGCTTTTAATTCCCTAAGAACAGAATATAATTCCCTTACTTTTTGTGGTGTTAAAACCGCAGTTGGTTCATCTAATATTAAAACTTTTGCACCACGATATAATGTTTTTAATATTTCTAGTCGTTGTTGCTCTCCAACTGATATATCTGCAACTAAAGAATTTGGATGAACATCCAAACCATATTTTTTAGAACAGTCTTTAACTAATTTGATAGTCTTTTTCTTGTCCAATTTACCTTTTATTGTGGGTTCATCTCCTAAAATAAGATTTTCAGCAACACTAAGATATTTCACTAGCATAAAATGCTGATGAACCATTCCAATTCCATATTTTAGTGCATCTCGAGGAGAATTTATTATCGCTTTTTCACCATTGATAATTATTTCTCCAGCGTCCTTACTAATTAATCCATAAAGGATATTCATTAGGGTTGTTTTTCCGGCTCCATTTTCTCCTAATAAGGCTAAAATTTCACCTTTATGCACATCCATAGAAACATCGTCATTTGCTAAAACTCCAGGAAATTGTTTGGTAATATGACTTAATTTTACAATTGGCTCACTCATTATTATTCCCTCTATAAGTAATTCCCAGATTTCAAAACTAATAATTTACTACTTTCAA
The DNA here is from genome assembly GCA_965140795.1 of Sphaerochaetaceae bacterium. Lineage (GTDB taxonomy): Bacteria > Spirochaetota > Spirochaetia > Sphaerochaetales > Sphaerochaetaceae > Pleomorphochaeta. Next base: position 229,484 of record OZ223470.1, read on the forward strand.
TATCTAATAGCATACCTAAATTTAACTAAACACTATCAACATCATTTTATTTACTGTTTTATATTTCTAGCTAAATTAGGTAATGCTATTTTTAATTTTTCCCTTTAAGATTTATTATCTTAAACCTAATCTGAATACTAAATTATTGAACTAAACTTGGTGCAACGAATGCTGCATATTGTTCTCTTGTTGAAGGAACAACAATTTCACCAGAAATAATTTTTGCTGTTGCATCGTCTACTACAGTTAAAATATCTGAACTAACACTACTTCTTACACTTTCAGGATATCCAACAGCACCCTCAGCCAATCCTAACTCTCTCTTTCCAGCTGGGAAGGTCCCCTTTGCAGCTTCACTAGCAATTGCCATTACAGCTTCATCAATTTTCTTAATTGATGCTGTTAATTGTTGTTTGCCAGCTAAATCTGATTTATCTTTATCACAAGGGATTACCCATTTGCCATTATCAACAGCAGCTTCAATACAACCGACTTCAGTACCACCAGCAGCTAATTGAATTACATCAATTCCTTGCTTGTACATTAATGAAGCTTGTTCTTTACCTGCTCCTGGATTACCAAAGGAGCCAACATAACTAATAGTATTTGAAATGGATGGATCTACTGATGCAACACCAGCTTTCCAACCTGATTCGAATCTAATAGGAGCTGGTTGTTCCATACCACCAATAAAGCCAACTTTTCCACTTTCAGTTGTCATTGCAGCAATTATACCTGAAAGATATGCAGCTTCATTTTCCTTAAATAATACTGAAGCAACATTATCAGCATCAACATATCCATCAATCATGATAAAATTGGTATCAGGATATTGTGCGGAAACTTGAGTTACAGCATCTAAAAGTAAGAATCCAACAGCAACAACAATATCATATCCTTGTTCACAAGCAGTTTGTAATCCTGGAACGTATTGAGATTGTTCTCCTGTTTCGATAACAGAAATGCGAGCGCCTAATTCTTGTTCAGCTCTTTGCATACCTTTCCAAGCTGCATCATTAAAGCCTTCATCTCCTAAGCCTGTTACATTTGTAACCATTACCATACTAAAACCATCATCTTCTGATGCAGTTTCTTTTGCTCCATTAGCAAACAATGGAACCATTAATGTTACCAAAACGGTTAAAGCAATTAACATCTTTTTCATAACTTTTTCTCCTCTCAATTATCTCAAAACAATTGCATTACTTGGACAAACAGAAGTACAAACTCCACAACCAACACAATCATCTTGATAAATATTTACTATCTCTTTTTCTTTTTTTATCGCTTGTTTGAAACAGGATTTCACACACAATCCACAGTTAATACATTTTTCTCTAAGAATACTTGCACTCTTATGATATTCTTCATATATTTCTTCTCTATTTGTTATAGATCTAAAATCAGATAAACTTTGATATCCTTTTTTATCCATCCAGGATATTAAATCACTGTAAATCTTATCAAATATTGATAAACCATTTAGGATTGCTCCACCAGATATACCAACAGCTGTTGCTCCTGCCATAATCAATTTAACGACTTCTTTATAGGATACAACACCACCTACAGCTAAAACAGGAACATTAACATTTTTACAAATTTCTGAAATATATGCTAAAGTCAAAGGAAAGATTGGCTCACTAGAAAGATATCCAAATCCAGCTTTACAACCTAAAGTATTTTTTCCAGTTTCAATATCAATATCCATTGCTGGCCCTACAGCATCCATTGCAGCAATACAATTGACTCCAACATTTTCTAATTCTTTACAAAGATATGCGATATCTTTTCTAAAAGGAGGCAATTTTACCATTATTGGGACTGAAACATTCTTTCTAGCATAGCTCACAGCTTCAATCAAATTTTCAGGTTCATAATCGGAAAAAGTAACAAGGGAAGCTCCTTTATCTTGCAAAATTTGAGCATATTCTGCTGCTTTTTTTGGTTTTACATGATTAGTAGCTACATTAGCAATTAATGGTTTATCAATTTTTAATTGATCTAATTCTTTCATCCAATTATCAAAACCAATATCTGTCCAATCTGCATTAATTAAACCCTTATTAGCTTTTACCATGTAAGGAGATGGAGAATAAGATTGTTCATTTCTTATGCTTTTTGTTACAATAGCACCAACTTTATGTTTAGCAGCTCTCTCTATCAGGTCTTTACTTCCCGATAAAGGTCCTTCTGATAAAAACAAAGGACTATCAAATTTTACATTTGCAATTTCAATTGAAACATCAATTTTACTTTTTTCCATAAATATTTCCCTATTTAATTTCTAATTCTTGGTTATTTCAAGATTTCCTAAATCTTTATTATGCTTTGAAGGAGGTAATAAAATTGCTCCTTCACTAGCAGATGTTACGACTTCTCTATATAACTCAAGATAACTATCACTTACAATTTTTGTTTTTATTTGTATTTTTTCTTTTCTTTCTTCTAATTCTTGATCACTTAATTCAACACATAAACTTCTATTTTCTATATCAAAAGAGACAATATCTCCTTCTTTGATATATGCTATTGGACCACCTTCAGCAGCTTCTGGAGAAATATGCCCGATACAAGGACCTCTACTTGCTCCTGAGAATCTTCCATCTGTAATTAATACAACTTTGTCTCCAAAGCCTGCACCTTTAAGTGTTGCAGTAGCCGTTAACATTTCTCTCATACCAGGACCACCTTTTGGTCCTTCATATCTAATTACAATGACATCCCCAGGTTTGATGTCTCCATCTAAAATTGCATTTGTGGCACCTTCTTCTTCATCGAAAATTTTTGCCTTACCTGTAAATTTGGTTAGCCCTTCTGGTAAAGTTGCAACTCTAACAACAGCTCCATTTGGTGCCAAATTTCCTTTTAGTACTATTAAACCACCATCTTTAGTTACAGGATTATTTAATGGATGAATAACTTCATTATTAACATATTCAACTTTTTCTATATTTTCTCTTACAGTCTTTGCAGTACAAGTCAAATTATCTAACTCTAAAATTGATTGCATTTCTTTTAGTAAGGCTTGAACGCCTCCTGCATTATATAAATCCTCAATTACATATTCTCCACCAGGACTTAATCTACATAATTTTGGAGTTTCACGACTTATTTGATCAAAAACATCTAATTCAAGGTGTAAATGAGCTTCTTTAGCAATGGAAGGAAGATGCAAAAATACATTTGTTGAACCGCCTATAGCCATTGCAACTTTAATAGCATTTCGAAAAGCAGAAGGAGTCATAATATCTCTTGCTTTTATATCTTTCTCAACTAATTCCATTATTTTAACACCAGATTGTTTAGCTAATCGGAGTCTCTTAGAATAAACAGCAGGAATTGTACCACAGTCAGGAAGGGATAATCCCATTGCCTCAGTTATACAACCCATTGAGTTTGCAGTCCAAACACCAACACAAGATCCAGCACAAGGAAATGCTGCCTCGGCTATATCATTTAACTCTTTTTCACTAACTTTACCCTTTTTTAATGAAACTAAAGTCTCTAATACATCTGTTGGTGTTACTTTTTTTCCTTTATAGGTTCCTTGAATCATTGGACCACCAGTTACCATAAGGGAAGGAAGGTTTAATCTTGCTATAGCCATTAATTGACCTGGCACGATTTTATCACAGGCACCAATACAAACAAGACCGTCAAATTGATAAGTTTGACATTCCATTTCAATTGAAGAAGCAATTAAATCTCTGCTTGGAAGAATATAATGCATACCGCCATGACCTTGGGCTAGAGCATCACATAAAGCTATTGTATTAAACTCCATTGGAGTTCCACCAGCTTCTCTAATCCCTGCTTTTACTGCTTCAGAAATTTGTTTTAGATGCATATGACCAGGAACACTTTCACTCCAACTATTTGCTACAGCAATAATTGGTTTAGCTAATTCCTCATCAGTAAAACCACAGGCTTTTAAATTAACAGTCCAAGGGATTCTATGAGCTCCCGAGATAACTTTTCTACTTCTTAATTTTGAAATTTTCTCTTCAGTCATTTTATTTTAAAGCTCCTAACTCTTTTATTGTTTCAAGTTTTCTCTTCATAATAGCTTCTTCTTCATCACTCAAATCGATTATAGGATTTATACAATAGGATGATTTAATTGTAGGAATTCTATAATTCAATAATTTTTTTATTGTACTAAAATATGAAAACTCAAATAAAATATCTAAAACTCTATTAATAATATCTTGATAATATTCAGCTTCTTCTTGGTTATTGTTTAGATTTGCTTTATATAGATTTGTAAATAATTCTGGATAAACATTTGATAAGGTGCTAACAGCCCCATTTACTTTTAAATTTAAGGCTTTATTAACAATTCTATCTCCACCAACAAATACATATTTTTCTTTTGCTAATTTTCGATAAGAAATTAAGTTATCTAAAGATTTACTACTATCTTTTATACCAACAAAATTTGGTACATTTTCATAAAAATATTTAACTACATTTTCACTAATATTATTTACTGCTAATGCAGGATTATTGTATAAAAAGAAAGGAGTACCATTTGCTGCTTCAGCTATTTTTAAATAATGATTTATAATTGCTTTATCACTTACTTTGAAAAAGAAAGGGGATATTGCTGATATATAATCTACTTTGTTTGCTACAGCGTGCTTAACTAAATCAATTGTATCTTTTGTATTAATAGATCCAACATGAGCTATAACATCTACTTGATTGTTATTTTCATCAACAATTATCTCTAAGGCTTTTTTTCTCTGATCTGAATCCATAAGAATTCCTTCCCCTGAAGATCCAAGAGCAAATAAACCATCAACTTTATTTTTTTGAAACTTAATTAATTCTTTAATACTTATTTCATCAATAGTTCCATCTTGGTTAAATGGGGTTACTAAAGCTGTTACTATTCCTTTAATTTTATCCATTAATTTACCTACCTACATAGAGTCAAGATAATTTTTTTATAGGCTATATAAGCTTTTTCAATTTCACTTAACTCGATTTGTTCTTCAGCTGTATGACACAAAGATGGAACCCCTGGGCCATATACAATTGTTGGAATTCTTAAATCATTTATTAAAAAATCCATATCTGTATAACCATCAGTTATATACATATTAGGCTTAGTCCCATTTAATTCTTCATGAATTTTCACAATTGATTTAACAATTTGTTCTCTCTCATCAATACTTGCAGATAATAAACCTCTATCTTTTATTGGTTGCCAAGACCAATCTGGTCTATCTATTGAATAAGAAACTTTTAATGTGGGATTTTCTCTTTTACATTCTTCAAATATTTCTTTGATCCTATTAATCATAACAAGTGGAGATTCTCCTGGGATTATTCTACAATCTAAAGAAATCTCACAAGTATCAGCAACATTGTTATAAGATGTACCAGCTTTAACGACTCCAACATTGATTGAATCATGTAATATGCCACAATTAGGACCGAAATCTACTTTATCAAACTCAACTTTAAATAGTTTATCTAATATTGGAAGAGCTTGTTGTATTGCATTTACGCCTAACCAAGGTCTACAGCCATGAGAAGTTTTACCTTTTACTACTATCTTTATTGGTAAAGTCCCTTTACAGCCTAAAACTACACTTAAATTTGTTGGTTCTGTAACAATAGCAAAATCACTTTTAATCTTTGATTCAACCAATTTCATAGAACCTCTATGTTCTGATTCTTCATCAATAACACAGGCTAGTACTACAGGTTTACTCAAAGAAACATTTTCTCTTTTTAATTTTAATAAAGCATATAGTGCACTGGCGATTCCTGATTTTTGATCTACAGTACCTCTACCCTTTATAACATTATTTTCTCTCTTGATATGGAATGGATCTTCCATATCAAGTTGAGCTACTGTATCATAATGTCCATGAAATAATAGAGCGAAATCTGAATCACTTGAAACTGGAGGATAGGAAATGAGCACATTAAATCTAGAAGAAGTACAATATTGTTTCTCATAACCTAGTCCATTTTTTTTAGCAAATTCATATAAGAAATTTCCTAAATTTTCTTCATTTTTATTAACGCTTTCTATCTCAACAAGATCCTTAATCAGCTCAAATAATTCATTATCTATCATTCTGCTGTTACCCAATCATTTCTCTTCCAAAAGTCAGTTGCTTGAGCTCTACATTTTGCTCTAACTTCAACTTCATCTACTAATTGATGAACTCCATTTTTAACAACACACTCTCCATCAACATAAACATCTTTTACATGAGCACTATCAGCAACACTAACTAAATAGTTCCAAATATTTGCTTCAAATACTGTTACTGGTGAGTTATTTTCTAGAAGAACAATATCTGCTTTTTTACCAATTTCTAAACTCCCAATCTCATCTTCCATTTGAAGAGCTTTTGCACCATTTATAGTTGCCATTTCAAAGACCTGTTTATCTGGTAATAATTCTAATTCTTCATATCTTAATCTATGAATCATTTGAGATGTTCTCATAATTTCAAACATGGATTCTGTCATTCCATCAGTACCTAATGCTACAGGAATACCTTCTCCAAGAAGAGGTACCATATTTGGCCAGAAACCAAACATTGCATTACTTACAGGTTGGTGAGAAATCTTACAACCATATTTAGAAAGAATTTGTGGATCTCTTAAGATATCTAAATATGCAGCGTGGAAGAATAATACATCTGGTCCTAAGAAACCTAAATCTTCTAACCATTTTACAGGTCTTTTACCATATTTTAGAGTTGAATCAGTTGTGTGATATCTTGAATCACTTAAGTGCATCATAATCCCACAATTATTTTCATTGGCAGCTTCTCTAACTAATTGAACTTCTTCAGGAGTAACTGTGTAAGTGGTATGAATACCAATTCTACCTTGAATTCTTCCACCTTTTTCTCTCATAGCCTTAACAAAATCTAAATTTTCTTTTAGTCCTAATAAGAAATTTTCATGACTAATTCTACCAGTTGATTCAAAAGATAATACACCTCTAATTCCACTTAACGCTGCAGCTTCACCAGCAGCAAATAAAGTACCCGGAAGAGCATTTGGACCTTCAACTGTATCTGTTGTAGTTGTAAATCCATGCTTAACATGCTCTATTGCATTAATTAAAGTTCCATATTTTACATCATCATTATTTACTTTATTTTCTAATTTTTGAAACCAGAATCTTTCCATCCAAGATGCAAAAGAAAAATCTTCTTGAGCAAACCCTGAATATGGAATTGATCTAACAACTGCTGAATACATATGATTATGTGCACATACAAAACCGGGGATAGCTATTTTTTTCTTTCCATCGATAATGGTTGTAGATCCTTCATATTTTGGTAAATCCTTCATATCTCCAATTTTAGAAATCTTATTATCTGTAATCTCTAAAAAACCATTTCTAATCAAATCATTTTTTGCTTGGGGAGTTACTACCATTACATTAGTAATTACTTTTTTCATATTTTCCTATTCTCCTATAGTTTTTATCATTAGTGCACCTTCTGGGCACTCACTAATACAAGCACCACATAGATCACAATTAATCGCTACATTATCTACATAATCAAAAAACATTCTGTTACATACATTTATGCAAGCTTTACAAGCTGTACATTTAGTATCATCAACTCTTACAACATTATTTTCATCTCTATAAATTGCATTAGTTGGACAAGCTTCAATACATTTTGGATTTTTACAGTTAACACATACTAAAGTTCTAAATTTTAATGTATCGTCTCTAATTACTTGAATCCTAGAACGATTCATATTAAAGCCTTCATTGTGTTTATAAGAACAAACATATTCACAATGTCTACAACCTGTGCATTTTGATTTATCTACCATTATGAAACTACTCATTAATATTCTCCTCACTCATATATTTTTTATATGATTCAAGTTGATCAAAAATTTTTAATTCTTTTAGTTTTTTCACTGTTGGAATACCATTTTTGTCCCAACCTCTTAACTGGTAATATTCATCTAACATATTGTCTTGAGTTTCTTTAGTTATTTTTTGTCCCTTTTTAGGTCCATATTTAAGCCCTTCAGTTGAGAATTTTGGAGGAAGATAATCAGATTTTCTCTTAATCCCATTTGCAATTGCAAAAAGTCTATTCATATTCCAAATTCTTTCCCCAATTGCTTCTAAAGAGGTTTTATTGTAATTTAAATTAGTTCCAATATTGATTAAATCAATTACACATTGACCATTAATTCCAATACCATATGGGAATTGACAAAGGCCTAAACATTCTTCAGTAGCTTTAGCATTTTGCTGATTAGATACAAATTCTGCCTTACCATCAATTACATCTTGAGCTTTTAAAACTCCAGATAACTCTCTACCTAAAGGGAAACTTCTTAAATGGCAAGCACCTCTATCACTTGTTTGATAAGCTAAAGCCATACCTGTAGAAATTCTTGGTTCATACCCTGCCATATCTAAACCTTTTACCTGAGGGGCATCTTCTGCTTTATGACCTAAGGCTATAGCTGTAGCAATAGAACCCTTTGCAAATTCATCTCCAAGACCTTCTCTAAAAACAATATCTTTAATAACTTGAATTCCAATTTCGGCAGGATTCATATCGTCATTTAATCCAAGTTTTTCAAAATCTAAATTATTATTTCTATATTCTTCAAAAACTAAACCTAATACAGACCCACATGAAATTGTATCTAACCCATATTGATTACAAAGATAATTAAAAGCAGCAATTCCTTCTAAATCACTTACTCCTAAATTAGCTCCCATTAATGCTAGAGTTTCAAACTCAGGACCTTCAATACTACCTTTTACATATGTTCCCTCTCTATAACCTTTTGAGCAAGAAACAGGACAGTTTGCACAGGATAATCTTTTTACTATTTTTTTCTCTAAAGTCTCGTGAGAAATTTTATTATAATCAGTAAAATCTTCACCTGAGAAATTCTTGGTAGGAAGACCTCCGATATCATGAATAAAGGAAACATTACCAACTGTTCCTTTTTCTCTAGTCCCTGCTACCCAACCATTAGACATAACCCAAGTATTAGTTTCTAAACATTTTTTATAGAATTCATCTTTATTTTCTGGAATAACATCACAATTACCAAAGGTAGTTATGAATTTTAAATTTTTGGATCCAAATACTCCACCAATTCCACCTCTACCAATATTTCGACTAAAGTCGTTCCCTAAACAGGCAAATGCAACCTTATTCTCTCCGGCAAGACCTATTGATAAAACATGTAATCTATTATTGTTATAAACTTCTCTTACGGTTTTCTCAGTATCATAAATTCCAAAACCTTTTACAAAATCAGCATCAACAATTTCTATTTTTCCATTTTCAATTCTAATGCCAACTAAAGAATCAGATTTACCTTCAATTACTAATAAATCAATTCCACAAAGTTTCAATTCAGGACCAAAATGACCACCAGAACTACCATCAACATTTATATTTGTTAGTGGAGATTTAGTTACTACATGATATCTAGAGGAAGCTGGAACACCTGTTGCAGAAAATAAACCTGGAGCTATATATATTGAATTTTTTTCATCATATGCATTAAGAATTGGATTTACTTCTTTTAAAAAATAATAAGTTCCAAGGCCTTTTCCTCCTAAATATTCTTCTAATATTTGATTTGGAATCATCTCTTCTTTAATTGTTCTATTTGTTAAATTAATTCTAACGAGTTTATTAAACCAAAGCATTTTTATCTCCTATAACTTCCAATATGTACCATTGGTAGGCCACTTAGCATTTATTAATCTATGTGTTTCAGGACCTGCTGATTCTAGTAATTGATTTTGAGCAATTTTTACTTCTTCTAGAGTTTTATCTACATCAAGAGTTTCAACTTTAAAATTATCCATTAATACTTTTCCATTGACGATTGTTGTTTTTACATCTTTTGCTGATGCAGAATATACAACTTTTGGAACTATACGATTTGAAAATAATAAATGAGGTGAATTAAAATCTAATAAGATAATATCAGCTCTCTTTCCAATCTCAATTGAACCTATTTCATTTTCTTTATTTAAAACTTTTGCACCATTTATTGTTGCCATCTCTAAGGCTTGTTCTGCACTAAATACATCGGCGCTTTGATGTTTTTGTTTTTGTAAATAACTTGTTAATCTCATCATTTCAAACAAATCATAAGTATAACTTGCAGCTCCATCTGTAGCTAAACCAACAGGAATGTTTTGACTCAACATCTCAGCAACAGGAGCTATTCCATAACCTAATTGTGAATTAGCTGCTGGACAGTGAATAGATTTTGTGCCTGTTTCTTTTATCATATTTATTTCATTTGGGGTTAACCAAACAGTATGAACAAACATAGAATTTTTACCCATTAGATTATTTTTATAATAAAATTCTGCATCCCTCATACCATATTCTTTATATGTATAAGCTAAAACATCTTGCCAACCAGCAACATGAGTACACATATTTATTGACAATTGGTCAGCTATTTCTTTTGATTGTTTTAAAAGAGAGAATGAAGCATCAGGGGTGGAACCAATTCCTATTGCTACACTTATATTATCTTTATTATGATAATTCTCATAATAATCATAAAAATCTTTAATTAAGTCTTCTTTAGAATGTAGCATTGTCATATCTGACTCATTACTAGAGGTTTCTCCAGCAAAGCCATTGTCTAATAAGCCATATACCATTTCAGCACTTAATCCAGCTTCTACTAAAGCTCTACTTGCTTCTCTAATATTGTTAAAATCAGTATGCATATACCAATGATCACAGATTGTTGTAGTTCCACTTTGTATCATTTCAAGTGAAGCTAATTTTGCACTAACATAAGAGTGAGCTGGAGAGATTTTTGATACTATTGGAACTAAATATCTCCAATTCCAAGGTTCAAAATGCATATCATAGCCAATACCTTCAATAAGAGATTGATATAAATGAGTATGCGTATTAATTAAGCCAGGAAGTACAACACAATTTTTTCCATCAATTGTTCTTCTAGCTTTTTTATCACTTTTTCCAAGTGCAACAATTTTACCATCGTTAATGTAAATATCACAGAAAAGCATCTCTCTTTTGCTATTCATAGTTATTACATAACCATCTTTAATCAGTAAATCAACCATATTCTTTCCCTATGCACTTATTAATGCATTTAATATGCCAAAAAATTTGCATTTTTAGAATTTATAGCTAATTGCTTATACCAATTAAAAATATTTTAATTTTTCATTTATCATTTTGTTTCTAGACTAATTATTTTTCATGATTTCTTTTTTCAAAATGAAAATTATCATTTAAAATTTTCAAAAAATGAAAAGAATTTGAAAAAATAAATTATAAAAAGGGATAAAAAAATAGAAACATATTATCTATAAAAAGAGTCTATGTTTCTATTTTTGATAGATTATTATCGTAAATTATAGATAATCTTCAATATTATATTTCTTCATTCTTCTATAAAGAGTTGTTAGTCCTATTCCCAAAGATTCGGCTGTTTGTTTTTTACCATTTGTATCGTAACCATAAAATTCTAAGCCTTCTATTATTGCTTCTCTTTCTAATCTTTCTAAAGAAGAAAAACTATCACTTAAACTTTGATTCTGGTTTTGGAGATATAATGGTAAATCTTTCATAGTTATCTCCCCTTTGTCATTTAACATATTTAATAAATATAAAATAACATTTTCCAACTCTCTAATATTTCCTGGCCAATTATATTGTTTTAAATACTCAATTACCTTTTTGTTTAATAAAAAATTCTCAACATGTTTATTTAAAACAATGTCTGAATACTTTGTTAAAAAATGATTAATTAATGGAACAATATCTTCACTTCTCTCTCTCAATGCTGGGATTTTTAAAGGAATTACATTTAATCTATAATATAAATCTTGTCTAAAGAGTCCCTTAGCAATTAATTCTTCAATATCTCTATTAGTTGCAGATATAATTCTAATATCTAGATTTATTAATTTATTAGAACCTATTCGCTCTATTTGTCGCTCTTGTAATACTCTTAATAATTTAGTTTGTAAATATATAGGCATTTCAGTTACTTCATCTAAAAAGAGGGTTCCACCATTTGCTTCTTCAAATTTTCCAGCTTTACCCTTTCTTGAGGCCCCAGTAAATGCACCTTCTACATAACCAAATAATTCACTTTCAATTAAATTCTCAGGGAATGCTCCACAATTTATTGCTACAAAAGGTCCTTTATTTCTATGAGATGCATTATGTAGTGCTTTTGCAATCATTTCTTTTCCTGTTCCTGTTTCACCAAAAATTAAAACAGAAACATCACTTGGTGCTACAATTTTAGCTTTTTCTATTACTGAATAAAAACTTGGAGCTTTACCAATAATTTCCTTAAAGGTTATTTTAGTATTATTAATGGGTCTTTTAATTTTATTTGAATAATCTAATGAATTACTTTTCTCTAAATACTTTGAAACATAATTAGTAAAATTGTCAGCCATCATAAAAAATAATTTATTATCATTTAATATCCATTCTTTGGTCTTCTCTTCAAATACAACAAAACTAATTGCTCCAAATAATTCTTGTCCTACAAATAATGGCACACAATATTCATATACTTCTTTACAAAATCTTTTTTGCTCACAATTCGAACATACTGAATCTTTAGTGGGATTAAGCACTTCTAAAGGTTTTTTGTTTTTTAATACTGTTTCAAGTACACGCCCATTATTGTTTAAAAACTGATCTATTGAGCACTTCCCTGTTGCTGTTTGGCGTATTCTTTTATTATCAACTATAGCAATATCAACATTGGTTATTTCAGTAAAGACTTCTGAATATACTCTAATTTTATGCCTTAAAGAAAATAAAATTTCATTATTGTTATTCATCATCACTCCAAAATTCAATTTTTTTAATTAAAAAATACTCTTAATATAAAAATTTAACACACTTTATCTATTACTACAAATTATTTTATTCTGCCAAAATTTTATAGATACAAAAAAAATAGAGCATTACAAAAATAAAAATTGTAACACCCCATTGCGTATCTAATTAATTTAATACTTTTTTTATTATAAATTTATCATAATAAAAATCACATTATTATACAATATATGTCAGTAACTAGATTGTTAAATTATTACTGTTCAACTTCACACTTTTATATATAATAAATTCAATTTTGGTATTTAACAAATTTATACAAATGTATATAGTAGATAAGACTTTTTACAAATATGTGTAATATAAGTATTTTATATGATAACTATTTACAAACATAAAATTTTAAATTTATTATTTTATAAATTGATTGTAATTTGATTATAATATAAAATACATTATAAGTTGCAATGAAGAAACAATATTTTAATTGAAGAGAATTCTTTTCAATTATTATTTTTCTTTAAATTTATTTAATATTAATTTAGAAAGGTAATCAGATGAAAATAGCATTTTGTTTTGATATTTTTTATCCAGAAAATAATGGAGTTATTACTTCAACAATAAATTTAGCAAGAAATCTTATTGATATGGGGCATGAAGCTGTTTTTTTTGTCCCAAATGAAAAAGAATTCCAAGAAGATGTTATAGAAAATGGAATTGAGGTTGTTCATGTTAAAGCCGTTGATAGTTATATCTATAAAGGATTAAAGCTCTTACCTTTTAATAGTTGGTATTTAAACCATACTTTTGTAAAATATAATATTGATGTTGTACATGCAACTAGTCCCTGGCTTGTTTGTGTTTTATTAGGAAGATGTGCAAGAAGGAATCAAGTTCCTTTTCTTTACACTCATCACACTTTAATTAATAATCCTGATTATATAAATTATGCATTAAAGAGTCCTAAATTATCCAATTCTGCTACTAATGCAATTTGGAAAGTAGTCTTTAATCCATTCTTTAAATTAACTTGGGAAATTACTGCCCCAAGTAAAAACACTTGCAAAGAATTAAAAGAACATGTTCCTAGCAATATGCCTGTAAAATATATTTCAAATGGAATTGATATTTCAGCATTCATGCAAGAAAAAACAGAAAAAATTCCTCAAAGAATTTTAGATTTTGGGTTGGGCGATAAAACTTTTTTATATATTGGCCGTTTAGGCTATGAAAAAAGTATTGATGTATTATTAGATGGCTTTATGCTTTTCCAAGGCACACATAAGGATGCTAAATTAATTATCATTGGTAAAGGCCCTGCTCAAAAAGATTTGGAAGAACAAATTAAAAAAAATAAACTTGAAAAAAATGTTTTACTTGCTGGTTATGTATCTCATGAAGAGATTGTTAAATCAGAACTTTTAAACAAAATTAATAGTTTTGTTACTGCTTCTCTTTCAGAAAATCAATCCATGACAATTATTGAAGCTTTATGCGCAGGTGTTTCTATTATCTGTCCTGATGTTCCTAATATGACTGATTTAGCTGATGAAAATTGTGCTTTCCACTTTAAAGGTGGAGATAAATTTGCTTTAGCAAATATATTTACTGAAGCTTTTGAAAATCTTGATTTAGTTAAACAAAAAAGAATTGAAGCTAAGAAAAACATTACTAGATTTGATGGGAAAAATGTTGCTAAACAATTCCTAAAAGAATATGAAACTTTACTTGAAAGGAAACAGAATGGATTTATTATTCCTAGGAAATGAAAAAAATTGGAGAATTGATTGAAAGGCTTAGTAACAATAATTATACCTGTATATGCCGTTGAAAAATATTTAGATAGATGTTTATTTAGCGTTACTAATCAAACATATAATGATCTTGAAATCATCCTAGTAGATGATGGTTCAAAAGACAAATCTGGAGAGATTTGTGATTTATGGGCAGAAAAAGATTCTAGAATAAAAGTAATTCATCAGGAAAACTTAGGACTAGCCAGTGCGAGAAACACTGGCTTAAAAAACATGTCTGGAGAATTTGTTATAGCAATTGATTCTGATGATTATTTAGTTTCTGATGCAATAGAATTATTAATAAAAGCTATTGAAGAAACAAAATCTGATGTTGCAATTTTTAAATTTAATATAACATTAAATCAAAAACCTATAAAAAAACTTCCAAGTGCAAAAGTTTTAGACTATTATGTTAGAGAAAATGAAGATATTCATAAAGAAATATTCTTTTCAATGAAATATCAAACCTTCTTTTGGAATAAATTATATAGAACTGAAGTTATTAAAGATATTTATCTACAAGATGGTTTAACTTGCTATGAAGACATTGAATCTGTTCCTAGATTTCTAAAAGTTTGTAAAAAAGCAGTTTTCTTAAATAACAAACTATTAAAATACCTGGTTAGAATCAATTCTTTAAGTCATGATGCATCAAAGATTGCTAAAAGGCTTGAGATTCTATTTGAATTGTATAACTTGAATATTGAGAGATATAATAATTGGTACCCAAGTATTGGAGAGAAACTCCATCAAAGACTAGCTCTAGAATATATTTTATTTTCTCATGACATCTTTACTAAATTAAGTAGTAGTGAAAAAAGAAAAGTTATCTACAGAGAAAAATATGTAAATGCATTTCAAGAAAATTCAAAAGATTTCTTGTCATCTCCTTATAAATGGTATTATAAAGTGATGTATTTTAGGTTAAAAATTCGATTATTATTTTTAAGGAAATTTCATTAAAAAAAGGGTGTAAATTGTAAAAACAAAATACACCCTATTTTATTTTTTTAATTTATTAAATTTTTTTCTTAAATATCTTATTTTTAAGATTATCAAACAATAGAATAAAAGAAGGTAATAATACTAAAGTTGCTATAGTTGTAACAAAAAGAGCTACAGCTAATAGTGTCCCAAAATATTTTATTGGAGAATATGATGCAAATAGCATTACAAGCATTCCACTAATAATTGAGATACTTGTTAGAGATATTGGTCTTATTGTCTCTTCTAAAGTTGAAATAATCTTATCTTTACAAGATTTCTCTTTATAATATATTCCTTGTTGGTTATACCTAAGCATAAAGTGAATTGCATCATCAACGCCTACCCCAATTGCAATAGATGAGAAAATTGAAGTAACAATATCAAATGGGATATTCGCTATGTACATAAAGATATAGTTCCCTAAAATACCAGTTACAACAGGAATCATTGTAAATAAACCTTCACTTAGAGATTTAAATAATATAGTGACAAATAAGAAAACCAAAACAAAAGATAACAAAGTCGATTTAAATTGATCAGATTTCATAATTCTAGATAGATTTAATCCAGCAGATGCATCACTCCAAGCAGTGATATTTATATTTGGATCAAGAATATTTATATTCTTTTCAATAGCATCATTTAGTCTTTGTGCACATTGGATCGAAGGTTGATTCATTTTCTCACTATCATAATAATTAATTTGGAGTTTTATTCTTGTTGCATCTTTATTTTGTAGGCCTTCAATTAAAGAACTATCTTCTAAAGAATTTTCCATCAATATCAAATATCTTGATAACATATTAATCAATCCATTTGAATCAGGAATTTCTTTTTCTCCAGAATATACTCTATTTAAAAAAGCTACATATTGGCTTGTGGAAGTAATATGTAATATATCCTTATCATCTCTGATTAATGCATTTTCAAACTCAAATACTTTTTTCAAATTATCTGAATCTTTAAAATAATTTGTTTCACCTTCTGGTGCATCTAAGATTATATAATAAGGGGTAGTACTACCAAAACTAACAGCTAAATCTTTAAAATCTTTAATTATCTTATCATCTTGTGGGAAGTATTCCATATAGTTGGTTTCTGTCTCAATCTTATCGTAAGTAAAGGAAAATGAAAGAGCAATTAAAACAAAAACAATTATAAAAATTGGATAATATTTTATAACTAATGGAGGTAATTTATTTTCTATAAAAGTAAATCCTCCAATTCTATATTGCTTCATTTGAATCTTTCTAGGTTTCATAATCAAGTTTAGCCAAGCAGGGATTAAAGTAATAGAAAGAATGGCACAATATAAAATACCAATTGAAACAGCAATACCCATTTGTCTAAAGGTTTCTAAATCACAAATTAATAAACTTAAAAACCCAATTATAGTAGTAATACAAGCCATAAAAATAGTTTTACCTATTTTAGAATATGCTTCTAATAAGTTAGGCTTATCGTAATCATTATTATAAGTTCTAAAATATTCATTTAAAACATGAACACTATAAGAAGAGCCCAATATCAAAACCATACAAGGTATTACAATATTTACTAAAGTTAGTTCATAACCTAGTAAAACCATTGTTCCAAGTGTCCAAATTAAACCTATCGCAGATAAGAAAAGTGGAATTAATACGGCCCTAAAAGAATGGAAAGAAACAAAGAAAATTATTAATATTACTAAGAATCCAATTGCAATTAAAACTTGCAAATCGGCAAAAAGATAATTATTTGTACTAATTTCTAAAGGTCCAGCACCACCATAAGAAACATAATCGCAATATGGATTTAATTCATTAATAATTGAAAGCCATTGCTCTACAACTTTATTTGAAGCGGGTTTCGAATTAAAATAGTAAAATAGTTTTGAACCATCTTCAGTTACTAACAAGCCTTTCATAATATCATCATTTAAAAGGTTTTTTTTATATTCTAAAACTTCTTCATCAGTCCATTCTTCTCCTCTTTTATGAGTACTCATCGGAGAGATTGCAATTCTAGTTCCTTTCTTAATAGCAGTAACCATTGACTCCCCAGAGACTGGATTACTTAATTGTTCATAACTTGACAACCTAGTTAATACTTCATCAATTTTATTAAAAGTTTCTTTATTAAATAAATCATCACCGCTAACCATGAAATAGAAATCTTGGTTAAACTCAGATTCTTGATCCCCTAAAACTTCTTGTTTAATTTGAGAAAGCTCTTCGTCTTCAGGAATTAAATTCATATAATTACTATTTATATTTATTTTAATAGCATTAAAACCAAAAAAAACAGTAAGTACAAAAATAATAAATAAAATAACCTTACTATGCTTTAATACAAAATTAACTATATTTTTCATCTTTCTTTGACCTATCTTTCTTCACATTTATCAATAACATTATACCAGTAATTACAGCAGTTATAATTAAAATTTTTTGATCTTTCATTTTCCCTATATAAGCACCAACAAAACTTAAACAAACATAAAATAATATCTTCTTTACATTTATTTTTAATTCTTCTACTTTCATAATCCACACAACTCTAATTATACTAGTTAATCCAAATCCAATCAAACTAGCATACCCAGCCCCAACTATTCCCCATTTATTAATAAAAGGTCCTAAGATAATCAAATCAATAATTGCTCCTATTAATATTGATACCATTATTGGTTTACTATTTATACTATTTCCAAAAATACTAGCCATCATATTACTTATTGTCTCAAAAGTCATACAACCAGTTACTAAAAATAATACATTAAGTACAGGCAGATAAGAATTATCTAAATAATAAGGAATTACCAAAGTCGCACCACATAAAAAGAAAATATATACCAAACTTAAAAAAACCAATATTTTTTCAATTGCTTTAGAGAAATAAACTTTTTTTTCTGCTAAATCCCCTTTGAATGAAAAAGCAACTTCTTGCCAAGCCATTAAAAGCCCAAAAGAAATGGATGGAATACTTCTTGCAATATTTACTGCCATAGAGTAAATACCATTAGAATGAGCATCAATTAATTTTACAATTTGTATATTTGTATAATAATTTAATATCCAAGTACCTAAAGCTGATACCGCAAGAGGCAGTGCAAACTTAAACATTCTTCTTATTAATCTGAAATCAATATATTTAGATTTAAAATTTTTAATAACTTTTAACTTAATTTCTAAATATATTATTTCAATTATATGTCCTGTTCCCATAGCAATTAAAAGTGACCATGAGCTATATTTTCTTCCAATTAAAAGATATATAACTGTTATCAAGTTAATTATATGATAAATTGAAAATGCAAGTGAATATTCTAAATCTCTATCACTACCCCTAGCCACATTCTGATAAAAATTTGCAAAACTAAAAAATATCCCATAAAATATTGAAGCTTTTACAAAAGGTAATGTTGTAATTATTGAAGTTAGTGGTACTGTTAAAAACAAAAGTGCTACTAAAATTATAACCAAAAATCCACTTGAATAAATTGCTTTATTCTTAGCTTCTTCACTTTCTTCTGTTTCCCCATACATAAAACGAAGCATAGCTGTATGTATATCAAAAAAACCTACTGTACATAATAAGAAAATAAGAGAATAACTTAATTCATAATTACCAAATTCAGAGGTTGATAATGTCCTAGTATATATTGGAGCTGCAAGCAAAACTGCTACACAGGAAGTAATCGTACCTATTGAATAGATTAAGGTTTTTTTCGATAGGTGCCTTTTTTTATTATTTTTCTTCATACGTAAAAGAATGTATCATATTTTTTTTTCATAATCTATATTAGTTTATTATAAGCACACATTAAAACATTTTATTTTTAGTAAAAATTTGTTATTATAACTCCAACACAAAAATGAGGATTTCATGAAAAAAAGATTATTGATTTTTATTTTATTATTTTTCCCTTTATTTCATATCAGTGCAAATAACAACCAAAAAATAATCAGCTTAGATGAAAATATATATAACTATATGGATATGCTATTTTCCTTAGAGAATCTAAGCCAACCAAGTAACACAAGACCTTGGAGTATAAATGAAACACAATCTATCTTAAATCGTATTGATTTAGATAAATTAAATAAGACTGAAAAAACTTTATATAATAAAATTATTAAAGATTTAGATAGAATAAAAAATGTAAGTCAATTTGACAAAAATGTTAATCTTTCATTTGGGCTTGAATTAAAACCACAATTATATCTTCATACTAATGAAGATTATAATTTAGATGATAAGTGGATTAATTCAAATTCAGAAAACAGATCTTCTTTATTAAATATGGATATTAATATCTCTTATAAAGACAACTTCTTTTACTATATGTCACTTGAATATGGTACCTCAAGATATTTTCCTCTTTTAAATGGAGAAAATGAATTAGATTATTACAATACTAATGGGTCAAGTGATTTAGGCACTTCTATTGTTCTTGATGGAATCAATGATTCTCATATTGTTGTATACTATCCAAAATATGATCCATATTATTCTAAAATATTTTCAACTAATATTAGTGATAAATTTAGAGATACTAGATTACAAGGCCCTTTTAGAAACTATATAAGTTTTGGGGATGATGGGTTCTCTTTTACTTTCTCAAAAGATAAATTAAATTTAGGACAAAGTATTGTTGGTAATATGGTAGTAGATAAACATGTTGATCATTTTGATTATACTAATTTATCTATTTTTTCAGATAAATTTAAGTTTTCTTGGATGAACTTATTCTTCGATACTCAACAAACTCATTTACAATTAGATTTATATAATGGATTTAAAATTCTTATGTTAGCTAAATTTGAGTTTAATGTTACAAATAAATTCACATTTAATATTATGCAAGCAATGATGTATCATGGGGACAATTTTGATATAAGTTACTTTAATCCGTCATTTTATTTCCATAGCTTAAATAATCGAGAAATATTTAATTCTATTGCTTCATTAAATGCAATATATAATATAAATAGTGGATTAAAGACTTATTTTCAATTTGTAGTTGATCAACTAAAACTACCAAATGAATTAGAATCTCAAGAACCTTCTGCTATTGGAGCTTTACTTGGTCTATCACAAATTGTTGATTTAAATAATAAGATTTTGGATATACAAGCAGAAATAGGATTTACTTCTCCTCAAATGTATAAAAGAGATTATGTTGATTTTATTATGTATAATAAATACTACACTAATGGAAATTTATCAAATTCTGATGACTTATATTATATATTTGATTTTGACTATATTGGGTTCCCATATGGAGGAGATTCATTATATGGAAAAATCCAAGCAAATTATTATTCCTTAAAAGATTTCAATTGTGAATTATCATATTTGCTTTTGTATAGAGGTCCGACAACAATGTTCTCAGATTTCCCAACTGCAGCTGATACTACTATATTCCCAATAAGTTTTGAAAAGATTTATAATATTATTAACTTTAAAGGATCATATGATATTGAACAAAAATATTTTAGTAAAGCAAAGTTAGACTTTGGCATGGCTCTAGTTAATACATTTGACACTAATCTAGATAAGAATAATTTTGATGCTCAATTTAATGCTGGTTTAACTATAAAATTGTAAAAAAGGGCAACTCTTTTGAATTACCCTTTTTACACTACAATAATTTTTTTCAATAAACTTTATTTAAATATTACTGCATTAATTTTATACTGCTATTTTTGACTTCATTTAATTGTGGAATTGAAACAGCTGCTCCATTTTTTGATACTGCAATTGAAGAAGCTATTGAGGCTAATCTTAATGACTCTTCTATATCAATTCCATTCGAAACGGATGCTAAAAAATAACCAGTAAAGGTATCTCCTGCTGCAGTAGTATCTACAACTGGAACATCATATATTCCATGTTCAAAACATGTATTATTATCAAAATAAACTACCCCAGATTTGCCTAATGTCAATACAAATTTTGAATAAGGATAATTCTTTTTAAGAATTTTAATTAGTTCATCTTTATCTGTATTTAATTCACAATCACACATCATAGCAGCTTCAATTTCATTTAAAAGAAAATAATCAACATAATCTAAATTTAATTCATCAATTCTTTCATTATATGGAGATGGATTAAGACATATTATCATTCCTTTTTTGTGGGCTATTTCCATAATTAATTTTATATTATTAATTTCATTTTGAAGAACAATATAATCACCTTTATCAAAGTTCTCAAAAACAGATTCTATATAAACCTCATCTTGCTTAAAATTTGCACCTGGATATAGTAAAATACAATTATTACCTTTTTTATTTACTTGAATAATTGTATGACCGGAAGGCCCATCTAATTCCCTAACAAATTCAACATTAACATTTGAATTTGCCATTAAATCTTTAAGGAAAATACCATCATTTTTTCCAATGGCTCCTGCATGATACGTATTAGCCCCAGCACTTGCTAAAGCTACAGACTGATTTAAGCCTTTTCCTCCAGGAAAAATATTTCTCTCTAATGAACTTTGAGTTTCTCCTGCCATAACAAAATGATCCACTTTATAGACATAGTCTATATTTAATGAACCAAAATTCAAAATTTTCATATTCATAATCCTTTTTATATATATAAGGAGCATAAAACTCTTTATTTATTTTATCACTCTATTTGTTTTAAAACTAAAAAATACAAGCTGATTGAAGAATTATATTTGAATAAGGAGTCATTTCTCCTGTTCTAATCACAACTTTGCAATCCTTAACTTTTTCTTTAAATTTAATATGAGATATATATTCTACAGGTTGATTAAATAACCTATTTCTAATTTTCTTATCCATATACTCATTCTTGTCTTTTATTTCCATAGCTAAAAAATATTTTTCACAATCAAAATCATCTAAAATGGTATCTAAAACTTGAAGGAAAGTTGGTAAATCCTTTTTTAGAACCAAATCTATTACCTCAACATCATCAGGTACGGGTAAACCACAATCGCTAATACATATTAAATCAGTATGTCTTAAATATGTTAAAACTCTTGAAATATCACTATTTAAAATACCAAATTTTTTCATTGTTATTCAAATTCTCCAAAATATTTTCTATTTTATAATGGTAACCTGTCTTCTTTTATCTGTAAAGTTATTATAATCTTTTACTAAAATTTCCACTATAAAAAGTTAAAATATATAAATTCATAACGTGATAAAATCTAATTATCTACAACCATCTAATTTTATACCCTATCGAATATATTTTTCTAAATATAGCCAAAATTATACCATATCACATATAATTTGTTAATATTTCCCAAAATTATACCCAAACGAATATAATTTTATAAATTTTACTTGATATTATATCTTAACTGATATAATATCAAGGCATGAAATATTCAATTATTGGTGATTTTATCAAAACAGAAAGGAAAAAAAGTAATTTAACTCAAAAAGAGTTCGCTAATATATCCGGTTTGGGATTAAAATTCATTCGAGATTTAGAGCAAGGTAAGCCTACTGTTAGAATGGATAAAGTTAATCAAGCTTTATATATGTTTGGAGCCATCGCTGGTCCAATTAAATTAAAGGATTTAAATAATGAGGAGAGCTAAAGTTTTTGTTAATGATACTAATGCAGGAATACTTGAAGAAACTGATGAGGGCTTATATATATTTCAATACAATGAAAATTATACTGGAAAAAATGTTTCATTAACTCTACAAAAACGTAAAGAACCTTATAAATCTCAAATCTTATTTCCTTTTTTTGATGGATTAATCCCTGAAGGCTGGATGTTAAATATAATAATTAAAAATTGGAAATTAAATGGAAAAGATAGAATGGGTCTATTATTAATTTGTTGTAATGATTGTATCGGAAATGTAAGGATTGAGAAATATGAATAAATGTTTATGCTGTGGAAAACCTTTACTAAATAATGAATTAGATTGGCACCAAAGCTGTATAAAAAAGTTTTTTGGAACAACAAAACTTCCAATAATAGATACTAAGCAATTCTCAAATGTTTTTTCCGATATAACAAATAAAGAATCTGTAATTACTGGAGTACAAAAAAAAATATCACTCCATTTAGATAAGAACAAAAATAATCCACGATTAACCATAGTTAATTATCCAAGTGGTTATATACTAAAACCAAATTCTAAAGATTACCCTGGCATGATAGAAAATGAATATTTAACTATGCATTTAGCAAATATCTGCAATATTGAAACAGTTCCTTTTGGATTAATTAAATTAGAAGATAATACAATGGCATATATTACAAAAAGAATTGATCGAATCGGTAAAAAGAAATTAGCTATGGAAGATTTTTGTCAGTTAGGTGAATTTTTAACTGAACAGAAATACAACTCTTCTTATGAAAAAATAGGTAATATTTTAAATAAATATTCTGATAATATTGGCTTAGATAGTTATAAACTTTTTAATATCATACTTTTTAGTTTTATTGTTGGTAATTCAGATATGCATCTTAAGAATTTTTCTCTTTATGAAAAAGATGATAGATATATTTTAGCGCCTTCATATGATTTATTAAATACTCTAATAATAATACCTGAAGATACAGAAGAATTAGCTTTAACATTAAATAGGAAGAAAAATAAACTTAAAATAAAAGATTTTATTTATTTAGCACAAAAATATAATCTCAATCAAATACAAATTGAAAGAATCTTTAAAAACTTTCAAAAAAAATACTCAATATTAATTGAAACAATAAAAGAATCTTTACTCACTGAAGAATTAAAAACTAATTATATAAATTTAGTTAATGATAGATATCATAGACTATTTAACTAAATATTTAAATTTATCTAAACTTAATTTTTAATATCTATTGGGCAAATTAAAGATTTTAAGATAGGTAAAGCGATTAAAGTTAATAAAGATGATATAATAAATATGGGTGAATATCCAATTTTATCAATTAAGGTTCCAAGGATTAATGGGAAAATAATTATAGCAAAATTTAGTGTTCCAACTAAAGCAGTATACACTACCCTATTTTCTTCATTTGTTAATTCTATTAAAGCTGCTTCTTCACTAATTGTTCTAGCACTTAGTGCAAAACCTATAAAAAAGAAAATTGATAAATAACCAATCAAATTATTTAAATTTACTATAATTACAGCTATAAGGGGTAATAATACATGAAGAAATATTCTTAGATATAATACTCCTTTGAAACCTCTATTTTTTATAAGTTTTGGAAAAATAAAGGAAGATAAAAACATACCTGCTATTTGTATAATTAAAACATAACCTACAGTAGTACTATCTAAATTAAATGTTTTTTGTGCAAAACCAATGTAGAAAGGAATTAAGGCTAATGCAGCTCCTAAAATATTTGAATAAAGTAAAAATTTCAAAAAATTTCTATCTTGTTTTAATATTGTAGGAATTGATCTAATAACAGAAAGAGTTGAAACTTTTTTATTCTTTTTAGTAGGGGTTTCTTTTATAATCCAAAATCCAAATGAAGCAATTAAGAGAGAAATAGAAGAAATTGCAAATAATAAAACATACTGATTCGGATAGTCCCAATTTGCTAAAATATATCTAGCAGTAATCACAGATAAAAGCATACCAATGCTAGTAATTAACTGTCTCTTTGTAAAGAAATTCATTCGCATTTCTTTTGAAAGAGATCCACCTAATAAATATACATAAGGAAGACTTGCAAATGCTCCACCAACAGAAAATACTAATAATTCAAAATATAATAAGAGAATTAAAGAAATAAAATTAAATTTTTGATATGAGACTAGAGTAAAAGCAATGCTAATTAAGGCTAATATTCTTAAATTAATACCAAGTAATAAATAAGGTTTTTTCTTCGATTGAGAAGATAAAAAACTAGAAAAAAATAATTTAGTTACTACAGGAAGCCCTATAACAATTGCAGAGACTATTCCAACATGAATAGAACTTCCTCCAACATTTACAATTAATGTTGGAATAATTGTATTAACTTCAGTAAAAGTTGTTGTTAAAGATAAAAAGATTGCATGCCACAAGAATCCAAAATAGTTTTTATTTTTCATTTAAGCCTCAAAAAAAGCTTACTATAGGATAAATGGGGCGTCAACAAAATAACATATGTCAAAATAATTTATATATTTTAATAAAAAAAACAACAAAGACTAAAATTATAGCCCTTGTTGTAGCTTTTATATGTTCTAATACTAATTAATAATATGTATTTTAATTTGCAGCTGATGCAACAGTAGATAATTCCTTCTCATGTCTTGAATTCATTTCTTTCATAAATGAGATACCTAAAACAATAGCAACAAAGGTTGTCAAAATATCTGCAATTGGTTGTGCGAAAATAAATCCTTCAAATCCAAATAATGAATTCAAGATAAATAACAATGGTAAATAAATTATACACTGTCTACCTAATGAAATTAACATAGCTTTTATAGCTTTACCAGTTGCTTGGAAAGTTACCATAACAGTAAATTGAATACCAAAGAATGGAACACACCAAGTAAAAGCTCTTAATATTTGAGCACCAGCTTGAACTGTTAAATCATCATCTATAAACATTCTAATTAATCCATCACCAAATAATATAAATACAACTGTAAAGAAAAGAGATACAATAGTTCCATATATTACTGTAATTAGAAAACCAGATTTTAATCTATCGAATTTTCTAGCACCATAACAATAACCTGCAAAAGGTTGATAACCTTGAGCTAACCCAATTAGTAGCATAACGGCCATTGAGTTAACACGCATTTCGATACCATTACCTGCAACTACATAATCACCATAAGTTGCTGCAATAACATTAACTAAAACAAATGAAATACTCATTACAATGCTAGATAATGCAGCAGGAATACCAATCTTAAAGGTTTCACCATATATTCTTTTACTTGGTTTAAAGTCTTTTATAGCAATTGATAACATAGTCTTTTTGTTTAAGAAATGTCTAATAAAATAAATTGTACCAGCAAAGTTACCAATAATAGTTGCCCAAGCTGCTCCAGCAGCACCCATATTCAAGCCTAGAATAAAAATTGGGTCTAAAATAATATTAATAATTATACCAATAATCATTCCAAACATAGCTTTATCTGTAGCACCTTCAGATCTAACCAAACCACCCATTGTTACATTCAAAATTGGGAAAATACATAAACCTGTCATAATAGCTAAATATTGTGATGTTGGTTCTTTAGTTGCAGCAGAAGTACCAATTACATTTAATATAGCATTCTGGAAAACAAAAAAGAAAATTGTAAATATAATTCCAATTCCAATTGAACTATAGAAAGCAACTGAGTTTGCTTTTTTTGCTTCTTTATACTCTCTAGCTCCCAAATTTTGAGAAATATAACAAGAAGTACCACTTGCAAAAATATTTCCAGCGGCTTGGAAGAGCATAACTATTGGACTTGCTAAACTTATAGCAGCAACAAGAGTTAAATCACCCGTTTGTCCAATAAAATAAGTATCAGTAAGGTTGTAAATCATCTGTACAGCCATTGCTAACATTGTCGGAAGAGCTAATTTAATAATTGCTCTTTTAACCGGAGTATTTTCTAATAACTCTATTCTACTTTTATCCATAATTGACCCTTTATACTAATTATCTATTTTGTAATGTGTGTGTCGTCATTAACTGAAAGATTATAAATCTTTTTCATTATCCTCACATATTCTTTAGCATCATCTTCACCAAGTTTTTCTAACAAACTAGATAAATCTTTAACAACATTTTTCTTTCCGGTTTCACCAAAGGCTCTACCCTTTTTAGTAATATTTACTATTACCTTTCTTTTATCAAAAGAATTTGGAGTTCTAATAATTAAGCCCTTTTCTTCAAGTTTATTTAAAATGCTAGCAATTCTTGCAGTAGATACTCCCATAAAATCACACAATTTTCTAGGACAAACTCCATCTTGAATTTCTATTAGATAACCAATAACTTTTTTCTCTCCAAATAAAGCCCCCATAGTGCTTTTTTCTTTTAACTTTGGTGCGCGAAACAATACATATTGATATCTAACTAGTTGATTTGCTAATTCATCATAAATCATTAATTTTACCTTTTTTTTAATAAAGAGAGGCTTAATTTAATAGCCCAATATTTGTACTGGGGCTATATTAGCTAATAGTGTTAGCAATGTCAATTCATATTAAATAAAATCATTATTTATCGATATAAATGAAATATTGGAGAAAATGGCTTTTGATATAAAACTGCTAAAATATTAGCTATTATTGACAAATATTAAGAAAAAGACTAATATATTATCTATGATAGATATTAATTCATTATTTAAAACAACTCCTGAAATTAAAATGATTATTGCCAATAATTTAAAAAAAAGAAGAAAGGAACACAATTTTTCTCAGCAACAGCTTGCACTCAAATCTGGAGTTTCTCTGGGAAGTATAAAGCGTTTTGAACAGAGAGGAGAAATATCATTATCAAATTTAATAAAAATATCTCAAATACTAGATTTACAAAATGATTTAATTAATTTATTTACGACCCCTCATTACAAAGATATTAAGGACTTATTAAAATGACAACAAATAGCCTTGAAGTAATGTATCATAACAAAAAAATAGGAACACTTGTTTATAAAGATTATTTAACAAGTTTTCAATATGACAAGCAATGGATTAATGAAGGATTTTCAATTAGTCCCTTTGCTCTTCCTTTAACTGATAAGATCTATACTCCAAAAATCCAACCTTTTGATGGGTTATTTGGTATTTTCAATGACAGCTTACCAGATGGTTGGGGCCGATTATTAGTTGATAGAATGATTAAAAAAAAATCAATAAATATGAAAAATATAAACCCATTATATAGATTATCCATTATAGGAAATTCAGCAATGGGAGCACTTGAATATAGCCCAAAAGAAAATTTAACTTTAGATAAAATTAAATCATTAAGTCTAGATTCTATAAAAGAACAATGTAATAAGCTATTAGCAAATGAAGAAATTAAAGATTTAGATTATTTATTTAAAAATGGTGGGTCTTCTGGTGGTGCTAGACCAAAAATTTTAAAAAAAATAAACAATGAAGATTGGATTATAAAATTCCCATCTTCTCTAGATCCAAAAGATATTGGACTTCAAGAATATTTATATTCAAAATGTGCAAAAAAATGTGGAATAGAGGTCCCAGAAATAAAATTATTAGAATCAAAAATCTGCTTAGGATATTTTGGAATAAAACGATTTGATCGAAAACAAAATAATAAAATACATATGGCCTCAGCATCAGCAATACTTGAAACTTCCCATCGATTACCTAACTTAGATTATATTGATTTAATGAAATTAACCTATATCTTAACTAAGGATGAAAACCAAGTAAAACAAATGTATAAATTGATGTGTTTCAATGTTTTTTCACACAATAGAGATGATCATAGCAAAAATTTTAGTTTTTTATATACTAACAAATGGACTTTATCGCCAGCATATGATTTAACTTACAGCAATTCTTTTAATGGTGAACATGCTACGACTATTGCTGGAGAAGGATTAAATCCAACAAAAAAAGATCTATTAAGAGTAGGTTCAACATTTGGCTTATCAATAAATTTTTGTAAAGATACAATTGATAAAATTGAGACAATAGTAAATACAGACTTAAACAATTATATTAATAAAACATAATTAGACTAAATTAAATTCTTTTTCCATCGCATTAAGCTTTCATTAATTGAATCGCGTATACCTTTTTCATCTTTGTTTTTCATTGCTTCAAAAATTTTTTTATGGTCATCTAGTGCCCATTGAGGAGTTAACGTAACTGATTTTTTTATGGATGTTTGAAATAATTGTAAAATTGACTCCCCAATTTTTATTACATATGGATTATGGGAACTATATAGAATTTTATAGTGAAAAATTAAATCATCTTGAAAAGATTGCTCATTATTATTAATTTTTTCTTCAAAATCAATTATTGTTTTTTCAATTTCTTTTAAATCATCTTCAGAAGCCTTTTGCATTGCCATAATTGTATAAGCAATTTCAAACATCGCTCTTAACTCTACAATTTCTTCAGTACCAGACTTCTGAATTAAAAACTGAAATAATAATGAATCTACATCACTATTTGTAGGGTGATCACAAATCATAGTGCCTTGACCCCTTTTTATTTCTACAACACCCATAGCTTCTAGCATTTTAATTGCTTCACGAATACTTGATTTTCCAACTCCAAAACCTTTTGCTAATTCAGCTTCAGATGGTAAATAATCACCAGGCTTTATCTCTTTATTAATCAATGCTTGTTTAATCTTTTCTAAAACAATCTTAGAAACTGGACCTTTATTTACTGGATTAGAAAACCATTCATTATTTCCCATTATTCATATTCCTTTGATAAATATCTTAATTTAAAGATATAATAATACTAAGCAGAAGCTATTGAAAAAAATCAACTAAATTTTGCCTAATAATATGAGTAAACTATAACAAGGAATTAACAAGTTTTCAACTGAATAAAAAATGAAAAAGGAGGATATAATTTATTAAAAATTAATATCCCCCACTTTTTTATATTACTAAACAATCACTAAGCCATAGGTATTAGAATTGATCCAACTATTACAAATAACAAAGTTAACACCGATACCATCGCTCCAGCTAAAGTATATGATTTTAAACCTCCAGATACTGTTAACCCTGATAAGTTTGCGGTAACCCAGAAACCACTGTCATTAACATGTCCAATACTTAGTCCACCAGATAAAGCAGCAAGAGCAACCCAAACTGGATGAATTGGAATATTTGGAACAACAGAAGCCATCATTGTCATAGTAGTAATTGAAGCAACAGTACCAGAACCTTGTGCAATTCTGAAAATTAAAGCAATTCCATAAGTTAGTAAAATTAAAATTATACCAGCATGTCCAGTTTCACTAATATTTTCTACTAAAACATTACCTATTTTAGTTGCATTAATTACACTTCCAAAAGCACCTCCAGCTCCAGTAATAAGTAAAACTATTCCTGCGGACATTGTTGCTTTTGAAGCTGAATCATTCTTTGCATTTGGAGTCATAGACTTTGATGCAACAATATACGATAAGATAACTCCAATTAATAAAGCAATAATTTTGTTACTTAAGAAAGAGATAACTATTGGGGTTTCTCCCACAATTGCTTTTGTTACAGTTCCTAATAAAATAAGCACAATAGGAACCAATATAGGCAATATCGAAGCAAAGAATGATGGTGGATTTTCAATTTGTTTTTCTACACTTTCAAGATTAACTAACCCAGTTTCATCCTTTTCTTTTTTCCAAAGGCCTCTATCTAATAAATGGAAATAAATCTTCATAGTTAAAAATACTACTACTAAACCAATTCCTCCACCAAAAAGAACCATAATGCCTAAATCAAAATTAAAAATACTAGCGGCTGCTAATGGATTAGGAGTTGGAGGGACTAATGTATGAGCAGTACCAGCACCAATTACCATTGCTCCAATTATATATGGAAGTGGTTTTTTTGTTTCTTTTGCCAAAGCTATTCCTAATGGAATTAATATAACAAATGTTACATCATAAAAAACAGGAATTGAAAGTAAAAATGCAGTAAAACCAATTGCATAAATCGAATTTTTTTCTGAAGTTATTTTTATCAAAGTTGTTGCAATTACTTTTGCTCCTCCACAATCAGAAAGCAATTGACCTAAAATAACACCAAAACCTATTGATAATCCAATCCCAGCAAGTAATCCACCAAAACCAGAACTAATGCTACTTACTGTTTCTACTAACCCTAGACCTGAAAACATTCCCATATACAAGGCGCCAACAATAAGAGCTATTGTTGGATTTAATTTAAATTTTAAAATTAATATCAAAATTATTGCAATAGCTATAATTAAATTTAAAACTAAAATTGATGATGATACCATGATTTCCTCCTTTATATGAATAATGCTTTTTTTATTATACAATACCTCTTTTATAAGCATTATTCATTTATAATCACTATAATCTCTCTTTCACTCTTTCCTCTGCCAAATTCATTTCACTTGCAAAAACATCTTTTTGCATTTCTTTAAATTTTGCTAAATTATTATTCATTTCATTTTCCCATTCATTTGCAAATTCTCCTGATTTAATCTTTTCATATTGACTTGCAATAAAATTCTTAATCACAGATTTATCTGCTTTAGCAAAACCAGTTAATTGTCCATATTGACTTGTGTTAGAGTGGTATGGCATTTGCTTAAAGAACCCAACATCAGCGGCTTTTTCCATCATAACTGCAGGTTCTTTTGAAAGATAAAGCTCCATTAACACTGCTTCTTCTGGATGTCCCATACTTACTTGGTACTTAAAAGCTTCAGTAAATACTGAATAAATCAATGGCCATATTGCTTGTTCAGACATTAAATCTAAATATGTCTCATCATTAAATTTAACTTCAATTGCTCCTTTTTTTGTTGAACCAATCCCTTTTGCCAAAGCCAAAGTAATTTCCCAAGCGTTTCCACTAGCATCTTGATTTACAGCAACAAAAGAAGGAAAACCCTCTTTATTCTGATATAATTCTCTAACACCCTTACCAATCATTCTTGGAGCAACCATAATAATATCTATATTTTTTGCTGGGATAATATGATTAAATGTAATATTATATCCTGAAGAAAAATTGACTACATTACCTTCAACTAAATTTGGAGCAATTTTTTCATTATATATTGATGGGGCTACTTCATCAGGAATTAATAAAAATAAAATATCAGCTTTTTTTGTTGCTTCTTCAATTGAATAAACTTCAAATCCATCCTCGTTTGCAGCATTCCATGAATCATCTTTACGACTACCAACAATTATTTTAGAAACACCAGAATCCCTTAAGTTTAATGCTTGAGATCTACCTTGATTACCATATCCAATAATTGCAACTACTTTATCCTTAATGATATCTATATTTGCATCCTTATCATAATAAATTTTACCCATAAATTTTCTCCTTTACTTTTGGTAATTATTAAAATATTTATTTATTTTGGGTTTCAGACATCTGATGTCTGAAATCATATGTATAAACTAACACGATTAATTCTATTTGACAAGAAATATTTTTACAAAAAAAATTAGACCTGGTTAAAAAAAGTATTACCAAGTCTAATTTTATAAAAATCTATTAAAAAAATTATAAAGACATTATTGCTTCTGCTATCTCATTTATACAATCTTCAGCTTGTGGGAACTCCCCTAAATGTTCATAAAAAGCATGACCCATTCCCTTATATCTGTACAAAATTGTATCGATACCATTTTCAACTAATTTTTTAGCAAAAGATTCTGCTTGGAATCTTAAATAATCAAATTCAGGAGATACTATTAACGTCATAGGGAATAAACTATAATCTTTTGCTTTAATTGGAGAAACTAATTCATCATTTAATTCTTTTTCATCATTAATATATGTATAGATACAAACTTCATTTAAATTCTTAATATCATTGATTAAAAAAGTTTTAAGTTTTTTATCCTCATTATCACAAATATCATATAAATTTTCACTCCACAAGGGTTCTTTAAGTTTCAATTCTATTAATGGATATAAAAGAACTTGTAAAACTATATTAGTTTTTTTTGAAGACAGACAACAAGCTGCAGCTAAATTTCCTCCAGCACTATCACCCATTAAAACAATCTTGGTAGCATCAACCTTTAACTCTTTCTCATGTTCAACAACATAATCTATAACTGAATTACACTGATTTAATGCCTTCGGATATTTTGCTTCAGGAGATAAATCATAATCTATGCTTATAACAGTTGAACAAGATCTATCAGCTAATAGTTTGCAAGAATTTCTAACAACATCAACTGAGCCACCAAAAAAGCCACCACCATGTATATTTATTATTACAGGATTATCATTTGCAATATCTTTTTTTCTATATATTTCTACATTAACATTATTAAATCTTGTACAAACTACTTCAACATTTTGACTCATATCAAAATTTTCACAACCAAAACCAGATCTGATTTGATTTAACTCATCAAGAGTAATATTTTTTTTATCTTTAATATTTAGAGGAGGCATATCTAAAAATTTTTTACTAAATTTTGCCTGACGAGAGTCTACTACCCCTTTCTCTTTGGTTTCAGGGATATATTTTACATACATATTATAAGATTCTGTTTCTTCGTTAATCTTTTGATGCCTTAAATTTAATACACATTTCTCATAATTCATTTTTAATTCCTTATTTATTATTAAACTTATCTAACCTAAATTCACTTATTGATTTTCCCGTATATTTTTTGAAAACTTTGCAAAAATAGGTAGTATTAGGATATCCAATGTTTGTCGATATTTCTTGGACCTGCATTCTAGTTGTAGATACTAATTCTATAGCTTTAGCCATTCTTATGTTTGTTAGCATATTTATAAAAGTTATTCCTAAAACATTTTTTAACAATCTACTCAAATAAAAAGGACTAATACCAATTTCATCAGCAACACTATTTAAAGAAATATTCTTAAATGCATTTTGCTGAATATAAGAGGTGGCTCTATCAACATATGGGTTTGTAGTTTTACTTTCAAAATTTGAGTTTTCTAACAACAAATCATCTAAACATTTTTTAAAAGATTCTTCATTATCATGTTTTTTTAATTTATCTTTTTTAGACAATAATGCACAAAAAAATGCACTTGAGATTGATGGGAAATTGTTTGAAGTTTTACACATTAACTCATAAAGATAATAATAGGATTTTAATTCTTCAACCTTTAAATTCAAAAGGTATTTATCTAATTTTTCTTTATTCCCTAAAATTAAAATATTTAATAAATCTTTTGCAATTTGAATTTGATGCGTATCTACAATTAAACTGCCTTCATTTTTCTTATAATATACCCCGCTAGCAACAACATTTTGCAATATTTTTAAACTATTATGATAAGCAGGCATAATATTTGAAAAGTCTAAACATATATCACTTATTCCAATTATTAAATCAAGACCAAAGGTCTCTCTACAATATGTATTAAAGCTTTCCATTATTTTTAAAATCCATTTTTCAGGATCATCTTCAATCAAATTTTCTGGAATCCCAACTAATAAACAACCACTATTCTTAGTTATCATAGGTATACAATGACAAATTTTACCTATGATGTCTTCAATTATTTTATTAGTAAATAACTTTGAATTAATCAATTCATGGAAAAGACTGATTGTATCTGAGGTTGAAATAAAACTCACAACAAACATTCCCTTTAATTGTATTTTTTTCAAATTACACCAAGTATTAAAACTTTCTTCAGCAGGATTATCTAAAAAGATTGAATACATGATTTCATTCTCTAATATAGGAAGCATTTTCCTTTCCATTTTAGTTAAACTTTCAATCTTCTTTTGTTTTTCATTCATTGAATCTATATCATTAATTATGTTTCTAATGGTTTTTAAGCTTTTTTCTCTCTTATCAGACTTTAATAAATACCCACTTATTTTTAAATCAATAGCTTGCTGCATAAAATTGAAATCATCATAAGCGGTATATAAAATAAATCTAGTCTTTGTCCCTTTTTCTATTAAAAATTTTATTGCTTCAATTCCATTAATTATGGGCATATCAATATCTACAATAGCTAAATCAGGTTTGTATTGTTCAACTATGCAAATTAGTTCTGCTCCATTTCTTGCAGAAGCAACTAATTGAACATCATAAATTTCAGACATGATAAGAAATTCAAGCGATTTTCTTGCAATATCTTCATCGTCAGCTGTTACTATGGTATGCATAATATTAGCTATCCTCCTTTATAAATGGAATAGAAAAAATAATTGATGTATTATTCCAATCACTTTTTATCTCTAAATTAATATCATTATTATAAAAATAAGCTAACCGCTGATATACATTTCTTAATCCAATATTATCAGTAATTTCTGAATCTTTACATTTACTTAAAACTTCTTCAATTTTAAGTTTTGAAAATCCTTCCCCATTATCACTTATTTTAATAATTACCCTATTAATATCTTTATAAATTTTGATTTCAATATGACCATCGCTATCCATTTTTTTTAGCCCATGCACTATTGCATTTTCAACAATAGGTTGTAAAACCATTGATGGAATCACATACTTCAAAATCGAAGAATCTATATCATAAATAAAATTTATTCTTTCCCCAAATCTGCTCTTTTGTATAAAAGCATAATTTTTCAAATTATCAAGTTCTTCTTCTATTGTAACACTATGAGTCTGACTACTTAAATAGTATCTATATAATTCAGCTGTTGCTTCAATTAATTTAGCTGTAGTTATTAAATTATCATTTATTGCTGTTGATTTTATCATATTCAATGTATTAAACAAAAAATGTGGATTAATTCGTGATTGTAATAATTTTAATTGACTGTTTTGCAATTGGCTTGTAACTTTCAATCTTTGAATTTCTACATTCTTTAATTCTTCTCTTATTTTTGAAGACTCTTCTATTTCATACATCTGATGCTGTATAGTCTCTATCATCTCATTAAACGCATTTGCAAAAAATGATAATTCATCATTAGAATTAACTTCTATTTTTTCATTAGAATAAGGATTTGCTTTTATTGATTTTGCAAAATCAGTTAAATTGTTCATTTGAGTAGAGGTATCTTTAATTTTTCTAATTATGATTATCCCAATTATAATTAATAAAAGTAAAAGCACCATATTTAAAAACAAAGTATTTTTTGCAAATCTATCCATTTCATCATGAGCTTTAGCCACATAATCAATTTCTTGTGAATATAAATTTTTAAAACTCACATTTATAAAAGAATATAAATCCTGGAGTTTTTCTAATTCACTTAAACTATTTTTACTTCCAACTTCTAAAGACAAAATTAATTTTTGAGCTTTTTCTAAATAGGAATCTACTAGATAGTAAAAATCTAATTGTTCTCTAGTAGAAGGCTTTGTTATTTTATAGTCCTCATTTTTCTCAGTAAGAACTTCGATTTTTGTTCTTAGATTTGAATAATCATTTATCTGCTGAAACATATATGCTATTGATAATTGATTATTTAAATCATCAATTTCTAAAAAGAAATTGTTTTGATCTATTTGAAAATCAATAATAGATTTATATCCACTACTAATTTTATTATATCCAAACATACTAAAAGATAAGCTTAAAATGAAAAAAGCAAACAACGAAAAAAATGCAATTTTAATTTTTGAAGTCATTGATTTAAACTTATTTTTAATCACTAGAGGCTCCAACAAAAATTGTATCAGTATAAATTTTTACTAAATCTATTTGATTTTTTTCACGATATTTAGCTATTTCTTGCATTACTCTATATCCCATTTCATATTTTTGCTGTTTTAAAAGACCTCTAAATAGTTTATTAGTAACCCCTTCAACTGCTTGAGGAGTATCATCAAAAACAAATATATCATCTCTAGGTTTTTCTTTGATATAAGAATTTAAAGACATTCCGCCTGTACCTTCTAAACAAACTATAGTATCAATACTTGGGTTAGTTCTATAAGAATCATAAATTTGTTGGACTTTACCATAATCAAATTTATCATACTGAATATCTATAATATTCATATTAGAATAATTATCCACTACACTTTTTAAACCCTCAAATCGCTTATTTAGATTATAAAAAACATCATCTCCACTAATAATTGCTATATTTGCTTCATAATTTTTAATTTTAGCAACATTTTCTCCAAGTAACTTACCTGCTTGATAATTATTACTACCAACATATAAAGTATTAGGTAATTTTTGCATATCTGTATCAACTAAAACCACAAATATACCATTATCTATTGCTTCTTGAATTGTCTCATAATAGCTAGGATCTTCAACTCCACTAATAATCAAACAATCTACTTTTGAGGCTATTGCCATCTCTAAAAGCTTTTGCATTTGGGCAGTATTATAATTTAAACTTGGGTATAAAATTTTTAAATCAATATTATTATCAATTGCCCCATCAATTAAACCGGCCTCTATAACTGACCAATAAGCTTTATCATCTTTATGTGGAATAATACAAGTAACTCTATACATTTGAGATACAGAGTCACTTGTTTGTTGATTTTTATCACAACTTATAAGGACACAACTAATTAATATAATAAAAATTGCAAAACTCATTTTCATTAAATTCTTCATTTAGTGTTTCCTCCTTATAATTTGTTTTTATTTTGATTTTTTATATTTTCTTACATCAATTGCAACAGCACCAACGATAATTACACCTTTAAATACATTTTGCCAATAGGGGCTAATTCCAATAAAGGTTAATCCATAACTAATGACATTAAAAATTAATACACCAATTAATAACCCAGGTACACTACCAACACCACCAGATAATGAACAACCTCCAACAACACAAGATGCAATAGCATCCATTTCATATCCAGCACCATAAGTACTTGTAGCACTTCCTGTTCTAGCAGCTTCTAAAACGCCTCCTAAGGCATATAAAGTACCTGCTAAAGAGTATGATAATATTAGAATTTTATCAACATTTATTCCAGAAACTCTTGAAGCTTCAACATTACCCCCAACGGCAAATAATTCCTTTCCTAAACATGTTTTCTTTTGAAATAAATACACAACGATTAAACAAAGTCCAGCTATCAACATAATATTAGGGATACCAAAAGTTGAACCACCACCAAGGGCAGAAAAACTCTTTGTAAAACCACCTAAAGGCTGTGAATTATTAGGAGGTAAATTAAAATAGAGACAGTTAAAACCATATACAGCTAGAGCAACCCCTAATGTTGCAATAAAAGGAGGAACTTCAAGTTTTGCCACAACAAGACCATTAATTAATCCAAAAAGTAAACCTACTGCTAAAGCAATTAATACAGGAATAATTACAGGTAATTGTGGTAAATTTGGGAAAAACTTATTATAAAAAGTATCACTTTGAGCTAATGATCCAGCAACAACAGCTGCAAGACCTACAACACGACCACCACTTAAATCTGCTCCTGCAACAATTAAAATAAACATACAACCTAATGCAATTATCAACCGAGTTGAACTTTGCATTAATATATCTCTAAATACTATTACAGAGAAAAACTTTGGCTCAATTATTACTAATAATCCTACAATTAGTAATAAAACAATAAATAAGGCTTTATCAACCAGCAATTTTTTTATATTTATATTTGATAATTCCATTTTAATTATTCCTTTTCATCATATTTACTAGCAAGTAACATAATCTTTTCTTCAGTTGCACTTTTTCCATCAATAATTCCAGACAAATGACCTTCACACATCACAGCTATCCTATCTGACATACCAATTAATTCTGGCATTTCACTACTAATCATTATTATGGTTTTCCCTTCTTGGGAAAGCTTTCTCATTATTGAATAAATTTCAAATTTAGCACCAACATCAATACCTCTTGTTGGTTCATCTAAAATCATTAATTCTGGTGAGACCATTAACCAACGACCTAATAAAACTTTCTGTTGATTACCCCCAGATAAATTACTAATTTGAGTATCAATTGAAGGCGTTTTTACAGCTAAACTTTTTACATAAGTAATTGTATCTTCTCGTCTTTTTTTATCATTCAAAAATACACTATATTTTTTATATTCATTAATTCTATAACGTTGTTTTACCACCATCATATTATCTAGAATTGAGGCTTTAGAAATAATTCCTGTTTTAGCTCGTTCTTCAGTAAGTAAGGTTATTCCATGTTTTATAGCATCTCTTGAAGATTTTATATTAACTTCTTTTCCATCAATCTCAATTGTTCCTTGCTTTATATCTCTAAGACCAAAAATAGCTTCCATTAATTCTGTTCTTTGAGCACCAACTAACCCACCAATTCCTAATATTTCTCCTCTTCTAACTTCAAAAGAAATATTTTTAAATGAATATGGATTAATGGAAGTTAAATTATTAACTTTTAAACTAATTTCACCTACATTAGTATTTGGCAATTTTTGAGGGAATCTATTAACTAATTCTCTTCCTACCATTTTATTAACCAAGAATTGAGAATCTATTAATTTTGTTTCATAATTACCGATTAACTGACCATCTCTTAAAACTGTTACATGATTAGATAAATCCAAGACTTCTTCTAATTTATGAGAAATGTAAAGAATTGAAACACCTTGAGAAACTAATTTTTTTATTATATTAAATAATATCTTTGATTCACTTTCCGTAAGAGAGGATGTGGGTTCATCCATAATAATTAATTTTGAATTATATGAAACAGCTCTAGCTATTTCTATTAACTGACACGTTGAAACACTTAGATCTTTTAGCATTGCTTTTGGATCTATCTCCAGGTCTAAAGTTTTAAATAAATTGACTGTATCATTATACATTTTATCTTCATCAACCCATCTTAAATGCTTGTTTCCTCTATATGGAATTCTTCCAATCCAAATATTTTCCATTACATTTTGAGTTGGTATATTCTGCAGTTCTTGGTGAATCATAGAAATTCCATTTATAAGGGCCTCTTTCGTATGTGTAAAATTACATGGGTTCCCTTCTAATAAGATTTCACCATTATCTTGTTTATAAAGTCCAAATATACATTTCATTAGGGTTGATTTTCCAGCCCCATTTTCACCCATTACTGCATGAATTTGCCCTCTTTCAACTATCATTGAAACATTATCTAAAGCCTTAACACCTGGAAAAGATTTACTAATATTTTTAATCTCCAATATTGGAGTCATTTTAACCTCCCAATATATAGAAGCCCAGAGGGGCTTCTATATAACAAATCTAACTATTTGGTTTAATAAGCAGCATCTGCTACATTATCTTTAGTGATTGCAACATAATCTAACCAAACATGTTTACCAGTCATTTGTTTTCCAACTGTTTCAGAGGTTACTTCTTTACCTTCATCTAATAATGTTAAAATCTTATAAATTGTATTACCTAATGTAACAGGATTATTTAAACTAGTTGCTAATAGAGTTCCATCTTCTAGTGCGCTTACACCAACTTTTGTTGCATCTACACCAACAACTGGAATATAATCACCATCACCAAAATATCCCGAAGCTTTTAATGCTTCGATTGCACCTAAAGCCATATCATCATTATTTGAGAAGATCGCATCGATATCATCACCTTGCGCAGCTAAAATTGATGCTACTTGGTTCATTGCTTCACCTCTTTGCCAATTACATAGCATTTGAGATAAACAATTTACTTCGATACCATTTTCTTCAACTCTTTCAATTGATTTATCAGTTCTCATTTGTGAATCATAATTCCCTTGCATACCAACAAGCATTACATAATCAAGTTTTCCATTACCGTTTCTATCTGCTGTAGCTGGATTTGCTTTCCAGTATTCTGATACAGCATCCCCTTGAATCCATCCTGATTGTTCTGCAGCAGAAGAAATATGATAAACCTTATCATATGAATTTAATTCATCTTCTGTTGGACTTGTACAGTTGATAAATAGTATTGGAATATCTTGTTTTTTTGCTTTAGCAATCATTGAAGCACTATCATTAGGGCTAATATTATTAATACAAATATAATCAACTTGTTTTGCTAATAATGTATTAATATTATTTGTTTGAATAGCAATATCTGATTGAGTATCTGTTGATAATATTTCAATATTACCACCTTCTGCAGCTTTGTTTACTGAGTTTCTTGCAGCAGTAATAAATGTATCACCATAATTATACCAAACAAATCCTGCAACACTTTTACTTTGTCCTGCATCCTCTTGACTACCTTGAGCAAAAATAGATATTGAACAAAGCAACATCACACCAATTAATGAATAAAGTCTTTTTTTCATCCTTAACTCCTTAAATTTTATATTCAAATTATCAAAGAGAAAAAATAAACTGTATATAGAAATATGATATTAAATAAGGCATAAAAAAATGCAATAATTGCCATATTTTGCATTCCTTGCACTTTCTTGTTAAATTTTTTCTAGCATACTTTTTTTTAATACATCAAAGACAAAAGTACTCAAATCAGATTCAACATAAATAAAAATTACATTATGAGCTACTTGATAATTTAAAAACTCATTAAGTTGAATTAATTCAAAAATTTTAAAATCTAAATATGGAAATTGTTTATTTAAAAATTTATTTATTTTACAAGCTTCTTCTGAAAAACTATAATTATAAAGAGATAAATCATAATTATCTAAAAAGATATATTTATTTCGTCCAATTCTGGCTATTTGATTATTCTTAATATATTTTTGAAGTGTTGATTTTGCATATGACTCACTAAATTTAGTATAAGTTTTTTTTAAACTCACACACAAAATCATTTCTTGAAAAACTTATTTTATTTTTTAATATTTGCAAATAATCTATTTTTTTCATAAAATCACCTATTGTATATTATATTCTTTGTCAAATATTATTAAATAATAATTCTAGCCCCAATTATATAAAATATTATGGACAAAGCCCAAAATACATAGCTAGATTTTTTAGCTTTTTTAAATTCACCTAATATAAATCCACCTAACTGAGTCCAAAGACCAGATGTTAATCCTAATGGCCAACTTACCACAGAACTTAGTAATCCAGTTGATAAACAATGAAGCATATTCCCACCATAATGAAAAAGAGCTGCTAAAACACTTAATAAATGAATCTTATAATTTGCATTTTTTATTGTTTTAAATAAACCATCTTTTGGTGGTTTTATTAGATTCAGAATTAGCATAAATAAAAATGCGCCTAGTACAAAAATACTAGTAAATGATAAAACACCTAAACCATTTGGGTTTAAAATAGTTTTTAAACTATAAGAAATTGAAAAAGCATAAGAAGAGCCAACAGCTGATCCAAAAACGGATAATAATATTATCCTATAAAATTTAACATTTTTTTTTGTAATCTTTTCTTTTGATTTATGGGAAAGGTATGCAAAAAATATTGAAAAAATTAACAGTGATAAACTAATGATTAATTTTACAATACTTAAATTTGGAGGAGTTCCTCCTATAAATACTGTAAAAGTTGCACCAACTAATAGCCCTATTGTTTGTTGAATTGGTTGAGAAATTGTAAGTCCAATTAAAGATATTATGTAAAAATTTAATATCATTGCAACTGAAAAAAGAAAACCACATATACCTGTTACAATCACTAGTGATGGATTAAATAAAAATACTTGTTTAATTTCTTCAATTAAAGCATTCCCCTTAACAATAAAACTTAAAAGCCAAACAAAGATGAGAGAAAAGAAAAACACTTCTAAAAAAAAAGCTTTCATAGGATATTTATTTAAAAACTTTTGGGAGATTGGCCAAGTCCCCCATAAAAAAGCTGAAAATAATGTTATAAAAATTGCTTGATTATATGAAATGTTTACTAAAGTATTCAAAGTTATTTATTCTCTTTTTGTTTTTTTAAAGTGTCTCTTACTCTCATAAGAACTTTACCTAAATTATTTTCACCGGTGCCATCTAAATTATCACCCCAAAAATTATCATTTTCTGTATGTTCAACTAATTTAGCATCGCCAGTCATTAACAAGAGTTTTTGAATATCTTCATGTTGAGAAAATTTAGCTAAAACTATATCATACATGACTTCAACTCGTTCATTCATCCATCTATAATCATCATAACTACCACTATTAATATTTCTTCCCATATCAATAACTTCATATATATCATCACAATGTCTAATTTTCTCTCGATATTCTTCATCAGAGTGTTTATATGCTTGATAACATTGTTCTGATGTTGGCCAGATTTTTCCTTCATATTCGAATGGATAGAAAGACAAGTTACATAAATATCCAAATGCATCAAATGGTTCATAGAATTCAATTACTTCTTTATCCTTTTCAGGATTTTGTAATAATTTCCCTTGACCACCT
Source organism: Sphaerochaetaceae bacterium (assembly GCA_965140795.1). Lineage (GTDB taxonomy): Bacteria > Spirochaetota > Spirochaetia > Sphaerochaetales > Sphaerochaetaceae > Pleomorphochaeta. The sequence goes on from OZ223470.1 coordinate 272,999, forward strand.
AAGCATAAAGCGGTTGCAGCCCCACAAGCATTTGCAAACTGTAATTTTGTTGGAGTGTTATAACTTTTTAAGCAGGAATTAACATATAACCAACCGGCAACAAAACTATCACCACTACCTGTAGTATCTAAAGGCTCAATTTTATCTACTCTCTCATAAAAAAATCCATCATCACTCACTTGCATAACTCCCATAGAACCTAAAGTACAGATTAAAGTAGTATTTTTGCATTTTTTAGCTAGTAATTTTACTGCAGTTTCATCATCAACTGCATTTGAAATTAATTTATGTAACCCTTGTTTATTAATAAATATAGTATCTGAAGAATTAATTATTTTTAATAATTGTTCTTCACTTCCATTAGCACTATCAAGATCTACAGAAATAGAAACATCTAAATCTTTTAAAATATCAAGATATGCTAAAGTTTTTTCTGGGTTTAACCCAATTATATGAACACTTTCATATTCGCTAATTTTTTCTTTGTTTTTTTTGACCATATCTACTGGAGGATAAATATCTTTAGATGGAACAACCACTAAAGCTTTCTCACCAGTATGGTCTAATAACATCACACAATAAGTTGTGGGATTTGAATTTATTGAAATAAAAGAATTATTAATGGAACTATATCTAATGTTTTCAAGCCCTATTTTACCAAAAATATCATTTCCTATAGTACTCATTAGTGCAACTGGAGCACCAAGGGATGCAAGTTGTACAGCAGTATTAGCACCTTTTCCTCCTGGAAGCATATTTGACTCATCAGCCAAAATGCCTTCATCCCAAGTTGGAATATGGTCCACTTTCAAAAAAATATCTGTATCAATATCACCTAAAACCATAAATTGTTTCTTCATTATATTCTATTTCCTTTTTCGTCAAATAACATAAGTACATTTTCTAAGAATTTTACCTTAACAACATCACCAACTTTATAATTAAAGTTAACAGATGGAAGACTCATTACAATCTCAGTTCCAAATAATACTACATGTAAAATAATACTTGCTCCGCCGTTCTCAATGAAATTAATTTCAGCTTCAAATCCTTCCTCATTATCACTAATTTCAAAATGTTCAGGACGAACTCCTAATTGATAAAGTCCATTTAAAGATGATAAAGAAGTATCAGTTTTGCTAAAGTTTTTTGCTAAATCGTTAATTGATAATACAATATCACCTAATACTGCAGTTTCTTTATCTACCATAATTGGGAAAATATTAATTTTAGGAGATCCTAAGAATTCTGCAACAAACCTAGTTCTAGGATTATTATAAATTTCTTGTGGAATAGATTCTTGCTCAATTTTTCCCTTATGCATTAATACAACTTTATCTCCCATCGTCATAGCTTCAATTTGATCATGAGTTACCATAATTGCAGTAACACCTAATTTCTTTTGAAGTTGAACAATTGAGACTCTTACACTTGCTCTTAATTTTGCATCTAAGTTTGATAATGGTTCATCAAGTAATAATAGTTTAGGTTCAATAACTAAAGCTCTAGCTAGGGCAACTCTTTGTTGTTGTCCACCAGATAATTCTTTAATATTTCTCTCTTCTAACCCTGTTAATTCAACAAGATCTACTATCTTCTTGATTTTAATAGCAATATCGGCTTTTGTGACTTTTCTTAATTTAAGACCAAAGGCTATATTCTCAGCTACACTCATATGAGGAAATAAAGCATAGTGTTGAAATACAAAACCAATTTGTCTATCATTTATAGGTTTTAGAGTTAAATCTTCACCTTCAAGTATAATTTCACCTGAGTTAATAGGTGTTAATCCTGATATAATTCTTAATAAAGTAGTTTTACCACATCCACTAGGACCTAATAAAACAACAAAGTCTTTTTCTTTAACTTGCAAGTTAATATCTTTTAAAACTTCAACATCACCAAAACTCTTTGAGACATGGTTAATACTTAAAAAACAATCACTATTCATCTTTCTCTCCAAGCAATTGAGAAGGTACCCAATATTTCATATTTTTCTCTTCTTTTTCTCTATCAATTTTGTATAACTTAGCAACCGCTTCAAGAGCTATTGCAATAGCAGCTTCATGTCCACCACCAGCTTTAAAGCCTTCTTTATTAAATACATTATCTCCAACAGAACAAATGGATCCACCTCTTCTATTAAATAATGATGTTAATGTAAAAATTGCTGAAGTTTCTCTATCAGTATTTAAAATACCAGCTCTGTTATAATAATCGATAATATCTAAATCTTGCTTTTGTATATAACCATCAACCGAAGGCTTTCCCCAGCCGCAATATTCACTATCCCCACTTCTTGTTATTCCAACATGGAAAGTATGCCCATTATCAGTTGCTGCAGCAATTAATGCTGTTAATACTTCATAACTTGCCATAGCAGGATATTGAGGAACTACGTAAGATTTAGTCATTCCTTCATCTCTCACAGCACCAGAGGATATTACTACATCACTTGGATGAACACTCTCATGCCAAGCACCACAACCACCAACTCTTATAAAAGTATGAGCTTTGGAATGACTCATGAATTCATTTAATACAAGCTCAGCTTCAGGAGCTCCACTACCACCACTTACAACAGATACTTTTGCACCTTTATAGTACCCAGTATATGTAACAAACATTCCAGTTTTAGCAACTAATTTTGGTGAATCTAAGAATTTAGAAATTTCCATAGCTGAATCTTCATTATAGCCACAAAGAGGATCTCTTACTGTCATTAATACATAATCCCCAATAGTTTTTCCTGTAATCCCAGTTAAAGCAGGCCTATTATCATCAGTAATAAATTTTGGTAAATATTCCAAATGTTCATAATTTTCTAATAATTTTTTATAACCTTTTCTCATAATAATTCTCTCCCTATAGATATTGTGACCAATTCCAAATTTTTTCTGCTATTAAAGCAATTATTGTTGTAACCAGCATGATAATGGCACTAACTGCAATAGCTAATGGATCAAGGCCTTCAGTTCTTAATTCAACATACATTCTAACCGGATAAGTTAAATACTTGGTTCCTGCAATAAAAGTTGATATTGTTACATCATTAAAAGATATCATAAAGCCAAAAATTGCACTTATGATTATTCCAGGAACTACAGATGGAATAGTGATTAAGAAAAATGTTCTAACAGGAGTAGCTCCAAGTGTCATTGCAGCATTTTCCAAATCCTCATCTAGGTATGTTAAACTAGAAAGTAACAATCTAATTACATACGGCAAAATAAGAATAATATGTGCAGCAACTAATCCATAAAAAGTTCCAAGCACACCCAATATTGCATAATATTGAATTAATCCAATTGCCCAAACAATTCCAGGAAGCATTAATGGTGATAAAAATATAGTTTGTAAGAATATTGAGATTTTACTTTTCCATTTAAAGATTCCATAAGCTGCAGGAATACCAACTAATAAAGCAACACATAATGCAGTAAAAGAAACTCTTAAACTGACTTTAATTGCAGTACTATATTCTGGATTTGTAAAAAACTTTTTAATCCATTTAAAAGTAAAGCCAGATGGTGGAAATCTAAAAAACTCACTATCATTAAAGGCACTCACCATAATCATAATTATAGGGATTAACATAAATAACAAAACTAAAATTGCTGTAACATTATTTAATCTTGTAGATATACTTTTTGAAGGATTCTTTCTCATTATTTATTTCTCCCCTTAGTTAATCTAGTACAGCCTACAAATACAATTCCAATCATAATCAAGAAGAAGATTGAATAAGCAGAAGCAAATGGCCAGTTCATAACCAACATAGCTTGTTGATATGCATAAGTACCAAATACTTGAATTTTTCCTTGACCTAAAGAAGATGGAGTAACAAAACTAGTTAAACAAGCCATGAATACCAAAATACAACCAGCTAAAGCGCCTGGAAGACTTAATGGTAAAGTAACTTTGTAAAAAACTCTAACTGGTTTTGCACCTAAAGTTCTTGCTGATTCTAAAATTTCTGAATCAATAGCTAATAAACTTGAAGTTAAAGGATAAATCATCATTGGTAAAAAGGATTGAACTAAGCCAATAATTACACCTCTGTTTGTTCCCAAAAAAGCTATTGGTTTATCTATTAAATGTAAATTTCTTAAAATAGAATTTATCATTCCATAATTCATTAAGATAGTGAACCAACCCATTGTCTGAATCATCGCACCACCTATCATAGGCAATATTACTAAAGTCATTATGAAACCACGATACTTTTTATCTAGACGGGATATCCAAAGTGATATTGGATAAGCTAAAACAAAAATAATTGCAGTTGAAATTAATGCTAAATACAGAGTTCTTAAATAAACATTCATTACATAAGAACCAGCAAAAATATCCTTATAGTTATCTAAAGTAAATGTTGGATCTGTAAATAAACTCCCAGCTATATAAGTTTGAAAACTTTTAGCAATTAAAAAATATAAGGGTACAAAGAAAACAAGTACAATTAACATTAGAGCTGGTAATATTAGCCAAAAATATGATTTTTTTCTCATGTTTTACTCGATTTTATATAGGGTGGCAAAAGCCACCCAAATTTAATTTAGATTAAAATCTATATTTTGCAGGATAAGCTGGGAAGAATAAGTGTTCAGTAATAGTTTCTAGTCTAGCTTCTTTACCATTAATCAAACAATAATGTTCTGTTGGTCTACTATCATGACCTCTAAAGCCTGCAATTTCTCCATCTACAATAGTTAAAGATGCTCCAAATGGATCACCTGCTTCAATTGCTTGTAAAGCATCTTTACCAACAGATGAAGGTGGATTATCAATAACAATAATATCTGCTTGTCTTCCAACTTCAATTTTACCAGTATTTAGTTTATATAAATCAGCTGTATTACCAGTTCCCATAGCAATAGCTTGTTCTGCAGGAATATCATTTAAAGCAGAAGCTTTAACAATAGCCAAGTTTATAGCAGCTTGTAATGCAGATTGACCTGTTGGGGCATCGGAACCAAAGTTAATTCTATGTAGTTCATTTCGACCTTTAACTTGTTGTAAAATTTTATTAAAGTTTACAAAGTTACCATTAACTACTAATTCTAAACCAGCATCACTTTCTTTGATTAATCTATCAATATGATCATAAGACACACCTGTTGAACCACCGTTAAAGTGAGCAATTTTATCTGGTTTAATTTCTAAAATATCATCACTAGTAACCCAAGAAGAACCTGGGATTGAAGGAGGAGCTAAGTGGCAAGATACAAAAAATCCATATTTTCTTGCCCATTTTACCATTGGAATTACATCTTCTGGTTTAGCAAGTCCGCCACCACCAATCTCAGCTATCAACCAAACACCAGCTTCACTCATTTCCTTAAAGTCTTCTTCTTTTAGACCATGAACTAATACAAGAGCACCACCGTGCATCTTTAATGCACCCCCTGGTCTAAATTTTTGGAAAACTCTAGTAGCCATAATTGCTGTAGCTTTTACACCAATTGCATCGTCATAAAATCTAGGATAACCAGGACCTTGTTCTCCTTCAGATATCATAGTTGTTGTACCATATAATAGTGCATCTGAATAACAACCAACAGCTCCTCTTTGAGGTGCATAGTCATCTAAAGTATTATGTAAGTGACTATCAATCAAACCAGGACATACTACTTGTTGATTAGCGTCAACGATTAATTCGATATCAGAAAAATCTAAATCTTTTTCCATACCAATTCCAGTAATAAGACCTTTTCTACAAACAATAGTATCAGCATCTTTAATAATACCTTTATAAAAGTCCCCACTTACAATTTTCTTTATATTTTTTATTACAATATCCCCATTTTTAGGTTTTGCAAAATAATTTTCCACGTTAATTATTCTCCTCAATAATAAAATTTAATTGCTTAACAATTAATTCAATCATTTGTGCAAGAATACTTGCACCAGTTTCACTATTACTCTCTGTTGGATCTCCAACAAAGCCTTCTTTACTTAATTCTTGAGTCGACCACCCCCAACTTGCACAATCCAATTTTTTTAGTAAATCAAAACCTTTGGTTTGAGTCTTTTCCTTGGGTAATTTTGAATAAAGATTTTTAAACTTAGGATAACAATTCATCATTAATGATGTTTCAGCATAACCAGCATGCATACTATCAGGGAAGCTACATTTACTTCCAAGAGATCCATGTAAGTATCCTAAAGACATACAATAAGTATTAATATTATATTTATATTTTATATCGTAGGTAGCTGCTTCTAGTATGCCGGTATTCCCCCCGTGCCCGTTTAAAATAATTAAATTATTTACTTGTTGACAAGAAAGGGAATAACCTACATCATAAATTAGATTAAGCAATGTTGTAGCTGAAATATTAATTGTTCCAGGATAAGACAAATGCTCAATGCTCTTTCCATAATTTATCGTTGGTAATATGCCAATATTAAAGTCATTTTTATGTTTTTTAAGCAGTTCTTCTACAACTGCATTAACTAAAAAATGATCTGTTCCAACTGGTAAATGATTTCCATGTTGTTCAGTAGAACCTATTGGAAGAATAACAGTTTTGATATTTTCTAATTCTTTCGAACTACATTCAGCCCATTGCTTAATCATAAATTTACTCCTAAATTAGTTTCCCTTGTATTCAACAAGTTCTTGGTTCCAACGATTTGTCCAATCAGATCTTTGACTAATGATGTATAACCAATCTAAATCAACTAATGAATCTACTTTTTCTCTGTAAACTGTTCTATCAGCTAAAGCGCCATCTAGTTCAACTTTAGAGTTAGTAGGTCCGAAATAAATTTGTTCAGCATAAGCTGTTTGTGTTTTAGGGCACATAGCTAATTGAGTCCAAGCATCTGCTAATTCAGGATGTTTATTATTTGCAACAATAGTTAATACATCCATCATTTTTACGCTACCTGGATTTTCAGGCCATGAGAATGAAATATTCATACCCTTATCTACATAAGTCCATGCATAACCATTGATAACTGGAGCAGCAACTACATCACCAGCATCCATCATCATGAATAATTCGTCTAAACTATTATAAACTAATGGAATTGGGCATAATTCTTGAAGTTTTGCAAAACCTGCATCAACATCATGTTCATCAGCACCATTTAATCTTGCAGCGATTGCTAAGAATCCGTCTCCTTCAGATCCTGGATAACTTGGGAAAGCTATTTTACCCTTATATTCTGGTTTCCATAAATCAGCCCATTGTGGTGCTTCATCAAAATAATCAGGATTATAAGCAATACCTAAACCCATGAATGATTGACCATAACCACCAATTTGAGCTAAGTCATATAAATCATCATAAGCAGGAATTTTTGAACTAGGAGCTTCGGTAATACCATCAGCCATTGCTTGTTGGCATTCGTAAAGATTTAAATAACAGATATCCATGGTTGGATTGTCTTTTTCCATATAAATCTTTGACATTCTATCCCCAGTTCCACCAAGTAATAATTCTACTTTTGCACCACGAGCTTCTAGTGGAGGAATAATGTTTTCACGAATAATATCTTCGATTACACCACCCCAAACACCTACTACTAATGTTTGTCCAGTAAAATCTTTGCCATCAAGAAATGCTAAGGTTTGAGCATCTAATCCTTCATCAGCTTTTGCAATTGCTTCTGCTTTTGCTGAAGCTGATGTAGCTTCTGTAGTACCACTTGCCATTGCTGGAAAAACAAAAACAAATAGTAATAACATTCCCATAACAATTTTTTTCATTGTTTTCTCCCTCTCCAAAAATATTTATTTGGATTTTAAATTTATGGATAAGATTCCATAATAACCATATTCATTTGTGTTATAGAAATTATCACAATATTCAATTGGGATATTCATACCGTCCACTTCTTCAAATGTCTCTCTCAGTATGTTCAATAACACAAAATTCTTCTTAACTTCCAACAATTCACAAACGGAATCATCTGGAATAATTACACTCATTTTTTCCTCGGCATATGAAAGAACAATGTTGTGTTTCTTAAAAGATGTGTACATTGACTCATTATCTTTTAATTCACTGGTTATTGTTTGCATTATCTTTGTATTTCGATAATAGTTGTGTTCTACACATACCGGTATTTTATTTAAGTAACGTACTCTAACTAACAATATGACAGGCTCTCCTTCCATAATCATAAATGATTGAGCTACATTACTTGGACAAGGAACCTTTTCTTTAGAAATAACTTTTGTATATATTTCATTTTTATCTTTCTCAAATTGAGTTCCAAATCCATTTGTTACATATCTATTTTTGTTAAAGCTTTGTTTTACAACGGTTACACCTCTACCTTGCCTACTCATCAAAATATTCCTTTGCAAAAGTAGTTTTTCAGCTTTAACTATAGTAATTCGCGAAACATTAAATTCCTCAGCGAGTTGCATCTGAGGGGGCAAATTAGAACCAATCGGATACACTCCTTGAGATATTAACATTTCTATTTGATGAGCAATTTGACTATATAGCGGTAATGCTCCATCTCTAAAATCTAAATCTTTTTGATCTTCCATCCACACAATCCTTATTATTTGCAAAATTTGTATTAATGATATATCAAATATGCATATATTAACGTTAGCCCTTCTTTTAGGAGTTGTCAACTTGATATTTTAAAATTTCTGCAAATAGATACAAAGAAAAATAGTAAGTAAAATTACTATTAATAAGAGAACAAGATGTTAAAATTGTAACAAAAATAGCAAATTTTTACCTAAAAATAAGCTTATTCTTTATATAATAATAAAATAAAACATTTATATTTTGACACAAAAACATTGATTATTGGGAGAACTTATGATAAATAAAACACTTAACAAATGTTTGAAAAAGTTTTATGATTTTTGAAAATTATTAAGAAAATATACAAAAGTGTTCATGCAAAATAATATAAATGAAGAAAGGTTAAGAAAAATTTAGCAAAAAGTCGCTAAATAGGACTAAAGAAAGCATACAAATTATGGCATTAAAAAGTCTTAGAATTAAAATGAAATAATTAATATTATACGGCTATTATTGTAACATAAAATTACAATTAAATTTTAATAATATCAATTATTAACTATGAAACATTTTGTGATAAAGATTGTCTAGATTCTTGCGCTATCATAGTTTTATTAACTTCTGCATAGAATTTACATTAAGAACTATATCTTATAAATCATCTATTGTTATAAATAATTTGTAAAATTTTTAAATAAAAAATTATTAATATAATTTTATGACATTATTAATTAATAAGTATCAACTTTTTTTCTTCTCTGATTACAAAGCTAAGACTTCTAGATACAAATTCTTTTGAAAGGGTGAAATGACAAGTTCTAAAAGTTATAAAATAATCAATATAAATACCAAAAATAAGCTAGAATTAAATTCTAGCTTATTAAAAACATATTATATTAATATAATTATGATAATCTATAATGGAAAAAATTTTAATGAATCTTTAATATGCTCATTCCAATAAATCCAATCATGAACACCCGGTGCAATTTGTTTTTTTACAATATACCCATTTTCTTCTAGTTTATTTGCAAATTCCATAATTTCATCAATAAAAAGATCATTATCACCACTAGTGAAAAAGAACTTTACACCTTTATCACTTTCTTTCATATCTAATTCCATTGCTGTATATAAATTACATTTCTTCTCAATATATGAATCAAATTGTCTCTTATAATTATCAGACATTTTAGTTGCATAACTAGTATTTCCATATAATATTTCATAAAAATCAACACATCCAGATAATACAGCACAAAAAGAAAATACTTTAGGATTTTTAAGAGCAATATAGGCAGCGCCATATCCTCCCATTGAAAGTCCTGCTATAAATCTATTTTCTTTATTTGTTAATAAAGGAAACATAGTCTCAAGATAATTTGGCAATTCTTTTGAAATATATTTCAAAAAATCACCTGCTGAGCTGTTATTGTATCCACTATTTTCACCATCAGGCATTACTACTGCCAAATTATATTTTTCAATATATGTTGCAATGTTTGTATTCAAAGACCAATCATTATATCCACCATAACTTCCATGTAACAAATAAAGGGTTTGAAATTTTTCACGATCTTTTAGATATTTATTTTTCTCTCCATCCAAATACTCTTGAGGTGATAAAGAAGGTAACAACACTATACATCTTGCATTCTTTTTTAATGCAACTGAAAAAAATTCAAGTTCAATTTTTAGCATAATTATTCAATCCTTTATTATTTAAATCATTATAATCGAATTTAATCCATTTTAAAGCCTTTTCAAGCGCTTTATCACAATAAGCCCATTTAGAATTTCCTTCCCCACTATCAAAAGTGACTGAAAAATTATTATTTTTTAACAAATTTAAATATTCTAAATTAGTGTTATAAGATATGTCGTTTTCACTACAACTTAAAAAAAACTTTATTTCTTTAGTTATTTTATTTGAATTCAAACTTGTTATTTGATTTCTTAAATTAATTTTAGTATTTGAAATATCATCATAATTTTCAAAGATATCATCTAAATTTATTGGACAATTAATTAATTCATTGAAATTTAAATTACAAATATCTAATGATCCTAATATAGAAAATACATATCCAAATCTATGTGGTTGATGTAAAGCTATATGCATAGCTCCATAACCACCTATATTTACTCCCCCAATATAAGTCTCACTTATTTTATGAGAAGCAGGAAAATATTTTTGAATATAAGCAGGCAATTCTTCTGTAATAAATGTAAAATAATTAGCGCCTTTATACATATCTTGATAAAAGCTATTACCAACAGAAGGCATTACTACAATAATATGATTTTCTTGTGCATATTTCACAATATTTGTATAATTTTGCCAATCAGACGCATCTTCATATAAATCATGTAATAAATATAATACTGGAAAATTAACTCCGATTTTAAAATAATTTGTTTTTTGTTTTGCTATTTCTTCAACGCTTGGTGTTGGAATAAAAATCTTCAGATTAGTATTGTATTGCAGACAAGGTGAGAAATAATTTATGTTCAAATTTGCCATTAGTAGTTTCCTCATAAAACACAACCTAAAATTAGTATAAAAATTTCTTTTAGGTTTAATATAATTAATTTTTTTATTTTTTTACTTAGATATTTTTTTAGATTCTCTAATATAATCTACATATACAGCAGCTAAAATAATTAAGCCTTTTAATGATGTTTGCCAGAAACTATCAACTCCCATTAAATTTAACCCATTATTTAATACACCAATAATTAAAGTACCAATCACCATACCACCTACAGAACCTACTCCTCCAGCTAAACTAACTCCACCAAGAGCACACGCAGCTATAGCATCCATTTCAGCTCCATTACCAAAAATTGGATTACCACTATAAGATCTTGCAGCTAAAGTAATTCCAGAAAGAGCTGCCATAAACCCTGAAAAAAGATATACAAACATTTTTACTCTAGCCATTTTTATTCCAGAAAATACTGCTGCAGTTGAATTCCCACCAACAGCATAGATATGTCTACCTAAAGCTGTTCTATTTAAAATTATATACGTAACAATCATAATAATTATCATATATATAACAGGAAAAGGAATACCCAATAAATAACCTGTTCCAAAATTTATAAATGCTTGATTGTCGATACGAACAGTTGTACCGCCAGTAATAATATATGCAGCACCTCTTAAAACACTCATCATAGCTAAAGTAACAATAAAAGGAGCTAACGCAGTTCTAGAAATAATTCCCCCATTTATTGCACCAAAAGCAACACCAAGAGCCAAAGATAAAATCAAAACGACAAATAGAGGCATTGCAGTTTGTGATAAATAACCACTAACAACACCTACTACAGCTATGACAGAGCCAACTGTTAAATCAATTCCACCAGAAATCATAACTAAAGTCATACCCGTAGCTAAAAAGAAATTGGTTGATATTTGACGAAGGACATTCAATAAATTCCTTTGAGTCAAAAAGATTGGGTTTACAATACTAATAACTAAACACATTAAAAAAAGAGCTATTAAAATACCACTATTATTCTTTATAAAAGTTTTTACACTACTAAAAAAACTTTTAATAAATTTATTAAAATTCATTATTTTCTACCTTTAATTTAATATCTGACAGCATGCTTCATAATATTTTCTTGTGTAATATTATCATCCTCAAGCATAGCTGTAATTTTACCGTCACACATTACTGCAACACGATCACTCATATTTATAAGTTCAGGTAATTCAGAACTTATCATAATAATCGAAACACCATTTTCAGTTAATTTATTCATTATTTGATAAATCTCACTCTTTGCTCCAACATCAATTCCCCTTGTTGGTTCATCCAAAATAAGAACTTTTGGATTAGAGGCTAACCAAGAAGCAATAATTACCTTTTGTTGATTACCCCCAGACAATGAATTAATAGGAGTTTTATTTGATGGCACCTTAATTGATAAATCTTTTTTATATTTTTCAAAAATTTTATTTTCTTTTTCTGCATCGAAAGATATACCATTAATAAATTGTTTTAAAACTTTTAAGGTCATATTAAATTCAACAGATTTAATTGGATATAATCCTTCATCACGTCTATTCTCTGGGACAAAAGCAACACCAGCATCAATCATTTGAGAAGAATCATGTTTTATATTAAAACTTTTTTTATCCAATATTATTTGACCAGATTGAATTTTATCTATTCCAAAAATTGCTCTCATAGTTTCAGTACGACCACAACCAACAAGCCCCCCAAAACCTAAAATTTCACTCTTTTTTAATTTAAAATTAATATCAGAAACTTTTTCTGAAGATAAATTTTTAACTTCTAAAACAATATCTTCACCTACAGTATTATGATTTCTCACATAATAATTACCTAATGAACGACCCACCATTAATGATATTAATTCATCATTAGTTGTTTCTTTAACAATTTTAGTAGCAATATATTTACCATCTCTCATAACAGTCACTCTATCTGCTATTTGTTTTAATTCTTTCATCCTATGTGAAATATAAATTATGCCAATACCTTGAGTTTTTAAAGATTTAATACATCTAAAAAGACTATCAACATCTTTATCTGATAAAGAAGAAGTTGGCTCATCCATTACTATAATTTTTGAATTAAATGATATAGCTTTAGCTATTTCGACCATTTGTTGTTGAGCTATATTTAATTCGCCAACTATGTCATCGGGTGAAAAATTTATACCTAAAGTATCTAAAATTCTTTGACAACTTTCTCTCATTATGCGACAATCAAGACAATGATTTTTCTTTCGGATTTCACGCCCAAGAAAAATATTTTCAAACACATTTAAATGTGGTACTAATACAAGTTCTTGGTGGATTATACTGATGCCAGAATTTCTGGCATCAGCAACTGAATCAATTTTTTTGGGAATGTCATTAACCTCAATTGATCCACTGTTCATAGTATAGATTCCACCAAGAATCTTTATTAGTGTTGATTTTCCCGCTCCATTTTCTCCTAAAAGAGCATGAACTTCGCCTGCTTTTAATTCAAAGCTTACATCATTCAATGCATATACTCCAGGAAATTTTTTATGGATGTTTTTCATTTTTAATAAACATGGGTTATTCACAACATTTACCCCACTTATAACCATACAGAAGTATCAAATTGATTAATATTATTTCGGTCTACTAGAATTGTTTCAATTGAATAATTTTTCTCAATAGATTCTCCATTTAATAATGAATAAGCAACAGCAACTGCTTTCTGACCTATCCCTGCTGGAGATTGTGCTGCTGTAGCATATAAGCCACCTTCTTTAATAGAAATCTTTGCTGATGGAGAACCATCTACACTAAATACTTTAATATCTCCAGTTCTACCGGCACTTTGAACAACCCCTTCAGCTATTAAACCAAATTCATCATTTAATCCCCAAAAAGCATCTAAATCAGAGTCAGCTTGTAAGAAATCTTCAAAAGTAGAAAGTACAGTATTCATGCTTGAATAGTGAGCTAATCCTGTTATTTCAATATTTGAGCCTTCAAGAGCTTGTTGTAAGCCTGTCATTCTACTTACTACTGATTCAGCTAAAGGATTATCTATCAAAGCAACCCTTGCTCCATTTGGAAAAGCTTCTTTCATTGCTTCACCACAAAGTCTTCCTGCTTGAACATTGTTAGATGAAATAAAACTTTCTGTTAAATCCGTATCAGTAACATTAGCATCTACAACTATTACTTTAACGCCAGCTGCTTTACAAGCTTCTAAAGCAGGTTTTACACCATCTTTATCAACTGGATTAAGAAATAAAACACTAATACCTCTTGTAATCATATCGTCAATAGCATTATTTTGTTTTATTTGGTCATTCATTCCATCAATAGCGATGAGTTTATCTCCATGTGATTCCACTGCTGATTGAATTGAATTTTTCATGGTTACTTGGAAAGGATTTGTCTGATCCATACAAGTAAAACCAAATACTAATTGTTCATCTCCATTTGTTTTCTCTGAAGATCCGTTTGCAAAGATATTGGTCATACCCAATATCAAAATCAATGTTAAAAGAATAAATGATTTTTTCATTTTTCCCTCCTATTGTTTAAGAGATTTTAATTCTTTATTTTAAAGAATTATTTATCCCATGATTCTCGAATATTTAATTTTGTTTTAATTAATTGTTTTTTTGGTTTATACTCTGGATTTTCTAGTCGATTTATCATTGCTTCTGCTGCAACTTGACCTATTTTAAAAGGGTCTTGAGCTATAGTAGTAATTGAAGGAGATGAAGCTCTATTCCATAAAGTATCATCAAATAATGTAATATTTACATCTTCTGGAATTCTTCTACCTGAATCCTTTAAATATTTTAAAGTTCCAAAACCCATATCATTCATTGTTACTAATACTGAATCAATATCAGGATGAGTTTCAAATAATTTCTTTGAAATTGAATACCCTAAATCTTCTTTTGGGATTTCATCAACTTCATAGGTTGGATCAAATTCTATATCATTATCTCTTAATGCTTGTAAAAAACCTTGATAACGTAATTGAACATTATATAAATTTTTTGACCAGCTATTAATAATACCAAAATGTTTTTTACCTCTTTTAATTTGCTCAGTTATAGCCTCATAAACTGCTTTTTTCGAATCAGACATAACAATATCATATAATTCACTTAAACCTTGAGGTTCTCTATCTATAAAAACAAAAGGAATATTACTTAATTGTTTAACTTTTTTTTGGTTATCAACATCTGGAGCGGCAAGAATTATTCCCTCAACGTGATGTTGTTTTAATCTTCTTATTGCTGCTTCTTCACCAGAAATTTTTTCTTCACTATTGCTCATAATTAATGAATAGTTATATTTAGTTAAAACTTTTTCAGCTCCTAACATTACCCACAAATAAAATTGATTTGAATCCTCATATTCTGGAATAAAAGGAACGACGAATCCAATAGTTCTAGAATTTTGCTGTCGTAAATTTACGCCCATGATATTTCTTTGATAATTTAATTCCTTCATTGCATCTTCTACTTTTTTTTGTGTTTCATCAGATACAAATCGAGTTTTATTAATAACATGTGAAACTGTAGCAATTGATACACCAGCAGTTTTTGCAACATCTTTTATATTTGCCATAATATCCCTTTTTCTTATTTAAACGTTTACGTAAACGTTTAAATGGTTTTTTTAGAGTATAAATCAAGAAATTCCGTTTGTCAAATTTTTTATAAAAAATTTTGGCAACAAAAAAAAACACATAAAAAATGTGCTTTTTATAAAAACATGTTATTATTTATACAAATTCATTCATTAGTCTATCAATATCTTTTTTTATTGCTAAATATCTAGAGGTTGCACTTGCTCCACCAGCACAAAGACCTAATTCAAAAGCATATTTATAATCATTTTTTAATATATAACCAGCGAGAAAACCCGCAACCATAGAATCACCTGCCCCAACACTATTAACTACTTTCCCACCAATTGCTTTGGCTATGTGAACCTCATCATTATTATCAACTAAAATTGCACCTTCTTTACCTAAAGAAACTAAAACATTTTGAGCGCCTTTAGTTCTTAATCTTTTTGCATATTCTATTACTTCATTTTCATTTTTTAATTTTACACAAAATAATTCTTCTAATTCAACCTTATTAGGTTTTATTAAAAAAGGCTTATAAATTAACGTATTTAAAAGAAGTTGCTTCGTTGTATCTACAACAACTTTTATGTTTTTATCTTTTAATCTATCCAAAATATCACTATATATAGACTTTGGAAGAGAGGAAGGTATGCTACCAGCTAATACTAAAATATCTGATTCTGTTAAATTATCTAATTGACTATATAAGTCCTCTATTTCTTTTGAATCTATAGCTGGACCTTTTCCATTCAACTCAGTTTCAATTTTTCCTTGTATTTTAACATTTATTCTTGTTAAACCATTTTTTACACTAATAAAAGAAGAAGAAACTCCATTTTCAGCCAATAATCTTTCTAATTCACAACCTGTGAATCCACTACAAAAACCAAATGCTTTTGTATCAATACCTAAATTATTCAATACTATTGACACATTAATTCCTTTTCCCCCAGGAAGAATAAGTTCTTTAGTTGTTCTGTTTAATCCACCAATTTTAAAATCACTTACATTGGCTATATAATCAAGCGATGGATTCAGTGTAACTGTAGCTATCATTTTTCATACCTCGCAATTAATAAAATAAAGAGTTATGAATCAGTAAACAACTCATAACTCTTAAATTGTTTTAACTTTATTTTAACTATTAACTTTTGCCCATAAAATATTCCAATGGTCAATAAGTTGATCTTTATTAGAACTCAAATAATCATAATCTAAATCAACTAAACCTAATGTATCATTTGCAGGAAGATCACTAGCTTTTACATTATTATTTGTACCTCTTCCTGCTAAATCTGCACGCATATCTTGAAACTTAGCTGATGCCAATAAATCAATCATAGCTTTAGCAGCAATTAAATTTGGAGCATCTTTTACAATAGCAGCACCACCAGGCATAGCTGTATTTCCTTCTTCCATATATATGATTTTCATTGTTGCTCCACCTTGAGCAATAATACCTGCAGGAGTTGATTCATATGATAAACCTACAGCATATTCTCCATCGTTGGTTAAATTATAAACATCTTTTGAAGAGTTTGTTTTATAACTAGAATGCATCAAGCTTTCAATATATTCCCAACCTTGATTGTCATCAAAAGTATTACCCATTACTGCAAGCATTGTTTGCAATTGTCTATAGCCGGAAGAAGAAGCAGAAGGATCAGCTAAAATAATTTTCCCTTTTAATTCAGGTTGTAATAAATCTTTATAGCCATTAACAGTTACTCCTAAATCACCTAATATATCTGGATTAGTCACTAGGCACATTACTTGTACATCATAAAAAGTATAATAACCTGATGCATCATGGAATGGTGTTTCATCATCTAATGATGATGTGTAAGGTTGCAAAATATCATGATATTTTGTTCCGTCAGCAGCAAACATTCCTCCAATTACTACATCAGCACCGCTTGTTTCATCACTACGAATCTTTGTAGCTAAAGTACCTACTGAATCAGCAACAATTTCAACTTTACAATTTGGGTATAATTGATCCCACAAATCTAATAAAATATCTTGTTGTGTCTGTTCCATTGTTGTATATACAGTAATTGTTCCTGTTATATCATCTACTCCCTTTGCCCAAGATGGACGCTCAGCACCAGTTAAAACCTTTGATGAATCAGTTTCGCTACTACCTGATGCAAATAATGTACCGCCAACCATAATTAACACCATTAATGTTATTAAAATTTTCTTCATATAAATCCTCCTATGAAATTTGTTTTGTATTACATTTTGACATCTTCAATCTTTGTAAATCGTAAATATACTATTAAACATATTATTGTCATTAGTGTTGTTATAGTAGCATAAGCTGCCGCAACACCATAAATACCGTTATTGATTGCTACATAAGTACCAATTGTCAAAGTAATCGTTCTGTTATTATATAAAATTACACCACTAGACATTTCTGTAATAATTGAAACCCAGCTTAAAACAGCACCAGAAATAATTCCACTTTTCATCATTGGAACTGTTATTTGAGCAAATGATTTTAATTTTGAAGCACCTAGACTTATTGCAGCTTCTTCTATACTCGGACTAATCTTCATCATCGTAGCTGTAGTAGACCGGCTAGTAAAAGGAAGCCTTCTAATAGCTAAAGCAACTATCATGATAACTAAAGTCCCTGCAATACAAATTGGTTTATGACTAAAGACTAATACCAAAGCAATACCTACTACAGCTCCTGGCATGATATATGGCATCATTGAAATAGTATCAATTGTTTGACTTAAAATACTGCTTCTTCTTACTACTAAATAAGCAATAAATACTGATACAATTATAATAATTACCAAAGTTGCAAAACTTATTATTAAAGTATTCCCTGTTGCTCTTAATAAATTTTTCTCAAAAGCTTTTATATAATTAACAATTGAGTACCCAGGTAACAAAATACTATTATTATATTTCCTAAACGACATATATATTACATAAAATTGAGGCAACATGGATAAAGCAACAATCAAATAACAAAAAACATGCATGAGTATTCCACTTAAGCCTTTTGGTTCTTTAACATCAAATGGATGCATTGCACTCATTGTGAACTTAAATTTACTTGTTGCTATTTTTTGAATTAAAAAAATTATTCCTGTAAAGACAACTGCAATTAATGCAATTGCAGCTGCAAAATGATAATCGACACCATTTTCTCCAAGATATTCGTTATATATTAAAACTGGGAAAGTGCTATAACCACGACCAATTAGTAAAGGAGTTCCGAAATCAGCAAAAGATCTCATAAACACTAATAAAGAACCTGCTAAAATCGTTGGCATTGTCAAGCTTAATAAAACTTTGAAAAAGAATTTGGGCCCCTTACATCCCATACTTGCAGCAGCTTCTATAAGAGAACTATCAATATCTCTAAAAGCACCATTCATATATATTACAATTAATGGAAAAAGCTTTAAAGTTTGAACCATAACTATTCCATCAAACCCATATATAGTCATATTTTTTATCCCAAATAATTTCAAGAAATGTGTAATTAATCCATTATTACCCATTAATAATATCCAAGCATATGCTCCAATAAATGGTGCTGACATCGTGCATAATAAACACATAATGAATAAAAACTTTCGACCTTTTAAATTATAAAAGGAATAAAAATATGCAAATGGAATACCTAAAATTAATGAGAACAAAGTTACTACTACAGCTATTTTTAAACTATGTCCGATAGTAGCATAATAATAACTTCTACTAAAAAATTTTTTAAACGCAGCTAATGTAAAACCCGTTTCTTGAGTATAAATCGCTTCTTTTAATAATCCCCCTAATGGAAAAATTAAAAAAATAGCAAACAAAGCTAAAATTATATATGAAGAATAATTCCAGAAATCTAATTTTTTTCTTTTTATCATAATCTATTATTCTCCATTTTACATCCAATCTACATTTTTCATAATGCTCTTTCCTGTTTCAGCATTAAAAAGATTAACTTTCCTAATATCGACATCTAAACAAACTTTTGTTCCTCTTGGAATAATTTTTTCTATATCTGATACTTGTACTATTTCAGCATCTTCTCCTGTATCAAGTTCAACAAAATAATGAGTCTCTAAACCTAAAAAAATACTATCTTTTATTATTGCTTTAATACCTTTACCCTCTGTAATTTTTTTAACAGTAAATTCTTCAGGTCTACAAGAAATTTTTACATTTTCTACCATAAGATTTTGATCTACTGACACTACAGGAATTTTAATACCATCTTTGAATTCTAATTCTGGAATATCCTGATTTAATTTCAATTTACCCTCTAGTATATTTGTTTTACCTATAAAAGTTGCTACAAAAATATCAGCTGGGCGCATATATATATTTTTAGGTTTACTACATTGATGAATTACACCACCACTCATTACTGCAATTCTATCAGAAATAGACATAGCTTCTTCTTGATCATGTGTAACATAAACTGTTGTTATTCCCACTTCTCTTTGAAGAGACCTTATAACAGTTCGCATTTCAACTCTTAATTTTGCATCTAAATTGGATAATGGTTCATCCATTAATAAAACATCAGGGCGTATAACTAATGCTCGAGCAAGTGCTACACGTTGTTGTTGACCTCCTGACAATTTATCTGGTAAACGATCTGCATATTGATCAACATGAACTAACTTTAAAAATTTTTCAGTTTCTTCCAAAATTTTATTAGACTCAATTTTTTCTTTTCTATTTTTTAAACCAAATGCAACATTTTTTCTAACACTCATATTTGGAAAAATAGCATAATTTTGAAATACCATTCCTATATTTCTTTTACCAGGATCTAATTCATTTATCAAAGAATCATCAAAATAAAATTCTCCACCTTCAATCGAGTTAAATCCTGCTATCATTCTTAATAAAGTAGTTTTACCACATCCTGAAGGTCCTAATAATGTAAAAAATTCTCCATTTTCAATTTGAACATTTAAATCTGGAATGACTACATTATCACCATATTTTTTTAAAGCCTTTTTTATTGTAATCGCTTTACTCATATTACAAATTCTCCTTTATTTTCTCCCTAATTGCAGATTACCCCCAAGCTGAAAGTAAATACTTTTCAGCCTCAGCACACCATAATCCTTTATTTTTTTTAATTATTTTATCTAATTCTTTATATCTTTTATCTTTAGTTCCTAATTTTTCAAAATCTTCAAGTGCAGTTAAAGGCATATCAATATGTGTATAAATTAATTTTTTACCACCATGTATTTTTGGTAAATTTAATATTGTGTCACCTGCACAATTAAGCCCTCCAATATGGGTTACCATAACAGCAGGATCTAATAATTTCTTTTCTGTCATAATAAGTGATTCTTTCATGTCATCTGTATTACCACCAGTAGTTCCCATTAAATGTGTACTATTATAATGAACATCATATAGGTTTATATTTGCACTTAATTTTTGATCAGTAGGGCCAGAAAAAAAGTTTAAACAACCATCACGACCCAAAATATCTGAAGCTAATTCAACAACTGACGAAATTGGAGCAAAACAAAATACATCATCAAACCCTTTACCTTCTGTTATATTAATTATTTCTTTTATTGGATTATCAATATCTTTTGTATTGATTATTTCTAACTCAATACCTAATTTAGCTACCTCATCTTTTGGAAATAATTGTTTAGCTCTTTTTATTCTCTCTTCATCAATATCTGTTACCACAATTTTAGAAGGAGCACTATCGCAATTAATCGCATAAGTTAAAGATCCAAGCCCCATCGGACCACAAGCTGCTAATAATGCTAAAGACCCACCTTTTTTAATACCCATCTTATGGTTATAAACACCCATTTTTGTATGGTAATTTGCATGAAAAGCCCCTATGCAACAAGACATAGGCTCGGCTAATGAAGCTTCATAATAAGCATCCCCTTTAAACTCCAAAAAACATCCAAGGTCCATAACTTCGTGAGGAATAATACAATAAGTAGTATTTCCACCACAAAACTCATAAGAATATCCAGGAGACCACATTGTTCCTTTATAATTTAATGCTGGCTGAATAGTAAATTTCATTCCAACCTTATATTTATCTTTATATTTATCACCAACTTCAACAATATTTCCTGCAAACTCATGTCCTAAAATAGCTGGATGTTCAGCTACATCAGCATGAACTCTTTTATGTTTTGTCCCGAGTATTGCACATTTATGTGTAGACATACAAATTGAATTGGATATTACTTCTACTAAAATTTCATCATATTTTATTTTTGGTAATTCAAAATCATCTATTCTTAAATCATTTGTACTATGAATTCTTAATCCTCTTGCTTTCATGTTTTTTCCTTTAAACAAAAATTTAATCTATAAAAGCAATGTTAAAACTGAATTTTCTGTATGTCAAGAAAAAATTATAGTTTCAAAAGTTTTTTTTGTTGAAACAACAATTATTTAAAATAAAATCAATTTAAAACTCCTAAAATTGGTAAAAAAATTTTTGTTTTAACAATTATTAAAGTTTATATATTAATATTCTTTTGGAAAAACAAAAATTTAATTATATAATATAAGTTACTAAATTATCTCAACACTATTATTTTGAAAATATTTTTTTAATTCAGGTTCTAAATAACTATCAGATACAACAATATCAATATCATTAACTGTTGCAAAATTAAAAGGATTACTAATATCAATTTTAGTAGAATCCATTAAAACTACCACCTTATCAGCTCTACTTATCACAGCACGTTTTAATGCAGCTTCTTCATCTGATCCACAATTAAATCCTATTCCTTTTATATAACCAGTAGTACCTAAGAAAACTATATCATAATTATTTTCTTTTACTTTTTCACAGCTATCACTTCCTTTAACACTCATACTCAATTTATTAATATTTCCACCAATAATATATAAATGAATATTTTTTAATTTGGCCAATTCAATAGCACAAAGTAGTCCCGATGTAAAAATTAATTGAGATTGATCTGGTATTTTTGAGGCAAAAGAAGTCAAAGTAGAACCAGAATCTAAAAACACTGATGTCCCTGGAAATAATAACTTTACAGCCTTATCTGCAATTTCATTTTTCTTATCTACATTTCTGATTGCTCGTTTATTTATTAGATCATCAGTACCTATAATTCTATCTACAGATTTTGCTCCACCATGAACTCTTACAATATGTTTTAACTCATCAAGAGTTTTTAAATCATTTCTAATAGTCATCTCAGAAACATTAGGGAAGGCACTTTTTAATTGAGCAAAACTAATTGCACCTCTTTCATTAATTAAATTTAACATTTTCTTTTGGCGTTCTCGCATATTTCCACCTTTTTTGAAACAAAAAAAAATTATAATAAAAACTTTTGTTTCAACATTTTATATATATTCTATATTAGAGAAAAAGTTAGAGTCAAGTAAAATAAGAGTTGAAACAATTAGGCATAAATCATAATCTTAAAATAAGTAGTTCATTACTTTCAAAATTATATTTAACAATTGTCAAATATTTGGATATGGTAGGATTAATAATCCTAATACTGTAATTTATTATATTAGAAGTTTGGTTATTCACCATACTAAATTATGACGTTATAACAATTTACGTCATATTAAAAATGTTTACAAAGTGTATACAAAGTAATATAATATAAGGTAGCTAATTTTATTTTACAGATTAGTGACCTATTGTCTCTTATTTTTGATAATTATGATATCTTCTACTTTTTTAGATAAATAAATTATTTAAATTTAAGAAAATAATAGTTTGTGCTTATTTATTATCGAATAAAAATGTGTATTATTCACTTTTCAAGTTTCAATACCGTTTTTTACAAAGTTTTAGGAGATAAAACATGAATTATGTTGTCAAAATTGAAATGGATGAAGGCCGTGACTATAGTTTAGATTGCCGGGATATAAAAAATTTATTAATAGATTTAGATGGTACTGGTTTTAAAAAATATTCTAAAGATTATGTTTATGATTATATAACTAAATATCCAAAATCAATTGCAGTAAATGTATCTCCATACCCTACTCTAATACCTCTAGTAAGCAAAAATGGTGAAAAATTTGTTAAATCTAGTCCAACTAATTATTCAGCAGATAACTTATTAAAATTACCTAGAATTTAACTTGATTTTTATGCTAAGAAATTTATTTCTTATAATTCTGTAAAATTATTTGAAATATTTTTTCTTGCAAAAATAGAAAATTGTGCTATAATAATTTTTGGGAACGTTCCCAAAACTAAATCAATTGGAGTTTTTTATGTATTCTATTTTGGATGTAGCAAAATTAGCTAATGTATCAAAAAGCACTGTAAGTAGAGTTTTATCTGGAAACTCCTATGGTGTAAGCGATAAGACAAAAGCTAAAGTTGAAAAAGCAGCTAAAGAACTTGGTTATGTTAAAAATTCACTTGCATCATCACTTAGAACGAATAAAACAAAAACAATTATTTTAATTATTCCCGATATTACTAACAACTTCTGGGCAGAAGTTGCTCGTGGTGCTCAAGATTATTTAGAAAAGAAAGGCTATAGCCTTATCTTAGTAAATACAGATTGGGAAGAACATAAATATTCTAAATATTTAGAATTAGCACTAACTAAAGGTGTTGATGGTATTTTAATTAATACTTCATCCACTTCAATAAATCAGCTTAAAAATATTGATTTACCTATAGTACTTTTAGGTAATGCTTACCTTCACTCCCCATATGCAAGAGTTGGATCAAATACTCTTGAAGGTATTAATGAAGCTCTAGAATTTTTATATAAAAACGGTCATAAGAAAATTGGAATTGTAGCTTCTCATACTGATACAGTTCAAGGACACAACTTAGAAAACCGCCTTACTATTTATCATGATTTTTTAGAAAGACATAACATAGAGTTTAATGAAGATTACTATTTTTCTGTAGATTACAGCATGGAAGGTGGTAACGAATTCGCCAAAATAATTTCAACTATGGGAAATCCTCCCACAGCTATTCTTGCAGGTAACGATTTAATAGCTATTGGCCTAATTAATGAATGCAGAAAACTAAATATTGATATACCCAAAGACCTTTCAATTATAGGGGTTGATGATATCCCAATTTCTTCAATTATATACCCTCGCCTAACAACCATTGCAAAGCCGAAGAGAAAAATCGGTGAAAAAGCTGCTGAAGTTATTATTAATGTAATTGAAGGTAATGAAATCAACAGAAACTATAAACTACCAGTAAATCTAGAAGTTAGAGACACTGTAGAAAATATAACTAAATAATATTAGGAGAAATATGACTGACTCACTAAAAATACTCTCCCCTTGTGGAATCCTAGGGTATGGCTTTCCAACAGAATCCTTTGAAAAAGGATTAGATATGAAACCGGATGCCATTATTGTTGATGCAGGATCCACAGATGCGGGACCTCATAAACTAGGGGCTAATGTAGCCATAGTTAGTAAAACTGCGTGTAAAAAAGATTTAGAAAGATTAATCCTTGGAGCTAATAAATTAAATATTCCAGTAATCGTTGGTTCTAGTGGAGGTAGCGGTGCAACATCTCATGTAAATTGGACTTTAGATATCTTAGATGAAATTGTAAAAGAAAATAATCTTTATCATATGAAACAAGCTGTTATTTGGGCAGATATTGATAAAGATGTAATTAAAAAAAATATTGAGCTAAATAATGTTGAACCATTAGGCAGTAATATAAAACAATTAGATGCTAATACTTTGGATCAAACTAATGGTGTTGTTGCACAAATGGGTGTTGAACCAATAATTAAAGCTCTAGACACTGGAGCACAAATTATTATTTGTGGAAGAGCTTATGATCCAGCAATTTTTGCTGCTTTTGGGATTTATAAAGGCTACGATGCTGCTCTTTCTTATCATTTAGGTAAGATTTTAGAATGCGGAGCTCTCTGCTGTGACCCTGGAACTACAAAAGATTGTATGATGGGAGAATTACATAATGACTATTTTGATATCTTTAGTCCTAATGAAAATAGAAAATGCTCCCCAACCAGTGTTGCTGCTCACACCTTCTATGAAAAAGACCACCCATATCTATTACATGGTCCTGGCATTATTCAAGATTTAAGCCAATGTGAATTTATAAAAATTGATGACAACACTGTAAGAGTTCAAGGCAGTCAATTACAAGCTACAGATCCATATATGATAAAAATGGAAGGCGCTAGAAAAGTAGCTTATAGAACTTTTGTAATTGCTGGAGTTAGAGATCCAATTTTAATAGAAAGAATTGAAGAAGTAGAAGACTTAGTAAAAGAAAGTGTTGTAACTCAATATAGTGAAATTGATGAAGAAAAATATAAAATTGAATTTTATAACTATGGGAAAAATGGCGTTATGGGAGATTTAGAAACTAATCAATCTATACCTCATGAGCTTGGAGTTATGTTTGAAGTTGTAGCAGAATCCCAAGAATTAGCTTCAGCAATCTGTGCTTCTCTTAGATCTACTTTCATGCATTATGGATATGAAGGAAGAAAATCAACTGCTGGAAACTTAGCCTTTCCTTTTGCACCAAGCGATGTTGAATTTGGTGCCGTATATCAATTTTCAGTTTATCACCTTATGAAAGTGGATGATCCAAGTGAACTCTTCCCAATAGAAATAAGGAGTACTAAAAAATGAGTGTTTGTTTAAAAGATTTAGCAAAAGTTTTAAGAAGTAAAAATAGTGGCCCATTTCAAATCACAATCGATGTTTTATTTGATGATATCAAAAACTATGAAAGAGTAAAAAGCACCAATATTTTTACCAAAGAAAATATAGCTAAATTGTACAACCAAGAAGAAAAAAATATTACAGATATAATTTTCTTCGATAGAGCAATGGGCATAAAGGTAACCATGAATAGAAAAATCTCTAGTGGCACTTGCTTTGATAGAGACGTATATGGAGCTCAACAACATGCTCCATTATTAGATGTTTTAATCCCATAAAGGAATAATATGACAAAACTTGAAAAAAAAGAAAGAAATAAACAATTAATTCGCAAACTAAAAAGCGAAAAAGTTCTCTATCTTATGATTTTACCTACAATTATTTATTTCATATTATTTAGAGTTCTTCCTATATTTAATATGAGACTCGCTTTCTTTAAATATAATTCAAGATCTCCTTGGACCTTTGTTGGTTTAAAATATTTTAAAATGATATTTTCATCTCCTGATTTTTTCCAAATTTTAAAGAATACATTAATAATCAGTTTCATGAAATATATTTTATTATTCCCAGCATTTCCAATTTTTGCAATTTTATTAAATGAATTAAAATGGACTGGCTCAAGAAAGTTTGTTCAGGTAATCTCTTATCTCCCACACTTCTTATCTTGGATTGTTATAACTGGTGTTTGGATTTCTATGTTATCAGTTGATGGTGGAGTTAATGAAATATTACAAGCTTTTGGAGCTAAAAAATCAATTGATTTTATGACTAGTAGAGCTTTGATAAAATGGATCTTACTATTTTGTGAAGCTTGGAGATCTCTAGGTTGGGATTCTATTATATATTTTACAGCAATTATTGCTATTAATCCTTCTCTTTATGAAGCTGCAGAAATTGATGGAGCATCAAGATGGCAAATGGTAAAAAATATCATTTACCCCGCTTTAGTTATTCCAATGGTGACTATGTTTATATTAAATTTAGGATTCTTCTTAAATGCTGGATTTGACCAAGTTCTTAACTTCTCAAACGATGCAGTACTCTCATCCATTGATATTTTAGATACATACATATATAGAATTGGTATCCAATCAGGACAATATTCCTTAGCAACCGCAGTAAGTTTAATCAAAGGAGTTGTAGGTGTTTTCTTAGTATTAGGCACGCATTTCACTTCAAAGCGATTAACAGGTAAAGGAGTTTGGTAGAATGAAATTAAAAAAAATGTTTTCACCATCACAAATTTTATTAACTCTTTTATTGGTACTAGTTGCCTTAACTATGATAATTCCTTTACTAAATATTTTAGCAATATCACTATC
Source organism: Sphaerochaetaceae bacterium (assembly GCA_965140795.1). Lineage (GTDB taxonomy): Bacteria > Spirochaetota > Spirochaetia > Sphaerochaetales > Sphaerochaetaceae > Pleomorphochaeta. The sequence goes on from OZ223470.1 coordinate 300,621, forward strand.
TTCTCCTGAAGCTTCAATTTCTATGAGTGGAATGAGAGTATTACCTAAAGATTTTGATACTATAAACTATAGAATAGTTTTCAATCATCCGGTTTTATTAAAATCAATATTTAACTCAATCTTTATTACTGTTATTGGTACTACAATTAATATCTGTTTAACTAGCCTTGCGGCTTATGCACTAACTAGAGAAAATCTAACACTAAAAAAACCAATCATGGTTTTTTTAATCTTTATGATGTTATTTGATCCAGGTTTAGTACCTGAATATTTAGTAGTCCAATCCTTAGGCTTAATGGGATCTAGATGGTCTGTAATCTTAATTACTAGTGTTAATGTTTATTACTTAGTAATTATGATGAGATATTTTGAAGGAGTCCCTAAAGATATCATTGAAGCTGGAAAGCTTGATGGCTTAAATCATATAAACATGCTAACTAAAATAATAGTCCCATTATCTTCTGCTGGAATTGCAACAATTACAATGTTCTATTCAGTTTTAAGATGGAATGAATATTTTAAAGCAAGTATATATATCCTTAATCAAAAAGATACCGTACTACAAGTAATTTTAAGACAATTTGTTGTACTTGGAGATACTGTATCATTAATCGGTCAACAAAATGTATTTAATTATAACGACTTAGCTCGTGTTGATTATACAGCACTTAAGGCTGCAACCATTGTGGTTGCAATCATCCCTATATTAGTAATTTATCCAGTAGTATTAAAATTTTACACAAAAGATGCACTAGCTGGATCTATAAAAGAATAAAACACAAAATGGAGGAAGTTTTATGAAAAAACGAATAATTATTGCTCTTATGGTATTAGCAATTACAATGAATTTTGCTTTTGCTAGTGGTTCAAAAGAAGCAGAATCAACTACTAGTGACAATGTTTACGGCACAGTTGATAATCCTGTTACAGTTACTTATCTTTGTAAGGATGTAAATCCTGAAGATCCAGGAAACCCTGAAATGGTTAAAGCTATTGAAGAAGGCTTAGCAAAAGAAGGCAAATACATTAAATTAGAAATTCTTAATGCACCTTCAGGCTCTTATAAAACAGTTGTCCCTATTGCTTATAGAACTGGACAAATTAGCCCTGATTTAATTTATTTCCAAGGTGGAGATTTACCAATTGCACAAGAAGGTTTATTAGAAGATTTAACTCCTTATATTACTTCATCAGAAAATGTTAAGAATATCATGGATCAACACAACACTGATAGAATGGCTAACTATCCATATCTTTTATGGTTAGCTCCACCTAGAGTAAGTGTTCCTGTTGTAAGAGAAGATTGGTTTAATCAACTATCCTCTTCAAAAGCTTTATTAGCAGATCCAACTCCAGATAATTATTACAATTTCTTAAAAGAAATGAAGGATAAAGGATTATGCCAATGGCCATTAACAACTGATGGTACAATCTTAAAATTAAACTCAGTATTTAACCATGCTTTTGGTGTTGATTCAACAATCACAAAAGAAAATGGCACATGGGTTTATTCACAAGCCACCACTGCTGAAAAGAATAAATTAGCATATTATGCAAAATTATATAAAGATGGTTTATTCGATAATAACTATATTACAAAACAATGGGACACAAAAGAAAAAGCTTTCTACGAAGGTGATTCTGGCCTAATTTGTGGTACTGCAGGGGCTGTTATAAATATCTATAATAACAAAATGGTTCAAACAAACGGAGATCAAGCTAAATTAGTTGTATTACCACCAGCTAAAGGTGTAGATCAAGCTTATATTAGTGTTGATATTACAAAAGAAAGTCGTGGATTTGGTATCAATGTTGATTCAAAAGTAAAAGATGCGGCATTTGCTGTAATGGATTATATGGCAGGAGCGGACGGAAGAGTTATTGATAAACTTGGTATTGAAGGAATCCATCACATAACTAAAGCTGATGGAACTATTGAATTAACAGATGCATTCCCACAATGGTGGGCTCGTTTCTGGGATACATTAAATGGTTTAGATACATCTAATATTGATGGTCAAGTTATGAGTGATGCTGGCGTTACTTCATTAGATATGATGAAAGAATATTATGCTCCTGATACAAACATAATTCTACCTGATGAATTACTACCATTAAAAGATGCTATGGATAAATTATATACTGAATATTCAACAGCAATTATCCGTGGAGAGAAGAGCATTGATAGCTTCGATGAATTTGTAGAAAAATGGAATAATGCTGGTGGAACTAAAATTAGTGAATATTTAGCAACAGTATTAAACTAAAAGAGAATAATAATTAGTAAATAATTTTCCCATCTATTTTATGGGATAGATGGGAATCTTATGAGAGGTTATATGAAATTTAATTTAGATCAGCTAATCGATAAAACTTATGCTGGCTTTTTAGCTATGAACATTGGTATAAGATTAGGTGCACCTGTAGAACCAACTGTTTGGTCATCAGATAGAATTGAAAGAGCTTATGGAACTATCACCAACTATGTAAAGGATTTTAAAAACTTTGCAGCAGATGATGATGCTAATGGTCCTGTATATTTTTTAAGAGCTCTAAATGATGGAAATTATAAAGAAAAGCTTAAGGCTTTAGATGTTGCACAAGCTTGGTTAAACTATTCAAGAGAAGAGATTGGCATGTTTTGGTGGGGAGGTTATGGCGTTTCCACAGAACATACAGCTTATTTAAACTTAAAAAATGGTATTAATCCACCAGAAAGTGGTAGCATTGAAACTAATGGAAAAATAAGAGCTGAACAAATTGGTGGCCAAATCTTTATTGATACTTGGGGATTTGTATGTCCAGGAAACCCTAAAAAAGCAGCAGAATATGCAACTACCGCAGCAAGTGTTTCTCACGATGGAGAGGGAATTTATGGTGCTGCATTTATTGCCGCTTGTATAGCAAAAGCCTATGAGAGTGATAATATAGATGAAATAATAAATTCTGGCTTAGAAAATATTCCACAGATCTGTGTTTATAGAGATGTTGTAAATGCAGTAATTAAATTTCATAAAGACCATAAAGATAATTGGAGAGAGTGTTTAAAATATCTCCAAGATAATTGGGGATATGATAAATACAAGGGAGTTTGCCATATAATTCCAAACGCCGGAGTTTGTATCATGTCTATGCTTTATGGAGCTGACATAAATCAAGCAATTGAAATAGCAACAATGGCCGGTTGGGATACTGACTGCAATGCAGGAAACGTTGGATCAATTCTAGGAGTTAGTAACGGCCTTAATAAAATTAAAGAATGTTATAGAAAACCTATTAATGATTTTATTGCCCTTAGTGGTATCAGCGGTTATCTAAATATTATTGATATCCCAACCTATGTTAAAGAATTAGTAACCTGGGCTTACAAGTTAAAAGGTGAAGAAGTACCTTCTTTATGTAATTATAAAGATGGAGATATTAATTTTGATTTTGAATTACCTGGTTCTACCCATGGCTTTAGAGTTTCAAACACTAATCAAACTCAAATAAGTCATTCAAGTGAATATGCACACAGTGGTAAATGTAGTTTAAGAATTATTTATGACAGAATGAAGAGAGGAGAAAAAAGTAGAATTTATTATAAAACCTTCTATAGAAGAGAAGATTTTGATGATGAAAGATACTCCCCTTCTTTCTCCCCTAAAGCTTATAGTGGGCAGACTGTTAAAATGTATATCTACAGTGATAAATTCTCTGGAGCTTCAGATTTTATAGTAACCCCTTATGTAAGAAATAGTAGTACTAAAGAATTAGTTTATCAAAATAGTATAACTTTAAATGAAAAAACCTGGACTGAAATCAAATTTGCAATTCCTGATTTAGATGGATGCGTATGTGATGAAGTTGGAATTAGCTTAGAATCAAATTCAAGAATTAGAGCTTATGATTATGGCTTCTTATATTTAGATGATTTTAGCATTACTGGTAAAGCAAAATATACTATAAAAATGGATAAACAAAAGCCAGAATTTAGAACAATAACACCATTTTCAATTAACCACGGAGCTTGGGATATTGAAGATGATAATTTAAATGTTATGGCACTTGAACATGCTGAAGCTGTTACTGGAAACTATTTTACTAAAGATGTAATTGTAAAAAACACTATAAAAATTGAAAGTGAAAATTGTGGCCTTTTAGCTCTTAGAGTACAAGGTGCACAAAGAGGTTATTACGGAGGTTTTTATAAAAGCTCAATAATAATTGGTAAAACAGTAAATGGTAAATTAGAAATTCTAACTAAACAAGAATTTAAAATAGAAAAAAACAAAGAATATCATGTTGAATTTAAAGTTGAAGATAATCTTTTAACATTAAAAGTAGACAATAATATAAAACTTAATTATAAAGACGATTCCTACAAATATGGAATGGTTGGACTTGCTATGTATGATAGAGGTAGAACATCATTTAATACTCTATCAGTTGAAGAAATATAGGAGAAAGTATGTTAGATGTTAAAGCACTAAGAGAAAACAAAGAACTTAGAGAAAACAGAGCTTGTGGTGCATTATCCGGATTAGCTATAGGTGATAGTTTTGGAGATGCAGCAAGAATGCAATCAAATAGAGAAAATTATGGAATAACAACTGACTTTAATTCAGGAGCAGCTTGGAGTACTGATGATACAGAATTTGCTCTTCTAACAGCTAAAACCTTAATTACTACCAAAGGCAATTTTACTAGCGAAGATGTAGTAAATGCTTGGCTTGAAGATGTTGTAGTTCAAGATGAATTTAAAAGAGGTGGTAAGAGTGAAATTAGAGCTGCTGAAAATTTAAAAAGAGGCATTAGACCTCCAGAGAGCGGTAAATTTAATACTTTCCACATGAGTGATGGAACTGCTATGAGAATTCCACCTGTTGGAATCGTTTGTGCAGGGCAAGAAGAAAAAGCCTTAAAATTAGCTAAAATTGATGCTGAAGTTAGTCATTATAGAGATGGTGTTTGGGGTGCTCAAGTTGTAGCACTTGCAGTATCTCTTGCTATGGTAGATGCCCCTTGGGATGAAATATTTGAAAAATCTATTTCAATAATCCCAAAAGATAGTTGGTTATATTATTCGATGAATAGAGCTATGGAAATTGTTGAAGGAAAGGATATATTGGATGCTTGGATGCCTCTTCATGATGAACTTGTAACATCAACTTGGGCAACAACAGCTGAAGCAATCCCTGCAGCATTTGCATGCTTAAAACTAGAACATTCATCTTTCAAAAAAGGTGTAATTCTTGCTGGTAACTATGCCCGTGATGCTGATACTATTGGAGCTGTTGCAGGTTCAATTTTAGGTGCAAAATATGGTCTTACTTCAATACCTGATAAATGGGTTCAAAAAACAAGATTTCCAAGTGGAACTTGTCTACAATTTACTAAAGGTTTAGATATTTTAGAAATGGGTAAACAATTAGCTGATCTAATATAATATATTTTAGTAAATTAAAATGTTAAAATTATAATGCAATGAAAAATCCTTTCGTTGCATTATTTTTTTACTATTTCTATTATAAAAAAACAAAAAAAACTATAAAATTTATTATAGCATCATAAAAAAAACTATAAAATTTATGGTAGTATCATAAAAAATCAAATTATTTATTTATTTTTGTTAAATTATTAGTCTTTTTCTTAAAGCTCTTTAAGAATTCAAAACTCTATCAACCTCATAAAAAGTTAAAGTTATTAACAGAGAGTTATGTAAAAAGAAAAATTGTTATTTGTACACCTAAAAACTATTATAAAAAAAATGATATAGAAATTATGCCAGACTCAATATTCATTAATAAATTATGGAATAATGAAATAATTTGTAGGCATGTTTTTAATTAATATTACTTTATTGGATTTTCTAATAACTCATTTAATAAACTAGAAAAGTTACAGGTTGCAACCCCTACATATTGATCGGCACCACCATAATAAACAAATAATTTATCCTCTTTTAAAAAGTTACCACAAGGGAAACATATACCATTATAAATGCCCTTTAACTCATAATCATATTCTGGAACCATAATTGGATTTTTTAATCTATGAGTTACTATTTCAGGCTTATCTAAATCTAATAACATTGCCCCAATTCTATATTGTTTATCAACTCCTACTGCATGATAAAGCATAAACCAACCAAATTCAGTTTCAATGGGTGGAGCACTTCCCCCTATTTTACACTCCCAATCAAACTCAGCTTTAGCTAATAATGAGAGCTTTTTATGCTCTAATAAATCATCACATTTTGAAATCCAAATAGCTGGATTTTCAGTTCCATATTTTTCTCCTACCCATTTTAATGGTCTATGAAGTAAAACAAACTTATTGTTTATTTTTCTTGGAAAGAGAATTACATCTCTATCATCCAAAGTTGGATCTGTTAAATATCCAGGTCTATAAATAGTTTTAAAATCTTTTGTTATTGCAAGGCCTGTTCTAGTCTCATTATTTCTTAATGCAATTGGAGCTGAAGGGGGTAAATCTTTAATAGTATCTCTATTATTACCATCATTTAACCAATATTTTCCTGGTGGAGAATTAACTGCAGCATAGGTAATAAAATAATAATCATCAATTTTTACTATTCTTGGATCTTCTATTGAACCACTATCCCAAGCACCATTAACTATATCAAATAAAGGTTTATCACTAACCCTCTCAAAATCATACCCATTTTTACTTTTAGCGATGCCTAAATTTACTCTATGCTCCTTATCAAAACCTGTAGCTCTATATATTAATATTACTTCTTCCCTCTCCTCATCATAATAGGAAGCCGGATTAGTTGTTACTAAACTCTCCCAATCATTATTTGGATTTGGAGAGAGAATTGGATTATTTTTATATTTTTCTAATTTCATTTTATATCCTTTTGTTTCAATATCTTTTAATAAAAGAAAGAGTAAAATCATAAAAAAATATTGTCAAGTTAATATAATAAAAATACAAAGGTTTTTGAATAAAATACTTTACATTACTACAAAAATATTCAATATACATTATATTTTACTTGACAAATTTACTTTACAAAAGTCTAAAAGACTACTATAGTTTAACTAATAAAATGCTATTTTTTATAACATTAAGGATAAAATAATGGATAAGAAACAAAAGAAACCATCAATGCAAAGCATTGCTAATGAATTAAATATATCAAAAAATGCTGTTTCACTTGCTCTAAACAATAAAGAAGGAGTTAGCGAAGAAACAAGATTAAAAGTTATAGAAGAAGCAAAAAAAGTTGGATATATAACAAATAATGAAAATAGCAATATCATTGTATTCATTCCTGAATATATACAAAATGATGTATATTTCTATAATGATATTTATTGGTCAATTGATTTTTATGCTACAAAAAATAATTACAATGCTGTCATGGCTACTATTACTAAAGATATGGAAGATAAAAATTTATTGCCAAATATCTATAGTGAAATGGAATTTACTGGTGCATTAATTATTGGTGTATTATCTACTCAATATGTGGAATATATAAAGAATCTTAATATTCCCCTACTTTCTGTTGATAACATTTATTATGGATTAAATATTGAAAGTATAACTAGTGCTAATACTGAAGGGTCTTACTATATTACTCAAAGAATAATAAAAAAAGGCCATAGAAAAATAGGGTTCATTGGATCCTATAAAATGACCTCAAGTTTATATGAAAGATGGTGTGGCTTCCAAAAAGCTTTATATGATTATCATATTGAACTTAATCAAAACTTTATAATAACAGATAATTCACCTCTTAATTCTCTTTTAGCAGATTATGAAGAAGTATTAAACAAATTAAAAAAGTTTAAAGAATTTCCTACAGCTTTTGTTTGTGCAGGGGATAGAATCGCTCTTGCAACCATTAAAGCATTGAGAGAATTAGATTATGAAATCCCAGATCAAATCTCTGTTGTTGGGTTTGATGACATTGAATTAAGCCAATACATTCATCCCTCCTTAACTACTATGCATATTGATAGAAAACAAATGGGAAAACTAGCAATCGAAAACTTGATTAAATTGATAAATAAACAAAGCATAACCACGCAAGTAAAATTATCTACAAAATATATTGAAAGAGATTCTCTAATCATGGCTAAAGAACATAGTTATATAAAAAAAAGCTAATACTAGAAAGAAATAATCTAGTATTAGCTATATTATATTTTTTTATAATTAGTAATTATCTTGTATGCCATAAAAATAATTACATAATTAAAATATAATTTCATTTAATTAATTTATTTTTTGTGAAGCATTAAACATTAAATAATATTTACCTTTATTTTTTAATAGTTCTATATGCGTCCCGCTTTCACTAATCTTACCATTTTCTACAACTAAAATATTATCAGCCGATTTCACTACAGATAAAGTATGAGCAATCATGATTATAGTTTTATCTTTTTTAATTAAATTATTAATTGCTTGCTTAACTAATATTTCATTTTCAATATCTAATGAGGCTGTAGCTTCATCTAAAAGAATAATTGGACTATCTTTAATTATAGCCCTAGCAACTGATATTCTTTGTTTTTCTCCCCCAGACAATTTATTACCATTCTCACCAATTTCAGTATCATATCCTTTACTCATATTGTTAATAAAAGAATCACAATTAGAGAGTTTACACGCTTTAATAATATCAGCTTCACTAGCATTAGGATTAGCATATAAAATATTATTTCTTACGGTATCATTAAAAAGAAAGACATCTTGATCAACACTAGCTATCAAGGACAACACTTTTTGTGAAGGATATTTACTAATATCAAAACCACCGATTGTAATATAACCATCTTGTGGTACATAATATTTTGAAATTAAATTCAATATAGTTGATTTTCCGCATCCAGAATCTCCAACAATAGCACAAAAAGAATTCTCCTTAATTTTAAAACTCATATCTTTTAATATAGGTTCATTTTTTACATATTCATAATTGATATGGTTAAATTCAATATCATATTTTTTAGGCAATAAATCCTTTGAAGCTTTAATCTCTTCTTCTTCAAATAAAATTTTTTCAATATTATTCTTACTTATTTTTAAATTTCTATATGAGGTTAACGAAATAAATAAAGTTTGGTTTAATCTAATTAGAAACATGGGCAAAACTGTTAAAATTATAAGTGTTGAAATATCCATAGCCCCATTTAAATATGCATTACCTGAAATAAATACAACAAATGGAAAAGCTAATCCACTTATTACAAAATATACTTGCCCTATAGGAATTAAAACCTTTTCGTAAATATAGCTTATATTTGAAAAATTCTTCATTGTTTCAACTACTTCTTTATTTTTAGTACCACCCATGTTATAAGATCTTAAAGTTTGAATCCCTGTAATATACTCAGTAATTGTACTAACATTAGAATTAAGCCCATTGATTTTTAATACTCCATATTTTCTTACATAATAAAATGTAAATAATAAAGTTGGTAATAAAAGTGCTGTAGATAATAAAATCACAATCCCTGCTTTATAATTTAGATATAAAGCAAAACCGCCAAGCATAATAGCTAAAACAATATATTTTATAATATCTGCTATTTTATGTGTTAAAATTTTTTCATAATTAGAAATTTCAGTTGTCGCGGCTCCAATATAATCGCCAATCATCCTATCAGTGAATAAGTATAACGGGATCTTTTTTAATTTATCACCAAAAGCTACTCTCAAGTTTCTGCTTACATTTGCACCCCCAACTTGACTTTGTGTATACCCTACTGAATAAATAATTATTCTAAAAATAAAAATAAGTGCTAATATTCCACTATATTTTAAAAGAGTTGAATATTCTACATTTTTTAAAAAAATAAATTTTAAAACATTAAATAGAACTAAAAAATTACAACCACCTAATATACTTTCAATAATCAATAATATAATGGATTTTTTTAATTTATTATTTAATGCAAAAGGAGATTTATTACTCATTCTATCTTCCTCCTTCAACTTTATAACTCATATTTCTTGATTCAATATAATTTTGAACAGCGTTCTCAAAATAACCATTTTCATCTATTAATTCATCCCAATTCCCAATACATGAAATTGTATTGTTTTCTATAACACCTATCCTTGAACAACTATGAACAATTCCCAGTCTATGGGCTACTATTAATACTGTCTTACCTTTACATAGGTTTGAAATTGCAAGATCTATTTCTACCTGGTTTTCTGGATCTGCTGCACTGGTTGCTTCATCAAGAATTAATATTGGTGAATTTTTTAAAATCGCTCTAGCAATACAAATCCTTTGTTTTTCTCCTCCAGAAAAACGAGTCCCATAACTTTTAACTAAAGTCTCATATTTATTTGGCAAACTCATTATAAAATCATCAATTTGTGCCTTTTTTGCTGCCAATCTAACTTGGTTTAAATCAGCACCACTTCCCATAGCTATATTTTCATAAACACTAGCACTAGTCAAAAAGCTATTTTGAAAAACAATTGAAATATTTTCTAAAAGTTTATTGTATTCAATATCTTTTATATTAACTCCACCAATCAAAATTTCGCCATTTTTAACATCATAAAAACGTGATACAAGTTCAACTAATGTTGTTTTGCCTGACCCTGATTTACCAACAAAGGCAACCATTTCTCCATCATCAATTTTCATATTACAATTTGTTAAAACCTTTTTCCCTGATTCATATTCAAATTCAACATTTTTAATTTCAATATCACATTTTTTTGGAAAGTCTTTTCCTCCTTCAAAAATAGGTGTCTCAAGGATTTCTTTTACTTGTTTTATTGAGTTTATAACATACGAAAAAGATGAACCAATTTCTTGTAAAGGTCTTATATCAGCTAAATATTGAGTTCCAATAAAAGCAAACAATAAAAAAGCATTAGCTGCAATGCTTCCCTTAAGAAATAGATATCCACCTAAAGGAACAATTAAAATTAATCCAAAATCAAGAGTAACAATATAACTTGCATAATATGGACCTAATTTTTTTGACATCTTGATCCAAACCTCATGAAAATATTCGATTGATTTAGAATATTTCACAAAAGATTTACTACTCATATTAAAGGCCTTTATTAATCTCATTCCTTTAATATATTCTATAATAGAACTATTTAATTTTTCTGAAGATTCTTTTGCATCGCTCATAAAGGAATAACTTTTTTTAAACATTTCTATAATAATTATAAAAGCAATTATTAAAGGTACAATACTAACTAATGCTAAAATTAAATTTACACTACAAAGATAAATAAATACCAAAAAAGGCCCTGTTGTATAAATTACTAGTTCTGGTAAATTATGAGCTAAAAACAACTCCAATTTTTCGATACTATCATTCATAAGATATTTTATTTCACCGGTATTTCTCTCATTTAAAGTTCCTAGAGGCATTTTTGAAATATGCTCAGTTACCATACATCTAACTTTAAAAAGAGTATTATAAGCTCCTTTATGTGAAGACACTCCAGATACACCAGAAAACAAACACTTAAGTATTGTTGAGATCAGTAAAATATATAAATAATTTATTAATGACTCTTTTGTAAGTTCTTTTGTAAATATTAAATCTATAAGATTATAAAATACATAATATGGGACGATGGACATAACACTGCTAACAAAAGCACAAACAATTGATAAAAAAAGAAATTTCTTATCTTTACCTGCCCACTTTAACAGTAGAGAAACTCCACTGTTATTAACATTTTTCATTATTTTCTCCTATAATACTACAACATAATTATTTATGAGTATTGTTTTAAAATTTGATTATCTTGAACTTTTTTTATTAACATGACCGTCTATTGAAATCACTCTATTACAACAGTAATTTAAAAATTCAAAATCATGAGTGATAATAAAAATAATTTTACTCATTTTTGATAATTGTTTAATCAAAGTTGAAACCTTTCTCATACTCTCTAAATCTAAACCACTAGTTGGTTCATCAAAAATCAAAATATCTTTATTCAAAACCATGCTAACGGCAATTGCCAGTCGCTGTTTTTGTCCACCAGAAAGAGTTGAAGGATGAAAATCTTTATATTTACTCAAATTTAATAGGTCTAGAATGTCTTGAATTTTTGTTTCATCAACATTTCTTAGTCCATAACTACATTCATTTTCAACACTATCCCCAAATAATTGATAATCTACATCTTGAAAAACCATATAGCAAAGCTTAACTCTTTCTTTTTGATTTACTACTTTATTGTTATAAGTAATTTTACCAGACATCAGTTTACTTAGTCCGGCAACACTTTTTAGCAAAGTAGTTTTTCCAATCCCATTTTCACCACAAATCCCAATAATATCACCATAATTGGCATATAAATTTATATTTTCTAATACAATTTTCTTTTTATAACCACAACTAATATTTAAACATTTCAATATATTATTATTTTCATTATTAAGCTTATAATTAACTCTAGGTTCTAAATAATAAAAAGATCTAAGCCCTAATTTAATCCTATCTTCATCTGCTTGATTAAAAAATTGTACACTTGTTTGATCAATTAATATTTCCCCATTATTCATATAAATAACTCTATCAACTAATTTTCTTAAATAATAAATTCGGTGTTCACTAATAATTATGGTTTTGTTCATATTTTTTAATCTAATAATTAAATTTTTTAATCTTTCTGTCTGATTTAAATCTAAATTTGATGAGGGCTCATCTAAAAGATAGATATCAGGGCCCATAGCATAGACACTTGCAAAAGCAATTCTTTGTTGTTGCCCTCTAGACAATTCAAATAAACTTTTATTTAAAAGAGATTCAACCTCAGTATCTGATACCGCTTTATTCATTCTTTTTAACAAATTTTCCCGATTGACTGCTAAGTTTTCAATTCCAAAAGCTATTTCACTATTAGTATCAATATTAAAAAATTGAGATCTAGGATTTTGATAAACAGTAGCCACTTTTTTTGAGATATTGTACATTTCCATATCCGCTATACTTTGTTTATTAATAAAGACTTTCCCTTCAATACTACCTTCATAAAAATGAGGAATAAGGCCATTTATTAATCGTAAAAGAGTAGTTTTGCCACTGCCACTTGGACCAGCTAGTAATATACATTCACCTCTTTTAATATTTAAACTTATATTATCAATATTTAGATATAATGAATCTTTATATTTAAAAGAAAGTTTTTCTATATCAATCACTTCAAAATCCTTTTATGCTAAAAAATACGACTAACATTCCACATATCATTAGCATATAATCAATAATTCTTAATTTAACCACTACTAAGCTTGTCCTCTGTTTTGGATTTTCAATTCCTCTTGTAATTGCTGCAGTTGTCAATTCTTCGGCTCGTCTTGATGCTGATAATAATAAAGGAACATAAATACACTCAACAGTTAAAATTGGATGTCTAAATAATGAATGAGATAAATTTCTCATCTTAATTGAACATTTAATTGAATTGTAATCTTCTGCAATTGCTGGCAAATATCTCATCAAAATTGTCAATGGGATTAAAATAGATTTTGGAATATTCATTTTTGTTAAACTTGCCATAAATTGTGAAATACTTTTACTTTTAATTAAGGTTATTCCAATTAAGCCACAAGGAAAGACTTTTCTCATATATCTACAACCTAAACTAATTGTTAAAAACAACAAATTTGAAGGCTGTAATCCTAATCCATACTCCAATATGATAAGAATTAAATATACAATACAAAATTTTATTGCAGCACTCACAGCTCCACATAAGAGAGCTACAAAAACAGCAAAACCGATTAATAATAGCTCTCCTAACACAGATGGAGTAAAAAATATTCCTAAATTAATAATCAACAATAAAAATAAAAAGGTTCTACTATCAACCAAAAATAAACCTTTTTGATTATTATTTGTATTAATTTTAATCATATTATAAAGTGATACCAGCTTTTTCAAATTGCTTTTTCAACAATAATTTTCCAACTAAAGCACTAATTATTGCAGCAATTAAAATTGATAAAACCATTACAGGCAACATCCAGCTTTGTGCAGTTGAACCCATAATATCTACATAAGTTTGTTCTGTCCCTTTACTTGTTAAATAACTAAAATAACTGGTTCTATCAATCCAAAGCATCATATAAGAACCCAAAGGATTTAATGAAAACACAACAAAACTTAATATATTCACATTGACACTTTTATACTGTTTAGTTGAAGCAATTAAATCCCCAACAATACCTAGAACAATATAAAAAATAGCCCATAGCCAATACATTCCTGTAATAAATATAAAAAATCCCATCAAAATTCCTAAAATAGTAATGGAACCTTTCTTTTGAACTTTGGCAATTAACAATAAATAGATAGGCCCTGTTAAAAGAGCAATACAACAAGGGAGACAAAATGTTAATACAGGATTTGATGCAAATATAAATCCTCCTACCATAGTAAAAACAAGAAAGATAGCACTAAAGATACCTGTAGTTACTAAATCTTTTACACTCATTTTTTTTGAGTTTCTTTCTATTATTTCCATAATATACCTCTTATATTTTTGTTAGTTAAACATAACAAAATCTATAGTAAATAAGAAAATAATTTGCTACAATAGAGATATAGATATAAAGTCTTATCAGTATATTTTTATGACTAATTTGTATAAATGTGGAGAAAATAGTGCAGAATAAACAAAAAGATTATTATATTTCGCTCTTAGAAAAAATTGCTTACAGAGTTGAAGATAAAAACAATCTATATCCTCCTATAGGAAATCTTTGGAAAATAAAAGATTCTATAGGGCAAGGGTACTATTGGGTATATTTTTCTCCAAATCATTTTAACATAAAGATACATAATTTTTCTTTTAATTCAGATCAAATAATTACATTAAATATACCTGATTGTATATCTAGTTCTTATTATATTTCTATATCTGGAGAAGAATTAAATCCTTACAGAATTCTAATACCTAATGTAGTAAAAAGTTTTTTAGGGGGAATAAAACCGTTTGAAGCAATAATACATAAGGATACTAAAATACATTCAATAGGAATTGAATGGGAACCCATTTACTATGAAGAAAAATTTAAATTAGCAGACCCTTTAAATTATAAAAATATAATAAAAACATTTAAAACAAGTTATGAATCTTCTAATTTTGTTGAAATTTCTAAAATTCTTTTAGAAATTGAAAATTATAGAAGTGATGATATTGCGGCACAATTTTTCTATGAATCTAAAGCATTAGAAACTTTATCACTACTATATAGAAGAATGAAAACGTTTTGTGACAAAGAAAATATATCTAAAAAAGATGAAATTCTTTTATTAGATTTAGCATCGTATATTAATGAACATTGTTACGAGAATCTAACTCTTGATTATCTATCAAAAAAAATTGGAATGTGCAAAACAAACCTAAAAAGCAATTTTAAAAATTACTTTTCTACGACAATTGGCGAATACATTAAAGAAAAAAGAATGGAACAAGCTGAAAATCTTCTTTCCTTCTCCAATTTAAGCATTGGAGAAATTGCAAATAAAGTAGGATATAAAAACGCTGGTAGATTTTCATCTAATTTTAAAGAATCATATGGAATGTTACCCAAAAAATATAAAAAAAAGAATATTAACTAATTATTACTATTTCGAATAAATTTCTAAAACATACAAACTCCACTTAATATTCAAATCTTAAAATAAATGATTTATATAAATATTTCTAATAAGCTATAACTACACAAGTAAAATCAAAATTTACTTTTCATTTCTAATATATTTAGTAGATTTTCCCTGACCAACTTTAATTATATAATTTTCTTTTAATAAAGTTGAAAGAGTTTTTTCAACCATAATTTTACTAATATCGGGACAGATGTTTAAAATATTTGCTTTAGAATATTTATTTAAATTATCATCAAAAACTTTCTTAATTCTTTCACTTTTATTTAACTTTACATCTAAACTTAAATATTCAATTTTAGTTGAAAATGCTTTATAAGCTTTTAAAATCAAAGATAAATAATATTTAACAAAAGCTACATTCGAATTATTACCAGTATGCCAATTAATTGAACTATCATAAAGGTTTAAATAATAATCATCTTTTGTTTCTTCAATTATTTTCTCAAAGCTAATGTATTTTGGAACAATATAACCTTGTTTATATAATAGTAATAAAGTAAGCAATCTGCTCATCCTACCATTTCCATCATTAAATGGATGTATACATAAAAAATCCAAAATAAATTTTGCTATTAAAAGTAATGAATCTATTTTATTTTCTAAAATTACTAAATCTTTATTAATTTCAACACCTAAACCTGGTTTTATTGGCATATCAATAAAGCCATCCTTAAATTCTAAATCTTCAGGGTTTTTAATATAATCAAGAACTAATCTATCTCTATTATAATGAATACCAATACTTTGTTCTTGAATTGTTGCATTATAGGATGTTGCATCAACCTGCAAACAACACTTAAAGCAATTGGCCCTAACGGACAATACGGAGCTAAAGCAACATCATAAGCTTCAGCCATTGATGCAATTTTTTAACTTCTGTAATTCCACCAGCATGGAATAAATCTGGTTGGATTATATAAACTCCACCAATATTTAATGATCTTTTAAAATAATATTTGTTAAACAATCTTTCACCTGTTGCAATTGGTATATTACAAGCAGTCCCCCCAATAAAAATATATTTATTAGTATAATCTTCAAAATACTCTTTAAACTTATCTAACCCATTTACCATTTTTCACTTTTCAAAATATTTTCTAGATCACTTTCAACTCTTTCATCTTTGTTACCCAATAATGAATCATATATAGAAATTAAATCAACATGATTATTTTTAACAAATGAGGAGGGATCATATTTCCAAATCTCAAGTTTAACTAGATTGTTATCTTTTATAATATCGCAATTATTTACTACCTTTATATTTAATTTATTATAATTTTTATAATAAATTGCCCTAACTTTATTCTTAAAATAATTTAGCATTGAGAGTCCTGACAAAGACTCTAACCCAGCAATAAATGAATTATCTGGAACCTTTTGTACATAAACAATTTTTTTATAGGCTTTATAAGATAGTTTTTACCTTTTTCAAAATAATCATTATCAACTATTCTCTTATATTCTTTAATACGTCCAGTTTTGCCCCCACTATCAAAATCTATCAATTTAGCATCATATAATTCATTTAAAGCTCTTGATGCAGTTATTAATGTTAAATTCATTTTCTTCGCAAAGGATTCATTATTAATAGTAATATTATTATTATAGATAAAAAACAAAAAAGCTAACTGAGCTGATGGAGAAAATTTTTGAATTTCATCTTTAACTAAATTAGGAGTATTTTTTAATAACAATTCAAGAAATGGCAAAAACATTTGAAAATCTTCACTAATGAATGAAATTCGCCTCTAAATTAAGTTTTTTTTCTATATGAAGATATTTTATTAAAGTAAGATATAATATTTTCTTTTTTTAGGTTATTTAAAAATTTTAAGTTCTTCTTAATCATATCAATACTTGGTAAATCATTTTTTACTTCAAGCAAAATACATGAAATATCAAGAATTCTTATTTCATAAAAGTTATATTTTTCTTTTAAAAACATAGGAATTTTATTTATCTCATTAAAAGAAAATAATTCAAATTTATCATCAATATTATCTTTAATATTATTCTTTAAAGCTGATACATAATAAAAACTCCTAATATAACATTACAGATTTCTAAGCTTACATTACTAATGTTATATTTTAAGTTATTTATGTTATATTAAGTAATAATATATTAAAACACTTTTCTTTTTGATACTTCTGTTAATTATTTTATACAAATATACTATTATAAATTATAAATTAATTGGAAAAAATTAAGTATGAAAACAATAATAGGAAATGCAATAAAATATATAAAAGAATTCTTCAAAGATGATTATAGCGGACATGATTATTATCACTCACTAAGAGTATATAATACAGCAATAAAAATTGAAGAAGAAGAAAACAATAACGCTATTGATTTAACAAAAGTTAAATTGATAGCACTACTTCATGATGTTGATGATTATAAAATTTCCCCTAATACTTCTACTAATTTAGGTAATGCAAGATCTTTTTTAAAAAATAATAATATAGCCAATGATAAAATTGAAGCAATTATTTCAGATATTAGTAACTTATCATTTTCTAAAGGTAAATCATCAGATTGCTTATCAATTGAAGGGAAAATAGTTCAAGATGCTGATAGATTAGAAGCACTTGGTGCTATTGGAATTGCTAGAACCTTTGCCTTCAGTGGAGCTAATAATAGAGCTATATATGATCCAATAGATAATAAAAAATCCGCTATTAAACACTTTTATGATAAATTATTAAAACTAGAAGATTTAATGAATACAAACTATGGAAAACTATTAGCAAAAGAAAGAACTAATTTCATGAAAGACTTTCTTAATGAATTCTATAAAGAATGGGGTATTATTTAAATTTATTAATATTAGTATAAGCAGCAACTTGTGGTGGAATCTTAGTTAATAATTTAAAAGCACTACTCTTAGATTCTTTTAAATGGACAACTAATTCTTCACGAGCTTGATTCCAATCTTCTTTTAATAAACACTCAATAATTTTTACATGCTCAATCTGACCTAATTCAATACGATTAGTATATTCACTACCAGAAAGAATTCTAAGTCTCTTATTTTGTGCTTTAATAATATTATAGAAATTTGTTAAATAATCATTAGGAATACAATTTATAATTGAATCATGAAATTTATCATCAAGTTCAATAACTTTTTCTTTGGTTAAAAATTGTTTTTTTTCACCATGATAATAATTTAAATAATCTAATAAATCTTCAGTATCAATCTTAAAACCATATCTTTGAATTGCATAAGGTTCAACTAATAATCTAACTTCAAAAATTTTATTAATTTCTTCAATTGTAATTGGATTAATCATAATACCCTTTTTCGGTTTAATAGTTACAAGGCCTTCCTGTTCTAATCTTCCAAGAGCATCTCTTATAGGGGTTCTACTTATATTAAATTCATTTTTCAATTGTTCTTCGTTAATCATTGAACCGGGAGTATAAACACATTCCACAATATTATTCTTAATTATGTTGTATGCTTTAACTTTTAATGATTCTTCTTTCATAGATTAATCCCCTTTTTTTGTATATTAAAATAATAAAATCATTAAGTAAATATAAAAATTCAAAAAAAAATAATCTATTGTATACAACAAAAGAGAAAAACTCAGTTTTTAAGTCAATTTTTATAATAAAATACTAAACAAATAATAGTATTCAATCAAAAATATTATTTAAGAATTCAACAAAAAATTTTATAATAAAAGTTTTTTTATATAAAATCACAATCTTTTTTATCAAAAACTAATAATAATGGATTAATTATTCTTTAGATAAAAAACATGCATTTACCCCCTTTATAAGCTATATTAATTAATTTTAGTAATACTTTTTAAATTATATATGTAGAAACAAATAAAATATAATTACAAAACTTATTTATTTCACTTCCCTATTTCATGCAAAAATATTTATTTTTTTATGTTGACAAATAGAAATTCTGTGATAACATATGAAAAATACAACGTTGTATACAACAATAAAGGAATATATAAAAACAATGAAAGCAGTATATATTAACAAACCTGGTGAAATAGAAATAAAAGATATTGATATGCCAATCAGAAAAAAGGGAGAAGTGCTACTAAAAGTATTATATTGTGGTATCTGTGGTAGCGACTTAGGCTCCTATAGAGGTTCTTTTGCATATTTTGAATATCCAAGAATTCCAGGACATGAATTTTCAGCAGAAATAATTGAAATTGATGACAACGATTTTAATTTAAAAAAAGGTATGATTGTTACATGTAACCCTTATTTTAATGACGGAACATGCTATTCTTGCAAAAAAGGGATAGTAAATGCTTGTGAACATAACGAAACATTTGGCTGCCAAAGAGACGGCGCTTTTTGTGAATTTATCACAATGCCAATAGAGAGAGTTTATGATGGTAAAGGGTTAGATCCAAAACAATTAGCAGCTATTGAACCTTTTTGTATTAGCTATCATGGAGTAAAACGTGCAAATGTTAAAAAAGATGATAATGTTTTAGTAATTGGGGCCGGAACAATTGGTGTGCTTGCTGCTATAACAGCTAAATCAAAAGGAGCTAATGTATACATTGCAGATATAGCTGTTGAGAAATTGGAAAAGGCAATGGGATTTGGTGTTGATGGAGTTATATTAAATTCATCAAAAAAAGAATTACTAGACAATGTCAATAAAATAACTAATAACAATGGATTTGATGTGGTTATTGAAGCAGTTGGAAGGCCATCCACTTTCCAAGATTGTTTTGATGCAGTCTGTTTTGGTGGCAATATTGTTTTAATAGGAGTAGGAAAAGAAAATTTAGACTTTTTCTTCACTCAAATACAGAAAAAAGAATTAAATGTTTATGGTTCTAGAAATGCTTTGAAAGAAGATTTCTTAGAATTAATAGATTTAGTAAATACAGGGACACTACCATTAAATAAAATTATTACTAATATTTATAAATTTGATGATACAGCTCAAGCTTTTGAAGATTTTAGTAATAAGCAAGGTGAAATGTTAAAGGTAATGATTGATTTTAATTAGAAATCATATAAATAAAAATATAGTTATCAAAAAGGAGTTTAGTTTTATGATTACTAGCAAGAAAAAGGTTTTAACAAGTATGGTACTATCTTTATTAGTAGTATCAATGCTATTTGTTTCATGTGGTCAAGTAAAAACCGACAGTGAGACAAATGCAGAAGCAGTAGGAACAACAGCAAGTGCACAATTAAGTTCAAGTGTTGATCCATATTCAGATCCAATTAAGATTGCATTTGTACCAAATGTAATTGGTGACACCGTTGCTAATGCTTGGGGAGATGGCGCTGAAAAAGAATTATCTACCTTCTCTAATGTAACTTTCCAACGCTTTGATGGAAAAGCATCAGCAGAAACACAAGGAAGAATCATTAAAGATTTAATTAACCAACACTATAATGCAATTCTATTACAATGTTCAGATAGTGCTGCAGCAGCAACTTTTGTAGAGCAAGCAGAAAATGCAAACATTCCTGTTATTACTCTAAACTTAGATGCTGATACAACCCATACTGGTTTAATAGCTATGGTAGACTATGAAGCTGGCGCATTAGTTGCAAAGAACATGGCAAAAGCTATGAATGATAGTGGTAATGTAGTTATCATTCAAGCAACACCAGGAGCTACTCGTGGAGAAAGACTTGAAGCGGGATTTAGAGATGAATTAGCTAAACATGAAAACATTGAAATACTTGATGCTCAATCAGGTGAATGGTTAACAGAAAAGGCAAATGTTGTTATGAATGATTTCTTAACAAAATATCCAAAGATTGATGGTGTATTTGCTCACAATGACGCTATGGCAGAAGGTGCTTCTCAAGCAGCTGCTTCTGCAGGTCGTTTAGATGGTATGCAAATTTGGGGAGCTGATGGTGAGAAAAAAGCTCTTGAATATATTGAACAAGGAAAAATGAGTGGTACAATTTATACAAACTGTTATGACCAAGGAGCTACAGCAGCTAGATTAGCTATGTATGCAATTGGAGCAGGAATTAATGGTACTTCATTAACTTCAACACCTGAAATTAAAATGGCACCAATTGTTGTAACTTCAGAAACAGTTGGAACTATTGGCGAAAATATTCGTTGGTAAATTAATTCACAAATTATGAGGTAACAAAATTAATAATTACATTTTGTTACCTTATTAATTGTAGTGGCAAAAGAAAGGAAAAATTTGGAGGTTTATTTTGCGTCAGGAACAAATTAGACGATTGGTATCTATTGGGTTGTTAATTTTATTATTTGCGATTCTTGGGTTTACAAGTGATACTTTTTTCACCAAAGCTAATATTTTAACTTTACTTAGAGAAAGTTCAATTATGGGCATTGTTGCAATTGGTGTAACTTTTATAATTATAACAGCAGGCATTGATTTATCTACAGGAGCACTTATTGGTTGTGTTTCAATGATCTGTGCTAATTTAATGTATAACCATGGTGTTAGTGGAAATGTTATTATCATTTTAGCTATTTTATTAGGAACTTTAGGTGGCTTTATCAATGGTATTTTAGTCTCAAGATTAAACTTACCAGATTTTATTGCAACACTTTCAACTCAATTCGTTTTTAGAGGCTTAGCTTTAGTTTTTGCAATTAAATCTGCAACAGGAATGATTACAAATAAAGTTATAAAAGATAGAACTATTTTATTAATTGGTGGAAATATTAACGGGATTTATATTTCAATTATATTTTTCTTTTTGTTTGTTATTTTAGGCCAATTTTTATTAAAACGAACTAAGTTTGGTTTATATACTTATTCCGTTGGATCAAATCAAAAATCTTCACAACTATCTGGTATTAATTCTAAGAATATAAAACTTGGAGTATATACTCTAACTGGCTTCTTATGTGGTGTTGCTACCTTATTTTTAATGGGAAAAATGAAAAGTGTTACTCCTGATACTGGTATAGGATTAGAATTTGATATAATCGCAGCTGTAGT
Source organism: Sphaerochaetaceae bacterium (assembly GCA_965140795.1). Classification (GTDB taxonomy): domain Bacteria; phylum Spirochaetota; class Spirochaetia; order Sphaerochaetales; family Sphaerochaetaceae; genus Pleomorphochaeta. The sequence goes on from OZ223470.1 coordinate 323,215, forward strand.
AGTTGGTGGTTGTGCATTTAACGGTGGTCGTGGTGATGTAGTTGGAACAATGATTGGTGTTATTTTTATGTCTGCCTTAACTAATGGTATTTATAAATATAATTTACCAACTGCAGTCCAATTAATGTTAACAGGGTCTGTAATAGTTCTTATGGTTATTTTTGATTCTATTTACAATTCTTATATGCTTAAGAAAATGTCAAAAAAGATTGAATGCGAGGCTTAATGATATGAATGATACAAACAATATATTCTTAGAAATGAAAGATATAAAAAAGAGTTTTGGTATAGTCTCAGTCTTGAAAGGGGTTAACTTAACAATTAAGAAAGGTGAAGTACATGCACTAGTTGGTGAAAATGGTGCGGGTAAATCAACACTGATAAAAATTTTAACTGGGATTTATACTAAAAATAGTGGAGATATAATAATTAATGGAAATTCTGTTGATATAAAATCTCAAACAGATTCTAGAAAATTAGGGATAAGCACTATATATCAAGAATTAAGTATGATTCCTACCCTAACAGTAGCGCAAAACATAATGCTTGGAAAAGAAGATTCATCTTTTGGTGTATTAAAAAAGAAAAAGATGTATAAGAAGGTTCAAGAATTAATTGATGATTATGGTTTTAAATTAAAAGCAAATGCTGTTGTTGAAACATTAAGTATTGCACAACAACAAATGGTAGAAATACTAAAAGCACTAAATAGTGATGCTGAAATGCTTGTTATGGATGAACCAACAGCCTCTTTAAGTAGTGAAGAATCAGAATTATTATTCAATATTATAAGAAAACTTAAATCAAAAGGCATAAGTGTTTTATACATTTCACACAGATTAGAAGAAGTATTTATGCTAAGTGATACTATTTCAGTTTTGAGAAATGGTGTTAATGTCGATTCAATCAAACACGATGATGTTATTCCTGAGAAAATTATCGAGATGATGATTGGTAAAGAATTCGATGAATCTTTTGCACCAAACAAACTTCATAGTCCTACAACCCCACCTATTTTATCTGTCAAAAAATTATGCAGAAAAGGAGTATTTACTAATATTTCTTTTGACTTACATAAAGGAGAAATTTTAGGCATTGGAGGTCTTGTTGGTTCTGGTAGATCAGAAATATTAAAAAGTATTTTTGGAATAGATAAATATGATAATGGAGAAGTTTATTTCGAAGATAAAAAAATGCCTAATTCAGTTGATTCCATGATTAGTAATGGATTTGGTCTGGTTCCTGAAAACAGAAGAGATGAGGGACTATTCCCACTATTATCAATCACTGAGAATGCTACAGTTCCAAGTTTAGATGATTTAAAAACAGGAGCTTACCTATCTCCTAAAAAAGTATCTAATCTTGGGGATAAAACAATAAATATACTTGATGTTCGCCCAAAAAATCCAAAATTTATTGTTGGAAACATGTCTGGAGGAAATCAACAAAAAATAGTATTAGGGAAATGGCTATTGAGAGATTTAAAAGTATTGCTTATTGATGAATTAACAGCTGGTGTTGATATTGGAGCTAAAAGTGAAATTTATAGCAAGCTAAAAGAATTAGCCGCCTTAGGATTATCTGTATTAATTGTATCTTCAGATATGCAAGAATTACTGCATATATCTGATAGGATATTAATTATAAGAAAAGGTGAAATAGTTAAAGAATTTTCTTCTGGAGTTGTATCTCAAGAAACCATACTCACGGCCTCTTCAGGGCTTGATAATTAAAAGGAAAGATTATGACTGATTTAATTAAGAAAAAAAACTATAAAGAAATGATGAAAAAACTACAAAAGCCAATGTTATTATTTATTTTAGGCTTGTTTTTAACAATAAAAGAACCTGGAATCTTTTTAACAGCAGCAAACTTCAAAAGTATTTTACAAGCTATATCAATTTATGGAGTTATGGTATGCGGTGCTATCTTTACAATACTTTTAGGTGGTATTGATTTAAGTGTTGGAGCAACCGCGGCTATAAGCGGAGCAACCTGTGTTGTTACAATTTTACATTTTGGATGCACCACTTTTGCGGTTATACTAGGATTAACCTTTGGAATTGGTAGTGGAATAATTGTAGGAATTTTTAATGGTGCAATTGTTTCATTCTTCAAGGTTCCTCCTTTTTTAATCACTCTAGCTACTCAATACATATTCTATGGTGTTGCTCAATTAATAACTAAAAATAAAGTTATTGGAATAATGGAACCCAAAATGTTTACCTTCATTGGTGGAGGTAGATTATTTGGAATACCTTTTGCAATATTTATTTTAATAATTATGGCATTAATTAGTTATTATATTTTAAATTACACTTCCTTTGGTAAAAAGATATATGCAGTTGGTGGTAATATGACTGCAGCAAAATACAGTGGTATTAAAACTAAAAAAATTAATATTAGTGCTTATGCTATTTCAGGGTTTACTGCTGCTATTGCCGGAATTATGTTAGCTAGCTGGAACCAACAAGCTATCGCAAAAGCAGCCTATGGATATGAAAACGATGTTTTAACAGCTATTGTAGTTGGAGGGACTTCATTACTTGGTGGTGAAGGTTCAATTCAAGGGGCAATGTTTGGTGCTCTGTTGGTTGGCATGATTAACAATGGATTAAGATTATTAGGTGTTGCTTCAACTTATCATAGCATGGTAAAAGGTATTATCATTATAATTGCAGTATCTATTGATGCTCATTCTAGACTAAAAGATAGTGGATATCATAGACAAGCTTCATTAAGAAAAATCGTTTTCTTTAAAAGGAATAAGGAGATTGCTAAATGAAAATAATCGATTCACATGTACATGTTTTTAAAACTTTAGCAGGGTTTGGAGCTAAAGGAGAACTAAGAGCAATAGGTAATGGGAAGGCTATATGGGCAGATGGTACAATAATTGATATGATACCCAAAAACTATGGTGATACAACTTTTGAAATAGACTCTTTACTATCAATTATGAATGAGAATAATGTTGAAAAAGCCGTTATACTTCAAGGAGGTTTTTATGGTTTTCAAAACCATTATGTAAAAGAAGCAATAGATAAATATCCAAATAGATTTACAGGTGCTGTAACATTTGATCCATTTTGTAAAAATGCTAAAAAACTTGCAACATTATATTTAAAAGAATGGAATTTTAAGATTGTAAAATTTGAGCTTAGTACTGGCGCCGGACTAATGAGTTGTCACTCTTCGTTTAAAATTGATAATAAAATGATGATGCAATATTATCAAATGATTAATGATTCAAATGCTACTTTAGTTTTAGATATTGGAAGTCCTTTAATGGATAGTTTTCAACCTGAAGCAGTTGCTCAAATTGCAAAAAACTTTAAAGAGATGAATATTGTTATCTGCCACTTAGGAGCTCCTACTATAAAAGATTTTGAACATTTAAAAGAAATGCTAAATATTCTTAAGTTAGATAATGTTTATTTTGATTTAAGTGCAATTCCTTGGAATGTATATCCAGAAGTATATCCATACCCCACTGCAAAAAAATTTATTCTACTTGCTAAAGAAATTGTAGGAATTGATAAACTGCTTTGGGGAAGCGATGCCCCAAGTCCATTAACCCGAGATTCTTATAAACATTTATGGAATTATATTGAACAAATATTTGATGAAGAAGATATGGGAAAAATTTTATATAAAAATTCTTCAAAAGTATATTTTAGAAATTAAAAATTGGTAGTTTAATATGAAGTAAGGACGTTTTATTAGACAATCATGATATAATTCTAAGTGATTCACGATACTCAACAGAACTCATGTAACAAAGTGAAGCTTTCATTTTCTTTTCATTTTACCAATGAATATAATTATTTATCAATACTATAAATTCATTTAGTAAAAGTCCTCTTCATATTTTTTCATAAAAAAATTCATTTTTCATTATTCCAAAAAATCCTTCACAAGCTGAGTTATCAAAAAAACAACCCTTTTTGAATATGGATTGTGTTAATTAAAATTTATCCATTAATTCTCTCCAACCAGTTAAAATATAATAACAGGCTCTGTCTTAATTGACTAGTGGAGGCTTCCTTTTTGAAAGAGTTTTGGAAGCTTTTTCTAACATTAAATTAACCAGATTTGCATTAGGTGAAGTACCAATAGACCAGAAAATAACTTTACCATCAAAGCGATTGATATATGGCTAAATTCTGTTATATCTGTCAACCATTTAGTATTAGGATTATCAGAATAAAAATTTCTATTGATAATATTCTTAACTTCAACAGAAATTTCACCTTTATAAGAACTATATTTTGTTATTTTAAATACATTTTGACATTAATCTTTTGAACTGGTTTGTCTTTTTTAGACAAACTTAATTTTATTTAATCAAGTATACCACATTATCCATAAGTTAAAGTTGTATTATGCAACTTTAACTTTGTTTTTCCCAGGGATTATGTAATTACCTTTTCTTAAATACTTATTGTATTGATTAGGTGTCATTTTACAAATATCCCATTGATATCTTTCATTATTGTAATAATTTATATATTCATTAATACAATATTTTAATTCTTTAAATCTATTACATTCTGTAATTGTTATCTCATCTTTCATGTGTCCAAAAAAACTTTCTTGAGGAGCATTATCCCAGCAATTTCCTCGTCTACTCATAGAACGAGTAATATTATATTTCTTTAATCTTCTTCTATACTCTATTGCAGAATAATGTACTCCTTGATCACTTGTGATAATAACATGTTTACTTAATTGACTACCATGTTTCTCTATTAATTGATCAACAGTTTTTAACACAAACTCTTCTCTTAGATTATCTGATAATACAAATGATAATACTTGTTTTGTACAAGCATCTCTTATCACTGATAAATAAGCTTTTTTATTTCTATTAACGCCATAATACATATAAGTAATATCTGTTGTTAATAATTCACCAGGTCTATAATTTTCCCATTTTCTTTGAACTCTATTTCTAGCATAAGTACTTGTTTGAGTTGCTTTACGCATTTTTTTATATGGATTAGCTTTTCTAATTGGACAAAATAACCCATATTTTCTCATTAATCTTCTTATCTTCTCTAAGCTCATTTTATTAGAAGTCTTTCTTAGTGCCATATAGATTTGTCTAGACCCTTTCTTGAATTTTCTATGTTTATATACATTTAATATTATATCAAAATTAGCTCTATCTTTTATCTCTCTTTCCTTACGCTTATCTTTTGAGTTAAGCCAATAATAATAACCAGATCTTGATATTGCTGCTATTGAACATAGCTCTTCAATAGTTAACAAATTATCTGAGTCTAGTAATTGAGCTTTTATTATTTTCTTTTTTTCTTCCTTTTCTGCTGTTGTGATAGTGAATATTTTTCCTCTATCGCTATGTTTTTTTTTAGGAATTCTAACTTTTGGTTTAAAATTTTAATCTCTAATTCCTGAGCTTTTAACTTTTCTTCAATAGATATTGGTTCTTTAGTTCTAGTTCTAGTATTATTAACTCTTTGGTCTTCAAATCCATTTGCTCTTATAGCTTGTCTTTTAATATTATTAGTTAATCCATAAATTCTTTCACGATTAATAATATCTAAATCAAAGCCTAAATCAAGAAATATTTTTTCAGGTGATTGGCCACCTTGATATCTTCTCCAAAATTCTTTTTTGAATTCTAAAGTATATTTTATTGATTTTTCACTAACTTTTTCAATATACTCATTCTCTCTTAGTTTTGCAATTTCTTCTTCACTAAAGTACCGTTTACCCATCTAAAGCTCCATTATGATTAGTATATCATAACTAATCTTTTCTAAATATATGATTTAATGTGGTTCTTTGATGTGATTAAGTTTTATTAAATTGTCCAAACTTTCCGTGCCGGTTTACTTTAATAGTTTTATTTTATTAATTTCTTATTTAATTTTTCAATTTTTGCACCAAAATTAAAACAATGCATATAAATAATTTTTTGCTTTAGTATATTTCCCCCCTCATAAGCCATCAAAAGTATAAGAATAAGACTTATCATCTGACAAAATATTATCTAATTCTTTACTTGTCACAATATTGCTAATTTTATTAATAACATTGCATGTTTTTCATTTAAAGGGGTGTGCTAGAATACAAATATCAAAAATAAAGAGATATAAATAATGGAGACAAGAAAAAACAAAACAATTGAAGAACAATTAGCTGATGCTTTAATAGATGAATATCAACAAGAAACTGTATCCGATATGTAAAATGCATTAAAGAATGTATTTGGACCTATATTTGAGTCAATGTTAAAAAGTTAAATGACACTTCATTTGGAATATGATTCTAATGCTTATAAGAATAAGAAATTTACTTCTAATAAGAGAAATAAACAAAAGAGATATAGCTAAGACAATAAAAGCTATCTATAGATTTACTATTTCAGCAGAGAAAGTTTCCAATATAACTGGTGCGATATTAGAAGAGCAACAAAGATGACAAGAGAGCCCTTTAGATTCAATATATCCTTTTGTTTTTGTGAGAGTGTGTAAAAAATAATATTCTCTTGAATTAAATAAGAATTTTAAATCTATTTAATTCAAGAGATTTTTTTAAATTTAATATTCAAAGTTTAATTACTAAAAACTAATATTAATAACTCAAATAATTCAGCATCAGAATAAGTTTTAGTTTGCAAAAGACCTTGTTCATCCCCTACGGATAGTTTCAATGACATATGTGTTTCACTAGTATTATTCCAAATTTTATTTTCTATAGAATTCCAAACACTATCATAATTACTATTTTCATTTAAATTCGATAACAAATAACCAATATAGGTTAAATCACTTTCACTTAAATCCTCAAATTTTTCAATAGTTAATGATGCACTCAAATTACCTAAAGCATCATTAATATTTTCATCACCTGAAATGTGAAATATCCTTGAAGCAAAACTAATCTGCAAATCTCCTGACATTATATGCTCATCATCATTTTTATCAACAATAATATTAAAATAAATACTATAAGGCATATACATACCACTTGAAATATATTCAGTAAAATATGAAGAAATGTTTAATTCAATCTCCTTATCCATTTCAAAAAAATCTTCATTAAGCAAATACGATAAAGATGAGTTTGTACTACCTTTTAATATAAAATCTATCCAATTAATATCAATTTCAAAAGTTCTACTTTGGTCTTCTATAAAATAGCTAATATTATCATCCTTAATGTGCAAGGATAAGCCTAAATCAATACTCTTTGGATTTAAAGTCACTCCTTCTCCAGCTTGCCAATTGTATAAAATTCGATCTAAATCATCTATTCCACTAATAAAAAATCTTTTATACATCTCCAAATTATCTTCAATATATGTATCAATATTAATATTTGGTTTATCACGTAATAAAATATAATTATTAGAATAATCAATCTTTGGAATTTCAGAAGTAGTTACTTTGTGGTAAGGATTAACATTATTATAAATTTCATCATTCGGTGTAGACAAAAAACCTGGACAACCAGTTAATAAAACAACAACAATAAAGCTACAAACTAATAAAATAAATTGAAATTTATTTTTTTTCATATAATGCCCCCTAAACTTGTTATTTATAACAATTTTAAAAAAATATTGATTAAAAATTATTTTTTTGAGCAGGAAATTATTTAAAATATATTATAAATATATTATAAAAATATGTTATACATAGAATTACGAATTAAATATAAAGAATTATTTACCTAATAAACACATTTTTTAAAGCTTATCAAAATAATAGCTAGTTGTCAAACAAAAAATATATTACAAATTCATACTAGGTATGATTTTAGCTATTAAAAACATAATAAACATACTCAACTTTTTAATTCTAAAAACAAAAACTGAAATAATTGATATGTCTTGCATTATAGTAAGGATTCAACAGGTGGAAAGAACTCCCTACTTATTTTGGACAAAATACAGATGTAAGTCACAATTATGATAAAGATGCCTCTAAGACATTATATTTAAATAGTGAAGAAAAAATCACTTAAGAAAAATTTTGAATAAATTTAATAAAACGACTCAAAAAGAAATACCTAAGTCTGATCAATCTCTACATGGAGAATCTTTCTATTCTATATTAGATAATTCAACAGTTAAAATAATTAAAGATTAAAAAAGATAAGGCAAAAGAATTGTATACTGAACTAATGAAATTAATCCCCACTACAACAAGCATATGCAATAAAACAATATGACGTATTTTATAAAAGCTAAACAGTTAAATAAAAACTTAAAAAATGTTAAGTATTAACTTTATTATAAAATAGATACCCAAAAAAAACATTTTTATTTGGCCTTATTATTTAACTCTTTTTCTAATAATTAGTTTTACTACAATATTATAAAAAAATTTTTAATGAAATATTATAACAATTGTACTATAATATGAAACGATACAAAATTGAAATAAGATATAAGGCTTCTCATGGAAAAATATAAAGTAATAATTGTTGATGATGAGTTTAGGATTAGTAAGCTCATAGAAAAATTAATAGATTGGAATAGATTAAACTTAGAATGTATTGCAACAATTAATAATGGTGAAAAAGCACTTGAAATAATTGAACAAGAAAATCCAGATATTGTAATAACTGACATTAGAATGCCAAAAGTCACAGGACTAGATATAATTAATCAATTTAATAATAAATGTAAATTCATTGTAATAAGCGGATATAAGGATTTTGAATATGCTCATCAGGCAATGAAATATGGCGTTAATAACTATCTATTAAAACCTGTTGATAAAATAGAGTTAAATGAAACTCTTGAAAAATTATCAAAGGAAATAGAAACAAACAATGAAAGCCTTAATGAAAAAAAAAATCTAAAATTAAAAGTCAAACAATCTGACAAACAATTAAAAAGTAACATATTTTCTTCATTAATTGATACAAAAATTTTAGATTCAACTTATTTAAACAATCACCTTAATAATAATAATTCAAACAAATTATTTATTATAAAACTTGATTATTGCAAAATGCTCAATCAAGATATACTGCAAGAAAATAATATAGTTAATAAAATAATACAAATAATAAATACAACATATGAAGAAACTAGCAGTAATTGCATTTTGACAATTAAACCTAACTTAACAATATACACTTTAATTAATTTTGATGAAAAAAATACAAATAAAATAAATGATAACATTTCTAGTATATTTGAAAAAATAAAATCAGAACTAACAAAGTTTGAAATATTCTATTTTACAATTGGATTAATAAATGAAACATTTAAATCAAAAGAGATAATATCCAAATTAAATCTTTGTGAAAAAGTTATAAATAATAGAATAAAGCTTGGGACTGACAGAATAATAACTAACGACGACATATCTATAAACAATCTCGAAATTAAAACTCTCTATCATAATGAGATAGATAATATTGTTAAAATGATATTTAATGGAAAAGAAGAAGAAATTAAAAACGCAGTATTTGAATTATTTTATAAATTAAGAATACTAAAAGATATTGATTATTCTTTCTTCTATTCAATCCCTGTAGTAATTCTTGATAAAGTCTTTAACGCAGAATTCATTAATGAAGGCTTATTAATGAATCTTCAAAAAACAATCCTCAATAATATTAATTATATATATTCAATTCGAACAATGTCAGAATATCTTTCCCTTGAATTTATTCAGATATCAAAAAAGATTGAACAAATAAAAGAAACAAAAAATGTCCCTATTATAAGAAAGGTCATATTATATATTGAAAAAAATTATTCAAAAAAAATAATACTTGAAGATGTAGCTGATAAAGTAAAGCTTAATCCTGTATATTTAAGTAGTTTATTTAAAAAAGAAACAGGTTATAATTTTACTACATATTTAACTAACTATAGAATAAACATGGCAAAAAAAGAATTAATAGATAGTTCCGATACTATTGTTGCAATAGCCTCAAAGATTGGATACAAAGATAGTAGATATTTTAGCCAAACATTTAAAAAAATAGTTGGTATAAAACCAGCAATTTATAGAAAGATGTATATGAATGGAAAAAATAAGTAGGCATTTTAATGAAAAATTTGTTTATTAAAGTTATTAACTCTTTTGCTATTACTCTTATAATAATAATGCTTAACTTTTTATTTTTCAATTCTCTAACTTTTGAAGTCATTAATTTAACTATAATTTTATGTATTGAATTTTTTCTAATAAGAAAATGGTTTTTATCTTATTTAAAACTCCAAGAATATCTAGAAAAATTTGATTCTTTTGATAATAAAAACAATTCAATAGAAGATATAATAAAAAATGATAAGTTTTTAAAAGAGATAGAAAATTATGAAACTAAAAAAAATACTTCTTTAAACAAGACTGTATTAATGAATGCAAAAGAAAAAGAATCAAAACTATTTGCACTACAAAGACAAATAAATCCTCATTTTTTATATAACACTTTAGAAACAATTAGGGGGCAAGCCTTAATTGATGATAATGAGGAAATTGCAAATATGAGTGAAGCCTTAGCCTGCTTTTTTAGATATAGTATTAGCAGAAACTGCGACTTAGTAACTCTAAAAGAAGAATTTGATAATTTAAAAAATTATATTAGGATTCAAAATTATCGATTTAATGATCGATTTCTTGTTGAATATATAATTGAAGAAGAAGATCAAACTGCCTTAAAATATTATGTACCAAAATTAATAATTCAACCTTTAGTTGAAAACGCTATAAATCATGGGTTAAAAGATGTAACAGAAAATGCAAAGATTGTCGTTGAGGTATTATTAACTGATAATAATATTATAATTACAATTTCTGATAATGGCATAGGAATTAATAATAAAAAACTTACAGAAATAAATTCTCAATTACACACAAAAGATAATCAATCACCCTTAGAAACAAATAACAAAAATAATGGGATTGCCCTATTTAATATTCAAAAAAGAATCCAATTGATTTTCGGAAAAGAATACGGAATTAATGTTTATAGTACTGTAAACTATGGTACCGATATTGAATTGATACTACCTATTGTAAAAGAGAGGTTATCATTCATTGAATAAAGAAATACTTAGAATAACAAACCTAAAAAACATAAACAGTAAAAAAATAGTAAACAATATAAGCTTTGCCATCTACAATGGAGAGATTTTAGCCTTTGTTGGTTTTACTAACTCTGGCAAATTCTTTATATCTGAATTCTTAAAGGGGAATAAAAATGCTCCTGTAGAATATATCGCATATAGAGGCAAAGTAGTTAATTCAATTAATGATTTAAAAGCAAAAATATTTTCACTAAATTCTTTAAATGCAAATATAACAAATTTAAATATGGGAAATTGGACAATTGCTGAATTTTTAATGCTAGAAAAATATAAATCTTTTTTAGGAATAATTAATATTAATAAAATTAATAATGCTTCAAAAGAATTACTTGAAAAATTTAATTTAAAAATTGATGTAAAACAAAAATTTAATGATTGTAGTATTTTTGAAAAACTGCTACTAGAATTAATAAAAATCTATAACAGCGAAGCAAACATAATTATCATTGAAAATGATATGCCAGATTTAAATGTAGAGGAAATTGAAAAACTAAAATTAAAAATCAAAGAAATATTTATAGATAAAGCAATTATAATAATTAATTACTCTGATGATATCTCATTTAGAATAGCTGATAGATTTATTCTAATGGAAAACGGTAAGATAATTAAAAAATGGGATTCTAAAAAAGTTATTTCAAATGAAGATTTAAAAAATCATTTTGATATGATGCATTCTGTATTAAATAAAGATGAAAAAATACTACTAAATAGTAGTCAAAAAATTAAAAGAATTAATAAAGATCAATGCTTATTCTTTTATCTTGATGGAGATATCGTTAAATTACCTTTAATAAAAAGTAGTTTAATAATTTTTTTAGTTAAAAACAGCAGAAAAAAACTACCAATATTTGAATATCTTTCAAATATAAATATATATAAAAGTAAATTTCCTTCGATAAATAAAATTGGAATAATAAAACATTTAGGCAATAATGAAGATCTTTTAACAAAAATGACTATTGGAGAAAATCTATTAATTCCAAGTTATGAAACTTTTAATAATAAAACATTTATCATAAACCAAAAGTACATGACTAAAGTTGCAGAAAATGAATTATTTAATAAAAAACAACAAACTTTATCAATTAAAGATTTGTCTACAAATCAAAGAATTCGTATTTCACTTGAAAGATGGTATCTAAGAAATCCTGATATATTAATAATTCTTGAACCTTTTGAAAAATGTGATAATTCAGGTATTGAAATAGTATCTTCATATATTAATAAATTCAAACAAAAAGGCACTATTATAATTTTAATCAAATCACGTTTAGAACATTTAATAGATACAAATAAAATAGTAATCAAGGTATAAATAAATCCAAAAATTTTCATTTTTTTGGAATAATATGTTTAATTTACATACCTAATCTAGAAATTGTCACATTGTTTTTAACTATTGCTTTGATAAAATTTAAACATCATCTTGATAGTCTACCTTGTTATGTAGGCTATTCATTAGGAGGTTAAAGATGAAAAGAAAATTAGCATTATTACTAATTGGCATTGTAATGATGACAACTGTATTCGTAAGTTGTAATAAAGAAGAATCTGTAGATACCAGTTCTACAACAGCAACAGTCAAAAACGAAGATTTGCATTTCGTTGTAGTTCCAAAATGTGTTCATGCTTGGTATGACCAAGTAAATATGGGGGCTCAAGATCAAGCAGAATTATTATCAGCTAAATTAGGTTGTAAAGTAACTATTGATTATAGAGCACCACAAACAGCAGATGTTGCTGCCCAAAATACTGTATTAGAACAAGCAGCTGCAACTCATCCAGATGGGATTGCGCTTGCTCCATTAGATTATGAAGGGAACAAGGCTGTTATAGATGAAATTGAAGCTCAAGGCATTCCAGTGATCTTATTTGATGCAACAGCTCCATCAGATTCAACACTTTGCTCTGTTGGTAATGACTTTACTGAACAAGGAACATTAGCAGCTAATAAGCTTGCTGAAATGCTTAATGGCCAAGGAAAAGTTGCAATTATGCAAGGGTGCCCAACCGCCCCTAACCATGTTGAAAGATATGAAGCTATGCAGGCTGCCTTAGCACAATATCCTGGAATAACAGTTATAGATGGCGGTATTGATAATGATAGTTTTGAAACAGCACAAACTCAAGCCGCAGCTGTATTAGCAGCTAACCCAGACTTAAAAGGTTATTTAAATGTTGATGCAACAGCTAAAGGATTAGCAGCAGCATTAGAAGAATCAGGTAAAACTGATCAAGTTAAAACTGTTGTTATGGCTAACTTAATTGAAATCTTAAATTGTATTAAAGATGGTACAATCGATGCATCTTATGCAACTCAAGCACAAATGCAAGGATCAATGGTTACATTAATGCTATGGCAAAGAACAGCTGGTCAAAACATTCCTAAGAAAACTGACTGTGGTATTGTTTACATTGATAGTTCAAACGTTGATGAATGGATCTCCATCGTTAATGCTGAATAATTTACTGTTATAAAAAAGGAGCAGATTTTATTCTACTCCTTTTTAACATTCTTTAAACCTGGAGGAAAAATGAAAATATTAGAAGGTAAAAACATTTCTAAATATTTTCCTGGAGTAATTGCTTTACAAGATGTAAACATATCAATTAATAGTGGTGAAATCCATTGTATCATTGGTGAAAATGGTGCTGGAAAAAGCACATTAATCAAATGCTTAACAGGAATTCAAGCCCCAGAAAGAGGCTCAGTTGAAATTGAAGGTACTGATGCATATTCACATACAAAACTATTTAAAAAAATTGCATATGCTCCCCAAGAAATAAATTTGTTCCCTTATTTAAGTGTAGCTGAAAATTTATTTTTACCATATAAAAGATCAGGACATAAAGGGTTATACGTTAAAAATAAAATTGAGAAGGATGCTATTAATTTATTAAAAAAATTTAATATTAATGTATCTCCAAGTGAACTTGTGAAAAATATTTCTGTATCACAGCAACAACTTTTACAAATTGCAAGAGCTATGGTATTAGAAGATTATCAAGTTTTATTACTTGATGAACCTACCACAAGTTTGACAACTGCTGACACTAAATTATTATTTAAGATTTTAAAACAATTAAAAGAAGAAGGTAAAGCTATAGTTTTTATTTCTCATAAGTTAGAAGAAATATTTGCTCTTGGTGATATTATTACTGTGTTTAGAAACGGGGAAAAAGTCGCATACTCCGAAATTAAAAATATTGATATAAATTGGATTATTAAACAAATGACAGGTCATGAAATTATATTGAATCAGACTTTTGAAAGTTATAAAATTAATGATAGAATCCTAATGGAAGTCAAAAATTTAACAGGTGAACAATTTACTGATTGCAGTTTTAATCTTAAATCAGGAGAGATATTGGGTTTTGCAGGCTTAGTTGGAGCTGGTAGAAGTGAATTAATGCAAGCTATTTTTGGATACTTACCAATTTATAAAGGTAGCATAAAAATTAACAATAAAGATTGGAAATTTGGTGATACAAATCATTCTATAAAAAATGGATTAGTTTATTTACCTGAAGAAAGAAAATCTCAAGGAATATTAGCTGACTTAAGTATAAAAGAAAACATCAGTGTTTCTATATTAGATAGTTTAATAAATAAGGGATGCATTTCCTCAGAAAAAGAAAAGACTTTAGCAAATAAAGTAATCCATGATTATGATATTAAAACACCAGGGATGAATCGAAAAATTAAATATCTAAGTGGTGGTAATCAACAAAAAGTAATTATAGGAAGGGCTATGTGCTGTAATCCTAAAATATTAATCTTTGATGAACCTACAAAAGGTATTGATGTTGGTACGAAAAGTGAAATTTATAAAATGATGAAACAATTAGCTGAAAATACAGGAATTGGTATTATTTTAATTTCATCTGAAATGGATGAAGTATTAAAATGTTCAAATAGAATTATAACTTTATACAATGGAAAAATAACTGGAAACTTTACTAATCCACAAAAGCAACAAGTTATGAGTGCCATAATCGGTGTTAATTAAGGGAATTGTAATGATAAATAAAAAAACTCAAACAAAAAATATAAACTTTTTAGTTCTTATAAAAAATAGTGGGCTGTTTGCAATAACAGCAATATTAGCAATAATGATAATAATAGCAAGTATAGCCTCCCCTTATTTTTTAGATAAATATAATATTCAATCACTTTTAAGAGATTTAGCTTTTATTGGAATGATTGGTATTGGACAATCTCTATTATTATTAATAGGTGAATTGGATCTCTCTGTTGGCAAAATAGCTTCTTTATGTGGTATTTTATCTGGAATGATGATGGTTAATTTAGGGATAACTCCTTATTTAGCAGTAATTTTAAGTCTTTTACTTGGAGGTTTTCTTGGAGCAATTAATGGCACAATAATCTCAAAATTAAGATTAAATTCCATGGTAGCAACAATTGGTATGACTGGTGTATATGGTGGTATCAACTTAGTGCTTACAGAAGGAAAAGCAATTACAGGAATTCCAAAAGAAATATATTTTATAGGGAAAGGGACTCTAGGTCCTATTCCAATGCCATTTATTTTTACTGTAATTGTCCTATTAATAATCATGTTTATTGTTCAGAAAACTAAAACAGGTAGATATGTATATGCTATTGGAAACAATAAAGAAACCGCAAAAATCTTAGGTATAAAAGTAGATAATATTAGAATTTTAATTTATTCAATTGTTGGAGCAATTTCAGCTTTAGCAGGTGTTTTATATGTAGCCCGTTTAGGATCAGCTCAATCAGCAATTGGAGAAAGTTGGCCAATGAATTCAATAGCAGCTTCTGTTATTGGTGGTGTTTCTCTTACTGGAGGTATTGGTAATCCTGTAGGAGCACTAATTGGCGCTGCAATAATCAGTATTATTCAAAACATGATTGTTCTATTTGGGGTAAATATGTATTGGCAATCAGCTGTAAGTGGATTTGTTGTTGTTCTTGCAATTTCATTTAGTTCTATATCAGCAATGGTTAGTGCAAATAGAGATAAAAAAACCAAGATTAACAGTCTCGATACCAGCAAAGTAATTCAAACTAAATAATACTTTAACAAGGAGAATTTTTTTATGAAATATTTTACCGGAATTGATTCCGGCACAAGTAGTATAAAAGCTGTTTTATTTGATATTAACGGTAATGAAATAGATAAAGAAGCTAAAACTTTAGAAGGCATATTCCCAACTGAAGTATGCTATGAAGAAGATATGAATGATATTTATAATAAATTAATTGAAAATCTAACAAAATTAATAAAGAGAAATTATGACAAAAATATTGTAGGTATTGGAATAACAGCTCAAGGGGATGGACTTTGGTTAATCGATGAAAAAGGCAATCCTATTAGAAATGGTTTTTGTTTTTGTGATGGCAGATCTAGTAATATTGTTAAACGTTGGAATAATGATGGTACAGCTATTAAAATCTTTGAAAAATCTGGAAATCAAATATTCTCTGGCAACCAAAATTGTATTATAAAATGGCTAGAAGAAAATGAAAAAGATAGTTTAGATAAAGCTAAATATTTCTTACATTTAAAAGATTATTTGTTCTATAAATTAACTGATATGATAACAAGCGATACAACAGATCAATCTCTAGTATTTTTAGATTTTGAGAAAGATAATTATAGTGAGGAATTATTTAAAATATCAAATCTAGAAAAATATAGAGATAAATTCCCCCCTATTCTAAAAGCTAAAAATAATGCTTTCAAAATAAAAAAAGCTATAGCAGATCAAATTGGCTTAACTACTGATGTAATTGTTACTAATGGACCTATGGATGTTAGTGCTTGCGCACTTGGTAGTGGGGTCATAAATGACGGAGAGTGTTGTTCAATTATTGGAACAGCAGGGATGCATGAAATGGTTATAACGAAACCATTAGTTGATGATAATAAAGTAGGAAATACAATAACTCATATATTAGATAAACATTGGTTAAGACTAATGGGATCTCTTGCAGGAACTCCAAATATTGAATGGTTACTTAAAACGTTTGGTGCTCAATTATATAAAGAAGCTGCCCTTAAAAATACTAATATATACAATTATATTGAATATTTATTAGATACAGTACCTATCGGCTCTAATGGCTTAATGTACCATCCATATATTATGGCAGGAGGAGAAAGAGCTCCTTTTAATAATTCATATGCAAAAGGAAGTTATACAGGAATAAGTATAAAACATGAATTAAAAGACTTTATACGAGCCACTTATGAAGGCGTAGCATTTACTATGCTTGATTGCTACATGCATATGCCGGAACAATGTAAAAGAGTAACAATCTGTGGTGGAGGGGCAAAATCTCCAATATGGTGTCAAATGTTTGCTGATGTTATGGGAGTTGATATTTTTACAGTTGAAGGTAATGAATTAGGAGCCAAAGGCGTAATTATAAATAATGCTGTAGTTCAAAATTTCTATAAATCTTATAAAGAAGCTATAGAAAAGACAGTTAAAACAAAAGCTATTTATCATCCAAATATAGAAAATCATAAAAAATATATGAAATATTATGAACTATATAAAAATCTTTATTTAGCACAACAAGAAACATGGAAATTAAGAGCCCAAATTATGGAGGATAAAATATAACATGAATAATCTTAAAGAAAGAGAATGTATTATTGAAACATGCCTTTTTCTAAAAAAAATAAACTTTGTTTTTGGGACTTGGGGAAATGTTAGTATGAGAATTGGAGATAAAATCTTATTAACACCAAGTAAAGTTGATTACGATATTATGAAAGTCGAAGATATTGTTGAAATAGATTTAGATGGTAATAAAATTAGTGGTAAACATAACCCAACTTCAGAAAAAGAAGTCCACAGAAATATCTATATAAACGCACCTAATGTTAAAGCTGTTGTTCATGCTCACTCGCAAAATTGTATGGCAGTTTCAGCATTAAATATTGATGAAGTTCCACCCTTTGTGGAAGAAATGAGTCAATTACTTGGAGGAGCAATTCCTTTAACAAAGAAATATATATCAGCAGAAAACCATGTTGAATTAGGAAAAGCTGTTGGGGAAATCATAGGCAATCTTAATGGGTGTATTATGAAAAATCATGGTGGAGTCTCCTGTGGAAGAACAATGGAAGAAGCAATATTATCTGCAAAAGTAATGGAAAAATGTTGTGGAATATATTTGAGTTTAATGAATAACAATATCAATAAAATACCTAAAGAATTCGTTAATTCAGAAAGATATCGTTATTTATATAAATATGGAAAAGAAAATACATAAGAGGAGTATTAAAATGGATTTTAGAAAAATATTAATAGAAAGTGGCAAAAAAATGTACCATTCAGGCTTAACTGTAGAAACTTGGGGTAACATTTCTCTTAGAGATACTGATACTAACTTAATTTATTTAACACCAAGTGGAATGAATTATGACAATATTGTTAAAGATGATATTGTTGTTATGAATTTGCAAGGTGAAATTGTTGAAGGGAAAAGAGTTCCTACAATTGAAAAAGATATGCACATCGGTATTTATAATTCAAGAAGTGAAGTAAATGCTATTATTCATACCCACCCTATTTATTCAATGGTATATGCAACACAAGGGAAAGATATTCCTTTATGTATTGATGAAGCAGCTCAAATGCTTGGAGATACTTGTAAATGTACTAAATATGCACTACCAGGCTCATTAGAATTAAGAGATGAAGTTGTTAAAGCATTAGGAACAGATGCTAATTCTTGTTTAATTAATTCTCATGGAGCAGTTTGTATCGGAGCTAATATTGATGCTGCATTTAGAGTTTCTACTGTATTAGAAGTAACTGCACAAATTCTTACTTTAGTAGAATCTACAGGGGGAAATCCTGTTGGAATTTGTGATGAAAATATTAAATCTATGCAATATTTTGTAGCAAATAAATATGGACAAGTTAAATAATTAAAAATAAATAGCGAGTGATTTCCCTATTGTATTATAATCAATACAATAGGGTCTTTTTTTATATTATTCCATAGTTAGACATGATTTTTAATCCATTATAAATTAATGAAATTATATTCAACATATAAAATTTCAGCTTTTAATAATGCCCCTTTTTATACCTACAAAAGGCATTATATAAACATATAATTATAATTAATTTTCTTCCTAATATACATGAACTTAATATAAATTATAAAAAATATAATTTATTATTATTTGACAGCGATTACTATTCCCTCTAATATAAAAGCATGAAGAAAATAATATTTATTTTACTAGTATTAATTAATTTTAATATAGCTATATTTGCAGAAACAACTTATAGAAAAGGAATCGATATCAATCTCAATGATATTGGATTTTCACTTATGCAACAAACTAATAGATTAAATATCAAAGCTACTGCTAGTTATCCATTATTTGCAATATTAATGAATAGCGAAAAAATTGGACAAGTACCACTTGATGATTATTTTGAAACAATTGCTCTACATGGGACTATAAATTACAATCTAATAAAATATCAATCTTTTTTCTTAAATCTTGGTTTAGCCTCAGATGTTTTTATGCAATTTGATTATTCAAATGAGCACTCTCATTACACATGTTTTTCAATCGGAGTATATGGAGAGGTAGGATGGATTTTTACAAAAGATAATAAAGAGGATTTATATTTGTCTTTGGGTTTAAATTTACCATTTAAAGTTATGGAAAATAAACCCACTAATTTTTGGGATGGACCGCCAATTGAAGAGTCTTGGAATGAATTGATAGATTATAATTCTTCAGTTATGAATATGATTTTTATGGTGTATAAACTAAATTTCTCAATTCCATTATAAAAAAAATTTAAAATTAGTCACTTATACTCTTTCCAATCTTCATAGAATCTCTCCATTTAGGAGGATTTCCATCCTCACTCCAATATTCATCTATTGATGCAATTTTATTATCAATTACATTAATAAAAGATATTGCATGAAGTGATATTTTCTCATCAGATGATAAAACTTTAGTTACGGTTATTATTAAATCACCAATAACTTCAATTCTATCAATAATCCCTTTCCAATTTCCAGGATATTTACAGTTAGCTAAAATATATTCATCAACACTAAATTGCTCATTAGTATTGTGCCATCTTATAATAGCATCATCATGAAAAAAAGTTTTCATTCCTTTATCATTTTGCTCAAGTGTTGCTTTCCAATATTCTTTTATATTAATAATAAACTCCAATTAATTTAACTAATAATATTAAACTAAATAATATTATTTAACACAAGTAATTAAAATAATAAATATATAAAAAGGAATCCCTCTAAAGTAATTTAAACGTTCTCTACTTTAGAGGGATAATAGTTTGTTTGTATTATTTAAAAAATTAATAATCTTTTATTTAAGTTTAACATTAATTATTTTGAAATTGTCTCTTAACCATTGTAGAGAAAATACCATTCTCTTTTTCTAGTTTCATAGGAGCCCCAGATTCAGCAACATTACCATCTTTGATTACGACAATTTTATCAGCGCCTAAAACAGTTCTCATACGATGAGCAATTATGATTACAGTCTTATTCTTAGTTAATTCACTAAGAGCCATCTGAATTTTACTTTCATTTTCTGCATCAAGAGATGCTGTAGCTTCATCAAGTAAAATAATTGGAGAATCTTTAAGAATTGCTCTGGCAATAGAAATTCTTTGTCTTTCTCCTCCAGATAATTTTTCACCATTTTCGCCAATTAAAGTATCATAACCGTTAGGAAGTTTATTAATAAAATCATCACATTTAGCAAGGGCTGCAGCTTTTTTAACTTGTGAATCACTAGCATCTTTTTTACCTAATCTAATATTTTCCATTACACTTGAGTTAAATAAAATTACATCTTGGAAAACAATAGAATAATAATTTAATAAAGTTTCAGGATCAATTTGAGAAATATCTTCTCCACCTAATGTAATTAAGCCTCTATCTATATCCCAAAAACGAGCTGATAATTTTGCTACAGTACTTTTACCGCCTCCAGAAGGCCCAACCAGTGCTGTAACTTCACCCTGTCTTGCATAAAGACTAACATCCTTTAGAGTTTGAACCCCATCAATGTAAGAGAAATCAACATTCTTAAATTCAATATCATAATTCTTTGGATTAAATTCTGTTTTTCCTTCTTGTCTTGGCATGGAATTCATTTCTTTCATCCGTTTAATTCTGACATTTAAGTACAATAATAAAGCCAAATGTTCCATAATTTCCATAATAGGATTATATATCCTAGCTGTAATTACTAAGAAAACTAAATAAGTGAAAATATTAATTGAACCATTCACTAAAAGTGAAGCTCCAACTAAAATAACACTTGGAAGTCCTAATTTCAAAATTGTATATGAAAAGTTTATTGTAGCTCCTAGCAACAATTCACTTTTTGTTAAGAATTTTTCATAATTATCTAACTTACCATTTAAATTATCACAATAAGCTTCTTCTCTATTATAAGATTTTATTTCATGTACAGATTCAAGCATTTCTTGTATATCATCAGAAACTTCTCTTTTGTAATAATAACCTTGAGTATGTATTTTATTTTGAAATTTTCTTGAAAAGAAAAATACTAAAAAGGCAACAGGAACTACCCAGAATACAGCAAGAGACATTTGCCAATTATAGAAAAATAGCATAATAGCCATAATTACAACGGATAATACGGCTGCAAAAATTTGTGGTACAGCATGAGAAAATAACTGTTCAATTTGAGTAGCATCTTCCATTATTGTAGAACTTAAATCCGCTATATCTTTTTTACCAAAAAAGGCTAATGGTAATTTTCTTAGAGTTTCAGCTAATTTTATTCTAGTTTTTGCACTTTCTTCATAAATTCTAGAATATGTTGAATCATATTGTATATATGCAATAACAAACATTACCAACAATGAAACCAAACTCATAATCAAGTAATACACTATGCCATTAGGTTCAATATTAGCATTATTAAGAAATATTTCTAAATGCTCATTCAAAAATATAAATCCAAAAATTAAAGGGAACATGAAACTAATATCCATTATTGTTGACCAGGTTATCCCATTAATTAAATCTTTTGCACCCTGGTAAGACATTGCAAATTTATCTTGAAAATATTTACGCATAATTTACTCCCTCCTTTATATTTTTCTTACTATTAATTCTCCATTCAATAGATTGTTGATATTCATCCCACATAGTTTTATATAATCCACCCTTTTTAAGTAGTTCATCATGAGTTCCTTCTTCTTGAATTTTTCCTTCATTAACAACTAGAATTCTATCTACATTACGTACACTAGTTAAACGGTGAGCAATCATTAATGTCGTTTTACCATTACTCAATTCATGAAGAGCTTTTTGAATTAAATGTTCATTTTCAGGATCTGCAAAAGCTGTTGCTTCATCCAAAAGTACAATAGGAGCATTTTTGACCATAGCACGAGCTAAAGCTATTCTTTGCTGTTCCCCACCAGATAGATAAGTTCCTTTTGTACCAATAATAGTATCTAATCCATTATCTAAGTTATCTATAATCTCTTTTGACTGAGATAATAATATAGCTTCATCTATATCTTTTTGAGAAACATTTTCTTTACCAAAAATAATATTATCTCTTAAAGAGCCCTTAAATAAGTTTGTATTTTGGAAAACGAATGAAATATTTTCCATCAATTGTTTTTTTGCTATATCTTTTACATTTATACCACCAAGGAGAACTTCTCCTTCATCCACATCCCAGAATCGTGCAGCTAAACGAGCAATAGTAGTTTTCCCACCACCAGAGGCTCCAACTAAAGCAATAGTTTCCCCTTCATTTAATTTTAAATTAATACCATCAACTGCTTTTTTTTCTGCTCCTTCATAAGAGAAACTTACATTTTTAAATTCTAAAGAATGACTATTTATCTTTTGTGACTTTGTTTCAAAATGCATTTCAGGATAATTCATTAAATTATCTAATCTATCAATAGCTTGTTTTGCAATCATACTATTTTGTTGAAAATGCATGGATTTCATTAATAAGGTTGTAAATATTGGAGAGACTAATAAATAGAAAATATAGTTAGCAATAACAAAGGCTATATTATCTCCATGTCCAATTAATAAAATAGCAATAGGAATTAAAAAGAATACTGTTGATTGCATTATTATAGTATAGAAAGACATTGGAGTTCTCCAAAGCAAGGTATAGGAGTGAACCATCTTCTTATATTTAATAATACTATTATAAAAACGTTTGAAAGAAAAAATAGATTGTCCAAATGTTTTAACAACAGGAATACCTCTAACATATTCTACAGACTCAGAACTCATTTCTTCTAATGAGTCATAATACATTTTTTGAAATTCTTTTCCTTTTGATGTCCTCATAAAACTCATAGTTATAAAACCTAATAAAATTGGAATAAGAGAAATAAGTCCCATTCTAAAATCAACAAGAATCATTAATAAAAGTAAAATAATTGGAGATACAACACTAGCCGCCATATCAGGCAACTGGTGAGCTAAAAAGGTATGAGTTGTGGAAGCTCCATCATTTACAATTTTTCTTATTTTACCACTAGAATATTGATTGAAAAATCCTAGTGGCATATTCATTATTTTTTTCATACCAATTTTCTGCAACCCTACTTCAACATGAAATGCTGCAAGGTGAGAACACATTAGTGCACCAAAATAAACAATTACTCCTAATATAGCACTTGCAAAAGCACTCCAGGCATAAGGACTAACATTGGTAAAGTTTAAAGCATTTGGAGATATTAAAATATCTCTAACAATATACCAAACTAATACAAACGGTATAATATTTAATATGGCTGATAATCCAGACAGTATTAAAGCTATAGGCAATAAAATTTTCTTTTTACCCATATATGGCACAAATCTACTTAATATAGATTTCTTTTTATCTTTTTTCATATAAAAAAACTCCTAAATTTATATTCATTTTATTTTCATTACACTATAATATTTTATTAGTTTTGACTAACTTTTATATTAAAAAAAATAATACTATTTCTTTTCATAATAACTATTTAATTTATTAATACCAGCATCTATAAATATAGCCATTTGAGTAGCATATATATCTACTTGATCTCTATTAGGTTTATGAATAATTATCTCTTCTAAATAACTAACATAAGTACTAGATAGAGTATGCACAAATAACTGACAATACTCTTTATTTTTCCCCATAAATGAAGCTCTCAAATTAAATTGATCAGCATATAAAGAAATAATTTTTTCTCTGTATGATTCAAGAGAAGATCCAGCTGCACAAAATAATAAAAGCTTAAAACTATCATAATTATCTAAAACTACATGAGCATGAAATTTAAAACTTTCTAATTTAAAATCTATTGGGAAATTATTATGATTTTTTCTAGAATATCTAATATATCGTGAATTATCGCTAAATTCAGCCTCTAAAAAACTAGTTGCTGGTTTGGCTAACTCACAAAATAAGGCATCTTTATTCTTAAAATATGAATATATAGCACCTTTAGTTAAACTAGCATTATTACTAATAACTCTTAATGATGCATTATTATAACCACTTTTTAAAAATTCTTTTTTTGCTGAATCTAGAATTTTTGCCCTTATATCTTCTTTTTTAATTTGCATATTATTTTTTGTATAATTAATTTAAATAAGACTTAAAAAGGATCTATGCTTAACAATCAATTTATTTATAAAACACAGCAAAACTTACTTAATTAATAATCTACAATTCACCTCATCTATAGTAATAAATACCATTGGAATTTATTGTAGTAAAAACATAAATTAATTGCAATAGAATTGTTTGCGATAATTAACTTTTTTTACAATCAAAAATACAAACCAAATTTGAATTTCTTTACTATAAATTATTTTTCTTTAAATAAATATTATAAGAAGGACCTGATCGAGTATATAAATCATTAGGAGAGAAAGATTGCTTATAGTAATGAGAATCTATGGGACTAACCTCACAGCTACCACCAGTTAATATATAATTTAAAGAATAAGAAGAATCTTCATTAATACTTACAAAAACTAATAGCCAATCACCATCATTAAATGAAGAGCCAATAAAAGGAGAATTTATTTTTAAATCATTATAAACTTGTTCTTGATCAAAACTATAAGGCCCATAATAAAAAACTAAATCCCACTCTTGATTACCATAATCAAATAGAGAAGATAAATTACCTGAGTCCGGTAAACTCTCACTATCATAATCCCTATCAAAATTCGCTTGAATAATGCTATAAGGATTGAAAAAAATTTGATAGACATAACAAGAAGTAAATAATAAAGAAATAATTATTATATAAACTAGCTTTTTCATATCTTTATAATACATAAGTTATTACTCAGTTGTAAACAAATTTAGTAGAATAATAACTAAAAAAATAACTGCTACTAATAAAAATAAATTAGTAACAGTTTAATATTTGTTAAAATAAGAAATTATTATTTTGGAATAATTGTAGACATGAAAAACATAATTTCACTTTTTTTAGGCATTGATATACTTGTTCCCATTTTCCTAACAGATAAGTTTGATACTATATTTCCATATTTGGTTGCTTCTAATAGATCTAGTTCAAAACTAAGACCTGCTAATAAACCACCGTTAAAAGCATCCCCGGCTCCTGTGGTATCAACAACTTCAACATCAAAATTATCAATTAACTTTTCAGTTTTCCTATCATTATAGTAAAGACCTTTACTCCCTAAAGTAATAATTACATTCTCTACATTATTTTCAAAAAAATAATCTGAAATTTTTCTATAATCTTCAATATCTTCACATTTGAGATTAGAAACTAAAGAGGCTTCAGTCTCATTTGGAGTTACTAAAAATAACCCATTTAAAAAGGATTTACAGCAATCTGAATAAGGAGAAGGGTTTAAAATTATTTTAATTCCTCTCTCTTTTGCTTTTTCTACAATATAGGAGTTTGCATCGTTGTTAATCTCTAATTGTAAAAGTAAATATTCAATATCACCAAAATTATCAAAGATCTCATCAATCTCTTTTTTTAAGTAAGTCTCACAAGCACCAGGAACTACTATTATCTCATTTTCTTTAGATTTTTCATTAACTAATATTAGAGCAATACCAGTATCATGAGTATCACTAACTACAATATTATCCTTATCAATCTTATTTTCATTTAAAGAATCAAAAGCCATTTGGGCAAAAGAATCCTTACCTACTTTTGTTGAAAATAATAAATCTGCACCAGCTTTTTTAGCGGCAATAGCTTGATTAAAACCTTTTCCACCAGGACTTAACTTAGAATAGGAACCTTTTACAGTCTCCCCTTTATTAGGAAAATATGGAGCTCTAGCCATAACATCGACGACATAACTCCCCCATACTCCAACTTTTTTCATTAAAAACCACCTTATTGTTTTTCTAATTTATTAAAGTTGTTTATATCCTCATATAATATTCTTAAAGCTTTTTCCTTATCATTATTTTTAATGGCTTCAACCATATCTTTATGGCAAAAACACTCAGTAGTAATAGTCTCAGTATGATAATTAATCCAATAAGATTGAGCATAAGCGACCCCTAAGAATCTCATTGCATCACGTAATCTATCAGTTGCATAAGAATTATTAAATAAAGAAATAATCATTACATGAAATTCAGTATTTAATTTCCAATAGTCAAGGGAGGCTTTTCTTTTACCTGTATCATCATAATTATCTGACATAAACTTTTCAATTTCCTGGAATTTCTTTAAATCTTTTCTATCCCAAAATCTATCCATACATGAATATTCTAAACAGACTCTATATTCAGTAATTTCTTGAATTGTTTTTTCATCAAAATTTAAGATTTGATAACCAAATCTTGGAATACTTTTTAAATATCCTTCATTACA
Organism: Sphaerochaetaceae bacterium; assembly: GCA_965140795.1. GTDB lineage: Bacteria > Spirochaetota > Spirochaetia > Sphaerochaetales > Sphaerochaetaceae > Pleomorphochaeta. Next base: position 350,195 of record OZ223470.1, read on the forward strand.
AAGTTCTAATAAAGCTTCTCTGATTGGAGATTTGCTAACACCAAATTCATCCACTAAACCTTTTTCCGTAATAATATCATTTGAAACATATTCACATTTGATTATTCTATTTAAGATCAACTCATAATAGATATCTTTTTTTGATTTTGTTGTATCTTTTAAATTTATACTCATAATATACCCCTATATTATATCTGTTTTATCAATTTTTACTTACTAATGTATCAGTAAGATACTACTAATCATATTAAAATAAAAACCAAAAATCAACGCATAAAATTACAAAAATGCAAATATGTGCAAAATTATTATTTATCTATCAAAACAAAATTACTTATATCCTCAAGTAAATATTTCAATACATTCTCCTTATCACTTAAATATAAATATTTTATAATCTTTTTATGACATTGTTCCTCTAATACTCTATCGGTATAACTATATTCCCAATAAGATTGGGCATAAGCAACCTTTAAGTAATTCATAGCTTTTTTTAATTTTTCAACTACATAGCTATTATTGAACAAAGAAACCAATTCAACATGGAATTTAACATTATTATCCCAGCAATTTAAAATTGAAGATTCATCAAAACTTAATAGTTCCTCCAAATAATACTTTTCAAACTTTTCTATTTTTTTAATATCTAAACGATCCCAAAAGAAATCGATAGTTCCATATTCTAAACAAACTCTATAATCATTGATTGTTTGAATTTGTTTAGAATCAGAAAAGTTTAAAATTTGATAACCAAGACGTGGAATACTCTGTAAATATCCTTCATTACATAATTCTAATAAAGCTTCACGTATAGGAGATTTACTCACTTGAAATTCAGCGACTAATTCCTTCTCAGTAATAATTTGATTTGAAATATATTTACAATAAATTATCCTTGATAAAACAATGTCATAATACTCTTTTTTCTTAGACTGTTTTACACTCATATTTTTTATATTCACACTACTCTCCAAAATTTTTTAAAAAAAAACTTGCTAAAAATTTAATTTCGATGTTAGACTACCAGTAAGATATCAGTAAGATATTAGTGATTATATTACTGATATTTTAAAAAATCAATACTCAACCAAATAGGAGATCAAAAAAAAATGATTGAAAACATTGAAAACAAAGTAGACGAAGTTGCAGCAACTAACCGCGCACAAATCGAACACAGAGCAACATGGATGGGCTTAATCTATGATGAATTAATTAAAGCAGGAGTTGATGCTGAACCAATAATGAGAAAAGCAATTACTCGTTGTGGAGAAATGCATGGAAAGAGATTCTTAGCAAATTGTAAGAATCCTGAAGATGTAAGAGATTTCAGAGTAGCATTCTTAAACAAATGTGGTGTTGATTCATTCAACATGGATTCAATTGAAGCAACAGAAGATGATTTACATATTTCATTCCACTACTGTGCATTAGTATCAGCATGGAAGAAATTAGGTTTTGATGATGCAACATGTGAATTACTTTGTGATATGGCTATGGATGGAGATAGAGGCATTGCTAAATCAATGGGCTTAACTCTAGATCTTAGTGACACTATTGCTAAGGGTTGTAAGACCTGTGAATTAAGATTCCATAAATAATATATAATTAGGAGAAAAAGATGAAAAAGACTGTATTATTATTAGGTATTTTTTTAATATCTATGGCAAGTGTTTTTGCTAACGGTAACGCTGAGCAAAAACAAGCTGAAGAAGAAGGATTTAAAGGAACAATTAAATTAGGAGTACTTGGACCTTTAACAGGAACTAATGCTGAATATGGTGTTGGTTTCCAAATTGGAACACAAATGGCTGCTGATGAAATTAACGCAGCTGGTGGTGTTAATGGTTATAAATTAATCCTTGATGTTAATGACTCTAAAGGGGACCAAAAAGAAAGTTCTGACTTAGTAAGACAATTATGTGACGATAAAGATACTATGGCAATAATTGGTGATTTCACCAGTGGTTGTTGTATGGCTAATGCACCAATTGTTGATGATGCTGGTATTGTTCAATTGTCCCCTACTGCTTCAAACCCTAAATATGCTGGTATGAGTGATTACTGTTTCAGTATCATGGGTAGACAAGATGGAGAGGCTCCTTTCTTTGCTAAATATATTTGTAAAAAGTATTTAGGTCTTGATAATGTTGCTTTAATCTATATCAATAGTGACTGGGGTGTTTCAGCTGTAGACAACTTTAAAAAAGGTGCTGTAGATGCAGGTTTAGATATTGTAGCTGAAGTTAACTATGTTCAAGATGAAAAAGACTTCTCTTCCTTAATTACTAAATTAAAAGCTGCTAATCCTCAAGCTGTAGTTATCTTAGACCAAGGTGCTGTAGCTCAAGTTATTAACCAAATTAGATCTAGTGGTTGGGATGTGCAAATTGCAACTTTAGGACCTGGAACTTCAGAACAATTAATTGGTTTAACTGGAGATAACTCAGAAGGATTAGTTCTATCTACTCCTTTCTTCTTTGATCCAGAAGATGCAGAGTTAACAAAATGGAAAGAAGAATTCTTTGCAAAATCAAAATTCAATCCAACTGTTCACCCAGCTTGTGCATATGATTGTGTATATCTAATCAAAGAAGCTATTGAACTTTGTGGTGATGATATTACAAGAGAAAATATTAAAAATAATCTAAAAACAAACACATACACTGGTTTAACTGGACCTATCAAATTCAATGTTGATGGAGATATTACTAGAGCATACTTAATCTGTGCTGTAGAAAATGGTCAATACGTAGTTAAAGAAGGTTTTGATTATTCCACAAAATAATCTAATTAAAACTAATATAGATGCTTAAATAAGCATCTATATTAGCATCAAAAATTCTTATGGGGGATGTTATGGATTATTTTCTTAATCAACTTATTAATGGATTATGCCAAGGTGCCATTTACGCATTAATGGCTATAGGATATTCAGTAATTGTTGGTGTTGTTGGAATGGTTACCTTCACTCACGGGGAGGTAATGATAATGGGAGCTTTTGCTGCCTACTACACCTTTCAATTCTGTGGAACACATTTGGTATTAGGCTTTGTAGTAGCATTTTTAGCTTCTTGGATAATGGGCATTGCAGTATATAAAGTTTGCTATGAAAGATTCTTTAATGCACCTAGACATATTTCATTATTATGTACAATTGGATTTTCCATGCTAGTAAAAAATCTAGCTCAAATTATATTTGGACCAAACCAAATACCAATGTTAAATATTGTAAATATAAAATTCTATCATTTAGGACCAATACAAATTTCTTCAATTCAATTATTGATAATATTGTTAGTTATAGGGCTCTCAGTGGTACTTAGCTATATATTTAATCATACAAAATTTGGAGTAATGCTAAGAGCAGTTAGCCAAGATAAAACAGCAGCTTATATGGTTGGAATTAATGTTAAAAAAATTGCTCGCTTAGGCAACTGTGTTGGTTGTGGCCTTGGCGGAATTGCAGGTTTATTAATTTGTATTTATTACCAGGTTGTACAAGCAACTATGGGTGGAGCTTTGGGTATGAAAGCCTTCAGTGCATCAGTACTCGGAGGATTAACCGATGTTAGATTCTCTGCTCTTGGTGGTTTATGTATCGGAATAGTAGAAAACTTAGGAATAACAATTACATCAGCAAGTTATAGAGATGTATTTGCATTCAGTTTCTTAATACTTGTACTAATCTTTAAACCTACAGGCTTTGTTAGAAAGAGGAGTGCAAAAGTATAATGAATAAATTAATTAATAAAACTATTAGTATCTATCAATCTAAAAAAGTCTTATGGCAAATATTATTTGTTGTATTATTAGCTCTTATTCCTTTAACAACTGACAGAAGTTATTATATGGGAGTTCTTTGTAGAATCTTATTATACTCTACAATAGCTGGAGCTTTAAATGTAATCAACGGCTACACAGGTCAAACCTGTTTAGGTGTTGCAGGCTTTTTTTGCTTCGGGTGTTATACAGAAGCAATATTAGCTACAAAACTTGGATTAAACTTTTGGTTATGTATTCCGTTAGCAGGAATTATAACAGGGTTGGTAGGTTTATTAGTCGCACTACCGACTTTAAAGATGGGTGGTATTTATCTGGCAATCGTAACTTTAGGTTTTAGTGAAATTGCAAGATTATTTGCCTTAAATTTAACACCATTAACAGGTGGAGCACTTGGAATTAAAAATATTCCAGTACCTACTCTATTTGGTTTTGCATTTAAAAACTCACAATCATATTTCTATATTTTCTTAGCCTTCACAGTCCTCTTTATAGTGGTAACGCATAGGGTTATCAACTCTAAATTAGGAAGAGCTTGGATGAGTATAAGAGAAGATCAATTAGCTGCACAAAGCTTAGGTGTTAATGCATCTTTCTATAAAGCAACCAACTTTATTTATGGGGCTTTCTGGATAGGAATTGCAGGATCTATTTATGCACCTTATGTAAGGTTTATTGATTCAACTTATTTCACATTAGATGAAGGTTGGAACATTTTATCAATGGTAATTCTTGGAGGACAAGGTACATTAGTTGGACCAATTATAGGCTCTATTATTGTAAACTTCTTAACTGAAGTACTTCGTCCAATTGGACAATGGAGACTTGTTGCATTTGCTCTTCTTATTATCATAATGATGTGGAAGAGACCTCAAGGGTTGGCAGGGGATTCAGATAGCAAATTAGCTGGAAATTCAAACGCGAAGAAGGTTCTTAAAGAAAATCTTTCTAAATTACAAGCTAAGGAGGCCACAAAATGAGTAACACACCAACTCTAAGAACAGAAAACATTTGTATGTATTTTGGCGGTCTTCATGCTGTTGAAAATGTAAATATGGAAGTTCATAATGGAGATATTTTTGGAATAATCGGCCCAAACGGTGCTGGTAAAACCACTTTCTTTAACTCTTGTACAGGGTTTAATAAACCCACAAAAGGTAAAGTGTATCTCAACGGTGAAGATATAACAAATTTAAAACCTGAAAGTGTAGCAAAAAAAGGCATGGCTAGAACCTTCCAAAATATTAAATTATTTAAATATATGAGCGTATTAGACAACATAAAAATAGGCTTCCATATGTCTTTAAAATCAAATATTTGGGATTCAATTTTTCATACTCAACAGTTTAAAGATGATGAAGAATATACCATAACTAAAGGTAAAGAAATTCTTGACTTACTAGATTTAAGCTCTTATACCAACACTAAAGCTGGAAACCTTCCTTATGGTGTACAAAGAAAAGTTGAAATAGCTAGAGCATTAGCACTAGATCCTAAAATTTTATTACTTGATGAACCCGCTGCTGGTATGAATCCTAATGAAACTCTTGAATTATCAAAATTCATAAAAAAGATAAATCAATTGGGTTATACAGTTGCAGTAATTGAACATGATATGAAATTTGTTATGAATACTTGTAATAAAATCATGGTATTAAACTTTGGGGTAAAGATTTGTGAAGGAGCTCCAGATATCATCAAATGTAATGAAAAAGTTCATGAAGCATACTTTGGTAAAGGAATTGCAACAGGAGGTATCATACATGCCACTACTTAGTATAGAAAATTTAAGCGTAAACTATGGTTATATCTCAGCACTAAGGAATGAAACATTAGTTGTTAATCAGGGAGAAATTGTAACTTTAATTGGTGGTAATGGTGCTGGTAAAACAAGTACTTTGATGGCTATATCAAATTTGGTACCAAAACTAACTGGAAAGATTACTTTCAAAGATAAAGATATTACAAAGATGCCACCTGATAAAATTGTAAAACTAGGTTTATCACATGTACCAGAAGGAAGAAAAATCTTTCCAGATATGAGTGTATATGAAAACTTAGTAGCTGGCTCTTTAGGAAATCCTAGTATAAGTAAAGAAAAGTTCTCTGAATTAATCGAAACAAATTACACATTATTTCCAAGATTAAAAGAGAGAGCAAGCCAAGCTGGTGGCTCCTTATCTGGAGGAGAGCAACAAATGCTTGCTATTGCAAGAGGCTTAATGATGGATCCAGATCTAATTATGTTAGATGAACCATCCCTTGGACTTGCTCCAATTATTGTTGAAGAAATATTTGAGTTATTAACTAGAATTAAAGAAACAGGTAAAACTATTTTATTAATAGAACAGAATGCAACTATGGCACTATCAATTGCTAATAGAGGCTATGTTCTAGAAACTGGAGACATAATTTTGGAAGACAAAGGGGACAAACTACTTACAAACCCTGAAGTTATAAAAGCATATCTTGGCGGATAGAAGGAAAATAAAAATGAAAAAAATTATGAACAATCCTGCTAACTTTGTAGACGAAGTTATAGAAGGAATAATATTTGCATATAATGATAAAGTTAAATTATTAAATAATGATAAAAGAATTCTTTTAAGCAACTACCCAAAACCAGAGGGTAAAGTTGGCATTGTAACAGCTGGTGGTAGTGGTCATTTACCTCTATTTTTAGGTTATGTAGGATCTGGAATGCTAGATGGTTGTGCTGTTGGTAATGTATTTGCCTCCCCTAGTGCAAACAAGATGGCAGATATGATTAAAGCTTGTGATAGTGGTAACGGTGTTCTTTGCTTGTTTGGTAATTATGGCGGAGACAAAATGAACTTTGAAATGGCTTGCGATATCGTATCTATGGATGATATTGAAACTCAAAGTGTTTTAGTAAAAGACGATGTAGCATCCAGTTCAATTGAAAATGCTGATAAAAGAAGAGGTGTTGCAGGAATCCTTTATGCATATAAAATTGCAGGAGCTGCTGCAGATAACCTTATGAGTCTTGATGAAGTTGTTGAAATAACTAATTTAGCATTAAAAAATATAAAAACTATGGGTGTTGCTACCTCCCCTTGTATTGTACCAGAAGTTGGAAAACCTACTTTCCAAATCAATGATGATGAAATAGAAATTGGAATGGGAATACACGGTGAAAAAGGTATCGACATTAAAAAAATGATGAGTGCTGATGAAATCGCTGAAACTTGTCTAACTAAGCTAATGAGTGAGTTAGAATTAGAATCTGGTGATGAAGTATCAGTAATGATTAATGGACTTGGGGCAACTCCTTTAGAAGAACAATTTTTAGTATATAGAAAAGTTGCACAAATATTGAATGACAAAGGCATCTCAATATTTATGCCACACATTGGAGAATTTGCAACTTCAATGGAAATGGCAGGACTTTCTATAACCTTATTTAAATTAAACGACAAATTTAAATCTCTATTAAAACAACCAGCAGAAACTCCATTTTACACATCATTAAATAAATAAGAGGCACAAAATGACAGTGAATAATTTATATAATATCTTCTCATCAATTACTAAAATGATTGATGAGAACAAAGATTACCTAATTCAACTAGATCAACAAAACGGGGATGGGGACTTAGGTATATCTATGAGCAACGGCTTTAACAGCGTAACTAAAGAATTAGAAAATATTACTACTACTGATTTAGGAAAAACCTTTATGAATGCGGCAATTACCTTTAATGAAACAGCTCCCTCATCTCTTGGAACTATCCTATCCTTTGGGTTAATGGGAATAGCTAAAACCTTAAAGAATAAAGAAGAAGCAAATATTAATGATATAGCAATAGCAATGGAAGCAGGTTTAAATAACATCATGGAAAAAGGTAAAAGTAAACCTGGAGAAAAAACAATTATTGATTCCCTTTATCCAGCAATTACTGCAATTAAAGAAAATGTAGATAAAGATAATGTTTTTGAATTAGCTTATGAAGCTGCAAAAGAAGGTTCACAAAAAACTAAAGAAATGAAATCTGTTCATGGAAGAGCTGCTTATTACAGTGAAAAAAGTTTAGGAATCTTAGATGGGGGATCTGTTGTTGGTCAATTGATATTTGAAGGTATTTTAAATTACTCAAGGAGCAATAATGGATAAACAAACATATCAGGCATATATAAGCTTACTTAAAGAAGAACTAGTGCCTGCCTTAGGATGTACAGAACCCATTGCAATTGCTTATGCTGCTGCAAAATGTAGAGAAGTATTAGGCTCTTTACCTGATAAACTTAAAATTGGTTGCAGTGGAAACATAATTAAAAATGTTCAAGGTGTTACTGTTCCAAATTCAGGTGGTCTAAAAGGAATTGCAGTTGCTGCAACTCTAGGTTGCATTGGAGGAAACTCAAATAATGTTTTAGAAGTGCTAAAAGAAGTAACTGATGAACATAGAGCCTTAACTAAGGAATTAGTAGAAAACAATTTCTGTGATTGTTATTTAATTGATAACTGCAATAACTTATTTATTAAGATTGAAGCCTTTTATAAAAATGATAGTGCAGAAGTTAATATAACTAATACTCATACTAATATATCCAAAATAGTTAAAAATGGAGGAATCTTATTAGAAGCAGATAACTGTCAGGATGTTGCTATGAATGAAGTCGATCAATACTTTAAGTATCTAAACATCAAAAGCATTGTAGAATTTGCAGATAGTGTAGATTTAAATGATGTAAGAGATTTATTAGAAAAAGAAATTGAATTTAACTCAGCTATATCACAAGAAGGGTTAACTAATGATTGGGGTCTTGGTGTAGGTCAAACAATTAGAAAATACTATGATAAAAAAGATGTAAGAATTAAAGCCATTTCTGCTGCAGCTGCTGGATCAGATGCAAGAATGGGCGGTTGTTCAATGCCTGTTATAATAAACAGTGGTAGTGGAAACCAAGGGCTTACAATATCTTTACCAATCATTGAATATGCTAGACATTTTGATTTCTCTAAAGAAAGATTATTAAGAGCCCTAACCCTTGGTAATTTAATATCTATCCAAGAAAAAAGTAGCATAGGAAGCTTAAGTGCTTACTGTGGGGCTGTATGTGCAGGAACAGCTGCAGGCTGTGGAATTGCATACCTATTTGGTGGAAAAGAAGAAGAAATCTCTAATGTAATAACTAACTGTTTAGCAAACATTGGTGGAATAGTATGTGATGGTGCAAAACCTTCCTGTGCAGCTAAAATAGCAACCTCAGTTCAAGCAGGGATTCTATCCTTTGAGATGGGAATGAAAGAAAATAAAGCATTTAAGAAAGGTGAAGGATTAATTAAATCAACAGCCGATAAAACAATTAAAAGCTTTGGTAGAGTTGGTAAATTAGGAATGAAATCAACAGATACTGAAATCCTATCAATCATGCTAGAACCTAATGATTAAAATTAATTTTTAATTAACCCTTAAAGATTTTTAAATATTGAACAAGACAGTCTTCATAATTTTGAAGGCTGTTTTTTTTTGAAATTCTCAATATATTAGAAAAAACCCTTTTTTAATAGACAATAATTTTTTTGTAATATAGACTAAATACTATTAATTAAAATCAGGAGTATTCTAAATGGACAATAACAATTCTAACTATGACAATAAAAAAATTAAATTAGGAGAAATAAAATTTTTTCTTTTTATTTTAGTAATTGAAATTGGATATTTGTGTTTTATGATGTATCAAGAATATTTTGATAAAAATATCTCCACTCGAACACTAATTATAAACATTGGGGATATAGATGATACTGATACAGAATTTTCTGACTCAACTCAAATTGAGAATGCTTTGAGTAACGGGGGAATGATAATTATAAGTCTTGACTCTGATTGGCTTGATACAAATTTTGACAAAGATTATAGCATATATGGGGCTAATGATTCTAAGGGCATGTTTTATATCATGGGTGGAGTAATTAATTATATTTCAAGTAATGGTTGGCTTTTAGTTCAAGCACCAAGTTCTGGATTAAATAATTCATATTATTTTACTAAAAATATAAAACAAAATTATGATTTATCAGATATTTTATCTGATTTCTAAAAAACTAGAGAGAGAATAATTCCCTCTCTAGTTTGGAGCTAATATATAGATGATAAATTCTTATTTATCACTTTGCAAAGCAAAACCCTTCATAAAGCTTTCTTGTAAAATAAAGAATACCATTAATGGTGGAATAATTGTCATAATTACACCGGCCATAATAACACCCCAGTTATTAGAAGATTCAGCATTCATTAACATCTTTATACCAATTTGTACAACTCTCATGTTATCAGTATTTGTTGCCATCAATGGCCATAAATATTGATTCCAAATATAAATGAATTCAATAACAACAAGAGCTCCAATAGTATTTTTAGTTAAAGGAAGCAAAACTCTAAAGAAATATTGCATAGGTCTACATCCGTCTATTTTAGAGGCATCAACTAATTCAGATGGAATAGTTTTAAATCTCTGAATAAACAAGAATGTACCCGTAGCACTCGCCCAGAAAGGTATGATCAAACCTGCATAGGTATTAATCCAATCAAAACTTCTAACTACATCAAATAATGCAACAATTCTAACAGGAACAGGAAGTAATAAAGTAATAATAATTATAAAAAATAATATATTTTTACCTTTAAATTCAAAATGAGTAAAAGCAAAAGCTGCTAATAAACTCATAACGATTTTTCCGATAGTAACCATTATTGCAATAAATGCAGAGTTAAACATCATTCTACCTAAATCAATTCTGTTCCAAGCAGTTGAATAGTTAGATATCCAGTTGTTTGAAAAAGTTAATTTTGGTGGATTTGAGAAAACTTGTACTTCTGTTTGAGAGCTAATGACTAAAGCTAAAAATACAGGAAGACAAATAAGAAAGACAGATAATATAGATAGCACATGGAAAGAAACTATTGATCTTTTTTTAACAATCATTTTACACCCCCTATTGATAGTGAACTTTTTTACCAGTAGTTTTGAATTGAACTACAGTAATAAGAACTACGATACAGAATAATACTAAGCTTTCAGCAGCAGCATAACCGATTCTGGAATTTACAAAGAAGTCTTTGTAAAGTTGATAGATTAGGATATTTGTAGAATCTACAGGTCCACCTTCTGTTAATACATCTATTAAACCGAAAGAACTGAAGTAAGCATAAGTTGTATTCATAACAAACAAGAAGAATGTAGTTGGAGAGATAAAAGCTAATGTAATCTTAAAAAATCTCTTAAAAGGACCTGCGCCATCAATGGCAGCAGCTTCTAAAGAGTCAGTTGGAACATTTCTTAAAGCTGTCAGATAAAATACTATATTATATCCAAGATTCTTCCACGTCGCCGCAATAGCAACAACAATAAAAGCAGTACTACCCTTGGTTAACCAGGTATAGTTTCCACTAAAAAAACAAACAATACCGTTGGCTGGATTAAATAAGAAATTAAATAGAGCACCTGCAATTGCAGGGGATAAAGCATAAGGCCAAATCATTAAAGTTCTATATATCTTTGCACCTTTAAAGTTTTGATTTAACAAAACAGCTAGAGCCAAAGATACAACAATACCTAGCAATACAACAAAAAGACTAAATATAATCGAAATACCAAAACTATGACCGTAATCAGAGTTAAATAATACTTTTTTAAAATTATAAAGACCTGCAAACTTCGTAGCATTGGTATATGGATTAACTTTATAAAATGATAACCTAAAAGTTTCAAAAGCTGGATAGAATAAAAATATTACTAGAACAAGAAAAGTTGGTAGCAATAGTAAATAAGGTAATATTTTAGATGGAAAAACCGATTGTTTCATCCAAACCTCCTAATATTAAAACAAATCGTAAGGAGGACAAAGTGTCCTCCTTTAATTTAAAATCAGTAATCAATATTATAATTGAATTAGTTCATTCCATTCAGTAATTAAGTCGTTAACTTCAGAGGCAGCTTCATCAAGTGCAACTTGAGTGTCCTTACCTTGATAACATTCTTGAATTGCTGATTGTACAATTTCTCTTGTTTCTGGGAAAACACCTAATAGCGCACCAGAAGAGTTTAATGTACCAGGATTAACTAATAGTTGATCAAAAGCAGTCTTGTAGTTTGGATTTTCTGTGAACCAACCTTCGCTTTCTAATGAATCCATTGCTGATTTAGTTACTGGGAAGTAACCAGTACCTTTGTGCCAAGCTTTTTGTGATTCATCATTAGCAATAAATTCAACTAATTTAACAGCTGCTAATTCTTGTTCAGCAGATAATTTGTTAGTAATCCAAAGAGAACCACCACCAATTGCTACCCCACCTTTAGAACCTTCTGGATGAGGAATAAAACCAGTCCCTAATTCCCAACCCTTTTCATTTAATGCTTTAGTTAATAAGTTAACATCAGATGAAGAAGATAAGATAATTGCAGCTTCACCAGAACCAAATGCAGCTCTGTGGTTAGACCAACCTGGTCCTACATCATTGAATAAGTCGTCATTATACATTCCAATCCACCAATCAAATACTTTTTTACCAGCTTCACTGTTAAATAAAACTTTAGTAGGTAAGTCTTTACCACGACCATTATCATTGTTTACAAAAGGTTCGTCTTGTAAAGCAATCATTTCTTCAAAATACCAACCATGTAAGTTCCAAGTAACAGGTTTATCAATACCACTAGCCTTTAGAGCTTTAGCAGCTTCAACAACTTCAGCATAAGTTTCAGGTGGATTATTTGGATCTAAACCAGCTTTTTCAAATAATGTTTTGTTATAGTATAGTAATGGTGTTGATGAATTAAAAGGCATTGAATAATGTTGACCTTGATATTTGTAATAGTTTTGTACAGGAACAAAGAAATTATCCCAATCAATAGTTTCCCCATATTTCATTGCTAATTCATCAACAGGGGTGATTAACCCACTGTTAATCATACCTAAAGTACCAATTTCATAGCTATGGAAAATAGCTGGAGCATTACCTGCTTTATAAGCAGATTTAACTTTATTTAAAGTATCATTATAACTACCTGCATATTGTACTTCTACAGTAATATTAGGATTTTCCTTCATAAAATTATCAACAATACCCTGAATTAAATCAATTCTATCGCCTGACATTGCATGCCAGAATTGAATTGTTACAGGTGCTTGAGCATCAACTTTTGCAGTTTCTGCCATCTCCTTTTCACTTTGTCCACTTGCAAATACATTTCCTACAATCATAGTAACGAAAAGCAAAAAAACTAAGATTTTTTTCATAATCACTCTCCTTTTAGTAAATTATAAACTTGTTTAATTTTTTTAAAATAATTAACCAAATTCTTAAATATTGTAAGTCGGCAATTTGACTATGTCAACAAATATTTACCTTATAAAAAACTTGTTATATAGCTATATACATAAAAAATCTGTTTAATTTTTTGTTTAAGTTTGCATATTTTTAAATTATCTGTTATCCTAAAAAGGATATAGGAGGGGCACATGAAATCTAAAAAAGTAACACTACAACAAATTGCTGAAGAAGCAAATTTGTCAACAGCTACTGTTTCAATGATTATATCCAAAAAGAAGCTATCTCGTTTCCCTGAAGAAACAATAAGCAAAGTAAATAAAATTGCTAATGATTTAGGATATAAAAAAAATACAAACCCAAAAACTGAAAAACGTTTAGTAATAATTTGTCCTTCCATATATAACCCTTATTATGCAACCTTAGTACAAGGTATTGAAATGCAAGCAACAAAATTAGGAATAAAAACTACAATCGTAAATACTTATTGGAATATTGAGGTTGAAAAAAGCACCCTAAAAAATATTAATAAATCAAAAATCTCAGGAATAATATTTACTATGATTCCACAACTTGCAAATGAAGTTTTAGATTATTGTAATGAAATACCATTAGTAGCAATTGGTGATTTTAATAATAATTATGATTTTGATACAATAGATTTAAATAATTTTGAAGCTGGAAGAAAAATAGCAAAACATTTAATAGACTTAGGGCATAAAAAAATAGCCTATGTTACCACTACCCTAGATTCTTATCATAGTGCAAGAGTTAGAAGAAAAGATGGATTAATTGAAGAATTAAAGGCTAATAATATAAGTGATAAATTAATAATTTGTAGCCAGAATATATCATCCTCTAGAGAACTTAATACTCCAGATATTGAATATGAAACAGGATATAGCTTAGCAAAAGAATGCTTAAATAAACATCCTGAGGTTACCGCTATAGTTGGAATTAACGATATGATAGCCTATGGTATAATGGATGCCATAATTGATTTAGGACTTAAAATCCCAGAATCAATAAGTGTATGCGGATTCGATAATATATTCCCATCCAAATTTAGAGGACTTGGATTAACCACAGTTGATAATTTCATTCTACAAAGAGGCATGAAAGCCTTAACACTAATCAATAATAGGATAAACAATAAAGATTATCATGAAGATGGTATAACTAATATTACTAGGATTGAATATGCAAGCAAATTAATAAATAGGATGAGTACATGTACCCCTAGAATTTAACATCAAATCCTTTTATTTAACTTTTTTTTAGATATAGTTAATTTATTAAATAATAAACTATATCTTTTTTATCATAAAAGCTTATATAAATTTTATTTTTTAAATTTTAAGATTTCAAATAACGCAATGATTTTTTACTTAATTCTAAATTTGATAAAGCCGAATCACCTAATTTAGCAGCAACTCCTAAAAAAAGTATATCAATAACACTTTTTTGCAAAAGTCTTGAAAAAATACCATCAGTTCTATACCTAGATTCTTCTACTCCTGCAATTAACGATATATCAGACAATTGAGAGACTTCGTTATCCCGAGTTCCTGTAATAGCAATTCTTGTAGCAATTCCTTGAGAGGCCCTTAATGCAATTATAACATCTTTTGATTTACCTGAATCAGAAATTGCAACCACTACATCCCCTTTTTCAAACCTAGAGAAATAAAATGGACTCATATGACTGTCTGTTGTATAAAAACAATCAAATCCTAATCTTACAAACTTAAACTTCATACTTTGACATAAATACCCTGATTCTCCATATCCAAAAAAGAAAATTCTTTTTGCACTACTTAGAACATTAACAGCGTTTAATATAGATTCATCATTATCTAAATTTGTTAAGTTATTTTCAAAAGCAAGAATAGAACCTTGAATTATTTTATTTTTTATAGAAAGAGGATCATCATTGGGAATAATTTCGGAATATGATTGAAAAATAGATTGTTTAGCTATTTCTGATGTTAAAGTCAAAATAAAATCATGATAACTTGTGAAATCTAGAGCTTGGTAAAATCTTACAATTGCAGATTCACTACTACACCCAGAATTTTTTGTTAATTGAGAAATTGATAAATATGGTACTTCTTCTAAATTCAAAAGAATATAATCAGCTATTTTTTTTTGAATTTTAGTTAATTTAATATTTTTTGATTCTAATTTTTTTAATACAGATTTTTCATTCTCAATCATTTTGACTCCAAACTTCAAATTATAAATAATTTATTTTACAGATTATAAAAAGAATAACCTAAAAAAAATATATTTTAAAGGTTATCCAAAACAAATAATTAAATCATTTTAAAGTCAATTAAAGCCTTTCTAATATCTTGAACTTCTTTATCAGTAGCAGGAACAAAAGGTTTCCTTGGATAGGCTTTTATGATTCCTCTAATTTCAAGCATTGCATACATTGCAAGTTGTGTTGATCTTGCTAAATACATAATATCTCTCAT
This sequence comes from Sphaerochaetaceae bacterium, assembly GCA_965140795.1. GTDB lineage: Bacteria > Spirochaetota > Spirochaetia > Sphaerochaetales > Sphaerochaetaceae > Pleomorphochaeta. The sequence goes on from OZ223470.1 coordinate 365,751, forward strand.
TTTATTAATCTTAAATTGAGTTTCTTTTGCAGCTAAATAATCCCCACTCATAGCTTCTCTGAACATTTGTTTATTAATTTCAGGGAAAGCATTTGCAAGACCAGGAATAAAGGCTTTACAACCCAAAACGCTTGCAGGAGCAAAAATAGCCTCTGTACCAAGAGCAACATCAAAATTTTCATCAACTAATACTCTTTGATAAGTAGCTTGTGTTAAAATATTAAAGGTTGCATCTTTAACTCCAGCCAAACCTCGTCTTTTTAATTCTTTAATGGTATCTAAAGAAATTTCATATCCTTGAAATCCTGGATTATTGTATAAGTAAACTGGAATATCAACAGATTCAACTAAGTCAGTATAAAAACTAATTACATCGCCAGCATTATGTGTAAAATAATAAGGTCCAACAGCTGCAACGGCATCTGCACCTGCTTTTTCAGCATGCTTTGCTAATTTAATAGATTCAATAGTGTTTGTTGAACCAACCATAGGAATAACTGGAATTTTATGTTGAGTAATATTTATAGTGGTTTCTACAACCTTTTCCCTTTCTTCCAAAGTCATCATTGGCCCAGCACCATATGAACCAGTTATAAATAAACCATCAACTTCATTTTTTAAATATCCAACTAAAGTCTTTAAGCTTTCTACATCCAAATCACCATTTTCTTTAAATGGTGTAACCATTGGTGGAACTACACCATTCATCCTAAAATTAAACATATATTATCCTCCGAATTTTATATTAATTGCGATTTTTTAGCAATTTTATATACACCTTGTATATTCAAATTATCGATTTGACTTGAATCAGTAATTATTTCGATTTTTTGTTTCCAATTTAATTTATTCTTTAAAATATATTTATATATTTCACACCTACGCTTTTTCCCAATTAAAACAATTGGCCCATCGAATGAAAAACCTAGGTTGTCAATTTGAGATAGACAAGTTAAATCATCAGAAGCAATAGCTGCTTCAATTGCCAATAATCTTTCATACCATTGAGAAGTAGTTAATACATCCAAAAATCTTGGCAACATCATAGCTCTTAATAATCCTGATTTCTTCGTTACTTCAAAAGTGTGATCAATAAGATCTTTGTCAAAATAATTATTAGGTATTTCTATTCCATCATTTAAAACAGATTTACCAATTGATGTTGATTCAATAAAAGCACGATATATTTGCCCTGAAAGAGTTGTTAAACTACCATTGATTTTTCCATGACTATCAACTGAAACAAATTTTGTATGTGAAGAGAGCATACAAAGAACAAAAGGAGAATTTTCCTTTAATGAATCGCTTATTCCAATTGCTTGAACTTCTTCGCCTCTCATAAAATCGAATTTAACCATCTGATTTTCATAAGAAGCATTCAAATCAAATTTATTTTTGATACCTGGAATAAAATACCAAGGGATATCAACGTCAATAATATCTGTAATTTGTGTTACAACTAAATTAGATGCCAAATCATTAATGCCTATTGGGGCTTCCAGATGAGGAACTTCACATAATCCTAACTCAGAAGTAATCATTCCTGCAGATAATACATACTTTAGTTCTTTAATATTGATATTTGCTTCATTAAGAGCTTGCTTAAAAGCTATGGATAAACCTTTTTTTAGAACAAGATTTGATTTCTCTCTTGCTACATCACTCACTCCTACTTGATATTTGCCTTTTCCTACAACTTTTCCAAATTCATCAAGAATATAAACCCTTGAATTTGTTGTTCCACAATCAACTGATGATATATACATAAATCCTCACTTTTTGGAAATATTTTCTAATTACCCCATGTTAGGGCTTAAAAAATAGTTTGTCAAGAAATTTTTTCCAAATTATTGTGTAATATTTAATCATTAGATATAATAAAGTATAAAAAAATAAAAATTTTTTTTATAAAAACTGCTTTTATAGTAGTTTTCTTAGGTTTTATTTCATATAAAGCAGATGAATATGGTATTAAAATTAATACAAAACTTGACATATCATATTGCATTGATAATAATTAAGAAAAAAATTAAAGGTAAATCTATGGACAAATCAGAAGATAAAAGCGAAAAACAATCTACAGTAGTAGCACAAAAAATTATTCAACATATTAGAGAAAACAATATTAATCCAGGAGATAAATTGCCATCTGAAAAAGAATTATCTAGTTTATTTAATACTGGAAGAACAAGTGTTAGAGAAGCAATTACACGACTTTCTAGTATTGGCTTATTAACAGCAATACAAGGAAGAGGGATTATATTAAATGAAATATCTATTGAAAAATTTTTTAAAGTTTTTCTAAATAATGGACTTTCTGATTTTCTATTACTCGAATCTCAGGATGTTAAGAATTTAGGTGAGATTCGACTTTTATTAGAAACTTATTCATGTAATAAATATTTATCTGGAGAAACTCAAACAGATATATCAAAAATGTCAGATATATTAATTACTATGAGAGACTGCATGTATTTAGGTGATTTAAAAGCTTTTTTAAAAGCAGATTACGAATTTCATAAGTCTATTGTCTCACTTTCAAACAATGAAATTATTTGCCAAATCTATAAAATTATTAGAACTCCATCCTTAAGAGAAATTGAAATGGTATTAACTGAGGGCAATATTCCAGTTATTCAAAGAAGTCATGAAATAATATATAAATATCTAGTTGATAAAGATTTAAGAGTTATTGATGAATTAAAAAGTCATCTAAAATATCTAAGTCAAGATAATTTATTATTATAAAATAATCTTATAAGCTTTTTCTTCAATAATTTTCTAACCACTATTTATATTTAAGCAAAGTAAAAAAAATCTTTTTTTTATATAAGCCTTTCAATTTATATAATAATTTTTAATTTTATAAATAAATGAGTGTAATAATTTAATCTATTAAAACTTAGATCTATAAATAATAAAAGTATTCAATTATTTATAATCTTTTATTAATTATCCCAAAATCATCTCCCCTTTTACATTGTTTTTTAATAATTCATAATATATTTTAGAAAACAACCAAAGAAATATCAGATGTATTTTTGTTTTTTCATTCAAAAATAAAAATAATTTCTATTTTTTTCTTGACACATAAAACTTCTGTGCTAATATAAATTATGAAATTTATAGATTTTCTACAAAAGGAGAAAACATGAAAAAATTATTAATTTTATTTGCCGTTTTATTTGCAACAAGCGCTTTTGCTTTTGCACAAGGAGAAACTGAGGTTGAAGAGTTCCCAACAAAACCTATTCAAATTATTTGTCCATGGTCAGCTGGTGGAGGAACTGATAGAACTGCTAGATTTGTAGCTGACGAATTATCAAAAATTTTAGGACAACCGGTTAATGTTGTTAATAAAACTGGGGGAAATGGATCAGTTGGACACCAATCTGGCGCAGACGCAAAAGCAGATGGTTATACAATCACTAATGTTACTTTTGATATATGTGCATTAAAACATTTAGGATACTCTGATTTAACACCAGCAAAATTTACTCCTCTTCTTCAATTCAATGAAGATGCAGCTGCTGTAACAGTTTCTGCTGATTCAAAATATAACACTTTAAAAGAATTATTTGATGATATCAAAAATGAACCAGCTAGCAGCTTTACTTTTTCTGGAAGTGCAATTGGCTCAGCATGGGATTTATCAAGACTAGCATTATTCGCAGCAGCAGATGTAGATCCAGCTAAAGTTTTATATGTCCCATCTAAAGGAGCAGCTCCTGCAATTACTGAATTATTAGGAAAACACGTAGATGTAATAACTTGTAGTTATCCTGAGGTTGCACCTCAAGTTGAAGGTGGAAGCTTAAAAACTTTAGCAGTATTATCTGAAGAAAGAAATCCTCAGTTTGACAATATTCCAACTGCAAAAGAAAGTGGAATCGATTGCTCTTATGGAACATGGAGAGGATTTGCAGTACCTCTAAATACTCCAGACTCCGTTGTAAAAATACTAACAGATGCATTGGAACAAGTTACTAATAGCCAAACATTTATTGACTTTATGAATGCTAATGGCTTTGGTATAAAGATACGTGTTGGACAAGAATATGGCGACTTCATGATGAGCCAATATGAAGGGTTGGGCCCTATGATTGAACAAGCTGGTTACAAAAACTAAGTTTTCAATACTAATAATCAATAGTGCTTTCACAATAACGAAAGCACTATTATTTAAGGAAGAAATATGAGTGAAAAAAAAACTGATCTTGTAATTGGTATTATTTCTTGTTTCATAGGAATCGTTTCATACATTTTAACATTAAATTTTCCTACTTTTGGAAAATGTGGAGTCCCTGGGCCAGAATTTTTCCCACGAATATTAGCGATTTTATTTTTACTGATTTCAGTTATTCAAATAAGTAAATCATTTATTGAAAAAGATAATAAAACACAAGAAATTGAAAAAGTTAATTATATTAGAATGTTGATATTAATTGGTTTATTTGCATTTTACATTTTATTTTTAGATATCATAGGATTTTTTATTACTACAATAATTTTTCTGATGATATTACAAAAACTATTATCAATTAAATTCAAAACCAGCATTATAGTAACATTTATTATTCTTGTAATTATATTCCTAATTTTCGACAAACTATTTTGTGTAAGTCTCCCTATGGGAATAATATTTTAAAGGACAGATTATGATTGAAGCATTATGTAGTATATTCCAAATTGAAGTTCTAGTCCCATGGATTTTAGCTATGATATTAGGGATATTCGTAGGCGGTGTACCTGGATTAACAGCAACAATGGCTGTTGCTTTAATAGTCCCATTAACATATCATATGCAGCCTATAGCAGGCTTAGCTATGATTATTGGAGTAAGCTTCACCTCTATTTTTGCGGGAGACATCCCAGCAACATTTTTAAGAGTTCCTGGAACCCCTGCTTCAGGAACAGCAGTATTAGATGGATATGTATTAACAAACAAAGGTAAAGGGGGTTTAGCAATAGCCTTGGATTTATTTTGTTCAACTATTGGAGGAATTCTAGGAATATTAATATTAATTTTCATCTCCCCATTGCTAGCTAATTTTGCATTACAATTCACACATTATGAATACTTTTGGTTAGGAGTACTTGGGTTATCAATGAGTACAGTTATTTCAAAAGGCTCTAACACAAAAGGCTTTTTTTCAATGGGTATAGGAGTTCTTCTATCAACAATTGGAATTGACTTAGTAACTGGATATCCAAGATTTACATTCCATAATAGTGAACTCATGGGAGGAATAAGCTTTATTCCTGTAATGATTGGATTATTTGGTGTATCAGAGGTTTTAAATCAAGTAATTACTAAAAAAGATATAACTTTTTCTATGAAAAATGCTGATATTTCTGATAAAACTCATTTTTCAATTGTGGAAGTTTTTAAAGAAATTAAAAAACACTTTTTACTTATTGTAAAATCTTCAATTATTGGTAACTTAATTGGTGCATTGCCAGGTGCAGGAGCTGATGTTGCTGCTTGGGTATCATACGGAGTTGCTAAAAAAACATCAAAACATCCTGAAGAATTTGGTAATGGTAGTATTGAAGGAGTAATTGCTCCAACAAGTGCAAATAATGCCGCTATAGGGGGTTCTTGGATTCCAGCTTTGGTATTTGGTATTCCAGGAGATACAATAACTTCAATAGTATTAGGCGCAATGCTAATGTATGGACTTAAACCAGGCCCTCTAATTTTTGAGCAAGAAATGGTATTGGTAAATCAAATTTTTGCAGTAGGTATAGTATCTCAAATATTCTTAATAATAATAGGATTTGCAGGAATAAAAGCATATTCTTATATTTTAAAATTTGAAAAAAATATTATTAATACATCAATAATTATATTTTCTATAATCGGTGCATTTGCACTACGTAATAATACTTTTGATATTGGTATAGTAATAGTATTTGGTTTAATTGGATATTTTTGTGAGAAAGGAAAAATTCCTCTTGCTCCAATGATTTTAGGCTTAATATTAGGCCCAATGGTAGAAGAAAATTTGAGAATAGGATTAGTAAAAACAGAAGGAGCTTTTTTACCGTTCTTATCTAGACCTATTTCATTAGTTCTATTCTTAATAATAGTATTAATGTTTGGGTTAACACCTATAAAAAAATTAATTAAAAAATTATTTAAAGCAAACAAGGAGAAAATGTAATGCAGTTAGTAAGATACGAAAAAGAAAACAAAATTAATTATGGATCATTAAAAGATGGTATTATTTCAAAAATAGAAGGAAACCCTTTTAAAAGTTATAAAATAACAGATGCAAAAGAAAAAATTGATGATGTAAAACTTCTAATCCCATGTATTCCAACAAATCTATATTGTGTAGGATTAAATTTCATGGCTCACATTAATGAACTAGGATTACCAACTCCTGAACAACCAGCAAACTTTTTAAAACCAGTAACGGGAATTTGCAACCCTGGAGAAAATATTGAGATTCCAAAAGTAGCAAAAAGAGTAGATTATGAAGGTGAAATGGCTATTATTATTAAGGATAAAATCAAAGATATAAGTATTGAAGAAGCTTCAAAACATATACTAGGTATAACTCCATTAAATGATGTTACTGAAAGAGAAATGAGTTATGTATCAACTCAAGTAACTTATTCAAAAAGTTTTGATACATTTACCTCTTTCGGACCAATCATTGAAACAACCTTAGATCCAAAGAATGTAACAATAAGAACTTATCAGAATGGAGAAAAAGTTCAAGAAGGTTGTACAAGTGATTATTTATTTTCAGCTGCATATTGTGTTTCATATTTCTCTCAAGGAAGAACATTATTCCCTGGTGATGTAATATCTCTAGGAACCCCTTGTCATGTTCAATCAATGAAAGATGGCGATGTGATTGAAGTAGAACTGGAAGGATTAGAATTAAGACTAAGAAATCATGTATCAAAATAATTCATTTAATATAAGTTTAAATTTATGGCTAGGAATATAAGGTCCTAGCCTTTTTTATACAGCAAAAGCTTCATCTCTCTAATAAGTTATATTTTAGTATGCTATAATATATTAAGCATAAAAAAGAGGATATTATAATGGCTAAACAAAAAACTCACCATGTTGTTCCAAACAATGAAAGAGGTGGCTGGGATATAAAAAAAGGAGGCGCTTCTAGAGCTAGCGCACATGCAAAATTAAAACAAGATGCTGAAGATATCGCAAGAGGAATTAGCAAAAATCAAAATAGTGAATTATATATTCATGGGAAAGATGGAAAAATTCAAAGAAAAGATTCACATGGGAACGATCCATATCCACCAAAAGGCTAAAAATATTTAAATAATATCAAAAAACTAAGAAAGAATTATTACAAATATTATAAATTGATAATAGGTCTTTTTTAGTAGTCAAATTTTATTTTTTCACGAAATTCAACACTCTAGTAAATTTAGCCCTATCAAAAAATAAAATTTAGTAAGAATACTGTGAATTTGGCTAAAGATAATATTAACTTGAATTAATTCATATTCCCCTTATAATAATTAATTGTACTTAAATCTAAAACACACAATAACTAATAAAAATAAGAATGGGAGAAAAACACTTTATGTTTATTAAAAAACGCTCTATTAGAAAGAAATTATTAATAGGCATGTTATGTGCACTTATTATCCCAATAATTATTATTACTATAGCCTCTCTACAAATAACTTTTAAATCAATGGAAGATCAACTTATATATAACAGAAGAATGAGTATAGGTTGGTTAAAAGATAGACTTGATTTAGAAATAGATGAATATAGTAATTTGTTTTATCAGTTTGAGATTGTTGAATCAATGAATGATAAAATAGAAAATTGGTGCTATGAAGGTAATGAATTAAACTATGAAAGCCAATGGGAATTAATTTCCTTTATGAATTCTAAAATAAACCTAAATAGTGCAATTAATGCAATTGAATTATATAACTATAAAAGAGATGAAGTATTAGTCTGTGCTAGAAGCGGAGCATCCCTTGAAGAAATAGGAGATAAACTAGATTCATGGCAATCAAGAGATATTAATAAACAATCTAATGTTGTTTTTATAAAAGAAGGCAGAGAAATACTTGCAATACACCAATTCTTCAAATTCGAAAATAAACAACCAATTGCACTTATGGTTGTACATATAAGGCCCTACTACCTTCAAGACATTATTGATGACATAAAAATGACAAACGATGAAAGTGTTATAATTTTTAACGATCAAAATGAAATATTATTATCTTCTGAAGGTAAGGAAATTAGTGAAAGTTCAAAAGATATAATAAAAATTAAAGAAGATATGAAAGATAAAGACACCAACGAATTATTCACCAATAATTCCTATTGGTTTTATAACTCAGTTAGTAATGATAAAATGGAAGTAGTCTTTAAAATTCCAAATGATGTAATCAAAGATGCACAATTTAAATCTGGAACGGTAGGTTTTATAATAACAATAATTACATTATTTATTTCTACTATCTTTGTTTTTTTCTTTTCAAGATATATAACAAAACCAATTATTAGTCTCTCAAATCGAGTAAAAAATCTAACCATTGATGAACCAGAATCATTAAAAGAAAACTTAAAAATTGAAATAACTAATAATAAAGATGAAATAGATACATTAAATGAAAGTTTTATAACTATGGCAAAGAAAAACCATAATTTAATTGCAGATAAGTATCAAACACAAATAGAAAAAAGAGAAGCTCAACTTAAAGCTTTGCAGGCACAAATCAATCCACATTTTATGTATAACTCACTTCAAGTAATTGGAGGTATGGCAGTATCAAGACAAATGATGGACATATATGAAATGACACTAAATTTAAGCGATATACTAAGATATTCATTAAATTTCTCAGAAGATTCAGTCCCCATTTCAGAAGAACTAACCTATCTAAAAAGCTATCTCTCCATTCAAGATATGAGATTCCCTAATAAATTAACTTATAAAATAGATTTTCCAAAAGAAATATTAGATTGTTACATCCCAAAACTTATATTTCAACCAATAATTGAAAATAGTTTTTCTCATGGACTATCTCAAAAGAAAGGAAAATGGGAAATTACAATTCAAGGTAAAAGAATAGATGATGATAATATAGAAATAACATTTAGTGACAATGGAATTGGAATTAGTGAAGAAGAATGTAAAAAACTAAATAAACTAATGAGAAAAGCTCCGAATAAAATACTAGATAAAAATTCACATATAGGACTAAGTAATGTAAATTCAAGAATTCAATTATTCTGTTCAAATCCAAATTATGGGTTAAAAGTAATATGTCCAAGTGAAGGTGGTACTCAAATAATACTGAGACTTTACTTAAAAAAAGGATAACAACAAAAGGGAAAGTTATGAGTTATAAAGTTGTAATAATAGACGATGAGAAATGGACTCGTGAAGTAATAAAAGGAATTGGTAATTGGGAAGAATTAGAATTAGAAGTTGTAGGAGAAGCCTCCGATGGAGAATTTGGCTTTGAAATAATCAAAAGAACTAATCCAGATATAGTAATTACTGATGTATGTATGCCTAGAATTAATGGACTCCAATTAATACAAACAATAAAGGACAATGGATTTGATTGTTTACTTATTATGATATCTGGCTATAATGATTTTCATTATGTACAAAATGCATTACGACTTGGAGTAAGTGATTATATATTAAAACCAGTAAAACCTGAGATTTTAAATAAACAACTTGAAACCTGTGTGAATAAAATAAAACAAAAAAGAAAAGAAACAAAAGTTGGTTTTGATTTAAATTTTGTATCAATGGAATATGCAAAATATATTGATTATAGATTAACCTGGATCAATAATGCCCTACTCTCTAATTCTCAAGAAAAACTAATTAATGAATTCAATCAACTAGAAAAAGAAATCGAAGTAAAATTTATACAAATCCAAAGACAGGACTTTTTAATATATTTTTATTATAGACTATTAAATAATTTACAAAACTATATAACTAGCTGTGGGTATCAATATAAGCAAATATTTTCAACTAAATACACTTCTTTTGTTTTTGGAGATGATACTAAATTCATTAGAATGTTAACTTACTTAAAAGAATTATATATTGAAGCAAATATAAAAATTATAGAATACAAAAATAAAAGAAATAAATTAGACATATCAAAAGTAAAAGAATATATCTTATTAAACTATTTAGATGAAATATCATTAGAAAAAACAGCAGATATTTTTTCTATAAGCAAAGAATATTTAAGTAAACTCTTTAAGGATGAATATAAAATTTCTTTCTCTAAATTCATAATACAACTTAGAATGGAAAAAGCTATGAAATTAGTTTTAGATTTAAATATACCACTTAAAGATATTCCAGAGGCTTCAGGCTTCTTTGATCATGCGCACTTCTATAAAACCTTTAAAAAATATTATGAAAAAACACCAACAGATATTAGATCAACATTAAAAAAACACAATGAAACTGATTAATTAAAACTACACCCTTTCCATATGTTTGGGTTTAAGCTCTTTATATAAACAAAAAAGTCCTTAGAAATTTGGATTAGGAGGTAGAAATGAAAAAAATAATTATCTTAACACTTAGTTTATTTAGTGTTTTTGGATTATTTGCAGCTGGACAAAAGGAAGCTTCTGTAAGTCAGCCAGTTAAAGAAGTCGAATTGGATATCATGATGAGTTTTCCAAGATTTATGGATCAATGGGAAACCTATTGTAGACAATTTGAAGATAAAATGCTTAAAGAAGAAAATATAAAAATTAAAATAAACTTAGAAATGCCTAGCAGTGACCAATATGAAAGTGTACTACAAGCTAGACTTGCTGGAGATGATGCTCCAGACTTATATACACTTCATAGCAATAATATTAGAACATATTACAAAGCTGGAAATTTGGAAGATCTTTCAAATCAAGAATTAGCAACTAAAGTTTTTGATAATGTAAAAGATACAGTTGTTGTAGATGGAAAAATGTTAGCTGTTCCAATAGAAAGCCAAGCTTGGTCAACCTTATATAACAAAGATATATTTGAAAAATGTGGACTTGAAGTTCCATCAACATTAAGTGAATTAAAACATGTTTGTTCAGTATTAGAAGCTAATGGATATACCCCATTCATGTTAGCTTTCCAAGAACAATGGGTTCCTCAATTAATGACAGCTCTTCTACTAGGTGGAAAAGTAACAACTGAAGTACCTGATTGGCTTACTAGAATGTACAATGATAATGGCAGTTATGAAGAAATGAGAGAAATCTTTGATGTAATTGATGTCATTATGAATAATGGCACCAAAAGAGCCATGGAACAAGGATCTGAATCTGGGGCTGCAGAATTCGCAATGGGAAAAGCTGCAATGTTTGTTCAAGGTACTTGGGCATCAGGAACTATTATGAGTACAAACCCTGATATGAATTTAGGTGTATTTGCTCTTCCTGTAAATGAAAATCCAAAATGTGCAAAAGTAAATCTTTCAACATCAACAACTCTTGGAGTATATCCAGGAAGTAGTGAAAAAAGCCTTGCCCTAAAGTTTGCAAACTATGTACTTGATGATAAAGATTCTTCAGCACTATTTGAAAGCTGTGGATTCAATCCAGTTGCTACAAGTCATAAATTTGAATCTTCATCTTGGGTAAAAGATGCTTCTGCTTATGTTGCAAAAGGACAAGCATACCAAGATTTAGTTCTTCCTTCTTCTGTTACTAATGAACAAGGCAAATTACTACAAGAATATTATGTCAAATCCGTTACTGTAGATCAAATCATAGAAAGATTGGATAAAACTTTTAAAGAAGCAAATAAACTTAACAATTAAAAGTTTCAAACAATATAAACGGGAAAACATTTTCCCGTTTATGTTTTTTAGGGGTATATGATGAAATCTAAATCAAATCAAAATATTAATCTTTTAATATTCACTTTACCAGCTTTGCTAGTTTATCTAGTTTTTAAACTATTACCAGCAATTATTGGAATTTTCTTTTCTTTTACAGATTGGAATGGATTAAATAAAGAATACAATATAATTGGAATCAATAACTTTATTGAATTGATAAATGATACTTATTTTTGGAACTCTATTGTTTTCACATTAAAATATGTATTTGTGATGGTAATAGTTGCTAATATTGTAGCCTTATTATTAGCAAATTTAATTGAATCTCTAAAAAAAGCAAAGGGCTTATTTAGAACATTATTTTATTTGCCAAACATGATAAGTATGATAATTGGTGGATATATGTGGATGTTTATATTCACAAAAGTTCTCTATTATTTTGCAGATAATTATGGTTTGAAGTTTTTAGATCATTCCTGGATAGGTGATCCAAAATGGAGTTTTGTTGCAATAATAATAGTATCTTCCTGGGCAATGGTAGGCTACTTAATGATAATTTATATAGCGGCCCTTCAAGGAATCCCTTCTCAAATAAAAGAATCAGCATATCTTGATGGCGCTTCATCTTGGACCTGCTTTGTAAAGATAATAATACCTATGATAAGACCTGCATTAACTATCTGTATATTTTGGACTTTAAATGCAGGATTCCAAGTATTTGATGTAATATTCTCTCTAACAGGAGGAGGCCCTGGCAGAGCTACACAATCAGTATCAATAAATATATATGAAGAAGCTTTTAAAAATAATATTAGATTTGGATATGCAACTGCAAAATCAACAATACTATTTTTATTAGTATTTATCATAACAATAATACAAATAAGAGTGATGAAAAATAGGGAGCTTGAATTATGAAAAAGCTTATCAAAATACAACAAATATTAATATGGACCTTTCTAATACTATTAGTATTAGTTTGGATATTCCCCCTATTAATGGCATTAATAAATTCCTTTAAAACAAATGGTGAATTACTAACAAATGTAATGGCATTACCTAAAAAGTTTAACTATCAAAATTACATAAGAACCTTTCATAAAATGCACTATTTTAGGAGTTTAGTTAATATAATAGTAATATCCTCAATTGGTGTAACACTAATAATAGTATTTTCTGCTATGGCAGGTTGGAAACTCTGTAGAACAAAAACAAAGTTATCATCAATCTTATTTTCATTATTTATATTCTCTATGCTAATACCATTTAATTCAATAATGATTCCACTTTATAAAATAGTGTTAACACTAAATATAAAAAATTCATTAATAGGCTTTGGCTTTGTATATTCTGGACTTGGAGTGAGTATGGCAATATTTCTATACCATGGCTTTGTAAAAGGAATACCTTTAGAATTAGAAGAAGCCAGCATAATAGATGGTTGTAAGGATTATCAAGTATTCACAAAGATTATAATGCCCTTATTAAAACCAATAACCATGACAGTATGTATTACTAATTTGCTTTGGATATGGAATGACTTCTTATTACCATTAATTGTAATTTCAGATAATAAAAAGTATACCCTTTTGCTTTCAACAAATACATTATTTGGACAATACAGTAGTGATTGGACAGCAATATTAAGTTCCTTAATACTTGCAGCAATACCAGTAATTTTATTCTATTCAATATTCCAAAAAGAAATATTAAAAGGGATCTCCGATGGAGCACTTAAAGGATAATCTATGAATTTCATAACAATTAAAGATAAAAAATTAATAAAAGATAATAAAGAAATATATCTAAAAGGCTTTGGACTTGGTGGCTGGCTAATCCCTGAAGGGTATATGTTAAAATTTTACACATCCTGTGATAGACCAAGACGTATAGAAAAGTTAATTAAAGATCTTTGCGGAGATAAATATTCAAATCATTTCTTAAGTGAATATTATGATAAATATATAAGTGAATTCGATATAAAATTAATAGCAGATAAAGGCTTTAACTGTGTTAGAATACCTTTTAATTCAAGAATATTATTTAATATAAAAGAAAATGATGAAGTTCTCTTTAATAAATCAATATTAGAAATATTAGATAGATCAATAACTTGGTGTAAAAAATATGGAGTATATGTAATTCTAGATATGCATGGAGCTCCAGGTGGACAAACTGGTCAAAACATTGATGATAGCATAAATGATCATCCAGATCTTTTTACTGATAAAAATAATAGAGATCAATTAATAAAGATGTGGAAATTATTAGCAACTCATTATAAAGATGAAGAAATAATTGTAGGTTATGATTTATTGAATGAACCCCTACCCAACTTCTTTAGTCAATACAATGAAATGGTGCTTCCTCTTTATAGAGAAATTATAAAAGAAATAAGAGAAATTGATAAAAACCATATAATAATATTAGAAGGACTCCATTGGGCCTCTGATTTCTCAATATTTAAATATCTCAGTAAAGAAGAAATAAAAGAAAATAATATTATGCTACAATTCCATAAATATTGGAATAACCCAGATAGAGAAAGCCTTAGTGAATATATTGAATATTCAAATACTCTAAATACTCCATTATTAATGGGAGAAGGCGGAGAAAACAATATAGATTGGTATACTATAGCATTTTCTATGTACGAAAAACTCAATATTCACTATAGCTTTTGGACCTATAAAAAAATGGATAACCATAACTCTATTATATCCTTTGATCAGCCTAAAAATTGGGATAAAGTCTTAACCTATTTAGAGACAAAAGAAAAAGATGATTCAATAGATTATAGAGTAATCTTCGACAATTTACTAAGAAATTTAACTCAAGTGAAAGTTAATAATGAAGTAATAAATTCCTTAAATAGAGAAGCTCCATTAACAATTCCAGCAGAAGGGTTTGATAATTATCAAATTAAAAACAATCATCAAAGTACTGTAAACTTTAGAGAAGATACGAAGATAGAATTAATATTTGAAGAGGGGCATAAGGGAAAACCAAACTATCAAAAGATGAATGGCGAAGCACAAAGCAGTGAAGATAAAATACTGGTAAAACAATATAAAGGTGAAATTCTTGAATATAAAGTAAAATTACAGAAAGGTAAAAATACAATAAGCATAAAGGTTAAAGGTTTTGGAGATTTCTTTTTAAATTACAATAATAAACAAACCCCTACTTTACAAATAAAATCCAATGAACTAATAGAAAAGAAAATAAAAATTATAAATAATCAAGAAATAAACAATATCATAATAAATACTTTAAGCGGTGAATTATACTTTGATGAAATATCATTTAATAAGAATTATGAAAAAGTAAAGATTATAAGTACAACATCATATAATAATTCATTTACAACATATGAAGAAACAAAAGAAGTTAATGATGATATATATCATGAAGAAAATAATATAATAGATATACAAGTTGATATTGAAAAACAAAGATTTAGAGGCTTTGGTGGAGCTTTTAGTGAATCAGCTGGGTATGTATTTTCAAAATTATCACCAACGCAACAAGATGTAGTATTAGATTTATATTTTAGTGAAGAAGGTCTTAATTACAGCTATGGACGAGTACCAATAGACAGTTGTGATTTTTCACTTAAACAATATAGTGAAATTGAAAATGAAGAAAATATAGAAAACTTTGAATTAAAGTACGCAAACAAATATATATTACCTTTCATAAAAAAAGCTTATTCAAAAAATAATAATATTAAATTAATTTTTGCACCTTGGTCACC
This sequence comes from Sphaerochaetaceae bacterium, assembly GCA_965140795.1. Taxonomy (GTDB): domain Bacteria; phylum Spirochaetota; class Spirochaetia; order Sphaerochaetales; family Sphaerochaetaceae; genus Pleomorphochaeta. The sequence goes on from OZ223470.1 coordinate 381,343, forward strand.
TCCAAAGTACATGAAGGATAATAATAATAGAGTAAATGGTGGAAAATTAAAAAAAGAATATTATCAAAAATGGGCAACCTATTTAGTATCATATATTAAGCAATTTAGTAAAAAAGGGTTTAAGGTATTTGCAATATCTTCTCAAAACGAACCTAATGCAGTACAGACTTGGGATTCTTGTATATATAGTGCAAAAGAAGAAGCAAACTTTATAAGCAAATACTTAGGACCTTTATTAAAAGAAAATAATTTAGAAGAGGTAATTATAATTGGCTGGGATCATAATAAAGATACTGCCTATAATAGATGCAAAGAGTTAAACAATGAACAAGATGTTGAAAAATATCTTAGAGCAATTGGATTTCATTGGTACACTGGAGATCATTTTGAACAGCTAGAAATGATAAAAAAGAAATACCCTAATCTGTTATTAATCTCTACTGAAAATTGTATTGAACTTACCAAGACAAGTAATACGTCCCAACAAAATGCACAAAGATATGCACATGAAATTATAGGAGATATTAAAGCAGGGCTTGATATATTTATGGATTGGAATCTACTACTAAATCATCAAGGAGGACCTAATACAGTTAACAACTACTGTATCTCCCCTATAATGTCAAATGAAGATTATAGCTCAATTATTATTAATGAAGAATATCATTATTTAAAGCATTTTAAACAATTAAACTCTTCAATAATAATATCATCATCTTCCTATGACAAAGATATTGAAGTCCTCTCTGCAAAAGATGATAAAACAATTAAAACTATAATATTAAACACATCAAACAAAAAAAAGAAATGCAATTTAAGATACAATAATAAATTACTAAGATTTGAAATCAATGCAATCTCAATAATAACTATACTATCTAAATTATAGTTACTAGTTATCTACAATATAATCAACTATTCTAAAATTTAGAATAGTTGATTTAAATTTAAATAAAAAACTTTAAAACTAATATTCCATTTGTCTATAATATCTTCTTATTGTCAATTTATGGTCACGCTCTTTTTCCAAGTGACAACTTAAACGTTCCAATATTGAATAAATAACTAAGGGAGAAACAATTGTTCTAAATTTCTTTTCAGAAAATGGCAAATCAACCTTGCTAGTATCAAAAATATTAATTTTTTCTGTGATATTACTTGCAAATTTTACTACTCTATCCATCAATGGAGTCGTAGAATCCTCACCATACAATAAAATCATACTCATATCTTTTTCTACTAATTCAATAGTCCCATGAAAAAATTCTGCAGCATGTATTGATTTAGTTTTTAGCCATTGCATTTCTTCTAATATACACATAGCATAATCATAAGCCTCACCCCATAACATCCCTGAGCCTATAACCATATGATAATCATAATCTTTTAAATCTTTTGCCATTTTACTTGCTTGAGGTTCATAATACTCTTTAGCCTTAAGTAAATATGGGACAAGAGATTCATATTCTTGAACAAATTTATCGTAATCATCAAAACTATTAGTATTTTTCATGAATCTTGAAAGTGTAAAAATCATATAAGTATATATTGCTTCACATAAACAATCATCTTCTGCAAAACTATAGAATTTATAATCAGCAAACTTGCATACAGGAGTATTATCATTAGAAACATAAATCATTGTTCTAGCTCCAGCTTTTTTACAAAATTCAGCCGCCTCTACAATTTCTTTTGTGTTTCCACTTCTTGTAGAAAAAATACAAATTGAATCTTTGGAAAATCTTTTATGACCCATAATCATAAATTCAGCTGCCATCACAGCGTGAGATTCAATATTGGAGGAAGAATCCAACCAATATTTCATGGGCAAAGAATGTGCATAAGTTCCTCCACATCCAATAAAAAAAATATTTGAAAAACCTTTAGTGCAAATATCATCTACAGCTTTTTCAATCTCTGGTCTTAAAGAAATTGCATCAGCAACAACCTTTTCATACCTAGGTACATTTAAATTAAACATACATTCAGCTCCTTATCAAAATATTATATAACGTATTATAACGTACTAATATAATATTGTAAAGTAATAAAATTATCCTAAATAGCAAATCAAAAATTTCTAAACAAACTATTTAAAAATAATTTGACAACTCTTCAGAATAGCCGAAAGCTCCCTCTAATTGTGCAATATATGCAGATAACATATTCCCCTTGCACATACTTTCATTAATCAAAGTATCAATGTAATTATTTATATCAATATCATTCATTATAGGATTAGGCGTATTAACCTTTAAAATATCATATAAGATATTTACTCCACTTTGATAAGTTGTAATAAAACCAGTAACCCAAGAATCACCACACCCAGTAGTATCATAAACGGATCCTGTAAGATTATATGGAATCTTAAAATATTCTTTTTCACCATTAAAAACCCATGATCCATCAATGCCCATAGTTACTATTGAAAGGGTACAACCATATTTTAATACTACATTTTTAAACAGTTCTCTATTGTCTTCAAATTCTTTTTTATTTTTTGCAGAAAACAAAGCATAATTAATAACTGGACATATTGATTCAATTCTTTTTTTATTCCATTCAACTGAAAAATCATAAATAATAGGAATTTGAATTTTCGATAATAATTTTAATTGATCATCAATAAAACTATAACAACTAGTATGAATTAAATCGTACTTCAAGATTTTCTCATTTATTTTTGAAGTAATTATTAAAGGATCCGACTTAACTAGCCCTAAATCATTCTCATCAACAATCACTCTATCACCATTTATTAAATGACAAGCACACCTACCAGTTTCTCCATTTTTTATAATACATTCATTCCTATCTATTGAATAAAAGTCTAAAGCTTTAATTAAAATATCTGCATATTTATCATTAGCTAAAACACCAATATATGCCGATTTAAAACCTAAAATACGAGAATAAATTGCGACATTCACACAATTTCCGCCTGGATAAATTTTTTTTCTATCATAATTGATATCAACTACATTATCCCCAACACATATTATCGAAAACATTCCTTCTCCTTATCCTTTTACTGCCCCAGCATTTGCATCATTAACGAAATATTTCTGCATTCCAAAATAAATTATTAACATTGGAATCGAAGAAAGTCCTAATCCAGCCAACAATAATGTCCAATTAGTATTTGTTGTCGACCTCAAAGCAAATAACCCCAATGGGATATTTTTTAAACCTGAATCCTCTGTAAAAACTAATGCAAATACAAAATCATTCCATATAAATCGAGCACTCATTATTGCAGTTGTTACTAAAGCTGTCTTACTCATTGGTAGCACTATTCTTAAGAATATTGTCAATATTGAAGCCCCTTCCAAATATGCAGATTCTTCAACATCAATTGGAAGTCGTGAAATGAAGGTCCACATTAAAAAATATGAAAATGGAATTCTAAAAGCTATGTAAGGAAGAATTAAACCTAATCTAGTATCATAAATATTTAAATTAATTAATAATTTATATATTGGAATAAGAGAACTTTGAGGAGCAACCATCATTCCTGCAATTATAATTAAAAAATACTGCATTTTTAACTTGAATTTAAATCTCAATGTAGCAAAAGCTGCAATTGCAGAAACAATAACAACGATAAATGTGCTAATAACAGTATATATAATACTATTAAACATATTCCCACCAATACATAAATTCCAAGCATTTATATAATTATCTAACGAAAAAGATTCAGGCAATTTCCATGGATTAGAAAACAATAAAGCATCAGTTTTAAAGCCTCCTAAAAACATCCAAAAAAGAGGAACTAAAATTACTACTATGGTAATTATCATAAGTAGATTCATTAAATTTTTTGTAAAACTTAGTTTCTTCATTTTTGAATCTCCATTGTATCTTTTACATTAAACATTCTGATTTGAACTAATGATAAAAGTAATGTAATGATAAATAACAAAACTGATATACTACTTGCATACCCCATTTTATCCATTCTAAAACCAGTTTTATATAATAAAGTAGCCAACACTTCAGTAGCCCTACCAGGGCCACCACTTGTCATAACATAGACTTCATCAAAAACCATAAACGCACCAATTATAGTTATTGTCATATTCATTAAAATATTTTCTTTAATCATAGGAATTGTTATTTTAAAAAAAACTTGAACTCCATTTGCTCCATCAACTTTAGCTGAATCATAAATTTCCATTGGTACATTCTGCAATCCAACTGTAAATAACATTACCATTTCACCCATATATTGCCATTGTGAAACCATTATTACAGACATCATTGCAGTATTTTTATTTCCCAACCAATCCGTAGTAAATCTACCTAATCCTATCATCTCTAAAAAAGGATTTAAGAAGCCTATAGACGGGCTATAAATAATCATCCATAGTAAACCAATAGCTGTAATTGATATAATTGCAGGTATGAAAAATATTACCCTCATAATTGAAGCTCTAGTACTTCCTATATATATATTAATTAAATGAGCAAAAACTAATCCTCCAAAAACTTGAAAAATTAGTGATACAATTGCATATAATATATTATTTTTCATAGCAGCCCAAACAAATGGATCTTTAACCATTTTTAGAATATTTGACAATCCCACAAACTTTAGATGCTTTGAATAACTACTCCATTTAAATAAGCTGTAATATACATTCATTGCAGCTGGATAAAATATAAAAGTTGTTACAAAAAATAAAGCAGGAATCAAGAAGACAAACAACAGCTTTTTATTATTATATATATTCATATTATTTCCTAAAAATATGAGTTTATGCTGTTATGCATAAACTCATTAAACATATTATTTTTCTTGATTAGCTACTTTTGTAATATTTGCCATCAATTCTTCAGCACTAGAACCATTAAAAATATTTTGACATCCAATTAAATATTCATTTGCTACAGTTTGATTCATAGCACAATCTAACCATTCAGCAATACCTGGAGCCTCACTATTATTATTAATTATTTCTAATGTTTCAGGTAATGAATTAGATTCATTTGCAGCGCCTTTTACTACAGGCAAGAAAGCAATATCTTTACAAATTTTAGCTTGAACATCTTTACTAGTTAAATATTTTAAGAACTTTACTGATTCATCAGGATATTCACTACTACTATTAACAATAAATACATCAGGTCCACCAGTAATATAATTTTTTTCACCTTTTGCATTTTCTATCTCTGGGAAATGAAAATAGCCCCAATTATCTCCAAGATTTTCTTCATACTTTGATAGTATTTGAGTTTCGTCATAACACATAGCAGCTTTACCTTCAATTACTAAAGCTTCTGACATTTCATAAGTACAAGAATTTATATCAGAATTAGTATAGCCTTTATTATATAATTCAAGAACCATATTAAAAGCTTCAACATAACCTGGATTAGTAAAATTTGGATTTTCTAAAGAATAATTAGCTTGAAGAATTTCTTCTGGAACTAATTTAACATTTAATGTAGTTAAATAATGACATACAACCCATGGATATTGATTACCAATTGCAATAGGAATTATCCCTGCATTTTTTAATATTTCACAAACATTTAAGAATTCACCCCATGTATTTGGAATTGTAATATTATTCTCTTCAAAAACTTTTTTATTATAAATCATTTCCTTAGAGGAATAATCAAAAGGAATACCCCAATAAGAACCTTGTTTTTTTGGACAATCCAAGATAGATTGATTAAAACTATTTTTCCAAGTTAAATCATTCTCTAAATAAGAAGTTAAATCTAAAGCTATATCTTCATCTACATATTGCTGCACTCTTTCACCACTCCAAGTAAAAAATATGTCTGGGGCTTCATTACTCCCTAATAGAACACGAGTTTTATCCTTAATCTCTTCATCCCCATATGCGGACATTTCTATTTTAATATTTGGATTTAATTTTTCAAAATCACTAATTATTTCATTGAAACATTCTAATCTTTGAGGTTCAGGAAATTTATGAATAAATTTCAACACGATTTCATCATTTTTAACTTCTCCATCACCACTGGCAAACACAAACATTGACACAGAAAGCATTACCATAAAAAATAACAACAACTTCTTTTTCATTTTTTACTCCTTAATTCTAATAAAATAATAATATATATTATCTTAATACGTTTTATAATAACTCAAGGATTCAATTCTGTCAATTTTTTTTACCATAAGATTAATTTACAAAATATATTTACATTTTTAGAATTATTTTTTCATAATAATTTTATCTCTTTTTGTATTAATATACTCTTAAAATTATAAATAAATAAACAAAATCGTCTATTTTTATAGACTTTTTTAAAAAAAATTAAATTTATTACTCACTTTCTGTATATAGTACAAGAATGACTTTTATAAAATTTTTTAATAATATATTTTACAAGGCCTCCAAAAACTAAATTTCACTATACAAAATAATATAATAAGTATATAATGACTTAATAAGTATATAACAAATAATATATTAATATTTATGGAGTATTTACATGGAAATAAACCAATCAAGTGCAATTCCTTTATATAAACAAGTCAGTCACATAATTGAGGAAGAAATCAAAGATGGAATTTATAATGTTGGAGATAAGATACCCTCAGAACAGGAATTAATTAATAAATATAAAGTCAGTAGAATAACTATCCGATTAGCAATGAAAGAATTAGCTGACGAAGGGTTACTAATAAGAAAACAAGGAAAAGGAACCTTTGTTGCAAAACAAAAAGCAGTTTTTCAGGCTAATGATTTAAGTGGATTTTCTGAATCCTGTAGAAATTTGAACAAAATTCCTACTACTGAAGTGATCAATTTTGGATATAAATTTCCAAATGAAAAAGAGTGCCAATTTTTTAATATCCAAAAAGATACACAAATTTTAACTACTACAAGATTACGCTCTATTGATGGAGTTCCAACTGTAGTTGAAAATAATGTTTATTCTCCAAAATTAACTTTTTTAGTTGACGAAAATTTAAGCGAATCTTTATTTGAAATTTTTAAAAGACATGGAATTAATACTATTGAATCTAAAAGATCACTAGAAATTACATCTGCAACTATTGATTTTTCTAAATTATTAAATATAAAAACAGGGAAACCTCTTCTTTTATTTACTGATTTACAATTTGAAGATAATGATTTGCCTTTATTCATTTCAAAGCAATATTATAGTACTGAAAATATGATGTTCTATTTATAAAAATTAAACTAATTAATTATAAAAAATGTTTATAAATTGTCACAAAAATCAAAATTTGGTTTAGTGGCAACTTTTTTTTACTAATTAATCCATTATAAAAAATTAGAATATCCTAGAATAAAATTAACTAACAAACCAATAACAATATGCAAATTCACTTAAAAGACATAAAAACTTAGCATTTTTAAAAATCTAAAAATATTTTTCCTTTTACAATAATATAATAAAATCATCATAAAACAGATTAAAAAAGAAACATATATTATATATATAGTATAATAAATATAGTTTAAAAAGATAAAATTAATTCTTGCCAACTGATAATATCTCTGATATGATTAGCAATCATATTAGGAGATTTATTAATGACTAAAAAAGAAAGAGTACTAGCTGCTATAGAAGGCGCACCAGTAGATTATGTACCAGTAAGTTTTTCCTTACACTTCCCACAAGAGATAGCTAGTGGAGAAGCAAGTATAAAAGCACATCTAGATTTTTATAAAGAAACGGATGTAGATATTATGAAAATCATGAATGAAAATATCGTACCTGACTTTGGAGAAATAAAGAGCCCAAGTGATTGGAACATAATTCCAACCTTTACTAGAAAATCAAGTTTTATCCAAAAAGAAGTTGAATTAGTAAAGAGAATATTAGATAAATGTGATAATGATACTTTTTCACTTGTAACAATACACAGTGTATGTGCATCAAGTATTCATCCAATTGAAAAGAGATATGGTTATGAACCAGTTAGGGAATTACAAGTTGCTCACTACAGAGAAAACCCAACCCCTTATACTGATGCTTGTAAAAGAATCACTGATGCTATTTGTTATTTAACTGAAGAAGTTATTAATGCAGGGGCTGATGGTATCTATCTAGCAGCTTTAGGAGCAGAAAAACATTATTTTAATGATGAAGAATTTAGCAAAATTTATGCTCCATATGATAGACAAATCATGCAAGTTGCAAAATTAAATAAGGGTAAAGTTCTACTTCATGCTTGTAAAGAAAACTTAGAAATGACTCGTTACAGGGATTATGAAGCAGATGCAGATATTATTAACTGGGGAGTCTATGAAACAAACTTCTCCCTAGAACAAGGAAGAGAATTATTTCCAAACGCTACCTTAATGGGAGGAATCGCTAATAGAAGTGGTGTATTAGTTGATGGTAGTGATGAGGAATTAGATATAGCAATAAAAAACATTATCGAGAAACAAGGGAAACAGAAGTTTATTTTTGGAGCGGATTGTACGCTCCCAACTGAGATTTCTTATGATCGTATAAATCGTGCTGTAAGAGCAGCTCGTATTTAGGAGGAAAATATATGAAAAAGAAAATTTTATGTGCTTTGTTAATTGCTTCAATTGCACTCACTTCAGTTTTTGCATCAGGGGCCAAAGAAGACCAAAAAGTTAGTGCTGATGGAAACAAAGTGTACCCAGATGGAACTGTAGTTATCTATGGATATGGACAACCACAGTATTTACAACAATACTTTGATGTTTGGTTAGAAAACAATCGTGATATTGCTCCAAATGTAGATATCGAAATTGTTCAAACTCAAGGTGCTGCAGACACTAGAGAAAAAGTTGCAATGACTTACCTTTCCGGTGCTTATGATGATTTACCAGATGCAATTTACATCGATCCAGTTAACTTAATTGACTTAGCTGAAGGTAATATCATTAAAAATGAAACAGACTTCTTAACACCACTACTAAAAGACTTAGTTGATGGTTGTCAAAATGATGGTACAGTAGGTTCTAAACTTTATGGTTTACCTGAGTCAGTTAGACCACAAGTTTTATTCTATAACAAAGCTATCTTTGACAAATACAATGTTGATCCTACTATGATGAGTACCATGTCTGGTTACATTAAAGCTGGTGAATTACTAAAAGAAAGAAGTAATGGAAAAGTTTATTTATCTTACATTGATCCAGGTTCAAGAACATGGAGATATTATGGTAGAAGAGGCCTAATGCCTCAAGCTAATGCTAGAATTTGGGATGAAGACGGAAATATTGTATTTGGTAGTGATGAAGGTACAAAATTAGCTCTAAATACCTTAGATGAAATGAATCAGAAAGGTCTTTTACTTAAAACATCTATCTTTAAACCAGCATTATATGATTCTATGAGAAATCATGAAGTTGCAACTTTCTACATTGGTGCTTTCTGGGATGAATTTATTAGAAAAAATGTTCCTGAAACTTCAGGTGAATGGAGAGTAATGAGTTCTCCAGTATTTGAAAGTGTTGGAACAGCAGGTGCTCCAGTTTCTTCTTACTTTGCAGTAATTGATAAACCAGAAGGCGAATATGCAGGATTAGTTGAAAAACTATGGCATGATTTCCACTTCGACAATGAGGCTAGAAAGACATGGGTTAAATCAATGGTAGAACAAAACGCTCCTTATGCAAACCCAATTAACTTAGCTATGTTAGAAGATCCATTCTGGAAAGAAGCAAGTGAATTCTACGGCGGACAAAGCTTTAGACAAATGGAAGGACAAGGTTTAGCAAATTCAAGCAAAAACTTAGTAGTAACAAAGAGTGATGCAGAAGCAGATTCAATTATTAGTAATGAATTAGAAAATTATGTTGCAGGAAATCAAACAATGGCTCAAACTATTGAAAAGATTGATGCAAATTTAAAGAACAAAATTGGAAAAGCAGCTGTAATCTAACAAAAAGCTTATACAAATATATTTAATGCATACTTAGCTAATACCTAAGTATGCTAAATATTAGGAGATTTATATCTATGAGAAAAATTGCCGGAATTTTAAAAGAACATAAATATCCATACCTTTTTATTCTACCCTTTTTTATTCTGTTTTTTGTATTCCAACTAATACCACTATTATGGACAATAGTTATTAGTTTTACAAAATGGAATGGAATTGGAAAACCAGTGAATGTTGGTTTTACAAATTATAAAATGCTCTTTAGTGATGATCTTTTTGTACATGCTTTTACAAATACCCTAATCTATTGGATAACAGGTGTTATATTTATTTTAGTATTTGCAATGATACTTGCTTTAATACTAAATTCAGAAAGATTAAGAAATGCACCATTTTTTAAAACTGTAACATTTTTACCAGATGTTTGTGCTGCTATTGCTATGGGTCTAATCTTTAGAATGTTATTTGATGAAAATGCTGGATTGCTTAATGATATATTAAATTCATTTGGAATAAGTTCAAAACCTTGGCTTACTAGTATAAAACTGAGTAAAGTACCAGTTATTATATTAAATATCTGGAGAAATACTCCTTGGTTTACCATGATTATAATCTCAGGACTACTAACAATAAATAAAGACTTTTATGATGCTGCAAGAGTTGATGGAGCTAATGCTATAAGAAGATTCTTCTACATAACACTCCCTTCTTTAAGTAACATCTTATTTTTCTGCTTTATTACTTTAACAGTAGATTCTTGGAAAATATTCAATGAACCATATATCTTAAAGGGACCAGGTGTTAGTAACACTTCTCTTTTCCAATATATGTATGAAAATGGTTTTACTATTTTCAAAATGGGATATGCATCAGCTATTGGATGTATTTTAATTATGATCTTACTTATAATTTCAATAATCCAATTCACAATTAGAAAACGATCAGGTGAAATTTAGGAGAAAGAGATGAAAATTCAAGAATCAAGTAAAACTATATTATTGCATGTCTTTCTACTATTAATAGTATTATTATGTTTATTCCCAATTGTTTGGATGTGCATAATTTCTTTGAAAGGATTAAATGAAAATATTAGCGGATTTAAATCCCTTATAATAGAACATCCTACCCTTTCAAACTATACAAGATTATTTAAACAGATACCTATAGCTCAACATTTCTTAAACAGTTTATTTACAACTATTTTTGGAACACTAACTACAGTATACTTTTGTGCATTAGCAGGTTTTGCTTTTGCAAAATATAAATTTCCAGGAAGAGATTTCCTATTTTATTTTGTAATTGCAACAATGTTAATACCACCAGAAGTTGGAGCAATTCCACAATTTATAATAATGAGAAAATTTATGTTAATTAATAGTCTTTGGTCTTTAGTAATTCCAAAAATTGCAACTGCAGTTGGTATCTTCTACATGAGACAATATATTGTAGATGTACCTACAGAATTACTTGAAGCAGCTAAAATTGATGGTTGCAAAGACTTTAAGATCTTTAATAAAATAATAATGCCAGTTATTAAACCTGCTTTAGCATCTTGGGCATCATTAACCATAGTTGCTAGATGGAATGATTTCTTTTGGCCATTGTTATTCCTAAGAAAAACTAAAAAATTTACTTTAATGGTTTCTATATCTTTATTACCAGTAAGTGATGGATTATCAACCCCTTGGCAAGTTATACTAGCGGGGACCACGATTGTAATAATTCCTATTATTATCGCTTATTTATTACTTCAAGGTCTTCAATCTAGAGATTTAATGTCTGGTGCTGTTAAAGGATAAGGAGATAAAAGTGGAAAATCTTAAAACAAAAATTCATGATCAAGAATATTCTAATATATTAAAAGGCGAATATTCATTAACAGAAATCATAACTGAAAAATCATTAATGGCAAAATATGGTGTTAGTAAAGCTCCAGTAAGAGAAGCATTAACACAATTATGCTCAGAGAATATGCTAACTAGCATACCTCGTTGTGGTTATCAATTAACACAAATCAGTATGAATGAATTACAAGAAACCTTAGAACTTAGAGCCATTCTTGAAATTGGAGCTTTTGATTTATATAAAAATAAGATTTCCCAAGATAATATTGAACAACTAAAAGAGCATGTAGAAATTGCTCATCAACTTGCTAAAGATCAAGAAGTATCAAAACACTGGTTTCATAATATGAACTTCCATGTGCTATTAAGTAGCTTTGCAAAAAACAAAGCTATTACTGACTCGTTACAAGCTACTTTAAATAAATGTTCTCGCTATGCTTATCAATATTTTCATCAAAATTGGGATGCTCACATAATTACTGATGGATCCTCCCATTTAGATTTAATTAAACTTATAGAAAATGGAGAAATAGACTTAGCTAGACAAAACCTTAAAGAAGATATTATGGCTTTTAACGATATTTTTACTCGTAAAAATTTTTAAGGAGTTAATGTGGTCTCAGACACAATAATTAATAATTATAAATCAATACTGAAAGAGGAACTAGTTCCTGCCTTAGGTTGTACAGAACCTATAGCATTAGCCTATTGTTCAGCTTTTTGTAGAGATGTTTTATCTTGTATACCGGAGAAAATTGTTGCCTATTGCAGCGGAAATATTATTAAAAATGTAAGTGGTGTTGTAGTTCCAAACTGTAATGGTTTAAAAGGTATTAAAGCAGCTATTGCAATTGGAATTATGGGAGGAATAGCAGAAAAAGAACTTGAAGTACTAACTAATGTAACTCAAGCTGATATTGAAAATACTATTGCCTATTTAGAGAAAGATGTTATTGAAGTTAAACTATTAGAAACAACTCATCCCCTTCATATCATAATAGAATGTTATAAAAAAGAAGATAAAGCTTGTGTTGAAATTGTTGATAGACATACTAATATAGTAAAGATTACTAATAACGATAAAATTCTATTAGATATCTGTAGTAACAATAATAATAATACTTCAACAAAATTAACTGATAGATCTATTTTAAACATTAAAGATATTGTTGATTTTATAGAAAGTGCTGATTTATCTGATATTGTACCAATTATTGAACAAGAAATAAAATGTAATACAAACATTAGCCAAGAAGGGTTAAAAAACAACTGGGGTGCTTGTATTGGTAAAAATTTATTACTTTATTATGGTAATGATATTAATACTAGAGCAAAAGCGGTAGCTGCAGCTGGTAGTGATGCTAGAATGAGTGGATGTACCCTACCTGTTATGATTAACAGTGGTAGTGGAAATCAAGGAATGACTGTATCTTTACCTGTTATAGAATTTGCTAAAGAATGGAAGAAAGATGAAGAGACAACTATTAAAGCTTTAGTTTTAAGCAATTTAGTTGCAATACAACAAAAGTCTCTAATTGGTCCTTTATCTGCTTACTGTGGAGCAATAAACGCTGCTTGTGGTGCAGGAGCTGCTATAACCTGGATGGCTGGTGGTAATATAACTCAAATTGAAAATACTATAACAAATGTATTAGCTAATGTATCAGGTATTATTTGTGATGGCGCAAAACCATCCTGTGCAATTAAAATAGCAAGTGCTGTAGATGCTGCAATTATGGGATATAATTTAGCTATACATAATACTGTATTTAAACCTGGTGAAGGTATTGTAAAAAATAATATTCAAGACACAATCGCAGGTGTTGGAGTTATAGCAAGTAAGGGTATGGAAAATACTGATAAAACAATATTATCAATAATGATAAAGTAAAAATAAAACTAAATATTAAAAAGTATAAGGGAGAAGTAAACAAAATAACTTCTTCCTTATTTTTATTAACTCCATAGAAATAACAAAGGACTGCAAAAGCAGCCCTTAAAATTTAAATTTAAAATTATTTTATAGAGTATCAACAAACCATTGAACAGTCTTTTCTTTTAGTTCATTGTACTTTGTTAAATCACCAGTAAAGATTAGATAAGTATGATCTGCACCTTCAATAGGAATTAGCTTACTTAATTTATTGGTACTTAAAGCTTGTACTTTTTCACTATCTGAGAAAGGTACTGTATTATCAATTGTTCCATGGAACGAACCAATTGGAGCTTTAATCTTTGCAGCATAAGCTAATACATCCATATTATCTGCTTGATCAATCCATTCTTTTGATAATGGTAAAGCATCTCTCCATTCAAAAGTCATTAATGTTTGGCCAGTTTTATTAGCTTCATCTCTCATTTCATCAGTTGCCATATCACCAATAATTAAAGCACCAGCCCAAGTAGCTACACTTTTATATGTATCATTATCACTTGCAGCTAATAGTACATCTGTACCACCTTGTGACCAACCTAATAAACCAATTCTTGAACCATCAATCTCATCCATTTCACTTAGATAATCAGCAACAATTTGAGTTTCTCTTACAGCTTCTTTATTAGTATATAATAAATAACTTGCTGTACTATCGCCACTATCTGGGAAGTCAAATCTCAATGATGCAATACCTGCTTCAGCTAAAGCTGGAGCTAGCATTTTATAACCATCACCTGCTTCATCCTTTTGGCTACCAGTTCCATGTTCCATAATTACTACAGGACAAGGTTCACTACCTGCAGGAAGTGTTAAGATTGCAGGAATTTGTAAATTACCAGCATCAATTAAGATTGCTTGTTCAGTTACAGAATCTCTAAATGTGATATTTGTACTAACACAACTACTCATTAACAATGCAATAATACCTGTTAAAACTAAAATATTTTTCTTCATATTTCATTCTCCTCAATAAGTAGAATAAAATCACTCTATTAAATATTCAAGCCAGATTAATAATATTTTTATGCTATTAATAAAACATTTTTAATCTTTACTAAATAAATTTCTAGAATATTAAATTATTCATCAAAACCTTTTGGGGTCTGTTTAAAAATTTTCTTTATTTTATTCATATCAAATTTTTCTTCTCTAGAATAAAAATAGATACCATTTTTCTCTTGTTCCACATCAGTTAATTGGGTATAGCAATAACCTACTATATGTGTAGTACTAAGCAATGCATTAATTTGGGCTTCTAATCTATTATAAAACTCTTCTTTATCTTTAGGAGCCTCTCCATATCCCCAAGATTTCAGATTCTGATCATTACTAAATTTAAAGTCCTTTTGAGTAATAGGGTCCCATTTTATTCCTCCAAATTCATCCACTAAATATGGCTGTCCATCATATTCACTTTCACAATCAGGAAAACATCTAAAAGGTTTATTATCCTTTAATTTTAATTGTTCCTTGAGCTTCATTGGATTTTGTTCATAAGTATGAACCGTCCATAAATCAGTTATGAAATGTATATATCCACTAGCATCATTTACAAATCTTGATGGATCAATTTCCTTAGCTAAATTATAAGCATCCCTATGTAATCTTTTATGGGCAATAGAATTTTTAAATAAAAAAGTTTCATTTAAAGGCGTCCATGCAATAATACAAGGATGATTAATATCCCTTTTAATAATTTCAGCCCACTCTGATAAAAAGTTTCTATGTGGGAGGGATTCATTATTATAGTCTAAACCCCAAGAAGGAGATTCAGCCCAAACTAAATATCCAAGTTTATCAGCATAGTAAAAATATTTTTCTTCAAATACTTTTTGGTGTAATCTAGCTCCATTAAATCCAGCAGCTATTGAAAGTTTTATATCAGTCTCTAGAGCTTCATCACTCGGAGCACTCCAATTCCCTTCTTCATAAAACCCTTGATCTAAAACTAATCTTTGGTATATTTTATTACCATTTAAATATACTTGCCCATTTCTAATAGAAACAGTTCTAAGACCTACATAAGAAAAAACTTCATCAACTATTGAATCATCAATTTTAACAGTATATTTCAAACTATAAAGAAAAGGATTTTTTGTATCCCAAAGTTTTGGATTATCAATTTTTAAACATATAGGAAATCCATTTACTGCAGAAATTGTAGTATTTGCAACTTCTATATCTCTTTCAAAAATTGAAATATTTAATGTTTGTCCTTCTTTAATTTTATTAAACTGAGGAGTGAATATTAAAGAATTCGAAGTATTATCCCATATAGTTCTAACATTATTTAGAAAACATTCATCAACTGTTTCAAGCCAAACAGTCTGCCAGATTCCAGTAGTTCTTTTATAATAACAAGAATAGGAAGAAATAAAAGAAGACTGTTTACCAGATAGAATAGAGCCATCTTGTAAATTAGATATAACTTTTACTACAATATCATTTTCACTATCAATTTTAGCAAATTTGGTAATATTTAAATAAAACGAAGTACTCCCACCATCATGAAAATCAACAAATTCACCATTGATATAGATTTCACAGTGATAAAATACTGCTCCAAAATGTAAGAGTATTTTTTTACCTCTCATCTCTGGTGAAATATCGAATGCTCTATGATAAAACATACAAGATATTATTTCTTCTTCATTTGCACCAGAAGCTTTTGATTCAGGAGGGAATGGTACTAAAATTTCTTTATCAAACCCCTTAGTTTTTATTTGTTCTTTAAAATCATAATTTTTTAAATAAGCTGGAGGATCTCTCATAATTTTATAGGTCCATAAGCCATTTAAATTAACCCAATTATTTCTTACAAATTGAGGTCTAGGATAACCTTTTCTTTCATAATTCATTTCATTCTCCTTTTAAAACTAAAATAAAATTCTTTTACTTTATTGTTTTTAAAAAATAATCATAAAAACATATAGCAAATTAAAAAATAATATAGCCATATATTTATTTTCATAAATGGGCTTTCAATATATGAAAAGCCCATTCATACTATGTTATTTAAATATTTTTTATTAAAAAAAATTATATTAAAAACCAAGTTCCCATTTCTGATACTTTTCTATTAGCCCAAGCAAAATAAGGAATTAAGGTAAGAGTTATTGGAACCCTTTCATCTCTATATTCTCTATATAAATTTACTAGATTAGTTTTTCTTGTTGCTTCAAGTCTTATAATTGGAACAGTATTATTATCTACTTGTGCTTCACCAATTTCTATTTTTGTATCTCTTTTAATTTTAATATCACTTAATGAATAATCATCATTATCTATAGCTTCAGCACAGTAGACTAATGGACCACGAGTAACAGCTACTCTACCAGCATAATCAACAACCTTTGAATTAGCTTCAATAAATTTGACTTGCATATCCAATGACAAAACCAATTTATCACTACTATCCCAATCATGTTTTATAATTGCATAACCATTAATCACTTTAAAATCAATTATTTCATTATTGATTTCAATACTATAATTCTTACACCAAGCTGGGATTCTTAAAGCTAAAGTAAAAGTTTTATTTGCATTTATTGAAAGTTCAATTTTTCCATCATAAGGATATAGTGTGTTTTGTTTTATTTGGATTTCTTCATTATCTATATTAATAAGAGCTTTGCTATCTATATAATTTTGAACATAAATAGTATCACTGTCCACTGAATATATATAATTGGAAAGAGAACCAATAATTCTTAAAAGATTCGGAGGACAACAAGAACATTCAAAAACTTTTACTCTTTCCAAAATTGGTAAATGATCTCTTAATTTTGGTGGTCTAGAATCATTGAAACGAACTTTCTCAGGATTAGCTGCTAATGGATTTTCATAAAAAAACTTATCGCCAGACAATGATATACCACTTAAAACTGTATTATATAAAGCTTGTTCAAAAGTATCACCATACTTTGAATTACTATCAATTTTCCACATCCTTGAACAGAAAAGCATTAAAGCAATAGATGCACAAGTTTCATTATAAGCTGTATATGGCGGCAAATCATAATCAAAAGTAAATGTTTCTCCCTTAGGATTCGATCCAATTCCACCAGTTATATACATTCTTTTATTAATAATATTCTCGTATAAATCTAAGCAAACTTGATACAAACTATCATCAGAATTTTCATTAGCTAAATCTGCCATAGCACAATAAAGATATAAAGCTCTTACACTATGTCCTTCAGCAGTATGAACCTCCCTTACTGGAATATGAGATTGCATATGTTCTTGATCAGCAAAATCATAGGTTTCATCTCTATCACTAGTTCCTCTAGTATCAACAAAATACTCAGATAATTTTTTATATCTTTCATCTTTTGTATATTCATATAATTTAATAAGAGCTAATTCAATTTCTTCATGACCAGAAGTATCAAAAGCAGCTGAATGCTTTACTCTAAAAATATCATCAATTAAATCTATATATTTTATAGCAATTTTTAAAAGTTTATCCTTTTTAGTTGCATCGTTATAAGCCAAAGCAGCTTCTACTAAATGACCTGCACAATATAATTCATGATGTGTTCTATAAGTAAATCTTTTACCAGGTTCAACTACAGTAAAATATACATTCAAATATCCATCATCAGCTTGAGCTTTTTCCATTAAATCAACTAAGTCATCAACCATTTTTTCAACTTTAGCATCTCTTTTTTTTGCTAAGAAATAGGCACACCCTTCAATCCATTTTGTAATATCGGATTCCCAAAATATATGAGGTTTAAAGGTCATTCCTTCTTTCCAATTTTGCTTTAAAGCTTCAAATCGACCAGTTTCTTTAAATCTATCATATATAGCTTCAAGGGTAACCTTTTCAACAAGCTTTTGCTTATCAAACCAAAATCCATTTGTTATATCAACGTTTTTGTAATCAACATTATTTAATCTATTATTTATCATTTAATTATCCTTTAATTATCCTTTAATTCCAGTTAAAGAAATTCCTTCAATTAAGTATTTTTGTCCAATACTGTATATTAAAATACAGGGTGCAATGACTATTGTTGATGCAGCCATTAATAAATTCCATTTAGAGTCATAATCTCCTCTAAACTGTAATAATCCGAGTGCGAGAGTAAAATGAGATTTATCATTTAAATAAATAATTGGCCCAAAGAAATCATTCCAGTTATATAAGAAAGAAAACAATCCAACTACAATAATCGCAGATTTAGATAAAGGCATGATAATCTTTGAATAAATCTGTAATTTGCTGGTCCCATCTATTTCTGCAGCTTCATCTAATTCATAAGGTATACTTAAAAAAAACTGTCTCATCAGAAAAATATTATACGCTCCTCCACCCAAAAACGACGGTAAAATTAAAGGATAAAACGTATTTACTAAATTTAAATTTTTCCAAATAAGAAATTGAGGTATTAAGGTGACAGTGGCGGGAAGCATCAAAGTTGATAAAATAACTGAAAACCAAAAATTTCTACCTTTCCACTTTAATCTAGAAAAAGAATAAGCAGATAAGGATGAAGTTAAAATTGTCCCAACCAATGAAGAAATAGCAATAATAAAAGTATTTCTTGTATAAATAGGAAAATCTGCAAAAGTCCAAGCCTTTATATAATTTCCCCAAAGCATTTCTTTAGGCCAAATGACAAATGGATCTAATACATAAATTGCTGTATTTTTCATAAAAGATGATCTAACCATCCAAAAAAGAGGAATAACACATACAAAAGCTATAAATATCAAAAGTATATAAAGAACAAAATCTTTTAAATTAAATCTTTTTTTTATCATTCTGTTCCTCCTGCATAATATACCCACTTATTTGAAGTTTTAAATACAACACCAGTTAAAAGTAAAACAACCAAGAATAATATCCATGCCATAGCTGAGGCTAAACCCATATCCATATATTTAAAAGCTTGTCTCCACAACTCATATACATAGAATAATGAAGAATTATTGGGGCCTCCTTCTGTTATAATATAAGCTTGTCCAAATACTTGTATTGCACTAATAATTCCCATAACAAGATTAAAAAATAGCGTTGAGCTAATCATAGGCAGAGTAACATTCCAAAATTTATGCAAACTATTACCTCCATCGATATCGATGGCTTCATAATAAATTTTTGGTATATTTTGTAAACCAGCTAAGAAAATAACCTGTGTTGGACCCGTTGCCCAAATACCCATAAATACTATTGAAGGGATAACACTTTCTTTACCCCAAAAGAATTTACTTGTTGGAAGATGTAAAAAATCTAAAATAATATTAAACAATCCAAAATCAGGATTCATTAATAATATCCAAACAAAGCTAGAAGCAACTGCAGGTAAAATACTTGGAAGATAAAAAATAGCTCTAAAGGCTGTTCTTCCTTTTATATTTCTACTCAACATTATCGCAATTATAAAAGAAAAAATTAGATTTGCAGGAACTGCTAAAATAGTATAGATACTAGTAGCTTTCACAGCAGGCCAGAAAGTACCAGCAGAACCATTAAATAAATTTACAAAGTTTTGAAACCCAATAAATTTTGGAGTATCTATTATACTATATTCACAAAGGCTATAATATCCACTTAGAATCATCGGAACTAAATTAAATACTATAAAACCAATAATAGCGGGCAGAGCAAAACTAACACCGATAATATTTTTTCTATTCATTTTAGTCATAAAACATCCTTTAAAATAAGAATTGCCTCACAATTAATGGAGGCAATTGTTTAAACCTTATTTTTATTCAGCACCGTAGAAGCCTTGAACTTCACTATTAGCCTTATCTCTAATAGATCCAATTGCTTGTGCCGCTGTTTTTTCACCAGACCAAAGATCATCTAAAGCTGGAAAAATGATGTCATTTATTTTACTAAAATTCTTTACATAAACAGTTACAGGGGTTTTTGCGGTACCAGTAACCATAGGTTTTACGATTGTTTCGTAATAATTTGATGGGTGTTTATCTGTAATAATAGAATTGATATATTCTTCATTATACTCTTTCATGTTGGTAGGTAACCATAACCCAGATTTAAACAAAGGTTCACAAGCACCAACTTCTGTTAGCATATATTTTACAAATTCAAAAGCTGCATCTGCTTTTTCTGTATTCATTAACGATATTGCACCATAAGTTGCTACAGTAGTTGCAGTATCACCCATTTTTGGAAGAGCAGCTACATTATATTTTATTTCATCAGCCATTAAGGATGCATTAGACCATTGCCCATCAAAACACATAGCAACCTTATCTGTAGCTATAGCTTCTGATAAACCAGGCATAGTTTCACTAGCTATTGGTGATGGAGCTACATGATAAACATAAGTTAAATCAGATAATTTTTGTAATACTTCAAGACCTTCTTTTGTTCCATAACCGATGGATTTTCCATCATCCGTTAAATAGCCCATTCCTTCACTATATAAGAATGGCATAAATATTGCCCACCATTTTGAGAAATTAACACCATAACAAGCAATATTTTCACTATCAAAATTTACACTTAAAGCATTATTGCCATTTTTATCAATAGTTAATTGTTGTGCAACATTTACAAAAGTGTTCCAATCCCAAGCCTCAACATAACTTGCTGGTGGTTCAGCAACACCATATTTTTTAAAGATTTCTGGATTATAGAACATACAAATATTTTCTGATCCGATACCATAACCTGCCATATATTCTTTTGATAAATTATATTCAAATTGTTCACCAATACAGTCATTATCAAAATTAGAATCTTTATTGATATAATCATTAATATTTAAAATTATACCTTTTTCTGCTAATGGGAATAATAGAGTATCACTATTCATCATACAGATTTCTGGTACATCATTCCCTGCAATCATAGTTGTAATCTTTGTATCATATTCATCAGGAATATTCATAATAGTAACGTGAATATCAGGATGAGTTTCATTAAATTTTTCAGCAATTTGTTCATAAACTTTTAAAGTGTCTCCACCATCCCATTCTGTAAATCTAATCTCAACAGGTTTCTTACCATTAGTAGTAGTAGTTTGCTCACTCCTTCCATTAGCAAACAACATTGAGCTACCAATTACACATAAACTAATCAAAGCAATAGTTATTTTTTTTATCATTTAATCCTCCTTGATAAAATTAATCTCAATAACTTTATCTTAAAGAACAGAATGAAATTCACAATTGTACAATTCTATAATAATTGTACAAATCCATGATTTTAATTATTTTTCATTTGGAATTATTAAAGTTATTATTGTCCCTTCATTAACTGAAGATTGAATATTTATTTTATAATCGTTTTTATAATATAGTTTTAAACGTTTTATAACATTTGATAAGCCAAGATGATTTACATCATTATTACTTGATAAATAGTCATTTATCAATTCTTGAGTCATTCCCTTCCCATTATCTTTTATTACAATTTTAACGGCATCTTCAAATTGTGAAATAATAATTTCTAACAATCCATCACTTTCAATGTCCTTAAATCCATGAATAATTGAATTCTCTACCAATGGTTGTAATATAAACTTTGGAATTCTTGAATCAATTAAATTATCAGCTATATCTATATTTGTTTTAAATCTAGAGTTAAATCTTACGGACATAATATATAGATAGTTTGACAACCAATTAATCTCATCAGATATTAAAGCTTTTTCAGTTATTTGTTTCAAAGAATATTGTAACATTTCTGACAAGCTAATAATTAATTCAGAAGTTTCTTCATCATCATTTTTTAGTGCAAATGAATTAATTGTATTTAATGTATTATAAAGAAAATGGGGATTGATTTGCATTGATAACATACTTAACTGAGCTTCTTTCTCTTTTAAGGTAATCTCATAATTCTCATATATTAACTTGCTTATTTTTTCTTCCATTGAATTAAAGTTTTCAGTTAGAATTTTTAATTCTTTTCCATTTGGTATTGGCGTATTAGCACTAAAGTCTCCTTTAGCAACTCTTTGTGATGCTAAAACTAATTTATAAATAGGTTCTGTTATAGTACTAGAAAATTTAATAGCCAAAAATATAGCTGTACAAATTAATATCCAAAAAATAATTGAAGTAAGATGGCTGGTTTCTTCAATTGAATGAGATAAAATACCATCCATTGGGACTAAAGAGAAAGATAAAAACCCTTTATTGGAAATAGTATCATAGCATAATAAATATTCTATATCATTATAATTAATTTGTTTAAATCCTGATTCATTATCAAGATTCATAAGAAAAGCAGGAACAATATCCCCTATTTTAAAATTAGTATTATTTGAAGATATGATTTTATTATCACTATTTGATATAGCATATAAACTATTTTCATAAGGAAGGCTATCTTTATAAATGTTTCTTATTGAATTTTCTTTTATATGAACAACCAAAATCGGAGGCACTACATCATCAGGTAGGCTGTAATATGATCCAGAATAAGAATATTGAAAATTCATTTCCCTTAACATAGTAAATAAATACTTATAATCATAATCATCTTTTTCAACTAGATATTGGGACTTTATAGTTTTTCCATAATCATAACCAGTAACCCAAATGGGAAGACCTTTTTTATCGTGAGCTAATTTCCCCCAATTTGTATTTTTAAATGCACTTGCAGTGCTATTTATGTCTTGATTAGAGGCTCCTAAAAGCCAATCGTTTATATAAAAATATTGTTCATAAACTTCAGATTGAGTTACAAATTGTTTAGCTATTTCATTTTCAATAATTTTATTATTTTTTAAATAATCTGACACTTTATAATTATCTATATCTTTAAATATATCAAAATAAGATTCATCATCTAACATTAATTGTGATGTTGTTTCAACAGTACCCAGTAAAGATTCAATTAATTGATTATTTGCAACTACAATTGCATATGTGCTATTAAAAGTATCATCAATCAATTGGGCTTCATAATGTTTTCTCATCGTATATGAAATGAACATAAGTGGGACTAAAGCAAATAAAAGAAAAACTATTAATAATTTATTTCTGTATCTAATATTTTTAATTAAATATCTAATTTTATTTAACATTCTTATGAAACTTCCTATATTGCTCTGGAGACAAAGAGTATTTTTTTCTAAAAACTCTATTGAAATAACAACTGTCATTAAAACCACAAGATTTTGAAATATCTAGAACTTTTTTATCTGAATTTAATAATAATGAAATAGCTTTTTCTATTCTTAAATTATTAATATAATTTGTATAATTAAATCCTGTTTTTTCTTTTACTTTATAAGAAAGATAGTTTGCAGATAAATGAACTTTATTAGCCATAGTTTGCAATGAAACATCCTCATCTAAATGATTTTTAATATACAAAATTAAATTTTCTAAAAAATCATAATTTGCTTTTTTGCTCTCAAGGTATGAACAATTAATAAATAGAATATCTTTAGCAATAGCAAATAAATTTTCTAAACTATCACACTTAGCAAATTTATATTTATTATTATTAATAAAATAATAATAATCATCTTGATCCATTATTGAATAAAGTTCTTTATTTAACCTTTGAACTAGAAGTCTAATAGAATCAATAATTTTCTGGGGTTCAGCTTTTGGACTATTTAAAAAAACATTATATTGTTCATCAATTATATTTTCTATTTCTGTTTTGTCATTTTTTTGAAGAGATAGATATAATTTTCTTTCACAGTTTTCAAGATTTGGAATATTAAAAGTTAAATTTTTATAACACATATCATAATAAAAAATCTTACTTTCACAAGGATAATAGAAATAAAAAGATAACATTTTTAAAGCTTCTTCTTTTACAATTTTTATATTATCAATTAATGGGGAATGGGATTTAGATATTCCAACCCAAAATACTACTCCAATCTGAGCTTCAAGATTTAACAATTTAGAAAAAATATTAAAACAATCTTCCTCTTTTATATTTGTAGTTAAAATTGCTAAAATTTTTTCATCCGATCTAGTTGCTCTATCGATAGGAACAAATAAAGAAGTTGGAAAAGAAGCTTTAATATTAATTACTAAATTTTCTTGTTGAGTTTTACTGATAAACCCTTTTTCTCTTTTGTCAGTTTTTAATTTCCATCTAACTAATATAAGACGACCTTTATTATTTAATTGCTCTAATAACAATGGATCTAGATCTTTTTTATCACAAGATCCTTCAAGGAGCAAATTTAATTTTTTATTTCTTTGATTTAATTGATACTGACTTTGGAGTTCTTCATATTGCTTAAGTTTATTATTTCTTTTTAACTCTTCACACATTCTCTCATTAATATTATTTATTAAATCTACTATATTCTTAATTCTAAAAGGTTTTGTTATATAATCTACAACATCACATTCAATAGCAATCTTTGCATATGAAAATTCTCTATAAGCACTAATTAAAACTACATGAATTTTAAATTTTGAAGCTTTTATCTCTTTAATTAATTCAATTCCATCAAATAATGGCATTTTAATGTCTGTAATTAAAACATCAATTACTTTTGATTTAATAATATTTAGAGCTTCTAAGCCATTTGAACAAAGTTGAATATTAACACTTGGGAAACTTTTTTCTAAAAAAGATTTTAAAACTTCTCTTTGATTTAATTCATCATCAGCTATTAAAATATTTTTTATTATAAACATATTCCCTCTTTTAAAATCTATTTTCCTAAAATCCTTTTTTATTTCATATATAATAACATAGGTTATATTTTTTTTATATTTTTTTATTATTATCCCTATTAAACATCAATTTTTTTAAAAAAAAGCACTCAAAATTATTTAGACTAATCAAATAATTGAGTGCAAATATTTATCTTATATTGATAATAAAATTAAAAAAAGATTTTTATTGTTTTTATTTCATATGGTTTTATATCAAATTTAACTTTATTATTTTTATATACTTCTAAATCTTTAATTTCATTCTCCATCATATCACAATCAACAGCTCTAATAACATTTTTCCCAAAAGTTAAAACAGAACTACTTCTCATATTATAACATTCATAAAGTCTAATTATTTTTGCTTTATTGTCCAAAGATTCTTTTACTACCTCAATAATAACATTATCCTTATCTGAGGTTACAAAAGAATAATTATTATCTAAAATACCACCATTATTTTCCTTAATGATTGGAATAACAGGATTATTTATCTCATAAGCATTTTTTATTAATTCTGAATCTCTCCATCCTTTATTGTGAGGATATATTGAATAAGTAAATTCATGAATTTCTTGATCTGCTTTTGGATTAGGAAAAATTCCTGATTTTAAAAGTGATAATCCAACATTGCGATCTTTTACACTACACCCATATTTACAATCATTAATAAAACTTACACCAAAGCCAGCTTCACTTACATCTAGCCATTTATGTACACAGACCTCAAATTGAGCATAATCCCAAGAAGTATTATTATGTGTGTTTCTTTTTACATTACCATATTGAATATCAAAAGTGGCTTCTTGTGTATGAATATCTAATGGGAACCAAGCTTTTAAGAAAATTTGATGTTCTTTCCAATCAATAACATTTTTAATATCGATTCTATCATAGTCTCTATAAACATAAATATATTGAGTAATATATGAATCAAGATATTTCCTAGAAATCATTATACAAGCTCTTAATGGACCTTTTTCTATGATTTCCCATTTTTCAATATCATTAATTTCCCATTTCTTTTCATCATAATATTTATTAACATCCCAAGCATCATAATTATGAGGTCTATCTTCATAGCTCATTAATACATTTCCAAATTCACCTTTTTTTAAAATCTCTCTATTCTCTCTTTTATCATGGATACTACTAAATTGGCCTTTATCATTGAATTCAATTATAAAGTAATTATTTTCAATTCTTTCTTTACTAACTTCTAATAAATTATCAGAATTTAAACATGGTTTATTTTCAACAACACAATAACCTTTAGAAGGTATATCTTTTACATCAATAAGATAAGAATCAGATTTTATTTTTTGACATACTAAATTGTTAAAATAATTATTATAAATTGTAGAATCTAAATCATTTAATTCAACTAAACCATTATATTTAAAACTATTTGGATTAAATACAATTAAAGAATTTTCTTTAGCATTAATACTCTCAACAACAATATTTAAAGTTTGACTCATTAATTCATTATATATCTTAAATATTTTTTTATACTCTTTTTGAGATTCTTCATAAACTTCAAAAATTGAAGAGCCTGGAAGTATATCATGGAATTGGTTTTTTAATATTACTTCCCAAGCCTCATAAATTTTATCACTTGGGTAAGGTTTTTTAAAGAGTTCATTAACAAGAGTTGCAAAGCATTCTAAATTACTATAAGCAAATTCTGCTTTTCTATTATATTTCTTGTTTCTAGCCATACTAGTATATGTCCCTCTATGGTATTCAAGATATAGTTCACCAACCCATTTTGGTAAGTATTTACTATCTTTAACAGATTTTTCTAATACATGAAAAAATTCTTTTGCATTACTGTTTATTGTTTGAGGACATCCAGGTATTCCCATTTCTAAACGTCTTTGATTTTCTAGCATATCTTTTGTGGGCCCACCTCCTCCATCACCAAATCCATAACAGCATAAAATTTCATTATTTAAATCTTTTTGACTATATCTTTCCCAACCACCTTTTATCTGCCTTGGATTAATATATCCATTGTAAGTTGTGAAATGAGAAGTATGTTCACTCCCCTCTACTGCACCTTTATTATAATCTCTAGTAGGTACAAAATGAGTTAATACTTTTGTTCCATCAATACCTTCCCATTCAAAAGTATCATAAGGCATTTTATTAAACTCATTCCAACTAATTTTAGTTGTCATAAAATATGATAGTCCACATTTTTTAATAATTTGAGGTAATGCAGCTGAATAACCAAAAACATCTGGGAGCCAAAGAATTTCATTAGTTTTGTTAAATTCTTTTTTAAAAAATTGTTGGCCATGGATAAATTGCCTAATTAGTGATTCACCAGATATTAAGTTACAATCAGCTTCAACAAACATTCCTCCATCAACTTCCCACCTATTTTCACTAACTCTCTTTCTAATTTCTTCAAAAACTTCTGGTTTAATATTTTTAACAAATTTATATAACTGTGGTTGGCTGGACATAAAAGTATACTCAGGATATTGATTCATCAAATTGAGCACAGTTGAAAAACTTCTTATCGTTTTGTCTTCAGTCATTTTCAAAGTCCAAAGCCAGGCACAATCTATATGAGTATGTCCAACACAGTAAACCTTTATAGCTTGTTCACCATAATACTTGTCATAAAAAAAATCATTAATATTTTGTTGAGCATTCTTTAAACTTTCATAAAAAAGAATAGATCCTTCTTTTCTCAAATCTAATAAATTTAAAGAATTATTTAAGGCTTTTAATATCAATATTTTATTTATATCATTATTTTCTAATAATAGAGCCACATTATATGGAACAGAAATATCATAATAATATTTTTCAACTTCCCTATGTAATATTTTTAAACTTGCACTTAGAAAAAGAGCAAATTCTTGAGTACCAGTAAAAGCAGATAATAATATTTTATATCTATCTCCAACTCTTGCTTTTTCACTTAATATTATTGATCTATGATTAATATCAAGACCTTGAATCAATTTACCATTAACATAAATTGATAATTGAGGGTTAGATTTATCCCATAAGGAATCTCTACTAGTATTTATTTCAAATACAACACATTTATCTTTATATTGTTCATCTATTTCTATAGTTGTTTCAAACCAATAATAATCTGAATTACCTCCCTCTAATTGCTCTTTATTGTAAAGAGTCCAAGTCGAAGTATCTAATCTAGATAAATCATTTAGTCTTTCAGCTGTTCTAAATATTTTAAAATTATTTACAGTTTTAATTTCTGTATAAATTTGTTGATTGATATATTCTAAAAGTTTTCCAATTCGCTCTGAAATTTGTAACATTTACCCATCCTCAATTTTGTTTTTATTATATAGCAATATATTAATATTTTTTAAGTTGATATATTTTTATAATAATTATATCATTTATATTAAATACAGATATATCATTTGTCAATGATATTTTTATTCCAATATATTTAAGTTAATAAAAACAAAAATGACTTGAATAAAAAAATTTAATGTTTATTTTTTTATAGAAATAGTCCAATAAAAGGCTTAAAATGAAGATTTTACATAAAAAACAATTTAAGAATAATTTTTGAAACAAAAAATATATGATAAATTAATTAAAAAAATAATTCATGAGTACAGTAAAATTTTAAAAGAGATTTTTGAGATTTGATTTTTAATTGATATATAAATTAATAATTGTTTTCTATTTTTATATCAACTTATTGTATTTAATTGGAATTCTTATTCGGGAAAGAACAAGAAGATCTTTTTACTAAAGACATTGGTAATGTTTTCATTGAATTTCTATGAATACCCTTTATTTCATCAAGAACAATATTAGCAGCATCTCTGCCCATTTTTGTAAAGTCCTGTAAAACAGCGGTTAAAGGGATTTCCTGATATTCAGAAAATAATATTCCATCAAATCCAACTAGAGATAAATCTTCAGGTATTCTAATTTTTAACAATTTTGCAGCCTCAAAAATATATGAAGCAACTATATCATTAATTGCTATAATAGCTGTTATTCCCATATTATAGAATTTTTTAATAATTTCTTTATATTTATCTTCATCATAAACTTTTTGCAATTCTAAGTTTAATTTATTAATACTAACAAATTGAGAATTATAAGGAATATTAGCTTTTTCTAAAGCCTGACAGTAACCTATATATCTGTCTCTAACAGAAGATACTCCTTCAATTGACACATCAGAAACAAAACCAATCTTTCTATGACCTAATTCAATTAGATACTCAGTGGCGATAGTCCCACCTCTAAGATTATCACTACATACAGCTTTAACATCTATTCCATTATAATATTTATCAATAGTTACTAAAGGAATATTTGCATATTTATAGCTATTTAAAATTTCAAAGCTATCTAATAGAGAAAATGGGAAATAAATAACACCTTTAACTTTTTCATCTCTTAGTTTGATCAATAGCTGTTCAACTTCAGTTATATTTTCAAACCTATAATATAAATTAGGTTTATACCCTTTTTCACTTATAACTTTAGTCATACTTTCAACAGTTAAAGAGAAATGTCCAAAATCATGTACTGATGGAAAAATTATAGCAATTATACCTTTATTTTCATTATTAAGATCTTTTAATGAATACTCACTAGGCTTAACATCTTTAATTAAAAAAGAACCTTTACCTCTTACCCTTTTAATAAAATTTTCTTTCTCTAATTCTTCAAGGGCTCTTTTTGAGGTAATTCTGCTAACACTATACAAATCAGAAAGTTCTTTTTCAGATGGTAATTTATCACCTATTTTATAAAAGCCTTGTGATATCTGATTAAATAATTCATTGTAAATCATTTTATATAGTATAGCCAAAATATCTTCCTTAATTTAATTCAATTAAAACAAAAAAACTCAAAGATTCAATAATATTAATATTATTTACACCTCATTTTTCATTAAATAAGTGTAGCTTATTAATAAATTTTTAGCAATAATTAATGATTTGCATAACTCATCAATTATATAATCAATTATTATTTAATCTTTAATTGAAGTTGATATATCTAATTGACAAAAATATAAATAAAACATAAGCACAAAAATAGGATGACGATCAACTAATTTTTTCTTCTCAAATATTTTAATAATTTTTGAAAAATCTTTTTCATTTTCATTATTTTCTTTAATATTATTAAAAATATATGTAAAACTTTTTTTACAAGTATTAATATATTTTCTATTTCAAAAATATTTTCTCCACTTTTTAAAATGCGATATTAAATTAAAAATAAAAGTTAATATAACAAAAAACCCAATAAACAACTCACCACTATAATTTAATTTTCCCCTATTAACAATTAACAACAATATAGCATAAAAATATAGAAGTTCTGTATTAAAATTTGAAATCAATTTTGAAAATCTAGTAAATAATGATAAAAAATATAAAATCTTTTTTGAGTAAAGAGAAAATTTAATACCCATAATATCTGAATTATCAAATCTTTTTACGGCGGTCTTTCTTAACTCAACAATTTCTTCAAGTTTTTCATAAGTATAATTAAGAGCTAAAATATTGAAATGGAACTTTCTATCATATTTACCCTTTGAGTATTTAATTTTAGAAGACTTATTAATACTATGATTTATTCCTATATTGAAAAACCATAATAATTCCAATGGTATTTCAAAGAACAATTTAATTCTGCATTAGTTTCTCTATTTAATTCATTTTCAAAATCTACTCTATAAATTGAATCGATATCAATATTCGGAAAATCTACTGAAACTGAATTATTATAAAAATCTACATTATTATCAATAATTTCTGATTGTCCATTCACTGAGCAATATAATTTTTTAGGATCAATTACATCTTTACTACGCCTAGTAATAATTAACCTATCATTACTGGTCACAATATTCCCTGAAATAGCAATAGAATTAGTCCCAGTTGAATCTTTTAAGAATTTATTATTTAAATATTTAATTTTTTTCTTAAGATTATTATTCAAATCAATTTTCTCATTATCATCACCATACTGAGTATTAAATTTTTCAAAAATTTTATTTCTTAATATGTCTTCTTTTAAAAAAAAGTTATTAAATTCATTGCTAAACTTTTCTAACAATGGATGTTTTAATATAGATAATTGATCAAAACAATCTGTCATTGCATAAGAACAACGTTCAACATAAAAAACAAAATTAGTCATTGTTTTATTGCTACTGAAATCTTTTAATTCTATACTTTTTAATCGAGGTAAGAGACCACAATAATATTCATTTTCATCAACTAAAACAAGATTTTCTTTTTGCAACATATCAAAAGATTCTATATTATTATCTACTGAATTTGAAATATCTAATATCTTTTTTTCTTTATTATAATATATACCATTATTTGAAAATATTGTTTTCATCTCATATGTTATAGCACCAATAAATTTGAACTGTCTTTTTTTATCATCAATATCATATGTTATTTTTTTAACAAAATACTTATTTTGCGATCCCAAAATTTCATCCAAACCCTTTTTTGCTTCAATGGAATATTCACAAATTGAACAAAAATGACTGATGTTCCAGGTCATACTATAGCCATAGTACTTCTTTTAGCTACGAGTGGAATTAAATTTTTACATATTGGAGTTTATACAGGAAGCGCAGTCCCTACTGTTCCACCCATTTCCAATTGGGTAACAAAAAAGGGTTCTTCAATTATTGTTCAATATAGTGCAAATTACAGAGCTGAATATCAAACACCTGGAGTGGATGATTTATTAATAATTAAAAATAATGCTGACAATTGTGAACCTCCATCAGCTCAACAAGTTATTGAAACGTAGAATAGACTAAAAAAGAAATATCCAGAATATAAAATTATCCCTTCAAACTTAGACAATTATGCTAGGGCAATTCTACCTTACTCTAAACAATTTACTATTGTAAAAAATGAAATTGGAGATACTTGGATACTTGGATACATGGAATCGCAACGGATCCTAAAAAAGTTTATACAAATAAAAAACTATTGGCTTATGGTGAAAAATTAATCAAAGAAAAGAAACTTATAGAATATAGTAAAACTTATAATAATTTTTATTCTTCATTACTAATGATACCTGAACACACTTGGGGATTAGACACTAAAAAGTATCTTCCTGATTATTCTAATTGGAGTATTGAGGAATTTAAAAAAGCTAGAGAAAAAAATGATATTTCTTTAGATAATATTCCTCCAAAATGTCAACCAGTAGAAAATTTTACGAAAATTGAATTTACTAAATTTTTTAAAAATAATTCAAAAAATAGAAATAATCTTACCTACGCTTTCTTTGACTCATCCCATAAAAAACAGAGAGAATATCTAACAAAAGTAATAAATATTTTACAGCTAGATTTAAGAAAAGGCTGGGATGAAGAAAATTAAAAAAGAAGAATTGATTTAGGCTATTTAAAATGCCAATTATCATATCAAAATTTCAGTACAGAAGACTATAATTTATTTGATAATACATATAATAGGAATTTCAAAGAATCTTGGATTTGGTGTCGCTCAGATTTTGGAAAACCAGGAATGGAATTTGCAAAATCTATACCAATTCATAAAAACTATTATCCAAAATTGATTTCAATGAAAAAAGAAAAAGATACAAATATCTTTGTATTTGAAATGGAGAAAGAAACTCCAAAAAGTTTTCCTAGTAGGATTAAAATAATTTTATATAAATTAATTGAAAGCAATTCAATTTAGATAAAATGTTCTTGGGAAAATAAAGAAGCTTCTAGATTACCAGAAGCAATGTGGTGTTCTTTCTTTACAGATGAGGAAAAATATAAAATCAAAAAATTTGACTCATATATAAATTCATGGAAAGTTATTTATAATGGAGCCAGAACTATTCAAGGAAGAAATTAAAGGAAAAAATTTAACAATAAAGAACGTAACTAATTCTCTAATTTCTTTAGGTAAAAAAAAATTACTAAATTTTGATAATAAACCACCTAAAAAAATGGCAAATTCTATTTCAACATTTTCAATAATATTTGGGGACAACTTTCCCACAATGGTATGAAGATAATGGAAGTTCAGAATTTACAATAACTTATAATAATCAACATAAAAAAAGAGCTGCTTTTTAGCATTCCATAACAATTAAATTCAATATTGTTTTAATAATATATAACTAATCATTAAAAAGACTTCCTATAAAAATCATTAAACTTTACCAGTACTTTAAAATTAAACTTTTTCACTTCTTGCCATAAATAAAACGGCTAAAAAAATGAGAGTATATAAAAAACTCTGTAAGTTCTAGACAAATCAGTCTTCTATGGTAAACTTTTTATCAATGAGACTGTTTTTTAATGGATAGACGGAAAAGAGAAGAAATGAATGAATGACAGAAAAAGTAATTGAAGGTTTAATTAATGAATATGACATTAAAAATGCACAATATATCCAAAATGTATTAGCAGACCTTTTTGGAGGGGCTATAAAATTAATGATGAAAGCAGAGAAGGATGAACATTTAGGTTATGAGAAGAATGAAAGGACAAATTCATCTAATGCTATAAATGGATATAAAAGTAAAAAAATAAGAATCCAATATGGTGAATTTGATGTAGATGTACCACAAGATAGAGATAGTAGCTTTGAACCAAAAATTGTACCAAAAAGAAATAAAGATATATCTAAAATAGATAATATAATAATATCTATGTATGCTAGAGGAATGAGGACAAGACAAATATCAGATCAAGTTGAAGATATTTATGGCTTTGATGTAAATGAAAGTTTTGTTTCAAAAGTAACTGATAAAATATTACCTAAAATAAAAGATTGGCAAAATAGGATACTAGATAGTATATATCCAATAGTCTTTATTGATGCAGTACACTTTTCAGTAGATGGGATTGTAAAGAAATTGACAGCATATGTAGTGCTTGGTATTGCTTTAGAAGGAATAAAAGAAGTATTAGGCTTATATATAGGCAAAAATGAAAGCTCTAAATATTATTGGTCAGGTATTTTTAATAAATTAAAAAATAGAGGGCTTAATGATATTTTAATTCTATGTGCAGATGGATTAACAGGAATAAAGCAAAGTATTCAAACAGCTTATCCTGATACTGAATATCAACGTTGTATTGTTCACAAAGTAAGAAAAACATTAAAGTATATTTCCTATAAAAATAAAAAAGAATATACGAGAGATTTAAAGACAATATATAGTGCAGCAACGGAAGAATACGGCTTTCAAACTATGGAATCAGTAGTATCTAAATTGAGTGATAAATATCCTAATTCAATACAAAATTGGAGAACTAATTGGGATACAATAAGTCCAATAAATAAGTTTTCAAAAGAAGTAAGAAAAGTAATATATACAACAAATGCAATAGAAAGTTTAAATAGCTATTATAAGAGAATTAAAAAACAAAGAAGTGTATTTCCAACTCCAGAATCATTATTGAAAGCTTTATATTTAGCAACAAAGCAAGTATCTAAAAAATAGTCACAACCATTAAAGAATTTGGGAAGAATTTATGGAGAGTTTTCAATGATATATAAGGAGAGAATACCAGAATAATAAAAAAAGCAAAATGACATATCTTTAATTCAAAAATCCTTCAAAATAAGGATAAACTTGACATGTCATTTTGCTCATAATATAGTGAGTGTAGGTTATTGATTCATATAATTAGAATATTATCATTTAGAAAACTACTTCATAGATACAGCCTTTTCGTCACACTCTCAAAAAAATTTAAAAAAATAGTATTAATTAAAATCATTTGATTAATTGAACTATATATTCTTCCATATTGTTATAAAACTTTTTCTTACTCAAGAATCTAGAGATTAAATTAAATTACTTTTTATTAATTTATTATTAATTTCTTTATATGTTTTCCCACACCGTTGACAAACATAATTGTTTTCTAGATATATACGCTCACCACACTCACATACATACCCAATTTTCCTGGCAGGATTCCCAACTACTAAAGTATAACTTGGAACATCCTTAGTTACAACAGAACCTGCTCCAACCATAGCATATTCACCAATAGAATTACCACAAATTATAGTTGCATTAGCACCAATAGAGGCTCCATTATTAATCACTGTTTTAAGAAATTCATTTTTTCGTGAAATAAAACTTCTTGGGGTTAAAATATTTGTAAACACACAATTAGGACCTAGAAAAACATTATCTTTACAAATAACACCAGTGTAAAGCGAAATATTATTTTTTACTGTTACATTATTACCAATTTTTACTCCATTTTCAATAAAAACATTTTGTCCTATATTACAATTACAACCAATCTTAACATTATCTAGAATAACACAAAATTGCCAAATTTTAGTTTTTTCATGTATCTGTGCTTTATTTGAAACTATGCTAGTAGCATCAATATAAACTGAATTCTTTGACATAAAACCCTCATTTAAATTATTTATCCAACTCTATCAATACTTTCACTATATAATCCCTTTCATTTTCTGCTAATTCTGGGAAAACAGGAATTGCAAATGTATTTTTACATAATTTTTCTGTAATTGGTAAATCACCAAGCTTATACCCAAGATTTACAAAAGCGCCCTGTAAATGTAATGGAACCGGATAATAAGTTCCACATGAAATTTTTTTTTCAATCAATGACTTCATTATATCTTTGGCTTTTTCATGGTATAAAGCATAAATATAATAAGAATGTACATTGAATTCCCCTTCAACAGGAAGTTTATAATTTGTATTTATTAATTGCTCATTATAGATTCTTGCGTTATTTCTTCGCCTCTTAATAAAATCATTCAAATATTTTAATTTAACCCTCAAAATTGAAGCTTGAATAGCATCAAGCCTTGAGTTATACCCAATTAAATAATTATAGTATTTTGATTCTCCATTTGGAATCGACTCTGGGAAATGTATATTATTTAATAAATATTGATTTTTCAAAGTTTCTAAACCATTGATTCCTGAGCCATGTACTTTAAAAGCCAAACACGCCTTTGCAATTTTTATATTATCAGTAACAATCATTCCTCCATCACCATCACCCCCTAAATTTTTGGTAGGGAAAAAGGAATAACATGAAATATCACCATGTAATTTATTTTTAAGTCCTTTATATTTAGCGCCAGTAGATTGAGCACAATCCGAAATAACATATAAATTATATTTTGCTGCAATTCTATTTATTTCATCCATATCAGCACTTTGCCCATATATATGGACAACAACAATTGCTTTTGTCTTTTTAGTAATTTTTTCTTCTATTAAATTTGGATTTATGCAATATGTATCTTCACAGACATCTACAAAAACAGGAATTGCCCCTATAGAAGCTATGCTTTCTGCAGTTGCAAAAAAAGTAAAAGCTACAGTTATTATTTCATCACCTGGTCTAATATTTAATGCACTTAATGCAATTTTTAATGCATCAGTTCCATTACCACATGAAATTGCATATTTAGAATTCACATACTCTGAAAATTCGATTTCAAAACTTTGAACTTCTTGTCCCCCAATATATTGACCACTTCTTAATGTCTTAATTGCAGCAGTTTCATATTCTAAAGCATGTTCATCATGTTGCCTTTTTATATCCATTAATTGAATTTTATTCATATACACCTCTTTCTTAATTCATTCTTCTCTAAAAAACCCAATCATATCTTTAGTGTCAAATTTTTTTAAAGGGAATTTTACCGGTTTATTGATTTTTTGACTTAAATAAATTGCTAATACAACTTCTAATGCATTTTTACCTGCTACCGCATCTACATATGGATTTCTATCATTAATAATTGAAGCTATAACATCCTCAAATAATTTAATATGTCCATTACCATAAACATTCGAAGTTATTTCATTCAATCCTATTTTTTCAATATCGGAATCTTTCTTTTCATCAAATAACCAAGTTTCAATATTATTTGCAGATTTTCCACCAATTTTAACTGTTCCTTTTTCACCAAATATAGATAAAGTTTCTTCCAAATTTGATGGGAAAATATTCGTAGTACCTTCTATTGTTCCAATTGCACCATTTTTAAACTTAATTACAGCAAGTCCGACATCTTCGACTTCTAAATAATTATGAAATTGTTGCCTAATTACTCCATAAACCTCATCAACTTCATCTCCCATCATCCATCGCAATAAATCAATACCATGAATACATTGATTCATTAATGCTCCACCATCTTGAACCCAGGTCCCACGCCATTTTGATTGATTATAGTAATTTTCATTTCTATTCCATCTTATATTTATACAACCATGAGAAAGTTTCCCAAAACGATTTTGATCTATAGCTTGTCTAGTATTTTGAATTGCAATGTTAAATCTATTTTGATGACATACAGAAACTTTTAATTTTTTTAAATTAGATTTTTCAATTATTTCATTTGCATCTTTTATATTCATAGCCATTGGTTTCTCTATAATCAAATTCAAGTTATGCTCTATACAAAATAAAGCTATTTCAGCATGTTTGCCACTTTCAGTAGCTATACTTATTAAATCAAGATTATTTTCAAATATCATTCTTTTATAATCAAAATATTTCTTAATACTCCTATCTAAATTTATTTCTTTATTATCAATTAAACTATTTATTTTTTTTTCATCAACATCACAAAGTGCTACTATCTCTAAATTATTTGCTATAGCTGCTCTTATGTGATTAATAGATATTCTGCCACAACCTATTAATGCATATTTCATTATTTACTCCTTCCAAAAAAATTAATTTTCTTGATAAATATCTCTGGTATAAACTTTATCAATTACATCATCTAAATCATTCGAATATCTATTGGCAATTATTATTGAAGATAATTCTTTAAATTCTACTAAATCGTTAACTATTTTACAATTATTTATTACATTTAAATCTTTAATTGTTGGTTCATAAATTATAATCTCTAAATTCATTGAATGAAGATATTTTATAATACCAAAAAC
Source organism: Sphaerochaetaceae bacterium (assembly GCA_965140795.1). Taxonomy (GTDB): domain Bacteria; phylum Spirochaetota; class Spirochaetia; order Sphaerochaetales; family Sphaerochaetaceae; genus Pleomorphochaeta. The sequence continues at coordinate 419,582 of OZ223470.1, forward strand.
ACTACTATCCCTAAAATTATCAGAATTAGCTTTCATTATTATTCTATAAATACCAACTTTTTTCGGATTATTTAAATTTTTAAATTTTTTAAATATTTGTGATGAAACAAATTCCTTTCTTGTTTCATTACTCTTAACAATAGCACTTACTATATTTTCTGGGATACCTTTAAAATTTGCTAATAATTGTTTTGTATCCTTTGGTAAGCAATATCCACCATACCCAAAACTAGGATTATTATATCCAACACCAATTCTAGGATCCAAACAAACACCCTCTATTATTTGTACTGAATTAAGATTATTTAATTCTGAATAAGTATCTAGTTCATTAAAAAAGCCGACTCTCATAGCTAAATATGAATTTGAAAATAGTTTAGCTGCTTCTGCTTCAGTACTGGACATAATTAATATTGGAATATCAGTATCAATCGCCCCTTCAAACAATAAATTTGCAAAAATTCGAGCATTTTGCATAGCAAGAATATTATTAATATCAGCTCCAACAATAATTCTACTAGGATGTAAATTATCAAACAAAGCTTTTCCTTCTCTTAAAAATTCTGGGCTAAATAAAATATTATTTGTATTATATTTCGTATTCATCTTTTTTGTAAAACCAACTGGGACTGTCGATTTTATTATTATCACAGATTTTTTATTAACTGATAAGACTTCTTTAATTATATCTTCAACTGTACTTGTATCAAAATAATTTTTACTTGCATCATAATTTGTAGGTGTTGAAATTATTATAAAATCAGCATTTTTATAAACCTCTTTCCCATCAGCAATTACTTTTAAATCCAAATCTTTATTTTTCAAATATTGCGTAATATCTTCATCTTTAATGGGAGATACTTTATTTTTAATTTTATCTACTTTTTCTTTCAATAATTCAATTGCTACGACTTTGTGGTTTTGAGCTAATAAGATTGAATTCGAAAGCCCAACATAACCTATACCGACTATAGCAATTAAATATTTTTTTTTAATTTTATTCATATTTAACTCCATTCACATTTGTTTTGAATAATTCATTCATTCTTTTAAATAAATTATTCCAAACAAATATAATGTAAATAATTTAACTGTATTTGAAATAATTGAAGCATAACAAAACCCATAAAGACCATATCCCTTATTCAAAAAAATAATACCACAAACAAAATATACTACCCCATAAATAAGTTCTTTTATTATTTGACAATAAATAGGAGCAAATTTTAATATAGCGGGTTGTGCCATATTGCTTAAAATACCTATGATTGCTGCTAAATTAGCAAATAAGATATAAGGTTTTGAATCCAAATAAATACTTGGATATAATAAATTTGTAATAACAGGTGCGATGAATATTGATATAACAAAAAAAACAATTGCAAAAAATATAAAAATAGAATTCATTTTTAAAAATTTTATTTTTGTTATTGAAGCATTTTTCTGTGAAAAATATCCTAATAGAACATTTGCAATAGGAAGCATAACAATACCTAATGATTTTCCAAAAAAAGTTGCAACAGAATATACTGATACTGATGATGGGCCTAATAATGGATAGATAATAATCCTATCAAAATATAACATTATATTTGTTGAAAACGTAACTAGAGAAAGAGTAAAAAAATTTTTTATGGTACTTTTAAAGTTTACGGTAAAAATTTTTTTTCCTCAAATATATTATATTTCTTTTTTATCAAGAATAGCAAAATTAATTCTGGAAGAATAAAAACTATTGGCCACAAATTAAAAAAGTATACAAATATTATTCCTATTATATAACAAAATCCAACAATCAATTTATAATAAAAAAATCTTTTAAAATCTAAATTAATTCTAAATATAACCACATAATAAGCTCTTAAAGAAATTAGAAAACATAAAATACTAATTAAGATAGAAATAATAATAGAAAACTGAAAATAAAAAATCCCGAGTATGAGAACAATAATCATCAATATTGAACTAAATAAATTAATAATTATATTAAAATCACCTTCTATCTTTTTATCAATATAATCTGTATTTTGAATTAATCTTGTATTATTTAAAGAATTCCCAACAGATAATGAAAAAGAATTAATTATTCCCATTGAAATCAATATAAGACCATATATTGAAGAATCAAAAGTTTTTGCTAAATAAGGATAAACTATTAACTGCAATATTCCAGTAACTACAAGAGAGGCCAAAATATTATATGAAAAGTCACTTATATACTTTTTTCCTTGCAGTAAAAATTTTATTCTACTTTTCATCTATATAATCTTTCTGCTAATTTTTTATAATCGAAATATTTATTTGCTATATCTTTTGCGATTTCTTTTTTCTTTCTTATTATCTTATTATCTTCATCAATTTCATCAAAAATATTTTTAATATCATCAATATCCTTTATTAGCCAACCATTTCCTTTTACAAAAGGTTGATATTCTTTTAAATCATTTAATATAACAACGGAAGATCGACAAATAGCATTTTGTGCAATTGCAGAAACCTTTCCAGGCTGAATGTATATATCACAAGCATTCAAATAAATATTCAATTCATTAGCTTTTTTCCATCCTAAATACTTTACACGAGAATCAGTTTTTATCAATTTATCAACCTCATGTTTTATATCTTCCGAAAGGCTACCAATTAATAAATAAATATATCTATTGCTATTAACTTTTTTAAATGTATTTAAGGATTCAACAACTTTTTTATTTCTATCTAATTTACCTGCTTGTAAGATTATTATCTTATCATTTTCTATATTATATAATAATTTAATTTTTTTTTTTGAATTTTCAATTTCTTCTTCTGAAGGGATATACCCACCTAATGAAAAAAATTCAATTTTATTTTCAGGTATCTTATATATTTCCTTTAAAAAACTTCCACAACCAATCGATACATATAATATTTTTTCAATATAAGGAAGAGCTTTTGTCAAATATCTTCTATAAATTAATCCATGCAAAATGTATTTTGATAAAAAATTAGTCCCCGAAGTATAATAATCTGTATGTGAATCTAAATATAATTTTACTTGTGGATGAGTCATTTTATATTTGACAACTGTTTTTATATCTAAAGAACTTGTACCATGAAATAAAATAACATCTGGAGAAAAATCGTCAATAAGATTATATAACCCTTTTATTATTCTAATGTTATTAGTTAAAATGCTAAAAAAAAATCTTTTGAATTCATATCTTTCAATACTTATTCCATGTTCATTAACATATTTTCTAGGTTTTAAATATATTCCTTTTTTATTATCATTATTTTCATAAGCAAAGGTAGAAGCAATTATTTTTACTTCATGTCCATCTTTTTTATTTTGCTCTGATAATAAATTTTCTTGATAATTATAATTATCTAAATAAAATGCTGATAAACAACAATGTAATATTTTCATATTAGCCTCATTATAAATTAATTAATTCTTTGTCTTTTTTGATTCATCAAAAGAATAAAACATAAAACAATTACTCCACCAGTAAGCAGCCACGTAAAAAAAGAGCAATTAATTAAATTCCATACTAAAATCAATAAAAGGGGAATTAATATATTGATATCTGTTTTTTTAGTCAATTTAAGAACTATGTAAAAAGTCATAACTAAGATTAAAGGATAAAGAAAAACTCCAATCAATCCAAAATTTGAATAAGCATCTCCTAATAAACCATTATTAGCATTAGCTTCATAATTTCCCGTTCTCATTCCTCCAATCAAAAATGATGAACCAATCTTATATGGTGATTTAAAAAATATTCTAAAAACACTTTCTCTTAAAAATAATTTTTCATTGATAGAAAAAAAGTCTATATATAAATAATTTATACCTGCAGGGATTAAAAGAACTCTTCTCAATATAGAAACTAAAAATAATGAATTAAATTTATTATATATTATTATAGCTAAGATAGTTAATACAGATAAAAACAGACTCATAAAACTTACCATATATTTGTATTTGTTTTTTTGTTTCGAAAAAATAAACACGAATAATTCTAATAAATATATTACTAACCAAGTTTTCATACCATTTATGGAATAATTCAAAACACCTAAAATAAAAATCAGAAATACAAAAAAATATTTTTTATTGTTTAAAAACCTTATAAATAAATAAGGCAAAAAAACCGTTCCTGTCAATGGAAATAAATATCGAACTAAAGTTGGTAAATTTACAGTTCTCATATACAACCTATATTCTAAAGAATCTTCAAAAGAAATAGTAAACCTAAAGCCGGAATATAAATATGCTAAAGTCATAACAAAAATAACACAAAAAACAAATAGCAGCCAATCAAAAAACTGAATATAAGAAACTATATTTTTATCATTTAAATTATAATCAATTCTAATTACATTCGAATCAAAAAAATTCATAAAAATAAAAAAAAGTGTCCAATAAATAATAACTAAAAAAAAGCTAAATTCGCTAATTTTATTTACAGTATAAATTGCACAATTAGGTATCGCTCCCAATATTAAAAGAATTTTCGAAATTATACTAAGAGCACTTTTCTTGATAAAAAAAGTAACAAAAAAAGAAAAAAAGAAAACAACGATCAATGAAAGAATAATTTTACTAATAGATAGTTCATATTCAACTCCGAGATAACCATATATATTAGTAATATAGGAACCTTGAAATATTGTGATAATTATATAATATAAAATATATGATATGCTCTCTAAAAAATATTTTATTGATGTTTTTTTAATAGTATTACCTCTAATATATTAAAGTGTTTAAGGAATTTAAAAATTGCTCCATAGAGACAAAATTATTATTTATTTTGCTAATTTTTTTTTCATCAAAATTCCACCATTCACTATCTAATAATTTATTTCTTTCATCTACTTCAAATCTGAAAGAAATAATTTTCGCAGGAACTCCCGCAACTATAGCATAAGCTGGAACATTTTTAGTTACAACTGCTCCAGCACCAATTATTGCTCCATTATCAATCGTTATTCCATCTTTTATTAAAACATTTGCGCCTATCCAAACATCATTTTTAATAACAGTTTTTTTACTATTATTATAATCAATACTTGCAAAATTCTTTTTAAAAAAATTATTACCCTTTAAAAAAAGAGGTGAAGTTGAAATCATATGTATGGGATGAGAAGGCATTCCAATATTACAATATTCAGAAATACTACAAAACTTACCAATATCAGTATTTTGTATTAAAGAATTTCTAGCTACGTATGAATATTTTTCTATTTTACTATTATATATTCTTACATTTTGCTTCAATACAATATTCCTATCAACTTTCGAATTAATTATTATAGATGAAATACTAATGTTTCGATTAAAAACATTGCAAATTCTATTTAATAACAATTTAATATATATATTTATTTTTCCATTTCGTATAGACATATTTTTTTATTAAAAGCAACTTAATTATATTATAAATAATTAGGTTTTTCTTTATTCAAAAAACTAATTATTTCTTTACTTTTATAAGATTCCCCTTTTCTACATAAGAATAACACATCCTCAGTTTCTATCAAAATTAAATCTTCTATTCCAATAGATACAACTAATTTTGCCTCATTTATATTAATTAAATTGTTTTTTGTATCAATACAATAATTTTCACAGTTTATTAAATTATTAATTTCATCTTTGTCTGAATATAAAAATATTTGTTCATAACTCCCCATATCATTCCAATAAACAGATAAAGGAAAAACTAAAACTTTATTACTCTTCTCCAGAATACCATAATCAATAGAAATTTTTTTAGCTATCTTCTGATAGCTCTCCTCAATATTTTTTGAATAAAAAAAAGCTTTATATAAATCTGGCTCTAACAGTTTTACTTCATTTAAAAAAATTAAGGAATTAAACAAAAGTATACCTGAATTCCAATAATATCCATTATTAATGTATTCTAAAGCTTTTTTTTTATCAGGTTTTTCTTTAAATTCCTTAACGTCAAAACCATTTCCATTTTTCTCTCCTGGAGAAATATATCCATATCCAACATTAGGCTCAGTAGGTAATATCCCAAATGTTATAAAATAATTTTCAGCAGCTTTCTCAGCTAATTTGATTTGATCAATAAAAACTTTTTCATTTGAAATAATGTGATCTGATGGAAAAACTATTATATTTTCATCTTTTTTTTGTTTTTCATAAATCAATTTCACCGCGGAAAAAATAGCCGGTAATGTATTTTTTCCTTCAGGTTCAACTATAATATTCTCATTAATATAAGGGATGCCTATTTCTTTTATAGAATGCTCGGTTAAACCTAAATGCTCTTTATTAATTACAAAAAAAACATTTTCTATATTTGTTAATAATAAACTTCTTTTTAAAGTTTTTTGAAATAATGAATGTTCATTTTTATCAAAAATTTTTAAAAATTGTTTGGGAAGTTTTTTTCTGCTTAAGGGCCATAGCCTCGTTCCATTTCCACCGGCAAGTATTATTATTTTCATAAAATTGTCCTAAAAAAAATTTTTAAATATTATTCTTTAAGTACCAATCATAAACATGAGTAATACCTTCTTCTAATTCTGTTTTATATCGCCACCCTAAACTATTAAGTACATCTACATTTAACAATTTTCTTGGGGTTCCATCCGGTTTTGATATATCAAATTCTATATCACCTTCATATCCAACAATTTTTTTTATTATTTGAGCTAAGTCTTTTATTTTTAAATCTCTTCCACTCCCAATATTTACATGTAATTCGCTACTATAATTATTAATTAAAAATAAACAAGCATCTGCCAAATCATCAACATAAAGAAATTCTCTTTTAGGATTCCCAGTGCCCCATAATATAACTTTATTTTCATTATTTATTTTTGCTACATGGAATTTATGAATTAAAGCTGGTAATACGTGAGATGTTTTTAAATCAAAATTATCATTGATACCATATAAATTAGTAGGCATTGCCGAAATAAAATCACATCCATATTGTCTTCTATAAAACTTACATAATTCAATACCAGTAATTTTCGCAATTGCATAAGCTTCATTTGTAGATTCTAATGAACCCGAAAGTAAAGACTCTTCTTTTATTGGTTGTTTAGCAAGCCTAGGATAAATACAAGAAGAACCAAGAAATAATAATTTTTTAACATTATATTTATAAGAACAATTAATAATATTACTTTCTATCATAATATTATTATAAATAAATTCAGCAGGAAAAGTATTGTTAGCCATAATCCCTCCAACTTTTGCGGCTGCCAAAAAAACATATTCTGGTTTTTCTTTTTCAAAAAAATTTTCAACTTCAATTTGTCTTGTTAAATTTAAATCTTTTGATGATTTTCCAATAATATTAAAATATCCCTTTTCTTTTAATTTTCTAACAATAGCAGAACCCACCAAACCATTATGCCCAGCTACATATATTTTTGAATCTAATTCCATAATTACTTAAACTCCTAATCAAATTCTCTTCTAATTCTAGTCTCTTTTTCAACTAATTTTATATCATTTTCAACCATGATTTTTATTAATTTTTTAAAACTCGTTTTAGTTGGATTCCACCCTAATTTTCTTCTAGCTTTATTAGGATTTCCTTGTAATTGTTCAACTTCAGTTGGTCTAAAATATTTTTTATCGACTTCCACAATTACTTTCCCATTACCTTTAATAATACCTTTTTCATTAAGACCGGTACCTACCCATTCCAAATCAATTCCTACCTCTTTAAATGCAATAGTTGTAAATTCTCTAACAGTATGCATCTCTCCAGTAGCAATTACATAATCTTCAGGTTCTTTTGCTTGCAATAATAACCACATACACTCAACATAATCTTTAGCATATCCCCAATCTCGCTTGGCATTCATATTCCCTAAATATAATTTTTCTTGTGTCCCTTTACTAATTCTTGCTACAGCTAAAGTAATCTTTCTAGTAACAAATGTTTCTCCTCTTCTTTCAGATTCATGGTTAAAGAGAATCCCATTCACAGCAAACATATTATATGCTTCTCTATAATTTTTAGTAATCCAATATCCATATAATTTTGCAACACCATAAGGACTTCTAGGATAGAAAGGAGTAGTCTCAGATTGTGGAATTTCTTGAACCTTCCCAAATAATTCAGAAGTTGATGCCTGATATATTTTAGTTTCATTCTCATAACCTAAAAATCTAACAGCCTCTAATAACCTCAAAGTTCCAAGTCCATCTGTATCTGCCGTATACTCTGGAACTTCAAAAGAAACTTTTACATGTGACATTGCTGCTAAATTATAAATTTCATCAGGTTTAATTTCTCGAATAAGTCTTATTAAATTTGAAGAATCAGTCATATCTCCGTAATGTAAAATAACTTTCCTATCAATATGCATATCCTTCAATAATTCTTCAATATATAAATGTTCAATTCTACCAGTATTAAATGAAGAACTACGTCTTATTACACCATGTACTTCATAATTCTTACCTAATAAAAATTCAGCTAAAAAAGAGCCATCTTGCCCCGTTATGCCTGTAATTAATGCTTTTTTCATTTTTTTACCTTATTAAAGTTTAGTACTTTCTAGTTTACTAATAATTTCTACATATTTTTCAACAGTAATTTCTTTTGAAAAATTCTCAATAATATATTTTCTTCCATTCCTACCCATCTCCTTTATTAACTCTCTATTATTATATAAATAAATAATATTTTTGTAAAATAAGTCTTCTTCATTTGGATCAACACATATACCACAATCCGCACTAACAATTATTTTACTCAATTCACTATTTACATCAAAAGAAGCAATTATGGGTCTTTCAGCAGACATAATACTCCAAGTTTTACTAGGAACAGAATTTAATCCAACATTAGGTTTAGAAATAATCAAACCTATATCACCTAAACTAAAAACTGAGGAAATATCTTCATATGGTTGAAAAGGAAAAACTTTTACATTGCAAATTTTTTCTTTCTCGATTTTGTCAATTATTTGAGATTTATATGCACCTTCCCCTATTAAAACAAAAATAATATCAAAAATAGGCTCTAGTCTTTTTGCAACTTTTAGCAATAAATCAAAATTTTGAGATAACCCTATATTCCCACAGTAATTTATATAAAATTTATTTCTATCAAGATTAAATTTTTCAAATAAAGTATTTTGGGCTCTTTTGACATATTGAACTTTATTGTAATCAATCCAATTGTTTATAACAACAATTTTATTTTCTGGAACATTCTTGCTTAATAAATTCTTTTTAAAATCATTTGAAATAACAATAATTTTATCAGCATTAATGTATGTAAAATTTTCAATATGTCTACCAATTTTCCAAACGACTGAACCCATTTTAATCAAACTAGAAGAAACAAGAGAATCAGGAAAAACATCTTGTAAAACATAAATAAATTTCAAAGAGCAATTATTATTCTTATTTATTTTTTTTTTAACTAACGAACATAAAAGGCCTTGCGTTGGTGGGGTACTACTTGAAAACAAAATATCTACATTTTTTTCTTTTATTGCTTTTTGATATTGAATAATGTTTACTAATAAATATCTAATTATTCTTAATAAAACAAAACTATGTTCTCTAAACATAAAAAATCTATATAATTTGATTTTACCATCATAAAATTCTTGATATTTCTTTTTTCTAAATTCTTTATATTTTTTTTTAGAAAGCCCCCTAGTGGGAATTGGAGCAATTATTGTTATATTTGCACCAACATCAACAAAAGCTTTATCTAAATCTTTAGTCAAATGTGAACTAGAAATTATTTCCGGACTATAATATGGCGATAATTTTAATATTTTCATCTAAAAATTTTCACTTATATCTTCTAATTTTCGAATACACTCTTTAGTAGGAATTGAATTAAAACAATTAAAATTTTTTTTTATTATTTCATCACTAAAATCCCACCATTTTATATTCAAAAGTCTATTGATTGTATTATCATCAAATCTTTTTTTAATAATTCGAGCAGGTACACCACCAACGATTGAATATGGTTCAACATCTTTTGTTACCACTGCACCGGCACCAATAACTGCGCCATCCCCAATCTTAACATCTCGACAAATTATTGAATTTGCACCAATCCAAACATCATTTCCAATTTCACATTTTTGAGAGAATCTATCATAGCCTTGAACTTCGTCCCCCATCAATTCCATATGAGGAGAATATAAAAAAGCATGTGTTGTGACTTTATGATAGTCATGATTTGCCCCACCAATTCCAACATTCCAAGAAATTGAACAAAAAGAACCTATATTAGCATGCCAAACTGTAAAATTTTTACCAGTATAACTATATCTTCCAATAACAGAGGAATATAACAAAGAAAATCGCTGTATATCAACATTATTTTTTATAGTACAGTCAAAAATTCTTGTAAAATCTCCAACATTCACATTTTTTCCAAAACTACAATTCTTTGCATGTACATTTTTCCAAAGAAACGTGCTATCCGTTAGATTGCAATTGTAAATTTTTGCTGTTTCATCAATATTTTTCATATCACTTTTTTTTATAAATCTTCTTTTATTCTAAATTTAATACTATTTTAGAAAGGACTTCTTTTTCTTTTTTTTCACAATACTGCATATTTCTACCTTTAACAATCATCTGACCTATACAATCATTAGAGTCTAAAAATTTATTAATCTTATCACCTTTACTTTTAAAAAAAGAAACCTCCAAAATATCAGGATCATTAACGTTATTATCGTAACTAATATTTTTAATAATCCCTCCTTTGTCTTTACTAATAAGCATCTGTGCAAGACCAGCCATTTCTACATTTTGTCGATTATTCCAATAAAGCAAAGGATTATCTCCAACAGCTAGTGAAGCTATCATTTTATAATATTCAATGCCATAATTAATTTCAACAAGCTCTGGTAAACAATTTGCTCCAACTCTACCAGTTATTTCTATAATATACACTTTATCATTCTTTAAAATTAAATCAACATTTACGGCGCAATTATCTAGTCCAATTGCCTTAATCGCTTTTTCAACAATTTCAATAGTCTGTTGTTTAATATCTGAATTGCATTCAAAAGGGACATAATGACCTATTGGAACCGCAGTATGGCTCATATAGGTATTATCACCATGTAGCATTACAAAAAGGACCTGACCATTATTTATAAAAGCCTGTGCTCCAAATTCAAGACCTTCTATAAACTCTTCAATAATGCAATATTTTTTATTTGTCATAGACATTACATAATTAAAGCCTTCATATACTTTATCGATTGTTTTAGCAATATATATTCCACGGCTACCCTGCAAATCTGTTGCCTTAATTATAACTGGAAATTCTAATCGGTTTAATGCTTTATTTAATTCAACAATAGATGAAATTTCAAAATATTTTGCAGTATTAACACCTTCCTTAGTAAAAGCTTTTTTCATTCTTGCTTTATTATTGCACATAATAGCGGAGTCTTCTTTTAAGCCGATTAATCCTAAAGCATCACAAGTCTTACCTAAGGCAATTATTCCCGTATCAAGACAACTCGTCGCTACACCATCAATATTTAGCCTACTTGCTTTTTCTAAAACCTCATTAGGAAAAGAAATATCCATATAAGAAACTTCATCCGCATAAATTAAACAAGGAAGATTGTCACCTTTCATTGTACCAGCGATTATATAATAACCAATTTCCTTAGCGGCTTTATATAAACCTATCTGCCCTCTACCTGCTCCTAATATTAAAAGTCTTTTCATAATATTCCCTCCTTTAATTAGCAACATCGATGTTAATTAAATTCATTGCATCAATACAATTTCTTTCAGCTGAATCTGCATCAAGCCCTCTCGCTATAATATAGCCAACTCTTTCACTGCTATTATTAATTATATTAACATATTCTCCTTCTTTTTTAAAGAAACAAATTTCAACAATATTTTCCATATCTCTTACCATTTGTTCCCCAATAATTTTTTTTATATAACCAGGTTTACATTCAATGAATCGAATTGCAGAACCAAACTTGTACTTCTTTTTTATTATAGGCGATAAACCTAATGAAATATTTATTGCGGCTTCAATCATATCTATTCCAGTAGAAATTGGGACTAAATGTGAAGTTATATAATCACCCCCAAGACGAGCTCCAATTTCAATAACTTTTGGACCATCTTTTGTTACCATTATTTCCACATGCGCAGCCCCATTCATAATACCAATAGCAATAACCGCTTTTTTTGCTAATTTTTCAACTAAATTCAAATCATTTTTTTTTAATCGACTTGGTTGAGTATGACCTAATTCAACAAAATATGGAGCCCCTGAGGTTATTTTATCTGTTATTTGAATTATATAAACTTCTTTATTTATAACCAATACTTCAACACTAACTTCAATGCCCTCCATATATTCTTCAACAATTATTTCATGATTACGACTATATGAAAAACTATATTCTATAGCTTCAAATAAATCTTTATTACTTTTTATTAAAATAACACCTCTACTTCCAGAACTTTCTGTTGGTTTACAAATACAAGGATATTTTATTTTATCTTTATTTTTATTTAAATCACTAATACTAGATATTGAATAAAACCAAGGAATATTAATGTGACATTCATCAAAAGTTTTAAGCATCATTCTCTTATTTGTGGCCTTTACTGATGTGTTATAATCAATCCCGACAAGACCTAATTTTTTAGTAGCAAAAGCCACTGAGCGCATTGGGAAATCCGTTGCTAAAGTCATTATTCCATCAGCATTAAATTCTTTTGCAGCTCTATATATTCCTTCTTCATCAATAGTACTAACATTATAATACTCATCAGCATATATTACCCCAATAGCATTTGGATCATAATCAGCAACACCAACATAAAAACCCATTTTTTTTGCTTTTTTAATTGCAGGTAATTGTAAAAGTGAAGCACCAATTACAAATAATCTTCTCATTTTTTAATTCCCTATTTTTTTTACGAATTATAAATATTACTATGACGAAAAACACTATTAAAAGTTTTTAATAATATTTTTATATCAAGCATAAATGTTATATTGTTTACATAATAAATATCATTTTCTATTTTTTGCTCTTGGGTAATAGAATTCCTAAAATATGCTTGGGAATACCCAGTCAATCCTGGTTTCACATTATATCTATCACGCCAAGTTTCAGGGATTTGGTTAAATGTTCTACTAGATAAAGTTGGTCTTGGACCAACAATACTCATATCACCTTTTAAAATATTTAATATTTGTGGAATTTCATCTATACTTGTTTTTCTCAAAAATCGACCTATTTTAGTTAACCTTGGATCATCCTCTGAGTTAAAGGTTGATCCATCATCGTTTCTTATGTCAGGAGCATTGATTTTCATAGATCTAAATTTATACATTTTAAATATTTTACCATTTTTACCTAATCTTGGTGCATTATAAAAAATTGGACCATTATCATCCAATCCAACACTAATTTTTACTAATATCAATATTAATATAAAAAAGGGAAATGCAATTATTGAAAATAACAAATCAATTAATCTTTTAAAAAAAAACTTATACATTTTAACCTCAAAAATATTAAAAATTAATTTTACAATGATGAAATTAAAGAATCTTTAATATAACAAACATCATCAATTGACAATTTTGTATGTAAAGGAAGAGTAACTTCATTTTTAAACATATTATATGAATTTGGATAATTATTTATATTGAACCCTAAATTTTTATAAGCAGTCATCATTGGCAAAGGTTTATAATGTACATTTGTAGCAATTCCTTTATCAGCTAACTTAATTATCAAATTATTTCTATATTTCTCATCTTTACCTAAAAGTCGTAACAAATACAAATGCCCACTAGAAGTTTTTAACTCCGAATAATGTTTTAAACTATCAAGATTTGAATTAGCTAATAAATCATCATAGTTTTTAATTATACTCTCTCTTTTATTTAATAAAGCATTAAATCTTTTTAATTGTGCTAATCCTATCGAAGCCATAATATCTGTCATATTACATTTATAATATGGCCCAATAATATCATATTCCCAAGCCCCAAGCTTTGTTTTCGATAAGGCATCTTTAGACTGCCCATGTAAAGAAAACAACATAAGCTGATTATAAATTTCATCATTAGAAATTTCAGGTATCCTCCTCCATGTTAAAGCTCCACCTTCTGCAGTAGTAAGGTTTTTCACAGCATGAAAAGAAAAAGCAGTAAAATCAGCAACAGCTCCACTTTTTTCCCCTTTGTACTTAGCTCCAAAAGAATGAGCCCCATCTCCCAAAATAATAATTCTACCGAACTTTTCTTGAATTTTATTTGAAGGAATAAATTTATTCTTTAATTTTTCTACAATGTCATATATTTTATCATAATCAGCCATCACTCCACCAATATCTACAGGAATAATTGCTTTAGTTTTGGGTGTTATTAAAGACTCTAATGAATCATAATCAATGTGAAAAGAATCTTTAGCAACATCAGTAAAAACAATTTTTGCACCAACATGAGTAATAACACTTGCGGAAGCAGTATATGTATATGCACTAGTAATTACTTCATCACCTATTCCAATCCCCAAATATCTTAATGCCATTTCCATTGCAGCGGTTGCTGAACTAAACGCAACCGCTTTTTCTGTATCACAATAATTTGCTATTTCTTTTTCGAATAATTTAGTTTTTGGACCAGTAGTTATCCAGCCAGATTTTAAAGTATCAACTACCTCATTTATTTCTTCATCAGATATATCTGGTGGGGAAAATTTTATTTCTTTTTTTTCTATCATATTATTTCTTCTATATAAATTCTCATTTAATAATTTCTATATTCTTTAACACCATAAAGTTTTTCGTATTGACTCATCGCAAATTGATCTGTCATCCCAGCAATAAAATCACATACAATTTTTAACATCATAGAATTAATTTTGGCATTACTTTGCTTTAAATATTCTAGAACTTTTTTCTAGCTTCATAAAGCGGAATCTCAGAATCATAATTACTTTCTAAATTACAATACGCTCTATATACTGTATTATCAGGCAACTGTTTTGGATTACTAAAATACGCTTTAAATAATTTTCTAATTATAAAATCAGATTTTCCATCCATACTTTGAGCTAATTCAGAATGTAAAATAGTCCCAAATAAATAATCTTGAAATTTTTTATCACAAAATTTAAAATCAATATCATCCTTTTTAAACTCAAATCCAAAATATTCATTTAAAGATTCATTCTTCAACTCATCAATTATGTATGAATAAACTTGACATTTCTTTTTATTAAAAATATTAGAACTAATTAAATTGAATTTTGTAGCTATTTCATCCATTTTTTCTTCAAGCTGTTTATAATAAGTAGTACAATAAAAATTAACAATAAATTTAGAAAGTTTACTTAAAACAATGCTCATTTTTTTCTTATTGCTATAATCAGAAATAATTTCATCAATAGTTTTATTATCATTATCATCTAAAAACAATTCAATTATATCAATTATCTCTGCGATAATAGCAACTTCAACATCATGATGTCTTTGTGCTATTTCATCTGCAATTGCCACAATCGCGCCTTCAATAGTCCAATCATTTTTATCATCTATATATTCATATTTGCCTTCATAAAAACCAACAGAATATTTTCCTTTAATAGAACAATCAATATTTTTGTTATTCAACCGACACTTACACGTTTCATAATCATTTGGAGTTGGTAAATGACAATCACAATTCTTTATTTTTTTTACTGCTATGATTTAAGATACCCCATAATGTATACCTAGTTAAATTTAAACCATCATATCTGTCTGATATCTTTTCTAATTCTGTTACGCCCCTAATACTTTGCCAATTATGCTTAAATCCTCTAGTGTTTTCAGGTAAATTTTTATTATATCCATAAATATCTCTACAACCATTCATAATTGAATTTAAAGTCCTCTCGGCAGCATGTCCAAAAGGAGTATGTCCAACATCATGACCATAAGCGATTGCTTCAACTAACACTTCATTCAAGCCTAAGGTTCTAGCTATAGTATCTGCACTCTGTGATACTTCTAATGTATGAGTTAAACGAGTTCTCACATGATCATCAAAACTTGTTACAAATACTTGAGTTTTTCCACTTAATCTTCTAAATTCTTTAGAATATAAAACTCTATCTCTATCACGTTGAAATTTTGACCTAAATTCATGTTCTGGTTCAATAACTTTACGAAAAGCATATTTTTCATCAGCATAAAAAATACTTTTTTTTAATTTCTTTATGTTCTTCCATAATATCAAACCTCCTAAATACCCCTATTATGTTTCATTAAATTCAGCTACAATTTCTTTTACCCATTGTTTTAGGGTATTTGGAGATAAGACATTTAAGTCTTTTATTATTTGCTTAAATTCTTCTTTGTTTAGAGATCCTGTTACTTTAGCTTTAAAGATTAATTTATTTGAGGTTGGGATTGTATTATCCTTATTTGCAAGTAATTCCTCATACATTTTTTCTCCTGGTCTAAGGCCAGTTATTCTTATTTTGTTTTTACTTGGATCACCATACATTTCTATTAGCTTTTGGGCAAACTCATATATATTTACTGGTTGTCCCATATCTAATACCATTACTTCTCCACCTTTCCCTATGGAGCCTGCTAAAAATACTAAAGATACGGCTTCTGGTATTGCCATGAAGTATCTAATAATCTTTTTATCTGTAACGGTAATATCTACCCCTGCCTGTATTTCTTCCATAAATAATGGAAGCATTGATCCCCTCGATCCTAATACATTACCAAATCTAACACAGACAAATTCAGTATCAGGATTCTCTTCGTTAAGCATTGCAGCTTCTAATTCTACCATGCGCTTTGTTGCACCCATTACATTGGTTGGGTTAACTGCTTTATCTGTACTTATTACTACAACTTTCTTCACTTTGTTTTTTGCTGCACTAGTTAAGACATTAAAAGAGCCGCCAACATTAGTTCTAATACCTTCTTCTGGATAAAGTTGGATTAATGGAACATGTTTATAAGCGGCTGCATGGAATATTATATCTGGTTTATATTTTGCTATTATTTCTTCAATTTTCTCTTTATTTCTTATATCACATAATACTGGAACGACTTCATCACTCCATTCAGATTTGTAATTAAGTAATCTAAGTGCACTATCATGTAAGGAACTTTCATCAAAATCAACTAATATTAACTTATTTGGATTATAGCTTTTAGCTTGTCTTGATATTTCACTTCCTATACTTCCACATGCCCCAGTAACGAGTACGACCTTTCCTTCTATCATTTCTCTTATAGGTTTTCTATCTATTTCTATAAGTTTTCTGCCTAAAAGGTCAGCATAATCAACATTTCTTAAATCTATTGTTTTTTTATTGTTATTTTCTAATTCAAAAAGGGATGGAACAATTTTTACTTCTTTTCCAATTGAATTTGCAATTGATACAGCTTTTTGCATTTTTTCAGCTGATAATTGTGTTATTGCTATAATTAATACTTTAGCTTTTGTTGATAATAATGTTTCTTCTAGATTATCTAAGTTTCCATATACAGGTTTATTTAATATTAAAGAATTATTTTTAACTTCTTCATCATCAATAAAACCTAATATATGATACGGAAGTTTACCTACTATTGATTGTCTGGCTAGTGCTTTTCCGATTTCACCAGAACCATATACTACAGCTTTTTCTCTGCAGTCATTCATGCTGTTATTACCATGATATTGTCTTACATTTTTATGATTCATTGCAAATCTATATAAAACTCTATATCCCATAGCAAAGACATATGACATTAAGGAATAACTTATTAGTAATCTAAAGTTGTATATTTCAAAGATACTTGATCTAAAAGTTATAATATAACCAATGATTGCACCAAGTATTAAGCTCATTCCCCTTATAGCTAATTCTACAGAACTATCTAATAATCTAACCTTATAGACTTTTGATACTGCTAAACATACTAATTGGGATAAAATAATTATCAATGATATATGAATAAAGTTAACAATAGATCCATATACTATAAACATTGATATTAGAAATGATACTATAAATGAAACTATATCAGCTACAAGTAGTGATAATACTCTAATTTTTCTTGAATACATTATAAATTATTATTTCCTAAAGAATTATTTTTGATTGTCGAGATTTTAGTTGATTTCTATTAATATTTTAGGGACATGAAAATCCAATACAGCTTAATTTCTGTATAGCATATTTCACATTACCATCCAATATTAATACCGCGACTAATCAGCGTATATCAATTAATTGAAAATCGATACATGAAAATATGAGTATGGCTATATATTATTTAAGCGTAAAAATAGAAACTCCTGTATATATATTATTATAACTAAGATAGCTAAAAGCAAAGCCCCCACTTCACCTTAAACTCGTATATAAATTCCTCATAAATATCAGTTGAATACTAACCCAAAATTACACTTCTTGCAATAAGAATAAAAAATATAATTGGCTTTTGTTATATAACATACAATCGTTTTCGAAACTATTTCTGCTCATTAATCAAATATTTTTTAGGTAGCACATTTTAGTACAATTTTATACTTTTTTTTGTATATTTATGCTTATTATATACCTATTAAAGAATTAAAAATATGATAATTATGACATCTTATTTTTTTCACGGCTTAATGTTACATCATTAATATAATAATATTGACATATTTAGATAAAAATTTATTTTAAAAAAATAATATTTACTATTAGGAATATAAGTATTTTTATGAAATAAAACGACAATTTTATCCAAATTTTGATACTTTTTTACAATATAGGTTTTACAATTTCTAATACATTTTTTACAATTTATTGTTGACAAAATTGTTAATACACAATTAGTATACTAATTGATAATAAGTATATTATAAATTTATATTAGTTTTATTTATGTTTTCATTTAGCTAATGACTATAGCATATTTGTCTAGAAAACAAATTTTTTATATGCTATTATTTGGTTAATTTGTTCACCTTGCACTTAACAAAAATAATTCTTATTATACTCAAGACTAAAACCATGAGCTTATTATTTTAAACTGATTATTAGGAAAACTATTATGTCTAAACAAATTTATTTTTTTGACTTTTTAAAAAATAATAATAAATACTTTTTCCAGGCTCAACTTTTTGCAGTCACACACTTTTATTTATTTTTATTATCCTGTTTATCAGTATTAGCTAAACTATTTATTAATGAGAATACAAATCCAATTCTAATATATTTTTGGACTTTTTTCGCTATAGTTGCAATTTTTTTTGGAGAAATCGTTTTACGCTTCAAAAATGAATATAAATTAACAAAATTTATAAATTATGTTTTATCTTGCTATATAATAATAGGGCTTCCTATCGGAGTATTTCTAACTGGAAGTATAACTACACCCTCTTCTTTATATATAATAGTAGGACTTACCTTAGTAGCTTTATTAACTACAGGTAAAATAAAAAAATTCTTAAATGCTTATATTATGTTTTTCTGCTTTTTCCATATTTTTATTGAATTTAAATATCCTCAAATTTTTAATATTAAAATCCCAACTTATAAAGAAAACTTAATAAATTGGTCCTTCTCTTTTATTATTGGCCTTTTTTTCTTTATAAAACTTTACTCAACTATTTCTAATTTAACAAAAACAGATAGAGAAACTATAATTGATCAAAAGAATGAACTTTATCTTATGTCTATTACTGATTATTTAACAAATATATTTAATAAAAAATATCTATACGAAATTTTAGAAAGATTAATTATAGCCTTAAACCATAATGAAGAAGCCTTTATCCTTATTTCTATAGATATTGATCATTTCAAATTATATAATGATACGTATGGACACCTCAAAGGTGATATCTGTTTAAAAGAAGTTTCAGCAATCCTTAAAAATAGTTTTAAAGAAAATAATGGATATGCTTTTAGATTCGGTGGAGAAGAATTTATTATTGCTATAAAAAGCTCTGATTTTAATGATGGAATTAACACTCTAAAATATATATATAATAATCTAAAAGCTAAAGCAATTTCTAATATAAACTCCCCTATTGATAAATATCTAACATTAAGTACTGGCATTATTTTAGCTAAAAAAGAAAATCGTATTTTTGATGTTAATTATCTTTTACATATGTTGGATCAAGCTTTGTATAAATCAAAGGAACAAGGGAGAAACCAATCTTGGGGTACTGATGGTACTAACTATTGGCAAATTGAGTTATAAGTCTTTTTTTTATTTATTTAACTAAATCCTATTATTTATTCAAAGATATCATTAATTATTTTTATATTCTATTTTTTCCCTATTTCATTTTGTTTTAATTATTCAATATATATTTTCTTTTTATCTTATAACTGTTGTTTATTATCATTTTTTATTATTTAGTGTTATTTTATAACTTTTATTATTGTTTTTTTATCTTACTTAAGCTAATATCTTTTATGAGGAGAATAAATATGGCACGAAATTCAATTTTTCAAGAAGAAAGAAAACAAGCAATATTAAATATTCTTAAAGAGAATAATCGTATTGATGTTCCTTATATGTGTGAAATATTTAATATATCCCCCTCCACAGCTAGAAATGATCTAAATAGGCTAGAAAGCGAAAACTTAATTAAAAGAACTCATGGTGGTGCTATTTTAAAAGTAAAAAATGGAGAAAAAGAGATTCCATCTACAGAAAATGAGAAAACTATGCTAGATGAAAAAACTCTTATTGCTAAAAAGGCTTTAGATTTTATTAATGATGGAGAGACTGTTGGAATATCTACTGGCTCTAGTGGTTATGCTCTTGCTAAAGCACTTATTAATAAAAACAATCTAACTGTTATTACCAATGATGTTAAAATAGCCTGTTTTTTAGAACAAAATACTAATTTTACTATCTTTATAATTGGTGGTGTTATTAGAAATCAATTCCATTACATTATGGATAATGTAGATTTACCTAAAAACATCTCAATTAATAAATTCTTTTTTTCATCTAATGGGTTCACCATAGAACATGGTGCAACCATATCAGATATTATGCTATCAAAAAATGAAAAGATTTTACTTAATCTTTCACAAAAGAGAATTTTATTATGTGATCATAGTAAATTAGGGAAAACTCATTTTGCACAGATTTTACCTCTTGATAAAATAGATGAAATAATTGTTGATAAGGGAATTTCTAAGTCTTATATTAAAGATTTTGAAAATGCTTCTTATCATATTACAATTGCAGATTAATTATAAAGGAGAATTATTGGGTATAAAAAATTATTATTAAGATTTTTGGATAAAAGAAAGTTATAATTTATACTTTTTATCTTGTGCTCTTATTTATTTTTATTTGTACTTAGATTTCTTTTTCACATTCGAGACAGTTTTAATTCTATTTTAGAATTTTTACTATATTAATATAATTGGAGAAATATTTATGAAAATAGCTTCTTATATCGATCATACTCTTTTAGCAGCAAAAGCTACTAAAAGCGATATAATTAAAATTTGTAAGGAAGCAAAAGAATATTCTTTTGCATCTGTTTGTGTTAATTCTTACTGGGTTTCTACAGTAAGTAAAGAATTAGAAAACAGTTCAGTTGAAACTTGTTCTGTTGTAGGGTTCCCTCTTGGTGCTATGTCAACTAAAGCAAAAGCTTTTGAAGCTCAACAAGCTATCGCTGATGGAGCTGATGAAATTGATATGGTTATCAACATTGGGGAGTTAAAAGCTGGAAATTTTGATGCTGTTGAAGCTGATATCAAAGCATTAAAAGATGTTTGTAAAGATAAAACTTTAAAAGTTATTATTGAAACTTGCTTATTAAGTGATGAAGAAAAAATAACAGCTTGTGAATTATCACTAAAAGCTGGTGCTGATTTTGTTAAAACCTCAACAGGATTCTCAACCGCTGGTGCTAAAGTAGAAGATGTAAAATTAATGAGAGAAACTGTGGGAAATAAAGCTGGTGTTAAAGCAAGTGGTGGTATTCACTCCTATGAAGAAGCTATTAACTTAGTTAATGCAGGTGCTTCTAGGATTGGTGCTAGTGCTGGTATTAAAATTGTTGAAGGCGAAAAAGCCACTCTTAAATAAAATTACATTACTTGTAAGTCTTAATAATATATTTACGATTTTACAAATATTAAATAATTTAATTAAGCTATTGATTTACAGTTTTAAACTGAAGATCAATAGTTTTTATTTATATATAATTAAAGGACAAATATACTATCTCATCTTAACCCATGAACAAAAATTTGTTTAAAAAAATAAACTAATATTATTTTAAAAAATATAATTATTTGATTAAATAAATCATTTATAAATTTTTAAATTAACAAAATTTCTGTGTTAGTTATAATTTTGACCTGCAATATATAATATGTTTGTAATAACAATATTTTTATCATGATAATTTGTTTTTATTTCAACAATTTATACAAATTTCACTTGAGAAATTTATAATTTCAATTACATAATCAGTTATATAACAACAAATATTAATTTTTTATTTTTGTCTCCTCAATTCTTAATCCTGAATATTAAAATTTAATATTGCTTTGATTTTGTTTATTCAAAAAGGAATTTTTATGAAAAAAATACAATTTTTAATCATTATATTGTTAATTTCATCTCCTATTTATGCTTTTGATTTTTCATATAAAGATCTAGATCAATATATGGGATGTGGTAGTGGATACACTTCTACCTATGTATATCAATATGGAAAAATAGCTCATGTAAGAAACCCAAATCTTTCATTAAAATTTACAAGTGAAAAAAGAAATACAGAAAATTTTCTATATTCAGCTTCAATTCAATTATTAATACCAAAAGTAAGCATTAAAGACTTTGATACAGATTTAAACTCATACTTTACAAATAAATTTTTAATTGATTATTTCATTGGAGGAGAATCATATTTTTTAACAAATAATATTCTTAAACCATATGTGAGTTATGGGATGCACCAATCAATATTAATGCTAGAAAACAAAGACTTATTATGGGATAATTTAGATTTAGGTGTTTATTCTGGACTTGGTACAAAAATAAAATTAAATAACACCTTTGAATTGGATTTTGGGCTTAATGCAAAATTAGATTTTTTTAATCTTAATATTACAGATAATTATTTTGATGATGAATTCTATGAAGAGTTTTCAGAAAGAAAAAATTTCTGGGGTTATGGAGCGTCAGTTCATTTAGTTTTTATATATAAGTATAATTAGGAGGTTTTATTTATGAAAAAACTTTTTCTTTTAGTAATTTTAATTTTAGTCAGTGTTTCTGCTTTTGCAGCTAATACAGAAAAGGTAAAAATAAATGATTCTATAAATATTGGTGTAGGATTTCAAGAAAATGAATTTTATCTTTTTCCAAAAAGCTATTGGTTTAGTGGTCCATTTGTCTATATATATAAAGAAACACCAATCTTAAAATCAAGAAACTTTTCAACTTTAGCTCGTTTTGACTTATCTTCCCCTACAATTGAAATTCAAAACTTGGATGATCCAAATAACATTACATATAATTATATAGAGCCTTTTGATAACCAAATATTTAATGAAAATTATTTAGGCCTTAAATGTACCTTTCAGGTAAGAAAAAATTCTATTGTAAGTCTTGGTGCAGGGCTTCTTTCTAATGTGGCATACTTTAATTTTAATAATATTAATTATTTAAATATTAACTTTGGTACTTTTTTACAAATGGAAATCAAACAAAAAATAAGTGATCATTTTTGCATAAACTATGAAACTTGTGCAAAAGAGGCTTATTATAATTTAGGATTCTCTGACTCTTATACCAATTTAATAAACCCTAATTTCATTAGTTTTGGATATGATGTAAGTATTAATTTTTCCTATATTTTATAATCAATCAAAACAATTATTTTATATAAAAATCTAGTTTATACAAAAATTAATGTTAATTTGTATATTACTTTATTAATAGATAAAAAATAGGTTTGTGATAATTTTTTGCTCATTTATTTCTATTCTTTATTCTTACAAATGTTTAAATAAGAACTATATTTTATAAGATTGTCATCATCCATTCATTCTTTTAAATTAATAATGTTGCTAGTTTACATAAAAAAATATAACAACTTTTTTTGATCCTAAATTAATTATCAACTTATAATTCTTAAATTAAAATCAAATTTAAATATATTTTATTATTTATATTATTTAGGAATAATTTATGAACTCACAAAAACAAAATATGCTTTTTGTTTTATTAGATGATTTAGGATACTCTGATTTAGTCTATTATAGAGGAGAACTTGATACTCCAAATATTGATGCTATGGCTTATGAAGGATTAAGCTTTAAAGGTATGTATAATTCTTCAAAATATTGTCATATTAGAGCAGTTCTCATAACTTAATTATATCCTCCTAAAGCTGGTATTGCTGACTTTGTTAGTATTGAAGGCTTAGCCCATTTAGAGAGATTAAGAGATAATGGTGCTCCATTAGCAGAAGTTTTATCTCCTGCTGGTTATAATTGTTATTATTAAGGTAAATTGCCTATAAATGAAAAAACTAATCCTAGTGATAGAGACTTTAAAGAATTCTATGGTTATTCCAGGAATCCCTCTCATGACTATTATGCTGCTGACTTTTATCAAAGATTTCCTAAAAAACATGAAAAAGAAGATTAACCTTGGGTTCTATTTTTAGGTCATTCTACTACACACTTCCCTCTTCAAGCTCCGAAAGAGGATGTAGAAAAATATTATCAAAAATATCTAAATGGTTAGGATGCACTAAGATAAGCGAGATTTAAGAATATGATTAAATTAAGTATTATTGATTTTAAAACATAGAGTTTAACAGAAAGAACCCAAGTCCCAATAGATGATGATATTGCTAAGGGTTATGCTTATCTTCAAATTTCTGCTCGGGATTCTTTAGATGAAGATAGAAGAGAAGCTATCTATGTAGCTATGGCAAATCGAGTGGATAAAGGCTTTGGTAAAATTGTTGAACATTTAAAAGGACCTAGAGACTATAAAAATACTATTATTATAATTACATCTGATAATGGAGCTTGTTATGAATAGGGTCAATTTAGGTTTGAAGTAGGACGTAGAAAAGGCATTACTGAATTACAGACTAATAATGGTTTTAAAAACATGAATGGTAAAAACTCATATCTTTCCTATGGTAGTAGCTGGGCTAATTTATGCAATACCCCTTTTAAAATATATAAACACGTTACCCATGAAAGAGGTGTTTGTGTTCCATTAATTATTAACTTCTCTGATAAAATTCCGCACTCTGGTAGTTTTGTTCCTTGGGCTACTCATCTAATTGATATTAAGCCAACTTTAATAGAATTAAGTAGAGCTAAATACCCAAAGGAATTTGATCATCATAAAATCCCAAATTATGAAGGGATTAGTTTATATCCCACTATAATAGATGGCAAGGATTAACCATAGAGAACTCTATTTTTATCTTTCTAACAAGCTCGTGGTGTTATAAAAGGGAATAGGAAAGCGGTATGGATAAAATAACTCAAACTCCTATTAAATTGGAATTATATGATCTAGCTTATCAATACCCTGAAATTGTTGATAAGCTAAATAAATTTTGGAAAGATTATAGAAAAATGGTCGGCCTTGAAGAATTTGAATCTTGGGACATTTCTGAAAAAGAAGATATTTCAGATTAATTTTTAAGGAGAAATTTTGAATACTAATACCTACTTATATCCTTTTAGCATAATAGTAAAACCTATATACCCTCTTAGTAATCTAAATTGAGATTACTGCTATTATAAGAATAAAGGTAAAAAGGATTTCATTATTTCTTATGAAAGCCTTTAAACATTTATTAAATATAATATTTATACCCAATCAAAAATAACAACGAATATTGAATTTAATACATTAACCACTGCAAATAATATTAATTATAAATATCCAATTGAAGTATATGAGTTCTTAGAATCTATCGGTTCAAAATATATTCAATTTATTCCAATTGTTGAAATTAATAAAAGTTTATCTATTACAAAATTTAGTGAAGAACATCAATTACGGGAAGATTTTATTACTAGAATTTTTTAACATTAATGTAAAGAAGCTATTGGAAAAATCTTATTCAACACTTTAATTTAACACTAGTTTAGAATCTTTTCGCATCCATGTATGCCATTAACAAATATTGTAATAGAGCCCTAGCCATGGAACATGATATAAGTATTTATAGTTGTTATCATTTTGTCTTAGAAAAAAATTATATTGAAAATATAAGAGAATCATTAGAAACTTTAATATCAAATAAAAAGCAAATAGAATTTGGCTATAATAAATTTAGCTCCTTATCTAAAGAATGTTTAGATTGTACAGCTCTTTCATTATGCTATGGTGAGTGCCTTAAAAATTGTATTATCAATAATAATAATAATAAATGAAAAAGTACCTTTGTAGTGAATATAAATATTACTATGAAAAAAATATCAAATCTATTTTACTATGACTAAAGCCTTAATTAATAAAGAGAGTGCCACATCTTATAAAGAATATTTAAGTATCAAACAAATATAAAAAGTGCACAAGTTATTGGTTTAATAACTTACACACTTCATATTACACTAGCTCATTGATTTAAAAATATTAAATCATCAATAATTTTTATTTTCTTTTCTTTTATAAGTTTAATTATAATTTGATTTAATCTATATTTCATATCAGTTGAAATTTTATTAAATCCAAATTCTTTAAATAATATATTTTGTATATCATTTCTTGAAATACAATACCCAGTCTGTAAAATTTTTATTATTCCTTCAACCATTTCTTCTGCAGCGATATACTTATAGTTATAAGAAAAATCATCTATGTTTCTTTTTCTAGTAGGAATTATTTGATTATAAGAATTAAAGTAAAATGAATCTTTATAAAAAACATTTCTTTTGTACAATTCTTTATCAATTATTTCTTCCATTTTTTTCTTTATAGAATAAGTTAATTTTGAAATTTTTAATATTTTTTTTAATCTATAAATCAAAACATCATGATGAATTGGAGCTTCAACAGAAATAATTGCCTCTATAACTTCTCCATAATATGAAAAAATTTTTATATCATCCTTAGTAGTTATACGATAGGGAGAGAATATATTTTGAATATTACTTTGACGTGGAACCCTTTTTATAATTAAAGGATATTCTTTTCTTAGTTCAGATTTATAAATATTATCTACCGATAATTCTAAAATTTTCTTTAATTTATTAGTTTCAATTTCAAAATTCTTATACCAAGCTAAACTCCAAATTCTATATACTGTCCAACCATTAGATTCTAGTAATTCCGTTCTTAATCTATCTCTATCTCTAGTATTATGAACTGCATTATAGGCTTTTCCATCACCTAAAATTGCTAGAATATATTTATCTTTCAGCTCAGGATGCTTAACAGCAATGTCAATAACAATACCATTATTACCCAATGATAGGTCACACTCATATCCTAATTCATTAATAATATTTACTATTTGTTTTTCGAAAATTAAATTATTATTAATCAAACTTTTATTTTCTTGAAATTGACCTATTCTTGCATAATTTAAATATTTTTTTAAAATTTTTACACCTAATGGAGTATCATTTGAAATAACTATATCTTTATCAGTAATGCTAGAAAAAATTTCTACTTTATGCTTGGCTCTAGTAAATAAAACATTTAATCTTCTTTCACCACCACTCTTATTTATTGGTCCAAAATTTTGAGAAAAACTATTACCATAATTTTTTCCATACCCTACACTTATTATAATTACATCTCTTTCATCTCCTTGAGTGTTTTCTAATGATTTAATAAAGAATTCTTCTACTCCTTTCTTTGAAAAAAAATCTTGACAAGAATTTTCTATAATTAATAAATTATCAAGTGCATCTTGAATTTCATTAGCTTGAGTTGTAGAAAAAGCAACAACGCCTAAAGATAAATCAGAATTCGTTTTTGCAAAGTTTATAACATATCTTGCTATTTCAAAAGCTTCACCTTTATTTGTTCTAGAACGCCCTCTTTCATAATAATTATTAGGATTGTAATGAAATTTAATACCATAATTATCATTGTTGTAATTACTTGCAGGAGAAACTAATAATTGATTATTATAAAAAACTTTATTTGATACTGAAATTAGAGAAGGATTTTTACTTCTATAATGCATCAGCAAGGTTTGTACTTGAGCTCCTTTTGCAATAAATAAATCTAGTATACTTTCAACATCACTTATATAAAAATCTTCATTATTATCATATTGATCTTTTTCTAGATACTCAAAAAAATTTGAGGGTGGCAACTGTTTATTGTCTCCAACAACAACAATTTTCTTTCCTCTAAATATTGCGCCAAAAGCTTCAACAGGTTTTATTTGACTAGCTTCATCAAATATTATTAAATCAAATTTAATATTAGTATCCAGATATGAAGCTATTGATAATGGACTCATCATCATTATTGGTTTTATTTTTTGAACAAGAGGGCCTGCTAATTCCATTATTCTACGAATGGAAAGATGTCTAGTTTTTTTATTCATTTCATGTCTAAGCACACTCATACCGCCTATATTTGGACAATTTGTGGGAAGATTATCATCATGAACTTTTATTAATTTAGTTCGGTTAGAAATTAATTGTTTTCTATCTAATTCTATATATTCATTTAGGATTTTGTTATGAGTATCTACATCAAAATTCTTTAAAATTTCTGATTCATTATGAAAGTATACTACTAAATTTTCATAACGAAGTAATTTAAATAAATTTACAAGCATCATTGTTGCACAATCCCAGGTATCAGCAATCTTAATAAATGAATCTAATTTAAATTTTTTTAAATTATTTTTTATATGATTTAGATTTATAAGATCTTGCAAAGAACTAAGATTGTCATACCACTGTTCAAAAAACTTGATTTGATCTAATGTTGATAATTGATTTATTTTATCAATATTACCATATTCTAATATCCGAACAATATCCTCTAAATTCTTGTTCGAATTAACTAAATTTTCTTTTAACTCATTTACTAAATGTTTTATTTTATCTCTAATTTCATCTGAATTTCTATTAAGCATTACTAAAACAATACTCTCTATTTCTTCTGGCATAAAAATTTCATGTAAAGTGTATAACCATTTAATATTTGTAATAATTTGAGAAAAATCACTCTTTTCTCTATTCCATAAATCACCAAAAAACTTAACAAAGAAAGGGTCTATATTATTCAAACAATTAGAAATATTTTTGCATTCTATTATACTTGATAATACTTCAATGTATTCACTACACTTTAAAGGATAAGGATTAATGAATAATTTTTTACACTCGTTAATTGCTGACCTATAATCTTTCTTTAAAAACTTAAATTTCTTATTCAAATTATTTTTTAAAACATACTTTAAAGCCTTTACGTTTTTCTCCCATGAGTCTGATTTTAAAATATCTACATATTTATTTTTATATTTTAGATATTCACTAGCTTTTTTTTGTATAAACCCTATAAAATGAATTATTTTATCAATATCATTATATTGAGAAAGTTCTAAATCAAAAAAATCTAAATTACAACTATTTATAATATCAATTAATTCGTTTAGATTTGAAAAATCTGTAAATTGATCTCCACAATTAGAAATATCAATTTTTTGAAGGATAAATTCTCCTATTTTAACTAATCGATTCTTTTCGTCATTAAAATAACAATTTGATAGATTTAATATTTCTTTAATTTTCTGAATATTGATATTAATTGCATTTAAATAACTAAGTTGAAGTTGCAATTTTGATTTAAATAGTCTTAACTGTCCTGGTTCTAAAAAACTAGTTTTAATACCATAAAAAAAATTATCAACTGGTTTTCCAATTTTACTAACTAAGTTTTCTATTTTTTTTAACTCTAAAACAATTTGATTTTGTTCTTCAGCATACCAATAAATATTATCTTCAGGTAATTTTACAATAGGTATATCATAATTAATATTTTCAAAAATTAATTTAAGATTAATTAACTCTCCATACAATTGTTGTATAGTAAGATTACTATTCAAAATCTTTTTATTAACTAAATTTGAATAAAGATTTAATTCTTTTTTATCTTTTTCAATAATATTAAAGATGTTATCTACTTCATCATTTTCAATAACAGGTTTATCTTGATTATAAACTCTCTTTAATTCTTCAATAAAAATTTTTTTACTTGAATTCTGGCTATGAACTTCAATGCAAGCATCTCTTAATCCAATAGCGTCTAATCTTTTTTTTACAACTTGTAATGCAGCTTTCTTTTCTGAGACAAATAACACTTTTTGATTTTCACCTAAAGCCTTGGTTATAAGATTAACAATGGTTTGAGATTTCCCTGTTCCAGGAGGCCCTTGAATAACTGTACATTTATTTCTAAATACTGCATTAATAGCATTTTCTTGTGAGGAATCAAGTTCCAAAACATTATATAATTGATTTACTTTATCACCTTGGTTCTCTTGAAAAAAATTAGTAGCTGTACCATTACTAAAACCTTGTTCTGATAATAAAGCTTCAATGATTTCATATCCAGGAGCAGATTCATTCCATTGGTCTAGATCTAAATCTTTATACATAAAATATTTATTAAATGAAAAACAATCCAAACGAATTTCATTAGGCAAAATTTCCCATCCATTTAACATACTAATTTTCTCTTCAATTATTTTAAAGTAATTTTCGATATTATATGAAGATTCATGAAAATTAATCTCAGGCAAATTGATTCTAAAAGTTTTTTCTAATTTATCTAACAAACAATAATTACTTAAAATCTCATCCTCAGCATAATAAATTGAAAAATTATTTGTACTGTTTTTTCTATCAATATGTACTGGGATAATTATAAGTGGAGCATATATCGGTGTATCAATATTTATTTCATCAAACCATTTCAACATACCAAAAGTTAAAAATAAAACATTAGTACCTTTTTCTTCTATAGATAACTTATACTTTCTAGATAAATTTAATAATCTTTTAACTAAATCTTTTTTTGTTAAAGCAGTCTGAATATAATTAGTTCGATTATTATTAATTATTTTATTATATAAGTTATTATATACAACAAGTTTATTATTGTTCTTTTCACTTGGTAAAAATATTAATTTGTACTTTTTATTAATTATTGAATTATATATTACTGAACTTTTCCCTTCAAAGAATCTAATTCCATGAGTATTAACTAATTTATAATTTAATAAAGGATTTTTTAAAGTTTTATCTAATAATTCTTTTCGTTCATTTTCTAATTTATTAATCATATATTTCCCCTAAAACAGTTATCTTTAATAAAGATAATTCTTTATGATATCAAATTTTAACAAAAAAATTTGATAACTTTTTTAAAATTAACTTCTAAAATATATTTTTAGAAATTACTATTTAGTGATAGGATTCATTCAAAAGTTTTCTAGAAGCAATAACACAAATAACATCTAAAAAAATTTATGTATTACGATTAAAGCTCTAACTCAAAACAATATAAATTGTAGATTCAATTACAATATTTAAATATCTATTTAACACAAAACCTAAAATAATTATAAATAGACTAACATTAGTAGTTAATTAATCTTCTTTATAACAATAAGAAAAATTTAATCCCATCAATTGTAAGAGGAGATAATAGGTAAGAAAATAGGATACCAAATGAAAGTAATAGAAAGGAAGAAATCGTTATTAACGATATTTTTATTCCATATTTAGTAATATCTGTTTGGATTCTATAAGTTTTTAAGTCTTTTAATATTACAGAAAATCTCATTCCAATTGCTAACCCATAAATAAAAATGAATATATAAAAAGTATTGTTACGTAAAAAAAGCGATATAATTATTAGTAAAAGAGGTAATGGAAAGAAAAAATATGGAGCATATGAAATTATTCTGCTAAAAAACTTTTTCTTATATAAAATATTTCCACTTCCATCTTTATTTACATGAAATTCTATTGGTGATGAAAATAATAATATTGCCATTATTTGATGACTATTCTCATGGCTAGTAGTTAAATAATAATTTTTATGTTTTTTAATTAAAACTTTAACTATTAAATACCCAAGTAAAATTGAAGGAAGAAATACATATATAAAAAAATCATATGCAATCAAATTTATCATAACTTGTAAAAATCTAAAAAAATATAAGTACCAAATTAATATAGAGATAATAATATAAATTTTATTTACTATTTTTTGTTTTTTCATAATATTCCCTCCTTTTTTGTGTCAGATAATTATTTAGGAATAATTTAATGTTCACAAAAAAACAAATATTCTCCAGCTTCACCATTTATAAAATGAACTTTAATTGAATATGTGCCTGGCAATAGTAATAGGCTTTTTGCTTCAGTCTCACCTTTCCCAAAATTATCAAATACAAACTTATATAAATCAAAAGTCAAATTAATTATTTCTAACCCTACATCACTTTGCGTATTATATGGTTGAACTGAAAAGTAATATATTTTAGGCAAAAAGCCTTTTACTTTTAATTTAAATTGATCTACCCTTTGTTCATCACTGAATAGTCCATTATAAGAAAAACTATCATCTTTATCCAAATTTGGTATTTCTATATTCAATATTCCATCTTGCTCTCTATTTTCTGATGAAAAGATATTTGAAAGTAAAGGCCTACTTAATTTTGGAATTTGATTAGAAATAGGATTATTGGACGTATCAATTATGTTTTTAACTGAATTGGTTATAGTGTTTTCGCTATGTCTAAACTTTTCAACACTAGACATAGTCACAAGTTTTGATTGCTCAAAGTCAGCCATTGTCATCTCATATAAAACATAATATTCATCGGTTATTGGATTTCGCCATCTTCTAACTTCATCTGCACCTATTAAAGTTACAAGGGAACTTGTTTCTTGAATTTTTGCATAAGAAGAATAAACATTTCTTACAAAATTATCAGAATCTATATAACTAAATTGTAGTTCATTATTTTGTAGCTCAAAATAAATCAAATCAGCTAGATTTCTACGAGCCTCAATAACTGCTTCTTGAAAGGAGTTTGCAGGACCTCCAAGACTGGCTTTACCCTCTATACTTCTGTTATATTCAGTAATGTTTTCAACCCAAGATGGAGGATTATTTGAATAATCAGCCATACTTGAACAGCTAATAGTAATTACAGATACAAATAAACAAATAATTATAAATATCTTTCTCATAATAATCCTCCATTTAGATTTTTAATTAATTCTAATTTTCTCTTTTGAAAAACGATTTCATTACTTTAAAGATTTTATCTGAAGTAATTTTTTCAGCTTGTTTTAACCAACTCTTATGTAATTGAAGAGCATCAGTACCGATAATTTTATCATTTTGTAATGCTACAGCTACTTGATCCTTTATATCATCGACAAATTTTTGAGAAACCGTACATAAAGCAACTGATTCAACATATGGCATATTTGTAGGATCATTAGCATCCTTATACTGAACTTTTTCTACAGAAAATGATGAGAATTGAGAAGTAGTAAAATTTCCTATAAAATATTTAATTGCTCTATCATCAGAAAAAGAACTTGCTTGATTAATACTATCATCATCTAAAGTTTTATTACTTTCTAATGTTTTTTCAGTTACCTTTGCGACATTATCTTCAGATAAAAATGAATTATAGATATATTCTGATAATTGATTTTTTGCATCGAGAACAGCAATTCTTTTAGAAATACTTTTATCAATAGCTAAAGAAGAATCACATATACCTAATATTACATGTAAATCATCGACATTTTCATCAGAAATAGATTTTAAATAACTTTTAGCTTCGCGGAGAGATATATTAAATAAATCAACATCTTTAACGCTTGTAAAAGTATTTGAAGAATCAGAATTTTCAACAGCTGAAGCAAATACCCCAAAAGATGAAATAATAAATAATACGAATAAACAAATAACACAATAGAAAAAATTTCTTTCTTTCATAATAAGACTCCTTATTTTCATAATCTAATTCTCAATAAAAACTATAAAGTCTTTATTCCATTAAATATCACAGTAGGATTATTAAATCTAAAGAGTAGCAGAACAAAAAAGTAAAAATATTTCTTTAACTGCAATAACAATTATTACAATAACATACTTGTAAAAAATTTTCAATACTTTTTTTATTTTTTGTAATTTTTTTTCAAAAATTTAATAATAACATAGTTTACTCGTAATAAATTTAGTATAACTCTATTAAAAATAATCAATAACAATATTTAAATTATTATCTTTATGAACGTTATTTCTTGATAAAACAATCAATAAAATACATATAACACAATATTTGGTAATTTTTTTCTACATAATAAATATTATTTATCTTTGTTTATTAATATTTATGTGCAATAATTCTTAATGAATAATTTAAAAAATTATTATAAGAAATTATAAAATTTTTTATAAATATATAAAATTTATTTCGTTTTTAAAAATTTTTTTTGAAATTTATTTTCAAAATTAATAAAGTATGTTATACTTAATTCATGATTTACTTAACAGACAGATTAAAACAAATTATTGTGAACAAAAGCACAACTAAAACAAACAAAAAGATAGCAGAATATCTACTAGCTAATAAAAATAAAGTATTAGAGATGACTATCACAGAAATGGCTATAGCCGCAGATACAAGTACTGCTGCTATTATAAGATTATGTAATATACTAAACTTAAAAGGATATTCTAATCTTAAAATTGCAATAGCTGAAGATTTATTTTCAGGAAAAACACTTGAACCGACTTATGATTTATCTAAAAACCCTGTATTATCAGAAATAACTAATTCAGTAATTGTTACGACTAAAGATTCTATAGAAAAACTTTATAAAACTTTAGATTTAGATAATTTGAAATCAATTATTGATAAAATAGAAATTTCAAATAATATTATAATAATTGGATCTGGAGCTTCAGGTGTGGTTTGTAAAGACCTCCTTCAAAAATTTTATAGATTGGGCTACCATGCTTCATATACTGAAGATAATGATATGCAAATAGTTTCGACCTGCGCAGCAAATGCAAATGATATTATTTTTGCTATTTCCTATTCGGGGAAACATGCAACTACAGTAAAAGCTGCTATTGAAGCAAAAAAAAACAAGGCTACTGTAATTGGGATTACTAGTAAAATATTTGTTAACAGCAAAAACTCAAATAAAATAATACAACAAAACAATAAAGTTAAAAATTTTGATTTAAATAAAACCTTAACACTTAGTGATGTCGCAGATTATTGTTTATATGTTCCACTAACAGAACATTTTTATCGGGAAGGAGCAACTTTATCAAGAATCAACCAATTAGTAATTGTTGATATAATTTATGAAGCACTTATACAAAGAGATTATAAAAAAATAAAATCTCAACTAGAAAAAAATTGGGCGGCTATTCATTAGAAACAACATCAAAATAATAATAAAATAAATAAAAATTTATAAATTTGAATCAATTGAAAATTTAATAAAGATTACAAAATTATACTTAATAGAGATTTAATGATTATGGGAAAAGAAAAATTAACAACAGAACAAAGGAATCTATTTTCTTATAAGATTGACACTAAAAGCACAACAGAAATTCTTACAATTATAAATAAAGAAGATAATAAAATATCTGAAGTTATAAAAAAAGCTATACCTCAAATTTGTAATGTTGTCGAAAAAGTTATTGAAGCATTCAATAATAATGGACATCTATATTATATAGGAGCTGGGACGTCAGGTAGACTTGGTGTATTAGATGCTTCAGAGTGCCCTGCAACCTTTGGTGTGTCAAAGAACTTAGTTAAAGGAATAATAGCTGGAGGTGAAAAAGCTCTTACTAATTCAATATCAAATGTTGAAGATGATGGTGAAGCAGGAATAATTGCCATTGATGAAAACGAAATAACCAACAAAGATGTTGTTATTGGAATTTCTGCATCAGGAGGCCCTAATTTTGTAGTTGAAGCTTTAAAGCGAGCTAGAGAAAAAGAAGCTACAATTGCATCCATAGTTTGTAATAATCAAACAAAAACTTTTGAAATCTGTGGCCCAGATTATTCAATATATCTCCCTGTAGGCCCTGAAATCATTGCTGGATCAACTAGAATGAAAGCTGGGACTGCACAAAAAATGGTTCTAAACATGATTAGTACTACAGCAATGATTAAAACAGGAAAAGTATATAATAATTTTATGATTAATTTGAAACCCGTTAATCTAAAATTAATTAATAGAGCTATTAATTTAATAAGTGAAGTTACAAATACAAACTATAAAATTTCAGAAAAAACATTTTATGAATCAAATCAAGAGATCAAAACTTCTATTATTATGTTAATGTTAAATATTAATCCTGATAAAGCTAGAGCGATATTACAAGATAATAATGAATCTATAAATAAAATTTTAGAAAATATAAACTATACTTAAAGTAATTATTGATGAGGAAAAAATCTTATTCTTAAGTATATACATACCAATAATTCCATATCTGAAAAAGGAAAAGATAAATTAAAATTTTATATATTGGTAAAACTTAATAAGTTAATTACTCCAAAACCAAAATAAAAAAGGTCTAAACTATTCTATATATATTAATGGATTCGTATAACAAATAAATTCAAAATAATTAAAATTACAAATTGTTTTTTTTATAACAAATCATTAAGGGCAAAATACTGGATTAAACTTTATTTTATTGGGGATAAACAATGAATGCAAGAAAAGAAAAATATGCAATAGGATTAATGAGTGGCACATCAATTGATGGAATAGATGCCGTACTTATTTCAATAAAAGGAACAAATCTATCAATTAAATACAAACAAATTGGCTTCATAACATTGCCATATAATCAAGAAGAAAGAAAAAAATTATTAACATTAGCTTTAGGAAAAATAGGAGGAGCAAAAGAATTTTTAGAAATTAATGTATATTTAGGAAAAAAATTTGCTGAAGCAGCAATTTTATTATGTAACAAATTCTCAATTGATAAGAATGCAATAGATTTCATTGGAACATCAGGACATACATTTTATCACTTACCAAATAAAACTATATATTTGAAAAAAGAAATAAATGGAACATTACAATTAGGTGAACCCTCATATTTAAATGAAAATTTTAATTGTCCCGTGGTTTCTGATTTTAGAGTAAGAGATATAGCAGCAGGGGGACAAGGGGCCCCAATAGTTTCTTATACTGAATATCTCTTATATAGAAGCAAAAAAGAGAATATTGCAATACAAAATATAGGAGGTATAGGTAATATTACAATTCTACCGAAAAATTGTGGAAAAAATGAAGTAAAGGCCTTTGATACAGGCCCTGGCAACATAATAATAGATGCTCTAATTTCTATATATACAAATGGTAAACAGACCTTTGATAAAGATGCAAAATTTGCAAATAAAGGATTTCTTAATAAAAAATTACTTTCATATCTTTTAGATGATGACTATTTAATTAAAAACATTCCTAAAACAACAGGAAGAGAAAAATATAATAAAAAATATATTAATAAAATAATTAATTTTCAAAAAAAAGAAAAAATTAGTAATGAAGATACCCTTTATACTTGTACTTATTTTACAGCAAAATGTATAGAAATAGGAATTAAAAATTTTTCAAAATTAGATCTTAATAAATTAATAATTTGTGGTGGGGGCTCTCATAATCCAATAATTATTAATTGTTTAAAAGAATTATTACCCAATACTATTGTATTAACATTTGAAGATATAGGACTTAATAGTAATTCAAAAGAGGCCATTGCAATTGCTATACTTGCAAACGAAACATTATGTAAATCATATAATAATTTAATATCTGTAACAGGAGCTAACCATAATGTAATAATGGGAAAAATTTCATTTTAAAGAGATATAATTGCAATTATATTTAATAAGTAAAACTAAAATTTTAATGTTAATAGAAAATACTAACATCATATTCTTAAAAATGTAACAACAGCCTTAATCTAATATATACGATATTCAACAACACTGCTGTTACATAAACATATATTACAACTCTTTTTAATTATTATTCATCAATATAACTAATTAAAAACTATTCAACATTCCTATGGTTTTTTGCCATCTCTTCATGAGTAATGCCACTAGTTTTTTCTAAATCCATAACCATCATGTCAAATAACAAGAACAAATGCTGTTCAAATAAATTCCCCATTGGTTGAATAGATGGAACTACATCATCCACACCTTTGTAAACAGAACCTGGAACAAATAAAACATAATCAGCTAAAGAAGAAGCTGCTTTCCCAGAAGGCGAACCTGTTACAACAATAATTTTTGTTTTATGCGTTTTCGCTTGTTCTAATATATAATTTATATGTCCTATATTGGAGCTTCCATTTACAGCAATAAGCAAATCCTCTTCTCCCATTCCAGGAGTTGTATCATCCCATAACCAATGAACTTCTTTACCAAGGTGCATCAATCGCATCGCAAAAGATTTTGCAGCTAAGCCTTCTCTACCCACGCCAAGAACAAAAATTCTATTATGTTCACTAATAATTTTCTCACAGGCTTCAATCATTTGTGTATCCTGTTTTTCGAAAACTTTTTTATGTTCTTCTAATATTGTATTATATAATTCATAATAATTTTTCATTTATTTAATCCTTCTAAAAATAAAATTATAAAGAAGATGCAACTTCTTAGATTCCCTCGTTAATCCCATTACTAGAATTAACATTAATCCCCAAATCATTTTTGTAGCATAAGGAGAAAGCATCATTATCGTAAAAGCTGAAGAAAGCATTTGCATAAGCATTATAGCTATTATTACTCCCAATATTCTTCCTTTTCCCCCAGCAGGATGAATGCCTCCTATAACACAAACAATCATTGCTTGTAATGAATAAGCTTCTCCGTATCCAACTTTTGCTGAATTAACTCTTGAAATAATTGTTAGACCACTTAAGCCCCCTAAAATTCCAATAAGTATAAATACAATAAGGGTAATTTTTTTATTTTGAATTCCTGAAAACAAAGCTACTACAGGGCTTTCCCCACTTAACATAATTTTTCTTCCTAATTTAGTACGTTCAAGAGTAATAGCAATTATCACTGCAACTAAAAGGAAAATTAGAAAAATTATTGGAATATTAAGTACTGTTAAAGTTCCAAGTTTAGTAAAGCCTTCTGGAAAGCCCACAATACTTTTGCCATTAGTTATAGCTTTTCCAATACCAGTAAAAAATGTCATTGTCCCTAAGGTTGCAATTAAAGAAGGGACTCCCAAATAAGTTACTAAAAATCCATTAAATGCACCTAAAACCAGAGAAGTTAAAATTGCCATAATAATTGCAACAGGAATTACTAATGAACTAGGTATTGTGGAAAACCATCTACCTGTTAAAATTTCTGCAGCAACAATCCCTGAAAGGTTAGCATTTGCAATAATCGACAAATCTATTCCACCTAGTAGAAAACTCAACATCATACCAATAGCAACAAACCCAAATTCTGGAATTTGAAAAGCCAGAGAAATAAGATTTGTACTAGAATACATTCTTGAACCAAATGCTAAAGCAAAAATTATTAATAAAATAATAGTTACTGCAAAAAGAGAATTTGGATTTTTTTCAAATGTTTTATTCTTAATTTTATTCATATTCTTCTCCTAAACAGCCACATTGAATATCATTTGTTTCTTATTCTTTTTTAATTCTTGATAAGAAGTAATTGCTACTGAAATGATTAAAATTGTTCCAATAAATAATTGATTCCAAGAGGAAGTTAATCCAATAAATATTAAAGTTGAATTTAATAAATAGATAATAAAGATTCCAAGTATTACACCAAAAATTTTACCTTTACCACCACTTATACTAACTCCCCCAATTACAGCACCAGCAATGACCATTAATTCATCGCCTACCATTTTATCTGGATAAACAGCATTAACTTGACAAACATATATAACTCCTGCAATTCCTGCAAGGAGGCCCATATACCCATAAGATATTATTCTTAATTTTAAAGTATTATAACCAATTCTTTTTGCTGCTTCTTCACTATTTCCAAGGGCTACAATACCACGTCCTGTCTTTGTCTTATAAATTAAAAAATATGTGCATAATACAACACCAATTACAAAAAGCACACTAGAGGATAATCCTACGTTCCCAGCAACAGTTTTTATATGAAAAATAGTTGAGGAACCAAACTTTGAATAAGAAAGAGGCAATCTTCCTCCACCAAAGGTTTTAGCGCCAATAAAAGTTGCCATTACACCATGAAATAAATTTTGAGTACCTAAGGTAATTATAAAAGGAGGAAGCCTTAACCAAGTAACTAGCAAAGCATTTACTATTCCTAATACTAATCCAATTGCCATAGAAATAATAAAAGCTAATGGGATACTGCTTAATCCAAGTGTAATTAATATTTTAGTTGCTGTATAACTGCCAAATAAAGCAATGCTCATAAAGGAAATATCTATACCACCACTAAGCATTATAACTAATAATCCCATAGATAAAATCATAACAACTGATGATGATCTTATTATATCAAACTGTGTATCTATATTAAAAAATCTAGGATTAATTATTCCAACAAAACCAGAATAAATTGCTATAATAATTAATAAAGCAATTTCTGTATTTGACAAAAAGCCCAGTTTATTTTTCATTATTTAACCTTACCTCCTGTACTAACAAGATAATTTAATTTTTTCTCTATATCCTTATTCTTTAACTCTTCATCACATAAAACCTTAACAATTTCTTGTTTAGAGAAAACTGCAACTTTATTAGAATTAGTTAAGATCTCTTCAACTTCATCAGAAATCAAAATAATCCCTACACCATCTCTAGCTAAATCTTGAATCGTTTGATATATTTCTGCTTTGGATCCAATATCAATTCCAACTGTAGGAGAATCCATAATAAATATTTGAGGATGAGTTAAAATCCATTTTGCAATTACAGCTTTTTGTTGGTTACCACCAGACAAATTACCAATATTAGTCAAAATAGTTGGAGTTTTAATATTTAAATTTTTTACATATTCATTAGCTATAATTCTTTCTTTTTCCCAATCAAATAAATGTGTTTTTGATTCAGTCAAATTGTCTATTACAGATGATGTAATATTTTCACAAACAGTCTTTTCCAAGAATAAACCTTGAGTTGACCTATCTTCAGGTAATAATGCAATTTTTAAATCTTTAGCATCTTTTGCTGAAGAAACTTTTACTTTTTTGTCATTAATTACAATTTCTCCACTACTAGCAGGATTTAAGCCAAATAAAGATAAAGCAAATTCAGTTCTACCAGAACCTAATAAGCCAATTAACCCCAAAATATCACCTTTATTTAATTGTAAAGAGATATCATTAAATTTATTACCTTTAAGATTCTTTACCTCTAGAAGGGGTTTTTGATCTTTATTCTCATTATTATATTTAGGATAGAGAATATCTTTTCCAGTCATATAGAAAGATAATTGTTTTTGAGTAATTTCATCAGCAGCAAACGATCCAACAAAATTCCCATCTCTGAAGACAGTTATCTTATCAGAAACCTTTAATACTTCATCTAATTTATGACTTATAAAAACAATGGATAATCCTTGGCCCTTTAAATCAAGAACAATTTCAAGTAATTTATCAACTTCTTGTTTAGTTAAAGCAGTAGTAGGTTCGTCCATAAATAATATTTTTGCATCCATTGCTAAAGCTCTACATATGGCTGCAATCTGTCGATTACCCATTGAAGACTCTCTAACTGTTGCATTTATATCTAATGTTACACCAATTTTTTCTAATTGCTCATAGGCAATTTCATTTATTCTCTTCTTACTAACCAAACCTTTTTGATGATTTATTTTATTTATTGCTATATTTTCTGCAATGGTCAAATGATTAAACAGCGATAAATCTTGATAAATTACTTGAATTCCTTCTTCCATAGCTTGTTGTGGAGATAATTTTGTGTATTCATGATTATTAATTAATATTTTACCACTAGAAGGAGTATATACTCCTGCGGCAATTTTAACTAAAGTTGATTTGCCTGAACCATTTTCACCAGCTAAACAATGAACTTCTCCTTTATTAAGCTGTAAATCTATATTTTTTAATGCATGTACACCTGTAAAATATTTATTTATTTTTTCAAGTTTCAACAATTGTTCTTTACTCATTTTTTATATGCCTCATTATAATTTTTAAAAAGAATCTGACCAATTATAAAATGGTCAGACTCAAATATTTTCAATTTATTAAAAATTAAATTCATCAACATTTTCTGGAGTAAACTCAAGTGGAGCAAAACCATATGCAATATTACCGGCTCTTGTAATATTTTCATAACCAGCTACACCAAAATCAGTTCCAGTGGAAATTGACTCTCCATCAATTAACATTAAAGCAGCTTTTGCTGCAACATATCCGGCATCTGCTGGTCTCCAAGCAAAGCCAGAAGCCATACTTCCATCTTTAATATAATTTGCAGACATTGAAGGAATAGCTAAAGATACAACTTTAATATCGGTTCTACCTTTATCCTTTAAAGCTTGTGAAATACCAACACCATGTGCTGAACAATCAAAAATTCCAGTAATATTTGGATAAGCCTTTAGAATTTCTACTGTTTTACTATAAGCTGTATCAATACTGTTATTATCTTCATAAGGTTCTGAAGAAATATTCTTTAAGTTGGGATATTTATTTTCTATTGTTTTAATAGCAGCATTATACCATTCCATATGAGTAGTCATTGTTAAACCACCAACAAATCCAGCATATTCACCTTCTCCACCAGTTGCTTTACCTAAAGCTTCACCAAAGTAATTACCAAAAGCTTCTCCTGTAAAAGCTTCAATATCTAAATCAACATATTCAGCAATATCTGGAGCTTCATGAGTTACTACAACAATCCCTGCATCTCTAGCTTTCTTAATTGTTGGAATAAGAGATTTAGGATCATTAGGAACAATACAAATTGCATCAACTTTTTGTGCAATCAAATTTTCCATTATAGAAATTTGTAATGAAGGATCTCCTGAAGCTGGAACTTGAACATATACGTTCATTCCTGTTTCATCTTTTAACTTATCAATACCTATTTCCATATCATCAAACCAAGGGTCACTTTGTTTAACAATCATAACTACTGTTTTTTTTTCAGAACTAGTTCCATTTTTTTCATTAGTCCCACTAGCAAACAAGCAAGTTACACCTAACAAACTTACCATCAACATAATTAATATCTTCTTCATTTTAATCCTCCTAAGGTTTTTGTAAAATTAACAAAAGAAATATTATTAACAAAATAATGTTAAATTTTTAACATATTTCTCATATTAACATGTATTCTCTGCTTGTCAAGAAAAATATACTATTTTTATAAAAATGTTTCTGATACTAAATTCTATATATAACAATATAAATTAAAACTAAAGAAAAAATAAAAAAATTTCATTATAAAATTATACATATTATAACAAAATTTTTAATACTATAAATAAAATATTTTAAGTAAGAATTAAATAAAAATATTTAAACAATAATTAGTTCAACATTAAAGGTTTTAATAAAATCAATATAGTCCTTTGGAATATTAGAATCAGTAATTATTAAATCAAAATCATCAACTTGTGCAAAATAACAAGGCCTAACTAAATCAAATTTACTTGAATCCAATAATAAAATCTTTTGAATTGAAGAATCCATTACAGATCTTTTTATTTCTGGTTCGCCTCTGTTTGAACAGGTAATACCAAGTTTTTGACTAAAACCAGTAGCACCAATAAAAGCTTTAGTTGATCTAAAATTTTTTATTTGATTTAAACCTTCTTTTGATTGAAATAACATATTATTATCGTAATATTCACCACCAGCCAAAATTTTTGTTATATTTTTCTTTCTAACTAACGATTGAAAAATATTTAGAGTGTAACAAAGAATAGTCAAATTTTTATTTTCTGGAAGTAAATTTGCTAAATATTCGGTAGTAGTTCCAGAATCAATAACAATTGAATCATTTTCTTCTATTAATGAAACTGCTTTATGACTAATATCCATCTTTAATTTTTTATGATATTTTTTTTCATTATTTAAAGCATATGAATCATTATTGGAATGATTTTCATTATATAATGCACCACCAGGAATTAATTTAACTAAATGTTTTTGTTCCATCAATGCTAAATCTCGCCGAATAGTCATAGAAGACACTTTCAAAGATTCAGACAATTCTTGATAGTTAACAAACATACGATCTTTCAACATTTCTTTAATTTCAATAATTCTTTGTTCTTGTTTATTCATATTATAGACTATAACATAGTTTTGTTAAAAAGTTAACATAATAATTTATAAATTCATATTTTTGAAAAAATCATAACATTTATTAAATTTATCAAACAATTCACTAGAGTTTTTTAAACTATTAATATTAGGCTTTATCCTTTTTACTTCTTTAACGCACAATTTACAAGCTTCAATATATGAGGAAAAAACGTTTGAAGAAACACCTGCATTAATTGCAGCACCTAATGCGGTAGCTTCTTTTTCTTTAAAAATCGATAATTCTTTTCTCGTTTGATTTGCAATAATCTGACTCCAAACTTCAGATTTAAAGCAATCACCAGTTAC
Source organism: Sphaerochaetaceae bacterium (assembly GCA_965140795.1). GTDB lineage: Bacteria > Spirochaetota > Spirochaetia > Sphaerochaetales > Sphaerochaetaceae > Pleomorphochaeta. The sequence goes on from OZ223470.1 coordinate 464,243, forward strand.
ATTAATTTTACTAACATCATTATTAAAATAGCTAAGCTTTAATGTTATTTCATTTGCTACACCTTCCATTGTAGCTCTTATAAAATCTTTTCTAGAGGTATTTGAATTAAGCCCTAAGTAAGCACCCGACTTATTACTATTTTTAAAATTTCCCATATCACCAGACAAATACGGCATGAACATAACACCGTTAGAACCAATATCTGTATCGTCAATTATAATATCCATCTCTTCAAAAGAATCTATGCTTAATAACTTTCTTAACCAATTATAACTATTTCCGGCAGAAAACAATATTGCTTCTTTTGACCATACTTTATCAAAAATATAACTACCAATAAGAAGATTTTGATTATTAGAAGGGAAAATTGAATCATGAGCTAATATTGAACCACCAGTACCTAAAGAGAGATGTATATCCTTATCATTTATAGAGCCAGTACCAAGAGAAGCCATTTGCTGATCACCACCACCTAAATATATTGGTGTTCCTTGTTTTAACCCTGTCTGAGCAGAAGCAGAATTAGAAACAAAACCGACACAAGTTCCAGTAGGTTTAATTTTTGGTAATTGTTTAAGCGATATATTCATAATATTAATTATATCTTGATTCCAATCAAAGGTATGAACATCCATCATTCCATTTTGTGCTAAAACTGAAGGGCTTGTAATAAACTCCTTACAACCCAATTTTGAACAAATCCATTCTAATTCATTTATATATAAGTATTGATTTGGATTTCGCTTTTCAAACCACATTATTTTGGAAGCAGTCCACAAAATATTGGGATAGGTCCCAACTTTATCAAAATATTCATTATCACTTATTCTATCAATTAGATATTTTGTTTCTTCAACAGCTCGTCTATCTGACCAAATAATTGCATTTGAAATAGGATTGCCAGTCTTATCAACAACAATAAAAGAACCTCTTTGACTTGCTATACTAATAGCATCAATTGTCTTATTAGAGGCTTTTAATGAAGCAAGGGACAAAGAAATTGCCTTACATATTTGCTTCCATAATATATTTAAATCTTGTTCAACTTTATTATTATCAATATATATACAAGAATATTTAACTTTTCCTTTTGATAAAACTTCTCCTTTTTCATCAATTATCAAAGCTGTTGTACCACTTGTACCAATATCTATACCTAGTAATTTCATTATTAACTAACCTATCACAATCGAACCTCTATCGTCAACAATAATTAAATCTACATCATAAGAATATACATAGTTAAGGTATATTATAATTTTTATAAAAAATAAATAATTCTTAAAATATTAAGAACTAAAATGATACAATTTTTTCTATACTTGTTCAATGAAATCTTGAATAAAATGATAAGTTATACCAATTGCTGAACTTTTTTTAGGATATTTACAAAGTCTAATTGGGTTCATATCAACACCAGTAATTTGATAAACTTTATCATTAATAATATTTAGATAATCTACTAAGAAAAAAGATAATTCACTTCCAATTACTATATCACAATCAAGCCCATAACTTAAATTAACTAACAATTTAACAAGGTTATCTATAAAGGTGTCTATTCTTTCTAACACCTTAGAATTTTTTTCATTGTATAGGTTCATAAAATCTTCTAAATTATCTACTATACCATTTAATAAAGCTTTAGTAGATAAAAAAGATTGTACAGTATAATTTTCATCAAAGTCTTTCTGATCTCTACCCATATTAAAAAGGGACTTCCCTATTTGAAGACCTTTACCGTTATTCCCGTTATATAATACATTATTAACAAAGAAAGAACTCTCTACATACTCACCTAGCGATAAGAATAATAAATTATGTAGTTGTGTTTGTTTTAATCCAATCTCATATTTTCCACCCGCATTTACTTTACTTTCAATCCAGACAGGAAATAAATATTTATTAAAACTTTTTGGTATTGCTTCATTTTCAATTCCCAATTCAGGAGAAAAAACTATTGTATTTGGATTTGTTTTAACAACTCCGGGGATAGAAATACCAACTCCAATAACCTTTTGGAATTCAATTTCTGATAACTGGATAAAACGATATGCAAATTGCATTAACTGAGTATAATATGATGAGGTATTCTCAAATTCAAATTCTCTGACTTGAGTTGATTTTAGCTCCCCAAATAATCCAGTAGCAACAAAGGTGACATGATGTTTACTTATATCAATACCTATTGTAAAAGCAGCTTCTGAATTAACACTAATAACTCGAGGTTTACGTCCTATAGCTACAATGCTATCTTCGTCAACGCTCTGTACTAAAAGGCTTTCTTTAATCATTTGATTAATATTATTAGTAACTGTTGGTAGGCTTAACCCAAGATCAACCATAATTTCCTGTTTAGTTAAAGGCTTATTAGTTTGGTAGAGATATCTAAAGATGCTATTTCTGCTATTGGGTTTAACTGTACCAGGGTGAATCATTATATACCTCCGAGGAACATTGTAATATAGTTTGTCAATTATAGCAAAATTTTAAATAAATTAATACCACATTTATAACCTATGTTAAAAAAACTCATACTATAAATGGTATGAGTATTTTAAAAAAATACAGCACACTACATGGATTTTTTACCATGCAGTGCACAAAAACTATTACAATGTAAAAGTAAGTTTTTCTAAGTCTTTAGGATCACTACTACTACCTATATAAGCAGCATAAGTAACTCCTTCTTCTAGTTTCCAACCTTCATCACTGTAATACATTAAAGCATCTAATGAACAAGAAATATCAATAGTTTTGCTCTCTCCAGCTTCTAATTCAATCTTTTCAAAACCAGCTAATTTTTTAATTGGTCTATCTATAATTCCACCACTTTCAACACCAACATAAAGTTGTACGACTTCTTTACCTGATATCTTTCCTACATTAGATACTTTACAACTTGCTGTTATCTTATCACTCGCAATTGTTATAGCTCTTTCCGATACATTGAAATCAGTATATGAAAGTCCAAATCCATAGTAATAATCAGGGGTTATATTTTCTTTATCTAATTTTGCATAACCATGATAGTAATCATAAACTTGTTGATCAGAGATCCATTTTACTTGAGGTAAATCATTATCGTCTTTTACAACTACAAAAGGTAATTTACCACTAGGATTAACATCTCCAAATAAAATCTCACTAATTGCTGTACCACCTTCCATACCAGGATAGTAAGCCATTAAAATAGATGGAACATCATCTTTCCATTCACTGATACGGATCATGTTTCCACCAATTAAAACAACTACAACATTTTTATTTACTTTTGCTACTGCTTTAATTAATGCTACTTCATCATCATGTAAACCTAAAGAAGTTTTTCTATCCCCACCAATTGCATTCTCTGCATCAATTCCAAGTTCTGCTGTTGGTTCAATATATTCACCTTCATCAAAATCTCTAAAACCAGCTACTAATACAACTCTATCAGCTTCTTTAGCAACTTTAACTGCTTCTTCTATGTTTTTACCATTATTATAAGTTACTGTTGCATTTGGCATTTCTTTTGTAATTCCAGCTAACGGAGTTACTACATAGGATGGAAATACTCTAGAAGAACCATGGTCTCCAATATTTTCTGTATTTCCTAATTCTCCAACTACAGCAATACTTTTTTTATCATCTTTATCAAATGGTAATAGATTATTTTCATTTTTAATTAAAGTAATTGATTCCTCAGCCACCTTTTTAGCAAGGTCAATGTGATCAACACATCCAATAACTTTTCTTGGATATTCTTCAGGATCTTCTGCTTCACTAAACGCTAATAGAGTTCTTACAATATAAATTGCACTTTTATCTATTTCTTTTTCATCTACTTCCCCATTTCTAACAGCTTTTACTAAGTTTTCACCGTAATGGTTTGTATTAGGCATTTCAATATTTAAACCAGCTTTAGCTGCAGCGACTGTTTCTCTAATACCCCAAGCAAAATCACTTACTACAAAACCATCAAAATCCCAATCATCACGTAAAATATCAGATAATAAGTGTTTATTATGGCCACAGTATTCGCCTCTATATTTATTATAGGCACTCATTACACTTGCAGCACCACTATCGATACACATTTTAAAGTGATTTAAATATACTTCTCTTTCTGTTCTATCAGTTGCTTCAACACTTACATCAAAACGACTGTTTTCCATGCTATTGAAGGCAAAGTGTTTAATACATGCTATAACATTTTCATATTGAACACCTTCAACTAAAGCACTACCCATTTTACCTAAATGAAAATCATCCTCCCCATATACTTCTTGGCTTCTACCCCAACCTGGGTTATATGGTAAGTTAATACATACCCCGCCAAAAAAATTAGCACCGTAAGCTCTAATTTCACGACCAATTGCCTTACCCACTTCTGTTTCTAACTCAGTATCGAAAGAAGCCCCTCTAGCCATAGTTACAGGAAAACAAGTACTCTTTTCTGTTACAACACCACGTGGTCCATCACAGAATTTTAATTCAGGAACACCATATTTTTTATTTCCACCTGCTGGATAAGGTCTAGCATTATAATGTCTATCAGCATTTGGAGTATGGAAATCTTCCAACATATCATCAACTGTTACATTACCACTCATAAGAGCAACCTTTTCTTCAAGGCTCATCTTATTTACAATTTCTGTTGCTTTCTTTGTAAAGCTTAATCTATATTTTTTATCGACTTTCATCAAAATCTCCTTCTAATTTGATTCATCTTTTGTGTTCATTTCTACTTCATTGAATTTAAATTCAATGTAGAGGTTAAGAAATACAACGAGTATTAATATGATACCTTGTATTAGCTCTGAGAACTCTGCACTAACACGAGCTAGAGTTAATCCATTTTGTAAAATTATTAACATAAAGGATCCACTAATTACTTTATAGAATTTACTCTCTGATCCTCCTGCTATTGGAATACCTCCAACAAACATAGCTGTCATTACTTGTAATTCAAAAAAGTTACCAATAGTTGGAGAGACTCCTCCAATTTTTATAACTGATAAAATACCAACAACACCAGCCATAGCTCCTGATAACATAAAAGCTAATATTTTATATTTCTTAACATTAATACCACTGAAGCGACCTACTTCTTCATTTTCACCAATACATCTACTAAAGAACCCTATCTTGGTATAACTAAATAAATACCACATCAAAACTAAAAGAATTATTATAAAGGGAAGCTTAACTGATAGTGCATTCATTGAGATAATATCGTAATCAAGAATTAAGGCTTGACCATTTGTTATATACGAGACTACCGCTCTAAGCGCTATTAACATTGCTAAAGTAATCATTAGAGAATTAACTTTAAAATATGCTAATAAAACACCCATGAAGAAACCAAAGAAAAGACCAACACCAATAGATACTACAATAAAGCCTACAACACCATAATGAATGGATGCCATTCCACCTAAAGTACCAGCAACAGCTAATAAGGATCCCATAGACATATCAGTTGAGCCTTGAGATGCCACAAATACCATACCGGAAGCTCCAATAGCTAAAGGAATTGTATTATTTATAATATTGATTAAATTTCTTCTTGCCCAAATCTTTTCACCACAAATGATTGTGAATAATATCATAACTACAGCTAAACCAATAAAAGGAAATAGCCTTTGAATTTTTTTCCATGTTTGTAAACTCATTATACCATCACCTCTATTATTGATTCTTCTGATAATTCAGGACCGCGTTCTATGGTCTTTACAATCTCCCCATCTTTTACAATTTTTAGGGTATCGCACATACCAATTACTTCAGGTAGTTCATCAGTTATTAAAACCATTGATACTCCCTCTCTTTTTGCGGCTAACATAGTTTGATAGATATAGCTTTTTACACCGATATCAACACCACGAGTTGGACAATCAAGAATTAAAATCTCTTTATTTTGAATTATCCATCTAGATAAATTTACTTTTTGTCTATTACCACCACTAAGACCTGCTAATTGTTGATTAGGACCGTTGGTCTTAATAGAGAAACTTTCAATTGCTTTTTTAGAAATTTCTACTCTTTCCCTTGGAGATAAAAAGCCTAATTTCTTCTTAGTCATCTCAACACCTGCAAGTCCAATATTATTAAGTATTGAATCATGGACCATAAGAGCTTGTTTATCTCTATCTTTTGGAACATAACCCATAGATAATTTCATAGCTTGTTGTGGAGATTTTATAACTGTATTATTTTTTTGAGGTAATCTAACACAGCCTTTACTTACACTTCTAACACCAAATATTGCTTCAGCTAATTCATGAATACCTGAATCTGATAAACCTGTAAAACCTAAGATTTCTCCTTTATGAAGTTCAAAAGATATATTCTTAAATTTATTAGAAGTTAAGTTAACACCTTCAAAAACAACCTCTTTATCATAGCTTGCAACTTCATCAGTTCTATAATAGCCACCTTCAATTGCACGACCTACCATAAGTTTTTTAATTTCATCAGGAGTTGTTTTTTCACTTTCTCTCTCAGCTACAATTTCCCCATCTCTCATGATAGTAATACCATCTGTAATTGCAACCATCTCTTCAATGTCGTGTGTAACTAGGAGTATTGCCTTACCTTGTTTCTTTAAAGAGATAATTATATCTATGAGTTTTTTTCTATAATTTAAGGATAGAGCTTGTGTTATTTCATCAAGTATTAATAGATCAGGATCAATTGAGAGAGCTCTTACTAATTCAACTATCTTTTTCTCTTCAACAGATAAATTCTCAGTTAAAGTTCGAGAGTGAATATCAGAGAAGCCCCAATGACTAAATAATTGATCAGCTTCAGTAAATAATGCTTTAGTATCTAATAAACCATGTTTTTTAAACTTATCAGTTTTTCCCATGAATAAGTTCATACCAACAGGAAGTCCATCAACTAAACCTAATTCTTGAACAACTGTCCCAATTTGATTATCTCTTGCACATAATGGACTTTGAGGGTTATATTCTTTTCCATTTAGATACATATTACCACTATCACTTGCTTGGATCCCTGAAATAATTGAGATTAGAGTTGATTTACCTGAACCATTTTCTCCAATTAAACCTCTAATATGGCCACCATTAAGTTTAATATGAACATTTTCGTTTGCATGAGTTACACCAAAATATTTTTTAATATTTCGAGCTTCAAAAATACAATTTTCATTCATTATTTTACGACTCCTTTTTCATCACGTGCAGATAACATTCCACAAACGATAACTACAGCACCCATAACAACTTTTTGCCATGTACCAGATGGAACTCCAATGATTGTTAAAGCGTTAAAAAGAGATGTAATAATAAAAGAACCTAATAAAGCTGCGATTGTTAAATTTATTAACTTTGATAAAGCTTGAGCTAATAAAAACCCAGCTAAAGGTGTAAAGATTAATGCAATACTATTTAAACCAGTACTAGGAACAACACGACCAGCATATGATTCAGTAATTGCAGCACTCATTCCAATAAATAAAGAACCAATAAGACCTGCGAATAGGATAGTTTTTTTAATATCAATACCCATCATTGATGCAACTTCTCTATTACTACCAACAGCTCTTAACTTAAATCCAATATTTGTCTTATTAAAGATAATATATGCTATAAATACACCAATTAATAAAATTATGATATTTACAGGTTGATTACCAAGACTTCTATACTGACTAGCTAAAGCAACTACTTGTTTACCTTTATCGATTTGAGATACGTTGTACATTGCCCCTATTGATTCATATACCATTGCCATACCTAAACCAAAAATCCAAGAAGGTATTTTTGTAACTAGAACCATTTTTAAATTAAATAATTCTAGTAGTGCTACAACAACACAGGCCCCTATTATTAAGCCAAAATATCCTAATCCTAAATGAATAGCTAAAATCCCACCAGCATTACAACCTAAAATTAATATTGCTCCGAGGGATAAATCTATTAAACCCATTGTAAATATAAAACAGAACCCTAAAACCATGAATGCATTAGGTACTGTATTTGATAATACCATCCATAAATTATGTGGTACTAGAAATCTCCCTCTTGTCATAATGCCTAAAACAACATAAACACCAAGTATTACCAATATAGTAACTAATCTTTGGCGAAATAATACCTGATCATGTTGATGATTAAGAGATTTATCTTTTTTCTGAGTGATACTCATATCCTATTATCCTATTTGTATAATTTTGCAGTTTAAAATTTCTTCTAAACTGCAATTTAATTTGAAAGAATTACTTATTGTGCGTTTGCACTATCTAATTGAGCTTGTGAAATACGAGAATCTGCAACCATTGCATCTAATCTCTTTTCGATTGTGTAATCATCAAGTAAAGCTTGTAAATCTTTAGCTGTTACATTATCGCCAACCATAGATTGAATTTCTGCATCTGAATAAGGTGAATTTTCAATCCATTGAGAATTATATAAATCAATATATTTATTAGGTAATACCATTACAGGTACTGTTAAGACTGCAGCAATACCATTAGAACCTACAATTTTATTGCCTTTAATAGCATTTACTAATAAAGCAGTTGTATAATCTATGTTAATCCAGTGAGCACCATTAGCTGCTGAAATTTTTCCATCTTTTAATCCTGTTAAGATATCTGGATCTAAGTCTGTAGCATATAATTTAGCACTTACGTTTGAATGTTTTTCCATTGATTCTAAAGTTGCTGCCGCATAGTCCCCATTTGTACCGTAAATACAATCTACATCTGGATGTGCTGTTAGTAAGTCATCAGACATTTGTAGTGCATCTGCTCTAGATACGTTTCCATATCCTTCTGCTACAACTTCTCCACCTGCAGCTTCAAAAGCTGAAATAAATCCATTTGTACGATTAAGGTGTGTATTATCTGTTGTTAAACCAGTTACAATAAAAGCCTTCTTTAAACCACTTTTTGCTGCATATTCACCCATATTACTACCTGTATTGAAATCAGAAGTAGCAGCAACCCCTGCAAAATATTCATAATTTTTAAATCTTGAGAAAGCTTCATCTGAAGGCATATGATCATAGAAAGCAAAATAAACACCAGCTGCTTCACATTTTTGAGCAATTACTGGAAATACTGTATCTGATAGACCTAAAATTAAAATACCATCAACACCTGCTGCAATCATATTATCTACATTAGTAATACAATTTTCAATTTTACCTTCATCATTTACTACCATTGGTTCAACCCCTAATGCCTCACATGTAGTAACGAAGTTCTTTTCAAGAATATCTAATGAATAAATACCCTTTAAAAAGTTATTACATCCAATAACTATCTTATCATCTGAAGTATTTTGTTTCTCATCTGAACCATTAGCAAATACTGAAGAAACAGTAAGAGCTACCATAAGTAATGCAACTATTATTTTTTTCATTACGTATATCTCCTTTTAATAAATCTATTTTATAAAATCATTTTATAAAATTGCTTTAACTAATTATAACCCGGCTTTAAAAGTTGTCAACAATTTTTTTTATCAATTAAAATCAGAAATTAATATTAGGATATTTTCATTACATAAATACTTATAATATAAGAAATTATATTTAAATATTTTATAAAACCAATTCTTTAAAACCTTAATTTAACATATAAAAATTAGAATTTATTTTTATAAGAAAAAATAATTGATTTTTAAATCAACAAAAAAATTTTCCTAAAACAATTAGAAAAAATAGTGCAATTTTTATTAATTAAACATATTAAATAATGAATAATTAAAACAACTTTATAGAAATAGTTTTTAGGCGACAATTAACAAAATTATAGTACTTTTTTCTTTTATATTTTTTTAGGAGATAAAAAAATAAGAGGGAAAGAAATAACTCCCTCCATCTCATTATAAAAAATATAATTTAAAACTTAAAATTTTTAATAGCATATATAATCTTTTGATGAAATATCTATTAAAATAGATTTCTTTATTTTTTATTTTTGACTAACGAATAAATTGAAAATTGATGCCCACATCTTTGAAAATGATATCCCTTTAACATAGAAACAATTTCATCTGTTGTAAAATTATCTTTAAAATAAGCTTTATCTCTATTCTTTGAATAATCATAATACTTTTTACAAAATTCACTTGGCTTAATATTTTCTCTTGAATGTTCTTTTACATATTTTTTCACATCATCATTAAATAATATCAATAAATATTAATCTCTGGACAAGTACAACAATTTATTATATCTGTATACATTTCACTATATGGTTTAATTAATTTTAATTTCTCCGACTTTGAATCTAGAATTCTAACAATGACAACAGGTTTATCAAATTTATATTTCAATCTTTCAGATAATTTTTTACCAGATATCCTTTTATGAAATTTATTTTCTAATAAATCATCTTTTGAGAAGATCAATTTATCATTTTCTAATAATATTTCAAGAATTTCTAATTCTGCATTACCCTCATATATACAATAAACAATTTTATTTGATAAATCTATTTCATCTCTTCGCATAGCACCTTCTTAACTTTTTGTGCAAGTGCATAGCTAGGTGCAGTATTGCCAAAATAATTAGATAATAATATTTCACTTTTTTTAACATCATTGCGTTTAATTTTATTTGAAAATCTTTCAATAATTATATTGTGTTTATCATCTCTAGTTGAAACGTATATTGCATCTTTTCTATTAATAGAATCTAAAATTTCTAAATAGTGAGTTGTAAAAATCAATACAGCACCTTTCTTGTTTATAGTTTCATCCATAAATAGATCAATAATAAATTCTACTAAGGTCTTATTTAAATGCACTTCTATTTCATCAATAACGACATATCCTCCAAATTTTAAAACACCAGATATCAAATCTAATAATAAAGTTCCTTTAATTGTTCCTGATGATAACAATCTATATTGTTCATCAAAATCATTTATCTCATATATTTTTTCTTCATTTTTAAATTTGACATTAATCTTATCATTTTCCTTATAATCTATTGCATAAATACTATCATCAAATAAATTAGTAAATATTGAACTGTAATCCATGCCTTTAACTAAAGAATTAATATTTGGTGAATCAATAAATGGGATAAAATTAAATAAACTGTTTTTAGTAATAGCAATATGGATACTATGATTATCATTTAAAAGTCCCAATTCTTTTTCATTTAGTTTATTTCTTTCAATTAATATTTGAGATTCATCCCACACATATAGATCTTTTTTTCTCTTTACTGAAGAAAAAGACTTAGAATAAATTATCTCATTCTTATAATAAAAAGTATTAATTGTATTTAAAATTTTTTCATCAACTTTCTTTAAACCAATTATGCTTTTTAATCTAAATATAGTTTCATTAGTTATAAAATCAACTATTATTTCTGAATCTTCTCTTAGTAATGAAAATTCTATTTTTTCATTCTTTAATGCGGTATTATCACTAATTAATTTTGCAACAAAATCTATTAACCTTAGTGCTAAAGTTTTTCCTGTAGCGTTAATACCTGCAATAGAAATAACTTTTTGCAAATTAATATTATTCGAAAGCTTATATACTTGATTAGTATTTACAACTTTATCATTGGCTGTAAAATCGATAACAAAACTATCTTTAAACAATTTTATATTCCTATATTCTATTCTTAAAATCCTCATATTTTACCGCTCTCTTTTTTCTTTATTTTACAACTAATATTTTATATTATAAACACATTTTTAGTTTATAACATAAAATATATTAAACTTTTTTATATTGTTAGAATATTATAAACATAAAATTCATTTATAAATTATTTTTCCCTTATAAAATATCAATTCTATGCTTCACCTTTTTATATAGAGTTAAAAAGTACATTGAGTCTTAATTAGTTTATTTACCCCCTTAATTTTTTTATTATTTCTTGATATTTTTTATCTCTATGCAATAATAGGTAAAAGGGAGAGAAGAAGTTTTGGAAAAAGACCACAATATTAGAAAGCATAAAAATCTTTTTATTTTTGTTTTTGTGTTTACGTTAACTATCTGTATTTTTATTACCATTTTTCTCTTTAATACTTATAAAAGTTCCCAAAAGCATTACACTTTTGGAACGACTTATATGACTATGGATAATCAATATTTTATAGCTCTAAACTCAAAATTAGAGAGCATTATTGATGCTAATGGAGATTCTCTAATTACTCGTGACCCCGCACAAAGTCAATTAAAACAGAATCAACAAATACTAGATATGCTTGATGCTGGTGTTGATTTACTTTTTATAAACCCTGTTGATTGGAGTGCTATAACTCCTGCCCTAATTGAATGTAGAAATAGAGGAGTTCCTATAATAAATGTTGATACTAATGTTTTTGCAAAGCAATTTGTTGAAACTATTATATTAAGTGATAACTATGGAGCTGGTGTTCAAATTGCTAAAGATATAATGAAGAAAAAAACAGATCCTCGTATTGTTATAATTAACCATGAAGGTATTTATTCTACTAATCAAAGAATACAAGGACTTTTAGATACCTTTGAAGAAAATAATTTTAATTATGAAATCATCTTTAGAGGTTTTAGCTCTTCAACTTTAAATGATTCAATGGTTACCATGCAAAAGTTCTTAAATGAAGAAAAAGATGAAGATTTCGATGTTGTTGTTGGAGGTAACGATCCAACAGCTCTTGGAATGTTAGCAGCTATACAAAAAGCTAAAATAGATAAAGATATTCTAATTTATGGTATTGATGGATCTCCTGATGCAAAATCTATGATTGCAAATGGATACATGGAAGGAACTAGTGCTCAATTCCCTCTAAAAATGGCTGAGCAAGCTGTTGCTCTTGCTTATAAAGTTTTAAACAAGGAAGAAATTGAACCACTTATTTATGTTCCTGTTGAATTAATCACTAAAGAAAATATCGATAATTTCGATATCACAGGATGGCAGTAGATTTATGAATGATAATAATATTAGAAAGATAAAATACTTCATGCTTGGTATTAATATATTTGCTATTATCTTTATTTTAGTTTTAATTAGTACCACTACTTCCATTATAATTTTAGATAGTAGTTCTAGAGTTTTTATGAACTCTTTACAAAAAATTCCCTATAGACCAAATCTATTACTTATCTATGGAATTATTTGTTCTTCTATTTTGATTTTCACTTTCTACCTTAGACAATTTGTATTTCCAAATAATAAAAGAAATATTTTAATTACTATATTATTAGATACTACAATTGCCATTTTTCTTATGTGGCTTATAGATTTTAACTATAATGGTATTATCCTTTGGGTTTTAGCAAATGTTGTTTATTACATTGAAAGCAAGAACAAATATATAGCTATAACAGTTGGTGTTTTCTTATATATATTAACTACCTACTCCATTTTAAAAGTATATGTAAATTTATTCTCTCTATCAGAATATATTAACTATTACCCAAAACAAATTAGACAAATAATACTTACCTTTTATTATACAATTACAGGCTTAAACTTGATTTGTTTCATTATCTTTTGTGTTCTTGTTATCCAAGAACAAAGAGGTCGTATTAATGAAATCAATGCCCTCTATAAAAAACTTTCCTATGCTAATGAAGAATTAAAGCAATTAGCTGATATCAAAGAAAAAATGGGGGAAACCAAAGAAAGAAATAGACTTGCTAGAGAAATTCATGATACCTTAGGGCACTCCCTTACAGCAATATCTTTTGGAATCGATGCTTGTTTAGCTACCATTGATAATAATCCAAACGATACAAAAGATAAGCTTAAGGTTATTGCAAATGTAGCTAGAAGTGGTATAAAAGAAGTTAGAACTTCTGTAACTACCCTTAGAGCTGATAGTAGTGAAGAATTAACTCTATCTCAAAATATTATAAATATGATAGAAGAAACAATCAAAGCTACTAATATCATAATTAGATACACCATTGAAAAGAACTTCAATTTAGAAAAATATGAAGAGAATGCAATTTATAGAGTAGTACAAGAGAGCATAACCAATGCTATTAGACATGGTAATGCTACAGAAATTGATGTTGAACTTATAAAAAAAGATAATACTCTTTTACTAGAAATTAGAGATAATGGTATTGGTTGTAAAAAAATAGTACCAGGTTTTGGAACCCGTCATATGAAAGAAAGAATCGAAAGTATAAAAGGAAGCATTGAATACAAGAGCGAAGATGGGTTTATTGTTAGGGCAAAAGTCCCGTTGAGGATTGGAGAGAAAAATAATGATTAAAGTTTTAATTGTTGATGATCAACAGCTTGTAAGAGAATCACTTAAAATTGTTTTAGATTCTAGGGAAAATCTAGAAGTTGTTAATATTGCAGAAAATGGATATTTAGCATTACAAGCCATAAAGGATGTAAAACCCGATGTTGTATTAATGGATATCAGAATGCCACAACTTGATGGGGTTCAATGTACCAAAATGATTAAAGAAAAATATCCAGAAATTAAAATTATAATTTTAACCACATTTGACGATGATGATTATGTTTTCCATGCCCTAAAAAATGGGGCTAGTGGTTATCTATTAAAAGGAACTTCCACTGAGAACCTTTGTAAAGCTATAGAAACTGTATATAGTGGACAAGCTATGATTAATCCTGATGTTGCATCTAAGGTTGTTAAACTTTTCTCTGAACTAGCTAATGCTAGTGTTCAAATTGATATTGATAGCAAAAAAGTTGATTCAATTACACAATCAGAATGGAAAATAATTCACAAAATAGAAAAAGGCCTTTCCAATAAAGAAATTGCTAATGAACTATTTTTATCGGAAGGAACTGTTAGAAACTATCTAAGTTCAATATTAGATAAATTAGCATTAAGAGATAGAACCCAACTTGCAATTTGGGCTGTACAAAGAAGACTTTACGATAGATAGGAATCAAGTTTATATGAAGAAATTATTTGTAACATTACTACCCCTACTTTTTGTAGTTTTTATTATAACCCTCGCAGTACTTTTATCTAACAAAAAAGATACAGTACTCGAAGTTGGTATATTTGCAGGAAGTAACTGGAATGTTGCAAGTGAAGATAGCTATAAAAATATAGACGATGCGATTAAAGAATTTAACAAAATTCATCCTAATGTAAAAGTACACTACTACTCTGGAATCAGAAAAGATGATTATTCTTCTTACCTTGCTAATAAAGCTTTAGAAGGTGATTTACCTGATGTATTTTTTATTCTCAATGAAGATTTTAATAAATTTGCTGAACTTGGATTGTTACTTAATCTAGAAAAGCTAATTGAAAAAGACTCATCCATTTCTAAAGAGGACTATTTTGAATCTGCATATAATTCCGGAACCTATTTAAATAAACAATTTGCACTCCCCTATGAAGTAAATCCTAAATTAATGGCAATAAATAGAACTCTACTTGAAAATAATGATATTGAAATTCCTCCAGCAGATTGGACTTGGGATGATTTTATTGCTATCTGTAGAAATATAACAAAAGATGTTAATGGAGATAATAAATTAGATCTCTTTGGTGCTAGTAATTTAAACTGGCTTGATGCTACTTATACTAATGGAGCAACCCTTTTTAATGATATTGGAACCCAAGCTCACTTTGATGATAACAAAGTAGCTCAGGCAATTCAATTTATGCAAAGAGTTAATACAATAAGTGAAAACCAAGTATTAAGTTCTCTGGATTTTGATAAAGGTAAAGTTGCTTTTATGCCAATTAGTTTTGCAAAATATAGAACATATACAGCTTACCCATACAAAATTAATAAATACCTAGATTATCAATGGGATTTTACCTCCATGCCTAGTGGCCCAACAGGAGATAATATTAGTGAAATGCAAGCCCTTCTTATGGCAATTAATGTAAACACTAAACATAAGGCTCTTGCTTTTGATCTATTAAAAACTTTTACTCATAACTATAAAATTCAAGAACAAATATATAAATTTTCCCAAGGGGCTTCTCCTCTAAAAAAAGTTGCAAAAAGCGATACTATTGCTGATATTCTTTTAGAAAATATGGAAGTTAATGATATGAAATATAATAATAGCTTATTATATGAAATCATGGACAAAAGTATTTCTCCTCAAAAATTCAAAGAATACAATGAATCTATGGCTATAGCAGAAAAGGAAATAAATACAATTATTGATGAAGAATTGGATACTACTATATATTTGAAGAAGTTACAAAGGACTATACAAAACAAGTTAGAAAATTAACATATTACAATTGTCATATAAAAGTAGTTACATATTTCAGCTGTGCGCTCCCAAATACGATTTATACTTAAGTTAAATCAATCAAGGAGGCTTTTTTTATGAAAAAAGTTATTGTATCTTTATTATTAGCAGCTTTTGTAGCAACTAGTGTATTTGCTCAAGGTGCTCCAGAAGAAAAAACAGGTTATAAATATGGTTTCACATGTATGGACCAATCTAACCCATTCTTCGTTCTAATCGAACAAACAATCAGAGATGAAGTTGAAGCTAAAGGAGACACTCTTATTTCTGTAGACCCTGCTAATGATGTTACACGTCAAATTCAACAAATTGAAGACTTAATTGCTCAAGATATTGACGGTATATTCTTAAACCCTGCTGAAGCAGAAGGTATTATCCCAGCTCTTGACCAATTAAAAGCTGCTGGTATTCCAATTGTTAACTTCGACACTGAAGTTGCTGATATGAGCTATGTTGCAACATATGCTGGTTCTGATAACTACAATGCTGGTAAAGTTTGTGGTGAAGATTTAGTTAAAAAGATTCCTGGTGGTGGAGACATTATCGTTCTTGACTCTCCTACAATGAACTCTGTTGTTGATAGAACTAACGGCTTTATTGATGCAATTAAAGGTAAAGGCTTTAACATAGTTGCTCAACAAGATGCAAAAGGAAACCTACAAAGATCAATGAACATCAGTGAAGACTTATTACAAGCTCATCCAGATGTAGTTGCTATCTTCGGTGGTAATGACCCTACAGCTCTTGGCGCTTTAGCTGCTGCTAATGCTGCTGGTATCGAAAAATGTTTAATCTATGGTGTTGATGGATCTCCTGACATTAAGAGTGAAATCGCAAGAGGTGCTGATTCCTTAATCGAAGGTTCTGGTGCTCAATCTCCAATCAACATTGCTACAACTTCTGTAGACTTAATGTATAAGATTATGAACGGTGAATCAGTTGACTCTAGATACCCTGTACCTACTTTCTTAATTACAATTGATAACGTAGATGACTTCGGAACAGACGGCTGGCAATAAAATTTAAAATTAGCTTAAGGAGTGCTCGTCACTCCTTAAGTATTTTAGAAATCATAAAATCACCAAAAAGTAGCAGGAAAAAATTATGAATAATAATGTTTTACTCAAAATGAATAATATACACAAACAATTCCCTGGTGTATATGCCCTAAAGAATGTTAATTTTGAGCTCAGAAGTGGTGAGGTTCATGCCCTATTAGGTGAAAATGGAGCAGGAAAATCAACACTTATTAAAGTGCTTGGGGGAATTTATTCAGCTAATGAAGGAGAGATATTTATCCAAGATCAAAAAGTAAATATCCAAAACGTTCTTCAAGCTCAACAAAATGGAATTGCAATCATTCACCAAGAACTAGTTTTAGTTCCTTATATGAGTGTTGCAGAAAATATTTATCTAGGTCGTGAACCTATGAAAGGCATCATTGTTGATAAAGATAAGATGAACAAAGATGCAGGACAATTACTTGTTGACTATAATCTTGACTTTGGCCCAACAACCCTAATCAAAGATTTAACTATTGCTCAACAACAAATGGTAGAAATTATTAAAGCTATTTCTTTTAATTCAAAGATCTTAGTAATGGATGAACCTACATCCTCAATCTCAGATAAAGAAGTAGATTTTTTATTCTCTATCATGAGAACTTTAGTTAAAAATGATGTTGGTATTATATATATTTCTCACAAAATGAGTGAATTAAATGAAATTTGTGACCGCGTTACTGTTTTAAGAGACGGTGAATATGTAGGTACAAAAGTTGTAAATGAAACTACTAAAGAAGAGCTTATTAATATGATGGTTGGTCGTCAACTATCCAAATATTATACAAGAAACTACCTTGAAGCTGGAAAAACAATACTAAAATGTGATCACTTAAGTGATGGCAATATGGTAAAAGACGTTTCCTTTGAAATAAAAGAAAAGGAAATTGTTGGTTTTGCAGGCTTAGTTGGTGCTGGCAGAAGTGAAACAGTTAAATGTATCTTTGGTCTTACTAAAAACTATGAAGGTGATATCGTTTTCTTAGGAGATAAAAAGCATTACAACAATGCAAAAGAAGCTCTTAAAGATGGTATTTCTTTAGTTCCTGAAGACAGGAAAAAAGAAGGCTTATATCTAATTCAAAGTGTTGAATATAATACGACAATTGAAGTTCTAAATAACTTTATTAAAGGTATTAAATTAAACAAAAGAAAAGAAGAAGAAATTACCCAAAAATATATTGATTTAATGGATACAAAAACACCTTCTCTATCTCAAAAGGTAGCAAATTTATCCGGTGGTAACCAACAAAAAGTATTAATTGGTAGATGGCTTGCTACTAAGCCTAAACTTTTAATTCTTGATGAACCAACTCGTGGTGTTGATGTTGGAGCTAAAGCTGAAATTTATTCAATCATGAATGAATTAGTTAAAGAAGGCTTATCAATAATAATGATTTCATCTGAACTTCCTGAAATTATTAATATGAGTGACAGAGTTTATGTTTTCGCTCATGGTTATGTAAAAGGTTGTTTAAATCACACAGAATTAACTCAAAAAAATATTATGCACTTAGCAGCAGAATAAAAAAGGAATTAAAAAAATGGGAAAAAATGATACACTTCAATCTTCTAATAAATTAAGAGAAGGGACTCATAGATTTTTTAAAGAAAATTTAGGTATTTTAGTAGCATTCGTTGTACTCTACCTATTTCTATCAATCTATCCTGTTACTAGTAGAGCTTTTTTAACCTCTCGTAACATGTTTAACGTTTTAAGACAGATTTCTACAAACCTTTATTTGGCTTGTGGTATGACAATGGTAATTATCCTTGGTGGAATTGACTTATCAGTTGGATCTATTATTGCATTAAGTGGTTGTGTAGCTGCTGCAGGTGTTGCTAGATATTCTCTTCCAATTCCAGTAGCAATTATATTAGGACTTTTAATTGCAGTAGTATTTGGTATATTCAACGGTACAGTAATTTCAAAAACAACCATTCCTCCATTTATCGTAACACTCGCTACTATGAATATTGCACGTGGACTTGCTTATGTTTACACCGGAGGTTCTCCAGTTAGAGTTGTATCTAAAGAATGGCAATTCATTGGTGCTGGTTATATTGGTCCTATTCCTACTCCAGTTGCTATATTGGTAATAGTATTAATAGTCACGGGACTGATAATGAATAGTACGAAATTTGGTAGACATATGTACGCTGTTGGAGGAAATACTCAAGCAGCTAGTTTCAGTGGTATTTCAGTTTCAAAGGTTAAATTCTTTGTTTATGCTTATACTGGTCTCTTATCTGGTCTTGCTGGTGTTGTATTAGCTTCAAGAATGTACTCAGGTCAACCTACTGCAGGTACTGGGGCTGAAATGGATGCTATCGCAGCTGTAGTTGTTGGTGGTACATCTATGAGCGGTGGTAGTGGTAAAATTGGTGGTACAATTATTGGTGCATTAATCATTGGTTTCTTAAATAACGGACTAAACCTAATGAATGTTAATTCATTCTGGCAATATGTAGTTAAGGGTACTGTTATTTTATTAGCTGTATTTATTGACTTCTTAAGAAACAAAAACAAATAGGAACTAAAAAAACAAAAGGAAGTATATATGTTAGTTAATCTTAATGATGTATTAAAAATAGCAAATGAAAAGAAAATTGCTATTGGAGCATTCAATGTGCCTAACTTTGAAAGTGCACAAGCTATTATTGAAGCAGCCGAAGAAAAAAACACTCCTGTTATCTTAAACTATGCTGGAGTTCATGAACCATTAATGATAATAGAAGATGCAGCAGCTATAATGTTACATTTTGCAAAAAAAGCAACTGTTCCTGTCTGCGTTCATCTAGATCATGGTACTAGCTTTGAAGCTTGTATTAAAGCTATAAGATTAGGATTTACTTCAGTAATGATTGATGCTTCAGCAAAAAGCTTTGAGGATAATATTGAAGAAACAAAAGCTGTTGTTAGAGCCGCTCATAGTGTAGGAGTTAGTGTCGAAGCTGAACTTGGTCACATCTTTGCTTCCGATATTGGTATTGGAGAAGGTGGAGTGAGTGAAACTGCAAAAAGCTTTGCAGATTTAAATGATATTTACACAAGCCCTACTCTTGCAAAGGAATTTGTTGAAAAAACTAATGTAGATTGTTTAGCTATCGCATTTGGAACTTCTCATGGATTATATAAAGAAAAACCTGTATTGGATTTAGATAGAATATCATTGATTAAAAAAGCTATTGATATTCCATTTGTAATGCATGGTGGATCAGGACTTTCTAAAGAAGAATTCCAAACTGCAATTAAAAATGGTGTTAGAAAAATAAACTACTATACTTATATGAGTTTATATGGTGGAAAAGCAGTTTATAATGAATTAAAGAAATTTAATGATGATGATAATATCTTCTTCCATGATATTCCTTTAATTGCAACAAAAGCTATGAAAGAAAATGTAAAACAAGCTATTGGAGTATTTAGTTTCAATGAATAAATCAATTATTGTTGTTGGTCCTGTTATTTTAGACAAACACTATTCGATTGATGAATATCCTAAAGAAAGCAATTTAACAACAATTAATAACACTAGTGCCTCTATTGGAGGCGCTGGTAATTTAGTTATTGATCTTGCAAAACTGGATAGAGATTTAAAAATTATTGTAAATAGTGTTATGGGTCAGGATGAAGCAGCTCAAACTATAAAAGATAAATTTAAAGATTATCCAAATATAAATATGTCTCATAATGTTGTATTAGAAAACACTCCTACAACTCATGTAATGGATTCAAAAAAAACAAAACAAAGAACTTTTTTCTTTGATCCTGCTTCAAATAAAGATTTTGGCTATGACCACATAGATATGGCATCTTTAAATGGGGATATCCTTCAAGTTGAATATATTGGATTAATTGGGAAATTGATGGATAGTGAAAAAGAATATGGCAGTTATTGTGCTAAACTTCTTCACGAAGCTCAAGAAAAAGGTATCAAAACTTCTATAGACATGGTTTCAAAAAGTGATGATAGAACAATTAATGTTGCTTGTTCAGCTCTAAAGTATAGTGACTACTGTACTGTAAATGAGATTGAAGCTCAAAGTATTAGTGGCATACAAATTAAAGATGAGGATAATAAAATCATAGAAGAAAATATGATTAAAGCCTTAGACAAAATTAAAGAACTTGGTGTTTCAACTTGGGTAGTAGTACACTCCTCTCTTTTCAACTATGGTCTAGATTGTAAAACTAATAAAGTTTATAAAGCTGAATCCTTAGATGTTCCAAAAAGTTATATTAAAGGAACTACGGGTGCAGGGGATGCTTTTTTAAGTGGTATCTTATATTCTATTACTAGAGATTTTGATCTTTTTAAAGCATTAAAAGTTGCATGTACAACGGCTATTTGTTCTTTAGCTGCAGTAGATGGTACTTCTGCTATGAAAAGTTATGATGAAGTAATGAAATTATTTGATATATATAAAAAAGGATGTATTTATGAAGAGATCAGAAATTAATGAAGTAATCAAACAATTTGAAGCTTTATTGAAAGAATATAAGTTTTCTATTCCTCAATTCTGTAATTGGAGCAAAGAAGAATGGGAAGAAAAAAATGAAGAATATGATGAAATTAGAGATAATCAACTAGGTTGGGATATTACTGACTTTGGTATGAATAAATTTAATGAAGTTGGATTCTCTCTTATTACTTTAAGAAATGGAAACCAAAAAGATGATAGATATGAAAAGCCTTATGCTGAAAAACTATTAATGCTTTTTGAAAACCAAAAAGCACCAATGCATTATCACGCTTACAAATGCGAAGATATTATTAACAGAGGTGGTGGAACCTTAATTATATCTGTATATAATGCTAATAAAGTTGATGCATCTCTATCAGATAGTGATGTTACCATAAATACTGATGGTAGAAGCTATAGTGCTAAAGCTGGAACAAAGGTTTATCTAAAACCTGGAGAAAGTATTACTATTTGGCCTTATCAATATCATGATTTTGCTGTTGAAGGCGGTGCTGTATTAATTGGTGAAGTTTCTATGTGTAATGATGATGTAAATGATAACTTCTTCTACGAACCAATTGGAAGATTCCCAAAAATTGTAGAAGATGAGAAACCTTATAGACTTCTATGTAATGAATATCCTAGATATAAAAAATAGAAATAACATAAAAAAGAACTCTATCCAATTTATTTTAAGGATAGAGTTTTTTTATCGTAATACAGGAAAACAAATTTATATTTCTAATTGTTTAAACCCGCTATTGAATAATATACGTACTAGCTTTTCTTTGATAAGCATATTTTAAAACTCCAATAAAATCATTTTGAATTTATAACTTTAAAGAAACTTGGTCATTTAATATCTTGGACTTAACTTTGAAATATACTATATTACGCTGTTTGGCAAATTTTTATTACATTATTTAGTATAATTATCAAATATAGTAACTTTTCTAATTAACCCAATTTAAAAGAGATCTTTACTGACTATTATTATAAATTCTTAAAACTTTTACTCCCAGAGAAATAAAAAATACCTCAAATTAATCTCTCGACTTATGAGGTATATTATAAAAACTTTGCTGTATTATTTTTACAGAATTGACTTTTGAACGGCTTTTTTCCAACCATTAATTTTTACTTCTCTTTCTATATTTTTGGGATAATATCGTTTTTTAAAAGATATATTATCAAAATAATTATTATCAACAATATTTATTTTTATACCAGCATTTAATGCAGTACCAAGTCCAGATAATTCTTCAATAGAGGCTACATCAACTTCTAAGTTTGAAATATCAGCTTGAAATTGCATAACATATTTATCGTTCGTAATGCCACCATCAACTCTTAAACTATTAAAATTAATTTTATTCTCATCAATCATTAATTGTAAAATATCATTAATTTGATAACCAATAGTTTCTTCTCCAGCTTTAATGATCTCATTTTTAGTAGTAGTTAAATCCATACCACATATAATTGCTTTTGCACTTGAAGACCAATAAGGAGCACCTAAACCTGTAAAAGCGGGCACTAAATATACATTATTTTTACTAGTTACTGAACTCGCTATTTTAGAAGCTTCTTTTTCATTGTCTAAAATTTGTAATGAATTAATCAACCATTTAGTAGTAGCTCCACAATAATTAATATTACCTTCTACTACATAGTTTAATTTATTATCAATTTTCCAACCAATTGAAGTAACTAAAGAATCAGAAATTTTATTATTTAATCCTACACTAGCCATTACAGAAGAACCGGTTCCATAGGTTGCCTTTACAACTCCTTCCTTATTTCCCCCTTGAGCGAACAATGCACTTTGGCTATCGCCCAAGACACTATGAATAGGAATAGGATTTTTAAGCACACCCTCAAAATCCGTATAACAAAACAAAGAATCGCTATCACAAACTTCAGCAAGCATTTCTCTTTTTATGTTAAACATTTCTAAGAGTTCTGGATCCCAGTCTAATGTATTTATATTAAGCAATTGTGTTCTACAAGCATTGGAATATTCAGTTTTAAATTCATTTAATCCACTTAGTCTATAAACTAAAAATGTATCAACTGTTGAAAGAGCTAATTTATTATTTTTTATTAGATTTTGTGCATCATTAATATTTTCAACAATCCAATTCATTTTTGCAGCAGAGAAATAAGGAGATAAATTCATCCCTGTTTTTTGCTTAATTAAAGTTGCTTTATCAACTAATTTATTACAAATTCCCTTTGCTCTTCCACATTGCCAAACAATTGCTCTAGTAACACTTTTTCCCGTTTCTTTGTCAAAAGCTACAGTTGTTTCTCTCTGGTTAGTTATAGCTCCAACTTTAATTAATGAGCTATCGATACCAGTTTTTTCAATTACACCTTTTACAACATTTATTAAATTAGAATATATTTCTTCCATATCATGTTCAACCCATCCTTTTTCATTGATGTATTGTTTATGACTTAGATCAAAACGTCCTACTAATTCGCCTTTATTATTAAAAAGCATAGCTTTAGTCAAAGAAGTACTTTGGTCTATTGATAAAATATAACTCATAATTTTTATTTCCTTTTCAAAAGTGAATATACATTTTCAATTATACCTTCGGTATTTAATTTATATTCATCTTTGACCTCTTCACTACTACCATTAATCAAAATTTCATAAGGGAGTCCCATAATTTTCATTGGAACTGGATATTGCTCACTCAATATAGAAGAAACAGCAGATCCAAGGCCATTGTTTACACAATGTTCTTCAATAGTTAATATAGCTTTAGTTTCTTTTGCTGCCTTAATTATTGAGTTTTCATCAATTGGAGATATTGATGGTGAATCTAGAACTCTAACACTAATATTTTCTTTTTGAAGCATTTTAGCTGCTTGCAAAGCTGGATAAGTCATTTCTCCACATGCAATAATTGTAATATCATCACCAGAGATTAATTCATTAGCTTGACCTAATGTAAAAGACTCTCCCTCCCAATCTGAATAAAGATCTTCAACAGGACCTCTACCAACCCTTATATAAAAAGGCATAGGATTTTTTGAAAAATATCTTGCTACACTAGCAGCTTGTATAGCATCACTTGGAAGGACAACATTTAGATTAGGAATAGTTCTCATAACAGCTATATCATGAGTACTATGATGAGTATAACCTAAAGCACCATAAGAGATACCTCCGCTTACACCAAATAATACAACATTTTTCTTTGAATAGGCTACATCAACTTTGACCTGTTCTAAACTTCTAGCAGAAAGGAAACTTGCAGGAGCACAAACAAATGGTTTATAACCTACATTTGCTAAACCAGCCGCCATACCAACTTCATTTTGTTCTGCAATCCCAGCTTCAATAAATTGTTCTGGATAAGTATTTGAAAAATCTGTCATTGAACAAGAACCTCTTGAATCAGAACAAATAACAACAATATCTTTATCAGTACTTGCCAATTTTATAAGTTCATTAGCAAAATACTGTCTACATGCATTTTTACTCATTTTTTATTTTTTCCTTATTTTTTTCTAATTGATCTATAGCGCTACTCATTAAGTCTGAAGAAGGAACTCCATGATGCCATTTAGGAATATTTTCCATTTCTTTAACACCTTTACCTTTTATGGTATGTGCAATTATCAATAAAGGTTTATTACTTGTATTTTTTGTTTTCAGTGTAGTAACAACTTGTTCCATATCATTACCATCAATATCTTTTACTACCCAACCAAAACTTTCATACTTTTCTCTTAAAGGTTCTAAAGACATAACATCTTCTGTATTCCCTGAAATCTGTAAATGATTTCTATCAATTATAGCAACTAAATTATCAAGTTTATAATTACTTGCAGACATAGCGGCTTCCCAAATTGATCCTTCAGCATGTTCACCATCCCCCATTAAACAAAAGACTCTTGATTTTGATTTTTTCTTTTTTAAACCTAATGCCATACCTACACTAACTGATAGTCCATGACCTAAGGACCCTGTATTCATTTCAATACCCGGAATCTTATTATTAGGATGACCAATCAATAAAGATCCTTTCTTTGAAAAATCTTTTAACCAATCTTTTGGGAAAAAGCCCTTTCTCGCTAAAACAGTATATAATACTTCTACAGAATGACCTTTAGATAGTATAAACATATCTCTATCTGGGGCTTTTGGATTCTTTGGATTAATGTTCAAAACATCATAATATAAGGCCGTAATAATTTCAGTTGAAGATAAGTCTCCCCCAGTATGACCTGTTTTTGCATCATATATTAGGTTTAATAAGTCCATTCTTATTTCATTAGCTTCTATTTCAAGATCTTTAATATTCATTATAAGTATTCCCCTTAATTTTTATCTCTAACCATTAGAGCCATTTTTGTCTGGAAGTCTCTTTGGATTTGGTCAATAATTACTGCTCCAATAATTACAGCACCTTTAATAATCATTTGCCAGAATTCAGAAACACCACACATAACCATTCCATCATTGATAACCCCAATTACAAAAGCACCAATTATTGTTCCACCTACTGTTCCTATACCACCGGCCATTGAAGTCCCACCTAAAACAGCTGCAGCAATAGCATTCATTTCCCAAGATTCCCCTGTTGCAGGGTGAGCTGCCATCAATTGACTAGCAGTAATAATTCCAACTATTGCAGAACAAATACCAGAAAAAATATAAACAATAACGATTTTTTTATTAATTTTAATACCAGATATCTCAGCAGATTTTATATTTCCACCAATTGCTTTTATCTGCCAACCAAACGGAGTTTTATTTAGTATAAATGCCGCTAAAAGAGCAATTACAAGTAAAATTATTACACTAAATGGAATTGGTGTATTACCAATATTTCTACCAAAAATTGCAAAGCCTGTATTTCCTAATACTTCATTACCTGTTAATCCACTAAAGGTTGCTCCATTGCTTCTTAACATTGCAACACCTCTAGCAATATACATAGTTCCTAAAGTAGCAATAAAAGGAGCGACTTTACATTTTGTTATAAAGTATCCATTTACAAGACCAACAATAGCCCCTACTAATATTCCAACAATACAAATGGAAGGGATATCAAAATAAAGGGTGACACCAAGAAGTTTTATTACTACTCCTTCGTTAATCATTCCACCAACAATCATTCCAACTAAACCACAGATTGCACCAACTGATAAATCTATACCACCTGTTATGATTACATAAGTCATGCCTATACCTAAAATACCATATAAAGCTACGTGCTTAGCTATTAAAAATAGAGTTTCAATAGCTAAAAAGTTTGGTTCAACTATTGAAAAAAATACCATTAAAATAACAAGAACAATTATTGTTCTTCCTTTAAGTAATAGCATTAAAAAATCCATTTTTGAATTTTTCTTAAATTCTTTCATATTCTTCCTCATTTTATACATTATGCCCTTTATAGGATGCTAGTACTAAATTTTCTTCAGTAATTTCAGAACCTTTAAGTTCCGCAGTTTTTATTCCTTTAGATAAAACAATAATTCTATCACTTATTGCCATAATCTCATTTAACTCTGATGAAATAACAATTAGAGATAATCCTCTAGCTGCATTTTGACGAATGATTTCTATCATTTCATTTTTTGCACCAATATCAATTCCACGAGTTGGTTCATCTAAAAGCAATATTTCAGGATGTGTTAATAAACATTTACCAACAACAACTTTTTGTTGGTTCCCTCCACTGAGAGATAGAATTGGTAAATCTTTTTTTGCAACTTTTACATTCATGTCGCCTATTTGGCTATCACAGGCATTACTTTCTTTTTTCTTGTCTATAACACCAAATTTTGTATAACTACTTAAACTTGAAAGAGTAAAATTTTTTAGAATATCAAGGCATTGGACAAGACCCATTGATTGTCTATCTTCAGGAACTAAGGCAAAACCATTTTTAATTTGTGAGTTAATATTTTTAACATCTATAGCCTCACCATTCAAAAACAATTCTCCAGTATATTCATTTCTTAGGCCCATGATGCATTCAAATAGTTCTGATCGACCAGCACCCATTAGTCCATAAATACCAAGAATTTCTGATTTTTTTAGTTCAAAACTTACATCCTTAAGTAAATAACCTCCACCTTTTTTAGGAAGGTTAAAGTTCTTAACTTCAAGAACTGTATCTTTATCTTTCCAATCAATGCCCCTATCCCATTTTTTATAGGAAGCATCACTTCCTACCATGGCTCTTATAATCCAATTTATATCGATATCTTTAATTGCTGCTTCTCCGACATATTTTCCATCCCTAAGAACTTCAATATGATCTCCTATTTCCATAATTTCTTCTAAGCGGTGAGAAATATATACTATAGAAATACCAGCAGCAGTTAATTCCCTCATAACTGAAAACAAAACATCAACTTCTTGCTTTGATAAACTTGAAGTAGGTTCATCCATAATTAATATCTTTAAATTCTTAATTAATAAATTCTTTGCAATTTCAATAATCTGTTGTTGTCCTACTCTTAAATTCCCAACTAAGGTATCAACATCAATTGGATGACGAAGTTTCTTTAAAATCTCTTTAGCGCCTTTTTTATGAGCTTCATCATCTAAAGTTCCATCTTTCTTTTTAATTTCTTTAGTCATATAAATGTTTTGGTAAACATTTAGATTAGGAAATAAACTTAATTCCTGGTTAATAATTCCAATACCTTTAGCCTTTGCATCATTGGTATTTGAAATAGATAATTCTTCTGTAGTTCCATCGTCATTATTTAGTAACAAACGACCTTTATCATTTTGAACTATTCCAGCAATAACTTTCATTAATGTAGATTTTCCTGCACCATTTTCACCAACTAATACATTAACTTTTCCCTTATAAACAGAAAATGAAACATCATCTAAAGCAACTGTACCTGGATATATTTTTGTTATATGTTCAGCTCTTAGACAAACTTCTAAATCTTTGTTTTCTATTTTTTGCATTATTTTACCTCTAGTGAAATAGGAGTAATAATTATTTCTCCATTAGAAGAATCTGTAAAACAACCATATAAATCTATAGTATCCCCTACATTTAAATTTAAAATATCCTCATTAATAACTGTTTCTAATACCTTTTCATTCAAGCTATGAGATACACCACCCCATTCAATTTGGTTTACATAATCATCAAAATTTATACATTCTAGATTGTCTCTAATTGCAGTTCCTTTAAATATCGGACCAACTTGCAATTCAATTACTATATCTAATGGTATATCATCTACACTTAATACAAGATATCCAGCTTTTTTATCACTTAAGTTTTCTATAACTGTTGCTTCATCTTTAATTGTAAAATTTAGTTCACCTTTATCTCCCATGGTATAAAGGCCTAAATCACTAACATTTTTGAAATCCCCATTAGCTTTGTTATAAAGATCAGATAAATCTAAAGCTTTATCTTTTAACTCTGGCAAAAAACTTGTATCCCAGAACTCTGAAACATTTGCATTTGGATCAAACTTAACGTTACCAATTAATTTGTCTTCTTCACCTGTTTTTACAACTTTTACACAACTAACTAAAAAAGTAGAGATAAATAATATTAATAAAATTAATATAAGCTTGTTTATTCTTTTCATTAACTTCCTCTTAAAATAAAATATATGCTTCTGAAGTTGTTTTCCTCAGAAGCATTTGTGTAAAATTCTTCTATTTGTAAACAAATGCAGATAATCTATCTACGTTATCAGCAGTTATAGCAATACAATCAACTAATTGTTTTTCCGCTAAACCTGTTGAACCTGTTTTAATATATTTATCAGCTTGTTCTACAGACATTTCTGCAATTAATGCAGCTTGTTGTAATGCAGTACCAGTCATTTCACCAGCTTTAATTAATGCTGCAGCTTCATCACTACCATCAACACCAACTATAACAATACCTGAAAGTCCAGCACTCTTAATTGCAGCAGAAGCTCCAACAGCCATTGTATCATTACCACACATTACACCCTTAATATCAGGATTAGATTTTAAGATTGTTTCCATTTTTTCATATGCTTCTGTTTGTTCCCAGTTTGCAGTTTGTTGAGCAACCATTACTAAATCATCATAAGGGTCTACTACTTCATGGAATGCTTGAGATCTAACATGAGCATTGGTATCAGAATCTTTCCCTAACAATTCAGCGAATTTACCTTCTCCACCCATTGCATCTACAAATACCTGTGCAATTTCTTTTGCACCTTGGTAGTTATTTGCTACGATTTGAGAAATAGCAACACCACTTTGGTTAATTTCTCTATCAATTAAGAAAGTTGGAATACCAGCATCTTTTGCTTTTTGAACAGCAGCAACAGTAGCATCTGCACCAGCATTATCACAAATAATAGCAGCAGCTTTATCAGCAATAGCTGTTTCAAATAATTCAGATTGCTTTACAGCTGAATCATCATGAGAAACACTCTTTACTTCATAGCCTAATGAAATTGCTTTAGCTTCTGCAGCATCTGCTTCTGTTTTAAAGAATGGATTTGAATGAGATGGAGTAATGATATAAATCAAATTTGATTTTTTAGCATTACTTTCTTCTGATCCTTGAGCAAATACCATAGTTGTACTTACTAATAACACACATGATAAAGCTAAAGCTTTTTTAAATAAATTCATAATTTACCTCCTAATAAATTTGTTTTATGAATTATAAATAATAAGATTAAGTTCTTATTTAATACTCTAATAAATTACTATCTTCACCTCTTAGATATGCTTTTACATCATCTTCAATTGGATCA
Source organism: Sphaerochaetaceae bacterium (assembly GCA_965140795.1). GTDB lineage: Bacteria > Spirochaetota > Spirochaetia > Sphaerochaetales > Sphaerochaetaceae > Pleomorphochaeta. The sequence goes on from OZ223470.1 coordinate 494,717, forward strand.
TATAAATCAGCTTTAATATTTAAATACTTACAAGCTTCATAAAGAGCTGGGACTAAATTTTCATGAATACCAACACAATGATGTATGTAAGGTCCTGTTACTATTTTTTCTTCTAAGCGTTTAATATTTTCAACTTCAATCCATAAATAGGTACCCATACAATTAGGTCCTTCAATGCCTTTCGCATTACCTAAAAGAAGTGAATATTCCCCGTTATCCCCGTCAAAACGAGCTAATGTTAATGCCCCATGTTTTGCTTCCGCAGTTAAAGATCCTGGGAATGTAAAAGCTAAAGGATAACCTATAACTGGTTTTTCCTTTGCTACAGAAATAGGCCAAGGTCCACAGTGTTGTAATAACTCACCATTTTCAACATCAGGATGTCTAATTGTCCAATCTGCAAAGAAAGATCTTGTATCATTTAGTGATGCGGCTTCCACCATTAAGGCGCTTATAGCCCCGTGAATATCTGTTTCACAAACAACTGGAATACCCATTTCATTCATCAAGGAATTAGCAACACAAGGCATAATACCAATTTCGCCTTGTAAAGCATTCCAACATTGAATAGCTACAGCATTACAAGAATATTTATCACATAAACCTTTCATTGCAATTTTCAAGGCTGCAATCTTTTTTATTTCATCTTCTTTAACTTTAACTACAAAATTTAATTTTAAATAATTAACAGTTTCTGTTAAGTTTTCACCATTTTTCTTTATTATTTCTTTAATGGTTGTTGTTAATTCTGGTAGAGGAATTGGAGACAATTGAATATTAAACTTTTCAAGTAATTCTCCCTCATTACACATTGTTGACCAGAAATCAAAAGGTCTAGGTCCAATTTGTAAAATTCTAATATGCTTAAAAGTTTTAACAACACTACAGACTCTTAAGAAATCACTAATACCTCTTTCAAATACTGGATCATCTAATCTACAGTTTGTCATATAAGTAAAAGGAACTTTAAATCTTCTTAAAACTTTCCCTGTAGCAAATAGGCCACATTGAGTATCCCTAAGTCGGGTACCATCTTTCATTGGTCTTTCATCTAATGGACCCCATAATAAAACAGGAACATCCATCGCCTTAGCTAATCTAGCACATTCATATTCAGTTCCAAAATTGCAATGAGGAATAAACAAACCATCAATTTTTGCTTTTGTAAATTTATCTTTTATTAATTCAAGGCCTTTATCATCATATAATAACCCCTCATCATTAATATCTGTAATATCTACAAATTCTACGTTTAATTGTTTTAATTTTTCTGCAGTAAGTTTTCTATACTTTATAGCATCTGGTGCACTAAAAATACTTCTTCTTGTTGGAGCAAATCCCAATACAATCTTTTTCATTAATAAATCTCCTTTCGTTAGTTATACTATTATGCTATTTTCGAATTGTCAACATTTACTTTCGTTTTTTTTCGTTTTAAGTTTTTATATCTATCTCTCGAAAATAAATGTTTACTTTTTTAAGCATAATTGCTATAATCAAATACATGATTAAAAACCAAAGACAACAACAAATTTTGGATTTAATTAAGGAAAATGGTTCATGCACAGTACAAAATTTAAGCACAATTTTTAATGTGTCTGAACCTACAATTAGATCTGATTTAAGAATATTAGATAAATATGGATATATAACTCGCCAACATGGGGGAGCCTTTCTTAGAACAAATAGTTTAAAAGCTTTTAGTTTTAATTTAGAAGATAGAGGGCATAATGAAGAAAAAAAACGCATTGCTAAAAAAGCATGTGAATTAATACATTCTGGAGACAATATAATTTTGGATAGTGGGTCCACAACAACAGCTCTAGCTCAAGAAATTATGGAACTTAATAATCTTGAAATTTTAACTAACTCAATTAATATTGGTTTTCAGTTAGCATCTACTTCAAATCATGTAGTTATAATTGGTGGAGAAATTAAAAACCCAACGATTTCATTAACTGGATCTTTAGGAATTTCAATGCTTAACGGAGTTTATGCTGATTATTTATTTTTAGCCACAGGAGGAATTGATGTAGAAAAAGGCCTTTCCTTACCATCTTTTTCTGATGTTGAATTAAAAAAAGCAATGATTGAAAGTGCAAATAAAGTTGTTTTATTAGCAGATTCCTCAAAAATAGGAAAAGTAAAATTTGCAACTATGGGGTGTCTTGATAAAATAGATATATTAATTACTGATAATAATGTAGACAAGAATATAAAAATAGAACTTGAAAAAAAAGGCTTAAAAGTAATTACTTGCTAAATAAATTTTGATTTACATAAAAAAACTCTATCGTTTGATAGAGTTTAATAATAAATCTTTATATAAAAATAGTTTATAGCCCAATATCACTAGCTGATTCTTGCATTGCTTTTATAGCTATTTCCATTACTTTAAAAAGTTCCATATCCATTAACTTAGCACCTTCTTCAATAACTTCTCTATTAACACCCGCTGCAAATCCTGAACTCTTGAATTTCTTCTTTACACTTTTTACACTCATACCTTCCATTTTTGTAGGGCGCATAAGTGCAGTAGCATTTATCAAACCACATAATTCATCAATTGTATATAATGTTTTTTCCATTTGTAATTTTGGTTCAATATCAGTACAAATTTTCCAACCATGAGAACAAATTGCTCTAATAAAAGCATCATCAACATTTTCTTCTTTTAAAAGTTCTTCTGTTTTTACACAATGTTGTTCTGGCCATTTTTCATAATCTAAATCATGAAGTAAACCAACATTACCCCAATACTCTTCATCTTCACCATAATATTTTGCAAAAGCTTTCATAACAGCTTCAACGGCTTTACCATGATTAATTAAGGCTTCACTTTGATTATATTTTTTTAACAAACTAAATGCTTCATCTCTTGTCATCTTGTATCTCATCTCCTTTAAAACATATATATTTAAAATTAATAATAATTAAACAAAAAAGCTACTAAAAAACTATTATTAGTGTAAAAAACACGTAAAAATATAATTTTAGTAGCAATAATCTTATCTATTAAATTAAAAATATTATTTTATAAAGAGAAATCAAAAGCTTTAAGAGTTGTATTAGGATTATATCTTAATCCAACACTGATAATTGAAGTATGTTGGAAGAATAAACTATTAACAGGAGATCGTCCATTATGATAACCAACTTCTAAAGAAGTCGTATCATCAAATTGTTGAGCAATTTTAATATCATGTTCTAACTCCCATGGAGCGTCTTCATCAAAAGTTGCAACTCCACCAGTAACATGGTCATATATTATTTTTCCTTCTTCATATAAGTGTAAATCATAACCAATTGTTGTTTTTCCTAAATTTTTAAATATAGGATAAGAATATTCAAAACCAACATTTACAATTCTTGCATTATACCATTCTGGATAATCAGTTGTGCTATTACCAAACCAACCTGGAGAGAACATTGTAGGTCTTATAGTACTAACATCTTTTGGGATAAAATTTAATTCACCATATAATCTAAATGAAGGAGTTGGTTCAATTGAAAGCCCAATAACAAAGCCATTCATTCTTATATATTTATAGCCAAAATTAAACAATTCAAATGCGCTTTTTTCATTAGGCTTAAGAACCGTTTCCTTTACCAAGGTATTAAGAGCCCTATAAATTTGATCCCCATAATGAGAACAATAATGATGATGACCTATTCTCATAGATACCTTATCAGCAATTCTCAAAGTAGTACCATAGAAATATATACCATCATAACCTATTCCATTATCAAATCCTTCTGTATAAAAAGCTTGAAGCAAAGCTTGAGCTGAAAGATCAAAAGAAATTGGACTTAACCAAGAATCAAAAGTAAATGTATTTCTAGCAATTGAAACAGTTTCACCTAATTTATACTCCATCATCAAATCACTAAAACTATGATTTTCTGAAAAATCAAATACTCTAACGTTATGTTCTTGAGTTGATGAATTATAATAATCTTGAAGAACTCTATCTGGAGCACCATCCAAATTAAATAACAAATTAACACTTAAATCAGGTCTTGCTCTATCTGCAAAATATTCTTTATGAAGAGGATCAAGAGATAACCAATCAAATTTATAATTAACAGTAGCGAAAAGGGATGACAATCCTACAAAACTTAAGAGAAAACAAACTAATATCCTTTTTTTCAAAACAAACTCCTTTTAAAATGGCAATTTTAATTTTTATTTTAACTATATAAAATCAGCTACAATTAAAATAAACTGTAGCTAGAATAATTAATTAATTCTTACTGGTATCAAACACATTGACGGTATAATCTGGGTTGAATCTTAAACCTACTGTTAAAGTTGAAGTATGCTGGAAGAAGAAACTATTCATAACTGATCTACCGTTGTGATAAGCAACTTCTAGAGATATATACTTATCAAGTTCTTGAGCTATCTTAGCATTGTGCTCTAATTCCCAAGGAGCATCTTCTTCATAATGAGCTTCTCCACCATTAATATGGTCATAAACTATTTTACCTTCTTCATAAAGATGAAGATCATAACCAATAGTTGTTGGACCTAGATTTTTAAATATCAAAGTAGAATATTCAAATCCAACATTAACAATTCTAGCTTGATATGAATCTGGATAATCAGGATTTACAGGAAGACCATTTCTCAAAATCCAGTTTGGAGCAAAATAATCAGGTCTTAGACTCATATCTTTTCTTGGCATATTTAGCTCCCCATAAATCCTAAAATTAGGTGTTAGATCTAGAGATAGCCCGATTGAAAAATCATTCATTCTAACATATTTATAAGTTAGTCCAAAGTCTCCAGGATTTTGACCAAAATTTGAATCAATATCAGCATCTATTCTTTTTAATGTTGCATCACCATAGTGAGAACAATAATGGTGTAATCCTACTCTCATAGAAACAACTTTACCAATTCTAAAAGTTCCTCCCATAAAATAGATTCCATCATAACTTACATTATCATCAAAAGAACCTCTATAGAAATGTTGAAGCAACGCTTGCATTGAGATATCAAAAGCTATTGGACTTAAAAAATCATTATCAAAGGTAAATGTACTTCTAGCTAAAGCAATAGTTTCACCAATTTTTAATGCAACGAACTTATTCTCAGGTTTTATTAATCCATCAAATTCAAAAACAGTAAACTTCCTTACTTCATTTTCAACATTGTTTCTAACATGAGTATCTTGGAGGACTCTATCAGGATATCCTTCATAATAATTAATTTGACTTAAACTAAAATCAGGCCTTCCCCTATCCGCAAAATATTCTTCATATATAGGGTCCAAAGAAAATGCATCAAATTTATAATTTAAAGAAGCATATAAAGATGATGTTACAATACAAAAAATCATAACAACCAAAACAATATTTTTTTTCACAACACCAAACTCCCAAAAAAAGCCCATATGTAAATTAATACACATAGGTATTGTAAAAATAATACTAAATTTGTATTGTTTAAGTCAATTGTTATTACAAGTGGATATATTAGGAAATATTATAATTAATTACTTTTTAGATATAATACTAGAACCTCTAACTTTTAGTTTGAAATCAAGCATTATAGATCTAATAGGTAATGATGGATTTTCAATTCTTTGCAGCATAGTATAAATAATTACATCTGCTAAATCAGCACAAGGTTGAGCTATTGTGGTTAAAGGAATTCCTAAATATTTTGCAAAATCTAAATCATCAAATCCACTAATTCTTACATCATGTGGAACATTAACACCAATATCTGTTAAACCTTTAATAAATTTCATTGCAACATTGTCATTTGCACATATTATATTTTCAGCTTTATCATTAATTATTGGATCAATAGATTCTTTTGAAAAATCATTAATATAATGAACCCAATTAGGATCTGGAATAATTCCATAATTGATTAAGGCTTGTTTATACCCCATAATCCTTTGAGGAATTGTTTGCGCCATATCAGGACTACTTAAAAAATCAACTCTCTTTGCACCTTGTAAAAGATAATGTTCAGCAGATACATAACCTGCTCTAAAGTTGTCTATTCCTACTAAGTCATGATTACTTCTTTTTGGATATTCTAAATAATCAGCATCAGAGAGAACTATTGGTATATTAGCATCTTCAATTTTTCTTATTGTTCTTTCATTTATTTTATAGCTTTCTTTTGCTAATTCGATTGGAGCTAATAAAATACCATCAACTTTTTGATCAATATAAAATTCAGCCATTTGTTCCATATGTTGAGCATTAAATTCAGAGTTAGTAAATTGACCACCCCAAATTAGTGAAAAATTATTATTTGCAGAAAGTTTAGTAATTTCTTCTGTAATTGGTCTAAAAATTTCCCCTTTTCCAATTAAAGGAAATAATAGACCAATGACTTTCTTTTTTTCAGTTTGAGTAGACTTGTTACTAATAAAGGTTCCAACACCAGATTTTTTATAAACTAATCCATCTTCAATCAAAAGATTAATTGCTTTAGAAACAGTTGGTCGAGAAACATTCATATGTTCAGCAATAACTACTTCTGCAGGAATTTGATCTCCAGCAATGAGGTTGTTTTCCTTAATATAATTAATTATATAATTACATACGGTTCTAGTTTTTTGTGAAATATTATTAGTTTGTTTACCCATTACTAATTCTCCAAATTTATTTTATCTATAGCTGTAGAATAATCAAAAAACTTATTCATCGCAACAGAAGAATTAATAATTGCTCCAAAAGCACATTCTTCATTCCTACTAGTACTATAAACTGGCATTTTAAACTTGTCTTCACAATATTTCTTTATACAAGGACTCTTGTTAAAAAAGCTACCAGTACCATAAATTCTTTTAATTCTCTTTTTATCTTCTTCAGCAAAGATATTATAAAAATCATAAAGTTCATTTACTATTCCAGCATCAATACTGGCAACTAAATTCTGAGGTGTAAAATTACTTAAAGTGATATTATTAATTGAAGCTGTTAATCTTGAATTTTCTCTTGTGCCTAAAAACAAAGGATTAAAATCCATAAGATTATTATAATTCAAAGGAGAAATTTCATCCATCTTTTTATAAATATTTATATCATTAGGTAAACCAAACCAATCTAAAATCTCTTTAAAGAAATCTCTTAAAATACTATAGGAATAACCACCACACAAAGAGGCTCCTGATAGGATATATCCTTTTTGAGGGAATAATCTAATTTCTACACCTTTAATAGCTTTATATTCATCAATATATGAAGTAAATTGTCCGCTAGTACCCAAACTAATTGTTGCATCACTATTTAAATGCTTTATAGACCCCATAAAACTACATTGATTATCTCCTACTGCTGTAACAACAGGGATATTCTTATATTCACCAATAATAGATTCAGAGGGAATTAATTCTGGTAATAATTCAGGCATCAACTCATCATTCTCTAATATAGTTTTTAAATAAACTCTTTCTTTTTGGTTTATAGCTCCATAACTATCAGCTAAAGTTATATCAGATTTAACTGTTTTATTATTAGCTAAATGCATTGCAACATAATCACCAATAGAACAAAAAGATTTTACATTTTTTGGTATATTTTTTGTTTTTAAATTAAAATAATGCGTTGCAAGTCCATACCCAGTAGGACACTCTCTATCTATTATTTTAGATAATTCTTCTCCATAGGAAATCTTACTATCATCAATTAATTGAGCAGCTCTTTGATCCAACCAAGTATATAATGGAGATATAGCATTACCAATAGAATCAATATATAAAATTCCATGCATTTGACAACTTATTCCAATACAATAAATATTAGAATGTTTCTCTAGCATTATTGATAATATTTCTTCTACTATCTCCATTATTCTTTTTGGATCTTGAATATTTTCCCAAGAATAATTTGACTGTAGTTTTGCATCATTAGGCATAGTAACAATATCGATAATTTTCCAATTAGCATTAGTGTCAGCAATTACTGAACAAATTGTAGATGTTCCAACATCAAGACCAAGATAATACATTATTTTACTATTATACTCCTACTGGATTTATCTGTATTTAAATAAACTGCAAAAATTACAATTGCGCCAAAAACTATTTGTTGCCAAAAAGCATCAACAGCAATAACATTTAAGCCGTTTTGAATTATTATTACAAGAAGTACTCCTAGTAGCGTTCTTAAAACACTACCTTTACCACCGGTTAATGGGGTTCCTCCTAAAGCTACAGATGCCATTGCCATCAAGGTTAATGAACTACCAACAGTTGGAAGGCTACTTTTTAAAATTAAAGTATAAAAGAATCCGCCTAAAGCAGCACCGATACCAGAGAAAACGAAAGGCCACATCTTAACTATTGAAACATTAATCCCCATCATTCTAGCAGCGTTTTGATTAGACCCTACTGCAAAAATACTTTTACCAAGTTTTGTTTTAGATTGTATAATATAAAAGAAAGCTAAAAACAATAAGGACAAGATAAATAATATAGGAACTATTCCAAAATGTACTTTTGACCATTTTAGGGAGCCCCAAAGTTCAATAGGAATTCCTGTTGGTCTACCTTTCGAAACTAGCAAAGCTACACAAGCCCAAATATTCATTGTACATAGAGTAACTACAAATGTAGGAATCTTTAAAACAACAAATAATACACCATTAATTGCTCCAGCAAAAATCCCAAACAATAAAATTAGAAAGAATATCTTATTACCAAAAATAGGATACCCCATTCCACTAAATACACAAGCACAAGAAGCAATAGATCCTACTGATAAGTCAACAGATCCTATTAAAAGCACAAAGGTTACTCCCGTTGCAACAATTAATAATGGTGCTGTATCTACTAATATATTTTTTATATTAATGGGTCCAAGAAAATTTCTATTTAAAACTGTAAAAATTATTATTGTCATAAAGATAGAAATAACACTAAAAAGATCCATAAATTTAATTTTTTTAATTTTATTTTCAAAAATCATAAGAAAGCTCCTTTACCCTTAAACCATGTATTTTACAATTTCAACTTGAGATGGTTTATTATCTACTGGACAGTCGAATTCTTTAGTTGTAACACCATCTTTCATAACGATGATTCTATTACTCATTCCAATACTTTCATCAAGGGTATCGCCAAGCATGATTACAGACATTCCTTTTTCAGTAATATCTCTAATAATGTTATAAATATCTTCTTTAGCCCCTACATCAACTCCACGAGTTGGATGATTAAGGATTAAAATATGTGATTGACTAGAAATAATTCTAGCAAAAACAACTTTTTGTGCATTACCACCACTTAAATTTTCTAAATTTTGCAATGGAGAATTACACTTAATTTGTAATTCATCAATCCACTTATTTGCTAAATCAATTTGATCTTTTTTTGAAATAAACCCATTTTTAGTAACTAAAGAAAAATTTGACATACAGATGTTTTCATATATGCTTCTAACACCTAATATTCCTTCATCTCTCCTCTCTTTAGGAACTGATAAAACTCCACTTTTTAAAGCTTGAGATGGGGATGTAAAATCCTTTTTTATATTATCTACCAAAATCTCACCTTCACTAAAAGCTTCATCACCACATATAGTTGCACATAGATTTTCTTTACCTGAACCAACTACACCACAGATTCCTAAAACTTCACCTTTATGAAGCTTAAAATTTACATCTTTAAAAAATCCTCTTTGTCCTAAATGCTTTACTTCTAGTACTACTTCATCAGATGGAGTTGTTTGTCTTTCAGTTTTAAAATATTGACCGTTTGTTAATCTACCTACCATTTTTTCTTGTAGGATATTTTCATCAGCATCATTTTTGTCTACTTCACCAACATTTTTTCCATCTTTAAAGATATATATTCTATCACTTATTTCCATTACTTCATCTAATCTATGAGATACAAAAATTACTGAGTTACCACTTTCTTTTAACTCTCTAATCTTTTTATATAGCTTATTGATTTCTTTTTCATTTAAAACTGAAGTAGGTTCATCTAAAAGAATAAGTGCACCATTTTCTGAATTTTCTTGAACAATATTAAAGACTTTCAATATTTCAACTAACTGTCTAGTTGCAAAGTCAATATCAGCAATCTTATCTGATGCATCAATATTTTCACCTTTAAGGATTTCAGCAGCATCTTTATACATCTTTTTCCAATTTATTAATTTGCATTTTGTATATCGATCTTCTCTACCTAAAAAGATATTTTGCCCAACAGTTAAATTCTTAATTAAAGATTGTTCTTGGAAAACCATTCCAACACCTTGTTTATTAGCTTGGAAAGGATTTGAACATTTATAGGGTTTACCATTCATGGTTAATGTACCACCATCAGGTTGTTCAACACCTGCTATGATTCTTAATAAAGTCGATTTACCAGCTCCATTCTCACCAATTAATCCAAGAATTTCACCTTTTCTCACCTCCATGCTAACACCTTTTAGAGCTTGAGTTCCACTGTAATTTCGACTTAAATTTTCTATTTTTAATAAACAATTATCATTCATATTAGCACCTATTTTACTTAACGATTATTCGTCGGCCTCTTACAACAGTTAATGCAACTGCAATAATTATTAATAAGCCTTGTACTGCTGATTGAACATAAGGATTAACACCTTCTAAGATCAAACTAGATTGGATAACGGTAACAATTAAAACACCAATTAAAGATTGGATAACACCACCTTTACCACCCCAAAGGGCTGTTCCACCAACAGCAACTGCTGTGATAGTTGAGAATAAATATCCTGTACCGATAGTTACTTCTCCACGTCCTAAACGAATTATTCCAAAAATACCTGCTATACTTGCACAAAAACCACACCAAGTAAAAACTAGGATTTTAATTTTATCTACATTAATTCCAGTTACTCTTAATACTGTTTCATTTTCACCAATTGCAAAAATATGGCGACCAAAACTAGTATATTCTTGTATCACATATCCAATAGCAAAAATAATTAAAGCAAACCAAGTTAATACAGGAATTCCTAAGAAAAAGCCTTGTGAAATAATAGCGAAATTGGGATCTCTAATAGATGCAGGATGTCCCATATAAGTTAAAATACCAAAACCCGTCATTACACTAGCCATACCAAATGTAACCATAAATGAAGGAATTTTTAGTTTAACATGCAAGATACCAGTTAAAGCACCTGCTGAAGAACCAACCATTACTGCAATTAAAACCCCTAAAATTCCTAAATCTAATGAGTTTTTTGAATTAGCAACTAAAATTGTAGCAAGAGATCCTGTAAAACCAATTACACCCTCAACTGATAAATCAATACTTCCAAGAATAATAACAAAGGTTAATCCAACAGATAAAACTAATGGTGTAGAAATTTGATATAAAATATTAATTAAATTATTCTTAGTAAAAAATCCATCAACAAAAATTGACATACAAATAATTAAAAAAATAAGAATAAACAATGGTGCAACATCAGTAATTCTAGCTTTTCTTCTTTCTTCATTAATTTTCGCTTTAAATTCTTCTGCAATTAGCGAAACATTGTCTGAATTATTCTTAATACTAGTCAACACATTTCTCCTTTAATAAAAAAAAGAGCCTCAATTAATATCAAGGCTCTTTAAAACCATATTATTTTGTAATTTCAAATTTGCCATCAATTGGATAATCTAAATCAGTAAAGTCATATTCAGGTTTACCTGACATAAAGTCTTTTCTGAATTGAGCAACATTTGATTTATCAACAAACTCTGCTTTTGTAGTAAATAATCTCTTATCTCTTGGCATTGTTGAAGGATCAATTATACCTTTGTAAGCACTATAAGCATAAGCGGTCATATAACCACCTTGTAAATAACCGTTGTTTGCAACAGTACAAACCATATCACCAGATTCAATTGCTTCAATAGCTTCTGGAACACCATCAACACCAACAACTTTTACAACTTTATTAAGACCTTTTGCCTTTAAAGCTTGAAGAGCACCTAAAGCCATACCATCATTTGCACACCAAATTCCATCAATATCTGGATATTTTGATAACCAAGTTTCTGTAATATTTAAAGCTTTTTGTGGATTCCAATCAGCAACTTGTGTATCAACCAATTCAACATTTGGATTTTCAGCTAAAGCTTTTTGTAAACCTTCATAACGTTCAATTGCTGAGTCATTACCTAATTGACCTTGTAATGCTAAAATTTTACCTGTACCCGGTGTTTTAAATTCTTTAAACATTGCATTAGAAATATTATAACCCTGAGCAACACCATCAACTGTAGAATGAGCTACATAATATTTAAAATTATTTGGATCTAAACCCTTAGCTAAATGCCAAACACTACACCAATATACACCAGCATCTTCACATACTTCAGCAATTGCAGCAGTATTAGGAGCATTACTTGGATCAACATAAATAATTGAATCCTTACCATGAGTAGCAATAAAAGCTTTAATTTCACTTAATTGTTTTGCATCATCACCATCACAAGTTAATACTTGAACTTCTGCAGTGCCTTCAGGAAGAGATGCAGCAAATAACTTACCACCTTCCGCTTCTTCATTCCAATATGCATTGTCAGTTCCATGAATACTCATAGCAATATATACTTTATCGCCTTTTTCACTTTGACCTTGTGCAAATAAACTATTTCCAACTAATAACATGCTTATAACTAACATACTAGTAAGAACTTTTTTTGATAACATTTTAGTAATTTTCATACTAACCTCCTTAAAATACTTTCAAATAGTACAATGGCTTTTACATACTGTCAAATAAAATTTTACATATTGTTAAAAATTTTTATTCACATGTAATTTATTAGTAAATAAACATAATTGTTTGTATATTTTAATCCATCAAAAAAAGTTTCTAGCTATTTAATCTTTATTTATATTGTAAGAATTCTAATTCAACCCCATTAGGATCTTTAGTTAACCCTCCATAAAAACCTAATTTTTCATTAAAACTTACAGGGACATGAAAAGGAAATCCATGTTTAATTAATAAATCTTCTACCTGAAATACATTGTCACAATTAAAAGCTAAATGCCTAAAAATCCCTCTTTCGAGCCCATTAAGCTCGTATTTTTCACTTTTATTCTTATAATTAATTAGTTCAAGTTTTATTGATCCTGGAAGTTGAAAATAGTAAATTGTTTCTGTTTCAAACTCTACTATGGGCAAACTTTTTAATCCTAAAAGTTCTCCATAAAACCAAAGTGTTTTTTCCAAATCAACTACATTTATTGTAATATGATCCATATTAATAAATTCCATATTGTTCTCCTTTATTAAAAAACTTACATGTTGTAAATATTTTCATTTACAATAGTCAAAAATATTATTAGTTTATTCTTCTTCTTTTTGCAAGTTTTTATTTCAAAATATCAAAATATATATACTTACAAGATTTACAAGTATAAAAAAAATAGATTAATTACAAAATATAATTAATCTACAAAAAAAGAGTTCTTAATGCTTTTTTATTCTATCTTTATTACTGCTTTTACAATATTAGCCTTATCTTCAACTGATTTATCCATTGCATTTTGTACATCATCAAAATCAAACATATTAGTTACAACATCACTTGGATTAATTACTCCACTTGAAACCATTTCAATTGCTTTTGGATAAATATGTCTATATCTAAATACAGTTTTAATTGTTAACTCTTTATCTAATAATAAACTCATTGGCAAAGTCATTTCACCAGTTTTTGAATATCCTACACAAACCAAATTACTTCCTTTCTTTAGTACATTTATAGCAAGTCTTGTCGTTATCTCAGTTCCTGCTGTTTCAAAGGCTATATCAAAGCCTTTATCATTAGTTATTTCATTAAACCTATCTTTTGAGTCATTATACAATGAATTCACTATATGAGTAGCTCCAAGCTTCAATGCTTTATCTAGTCTTTTTGGTAAAATATCTACAACGGTAATATTTGTAATTCCATAGGCTTTTAATGCTAAAAGAGTCATTAACCCAATACATCCTGCACCAAATATTATAGCCTTTTGTCCAACTCTAGCATTACCTTGATCTACTGCATGAAAGCCTACAGCTAATGGTTCAATTAATGCACCATTTATTGAATCAACATTATCTGGTAATTTGAAACATAAAGAAGCAGGATGAGTTGCATATTCTTGAAAAACACCATCGAAAGGAGGAGTTGCAAAGAAAACTACATCTGGACACAGATTATATCTTCCTGTTTTACAGAATTCACACTCTCCACAGGTTGCTCCTGGTTCTAAAGCAACTCTATCTCCAATCTTTAAATTCTTTATGTCTTTGCCTAATTCAACAACCACACCACTAGCTTCATGACCTAAAACAAAAGGGGGTTCAACAATATAATCGCCTATTCTACCATTTTCATAATAGTGAAGATCAGATCCGCAAATACCTACATATTGGATTTTAACTAAAACTTCATTTTCTTTTGGAAGAGGCATATCTCTTTCAACATATCCAATTTTTCCGATCCCCTGCATTACAGCAACTTTCATTTTATCACTCAAAACTAACCTCTTTTTTGTTTTAGATTGTATTTTTTAGTTTTTCAATTTCACCCATATTAGGTAAAATTTTAATAACACCTTTTTTACTTGCAACTAAGGATGCTGCAGCATTAGCAAACAATAAAGTTTCTTTTAAATTTTCTTGATTTAAATTTTCTAAACCATATTCTAATACTTTATACAAGGCACTACCCATAAAGGAATCTCCTGCACCAGTTGTATCAGCACAAGGAACCTTTAAAAAGGTTGGAGCACTTACACATACATCTTTGTAATATGCTTTACTACCTTCTCTACCTAAAGTTAAAAAGATTAAATCAATATCAAATTCTTCTCTAAATTTCACAATGGCTTTATCTAAATCTTCTTCTTTGGTAAACCAGGCTAATTCATTATCAGCAATCTTTAAAATATTACAAACCTTGAAACCTTCAATAAAAGCTTTCCTCGCTTTATCTAAATCATTCCATAAGTTTTCTCTTAAATTAGGATCAAAAGAAATTAATATATTCTTCTCTTTTGCTATGCTTATTGCTTTTAGTGTAGCTTTTTTACAAACTTCATTTGTCATTGATAAAGTTCCAAAATGAAATACATCTTTATCAACAAATAAATCATCTGTAATTTCCTCTTCATTTATTTGGGCATCAGCTCCTCTATAAAAAGTAAAAGATCTGTCCCCTGTTTCATCATGATGAACAAAAGCAAGAGTTGTTCCTACCTCATCACTTTTTATTAAACCTTTAGTATCTAAGCCTGCATTAACAATAGTATTTTCTAATTGCTTACCAAAATTATCATTTCCAATTTTCCCAATAAAGGCAGCATTATATCCTAGTTTTTTAATCATGGATAAGAAATTGCAAGGCGCTCCACCTGGATTAGCCTCATAAAAGGGGTTTCCACTTTTACTATTTCCGTCTTGAATAAAATCTATTAATAATTCACCTAATGCAATAATATTTAACATAGCAACATCTCTCTTTATATAATTTTATAATGTAGTAATTTCATTTTGATTAATTGAAACTAACCTAGTATCAATACAATAATCATCATAAATAAAAGCCTCACCATTTATTCTACTCATTAATAATTTAGCGGCCTTCTCTCCTATAGCCATAGTATTTTGCTCTACGGCTATAATCTCTTCTCTTATATTATTCATCCAGAAAGCATTATCAAAAGTTCCAAAAATAATATCTTTTTGTAAAATTATTTTATGCTCTCTTAAATAAGTAATTACACCAAAAGCACAAAGGTCATTTCCTGAAATAATACAATCTACTTTCTTTTTATTAATTAAGAAATCAATAATTTGACTCCACTCTGGATCTAGTGCTAATTCACTATATACCATAGGTCTTTTACTACCATAAATTACACAATCATCATCAATTGGTAAATTATTTTGCTCAAGAGCATCCTTATAACCATTAACTCTCATTTGGAAGGTATTATCGTATTTAGAAGATACAAATGCTATTTTTTTAGCTCCTCTATTTATCAATTCACAAGTAAGATGAAAACTACTTAAAGCATTAGTACTTAAAACAGAATCTCTTCTAATGTTTTTGGGTTTTCTATCTATAAATATTAAAGGTATATTTTTTACAATTGAAGACAAATATTTCCAATCTTCGTTAACAGGTATTACAATAATTCCTGCAAAATTTTCAGATCTACAAATCTCTAATTGTTTTTTTTCTTTTTCTGGGTCCTCTTGAGAATTTATATATAAAATTTCATAACCATTATCAACTAATATTTGCTCTATAGTAGAACCGATTTCATGATAAAAATAATGACTTAAGTTTGAGACCATAAAGCCTATAATCTTTGACTCTCCTGTCCTTAATCTTCTAGCAGTTGGATTAACTCTATAATTTAGATCTTCAATTGCTTTATCAACTAAATTTTTGGTTTGACCTTTTACATTACATGAATTATTTATAACATGAGATACAGTTGCAATAGAGACCCCTGCTCTATCTGCAACCTCTTTCATGGACACTTTTTTAGCTTGCATTACGCCTCACTTTTATCGCTTATATTACTAAAAAAAAGTAGCATATAAAAAACAAATATTTTTATGACTATATTAAATTTAGATTAAAAAATTAAATATAAAGAAATAAATGAACAAATATAAGAATTAGAATATTTTCTAATATATCAATTAACTAATCTAAATTTACAATATTGCAAATATCATCTAAAGCATTAAAGGTCATTTGATAAGGTCTGTT
Organism: Sphaerochaetaceae bacterium; assembly: GCA_965140795.1. Lineage (GTDB taxonomy): Bacteria > Spirochaetota > Spirochaetia > Sphaerochaetales > Sphaerochaetaceae > Pleomorphochaeta. Next base: position 511,443 of record OZ223470.1, read on the forward strand.
AATAAAGCCATGTGGCATCCCCTTATATATGTTATATTCAACCTTAACATTTGCTTCATATAATTTAGTTGCATACATTAATCCTTGATCTAATAAGATATCGCATTCTGCTGAAATAAAATAAGTTGGTGGTAAATTAGCCGCATTCCCTAAAATAGGCGATACATAAGGATTATATATATCATCTGTATTATCTAAATAATATGGAATAATACCATCTAATCCATCATAATCTAATTCATAACCTTTTCCATATTTTATTTCTGCTTCAGTTTTTTCCTCTTGTGTTCCTAAAAGTACACAAGGATATATTAAAATTTCTTTTTCAATCTTTGGACCTTTTAAATCTCTAGACATCATTGAAACAACTGCAGAAAAGTTACCACCTGCACTATCTCCACAAACAGAGATTTTATTGTTTCCATTAAGATTTTTCATGTTTTCATAAGACCACTCTAAAGTTTTATAACAATCATTAAGTCCTAATGGAAATTTATATTCTGGTGCTAATCTATAATCAGGAGCTACAACAACCATATCTCCAAATTTTGATAAATATCTACAAACTAAATCATATATATCAAGAGTATTCATCATAAATCCACCACCATGATAAAATACTAATACAGGAAAAACACCTTTCTTATTTGGTGAATAGATTCTAATTGGAAGTTCATAATCATCATATTCAATAATATCATTTTTTATTTTAACAGCCATAACATCTTTAAAGACTCTTCTATTTACCCAATAGTTTGTAAGCAAATTTTGGACTTTATAATTATAGTTATTTCTCCAATAAACAATATTTTCAGCATCAAATTCATAAGGAGTTTCAAGATAAACTTCTTTAGAAAGGTCACCATATTCAGGTTCAATATATTTTTTATAATTAACATTTTTCATAATGATTTCCTTATTTTTACTAATATTATTTTAATATCAGATCATAAATTACTCTTATTGACTGTTTGCTTTACTGTGTTGGTAACTATCAATTATAACAGCACTAACAAAGATTAGACCACGAATGACCATTTGAACATATTCATCAATATTCATTAGGGTTAATCCATTAGTTAACATAGAAATTAATACAACACCACAACAAGCTTTAAATACTTTACCTTCACCACCAGCTAAAGATACACCACCAATAACAGTAGCTGTTAAAACATCCATTTCCATTCCAGTACCAGCTGAAGGTTGTCCTGATCCTACACGACCATACATTATAACACCTGCAATACCACATAAAATACCGCTAATTACATAACCAATTACACGAATTTTTTTAGTATTAATACCAGAAAGTCTTGCAGCATCATCATTACTACCTGATGCAAAATATTGTCTACCAAAATATGTTTTATTAAAAATAAAAGCGGTTATTACTGCAATTAAAATAAACATTATAATAGAAATTGGAAGTCCTAAAATAAAACCTTGTCCTAAGATTTTAGATTCAGCAGGAATCCCATAAACTGGTAATCCACCACAAATAATATATGCTAGACCAGCAAATATGGTATTAAAAGCAAAAGTCCCAATCATAGCAACAATTTTTGTTTCTTCAATAACCCAACCCATAAAACCACTAACAACTGTAGCAACTAAAATTGCAACTAACATTGCTAATACCCAATTAACACCAGCTTCTGCGGCAAGCAAAGCAGTTACAACAGTTACTAAAGAAATTACACCACCTATTGCAAGGTTAATACCTCCGGAAATCATAACAAACATTCCACCCATGGAGGCAATTCCTAAAATTGATGATTGTCTAAAAATTGTTACAATATTACTTGTTTTAATAAAAGCTGAATTACCAAAACTAAAAATAATTGCTAATACAATTAATACAATGACAATAGAATATTCCTTTATATAATTTGATAATTTATTATTATTCATAATTTTCTTGTTCCTTTTTATTGTATTTCACCTGAAGCATAACGAAGCACCAGTTCTTGAGAATAATCTTCTTTTTGAAGTTCTTTAACAAATTTACCTTCATACAAAATTAATAATCTGTCAGTTATGCCTAATAGTTCTTCCATTTCAGAGGAAACTACTATTATAGCTTTGCCACTTTCAGCTAATTTTCCAATTAAATGATATATTTCTTGTTTATTGCCAACATCAATTCCTCTAGTTGGTTCATCTAAAATTAATATTTGTACATCACTAGCCAGCCATTTGCCTAAAACAACTTTTTGTTGATTTCCTCCAGATAAATTAACTACTTTTTGATTTGAAGTTGGAGTTTTAATTTTTAATTCATTAATTTGTTTATCAACTTCATGTTTCTCTTTATCTTTGTTAATAATTAATCCATCAGAAATCTTTTTTAATATTGGTAAGGTAATGTTATGAGCAATGCTCATTCTTAATAAAACACCTAATTCTTTTCTATCTTCAGAAACCAATCCAATTCCATTTTTAACAGCATCCCAAGGTCTCTTAATTTCTACCTTTTTACCATTTACAAAAATTTCACCAGTTTTCTTATCATCAGCGCCAAAAATAAGTCTAACTAATTCAGTTCTACCAGCACCAACTAATCCACCAAGCCCAAGAATTTCACCTTTTTTTAAATCAAAAGATATTTTATCATTCTTTGCCCCAGATAAATCTCTAACAGATAAAGCAGTTTCACCATAATTTTTTATTCTATTTGGGAATGTCTTATTGAGTTCTCTTCCAACCATATAAAATATGAGTTGATCTTTAGTAACATTTTTAACAAGTTGTGAAGTTATGTATTTACCATCTCTCAATATTACCGCTCTATCTGCAACTTTATATATTTCATCCAATCGGTGAGAAATATAAATAATTGTAATACCTTGAGCTTTTAGTTCATTTACAATCCCAAATAATGTTTCAACTTCATTATCAGTTAATGGAGCTGTTGGTTCATCCATAATAATAAATTCAGGATTTTTGGATAAAGCTTTAGCAATTTCTACAATTTGTTTTTGAGCAACAGATAGACTTGAAACCAAAGCAGAAGGTTTAATTTCTACCTTCAACCTTTTAATTACTTTTAATGCTTCATTGTTTAATTTCTTTTTATCAATAATTTGCCCATTATTTACTCTTTGACCTAAGAAAATATTTTCAGCAACTGTTAATGTACTTGCTAAAGTAAATTCTTGATATATTGCAGCTATACCAATACTTTGAGAACTAGATGGAGTAAGCTCTTTATAAACTTTACTTTTAAATTCTATTGTTCCTTCACTAGGAGTAATAGCACCTGTAACTATTTTTATTAATGTAGATTTTCCAGCTCCATTTTCACCAAGTAGAGCTAAAACTTCCCCCTTATAAACGTCTAAAGAAACATCATCTAATGCTACAACACCAGGATACATCTTTTTTATATTTTTAAGAGATAATAATACTTCTTTTTTTTTATTTTCCATACAATTCTTCCAAGATAGAGATACCTAAGAAAAGGTATCTCCATTAAAATAAATAATTAATTAAAAATTATTTAATATATTCATCAACATTTTCAATTGTAATTGGAGTAACAGGACCATAGAAATCTCCACCTGCACCACCTTTTGCCATATCAACTGCAATATCAATAAAGTCATCAGCTAGACTAATTAAATCAGTTGTTACTGTTCCTCTATAAATACCACCGACTTTAATTGCTGCTAATGCATCATTTGTAGCATCACAACCAAAAATAGCAACTCTATCATTACCATAATTTGCAGCATTAAATGCTTCTAATACGCCTAAACAACCACCATCATTGATACCTACAACTAAGTTAATTTCTTTACCAGATTGCAAAAAGTTTTCACCTGAAGTTACACCATTATTTGTATAACCACCAACACCTTGAATTACGAAATCAACATTAGGACATTCTTTTGCTAATGCATCTAAATAACCTTGTTCTCTTTCAACTAAGAAATTATATTCTGGGAAGTTACAAGAAGCAGCATTAACTGTTTCTGAATCATCAAAAGTTGCTTTAACCCATTTAGCTGCATTTAAACCAATTGCATAACCTAAATCATAGTTTTTCCAACCATAGAATGCATCTGCACCTTCAATTGGTGTGTCATAGGCAAAGAATTTAATACCTTTTGCTTGAGCTTCTTTCATAACTGATTCCATAGCTGGGGCATCATTAACATGAACTATAATTGTATCAACACCTGCTGAAATATAATTTTCACATGCTGTAATTTTATCACCAGTTGTATTACATGCTTTATAAACAAAATTAATACCAATTTTCTTTGAATATTCAGCCATACCCTTTACTTGCATTGCAAAAATTTCATTACCTAAATCTGAACAAACATATGCAACTGTAATATCTTTCATTGCCTTCTCACCAGTTGAATCTGTTGAGACTTCTTCAGAACCTTGTGCAAAAGCAAAACTTGTACCTAACATTAATACTACAAGTAATTGCAAACAAAACTTTCTCATTCGTATACTCCTTTTATTATAAAATCAAATTTATAAAATTTAATCGTTTAAATTTATCATAGCTTCAATATATATTCTTGTCAACTTTTATTTTTTATAATTTTTTTAGGCTAAAATTCTAATTATATTTTTATATGAATATTACAAAATCTTTATAAAAAAACTTTACTAATATAAAAACAAACTATAGATTATTAACAGTCAAAACTCATATTTAACAGCTTTAATTAAAGGTTTTTACAATTTTTATTTCAAAAATCAATTTTTTTGTTTTTATTTTTGACTAAAAAATAAATCAATCTTGTTTATAATTTAAATTAACATATAAGCAAATATTAATTATCTGTGATTAAAATTTTTTATTTAAATTTATCGTCTTCAAACACATTATTATTCTAATTTTTACTAACAATTTACATTTTTTATTAATTTTAGTATTTAATCGATTAAAATTTTACTTGCTTTTTTCAAATATCAATGCTAATTTATTCATTATGATAAGATTTAATAATAATTCTTAACAATTTTTAAGTTTAGTTTAAATTTTAATTGATAATATTTAATCGATTTAATTTTATATCTTAAATAGGAGTATATAAATGTTAACACTTTCTAATGACAATCTGGCTGAAATTGAATCTAAGTCTATTAATGTTCCCCATTATAATAGAAAAGAACTAAAACCTTCTTTAGTTCATATAGGACTTGGAGCTTTTCATAGAGCACATTTTTTATCATATATAGATGAATTAATGGAACAAGGAATATATAAAGATGGAGTTTATGAAATTGATTTAATCCCAACTGATGAAAAATTTTACAAAACGCTTAAAGCACAAAACTATTTATATACTGCTTTAGAAAAAGATCCTTTTGGAAATTCCAATTTATCTGTTAGAGGGGGTATTGCTGGGTATTCAAATACAACTATTGATACTAAAAAAGTTTTGAGTATTCTTAGTTCTAGCAATACTAAACTAATTACATTAACAGTAACTGAAAAAGGATATTGCTATGATAGTGATAATCATAAACTAGATTTAAAACATCCCTCAATTGTTAAAGATTTAGAAGCTTTTGAAACACCTTCTTCAGTTATTGGAGCTTTAAGTGAATCTTTATTTATAAGATTTAATTCAATAAAGGCTCCAGTGACTATAATGAGCTGCGATAATGTTCCTGAAAATGGAAATATGTTAAAAGGTTGTATTTATGAATTTATTTCAATTAAATATCCACAAATATTATCCTGGGTAAAAGAGAATATTAATTTTCCAAACACTATGGTTGATAGAATAACCCCTGCTACATCTCAAAAGGATATTGAAGAATTAGAGACTAAATATAATTTACATGATATTTGTGGCGTCCACTGTGAAGATTTTAAAACCTGGGTTATAGAAGATATTGATATTCCAGAAATTCAAATGTTCTCTAAAGTTGGAGCTCTAATTGTTGATAGTGTTTTACCTTATGAATTAATGAAAATCAGATTATTAAATGGTGCTCATAGCGCACTCTCCTACCCATCCTATCTACTTGGACATAGAGATGTTGATGAAGGAATTAATGATCCACTAATTAAAGATTTTATTAGAAATCATTATATGGAAGAAATTACTAAATCATTAAATCCTGTTCCTGGTGTTGATTTAGGAATGTATAAAGATCAATTGATTGATAGATTTTCTAATAAATATATAAAAGATAAATTACTCAGATTAGCTAGTGATGGTTCTAAAAAAATTACTAATGCAATAGTAAAACCTCTTCTAGAATTAAAAGATAAAGATGCTTTAATCCTCTCATTAGCCTTTTGGGCAGAATTTTTAAAAGGTATTGATAAAGAAGGCAATATAATTCCAATTGAAGATCCAAATGCAAATTTACTTAAAGAAAAAATAAAGGATGATACGGCTTTTATGAATTATCTAGGAATAACTGATGATAAAACTATAAAGCAATTCTCAATTTACAAAACTCAAATAGATAATAATGGTGTAAAAAAAACCTTAATCAATTTCCTCAATAAATAAAAAATAACAAAACTGGCAAAAAAATAGACTTAAGTTTAAAGCTCAAGTCTATTTTCTTTATTATATTGACTAATTATTTTCTTGTTCATTTATGGTTACAATCTTTGTATCAATTCTATAATCATCATACATAAAGGTTTCCCCATTTATACGACTTAATAAAACAGAAGCAGCTTTTTCACCCATTGCACTGGTATTTTGTTCTACAACAATTATCTCTTCATCTAAATTCTTCATCCAGAAAGCATTGTCGAAAGTCCCAAATAAAATATCTTTTTGTAATTTCATTTTATTCTTTTTAAAATAGGATATTGCACTGAAAGCAAATAATGCATTACCTGAGATTATACAGTCTACCTTCTTCTCTTTAACAACAAAATCTAATATTTTATTCCAATCTTCATCATTTGCTAACTCAGTGTAAATTTTAGGTTTTTCATTAGCAAAAATGATACATTCTTCATCTAATTCTAAACCTTGTTGAATCACGGCATCTTTAAAACCATCAAGTCTAAGTTGCATAGTATTATCAAGTTGCGCTGAAATGAAAGCTATCTTAGTAGCACCTCTTTTTATTAATTGATTTGTAAGGTTAAAACTACTTCTAGCATTAGTTATTAATACTACATCTCGTCTAATATTTTTTGGTTTCCTATCAACAAATACAGTTGGAATTTTACCTAAAATATCTTTAAGTTTACTCCAATCATTATTTACAGGAACTACAATTACTCCAGCAAAATCTTCAGCTTTACACAAATCAAGTTGCTGTTTTTCTTTTTCCGTATCTTCATGTGAATTTATATAAAATAGTTCATAACCATTTTCATTTAAAATCTCTTCTATTTTAGTTCCAATTTCTTGATAGAAATAATGAGCTAAGTTAGAAACTACAAAGCCAACAATTCTCGAATGTCCTGTCCTTAATCTTCTTGCTGTAGGATTAATTTTATAATTCAATTCTTTTATAGCATTTTCAACTTTGATACGTTTCTCTTCTTTTACATTACAAGTGTTATTAATAACATGTGAAACTGTAGCTGTTGATACTCCTGCTAAGATAGCAACATCCTTCATTGATGGCTCATTAGATTTCATTTTTTTATCATATCCCTATAATACGTTAATATTTTATTCAATTTTTGTTAGTTATTAATCATAGCATAAAACCTTTAAAAATTTAAAGTAATGAATAAAATCAATTTAATCGAATAAAAACTTTTATTTTATTTAAAATAGCTCTTCCAAGCTGGAAGTTTTTTCATAGCTTCTTCAGCCATCCTTGTAGCGACTTCATTATCAAAACCTTGACTTTTTATAATGAAATTCACCATATTACTTTTTCTAGTTTCAAAAGATTGCATAGAACCATCTTCATTAGCACAGAAAACACAATAATCCTTAGATTGATCTCCATTTGGAAACTCCTTCTCTTCTTTCATTGGCATACCACATGAAATACAAACTTTCATAATCTTTGTCCTCCACTATTTATTTAATTATCTAAACTTATAAGTTTCAAATAAGTTGTTATTAATTCATCTTTATAAGATTCTATTACCGATTTATTAGGTGCAAATAAATCTTTATTTAATAAATAATAATGCACTAAACTTATCCAAGAATTAAAAAGCATATGAACACTAATATTCTTTATATTTTTATTTTCAATTTCTCTCTCAAAAACTTGATTAAAATGAAAGGCAATATTTACCTGTAAATTTGCAAAATATAATTTAACCTCTTCAGGTAATAACACCCTATCTCTAATTAAATGTGAATAAAAATCTTCATGACCTTCTAATACTTCTAAATGATGATATAGCATATCTTTTATATCACCTTTTTTCTCACTTAAATTATGCATTTCATAAGCTAAATTATTTGCAAATTCTTCAATTAAAGAAATTTGTAAATCACTTAAAGTTGGAAAGTGTACAAATATTGAACCATGAGAAATATTTGCTTCATTAGCAATTACTTTGGTTGAGGTATTAAAGCCAGTAGTTGAATAAACTTTATAAGCTGCTTTTAATATTTTTAATCGTGTTTCTTTTTTTTGTTCTTTTCTATTCATATTTTTATTAAGTGCTCACTCATTGAGTATATACTCATTATAGTTTTTTTAAGTTATTTGTCAATTCTAGAAGAAGAAAATGATAAATAACAATCAAAAATATAATGTATTTATAATAATTTAGCTATTTATACTTAACATTCATAAATATATATCAATATATTTTCAAATAACACATGCTTTAAATTAGTTTAAAATATATGAAAAAAATATTTCAAAATAAAACTTGCGCCTAAAATATTACCATGTTACTCTGAATTTGCGCATAATGGTAGCGTTACCATTTTATACATTTTTTATGCAATTTATTTTTTTGCTAAAAAATGAAATCGCTACCATTTTGTAAATATAAAATAATGCTCATCATTTTCTGGAGGGATTATGGAGTTGCTCTTAAAAAATTACAGTAATAAACAAATTGCAATTTTAGGTGATATTTGTCTAGATTTATATTATTTCATTAGTGATGAAAATATTGAAATTTCACTTGAAACACAGCTACCAACCTACCCTGTCAAATCTTCAAAATTTGAACTAGGTGGTGCATCAAATGTTGCTGTTAATTGTAAGCGTATAGGTATAGAAAATGTTGATATTTACGGCCTTGTAGGAGATGATTATTTTGGTACAATTATTAGAGATTTATTTAAAAAAGAAAATATTAATACCGACGGTTTATTAATTGAAAAAAATAACTTCTCTTCTAATGTTTATCATAAAGTCTATAAAGATGGAAAAGAATTACCTAGATATGATTTTGGTAATTTCAATTCTCCAAGTAAAAATATTCAAGATAAAGTTATTAATCTATTAGAAAAAAACATTGAAAAATATGATGTAATAATAATTAACGAACAAGTTCTTAGTGGTATTCACACCTCATATTTTGAAGAACAACTAAATTCTTTAATTGAAAGACATCAAGATAAGAAATGGATTTCAGATTGTAGAACAAGAAACAATATCTATAAAAAAACTATCCATAAATTAAACAACCATGAAGGTTATAATTTAGTTAAAGAAATTACTAACAACTTTGAAGGAATTGATGAAAAAATTGATGATAAGCTTATTGCTAATTATCTTTATAATTATTGGAAGTTACCACTAGTTATGACTCGGGGTGAAAATGGTGCTTTAGTTTCAAATGAGAATGGACTACATGATATTATGGGTCTTCATATTATTCAGCAACTTGATACTGTTGGAGCAGGAGATGCATTCTTAGCTGGTTTAACTTTTGGATTGTGTTGTGGCTACAATTTAACAAAAGCTGCAACTATTGGAAATTTCTCAGCAGGAGTAAGCTGTCAAATCCTATTTGAAACAGGACACCCTACTCTTTCCCAAATACAAGAATTAGCTAATCAAGCAGATTATAGATATAACTATGAACTTGCTAGTGATATACGTCAAGCAACCTATTATGAAAATAGTGATATTGAAATTATTAATAAAGATATACTTAACAGCTTTACTTCCTACCCTAAAGTTTGCATTTTTGACCACGATGGCACTATCTCAGTACTAAGAGAAGGCTGGGAAGAAATAATGTTAGAAACCATGATTGAAGTGATTGCTGGAGATAAATATAACTCATTATCAAAAGAAGAAATAAAGAAAATTACTGATCAATCTAAATCATTAATTGAAAAAACCACAGGTGTTCAAACTATTATTCAAATGCAAGAGTTGGTAAAACTAATTGATTTAAATAACTATGTAAAAAAAGAAGACATCCTAGATGCTTGGGATTATAAAAAGATTTATAACGATAAGCTATTAAAAAAGGTTGCAAAAAGAAGAGAAAAATTAGCAAATGGGCAATTAAACATTGATGATGTAACTATCAAAGGTGCTGTAAAAACTCTTATAAAACTTATTGCTAATAATACAAAAACATATTTAGCTAGTGGCACTGATGTTGAAGATGTAATTAAAGAAGCAAAAGCTCTAGGTTATGCTCAATTCTTTACTGGTGGAATAAACGGTTCTGAAGGAGATATCTCTTTAGATCCGAAAAGAAAAGTAATACAAAATCTAATAAAAGAAATAGAAAATACTAACAATATCAAAATCAATGAATGCGTTGTATTCGGTGATGGTCCTGTTGAAATGAGAGAGGCTAAAAAGCATGGTCTAATTGCAATTGGAATCATGAGTGATGAAACAAGAAGATGGGGCAAAAATCTATCAAAGAGAGAAAGATTGATTTTAGCTGGGGCTGATATTTTAATTGAGGACTTCTCCTCTTTCTCTCAATTATCAAAATTATTAGGTTGGGAGTAAAAAATGAAAAGCTTTAATAGGGATAAAATGATTTATTATCCATTGAAAGAAAGGTATAGCAAAGTAAATATTGAAAGAGATTATATTCACTTGGATGCTAAATCTCATACTACTGATGAAAAATCAGTAAAAAGAATTGAAAAAATTGCTGATGAGATTATTAAAGCTAGAGAAAATAATGCTTCTGTTATGTTAGCTTTTGGTGCACATACCATCAAAAATGGCCTTTCAATTGTAATTGGGGATCTACTTAAAAAAGGATATATAACTCATCTTGCAACCAATGGTGCTGGTGTTATTCATGATTGGGAATTCTCTTACCATGGAAACAGCAGTGAAGATGTTAGAGCTAATGTACAAGAAGGTAAATTTGGAACTTGGGAAGAAACAGGGTTTTATATTAACCTTGCTTTAGCCATTGGAGCTTATAGAGGATTAGGCTATGCAACTAGTGTTAGTGCAATAATAAATGATAATGGGTTAGACATCCCTTCCCTTTTAGAATTAAATAAACTTATAAGTGAATCAGATGAAACAAGCGATGCAAATAAAATAGCTGCTGCTGTAAACTTAAGAGCTTTAATTACTCACTATAAAATTCAAACAGGATTTATGGAAGTTATTCATCCATATAGTGAATATAGCCTCTTAGCAATTGCTGCAAAAAATAATTGTAATATTACCTGCCATCCAATGTTTGGTCACGATATTATTTATACCCATAAAGTAAATAAAGGTATTTCTATTGGAATAACAGCTGAAAGAGATTTCTTGTCTTATGTAGATAGTGTTTCAAATTTAGAAAATGGTGTCTATATGTCTATAGGATCTGCTGTTATGTCTCCTATGATTTTCGAAAAATCCCTCTCAATGTCTAGAAATGTTCTACATCAAGAAGGGAAACAAATAAAAAATTGTAATATTCATGTTGCTGATTTAGCAAAGGAAACCTGGGATTGGGCTCAAGGAGAACCTCCTCAGGATAACGCTGCTTACTATCTTAGATACATGAAAACTTTCTCAAGAATGGGATGTAAAGTTGATTATCAATCCATTGATAATAGAGACTTTTTGATTCTTCTAAATAACGCATTAAATAAAAGGAGTTAATTGTGAAAACTGAAAAATTAAATATTTGGAAAGAAGAATTAGTAAATCATCTTCATAATGAACTATTACCATTTTGGTTAGACCGTGTCTGGGATAAAGAAAATGGAGGTTTTGTTACTCAATTTGATACTAATGGAAACCTAACAGATTGTGATGAAAAATCAATGTTAGCTCATATGAGAACAATCTTCTCTCTATCTATAGCTTATGAGAATGGACATGACTTAGATGGAAGATGCAAAAAGCTTGCTAAAAAAGGTGTTGATTTTGCTATAGATGTTTATTGGGATGAAATTTATGGTGGATTTTATTGGTTATTAGATAGAAAAAACAATGTAATTATTAATCAAAAAATAATGTACGGCCAAAGTTTTGCGATCTATGCGCTATCCACTTATGCAAGAGTTTTTAATGATGCTAGAGCTCTATCCTATGCAGAAAAATGTTTCGATTTATTACAAATATATTGCTCAGAAAACACCTATGGTGGTTATTGGGAAATGTTTGAAAGAGATTGGAGCTTAAAAGGACCAGGTGCTGCTGGAGGAGATAGAAAAACTCTAGATTTCCATATGCATTTAATGGAAGCTTTAACAGCTCTTTATAAAGCTAGTGGCAAAGAAATTCATAGAAGAAAATTACTAGAAGTAATTGATTTATTATTAAATACAATCCTAGATAAAAAAACTAGAACAGGTACTCCTCAATTCTATAAAGATTGGAGTGTAGCTCCTCAAATTAAATTCGACATCATTTGGGGCTGGGATAGATTTGACTCAGAAAGTGGTGCAAAACCACATAGTGATAACACTTCCTATGGACATAATGTTGAATTCTTCTGGTTATTAATGGATTCACTAAAAGCACTAAATATAGATCCAAAACAATATGATTCTACTTTTAAAACTATCTTAAATCATGCTCTTAAAAATGGTGTTGACTGGGAATATGGTGGTGTTTATACAGAAGGATCTTCCTTAAAAGATGAAGTATATGATTATACTAAAGAATTCTGGCAACAAGCTGAGTTTATGATTGGCATGCTAGAAGCTTATCTACTATATAAAGATGATAAATATCTAGATGCTTATGAAAATGTTCATACCTTTGTTCAAACAAAAATGATTAAACATGAAGTTGGTGAATGGTTACCTCTTTTAGAAAGAGAAGGAAAACCAATTTGGACTCATATGAGTCACTCTTGGAAGGTAAATTACCACACCATAAGAGGTACTACTTACTCAATCAAAAGATTAGAAAGAATACTTCTAAACGAAAATTAAAAATTAGCTTCTTAGGAAGCACAAAAGGAGAAAAATATGAAAAAGATGTTAAGTATTGCATTGCTAGCGCTCTGCATTCCAGCATTCGTCTTTGCAAATGGTACTAGCGAACAAGCTAAAGCCCCTAGCAATGAAATTGAAATCTTTAGCTGGTGGACAGCTGGAGGTGAAGCAGATGGTCTTGATGCTTTAATTAAAGTATTTGAAGCAAAGAACCCTACTCTTAAATTAATCAACTCAACTGTAGCAGGTGGAGCTGGTACAAATGCTAAAGCTGTTCTTGCAACTAGAATGCAAGGTGGAGATCCCCCAGATTCATTCCAAGTTCATGCAGGACATGAATTAATCGATACATGGGTTGTTTCTGATTTTATGGAACCTGTAACTTTCATAATTGATGACAATGGTTGGAGAGATAGTTATCCAGCAGACGTTATTGATATTGTTTCTTACGAAGGTGAAGTTTATTCAATCCCTGTAAACGTTCATAGATCTAATGTTATGTGGTTAAATCCTAATTTATTCGCAAAATATGGTCTTGATTATCCAGAAAGCATGGATGAATTCTTTGAAGTAGCAAAAGTATTTAAAGCTAATGGTGTTGATGCACTAGCATTAGGTGATACAAACACTTGGCCTGCAACTCAATTATTAGCTAATGTTATTTTAGCTGTAGCTGGTCCTGATAAGTATTCAGATCTTTGGAAAGGCTTAATAAAATGGAATGATCCAGATATCAGAGCTGCTTTAGAAGCTTATGTAAAGATGCTTGGTTATGTAAACAGTGACCATGCTGCTATTACAAACATGGATGCTGGTGGATATGTTGCTGAAGGTAAAGCTGCAATGAACCTAATGGGCGACTGGATTGCCGGCTACTACGACTCACAAGGTTATGCTTATAAAACAGATTGGGACTGGGTACCATTCCCTGGAACAAGAGGCAACTTCATTATGTTATCTGACTCATTCGGACTACCTAAAAATGCTCCAAATAGAGACAATGTAATAAAATGGTTAGAAACTTGTGGTTCTGTTGATGGACAAGATGCATTTAACCCAATTAAAGGTTCAATCCCTTCAAGAACAGACTGTGATACATCAAAATATAGTCCTTACTTACAAGATGCTATGGCAGACTTCGCTTCAAATAGAATTTTACCTTCTGTTGCACACGGTGCAGCTATCTCAGAATCTTGGGTAACTAAAGTTAATGACATCGTTAACCAATTCACATCTTCTAAAGATGTTGATTCTGCAATTAAACAATTCCAAGCTGCTGCTGACAAGTATGCCCCAGGAAAATAATTGAAAAAATTTTAATAGTGGGCAAGCAATTGCCCACGTTTTTAACAAAAAGGAGAAACGCATGTATTGCCCTAAAAAAGAAAGGATAAAAAGTTTCTTTATAATTTTGCCTATTATAGTTATACTTTTTATCTTTATATATGGTTTTATTGGCTGGTCAATAAAAGTTTCATTTTCTGCCTGGGATGGGATTATTAAAAATGATGCATTTGTAGGTTTTGCAAATTACAAAGAACTATTTAAATTTGATAGATTCCCAACCGATATTTGGAATACAATATTTTTTACTTTGATGTTTATGCTAGTCTGTATTACAGGAGGCTTTATCTTAGCTTATATGCTTTATTCAGGCCTAAAAGCTGAAGGTTTATTTAGAACAATATATATGTTCCCCCTTGCTGTTGCATTTGTCATCTCAGGTGTATTATGGAGATGGATTCTAGCCCCTGAAACAGGAATAAATGTCCTTATAAGAATGTTAGGCTTTAAAGGGAATTTTAATTGGTATGTATCGACTCAACATATAGGCCCCTTTAATGTTGCCTTAATTGCACTAATCATTGCTGCATCCTGGGAATATCTTGGATATACAATGGCAATGTTCTTAGCTGGATTAAGAGCTATACCTCAACAAATAATTGAATCAGCTCAAATTGATGGAGCAGGAAAACTTAGAACTATATTTAGTATAATTATTCCTCAAATCAAACCTATTGTTTTCTCTGCAATGATTGTTATCGGCCACGTATCTTTAAAAATCTTCGACTTAGCTTATGCAATGACAGGAAAAGGTCCTAATTTCGTTACAGATTTCCCTGGACTCTATATGTTTGAAACAACATTTAGAGGAAACCATTATGGTGAAGGTGCTGCAATTTCTATCTTCATGTTATTACTTATTGCAGTAATTATCGTACCATATTTGATTTCAACATTTAGAGGAGAAAAATAATGGTTGGAAAAAGAAAAATTGGAATAGTATTAAAATATGTTTTTGCAATTTTATTTGCACTAATGTTTTTATTCCCACTATTTGTTCTCTTCAATACAGCCCTAAAACCTTTTGCTGAAGTTACAATATCTCAAATGTGGGTATTACCAAAAGCTCTTTCTAGTGAGGGCTTTAGAGAAGCCTTTATTAAATTAGGTGGAAACTTTAAAAATAGCTTTTTATTAGTAATCCCTGTATGTTTTTTATCTATACTACTTGGAGCAATTTGTGGCTTTGTATTTTCAAAGATCAAATTTAAATTTTCAAATCTAGTTTTTGCACTTGTAATTTTTGGTATGTTTATTCCTTACCAAAGTATATTAATTCCTTTAGTACAAACTCTACGTAGAATTGGTATTTATGGCTCAATTTTAGGGTTGATTTTCACGCATACAATTTATGGTTTACCAATCTCAACTCTAATGTTTAGAAATTACTATGCAGAAGTCCCAGATGAATTAGTTGAAGCTGGAGCAATTGATGGCTTATCTGTTTGGGGTGCTTTTAGACAAATAATAGTACCTCTTTCAATACCATCTGTTATCGTTGTATTAATTTGGCAATTTACTAGCGTTTGGAACGACTTCTTATTTGCTGTAATTATTACTCAAGACTCAGCAATTCAACCAATAACAGTGGCTTTACAAAACTTAGCAGGTAGTCAAGTTGTTGAATGGAACATTCAAATGGCTGGTGCAATTGTTGCTGCATTACCACCTCTACTTGTCTATATTTTCTTTGGAAAATATTTTGTAAAAGGATTAATGGCTGGATCTGTTAAGGGGTAATCAATGAAAAAACTCAACGATTATTTAATTGGAGTAGATATTGGGGGAACTAAAACTGCAATAGTAGTAGGCTCTTTAAATGGAGAAATCCTAAAAAAAGAAAAATTTCCTACACCCCCAACTTATAAAGAAACTTTAGATTTAACATTTGAAATAGTTAATAAATTGATTAAAGAATATAAAAATATTTGTTCAATTGGGATTTCATGTGGAGGCCCTCTAAATAGTAAAAAAGGGATTATTATCTCCCCTCCTAATTTACCATCCTTTGTTAATGTAGAAATTGTTAAAGAATTTAAAGAAAAATTTAATATTCCAACCTATCTAGATAATGATGCTAATGCTTGTGCATTAGCAGAATGGAAATGGGGAAATGGCAAAGGCATGGATAATATTATCTTTTTAACTTTTGGTACAGGACTTGGTGCTGGACTGATTTTAAATGGACATATTTATTCTGGAATTAATGGTAATGCAGGAGAAGTCGGTCATATAAGATTAAGTGATCAGGGACCTTTGTGTTATAGAAAACACGGAAGTTTTGAAAGTTTTTGTAGCGGTAGTGGAATTTCAAAATTATATCAAATGAAATTTAATAAAATTCTTTCAGCAAAAGAAATTTGTAGAATAGCTAACCTAGGAGATGAAAAAGCACTAAAGGTTATAGATGAAAGCGCCTCTAACTTGGGTAAAGGCTTAGCAATTATTGTAGATATGCTTAACCCTGAATGTATCATAATTGGGAGTATTTATAGCAGGGATGAACAATTATTTAAAGAAAGAATGTTTGAAGTATTAAATAAAGAAGCTTTAATAGAATCTTTAGATAACCTTAAAATTCTCCCCAGTGGATTAGGTGAAAATCTCGGAGATATGGCAGCCTTAGGTGTTGCTATAAATGGAGTTGATGAAAATGAATAAGAAATTCTCAGAATTATTAGAAAGATTTCCAAAATTAGAATATTCAAAAAAAGAAATAATTGCAGCTGATAAATTATTAATTGAAACAGCTAAAAATAATAAAATAATTTTTACTATGGGTAATGGTGGTAGTGCGTCTGACTCCGACCACATTGTTGGAGAATTAATGAAATCTTTTATTAAAAAAAGAAATCTTAATGATGAATACAAAGAAAAACTAATAAATATTGATAAAAAATTAGGAACTGAATTAGCAAATGAACTACAAGGCGGAATAAAAAGTATTTCACTAACACAGCATAATGCTTTATCAACAGCTTTTTCTAATGATGTTAATCCCCAGTTGGGGTTTGCACAACAGCTATCTGTATTAGGAGAAAAAGGAGATTCTGTAATTTGTATAACAACTAGTGGAAACTCCAAAAATGTAATTTATGCAGCTATAGTAGCAAAAGCAAAAGGTTTAAATATTATCGGATTAACAGGAAAGGGGGGTGGAATACTTCGTAATTTTTGTGATATTTGTATAGAGGTAGATGAAAAGGAAACTTATAAAATCCAAGAATTACACCTTCCAATTTACCATGCTTTATGCATTTCCCTTGAACAAGAGTTTTGGCATGAGAAAATTCACTGATTAGGAGTTAAATTTATTGTGGCTAAATCAACTAATAATCCAACTATTTCCGATATAGCAAAAAAAGCAGGAGTATCCTCAACAACAGTATCAAGAGTTTTATCAGACTCTGATAGTGTAAAACCTAAAACAAAAGATAAAGTTCAACAAGTAATTGATGAACTAGGATATATCCCGAACTATTTTGCAAGATGCCTAGCTGGTCACCAATCTAAAAAAATTGGTGTTATTGTTGATGAAATTGGAAACTTCTTCTTCACTGAATTATTAGCATCAATTCAAGGTTATTTAAATAAAAACAATTATTCAATTCAAATAGCATATAGTAAATGGAATGAAGAGAGCGAGCTAGATGCAGTAAAAAACTTTATTTCTAATAATGTTGACGGCATTATAATAGCCCCTGTCTCCCCTACTTCTAGTGCTCTTGATTTATTAAAAAACAGAGATTTCCCATTTGTAGTTATTAACTGTATTTTAGATGATGATACAACATGCATAGCGAATAATAACTATGATGGTGGAAAAATTATTGCAGATTATTTTAATGCCAAAGAAGCTGAACAAACCTTTGTAATCTCAGGATGGAACGACCAATCTTTACTTTTAAGAGTAAAAGGATTTAAAGAAAATATTAATGATAAAGAAAAATTAAATTGTTTCTCTGATGTATTACTTGATGATAAAATAAGAGAAGTTGCAAGAAAATTAGTTGAAGATTTTGATGTAAAAACTAAAAAAACAAATATTTTTATCACCAATGACATTTTAGCTATTCCATTATCAAATTACTTAATTGATAGCGGAGTTAATATCCCAAATTCAGTATCAATTATTAGTTATGATAATATTTATTTTTCTAAATATTCTAGAATACCTTTATCTACAATTGATCATGGAATTGATGAAATTGGAATTCAAGCGTCTGCTCAATTACTTAAAAAAATAAACAATGAAAAATCAACTAAAGGAAATATTTTTATTAAACCTAAATTAATAATTAGAGACAGTACAAAAAATTAATTAATTAATAATTCTCTTATAAAAAGGCCAATATTACTACCAATATTGTTATTTAATTTATTAATATCTTGTTCGAAGGCTTTTTCATTCTCTATAGCTAATTTAATTTTATTCATTAACTTATCAAAACAAATATTATTTTTTTCAAATACTGGTAATAATTTTTTAAGTTCATCTTCAGTGTAATGAATTGCATTATCCTCATCACTTATTTTTTCATTTTCAAAGAGTTTTGATCTATCTAACTCAAAAACTTCTTTAAAATGTAATAAAAGCCAAAATTCAAAACAAGGATTAGAAACATATAACTCATAATTATTTTCACTACATTTTTTTAATAACTGATTATATTGATCATCATTAACACTTCTTTTATCCCTATCAACAATTAAACAAACCTTGTCTAATTCACTATTAAATGGAATAAATTGAGATTTTATAAATTTATTTATGTTATTAATAGAATAATTATTTTTTATATATACTTCTATGCTTTTACTAATTTCTTCAACTCTAACATCATTAAAATATAAATTATCTTCTTTTCTTAATTTATAATCCTCAGCTAAAAAGTCCATAATAACATCATAGAGATAAACTGCATCTTCCTTTTGGCTCAAATCATTAGAATTATAGAAACAAAATTCTACGACTGAGCTTACAAAAGAAGATATATTTCTTCTATTATTTTTTAAATTATCAATACAAAATTTTGTCCTCTCGAAGGCTTTTAATGGATTACTCCAACCTAAAAAGGTATGATTTCTTAATAAGGGAATCAACTCAACATCATCTCTTATATTAATTTGATTTCTATATTTTATAATTCCATCAAAGTATTGAACTTCTGTCTTAATACCTTCATAAGATAAGAAATATTTTCTTTTGCTTTGATCTATATTCGTATTTAATGTTTTTATTCTCATTGTCTTTAACAAATTATAACATGAATTTAATAAGTTAAATAAATTAAAATTACTCAAAGATAAAACAACCTATTTTATTTTTGCCTAAAATAGATTGCTTAATATATTATTTAAAAAATTCTATTTAACTAGCTTTTTCAACATGCCAATTAACTCTTAATACAAAAATTAAAAATAAAAAATTAATTATAATTCCAAAGAATCCTGCCAAATGATATGAATTAGTAAATTCTTTAATTAAACTAAATAACCAAGGACCAATTGCACTTGCTGCAACAACTATAGACATTGCAAAGCCACTTACAGCTCCAAGGTGTTTTCTTCCATAAAGTTTTGGCCAAGTAACAATATTAAGCATACCGAAAAGGCCTCCTCCAACACCACAAGAGAGAACCATTAAGAACCTTGAAATTGAGTATTCGATAGTCATTAGAGAAAGGGATGCTATAATTAATGAGATTACATAACCAATGTAAATATACTTAATTGAAATCCTATCACTAAGATAACTTCCTAAAAATCTAGCTATAACAGAAACCACTGAGATTGGAAAAAAGATTTTAACTGCTTGATCTGCCCCAATGCCTATTTCATCAAAAATAGATATAATATGAAACGTAAAAGCAGTATTAAATAAACTCCAAAATCCTAAAGAAAATAATATTATCCAATATAGAGTTTCATTACGTGCTTGTTGAACAGTTTTTTCTACTTTAGCATCCATAGCACTAGAATTTTTCTTTACTTGCTTTTTCTTCATTCCTTGTTCAAGTTCAATACCATAACGATTAGGCTCAGCTCTAAAAAAGAGTAGGACAATCGGTAATACAATACAGACTAAAATAACAGATAAAACAATCAAAGCATTATTCCATTCAAATTTCTTTATCATGTAATGTAAAGGTTGAGGAGCAAATGAAAAACCAAAAGCTGTTATTAAGCCCATAATTCCTACAGCAAAACCTCTACGAGATCCAAACCATTTTGCAACCATCCCCTTAGAAACCAAAGTTAATACACCTTGGCCAAAAAATCTTATTCCAAAAAAGCCTATTGTCATAACTGAAAACACTATAATAAAATTAGGAAGATTAATAAAAGAAGATAAAAATTCAATAATGTTTGGGGAAAACCCCAAAACTAATAAAAATAAACCTAAACAAATTACTGCTACCGCAGCTACAATTCTAGCACCAAATTTATCAAAACATAATCCAGCATAAGAAATAAGCAGACTGCTTGCTAAAGTGCCTATCATATAAGAGGTCGAAATTTCAACTCTAGATATTGATAGATTTTGTATAAAATGATCAGTAAAAACTGAAACACCCATTGTTTGTCCTGGTATACTAGCTAGAACACCTAATGCCCCAACTAATAATATTACCCAACCATAATAAAACGGAAAATTAGATATGCTAAAAAATGATTTTTTATCACCTTTTGAGCTGTTTTTCTGATACATGAAAACTCCAAATAACTTATATTATGGGCGAGTCTATCAAGTATTAAGATAACATGCAACACAATTTCAATTTTTAATTTATTATTTACAGTAAAAGAAATTATAATTGTCTATTAGATAAAAAATGATATAGCTTTAATAAGCTATATCCTAAAAAAATTACAAATCAAATTAGATTCGCTAAAAACTAATTATTGCACCAGTTGAAAAATAATGAGACTTAATTTTTGATTTTGTTTTTCTCATATATTCAACAACATGATAACCTGTACAATGACCTAAAAATACTTCTTCAACTCCTAAGGTTTCTAAAGCATCCACTGTTTTTTTTATTCTATCCTCATTAGCTTTTACTAAATGTAATCCACCAATAATAACTTTTACTTTTTTATTATGCAGAGCTTCTACAGCTTTTACTATTGATACAATACCAGGATGAGAACAACCAACTAAAAGAGTTAACCCATCATCATTATCCACAACTAAAACTGATTCATCTAAGAATTGATCTTTCTCATATTTTTCATCTTTTAAAATATAATATTTATCAGGTAATGGTTCGAATTCTTCAGTGTTTTCTATATTCGAGTGTACAAATACATTAGACGATAATTTTAAAGTTTTTTCTACTAGTTGAGTATGAATCGCATGACAATTTAAAAACTTATCATCAAAATTTATTCCTTTATAAAAATACATTCCATCAATTAGAGCGACTTTATCAAAGAAAAACTTATCACTACAAATTAACTCTCTACATCTATAATCATCAGCAAAACTTCTATAACCACAACTATGATCATAATGAGCATGACTTAAAACAACCCTATCAATTGCATTCAAATTCTTTTTTAACAAAATAGCATTATCTATAAAATCTGAATTTGGACCGGTGTCAAATAAAATTTTTAAATCATCAATTTCCAAAAATAAAGATAATCCATGAGAAGCTTTTGCATGTGAAAAATTCTCATTACTATTTTCTAATAAGACTGTACATTTATTCATATTTTTACCTCTATGCTTTATAGCATATACCAAGAATGCTCATCTATCTATTTTTTTTAACAATAATTTCTTTGTATTAATTATAAAGTTATAGAATTAAAATTTATGCATTTTCTTATTTAATGAAAGAAATATCAATTTTACATATAAAAATAGCTCAAATTATTAAAATTTTATTTGTAACATGAATTAAATCTTATGATATTAATCATACATAATTTAAAATTTATGTAAAATAACTCTATACACTACAAATAGTTATAGAAAAGATTTTCTTTACAAACAATATTCTCTAATGTATTATTTACTTTATGGAAATAAATGCAAAACAAGATACAAGAAAAGTTAAAACAAGAAATATTTTAGCCTATGGTTGTGGAGATTTTTTTGGAGGTGGATCATTCTTAATTATTAGCACACTTTTTATGGTTTTTCTAACAAATGTTGCTAAAATACCACCACAATATGCTGCTATAGTTGTATTAATAGGTAAAGGCTGGGATGCAATTAGTGATCCACTATTTGGTATTTTATCAGATAAAACAAAATCGAGATTTGGAAAAAGAAGAATTTATTTTTTAATTGGTATAATTCCCATTATTATAAGCTACGCCCTACTTTGGAATAGTTTTAAATTTGATTCTCTCGCTTTAAAAGTAATTTACTACACTTTCACCTATACACTTTTCTCTACCGTTTTTACTGCTGTTATGGTTCCATATAATGCCCTAGTTAGTGAAATGAGTATTGAATATAAAACTAGAGCTAGACTAAGTGGTGCTAAAATGGCTTTTTCTCAATTCTCTGCTTTGATTGCTGGAACAATTCCTGCCTACATAGTTAATAACTTATATAAAGATTCACCTCAAGTTGGTTTTAGACTCGTTGGTATTATCTTCGGTATTCTTTATGCAATACCTTGGATTTTTGTTTTTATAGGAACCTTTGAGCAAGAAAATATTCAAAAACATGAATCAGCCTTATCTCTTAAAGAAAGTTTTAAAGAGTTAAAATCACTACTTAATAATAGAACCTTTAAAATACACATTGAAATGTATTTATTAGCCTATGTTGCAATGGATATTCTTTCTACTAGTTTTATTTATTATACAACCTATTATTTATTTAAAGCCGAACAATTTTATTATTTCTTAGGAGTTTTTCTTTTAGCTCAACTACTCTCATTAGCTTTTTACATTCATTTTTCTAATAAAAAAGGAAAGGCTGTAGCCTACAGATTAGGAGCTAGTATAATAATTGTAGTAATGATTCTTTTCACTATTCTATTAAAAGAAAGTTCATCAACACCATTAATACTTAGCCTTTGTATTATTATGGGAATTGGGTTTTCAGCTATCATATCCATGCCTTGGGCAATGCTTCCTGAATCTTGTGATGTAGAAATTTTATGCCATGGTAAAGATAGATCTGGTGCTGTTGCAGGCATGTTTACTCTAATAAGGAAATTAACCCAAGCAGTTGTTTTATGGTTATTTGGAAATATTTTAGCTATTGTTGGTTTCAATGGTGAATTAGAAATTCAATCAGATTTAGTGGTAAATACTATTAGAATTTTATTTTGCATAATCCCACTCATATTAATGATTTTTGGGCTCCTAGCTAGCAGAAAATATAAAGTTAATCCAAAGACTTTTAAAATAGCTAGAGAAGAAATTTCAAGAATTCAAAATGGTGGTAAAAAAGAAGATATAAAAGAAGAAAATAAAACGGTTATTGAAGACCTAACAGGACACAAATATTATTAACCTTATTCCTCAAATTTTCGGCAATAGCAGTTTTTGCTATTGCCATTTATTAAAAAAATTTATTATTTAATTATTTAATCCAAATTGGAGAACTCCAAGCAATATGGTTATCAAGTTGTTCAACCCTTAAATAATAATAACTTTCACTCTTATCTTTTTTACATTCAAAAATAGTATCTACTTTATTTCCTTTAGGATCTAAATAAAAAACGACTTGGTTATTTTTTATAATTTCAACTTTTTTAATTTTATCAGTTCCTAAAACGCTAATTTTAAATTTAATATTTTCATCAACATTAATTTCTGAACCCATTGGATAATCATTAGCCATAAAATTTAATAAAATTCTTGAACCAGTAGTTGCATAAGAATGTCTATTATATAAATTTTTCCATAATTTTTTACTCTCATTTTCATCACTATATATCGCTACTATTCCACCTTCAATACCATGTTCCATTTGATGAGAATCACTGCCAGCGGTAAAACCTAAATGATAACCTCTCTTTAAAGCATCTTGAATACAATGCTTATCAAATTTGCTTATATTTTTTGTATAAAGAGAGGTGTCTTCAGTCTTCTCATAATTGGCATGTCTTGAAAAGATCTCAACTAATCTTTCCACTTCATCATCATGATAATCCCAGTCTGTAGCAGCACTAACCATTCCCCAGTCAGCTGCAGGATGATGAGGAATACATAAGCCACCATCTTCTTTTATGCTTGAATATAATCTATCAGGATTTAAAGAATTAGGATCAACAGATGTATATAATGAGCCATCTGAATCTGGATAATAAACATTTTTATGTCCAAAATCATGTTTATACTCATTAGAAGTCCATTCAAAAGCTAAAATTGCAGAGAAATCATCTTCACCATTAAAAACATTACGAGTTGCTCTATTCCATTCCCATTCACTATCACTGGCTACATCAGGATAACAATCATGATCAGTTAAAGCACAAAAATCTAGATGAGCATCAAGCTTTGCATAATGATAATATTGATCTATCTCCCCTTGTCCATCACTCATATTACTTTGCCCATGGATATCTCCGAAATAAATATTATCTTTAATATTATTTTCTGATAACCATTGTCGCTTTTCTTTTTCACTAATTAGATCAATTTTTTTCTCAGCTTTTATAGGTTGAACAAAAGCATCAACCTTAACTTCAATTTCATTATCATTATAATTAACTAAATCTTCTAAATTTACTTGATTATATACAATTTGAGCATTTCTTTGTTGATGACCATTTCTCATTGAATATTGCCATACATAAGATAGTTTTTTATCATCATCTAATGTTAATTGTGGTCTTATAGCACAATTTGTATCATCGAGAGAGAGTAATGCAGCATTTGACCAAAGGCCATTTTCACCTCTAGTTCTACAAACAATATTAGTTTTACCAATAGTATAAGCAAAAACCACATCACCTTTATTATTTGAAGTTAAAAAAACATTATTATACCAGTTTCGATTTTCAACTAATACATGATAATTTGATAATTCAAATTGTTCATTTTCAAACTCAACATCAATAACATTATAAGAAAAATATGATTGGGGACCATTTTCATACCAACCAACAACTTTTTTATCTTTGGATAAACCTATAAAAGGTTGCGCACAGCGATATTTTGATTGACTAATTACTTTTTCATCACTCCATTTATCATCTTTTTTTGCTCTAATTACTACATCATAACTTGTACCATTAAAACAATCATACACAAAAAACTCAGTATCGTTATTATCCTTTATATAGGTAGGACGATAACATTTTTCTATATTATTAACTTTTTCAAAACATTGTGTTCCACAATTATATAAAATAACATCACTATGTTTTGCTCTTTGATGGCAAAATATTATTATAAAATCTTTTCCGTTATCACTTATATATGGATAAAATAAAGCATCTCCTTCAATAATTGATGTAACATCACTCCAGATATTATTATTTTTTATTCTTAATCTTATTGCCCATTGTTTATCAATAAATTCTGACCATACAACTGCAATTTGATCCTTAAAATAATGTATATTAGCTCTTAGTGTTAAACCAGTATCAGATAGAACAAATTCTTCAACTACTTCATTATTTAATAATTCATTATAGATTAGATTTTCTTTATGATTTTCATAACTCTGCCAAGCAACAAAAGTTCTATTATTATTATCACTTGCTATAGCAGGATACTGACAACTACTATCCCTAAATTCAGTTAAGAATTTAGAATTTTTTATATATTCTCTCATATGTTCAATCCTTTTAATCATCTGCGTGTGCACCCAGCCCTGCTGGAGGAGTAATGTTTCTAACACCAAATACTAGAACTAATAAAGTAACAATATAAGGAATCATTTGCATTAATTGAGATGGCACTCCATATCCTTGTAAATAAATTTGTAAAGCTTCAAAAAAACCAAAAAGTAATCCAGCAAACAATACATTAATTGGGTGATATCTAGATAGAATTGCGATAGCAACTGCAATATAACCTCTTCCTGCGGACATATTTCTAACAAACATATTCAAACTATCAATAGAAATATATGCACCACCTAAACCGGCTAAACCACCACAAATTATTACTCCAATATATTTCATTTTAGCAACTTCAATACCAACACTGCTTGCTGCTTTTGGATTTTCTCCAATAAATCTGAATCTGAGCCCAAAAGGGGTTTTGTATAAAAGTATCCACCCAAATATACAAAATAAAATTGTAAATAATAATATAATTGATTGGTTTCCAAAAATTGGTCCAATTATTGGAATTTTATTTAAAACTCCTAATTTTATATCTAAACTTAATACTTGTTCGGAACTTCCCTTATTTCCCCAAATAATTTGTAAAAAAAGAGTTGTTACAGCACCAACTAATAAGTTTAACCCAATACCACTGATTACTTGGTTCATCTTATATTTAATACAAAATAAACCATGGAAATACCCTATTATCATTCCGCCTAATATTCCAAACAAAAGTCCAATATAAACATTTGAAAAGAAATATGAACCTACAACAGCTGAAAAAGCTCCTGCCAATATCATACTTTCAAGGCCTAATGCCATAATTCCTGCTCTAACAGAAAATACTCCTCCTAAAGCTGCCAATATCAATGGAACAGATAAAGATAGAGTCGAAGCAATTAATCCTTCAATCATTTTGCCTCCATTTTCTTACCCTTAATCCAAGGGAAAAGATTGCCTATCAATATAGGTGCCGAAACGAATATAACTACCAAAGCTTGGATTACGCTTACAAATTCTGTAGGTATTCTACTTGTCATATTTAAATAATTTGCGCCATTTTGTAACAAACCAAAAATTATACCTGATAATATAACTCCAATTGGAGATTCATTAGCTAATGCAGCAACTGCAATGCCACTAAAACCATAATCAGCAGAAAATCCAACAACAAATCTTCTGTTAACACTCATCATTTGTACGGCACCACCTAAACCAGCAATAGCACCACTGATAAACATTGCTAAAAGAATTATTTTTTTAATGTTTATTCCTGCTGTTTCTGCTGCCAATTTATTTAAGCCAACGGCTTTTATTTCATAACCTTTCTTTGTACGATCAATAAAGAATTTCATTAAAATTGCTATTAATACACAAAAGAAGATTCCCCAAGTTAATTGAGTGCCTTGCAATAATTTAGGAAGTAAAGCGGTTGGAAGCATTTTCTCAGTTTGAGCTGTAGCACCTTCTGCTTTTAATGGATATGTTGCTAAATAACTGGTGAAATTGATAATAATAAAATTCATCATCATAGTTGTAATAACTTCATTAGAACCAAATCTAACTTTTAACCAGCCAATAAAAACACCAGAAAGACCACCACAAATCATACCAACCAACATAACCAATAAAACATGCAAGGCTAAAGGTAAATGTAAATTCATACTACCTACTAAGGCCCCACAAAATGCTCCAATATATAATTGACCTTCTACACCCAAGTTAATTATGGTTGCTTTTTTACCAATCATATAAGCTAATCCAGTAAAAATGAGAGGCGTTGCTTGAACTAAGGTATTTGCTATTGCTTTCTTAGATAAAAAAGCACCTTTTAATATTACTGAATAAGCAACTAATGGATTATAACCACTAAGTAACATAACTATTGCACTTACAAATAATGCTAAAATTAAAGCTAATACAGGATACAGTATGTTTTGACTATTCTTTATTTTCATTAACTGATCCTCCAGCCATCAATAACCCTAATTCAAAGATATTAGTTTTATTTTTATCTAGAATATTATTAATTTCACCATTATAAATTACTGCAATTCTATCTGATAAATTATAAACTTCTTCTAAATCCGCAGAAATCAAAAATATTGACTTTCCCTCTTTCTTTAGAGAAAGAATTTTTTTATGTATATACTCCATAGCTCCAACATCAACACCCCGCGTAGGTTGTGCAATTATTAAAACATCTGGGTTTTGAGTTACAACTCTAGCTACAACAACTTTTTGTTGATTTCCTCCAGAAAGAGATAATATTTTTTCTTTTGAATTTGGAACTTTAATTTTAAAATCACGAATTGCATTATTGCCTTCTTCTGTAATTTTCTTCTTATTTAAAATTCCATGAGATGAATAAGTCGATAAATCATGATAACCAAGAATAATATTCTCTTCTAAATTCATTTCAACAATCAAACCTCTTTCTAACCTGTCTTCAGGTATATGTCCAATCTTTTCATGAATAAAAGTGGAAGCATTTCCAATTATTTCTTTTTCACCTTTAAATATCATAGCAGTATCTGATTTAACCAAACCTGTTAAAACTTTAATTAATTCACTCTGTCCATTACCTTCAACACCAGCAAGCCCTAAGATTTCACCTTTATTTATAGTAAAATTAATATCTTTTAAAACTTGTCTTCCCTTTAATTTCAAAGAGCAATCTTTAACATAAAAGTAAGGGGATCCAATAGTATCTTCTTCACAAGAAATATTTAACTCAACATCGCGACCAACCATCATTTTAGCTAATTTAGTTTCATCAACATCGGCTAAACTTTCTCTATGCTTAATAATTTTTCCATCTCTCAAAACAGAAATTGTATCAGCAATTTTTAATGTTTCTTTCAATTTATGGGTGATAATAATAATACCTGTACCATGTGCTTTAAGCATTAACATAATTTCAAAAAGCTCTTCAACTTCTTGTGGAGTTAAAACAGCAGTTGGCTCATCGAGAATCAACAATTGTGATCCTCGATATATTGCCTTTAAGATTTCTACTCTCTGTTGTTCACCAACAGATAAATCTTTTACTAGAGCTTTTGCATTTATATTAAAATGATACTTATCAATTAAAGTTTGAACTTCATCAATTGCTTTTTCTCTATCAATAAATAAATTCTTCTTTTTTTTAGGTTCATTATTTACAATTATATTATCTGCAACACTTAAAACTGGAGCTAACATAAAATGTTGATGAACCATTCCAATTCCTAAATCTATAGCATCTTTAGGAGTATTTATTACAACTTCATTACCATCAACTAAGATTTGTCCCTTATCTAATTTAAGCATTCCATAAAGAACCTTCATTAAACAGGTTTTTCCAGCACCATTTTCACCTAATAAAGAATGAATTTCTTGTGTTTTAATAGAAAATGAAACATCATCTAAGGCTTTTACTAAAGGAAATTGTTTTGTGATATGCTTCATTTCAATATTTTTAAACAAATTATTCCTCCAAGAATTTAATATTGATTATTATCTAACCAACTTTCTAATTCTTCAGCAGTACTACAAACAACTAAATCACCACTTTTAATTTTTGCTTTAATATCACTTATAGCATTTTCTATATTTTCTGGGATTACTACTTGAGATAATTCATTTGAATAACCAACAGCATCTTCAATTAAACCATTTTTTGAACATTGATTAATCCAAGTTCCATCAACAACAGATTTAACTTCATTAAATATCATTTCATCAACATTTCTAATTGATGTAGCAGCTACTACAGTGGGTTCTATATAGTTTTGATTTCCACCAACACCAAATGCATAGAAACCTTTTTCTAAAGCTGCAGTGAAAACACCTAAGCCAGAAGAACCTGCAATTGGTTGAATAAAGTCTGCACCTCTATTATACATTGAAATAGCAATTTCTTTGCCCTTTGCTGGGTCAGCAAAAGAACCAACAGTAGCTTTTAATACTTTACAATCTTTATTGACATAACGTGCACCAGCTTCAAACCCAACAACACCAGCTTGTAAACTTGGGAAATCCATCCCTAATATTACACCAACTACATTATCACTATTTGCATCTTCCATATCTGATAAAGTACCTAAACCAGCATAAACACCACAGAGGAAAGTTTGATCCTGCCATCTTGTTTCAATGGAATGAACATTATCAAGTTCTAGGCGAGCATCAATTAAAGAAAATTTTTGATCTGGATAATCAGGACAAACTTCTTTTAGGGAATCTACCATATCATTACCAATACCAATAATCAAATCATATTTTCCAATATCAGCAAATTGTCTTAAAGCTTGTTCAAAGTCACTAGAAGTTTTTGGCTCAAAATAATCAAAGTTTATATTATAGGTTTCTTTTGCCTTTAATAGACCAGCATAAGCCATATCATTAAAGTTTTTATCACCTAAACCACCAGTTGACAAACATATTGCAACATTGACACTGTCATCTTCTTTTTCTTGAGATTCTGCACTACCATTTGCAAAAACTCCTGTCATTACAAAAAACATACATACAATTATTAATAAGTTTTTTCTCATATTTCTCTCCTATAAAAATTATAATTACATATTATTATTGACAAGGGAAGTGACAACTGACACTA
Organism: Sphaerochaetaceae bacterium; assembly: GCA_965140795.1. Taxonomy (GTDB): domain Bacteria; phylum Spirochaetota; class Spirochaetia; order Sphaerochaetales; family Sphaerochaetaceae; genus Pleomorphochaeta. The sequence continues at coordinate 542,408 of OZ223470.1, forward strand.
TTAATTATAAGGGTAAAAACATGGATATTCAAAAAAACATTTCAAATATCATAAATAACTTTTCACCTAATATAAAAAGGAAACTAATCCCAATAAAATTTAATGTAGGTGATTATATAATACGCGAAGGCGATTTGGCTGAATATGGATTTTTCTTTGTCTCTGGAAGATATGATGTAATTAAAACTGATATTTTGGGGAATAATTTTATAATTGCTAAAGATCAAATTGCAACTTTTTGTAGCTTGATGGATATCTTTTCTGATAATGAAATTCAATGTAGTAGTGTAAGGGTAAGTAAAGAAGCAAAAGGATTTAAACTTTATAAAAAATATTGTAAAGAACTTATTAAAGAAAACCTTGAGTTTTCAAGTTTCTTAATAAAAATCTGGGCAACAATTTTTTATGATAGCAATATAAACCCTAATAATTCTCCACTATACCCTTATAAATACAAATTATTACAATTCTTAATTCAACAAAAGGTTTCTGATTCTACAGATATTATATTTAATATTGATAGACAAACATTAAGTGAAGTAATTGGCTGTTCAAAAAGAACGATTTTTAGACAGTTAAAAACACTAGAGCAAGAAGAATTAATCCAGATAAAGAACTCTGCTATTATAATTAAAAAAGAAAAAATTGATCAAATTGAAACTATTTTGGATTCTTGGGAATAAATTAAATTATAAATTATACTTTATCTCCACTCATTTTCTTAGTAAAAACTAATATTGCAATTATAAGTAAAATTATTGCGTATGCTATTACCCAATAATAAATGTGGTAAAATTTGACTATAATTACCAAACATAGCGGCTCTTGACGCCTCAACTGCATGAACAAAAGGAAGCACATTTGCAATACTTTTAAAAGCCCCCACCAACTAAATCTAAATCAAACCAAGTACCAGATAACCAAGCAGTAAGGTTAGTTAATAATGCTCCACAAATCCCCCCTACCTGTTTATCACTAAAAAGGCTACCACATAATAATCCAATTGCAATGAATAATACCGCTGCTGGGATTAATACAATAATAGTTAATAAAATTCTTAGATTAAATGTTAATCCTAAAAATAGTGCAACAACAAAACACACTATTATTTGTGCTATAGCCATAGGTAATAAAGGTAAAGTATAACCAAAAATAAAATGTGATGCTTTTAATGGTGAGGTAAATAATCTAAGCATAAAAGAACTGGTTCTATCTTTAGCTATTAACATCCCTGAAAATAATGAAATAAAAGACAATCCAAAAACAGCAATTCCAGGAGTTAAACTATCTAATTGGAAAAGCTCAACTGGAACATTAGATTGTATTGCTGTTAATAACAATAACAAAATTATAGGGAATCCTAAACCAAATGCTAAATTAATTTTATCCCTTAACATTTCTTTTGTGTTTCTTGATGCAAAAACCATAACTTTCATAATGCTTACTCCCTGTTTCCTGCTAAAGATATAAAAGCATCTTCAAAATCTTTTGAATTTGTTTCTTTAATTAATTCATCAGAGGTACCAATAGCTTTAAGTTCCCCTTTTGCCATTATTCCTATTCTATCTGATAAGGCTAGTGCTTCCTCTAGATAATGTGTTGTTAAAATTATGGTAACACTATCTTTCATATCTTTTATTACATTCCATAATTTTCTTCTTGCAAGAACATCTAAACCTAAGGTAGGTTCATCTAAAAATAAAATTTTAGGATCACTTATTAATGCCATTGCAATACTTAAATGTCTTTGCCATCCTCCAGAGAGAGTTTTTGCTTTATCATTTTCTATACTAGACAAATCAAATGATGCTATCATTTTATCAGCTTTCTCTTTTGCTTCTTTTTTATTGTTTCCATAAATGCCAGAAATAAATTCTAAATTCTCTCTTACACTTAAATTTGGTGCAATAGCTGTTTCTTGTGGTGAAACATTTATAAAATCTTTTATTTCTAAACGATCAGATAAAATACTCTTATCTAATATATTGGCATCTCCACTTGTAGGATTTATCAAACAAGAGAGCATTTTTATTGTAGTAGTTTTACCAGCTCCATTAACTCCTAATAAAGCAAATAACTCACCTTTATTAATCTTTAGATTTAAATTGTTAACAGCAAGTTTGTCTTTATATTTTTTAGTTAAATTAATTGTTTCAATTGCTATCATGATTCTTTTCATCATCCTCATTCATTTTCTTAATTTCTTGAGCAAAAACCATACTTTCTTCTTCACTATGTTCAGGATAAATATCTTTTGCTCTACCACTAAATATTGCATCAGCAATCTTAGAAAAGACTGCCATTCTCTCAATTGCTATACCCTTTTTTGAATCTGCTAATAGTAAAAGAGTATCTCCCGGATTAATATCAAACATATCTCTTATTTCTTTTGGAATAACAATTTGACCTTTTTGTCCCACTTTTACGGAACCCATAAATTTATCGTGTTTTTTATTCTTACTTTTCACTATATCTCCCTTTATTTTTTAGTTGTATAAGTTATACTTTTCATACTTTTCTCACATAGTATAACTACGTTTTAAATAAAATGTCAAACCCTAATTGATAAAAAAACTGCTACCTATAGAAGTTTTAACTTCAAATAGGTAACAGTCCTTACTTATTTTTTAAATAAATAATTTATTATATTGTTTTATGAAAATTAATTATTAGCTCTTATTGCTGCTAATTCGCTCTTTAGTTCATCCATTAATTCTGAACCAACTTTCTTTTCAATACTATCCCAAACACTTTGAGTTTTTTCTTGGAAAGCTTTCTTTTGTTCAGCTGTTAATTCTGTTACTACACAACCTTCATCAATTAATGCTTGTTTCTTTTCTTCAGTTTGTTTTCTATTTATTTCTCTTTCAGCTAAAGCAAATTTTCTAGCACCATCTCTTAAGATTTGTTGAGTTTCAGCATCATATGAATCAAATAAAGTTTTTGAATATAAGAACAATAATGGGGAATATACATGCCCTGTAGTTGTGATATATTTATTTACTTCTTGAATTCTTGCTGCATAGAAGTTAGGGATTGGATTTTCTTGACCATCAATAATACCTTGTTGTAATGCTGTAAATACTTCTGCCCAACTCATTGGAGTAGGACTTGCACCTAATGCTTTCCATGCTTCTAAGTGATATTGGTTTTCCATTGTTCTAATTTTCAAACCTTTTAAATCATCTGGAGTAACAACAGGTCTAACTGAGTTAGTTAAATCTCTGAATCCGTTTTCATCCCAAGCTAAGTTAATTAAACCTTTTTCAGCCATCTTTTCATTTAAATAATCACCGATTTTGCCATCCATAATTTGGTCAGCTTCTTGAGGAGTATTAAATAAGAAAGGAATATCAAAAATAGCTAATTCAGGAATTAAACCTACTAATGGAGCAGTTGATGTGCTAGCAATTTCTAATTCTCCAGCTCTACAAGCTTCAGTAGATTTTGTATCATCACCTAAGATTGCACCACTATAGGACTCAACAGTAATTCTACCATTTGAAGCTTCTTCAACATATGGCTTAAATACAGTTTCTGCAGCAACAACTGTTGGTGCACTTGCACTTGAACCGTTTGAAATTCTAACAGTAATTGCACCAGTAGGTGCTTTTTCTGCTGTGGATGATTGTGAACTATCTTTAGAACACCCTACAAAAGTTGTTGTAAATAAACAACCTGCAACTAATAAACCAACTAATTTCATGGTTTTATTTTTCATTTTTACCTCCGAATGTTTTATCCAAGATGATTTGGAATAAACATAATTAAATTTGGGAAATATGTAATAATAAATAACACTGAGAACATCATTATTAAGAATGGCCAAATGTTTTTTATTAATTCAACTAATTTGATTTTACCTAAGCCAACACCAACATATAATACGTTTCCAACAGGTGGGGTTGCTAAACCGATACATAAGTTACATACCATGATTACACCAATATAAACTGGATCTAAGCCAAATTCTCTAATTACTGGTAAAAGAATTGGTGTTAAAATCATGATTGCTGGACCACTGTCCATAACACAACCAACAAGTAATAATAAGATATTTAATAAAAGCATTAATACTTTTGGATTGTTTGTTAATGACAATACTGTATCTGATAATAATTGTGGAATTCTTGCAATTGTGATTACATAAGCAGCAACATTAGCAGCACCAACAACCATCATCATAATAGCTGTTGAAATACAAGCTTTTGCAAATACTTTTGGCAAATCCTTAAACTTTAATTCTTTATAAATTCCTAGTGAAACAACAAGAGAATACATAACCGCAATAGCAGCTGTTTCAGTTGCAGTAGCAATACCAGAAACAATACAGAAGATAATAAAGAAAGGTAACATAATAGCTAAGAAAGCACTTCTAAATGAATGTCTAATTTCTTTAAATGAAGATCTTTTTCCAACTGGATAATTACTCTTTTTAGTATGATAAAACCACATAACCATCAAACTTAGTCCAATCAAAAGACCCGGAACAATACCACCTAAGAACAATTTAACAATTGATACTTCAGCTATAACACCATAGATAATCATTTGAGTACTTGGTGGAATAATTGGCCCGATACATCCCGCTGCACAAATCAAACTTGTACTTTTTTTCTTATCGTATCCACTTTCTTCCATCAATGGTAATACAACACTACCAACTGCAGTAGTATCTGCAACTGCACTACCAGAGATACCTGCGAAAATCATTGATGCAACAACACCAACATATCCCATACCACCTCTAAAGTGACCTAAAAGAGTATCTGCAAATTTAACTATTCTTTTTGAGATACCACCAGCATTCATAACCTCTCCTGCAATCATAAAGAAAGGTATTGCTAAAAGTGGAACACTATCACAACCGGTTATAAAGGTTTGTGCTAACTTTAATGGAGATAAATTACCTAAGGCAATCATCATTATTGATGCTGTTCCTGCTAATGAAAACGCTACAGGAACACCTATTAATATTAATCCAAATAATGAACCTAAAAATAAAAGTAACATAAAATTACACCTCTCCTTTTTTGTCTGAAATAAATAACTGAATAAATCTTGCTACAAATTGCAATCCCATAATTGAGAAACAAATAGGCGTTATCATATAGACTATGCCATGTCTGATTCCTAATGCAGAGGATCTCCAATCCCATTGTGATTGAGTTTATCTAATACTTCCGATAAACAAAAAAACAAATAAAACTATCGCGACCAAATAAGAGATACCTTCAACTACTTTAGCTGTTTTTGCTGGCAATTTTTCTACAATAAAATCTAATCTCATATGACTAAATTGAGCATTAGCAATTACTGCACCAATAAAAGAAAGCCAAATAAACATAAATCTAGCTAATTCTTCAGACCAGGGAAGTGAAATTTCTAATATATAACGACTTAATACATTTAAAAAAACTGTACCAGTAATTAACATACTCAAAACTACTAGGAATTTTGTTAAAATATCTATAACAATTCCATGAATTTTACCTATAATTCCTTTTTTCATTTAAACCTCTTTTCTTTCTACCACTCTGAAACTGAACCATCATCATGTCTCCATAATGGGTTCTTCCAACTATGAGGAGTTTTATTTTCTTCTAAAACTAACTCTTTATTTATATCTAAACCTAAACCTGGTTTTGTTGGCATATTTACAAAACCATCTTCAAATTTAAGATCTTCTTTGTTTGTAATGTAATCTAGAACGCTTTTACCCTTGTTATAGTGAATACCAATACTTTGTTCTTGAATTACAGCATTGTAAGAAGTTGCATCAACTTGCAAGCAGGCACTTAAAGCAATAGGCCCTAATGGACAGTGTGGTGCTAATGCAACATCATATGCTTCTGCCATTGCTGCAATTTTTTTAACTTCAGTAATACCACCAGCATGAGCTAAATCAGGTTGGATAATATCAACTCCACCAATACTTAACAATCTCTTGAAATCGTATTTAGTGTAAAGTCTTTCTCCTGTTGCAATTGGAATGTTACAAGCAGCTGCAATTTCAGGAAAATATTCCATTTGTTCACATAAAACAGGCTCTTCAATAAACATTGGATCAAATTCTTCTAACTTCTTAGCTAATACTTTAGCCATTGGTTTATGAACTCTGCCATGGAAATCAATTGCAATACCAAAATACTTACCACATTTTTCTCTAATAGATGCAACTCTTTCTAGTACATCATCAACTTTTTTATAGTTATCTATATACTGTAATTCGCTAGTTGCATTCATCTTTATTGCAGTAAAGCCTTCATCTTGTTTTTCTTTAGCAGCATTACCTGTATCATCCGGTCTATCTCCACCAATCCAAGAATAAACTTTAATTTTGTCTCTACATTTACCACCCATTAATTGATAGATAGGAGCATTAAATGCTTTACCTTTAATATCCCATAAAGCTTGGTCTAACCCAGAAATTGCACTAGTCATAACACCACCACCTCTATAGAAACCACCTCTATATAACACATTCCAAAGATCTTCAATTTTTTGTGGATCACTTTTTAATAAATAAGGCTTCATTTCTTGAACACAAGACAAAACTGCTGTAGTATGACCTTCAAGTACGGCTTCCCCCCAACCAGTAAGTCCTTCATCAGTAAGAATTTCTACGAATCCCCATCTAGGGCGAACAAAATAGGTATTAACCTCTGTTATTTTCATATTTATTTTTTCCTTATTTGTAAGATATAACATGTCCTACAACTTATTATATTAATTAAATTTTAATCTTTTTTTAGATCTCTTTTTGTTTTATTCTTTAATTGATGATAAACGAGCTAAGTTATAATCATTATTCATGACTAATAAATTCTTTGCTTCCTTAGAATTTCCTTCACTCAAAGCTTTGCATAATTTTTCATGCTTATCGATACCCCATTGATGACTATCATGGAAACTATTTAATCTTATAAAACATCGTAGTATTAGAGGCCTACATGCTTTATAAGAAGTATATAAAAATTCATTTTTTGAAGCTTTCATAACTTCTAAGTGAAATTCATAATCGGCAATTGAATATTGCTCTGTATTACCTTTATTTTCTATCATTTTCTTTACTTTAGATGCAAGAATTTTCATATCATCTTCATCTAGATTTTTAGCTGCTAACTCAAGGCCTTTTAATTCAACAACTTCTCTAAAAGCAAAGAAATCTATGATATCGCTTTCTGTTACTTTACCAATAATTTTCTCATTAGAAGTATCATATTTTTCTAAAACAAAGTTTTCAGGATTTGCAATAAAAGATCCTTTACCTTGTTTTGTTACAATCAAGTTATTAGCTCTTAAGGTTTGCATAGCTTCTCTGATTACTACTCTACTAACATCAAATTGCAAACAAAGCTTATTTTCAGAAGGTAATTTATCCCCTTCTTTCATTTCTCCATTTACTATTTGTTCCCTAAGTTGGGTGTAAACTTCTTTTACTAAATTTGGTTTTTTTATTTTATTGTAAGTAATCATCTTTTTCTTATTTCCTGGCACATAACTTGTAATACAAGTAATATGTTAACCTATATCTGAGTATTGTCAAGAAAAAAATTTAATTTTTTTTAAAACAATAAAACGCCATTTAAATACCTTAAAATCAAGTTTTTAACTTATTGGTAGAGTTTGTATCCTATCTTGAAAGTTATCAATTAAAGTTTCAATTAATAAAAAATACTTTTGAATATTGTCTTTAAGTCTTTGAACTGGAGCAGAAATACTAATAGCTGCAACAGGTTTATTTCTTACTAAAATAGGAAGAGCAATACACATAATCCCTATTTCATGTTCTTGATTATCGAGAGCATAACCTCTTAGTCTAATTTGTTCTAACTCTTTCTTTAAAGTATCGTTATTTAAGATAGTAGTATCTGTGAATTTATTATAATTAAATTCATTCATAATTTTAGATGCTTCTTCTTCCTCTAAAAAGGCCATTATAGCTTTACCTAAACCAGTACAATATAAAGGAGCTTCCCCTAGTATCTGACTGGATGTGCTAACTCTTAAGGTTTGCGTTGATTCAACTTTATAAAGATAGGTCAATTTATTATTATCTAACTTTGCTAAATGTACAGTCTCTTTAGTATGTTTTGCTATTGTCTCTACTATTTGAACACCTTCATCTAATAATACACTTTCAATACTTGATGAAATATGAAATTGATTCATCTTCGTTGTTAAAAAATAGTGTTCATCTTTTGGATCTTTATTAATGTAGCCAAGAGATTCTAAAGTATTTAAAAATCTAAATACTGTACTTTTATGTATATCGGTTTCTTTAGCAATGTCAGAGAGAATAATCTTATTATGCTTTGCTATTGTTTCCAGTATTAGCATACATCTCTCAACTGCACTAACTTTTGTTTCTTCCATTATATCAGTCCTGTTTCATTTTTATACAAATGTTTCATTTTTATCTTGACAGATTTTAAAAATCGTTATAGAAGTAGTCTATAGTATTAAAATGAAACAGTCAATTAAAAATGAAACAGTAGAGGGCTAAATTGAATGATGAATGATCAAATGATAAAAGACCTAGTAAGTAAAGGTATTGTTGCAGTATTAGTTATCGAAGATGCTGATAGTGCTGTTGATAGCGCAAAAGCTTTAATTGATGGCGGAATTAGTGCAATTGAACTAGCACTTAGGACTCCAGCATCTTATAAAGCTATGGAACTTATTCATAAAAATGTTCCAGAAATGATGATTGGAGCTGGAACTGTTATCCAACCTGGTCAAGCAAAAAAAGTTAAAAAATTAGGTGCTACTTTTGCTGTTGCTCCTGGTTTAAATCCTACAATTATGAATGAAGCAGATGAATGCAATCTTCCTTTTGCACCTGGTATTTCAACAGCAAGTGAATTAGAAAAAGCTGTAGAAATGGGTTGTAAATTATTAAAATTATTCCCAGCTCAAGCTTTAGGTGGTCTTGATTATTTTAAAGCAATGACTGGTCCATACAAATATTTAGATTTAAAATTCTTCCCTTTAGGTGGAGTAAGTGAAAAGAACCTACCTCTTTGGGCAAGCCAAAAAGATATTTGTCCAATTGGTGGTAGCTGGATTGCAAAATCAAATTTAATTAAAGAGAGAAATTATAAAGAAATTACTAAAAGAGCTCAAAAAGCTATTGAAATTTATAATAGCGTGAAAGCGGGAGTTGATAATGAATAAAAAGATTGTTACTTTTGGTGAAATCATGATGAGATTAAACCCTCAAGGATATTTAAGATTTTTACAAGCAACTAATTATGATGTTAGTTTTGCAGGGGGAGAAGCTAATGTAGCTGTTTCACTTGCAAGATTTGGTGAAGATGTTTCATTTGTAACTAAAGTTCCAAAACATGAAATTGGCCAAGCATCTATTAATGTTTTAAGAAATTATGGGGTTGATGTAAGTGATGTTTGCTATGGTGGAGAAAGATTAGGTTCATACTTTGTTGAAAAAGGAGCTAGCCAGAGAGCTTCAAAGGTTATCTATGACAGAAAATATTCTGCTATTTCTCTAGCGGATCCTTCAGATTTTGATTGGGATAAAATTTTTGATGGGGCTTCTTGGTTTCATTTCACAGGTATTACTCCAGCTCTAGGTGGTAATATGCCATCTATCTGTCTTGAAGCATGTAAAAAAGCTAAAGAAAAAGATATTACAATCTCTTGTGACATTAACTACAGATCAAAATTATGGAGCAGAGAAGATGCTAACAAAGTAATGTCTCAATTAATGCCTTATGTTGATGTATGTATCGGCAACGAAGCTGATGCAAAAGATGTATTTAATCTTGAAGCAAGTGGTAGTGATATTAATAAGGGTGAACTAAATAATGATGGATATATTGATGTAGCAAAACAATTAAGTGAAAAATTCAATATCCCAACCGTAGCTTTTACTCTTAGAGGTAGCATTAGCGCAAGTGTTAATACTTGGGGTGCAATGCTATATACAAACAAAAGTGCATATTTTTCACCTAATTATACAATCCAAATCGTTGATAGAGTTGGCGGTGGAGATTCCTTCAGTGGTGGCTTAGTCTATAGTTTAGTTAATAACTATGATCCTCAAGAAGCAATTAATTTTGCTGTGGCAGCCTCTTGTTTAAAACATACTATTGAACACGACTTTAATTTAGTAAGTATTGAAGAAGTAAAATCTCTTGCCGCAGGTAATGCCTCTGGTAGAGTTGTTAGATAATACCTCTAGCATTTTTATATACATAACATAGAAAATCGAAAGGTGTAGCAAAAACTGCTGCACCTTTTCAATTTTAGGTATTTATTTTTCTCTCTATATCGATACCATTACCATTTTTATTATTATATTTTAATTCCAATTTAAAGGTACATTTATCTGCTCTAGTAGTGGAGGTTGTAAACTCAAAAACCATACCATTTTTTAGATAAGCAACCCTTTCAATTCTATAACCTGGCATACAATTATTATCACAATCTAAAAGCTTAGTAGTATCATTATCTATAATAACAGATTCAATTATTTCTTCTGCCCTATCAATATTTAAACCATACTTATTTAATAAAGTTGCATAAAGAGAACTTAATGAAAAATCTATATCAATTATATTAGGACACAATAATGCAGGAATATATGACTCTTCAACTAAAATTGGTTGATTATTTGCACATCTTAATCTTCTTAAATAAAATACAAAAGAATTTTGAGGTGGTAACTTCATAACTTCAGCAACAGTAGAATTAGCTTTAATTATTTTACAATCAAGGACAATTGAAGAAGGATTAGCACCAATTCTATTAATACTTTCAGTAAAATTGTACATATAATCTATGCGTCTATTTAATTTTGGTTTTGATATAAAAGAACCTTTACCTCTAGTTCTAACTAAATAACCTTCTTCAACAAGCATATTAAAGGTTTGTCTTATAGTAGTTCTACTAACATTTAATATTTCACAGAGTTTTGTTTCAGCAACCATAATGTCATCAGATTTAAAATTACCCGTTTGAATTTGTAGTCTTATATAACTTGCAAACTGAACATAAAAAGGAATTTTTACACTATCATCAAAATCAAATGTTTTTTCAACATACTCTACACTAATTTGAGACATATTCTCTCCTTAAAATCTGATTAAATACTCAATTAAAATCTATATATCATTAATTAATATTAAACTTTTAAATATTAGTAAATGATTTTAAAATAATATTTTTTTTTATAATGTTTTAAAACTTTATTCAAACTGATATTTGTATGATACATTTATAATAATAATACATAATATATCTCTAGTAAAGAATTCTTTCATTCATATTTACAATACATAACCACTATTTAAATCAATTGTATGCATGATTTATAAAACCACTATTGCTTTTTAGTAATTATTGTATTTATAATATTTGTATCATACATTTAATAATTTATAAGGAGAAAATATGAATCCAAATAAAAAAGCTATTGATATGAATGTTAAAGAACTTGCTAGATATATTGATCAATCAGTGTTAAAACCAGAATTTAGGGAAGAAGAAATAAGAAAATACATTCAAGAAGGTATTGATTATAATTGTAAAACAGTTTGTATAAACCCCTCCTCTTTACCTATTGCAAGAGAACTTTGCAAAGGTACAAATACTGGTATCTGTGTTGTTTGTGATTTTCCTTTTGGTTGTTCCTCCACAGAAAGTAAAGTAAAACAAGCTAAAATAATATGTAAAAATAATGATATTGAAGATTTAGATATAGTATCAAATTATGGTTGGATTAAAAGTGGAAAATGGGAACTAGTAGAAAAAGATATAAAAGCAGTAGCAGATACTGTTCACAAGTATGGAACTAAATTAAAAGTAATATTTGAAACCGATGCACTTACCTTAGACCAAATTGCAAAAGCAACTGATATTGCTGCTAAATCTGGTGCTGATTTTGTAAAAACTTCAACAGGCTTTTTTACAGGGGGTGAAGTAAAAGGCGCAACAACAGAAATAATTCAATGCATGATTGATGCAGCAAAAGGTAGATGTAAAGTAAAAGGGTCTGCCTGTATTAGAGATAGAGAAAAGTTCTTAGCTTTCATTGATCAAGGCATTGATAGAATGGGTGTTGGATATAAATCTACTCCAATAGTGTTAGGATTAAAAAAGTTAAAATAGTTTATTCTCATAAATCGAATAAAAAAGATGTAGCATTTCTACTACATCTTTTATTTATCTCTTTTCAATCACTCATAACAAGTAATACTTGTTCACTTTTTTTTGTTTGGTACTATCAAAAATGCTAATAAAGCAAGGGAAATAACAATACCTACAATATTAAATACAATATTTGGAATTATCATAATTATAGCTACAACAGCTAAAAGTAACCTTATTGGTAAACTCAAATTCTTACCCAACCAACCTTCAAAAGCAATTGCAATCATAACAACAGCTAATAATGCAATAATTAAAGAGGAAATTGAAGCAAAGAAAGAAGTATCAACAATTAATAACCCAGGATAATAAACAAACATAAATGGAATAATAAATCCAGCAATACCAAGCTTAAAGGCTTGTACCCCTGTCTTCATTGCATCTGAATCTGCAATACCACTAGCAGCATAAGCACTCATTGCTACAGGTGGAGTAATGAATGAAATTATTGCAAAATAGAATACAAATAAGTTTGAAGCAATTGGTGAAATACCTGCTTTTAATAGAGCTGGGGCAGCAACTGTTGCAGCAATTACATAAGCTGCGGTTGAAGGAAGACCCATACCTAAAATTATACAAGCAATCATAGTCATCAAAAGCATTAAGAATAAATTACCATTTGAAACATCAAATACGATTTGAGCAAATCTAACACCAAGACCAGTCATACTGACAATTCCAATTACGATACCAGCTGAAGCACAAGCTATTGCTACTGGAACAGCTGATTTTGCTGCATGTAAACTTGCTTCTTTTAATTCTTTAAATGGGAATCTATGATCAACAATACCAATTTTAATAATCCCAATTGCTAAAATTGATAAAATTGCAAAGAACCCAGAATAACTTGCAGATAATTTTAAAACCAATAAACAGAAAACCAAAATAATAATTGGAATAAAGTAATAATAACCTTCTTTTAATATTGCTTTAACTCTTAAAAGCTTTTCATTTTTTTCAGCTTCGATTCCTAATCTTCCAGCTTCAAAATAAACGGCAGAACCCAAACTAATATAATACAAAAGGCCTGGTATAATACCAGCTAATACTATATGAGAATACGGAATACCTGTTAAATCAGCCATAACGAAAGCTGCAACACCCATAACAGGAGGGAGAATTTGACCACCGGTTGAAGCAACAGCTTCAACAGCACCAGCATATTCTTTCTTATATCCAACTTTCTTCATCAAAGGAATTGTAAAAGTACCAGTAGTTACAACATTTGCGACAGCACTACCGTTAATAGAGCCCATCATTGCACTTGATAATACTGCAGCTTCTGCAGGACCACCTTTCATCTTTCCTGTCAAAGCATATGCGATATCAATAAAGAACTTACCAGCTCCAAATTTATCTAACAATTCTCCAAAAATTATATATAATACAACAAATGAAACTGAAGCTCCAACAGGAACACCATAAATTCCTTCATTAGTCCAGCTTATATAATTTGTAATATATTCTAAATTATAACCTCTATGAGCAATAACATTTGGTAAATATGGGCCAATAAAAGCATAGATTAAAAAGACTACTGCAATTATTGGTAATGCTAAGCCAATAGATTCTCGAGAAACTTCTAAAACAAATAGAATTAAAATAGCACCAGCTATAACATCTAAAAAGTTAATTCCCCAAACACCTTTTTCTCTTAAGGCATCAGGTACTGTTCCAATCATAAAATATGTAAATAATGCTATAATTGCTATCATTAATAGTAAATCTACAGCTTTAAATACTTTCTTCTTGGTATTAATAAATTTACTTAAATACCAAACTAGCATTAAAGAAAAAACGTGAATAACTCTAACCTGCATAACACCAATAGCAGTTGATACAGTTATATATATATGAAACAAACAAACAAATGATGCTAAAATTAATAACAGCATTTTTAAAAACTCGCCTTGCTTCGTTTTATTATTTAACATTTAAAAAGCCTACCTTTAAAATTTCCTCACAGGAGAACTACTCCTATGAGGATTTTATTAAATTGCAATTATGGAATTAGTTCAGGATCAATATCAAGACCAATTTCTTGGTAATACTTAACAGCACCAGGATGTAATTTTACAGGAATACCTGATAATGCAGAATCAATTACAACTTGTTTTGAAACTGAATTTGCAACCCCTTGCCATTCATCTCTGTTTTCCCAAATAGCTTTAACAATTCTGTAAACGTCATCATCACTTAAACCAGCTTTTGTTGAAGTGTACATATTAACTCTACTACTAGGTACAACAACATCTACATCAACATCATTATATGTTCCAGCTGGGATAGTATATGGTGTCCAGAAGAAGAATTCTTCATAGAATTCAGGTGAATCAAATGAAATCATTCTTACATCAACACTTGTTGTAAGGTCAGTTAATGCAGCAGATTTGATTGGGTGTGTACAGATAAAAGCATCAATTCTACCATCTTTTAATGCAGAAACTGCTTCGGTTTCAGAAATAAATTGAGGTTTAATATCATCATATGAAAGACCATAATAATCTAAAACCATTCTTGCACACATTTCTCCACCACTACCAGCAGAACTACAACCAATAGCTTTCCCTCTGAAATCTTCAATTGAATGAATATCACTACTTTCTAGAGAAAAAGCTTGAACATAACTAGTAATAGTACTAAATAAAGCTCTTAAATCAGTTGCATCATGATTCTTAAAATCACCTAAACCATTATAAGCTAAATAAGCAATTTCACTTTGAGATATACCCATTGCTAAATTACCAGAAGTTAAATTTCTAATATTTTCTACAGAAGCAGCTGTTGCTTCACCTGTACATGCAATACCATCAACATGATCAGTAATGGTTTTTGCCATACCAACTCCCATTGGATATAAAGAACCAGCTGTTCCAGCTGTACCAATAGAAATTCTCTTTAAAGATGGAGCATTTTCTTCACTACTACCATTTGCAAATACACTAAAACTAATTGATAAAATCATTACCAATAATAATAGACTCTTTTTCATCACACTCTCCTTTTTTCTTATACGCTTTTTATATTAGCATTTATTTGTTTCATTAGCTCATAAAAATTTGGAAAAGATACAGCTGCATATTCAGCATTATCAATTTCACTTTCACCATCTGCAATCATAGCAGCAACACTGGTTGCCATAACAATTCTATGATCGTGATGACCATCAATTTTTGTACCTTTTAATTCTGAGTGATAAATAGTTAAACTATCTTCAGTTTCATCAAATTTAGCACCCATTTTTTCTAATTCTTCTTTAATTGATTTAGCTCTATCCGTTTCTTTTAATCTACATGCTCCGATATTCTTTAAAACAGTTTTTCCTTGAGCCGCACAACCAAGAACTGCTAAAATTGGAACAGCATCAGGAGTTCCACTACAATCAATTTCAATACCCTGTAATGAGGAACAACCAGTTACAGTGATACCACCTTTACCTTCATCAACTACTTCAACATCTGCACCCATATCTTTTAAGATAGCTACAAAAGCTTTTTCACCTGCATAATCATTTATATCTAAACCTGTGAAAGTTACTTTTGAACCAGGTGTTATTGCTGTTGCTATCATAGGATAACCACTAGTACCCCAGTCTCCAGGTAATTCATATTCAAAAGGTTTAAATTTTTGTCTTCCTTTAATTACAAATTCATCGTAATTATTATTAATAATTTCAATTCCTGCTTTCTTTAACATACCTATTGTCATATCAACATAAGGTCTCTCTAATAAATCTGTTTCATGAATAATTGTATCTTCTTCTAATAAAGGACAAACAGATAAGAAGGGAGTCATCCATTGTGAATTAACACCAGGGAAACTAATTGCTCCGCCTTTGATAGGACCTTTTACAACAATTGGTGCTGTGCCACTATTTCTTGTAGAAAAAGCAAAGCCACCTAATTTATTAATTGCATCAATCATAGGTTGAGCTGGTCTATAGCAAATTTGATAGTCTCCTGTTAAAACACAATAACCTTCAATTAAAGAGCAAACTGCTAATGCAAAATAAAAACCAGTTCCAGAATTTTCTGCATCTAAAATATTACTTGGAACAGAAGGTTTTCCATCAAAGCCTTCAATTATCCATTTTGAATCATCTTCAGTATTAATCTTAGCACCAAGCATTTCCATCATTTTTACAATAGAATAACTATCCAAATTAGTTAGGGGGTTATTTAAAACTGATGTACCACCTGCTAGACTTCCGAAGATTACTCCTCTTGCTGTCCCTGACTTATTGCCAGGGATTTTCGCCGAACCACTCAATATCGACTTTTTAACTATAAATTTCAAAATTTCACTCCTATACAATAAAGTGATAAACGTTTTCACTTCTTCATTAGTATATTACAGAATTTTAATCTGTCAACAACTAATATTTAAATTCTTTTTTGCACATTATTATAAAAATACTGTCTATTTGATAAGTATATATCTATTAAGAATGTTTTTTATTGATTAACGTTTACATTTATTGATTTTATATGGAAAATGTTATATTATAACAATCATGGAAAATAATAAGAAAAATTACTCATTAAAAGAGATCTCAGATTTAAGTGGGGTTTCAATTGCTACATTATCTAGATATTTTAATGGTCAAACTGTAAGAAAATCCAATGAAATTAAAATTGAAGAAATTCTTAAAAAAACAGGATACAGACCTAATATTGCAGCAAGAATAATGAAAGGTAGTTCTTCTGGTGTTATTGGACTTATAATTCCTAATATTACTCACCCCTTTTTTTCCGCTATAACAGAAGGAATAATTGAAGAAGCTAGAAAAAACAATCAACTAGTTTTAGTTACTTCAAGTAATGGATCTGTAGAAAATGAAAAACAAGATATTAAGCAACTTTCAAATTCAATCTTAGATGGTTTAATTTATATTCCTGTTGCTAAAGCTGAAAATATTCCAGAGATTAAAAATTTTCATAATATCCCATTAGTAGTTACTGCTAGAAAAAACATCATACCTAATATCCCTCATGTATATCATGATGGAGAAAAAGGCGGCTACTTAGCTACAAAGTATTTACTTCAAATGGGGAGAACAAGAATTGCTTTTATAGCAAGCTTTTGGGAAGTGCCTTGTTCAAATAAAGAATTATTCAATTTTAGCAATAATAAAGAGAGCTACCCTTTCTCTTCTATTGATAGATTTAGAGGATATGCAAAAGCACTAAAAGAAGCAAACATTAAAATTGATGAAAACTTATTAATTACCACAGGTTACGATTATGCTGATGGTGTTAATTCAGCATCAATATTAGATTCAAGATTCACAGAATTTGATGGAGTTATTGCGATGTCAGAAGCTGTAACCGATGGGTTATCTGATAAATTAAAAGCTCTTGGATATAAAATCCCTGAAGATATTTCAATTATAATTTTTGATAAAACTAGCAATAATTCAAACTACTATACTCATATTGAATTACACCTTAAAGAAATGGGAATAAAATCTGTTCAAATGTTGAATCAAGTATTAGATAACAAAGAAAGCAACAATGTTTCTCTTGATGTAGAATTAGTAGTAAATAATTCTACTACAAGAAAACTTATTGATTAAAATTTACAGAAACTTTTTTGGTTCTGCCAACACAACCCTCTTCACAAGAAAAAAGCATTAAATAACCTTTTGGATTAATTTTATTTTCATTTACTTGGTTTAGATATTTAATAACATTTTCATAGCCATCAATTGACTTTATTTCAATATTATTTACATTATTTTCTAAAGTATCAGAAAAATTAAAGGTTTCTTCTTTTGTATAATTTATTAATTTTTTATACTCTAAATAATCAACTAATTGTTGAAAAGTTAAACAAATATCTGCAGATTCATCTCTAACTGCTTCTTTCAATTTATTTTTGCAAGGTCCTGCAAAAATTATTGGAACATTATCTCCATATTTTTGTTTTAAATATTTACAATGATTTGTTAAAGGAGAACAACACCCATCTAAAGATTTACTAAGATTTGGATACTTATTGATTATCAAATTTTTAATAACTGGGCAAGCTTCAGAAATTAAAAATTCTCTTTCATTCAACTGCTTTAACACATTATCTAATATAATATAATATCCATTAATAGTTTCACTTATCACCGATATATTTAAAGCTTTTATTGCATTTAAAATTTTAAGTGAATTTTCTTTATAAGCTATTTTATAAGTTGGGGCTAATGATAATAATACAACTTTATTATCTTCTAATAGATTATCAAGCTTCTTAAAAAGCATAAATTCTCCTACATAATATTCTTTGAATACAAAGGTACAATAGACACATATCGTCTGTTTTCAATTTCATGATTAATTATTTTAACATCAACTTTAAAAATATCTTTTAAATTACTTTCTGTTAAAACTTTATTTGTATAACCATAAACACTTTTTCCATTATTATTCAACAACAAGGACTTATTTGATAAATGAATCGCATGATCTGGATAGTGAGTATTAACAATAGAAGATATACCTTCTTCTTTTGATAATGTTGATATTGTATCTAAGACCATTAATTGATTTTTAAAATCTAAATTTGATTCTGGTTCATCCAAAATTAACATTTTTGGTTTTATACAAAGGGCTCTAGCTATCAAAACCATTTGCAATTCTCCACCACTCATTTTATTACAATATTTATCACTAAGATGACCCATATTTATTTTTTCTAAAGCTTCAAGCGCCCTTTGCTTATCTTTTTTAGTTGGTTGAGAAAAAACTTTTAAGTGTGCAGATCTTCCTAATAAAACCAAATCCTTGGCTCTCAATGGAGATACTGTATTTTTTGCTTGTGGAACATACCCTATTTTTGTCCAAATAGAATCATCACAATTCTTAGTTATTTTAACTTTATCAACTTTTGAACACCCTTCTTTCCAATCAAGCAATCCCATCATACAACGCAATAGAGTAGTTTTCCCAACTCCATTTGCACCTAAAATTGATAAAATTTCTCCCTGTTTCACTTCAAAATTTATTTGACTAAATAATGGTTTTTCGCCAAATCCAAAACTACCATTTTCTACTTGAAATATCATAATCTCGCACCTCCTATCTTTTTTAATAAAGATATAAAAAAGGGAGCCCCAATTAATGCTGTAAGTATAGATAGCGGAATTTCTGAAGCACTTACACTTCTAGCTAAAGTATCAACGATAATCATAAAAGAGGATCCTAAACTCATGCTAACAGGGATTATCTTAGTATTATCACTACCAACCAACAATCTAGAAACATGAGGTATTAAAAGGCCGACCCATCCCACAGCTCCACACATTGATACACAAGAGGCTGTAACTAAAGTTGCACTAAACATAATTAAAATTCTAACCAATTTTACATGTCCACCTAATGAATTAGCCTCATCATCACTTAATGATATTATGTTCAATCGCCACCTAAGGAAAAAGATAATTATGCTCCCAAAAAAAATTGAAGGCAGACCTAACAATAATGTTTTGAAATTTGCACCATTCATACTACCCATAAGCCAATAAGTAATTGCAGGTAAAGTATCATTAGGATCAGCTATATATTTAACTCCCGAAACTAAAGCTTTAAATAAAGAAGATACAACAATTCCACTTAAAACAATCATAACTATCTTTGATTGACTTACTGAATTCTTACCAATCCATAGTGTTATTAATAGAGCAGACATACCTAATATCATTGCCATAGCCTGAACACCAATAAAATTAAAACCAAATAAAAGTGCTAATGCAGCGCCAAAGCTAGCTCCACTAGCAACCCCAAGAGTATCTGGGGTTGCTAGTGGATTACTAAACATTGACTGAAATGCTGCTCCTGAAATAGCTAAGCCTAAACCAACAGAAAAAGCTAATATTATTCTAGGGATTCTTATATTAAAAATTACAATATAATCAGCAAAACTAACATCAATTTTTGTTATTGGTGAAAGTAAAATTTTAAAGGTTTGATCAAGTCTTAAGGTATATCTTCCTATGCCTAAACATATTATTGCAATCAATAATGGTACTAATGCAAAAATAATCTTCTTCGATACACCTAACTTTGATTTATCCATAAATTATACACCTGCAGCTTCTCTTTTTGGGTTATAGATTCTACTTAACTGTTCATCAGTTAACTCAACATTATAAAATTGCTTATAATAGTTCTTAATCTCATCATCCATGTTTATATCAGTGAATAATTCAGGATGAATAGTTTTTGCTAACCATAAAAGACTTAATGGAGTATCACTTGCAGGTGGATACCATCTATACATCCCAAGTGGGAATTTAAAAACCTGTTTATTTTTTACAGCATCAATTGGCGACCAATTATCTGAAGCAATAGCATTATTATATAAATCCTCAGGAAGTACAGGCGCAAAATTAGAAATAAATATCATTTCTGGATTCCATTGATATATTTGTTCCATATTTACAGCTGGAATATTTTCTTTAATATCTTGTGCTACATTTATAGCTCCAGTAGATTCAAGCCACCACTGACCAAAATGCAAAGAACCTGAAGTATTAATTTTTCCATTAGCATATCTAAATAGCATAAAAGCTTTAGGTTTTTCATCATCACTTAAATCTTTAATTCTATCTGCTATTTTTGTTTCAATTTCTCTACCATAAGTAACGACACCAGAGGCATGATCTTTTTCATTTAGCACTTCACCTAGAAGTTCAACCCAACCACTAAAGGTATCAATAGCATCCCCTTCCCATTTATAAGGACTAAATGCTACTGCAGGGATTCCTGCTTCTTCATACATTTTTCCTTCATCAGGATAAGTTGTTGAATAAAATACTACATCCGGTTTCAGATTAATCACCTCTTCTATATTAATATCTGAACCACTTTTCATAAAACCAGTTGGAATATTTACTACATCTGGTAAAACATCTTTTAATATTGAGTTTTTTGCAGCGGCCATAGATGCAGGACTAATCCCAACTAATTTGCTACTATCCCCAGCAAATAAACAATATACAGCAGGTAATGGAGTTAATGTAGTCATAATAATACGGTTAATTTCTGTAGGGATTTCAACCTCATTATCCCCATGATCTACAATTATCCTGGTTTGCTTTTGCTCAATTTGCTCAGTAGTACCATTAGCAAATACCGAAATTGATACTGTTAATGATATTAACAATAAATTTATTATTCTTTTGTTCATAAAAATGAACCTCCCTAATTTATTTTTTCTAGAAAATTTTCAAAATTCTCTCCGATCAAATTTAATTTCTTATTTTTATAAAGTTTGCTAGATACTACATAGTGAGGAATTGGAACTTTTTTTATTTTGGGATTTTCAATTAAATCCAAAATTAAAGGATCAGCAATTATAGTTTTATAATTATTTGAATTAACTGCTTCAATTATTTCACTTTCACAAAAAAGATTTATATCACCATCATTTTTTAATTCTTCAACTAATCCAAAAAGAGTATTAACACAGCAATCATTTTTGGAAATTGAATCTCGAATAGCATTTGATCTAATTTGTTCCCCTATAATTAAAATATCAGGATTTTTTTTAAGTTGTGCATCAATGGGAACTTCTTGATTATTTAATAAAGAAATCAGTTTATTTTCAAATATTTTTTTACCATTTTTCCCAATTGGAATATAAGAAATATATGACTGATTAAATTTTTCACTCATATATTTTGCTAATTTGAATCCACTTTTTGTAACGACTATATTAAACCAAGCTGAAGGACTGTTTTTTAGAGAATTAAAATCTAAATTTAAAGGCATTGTTGAAACAATTTCAAAGCCCAAATTAGAAACAATCTTTTTTATAGAATCTAATTCATCAAATGAAGAAAAATCTAACATATTTGCACCCAATATATTAATTGAGGGCTTTATAGTTTTTTCTTTATTTCTCATAAACTTTTTAGCAAGTTCTTCAAGAGCTAAAGCAATTCCATAATCATAATATCTTGTACCAGTAGTTTCAAAACCAAATGTTGGAATATTTGTTTCATTTTCAATTTCTCTTGCTATACCTATTGTATCTGCGCCAATTACCATTGGAACAGGACTTCCTATAATTGAAATTAATTCAACATTCAAATCTCTTGCAGCTTGAACAGTGTTATTTACTAATTTTTCATCATCCCCCAACACCGCATCAATCTCTCTTAACCCAGAACACATTACAGGAGACTTTGCACCATACCATCTTGGTTCATCATAAGATGTATAATTACCAGTACAACCTGACGCATCATGTAATATTGATAAACATCTCAAATCAAACAAGGCCGAGGCTACTCCCGAATAATCTGGAGAAAAAGGAGGAAGTTTTATACATAATTTTGCCATATTAAATCACCAACTTATAAATATCTAACAATTGTTCAATTGTTTTTGGATTTTCTATACTTTCAATAATTCTTAACATCAAATTTTCAAGACCTTGATACCCATACATTTGATGATCCCCTTCCATTTGAACAGGATGTTTTGAATTAATCGCATAGGAGCCTTCTATCCCTATTGCCACATAATCTTCTTTATTTTTAACTCTATTTATCATTGAATGATGTAATACTTGTTTTATTTGTACTTGGGAGAAATTATCTTCAATTTCTTTTAACGCATTTTTTTCAATTTTTGGAGTGCTTTGAACAAATATTGTATCTATATCAAACCCATATCTTAATAGAGCTAAAGAAAGAGAAAAAACTCTATTTGTAGAACTACTAGAAACTATTAACTTTTTATCTTTAATTAAGGTTTTAGCTTTTTTAATCAAAGCTAAAGCATGTTGTTCTTTCTTATCAAAATATTCATCAGGAACTTCAATTGAAAGAAAATTACAGATCTCTTTAGTTTGTGCTTTAATTTCTTCTAACCAATATGAAGTTGGTAAAAATAAATATGGAGTCCCTAATTTATTATTTAAATCTTTTGCACTTAAAAGACCTGATGGAGCAATTACTAAGTTTAATGAACTTTCAGCTAAATCTAAAAATTCATCATATGATTTAGTTTGGGAAATATGTGATAATTTATAACCATTTTCTCTTAATAAAACTCTTATATCATTATCTTCATTTAATGGTTCAAAATTACCAATTGTAACAACTAACTTTTTATTTAATTCTCGTTTTTCTAGTAATTCATAAATACTTCTTTGTATTGAGACTAAAGGAGGAGATTTAGTGTCCCCTGTAATTGGATTCATATGTCCTATTTGAAATACATATTGTGGATATTTTTTATTTAATCTTTCCCTAAGAGATATTGTATCAGTTCCAATCAAATCATCTAAACAACTTACTACGATTAGAATTACTTTAATATCTTTATTTAAAGTTTTAATAAACTCTTGTACACTTTCTACAATTAAATCCTCATATCCATCAATTATATCTGATTGATCTAAATATAAATAAGATAACCTATCTTTTAAGCCTTGTTGAATAGCCCCAATTGCACCATGCCTACCACAAGCAAAAGGACACACAAATAATTGATAACTTTGGGGGATTAACATACCTACTCTGACTACACCCCAACCTCCATGAGCAGGAGAGGCATAATGCAAACATTTCTTTGTTGAGCAAAAATTCATTATTCCTCCATAACTTTTTTTGCAAGTTCTTTATAAACATGAGCTTGATTCGATGAAGGAAAAGCTTCAACTACTGTTTGTTCTAAATTTTCAGCCTCTTGAACAGTCCCACTTCTAGGTATTTTCAATAACAACTGAGTATTAGCATTATCAATAAAGGTATCTACAATTTTATCTTCATTATCTATTTTTCTAGAGTTATGAATTACACCTTTTAATTTTGCATAGCTTCTTCTCTTAAAATTATCTATTGCCAAAACAATATTTGATGCAGCAAATAATGCCATTTTTTCTGCAGAAGTAACTATCATTACCTCTTCTGCATAATTTTCTCGAATAGGCATTGCAAAGCCACCACAAACAACATCCCCTAAAACATCATATAAAACGACATCAGGAGTATATGTTTCAAAGGCTTCAAGTTCTTCTAATTTTTGAAAAGCCGTTATTATCCCCCTTCCTGCACATCCTATACCTGGAGTAGGACCTCCTGATTCAACACAAAAAACACCACAATTACTTTTATAAACGATATCTTCAAGTTCTACTGAATCTCCAAGCTCTTTTATTTTATCCAAAACTGAAGGAATTTTTTCTCCATTCATAAGGAGTTGAGTTGAATCAGCTTTTGGATCACATCCAATTTGCATTACTCTATATCCACATAATGCAAGCGCCGCAGAAAGGTTAGCAGTAGTGGTAGATTTACCAATGCCGCCTTTACCATAGATAGCAATTTTTTTCACAATAACACCCTCTTTTAAAGTTAGTTATGTATAACATAGTTTGTATATATATGCAAGCAATATTTATTATTTTTTTTAAAAATCTAATTCAATATATTTAATCCCTTACAATAAAAAGAATTATTTTAAAAGTAAACTAATTATATTTTTTAAATATATTTAACTAAATTAGCTATAGCAAACATAATTTTTATCAACCATTTATTAGTAAACTATATCAATATGGTTATTCCTAATTCTTGATAAATTAGGGACTTATAATATAATTCTGTTATAAGGATAATAATAATTATGAGCATTACTAAACCACCTATCGCAAAGAAAATTCCTCTCAGGTCTATGGATTTATTATTCGAAAATGATGAAAATATCATACCTTTAATAAAAGAATGTAATGATAACTATCTCAATCGGACTAAAATATAATACAAAACAAATAACATTAACATTTCTAATGAACAGTTTTGGCAGCTATTAAAAACGACTAAAAATATGACTGCTCATAAAATAAAATTTGGCAAATATAGTTTCTCATTCAATATAACTAATGAAATAACTGAATGTCTATGAGAATTAGATTTAGAGTTATATAAAAAAATATAAGATAAATGAAAATGAAGCTAGAATTCTTAAAGAATTAAACTCTAAAAAAGATCATCATTTAACAGTAAAAGAAGTTCAAACTATTTTATCTGTATCAAATCAAACTGCAAGAAGTGCTTTAGATAATTTATGTGATATAAATCTGTTGATAAAAAGAAATCTACAAAAAAATTCGGATATGAATTAAAATAACATAACATATAAAAATATGAACCACCAGATTTCTTGGTGGTTCAACTATGTTATATATAAGTATGGAGAAAAAGATTACTCAAAGATTTCCCAACCTTTTAATTTTGCTACAATTCTTAAAGGCTTTAAGAAAGAACCATAAACTACACTACTATGATGAGCAAAACCATTGTCAACAATAATGTCCAACACATCTTTAACAGGTCTATCAAATTTAGCTTTTAAATAAGTTCCTTTTAATAATTTTTCCATTGGTATAGCTTTAGCATCTTGGATAAACATTCTGTATTTACCTCTTGCTGAATCAAGACGTAAAACAGATACATCACCACTTTTTAATACAAAATCAGCAGTTACTCCTCTTCCACCAGCAAAATAAGTATCTAAGGATCTATTACAAACACCATCCCATAAATTACATGGAGCAACGCCGCAATGCCAGAAAAGAGCAAAATCTTCTTCAAAATCTACTTGAGAGAAATCAAACAAGAAAGGAGTTTCGCCTCCTAAAGCTTTATGTGCAATTTGAGATAAAGATCCATCAATATCACCTTCACAAGTAAAGATTTTATCTTCACTTTGTAAAATACTCATTGCAGCACAAGGACTTATTCCAAAATCTCTAGCAAACTCTGGCCAACATCTAATTGCTAGTGCATTTAAATTATTGTCTAAATAAAATTTATTAAGTTTTGCACTAAGTAATGCAACTTTATTAACTTGATCTTCAGTTATTGAAGATGTATCAAATAAACTAGTTACTTGTTTTTTTCTCTCTTCTATTTCTTTTTCTTTAACTTTTAAATTAATTACATCGGATAATTCAAAATGATCAACTATAGCGCCTGTATTATCAAAAACATGATTGTCTTGAACACCTACATTAAAAAATCCATCAGCTCTAAAACCTAATATACCAATATGGCTATTTTTTAAAGCGCTAATAACTCTTAATGCATCAATCCAATCTTGATTTATATTACTATCAATACAAACTTGATAATCATCAAATCCACTTTTATATAAATTTGAAGCATTTAAATTAACACCACAAACACTATTTAATCTGATTTTGCCACCATTATATGGTAATTCTGGAAGGCCCCATAATAAAAAGGGGATATCACAATGTCTTTTTATTAATAAAGGTAAATGACCAAGATGGAAAGTACCACTGATACAGACAATACCATCTAAATTACTTGAAGCAAATTTTAAACCAGCTGCTTCTCCTTCCTCTTTTTCTATTACAAGATCTTCAATTACTGTCCATTCAACATTCTCAATCTTTTTTACATCATTTAAAATATTTTTGTATAATTCTGCTGCAGCATGATAATCATAGGTTTTCCTAGCTAAACACACTATGCCCAAAGATACTTTTTGTTTCATAAAAACCTTCTTGTTTATTTTATTTCTTACTGAAAGTAAACAATAAAAACATTAATAAGTCAACAATTATTTTCCAAATTTTAAGAAATGAAATAAAATGTTGACTTTATAATCTTTAATTAATTACTGAAATAATGCTTCATTAAAATCTCTACAGCACCTTTTTGAGTCATAATAGATTCATATTCTTTACCATAGATTTTAACATCTGATATTACCCCATCTTCAACTAATTTATCGACTCTTTTTCGAATTAATTTAGTTAATTCTTTTGCAATAATATCACTTGAACATTCAATTAAAATGGTTGAAGGCGTTAATAATATTTTTATATTTCTAATTCCTACAGATAAATACTGTGCCGCTTTATCTAAAATCGCTAAAGCCTCAGGATCTTTATTTTTAACCTTATCTTCTAATGAAGAAAAGATTGGAGTATTAGGATTGCTATCTAATTCTAGTACATAAGCTTGTAAACATCCCCTACCTTTACAGGTACAAACAGGCCCATCTAAGCTTATTGGGATATGGCCAGTTTCTAAGGTAACTTTATCTGGTGTAATATATATGCCATTCTCTGATACTAAAGCTCCATTAACACCTCTTCTTAATAAGAAAGAAAATAAGCCTTTTTCATCTTTATAATTACCATATAAATATTCACCATAAGCAAGTGCAGAACAGTTGTTATGTATTATTACAAATAAGTCTAATTCCTTCTCTAAAACTTCAGATAAAGGATAATGATTTAAACCTTTAATGCGTGGATAATCAATTACCATACCATTTTCAATATCAACACAACCAGGGGCAGCAACAGATACCCCAATGATCTTTTCTTTATCAATTTCATGTTCTTCAATTAAAGAATTAATATTTTTAACAATCATGTTAATTACTTGTGTTATATCTAATTCTTCATTGATTGAAAGAGATATTGAAGCAATTCTTTTTAACTTAAAATTAAAAAGACCAATAAGAATTACACCAGCCCAAAATTCTACAGCTATAGAATATAGACTTGATTCATTAACAGTATATAATAAAGGTTTTCTACCTTTTTTCCCTTCTTCTTTTACTTCTTTTTTAATAGGTTGAATTAAATCACGGTTTTCTAATTCAGAAAAAATTCTAAATAAAGTTGGGGCTTTCAATCCTGTTAAATTAACTAAAGAAGATTGGGATATTCCCTCTTCTCTACATTTATAAATCTCTGATAAAACTAAATTTATATTATGTGTTCGAATATCACTGGCCCTCATAACATTTTTAACCATTATATATCTCCTATAATAAGTGTATATTTTATTATTAGCATAAAATTGATAGTTTAGAAAGTATTTTTACTTACTTTCATAAATAAAGTTATTAAATAAATAAATTTTCTCTTTACAAATCCTCTTTTTGTATTTATTATTTTCATAAAGAAAGTAATAGTAATAAAGGTAGGATAACATGATTACTAAAACTGAGCTCCTTGATTTAAATAAGGAAGCCAACAACGTAAGAATCAAAACATTAGAGACCATTGCAAACTTAGGCGTTGGTCATGTAGGTGGTTCTTTATCTGTAATAGAAGTTTTAACCCTATTATATTTTAAAGAAATGAATATTGACCCTAAAAATCCAAAAATGGTAGGTAGAGATTTATTAGTATTATCAAAAGGACACTCTGGTCCTGCTCTCTATTCCACACTTGCATTAAAAGGATTTTTCCCTCTTGAATGGTTAAAAACTTTAAATAAAGGTGGAACAAACCTCCCCTCTCATTGTGATAGGACTAAAACTCCTGGAATTGATATGACAACTGGAAGTTTAGGACAAGGTTTATCAGCAGCTTGCGGAATGGCTTTAGCTTGTAGAATCGACAATCTTGATAATTATACTTATGCAATTATTGGTGATGGAGAGAGTGATGAAGGACAAAACTGGGAAGCAGCAATGTTTGCATCACAATTTAAATTAAACAAATTAATAGCATTTACAGATTATAATAAACTACAGCTTGATGGAACTACTGAATCTATTATGGATTTAGGAGACATTGAAGGGAAATGGAGAAGTTTTGGCTGGAATGTTTATAGATGTGACGGACACAACATTAGTGAAATTGAAAGCAAAGTAGAATTAGCAAAATTATCCAATAATAAACCTAATATGATTATTTTAGATACAATAAAAGGTAAAGGTGCTGCTTTTGCTGAAAATAAGCTTACAAACCACAATATGGTAGTATCTCAAGAAGTTGCTAAAGAAGCAATTGATGAACTAAAGAAGGAGCTTTAACTTATGGATATGCGTCAAATATACTGCAATACTTTAATTGAAGCAGCTAAAACAAATGATAAAATTATGGTAGTAGAAGCAGACTTAATGAATGCTACTGGTACAGGTCCTTTTAAAAAAGCATACCCTAAACGTTTCGTAGATGTAGGTGTTGCTGAAGCAAACCTTGTTGGCGTTAGTGCAGGTTTATCAAATATGGGAAAAATTCCCTTTGCTGCAACATTCGGATGCTTTGCAAGCAGAAGGACATTCGACCAATTCTTCTTATCAGCAAACTATGCAAAATTAAATGTAAAATTAGTTGGAACAGACCCTGGTGTTAGTGCCGCTTTCAATGGTGGTACTCATATGCCGTTTGAAGATATTGGAATAATGAATACTGTCCCTAATCTAGTAATCTGTGAACCTTGTGATTCAGTTAGCTTAGAAAAAACTGTTTATAATCTAATTGATCATTATGGCTCCTCATATATGAGATTGCACAGAAAAGGTGAATCTACAATATATGATAAGGATGAAAAATTTGAAATTGGAAAAGCTAAAGTATTAAAAGATGGTTCTGATGTAACAATTGTAGCTTTAGGTTTTATTATGGTTCCAGAAGCTTTAAAAGCAGCAAAAATGCTAGAAAAAGATGGAATTAGTGCGGCTGTAATTGATCCTGTCTGTGTAAAACCTTTAGATAACGAATTAATTTTAAAATATGCAGCAAAAACTAATCATATTATTAGTGCTGAAAATCATCAAGTTAATTCTGGATTAGGTAGTATTATTGCTAACTTATTAGCAAAAGAGAGACCTACAAAAATGAGAATGGTTGGTATTCAAGAAGAATTCGGACAAGTTGGAACATTAGATTATCTACAAGGATATTATAAGCTAACTGCTGAAGAAATTTATAAACAAGCAAAAGAAATATTAAAATAAATTAGGAGAGAGGATAATAATGAAAATTGCAATGGCTAGTGATTTAAGCGGTTTTGAATTAAAAACTGCAATTAAAGAATTTTTAATCGAAAAAGGTTATGAAGTTTTAGATTTTGGTATTGAAGATAAAGATCATCCAAAACCATATTTTGAACAAGCTCCAAAAGTTGCTAAAGCAATACAAAACAAAGAAGCTGATAAAGGAATTTTGGTTTGTGGAACAGGCCAAGGAATGGCTATTGTAGCAAACAAACACAAAGGTATCTATGCTTGTGTTGTTGATTCAGTATTCAGTGGCGAAAGAGCAAAAATTGTTAACCAAGCTAATGTTATTACCCTTGGTGGTTGGATTACTGCGCCTTTTATTGCAACAGAAATTGTTGAAGGTTGGTTAAACAGAAGCTTCTGTGAAAAAATGGAATTCAAAACAGATTTCCTAACTAATGCTTTTAATAATGTAGTAGAAATCGAAAAGGAGAATTTCAAATAATGAAAGATATCTCGAATAGGAACTTATTGAACAATCCTGTAAAGATTGTTCAAGTTGATTCTTTAAGTGCTTCTACTTTATTAAAAGAATGCCTAGACTTAGCTCCTTCTTTAAAGCATATTACATTTATTGTTGATAATGCCCCTATTGAAGCAAAAAACAAACTTCTAAAGGATATAAAAGAAATTGCTAATATCACAGTATTAGATAAGGTACAACCTAATCCTAGAACTAGTGATATAAAAGATATGGCAGAAAAAATAGAATTTACCTCAATTATTGTTGGTATCGGCGGTGGTTCTGTAATGGACAGTGCAAAAGCCCTATCAATGTTAATGACTAATGGGGGTGAACTTGAGGACTATTTATCAAATAATCCAAAAAGAAAGATAGAAAAAGAGAGTCTTCCATTAATATTAATTCCAACTACTGCTGGAACAGGATCTGAGATGACTAAAGTTGGAGTATATACTTCCCTTTCCGGAAGGAAATATACTTTAGGCTCCCCTTTGATGCATGCAAAAAAGGCTATTTTAAATACTGAATATATTTTAAATATGCCACCTAATTTAATTGCATCTACAGGAGCTGATGCACTCGATCATGCTTTAGAGACAATTTGGAATAAAAATGCTAATGATGAGACTAGAAAACTAGCCATTGAGGTATCAATAGATATTATTTCTAACTTATTAAAAATGTATAATGGAGCAAAAAACAAAAAACAAAACATTGATTATTGTAGAAATATGCTATTAGCCTCTTCAATGGCTGGAGCTACTTTTAGTACAACAGGTACTGCAGCAGGACACGCTTTATCCTTTATTTTAAGTGAAGATTATCATGTGCCTCACGGAAGTGCTTGTGCATTTACATTACTTGATATTTTCAAAATGTCATTATCTTTAGAAAACGTTAGAAAACCTTTGGCAGAAATTGCAAAAGCCTTTTTTAATGATAAAGACGAAGAAGTATTAATTTCAAAATTATATGACAAATTAGAACAAATGTTCAGTGATATGGCTCTTCCAACTAATTTCAAAGAGTTAGGTGTTGAAATTAGTCCAGAAGATATTGATTCACATTTCTCTAGAGCTTTTGAAGATCCAAAAATGTGGAATCAAATACCAAAAGCAACTAAAGAAAATATTTATCCATTCTTGGTGGCAAAATGTTAAATCTTATTCTAAGTGGATTTGTAGTTCTTATAACTCATGCACTCGAAGCTATAACCGGCTTTGGGTGCACAGTTATAGCAGTCCCTTTCGTAACTGCCCTACTTGGGTTAAAACAGGGAATTATGATTGTTACAATATTAGCTTGGCTTTTAGCCTTATATATAGTTGTAACTAATCTTAAATATGTAAAAATAAAACATACTTTACTAATTTTAGCACTTATGATTCCAACTCTCCCAATAGGGATGTATATTTTTAGATATGTAAATGCTGATCTATTTAAAAAAGGTCTTGCTGTATTTATTGTCTTTGTAGCAATTTTAAATCTTTATAAATTATTAAAAACAAAAGCTGAGGATGAAGATATAAATGCTCCATTATCAAAAAGAGATAAAATAACATCTGTTATAGCATTATTAGTGGGAGGTGTTGTTCATGGTGCAATATCTAGTGGTGGACCATTAGTAGTAATTTATGCAACAAAAGCCCTAAAAGATAAGAAAGAATTTAGAGCAACATTATGTTCTGTTTGGCTTACGCTAAATACCATTATCATAGGTTCTTATTTCATTAACAATCCTGGATTTACATTTACGACTTTTACAAATACACTCTCTCAAATACCATTTTTAATTGTTGGAATTATTGTAGGAGAAATAGTACATAATAAAGTAAATGCAAGAACTTTTTCAATTATTGTATTTTCACTTTTACTATTAACTGGTATATTTATGTTTGCACTTTAGGAGATTAAAAATGGAGAAACAAAGCAATAGATTGATGCAACTAACAAACCTTAATCCATCATTAAATATAATAAGTGTTAGTGATTCTAGTTTTGAAAAATATGGCAAAATTCTTAATTTAAATTGTGAAAAAGATTTAATTAAAAAAATGGAAGAGGACACAGAAATCCCTCAAACAGGTAATGTGTATGTACCATATGTAAGAAACTGGGAAAATAAAAACATTATAAATGAATTATCACAATACTATGAAGAGAAAATAGAACTTGGATATTGTAATGGTCATAATGTAATGTTAAATGCTCTTGAATGGCATAATTGTAATGAAATTGATGTTTTTGCAACTGATGCTCTATTATTTTTAGCCAAGACCCAAGATTTAGAGAACTATCAACTTAATTCTAATCAAATAAAAGCTTTTTTTGTTAAAAAAGGTACTAGTGTATTATTATATAATGACACATTGCATTTTTCTCCATGCAAAACAGAAAAAACAGGCTTTAAAACTATGATTATTTTAAGTGATCAAACCAATACAGACCTTGAAGGAAATACAACAAAACCAGAAAACTACTTAGATTCACTACTTCTAAAGAAAAATAAATATATTATTTGTCATAAAGAAGCAGAAAATCTAACTAAGCAAGGCGTCAAAGCTAATATAAGTGGAGTAAATTTTTGTTTAAACATTTAATATAAATTAACAGTCTCAGAAATGAGACTGTTAATATTCTTATATAATATTTAATTTTTTTGCAACTTTGATTACTGTGATTGGATCATCCGTCATAATGGAATCAACACCTAACTTAAATAATCTTTCCATTTCCATTTCATCATTAATTGTCCAAACCATTATTATTGCCCCTCTTTCATGCATCATTTTTATAAACCGAGGAGTAATAACTTTAATAATACCTTGAGCTACAGGAACTTGGAATATAATTCTCCTATCCGCTAATTTCTTAGGTAATATATTTAATTTTTGTTTAAATAACAAAGGAATAACTTCTTTTGTAGTAACACTAGTTAAAATATCTGGAGCTTTTTTTCTAATTGCTTGAAGATTACTTAAATGAAAAGATGCACAACAAACTCTATCTTCAGCATCATGCTTTCTTACTATTTTTATAAACTCATCAGCAATTTTCAAATCATCAGTTTTTAGATCAATGTTAAACCTCTGATTTGGACATTTTTCTAAGGCTTCTTCTAAAGTACAAAGTTTTACACCTTTTCCTCTAAATGGAAAAGTCTTACCACCATCTTTAGTAAAAGTAAATCCAGCATCAAATTCTGATAATTCAGATAAAACATGATCCTCAATTCTTCCACTACCATTTGTATTTCTATCTAAAGTCTCATCATGCCATATAACTACAATATTATCTTTTGATAAATGCACATCTGTCTCTATTACATCAATATTCATTTTAACAGCAGAAGTAAATGCCTCAATAGTATTTTCAGGGAAATGTTTACTATCCCCTCTATGCGCAATTACTCTTGGCATAGGATTCAAAAAGCTTTCATTAATCATATTTTAACACTCCATTATTTAAACATTTTATTATTAAAAAACTAAATTAACAAGCAATTAATTAATTATACTTTTTTATAAAAAATATCATAAAAATTAAAAATTTGATAAAAATTCTGTTAATTCATCATTTTCTAATCTTAATAGGTGTCTATCATTCAGCCTTTTTGCACCAAGAGAATTATAAAAAATTAAACCTTTTTCATTTTTATCGAAACAAGTCCATTCTAATCTATTCAAACCATTTTCTTTTGCAATTTTAGCAAGCTCTTTAAATATTAACTTACCATAACCTTTATTTCGATGCTCTTCTTCAATAAATAAATATTCAAGATATAAACTATGTTTACATTTAAAAATTGAAAAAAGATATAAATAAAGAGCAATTCCAATTTCTTTACCATCTTTTACTAAGAATATTACTTCAGCTGCATTTTCATCAAACATCCATTTAGTAAAAATTTCTTCATCGATTTTTACTTCATCACTCATCTTTACATAATCAGCTAAAGCTTTTACAAAATAAATTACTAACTTAGCATCTTTCTTCTCAGCTTTTCTAAAAGAAACTTGATCCTTATTTGTACTCATAACGCCTCCCAACAACTTAATTAGATCTATTTTGTATTAATTCTAAATTAATTTATATAAAAAAAACTAGTAGTTTAAAATTAAAATCCAAACTACTAGCCTTTTTTGAAAACAAAAGAGGTCAATTAAAATTTATTTAATAATTTCAATACAGACAAAACCTGCTCATTGATTACAATATCAGAGGCTTTATTATTCTCAAAATTATTAACAAAATTCGTAAGTTCATTATAAAACCAACCAGTGGGAGGAAGATTCGTTGATGTTGGAACCACTACTTCATCACTGATATCATACATAATTATATCCCCATCTTTAGGATAAGCTTTTAAAGAGTTACCATCAAAAACCATAACAGCATTTTCAAAAACTACTCTCCAATTATTTGTAAATGGCATAGTAGAATTATACCAAGAAGCTTGAGCTAAAATTTGATAATTATCATAAAAATAGGTAAATCTATAAAATTCACTATAGCCAATATTTTCTCTTCCATTTTTATATAATCGATAATCTTTAGGATTACCAAAAATACTAATAATTAAATCTAAATCATGGATATGTAAATCAAAAGGAACTAAACCACTCTTACTTTTATCTTTTAGCCAATCATTTTGAATCCAAGAAGGATATGAAGATAATCTATTAAATTGAGCATCTAAAACTTTTCCAAATCTTAAATCTTCAACAGCTTCCTTTAGCTTTTGTGTTTCTTTTGCAAATCTAACAACTTGCCCAACATATACAAAACAATTTTGTTTCTTTGCCAAATCAAATAATTCTTGTGCCCTATCAGGTTTTAAGGTAAATGGCTTTTCACAAATAACTGATTTATTATTCAATAAAGCTTTTTTTACTAAATCATAATGAGAAAAAGTGGGAGTAGTAACATCAACAATATCAAAAGATTCACTTTTTATAGCATCATCTAAACTTTCATAAAATTTTAGATTTCTTTTTTTAGCAAAAGATTTATCTATTTCACTCTTTCCAACCAAAGCGACGACTTGAGCATTTTTTATGTAGTTATAATTATCTAAATGGACATTAGCCATCCCTCCTGCACCTACAACTACAATTTTTACCATTTTATATCTCCCTTAAATCACAAATTGATTTAAATAATTCTTTGTAAGCTTCAATGAAGCAAATTTATCATCTAATGATTTTTCAAAAGCTCTATCTTCTACTTCTACACAAGCATAACCATTATAGCCAATATCTGTTAATGCAGATACAAATTTGGACCAGTTAACATCACCTAAACCTGGAATCTTAGGTAGCATATAATCTAGAGGATAAGCTAATACACCAACTTCCTTTAATTTATCTTTTGAAATTTTTATATCTTTAAAGTGTATATGGAACATCTTATCCTTAAATTCATAAATAGGAGAAATATAATCCATTTGCTGCCAAATAAAATGTGATGGATCAAAGTTAATTCCAAAATAGGGACTGTCAATTATTTCAAATAGTTTTCTCCAAATTACAACTGAAGTAAACATATTCTGGCCCCCTGGCCATTGACTATCATCAAATAACATTGGACAATTTTCAATTGCAATCTTAACTTTGTTTTCACTTGCAAAATCAATAATTGAAGGCCATTCTTTTTTAAATTCTTCAATATTATCTTCAATTGTTTTAAATTGATTTCTTCCAATAAAAGTAGTTACTAAATTAATATCTAGTAAGGCACTTGCTTTAATAACTTTTTTTAGATGATTTAGATTATATTTTCTTTTTTCTAAATTTCCATCTAAATTATTGGGATAAAAAGCTAAGGAAGAAATTTCAACTTCATTTTTCAAACAAATATCTTTAATTTCTTTAATATTATCATCATCTAAATTATCTACATCTATATGGCAAACCCCAGCATACCTTCTTTCGCTCTCGCCTTTTGGCCAACAAGCTACTTCAACACAGCTATAACCTAAATCATGAACACTCTCTATCATTTCTTCAAATTCTAATTCATCAAAAATTGCACTTACTATACCTAATTTCATTATTCTTCAACCTCAATTCTCTTTCCTAATTTACTACTATCAATACTTGAAAATACAGCTTTCATTGCTGTTAAAACACTTTCACTAGATATCAAAGGTTCTTTATCTTCAACAACACATTCAACAAAAGCATCAATTATACCTGATTTAGTTTGATTATCATTGGTTTGGATTTGATCAATATCATAATAGATTTTTTCTCCATTAATTAATTGAGCAACTATTGAATGATTTGGATTATCATAAATTCTTAAACAACCTTTATCTCCATAAATAATTGTTGAATTATCTTCATCTCCATACATTGTCCAACTTGCATGCATTGTTCCAATTATTCCATTTTCCATCTCATAAATACAAAAAGCATTATCATCAATTTCAATTAAGTTTCCTGTAGCATCTTTTTTATCTAAAGTAACTAACTTAGCTGTAACTGCAGAAATTTTTGTTGATAATAAAAATTGAATTAAATCTGTTTTATGTATGCCTAAATCAGCCATAGCACCCATAACTGCTTTATCTTTATTAAAAAACCAAACATTCTTACCTGGATCAACACTCCAGGTTTCTGGGCCCTTATGTCCAAAAGTAGTTCTAAAGGAAATTACTCTACCAATTAATCCTTTTTCAATTAAAGATTTTGCATAACTATGAGCTTTAGCAAGTCTTTGATTTTGACCAATCATTAATTTTTTATTCGTTTCTTTTGAAACAGCCTCCATAGCCTTACATTCTGCTAAACTTGTAGCCATTGGCTTTTCACATAATACATGTTTACCAGCTCTTAGAGCCTTTATACTCATTGAAGCATGATAGTTATTAGGAACACAAATACTTACTGCATCTATTTTACTATCATGAAGTAACTCATCAATACTTACATAATATTTTACATCATATTTTTTAGCTAATTCTGCAGCTCTTTCTTGATTATAATCATATAAACCAATTAATTTAACATCTTTATTATCTAGATATTCTGGGATATGCCTTATTTGAGCAATTTTCCCACAACCAATAATTCCAATACCTATCATGTTGTCTTCTCCTATTTAATCTTCATCTTTTTTCTGCAATAAAACAGCACAAATTACTATAACACCCTTAAATGCTTCTCTTAAGAAAGGAGGAACACCTAATAAATTCAACAAGTTATTCATAACAGAAATAATTAGAACCCCTAAGATAGTGCCACCTATTGTACCTCTACCTCCACTCATACTTGTTCCTCCAACAATTACAGCAGAGATTGCATCCATTTCATAACCCGCACCTGCATTAGCATAGTCCATTGCACCAATTCTACTTACTTGTAAAACAGCAGCAATAGCTACTAAGAATCCCATTAATGCATAAACAAATAATTTTACCTTTTTAACATTAATACCACTTAAAGCAGCAGCTCTTTCATTAGATCCAACAGCATAAACATGTTTACCAAAAGCTGTTCTTTTAGAAACTAAATTCAAAATATATGCAATTATTATCCAATAAATTATTGGCATAATCATTAGATTAAACACTTCTACAGATGCAATCTGTAAAAAAGGTTTTGGAACTTGGGGATTATTGCCTTGCATAAATTGTTGAGTTACGGATCGAAAAATTTTCATAGTTCCTAGAGTTGCAATAAATGGAGGTAATTTACCATAGGTGATTATTACCCCAGTAAAAGACCCAAGTAAAAAACCAACTAACAAACTAAGAATTATAGCAATTATATAAGAGGGAACACCAACAATTCCAATTGAAGAGAGAACACCACCAGAAACATTGATAAAAACCATTAAGAATGCGCCAATTGCAACTAATGCTGAACCAACAGCTAAATCAATTCCCCCAGAAATTATTACAAAAGTCATTCCTAAAGATATAATACCAATATTTGAATTGTTTCTTAAAATGTTAATCCAGTTTCTTCCCCATCTTAACATCCAAAAACCAAAACCATCACTAAAATCAAAACCAAGGGCTAAGGTTTGTAAAATAATCATTACAAATAAAGCAACAGCTGTACTAAAAGTTGAACTTTCTTTCCAAGATTTCTTAAAATATGAAATAAAAGATTTTTCACTTCTTTTTTTTATTTTATTTTCCACATACAACTCCTAATTATAATTGGCCACCTGTTGCCAAATGCATTATATTGTGTTCGCTCATAGTTTCATTTTCTACAATACCATTAATTTTTCCATGATATAAAACATATGATTTTCTACATAAGCGAATTATCTCATTAGCCTCACTAGATAAAACCACTATAGCAACACCTTCTTTAGCTAATTTAAGGATAATATCGTAAATTTCTTCTTTTGCTCCAACATCAACACCTTGTGTTGGATTGTCCAAAATTAATATTTTGGGATTTGTTGATAACCACTTAGCAAGAACAACTTTCTGTTGGTTACCACCAGATAAACTATTGATTGGATCACTATATTTTTCCATCTTAATATGAAGTTTATCAATATTGTCTTTAAATGTAGAAATTTGCTTCTTAGAATCAATTAACAAATTTTTCTTCATTTTACTTATGGTTGCCAATGTTCCATTGTCTAAAATATTTAAATCTTTAATGATTCCATTCTCTTTTCTATTTCTTGGAACATAACCTATGCCTAAATTTACAGCTTGAGCTGTCGATAAAATTCTCTCACTCTTTCCTTCAACAAAAATTTTACCTTGATAGTTCTTTTTAAAAGCACCAAATATTGTTTGAAAAAGCTCTGTTCTACCATCACCTAATAACCCTGTTACTCCTAGAATTTCACCTTGATGCAATTCTAAAGTAATATTTTTATAGTAATCCTCACAACTAAGATTTTCTATCTTTAAGATTTCTTTACCATATTCATCATCATTGGTTAGAATATGATCTCTAACTTCATGACCTACCATCATTTTTGCAATTTCTTTGGTTGAAACACTAGAAACATTACCTTCATTTACTAATATTCCATCACGCAAAACTGAATAAGTATCACAAATTTCCATTACCTCATTTAATTTATGAGAAATGAAAATCATTCCAACTCCCTGAGTTTTTAAACTTTTCATTAAATCAAAAACTCTCTCTATTTCAGAATCAGTTAAACTAGAAGTTGGTTCATCCATGATTATTATCTTAGCATCCATCATTAAAGCTTTAGCAATTTCTACAATTTGTTTATAAGATGCATCTAAAGTTCTAACCATCTGTTTAGGATTAAGGGAGATATTCATTCTCTTAAATACTTCATTAGTTTTTTTAATCATGAGATTAGTATCTAATAAATGATTTTTTGTTTTTAACTCTCTATTTATGAACATATTTTCATAAATATTTAAATCATTTATTAAATTTAATTCTTGATGTATAAATGCTATTTTTGCATCAATAGCATCAGAAGGTTTAGAGAAAAAACCCTGATTATCATCTATAAACACTTCACCAGAATTTGCAGGAAGAACACCACCTAAAATATTCATTAAAGTAGATTTTCCAGCTCCATTTTCACCTAGTAGTGCACAAATTTCACCACTTTGAACTGAAAAGTTAACATTCTTCAAAACATTATTTGATCCAAATGATTTATAGATACTTTTCATTTGTATCTTCATATATAAAATCCTATAAATAACTAGATAAGGTATAAAAATACCTTACCTAGCTTTTTTCTAATTTTTTAGTATGGGCTATTAGCGTCTAAGTAATCTTTATAATTTGATCTATCAACAATTGTTGTAGGAATAATTTTTACAGGATCAACTTTTTCGCCTTTTAATACACTTAAACCCATATCGATTGCATCTCTTACCATTGCTGGTGAATATAGAGCACTTTGGATATAAATATCATTATCTTCTGGCATCATATTGAAATATTCTTGGCATCCACCACCACCGGTGATAACTTTAATATCATCTCTTTTTGCTTCTTTGATAGCTTGGATAGCACCAATACTTGTTTCATCATCCATTGAATAAACTGCATCAATGTGTTTTATAGATGTCAAAATATCAGCCATATCTTTTAAGCCAGCTTCTCTAGTAAATTGAGTTGCATAAGTTAAAACAGTCATGTTAGGAGCAATTTCTTTAATTGTATCTACAAAACCTTTCTTTCTTAATTCTGAAACTGAACCTGAGGTTGGAACTTCTAACATTACAACAGTTGCATCTTTACCAACTTTGTCAACGATATATTTAGCACCTTGTACACCCATATCTTCGTTGTCACCAGAAACTCTGTATACGCCTTCTACATCAATTAAAATATCAAAGTTTACAACTACAACACCATCATCAATTGCTCTTTCAATTGGAACTTCCATACCTGTCCATTGTGGGAAAGCAACGATTAAGTCAGCGCCCCAAAGCATTAAGTCATCTAATTGTGTTGTCATTTCTTCACCATTTGAAGAAGTGTATAGTTTATAATCAATTTCATCAGCTAATTCTTTACATCTGTTTTCTGCATTATAAGCAACAGCAGCAACCCAACCATGTGTTACAGCAGGAGCTAATATACCAACTTTATATTTAGATGGACCTGCAGCCTCCTGTTGACCATTAGCAAAAACACTTGTTAGTGAAATTGTTAAAACTAATAGACTTATTAAAACCTTTTTCATAAAAAAGACCTCCTCTTTAAGCTTTTTTTTCAGTTAAATACATTTTGAAAAAAAGTCAAGAGAATTTCATTTTGCTATTTTATTTCCTATTTTTTGTAAAATTTTCCCCTTATATTACATTTATTTTCAAAACTTTATGAAAAACTTTCATAAAAAAGATAATTGTTTACTTTTGTGTAAAACCAGATAAACTATAAATATGAATAAAAAAGCCACCTATGAAAAAATATCAGAGAAATCACAAGTCTCTATTGCAACTATAAGTCGGGTAATGAATAACCCTTTTTCTGTAAAAAATGAAACTCGTCAAAAAGTTATTAATGCAATGCAAGAACTTGGAATGGATTGTTCCAATATCGACAACAGGAAAAAAATTGATAAGAATCTAATTATCTTTAATATACCATCATTAAACAATCCATTTTATTCTGAGATTATAGCTGGAGCCAAAGACTGCGCTTTTAGAAATAGATACAGTCTTTTAATTAGTGAAGAAATTATAAAAGAACGATCCATTAATAACTTTATTGATATGTTAAAAACCTCAAATGCTGCAGGATTAATTACTACTAATATTATTCCAACCAACCTATTAGAAAAAATAAACCAAGTTATTCCAATAGTGCAATGCTGTGAATATAATGATAAATTGAACCTACCTTATGTAAGTATTAATGATGTTCAAGCTAGTAAAAATGTTGTTGATTATTTACTTTCTTTGGGAAGAAGAAAAATAGCACTATTAAATGGCCCTTTAAAATATAAATATGCTAGAGAAAGATTAATTGGCTATCAACAAGCCTTAAACATAGCAAACATTCCTTTGGATTATGATTTAATCTGTGAAATTCCTGAAATTAATTATGATATTGCATCCGCAACATGTTATCAATTATTAAATAGTCAAAATAGACCTGATGCAATATTTGCTGTAAGTGATATTTATGCTATAGCAGCAATCAAAGCAATAAAACAAACAAACTTACATGTACCGAAAGATATTGCTGTTGTTGGCTTTGATAATATACCTCTAACTTATATGACTACCCCTACCATAACTACTGTTAATCAACCAAAATACCAACTTGGAATCTACAGTTGCTCTATGCTAATTCAACATATTAACAAAGAAGTTAGTCCTATGAAATCTATGAGATTAGAGACAGAAATAGTAATTAGAGAATCTACTGCAAACTGGTTAAATAAAAACATTTAAGGAGATATGAATGGATCGAATTATATTAGTTAATACAAATACTTTTCATGGTTTTTCAATTGAAGAAGCTTTGCCACTAATAAAAAAAGCTGGATTTAAATATATAGAATTAACAGCTACTAAAGGTTGGACTGAGCATGTTTTTCCAACCCAAAGTTTTAAACATCTATCAAAGATAAAAGCTTTAATTGACGAGTTAGGATTAACTGTTGTTGGTTTTAGTGGACACACTTCCTTAATGGATCAAAATAGATTAAAAGATTTTATATTAAACATGGAATTGGCTAATTTCTTTAATTCAAAATATATTGTTAGTTCCATTGGAGAGGCTCATATAAAAAATGATAATACATCCTCTAATAATCAGTTAATTGAGAATTTAAAATTTTTAATTCCCTATTTAGAAAAATATAATTTAGAGCTTAGTCTTGAAACACATGGGACTGAATTTCCAGATGGAGAGAGTTTAAATAAAATTGTTGATACTATTAATTCAGATTTAATTAAAATAAATTTAGATACTGCAAATGTTTTATTTTATGGAAATAAACTTCCAGAAGATGATTTACTAACTTGTGTTAATAATGTTTCTTATATGCATATAAAGGACAAAGCTGGAAAACCTAATGAATGGAATTTCCCAGCAATTGGTAAAGGGTATATTAATTTTAAAAAAATATTCGACATTTTAGATAAAAACAGCAACAATTGTCCATTAAGTATTGAAATTGAATTCACAGACAAAGGAGTTAGTGATATAACAGAGATATATCAAGCTTTAAAAGACTCTTATGAGACTTTAGTTAAGCTAAAAATGATATAATAATTTATCTTATTAGACGTTATAGCAAAATGGTTTTCTAATCATTTTGCTATTTTTTATATTTAACTATCTTTTCAATTTTAGAAAATAGTTTATCCAGTCTTTTTATTTCACTTTCAGTTAAACTGGCTCTTTCATAAATATCTTCTAATAAAGAAGTTGTCCAAACTCTATCCATATCTTGCTTAAAATATTGAATATTATCTAAGTTCTCTATACTTTGTTTTACACTTTTCTTTATTCGTTTTTTTGTAATAGGAGTATTTTCAACTGGCCAAGGTTTCAACTCATCATAAAGAGAATAAGTAATTATTTGTACCGCTTGAGATAGATTTAAAGATGGAAAGTCATCACTGGTTGGGATTGTAACTATTTGTGAACATTCATTTACCTCAGAGTCCGTTAAACCTCTATCCTCTCGTCCAAATACAATTGAAACAATACCTTCTCCCATTTTTGAAACTTTTTCACTTAACTGTTGGGGATTTAAATAATCAGCTTTTCTAAACTTACCTCTACGTCTTGTAGCCCCTATACTATATATACTATTTTCTAAGGCTTTATCTAAAGAGTCATAAAAGGTTGCATTTTCATAAATATCATAAGCATGAATAGCTAATGTTTTTACTCTATTAACATCATAATCTCTAGTTGAAACTATTGCCAATTTTTTTATGCCCATTGTTTTCATTGCTCTACAAACACTACCAATATTTGCAGCATCTTGAGTATCTACTAATACAATTTGTATTCTATTTAGATTATCTTTTTTATCCATAGTTAATTAATAACAGAAGTTAATAAATTTTAATAGTTTTTTATATTTTTTTTTACTTTTATTATAAAAAAAAATCCCAGAATTATTATTTTTATAACTCTGGGAATATATATATAATAGAAATAAACCTATTTAATTAGAGCTTGAGCTTTTTGTGCAATATTCTCAGCTGTAAAACCAAAGGTCTTTGCTAGGTAGTCTAGTTTTCCGACTTCTCCAAATCTTTCTCCAACATTTACAAAGTCCATCTTTACTGGATTTGTCTTTGCTAGATAAGCTGAGATCATCTCTCCTATTCCACCACTGTATCTTCCATTCTCACATACTAATATCTTCTTACAGCGTTTTGCTACTTCATCTATTAAGTCTGTGTCTAATGGTCTTATTGTATGTAAATCTACTAATGTTGCATCTATTCCTTTTTCTTTTAGAATATCTAATGCTCCACTTGCTGCATCTACCATTGTCTGGCCACTTGCTATTATTGCTACATCTTTTCCTTTGCTTAACTCGATTCCCTTTCCTAACTCTATCTTTGTTCCTACTGGGTATCTATGTGTTACACCTTTTCTTGCGGATCTTATATAGCTTGTCTTCCCATTTTCATACACTTGTCTTATTAATTCATACATACTCTGTGCATCTGATGGGTCTATTATTACTACCCCTGGTACTTGTCTCATTAATGCTATATCTTCAAATGGCATATGTGTTCCACCATTTAATTGTGCTGTTATTCCAGGGTCTGATCCTATTAGGTGTATTACTTGATGGGCATAGCCTACTGATATGAAGAATTGGTCAAAGGTTCTTCTACTTGCAAAACATCCAAAGGTGTGTGCAAATGGTGTTAATCCTACTGATGATAATCCTGCACCTACTCCTATCATATTTGCTTCTGCTATTCCACAGTTGAAAAATCTTTCGGGATATTTATCTT
Organism: Sphaerochaetaceae bacterium; assembly: GCA_965140795.1. Lineage (GTDB taxonomy): Bacteria > Spirochaetota > Spirochaetia > Sphaerochaetales > Sphaerochaetaceae > Pleomorphochaeta. The sequence goes on from OZ223470.1 coordinate 587,247, forward strand.
GGAAGCTTTTTGAGCCTATACAACTTGCTAAGTCTGCATCTAGCATTACTACATCTTCATTCTCACTTGCTAAATCATTTATTGCTGCCATTACAGCATCTCTCATATTCTTTATATCGCTTGTATCTCTCATTAGTTAACTCCTTCTCTTTCTCGAAGTTCTTCTACTGCTTTCTCTGCTACACTTTCATCATATGCTATACTATGGTTCGCAGTTGTGCCTTCTCCTGGGATAAAGCCATATGATTTAATTGTATCTAATACTATCATTGATGGTCTATCTGTTACTTTCTTTGCCTTCTCTATTGCTAAAGCTATTTCTCTAAAGTCATGTCCATTTATCCTTTGTACATGCCAGTTAAAGCCTAACCATCTTGTATCTATGTTATCCATAGTTACTACATCTTCTGTATATCCATCTAGTTGCAATTTGTTTAAGTCTGTAAAAGCTATTAGATTTCCAAGCTTCCATTGGGCTGCTGTTTCTGCTCCTTCCCATATCTGGCCTTCTTGGCTCTCTCCATCTCCTATTACTACATATGTCCTCGCATCTATCTTCTTTATCTTTTGTCCTAATGCTATTCCTACTGCTGCTGAGAACCCTTGTCCTAAGGATCCTCCTGTAAAGTCTACTCCAGGAGTCTTTGTCATATCACAATGGCTTGGTAGTTTTGTTCCACCTTGGTTCAATGTTAATAACCATTCTTCTGGGAAGTATCCCTTACTTGCTAAGGTTGCATATACTGCTGGTCCTGCATGTCCTTTTGAACATACAAACCTATCTCTGTCTTCTTTCTTTGGATCTTTTGGATCTATTCTTAATTCTTCATAGTACAAATATGTTAATAACTCTACTATCGACATACTTCCACCTATGTGTCCTGAGCCAAAATGTCCAATTTCTCTTATTGTCATTTCTCTGATTTTTAAAGCTTGTTGCTTTAAGCTTTTAGCATCCATAGTTAACTCCTATGTTTAAAAAATTTTACTAACAAAAATTAATTTAAAATATAAAAAAAAGTTCAATTATAAAATTGAACTAATAACCTAATTCCTCATCTACAAATATTATATGTATTCTTGAGGGCACTAACTGTCTATTAAAAACAATTGCGTCACTACAAATTGTATTTTTGCAAGAACCAGAAGGAACAGCCATCAAATTTTCACTATCACAATTTGGGATAAAACATTTACCATGTTTTTTGCAAAATGTATCTCTATCTAGTCTAACATTATTTTTTGGAGCAGCTATAGTTTTAACTCTTTGAACAGCTTGACTTAAGGAATCAACAATTTTGTTTTTACCAACTACAAGTATAACTTTTTTAGGACCAAACATAATTGCAGCAACTCTATTACCAATATTATCTACTTCGTAAATTTGACCCTTAGTAGTAACTGCATTAACACTAGCAATAAAATAATCACCGAAAAAAGCTTCACGGCTCATTCTATCTTTTTCTTCTGGAGTAATCCCTTTTCTATTTCTATTATGAAAATCATATTTTTCATTTCCATCAAGAAAATCAATTACACCAGTTTCTACTAAACTCATTGAGCCACCAATAAAGATACTAGAGTCTTCTTTTAGTAGTTTTTCAACTTCATTAACTACTAAATCTTTTGATGAGACTAAACTACTATCAATATTATTTTTCTTTAAATTTTCACAAATTAAACTATAATCAATACTCATATTATTTCTCTTTTATATCTATTACCATTTTTGGCATTATTTCTTCAAAGTTTTCTAGATTCTTTTTAACCAAAGCTTTAAGTTCATCAGCTTTTCTATTTTTAAACAAGTTATAATACTGTCCATGTTCAATAGATTGTCTTTGTCTCATAGCATCATCCATAACATAGCGTTGACCATAAATTAATTTACAGAAAGCTAAATTATCCCAGATTCTATTTGCTACTTCAATTAATTTATCCATATGTGAGGTATCAAAAAGGCTAAAATGGAATTGTCTATTATATTGGAAAATTTGGACTGCACTAATATTGCCTTCAAGTTCTTTATTAAATGCATCTAAAACTTTACCTACATATTCAATTTCTTCATCGCTAGCATTTTTACAAGCATACCAACAGATTTCTGGTTCAATTAAACTTCTAAGTAAATACATTTGAAAAACATCATCGCTTGATAAATTTACCAAACTTGCACCTTTATATGGGATATTTTCAATAAGTCCTTTTTTTTCTAATTCTTTGATAGCATCTCTTACAGGCATACGACTTACAGATAATTGTTGAGCTAATTGATCTGTGTTCAATTTTTGACCCATCACAATTTTACCTTCCATTATCCAATCCATTAATTTATCTAAAACTTTATCTGCTAAAGTTTGTTTATCAAAATTATCACCATCTAAATCGGCTACAAGTTTTCTAACCATTATATTTTTTCTCCAACAAATTTTGAAAAAGAACAATTTGAGATGTTTCTTCAAATAACTCTGCCATATGTTCAGCTTTCAAAGGATCTTCACCCAAGACTACTATACCATGATTTTTTAAAACAAATCCAGTTAGTTCTGGATATTGAGAAAAAAATTCAGTAATAGTAGATTCATCTTCTTCCCTTACCATTGCGGAAGGAACATCAATTACAGGGATCTCACCTTTTATTTTTAATTTAGCGTGCCAAGTTACTTTTGGTATTATATTATAAGTGGCAGATAATGCAATAGAATACGGACTATGAGAATGAAAAACTGCATTAACTTTTGGGTAATATCTATATATTAAACCATGCAAAAATGCTTCTCTGGTGGGGTTTCCAACTCCAGCTATCTTATTACCATAAAGATCTGTTTCAACAAAGCCAGAAACTTCACTATCTCCAAAAGAACTTCCACTTGCTTTAACATACATGCTATTTTCATCTTTTCTAGCACTTACATTTCCACCTGTGCCAGTTTGCAACTTTGTATCATAACCTCTATGACAGGAAAGATTAAGTTGTTCTAAAATTTTATTACTATCCATTGTTTTCTTTTTCCTCCCAAATTGGCAATGCACTTCTAATTAATTTATTAAAATTCTCTGCATCCCAAGCACTTCTTCCAACAAATAAACCATCAACTGATTCTTGTTCTAAGATTTCATTTGCATTATTAATATTTACAGAACCACCATAAAGAACAGGAATATCATTAGCTAAATCTCCAAATAATTCTTTTAAGGTTTCTTTAATTACTTTGTGTTTTGCTTGAGCATACTCACAGCTTGCAGGTTCTCCTGAAACTCCAATTGCCCAAACAGGTTCATAAGCAACCATGATTTTATCAAAATTCTTTTTATCAATTTGAGAAAAACCTATTTTTAATTGCTTTCTTAATACTTCATCAGCAATGCCATAATTTTTTTCTTCTTTGGTTTCTCCAATACATAAAAGAGGAGTAAATCCATGGTCTATAGCAGCTTTAACTTTCAAGGACTCAACTTTATCATCTTCTAAAAATACATGACGTCTTTCACTGTGCCCTATCATTGCAATATCAACATTAACTTCTTTCAACATTAATGGAGAAATCTCTCCTGTAAATTGCCCTTTTTCTTCCCAGCACATATTTTGAGCACCTAATAAAATATTAGATTTATCAATAATTTTGCTAACAGGATAAAGAGTTGTATAAGAAGGAATTACAAACAAGGTTATTCTATCTTTTAAATCATCAGTCAAAGTTTGTAATGAAGAAATAAAATTAATTGTATCTTCAATGGTTTTTGTCATTTTTGTATTAGTGCCTACATACAATTTTTTCATATATATTCCTACTTTAAATTATCACTATCTATTTTATTCATTAGGGCAACTTTTGCAGTTGAACGACCATCTTTGAATTTAAGAGGTAACCAAGTATCTACAATTTTTTTAGCTAATTCATAACCTATTACTCTCTCTCCTAAACATAAAACATTAGCATCATTACTTAACACAGCTCTTTCTGCTGAAAAACAATCATGACATAATGCAGCTCTTATTCCTTTAAATTTATTTGCTGTCATACTCATACCAAGACCAGTTCCACAAATTAAAATACCACGAGCTTCATAATTTGATTCTTGGACCTTCTCACATACTCTTTTAGCAATTTCTGGATAATAGGTTGGATCTTCTTTACTATCACAACCAACATTAACAATTTCACAATCCTTAGTTTCTAAAAAGCTAATAATTTCATTTTTTAAACCAACTGCTGCATTATCACAACCAATTATAATTTTCATATTTTTACTTCCTTATTTCCATAAATTTAAAGCAGTTTTTAACCCTTCATCATCTTTTGCTGCTTCTTCAAGAGATATTTTATTAAATGTTGCTTTAACTGCATTCATGGCAGTTTTAGCACCAATTGTTGTTCCAAGAGGATGCCCTTGGATTGCACCTCCTATACCAATAATTGAATCATTACTAATCATATTTTGTACTTGAACTTGATTTATTGGAGTAATACCTCCACCTACTGCTGTTATAACAGGATTCAAATTTGGGATAGCTAATCTTTGAGCTTGGACTGTTTTAATAAAATTAAAGACTGAACTTGAATCATTAAAATTAGGATACATAGTCATTATTGCATTTAAGCCTGCTAATCTAGGTAAAATTCCTAACATCACATTATCTGAGATTCCTGATTTTTCACCATCAAAGCAAGCAACACCAGCATAATGTCCCATAATAAACAATTTATCTTTAACTTCTTCTGCCAAATCTTTAGCACTATCTATACCACCTAAAACATAATTAACTAAACAAGCTTTAGCTCCTGCATCAATTGCAGCTTTTGCATTATCTAATAGGGACTTTGGAGTACCGCTAATATTTGGTAAATATATAGTATTTTTACCTGTAACTTCATAAGCCTGTTTCCCAGCACTTAAATAAGCTTTGGTTCTTTTTGCTACTGAGTTATAATCTGTATTACCTAAAAGCTCATCATCCTTAATTAAATCAACCCCGCCTAAAGCTACTTCTCTAAATAATTTAGCACCAGCTTCAGGTGTGAAACCTAAACAAGGTTTTATCATATTCAAAACCAAAGGTCTTTCTTCTTTTACTCCAGCTAATAATCTTAAATCCTTCATATCTTTATTAGGAGATAAGAAATCTTTAGCTGCATTTCCCTTTATTTCTATATCAATTAATCTTACTTTTAAGGCAGTTGAAACATCGTTGCCTACCATGGATGTAAGCATCATTGTAAAACTTCCACCAAAGTTAGCTGATGGAAAAGCAACTTTTAAAAGAACTGAAAAATCTTCCACCTCATCATTTTTAGCTATTACATCTACTTCAACAACTCTAGCTTGATATTTTTCAATCATCTCATTAGTTATTCCAGGAACTACAACCCAAGTCCCTACACTTTGCCCTACTGCAAATTGGCCAACTTTTTTCATTGTTGAAGAATAATCGAGACCAGAAATTATATAGGTTGCTACAAAGTAATCACCAACTAGATTTTCATATCTACAATATGGTAAATCAAACATTTTTCTCTCCTAATAATTTAATCATTCTTTTTGCAGCCTCTGAGCCCCATTGTTTTTCATTTAAATTACCTTCGATATAAGTAATTTTAATCATACCTTTACTCTTTTCTTTTATTGTTTTTATTAAAAGGTTATCAATTTCAGGATCATATAATTTTTCTTTAGGTTTGGTGTTTGCTCTAAAACCATTTGTAGGGACTAACATTTCAATCACCTTTTTAGAATTTGATAATCTATTGCCTAATAAAGTCCCAATTTCAAGTGCTTCTTCCTTAGTAATTTTGATATGAGCTAAGATAGAATTATGCATTACATACTTTCTATTTTCTAAAGCAAAAGGGAATTCGTCCACTTTATAATCAATGAAATCCAGTCCTGCAGGAGCTAATATTATTGGTATATTTTTCTCAATTGGATCTATTAATCTCTGTCCATCCCCATACGAAAAACCACCTTTAAAATGCTCAGAAGAAATTTCATGCAAATTCAAATCTAAAATACCATCTATAATTCCAGTTGAAGCTAAGTTATCCATTATATAGCCACCAACACCTGTGGCATGAAAACCTATTGCTTCAATTCCATTTTTTTCTAATTCATTAATTGCAGCTTGTGCACCAGTATTGGATATACCCATTAGTGTTACACCAACCACTTTTTTCTTTGACTTTTTTAAGGCTCTCTCATTATCTAAAAGCATACCCTGCATACATGAAATTGCATGACTCATGGACATCTCAGTAATTATATTTAAACCCGTAAAATCACTAATTGAAGGAATAACAACAATATCGGACTGTCCAACAACTTGATCAAAAGATCTTTTACCACAAGCTATAGTAGTGGTAATTACTTTAGGAATTCCCAAAGGAAGTGCCCTCATAGCACTTGTAGCTATATATGTATTTTGAACTCCGCCCATTGATATTATGCCATCAAATAAGTTTTTAGAATAAAGCTCTAAAACCTTAATTTTTATTGCAGCCATCATAAGGGTTATTAATTCACCCTTTGATAGATTTTTTATATCTTGCCAATCTTTATTTATACTTTTAAATACAACTTCTCGAGTAATATCTGCTTTATAATTGTTCTCAAGACCTATTGAAATATCGATAACTATTGGATGTATGTTTTTAGAAATAAATGATTTTTTCATGAATTCAACTTCTTTAAATTTAGTATCACAACTAGCAACAATAGCTACATTTTTCATTTAATCCTCCAAGTAATTCTAGGGAATTAATCCCTAGAATTATTTAAATATTTATTCACCAATTACTGGGGTTTTAGCAATTCTGTCCATCATTGCAGCATCATGGCAAAGAAGGAGTCTATCAGTATCACCTTGAATTCTTGCCTTTTGATTTGCAATACTCTTCCAAGATTCAACAATATTGTAGAAACGACCTGGAGGAGTGATATCATAGTGCATTTCTGGGATTGAATTTAAGTTACCTAAAACGAAAATTGAGTCCCCAGCACAAATATAGCTTTTGCCATCTTTACAATCAATTTCTGCAGAAATGTGTCCTGGTGAGTGACCAAAGCTTTCAAATACTCTAATACCTGGAATAATTTCAGTTTCCCCTTCTACAGCTTCAAAAGTTAACCCCTTACAAGGGCTAGTAATTCCAAGCACATCATTTTCATATGATTTGTAATATAGTGGGATTGGATCATTCATGAAATCAATTTCTCTTTTATGAGCAATTAATCTAGCATTTTTAAATTTATTTGCTGAAGCTGAATGGTCCCAATGTAAATGTGTAAAAATAACAATATCTACATCTTCACATTTATAACCATTTTTATTTAATAGACTTTCAATATCTTGGCCTTCTTCTTGCCAAGAACCTCCGTGATGATATTTATTAGCACGTTCTGTTTCACACATACCTGTATCAACTAATACCAATTTATCTCCACCTTCAATTAAATATGTTAATACTGGTAAAGGTACTTTTTCATTTGGAATGTTCTTTAAAAAAGGCGCAGCCGAATGATGATAGTGATACTGTAGTGGATATGTTGGAACATAACCTGTGTTTAATGGTCTTATTGTAAAATTAGACATTTTATTCTCCTTAAAATTATATATTTTATTTTTATTCACTAATAAGTTTTTAGCGAAATATCATGCTGTTATAATTAATTCTTTTTAACTTTTAAAAATGAATCAAAAAATACGATTGTTAATATTACAATTCCAACAACCAATGGTTGAGCAAAAGAGGTAATACCTAATAAATTCATTACATTTACAATGATTGTTAATAAAATTGCACCAATAATTGTTCCTGTAACGCCACCTTCACCACCAAGCATTGAGGTACCACCAATAACAATTGCTGCAATTGGTTCTAATACATAAGCATCCCCCATTGCGGCATCTGCGGCATTAAGTCTTGCTGTCATTAATACACCAGCTAAACCTGCACATACACTTGATAATATGAAAGCTGAAATTATTGTTTTTGGAAGGGAAACTCCTGCATATTTTGCTGCAGTAGGACCGTTTCCATACATAAATATATCTCGACCTATAGTCGTTTTCTGCAATATAAACCAAACCAGAAGTACTATAATTAAAGTAACTATTACTATTACTGGGATAGGGCCGATATAACCGGTACCTAATACTGTAAAGTTTGAGGGAAGATCATAAATAACTGCCCCAGACATAACTATCATAGCTAAGCCACTTACTACCCAATTAAGTGCATAGGTTGCTACAAAACTTGGAAGACGGACAATACTAACTAATAATCCACTAGATAAACCAATAATTACACCCATTGCTATAGCAATTAATATAACAGACCAAGTTGGAACACCCATCTTTAAAAAACGAGCGCAAATACAACCAATTAAACCAGCGGTTTTTGGTACAGAAAGGTCAATACCACCAGTAAGTAGAACTGCTGTTAATCCTGTTGCTAAAACTAATAAAACACATGCCTGTCTAAGAATTGTTACAAAATTAGTAGGGGTTCTAAATTCAGGAATAAATATTGCAGCAATAAAAGTGAAGACTAACAATCCAACAGTACTATAAAAAGGTCTCCACGCTTTGATCTCTTTCAATTTTAGCATTATCTAACCTCCTGATAACGGGTATTTTCTCTTTCTATTAATGCATCAATTACAATGGCTATAAGAACAACAACTCCAATAATTGCACTATGGAATAAGGTATTAACACCAACAACATTCAAACCATTTTGTAAAATTTTAATTAGAAGTACCCCAAAGATTGTTCCTGTTACATCACCTTTTCCTCCATATAAAGAGGTTCCACCTAAAAGAGTTGCAGCTACTGCATCAAATTCCCAACCAGTTGCAACAATTGGTTGTCCTGATTCAACTCTTGCTGTTGTTAAAATTCCACAAACACCTGCTAAGAAACCTGCATAAGCATATACTTTTAACATTGCTAAATTTGGACTACCCCCAGCAAAAGATAGGGCTTCTTTATTTCCACCAAGCCCTCTAATTCGAATTCCAAATCTTGTTTTATGTAATAAAGTCCACGACAAGGCAAAGACTATAATTACTAAAATTATTGGGTTTGGAATAAACAAGAAAGAACCAGAGCTTAACTTTTCAAATATTGGATGGTAGTAATAAATTGAAGCACCAGATGTTATCATTAAAGCAATACTATGAAGTATATTTAACATGGCGATTGTTACGATAAATGGTGGAATATTACAATATCCAACAAAGAACCCATTTATAGAACCAACAACTGTTAAAACAACTAATACAATAATTATTGCAAAAAATACTGGGACACCTGCTTTTATTAACCAAACAAACAATACAGTACAGAAACTAACTTGAGAGCCCAAAGACATATCAATACCTTCAGCTAAAATTACTAATGTTTGTCCTAAAGCTAGAATCATTAATGGAGAAGCTTGTATCAATACATTTAATAAATTCCCAAAGGATAAATAATCTTGTGAGAAAATACTGAATGTAAAAATTATTACAATCAACATCCAACCAACTGGTGGAACTACTGATAGTTTACGAAACACGTCATTTTTCATCATGATTGTTTCTCCTTTGATAAAAGCATCATTTCTCCAATGCCTTCTGCACTGAAGTTCTTTTCATTTTTATCAATTTCTCCAATAACTTCGCCTTCATTAAATACATATACTCTATTACACATACCTAGGATCTCAGATAATTCAGAACTTATGCATAAAACAGCTTTTCCTTGATTAGCTAAATCACACATAATTTGATAAATTTCTAATTTTGCACCAACATCAATACCTCTAGTTGGTTCATCGAAAATGATTATGTTACTATTACAGACTAACCATTTTGCCAAAACAACTTTTTGTTGATTACCACCGGAAAGCTTTTGACAAACGCTATTAACATCAATACAAGCAATTCTTAGTTTTTCTACATACTCACAAGCTAATGAATCAACTTTTGGTTCAATAATTACATTAGTTGGGAATTTCTCATGTAAGACAACTTGTCCAATATTCCACTTAATTTTATCCTTAAGTGCTAAGCCTTGTTTTTTTCTATCCTCAGGGATAAGACTTATCCCTTTATTAATCATATGACGGGGATTTTTAGGCACTACGTTTTCTCCATCAACAAAAATATCGCCACTTTCAATTTTTCTGATACCGAATATCATTTCAACGCTTTCTGTTCTACCTGATCCAACAAGTCCAGAAAGACCAACAATCTCACCAGCGTGTAAATTGAAAGATACATCTTTAACAAAACCAGTTGTATCTTTTAAGTGTTTAACACTTAATCTTTGAGAGCCTCTTTTGCACTTATTTTTTGGAAATACTTGAGAGATATCTCTACCAACCATCATATTTACAACTTCTTCTTGGCTATGATCTTCAATATTAAAAGTATCGATTTTTCTACCATCTCTCATAACTGTAATTCGATCCCCAATAAGTGGAAATTCATCCATTCTATGGGAAATATAAATTATACCAATACCTCTTTTTTTCAATTTATTAATTTGAACAAAAAGAGATTCTACTTCATTCTCTGATAAAGCAGAGGTTGGTTCATCAAATACAATTATTTTAGGTTGATATGAAAGCGCTTTAGCAATTTCAACAATTTGTCTCTTTGCTACTGTTAAGTTACATACAATTTCATTTACATCTATATCTTCACTATTTAAACTAGCCAATATTTCTTTAGCATCTTTTATTAATTGCTTTTTATTAACTAGTCCAAGACGACTAACTTTTTCTCTATTTAAAAATATATTTTCATAAACATTTAAATGTGGTATTAAAGTAAATTCTTGATAAACTCCAACTATACCTTTTGATAAAGCTTCTTGGGGATTTTTAAAACTTACTTCTTCTCCATTTAGAAAGAGTTTACCTTTGTTCGGTGTATATACGCCTAAAATCATTTTTGAAAGAGTTGATTTACCAGCACCATTTTCTCCAACTAAGATATGGACTTCACCCTTTTTTAAATCAAAATCAATTTCATCATTTGCTACTACACCAGGAAAGATTTTAGTTAATTTCTCACCTTTTAGTAAAATGTCATTATTCAAATAAAACCTCCAAAATTATGCCCTAATTTAGGCTATTGGCGAAATTAATCGCCAATAACTATTTAAATAATTTATTTCCACCAAGCTGTTGTGTTGACATAAGAATCAATTGTATCAGCATCAATTACTGGTTTATCTTTTTCTGATGGGAAAGGAACGAAATTTGTAGGTGGTGTTGTACCATCATTCAAATATTCAACTAAATATGCAGCTGCTAAATATCCTGAACCATATGGGTCAGTATTATAAGATGCCAACATTTCTGATTTACCAATTGAATCAGCTGCATCAACAGAACCATCAAATCCTGCAACAGCAACATCAGTAATACCAGCAGCTTTTAGAGCTTGAATAGCCCCTAATGCTGATTCGTCATTTGCAGCAATAATTGCATCAACATCTTGATATTTTTGAATTAAATTTTCTGTAACGCTCATACCTTCAGTTCTTTTGAAATTAGCTGTTTGAGATGCTACAATTTCCATATTTGGATATTCACTTAATCCTCTTTTAATACCATTAAGTCTTTCTCTAGCATTTTGTGCTCCAGCAGGACCTTCAAGAATTATTACTTTACCTTTACCGTTTACTTTTTGAGCAACTTCTTTAGCAATTACATAACCAGTTTCTTCATAGTTTACACCTGTTCTTAAGAAAGTTGGTTCTGCAGCTGGAGTACCAATTGTTACTACTTCTACACCTGCAGCTTTTGCTTTTCTAATTGCTGGCATAATACCATTTGAATCAGCACAGTGAATTACAATACCATCAACACCTTTTTGTAACATGTCTTCAACAATTCTTACTTGCTCTTCAACACTGTCTTGTTGAGATGGTGCCATAGTTATTGCTTTAAAACCCATATCTTCACCAGCTTTTGCAAAACCCTCTAATTGACTAACCATATAAGGGTTTGTAGAGTTCTTAACAATACAAGCTAGAGTATAATCCCCTTTTGCTTTTAAAGTAGTACTAACGGTTTTACCGATACCACTAATTGGTAATTGAGCATCTTTTGCAATTACAAATTCACTTGATCCCTCTTTTTCTTGAGTTGTTGTTTCCTCTTGACCATTTGCCATAATTGGCAAAACACATAAAGCTAATACTATAGCTAATGTCCATATTCTTTTCATGCTAACCTCCTTAGAATATATTGGATAAAATATATTTTATATTATATGTTTTGTTTGTCAACATTAAAAATTTGGAAGGATAGAAACAAAAATAAGAATTTATGGCTAAAAAAATGTACTAAACTAACAGTTTTTTACCTTATAAAAAATATTGGATATTGGATAAAATCTTTATTTTTCGCCAAAAGAGGCAAAAAATATCTAACTTTTAAAAATCTTTTTTAGATTAATTTTCCAAAAAAACTTTGTGAAAATTAAAAAAAACGAGCCTTAAAAATTTTTTTATTTTTTGTTTGATTTTAAATTAAATAAATAAATTACTTAACATAATTTAAGAAAAGCCTAATTCTATATTCATACTTCATACCTTCACTACTATAGTATTACACTTTTTATGAGATAGATATCATAAAATTATTTGATTAGGCATATTTAAAATTTTATTTAATAATTTAGTCTTTTACTTAATTATATCCTTATAATACTTCACTATATTTATGTTTTAAGGTGTTAATTATTTGCTTATTAACAAAAAGTTATGTTTTTCTTTGTATAATTGATAAATTAAGATATTGAAGGTTTTAAAGACCTAGTTTATATTTGTTATTATGAAAGAAGATTCCAAACTAAAAGAATATGCTAATTTATTCGAAAACAATAAATATCTTAAGAGCTTAAGCTTTATCGTAATTATTTTTATAATAATGTTCTGTTTAAAAGCTGCAAGTAGTGTTTTACTTCCTATAGTATTTGCTTGCTTTGTTATGTTAATACTATTTCCTTTGCTTGAAAGGCTTGATAAATTACATTTCCCTTATTGGTTAAGTAATATTATAGCAATATTGATTTTCATAGCATTCTTATTAGTTGTTGGTGTTTTAGTATTTATGGTTATTCAGCGACTTATAATTGGAATACCTGCCTATGGAAATAGAGTAAATGAATTAGACTTATTAATTACAGAAAAAATCGGAGGATTTTTAGATTTCTCAAATGGTGAAACATTTCTATCAAAGATGAATATTAACTGGATTAATGTAGCGCTTACTAGCTTAACAAATATTTCTTCTCACTTTGCAACTGTATTAAAGAACATACTTTTGATTTTTATCTTCTTGTTCTTCTTATTATTAGAAAGACATACATTTACTCCAAAAATCATTGAAGCTTTTAATGGTAAAAAAAGTAAAATAATTGTATCAATTACTCAAAGAACTACACACCAAATTTCTAGATACTTATTTATTAAATTTTCAATAAGCTTAATTACAGGTATTTTATTCTACTTAACAGCAACTGTTACAAAACTTGACTTTGCAATATTATGGGGATTATTAGCTTTTGTATTAAACTTTATTCCAAGCATTGGATCTTTAATTGTTACCCTTCTCACTATAACTATGGCATTAATTCAATTCTCTCCAGATTGGGTTAGTATAATATATGTAGCAGTATTAACCATTTCAATCCAGACTGTTTTAGGAAATATCATTGATCCTAGATTACAAGGTATTCAATTGGGACTATCTCCTTTTGTACTATTAGTATCTTTATCTCTTTGGGGATTTATTTGGGGCATTCCTGGTATGTTCTTAGCTGTCCCATTAACCAGTGTTATTCAAATTCTTTGTGTTAATATTGAAAGTCTAAGACCTATTGCTATTTTATTAGGAAGTGGGAAAAGAATTCAAAAACAATATAACAATGAAAAAATTTTGGAAAAACAAACTAGAAAAAGACAAAATAAAAGCAAAAAATTAAGTAAGGATGATTTTGAAAGTATTCAAGCTAAAAACTCAAAGAATTCTACTGAATACAATGATTTTATTTTCCCTGATTCTTTTGATTTTGATGAATAATATTTTATGAGCAATAACGAAGATATAGAAATTTTAGAAAACTCTTTATTTACAATCAAACAGATTTCTTCATTATTAAAAGAATTGGAACAAGTAATTAATAATAATGAAGAAACAAAAGATGGCTTAACAAAAAGACAAGCTGAAGTATTATTATATCTTTTTCAATTACCAAATCCACCAAGTATAAGAGAATTATCTAGATATCTTTCTACTAGTCACCAAAACATAAAAAAGATCTGCTTATTATTAGAAAAAGAAAACTATGTAAGATTTGTTGAAGATATTAAAGATAAAAGAAAAACTAGAATCAAACTAACCATAAAAGGTGATAATAAAGCTGGAGAGATAAACAAAGCTTTAAATAACATTGCAAAAAGAATCTCAAATGATTTCCAAAGTAGCGAGATTGATGAAATAGCAAGACTACTTAGAAAATTACAATTTGCAATTGATAATGAAAATATGAATATAAGAAAAAATTTTAATAATTAATTACAAACAATAAAACCCATATATACAAAACAAAGTCTTTATACATATGGGTCATTTTTTAAATTCAACTCTTAGAAAAAACATTTATAAGGAAAATTATTAATTAAAATTTCACAATAAGTTTTATCATCAATTTTCCAACATTTATCAAAATCTATAATAGCTATAAAAGTCTCATCATCACTCATAATAGTAATTATATTATCTTCTACTTCAAAGTAATAAAATCCATTTTTTACACTAGTTGAAAACCCTCCTAAATTTGCCCAACCAAACATTCTATCTTCTGTAAATTCTAAAATATTAATACTAGTTGGAACATAATATACCTCTTCATTCTCTATAGTCCAAGAAAGACTATCATTAACAAGACCATCCAATATATCATATGAAAAATATTCTCTATACCCTTCTTGATCCTTATTTAAATCATCTAGCATTTGATTAAAATCTTCATCATCTAGAAATGAGCCATCACAACTCTCTAATAGAAATGAACTAGTAGCAATTAAAAATGTTAATAATAAAACACTTATTACAACGTTTTTTAAATAATTTTTTTTGTTATAAGAATTATTATCTCTCATAAAACAACTCCTTTATTGATTTAAATTTTTAACTAAAGATTCATTTATATAATAAGTTCTCTTATTTCCCTCTTTAATAAATACAAGACTTTCTATCTTTCCATCCCTAGATTTTGAATAAACAAAATTATAGATTTCACCATCAGGTAATTCTGCTTTTAAAAGACTTGTCTCTTTTTCATAAAAAACAAAAGCTAATTCTCTACCAATAATATTTTCATTTTCATCAAGATATAAATAAAACGGAATCATAAATTCATCTTGATCTATATCACTTAAAAACATTAATTTTTTATAACTTCTATTTCTTATAGCAAGAGGAGAATATTCCCCCTTATCATCGAGAATCCAGGAAGTTCCATAGATATCACTTGCAACATTTAAGGCTTCCTCTTTAGTTATTTCTTCTACTGGTCTACTACTCATTCCAAGAAATGCCACATAAACTATAAGCAGACAAGAGATAAAAACTATAACTAAACATATAACTTGATGCTTAGTTAATTTTTTCATTTTTTCTTGCTCAACTTCATTGCTTACTTTTTTTGTTTTAGCCATCCAGTACCTCTTTAATAAATTTTGTTGTTAACAACTTTTTTGCGCTTATATCTTATTTTTTGATCAAATGCTTGAAATTTGCAGTTATTATGAAATGCAAAGTGATATTAACTAATGCAAAATAGAACTATTTTACTAAAAATATGTATAGCTAAATAAAAGATTTGAATAAAATCTATTTTTTCAGTAAAGTAAAATTCATGATTGAAAGAAGAATTTATGATCCAACATTAGCTAAAAAATATTTAGATCAAATGTTTGAAACTTTTATTAAAACGAACCAAGTTGCTCCAAATATTAGCTGTGATAGTCTTTTAAATGAAAAAGGAGCTATGTTCGGCGTTTTAGTATGCTTAAATAAAAATAATGAAGAAGTAATTCTTAAAGCTTTTTCATCAGCAATTAATTCTTCTTATATAATTGAGGGCTTTGTCCCACCAGTTTTTGATATAAATGAATTTAATAAAATAGTTGAAAAATATGATAATAAAATTAAAGAATTAACAAAAAAAATTGAAAACAATGAAGATAAAAGTCTTATAACTGAAAGAAAAAACTTAAGCAATATTGCTCTTGAAGAGATTCAAAACCTTTATAGTTTTTATAATTGTAATAATGAAATAATTTATTTAAAAGATATAAAAAAAGAGCAATATGTGCCAACAGGAACAGGAGATTGCTGTGCTCCAAAACTATTAAGTTATGCTTTTAAAAATTCACTTTTACCTATAAGCCTAATTGAAAGATATTTTGGAAAAGATACTCAAAAAAAATCACACTTAAATTATTATCCACCATGTGAAGAAAAATGTTCTATAATTTTACCTCATATATTAAAGCTTGATATAATATATGTTGATAAAGATATCTGTGTTATTAATAAACAAGCTGGTATTACAACAATTCCTGGTAAAAGCGAGGAATTAAAAGATTGCATTACAACAAAAGTTAAGCACCTATTTCCAACAGCTATAGAACAAAGTAGTACACATAGACTTGATATGGATACATCAGGTTTATTAGTACTTGCATTCAATAAAGAATCACATAGAAACTTATCTATTCAATTTCAAAATCGAGAAGTTGAAAAACAATATATTGCTTTGGTTAGAGGCATTGTTGAAAAAAAAGAAGGAATTATTGAATTACCAATAAGATTAGATGTAGATAATAGACCTTATCAAATTGTTGATTTTGAAAATGGAAAAAAAGCTATTACTTATTATAAAAGACTTAATGTAGAAAAAAATAAAAATACAAATGAAATTTTTTCTAGAATTCAATTTACTCCAAAAACAGGAAGAACTCATCAATTAAGAATTCATTCAAAAGAAAAATTATTCCCAATTGTTGGAGATAGATTATATGGAATAAGAAAAGAAAATGAAAATAGGATGGCATTACACGCATCCTATATCAAATTCAAACATCCTAAAACAAATGAAATTATGGAATTCTATTCAAATCCTAACTTCTAATTTGATTAAACAAATTCTACTTTCTTTGTTTTGTTTATATTATCTATATTTGCACTTCTATATTCCATATTTAAATCTTTAGCAAATTGGTCACATTTATTAATAGATTTAATAATATTTTCTGGAGCATGTGCATCAGCATTTGAAACTATTTTTAATTTATCATAGCTTTTTGCTAATTCCCAGAATTCTTTAACTGGATATAGATATCTCATTTCACCATTAAAACCTTTAATTTTATCTTTTAATATTCCACCACCATTCACTTCTAGGGGGACATCATAATATATTGCTGCTTCAATTATTTCTTTACTGATGGCTTTTGCTTGATTATCCCATTTAAAATATTGAGAAAGGAATAAATCAGGATGAGCTGCAAAAGAGAAGAATCCAGTTTCCAAAGATTTAATATATTGATTAGTATATACATTCAAAGCTTTATCATTTAATTGATAGTAGTGAACTTGAACATCTTTTTCACCAGGTAGATTTAAGTAGTGAACACCAAATAATAAGTAATCACATCTTTCTCTAAGTTCATCTATATATTGATGATATTCTTTAAAGTAATCACACTCAAAAGCAGTTAATATTTTTATAGACTTATTATTTTTTTGTTTTTCTTCTTTATTTAATAAAAACAAGTTGTCAATTTCAACTTGCTTATTCTTTTCTTCTAAGAGATTTTCATTTATTAATTCTTGTTTCTTTAAATTTTCAACATCATCTAAATATGTGTTGATAGTATCATAACTCATTCGACTGTTAGCCCATCTATTTTCTTTGACGGGACAATGCTCACTAAACCCTAATAATTTTATATTATTAGCTTTAGCCTCTCTTACATAATCACTTAATTCACCTACTCCATGTCCACAATAAACTGAATGAGTATGTAAATTATATGTTCTGTATTTATAATTCATGTTATTTATTATCTCTCTTTTCAATATTTTCTAAATGTTCTTTATATGTATAAGCAGTAATCAAATTTCCATTTTTATCATGTATATAATATAGAAAATCAGTATCCTTCGGATATATTGCACTAATTAATGCATCTTTACTGCTTAAACAAATTCCTCCTGGAGGAAGGCCTTTCTTTCTTCTCGTATTATATGGAGTAATCTTATCTAGGATTTCTTGAGTTAATTCATCACTCCAATTTCCTATTTCATATCGGGTTGTTGCATCAATTCCTAAAGGCATATCCTCTTCTAGACGATTATGTATAACACTCGATATTATTGGCATCTGGTCTACATCTTGAGTCTCTCCTTGTATTAATGAAGCTATAATAATTATCTCATCAATACTATAACCGCTTTTAGCAATATCTTTAATATATGGAGACAAAATTTTAAAAGTATTTTCCAACATAATATTTGCAAACATATTTACATCAAAGTCATTTGTAATTTTATATGTAGCTGGACTAAACCACCCCTCTACAAAATTCAACCCTTTTTCTTGAGCTAATTGTGTACAAGCTTTTACAAAATCACCTTTACTAATTAATTTTCTACTTGTTAATAATTTATCAACTTGATCAATTGTACTAGCTGGATAAATTTTTACTATTGTTGAATCTGAATCAACTATAGAAGTTACAATTTCACTAATACTACTATTTTTCTTGATAATATATAAGCCACTTCTTAACTTAGTTTCTAACTTATTTTCTACTACATACTTTAAGAAATCTTCTTTACTACATACACCATTTTCTTCTAAGACTGTAGCTATAGCTGTTGCACTTAGCCCCTTATCTATTTGCAGTTTAATATAATCACCACTTAATTTTTCATCTTCAATATTGATAATTGAATCAACTTGATCAGGAGTATCATTCTCTGCTTCTTTTACTTTTAAATTTAGTGTATCTAAATCTTTTAAAGAATCTCCTACATAAACAAAATCTGAATCAAAATCCTCATCTATTTGTTTAGGAACAACTATTGTATCTGTTTCTGTATTTATATTTTGTACTTCTTTGTCAAATATTGAAAAAACATCTTCTTTCACAATTAAAAAATAACTTAAAATTGCTAAAATTATTATGCTTAAAATAATAACTAAATCTTTATTAATATTTAAACTATTGTTTTTATTACTTTTTTTTCTTTGTATCGATTTCTTAGTTTTATTCGATGTACTTTTAGTTTTAGATTTTTTTACTGCTTTTGGAGCTGTTTTTTGTGTTTTTTTTGATGTAGTTTTTGGTGTAGTTTTTGGTGTAGTTTTTGGTGTAGTTTTTGGTGTAGTCTTTGATGTAGCCTTTGAGGAAGTCTTTATACTTTTCTTTTCACCACTTTTTAAATCTTGAGCTTTAGTTTTATTTTCAGGTTCTACTTTTTTACTATCTTTTTCTTCAGATTCATTAGTTAAATCCAGCTCCCCTTGTTGCCAATATTCATGATTACCAACCCTTTTATTATTGTCTTTACTAGGGACACTAAAACTATCTTTTTTATTAAAGACTTCCAATTTTGCCCGAGGAATTCCTTTTACATCTTTTCGTGATGGGACTTCAATGTAAGAAGAAACTCTGCTCTTATTATCTTGTTTTGTTTTTGATGATTCATTAGTTTTTTTTGTTTGAGCTTTTTTTTGAATTTCACTCTTAGCTTTCTTTTTTATGGAAGCATCTTTAGTGGATTGATCCACCTTATTCGTTGTATTTTTTTTATTAGTAGTTTCTTTAGGTGTTTCCATTTTTATCATCCAAAGGTTTTAAATTTAAAGTTGATTCTTCATAAGTACCAAATTTCTTCAACTCTATTATTGTATCTCTTTTTTTATTTATTATAGCTTCAATCTTCGCAATTTGAGTATTACAATTTTTTATTTCTTGTTCTAACTGATCAATTTTTGTTCTCTCATGTGCAATTTGAGCTGATAATTCTGAAATAAAAATTTCATTATTTAGTTTTTGTATATCTTGTTCTAAACTATCAATTTTAGCAAGCTCTAAAGTTATATCATCTATTAAAGAAATTGATTTTTTTCCAATTTCATCAGAAGTTATTTCATCAGGTAATTTTTGGTACAATTCTATACCTAAAAGTCTTGCAGAATTGATTGAATCATCTTTTGCACTTTCAAATTCAGCTTTCATTTCTTCAATTTTTCTACTAGGTGGTTCTGAGTCCTCTTTCCTTATTTCAGCAATTTTATCTTCACATTCTTTTATTCTACTTTCTAAATTTTTAACATTTATAATAATTTCTTTTAAACTCTCAAAGTATTTTTCTTTATTTTTCAAATCTAAATTTTCTTCTAGATTATTTTCATAAATATATAAAGCTGCCTTTATAAATAATTTTGGAAGAGATGTTTGAAGTTTTTTAATTGATCTCTCGTAATGAGCAATAAATAAAATAAGATTAGACTTATCTCTGAATTTAGAATATTTTTGCATCTTTAAATTTACATTATCAAATATATCTTCTAGATTAGCACTAATCTCTTTATTAAACTTTCCATTACAATATGCTTCATAAACTACAGCACCAAATTTTGATAATTCTTTCTTTTCTTCTTCTTTTTTTTCTAGTAGAACTTCATTTAAAGAAAAAATATCACTCTCGCAATCAGCAATTAATGCTACTTTTGATTTTAATTGTTGTTTTTTATTTAATAATTGTTCATATTTACTTTTTGAAATCTCATAATTTGATAATTCGTTTTGGCAATAATTGAAAGACTTATCTTTTACAAAGAACGCAACATTCTTCCCTAAGCTCTCATATTTTTTAGCTAGGATTTTTTTTACTTTAATTATTTCTTTTTCTTTTAATTCTATCTGTTCTATACAACTATATGCCATAACAATAATATACCAAATAAATGTTTCCTTGACAAAGCTATTAATTCTTTTATATGCTCAAAAGAAATCGGTATTGCAGGACTTTTTAAGTTTACCGATTGCCCGAGTGTGACCGAGAGGTATCCTTGGCACTAAGGTAGGTGCCTTTTCCTAGCCTTAGTTTAATTTTTTAGTTATATTATATATTATAATTAACAAAAAGGCTCTACACTAAAACTCAATGAGTGTAGCAAACAGCTTTAAGGAGAAATGCTCATGGATAATAGAAACAAGAGCACCCCTAACGAACAGGAAGTACTTATTGGGAAAATTAAATTACTTGCAGGAAAAACTGAAACAGATCCAAATCCTGAAGAATTAGAATCCCTAAGAAAACTCATTAAAAAAAATGTTCCATGGAGACTACGTGGATATTTTATGGCTTACTTATTAAGGGAACTTAGTAAAACTGATAGAAAGGGGTCACCTCAAAATCAAAGAAGCCTAAGAAATAAAAAGCCAGCAAGAAAAGGTAATTTAGATAATTCTACTGCCCCTATTACACCTGCAACCCCAGGTCCTAAAAAAGCTAAACCAGCTAAAGTACTACCTGAAGGTTCAAAGACTCTTTATTTAAACGTTGGTAAAATGAAAAAGTTATACACAAAAGAACTTTCTCTTTTACTACAAGAAAAATTAAATATTACTAGAAGTGATATTTATAGCATTAAGGTACATGATAAGTACTCTTTTATCACAATGAATGAAGAAAACTGTGAAAAAGCAATTGAAACTTTAAACGGCTTAGATATTAAAGGCCGCACTGCAACAGTTACTTATTCCAAAAAGAAATAATTTATAGGATATTTTTATGTTTATTGATAGCTTAATCGTAGGGCCCTACCAAACAAATTGTTACATTTATGGAAATGAAGAAACTGAAAGTGCTTGGATAATAGATCCAGGTGCAGACGCTGATCAAATAATTAATATTATTGAGAAACGAAATGTTACTCCTGTGTCTATACTTTTAACTCATGGCCACTGGGATCATATTATGGGCTTACCAAAACTAATTGAAACTTATCCATCATTAGAAATTTTCATAGGTGAAAAAGATTTAAATTATCTAGGAAAAGAAGGTAAAGATTTTATTAATAAGCATTGTTTTGATTTAACTTTCCTGCAAAGATTTAAAAATGAAATTAATTCTTTACCAAAAGCTGATTACGTTTTAAATGGTGATGAATTCCTTGATGATTGTAAATTGAAAGTTATCGCAACCCCAGGTCACACTCCTGGTGGAGTTTGCTATTACAGCGCTGAAAACAATATTTTATTTTCAGGAGACACTTTATTTGCAAATAGCATAGGTAGATGCGATCTCTTTGGTGGTGATTACCAAGCAATTCAAAAAAGCTTAGAAAAGCTAATGGAATTAGATGATGAAGTTATAGTTCTTCCTGGACATGGTCCTAGAACATCAATAAAACAAGAAAAAAATAATCCATATTTCTAAAAAACAAATAAAGGTTCACATCAAAGTGAACCTTTATTATTCTTTTATTTTCTTCTATATGTCTTTTTTTCTTCAGCGTTTTTGCAGTCTACACAAACTACTGCATACGGAATTGCTCTTAAACGATTTTCAGGAATTTCTTTCCCACATAAAATGCAATAACCATATTGTTTATTGTGAATTCGAGATAGTGCATTATTAATTGCTTGTAACTTATTAAAGTCACGAGTTGCTGTCAGTTGAATTTTTCTAAAAGCAAGCTCCTCGGTTACAGAATCAATGCTATCATTGATTGTTTTAGAATTAACCAAATCCTTAAAGTCAGAATCTTGTTTAACTAATTTCTCTAAAAGCGCAGATTTCTCAGCTTTTAGCGCTTCCTTCATTTCGTCTATGAATTCGCGTGTCATAACATACTCCTACTTCGTTCTGTCACAACGTATAACTTATTTATAGCTAAAATGATTAAAAACGCGATTCTAGTCAATATGATTTGTGTAAAAAAACACAATTAGTGTAATAATAAATCATGCTTTTACTATACAAAAATTAAGGATTCTGTAAAAAGCCATTAAAATCACAAGGAAATCACCATTAGGAGACTAATTTATTTATCTCTAAAATTCTCAAAGAAATTTTTAAACAAAACAGATAAAACTATAAGCATGAAAATAACGATAACAGCAACAAGCGCTTCAAGATAAACATTACCATCATAAACGATTGCTAATAAAGTAAACCCGATTACGATAGAAATGATTAAAAAGAAGAGAGAAACTAATATCTTTTTTTCAATTTTTTTCATACAAATTAATTTTTACTAATAAATTTCTTTATTTCATCTAAGAAATCATCATAAGTAGTTGTTAATCTTAAGTCTTTTTCTTGTTCCAAAATTGATTCTGGAGCTCTAAATAAACAACCACCATCTGCTTTATGTATCATTGTTAAATCATTATAAGAATCTCCAGCAGCAAAAGTCTTAAAGTTAAGATTTTTAAAAGCTTCAATTGCTTTTCTCTTACCATCTTTAGCTCTTAATCTATAATCAACAATCATACCTTCATTATCAACAACTAAATCATTACATAATAAAGTTGGATAACCTAATTGTTTCATCAATGGAGATGCAAACTCACTAAAAGTATCACTTAGAATCACTACTTGAGTCAAGCTTCTAAGTTCATCTAAAAATTCTTTTGCACCATCAAGTACTTTTATTTTCGATATAGTATTTTGTATATCTTGTAATTTAAGATTATGTTCTTTTAAAATATCTAATCTATACTTCATCAATTTATCATAATCTGGTTCATCTCTTGTAGTTAATTTTAACTTTTCAATTCCAGTTTCTTTACTAAATGCAATCCAGATTTCTGGAACTAATACACCTTCTAAATCAAGACAGACAATATTCATACTATTTTCCTTTAATAAATGTTTTTATTATTAATACCAATAAAAAAAATTTAATTCAAGTACAAAAATTTTGCCTCTTTCTATAAAAATAAAAAAAGGCAAAAGAAAGTATTTATTTTTTCCTATTAAAACAGAGTATTAGGATCTAAATTATCTTTTTCGATATCTTTGAAATATCTGTAAGTATTTACTTTAAATTCACCACAAGCTGCTTCTTCAACTACAAATATTGCATTTTTATGCAATTGTAAAGCACTAGCTGTACAAGCTTGTGATACTGGACCTTCAACGCTTAAACTTAAAGCCTGAGCTTTGTTATGTCCATTTACTAGTACAATTACAGTTTTTGCACTTGTAATCGTTTCTACACCCACTGTCAAAGCTGTAGTTGGAACTTTTGAGATATCATTATCGAAAAATCTACTATTTGCTACTATTGTATCATAAGTTAGAGATTTTACTCTAGTTTTTGATGTTAAAGATGAAAAAGGTTCATTAAAAGCTATATGTCCATCAATTCCAATTCCACCTAAGAATAAATCAATACCACCATAGCTTTTTATTTTTTCTTCATAGTCTTGGCATTCTTTTGCTAAATCAGAAGCCATACCATTTAAAATATTAACATTTTCTTTTTTCACATTTACATGAGAGAAGAAATTATTCCACATAAAATAATGATAACTTTGAGGATGATTTTCATCTAATGAAACATATTCATCCATATTGAATGTTACAACATTCTCAAAAGATACATAACCTTCATTATATAATCTAATTAATTCTTTATAAGTTGCTAATGGTGTTGAACCAGTTGGCAATCCTAATACGAAAGGATTATCTTTTGTTGGATTAAATTCCTTTATTTGTTTTGCGATATATCTAGCTGCCCACAGTGATAAATCATTATAATCTTTTTCAATTATAACTCTCATTTAAATGCTCCTATTTTAATTATCAACTTATTTAAACATAATCTATAAAAAGTGACAATGAAAAATAACATATATTCCTAATTTTAAGTAATATAGTGTAAAAATATTTTAATATTTAATAAAAATTAACACATTTTTGCTATTTTAAATTGTTCTAGAAATAATGCCTCCAGCAACTACTTCATCACCATCATAAATTACTAAAGATTGGCCAAGAGTTGCCGCTTGAATCTCTTCATCAAATTCAGCTTTTAATATTTGATTTCCCTCTTTATCAACATATGAGCTTACCAAAGCTTTACTAGGATAACCTGTACTTCTAATTTTAGCTTCCAAATGTTCATTATTAATTGACGGTTTTGAACCCCAAACAATATTTGTAGCTTCAACTATTTTATTATATGTAGACTCTTGGTATCCAACTACAACCTCATTAGTTTTAGTATTTAATTCTAAAACATATAAGGGTCTAGGAGCTGCGATTCCTAAGCCTTTTCTTTGTCCAATTGTATAATGGAACAAACCTTTATGCTTACCTAAAATCTTTCCTGATTTATCTACAATGTTTCCTTCTTTGTTCTCAACATTTAATAATTCTGTATAATCCCCATCATAAAAATCTTGGCTCTCTGTTTGTTCTTCTTCATGAAAACCCAATTTAGTATCAATTTTTCTTACTTCATCTTTTATTAATTCGCCAAGAGGGAATAAAACTTGTGATAATTGTTCTTGGGTTAATCTATATAAGAAATAACTTTGGTCTTTTTTTAAATCTTTTCCACGATATAAACAAAAACGACCATCTTTTTCTATAATTCTAGCATAATGCCCTGTAGCAAATTTATCAAAAACGATACCCTGATTTCTTGCTTCATCTAACATCGCTTTAAATTTAATTTTTGAATTACACCATACACAAGGATTAGGAGTTCTACCATTTAAATATTCATCTTTGAAATTTTGTAATACTGTATCAGTAAAATTTTTTGATAAGTCTAATAGAATACTTTCGATTTCTAATTTCTCACAAATTTCTTTTACTTTTTTTAATTCTTCATCTTTATTGGGAGCAAAGCAATAATTGGTTTTTGAACTTCCTTGTAATTGCTCATTTCCTTTTCCAAGTAACATTGTAATTGCTTTTACATCATGCCCAGCTTCTTTAAGCAAATAAGCTGCTACAGCTGAATCAATACCACCACTCATTCCTACTAAAACTTTCATAAACTCAATTCCTTATTCTCTTTTTAAGCCTAATCCATCTATCATATTATCTATTTTTTCTAATTGTAATAACTTTCTTCCTTCAATAATTTCAAAATCATTTCTGAGTGCAAAAGGAGTTACTTCTACAAATAATTTATTTGCTCCATGTTCCATAGCATGTATATTTCCAACTGGATCAGAAAACCCTAATTTTGAATCTTGTGTTGGCTGACCTGCTGTTATTTGTGCCTTAGGTAATAATAATCTCAAAAGAGAAATACTTCTAAGTAGCAAATCAACATTACCAAAAGGAGTATCCTTACCCATTATAGAATTTTTTGCTGGCACATATGGAACTATTGGCACCCAATCAGCTTCTAATTCTTTTGTTAAAATAATATCTCTAACTATGTCATCTAAACTTTGATTTTTTAATCCAACAATGCTACCAGTTCCTAATTTCAAACCAGCTTCTTTTACACCATATATTGCTCTAAGTCTTTCTTCAAAAACAATATCTGGATTACATTGATTAAAAACATCAGGATTTGATACTTCAAATTTAAGAGTATAAAAATCAAGGCCAGCGTCTTTTAGTTGTTT
This sequence comes from Sphaerochaetaceae bacterium, assembly GCA_965140795.1. Lineage (GTDB taxonomy): Bacteria > Spirochaetota > Spirochaetia > Sphaerochaetales > Sphaerochaetaceae > Pleomorphochaeta. The sequence continues at coordinate 613,936 of OZ223470.1, forward strand.
ATATTCATTATTAGTAAAAACACCCATAGCTAAGTTAACTTTTATATCTTGTTTTTTAGCCTCTTCAATGTATCTTAAATAATCATCAATTGATATTTTAGGGTTTTCTCCACCAATCAATAAAATACTTTTTAAACCAAAGTCTTTAACCATTTTTATTGAAGATTTTACATTATCATCAGAAAGAGTAAATCTCTTTATCTCTCCATTTTCTCTATTTAAACCACAATAATGGCAATTATTTACACAGACATTAGTTAAAGCTAATAGACCTTCAGCATAAACTTTTGAATCACAATCTTGTTTTAATACATCAAAAGCTTTTGTTTTAATTTCTTTATCAAAAATTTCTCTATCTATAGTTAAGTAATGTTTAATTAAATCAAATTTATTTTCTATATATTGTTCCATAATTTGCATTCTAGCCTAGATTAATAATATTTTATAGATTCTATCTCAAGAAATATAAAAAAAGCTCTCTACATAAAGTAAAGAGCTTTGACTCGAGAGCGACGGGGATCGAACCCGCGATCTTCGGCGTGACAGGCCGACGCGATAACCATCTTCGCTACACCCCCAAAAGACATTTGATAAGCTATTAAAATTATCATTAATTGTCAATAGGGAAAAAGAAATTTATTTTTTACTCATATATTTCTTTTCCTAATTTTTATTATACATTTTTTTATAAATAAGTAAAATAATTACCTTTTTACAATAAAAACTACCTTTTTTTTACAAAGGGTATAACAATTGAAATTAATTCATTATATAATAAAAAATTAAATGGAAATCTAAATTAAAAAACTATTAATTTATAAGAAAAAAATTACATTAAATTTGTAATAACAAATTTTTTATGATATATTTTTTTCAATATGCAATTTTATGGGGACTGAAAAAAAATGAAAAATAGAATCATACTTTTTCTAGTCATCACACTATTTCTTATTAGTTGTGATGGTCAGTTTATAATACCATTTGATGAATTCACATATGCAGAATATGATGGAAGTTTAGAAACTAAAGAATTAACTTCTGATGCTCCTTGGTCTAATAGAGAAGATTTTGCTAGCGTTGTTTTTAAAGATCAAATATGGGTATTAGGAGGATATAACAGATCTCAAAGAGGTGATGAAGACTGTTATAAAGAAGATATTTACAAAAGCCTTGATGGAACAACTTGGGATCTTGTTAGTGATAGTGCTCCTTGGAAAGGTAGAAGAGGAATTAGCGCTGCAGCAACAGATAAATATATTTATATTTTTGGTGGATTCACTGTTGATGAAAAAACAGGAGATAGAGGATACAACAATGATTTATGGTATTCAGAAGATGGAATTTCTTGGGATACAGTTAAACCTGTTGATGGAATCAAACCTCATGCAAGAAGTGAATATGGTATGGTTTATTATGATGGCAACATTTATGTCTTTGGAGGATTTTGCCAAATAAGAAATGAAGTTGGATATAAAAATGGACCAACCTATTTTAATGACATTTGGCAATATAATATAGCTAATAACAAATGGACAAAAATAAATTCAACTATGCCAGGCAAAAGAGCCGCTTTTGGTTACTGTGTAGATGGTGATGGCATAATCTATATTCAAGGTGGAACTTACTATGAAGCTCTTCAATCTAGAAGAGGTAATTTTGATCCTGATGTATATAACTGGGGAGCTTTATGGAGCTTCGATACAAAATCAATAACAAATACTACAGACGAAATTGAATGGAGTGCTTTAGATACTTTACAGTTAAAAAGTAATGGTGCTATTGATAGTGATAGAGTAAGAGTTAGAGAATCAAAAACTAGAGAAAAACATTCACTTTCTTTTTATGATAATAAAATTTGGTTATTTGCTGGAAAAAGTAATTCAAGCTTAAGTTTCTCCCATGAATATAAAAACTATTCAACTTTTTATTATGATTTAAACTCTACAAATGCAGATAATAATTACAAATGGAATTATGACTCTGAAGGGGCTCCTATGGATCCTAGATTTGGATATTCTACACTCACTTTTGATGATAAAATCTTTATTTTAGGTGGGTACTCAAGTAGTGGCCCTCAAAATGATGTTTACTCATTAAGTTTAAAGGAGGATAATTAAATGAAGAAATCAATATTAATTTTAATAATTACAACAATGCTAATTTTACCTCTAAGTGCTAGATCAAGTGAACCTCACAACTTAGATTTATTAAATCTAAGTTTCACTACTCTTCCAGATGATTATCTTTATCCTGGATATTTAGCAGATCCTTTAGCAGTAAATTCACAAATTACCTACAGACATTATGAAATTGATGAAATTCATCCTCAAGCAGACGGAACTGAAGATCACTTCGATATTACTATTGGCACAAGATATAATTTCTTTAGAATTTCTCCAATTGATCATCCTGAACTAGGGATTGAAATGGATTGGGGTATGGCATTAACAACCTTTATGAATACTCATGGAACTGATTTACTTGGAACTGATGGCATTTACTATTTTGCTCTTGCTCTTAAAGCAAATCAATGGTCCGCATTTAGATTTACTAGACACCATATTTGTGCTCACCAAGGAGACCAATTAGATACAAAAGCTGATGGATCTCAATATATAGATTTTGATGATAATATTCTCACAAATGAAAGTAACTTTGTACGTGATGATTATATGATTTCAGGGTCTATATATCCTCTATATTTTATAGATTCAATTCTACCAAAATTATCTAAATCATTAAGAATTTATGGAGATTTCAATTTCTATGCCCCGGGTAATGATTTTTTAGGAAAGAGAATGAATGAACCATTCGATCACTCATATTTTTGGTATCAATATGGTGCCGAATTAGTTATTCCTCTTGAAGACCATAATAAGCTTGGATCTCTATTTGTTGCAGGACAAATTAGTAGATGGCAACAAACAGCATATGCTCCAAACTATTGTCTTGAAGCAGGTATAATATTTGCTCCAGGCAAAGATGCTCAAAGATTTAAATTTGGTGCTCAAATGTATGATGGACAATCATTATTGAATAACTATCAATTTAGAAGAGCTAAATTTGTAGGATTTGCACTAACTATTGAACAATAAATAAATTAGCCAGAATAGAAATATTCTGGCTAAAATAATATGAAATACTTTATTAATTAAAAAGATTACAATATTAACACTTTGCTTCTCTTTCTTTTTGCTTTTCCATCATGATTGCTAATATAGTTTTATCAGTTTGTGCCATTCCTTCATGACTTATCCTAGATAGATAATTAAAACTTTGTACGCAATCCATTCCAACAATTCCACTTTCTTGTCCTGGAGCCGAGCCTTTCATTGCAAGTTTAATTGCTAAATCTGCACTTTGAACACAAGAATAGATCTTTAAAGCACAAGTCATTTTAGCTCCATCACAAATTATTCCAGTAAGATTTGCTATCATAACATTAATGGCTTTATTCATTTCATCAATTTGACCACCAAGTAAATAAATCATACCACAAGCTGTACCAATTGCGGCTGTAAAAGCTCCACAAAGGGCTGATAATCTATCTTTCTTGGCTGTTAGGCATAAACCTACTAATTCACCTATACAAAGAGCTCTAGCTAATTCATCATCATCTTTTTCTAAATATTGTGCTAAGGCATATATTGGAAGTGTTATTGTAATTCCTTGATTACCACTACCACTATTAATTACTACAGGTAAAGGGCAGCCAGCCATTCTTGCATCAGATGCACTTGCTGCCAACGTTGCACCAAGACTTAAGGCTTGATCTAAAGTTTGTGGTGGATCAACTACAGTTTCATAAGTATTCTTTCCAACAGCTAATCCATATTCTTGAGTAAGAGCTTGTCTTGCAATTGCTAAATTTGTATTAGCAGCACTAATTAATAAATCAGAAGTTTCTTTTGGTAAATTTTGTGAAAACTCAACAATATCTTCTAAGGATACATTAGATATAAAATCTGATGCATTTGAATTTGTTGAAAAATTATTTAAAGGTTCATCAACTAAGATTTCATCATCCTTTTGCAAAAAAGAAAAATAGGAATGATTACCACTTACAATAGCAACACTTTTATGATCTTTATTTTTCAATATTACTTTTATATATAGTGGAGGGACATCCTCTATCATAGTAAGTTCAACTTTATAAGTTGCTGCTAATTCTCTTTGCTCAACAGAAACATCAGATAATATTCCTAGCCCATTTTCTATACTCCGACCAGCAACACCTAAAGCTACGGCAGCCTGGATTCCTTTGTTTTCACAGTTTGGGATACCAACACCCATTGCATTTTTAACCATATCACGACTAGTTTCAACAAAAATCTGTTCAACTTTTCCATCCAATAACTCAGAAGCTCTCGCCCCAGCTAAAGCACTTGCGGCTGGCTCTGTACACCCCATCGCAATAACTAATTCTCTATTTAACAAATCTATAAAATTATCATTTTCCATACAGCAAATATATCACAGTTATTTTTTATTCACAAGAAGAAAAATTTAGTTTTTCTATCATAAAAACAAATATATTTAGTTTATCATAAATATATAATATATTTTTTGGTATATATTTAAATAATTAGAAATTATTATTTATTAACTATAAAAGAATTAAGTCAGAAACAAAAAAAACTAGTACAAAAATTTGCACTAGTTTTGATTAAATATAATTTATTTTTTTTTAGCAAGTTGCTACAAAAACATCACCTTTATTATCAAGTTTTAAATGAGTATTGGCTGCTATTACATATACATCACCTTTTTTTACTTGAATTTCTTCTTTATCAATACTCATAACACTATCTTCAATAAATAAAAGCATTTCAATATTTTGAGTTTTAATATCATATTGGCCTTTAGAATAATAGGCTAACGTAAATTCATCTGTAGGAGTTTCAATTACGCATTTATTATTATTATCATAATAGGTTTTACATAATTTAAGTCTTTGAGTTTTTACAACCATAACTTTTAAGAGTTCATCAACATCCATTTTCTTATGAGTTAAACCACCCCTAAGAACATTATCCGATGCACTCATAAGTTCAATACCATTACCGTACACATAAGCGTGTAATAGTCTTGGTTCTAAATATATTGATTCACCTTTATTTAAATGAGCGACATTTAATAATAATGGAGCAAACAAACCTCTATCTTTTGGATATTCGTCTTTAACTCTATTTATTATACCTTCTTTGGTAAAGAATTCTCCAACCTTATTTTCTTTGTCCTTGACGTTTTTTAGTAACTCAGAAATTAAAATAAGTAAAATCGCTTCATCTACTGTATAGATATATTCAAAAACTGCTTTTGCTTTATTTTCTACACCCATTAATCTTGAAGATATAAATTTATCAAAACCATTAGGAATATAAGTTTTTAAATTTGTAATAATTTCTTCATCACTCAAAAACCCACACATTGCTGTAATTGGAGATAAAGCTAAAATAACTTCTGCCTTTCTATTATCATCTTTATAATTCCATAGAGATCTTGGATTATATTTTCTAAATTCAGTTTCATTTTCATAACCAATTTTAGCTTCTCTATAATTAGGATGACATTGTATTGATAATGGCTTTTCTATTGCTAAAACTTTAAAAAGAAAAGGAAGTTGATCATAATACATTTTTATATGATCTGCACTAAAAAAATTAATATTTTCTTTTAAAAATGATTCTAATGTTTTATCTGTTCCATAAATTAAAGAAGGTGCTCCAGGATGGGTTCCCATCCACATCTCAGCCTTTGGGTTTCCATCACTTTTTACATTAATTAAATTAGGAATAAACTCTGTATTCCCCCAATCATATTCAACGATTTCAGGCTTAATTTTTACAAACTTTTTCATGACCCTATCCTATTCAATATTTTTACTTATAGCTTACAATATAAACAAATTATAAACAACATAGAATGAGCTTACAATTATTTCTAATGTAAGCTCATACAATTTAAATATTAATTATTATTAGATAAAATCTTCGGTAAGAAAATTATAGCTAAAATAAAGCAAATTAATGAACAAATCCATGCAACTACAATACTCATATTAAAAAGGCCACCAAATAAATAACCAACAAAAACACAAGTTGCAACTGTTATTGCATATGGTAATTGAGTTCTAACATGTTCTAGATGAGGACAACTAGCACCAGTAGAAGATAGAATTGTTGTATCACTAATAGGAGATGCATGATCTCCAAATACTGCGCCACCTAATACTGCGCCAACACCAAATAAACAAGCATTTAATAAATGAGTTGAATCTAAGCCCCTAGCTTGTCCTAACCCAACTAAAATTGGCATGACAATTGGAATCATAATTGCAAAAGTCCCCCAAGAAGTTCCTGTTGCAAAAGATATTAATGCTGATAATGCAAATACAATCATTGGAACTAACCAGAGAGGAAATCCTCCGCCTACAACAGTATAAGAAAGATATGCAGCTAAGCCTAATCCTCCTTCTGCTGGAGAGTATTTAATAATACCACCTATAGTCCAAGCCATTGTTAATATAATTAAAGCAGGGACCATACTCTTAATCCCTTCAATTAAGGAGTCACTTGCACTCTTAATTGAAAAAAGACCTCTAACTAAGTAGAAAATATATGTTAAAACAATTGTAATAATTACTGCGTAGAATAATGCCATAGAAGCATCTGTATTATTAAAAGCTTCTCCGATTGTAATTAAGGACATGGAATCATGTAAATTTAAAACTTCAACTCCATCAATGCTTAATAACCATGTAGTTAAAGGAAATAATATTACAGCACTTACTATTAATACAATAATTGGGAATAACATATCAATTGGTTTTGCTTTTTTACTATTATCATCACCATCTAATTTAATTTCACCAGGAGCTGGTCCATATTCTTCATTAAATAGTTTACCAGTAGCTTTTGCATATTCAACACTTTTTTTCATAGCTCCAAAATCCCTTGAAGTGAAAATAATTGTTAATACCATAATTAAAGTTAGAATTGCGTACATATTGAAAGGAACACTTTTCATAAAAAATGAAAATTCACTAATATTTAATTGAGAAAAACCTTCAGAACCTTTGATTAAACTCATAACAGTAATTACCCAAGAAGAAATTGGAAATAATATACAAACAGGAGCTGCAGTTGAATCTAAAATATATGCTAACTTTGCTCTTGGAATTTTGTTTTTATCAGTAATTGGTCTCATAACTGTACCTACAGCTAAAGAATTGAAATAATCATCAATAAAAATAATAATTCCACAAACCCAAGTCATAAATAAACTAGATTTTTGAGTATGCAATTTATTTGCAGCCCAATTTCCAAAAGCTCTTGCACTTCCAGTTCTGCTTAGCATACCAACCAAACCACCTAATAATGCACAGAATAAAAATATCCTTATATTCCAGCCATCATTTAAACTCCCAGCTAACATATCTGTTAGATTAAGTATTGCAGCAAAGACATTTCCACCTGCTACAATAATTGACCCAGATAAAATACCTAAGAATAAAGCGATAATAACATCTTTAGTTATAAATGCTAATGTTATTGTTAAAATTGGTGGGATTAGTCCCAACGCACCAAAATTATCCATTTTACACCTCTTTTTTTACACGGATAACACATTAGCAAGTTTTTGTAATAATGTATATATTTTTCAAACATAAATGTTCATAAAACTTAAGATTTGTTATTATGGTAACTTTTTTACCTAAATTATTTAATCAGTTTTTACACAAAAATACCCTCTAGTGTAACTAAAGGGTATTCATTTTTATCTAATGTTATTTACTTAAAATTGAAAATCTTAAACTAAATGCATCGCTTGATATTGGAGTTGTATTATTATTCCATAAATAAGAAGCATCCATATGTAGCATTAAGAAATCAAATCCAGTTCCTATACTCATATAATTATTATTAATTCCAGCTCTAAAATCTATCATATTCAAGAATCTAAATTGAGCACCAAAACATAGAGAATCAATAAACTCTTGATTAATTAAACTATCAGCTTCATTTTCTGAACTTGGATTAAATAATAAATCATAACAATCAATACAATCTAAAGAGAATTGGGCTTTTACTAAACCTGCATTAAGTAATTTTGGTTCATATGATAGACCCAAATCTACACTCCAAGGACTCTTAGTTACAAAACTTTCAAAATCTGAAGCACTAGAATCATCACCTAAAGAATTCTCGCCAACAAATGCGACTATGGTTTCATCATTATTTATTAAGGTTTTTAAATTAGGGTAACCAGTCATATAGTAATTGCCATTAAAGTTTCTATATACTCCACTAATTGAAATCCCTGATGGTAAATTGATATTTGCACCAAGTGTAATAGGAGTTGCATATCCACTAGCAAATGGAATACTTTCCATTAAATAATCCCCAATTGCATCTTCATCTAGTAAATTAGCTGAATTTATATTATCCATTGAAGCAGAATATGCTCTAAACTTAAATGCTCCACTTGCTCCAAAATCAATAGATAAAACATTTTTAATTAGAGTTAAATTAAAACCAACAGCCATTGTCGCTGCAATGTTGGTTTCACTAATTAATGAAATCGTATTATCGTTTACATCATTTTTATAACTATGTACTTTCTCTTGAACTGATAAATCTAAACCAATCATTCTTGTTTTAAAACCTACATTTGTATCAAGGGTGATAACCTGTGAAGCACCAACCGGGATTGAATTAATAAACAAATTAGCTAAATCTAATTCTGCATTTGGATCATAATCCAATCTCTCAATTGTTTCAAAAATATTATCAACATCAGAAACTGGATTAATTAAACTATTAATATTATTTAGAGTAATTGTTAATGAAGGTATTTCTAATTTAAATCCATCTTTACTAATATTGGCAGGGTTATATAAATAGCTATCATAAAAACCGCCTAAGCCTAAACCAGCACCGCCCATAGCTAATCTATGGCTACTAGTTGGCATATAATAAGTTGTTCTAACTACTTGAGTTTTAACATCATCTTCAAATGAGAAAGTTGAATCAGTTGCAAAAATGCTATTCGAACTTACTAATAATAAAATTATAAAAAAACAAATCTTTATTTTTTTCATACTACCCTCCCAATGGTGTTTAAATTTTATAACACAAATAAACTACATATTTAACTAACATTATAATTTTACATCACATTCATAAAATAAAAACAAAAAAAGTATAAATTTTTAATTAATTAATAAGTATACTAGGTTTTTATCTAAACATAAGTAATGTAAAAAAAACTTTATTATAAAGTTTATAGTTATATACCTAATAAATATAATAAATTCATAATAATATTTATTTATATTGTAAAGAAATATATAAATTATATTTATACAAAAAAAAAGATCGCTACAAGCCAATTTATGACTTTATAACGATCTTATTTTATTTTTTATACTTTGTTATTTACTTAAAAACGAGAATTTTAAACTTAATGCATCTGAAGGACTTTGTCCCAATACATCACCATATTCTCTCCAATAATAAGAAGCATCTAAATGAAGAACTAATAAGTCTAGTCCTACACCAACACTCTTATATCCTTGGCTAAGTCCAGCTCTTACATCAACTAAACTAAGAAGTCTTAATTGAACACCAGCATTTAAGGATGCTAATGCGTCACTTTGTAGTTGAATTGGAGTTCTTGTTTCATTAATTAGGTCTTCAATTATTCCATAACAATCAATGAAATCAAAAGCAAATTGAGCTTTAATTAAACCATCTAAAGGAGTTGATGGAGCAAATGCTAAACCAACATCAACAGTCCAAGGAACTTCTACAACAAACTTATCATCAGATGTAGGGACAGTTGTATTTGCTGTATCTAAAGTATTTTCACCAATCAATGCAACAAGTGTTTCATCATTGTTGATTAAACTCTTAAGATTAGTAAATCCAACCATGTTGTAATTACCATTGAAGTTTCTTCCAACACCACTTATGGTTAACCCAAGTGGTAAATTGATGTTTACACCAGCAGTAACAGGAATAGCGTATCCACTAGCAAATGGAATACTTTCCATAACAGCAGTTTCTGCACTACTACCGCTATTAATTAAGCTGATCAAGTTAATTGCTTCATTTGCATCTAAAGCCATTGAATATGCCTTATAATTAAATGCACCTGATGCTCCAACATCAATTGATAAAATATCTTTTATAAGTGGAATGTTGAATCCTAAAGCTACTGTTGCAGCAATATTAGTTTCACTAATTGCTGATGCAGTTGTATAGTCTCCACCACCATTATAACTTCTAAGTTTTTGTTGAACTGCTAAGTCCAACCCTAAACCTCTTGTCTTTAATCCTACATTAGTATTAAGACTCATTATCTCCCCATATCCAAATGGGATAGATTTTAATAATAGAGTTCCTAATTTTACAGGTACATTATCACCACCTTCTTCTAATATAGTAATAATATCATCACTACCATCTTCAGGTATCATTAAATTATATACATTATTCACTGTTAAAGTCAGTGATGGTAATACAATCTTAAATCCATCTTTACTTAAATTTGCTGGATTATATAAGTAACTATCATAGAAGCCACCCAATCCTAATCCTGCACCACCCATAGCCATTCTATGGCTACTAACTGGCATAAATGCAGAGGTTCTTGCAACTTGCGTAGCTGTATCTAACAAAGCTGAATCTACTGTTGCAAAGACTGGGGAAGCAATTATTAATCCAGAAATCATAATACTTAATATTACTTTTTTAAATTTATTCATAATTAACTATCCTCCTAAACTGTTGGAGCAATTTCTGCTTGCATTGACTCTAACATTTCTAATAAAATACTTTGATCTGGATTATCAGTACCTAATTTAACAAGTAAAATTGCATTCTTAAAATATTTTCTTGCAATTTCTCTAACACCTAAGTGATCAATTGCTGTGTTAATATCATTATAAGCAGGTAAATCACCAAGATCTTCAACAATTCCAGGGCTTACAATTGGGGTTGTTGTTGTAAACTCATCAGCATTAATTAATACAGTATTTTCAGATAACAATAAATCAACAATTTGCTCTATTGTTCCATAATTAACTTCATCACCAATATCATCTACAACTACATCCATTACATCTTCAATGTTTGTTAATACAACTGCAATTGTGTAGTTAATTAAGCCTGTTACACCACAGAATACTGCTCTATCATCAGCTCTTACTTTTGCATAAGTATATTTACCGGTTCTTGCTGCAGAAATAAAGTTACCAAATGCAACTTTCTGAGCTTTATAAGTTTTTATTGCTGCTTCAAATTTTGCTTTATCCATTGTATTAGTATCAGGATCAACACCTAAAATATCTCTTAAGATTAAATCAAGAGTTCCTCTAAATCCATTTAAGTACTCAAGGCTAGCCTCTGGTAAATAATATGTTTCAGCAGAAGTTTGTTCAACAGCTACTCTAGATGATATTAATTTAGCATCTCTAGATGAGAACATTGAAATTAAGTTATTAATATCAATACTATTGATTAAATCAGATGTTGAACCTTGAGCTTTTGCAACTTTAACCATAAAGGCAGCATCACTAACTACTGCTAATAATGCAGTTTGAACAGGTTCTGTTTCAATAACAGGAGAATCAAGATTGATAGAAGCAATACTATTACCTTCTCCAGCTATAAGAGCTAATGCATTTGACATACTATTAACTAAGTTACTAGCTAATTGTACATTTAAAATATCAGCTTTAGTTGGATTTTCAGGAAGTCCTATTGTTAAGGTTGCTGCAATTTCACTAAAGTCTTCTTTGAAATCATCAGATAAAGTATTAGAACCAGCTACAGCATCATTAATACTATTAACAACGCTAGTTAATATAACTGCAGTATTATGTGCTGCATATACTTGATCATCATCTGCACCAGCTGACAAACTTTCTACAAATTCATCTTCACCTTCACCAGACAATGCTGTTGCTACAGTTGACTTTAATTCTGTTTTTTGTTCTTCAGTTTGTTTTGGTAAGGTTGGAACTTCATTTCCTACTACCGCAACTTTATCCTCTTCCAAATCATCTGGAGTTGTAGCATCTTTAGTCTCAAGATCTGATTGAGGGGTAACACCTTCTGGAACATCAACACTTTGAACACTATCGACCTTTAACACATTAGTAGCACCAGAACTATCTACTACATCATCTTTTGAATCTTTTACAGGTTCAGTTGATTCTACTACAGTATTTACAGCTTCTTGAGCTTGATCTCCAACTAGATTGATATCTAAAATGTCTTCGTACGCATTCCCTTTTAAATTATCTAACAAAGTTGAAATGTCACAAGAGGAGAGTAAAAGAACTATAGATAGAAGTACTAAAATACCAATTATTCTCTTTTTCATCTTTTTTCCTCCATAAAATAGAGTTTTACTTATTTTACTAAATCCCATATTTAAAAAATATTTAATAAAATAGATTCTATTAACAAATATATTCTACAATATTAAAAGCCAAAAAACATCTAAAAGTTACGAATTTGTAATATTTTATTTCAAAAAAAGAAAATATATACTATCTGTACTTAACATATATATAGGATAATATCAAAAATGTACAAAATAAGATTCTATAAATTTTTATTTATTACCCCAAAACTATTGAAAAATAAAATTATTTTAAAAAAAACGAGCTAGAAAGGTTCTAGCCCATTTTTAAAAAATACTAAAAGAACATTTTTTCTAATATTTCTAAATTCTTTTTTCTATTCTCGTCTGGATCTGAATATAATAAATCAAGTCTATCTTTATAGAATTCAATAGTCTTATATCTTACTAATTTCATAGTGGAATTAACTAAGCCATCGTCTTCACTAAAAGGCTTTTGAATAATAGCAAATCTTGCTGGGTGCCACATTGATGGAATCATATTAGCTTTATCTTCGTAACTCTTTAGAGTTTTGTTAATTAATTCATAAGCATCTTTTACATTTTTTATAGAATTAGCTTCTAATAAAGCTTTAACATTATCTTCTTGTAAAGTTACTAAAGCAGTAGTTGAAGGTCTATGATCATTATAAACTAAAAGTTGATTAATAATATCGATATTATTATACATAACTTCTTCAACTTCTTCTGGAGAATATTTCTCCCCTTCTTTACTTATTAATAAGGCTTTAGCACGACCTGTTACAACTAAGAACCCATCTTCATCGTAATAGCCTAAATCACCGGTGAATAACCAACCATCTCTTAAAACTTCTTTAGAGGCTTTTTCATTTTTGAAATATCCCTTCATAACGTTTTCACCTCTAATTACAATTTCGCCTCTTTGATTTACTTTTGCCTCAGTTACACCATCATCTAGCATTATTTTACATTCAACAGATGGAGCTACTCTACCACTAGTTCCAAATTTATAACTTGAAGGACTATTACTACTAATAATTGGAGCGGCTTCTGTTAAACCATAACCTTGATAAACTGGAGTTCCAATTGCTGCAAAAAAGTGTTGTTGCTTTGCTTCTAGTAAAGCACCTCCACCTACACAGTATTGAATTCTATTACCAAAAACTTCTCTTAATTTCTTAAAAATTAATACATTAGCAATAAAATATGGGAAGAAAGTCTTTACTCTAATAAAACCTTTTGGCTGAGTATTTCCATCACCATTTCTAATAATTCCTGCTTCAACACCATTTAAGAAAATCTTTTCAACAAGACCACCCTTTTTATGAATTTCTTGTCTCATTTTTTTCATAAAGCTTCCACTGATTGATGGAACAGTCATCATAAATGTTGGATTAACTTCTTTTAAGTTTTTTGGGAAATTCCTTATAATTGAAGCATTAGTTTTACCGGAATCTACAAAATGTAATGTAATACCTTTTAAGAAAGCAGTATAAATACCAACAGTATGAGCAAAAGAATGGTCTACAGGCAAAACAATCAAAGTTTCAAAAGATGCATCTGGGAGTTTAAATAACTCTACAGCATCATGACTATTTGCCCAATAATTCAAATGAGTTAACATAATACCTTTTGGGTTACCTGTAGTACCACTGGTATAGCAAATATTGATAACATCATTTTCATCGATTTTTTCAATTGATTTTTTTACGATATCTTTATCTTTTTCTAAAACTTTACAACCAGCATCAACTAAATCAGAATAGATAAAATAATCTTCATCTTTTTTCCAATCCATATCTTTAGCAATTTTTTCTATTCTTTCATCAGCATTGTTTAGATAAACCAAAATAACTTTATGATCAAACTCTTTATAAGCTTGAATTACTTTCTCAATAGTATTATGAGAAACTACAATAATCTTAGCTTCACTATGATTTACTCTAAAAGCAATTTCAATTTCAGTTAACTTAATTGAAAGAGGAACGCTAATACCTCTTGCTTTAATAACCCCTAGTTCTAAATTAACCCATTCACTAGAACCTTCACTTAAAATAGCAACTTTTTCTTCTGCGTCAAATTTTCGTTTTAACAAACTGGCAGCAATACAAGAAGTTTCTTCATCAGTTTTTTTAAAAGAACATGGAATCCAATTCCCATCAATTTTTTTTGTTGTATAAGCCCTATCGCCATATCTTTTTGCAGCTTCTTCGAGCATCGTAACAATTGTTCTTTGCATAAACCCCTTCCCTTACATAAATAAAATATCTGTCAAAAATAGGATACATAACATTTATAACAAATACAAGTAAAAAAAGATGTATTTTATTTGCTTACTATCAATATTTTATAATACAACTATTGTTATATGATTGCTTTTATGATTAATAAAAGAATTAAACACCAAATTAAAATCACAAAAAAGGCTCCCAATTTAGATACTGGAAGTTTTAAAGATTCATTTTGTTCTGCTTTTTGCCTAGCCCTATCTATCGTTTCTGAATTTAATAATTTTAAAATCAATAAAATCATCAATGGTAGGATAATCAAGTCATCAAGATATCCTAGAATTGGAATAAAATCAGGAATCAAATCAATAGGACTTAAGGCATAAGCCAAAGTAAAAAAGATTAAAATTTTTACCCATTTAGATGAAGTTTCATCCATATAAACAAAATAAAGTATTTTTATTTGTTTTTTTAAGCTTCTAGCCCAATTTTTTAATTTAGACAAAACTTCCCCTAAAAATAAAATTAAAGACTTTTATAACTATCTTGTTTTACCCAAGAACTGATTGTAAATTCTAAATCACTAGAATTAATAACAGCCTTAGTATATTCACAAGGAATTCCTTCTGAATCAACAGAAACTCTTCTCAATAATGCATGAGCAGAATTTGGCTCTAAATTAATAACTTTACAAACATTTTCACTTGGTACTATTGGTTTTATTGTAATGCTTTCAGCATCAATCAATTTTTTCTTTACATCGGATAAAACTGATAAGATTTTTTGAGAAGTTAAATCATAATCTTTAATATCATACACACTTAAAGAAGAACACCAAGTATGGATATAAGCTTCAGGCTTACTTCCTCTGTATCGAATTCTCTTTAAAAATAAAACTTCTTCATATTCACCAATATTTAATTTTCTAGCAACTTCAGCTTCAGCTGCCACATTTTTACATTCTAGTATTTCATATGAAATGGCATCATCTTTTTCATCTGATGCTATAATTTCTATTGCATCGCGATTACTTGATTTAACAAAAGTCCCTTTCCCTTGGATCCTTTTTACATAACCACTATATTCCAATTCTTTTAAAGCTCTGCGAATAGTAATTCTTGATACATCATACATTTCGCACAATTGTGTTTCAGAAGGTATTAACATTCCTTCATACCAGCCACCGATTACTATTTTTTCTTTGATTGAATTATATACCACGTTATGCTTGAACATATACACCCCTTAATTAATTCAAATTAGTATAACTAGGTTACTACCATTTATAAAAAACTACAATATCCGAAACAATTATTTTTAACATTTAATATTTTTTTGTCGAAATATATTATAACAGAAAAATAGTTAATAAAAATTTATAAAAACTAAAATTTGTTATAACGTTTTTGATATTTTTAGTAATTTTGCAACTATTTTTTCATCTCATTATTTTACTAAAACAAATAAAAACTAGTTTTTTTATAAAAATAATATAACACGATTTTGATTAATTAACTAATAGTAAATAAACTAAAAGCTAGTTATTTTATTAAAATATACTAGCTTTAAAAAATTATATTTATTAGTTTTTACTATGTTATTGTTAGCAAATTATTGAGTTAATGTATCCACAAATTCAACATTTTCAACTGCTGCAATTTGTTCAATAGCAGTATCAATTACATTAGCATTTTTTACTTTTATAGTAACAAATGCTTTAGTAAGTTTGTTTGCTTTATTCATTTCCATATCAACTATTGTCATCTTATTATCATCTAAGATTTTAGAAATACTTTTTATAGTTCCTTTCTTTCTAAATTCCATATAGAAAATAACTCTAGTATATTTTTTAATATATTTATGTTCAAATTTTCCAAGGACTAACTCGATAAATAAAACAGCTAGAGTTGCTGCAATACCACCTTCATAATAACCAGCACCTAAGCACAAACCGATAATAGCTGTAGTCCAAAGACCTGCTGCAGTTGTTAATCCTTTTACATCTTTTCTCTTAGTAATTATAATTGTTCCAGCACCAATAAAACCCATACCAGCAACTACTTGTGCACCAAGTCTTGCTAAGTCAGTGAACATATGTAATTCTAAATATAAAAATTGAGATGTCATTGTAGTAAGGGCAGAACCTACACATATTAAAATATGGGTTCTAAATCCAGCTGGTCTACGTTTTGTTTCTCTCTCAAGACCAATAAGACCACCTAAAAACATTGCTAAAAGTAATCTTACTAGAATCGATACTAAATTAAATTGTCTTAAATATTCCATCTATCTTGCCCCTATATTTCCTCTACATTACATATTTCATCAAATTCAGAAAGTGCCATTATTACCTCTGAATGCTTTATGTTTTTCTTGCTAAGTTGCATATAAAAATTAGCACCTATTAATGTTTTTGGATCGTCAAAATTGTTTACTACATCCATCTCAAAAATAGAAATATCTAATGATTTAATTAATTCAATTACATGTTTTAAAGATTTAATAGATCTAAACTCTACATATACGTTCATATTTTTTGATTTCAATAAAATTGAATCTTCTATTAATGGAAGAACTAACAAACCGATTAATAAAAGAATAAAGCCTATTATTGCTCCTTCATAAAAGCCAGCACCTAAAGCCAATCCCATACATCCTGATGCCCATAACCCAGCAGCAGTTGTCATTCCTTTAATCTTTTGACTACCTGATAAAATAATGGAACCAGCACCTAAAAAACCAATACCATTAATTACTTGTGCTCCATAACGACTTAAATCAAGACCTATCCCATTTTGCTGATATGCATCATACCATATTGTATTAATCATAACAGATTCGAATTGAGCTAAAGTCATTGTTAATACGGCCCCAATACTAACAAGCATATAGGTTCTAATTCCTGCTGGTCTTTGTTTGATGTTTCTAGAAAAACCTAAGAATCCACTAAAAATGATACCTAAAAATAGGCGAACGCATAGTGATAATAAGTTTAATTCTCTCAATGATCCTAAATCTAACATTGAACCCTCTCTTTTTTGTTATCAAAAAATTATACATCACTATTTTGATAAAAGAAAGCATTCATTTTTTTCATTAATGAAAGAATTTTGATAAAATCGTTGAAAACTCCTATATTCTTACTATAAATATAGTTATAAAAAAAATATTTTAACCCAATAAAATAAAAAATCCCCATATATCGGATTTTTCCAACATATGAGGAATAAAAACTTTTAATTTATAAATCTACTTTTAGTAATTTAATAAATCAGATTTTGTTAAACTCTTATTATATGGAGTTTCTATTGTTCCATTATTAACTAATTCACAAGCTTTTGCTCTTAAATCAGCATCCCAACTATATCCTGTTAATTTCCAGTTATTATCTACTTCTGGAGAAATTGTACCTTTTTCTTCTAAGTATCTAACTAGCATATCTCTAATTGAATTAGAACTTTCCCAATTTCTCTTTCCAGAGATAATCTTTGCTGCTTTCAAACCAGAATATCTATAGTTATTAACACCCAAAATTAATTTTTGATTTGGATCTAAAGGTTTACCTTTAAATGTAACATTTTCAATTCTACTTCCAATTGGTTTTGAAACATTAACTTCATAATTTACACCAGCAAACATATCATAAAGATACCCTGGATATTCTTTATTAAAGGAAATATTTAAATCACCAGGTTGGAAAGTATTTAAACCTCTAACAGCCCATTCCATATATTCTTTTAATTCAGCACCTGTTATTTCAACAGTGTATAAGGTATTATCATATTTATAGATATCAAAAATATTACCATAGTTTAAATCACCTTTTGGTAAATCACTTGTATCCTTAAATAATGCAGCTGTTACTACATCAGCATTACTATTTAATAATTCAACTTTGTTAATTAAGTCTATAACAGCAGTATCTCTTAATTTGCCTTCTGGAATGCCTTTCATTTCATTAACAGGTTGGAAAGTTTCACTTGCAACACCTAAGGCTACACTTTGTACTTCACCATTTTCATCTTTTACCCCGCCTTTTATGAAATCACGAGTTGCTTGATGAGCTTGTGCAACAATTGGAAGTTCTCTAATTTCTTTAGATGGTTCATAATTTGCCATATCTACCAATTGAGTTTCAACACCAGTTACTTCATTATTTGCATTTATAGAAATATCAAATCTAGCAACAGTTGCTGCATTTTTAGCACATTCTAGAATTTTAACTCCATTAACTTCTGATTGAATATTACTATGGAAGTGGCCTAACATTAAGAGATCTAATTCAGGACATTCTTGTGCAATTTTATTTCCTGCATCACCTTCAAAATCTTGATCAAATTCAGCTGTTTCGCCTAAGTGAGCTACACAAATTAATACATCACATTTATCTTTGATTTCATCGATTACAGCTCTACAGGTATCTGCACCACTAGAGAATTTAAGTGCTGCAACTTTATCACCATCCCAAGTTGGAGCATTAGGATTAGTAATTCCAATAATACCAATCTTTGTACCATTTCTTTCAATAATAGTATATGCATTTGCTAAAGGAGTACCATCTAAATAACTAACATTTGCTGCAAGAATAGGGAAATTTGCTTGAGCAATAATTCTATTAATTAGTCCTATTCCAAAGTTATATTCATGGTTTCCTAAAGTCATTGAATCATATCCCATATAATTCATAGCTTGAATAACAGGATGTGGTCCATCTTGTTTATTGTAAATATCATCCGTTAAAATATTACCTTGGATAGTGTCCCCATTATCAACTAAAATAACATTATTAGGATTTTCTTTTCTTACTTCTTTAATATAAGTATAAGCTCTAGCCATACCTGTATTTGTAGTTTCTTTATCGTTTTCATAAGAAAATCCCCAAATATCAGAATGGATGTCAGTAGTAGCTAAAACGGTAATTGTTTTAGCTTCTTGCATTTCAGAATACCCTTCAGCAAATAAAGCAGTACTACATAATACAAGAATCAAAATTGAAACAATTTTTTTCATAATTTTTCCTCCAAAAAATATTAATTCATTAGTCATATTATACCATATTAATTAATTTATAAGTATCTTTCATAAAAAATTAACAATTTTCTTTAAAAACAGAAATTAATTAATTTTTAATTCAAAAAAAACATATTAATCATTATTTTTCTTATATATTTCAAAAGAGCATGCTAGAATAAAAGCAGAGAAAGGACATTATATGAGAAAAAAAATTTTTATTATAGTTTTATTATTTGTTTTAAGTTATCCATTATTTGCAAATAATGATGTTTCATTATACATTGATGGATTAGAATCAATGGTTCAAGAAGATTCGGGAAAAGCTAAAGCCTCTTTTAATACTTTAGTTAATCAGTTCCCAAATTCACAATATCATCTAAAAGCTAGTGATTATCTTTATAAACTAAATAACAAAGTAGATAATTCAGGAATTGTACCTTTCTATTCGAACAACCTTGCAACACTTTCTTACACTTCCTTTTTATTACTAGATCTTTTTAATGTTGATCAAAATTCTATTACAGTGGGACTCGCTGGACTTGCTGGGGTTGGCTTAGGACTTGGTAATGCTTATCTTTTATCCAAAGATCAACCTATTTCATCAGAATTCTATTCAAGAATTATGTCTAATCAAGCTGTATCAATGGGTAACTTTTTATACTTACAAGGTCTTGCCTATGAATATGATATATTTAATGGCAATACAGATTTAGAAGAAAAAGTTCTATTATCTTCTCAATTAGCAACATTAAATGGGTCCCTATTACTATCCTATTATGGATTAAAGGATAAAGAATTACAAAAAGGTAAAGGCTGGTTTGGTCTACAAACCTATGCTTGGGCAAACTACTATTATTGGTTAAGTACCTTTCTTTTTGAAAGTACCAGTTTGAAAAACACCTTAGCATTAGGCTTAGGAGTTACCGATGTTGCTTATCTAGGTTCTCTTCTACTTTGGGATCAAATTAAATGGTCTTCATCCAGAAGTGGATTGGTATCAGTTGGAGGCTTAGGTGGTGCATTAGTTGGTTATTTTGCTACTTTACTTCTTGATGGAATGAATTTAGATGCCAAGACAAATATATCTATAGTTATGGGGTCATCATTAGCTGGAAAAATATTTACCACTTATCTAACTAGAAATTTAGATTCAAATAGTTCAAATAATGATAAAATAGCTATGAGTGATAAGATTATGCCTTACCCAATTATAAACGGGAATAATGAATTTGGAATTGGTTTTAATTGTGTTATCTAATCTAAAATAGAACTAAAATATTTTTATAATATGAACCTAGTTTAATAGTAAATATTAATTACTATTACTAGGTTCTACTTGTTTCCAAGGCATCATTTTCTTTTCTATTATTTCAATGGTTTTATATAATAAAATACCTAAAAGACTTATAAAAACAATACCAGTATACATTTGAAGATAATTTACCATTATCCAACTATTCATTATGTAATAACCAATCCCATAATCAGTTGCAAAATTCTCACTAAAAAATAATACAGATAAACTAATTCCTACAGAAATTCTTAATGTCGAAAAAATGCTTGGCAGAATACTTGGAAATATTATATCAACTAAAACTTGATGCTTAGTTAAGTGATAGGCTTTAGCTAATTCTAGATAGCGATAATTTATTGATAATACACTATCTTTAATCATTAACACTGCTGGGAAAAAAATTACCATTGATACTATTAAAATTTTACTTAAATCTCCAATACCAAACAAAACCATAAATATGGGTAATAAGGCAATTTTTGGAACAGGCTGAAATAAATAAATTATTGGAGTTAATATTTTATTTGTAGTTTCTTTTAATCCAATTACAATCCCTAATGGTATAGCAACTAGTAAAGCTAATAAAATTCCAGATAAAACTCTATAAAGACTTACAAGTAAATGAATAAGGACTTGGCCCTTCATCAATTCTAAAACGACTTCTTTCAAAATCAAATGAGGATAAGGAAGTATTGGTATAGAAAAACTAAATGAAATAATATACCAAGGAATTAATAACAGCAAAGCACCTTTAATAAAATAACCTTTATTCATTACTTCTTCCTTTTAATGCAAGTCTAACTTCTTTTACATTATTAAAATATTCTTCTGATAATCTATTATTGCCCTCAGTATCAATATCTTTCATTTGATCGCCGAAAACTATAACCCTATCTCCCATATAAACAGCTTCCTCGATATGGTGAGTAACTAAAATTAAACTCATACCAAGATCTCTTGATAATTTCAATATACTATCCTGGAGAGATTCTTTGGTTAATTCATCTAAATTAGCTGTAGGTTCATCTAAAAGTAATACCTTAGGTTGTCTAATTAATACTCTAGCTAAAGCAACTCTTTGTCTCTCTCCCCCACTTAATTGTGAAGGGTATTTGTTTTCATGTCCCTTTAATCCAACCATATCAATATACTTTTGTGCAGAAATATCTTTTTCTAAACCTAATAAAATATTGTCTTTTACCCTCTTCCAGGGTAATAATCTATCCTCTTGGAATAATAAACCAATATCTTCTTGTTTTATTCCATCCAAATGGATTGAGCCTTTTGATAGTTCTTTTAATCCTTTAATACAATAGAGAAGGCTTGTTTTGCCACAACCACTGTGGCCAACAATACTAATATTACTTTTCTGTTCAATTTTTATATTTAAATTTTTAAAAACTTCTGTAGAATCATACTTAAAAGTAGCATTCTCTATATATATCATTATTTAATAAATCCTCTATCTAAAATATCATCAGCCTTAATATC
Organism: Sphaerochaetaceae bacterium; assembly: GCA_965140795.1. GTDB lineage: Bacteria > Spirochaetota > Spirochaetia > Sphaerochaetales > Sphaerochaetaceae > Pleomorphochaeta. The sequence goes on from OZ223470.1 coordinate 636,358, forward strand.
ATAAGTCTTTCCAACAAGATTACTTGTCCATTCAACTAATTCACTAATAAATTCATCTGATGGCAATGTTGGTGCCTTATATTCTGGCAGTGTAATTGAATCTTTAACTTTAGGTGGTAAAGTTTTAATGTTTTCCATCAACACATCTCTTGCTAAAGATGGATCTTTATTTATATCTTCAACAGCTTTACCATAAGCTTTAATAAACAATTCAATTGATTTAGATTTTTCTGATATTGCTTTATCAGTAAAGGCTAAAATATCTAAACTTTCTTTTGGAATACCATCATAAACTTCTTTAATTAATCCGTTCATCTCTCCAATTGAAGCAACTGGTTCAGGGATTAATCCTCTATCAATTTCTCCAGTTCTAATTGCTTCTAAACGAGTTGGGATTGCTGTAATATATATTTTTTTATAATTGTAATCATCTTTTAAATATTGTTCTACAAGATAATTAGAAACACTTATTTCCATCATTCCAACTTTAATATCTTTATCATATTTATGTTCTGGATTAACTAAAAGAGGGAACATCCCATCTGTAGATACAACGCCTTTTAGGCCAAACCCTTCAGCATTATTTGTAATTAGTGCAACTATATCTGTCATTGCACCATCGATTTCATTTGTTTGTAGAGCAGTTTGTCTATTTTGAGCACTTGTATAAATCTCTAAATCAACATCTAATCCCTCTTCTTCAAAATAACCATTTTTTTGTGCTAACATAATTGGAGCTATATCAACAGCAGGCATTAGACCAATTTTTAAAGACTTTACTTCCTCTTTAGCACAGCTAACAGAAAAAAGTGATGCAACTAATAATATAATAAGTGTGATTTTATTTTTCATTTGATTTACCTTTATTTTAATTAAATTTCATTATAACAAAATACACTAAATAACAAAACATATTCAAGACAAAAATTATAATATATGAATATCCATTAATTTGTTTTCGTACAGAACTACTAATTTATTAAAAAAATTAAGAGAATTAAATTCATCTTTTGATAGACTTGACCTAAAAGAAATCCAATGATAAACATTAATAACAAATTGAATTCTTATAAGGGATTAAATCAAAATATATGAATAAACTTAAATCATTTATTAAAAATTATTGGATAGCGTTAAGAGTTTTCTCCTTAACTTTAGCTTTTGCAGCAACTGCTTATGGGATTTTAGCTGCATACATAAACGGATATTTTAATGAACAAAGTCCAGCTTACATGACTTTCTTAGTTATAATTATTTTAATTGCAGGCTTAGCTTCTCAAGCTGGTGCAAATTTAATTAATGACTTTTTTGAAGGAAGTTTTAAATATCCTCCACAAGGTACTAAAACTATTAACTTTTTAAAAAGAGATAGAACATATTTTGATGTATTTGTTTTTATATCGGGTATTCTAGTTTTACTTTTAGCAGGCTTAATTGGTTTATATCTAGTTTATCGAACTAATATTGGAATGTTAGTAATTGGGTTGATTGGATTAATTGGATCCTATTCATATACAGGAGAACCAATTGTTTATAAAAGACATGCACTGGGGGTTCCAATATCTTTTATTTTAATGGGACCTCTTATGAGTTTAGGCTCCTACTATGCAATAGCCGGTTCTTTCTCTTTTACACCAATTCTAATCAGTTTACCAACAGCTCTATTGATTCCAGCTCTTATGATAAGTAATGAAATGAGAGATTTTTTAAGAGATCAAAAATTTGCAATGGGCACATTAACTGTTAAAATTGGACCAAAGGTAAGTACCTTTTTATTTATTTCATTAGTATTTGGAGTTTATATTTTAACTATTTTATATGTAATAATTGGCTTATATCCAATTTATTCATTAGTAAGTTTTATCAGCATTCCTTATGCAATAAAAGCTATACACAATGTTAAAAATGCTAAAAATTTAGGAATTCAAAATACTACTAAAGTACATTTAACATATAGTTTAATTATTATTATCTGTTTTCTTATTTCATTTATTTATCAATAATAAAACTCAAAAACAAATATAAGAAGACTTTCATTAAATTGATATGGTACCTCCAAAGTAGACAAAATAATTTTTGAAACACTTTGGAGGATTTTTTTTATTAATCTTTATCCAAATATTCACTAAAACTTTATAATAAAAAAAGATATAAAAAGGCCTTTACCTTTTAGATAAAGACCTTTGATTGAACTATTTAAGCTTATTCTTCGTAACTTACAGCACCATTATCTAATGCTTGTTGAGCTAATTTATAGAAACTACTTACATGAATTGAAACACCTGCGATATCATCTGTGTGTCCTTCATCATCTTTATATGTAATAGCACTTAAATCTTGTGTATCAAGTAAATGTTGTTCAGCTTTAGCAGCTTGTTCATACCATTCAGCTTGAGCTCCACCGTATGCTACCATATTGTAATTACCTTCCATATCATAAGCTTTCTTATCAGCACCATCTTCATTAACAGCTGACCAATATGCATTTACAATATTTCCGTTTTTAACGAATAATGACACATATTCTTTCCAACCATTACTGAATTCATCGCTGCTAGCATAATAACCACCATCAGTGTAAGGACCAATTGATACAGGACCTGCTTTTAATGCAGCTTCTGCTAATGTATAGAAGCCAATAACATGAATTGATACACCACTTACTGCATCGGTATGACCTTCAGCATCACTATATTCAACTAAAGAAGGGTCTTGAACATCAATTAAGTATTGTTCAGCTTTTGCAGCTTGTTCTGACCATTCAGCTTGTGCTCCACCGTATGCTACCATGTTATACTTGCCAGCTGCATCATAAAGTTTTTTATCATCGCCCATTCTGTCAATTGCTGACCAGTTAGCACCAACAATATTACCGTTAATAACTATTAATGCAACATATTCTTTCCAACCAGAATCTGCAAATTCATCAGCTGAGATATAATATGCACCATCTTGGTACTTACCTCTTCCAACTGGAGCCTTTGCTAAAGCTTCTTGAGCTAATTCAAAGAATTCACTTACGTGGATTGAAACACCAGCGATATCATCTGTGTGGCCTTGATCATCCTTATAAGCAATTGCGGATGGATCTTGAGTTTTAACTAAGTAGGCTTCTACTTTTGCTGCTTGTTCTGACCATTCAGCTTGTGCACCACCAAAGGCTTTCATATTATATTTGCCGGCTTTATCATAAGCTTTCTTAGAAGGACCAGCATTAACATTAACGCCATCCCAGTCAGCACTAGTAATTTTACCATTTTCTACAACTACAGTTACAACATACTTCCAACCATTAGAAAAACTATCTTGGGAAGCAAAATAGATACCATCTTCATAAGATGCTGATGTATCTTGTGCAACAACTTCTTTTTGAACTGGTCCTGCAGCAGTAGCAGCAGGTTCAGTTTTCTTTTGGCAACTTACCAAAGTTACGCTCATTAATACAACTAATAAAGCCATATTTAATAGAACATGATTTTTTTTCATTTATTACTCCTGATAATTTAATATCGATTGCATTATAATGGGGGAAGACTTGTAATTCAAGAGTTAATTAACTATTTTCCCATTCTACCCCTTTTGACAATAAATAATTAAACTGATACCATTTTATTATGAAAAAACTAACGCTTATTGATATCATTATTTTTATCATATTTCTTGTTGTAAGTGTTTTAAGTTTTACCCTCTATAATAATGTTACGGGGAAACCTGAAGTACATGTTACCTGTGGTGATAAAGAATGGATTTATGATTTAAGCGTAGATACTACTGTCACTTTTGAAGGCCCTATCGGAGGTACTACTATGGAAATTAAAAACAATAGAGTTCATGTACCTTCCTCAGACTGTAAAAATCAAATATGTGTATTAGCTGGTTGGATAGATAAACCAGGGGACTGGATTGCTTGCCTTCCAAATAATGTTTTCATAGTTATAGAAGGCCAAAAAGATGAAAATAATGGGGTGGTAACAGATGATATCTCCTACTAAAATTAGAATTGATTTAGTTGCACTTTTTTCTGCTTGTGCTCTTTTTCTATCCACAATTGAATATATGATTCCTAAACCTGTACCTTTTATGCGTTTAGGACTTGCAAATATTCCTCTTATTCTTGCCTTAGGTATTTTTAGTAACAGAGAATATTTTTTATTGTTATTATTAAAAGTTTTAGGACAAGGCTTAATTAGTGGAACAATATTTAGCTATATTATTCTTTTTTCCTTTGCAGGAAGTGCATCTAGTGCATTAATTATGCTTATTATATTTAAAATTTTCAAAGATAAAGTTAGTAGAGTTGGTATCAGTTTAGGGGGCGCTTTAGGTAGTGCAATTAGCCAATTGCTTATAAGCAGGCTTATATTATTTAAAGAAGCAACCTATGTAATTGCACCTTTATTTCTATTTTCAGGATTAATCAGTAGCATTATCTTAGGTATATTTGCTAATGAATTCATTCAAAAAAGTAAATGGTATAACCAGCTCAAGGAAAAAGCTCTATGAAATATTCAACTTTAAGACTAATTTCTGGCGCTTTTATAATTTTAGGAATTTTACTCTCTCCAACACTAACTTCAAGCTTTCTTATCACTATATTTGTAATAATATTAGCATTAAATAGTGGAAGAAAATTTAGATTAATGCCAAATTTAATTTTACTAATTTCTATTTCTTTAGCTCATACTTTAACACCTCATGGATTAGTAATTTTCTCCATAGGCTCATATTCAATTACACTTGGATCTCTAACTATGGGGGCAAAAAAAGCTTTTCTTCTTATAAGTTTTATCTATGCCTCTCACTACATGATGAGTACAAGACCTCAAATTCCAGGAAAGTTAGGCGCTATTATTTCTCTTCAATTTTATTATTTTGACAGATTAACTACAAAATGGCATCAAATAGAAAAAAAGACTCCCCTAATTGGAGCAATAGATCAATTACTACTAGGAATTGAACAAGATATTGATAATCCTACAATAAAACCTAAAGAGACTAAATATGCTATAAAAAAAGATGTGATTATTCACATAATTCACATCTCTATAATATTATTTTTATTATTACTTTTTAGTGATAAAGCAAGAGATATTTTACCTTTTATGGCTCTATTACCTTAAAAGAATTGTCGCTTAATGTAAAAGAAATTTTATTATCTTTAAAGCCTTTTGATAAATATATATTATCTTCATTATCAATAAACATTGCTTCAACATTATCCATTGAATTTATTAATTCCAAGCCTTTTTCTAAGCCTAAAGAATATATTGCTGTACTAAGGGCATCTGAAATAAAAGATTCATGAGCAATAATACTTGCACTGGTTAAATTTGTTTTAACAGGGTATCCTGTTGTAGTATCTAAAATATGATGATAAGTTATGCCATTAACTACTAAGTACCTTTCATAAGGACCGCTAGTTACCAAAGCTTGGTCTTCAAGATAGGCAATCATAACATACCCACCTCTTTCAGCTTCAGGTTTTTGAACCCCAATTCTCCATTTTGATCCATCAACTCTTGTTCCCATTGTAAGTACATTGCCACCAAGGTTTATAATTGCTTTTTTAACATTATTTGATACAAGAATTTTTTCAACTTCATCAGCAGCATAACCTTTAGCTATACCGCCTAAGTCAATCATCATACCCTCTTTCTCAAGATAAACACTTTCTTCTTTTTCATTAAGAGTTACCATTTTGTAATCAATTAATGGAAGAAGTGCATCAATTTCTTCTTGGGGTGGAACTCTAGCATCATCACTTCCTATATTCCACGCAGAAACTAAGGGGCCAACTGTTGGATCAAAAGCGCCTCCACTTAGCTTTGCAACATCAAGAGCTTCTTTAATTACTTTAAAGGTATCGGATGAAACAACTACAGGTTTAATTCCCGCATTATCATTAATCTGAGATACTTCACTTGATGCGATTCTAATAGACATTTTATCTTCTATATCTTCAATTCTATCAAAAGCCTGTTGGAACGCTTCATCACTGGGATTATCGTAAATCGTTATTTTACAAGAAGTTCCGAGAAGAAGTTTTGACTTAGATATTGGAGAGACCTCTTTTTCTTCAGCTGTTTTGCTACAGCTGGTAAGAATTGTTGTCAATAACAATATAACAACAAATAATTCAATTGATTTTTTACGGTATTTCATGGTAATAATATATTGAGTATAATATTTCTAAATAAAGTTCAACTATCTTCTATCGATATTTTATATTTTAAACACATTATAATATAATTCCATCACATTAAGATAGTATTGAAAAATAAGGAGTACAAATTGGATAACAAAAGAATAGTAATTTTAGGTGGAGGTTATGCAGGTGTTCATGCAGCTAAAAAACTCGCCAAAGGATTAAAAAAATTTAAAGATAGAGTAGAAATCACTCTTATCGACAGACATAAATACCATATTCTGATGACAGAATTGCATGAAGTTGCTGGAAACAGAGTAGATGAAGATTCAGTTAAAATCTCTTTTGATAGAATTTTTGCAGGTAAACGTGTAAATATTGTAAGAGATGAAATTCAAAATGTCGACTTTAAAGAACAAATCTTAAAAGGAAATAAGGCATCATACCCATATGACCAACTCATCATAGCTTCCGGTGCTGAATCCACAGATTTCAATATTCCAGGTATTAAAGAACACGCTTTCACAGCTTGGGGCTTAAAAGATGTTCTTCGTATCAAACGTCATATTATGGATACTGTAAGAAGTGCAAGTTACATAAGTGACATAGAAGAAAGAAAAGAAAAACTAACATTTGTTGTAGCAGGTGGTGGTTTTACTGGTGTAGAAATTACAGGAGAATTACTTGAATGGTTACCAATTCTTTGTAAAGAATATGGTGTTGATCACGATGAAGTAACACTTATGAACATTGAAGCTTTAGGTAGTATTTTAAACATGCTTCCTGAAAAGCCAAAAAATAAAGCTCTAGCATACATGAAAAAGAAAGGTGTTATTGTTAGAACTAACAGCCTTATCGTAAAAGCTGATGCTGATTCTATCACTTTAAAAGATGGCACTGTAATTAAAACACATACATTAGTTTGGACTTGTGGTATTAGAGGAACAACTTTCTGCCATAACTTAGAAATCACAGAAGGTAGAGTTCAACGTAAACAAGTTGATGAATTCATGAAATGCCCAGACTATGATAATGTTTATCTAGCAGGGGATGGTGTTTGGTTTATGGAAAATAATCGCCCTCTTCCTCAAATTGTTGAAGCTGCTGAACAAACAGCATCTACAGCTGCTGATGGTATTATTAATGCTATTAAAAAAGAATTTGGCGCAAAAGTTAAGCCTGTAAAACCTTACAAATCAAACTTCCATGGGTATATGGTAAGTATTGGTGGTAGATATGCAGTTTCCCATACTATGAACATGTCTTTATCAGGTTTTCCTGCAATGGCAATCAAACACCTAGTTAATATGTACTATCAAGCTGGCGTTTGTGGAATCAATGGTGCTTGGGGATATTTTAAACATGAAATCTTAAATATTAAAAATAGAAGATCTCTTATTGGTGGTTTTGCATCTTATAAACCTCAAGGTTATTGGTTTGCATTCTTAAGAATTTACTTAGGTGTTATGTGGTTAATCGAAGGTATTGGAAAGATCAAAGAAGGGTGGTTAACAGATACAACAGGATCTAAAGTTTACTGGGGTGCTCCAGCAGCAAGTGCTGTAGGAGATGCTGTAAGCTCTGCTTCAACTGCTGTTGCTGAAACTGCAACCAAAGCTGTTGCTGCTGTCAGTTCTGCTTCTACAGCTGTTGCTGATGCAGCTACTCAAACTGCTACTGCAGTTGGAGAGACTGTTCAACAATTTGCTCCACCACTACTAAAAGAGCCATTAGCATTATTTACTTGGATGAATACACACCTTGTAGCTCAAGCTCCATACTTCTTCCAAATAATGATTACTTTAGCTGAATTTGGAATTGGTCTTGCTTTAATTGGAGGCCTTTTCACAGCACCTGCTGCAGTTGTTTCTTTAGGACTATCATTTATGTTCTTAATAGGAGCTATGGCTGGTAAAGAAATTATTTGGTATATGGCAGTATCTATTGTAATGATAGGAGGAGCTGGAAGAGCATTTGGTCTCGATTACTGGGTAATGCCTTGGATTAAGAAGATTTGGAACAAAATCCCATTTGTTAAAAAACTATACATCTTTATGGATGAACCAGTTTATACAAAGAGACAAATGGAAAGAAAATTAGCTAAACATAAGGATATAACAATCTAATATGAGTGATTTTTGGAAAGATGAGCCATCTATTGAAGCAAAACTTCAACAGGTGAGCTCACTAATATTAACTTCTATTGAACAATCAAATTACTTTATTAGAGACTTATTAATGGATAGAGTAACAAAAAGCGGGAAAATGATTCGTCCCGCACTTGTTATTATTGGTTCTAAGTTAGGAGAACAAGAAAGAGAAGAAGAAGCTTTAAGAGTAGCTAGTGTATTAGAAATGATTCACATTGCTTCCTTAATCCATGATGACATCATCGATGGAGCAAAAACTCGAAGAGGAATTGCAACTCTTAACTCTAGAGTTGGAACAAAACAAGCTGTTCTAGCCGGAGATTATATGCTAGCTAGAGCAATGACCTTAATCAAAGGAGAAAGAGGTGATCTTGAAGCAAGTGTAGTTACAAATGCTTTTAGTCGTCTATGTGAAAGTGAATTAATCCAAGATGCTGATGTTGGTAACTTTTTAATTTCCTCTTCTGAATACATTCGCCGTATTGGTGGAAAAACAGCAGCTTTATTTGCCCTAAGTGCATATTCAGGTGCTGCAGTAACCTCTGGCAAAAAATGTCAACAACATCTATTACATCGAATAGGATATTGCTTAGGAATTGCTTTTCAAATTAAAGATGACATTCTTGATTATACAGGAAATGCTGATAAATTAGGCAAAGCAGTTGGCTTAGATGTTCAAGTTGGAATTCCAACCTACCCTCTAATTGCTGCATTAAAAATAGAATCTAATAATAATTCAATAGAAAAGCCTTTATATGAATTAATAAAGGAAAAAAAGTTATTATCTAAAAAAGAAAGTAAAAAAGTTGTTGAGTTAACACTCTCCTTAGGTGGAGTAGAAAAAGCAGAAGAATTAGCTCAAAAATATATAAACAGAGCATTTATAGATATTGCAAAACTCGACAACAAGGAAGTTCAAACATTACTAACTTCTTTATTTACTAAATTATCTTTTAGAAATACATAAATAAGATTATAGTTTATAAACTATATTAATTTAATAAACAGCTATTTTATATTCTTTTAAAGGAAATAAAATAGCTTATTTTTTATAAGAACATTAGGGCAACACCAGTTACTGAAATTATTGTTCCACATATCTCTAAAACTCTTATATGTTTTTTCAAAAATATAAGTTCATATATTAATATAAAAATAGGACTTATTTGAACAATAGCAGTAACCAATCCTATTGGTGCAAAATTAAATGAACTAAGTAATAAAGACATACCAATTATTGGACCACTTATTGCTGCTATCACTAATAGAGATAAATACTTTTTATCTTTAAAACATAGAAAATCGTTTTTAAATTCTTTTCGATAGAATATTGCAAAGATTGCAGCACCTAATAGACCACCAATCATTCTAATTGTATTAGTACTAATTGGCCCTAAATTGGACATTGCACCTTTTGCTAAAATATTAGAAGTTGCTTGAAATACTGCAGCTAAAAGAGCAAATATAACACCCTTTAGTTGATTTTTTTTCTTATTAGTATCTACTTCTTTCTCTTTTGCTAAAATTAAAATAATAACCCCACTTAAAGTAATCAGAATAGAAATCATTTCTAAAACTGATAGTACCTCTGTAAAAAAGAAATAGGAAAGAATAGAATTAAATATAGGATTTAATGTCATTATTACCATAGATTCTCTAGGCCCAATATTTGTAAAAGCCCAAAAAGAAAAAGAATCACAGAAAAAATATCCCAATAATCCAGATAATAAAAGAATTCCCCAATTAAAAAGATTTGCCTGAACAAAGAAATTTCCTTCAGTTAAAAGAGCAACTACTAATATAATTGGTACAGCTATCCAAAGTCTCACATGAACTGTAGCTCTAATGGATACTTTACTTCCTAAATATGAATAAATAATGGAATTTTCTGCATAAGCTATAGCTGTAATAATGGCAAATATTTGCCCTAATAATAAATTGGAATTCATATAATATTCCCTGCACTTTTTTATGAATAATTAAACCTAGCACAATCAAATAATTATTACTATATAATATTTAATTATTAAGAGTTAAATAAAAGAAATAAAAAGCATCTGTAATGGAATAACTATTACTAATGAGACAGTTGTGATAAACCAACCTGCATTAGCCAAATCTAAGTCTAAATCATAAATAGAAGGAGGCACTAATGCAATAAAACCAACAGGAACCGAGGATAAAATAAGAACTACTTTTAATGGAAGTCCATTATCTATATTATTAAAGCCTAATAAATATGCAACAGAAGTTGCAACTACTGGCATTAATATAAATTTTACCATTGCAATTAAAGCTGCAGGTTTTAAATAATTTTTTATTTTACTAAATTTCATTGCCATCCCTATTGAAGAGAGCAACAATAAACTTCCAATAGGAATTATCACTGCATTTAATTGGCTATAAAAGATTGGACGTGGAATTTTTAATAAATTTAAAATTACACCAACTATAACACTAATTATTGCAACTAAAACATATGGATCTTTAATAATTTGTACAAATCTATTTTTTGTTTCCTCAGTTTTCATAGTTGAAGAAAAACTTTTAGCAACAGGGAACCATAAAGCATAATAAATAACTTGCTCAAATAATTTGTATATTGGAACAAGTGCAAAAGCTTTTTCGCCTAAAAAAACAAAAACAATTAAAGCACCAGTAGATCCAATATTACTCATACTACAACAACTAAAAAAAGCTCCAGCTTGTTTATTATTATATTTTAGTATCTTAGTAAGCAAAAGAGATGAAAAACCTCCAACAAATAATGTAAGAACCCCAACTAAGGGTAAAAATACAATACTCAAATTATTAAAGGCAAAATCCCAAAGAGCGCCTACAGTAGAAATTGGAAATAAAACTAAAAGAGCAATAGCTTGGAGTATTCTTCTTTCTTTTGATAAAGTTTTATCTGCTTTAATAATACCTTTGAGGGTTAATCTTTGGATTATATATCCAATAATCAATCCAAATGTAATAATGGATAAAGAAAATAATAATTTTACCATCAAATCCTCGCTATTTAATTTTTTAGTATATAAAGAGTATTCTTATATAGAATATTTAAAATATCAACAAGGTTGATTAATGTTTAGTTAATTTGTTTCAACATTTGAGAAAATAAAAATTAGAGTATTTTAATCAAAAAAAATAATTTTTTTTTAAGATTTTACTTGCCAAAGGCTATAAAACAGTTTAAAAGATTATAAATCAGTCTTAATTATCACTACTAAAATAAAAATTATGTAACTATTTATTGAATTATTTAATACTTAAATTATTTAAGTGTAGAATATTTATAATTTAATTTAGATAAGAAAAAGGAGTTTATATGAATAGAGAAGAATTTACTCAAGCAGAAGAAGCTATGCTTAGGGAGATAGAAGAATATAATCAAGAAAAAGAAAAAATAAGAATAATGCTTGGAAAATTAGGTGGGAAGAATTTTTCTAAGGTTGATGCAATTATTAATATAGTTTTTCTTACTATTATCCTTAGTCTATTTACGCTAGAAATGACTACTCACTTTTTACCACCCTTTATATCCCTTGAAATAAGTGTTTTATTAGTATCTATCAAAATTGTATTTATGATGCACCATCAATATAAAACGAACCATTTCCAATTTTGGATTTTAAATACTATTGAGTTTAAAATTAATGCAATGCATTCTGAATTAAGAGCTCTTGAGAGAAAAATCACAAATCAGGAATCTAAAAAGAATTAATATTTAGCAACAAAAAAGGCATCGAAATTGATGCCTTTTTTAATTATAAGTTTTCACTTTTTATTAGAAGAGCTCTCTCTAAATAATTGGTAGTTAAAATATCTACATTACTATTAATTAAATCTCTTATATTTTCTTCATTATCTACAGTCCAAGCATCAACAAAATAACCGCTCTCATGTAATTTTTCTATGGTCTCTTTATCTAAGGCTAATGGCAAAACTCCAGGATCTTTACTCTTTTTTAAATCATAGTTAGCTTGATCTACTAAAGAAGAATCAAGTTTTTCAAATTGGAAAGAAAATGGACCAACATATTTTGTTCCAATTTTTTCTGCCTTATTAATTATTGCATTAGCTTTATCATCACTAGGTCCACTCATACCTGCTTTATCTTTAATTAACAATAAAGCAGGAATTTTAGAATCAGATTTCATTACCTTAGAGATTGCTGATTTAGAGAAGCTTATTATAATGGTGGTTTCATTCATTTCTGTCTCATATACCATATCTATCACATCATCGACAATTGTACTAACCTTTATCTCAAGAACAGCAATCATATTATTTTCTTTTAAGAAAGTTAAAGTTTCAAATAGTGTCGGTATTTTTTCACCCTTATATTTTGGATCTTTCCAGCTACCGGCATCCAAAGTAGATAAATAATTATAATTTAATTGATTAACTTTACCAAAGCCATCAGTTGTTCTATCAACACTATCATCATGAATTACAACTAATACTCCATCTTTACTCTCATGGACATCAAACTCACAAGCATTTGCTCCAACATTTAATGCAGCTTTAAATGCACTTATTGTGTTTTCTGGAGCAATCTCAGCATACCCTCTATGTGCTGCTATTAAAGTTCCATTATCCTTTACATATTCCTTTAAAAATTGTGAAGTATTATCAACTTTTTCTGTATGACAACTTATAATTAACACAGATATTAAAGCTAATAGAACAATAAAAAATGAATTAATTTTGTGGTGAGAATTCTGCACGACTATATCCTTATATTTTAAAACTTTTATCAAACAAAATTATATTTTTTTGATAAATAAATTATAATAAAAGATTAAAATGGGATTATTCATATGTCAATGAATATCTATTTACTTAATATAAAATAAAGAAATAAAACAAGCAAATAAATCAAAATTTTCTAGTTGTACATTTATAAATAATTGATAACAAGAAACCAAATTAAAGTCTTAAGCTTTAACCTTTTGTTTCTTGAAATTTGTTTGCTTAAAAATCTCTCCAACAAATGTTGAACCCAAAATTAATAAAGCTCCTAGCCATTGTGCTATAGATAAACTCTCACCTAAAATAACAAGACTTAATAGAATTCCAAATACAGGCTCAAGATAACTAAAAACAACTATATCAATAGATTTCATGTGATGATATGTTGAGAAATATAGATTATAAGCAATACCTGTGTGAACAACTCCTAAAATAATTGTCAAAACTAAAGCTCTCATATCTAAAGATACTAAATTTTCTACAAGACCTTGATTTATGATAAAAGGTAACAAGACTAATGAAGCTGCACTCATTTGAATAAAGGTTGCCGTATTACTTTCTAATTTAACTGAAATTTTTCTATTCATTAGAACTATTATTGCATATAAAATGCCTGATACCCCGCTCATTAACAATCCTGATAAAGAACCACTATTTTCACTTGAATTACCAACGATCAAGATCAAACCAAGAAAAGCTACTCCAATAACAATTGTTTGAGTTATGCCACCCTTTTCTTTTAATACAAAAGGCGCGAAAAGCATTACATAAACAGGGCACATATTATATACAATTACAGCTGAAGCTATTGTTGTATGTTTATAGCCATAAAATAAAGCAACCCAAGCTAAGGCTATAAGAGCTCCAGATATTGCATATAGCAATACACTTTTTTTATCTACTTTTAATAAACCTTTTTTATTTGGAACCAATGTTATTAAAATGGGTAAAGCAATAACAGATCTGCAAAAAGCAAGTTGTATTGAACTTAAGGGTATATATCTAGTAAACAGCCCAATGCTTCCCCATAACATCATAACAATAATTAGTTTTATTTTGTTCAATTTTATAAACTCCAGAATTTTTATATTATAATAAATATTTAAGTTATAAATGTATTGTATAAAATTGAACAATATGGATTAAGTTATAAAATTTTATCTAAATACTTTTGCGGGGTAACTCCATTCATTTTTTTAAACTCACGAATAAAGTGTGCTTGATCATAAAATCCTAATAAATCACAGATATCTAAAACACTAGTTCCATCAAGTAAATACTGCTTAGCTTTTGAAACTTTTAATTGTAACTGATAAGCCATAGGAGTCGTATTATATTGTTTTTTAAACTCTCTAATAATTTGGAAACGAGTTTTATCAAATTCTTTTTCTAACATATCTAGAGATAGTTTTTCTTTAAAATGGTTATCAATAAATTCTTTTACTACAAAAGCTTTATTTTTATTATCTTCAGTAGGAGTTTTAATCAAATCATTTAAACAAATTAATAAATCAATTAATTTTTCTTCTCTTACACTTTCATTATCTTCAGAATTTATGGACTTTATAAATTTATCAATTATAATAGCATCATTTTTATCTATTTTTTCAGCAGTATTAAAATCTAAAAACTTTTCATAGAATACAGGCTTAATATAGAGCATATCAAAACCCCAATTCTCTAAATCATCTGGGGTACATAAATGACTAAGAAAAGGTGGAATAATTACACCATCACCTTTTTTAAAGGTTATTGTTTTCTCTCCTAAAACCACTGTAGTACTACCCTCTCTAATAAAACCAATAGAAAGTTCATGATGCAAATGTTTTTTATCACATTGCTTAGTATTACTACAACTCTTTAGTTCCACACAACCATGAATAATTTCTAAAAAATCAACATATGTTTCTTTATTCATTTATACGACCTTTATGGAAATATCTATTATATCAATCAACGAATCTAAAATTACTAAACTAAAATTATTTATAAAAATTAAATAATCACTTACTCCAAATATAACTATTAAATTAAGAAATCGTCCACAAATAACTTAGAAATAAATCATTTTATTGTAAAACTAATAAAGAATTAAACTAACATAATTCAATTACCATAATTATTCAAAAAAGACAGTTATAAAAAAAATTATATTCTTTTTATTCTTATTTTATATTAATTTCATTGATTTAACACCTCTATCGATTAATATCTATTTTATCGATATATTATATCCGAATAATCTGTTTTACTATCATTCTCAACTATGCTATTTTGAAGTATCAATCGATTGAAGAAATGGCTAGGAGGTGAGATATGAATATTGGATTTTCTATAAATAACAATATTAAAAGATGCTCACAAGAAGATATTAATTTTTTTAAAGGGATTCCCGTTGCCAATATAGGTGATTGCATGAATAGAAACTCATGTCTAAGTGCTGAATTGATACCGGCGAATAAGAAAAAGCTATGCGGAAATGCATATACAATAAAATCTGTTGCGGGAGATAACTTACTTCTATACTATGCAATAGAAAATGCTCAAGAAAATGATGTATTAATTTACAGTGCAGATGGCTATGATAATAGAGCTATTTGTGGGGAATTAATGTGTACTTGGGCAATGAAACGCAAACTTGGTGGAATAATCATAAATGGCGCGGTTAGGGATATTGATGCATTAAGTGAACTTGATTTTCCTGTTTACTATAAATCAGTTTCTCCAAATGGTCCTTATAAGAATGGCCCTGGTGAAGTAAATTCTCCTCTTGCTATTAGAAATCAAGTAATTAACCCAGGAGATCTCATTGTTGGGGATTCTGATGGAATAATTTGCATACAACAAAAATACATTCCAGAACTCAAAGAAAAAGTTCAACAAGTACTAAAAAAAGAAGAAAAAATCTTTGAAGGAATTATGAAAAACAATACTTTTGAAACCGATTGGGTTTATGAAATACTCAACAAAAATCAGATAACATATTAAGGAGGCTTCTGATGACATTTACTTTTGATATAATACAAACTGCAGGTATAGCAGGTTTAGTTTTTTTTCTAGGAACATATATTAAGAATCGCGTTAATTTTTTTAAGAAATTTTTCATTCCAGCACCAGTTATTGGTGGTATTTTATGCTCATTTCTAATTTTCTTTATTGGATTTGCTGGTGTAAAAGTAAATTTTGATAAATCTCTTCAAAACTTCTTTATGGATATCTTCTTCACATGTATTGGTTTTACTTGTAGCTTTAGTGTTCTTAAAAAAAGTGGTAAACGTGGTGCTATATTAGCTGTTGTTGCAGTTTTATTTCTTATAATTCAAGATTTAGTTGGTGCCGGACTTGCTGGTTTATTTGGTTTAAATAAATTATTAGGTGTTGCTATGGGATCAATTTCAATGAGTGGTGGTGTTGGTAGTGCGGCTTCCTTCGGACCTTCTCTTGAACAACTTGGAGCTCAAGATGCAACTACTATTGGTGTTGCAGCTGCAACTTTTGGTTTATTATTAGGTTCATTAATTGGTGGCCCTGTAGCTAAAAAATTAATCTCAAAATATAAACTTAAATCTAGTGGTGAAGAAAACAAAGCTGAAGAAAAAGTTACACACGAATTAAACATCAATCAAATCCTATTTACAACTATTTTAATTCTTGTTGCTGCTTTCTTAGGAACATATATTCATAAATTATTATTATTAACAACTCTTAACTTCCCATACTATGTAGGTAACCTATTTGGTGGTTTAGTTGTAAGAAATATTTATGATAACAGCAAATATCATTTAAGAACTGAAGAAGTTAAGCTAGTAAGTACAATTTCTTTAGATTTATTCTTATCTATGGCTTTAATGACTCTAAATATTAGTGCCCTTGTTTCCTTAGCTATTCCAATGATTGTTATCTTAGTTACTCAAGCATTAGTAATGATTATTTATGCATATTTTGTAACTTTCAGAACTATGGGAAAAGACTACGATGCTGCTGTTATGGCTGCAGGACATTGCGGAGTAGGTCTTGGACAAACTCCAAATGCTATAGCTAACATGTCATCCGTTATTGAAGAAAATGGTCCAGCTCCAGAAGCTTGGTTTACTCTACCTGTAGTAACAGTTATTTTTATTAACATATTCAACCCTATTATTATCACATTCTTCATGACACTATTTTCATAAGATTTAAATAAATAATATTTATTTCAATATACAATAGTTTTACTATTTTCCTGATTTGGCTAATACATAGAATTTAATATTATGTATTAGCCTTTTCTTTCATTTTTATCTGAAGATTAGGTTGCTCCATCCAAGGTTCAAAAACACAAATATCTTTTTGAGTTTTAACATATTCTTCAAGTTGTTGAATAAAATTATTAAGTATAATATGTTTTTCATTTGAAATATTTCTATTTATTAGCATGTAACAATATCGTGGTGGAGGATTTACTTCTAAATGATAATAATTAATATCAATATATTGTTTTAATATAGTGATAACAGACATAGGGGCTAATGCCCATCTTTCTTCAGAATCTAAATATTGAGCTAACATTGAGCCGGTATTTACTTGTACATACTTTCTACAATCTGGATTAAAAAATCTATTATGCCAGAGTTGAAAATCAGGAGCCCATTCAAGATATATCTCTTGCCTAGCATCTAATTTTTCTATTGGATAACAATCATAATAATCACCACCAGTTTTACTAATTAAGTACATTAACTCTCTATAAATAGGTCTTGTAATTACATTTTCTTTTTTTATTTCTTTTAAAGTAAAGCCAATATCAACCTTATTTTCTGCAACCAAATTATAAATTTCATCAGAGTGGAATGTTTTAATATTTAATTGAATGTGTTCATTTCTATCTATATATTTTTTAAAAAATGGTACTAAAGTATAATTATTTACAGAGTCTACGCTAGCAATAGATAAAATTTCTGTATTACATAGTTTATTAAGATCTTTTGCTTCATTTTCTATTCTCAAGATTGCATAAGCAAGTTCAACAAATTTTTCACCCATTGGTGTTAATACTATCTGATGTAGACCTTTCTTCCTAATAAATAATTTTGTTCCTAATTCATTTTCTAATTCTATCATTCGATTAGAAAGCGCTGATTGAGAAATATATAATGTCTTTGTTGCTTTGGTTATTGAACCTTGTTTTACTATTTCTAAAAATGATTCTATTTGTATTGAATTCACTGTTAACCATTCCCTATTTATAAATTATACCAATATAACATTATTATAATAGAATTTAAAAAGTTATAGCATACCTTATACCAATAAATAAGATAAAACTATTTAAATTACTTAAGGGTTTTAAGTAACTAATAGAGTAAAATATAATTAATTCAATTTATCTCAATCTTTAATTTAAAAGACTTTTTACAGAATCTCTTATTATAAGCTCTACATCCAACTTAACATTAGGTTTTTTAATTGTCTCTTTTTTAATTAGTTTCATCAACATAGATACAGCAATACGTCCTTTATCACTAGAATTTTGATGAATAGTTGTTAAAGGAGGATAAATTATCCTAGAAAAAATATTATCATCGAACCCTGTAACTGAAATATCATCTGGAACTTTTAATCCATGATTTTGCAAGTAATTTACTGCTTCAACAGCATAATAATCAGAAGAAAATATTAAAGCAGTATATGGCATCTTCCTTTTTGCAATCTGAGAATAAATATTATATCTTTCACTTTTTTCTTTTGATAAAAAAATTCTATTACTACCATTAAAATCAATATTATTGTCTTTTAAAGCCCTCTGACAACCTTTAAATCTAAGCAAATCAGTACCAGATACAAACATATCATTTGTAAAGAATACTACATCCTTATGACCCATCGATATTAAATACTCAGTAATTAAATAGCCACCTTCTTCATCTTTTAGACCAACATTATGATAAATATTCTCATTAAAATCAAAATGTGAATCAATAAAAACTACAGGGGTTTCAACACTATTATTAATAATTGGGCCAATCTTCTCAGGTACCCATATAAGAATTAGTCCTGCAAGCTTCCATGTTTTTGCAAGTCTTATTACTTCTTCTTCACTATTGGTTGTCTGTAACATAAGAAAATAACCCATTGCATGGATGGATTCTTCAATAGCTCCAATTACTGCTGAGGAAAAAGGATCTTCTAATACTGTTTCATTCCAACGAGGTTCCATAAACATAATAACACCAATTATTCTCGAATCATTTTGACCAAGGATCATTGCGCCCATATTAGGAGTGTAATTACAACTTTTAATATAGCTTTCCACTTTTTTTCTAGTTTCATCAGAGACTTTTGAATAGTTTTTATGAATAACATTAGTAACTGTTGTTGGACTAACCCCCGCTTTTTTAGCTATTTCTTTAATAGTTGACATCATCTTACCTTATAAAATTATTATTTATATATTTCTCTTTTATACAATAATAATAAAGAAGAAGAAAGATATACTTTCTTCTTCTTGTAAATTAATTAATTTAAGTAGCCGAGCCATTTATTTTGAATAGTAATCATTCTATCTACTAACTCATCAAGATTAGAAGCTTTATTTACAACTGGATTAGCTAATAATGCTTGAATAACATACTTTTTACTTTTATGTATTATTGCTTCAGCAGTTAAATCATAAACACTAGAATATGCTCTAAGTAATGCTAAATAACCTTTTGGAATATTATCAAATTTAATTCCGTTAACTCCATCCTTGTTGATAATAGCTGGAACTTCAATAACGACCCATGAAGGTAAATCTTCAATTAATCCATTATTTGGAATATTTACAGCAGCTTCTTCATATCCTGAATTAGATTCAATTCCATCAATGATTGGAATAACTCTTTCTGTAGTTTCCATCTTTATTTCAGAGAAAACTCTTTTTGAAAGAATAGTTCTATAATAATCATAAAAGTCTAAAATTCCTCTATGATCAACAATATCCCAAGCCCAACCTAAATATTCACCAAAATGACTATCTACTGTTATTGGGAGAAGATTATAATTCTTTAACATCAATCTAGCTATGTGGCGATCTGCCCAAGTATAATTACTTTCTTTTCTACTAATTTCTTTTGAAAATTTCTCTTCTGATTTCAATTTCCCTGTAGCTAAATATTCATCATAAACATCACTATAACCTGGTTCTTTTTCAAAGAAGGCATTTGCTTTTTCTAAAACTTCTGGATATAAATCTTTTCCGGTTTTTCTATCTGTTAATTCTATCATACAACTAAAGTGATTTAATCCTGCTGCTCTGAAATGTAAATCATCAATATTTTTATTAAGCATAGGAGGAAGCCATTTATTTAGCCAACCAATTTCATGACACATACCAATAAATTTAGCTTCTGGATAAGCTCTATGAACAGCAGTACAAATTGCAGTCATTGGATTTGAAAAATTAAACACATAAGCATTTGGACAAATTTCCATTACATCTTTCATAATTTCAAGAATAACAGGAATAATTCTTAATGAATGAAAAACACCTCCAGGACCACCATTTTCCCCATATACTTGATTAATTCCATATTGTAGAGGAACTTTCCAATCTTGATCCCATAATTCAAATCTATTTCCAACTTCGATTGAAGAAATAACATAATCAGCATTCTTCAACGCTAATCTTCTATCAGTTGTTGCTGTTACTTTATTTGTTAGAGAATGTTCTTTAATAAATTTTTGGGTATTTTCTAAAACTGAATCTAAAGCTTTTTGGTTAATATCTAATAAAGTAACCTCACAACCCTTTAAAACGGAACTGTTAAAAATATCCCCGAGCATACCGTAACCGAACTGGACGGAACCAGCCCCTATTAAAACAATTTTCATATAATTGTCTCCTTTAAATTATTTAATTGACCCTTCTACCATTCCTTTAATAATATATCGTTGAGCAAATAAATAAAGAACGATAATTGGCAGCATGGCAATAAGAGTGGAAGTCAAGATTAGATCCCATTGCTTCAAATAAGCACCAGCAAAGGCTGTTACTGCAATAGGAATAGTTTGAACGATACCATTAGATCCTAAAATTAAAACTGGAAGCAGATAATCATTCCAAATCCAAATTCCATTTAGAATCAATACTGTAATAATAATAGGTTGAAGTAAAGGGAATATAATTATAAAGAATATTCTGCCTCTAGGACAGCCATCTATCGTTGCAGCTTCTTCAAGTTCATACGGAATACTTTTAATAAACCCATGAAATATAAAGATTGATAATGGAGCTCCAAACCCTAAATATGCAAAAACGATACCTGGAACTGAACCTAATAACCTAAAGTTTAAAAATGTTCCAAGAATTCTTAACCAACGGACTAAAGGATACATAAGAACTTGGAAAGGGATTACCATTGCTGATACAAAAATCATAAAGATAATCGTTGCCCAAGCAGTTTTATTTCTTACTAAAACCCAAGCAGCCATAGATGAAAAAATTGCTAAAACTAATATTGAGAAAAATGTAATGACTGTACTATCAACAAAAGCTCCTAAGTAATCTACCGTTGAATTATTAAATATTAATGATATATTTACAAATAATTGTTTCCATGATGAAGGTCTTGCTATTGCATTAAATATAATTTCTTTCGAGGTTTTTGCAGAGTTTATTATTACTAAAACAAAAGGAATTATGAATAAAATAAATAAAAAGATTGTAAATATTTCTAAAAATACTAAACCATATTTATGTAATATATATTTGTTTTTATTTGTAATTGGTTTGCTCACATTTCCACCTCTTTTCTCTTATTTATTGAAACTTGTAACAATGAAACGATAAGAAGGACTATAAAAAGAATTACAGCCTTAGCTTGTGCTTCTGCCATTTGATTCGCTGCTGCAGTATTAAAAATATTCATAGCAAGCAATTCACTAGCTTTAACTGGAGCTCCTAAAAATCTAGTAGCTGGACCACCATTTGTTAAAGTTAAGTTCATATCAAATTGTTTAAAAGAAGTTGTCAACGTTAAGAACAATGAAATTGTAAATGCATTAGCCATCATAGGAATAAGAATTTTAAATACTCTTGTTGGATATTTAGCTCCATCAACATCAGCAGCTTCCATAAGTGAAGCAGGAATGCTTTGAATCGCAGCTACAAATATTAACATAATGTAACCTGAATATTGCCAGGTATTTACTACAGCCATAGTCCAAATAACAGTATTAGCTTGACTCAAAAAAGATGTTTCAAGAAATTTAATAGATAATGCTGAGCCTAGATCAACTAAAATATTATTAAAAATAAATTGCCAAATATAACCTAAAACAATTCCTCCAATTAGATAAGGTACGAAAAAACCAGCTCTATAAAAATTCCTTCTTGGGATTTTGCTAGTTACTACTAGAGATAGTACAAAACTAACAATATTAACAAAGATTACATTTATAAAAGTAAAAAGAATTGTTATAAGAAAAGAATAAATAAAATTGGGATTGTGAAATAGAAACTTGAAGTTAGCGAACCCAACAAAATTAATATCATTACTAATTCCATTCCAATCTGTCATTGAATAATAAAGACCAAAGAAAAATGGGATAATAATAATCATCACGAAAGCAAATACGGTTGGTGCTAAAAAAAGCACATTGATAAAACGATTTTGTTTCATTAATTACAACTCCTGTTTTCATTTAGAAAGTAACTCCTGTAGAAGATTCTACAAGAGTTACTTAAACGTGTGCTTATTTTAGATTTGCAACAGCGTTATTCATATCACTAATAAATTGATCTACATTGTCAGGATTTTGAGCAAATAAATCAAAGATTGGTCCAAAGATATTTTGACCGGCACCATCAGGAAGCATTCCAAAGAATACACCATAGTTTCCACCCTTAGCATTTGCAGCCATTAAAGCTTGGCTAAGTTGTCCAGAAGGTTTTAAAGTTACAGATTTAAATGCAGGAATCATTCCAGCTTTTTTTACCATATATTCATTACCTTCTTTAGTCATAGCAATTGAAGTTAAGAATTCTTTTGCTGCTTCTAGATTAGGACTTTGAGAATTTACTACATACCAGCTTGGAGCAAATAAGAATAAACCTGTTTCTTCAGTATCTAAGAAGGCATGAGGAGCATACCCAACTTTGAAATCAACACCCAATTGTGCTAAGTTAGGATCTACCCAGTTACCTTGATGTAAGAAAGCTGTTTTACCTTGTGCAAATGATCCAACTTGATCATCATAACTACCATTTAACAAAATTTGTTGATCTGCATATTTAAATAATAATTGAAGATATTTTGTGTATTGCATAAATCTTTCTTGATCTAATTCACCATTAAGAGCTTTATCAATAATTGATGTATCATCAAAAGCAAGACCACCGCCCCAATATACAGCTAAGTTATGTTGAGCAGCTACCCACCACATTCCGCCTGCTACAGAAGCAGCCATTGCTACAGGTGCATCAATTCCTAATTCTGCTTTTTTAGAATCTAATAGTTTGAAAGCTTTTTCATATGCAGCTCTAGTTGTAAGAGTTGCAGGATCAATTCCTGCTTTTGCTAAAATATCAGCATTATATGCTAAGCCATAGCCTTCAATTGAAACAGGAAAACCAACTACTTTACCATTAGCTTTAAATGCTAAATCAGTATCACTAACCCAAGGTTGATCACTTAAATCAGCAATATAATCTTTCCAAATATCATAACCGCCTTGACCTTCAATAACAAAGATATCTGGCATTTGACCTGATTGTAATTTTGCTTTTAAGGCTCCACCGTAATCTCCACCACCCCCAAGTGTTTCAACTTTTACAGTTACACCATCATGTGCAGCAGAGTATTCTGCAGCATAAGCATCTATAGCATCTTTAATTTCAACTTTTAATTGAAACATGTTAACAGTAGTATCTTTTGATTCTTCAGTAGTTCCTGAACCAAAAACGTTGCCAGCTATTAAAGCAAACACTATTGTGCATACAATAACTTTTGAAAATACTTTTTTCATTTTTACCTCTTTTTTTGTTTGTATTTTTGTTGCAAGTAGAAAATATATTAGTAGGTGTTGCGCAACACTAATTTTATTATAACACTAATAAACTAGATGTCAATGAAATAAGTTTTCTAATTTATTTACCTAATATATTGGAAACAAAAATGTACAAAAATATGAAAATGAGGCTAATAAGGACATCGGTTAATACTATTAAAAAAATATAATATTATATTTTTTTTAAAGTAAGATTTGGTAGTGTGAAATATTGTTTACAATTTAAATTTATTAGTAAACATAAAACTATTTTATAGTTTTATGAAAGAAATGTTTATAACATCAGCTAATTTAACAACTATCGGTATAAACAATTATTCTCAGTTCCTTTTCATTGAAATCTCATCAAATCATCAGTAGGGTATCCCTATAAGTATGTTTGACCTTCAATGAGACATAAATTCTCAATAAATAATTATTAACAAATGACTTAACTTCTCTAAAAATACTTATAATCATACGCAATACCTCCTTATAATTATTAGAAATAATACCAATAAACTCAGACAAAATAAATTGATTCCAAAATGATTCAATATCAAAATAATATAATATTAAGCCCGTCATCATCAGTCTTAGGAGGCAACCACTGAGAGACAAGAAAATCTTGTTTCGACTTTTCCATTTTCTAAATCAATTAGTTATAACATATTATAAAAGCTTTTTAAAATTTATTTAATCACAATACCTTTTATAACGATGAAATAGATAAAAAAATAAATTTCGCTACTAAAAACAGCAGCGAAAAATTAATTAATATTTTTTTTTCTAAATCTCTACAACCTTTATCATATTGGTTCTACCAGGAGAACCAACAGGAACCCCTGCTGTAATAACAATTTTATCACCTTCTTGGATATATCCAATAGTTTGAAGATATCTTGGTGCAATTTCAAAAAGTTCATCAAGGGAACTTAAAGAAGGAATTAAAATGGGTGTAACACCCCAAGATAAAGCTAGGCGTTGAACTGTTTGTTTAATTGGACTGTATGCAATAATTGGAACAGCGGGTCTATACTTAGATATAAGACGAGCAGTACCCCCTGAATGAGTAAAACAGGTAATATATGAAGCTTTAATTTCCATAGCAAGTTCACGTGTTGCAACACCTACTGCTTCAGTTGTACTTTTCTTTCTATTGATTTCAATATCTTCTTGGTTCAATCTTTGATCTAACACTATTCTATGATAAGTAAGACTTGCTTCAGTGTAAGTAATTATTCTCTTCATAATCTTTACAGCTCTAAGTGGATAATCACCTGCAGCAGTTTCACCAGAGAGCATAACAGCACTTGTTCCATCTAAAATAGCATTTGCAACATCACCTGCTTCAGCACGAGTAGGTCTAGGATTTTTAATCATTGACTCTAACATTTGAGTTGCGGTAATTACTGGAATACCAAAAATATTACACTCCCTTATTAATGTTTTTTGGATTACAGGAACTTCTTCTGCAGAGGTTTCTACTCCAAGATCTCCTCTAGCAATCATAACAACACTTGTTTCTGCAAGAATATTTGAAATATCTGTTACTGCTTCAGGTTTCTCAATCTTGGATATAATTGGTATTTCACGACCATATTTCTTATACATGAATTTCTTCAATGCAATAACATCTTGCGCGCTTCTTACAAATGATAAAGCAACAAAATCAAGATTATTTTTAAAAGCAAAATCCAAATCTTGTTCATCCTTCTTTGTATAAGAAGAAAGGTGTTTCAAAGCTGCTTTTGGCAAGTTAACACCTTTCCTAGGTTTAACAGTTCCGCCATCAACAACTTCAGTGGTAATAACTTTTTTATCAATAGCAGAAACCTTTAGAGCAATTAATCCATCATCAATTAAAATTCTATCCCCAATTGATACTTCTTCATGAAGGTATGGGTAATCAATACTTATTAATTCTCTATTACCCACACATGGTTCAGTGGTGATTTTTAAGATTTCTCCTTCATTTATTTGAAATGAGTCAACTTCAAGTTGACCAATACGAATTTTAGGGCCTTGTAAATCCTGAAAAATAGCTACAGGAATATCTAACTCTTGAGAAACCTGGCGAGTCCAATCAACAGTTCTCTGATGTTCTTCATGATCTCCATGACTAAAGTTGAGTCTTATAACTCTTGCCCCGCATTTGATGATATCACGTATCATCTCATAACTACGTGAAGCAGGTCCTATGGTTGCAACAATCTTAGCATTGGTTGTGTTATCTTTCATATATCACCTCTTATATATATGATATGGCATATATTTTTCATAAACAAGAAGTTTTTCTGAGAAAACCTATAAGATATTTATCATAAATATGAAAAATTTTATTTTTTAAATATTAGTATAATGTTTTATTAGACCCATTTTAACTTTCTAAAAATAAATAATTGGATGATAAATAAAACTATCAATATTGCACAAACTATTATAAAAGCAAAAGGGAAAGTAGATCCTGGAATTCCATTAACATTTATGCCAAGTAATCCAGTTATAAAACTAAGTGGCAAAAATATTACAGAAATTATTGAAAGCCTATAAAGTATTTTATTAGTATTTCTTGCTAATAAAGTTTCTATTTCATCAAGCGCTATCATAGTTCTCTCTCTAGCTACTTCTAACTCTTCAACATATCTAGTTATTTTATCTGCATTATCTATTAAATTAACTTTCTCTTTTATGGAAAAAATATTGTTCTTTTGAGAGAGTTGAAATAATACATCTTTTTGAGGATATAAATATCTTTTTAATTTAATAATTTGCTTTCTGACTTGGCTAGATATTTCATCATTGGTAAGTTGTTTTTCAAAAACATTATCTTCAATATCTTCAACTAAATCATTTATATTCATAACAGACTCTGAAATTCGATTAGAAATTTTATCTATTAATCTAATTAATAATTCATTAGAACTAGTGGGTGCATTATTATCTAATATTTCATTTTCTAAATCTCTTATAGCTTTAACATTTTTTTTAAAAACAGTTATAACTCTATTTGATTCAATCCAAATTCTAAGAGAAACCATATCATCAGGTTCTTCTTTTGGATTTAAATTAATTGCACGAAGGATTAATAACAATCCATTGTTATGCTCAAAATACCTAACCCTAGTATCATTGGCTAATAAAGAAGATGCAATAATATCATCAACATTAGCCTTTTCTTTTAAAAATGTATTATTAGATAATAAATTCTGATCTAAATTTATCCAGATAAAACTATCTTTGAAATTATTAATATCATTTATTTCAATCTTATTATAATTATTTTTTTTTGAAATTGAATATGCAAAATTATTTTCCATCTTTTTTACCTCACTCCTATACTATGAAATATAATTCCTGAATAGAAAAGAAAAAAAACATTAATTACAATAATTAGTATCCTTTTTTATTATAATCTTATTTTTAAAGTCATTTTATATATTCATACCATTTCGATTATAATAGAAACAATTAGCACTTTTATATATCTTATCGATTATAATCGAAACAGCCATTGATTTTTGAGAGTTTATCGATGCAACAATTCATAAATTTATAACATTTTTCAAAAATTAAATTATTGTAAAAATGTTGATGAGTGTAAACTATTTCTTACTACAACTATTGATATAAGTTTTAATCTAAAATAAAATTTAAATGACTTACAAAAGGAATAACACAATGAAAAGAACTATAACTTTACTCATAACATTAATCTTAACAACAACTTCAATTTTCGCAGCATCTGCAAATATTAATTTAAAAAATACTATTGAAGAAACTTCAGTTGTTTATAAACTATTCTATAATAATGATATGATTGATAATGAAGAAAAATCTTATGAAATTAATATATTACAACCATTAACTGAAGGTGGAAACACAAACCCATTTTTAATTTATGCTTCAAGTAACATGAATAAAGATTTATCAATAAATGTTAATGTTGTCCCCGATTCTTTTAAAACAACTATTAATAATAAATCTAAAATAATCAATTCTAATATTACCCCAACAGTTTTCTCCCCTTTAACATATGATACGCTTTCCGCAGGAAAACACGAAAATGAAATAGTTTATGTATTTATATTATCTTGGGATGGGAATAAAGATTTAGTAGCTGGGGATTATGTAAGTAATGTAAATATTGAATATTCAATAAACTAATTTTATTTTAACAGAACTTTGAACATCTTATAGATAATCATTAGATAATTTGTGAAATTTTTCTATATTTACACAGCCTTTTCAAATAAAAAGTATTGCTTTATAAATATTATCACATAGTTAAAATTAATAATTCAAAATATGTTTTATCTTTAGATCATTATAACTTTAGCCAAAATGGAATAATTCATAAAAATTTAATTGACTTTTTATTAGAAGAAAAATGAAAACACTAAAAAATAATTAATTTATTGGCTTAAATAATTTTTATTATAAGAAGTAGCTATTCCTTCTACTAAAGAATCAATATCAATTTCAGCTTGACTTATAGTCATTCCTATGGAAGCACAAGTAATTGTAATACCTGCAAATCCTGCATATCCTGCCCAATCAGGAAAAGTTATATTTTCTGGATCAGAATCATTAGAAGTTATATAAGGCATAAAAAGTAATGGGAACCCGATTCCAAACATAATTAAACTACTTATTTTTACGGTATTAAAATGTTTTACTTCTTTTAATAAAGTTTCCATTAATATTTCAGTATTTCTATCTAAATTTGTTTTATCTAATGCATCATAAAAAGCTAGAACTTGTTTAGTTTTTATATATTCCCATTGACTTTCCAAATTAAAAACTTTTCCTTTATAAACATAACGTTGAGGTAAAAAGGTCCCTTTAAATGTTCTTGGATAATATTGAATTAAATTATATGAAGTAGTTGATTTTTGTTGAATTTCTTTATCTAAATCTACTTGTGTTTTAAAAGAAGCTATTGAAGAAATATCATATAAAGATGAAGTCCCATCTTGTTTTTGAAACTTTATTGCCCCATCTTCTTCATAGGACAATATATCACCAACTAATACAGATCCATCTTTTAAAATTAATAAATCTGAACTGAATACAGCACTAGAAATAAATAATAAAAATAAAATTAATGTAATTACTCGTTTTCCTATCATAAAATAATTATAACACAAATAATAATTGTTAGAAACGTAATTTTTATTAAAAGACTTTTAACAAAATAAAAATAGAATTAATAAAAACAATCTTTCTCACCTTATGCAATCGTCATAACGTATAAAATAAAAAAACGGTTAAAAAATCTCTAATAAAAACATTAACTCTAAAAATGAAGTATCTATTATTATAATTATTTATTTATTAACCAATTTTGTGCTTCTTCTTTTATATTTACTAAATTTGAATAAAGTCCCTTTTCTTTCATTAATTTTTCATGAGGGCCTTGTTGTACAATTTTACCATCATCTATAACTATAATATTATCTGCATTTTTAATTGTATTAAGCTTATGAGCAATCATTACAATTGTTTTATTTTGAGTTAATTCATCTATAGCAGATTGTAACAACAACTCATTTTCAGAATCAATATTTGAGGTTGCTTCATCTAATATAACAATTGGAGCATCTTTTAAGATTGCTCTAGCAATAGATATTCTCTGTTTTTCACCTCCTGATAAGGTTGATCCACCTTCTCCAATTAAAGTGGAATAACCATTAGGCAGGTTATTTATAAATTGGTCACAACAAGCTTTTTTTGCAGCTTCAACTACTTCAAAATGAGAGGCCGTTGGCTTTGCGAATTTTATATTGTTTTCTATTGTATCAGCAAATAAGAATACATCTTGAAAAACAATACTCATTTGATTCATTAAAGACTTTAAAGTATAAGACTTTATATTACACCCTCCAATTTTAATCACACCTTTATCTACATCCCAAAACCTAGCTATTAAATTGCACAAAGTTGTCTTTCCAGATCCACTAAGGCCTACAATTGCAGTTGTTGTTTTGTCATAAAAATTTACTGAGATATCTTTTAAAATTGGTTTTTTATTATATGAAAAAAATACATTTTCAAACGAAATATCATGCTTTATTGGTACTAAATCTTCACCATCTTCATCTAACTCATCAATAACATCAAGTTTATTAGCTCTATCGATTGAGCTACTTACTAGTCTCAACAAAGCCATCTTGCTACCAACTGATTCTATTTGTGAAAATACAATAAAAGACAAAATAATTGACATAATTGATAAAGATAAATTAAAACTTCCATTTAAATAAAATTTGATGGATATAATCATAATCAAAACACTAAAAATATTTATTATAATCTTTTGAACAATATTATATGGAATAAAAAGTTTTTCCATATCTAAACAACTTTTTCGATTTATTTCAATTTCATTTATAATTTTCTTATCCCCAACTCCAGTGATATTAAATGATTTTATGACACTCATCCCATTAACATGTTCTAAAAAAGCTTCAACTAGTCTAGTATCCGAGTCATGTCTCTTATCTGCTAAACTCAATGATTTTTTTTCCATTGATGCTGCAACAAATAAATATAGTACAAACCCTATTAAAATAATAATAGCAATCCTATAATCTAAGATAAAAACACTAAGTACTAAAACAACAGAATTTATAAATCCTGATAATATAGTTACTAAAACCATTGGTGCAGAATTTTCTACATTATCCAAAACAGTAGTTGCTACAGCTGTAATTTGTGATAAACTTTTATCATTAAAATAGCCTAACGGAATTCGTTTTAATTTATCACCAATAAATATACGCTTATTTGCTGTCATATAATAACCAGCATGAGTTTGATTTAGTTGAGCAAAATAATTCATAATTGTTCTACCTAAAATACTACTAATCAATAATAATGATATTAAAATAACCTTTGAATAATTAAAGTCTAAGTTTATTATTATATTAATAACAAGATATATAGAAATAATTTGAAACATATAAAAAATTGAAAATATAAATTCAAATATTATAGATTTCTTTATTTGTTTTTGTTCAGATTTTGCGAAAATCCAAATTTTCATTAAAGCTTCTATCATCTAATTTATCCTTTGTTTTTTATATGTGATTCCCACATTTTTTCATATAACTTATTAGTCTTTAATAAATCGCTATGCGTTCCACGTCCAACTAAAGTCCCATTATTAATTACAAAAATTTGATTTGCTTCAGCTATAGTAGAAAGTCTATGAGCAATTACCAAAACAGATTTTTTCTTAATTAAGTTACCTATCGCTTTTTGGATTATCGCTTCATTCTCTGAATCAATATATGCTGTAGCTTCATCTAAGATGATAATAGGTGCATTTTTTATCATTGCCCTAGCTATAGAGATACGTTGTCTCTCACCACCTGAAAGATGTGAGCCAAAACTACCAACCATAGTATCGTAACCATTTTCCAAATTTTTTATAAAAAAATCACAGCCGGAATCTCTTGCCGCTTGTTCAATTTGTGCATCTGTTGCTAAAAGATTTCCCATCCTTATGTTTTCTTTTATTGTTGTATTGAACAAAAAATTATCTTGAGAAACATATGCAAATAAATCATAAACTTGTGTTAAAGGAATATTTTTTATATTAATACCACCAATAGTAATGTTCCCTTTCTCAATATCCCAAAAACCTCCAATCAATTTAGCGATAGTGGACTTTCCGCCTCCGCTTGGTCCCACAAAAGCTGTAGTTGTACCATATGGAATATCTAAACTAATATCATGTAAGATTTCTAAATTCTTTGAATATCCAAAAGTAATATTTTTCATTGAAATATCTAAATTAGGTAACAAAATTTTTTCTTTATTGTGTATTTGTTCCGGAGAATTTAAAATTAGATCTATCTCATCAATAATTGTTTTAACTCGTGCTGAAGTATCAATAAAATTTAAAGCCTCTAATAAAGGACCTGCAATACCTAAAGATAAAATTATGGACATAATGAATATAGAAATAGATAAACTCCCACTATTGTAAAATATAAGGCCAATTGGAAGCACAAAAAGCATAGTTGTAGGTGCAAAATTTTTTGATAGAGACATAGGTAATTGACAGCTCTTCATCCAATCATAATAGTATTGAGCCGTATCTAAAATTCTATATTTATATTGTGTATAAGATTTTTCATTCTGATTAAAAGCTTTTATAACCTCAATACCATTTATATATTCAACTATGCTAGAATTCATTAATTGCGTTTTCTCTACTGATTTGAAATATTTTTGATTATAATCTTTCATTACAAAGTTTAAAAAAAACAAACCAATTGGAATAGATAATATAGATATTATTGCCATTCGCCAATCTAAAATAGCTAAATAAATAATTATAAAAATTGGCCCCAATATATTTGAAGTCATTTCAGGGAGCATATGAGCAATTGGAGGTTCAATACTTTCTACTTGATCAATCACTATTTGCTTAAATTTTCCACTTGGAATATTTTGTATACTGCCTAAAGACATTTTTGGCAGTTTTTCTATTACTTGTAATCTAATATTTTGTATTATTTTAAATGCTGATTTATGAGATAAAGAAAGGGACAAAGAATACAAAATAGTTTTAAGGATATATCCAGAAAAAGCAATTAAACACCAGTTCATATAAAAGGTAATAGTATAATTATCAGATAATAAATTTATAATAATTTGAGCGACACAATAATAAGGTAAAATTCCAAAAATAACTGCTACAACTGCAATAAATATGGATAAGATTAACCTACGGTGTTCATTCTGGGCAAACTGCCATAATCTCTTAAGATAATTTTTACTCATCGATATCTCCTAATTCAATTTATTTATAGATGGAATTCTTTTTATTGGAGATACAGAAACAACACCAGCATGACAATATATTTCAGCTTCTACTCCATAAACAAGTGCCAAATTTTCTTCAGTTAATATCTCATTAGCACTTCCCTGAGAATGAATCATACCATCCTTCATTAAAACTAAATTATCAGCATATCTAGATGCCATATTTAAATCATGTATTACCATAATTACTGAAATATCATGAGTTTTTACTAAATTCTTTAAAATTTCCATCACCTCTAATTGATGTGAAATATCTAAAGCAGATGTCGGCTCATCTAAGAGCAAAAGTTTAGGCTCTTGAGCTAAAGCTCTTGCAATAATTACTCTTTGCTGTTGCCCCCCAGATAATTCATTAAATGGGCGCATTGCTAAACCTTCTAATTCTAAATGTCTAATAACATTTGCAGTAACCTCAATATCTTTATCACTACTATGCCAAGAATAATATGGTTTTCTTCCCATCAAAACTGTATCAAAAACAGTATCAGCAAATAATTGTTCATTATTCTGAGAAACATATCCAATTAGTTTCGCTTTTTCTAGTCTATTTAAATTAGTGACACTTTTATCATCAAGGAAAATACAATCATTTTGTATAGGCAATAATCCTTCAATACATTTTACTAATGTACTTTTCCCACTTCCATTAGGTCCCAATACACATAAAAATTCTTTATGATTTGAATTAAAATCAACATTCTTCAATACATCTTTTCCAGGATATGAAAATGATAAATTTTTTACTGTTAATCTCATACAGCACCAGCCTTTCCCTTAAGTATTAAATAAACAAATAAAGGAACTCCTAAGAAAGCCGTTACAGAGCCTACCGGAAGAATTACTGGAGATATAATGGTTCTTGCAACAGTATCAGCTAAAACCAATAAAACAGCCCCAACTAATCCAGAAGCTGGAACAAGAATCCTATTATCATTTCCAACTATCATCCTAACGATATGAGGAGCAACAAGGCCAATAAAACCTATAGTTCCTGTAAAGCTTACAATCCCAGCTACCATAATTGAACTAACAAACATAGTAAAAATTCTTGTACCTTGGACATTTATTCCTAAGCTTTTTGCACTCGCATCACCAGTATTCATAACATTTAAATCACCGGATTTATAAATCAATAAAATTTCACCAACAAATACCAAAGGTGTTGCTATTTTTATTTTTGACCAATCTGCTTTCCCTAAATCACCTACAGTCCAAAAAACTGCAGACTTAACTGCTTCTGAATTTCCAAAATATTGTATTATAGTTGTCATTGCTTGAAAGAAAAACATTAATGCCAACCCTGTAAGAACCATTGTACCTGGAGTTGAATTTTTCATAGAAGAGATTAATAAAATAAGCCCCGCAGAAATTATAGAAAATATAAATGCATTACCAATAATTAAGTATTCACCAGCAAAAAATCCTACTCCAAAAACAATTGCAAGAGATGCACCAAACCCAGCTGCTGAAGAAATACCTAGCATATAAGGGTCAGCTAAGGGATTCTTTAAAACAACTTGCATTACAGCACCCGTTGAACCTAAAGTAATGCCTGTTAAAACTCCCATTATTATCCTAGGCAATCGTATCTTCCAAATAATTACTTCAACATGATTTGCAGTAATATCACTATTTGCAAATGGGAATATTTTATTAAATACGGTTTTGTATACATCCAAAAATCTAATATCTGCTGAACCAAAATCAATTGATAATCCAACTAGCAATATTACTAATGGAATTAAGATAACTATAAAAAGTCTCTTTTTTGTTTTATTTTTATTATATAAGTCAATTAAATGCTTATTTTTATCTATTATTTCATCTATTTCTTTCATTTTTTCCATTCATTTATTTATAAATAAAATGTTAGAATAGTTTTTTCTATAAACTATTCTAACAAATAAAATTTGTATTACTACTTTAACTCTTCAAAAAAGACACCTTGCTTATTTAGATCATAATCTAAACCTTGAAATCTTGTTATATATTCTTGTTGCATTTGTATTGGATCAATATCTTCAAACAATTCTGGATGAAAGTATTTTGCTAAATATGAAATTCCAATGAACCAAGAATCCTCAAAAATATCCCCATAAATCATAGAAACATTATTGGTTTTTACTGCACGAGTTTCAGAAAGTGCAGATTGATTAACAATACTATTTAAGGTTTTTTCAGCCATTAGTTTATTATTTACACTATAACCCATAGTTGGATTATCATCCGTAATATAATATTCTCTAACTATTGAATCTGGATTTTGTTCAATTAACCATTCTGGATCTACAGTAATCCAATCGCCTGCCAAATCTCCAGAAATACTCTTACCTCCAGCTCTTGAAATCATGTTCGTTCTTTCATTATCTTTACCAAAAGTTCCATATGGGGGTGGTGCAGACATACCATATTCTCCGCCATAAAACATAAATACTTTTTTATAATCTTCTTGTGATAAATTTGAAACTTTTTCATCTATCTCATTAAGATATTTATTTATCCAAGTAATATATTCCTCAGCTTCTTTTTCTTTACCTAAAATTGTAGCAAACATTTCAATATCATCTAATGTATCGAAAGGAATCTGTACCACTGGATATTCATTTTTTATAGTATCACTTAGCTTTCCATAAAAGGTGTTTTTTATAAAAATAACATCAGGGTCTAATTCCACAATTTTTTCAGCATCCACCCCTTCTTGTGAATCACTTACTAAAGGTAATTTACTAAAATTTGGATAAAATGAAGGATTAGTATATGTATACCAAGTTGAAGAAACAATTTTTTCATCAGCATCAATAGCTCTTAAACAAGAATACAATTCACCCATGCCTAAAGATATTATCTTATTTACAGGCTTTTTAATTGTAACTTTATTTCCTCCATCATCAATTATTGTTATAGCTTCATCAGTATTTGAAACTAACCAATTAGGATTATCCCCATTACTATTTTGTGAATCTACTGTAGATTCAAGAGTATCCTTTGTCACTTCTTTTGCACCAGTTGCATAGATAAGACTACTTCCACAAATAAAGAGAAGTAGAAAAATTAATATATTTTTTCTTTTCATAAATATAACTCTCCTATATTGATAAATTTTTTTTAACTTTTTAAAATAAATCTGTTAGACTTGGCTAATAATTTAGAAAAGGAGAATAATTTTTACAATATAAAATAAAAAAAAATGGCTAATTACCATATAAAAATGTCTAATTACCATATTTAAAAAAAATATATTTTTATTTTTTATATAAAATGTTAATCATGATTAATAATACTTATAATAACTTTTTAACAAAAATTAATTTTATTCCAACAAATGAGGATAATCCTTTTGGACCTAATGGACAGTGTTATGAATTACCAAAAAAATTAGGGAAAGGGATATTTTGGATTTACAATCCAAATGATATGTTTGATATAAAAATACATGATTTTTATTATTATGAAAATCAAATATTTAATAATGATTTACCGGAAGGACTTTCAGTTACTTATTATGAATCAATATCTGGAGAAGAATTATTCCCATATAAAAGTTTTTCTTCGAATGTTATTAGAACTCATATAGGGGGCAAAAATTCATTTAAGGCGTTAATTCATAAAAATATTCCAATTAGGTGTGTTGGCATAGAAATAAAGCCCTCATATTATAACGACTACTTAAAAAAGAATTATCCAGGTGAATTTGATAATTTAGAAGAAATATTTAAATCATTTAAAGATACTTCAAATTTTCCAGCAATGATAAATTTATTAAATCAATTAAAAAATTATAAAGGAAACGGTTCGAGTGCAAAGTTATTCTACGAATCAAAAATTATTGAAGCTATATCTTTGATGGTGGAATATCATAAAAATCACAATAAACCCAAAATCTATGTATCCAATGTTAATAAAGAAATTATATATAATTTAAACATGTATATAAAAGATCATTATAATGATAATTTAAATCAAAGTTTATTAACACAAATTGCTGGAATGTGTAGTACAAAATTAAAAAAAACATTCAAAGCTATTAATGGTTGTACAATAACTGAATATATACAAAATTGTAGAATAAGTAGAGCTGAACATTTATTGCAATATACAGAGTTAACAATAAATCAAATTTCAAGTGCAGTAGGATATAAAAATGCAAGTTATTTTTCTGAATTATTTAAAAGAGAAACTGGAATAACCCCTATGGAATATAAAAAAAATAATTTCAAATAAAAATTTTGATTTACTGATAAATCTATAGACTATATAGATTCTATAAAACTATTTATTAGATATTAAAAAATATTGTCTTATTATATTTATTTCTAAAAAAAGCAAAAAATCTAGAAGATTATAAATAAACAATTCATTGCATTAATACTTATCAGCTGTTATATTTTGATATATATCTTTATCAAGATAATAATTAAAATTAAATATATTGGTATTTTACCAATAAATATTTTAAGAGGAATCAATGAAACATACAGGCTCATGTCTTTGTAAACGTATTAAATTTGAAATTAAGGGAGAATTTGAAGATTTCTATCTTTGTCACTGCTCTCGTTGTAGAAAAGATACTGGCTCAGCTCATGCTTCTAATTTATTTTCTTCTTCAGCAAAAATAACATGGATTTCTGGCGAAGAGGAAGTAAAAACATATAGAGTTGAAGGAACAAACCATTCAAAGAGTTTTTGTCCTCACTGCGGATCGGCTCTTCCAACATTACAAATGGATGGAAATTTGCTAGTAGTTCCCGCAGGATCTTTAGATACAGATCCTCAGATTACCCCAAAAGGACATATCTTCATGGATAGTAGAGCTCCATGGGATAATCACTTGGAAAAGGTTCCTAAATATCCAGCTCAACCTAGTCCCTTAAAAAAAGATTAATCACTTATTAATTTAGACCATAAAAAATAATTAAAGCTTCAATGTCTATTTGTTTTAATTGTTAGTATTGACTAATTTTTAATATTTATTACTATTAATTATGTAAGCTAAAGAAAAAAATCCTTAACTTAACAAGGAGTCAATAATGAATGAAAAGCAATTTAAAAGAATGAAAAATGATCTAGGTTTTATCGCTGCATTGGATCAAAGTGGCGGTAGCACTCCCAAAGCTTTAAAAGCTTATGGTATTGATGAAAGTCAATATAAAAATGAAACAGAAATGTTTGACCTTGTCCAAGAAATGCGAAGTCGTATTATTACTAGTAAAGCCTTTACTTCCAAACATATCCTAGCTGCAATATTATTTAAAAATACTATGGAAAGAAAGATTGATGGATTTTATACAGCAGATTATCTTTGGAGGGAAAAAGGTATTGTTCCTATACTTAAAATAGACAATGGATTAGATGTAGAAAAAAATAATGTTCAATTAATGAAACCC
This sequence comes from Sphaerochaetaceae bacterium, assembly GCA_965140795.1. Classification (GTDB taxonomy): domain Bacteria; phylum Spirochaetota; class Spirochaetia; order Sphaerochaetales; family Sphaerochaetaceae; genus Pleomorphochaeta. Next base: position 674,640 of record OZ223470.1, read on the forward strand.
ATTCCAGAACTAGATAGCCTATTAGAAAAAGCAAAAGAACGAAATATATTTGGAACAAAAATGAGATCTGTTATCCATGAAGCCAATGAAGAGGGTATCAAACAAATTGTAGAACAGCAATTTGATTTTGGATTGAGAATTTTTGAAGCAGGATTTGTTCCTATTATAGAACCTGAAGTTGATATCAATAGTAACACTAAAAAAGAAGCAGAAGTTCTTTTAATTGAAGAAATTGAAAAACAATTAGCAAAGTTAGACGAGTCAGTTAAAATCATGCTTAAAGTTACAATTCCAACAGAAGCTGGTGCTTATAGCAAATTAATGGAAGATCCTAGAGTTGTTAGAATAGTTGCTTTATCAGGAGGATACAGTCGCGATAAAGCTAATAAATTATTAGAACAAAATCCAAATCTTATTGCAAGTTTTTCAAGAGCTTTGCTCTCTGATTTATCAGCACAACAAACTCAAGAAGAATTTGATTTAGCACTATCAGATGCTATAGAAAAAATCTATAATGCATCAGTAAAAAAGAATATATAATATTTAAAACTATATAAATTCAAAGATAAAACAGTCTCTTATGGTAAAATATTTATCATAGAGACTGTTTTTTAATTGCTAGGAGAAAAAAGAAATAACAGATTTTTTTCTCTTTTCTAATATAATTTTTAATCATCTGCTGGTAATCTATCATCTTCCCATGGAGTATATAAGTCATAATATATATATGTAGGATCAGTAGATGAATTATTAGATATACTAGGATTATCGTCCTTTATGATATAAGGATGAATACCATTACCATATAAAGGATAATAATAAACACCTCCTTCCTTATTATTAGTTACGGTATTATTTTTAAATTCTCCACGATAATGTCTTATAAAAAGTCCCAACAAAGAATTACCACTAATAATATTATTACTTACTTGTCCATATGTATCATTTATTTCAACTGATGCATCATCTCTATTTCCAGCAGCTAAGGTTCCATTATCTAATATTTGATTATCAATAAATTTACCTGTATCTCCAATATTTACAATGCTTATACTTACTTTCTCTATATTATTTTGAATAATATTTCCAGAAATTTCACCATCAGAATTTTGTATTACTATTTCACAATCTGCTATATTATTTTGAATAACATTATCCTTAAAAAAAGCTCCTTCACTTAAATTTTTAATATTCATCCAAACTTTTTTTTCACTACCTTGTATAATATTATCAGAAATAATGGATCCGCTTGTTACATTATCTTTAACATAAAGACTTGTATAATAAGTATAATCATTAAATGTATTTCCTTTTATTTCTGAGTTATCTATTAAATCAATCTCTATTCCACTAGCATTATTAAACTCATTATAATTCAATTTAGAATCAATAAATTCATCTATAATTATTGTTTTTTCTGGAGGAGTAGTATTGTTTATTATATTTTCACTTATTTCAAAATCTTTTAAGTCACCTGCTTTTATAAATATTTTTCCACCAGTTTTTTCATTTTTGCTTATCTCACCGCTATAGATTACTGGATAACCTATGAAATAACCGTAAGGTAATTTGATACTTGCATAATCTATTGCCCCCTCATTAAATTTATTGTCTACAATTTCAATGTTATAAGTATCTAAATCTTCAACAATATCTGGATATGGCATAGTACAAATTACTGTATAATCACTTGAGAAAGAACCTCCATTTAATTGGAATCCTTCTATTCTAGTATTTGGATACATATATATTGTAGCAGCTATAATTGAATTGGGACTACCTGATAAAGTTAAATCATTCCACAAATAAATAGAATTTGTATTATGTTGCCCTCCTGTGTAATATCCATCAGGAACATCAATTGTAGCTATATCATCCTTATAAGCATCAATTATTTTTTGTAAATCTGTTAAGCTAGTAACTATTTCAATAAAATTCTCAGCTTTATTACCTCTGTAATCTTCAACAACTAATTTAACAGTATAATTCCCTTCAGCTGTATATTGATGTGTAATACTACTTGTATAATCATTTGAATTAACATTTTGCTCAACAATAGTTCCATCACCAAAGTCCCAAGTAAATTTTAATCCATTGAATATAAAGCTTGTATTAGGCTTTGCATAAAAGGTTATATCTATAGGAACAAATCCTGCTTTTATTGAATAATAAATTTCTGTTTTAAAATCACTTGAATCAGGAGCATCCTCTATTTCACTATGATCTTCATACTCATCTTCAAGATCTTCTTTGTCAAATAATTTTGGTAGAGTTGAGTCTTTATCAACACTCTCTTTCTCTGTCTCATTAGCTTGATGTAAATCATTCCAATCATCTACAAATTGATTAAATGACTCCTCAAATTCTTTATATTTTTGACCAGCAATATCTTCAATACCATCATATAAATCTTCCCAGTATTGTAATCCTTGTTCAGTCCAATCAAAATCTGCATATTCCCAACTAATTATATCTTTAGGAATATTATAATCACCATTTAAAAGAATCCCATCTAAATTATCAGGATTAACATCATCAGGTGTTGTTTCTCTAAGTTTTTTATTGCTTTTTTTTATCCCATCATCTCTTATATCAATATAAGTTGTATATCCATCAGAACTAGTTCCAATAAGAGCTAATGCTTTTTCTGCTCTATTTGAACCTGTAAATCCACCAACTCCACCTAATACTAGAGAAACATAGGAATTGTATTGAGTTACAGTTTTTACAGTTGGGGGAATATCTTCTTCATCAACAGCTAAATTAAGCACATTCCCTGCAAAAGTTATAACTGCGCTTGAATTTTCTATAACTGTCTTTGCAGTTTTAACTTTGCTAATAAAACCTGTTGCTGCGGCTGCAGTAGTTGTAGCTGTTGTTGTTGCAGCACCAAAAGCTCCTAATGGGGTAGCTAAGGCTAAAGTTGCATTAATTTTTCCAGAAGTATCTCTTACAGTCTCATAAAATTCTATTTGTTTTGTGTATTGTTCAACATCAACGCCATCAACTTCTGCATTAAACTGGGAAGACACTTGAGAACATAAAAATCGAAGCCGTGTCATATCAACACCTGTTTTTCTTGAAATATCTTGAAGTGAAAACGTTGTTTTATAAGTCGGATCTAAATACATTTCTACAAGACGTCTTGCATAAGCACTATCACTCATCCCACCAATTTTTACAGTTACAAATGTTTTAGCTGTTATATTTTTTTCAGCTTCAGTAATAGCTGGTTGAAAGACTGTTTCATTCCAATTCTCCATTTCTTTACAGAAATCAATAAAGTCTTCTATTTCTTTTATTGCAGCATCATTTAACTCTACTATTTTTGCCCTACTTGTAATATATGGATCAGAAAAAAGTGCGCTATTTACTAAAATATTAACCCTATTATATCTTAGAGCATATTCGTACAAGTAATCATTTAAATCATCATCAAATTCATTAACAAAATCCAAAATTTCTGGGGGTGTCTCTAAAAGAGGAATATCAATAATCTCAGTATCATTATCTAGATCATTAATATCACTTACATCCCCCATCGGGCAGGATATTAATAATAAGAAAAAGAGAAGAATTAATAATGATATCCGAATTCTCTTCATAATACTTTCCCCTACTATAATAAATTCATTATATATTATACCACTGATTTTTCACACATACAACAAAAAGTGAATAATATTTTTTTTATCTATTTAGAATATTAATGGAAATATAAACTAAAACCCCATAGTTTTTTTGAATATGTTTGGTTGCAATAAATATTGCAAAACATATTGTTGAATTTTGTATTGCAAACGGGAACAGTACATAATAGATAATAACTTTTTTAAATATATTTTTTGTATAATGCTAAAGGCCCTTTCTTAAGAGTTACATATAATTCATTAAATAATAATTGTATAATTTATAAAACAAATACTCATACAGGTATAATTTTTTTTTACAAATTAACTTCTATTTATATAAAAATTAGGTATATAACAATATTTTCAACTTCACTGTAAATCAATATTTTTCTCTAATTCAAAAATTATTAAAAACACTTTTTACAAACCAAAATTTATAAAAAATTATAAATAATAAAGCGATAAACCATTATTCACTTATTAGAATATGATTTATCGCTAATTTAATTTACTATTTTTTATTTTAATTATTTATAGCATTTAACTTTATCTTCTGTATTAAATAAATCTATTTTGTGATACATAACTTCTTTCATTGCAGCAATACAAGGAGTATAAATATCTGCTGATTCTCTTAGAGATTCATTTTTTAATACCTCACGGCATTTAACATAAAAAGCTGTTTTAATATCACTAGAAATATTAATTTTTTGTACACCATTAGCAACTGCTTCAGCAATTTCTTTATCTGGATTGTCACTACCACCATGTAAAACTAATGGAACATCTGTAATTAATCTGATTTCTTTTAATAAATCTATTCTTAGTTTTGGTTTCATATCCTTAGGATATAATCCATGACCTGTACCAATTGCTATAGCTAAAGTATCAACATCTGTTGCTTCAACAAAGGCTTTTACATCTTCTGGTTTTGTATAAATAATATTATCTGTACTAGCTATACCATATTCACCAGTTCCACCAATTGTTCCAAGTTCTGCTTCAACACTTACATTTACTGCATGTGCAGCTTCAACAACTTTTTTAGTTACTTCAATGTTTTCTTCAAATGGTAATTCTGAAGAATCAATCATAACTGAAGTGAATCCAGCTCTAATTGCTCTCATAACTTGTTTGAAATTTCCACCATGGTCTAGGTGAATACAAACTGGGAAGGAAGCTTTTTGAGCTTCATCAATAGCATATTTAATAAAACTATCTCCAACAAATTCTAATTCATCTGGATGAATAGCAATAATAACTGGAGCTTGTTTTTCTTCACAAGCTTCAATTATACCCTTTAAAATCATGCTACTGCTTGTATTAAAAGCAGGTACGGCAAATTTGTTATCTTTTGCTACAGCTAAAAGATCTTTCATATTCATTAACATAATATATTCTCCTATATACTAACTTACTTTTTAATTAAATCTATCTTACATTTTGTTATTATAGATTTTTAAATATCATTTAATTTATTACTTCTAGAAATTACATAAAGTCCTTAATCTATTTTCTACATAAGGTTGAAGTTTACTTTGAACAAACTCAGGCATATCTATTATTTTTACAGGGTCTTTATTTTCTCTATTTAGCTCTACAAATTCTTCTACAGCCTTGAAATATAACTTTAAAAAATCAGTGCCGAGATTAAATTTATTTATACCATTAGAAAATGCTATTTTTAATTGATCATCAGGAATTCCACTTCCGCCATGTAAAGCTAAAGCTGTTTCTGTAGCATTATTTATAGCTATCAGTCTATCTATATCTAAATTTGGTGAAGTAACATACTCCCCATGGGCATTACCTATAGATATGGCTAAACTATCAACTCCTGTTTCAGAACAAAATTTTACTGCTGATTCTACAGTTGTAAAATAATCTTCTAATTTGTTATCTGATGTACTTGCAGAGCCTACATGACCAATTTCACCTTCAACACAAACACCCTTTAAATGAGCTACATCAACAACTTTTTTAGTTAAAACAATATTTTCTTCCATAGGCTTTATTGAACCGTCAATCATTACAGAACCAAAACCAGCATCAATTGATTTCATTACAGATTCATAAGTAAAATCATGATCCATATGAACAGATATTGGTACTTCAACTTCATTTGCTAACTCTTTAACCATTTCTGCAAAAGTCTTTCTACCTGTAGTATGTTGAATTGTAATATGTTCTGGATATAACATAATCATAGCAGGTGTATTTGTTGCTTCTGCAGCATATACAACTGTCCTCGCCATTACGTAATCCATACAAATAAATCCAATTACTGCTGTATTTTTCTCTTTTGCTAGCTCTAACTGAGCTTTAACATTAACTAACATATTTTCCTCCAAAAATACTTTTATTTTTTAGGGTTCTTAATTAAACCAATAAGTAATCCACCAGCAAAGAAATCACCCAACCCTACAATAGTTGGATTTTCTAAATAATCTAAATCAAAACTAGGAATACATCCCACTTTCCCATTTAAAGAATTTTCTAACTTGTTACAAAATTTTGATGGCTCAATTTCTAACTTGTGATTAAGAATTTCATCAAATTCTTTTTGTCCGAAATCATCACCATATTTAAATCTAGTAGAAGCCATTGCAATCCCATATTTTAAAGCAGGTTTTATAATATTTGAATTTTTACCATAGACTAAAGCCCAATATTTAGAGTGAATTATCAAATTATCAAAACCTGTTTTTTCGTAAACATATTTTATTGCTTCTGAGACTTCTTCAACATTTAGAATATCTATTTTCTTATTGTAAACATCTTGCAACTCTTCTTCATTCATACTTAATATATCTGCATATGGTTTTAATTCATTATGAACAATTGCTTTAAAATCATCTTTGACATAATGACCATCTTCTAAAACGACCCAGGTTGAAGGCATTATTTTTTCAGCATTAGTTTTAACTTTTTTTAAAACATTTTCTAACACTGATAATTCTAAAACTTCACTAAAACAAGACATCAATAGAGCTTCTGTATTATCGAGAGCTCCAGCTTGAATTGGTGGAATTTTCATATTTATGCTATCTAAATCATTTGAAATCATGATCCTATTTCTATTGTTAGTGATAAAAGATATATCATTAACTTGAACTTCTAATCCTTTTGGATATTGCAAAATTACATGAGGATATACTTTTTCATTACCAGCGGCTTCTAAATAATTACAAGTTACAAGATGTGGCATGCGTTCTTTAAAGTATTTATTATAGTTGCACATATATACACTATTTGGAATTTCCAATTTAGAAATAGCAATAGAAGCTCTAGTCGCAGTTCCTCCAATAGTAATCTCATAATCAAAATTATCGGCAAATTCATCACATAATGAGGGATAACTTGGAATTACTTCTCCCCCTCTTCCTATCTTCATATAATATAAACAATTAATTATTAACTCTTTAATTGAAGATACAGAAGTTATCAATTTAATATCTGAATCAATAATTTGATTCTTAATTATCAAGTTTTTAAAAATTTCATAATCCCAACTTAATTCATAATCTATACAAGTATGATATCCAGTTACAATTTTATTATGCATTAAATACATCTCCATTTTTTAGTTAATTAAATTTTTCAGACTTCTTTTTAAAAGCTTGAAATATCAAGAAAATACCTAAAAGTACGATTCCAGGAACAAAACTAAAAATAAAAACTTCAAGTATCAAAGTATTTGACACTTCACCAATTTCACTAATATTTTGTAAAGCTAAGAAATAAAGCCCCACAATTACTGAATATAAAATAAATATTGAAGGTAAAATTATTCCAACATATTTGTTTTTTCTTGTGCAAAATAATATTTGCAAAAAAATCAACCAAATATAAAACAATGGATTAGATAAAACATATCTAATAATTTCACCAAAATTAAAATTCATCCTATATATCCTTTTTTACAAATCATTATTATTTTGCTCTTTAATTAACCCTTAACAGCTCCAGCAGAAACACCAGCGATAAAATATCTTTGGAAAAATACGAATAGAACTAATATTGGTAAACTTCCTAAGAAACTCATTGCCATCATTTGATTCCAGTCATAACTGTGTTGTCCCATTAATAAGTTAATACCAACTGTAACAGTTCTCATCTCTATTGTTTTTGTAAGTACTAAAGCGAATAAATATTCGTTCCAAGATTTCATAAAAGTATACATACCAACAGATACAATTCCTGGTAATGATACAGGCACTAATATTCTCCAAAGAACTAACATTCTAGATCCACCATCAATCATGACAGCTTCATCCAATTCTTGGGGAATTGTGTTAAAATAACCTGTTAACAGCAAAATACAATATGGCAACGTGAATACAAGATAAGTTAAAATAAGAGCCCAATATGTATTAAAGATTTTCATTGTAACAATAAGACTTATATAAGGAATCATTAATACAATACCAGGTACGGCTTGTACGCTTACAATAAATGTATTAAGAACTTCTTTACCTTTAAATTGGTATCTACTAAAAGCATATGCTGCCATTATTCCAACTACAAGAGTGACAATAACAACTACAATAGCAACAAAATAACTGTTAAAAAAGAATCTACTTTTTTCAGGATCACTTAATACTTTTTGATAAGCATGAAAACTAAAACTCTCATCGATAAATTTTGGAGGCCACATAAACATGTTTACATTTGACTTAAACGAAGACAGTAACATCCATAGTACAGGAAATCCTGCAAAAAAAGCTCCTAAAATAAGAAGAATTAATAATAATGCTTTTGTTGATTTTTTTTTCTTTCCTATCATAATAACTATTACCTTTTCAAAGAATTTTGGTATCTTGCATATACAAATGCAACTACACTACATAGAATCAATACAATTACTGCAGCAGTTGACGCTATTGCATATTCACTTCCATAGAATACCTTTTTGTAAATATAGACACTAAGAGTAGTAGTACTATTTACAGGACCACCTCCTGTTAACATCCATAAAACAGCAAAAACTTGTATTGTCCAAACAAAATCTAATAAAGCAATACTAATTAAGATTGGTTTTAACTGAGGGATAGTTATATGAACGAATAATCCCCATTTACCTGCTCCATCAATTGTAGCACTTTCAAATAACTCTCCAGGAATACCTTGAAGACCAGCTAAAATACTAATCATATAAAATGGATATCCTGACCAAATATTAATAACAGTAACTGTTAATAAAGCTCGACTTCTTAAACTAAGCCATTGTGTATCTTTAGTAGCTACATTAAGCATAGATAACAGATAATTTACTATTCCTTGAGGTTGGAGCATTAACTTCCACAATACAGCAACAACAGATGCTGTAAAAATCCAAGGCATGAAATAAATTACACGTACAATTGTTTTTGTTGTAGAATCAAAATAATCTGAGTTTATTAATAACGCAAAACCCATACCTATTACGAGGTGCCCAATAACGCTTATGCTCACAAAAATAATAGTATGAACTATAGCACTCCAAAATTCGCTATCACTTAAAACTGTTACATAATTTTCAAGACCTACAAATTCTGGGTTTCTAGTTACTACCGCATTATTTAAAAATGAGTAACTAATTACCATTGCAATAGGGATTATTAATAAAACAGTTATTATGATTGCAGTTGGTGTTAAAAAAGCATAAGGTTCTATCTTTCTTTTCAATTGCTGATTTAAAATCAATTCAATCCTCCTAAACTTTTAACAAGTGCAAAATTTTATTCTGCACTTGTTAATTTAAAGTTATAATTAAAATTAATTATTATAAACGCTATCAATAGAATCTTGTACTTCTTGTAAGTAATCTTCTACAGATACACTACCTTCCATGTAAGGAATTAGAGCATTAATAAAATCAACCATAATTACATTAGCTTTTTTCATTCCAGTAAATTCATTAATTGGGAAACCTTGTGCAAACATTCCATAAACATCTTGGAATACAGGGTCTGAAGCACTGTAATCAGGATTTGCTAAAGAACTACCAGGGAAAGCAGATTGAGTTTCAGCTAAACCAGCATTAATATCACTACCAAATAAGTATTCAACAAATGCTAAAGCTTCTTCTTTATGTTCACAAGATTCTGTAATACCTACAGCCCAACTAGCTACACACATACCACTCTTTCCAGTATAACCATCTCTTACAGGAACACCTAAAGTTGCAATTTCCATATTAGGATTATCATCTCTCCAAGCTTGTAAAACAGCCATTGAGTTAATAATAAATGCTACTTCACCACTGATAAATTTAGAAGTCATATCTTGTTCTGTTAAAGCACTCATACCAGGAATTAAATAACCTCTTTCGTATAAGGCTTTATAGAATTCAGCAAATTCAATTAAATCTTTATTACCAGCAACTTTATATTCACCATTTTCATCTTTCATTGTAATATCTGATGCCCAAGCATAACCCATATATACATTTTGAATACCTGAAGGAGATGCTGTTGATAAGTTTAGTGCAAATGGATAGTAACCATTAGCAGCAATAGCATCACAAACATCTAAGAATTCAGACCATGTTTCTGGTAATTTATCTACACCAGAATCTTTTAAAATATCCATATTAACAAACATAGGATATGCAAAGTTCAATACAGGTAGTGCATAAGCGCTTCCCTTAGCTCTCCATTGGTCTGTGAACAATGATTGATCAGTACCTTCGGCACTCATAAGGGTAGATAGATTAGTTAACACTCCTTGATCAGCAAAGTCATATAACCAGCTACCGTCAACACTAATAATATCTGCAACAGTATTTGAAGAAATACCTGACATAATTGCTGTTTTTGTATCAGCAAATGGTGCACTTAAAAGTTTTACTCTAACACCAGTTTGTTCATAGTATTCATCCACAATGTTTTGCATATAGCCATCAGGAAGCTCAACAGCCCACCATTGTTGGAATTCAATAACTACTTCATCACTCTTTGATTCAGAAGAACCTGCAGCAAAAAGATTACTTGTTGTAAATAAAGAAACTAACAACACAACTAACACAGTTTTGAAAAATTTAAATTTTTTTTCCATTACTAAATCTCCTCTTTTGTTTATTTGTCTTAATTTTACCTTACCTTTTCAATTTGTCAAGTTAAAAATGAAAATAAATGAATAATATTGATGTTCGTATTGTTTGTTATTTTTATTGACAGCTTAAGAACTTTAGCTTAATATATATATAGTTATTTGATAACTTAAATTAGGAGGGGATCCTTATGAGCGAAAAATATGCTAACCCACGACAAAAAGAAATATTGAACCTATTATTAACTAATAATAATATTCAAGTCGCAGAACTAGCCGACAAATTAAATGTGACTCAAGCGACCATAAGAAGAGATTTAACTAAGTTAGAATCATTAGGGAAATTGTATAGAACTCATGGTGGAGCAATCCTAAAAGAACAAACGGTTTCATGGCTTTCAACAACACTTGAAGAAAGAATGAAATCAAATATAAAAGAGAAAGAAGATATAGCTAAATCTATTTTACCTTATATAGAAGATTCAGAAACTATTATGATGGATGGTGGTAGTACAACTATGGCTATCGCAAAAGAATTAGCCCAGCATAAACAAAATTTATTAATTATTACTAATTGCCAAGCTATTGGTGATGTATTTATAAAAGATGAAGATTCAACAAACAATGTATATATTATAGGTGGTGAGTTATTATATGGTACTCAAAATACAGTAGGTCCGATTGCTGAAAGAAATCTAGACTTATTTAAAGCTGATAAATCAATAATTAGCATTACTGGTGTACTTATTGATGAAGGACTTTTTACAGCCTCTCCTCAAGAATCTGAAATCAAAAGACTAATGATTAAAAACTCAAAAACAAACATTATTGTATTTGGGGTTTCCAAAATTGGGGTTCCAGCTTTAAGCAAATGCAATAATTTTGAAAATATTGATTTAATCATTACCAATAAAGATATAGAACTTGATCATCTAAATAAATTAAAAACGAAGGTTAGCAAAATTAAACTTGCATAAAATAATAATCTTAAAAAATTATTATATAAATTTTAATTATATTAAGGATTATGTATAAATTATAAACAAATAAGGCGATTTAAATGTTAAGTTGTAAAGATAGACGAAAAGAAATAATAAATTTACTTAAAAAAAATAATCAAATTTCAATTAATGAACTTGTTTCTCATTTCAATGTTACAGAACAAGCAATTTATAGAGATTTAAATTATTTAGAAAAAAACAATAAAATTAACAGAACCTCTAAAGGTGCAATTTCATCGCAATTAAATGAAATACAGCGTTCATTAAATTTAAATCCTAAAGAAAGCCTTTTTATTAATGAAAAAGAATCTATTGCAAAATTCACATCAACCTTAATCAATAATGGTGACAGTTTATATATTGCCGGAAACAGTACAACCCTACTACTTGCAACAAATCTAATTGACAAAAAAAGATTAATTGTTTTATCAAATACAGATAGAATTGGCACTATCATAAAAAAAGAAAAGAAAAACAGAGCTATACTAATTGGTGGACATTTATTAAAAAACACTCATACAACAGTCGGCAAATTAGCTGGATCTATTATTTCTCAACACAAAGTCAATAAAACAATTATTGGAGTGAATGCTATTGATATTACAAATGGTAAATTTTATATAAACATAAAAGACGAAGTCCCTATTATGCAAGAAATGATAAAATCTGGAAGCGAATTAATAATATTAGCTGATAATTCCAAAATAAGAAATGATAAGAATTATTTTATTTGTGATTATACAATAAACAAAAAAATCACTTTAGTTATTGATAATGGCATTTCAAAAGAAGATAAAACAATATTAGAAAATTATAAAATAAATGTAATAACAGTATAATAAATAACAAAAATTATCCTTTATATATCCACAATAATAGAAATTATTAATACAATATTTATAATTATTCTTCACTAAAGTACCGTTTACCCATCTAAATCTCCATTATGATTAGTATATCACAACTAATCATTTCTAAATATATGATTCAATGTGGTACTTTGATGTGATTAAGTTTTATTAAATTGTCCAAACTTTCCGTGCCGGTTTATTTCTTATGATATATAAATTTTAACTTTTAAATAATTTGATATACAAAATTAAGTAAAATTGTATTTATATAGAAACTAATTTATTTATACCTACCTATTTTTTATCTAATGGTAAAAAATATGCAATATCTTTTTGCTCAAAATATACTAATCGAGTAATTGACAAAATAGTTTATTTAAACTAATGTTCTACAAAGTAAACCATTAGTTTACTTTTGATATGTTTAAGGGATATACATGAGTGAAATAGAAAGAAAAAGCAAAATTATAAATATTAGAAAAAATGATATTATAAATGCAGCAGAAAAAATTATATTTGAAAAAGGCTTTGATTTAGCAACAATGGATAACATTGCAAAAGAAGCGGAATTTAGTAAAAGAACAATCTATAAATATTTTATAAGTAAAGAGCAGTTATATTTTGAGATTATGATTAGAGGTTATAAATTATTAAATATTGGTATAGAAAAAATACTAATAGATAACTCTAATCTAAATGCAATAGAAAAATTAAAAAAAATTGGATTATATATTTTTGAGTTCAGCAATCACTATCCTAATTATTTTAAAATAATAATGGATTATCAAAATAATGAAAAAGATTTTAATGAATCATATAAGAATAAATCAAAAGATGAATGCTATTTATTCGGTGAAGATCTATTTAATTATATAAAATCATTAGTAGAAGAAGGCGTTAAATACAATCTTTTTGATGATAATATTGATGTTATTAACACCTCAATATTTATTTGGTCAAGCAGTATAGGTTTATTTGATGTTATGACAAAAAAGAAAAATTATATAAAACATTATCATAATAAAGATACAAGTGAATTAATTAGTGAAGGATTTGATTTTATATTCAAATCAATAATTAAAAAGGTAAAATAACAAATAATGAAAACCAATTTATTAATTAAAATATTAATATTGATAGTAATAATTATAATAATATTCATTACTATTAATGGATCATTTTTAATAAAGAAATATAATAAAGTTTTTGATCAAAAATATATTTCCAATTTAGACAGCATCCCATCAAAAATAGTAGCAAATTCAATTAAATCTTCAAGTAGTCATAATTCTCAACCCTGGAAAGTAAAATTTAATGATAATAATGATATGATTGAATTATATGCAGATTCAAATAAATTCTTAAATATTGTTGATAGTGATAATAAGCAATTGTTAATTAGCCAAGGAACTTTTATAGAAAGCATTTATCAATATTCAAAAATTTATAAATTAGATGCAAAAATTGAGCTTTTTGATCCAAATTTTGACGAAAAATATCCCCAAATAGCTACAATTGGATTAACAAAAGATGATAAAAATCTTTCAGATATTGATGCTATTTCTAGTAGCTCTCATTATACAAAAGGAAATAAAAATACAGATTTATTTTCTCAAATAATAAAAAATAGTGTAAGTCCCTATAGTAAATTCGAATATGAAATAATTCAATCAAAAGAGGATATTGATAAACTTCAAGATTTCCTTTTAAAAGCGACTATAATAGAATCGTCAGATGAAAAAGCTATGAAAGAGCTTTTATCCTATTTCCGCTTTACTGAATGGGAAAAAAATAAAAAACCTTATGGATTAAGTCTATCTAATTTACCAGGTATTTTACAACCATTTATTAATCCAATTGTCAAAGCCTCTTCAAAAAATTGGAAAAGCTTTGGGGAAAAAGGAATCACTCAATTTAAAGACAGGTTGAATAAACATAGTTTCTATATTTTAATAAAATGTAAAAGTCCAACGAATATCGATTATATTAATTGTGGAAGGATTTATCAAAATTTGATTTTTAATAACCATGGATACTCTATTAGACCAGCGATGCAAGTTTTAGAAAATTTTGAATCAATGAAAGACCTAAACAAAGCGTTTAAGATGGAATATAATTCAAATTCAGAAGTTATGATGATATTATGCTTAGAAAAAGTTGAAGATGCAAAAATTCGTAATAATCCAAGGCATACTCTAAATGATTTGATTTTAAAATAATCAGTTTTTCTTTAACATAATTTCAGAACAAAAATAGAGAATATGACAAAAGATCTACATCTAGACTTATAGCCATCAAATAATAATTCTCTGATTTTTATTGATTAAATTTTATTAAATTAATAACCTATACTTACTATATTATGAGCAAAATAACAGGTCAAGATTGTCCTTAATTAAAGAGTTTTTATAATATTACTTTTTTGCTTTTTATTAGGGATGTCTTTCTATATACACTATTATAAATTCTCCATAGTTTTTTTCCAAATTTTTTTATAGGGGACTCCATTGCTTAGAAAGAAATTTTGTTACTAAATATAAAGATTTTAATAATAATTTTTAATTTTAAAAAAAACACTCATTTGTTTGTTTAATCTATTATAAGAACTATTCATAAAATTTAACTTATAAAAAGTTCTTAATTATTCAATCATTTAAATTAAATTATCCCCTTAATTTTTATGGAATAGAGGATAAAGAGATTTATATAAATTTCTATAAATATAATAATTTTTTTCGTATATATGATAGTTCTCTGAATTAGCATAAGAAACTAATTTTTGTTCAGTAAAATGTTCAATTACATTTTCATTTAATATTCCAATTCCCATTCCTGCCAAAAATGCAGCACCTAAACAGGAGCCTGGATTATATTTGATATAATACACATCTTTCTGAAATACATCAGCCATAATCTGTCTCCAGAGAGGACTGGTTGAACCACCATTAGTAATAAATATTCTATCAATTGATAATCCTTTACTTTTCAAAACTTCTTGGTGGTGTAAAAAAGCAAAAGCTATAGACTCTAGCATAGCTCTATATATATGAATTTTTGTATGAGACAGAGTTAATCCATATATAACACCACGAGCTTTTGCATCAAATATAGGCGTTTTTTCTCCAATAAAATAAGGAAGTACAACGACCCCATCACTACCCGCTGGTAATAATGCAGCTTTTTCATCTAATTCATTAAAATCTTCATTACCAAATTCATTTTTAAACCATTTTAATAAGGACCCACTAGAAGCAGTACAACCGTTTAGGACAAAAGGACAATCACTGGATGGGAAATAGTCAAGAAACAACTTATCCTCATAAGTTAGTTTATCCACTGGGAATAAAACATCACCGGCTCCACCTAGTTTCAAAACAAGATCTCCGAGTTTTGTAGCGCCTGTAGCAAAAGCTGAAACTACATGATCTGCCGAACCAGCTACTACAGGAATTCCAATTTTTAAACCTGTTTTAATATTTAATATTTCAGTAGTTGATCCCGTAACTTTTTTTGATGCAACTACCTCTGTAAGCATTTCGTTTTTTATACCATAATAATCTAGAATAGAATCTTCCCAGCAATTATTCGTTACATCCCATAAACCACTTTCAAGAGCCCAATTTAATTCAATATTTAAATTTCCACATAATAAATATCTAATATAATCATAAGAGCCAACAATATATTTTGTTTTTTTAGCTTCCTCTGGGAAATTATCAATAAACCATTGCCATTTATATCCTATATGTTGACTATTTACATGAGAACCTGTTTTTAAAAAATAGGAAGAACTTTCTTCCCCTTCAAAAAAATTAGAGGCTTTTGTTAAAAAATCTTCTGCTCGTAAATCATTTTGTTGTATTGAATTATATAATGGATTTTTATCTTTATCTAATGCAATGAAAGTAGGAACCATGCCAGTAACTGAAATAGCTTCTATAGACTTTCCATAATCTTTATTAACCTCTTTAAGCATGGAATAAAGGTTTTCTTTCCAAATTAAAGGGTCCTCTTCAGCCCAAAGAGGTTTTGGGCTTAATAAATTATGAGAAGTCGTATAGACCTTTAGTATTTCTGATTTATCTAAGCTAAGAACATCCAAAACTATTATTTTAATAGCTGTTGTCCCAATATCAATTCCTACTACCAATTTAGACATCTTATAGCATTCTCCTTATCAATTCTTTTGTAGCATTTTCTGCTTGATTGGAGCAATACTCTAAATCTAATGTTGTAAGTTCTTTATTTCTCATAAGCCATTTACCTTCAACCATAGAATCTGTGACCGATAAGCCTGATACAGAGTATACAAGTTGAGTATAAAAATCTTGACCACAAAAAGGAACAAAACCAATATCTTTTGTATCAAGAGCTATCAAATCAGCTTTCTTGCCAATATCTAAAGTTCCAATATCATCTCTTCCTAAAGCCTTAGCTGCTTCAGTAGTTGCCATATGAACTATTTCTTTTGGTGTAATTACTGATGCATCTTGTTCTCTATAAATTATCAATTTACCAGCAGTACCAAGTTCACCAAACATATCATAACTATTACTGCTACATACATTATCAGTACCCAAGGCTACAGTTAAACTAGCATTACGCATTTCAATAACAGGAGCTGCAGGAAAACCACTTCTCATTGCTGAGGATGGTGCCATTATTGGATGGAAAGGATATTTAGATAAAATTTTCATATCTTCACTATTAACAGTAATTGAATGTGCAGCATGTATTGGTATTTCTAAAATACCCAACTCTTCCATTTTATTTACGGCACGCGTATTAAAATGTTCTAAACAATAATCATTTTCTTCATTACTAGTTGCAAAATGTATATGAAACCCTGAATCATATTTTTTTGCCATAGCAATTTCTGCTTTTATTAATTCTAATGAA
The DNA here is from genome assembly GCA_965140795.1 of Sphaerochaetaceae bacterium. GTDB lineage: Bacteria > Spirochaetota > Spirochaetia > Sphaerochaetales > Sphaerochaetaceae > Pleomorphochaeta. The sequence continues at coordinate 692,055 of OZ223470.1, forward strand.
TTATCTACAAAAAAAGCATGAGGACCAACCCAACCTGTTATTAAATTATGGCTTGCGCTTTTTTCTAAGAATTCCTCACAACTTTTTAATTCTTGTGCTCTTCTAATAGGATCTCCAAGTTCAACTATTCCATAGGCTATAACAGAGCGCATTCCACTTTTATCAACTTCATTAAAAATATTTTGGCTATAAAAATACTGATCAACAAAAGTTGTAGTTCCTGTTCTTATCATTTCTGCACAAGAAAGAGGTACTGTCATTGAAGCAAGTTTTGCATCTGCATAATATTCATATCTTCTTAAAGTATTAATAAACCCGTCCATAGTAAAAAGGCTAACACCTTCACACATACCTCGTGTTAAAATCATAGGAGTATGTGCATGGCTATTAATTAAACCTGGCATTATAAGTGAATTTTTCATATCACAAACTTCATCAAATTTATCATTTTCAAATGAAATATTATTTAATTCGCCAATTTGAGTAATTATACCATCTTTAATGATTATATATCCATTTTCAATAATTCTATCATTACTGTCTAAACACATTATGTATTTAGCTTTAATTAATTTTTTCATATCTACCTCTATTTTCAACTATTTATTAAAATAAGAATTTTTTCTTTTTTTCACGTAATGCTTTATATGAAACTATTGCTAAAATACCTAGTGTTAATAGATATGGCAATATTTGAATTAAGAATGGTGGTATAGTAGTTACATTTTGAAGTCTTAAAGCTAAAGCTTCAGCAAATCCAAAGAATAACCCTGCAAAAAAGGATCCTCCAGGAGCATTAAAACCAAATAGTGCAGCAGCATTACCAAGCCACCCTCTTCCTGCAGCCATATCTCTTGTAAATAAAGTTAAGTGACCAATTGATAAAAATGAACCAGCTAATCCAGCTAAAAGTCCACTTGTTATAAGTGCTATATACTGAACTTTTTTTACATTAATACCAACAGCTTTAGCTGCTTTAGGATTTTCTCCAACAGCATTAACATGAAGACCAAACTTTGTTTTATTAACAAGGATTACTAAAACTATTGTTATTATCCAGCTTAGATAAACAATAATATTATAATTTGAAAGCAAATCACCAATAATAGGAATCTTATTAATAAGAGGTAATGAAATTGAATTCAATTGTTTAATTGATGGGTCACTCCATGTACCACTTTTATTGAATATAGCTCTCATTAAATAAACAGTAATATCTACTGTTAGCATATTTAATGCAATTGATAACAAAACTAAATCAATATTATATTTAGTATGAACAAAAGCTAATAAAGCACCAATTAGAGCTCCAAATAACATAGCAGCAAGTACCCCAAAATAAGTAGCAAGCATAGGATTGTTTATACCAATTGTTGTAAAATTTCTAAATAAATATGTTGCAACTATAGCAACAAATGCACAGGTTGTTGTCATTCCATCTAATGCAAGGTTTAATACACCTGCCTTGTTACAAAGAGCAGCACCTATAGCAATTAATATAATAGGAGTAGCTAAACGTATTGCACTTGTCATCAAAGTTATTGAAAAGATAGCTTTAATTAATTCCATTATACTTCCTCCTTTACACTGCTATAAAATAATTTATCTACTAATTTTTCTACTTTAGGAAGATATATCTTTTGACAAGCTACAAATATAATGATAAGAGCTATTAAAACCCCGCCTAATTCTCTTGGAACATGTAAATCTATTTGCAATCCTATTTGAGCACCCTGCCTAATACCTGCAAGAAGAATGGCAACTATAGAAACACCAAATGGATGAGATGCACCTAGCATTGCAATACTTAATCCATCAAAACCAATTCCGGAAGAGAAACCTGTCATAATTCTATGATAATTACCTAAAACTTCCATACCACCAGCTAAGGCTGCAACAGAACCACTAAAACACAGTGTCCTTATTATTACTTTGGTACTATTTATACCACCATATTGTGCAAAGGTAGGATTTTGACCAACCATACGAATTTCATAACCTCTACTAGATTTAAAAATATAGAAATAAACTATAAATACAAAAATCATTGAAATAATAAAAGAGATTCCCCATCTAGATCCATTTACAAATTGAGGTAACCAATAAGCTTTGTTAATTACAGCTGATTGTGCCTTTTGACCAGAATCTGCACGAAGTGGGAATGCTACTAAATACTCAAGTACTAATGAGAAAATTTCATTAATCATAATTGAAGATATAATTTCATTAACACCAAGTTTAGCTTTCATAGCTCCTGGGATATAACCAATTACATATCCAAAAAGCATTGAACAAACTAATATCAATGGAATAGCTATAATAGCAGGTAATGTTAAACTTGCTCCAAGCCAAGCAGCAACAATTGCACCACCAATATATTGAGACTCTTGAGCAATACAGAAAACACCTACTCTGAAAGAAATCATAGCAGCTAAACCTGTTAATATTAAAGGAGTAGCTTGTCCTAGAGTTATCCATATTGGCCATACTTTACCACTTGTTCCAAACCCAGATACTATTAATGTACGGAAAGCGGCTAATGGAGATTGTCCACTTAAAGCTATTAATAAGGAGGAAATTAAAGCACCTAATAAAATAGCTATTAAAGAAGTAATAAATGTAACTGTTATTGCTTTATTTTTTAATATTCTCATATTTTGCCACCTGCCATAAGTATTCCAATATTATGTTCATTAATATCAGAACCTATTAATTCTCCTTGTAGGTTGCCACCACACATTACTCCGATTTTATCACTCAAAGTCATAAGCTCTTCAATTTCAACACTTATTAATAAAATTGCTACATTTTGTTTTCTACATTCAAGAACTGTATGGTAAACGAATTCAATACTTCCAACATCTAAACCACGAGTTGGCTGATCAATAATTAGTAATTTAGGATTTTGAGAAATTTCTCTACCTAAAACTATTTTCTGCATATTACCACCAGATAATTTTTTAACTATGCCTTTTGGACTAGCCCCAGCAACATGGTAATCATTAATTATTGATTTACTTAAATTATTAATTTTTTCACTATTTATTAGGTGATGAGAATTAAATTCTGGTTTATTTTGTAATCCGATAAGAACATTTTCTTCTACGTTAGCTAAAATATTTAAGCCGCCATTAATACGGTCTTGTGGAACATGTCCAATGCCTAAATCTTTTCTTTCTTTGATACTTTGTTTATTTAAATTTTGACCTAAATATATTATTTCGCCTTTTGAAAAGCGTCCTAAGCCAACGATACCGGCAACCAGAGATTCTTGACCATTACCACTAACCCCGGCTATTCCATAAATCTCACCAGCTCTTACATCAAATGATACATTATGAAGAACTTCATTTCCCATAATATTATTCATACAAACATTTTTTAAGCTTAAAACAGTATCTTTAAAGTTAGGTTCTTCTTTATCGATTTTTAAAAGCACCTTACGACCTACCATCATATCAGCTAAACTGTTCATATCAGTATCTTTAGCAAGAGTTTGTCCAACTACATGGCCTTTTCTCATTACCACTATATTATCTGAAACTTCTAAGACTTCTTGTAATTTATGTGAAATAAATATTATTGTCGTTCCCATTTTAGCTAATTTTTTCAAAGTCTCTAAAAAAGGTTTAACCTCTGTTGGAGTTAATACTGCTGTTGGTTCATCTAATATAAGGGTTGAAATATCTCGTGCTAACATCTTTAAGATTTCTACTCTTTGCATTAGCCCAACATCAAGTGTTTCAACAATTCTATCAGGATCAATTGGAAGAGAATATTTTTTAGCTAAATCTAATACATACTTTCTATTAGCGTTTTTATTAGTAAAAAATTTAGATTCGATACCAAGCAATATATTCTGTTCAACAGTATAAGATTTTACCAACATAAAATGTTGATGTACCATACCTATGCCATGTGATATTGCATGCTTAGGAGATGAAAAATGGGTTTCTTTATTATTAATAATAATTTTTCCATCATCGGCAGTTTCAAGACCAAATAATATATTCATCAAAGTTGATTTACCTGCACCATTCTCTCCACAGATAGCATTAATCTTTCCCTTTTTGATAGCAAAAGAAACATTATTACAGGCTTGAACATTACTTGAATCATAATATTTATTAATATTTTCAAAAACAATAGCGTTTTCTTCCATAAATAATCCTTTATATTAAAATTACTGGATACTTTAAAAGTATCCAGAATTAATTAATTACTTTAGAGAATCCCATAAAGGTTCTGTTAATGCATCATATACATCAAATTCTCCTGCTAGTATTTTTGTTTTATAAGATCTAACTAAATCTTCAATTTCTGGTAACTCAGCTACCATATCTTTAGGTCCATTATCTTTAAATGTAGTACTACCAATATCCCAAGATAAGCCTGTAGCAGAATCTTCCATACCTAAAGTTCTAAATCCACCTTTGTATGTTCCATTTACATAATCTTCAATAAGGCTATATGTTGAATTATCAACCCTCTTAATAACACTTGTAATAATTGTTCCAGGATAATAATCGTCTTGGTTTGTATCTACACCAATAGCAAATTTACCAGTTTCATGAGCTGCTTCTAATACCCCTTCACCACTCAAACCAGCAACAGAATATATAATATCACAACCTTGGTTATACAAAGATATTGCACTTTCTTTACCTAAAGTAGGATTAGAAAAATCAAAACCTAAATAGTTAACATAAACAGTAGCGTCAGGATTTACAGCTAAAACACCTTGTTTAAATCCATAAAAGAATTGATTAATACCAGGAGCATCTCCACCACATACACTAGCTACTTTATCTGTTTTAGTTAATTTTCCAGCAACAACACCAGCTAAGAAACTTGATTCATTAACATTAATCAATAGAGAAGCAAGGTTATCTGGAAGTTGATCAGCATATAATTCACTTGGGGATCCAAACATTTGTTCTGGATATTCATTTGCTAAATCAAGCATCATTTGAGTGTCTAAACCAACACCTAATATTAAATCATAGCCTTTATTAATAGCACTTCTCATTGCTGTTTCATGCTCATTAACACCAGCAGTTTCAATTATATCGGCCTTAACAGGCAATTCTTTATTTGCTCTAATTACACCTTCATTAGCACTATCACAGAAAGATCTATCTCCTAATGGACTAGGTAATACAATAGCAACAGTAGTTAATTTCTCTTCAGCTTTACTACTTTCTGAAGACCCTTGAGCAACTAAACTATTAACAACAATTAATGAAACCATTAAAAGACTTATTATTCGTTTTATCATTTTCATTTTAACCTTTTACCTTTTTATTGGACTGTTCTTGCAACATCCATGAATCTTAATACTTTTTCTTTATCTACAAGAGAAAAGAAATCTCCACTTTTAAAAGCTGAACCAATAACACATCCACTAGCAACTGAAAGTTGTTCTTTTACATTAGATACATTAACTCCAGTATTAGCAAAAACTGGTACACCTTCTACAGCATCTACTGTTTCTTTTAATAGATTAATATTTGTTTCAACACCTGCAGTTTGCCCTGAAACACAAATCGCATCTGGCCTACAATTGAATACAGTAGTTTTAGCAACATCTGATAACTTTCTATTACCCAAATAACTACTAGCCTCTGGATAAATGTTATACAATAACTTTACGTTTTTCCCTCCTATTTCATTTCTCTTACGAATTGTTTCTCCGCAATTAGTATCCCATAATCCAAAATCACTTGCGTATACACCACTAAATATTTCCCTTACAAATAAGGCATCTGTAGCAACTGCTAATTCACATGAAGCACTCGCATCCCATAATACATTTACTCCAAAAGGAATTTTTATTTCTTTTTTTAATTCTCCAATAATACGAGCCATAGTAATAGCAGTGATTGGTTTTACTTTTGTAAGATAAGGAAGACTATATTCATTAGAAAACATGACAGCATTTACGCCACCATCTTGTAATGCATTTAAATTCTTGTAAGCATTTTCTAAAATGTATGAAACACCTTTATCTTGATCATACATAGGGTCTCCGGGCATTGCATCTAAATGACACATAGCGATTACTGGTTTTTCTACCTTAAAAACTTCTTTTATCCAATTTGAATTCACTTAATTACCTTTTTCCTTTGAGTAAATAAATTTTACTCCAGCTGTTATTAATTTATTTTGATATTCTTCTTCTAAATCTTTATTAGTAATAAGAATATCTACATCTTCTAACTTACAGATGCGACTGCATGTTTTCTTACCTAATTTAAGTTTATCAGCCAATACCAATGTTTCATCAGAACAATTAATCATTGCTTTCTTTACTTCTACATCTTCAAAACTATAATCAGAACAGCCAAAATCTAAATCAACTCCACCTACGCCAATAAAAGATTGATCAAGATGAATTTCATCAAAAAATTTTACTGTTTTACTTCCAATTATCGATCCTTCACTTTTTCTCAAAGTTCCAGGAGGAACAATGAGATTAAGTGTTTCTGACTCCATACAAAGATTCATTATTCTTAAACTGTTTGTGACGATAGTTAATTTTCGATTCATTAAATGTCTAACTAATTCAAGACAAGTTGAACCACAATCAACTCCAATTATTGTATTATCAATAACAAAATCAGATGCCAAATTTGCTATATAATTCTTTTCTTCTCGCGCTTTTTGTTCTCTATCATTATATGAAGGTTCTGCAGTAGATAATTCTTTTGAAACAACACCTCCGAATACTCTTTTTACTTGATTATCTTTTTCTAATTGAGTTAAATCTCTTCTAATTGTCATTTCACTAACATCGAAAATTTGTGATAATTTTGTAACAGAAATAAAAGAGTTACTAGCAAGTAATTTAATTATTTCATTATGTCTATTGTTCATACTACTTCCTTTTTTCAGTTGTTTATGTTCAAACATTCTTAGTTTTTTTTGAGTGTAAATCAACAAAAATCATTTGTCAATGTTTATTTTCGCGCATAAAATAAATTATGCATATTCTGTATAAATATTTACTAAATATTTATATTGATAAAAAATATTATATATATATAAATATATAGTATATTATTTTTATGTTTAACTAATTAAAAATATTATTTTTTGTTTTTATCCTTAAAAATTTCTATCTTTTATCATTTTCATAAAAACGACAATTCTGTTTAAATACAAACATTTTGCTATATTTTTTATTATTAAAAAAACAGAAAAATTTTTTCTAAAAAATTTATTTTTTTAAAATCAAAGAATAGATTATTCCAAATAATGAACTATTTTTTTTAAATTGCTGATAACAATATTTTTAAAACTATATAAACTTTAAACTTGACCAATCACACAAAAACTAATTACATAGCGAGAAATGAAAGTTGGTATAGTAAAAAAACGATAAAAGCTTTTTGCTTTTTATACCTTTAAAGTAATTCATTTTATATAACTTAAATGTTAATAATTTCATAGGACTATTTATTTGTATAATTAATAACTAAATATAGTTTTTCACAGATTTCTAATATATGTAATAAAGAATATTATACATATTCATTCATTGGGTATAACAAAATTTGTCTCAAAAATTATTTACCCACTCTACAAATATAATATCAAAGCAAGTACTAAAGTAATATTTTTCAAATGAATTATTTTTTTGTTATATATAAAACACTAGAGGCATCTAATTTTTTTCTTGACAAAGTAAAACCCTATGGTAGAATACTAATGTGTGCTCGAGCACGCACGAAAACAACAAAAGGAGAAAAAAATCACATGAAAAAATTATTAAGTTTATTTGTGGTATTAGTATTAGCTAGTGGATTTATATTTGCTAATGGTGCATCAGAAACTTCTGATCAAATGAAAGTTGGTGTTTCAATGCCTACAAAGAGCTTACAACGTTGGAATCAAGATGGCTCAAACATGAAAGAAAAATTGGAAGCAGCTGGTTATAAAGTTGACTTACAATTTGCTGGAGACAACGATATTCCTACTCAAGTAAACCAAGTAGAAAATATGATCATGAGCAATTGTGATGCAATTGTTATTGCTGCAATTGATGGATCTGCATTAACAGAAGTATTAAAAGAAGCTAAAGAAAAAGATATTCCAATTATCTCTTATGATAGATTAATTATGAATAGTGATGCTGTTTCATATTATGCTACATTTGATAACTTTGGCGTTGGTGTTATTCAAGGTCAATATTTAAAAGATGCTTTAGATTTAGATAACAGAAAAGAACCTGCTTACATGGAATTCGTAACTGGAGCTCCTGATGATAATAACTGTGTATATTTCTGGGGTGGCGCAATGTCTGTTCTAAAACCTTACTTAGATAATGGAAAAATTATTTGTAAATCAGGCCAAGTTGAAAGAGCTCAATGTTCAACTCCTAACTGGAGCACTGAAGAAGCTCAAAAGAGAATGGAAAACATCATTTATTCTATCGGTTATGGTCCAGAAGGACAAAGATTAGATGCAGTTCTTTCTTCAAATGATTCTTGTGCTCAAGGTATTACAAATGCTTTAGTTGAAGCTGGTTATACAAAAGAAAACTTCCCTTACTTAACAGGTCAAGACTGTGATGTAACAAGCGTTAAGAACATGATTGCTGGACTTCAATCAATGTCAGTATTCAAAGATACACGTACTTTAGCAGAAAAAGTTGTAGGTATGGTTGATGCATTAATGAAAGGCTCTGAACCTGAAATTAACGATGTTAAAACTTATGATAACGGTACTGGTATTATTCCTAGTTATCTATGTACTCCTGTTTATGGTAGTGCTGATAATTATCAAGAATTATTAGTTGACAGTGGTTATTATACACCAGAACAATTAGGTATATAATTTTATCTTATTTAAATATTATAGGTAGACATTTTGTCTACCTATAATCATAAATGGAGAATATTATGGAATATATGCTTGAAATGAAAAGCATAACAAAAACATTTCCTGGTGTAATAGCTTTGGATGATGTTGATTTAAAAATCACTGAGGGTGATATCCATGCTATCGTTGGGGAAAACGGAGCAGGAAAATCAACTTTAATGAAAGTCTTAAGTGGCGTTTATCCTCATAATAGTTATAAAGGAAAAATTATATTTCAAGGAGAAGAATGTACTTTTTCTCATATACACGATAGTGAAAAGAAAGGAATTGCTATAATTCATCAAGAACTAGCATTAGTTCCTCTTCTTTCTATAGGTGAAAATATTTTTCTTGGGAATGAACAAGGAAAGAAAGTAAGAATAGATTGGGATAAGACCTATCAAGAAGCAGACAAATATCTAAAATTAGTTGGACTAAATGAATCGTCCCATACTTTAATTAAAGATATTGGTATTGGTAAACAGCAACTTGTTGAAATTGCAAAAGCTTTAACAAAAAATGTAAAACTCCTTATTCTAGATGAGCCAACAGCTTCATTAAACGAACAAGATTCAAAAAATCTACTAGATTTATTATTGTCCTTTAAAAAACAAGGAATGACTTCAATATTAATTTCTCACAAGCTCAATGAAATTGAATATGTTGCAGATAAAGTTACAGTTATTAGAGATGGGAAAACAATAACTGACTTAAATAAAACTGAAGGCTTTGACGAAAACAAAATCATTAAAGCAATGGTCGGAAGAGACATTTCAGATAGATTCCCAACACGTAATTCAAAAATCGGTAAAAAGATTTTTGAAGTTAAAAACTGGAAGGCTTATCATCCAATTTATTCAGAGAAATTAATATGTAATAATGTTAATTTTTATGTTAGAGAAGGAGAAATAATAGGAATTAGTGGTTTAATGGGAGCTGGTAGAACAGAACTTGCAATGAGCATATATGGAAGAAGTTATGGTAAAAATATTTCTGGACAATGTTTTATTAATGATAAAGAAGTTGATTTATCAACACCAAAAAAAGCAATTGCTAATCAAGTCTCTTACGTAACTGAAGATAGAAAAGGAAATGGATTAATATTACCTAATTCTATAAAAGAAAATATAACTCTTTCTAAATTAAACAGAATATCTAAGAATTATAAACTAGATGAAGATTTAGAAACTCATTTAGCAGAACAATATTCAAATGAAATGAATGTTAAAAGAGCTAGCAATGAACAAATGGTTTCTAATTTAAGTGGTGGAAACCAACAAAAAGTATTAGTTGGTAAAAGTTTATTTGCTGAACCTAATATTTTATTCTTGGATGAACCAACAAGGGGTATTGATGTTGGTGCAAAATATGAAATTTATAATCTAATGAATAATATGGTTTCAGAAGGAAAAGCTGTTATAATGATTTCTTCTGAAATGCCAGAACTTCTTGGAATGTGCGATAGAATCTACGTAATGAATGAAGGGAAAATCGTTGGTGAATTATCAAAAGAAGAAGCTACTCAAGAAAAGATTATGTCTTTAATCATACAAAGCACAAAGGAGAATAATTAATAATGACTAACTCACGTAATTCTAATATAAAAAAAATACTAAAAAGTAACACAATGTTAATAGCTCTAATAGCTGTTATTCTATTATTTGAAATATTAATTAGATCCGCGGACAGAGGTTCTATGCTTGCGCCTGCAAATATTTCAAACTTAATTAACCAAAATGCATATGTAGTTATTCTTGCTGTTGGTATGTTACTTTGTATTATTACTGGCGGTAATATTGACTTATCAGTAGGATCTACTGTTTGTCTTGTAGGAGCTGTTGCAGGGACTTTAATTGTAAATCTGGGTGTTAATATTTATCTATCTATCATACTTTGTCTTATACTAGGAATCCTTTTAGGGGCATGGCAAGGCTATTGGATTGCTTATGTTAGACTCCCCGCTTTCATAGTTACTTTATCTGGTATGCTATTGTTTAGAGGTTTGGCTAATGTTATTTTAGACGGGTTAACAATCTCACCTTTCCCTGAAAGATATTTAAAACTTTTTTCTAATTACTTACCAAAGACTGATAACGATAGTACTGTTATGACAATGACTTTAATTGTTGCTGTAATATTATTAGCAATATATATTTTATTTAATTTAAAATCATATAACAATAAAATCAAAAAGAATTATAACCATGAAACTAAATTAAGCTTAATTGCAAAAATAGTCTTTATATCTATAGTAGTTTTATTATTTGCATCCGCTTTAGGAAAACATAAAGGAATTCCAGTTGTTTTAATTTGGTTAACGGTTATAGTATTTATATATAATTACTTTACATCTAAAACGGTACCTGGCAGACAATTATATGCAATGGGGGGAAACGAAAAAGCTGCTATATTATCTGGTATTGATACTAATAAATTATTATTTGGTGCATACACTAATATGGGTTTCTTATCTGCTATTGCTGCTTTAGTTTGTGTAGCAAGATTTAATAGTGCTACTCCATCTGCTGGTAATATGTATGAATTAGATGCTATTGGTTCTTGTTTTATTGGTGGTGCTAGTGCTTATGGTGGAACAGGAACTGTTGGTGGGGCTATTATTGGTGCTATATTAATGGGTGTATTAAATAATGGTATGTCTATTCTTGGTATTGATGCAAACTGGCAAAAAGCTGTTAAAGGTTTAGTATTATTAATTGCTGTTGTATTTGATGTATTATCAAAGAAACGCTCAGCTAATAAAAATTAATAAATCTACTAAAGACACTCGTTTATTTAATTTATATAATAATTGTTATAGTAAGGGATTTAAATTATGGGTACAACAATTAAAGATATTGCAAATAAAGCGGGTGTCTCACGTGGAACTGTAGATAGAGCTCTAAATAACAGACCTGGGGTAAACCCTGAAATAGCAGAAAAAATCTTACAAATCGCTAAAGATTTAAATTATAAAAAAAATAAAGCTGGATCATTACTAGCAGTAAAGAAAAAAAACATTAAAATTGGTTGTTTACTTCCTGATATTGGTAACAGCTTCTTTGATCGAGTAAAAACGGGAATAAAAGAAGCAAAAAAAGAATTCCAAGATTTTGGACTTTCAATTATATTTAAGCATGTTCAAGGCTTTGATGAACAGTCTCACTTAAAAGCATTAAATTATCTAAACAACTTAAATCTTGATGCAATCTTAATTACAACCATCAATTCTCCTACAATTAGAGATAAAATAAATGAAATTATTGATGAAGGAATTCCAGTAGCTTGTATAAATACTGATGTACCAGATAGTAATAGATTATTTTACGTTGGTCCTGATTACTATAAATCAGGAGTAGCAACTGCTGGGTTAATTAGAATTTTTAATAAACCAATAAACAATATTTTGATTGTAACTGGATCCTTAAATGTTAAAGGACACAATGATAGAATTAAAGGGTTTATTGATACTCTAAATAAAAATAAAACAAATTATAAAATTATTGATACACTAGAAACTAATGATGATAATAAAAAAGGTTATACAAAAGTAAAAAAGGCTTTAGAAGATAGTAATATTACAACAGTCTGCTTTATTGCAGCAGGTTTTGAAGGGGGTTGTAAAGCTATTACTGAAAATCCTAAATTTTCAAAATTAGAAATATTTTGTTATGATTTAGTTCCAGCAACAATTTCATTACTAGAGCAAGGAATAATAAATAGTACAATTATTCATAATGCTTTTGATCAAGGTTATAAAGCTGTAGAAAAAATGTTTAATTATTTAGCTGTAGATCAAAAAGATGAAAAATTAGCAGATTATATAATTAAGCCTGAAATTTTTATTAAAGAAAATATTTAACTAATTAAACAGTTTAGCTTTTTTATCAATGACTTTAGTAGATTAATTATAAACAAATTCTTGACAATAAAATTATAAATTTCCAATATTATGAAATTGTTTATACTCTCAATAATCATATGAAAAATTAATACCATATCTCTTTAATTTAACTAAAAAAAATAATATCAAAAGCAGAAAAAACATTACAAATAAATATTTTGAATTAAATCAACCTATTTTAACATTAAATGATTGAGTCAAATATTATATAAAAGTCAAGTTGCATTAGATTAATACAAAATAAATGAGCAACATTAATTTTGGTAGACATAATTAATGTTTATAAAAGAATTTATGGATGTAATTATATAAAAAACAAATAATTTTAAATCAATAAATAATTATTTATTACTTGACATTCCCTATCAACAAATAGTATAAAGAATAAATGATAATACGTTAGATGTATGTTCTAATATAACATAATTTGAAACAAAAAAGGAAGCAAAAATGAATACATTATTTCAAGCACAAGAAAAAATTTCATCAGTAAATGTTGTAATAAATTCTATTAAAGAATTGCTTTTGACAAAAAAACTTTTACCTGGAGATAAGCTTCCAAATGAAATGGAAATAGCATCTGGCCTCGCAGTAAGCAGAGGAACAGTTAGAGAGGCATTAAAAATTCTATCAGCATATGGAATTATTGAAATAAAAGTTGGAAATGGGACATATATTTCTAATGAACCCAAAAAATCTGCAATAGATCCTATGCTTTTCAGTATGCTTTTAATAAAATCAGACAATACAAAATTGTCTGAATTTAGGAAACTAATTGAATGTGATATTGTAAAATTAATTTTTATGCACAAAAATGAAAATCAAGAAGAAATAAAAAAAATTGGAGACAATATAGAAGAATTAAAATTACTATGTAAAAACAAAAATTCTAAGCTAAATGCAGAAAGTACTTTCCATAATGATTTAGCGTTCCATAAACTTCTTGGTAAAGCCTCCAAAAATGAAATGGCAGAAAAAGTATATGAATTCATATTAGATAGCTTATCCTATTCAATTAAAGTAAGCCATGAGCATCAAGAACTTGGGGTTTTTGCTTTAGAAACCCATTCAAAAATATATGAAGGAATAAAATCCGATAATATTGATTTGGCTCAAAAAGCAATCAATCATTCAGTAGATGTATGGCAAGAATTACAAAATACAAATCTAAAATAATCTAATTATTCATCCTTATCATTATAAAAAAGCTTAAAATAATTATAAAAAAAATAAGTCAAGTCTATCAATATTTTACTGATTTAACCCATAAAAAATGTAGACTAAACTTATTATAATAAACTAACAATAAATATAAGATATTGGTTTTAAATATCCTGTAAATTATATAAATTAATTGCATTTAAACCTAAAATTTTATTTAAATCCTCCTCATTTTTAACAATTGATTTATATTTTGCAAGCTCAACTGGTATCTGATGAATGTTGTCTGATGAATATAATATCCTTGAAGCACCAATTGCCTTTAACATATTCGAACATCCAATAACACCAACCCAACTAGGTTCCAAAAATACATTTTCAAATTTTCTTGCTAAATATATTGCTTGCTGGTTATGCATTTCTGAACCAGCATGAGCTAATACACATTTTACTTTAGGAAATTTTTCTAAAGCAGGTTCCACACTTATTGGATCAGAAAAAGGAACCCCATTACCTGTATGAATCATTATTGGAATATCAAAATCTCGGCAAATTTCCCAAACTACCATAGCATCTTTTGAAGAAGGATGTGTTGCATGACCGATAGGAGTAATTTTCAATCCAACAAAATCTAACTCTCTAATACATCTTTCTGCTTCAAAAATATAATCTGCCTTAGTAAAATGTGGATTAATAGAGGCCATTCCCCAATATTTAACTGGCCCATTGGATTTTGTTAAATTATAAATTCTATCATGAATTTTTTTATGCTCTTCTATATAAATTCTAGGTAAATATGGTTGAACAATTGCACCCTTCACATCATATTTTATATATGCTGTTTCTAATTCTTTTTCTGTTTGTTCTTCATCAAAAACAACGTCTTCTCCTAAATGTGCATGAACATCAATTATTTTACTTTTCATCTAACTTCCTCCACTTAAAATAATTTTTTATTTAAGTCTTTATTTAAATATTTTTAATTCAACATAATTTTGATAACTATTCTAAATAACAAAATAAAAAATCAATAAATAGTTATCAATCATCTATTTTTGTTGAAAAGTTCCTATTACAATTACTAACAATATAATCGCACCTTTTGCCATTCTTTGAACGCCCACAGGCATACCTAATATTTGCATCGCAGTAACAATCAAAGCCAAGAATAAACAGCCTACTAGAGAACCTACTACGCTAGCTCTACCTCCAGAAATTAATGTTCCTCCAACAGCCACGGCGGCTACAGTTTCCATAGAATAAGCATCTCCCATTCCTAACAAGGCTCCTCCAACTCTTGCGGCTATTAAAATTCCAGAAAGGGCAGCCATTACACTACTAATAATATAAGTTAACATTTCTACTCTAATGATTTTAACTCCAGCTAATTTAGCAGCATCATAATTCTGTCCAAGAGCATGTAATGATTTACCATATGGAGTTTTATTTAAAATAAAAACAAATAAAAATCCTAGCCCAATTATTACATATATAATTATTTGGACTCCTAAAAATCTATTTTGTATAAACCCTTGTAATGCAGGAGCAACATCAAAAATTAAAAAATTCTTATTAATTAACAATGCTAAAGTCGTTAAAATATAATTCATTGCCATAGTTGCTATAATCGCTGGAATTTTTAAAAATAAGACCATTAATGAATTTAAAATACCGATAATAACAGCAATCACTAATACTATAAGAACTGCAAAAAAAAGATTAGAATTTTGTCCATTAGCAAATTTCATTGAAATAAAAGCCATTAAGGTAATAACACCGGGAATAGACAAATCAATAGCTCCTCTACCTGATGTAACTACTAACATTTGCCCTAACGTAACTATAGCTAAAAATGAGGCAGCATAAGAATTACTAAGAAAACTTTCAATATTTAAATTATGAGAAAAAACACCCATTACTAACCAAAGAAAAAAAGCCCCAATAGCTGGCCAAAACCATATATTTTTCTTAATAAAGATTTTTATATTATTCACTTTTAGTCTCCTTATTTATTAATCTAAGAGAAAGTATAAGAATCAGGACAAAACCTTGTATTGTTGCTGTAAAATCAGTGCTTACTCTAAATAAACCTAAAATAACACTGACCATGGTTAATACAATCCCTCCAAATATAGTCCCGATATGCGAAACATATCCCCCAGAAAAAAATCCTCCTCCAATTATTACTGCAGCTACTGTTAGTATTGTATAAGTTGACATAGCATTTACATCTGAAGCACATGTTATAGCTGATTGACTTATCCCAGCTAATAAAGCAAAAGAACCTGCAATAAAATAAATTGAAAAATAAGCTTTGTAAGAGGACCATCCACTATTTATCATAGATCTTTCGTTATTCCCAAAACCTTTTAAAACAGTACCTAATCTTGTTCTATATATAAGAATTGAAACACTAATCAAACCTAATAACCAAACCAAAATTCCAGGAATAATAAAATTAGAAAAGTTAAACAATGAAATCATCCATTGAGGAGTTGTCCCTCCTGGAACATCCTGTATTACATATGCTAAACCTATCCAAAAGAATGACATACTTAAAGTAACTATAATTGAAGGTATTTTACGCCAATATATTAACAAACCCATGCACCCATAAGCGATTAATAAAAGTAATAATATTAATATTCCTAAGGAAGTATTTTTATACAATATTGTTGCACATATAACATTCACTAAACCCATAAATGGTCCTATTCCTAAATCAATGTGTCCAAGACCAATAATATATGTTTGAGCTAAAGCCCCTAATATAAAAGGAGTGAAGCCTACAGCTAACAATTCAATCCCAAAAGAAGAAAAAACAGATGGCGAAAGAATCCCACTAATTATATATAACGCAAAAGCAGCAAACAATGCTGGCAAAAAAGATAACGATTTTTTATTTTTAACTATATTATTTTGATTTTCTTTTTTATCTTTTGCTAAACTACCAAAAGTAGTATGCATTAATTTAGAATGATTAAATTCTTCCTTTAAAAAAGTGTCAACAATCTCACCTTCACTTAATACTAATATTTTAGAGCAATACTCCAATTCAGTATCATCTGAAGAATGCCAAATAATTAATTTACCTGATTTAGCTATTTCATCAAATATTTGATAAAATTCTTGTTTAGTTTCAACATCAACACCTTTGGATGGATCATCCAAAATAATTATATCAGCATCTGCAACAAGAGATCTTGTTAATAAAACTTTTTGTTGATTTCCTCCACTTAAACTGAGTATGTTATCTTCCAAATTAACACATTTAGTTTTTAAACGAGAATTCCAGTTTCCTACACATTCATTTACATCCTTATATGGGAATGGTTTAAGTAGAGGTTTATCAGCTATACAAGTAATAGCAGAATTATCTTTAATCGACCAAAGAGGCAAAATACCTTCTTTAGACCTATCTCCAGCAACATATGCAACATTTCCACTTTTATAAATTTCTGAACTGTTTTTCCCAAAAAAGATTGCTTGTAATAATTCTTGTTGCCCATTACCTTCAAGACCTGAAACTCCAATTATTTCACCACCATATAAATCTAAATTGATATTTTTTAAACCTTTTTTAGAATAACCATTCATTTTTACTTCAACATTAGTATTTAACTGAACTAATTCAGAAGAACAAGTTTTCTCATTTTTCTGTATTAAAGTAGACATTTTATTGACCATTTCTTTAATAGAAATATCTTCTGCCTTACTAAAATGAATTCTTTCACCATTTTGCATTATAAAAATATGGTTTGAGATATCCTGAACTTCTTTTAACCTATGAGAAATATAAATATAGGAAATTCCTGAATTCAATGATTTTTTTATATATGATAACAATTGCTGAGTTTCTTTATTAGGTAAAGAACTTGTTGGTTCATCTAATATTATTAATTTAGCTTCTTTATCTATAAATACACGAGCAATCTCAACCATTTGCATTTGTGCTATAGATAAACTATCTAACCTTGAATTAATATTTATTGTATTATTGGGAAAAATTTTCTCTAATGCTGAACTAGCCATTTTTTTAGCATTTTTACGCCATTTTAATAAATTCATCTCAGGATTATTACCATTTTCAATAAAAAAATTCTCATAAACAGTAAGATTCTTACATAATGATAATTCTTGGTGAACAACTCTAATACCTAATTTTTTTGCTTCATGAGGGTTATATTTATTTATATCAATATTAACTTTATTAAACTCAATGTTTCCACAATTTGGAGTAATAACTCCTGATAATATATTAGTTAAAGTACTTTTACCTGCTCCATTTGCACCAATTAATGACAATACTTCTCCTCTCTCTAATTGTAAAGAAAGATTATTTACAGCAATAGTATGATCAAAACTTTTTTTAATATCCTTTACTATTAATATGGGATTATTATCCACCTAGTACCTCCTGTATTTAATAGCTTGTGTTTGAAATTTCATACACAAGCTATTAATAATTCTTATTTGATAATTTAATATGTTACTTATCTGATTGAATTATATTCTTTAATACAAATTCTTTTGTATAATTTGGAGAAACAAATGTACCAGGTTTCAAATCTTGATATTCACTTAGATTATCATTTGAAATATGAGGTACATCAAGCATCATATTTTGGGGTATTTCAAAACCATTTAAAGCATAAAGAGCAACCCAGAATGCTGCACCTCCACAAGCAGGACTTGAGCCTTGGCTTAGAGTAGTATATCCCTCAGTATTCTTCCAAAAATTAATAAATTCAGCTGTATTATCACCAATAATTATAGGCATTGGACGACCAGATTGTTCAAATGCATGAACAGCTCCTATAGCATCACCACCACAATGTGTGATAACTGCATCAATTTTAGGTAAAGAAGGCAAAACTTTAATTAATTCCTCTTGAGTTTTTGTAGCACTAGCTTCGCCTTGAACTTGTTGAACTAAATTTAATTCAGGATAATTCTTAAAAGCTTCTTGTATACCAGAATAAATTCCCTTATCTGGGGCAGCTCCTGATACACCTCTGACTACGATTACATTACCTTTATTTTCCAAACGCTTAGCCACATAATCAGTACTATCTTTACCAATTTGACTCCAAGGATAATCCATAGTATAAACACCATCTAAAGTTACAATTGAATCAAAAGCAACAACAACAATTCCTCTATCCAAGGCTTTTTGTATTGTACTGTTTAAGGCTGTTGGAGATGCAGCGTCTATTACGATTGCATCAACATCACTTAAAATGAAACTATTAATTTGCGCAATTTGTGAATTTACAGTAGAATCCCCATTCTGAATTTGATAATCAGATATATAGCCTTCTGCTTTAGCTTCTTCAGCAGCTTTCGTAAATGAATCAACCATTTGTTTACGCCAAGTATTTCCAAAATATGAATTTGAAAGACCTATTACAAAATCTTTTTTTTCAAGATTTCCAGTATAGGTAACCTTGGAGGTGTTGCTTTCACCACTTGATTCATTCTGCCCATTTGCAAAACAAAAACTAACGCTTATTAGGGTAATTAATAATCCTAATACAATTTTCTTTCTCATAACTTTCTCCTTTTGTTATTATATGTTATTTTTTTACAAACAAAAAATAATTTTATGATATCTAAATAATTTAGATAAAAAATACTAGATCCTTTTATCAATCCACAACATTCTGATAGTCTTTACTAATAAAATGTTTAACATTATCAACAGCTATATCTAAAAGACGTTTGCGACTTTCTTTTGGGGCCCATGCAATATGTGGAGTTACTATACAATTAGGATGAGTTGAAAGTTTATTATGCCCCTTAGGAGGTTCAACAGCTAACACATCCATTGCTGCTCCACTAACTTTGCCACTTTCTAAAGCTTCATAAAGAGCTTCTTCATCTATCAAAGGTCCACGAGATGTGTTAATTATTTTTACACCATCTTTTGCTTTAGCAAGAGTTTTAGAATTTATTATTTTTTCAGTTTCAGCAAACAATGGGCAATGTAATGAAATTACATCACTTCCCCCTAATAATTGATCCAAAGAAACATATTTTACACCTTCTTTTTCCCAGTCCTTATTTACATAAGAATCATAGGCTAAAATATTCATTCCAAAACCTTTTGCAACAAGACTTACTTGGTGACCAATCCTACCAAATCCAATAATTCCTATGGTTTTTCCATATAGCTCGACTAAGGGATAATCCCAAAAACAAAAATCTTTTGAATTACTCCATGCCCCTTGAGCAACTCTATTGCTATGATGTCCAACTCTATGACACAATTCAAGCAATAATGCAAAAACAAATTGAGCAACTGCCGTAGTTCCATATGTTGGAATATTTGTAACTACAATCCCATGTTTTGTTGCACTTTTTACATCAACTACATTATATCCAGTTGCTAAAACACCTACATATTTTAAATTTTTACAAGCTTTAAAAGTTTCTTCTGTTAGTGGAGTTTTATTTGTCAAAACGATAATAGCGTCACTAATTCTACTAATTATATCTTCCTCACTTGTTCTATCATAAACAACAGTCTCCCCAAGAGCTTCTAAACTAGACCAGTTTAAATCTCCTGGATTAAGTGTATATCCATCTAATACTACTATTTTCATTATAGACCGCCTAAATTTGTGGCTTTTCAGGATGCAACATAGTTGCAATAACTTTATCTAAAACTTCATCATCCCAAATTTTTTTCCAATCATCCCTCAGAACTAATTTATTACCTAATCCGATAGCAACTTTGCAAGCATCAGAAACAGGAGTATCTCCTAATAATCCCAAAAAATTAGCAGTCAAATTATAAATATGACCAGTTAAAAATGAAATTGCAGCAGCTTTTTCAATACCTCTCTTCTGAGCCTCATTAACTGTTTCTGCCATTGCATAAAGGCAAGAAGCTCCTAACAATTCTACTAAAGTAGGCTCTAAGAAGGCTATTTGTCTCGAATCCATAACATAACTATGAACTACAGGAGAATACATTTTTTCTGCTACTAATCTACATCTCGAAAATACTAAATCATCCCCTTGAATTTTTGACATTACAATATCTTGTTTACCTCCAAGTCCTCCAAAATAATCATGACGAGCTTCATATGTATCTTGATCAATAAAATATGAAGGATGACAAGGATGAGCTACTGCAAAAGTACAATCGTCTCGTAATTCTAATTCCTTAGCAACAGCAGCTGCTGGATCTAAGATTAATAAGCCAGAATTAGGCTTCATTAATTTAACAATATCTTTTGATATAATTTTTATTAAAGTATCTGGAACAGCTAAAACTGTAATATCAACATTTGGAATTACGTCTTCAGCTTTTGATGGAGTAAAACCTCTATCAACAATTGATTTTATACCCTTTTCACCACTCTCAACAAAATATAACTCAAATTCTAAAGGGAATTTTGCAAGATTATTACTTGTACGAGTTCCCATTTTTCCACCTGCTCCAACAACAGCAACTTTAAATTTATTCATTTCTTTGCTCCTAAATTCTTGATTTTACAAAATCACAAATTGATTCTTTATTGTATCCATACTTTTCGACTAAATCCTCAGCCAGACCAGATTCACCAAAAGTAGTTAACCCAAATTTATACATTGGTTTTGGATCATTTTCTGTTACTAAGCCACTTATATAAGAACCTAATCCACCATGAATATTTTGATCTTCTATAGTAAATAAACGCTTTCCGCTTTTGATAACATTAATTATTTCTTGAGGATGTTTACCATTAATAATATTAACATCTGCTACTGAGACAGAAATCCCTTGCTCATGTAATAGATCAGCTGCTTCAAGAACTTTTTTCATAATAAAACCTGAAGCAAATAGAATATTCTCTCGTCCATAATCTTTAAGAATTCTAATACCATCCATACTAAATGGAGTAGATCTATCATAAATATCAACTTCACGGCCACTTCCCGCTCTTACATAAACTGGACCCTTAATATCATAAGCTGCTTTAACAGCCCAATAAGTTTGTGAAGGATCTGCAGGTGTAAATATTGTAAAGTTAGGAATAGCTGAAATAATACTGACATCTTCATAGAATTGATGTGTAGTACCTTCTCTTTCACCACCATAAAGCCCTGCATTAACACCAATGAATTTAACATTTAAATCTGGATAAGCAACAAATGTCCTCATCTGTTCACAAGCTCTCATTGTTAAAAACCCAGCATAAGTTGCTATAAATGGGGTTATTCCACAATATGCTAAACCAGCTCCAACATCAACGGCTCCTTGTTCAGCAATTCCTACCTCAATATAATTAGACGGAAATTGCTTTGCATAAGGCACGGCTCTCATAGCTTTTAAGGAATCACTTGATACAAATACCACATTACTATCATTTTCAGTCAATTCAGTTAGAGCCACTGAAAAAGCTTCTCTAGTTCCTTTGAATTCTTTCATTATTGACTTTCTCCCAATTGTTTCACAGCAGAAATATACTGTTCTTCAGTAGGCACCCCTTTATGCCAGTTATTATTATTTTCCATGTAATCTACACCCTTACCTTTTATATCATCACAAACTATTACTGAAGGACGATTTTTTGTTACTTTAGCCAAATTTATGGCACACTTAATTTGATCAAAATCATGACCAGATATTTCTTGAACATGCCATCCAAATGATAAAAATCGTTCACTAATATTATTTGAACCCAAAATTTGATTTATAGATCCACCGCTTTGCCATCCATTCTTATCAACGAATACAATTAAATTATCTAAATGATGCGCCGCAGCAATATTAATGCCTTCCCAACAAATGCCTTCTTGTAATTCACCATCACCAGTAATAACAAAAACACTATAGTCTTTCCTATGAATTTTTCCTGCAATAGCCATTCCTGAAGCAATTGCTATACCATTCCCCAATGACCCTGAAGTAGTATCAATTCCAGGTGTTTTCTGACTTACAGGATGGCCTTGAAACATACTTCCAAGTTTTCTTAATTCAAAATGCTCAACTCTTTTACCGAAGTACCCTTTCTCATTTAATGCAGCATACACAATTGGACAAGCATGTCCTTTTGAAATCACAAATCTATCTCTATCCTCCCAATTTGGTTTCTTAGGATTTATATTCATAATATCGAAATATAGAGTTGTAACTATATCAGCTATTGATAAAGCCGGACCTGGATGTCCATCTTTTCCTTCATAGACCATACGCACGGCTTCTAGTCGTAGTTTGTTAGCGATCTGTTGCAATTCGGATGTTTTCATTTAATCCTCCAATCATCTTACTATTAATCATCTGATGTTTAACATCAAATAAATCATACTCCCTTATTTTTTATCAGTCAAGAAATATTTTTATAAATTTTATTTTGGGAAAATTAATTAAAATGAAAAAATTTAAAAAAGTTTCTAATGTACTTTTCTTAGTTTTTCTAAGGCTAAAATCAAAATCATTTTTTTTATATAAATAATTTAACTACTTACATTTTATAATTTACTTTCACTAAACATTGAATTTTTATGAATTAAAAAAAGGTTTATTCCCTATGTACTATAGAGAACAAACCTTAATTTAAATAAATTTTATAATTTTCAAATAATAGTATTTATTACTTCATTTTTTCTAATAATGACTTTACAAATTCTAAATCCCTTTTTCTTTCAACTATTGGGGTTTTATCATTTTCATAAGCTATTAAATTCTCTTCAAATGGAGTTTTTCGATCCTCATTTGTATACAAGATACCTAATGGGAACTTGTCAGTTTCTAAGGCTTTTCTAAAAGCTTCAATTTGATTAGTTGGATCATAATCATCATCTAAATAATAAGTATTTTCTTTATACCATTTAAAGCTATTAATCTTATTAAAGGAAACACATGGTTGAAAAATATCAACAATTGCATAACCTTTATGTTGTATAGCTTTTTTTATTATTTCTTTAGTTTTTTCTTTATCTCCACTAAAAGCTCTAGCTACAAAAGATGCACCAAGAGATATTGCAGCAGCCATTGGATTAAAAGGTTCATTTGTTACACCAAAAATTTGAAGAGTTGTTTTCATTCCCTTTTGTGTTGTAGGAGAAGCTTGCCCTTTTGTAAGACCATAAATCATATTATTGTGCACTATATTAGTTAGATTTACATTTCTCCTAATAGTATGAATCAAATGATTACCACCTTCTCCATACATGTCCCCTTCTCCACTTTCAGCAACTACTGTTAGATTTGGATTAGAAGATTTGATTGCAGTTGCTACAGGTAAAGCTCGTCCATGAAGACCATTAAAAAAATTAGTATCAATATATTGTGGCATTTTGGCAGCTTGTCCAATTCCTGATACCATAACTATATTTTCTTTTTCTAGAGAAAGTTCATCTAGAGCAGTTTTAACTGTATCTAATATTGAAAAATTCCCACATCCAGGGCACAAAGCTATATCTTGGCCTTGTATTGTAAATTTATTATTCATTGTTTTCTCCTGATAATTCGTTGATTCTATTAATCAATTCTTCTAGATAAAAATGCATTCCATCGTATTTTAATATCTTATTCTTAATTTCAATTCCAGTATCAAGTTTTAAAAGCTTTGAAAATTGTGCAGTTGCATTATTTTCAATAATGATAATATTTTTTGCTTTCTCTAAATATGGTTTTGCTTTGCTACTAATAGGATAAACTTGTTCAAAATGGAGATATGAAATCTTTTTATTATCAATTTCTTCTAAAGCTTCTTTTATAACATTATAAGTTGAACCCCAGCCTATAACTAAAGTTTCATAATCTTTAGAACCACTAAATATTGGATCAATTGCTGCTTCTTTTATTAACTCTAATTTCTTCAGTCTCTTATCTGTCATAGCAACTCTAACAGATCTTTCTTCAGTTATTCTGCCCTCTTCATCATGTTCATCACTATCTACACGAACTAATCCTTTTCCAAAACCAGGGATGCCTCTATTTGAAATTCCATTATCGCTAATCTCATATCGTTTATAATCTTTTTCAGTTTTTACAATATGTTTTTCTATTTTAACATCAAGATTTAAATTACTAGTGTTATAGAAAGTATCCAAAAAATACTGATCAGATAAAATAATTACAGGAGATTGATATTTATCAGCAAGATTAAAAGCTTCTGCTGTTATTTTTATTGCATTTTCAATATTACTTGGTGCCAAAATAATTCTTGGGAATTCACCATGCCCTGAATATAAGGCAACTTCAAGATCCCCTTGTTCAGTTCTAGTTGGTAACCCAGTTCCAGGACCTGGTCTTTGTGCTAAATGTATTACTGTTGGTGTTTCTATAACACCGGAGAGACTAATACCTTCACCCATAAGAGCAAAGCCACCGCCTGAAGTTGTAACAAGAGCTCTCGCTCCAGCATACCAAGCGCCAATAGACATATTTACAGCTGATATTTCATCTTCAGCTTGCTCTACTACTATTTCCATTTCCTTAGAATGTTCTGATAAAAATGTTAATACACCAGTACCAGGAGACATTGGATATGAAGAAATAAAATTGCAGCCACCCATTAATGCACCAAAACCAATTGCATCATTTCCATTTAAGAAATAATCATTTTCTATTTTAGAATCAGGTTCAATATCAATTCTAACTATAGAATTATCATACAAATATTTTCCTAATTCATATCCTTTTTTTGCAGCAGCAATATTATCACTTATAATATTTTCACTCTTAGTTTTAAATTTATTTTTGATATATTCATTTAAAAATTCTAGATCATTGTTAAAAAGAGCTAAAATAGCACCACAAGCAACAATATTTTCATAAATTTTATTTCCAATTTCTTTTGCTGTTTTTGCAAAAGGTATTGATACTATTTCATATTTATCATCTTTAAATAATTCTTTATCACCTAAAATTATAGTATCTTCACTCAATCTATCAGAAACATGATCTATAGCTTGATCATCTAATGGAATAAGAATATCAATCTTATTTCTCATGGACTTAACATTTTTATCAGAGACTCTTATTGTTGTTGAGTTACTTCCCCCTCTAACTCTAGACATATATTCTTTTGTAGAAAAAACATTATAGCCACTCTTTTTTAAAACATGAACTAAAACTAATTCTATAGTTTTTATACCCTGCCCTGCTTGACCGCATAAAACAATAGAAACATCTTTTAAAAATAAATTGTCCTTTTTATTCATAAACACCTCTCAGAATGAATAAATCATTCTAGACCTTTTGCAAAATTAGAAATTTTATATTGTATAATTAATTTCTAATTCTCTATTTAATAGGATTTCTCCTAATACAATAACTAATAAATTTTATTAATACTCTCTTTTATGTGTTAGATTCACTAGAGTAAAGAATTTTATGATATTTGAAGGAGTGATTTTATAATCACAGAATAGATATGTAGTAAAATTTTGAATCTAACAATTTTCTCTTGTATTAATTCTAATATTAAAAAATAGATAATATAATTATGGAATTAGAACAGATACATAAGTAAAACACAAAAATCATTTATAAAAGCTTTTATCTATTTTTATCCTTAAATACCACAAATAATAAAAAACAATATTAATCTTTAATTCTATGAAAGTTATAAAAACTTTACATTAATAATGAAAAACCTCTATTAACATTATTTTTTATACTTAAAGTATTTATATCTTTTATAATACACCTTTTTGGAGTTTTTCTCTATCTAAAAATGTAATTTATACATTTTACTAACATTTATTAATTTTACTGATAGTAAGAGTTCTCAATAGTAAAAAAATTCAAACATTACAATATTCTGTAATACTAAAACTCTAAAAATTACTAACTCCCCAACTTATATCATTGCAACGATTAATCAGCTTTATGTTATAAAGGCTTTAAGAAATAAAATTGAAAGAATTGGAAAAAAATATTAATGGATAGCTCTTTATGAATTACTAGGTTTGTTAGCTGATAATCATTGGTTGAATCTATAAATTAACAGTGTCCACTTCGATTATAGGGACTAATGATGTTATTAGTTTATTAAAGTATCAGAAAATTTTAAGCAAGGGATTACTTTTGTCTGTATGTCTAGTGTTTTATTAGGGCTTTGTACTCTCAAAATCACACAAATTGGAGATTATTTATAGGAAAATTGTGTCAACTTTATATCTAATATGTCTGATATCAGTTATTACAATATTATTTAATATATGTAATTAAACAATAATGAGAATCTCTAAAGAGATCTTTTTTAACTTTATTTTAAACCATTACATTTTTTATTATTTAGGGATTATATGAAAGTTTTTAATTATTTAATTCATGATAAATATTGAGAAAAGGAATATTAAAATTTAATACTATCGCGTTTTTTATAATATTTCATTGCAAAATAGGCTTTAAAAAAGTTGAACAGCCCTCCAGCTAAAAAAAGTACACTCCCTGTTATGAATTCCCATGAAGTATATTTAAATATAATCGGTGTATCTTTTATTGATAAAGGTTGCCATAAATATGGAATAGTTGCAAGTAGAAAAATCGTTGATCCAAGGATATAACATATGGCTGTAACATTTTGCAATTGAAGAGTAATTAATGAGCCGGCCTGGATAATTTGACTTACATTAATTGCAGCCCCAATAATAAATAACATACTTCCTATAATAAAACACCAGCTACCTTCTTCACTCTTGTTAATTTTATTAAGGAAAAAAAGACTGCCAATGGTGAATAAAAGTGATCCAATTATGTATATTATAGCAGAGATTAATTCAAGTCGTTCCCAAATTGATGTATTTCTATTAGATTTATGGAATGCAATAGCTTCAAGTAAATCATGAACTGTTACAAAGAGATAAATAAGAGAACCAACAAAAAAACACCAGGCCCCTATATTAATGTTTTCTGTTTTACCTGGGAGAAATTTTACACTTCCTAAAATGAAAATAATGCTTCCAGCTAAGTATAAAAATGCATTAATAGATTCTCCTTTAAAATGTTGAGCTCCAGCTGGTTTTTGACTGAGAAAGTTATGTTGTCGTGGTCGGTTTGTAAACAAGTGTGGCATTATAAGTGTCCTTTTTGGTCGTTTAATTTAGATATCAAATCTTATTCTAATGTTGTTTTTTTTGGAATAAATATAGTATCTGAAAATATCTTAATCTATTTTTATAAAAAACTTTTTTAAGTATAATATATGATTATTTATATTTAATTTTGGTTTAAATATCGCAAAAATTTGAAAAAACTTAATCTTTTTAAGGCTATCATAATAAATTGTATTTTTACAGTGGTTTAGTTTATATGAAATTAACATAATTGAGAATTTTGTCAATTTCATTCCTTGCTCAAGAAGAATCTAGATTCATTTCATAGAACAGTACTTGGTGATTAGAAAGAGGTTTAAAGAAGGAAAAATTAGAATGTCTTATAGTAGTTTTTTTATTATGAAAAAGAGGATAATCCTAATATTATAATAAATGAGTATAAAAGAATTCTTTTCTAAATAAAAAGTTTCTATATAATTAATATTATAATCACTATTATTTATATTAATTAAAACAATTATTAATTTCTACAAAGCTCATTAAAAACCATTGTTTATTTCTTATTTCATTCATCTTTATATCGTTTTTAGAAATACTATCATTAACCCATTTTTAATGTTTATCCTAAATTTTATACAACTTTTCAACAATACAAGTTTCAGAATTAACATCTACAATTTTATGAATCATTCATTCTCTCCAATAATATGACTAGTTTCTTCAAACTGTTTGAGCCCTGAAAAGTCTTGTCCCAAAACTGTAAGTAAAACAGGAAATAATTACTGATTTAGATACTGAGTTCAATTCTCTCAAAAAAATTGAAGAAATTAAAAATGGAATTACTAGAACAAAAGTATTCTTTTATAAATGGTACAATAGAAATGTAACTTTTAGGTCAACAAAATTGTAGTTTTCGGGTCGCGAAAAATGTAGTTTTCAGAATAAAATATGCATAATTTTAAAGAATAATCTTCAGGAGAAATTATGCGAAAAGATATTTTATAAAGGATGAAACTTATGAAAAAAGAAAACATTAAATCCAATTATGCTGAATTATCACGGCAATATAATTGTGATTATCGAACAGTAAAAAAATACTTTGAAAATAATAATATTGAAAATATTAAAAAGCCTAAACCTTCAATTTTGGATGAATATAAACCAATATTGATGAAAAACTTTTAATACCTTGCACTTATAAATCAATTTTTCACTTCATTAAAACTAAAGGTTACAAAGGAAGTTATAGTGTTATAAAAAGATATTGTAGAAAAGTTAATCTAGAGAAAGTAAATAAAGCTACTATTAGATTTGAGACTACTCCAGGATTACAAGCCCAAGTTGACTGGAAAGGAAATATGAAACTTGTTTCTAAATCAGGTGAAATATTTAAAATACAAATATTTTTAATGATATTAGGATATTCAAGACTTAAATATTTTGAATTAACATTAGATAAAACTCAAGATACTTTAGAGAGATGTATGATAAATGGGCTAGATTACTTTGGAGGAACTCCTAAAGAGATTCTTTTTGATAATATACGAACTGTAGTTGATCATAGTAGAAGTAATTATCAAAAGGCTGTAATTAACAATAAATTTTATGAATTCTCTAAAGATGTTGGTTTTGAAATAATTACATCTAGAGCATATAGACCTCAAACAAAAGGGAAAGTTGAAAGCTTAGCAAAACTTATGGGAAGACTTAACCCATACAATAGAGAATTCAATACTCTTAAAGAATTAGAAATAATAGTAAATAACTTTAGAGATTCTATTAATTTAGAAGTCGTTCAAACCACTGGAGAAAGTCCTTATGATAGACATAAAAAAGAAAAGGAATATTTAAATCCAATAAATAAACAAGCTTTAATAAACAACCTCTTTACACTACCAATTGAAAGAATCGTTACAAAAGACTCAATGTTTACATATTTAAATAATAAATATTCCTTGGACCCTAAATATATAGGTAAAACAGTAATATTAAAAGTAAATAGAACCAAAATTGGTGTATTTTTTAGTGATATGAAAATTTCTGAACATGATATTTCAAACAATAAATTTAATTATAAAAAAGGAGATATGGTTTCAATACTCAAGAGTGATGTATTCAAATATAAAACTGATGAAGAACTATTAGATTATGCTGATCATAATCTAAAGATGTATGACAAACTTTAAGGAGGAATTAAAATGGCTACATACACTCAAGTAAAAAATAATTTAGAAAAATTAAAACTATCACAAGTTAATGAATATCTTCCTTCTTATCTAAATACTAAGGATGGAACTGATAGTAATTATTTAATAGATGCATTAAAAGAATTAACTGATAAAGAAATAGCCTTTAGAGAAGAAAGAGCTAAACTTATTAATATTAAAATCTCAAATTTTCCATTTATTAAACCTTTAGATACATTTGACTTTAGTTATCAACCTTCAATTGATAAAAGTAAAATTTTAGAATTAAGCACTTTAGGCTTTGTGAATAAAGCTGAAAATGTAATTTTAATAGGATTACCAGGAGTTGGTAAAAGCCACATATCAGTATCATTAGGATTAGAAGCTACAACCAATAGATTATCTACTTATTTTTTTCATTTTAATACATTAATGAACAAAATGAATAAAGCAGTTAAAGAAAATAGAACAGAAAATGTAATAAAACAATATAGTAGAACTAAATTATTAATAATTGATGAACTTGGGTATCAACAAATTGATAAAGAATCAGCAAAATTATTCTTTCAATTAATAGCAGCACGTTATGAAAAGAAATCTATCATCATAACAACAAATCAACCTTTATCAAAATGGGGTGAAGTTTTTGGTGATTCTGTTATTGCAAATGCGATAATTGATAGATTAGTACATCACTCACATATTATTAAAATTACAGGACCCTCTTACCGAATAAAAGGTAAAGCAATATATGAAACAGAGGAGGAAAAATAACCTACATTTTTGAAGCCCCAAAAACAGCATTTTTTCGTTGACTTTTACACTTCATGAAAGATTTTTTTTACTAACTTTTTTCATTTCACTTTATTCATTTCTATTCTTATATGGGACTTAAAGAGAAAAGTATTTATAATTCCTCCTTAAAAAAAACTATTCAGATAATTTTTATTTATCAATTAAAAACATACTATTCTAATTAGAATAAAATTTATTATCATAAACCATGTTTGTATACATCTCTTCATCATACAAAGAAGACTCATATGCAGAGAGATTATACAAACCAGATTTATATAAACTGTTATCTTGCTTAGTTGTAAAAGTAATCCCTGTATTTGCAATTATAAAAAACTATTTCAAAAATAAAAATATTTTATGTCCTCATTTTCCTATATATAATAAAACTATAGTATAAATTAATTGTCATCATCATAATTTCAATTTAAATTTAAAAAAAGTATTTATAATAATAAACATATAATATATGCTTAGAGAATGAATACTTTTATATCAGCATTTCTATTAGGACTATCATTAATTTTGGCCATAGGTGCTCAAAATGCATTTGTTTTAAAACAAGGTCTTAAAAAACAATATGTTTTTATGATAAGTATGATTTGTGGTTTATCAGACGCTATCTTGATAACACTAGGTGTCTCAGGCTTTGGCGTAATCATCAATAAGTTCCCTATGGTCATAACTTTTTCAAAATATGGTGGTTTTTTATTTTTAACTATTTATGCAATAAAAAGTATCTATTCTTCTTTTAAGAAATCTGAAGCAATAGATACAAATACAGATATTAAAGCATCCAGAATAAAGGCAGCTCTTATTTGTTTAGCTTTAACTTGGCTAAATCCTCATGTATATCTTGATACTGTAATACTTTTAGGTTCAGTATCTACGCAATTTCCAGATCAAAAGTTACAGTTTTCTCTTGGTGCAATTTCAGCTTCTTTTATTTTCTTTTTTTCTTTAGGTTATGGGTCTAGATTCTTTACACCACTTTTTAAAAACCCTAAGTCCTGGAAAGTATTAGATTTTATAATTGGAATTATTATGCTATCGATAGCTATAAAATTATTATTAATGAAATAATTCCTTCAAAATTTATTCTTATATAACGGTTGAAATGAAATACTAATCTTTTAAGCTACTAAAAGTAAGAATGTCTAAATTAAAACTATTTATTAATCTGAAAGAGCCCACTTTAAAAATACACTTCAATATAAAAAATATATTGGAGGTAAATTTGGAATGTTATCGATGATGGATTATTATTAAACAATTTAATTGATACAACAAAAGTTTTCTAGTTGTATAAGCCTTAACCCCACGAGGATCTAAGTTTTTGATTAACCCGTTAATAGTAACTCCTTTTGCACGCCCTCTCCATCCCTTAAAAATAATTATAATATGGATTCTTGATTCTCTTACTTTTTACGGAATAACTGATATATTATTTTTAAAATACAAGATGCATCTTTATTAAAATTTTTTTTCAATTTTGTAATCGTCTAGCATTGCAACGCCTATTTGTATAAATTTATTTCATTAATAAAACGTTAAACACTATAATGTATTAATAGATATGTTTAATCCATTAGTTATTGCTATATAACCATAACCTGCATATATTAGCTTAGTTATGTTATCTTTTTCAGTACTTTTTATACAATACACTTCCTATTTATTATCTTTATTAAAAATACAAGAGAGTAAAATTATTTAATTCAATTTTTTTCAAAATTTTTTAAGATTTTTTTCCATTTAATCAATTCTCTCTATTTTATCAACTCCAAATACAACACCAAGAGTAGATCCATTATCCCAATTTACATGGATAGTTCCTGTATCATCTATATAAAAGACTTTACCTAAGGTTCCCCTCTTTGGAGTAAAAGAATCATCCATTAATATTAATTTAACAACACATCCAATAGGGTATTGTTTTCTTAAATTCTCTAACTGCTTTTTATTAATAGTACTCATAAAATTACTTCTCCTTATAGGGTGTATATATCACTCTAAAGGAGAGAATTATCAAGTTAGTAGTAATTATATAATTTGAATAAAAACAGAGGTTAATCCCCCCTTTGAATACTGCATTTTATGCGTTATTGGCCCTGTTTGTTATAAGGGCAATAGTCCTAGAGATTTAATACCCCCACCCCCATAAATCAAACATTAATCAAACATTAATCAAACATTAATCAAACATAAAGCTACAGTTACATAAGAGGGGATTTCTCTATAGTCAATAAAATATAAGTTAATAAGTTTTATATTTAAAAATTTTTTAATTTTAATTTGTTATCTACTAAAAATATGTTACAATGTTTTAAAAATATAAAAATTAGGAAACAAAATGTGTTATAAAAATCTATATGAGTTTCAAAAAGAATATATATAAAAAAATACTGCATTGATGGTCCGTTTATTGATAAAGAATATTCAAATTCTAAATTAAAAATTGTACATATGCTAAAAGAAAATCCTTATGAAGGTTGGTGTAATTTTTCTAAAGATTGGAATTTTGATGATTTAAAAATAAATGAATATTGGCGAAAAATGAATATTTTAAGTGCTTTTCTTATTTCTCTTTATAATAAAAATCCTTTATCAAGATCTGAACTAATCAATTTGGCTTTACCAGAAAATGATAATAAAGAAGAAAATTATAAATATTTATTTAAAACAGCTTTGATAGAATTGAAGAAAAAAATTGAAGGATTAACTCATACAGACTGGGATGATTTAAGAGAAAATGCAATTAAAGAAAAAGACTGTTTATCAAAAGAAATAGAAATTTTAAATCCTGATATTATTATTAATTGGGGATGGACTCAAGATAATGGTTCAGTAAGAAAAATCCTCACTCAAAATGTATTAGGTATAGATGAAAAAGATTATTTAAATGCTAATCCAGATTATGCAAATAACGATTTTTTCGTAGGAAAATATAATGATAAAATTTACATAGAAATGTTTCACACTGGGTACATAAAAGAAACGGGTATTGATAACAATATAAAATGGATTGATTATTTTATTAAATATGAAGATATTCTTTCAAATATTTTTAATAAAAATTAAATTTTCCTATATTAGGCAGATTTATTTAGGGAGCAAGTTCAAAATTTGTTTTTTTAATAAATTATAAGATAGTAATTACTAAAAGGATTTAAATTACAATTATTATTTAGTATTCCTAATAAGGCAATTATAATTACATTTATAATTCAATCTATCACCAATTAATCAAATAAGGGGTGACGGTAGTGACACTCATTTATATAACTTATATATAGTAAAAAAAATAATTCTTCATATAAAAAAGTTAGTATAAAGACCATCACATTGTCACCCTTTTTTAAAATATATTGTAAAAATACCAATTTTGCACCTGGTGCAGCACCACATTAAAGTTTGTATTAAATAATTAAATTAATTAATTGCATGGATTGTGCTTGAATATTCTAATGGACTAAAGCTCTTTTTATTTTTTAATTAAAATACCACAATCAAAATTCATTTATAAAAAATAATTTATATTAGTAAAATATGATATAATATTATTTATAATTTATTGGAGGAATGTTTTATTATGTATTTATCTTCTATACAAATAACTAACTTTAGATGCTTTAAAGATAATATTATCTATTTTAATAAAGGATTAACAATATTAGTTGGAGAAAATGATTCAGGGAAATCAGCGATCATTGATGCAATAAGGATAGTATTAGGAACAACAGATTTTAATTGGGTTAGAATTAATCCAAATGATTTTTATAACGAAGATACTTCATTAGAAATAAAAATAGTATGTAAATTCTCAAATTTATCAATTAATGAACAAGCATCTTTTTTAGAATGCTTATCATATGAAGAGGTTGATAATGATAGGCTTCCATTTTTATATATACATTGGACATGCAAATATTTATCCACATTTACTCCTCCAAGACCAATATCTTCCATATCAACAGGAAAAGAAGGTAATAATCCAATACTAGCGGCTGAAACCAGAGAAATATTAAGAGTCACATACCTTAAAGCTTTAAGAGACGCATATGGTGATATGCAATCAGGGAGACATTCAAGATTATCTCAAATTATGCAAAATATTCCTAATCTAAATAAAGGAATTAATGAATATACTGAAGGAATGACATTAAAAGAATTATCTATTACAGGGATAAACAATCTATCAAATATTTTATTAGAGGAACATAATGGAATTAACTCGGTAAATAAAGATCTAACTGAGATATTAAAAGATTTAATGCTATTAAAAAATGAATCTATTAACACAAGCCTTACAGTAGCAGGTACAAATAAAAATGATAATCAAAAATTAATATCACTTTTAGAGAAACTAGATTTAGCTTTAGATAAAAAAACAGAGTTAACTTATGGGAAAGTAGGATTAGGTACAAGCAATATAATGAGTATGGCTTGTGAATTACTATTGCACAGGGAATCAGAGAAAGAAAAAAAATCAACTTTTTTACTAATAGAAGAACCTGAAGCTCATATACATGCTCAAAGACAGTTAAAATTAATTCAATCATTAGAAAAAGAATCTGAAAATGGTAATCAACAAATCATACTAACTACTCATTCACCATTATTGGCTTCAGTTGCACAATTGAAAAATATAATCTTAGTAAAAGATGCAAAAACTTTCCCTTTATCAACTGATTATACAAACCTTGAACAAAGAGATTATAACTTTTTAGAAAAATATCTGGATGCTACGAAAGCAAATTTATTCTTTGCCCGAAGTGTTATAATTGTTGAAGGACCAGGTGAAGCATTATTACTTCCAACTATAGCAAAACTATTAGGCCTAAGTTTTACTGATTTTGGGGTATCTCTTGTTGATGTTAGAAGCACAGGGCTACGAAGATATGCAAGAATTTTCCAAAGGAAAGATAATAATAAAATATTAAATATTAATGTTGCATGCATTACAGATAAAGATATAATGCCAAATTGTGCTCCTGGGATTTGTATCAATAAAAAATATTTACACGACCCGAATATTTTACCGGCTAAAAATAAAAGAAAATGGAGAGTGGTGGCTGATTTTACAGAAGAAGAGCTAACAAACTATATAGATAAAATAAAAAACAAAGCAGATGGACAAAACGTCAAAACATATATTTCTAATCATTGGACATTGGAATATGACTTAGCATATATTGGTCTTAATAATAAAAAAATGAAGAAAAACTTATTAAATGCAATTGTAAAAGCAACTTATACTAATTCAAATTGGGGGAAAAAACATAAAAAGATTTCTGAAAAAATTGATAATTTCAACACCATTGAAGAAAAAGCTTCTTATTTTTATAGTTTCTTTTCCAAAAATAAAACATCAAAAGCCGACTTTGCACAACAATTATCTTATGAATTAGAAGAAAGTTATAATATTGGCTCTGATGAATTTAAAGATATTGTTCCTGATTATTTAGCAAAGGCTATCAAATACGTTACCGAGGAATAAAATGTCCATAGAAAAGTTAAATAATATTAAAATACTAGATGTAGATATTTCTTGGGTAGAATCAATTATGGGACTACATTTTAACAAAGACCGAGTTAATATTATTAAAAATTTAAACTCAATTGATATTCAAGCTTTCCCAGGTAGCGGAAAAACCACTTTGCTTATTGCAAAACTAGCTATTCTTGCAAAAAAATGGCCTTATTCCAATTCAGGAATATGTGTTTTATCTCATACAAATGTTGCACGTGAAGAAATAGAAGACCGTTTAGGTAATACTGATATAGGAAATAAACTATTATTATATCCTCATTTTATTGGAACTTTTCAATCATTTTGTGATAAATTTATTGCTATTCCTTGGCTACGATCTAATGGGTATTATATCAATATGATTGATTCCGATATCATATGCGAAAATCGATGGAATAAGTTACCTCATGGTAATAAAGTTCATTTAGAAAAAAATTTTAAAAACTCTCAAATTTGTTGCTACAAAAATTCTATAGGTCATATTGATTGGGAGAAAAATGGAAAAATACATAATAATATTTTAGAAGGGATTGAGAACTCTCAAAAAAATGGTAATTTTACATTTCAAGAAATGATGCTTTATACACAACAAGCATTAAATAACTATGAGTTATTCCCTAATATTATACAATATAGATTTCCATTTTTATTTATTGATGAAATCCAAGATACAAATTCTTTACAATGGGAAATGATTCATAAAGCTTTTGATAAAAATAGTAACTTTTCAATTAGACAGGGTTTTGGTGATTGTAATCAAGCAATATTTAACTATGTTAACGAACCTATTGGGATATCTGAATTTCCAAGAAAGAACTCATTAGTATTGAATGATAGTTTAAGATTTGATAGTAAAATAGCACAATTAGCAAATACTGTTGCTGTATCAACTGAAAATATGAGTGGCACACCAAATGATTTTTCTGATAGAACTTGTCAGCATACAATTTTTCTTTTCCAAAAAGAAAAAGCGAGTAATGTAATAAATGAATTTGGTCAATTAGTATTAAATACTTTTAATGATAATGAATTAATCAAATACAAAAAATTAGGATGCCATGTTGTAGGAATGGTTCATAAAAAGAAAGAGGAAACTAAAGAAAAACATTTCCCGAAAGGAATATATGATTATTGGTCTATGTATGAATCTAAAAAGTTACTCAAGTCTAAAAGACCTGAATGCATGATTGATTACATAAGATTAGGAATAATAGATTTTAATCAAAGTGGCGAATTATATAATTTCATTAATTGGTGTTCTAAAGGATTAATCCGTTTAATAAATATAGCAGCAGATATTAATTTAATTAAAATAAATAGAGATCCTTTTTACTCAATTTTAAAAGATTTTTCGGAAGAAAAGAAAACTTTAATACGAAAAGATTTTTATCAATTATCTAAATTAGAAATTAAAGATTCAGATGATTGGGAAAAATATATAGCTATTTTCATAAAGATACTAAACTATTTCGATTTAACAATAAATAAAAAATGCAATGTTTATTTAGAATTCAAAAATGAAGAAATATCTAACAATCAAAATGAAAAAGAATCAATAATGTCAAATAATTATTTATATTATGATAAAAATAGTAAAAGAAGTGTAAATTTAGAATTTGGGAGTATCCATTCTGTAAAAGGTAGAACTCATTTGGCAACTTTGATAGTAGAAACTTATAATAAATCGCATAATATAAAATCAATATTAAAATATTTATGTGCAACTCCACCTAATTCAAGTTTAAAAGAAACAAATAAGAGTCGTTTAAAATGCCAATATGTTGCCATGACAAGAGCCAAAGCTTTGGTATGCTTAGCAATACCAATAGATGAAGTAAATAAAAAATCACAAGATTTATTAAAAGCTTTGGAATGGAACATAAAAATTTTATCATAAAAAATTTCTTGTTTTTTTTAAAATAGTTTATGAAATAACCGATATAAAATAAAAATTAGAATATAATTATCAATATATTACCAATTCATTAATTAGGGGTGACGGTAGTGATACTCATTTATATAACTTATATATAGTAAAAAAATAATTCTTCATATATAAAAGTTAGTATAAAGACCATCACTAGTGTCACCCTTTTGAAGTTATTTTAGAAAATCATCTTCTGCATTATTATCTTTTAGCTTAAGTCCATAAAAAAAAGCGCCTTTTTTAGTTCTTCTTCTCTTAAAACCTGCTAAATCTAGTGCAGCATAAAAATCTGTAGTACTTCTAATATATTCACCTCTGATACTGCAATAAGTTCTATAGCAAGTATATAAATCTCCTGATTTTTCTGTTAGTGAATCTTCAATTTCACAACTATCACTTAAAAAGTGATTTAGCCAATCATTATCAGCCCTGTAAGAGTTGATAGCATTTATAACACACTTAGGTTTAGTAAGTTTATATTTCTTATCAATAATATTTTTAGCGCCTTCAACAATCCAGGTTAAAATAGCACCACCACAATTTTCAACTAAATGTTGAGAGTAATTAAGAATATCACTATTACCTTCAATATTTGCATTAAAAGGAATTACGACTAATCTTCTCCAAGTACCTGGGTCTGTTGCTCCCACCTTAGGGAGATGATTTATATAAAGAACTAATGTATGACTTGGAATAAAAGCAAAAGGATCTTTATATTTTTTCTCTGCAAAAATTTCATCAGTTGAACAAAACTGCTTTATTATCGAAGTATTTAATCTAGTGCCTTCTTCTAACTCAGATGCAATAATTAAACGCTTTCCTTTAGTTTCTGCAAGTTCAAGCTTAACATTACGTCTGCAACCTACGGTTAAACTATCTGCTGATATTTTATCACTATACGTTCCAAACACTGAACTTATAGTATTAAAAAATGTAGATTTACCATTTCTTTACAAAACAATTATTACTGCTCACAATAGTTAAGTTACGAATAGTACACTCTTCCGTTAATAACTAGGAAACGGCTTCAGCATTCTATCTATTACCTAAAAAGAGTACTCCTCTTTCAAATATTGAAAATAAAAAGACATATTATATACTATGTGTTACAATTATCTTTCTATAATTTTCCAAATCCGAGCCATTCTAAACTCTTTAATGTTCTTCCATTACATATTGGGATTTCATCTTTATTAATATAACCATATAATTCTTTAACACATGACTCTCCAAATGCTTGTAATTTAAACTCTTGTGAATGTATACAATCATATACTCTTTCTTCATAATCATCTTCTCCAAAAATTAGATAAATTAAAGATTTCTTAATTTGTTCAAGTGTATTAGATGTAAAAAAATCCCTTTTTAACCCTTTAGTTCCTCCTCTATGGAATCTTAATAGTTCATTGAAAGCATGAACATTGTTGAGAGTATCAAAAATTGTATCCTCATCCATCGATTCAATATTTTCTCTCGAGGAAAAGCCTTTTTGAACAATCTTATAATTATAGGCAATCTTTTCTAAATATTCTGATTGATAGTCAAGATACTCAACTTTACATTCCAAAACAAGGTCTTTGATTTCATTATCTATTAAAATATTATCTCTTCTCCAACCATCTGGGCCGGAACATTTATTATCTTATCCACCAGAGAAATCTATCAATCTCTATACGCAATGGAATATCATACCATTTTCGTTTAGAAATCATATTGTAGTAATTAGTAAGTTTATTGAAAGTTTCTATGTAATCTTGATAGTTTCTTTTGAAATTTTCTATATATAATTTTCTATTATTCTTTTTCTTATAAGTTGTTGTATTATTTGAGTAGGTCCCATCATGTTCTCCATAAAGATCTGAAATATAAGTAGTTGCATTACAGTCCTTTAATTTTTCTTCAAAATTTTTCAATGCTTTTTGATCAAGTACTTGTGCTTCTTCCCAGTAGTTTTCAAATATTGTACATAGCTCAAAGAATGTATTTTCATCTTCTTCATAGTCAAAACAAATATTAATTTCATTATTCCGAGTTTGAGCACTTTGTGTAAAATTAGATGACCCAACAAACGCAGAATCATGATTAACTATATAAAGTTTTGGATGAAATCTAGTTGAAGTAAAATATCGAATTTTAATATTACTTTTACCTATTATTTGTCTTAATGAATTAAGACTTGTTCCAATATTTAACCTAACAATCATTCTTATATCTGATCCGTTTTTTAGTAGCTCTTGTATACTTTTATAATCAGTAAAAAATGCCACAGCAATATCTAAATTTCTTCCTTTTGCGACCTTTTTTAAATTGAAACCAAATCGATCATTTTCACTTGTGTTATTTCTGTTAGCAATGATTTTCACATATTTCTCCCAATATAATAGTTAATACAAAATAAAAAATTTTAACTAAAATTTAATTTTGGTAAATTATTTATTATATCTACGGTTTGAACACTCATATTTATAACTGATAACAATAAATCTAATATATATCTTGGATTATTTTCTTCTAAAGCCCAATCATTTGGATCATTAATAATTCCAGAATCTTTATCCCTTTTTATTTGATATCTTTCCAAAATCCATTCGATAGCACTGCGTCCATTAACTTGATAGTCATATGCCTTTATAGGGATATTGCTAATAATAATATTAGAGTTATAAATTATTGTATCTTTTTTTTCTTTATTTAAGAATTTCATTTTTTTTACTTTGTAGTTTTCTTGGCCTTTGATTTCAACTTTTATATTATCTAATGGTGATTGCTTTTCATAATCTAAATGCAAACTAGCTAATTTTGCCCCAGATTTTGAGTACTCTAAAAATATCTTAAAATCATCTACCAATGGGATTTTAGGCAACATAATTTTCAAATTTGTTTTGAATGCTGATTTATAATCATTACTATGTAAAATCCCATATACATAATAAAAAATATCTTCTTTACTAATATTTTTAACTTTATATTTATTTTGAACTTCTTTTAAAATATAATTAGAAATACCATCTTTTTTTACATATTTTGGATTATCCATTGATTCTTGGTTAAGAGCCTCTTGCTCTATTGAAGCTTTATAATCCATTGGCAAATTTGGAGTTTCTTCTTCTAATATTTCTTCATAATAATATAAAGGGAAGCATTGAGATTTTTCTAAAGTATCTAAATTTATAATATTATCTGACATTAATGCACTAAAATTTTTTGAAGCGCCAATTCCTGTAACTATTATTACCTTATTTTTAGTATTTTCCTTAGGAAATGTATTTAAAGATTGGCCAGGCCTTTCTATTATAGGTTTATAGTAATTAATATATTCCTTACAAAATGGTCGATATAGACCAATTCTAAAGTTATTATCTTTATTAGAAAGTGGAATTTCTCTAATTAACTTCTTTTTTAACGAACTGGTCCATTTAATTTTTGTTCCGTCTGTAGAAATAAAATCATCAATCTTTAAATTCGATAGCTTTCCCTTAACTCTTATATATTCCTTTAATTGAAAATTATAAAAATCTATTAATTTATTAGTATTTTCAGACAATTTCAATTTTGAAAAATTATATACCCAAGCATCTCTATTTGTAGAGACTCCTATAAAATTATATTTGAAAAAAGTTTTTTGATTTTTTTTATTTGTTAAAGGAATAAAAGTATCAAATAAAGGATTGCGTTGCTCCAACCAATCACCATCTATATTTGGAGATAATTTCTTAAACGGTAAATTTATCATTGATTTAAAATCTTTAATTATTTTTAACTTATCATTTCTTGATAAATAATCACCTATATCATAATATTTTATACTAGCATTTTTATTAGTTTTATTTTCTTTTTTTACTAATAACGTAATAGTAATTGGAGTACGAGTTCCTTCTCCAAAAACATTCCCCTTTTCTTTTTGTCTTTTTATTCCAGAAGTTCGTGCATTTCCTCTTAAATCAAAAATATATATTGATGA
The DNA here is from genome assembly GCA_965140795.1 of Sphaerochaetaceae bacterium. GTDB lineage: Bacteria > Spirochaetota > Spirochaetia > Sphaerochaetales > Sphaerochaetaceae > Pleomorphochaeta. Next base: position 734,382 of record OZ223470.1, read on the forward strand.
AAACTCATTCTCAATAGATTTTCTAAAACCACTTTGAGAATTCCCTGATAACCAAGCACCATTACTTACAAAAGAAATAATTCCATCTTTATTTCCAAGTCTATCTGTAGCCCATCTAAAAGCTTTTATATAAGAATCATATAAAGCTTTTGATAAAGTTGAATTGGATCCTTTTACATACGTTTCTTCTATCCTTTTATCCAATTTAGTATAAGCTTGATTTTGTGCATTATCATTTGCAGATTTCTGTCCAACTGAATAAGGAGGATTACCAATAATTATTTGTATAGGAGTTTGTTGTTGTTTTTCAACTCTTTCAGAATTGGCTGGAAATACATTTGAAAAACAGTCCTTATCTTTTTCTGACAATTGAAAAGTATCAGTTAAACATATTCCATCAAAAGAAGAATAATATTTGGAAGATGTAATATCATGATATGCATTTTCAATATTTACAGCAGCAATATAATAAGCCAATAGAACTATTTCATTTGCATGTAACTCTTGTTTATATTTACGTTCAATATCTTCTTCTTTTATCAATCCACTTTGTAGTATGCGAGTAATAAATGTACCAGTTCCTGTAAATGGATCCAAAATATGAATATTTTCATCTGTAATATTTCTATTAAACTCTTTTAATAAAATATCATTTACAGAATTGATTATAAAATCAACAACTTCAATAGGTGTGTAAACAATGCCTAATTGTTGGGCCATCTTTGGAAAAGCTGTTTTGAAAAACTTATCATATAATTCAATAATAATTGCTTGCTTCCCTTCTGCATTATCAATTCCTTCTGTTCTTTTATGCACAGAAGCATAAAATTTTTCTAGTTCTTTAAACTTAAATTTAACTTGAGTGCCTTCTAATGTTTCAATCATTTTTTGCATTGACATAGAAACTGCATTATTTTTAACAAAAGAATAATTTTCAAATAATGATTCAAAAATAGGTTCAGTAATTGTATGTTGTGCTAACATTTCAATTGCACTTTCTTCAGTAACACTTGGATTTATATTTTTTTGCAAACCAGTTAAAAATTCATTAAAGGCTTCTTTTTGCCCTTTATTATCATTAATAATTCTTGTAATTTCTCGAATTTGTTTCTTAGCTATATCTGCAACATCTTTCGCCCAAGATTCCCAATAAGTTCTATCTCCTACTTTTTCAACAAGTTTAGCATATATAACACTTTGAAGTTCTTCAAAGTTCAAAGTTAATTGGGAATAGACTTGTTCATTTTCTGCGACTTTGTCATAATTTGAAAATCCATTATTATCTTCATTATCGAATATTGAAGCGGGTGTACCAACTATTATATTATCAGGTTTTTTCTTATTTAATTCAATTTTATTTACAGTTGCATTAAATCTATCATCATGAGCTCGTAAAGCATTTAAAATACTCCAAACTACTTTATAACGCTTATTATCATTTAAAGCCTCTGAAGGTTTTACATCATTTGGAACAAAAATTGGTATGATTATATACCCATATTGTTTGTTAGGAGCTTTTCGCATTACTCTACCAACAGATTGAACAACATCAACTTGAGAATTCTTTGCTGATAAAAACATTACAGAATCTAAAGAAGGTACATCTACTCCTTCGCTTAATACTTTTACATTAGTTATAACTCTGCATTCATTATCATCTGTATCGGCTTTCAACCAACTTAACATTTCATCTCTTTCAGGAGCACTCATCGTTCCATCCATATGCTTTGATTGAATAGAAACCATTTTTTCACTTATTTCCTGAGTTAAGGATGCATTATATTCTGGTGATACTAAATTGAATGATTCAGAAGTTTTTTTTGATATTTTTATATTTTGACAAAAAGCTACAGCTTTCTTCATTGGATTAGGATCCGCATTTATTGTTAGATTATTATCACCAATAAAATGTTTTGATAAAGCATTTATACAACCAATTAATTTACTAGCATCATCTGTATCTATTTCGGAGTCTTCATTTGTAACCATATTTTGAACTGATATAGGTATATCATCTTCACCTAAAGTTAAAATTAAAACTTTATAATCAGTTAATAAATTTTCTTCAACGGCTCTACCGAAACCAATTCGATAGATTTCCTCACCAAATAACAAATTGTCGTCCATTGAGCAAAGAATAGCTTCAGACTTTTCAGCTTTTTTTTTGGAATCTTCGCTATACAATCTAGGAGTCGCTGTCATGTATAATCTTTTTTTAGCTTTTATAAATTCGTTATTATGCACTTTAACAAATGTTGATTCATCGGTATTTGTTAAAGTAACCCCAGTTGTTCTATGCGCTTCATCGCAAATAATTAAGTCAAATTGAGGGAAATTATTATCCATCATTACTTTTTGTACATTAGCAATTACATCAATTGACTGATAGGTTGAAAAAACAACTGTCATTCCTAGTAAGTTATTATGATTTATTAATTGTAATTGATTTAAAATTACCTTTGGGTTTGTTGATGCTGGATATGCTAAATCTATTATACTCGTTGTATCATTATCTTCATTTTTTTTTCTTACTCTAGTTATTTTAGGATCAGAGCAGATACAGATAGGATTTATGGGATAAGAAGAATCAGCACACCAAGCTTTTAATGTTTGTCCTAATAAAGCTATACTTGGAACTAAAAATAATATTAAACCTTTGTTTTCTGTTTCCTTTTCAGCAATTTTTAATGAAGTAAAGGTTTTTCCAGTTCCGCAAGCCATTATTAGCTTACCCCGATCATTTTTTTGAAAATATTCATTTGCTGAAGCTACTGCTTCTTTTTGATGAGGAAATAATTCTTTTTTCTTAAATCTAACAGAATCACCATATAACCCCGTATATAACAGATCCCAATCTACAGATGCATTTTCTAAATCATATAAATTAATACGAGTTAAAGGAATTTGTTGATTTTTCAATGTTTCTTCAGCATTTTTGCTCCAGGAATTCGTTGTTGAAATCCATAATCTTTGAGTAAAATATACGCTATCCCCAACTTCGTTAATAAAGGCTCTTGAAGAAGTTGATAAAAAACTATCAACATCATGCTTTGATATTAAAGTATTTTCATTAAAACATTTACATTGAACGGCCCAATATTCATTACTATTAGTTTGTACAACTAAATCAATTCCTATATCAGTTGAACTTATGGAGCTTCTAAAAGGAAACTCATTCCACAAATAAACAGTATTTATAACACTATTATATGTAGGATCAGATATTAAATAGCGTGTCATCAATTCTTCAAATTTAGTGCCCTTATCTCTTTCTGAAAACGCTGTTTGTCTAAACTTTGTCAATATATCTCTAAAATTCATTAATTTATCCTAATAGTTTTTATTTATATTAATTATTCTATTTTTTTATTATAATCTATTTTTTAGTCTCTTTAAACTCTTTTATTAAATATTAATTCCATTAATTATTAATTAGTATTAAAAAAATATATATTTCAAACAAACCTTAATATCATCTGATTGTATTCCAAACATGCTAATGTAATTTTTTATTACAAATAAATATTTTTAATCATAAAATATCAATTTTCATTCATTACTTGAAATACAAATATTTTTATTTAATTTCGCAATTTTACAGAAAAACCTATTAACTTTTAATAAGTTTCCACATGAATCTTCATTAGCATTTCTTACCATACACATTATACAATAATTTCTTGAAGAACAATTAAGACATTCTGGAAAATCCTTTAATTTTAAATTACGTAGATAATTTATTTTTTCTGATTTTAACCAAATATCTTCTAATTTCGCTGTATATAGGTTGCCTAAAACATATTTATTCCAACAAGTACAAGGGAATACATTCCCATTAGAAGCAACACAAATCGATGAATAGCAAATATTGCACACAGGATCATTAGAGGTTTTATATTTATTTTTATCTACTAATTTATTAATATTATCTACATAATTAGAATCTTCATTTATTGTATCTTGTATTATTTTCTCAATTTCATTTATGCTTAAACGATTCTTTAAATTTTGAGTTGTATTATCATATCTAGCTAAAATCTCATAATCAGCTTCAACAATTATATTTTTGCTATTTGCCCATTTAATTACATCTTTATAAGAATTTTTATTTTGTTTTAATATTGGACAACTAATTTTTAAAGGAATATTATTGTTTATAAGTTCTTTTATGCTTTTAAAAGTTTTTTCAAAACTACCTTTTACTGTAGTTATAGAATCATGAATGGATGAATCCATTGAATATAAAGAAGTTTGGACTCCTAAAAGAGGATTTTTTTTCATTTCTTCAATTATCTTTTTATTTAATAAAGTCAAATTACTTAAAACACTTACAGAAAAATTATTCTTTCTACATATTTTTATAAAATTGCAAAAATCATTATGCAACATGGGTTCCCCACCACTTATTGTCAAATGCAGAACTTTCATCTCCCGACATTGCTTAAAAACATTATAAAATAAATCCGATTCCATTTCAGTTTTTTTATCATTTTGAGGAATATAACAATGCACGCAATTTTCGTTGCATTTATTAGTAATTTCTATATGAACACTAGAAAGTTGTGGCATCCCCGCGAAATGATTATAAAAAAAATCTTGAGAAGTATTATTTATTTTTACTAATTCTTTTTTGTGGCTATACTTTACTTTTTGATTTTGATTATAGTAATAAAGAGAATTACAATCATTTTCGAGACATTCATTATAAGAAGAACCAGATGATAAAAACCCATCCTTTTCTAAAATATTAAAAAAATCTTTAACATCACTAGTAATTGTAACTATATCAATTTCAGGATAAATTTTAGAGATTTTCACAATTAATTCAGAGAGTGCTTGAGGCTCATCCCTATCTAAAACAGATATAAAGTTTGCACCGCTTTCAGAAACTATTTTGTCTCCAATTACAATATCATTATCATTATATTTTTTATACTCAAAGTTCTTATTATCTGATAAATAACCAAATGAATCATATTTTCTAAAGAGAATATTTGATTTGAGTTTATAGTACATATACAATTTCCTTATTTTAAATCAACCAACAATTCTAAACAAATTGCTAGTTGATATTTTTTTTCTAACGACCTCCTGGTCCTGGTGGATTACAAGGCCTACCGCTTGGTTTACTATTAGGACGACATTGAGCAAAATATACAATGCTTTGTGCAATAATAGTTGGTTTGCTATACATAGAAACATCACCTCCTTTCTAATTTATTTGTTACTTATTTCTTCAAAAGTTTCTTTTAAAAAAGCCACATAAGTAATTGATGCTGACGCAGCTAATCTAGCGTATCTTGGAGGAATTATAAAATGATTTGGATGATATCCATGCCCATCCCCATTTTGGTTTCTTAATTCACACATACCTTGAGCAATATTACAAAGTCCTGAAAAAATTTGTTTAGCTCCTCTTATGTTTTCAGAAGCATTAGGATTACTTTGAACATCAATTTTTAATATTTTTGTAACCTTCTTATTTAATTTTAATAAATCATCAGAATTAGAATATGGAACATTTTTGCAATGTAAAATATATTTTAAGGCAGATTCAATAAGCTCTTTAGATTTACCTATAGAAACATATGGCTTACTATCTATGGTACTTTCAATTAATTCTTTTTGATGAGAAATATATTTTGTTTCGAAGGAGAAGGCGATTTGCTCTACTGATTTAGGAATGGTAATATCCTCTACAATTTTTTTACATTTGTATTTAGTTAGACCAGAAATTTTCCCATCTTCTGTTAATATGTAACCATCTTGAACCAATAAAATATTTATATTAAGCAAAACATCTTTCCAGTTTCCTGATTCATTTCTTACTTCAGGAGAAAAAACGTTTTCTAAAAATTCTAATATGTAATTATCTCCTGCTGTTTGGAAAGGCAAATGTGAATCATAAAAAAACATGTCACTTGAGTATGAATCCTTATTAAAAATACGGTTATTTTTATATTGTTCATAACAATTTATATTAGTATTGTTATAAAGGAGTTCATCTACCCTACAATAGTTTTTTATAAAGTCTAATTCTTTTAATTCACCATACCAAAGAAAGGGATAAAAAGAATCGCTCTTTGTTAAACATTTAATTAACTCTTTTTTTGTTACTTTACTTAGCTTGTAAGACAAAGGAGTCTCAATAATTGGAAAGAGTTCAATATTTCTTTCTTTGCAAAATGGATTTAAAATTTCAATTATGTTTTTTTTCGATATTTGTTCCATTATAAAACTTAATTGTTCTTCTAGGCTTTCACAATTATCTTTTGTATTTGATACTAATTTAGAAAAAATATTTAATAAATCTGTATCAGTTGTATAATTGAAAGAATTATTATAGCAAAAAGTATTTATTGTTTTTTCTATAATTTGATTTTTAGGAAAATATATTATTGAATTAATCATTTCGTATTCCTTGATATGTAAAGTTAAAAAAAATATTATTAATAAGGAAAATAATAACATGTGCAATAAACATATGTCAAAAAATTATAAAAATCTTTTTTTACGGATTCAGTGCATTTGATAATATTTATATTTCAAACTTAAAACTAACAATTCACGTTATACCATCACTATACACGTTATCAATAAAAGTGGGTGAACCTTTGTTGATAATTACACAATAGCATATCTGAGAATTTTTTGATTAAGAGCCTTAAAATAAATTAAGATACTAACTCTTTGTAGATAAAGAATTAATATCTTTTATTAATCGTATTTTGAAAACCAGTGTTATGCCTAGATATTTACATATCAATACAACTATACGATTATAAAAAAAGTGGGTGTATTTTATTCCAATAGGGTGTAAAATAATTAAAAATTACACTTATCATTTGTATTCATTTAATTGATTATTTTTACATTTAAGTCACACCCCCAATAGACATTTCAAACAATATTTATTATCTTTTTAAATCTATATCATAATTTTTATCATGTAATTTTTTTATTTGATTATTATTTAAAATATAAACTCTTTGATTTATTCCCCATTTTTTTACAATTGAAGTACTTATAGGACGGCTATAACAGCTCTTTTCTGAAAGACTTGCCCAAATTAACGAATATTGACTTTCGTTAAATTTAGATACAATCTTATTTTTATCTACTAATAATGAAAGATTATCTGAATTATCTATATAACTAGTAATTAAAATATTACTTTGTTCATCTATATAATTAAAACTATACCCATCCCAACTTATATTCAATATATCGATAAGTAGCGGTGAAGGTATTTTCCCATGAAGATAATTCCCATTTAAGTATTCAATTGTTGTAGGATAGACATTAACTGGAGAATTTTCTATCCAAGCAGGTCTATTTATTTGTTTTATAAAATCGCACTCTTTATTCCAAGGGTAAGTTCCTAACCAAATATTATGTATATCAATATTTGAAAGACCCTTATTATAAAATTCTTCAGAATTACAATACTTAATAAATTTTGGGATATCCTTTTTTTTAATTATCCAACAACGCATATCTATCCATAATGAACATTTCCCTAATACTTTTTCATCTTGATTTATTAATAAATTTTCTTTTTGTTCTAAATGGGTTGATAAAGTTAAATAATCTTTTCCTTTGAAATTTATATTTATTATATTGCTATAATCATTTGGAGGTGTTAATACCCATTTTTCTCTATTTGAAAGTAATTCTATATTAGAAAAATTATCATCTATAGAAAATAATTTAGTCCTTTCTTTTGAAACTATCTTATTACTATTTAAGGAATAATTATTATCTTCAATTAATTCTTGAGGATCAATAATTGGTTGGGTAGGATCAAATGAAGATAAATCAAAGTATTGAGCACTATCACATATTATTCCATTATCATTTTGAGAATGCATCCAATAATTGTCAGATAAAAATCCCAGCAATTCATAAAGAGCTATCCATTGATATTTTTTACCAATCCTTTCTATTTTTATTTCTTCTGCTTGTCCATTTTGTCTTCCTGTATATTGCCTTTTATCATATTCAAAAAATTTATTGGACCAACCTAAAACTTCTATTCTTTTTTGAATAAAGGCTTTTGCTTTATCTCCATCAAAGGTATCAGAATATTTAGTACCTTTTATATACTTTTTATTCAATTTTTGATTAGAAAATTTATGAACATCATAATCCATTACATATCTTCCAAAATCACCATAATTATGTGCTTTTTCAGGTTTCAATGAATTATTTATTCGAACCCAAAACTCATTTTTGTTTATATTTTCTAAGTCTGACTTTTGAGGAATAATTAATTCTGATGATTTAAAAGGTGGAGAACATTTTGATATATCAATTTTTGTTGATATAGCATTTTTTAATATTCCGTAATTAATTATTTGTATTGCATATTCTCTTTGTAAAATATTTGTAGGTATTATTTCTTTTGAAAAAAAATCTTCATATATCATATCGCATATAGCTGATATATTATCTAAATTATTTTCTCGTAATATTATACCACAAGTAATTCCATAAACTCTTTCTATAATATAAGGATCGTTACAATCTACAAAGAATTGTATCATTTTAATTAATAATTCTATTCTATTTTTTAAAAGTTTAATTAAAGCTATTGAAACTCGATAACGCAATAATTTATTATTACTTGATAATATCCAAGTTAAACATATTGTAATTAACCAAGCTTGTTCGTTTGATATTAAATCGTTTGAATTATCAAAAACCCAATTAAGTAATACATTTATATTATTTTCATCATTATTTTCAGTTAAATTACTTATCGGAATTGTCCAATATAAATCTTTATCTGATAAAGATAATTTTTTTAATTTACTATCTAGCCAATTCGCATTAAATGTATGATTAGGTATAGTCGATAGTTGAATAAGATTATTTAATAAATGTGCATCAGTTAAAAATGTTGTATATTTTTCCATTAACTTAATAGTATTATCTGTAATTGAATTATTACTTCGCCAAGTTAGAGACTCAATAAAATCTTTAGCATATACTAATTTATCTTTTGGGTTGCAAAATGATAGAAATTCTACACGGAATTTTTCTGGTATAATTATAGATAACATACGAATTATACCTCTTTTGTAAGATTGATTATTGTTTGGAGAATTTAATAGTTTGTCAATAATTATCTTTACATCATTTATAGTTTTACATTTTTCCAATAATCTTGTAGCAATAAAATAATCAGAAAACATTTGAAAAGGAAACCTAACAAGTTTATTGCAATTAGTCCCTGGTAATTCTGTAATAATTCCATTAGATTTTAAATGTCTATATAATGAATCACTTTCTCCACTGTTATAAATTTTAAATAACTTTTTTTGTATTTTATCTGAAGGAACAGCATTCCCATCATTCTTTACTATTTTCTTTGATATATAACTAATTGCTATATCAACGTTAATCGAAGGACAATTAATTCTTTTATATAATTCTTCTTTACATTGTTTTATCCTTTCTTCCATTAATTGTGAAAAACTAATAGGACCTAAAGGAATTTCTTTATTTGAAAATGTTTCACAAAAGGTCTTTAAGAAAAGAGGATTTTTAAATTCACTTGACAATGGTGGAAATTGAGCGTTTCTAATATTATAAGCTTTAAAATAACTACGAATAGCTTCAGATAGTTTTAAATCATAACCACTGTGATATATTATAGAAAAATCTTTATTAGTGTTTTTTAATATTGAAGAAGGTATGACTAACTCTGAAAAATCTGATCTGCAACTTATAATTAATTTAATATGTTTGTAGTTCTTAATTATTTCTATAATGCTATTTAATTGAGTATTCCAAATTTTAGGATAATTACTTTCATTTATTGCATCTATAATTATTATTGAAGGTCGATTAAGTTTTATAGCATTTTTTTCAAATGTATTTAACAAATTTTCAAAGTTTCTATTCCAATCGAGTAAATTAACAATTTGTTCTTGAGGTAATTTCTGATTTATAAATTGTTCACCAATAAATAAAATTGCATTTTGTTCATGGAAATTAATTTGTTCACATATGTGAGTAAGCGTATGGCTTTTACCAACTCCTGCTGGTCCTTGTACTAGTAAAAATTGTTTCTCATATAAATTGTATTCATTTAAAAAGTGATTAGTTTTTAATAATGAAGATATTATTTGTTCAATCTGATGTATTTTATAAACATTATCTTGATTTTTTTTATATCTATTAAGTAATGAATTTGTAAAATCTAGAATCTCTTGAAAACTAAAAGAAATCTTCGAAAAACTTGGAAGTTTATTATAATCTACGTTATTTAATATATAATTTGAAGATATTATATCATTAATTTTTTTTAATTCTTCTTTCTCCTGCTCATTTATAATTAGTTTTAAACTTCTTACTAATTCTACTATCTTATTAATATTAGTTATGAATTGTTTTTTAAAGTTTTCAGAAAGAATAAAGGCGTTTAATTTGTACTCTAATTTTGTATCAATATGCTGGTTTGGTGTATATCTTTGATCCATTGATGCTTTACTTTTATTAAATTCATTAGTAAGCCATTCAAAATTAATTTCTATAATTTTTTCATTATTCATTAGATCAATAGATTTTTTTAAATTTATTTGTTCTTGTTCAACTTTATTTATTTTAGATTCTAATTCATTAAATTTTTTATAAGTTTTTTTAAAAGCTTTAATAATTTCAGTATTTATATATAAAGATTTTATATCTTCATTATTTTTAAGTTTTTGTATCAAATCCTCTATGGTTTTATTTGATAATACTCTTTTTGTTTTATCTTTAGATTGTGAAGCTTTTACAACTTCGACTAAGAGGTAATTATACGATTCCTCTATGCTGTTTTTACAATAATCTATTTTAGAAATCTTATCTATTATTTCATTATTTATAATATCTATTGCTTTATCAATATCAATATTTTTAACATCCCAAGTAATTTTATTTATAAAATAAGGGACTTCAGTATTTATGATTTCATTAATTTCATTTATATTTTCTTCTATTTCCTTTTTTTTCTTCTTAAATAATTTTAATTCTTCTTTATATCTTTTGTGTTTATTTCTTTGATTTTTCTTTGGATTAGGATATTTATTTAAATAATCTAATCTTTCTTTTATTTTTTTGTTGAAGTTTTTTTCAAAGGTATCATTTTTAATCTCATATTCTTTTTTCAAAAGTATTTCTATGTCTATGATAGCTTCTTTTTTTATATCGTCTTTCAGTACATAATTTGATGATTTTAGTTTTTCAAAGAATCTGCCATTTAGATTAGATGTAGTAGTAAAAATATAATCTGTATCAATCTCTTTCTCTTTATATTTAATGTAGAGTTGAAAAAAATTAATTATAGCTTTTTTCATTTCTTGTGAATTTAATGTTAAATTATTGGAATATGCTTTTACTTGAGTAAAAGTTATTTTATTATCTTCTGTATTTACATTTTTTATATCATCTTCAGTCTCACAGTAAATCTCTGAACAGTTTTTGGTTATATAAATTTTTAATAAATCATTTAAAGATAATAAATTTTGATAAAAAAAGCCTTTATTTGTAGGTATTGCATCTGTATTTGTATTAAACTTTTGGAATATATGGAGTGAATTATTCATAAATTATATCATATAACAATATTATTTATTTGTAAATTTGTTTAGAATTTGATTCTTATTAAGAGATAATTACTAAGCTGTTAAAAGCGTTACTTTAGTTTTGTTGAAAAAGGAAATTTCTAAACTAGTTAAATTCAAAAAGGTGTTATTGATATTTTATTAAATCGCCTTTTAAAATAATAATATTAAGGAAATTAGTATATGATTGCATATAGTAAAAGCAATTTAAAAAAGAAATAGCTCTTAATATATAAAAAGGAGTATTACATTCTGATATTAAAATTATAATGGGTACATACTTAACAAAAAAATATAGATTCACAACTCTTAAAAACAACCTTAATATCATCTTTTGAATAAACCTCAATTTTATCAACTAGAGAAATAAAAACATCTGGTGAAAATTCAGTTAAGATTTCATCTTGTGATTTTAAAGCTTTTAAGAATTGTTTAATTTTACTCTTTCTAAGTGCTTTATCTTGAATTGTAGATTGAAGGCTTTTTAATTTATTAAGAGCTGAAGAATATGTGGAATATAGACTATTATACTTTTCATCATATTCTGCCTGGTTTTGAATAGTTGTTGCATTAGTAGCTACTAGCTGATTTAATTCTTTTGATAATTTATCAACTTCAATAGTTAGAGTTTCTTCTTTTAATTTTAACTTATCTGTTTGTAATACTTGATTTATTACAAGATTGCAACTTTCTATTATTGAATCTTTATCTTTAATTAAATCATTAATTGCATTAAGTGTTATTTCTTTTAACTCTTCTTCATAAAAATGAGGGGTGTTACATCTTACTTTGTTTTTGTATTTATTACTGCATTGAAAGATTATTCTTTTATACTTAGATGTTGAGTGCCAGGTTTTAGTTGTATAGACACTACCACAATCACCACAAATAACTTTATTAGCAAATACACTTTTATTTATATTCTTATTTTTTAGATTACCTCTTTTTTCAAACTCTTCTTGAACTAGTTCAAATTGTTCTTTTGTTATAATGGAAGGGTGACTGTTTTCAACATAATACTTTGGAACTTCTCCATTATTAACCTTTCTCTTTTTTGATAGAAAGTCTGTTGAATATGTTTTTTGAAGAATAGCATTACCAGTATATTTTTCATTTTGTAACATGCTTTTTATAGTAGAGCCATACCATTTAATAGTTCCTCTTACATTTTTTACCTTTTTCTCTTCTAATTCTTTTGCAATTGTATTAGGGGCTATACCTTGTAAGTATCTAGAATAAATATATCTAACTATTTCTGCTTCTCTTTCCTTTATAACTATATTACCATCCTTGTCCTTTTCATAGCCAAGAAAACTACCATAAGACATTTTTACTTTTCCTTCTTCAAATCTCTTTCTTATCCCCCAAGTACAGTTTTCTGATATGGATCTAGATTCTTCTTGAGCTAGAGATGACATTATAGTAATTAGTAATTCCCCTTTACTATCAAGAGTCCAAATATTCTCTTTTTCAAAATATACTTCAACACCTTTTTCTTTTAACAATCTAACTGTTGTTAAACTATCTACAGTATTTCTAGCAAATCTACTAACACTCTTGGTTATAATTAAATCAATTTTACCGGTCAGTGCATCACTAACCATTGATTTAAAGCCTTCCCTATTTTTAGTGCTAGTTCCTGATATTCCTTCATCAGTATAAACACCAGCAAAATCCCATTCATGTTTATTTTTAATGTAAGAAGAATAGTATTTAACTTGTGTTTCATAACTTGAAGCTTGCTCTTCACTATCTGTTGATACTCTAGCATAAGCTGCTACTTTCTTTTTAGAATATTTATCTAATGGAGTTGATGTAAATTCTTTTAATGTTGCAGGTATTATTTTAACGACTCTAGGCATGTAACTTTCTCCTTGTCTTATGATTTTTCTTTGTTTGCCATTTTTTCTTTACAATGTGACCATCTTTAAAATGAAAGAATAGTTCATATTCTCCTACTGTTATCTTTTCAATTAGAGAATCAAACAATTCTTCATCTAATACTTCTTTATTTATTACCTCAGCTGCTAATTGGTGAAGTACTTTATCAGGAACATTGCAAGATGGGCATACATGAGCAGTTTCAGCTATCTTTGTTCCACAAATCCATCTAGTGTATTTGCAAACCTTACCAGTACTACTCTTATTGCTATTACTTCTCTTTCTATAAGTCTTTCCACAAATAGAGCAATGGAGTTTTGAAGTAAAGCAGCTAAAGGTTAATGATTGATTTGCTCTATAACCTAATGCTTTTCTTCTCTCTATTTCTTTTTGAACTTTATTAAATAATTCTTTTTCAATAATTAGTGGATGAGTTCCTTCAACATAATATTTAGGAAGTTTACCTTGATTAATTTTCTTTTTATGAGTTAAATGATTTTCAATAAATGTTTTTTGTAGAATTGAATCCCCTGCATAGTTTATTTGTCTAAGAATTAACCATACACTCTCATAACAGAATTTATTACTATTCATTGGTTTAAAACCTCTAGAATTTAATAGTTTAACTATTTGCCCTGGGCTCATGCCATCATGATAACTATTAAATATAAGATTAATTGCTTCAGCTTCTTCTTCTACAATTTCATATTGTTTTCCATCCCATCTATACCCATAAAGATTTTTATGAGTAAATATGCCTTCTTCAAATCTTTTTCTAATTGCCCATTTAGTATTTTCGCTTATACTTCTAGATTCTTCTTGTGCAATAGATGCTAATAGAGTTAATAACAATTCACCATCTTGAGAAATTGTATTAATATTTTCTCTCTCAAAATATACATTAATTCCACTCTCTTTTAAGGATCTAACTGTATCTAATAAATCAACTGTGTTTCTAGTAAACCTTGATATTGATTTGGTTATTATCATATCAATATTACCTTGATTACATTGATTTAATAATTCTTGAAACCCTGGTCTATTTATTTTAGTACCTGTTACACCTTTATCATAATAAACACCAGCATATTGCCAAGAAAGGTTATTTTGCATTAAAGAAGTATAGTAGCTTATTTGAGTATTAAGAGATTCTATATTCTTTTCATAATCAACAGATACTCTTGCATAAGCTGCTACTCTTATCCTTTTTCTACTTGGTAATATATAGGGGTTTATTCTAGTTATTTTAGTCATAAAACATCTCCTACTTAATGTACATACATGCTCTATAACCCCAACTAATTCAAGTTGATACCAAGAGATACAATCGATATAATAGGTTTATATTTTTCATTTAATAATGTTTCAGCTTCTTTAAATTCAACATCTGTTATCAGATTATTTTCTTTTAAAGAGAATAGGATTTCTAAAGAAATACTATAGTTTATTTGTCTATCAAATTGGTTATTATTCATAATGCTTTTCTACCTATTAAATCTATCTGCGATATAACACTCATGAGAGCAATATTTTCTATTACTGTTTTTATAGGTATTAAACTTTTTATTACAAGATTTACATCTTATTTGATAAGTAGAATTATTATCCCTATTATTATTCCACCATTGATATCTGCACTTATCAGAGCAATACTTCTTTTTCTTTTTACCTGGAGTATGTTCTAATTCTTTACCACAGTTTAAGCAAAAGCTAATATTCTTCTTTTGCTTATTTCTCTTAGCTTTAACTCCACCTAGATTATTAGCTTTGCAAAATGATTTAATAGTATTAATAGATATGTTTAATTCATTAGCTATTGCTGTATAACCATAACCTTCATTTCTTAACTTAGTGATATTTTCTTTTTCAGTACTTTTCATATACCCTCTCCTATTATATATCGAAAAAACGTACCCCCTAAGACGCAAAAAAAGGCCCATAAAGGCCTTATTTGATATAAAACTAGTAGTTATCATAAAAAACTATAATGAAAGAAACACCCTCTTATTTGTTGTCTGTATTAAAGATACAAGAGTGTATAATTATTTATTTTAACTTTTTTTAAAATTTTTTTAAAATTTTTTTTCATTTAGTCTATTCTCGCTATTTTATCAACTCCAAATACAACACCAAGAGTAGATCCATTATCTCAATTTACATGGATAGTTCCTGTATCATCTACATAAAATACTTTACCCAAAGTTCCCCTCTTTGGAGCAAAAGAATCATCCATGGATATTAATTTAACAACACATCCAATAGGGTATTGTTTTCTTAATTGTTGTAACTGGTTTTTATTAATAGTACTCATAAAATTAATTCTCCTTATAGGGTGTATATATCGCTCAAAAGGAGAGAATTATCAAGTTAGTAGCAATTATATAATTTGAATAAAATAAGGGGTTAATACCCCCTTTGAATAGTGCATTTTCTGCGTTAATGGCCCTGTTTGTTATAAGGGCAATAGTCCTAGAGATTTAATCCCCCCACCCCCATAAATCAAACATTAATCAAAGAGAAAAATACAATTGGTGAAAAGTGCAGGTGTTCTTGATAGATGAACTGACAATATTTAATTACATTTTTATTTATTATTAATACATAATATTCCTAATAAGGAACTTATAATCATAATACAATTTTAAATATAACCAATTCATCAATTAAGGGTGACGGTAGTGAGACTCATTTATATAACTTATATATAGTAAAAAAATAATTCTTCATATAAAAAAGTTAGTATAAAGACCATCACCAGTGTCACCTTTTTAAAAGCTATTGTAATATCAACAACTTCACCAGGAGGACCACCACCTTGAACTTTATATTTATATTGAATGATTCTATTTTTTAATTACATGGATAGAGCTTCAGTCGCCTATGGGCCTGGGGCCATTTTTTTTGAAAACAATTCACTTTTAAATTGTATTTTTTTTAATAATGGATAAGAGATATAATAAAGGAAGCTTTTATTTCTTCTATAAATATAGAGTATACAAGGGTGCTTTTATTGAAAACATCAAAACTTTTTAAAAATAGCTTATACTTTTTTTATTTCCAAAATAAATACACTTCCATTCTAATAACATATTATTTCTTACAGATTTTTTCTAAACCACAGACAACAAGCTTAGCTAATTAAAATAGAAGTGTAACAATTATGTTAAAAAACTTGTATCATTACTAACAATAGTATATTCTTAAAATGAGGTAAAAATAAATGGAACTTAATATTAAATTCAATTTTACATCTGATGCTAAAGGAGGAGATCCTGATAGCAAAAGCCTAACATTACGAAATTATCATAAATTTTTATGGAGCAAACCTCTTCCAAATGGAAAGATGTTTGAATTAACAGATAACATAAAAGGTTCATATTTGTACCATTCATCTGAACTTGGAGAATTTTCTCTCGGAAGTGATGCAATTACACACTCATATAGAAATCAAAAGAAAAAACAATGGTTAGTACAACAAATCCCTAATGAAGTTGATGAGCTTTTCGATGTAGGTTGTACAATTGGAGCCTATATTCTTTTTCCAAATAAAAGAATTGATAAAAAACCTACTATTAACCAAGCACGTGGTGTTAATAGTTTAATTGATGATAGATTTGACTTAACTCTAGAATGTATTCGCCTTTTCTATTTAGGAAAAAACAATCCCCTATATACTACTTTTATGAGATATAAGAGTTTTTTTGATCTTTTTATTGATTTTAATGGATATGTCCAATTTTTCTTATTAGATGATTTAGTTAATAGAGATGGGACCGTCAAATTCTATCTTCCATTTAATAGTTTTAATTCTTCACCAAGATTCTCCAATATTGAAGATTATCGAGAATATAAGAAACTCGTAATAGAATTTGTTGAATCAAGGAATAAAAGAATTTATGAATATGCAAAATCAGTAAACGCTTAGATTTATTAAAAAAATAATTCTTCATATAGAAAAGTTAGTATAAAGACCATCATCAGTGTCACCTTTTTTAAAGCTATTGTAAAAATATCAATTGCATTTGGTGTAGCAACACTTGAGTCTTTTATTTTTAATATTTCTTCTTGATTGATTATTTTTCTTATCATATTATAATATTATATGTGAAATTATTTTTAATTATAAATATATTTCACTTCCAAAAATTGAAAAATAAAATATATGGAGCATCTTATTCAATGAACCCACCAATAGAAAAATTATTACCATTTTACACTAAATTAAAAAACCATAACAATGACAGGTACAGAAGCTTTAACCATTGCTATTCATATTTCAATAGTTTAAAAATAGAACAATATGATGAATCGCTAGAACTAGCTATGTTACATCTTGGGTTCTATCTAGCCAGTTGGGGAATGTATCGAGGTTCTAGTTTTTTAATTCAAAAAGATTATAAAATTTATAAACCTATAATTGAAACTATCTTTAACGATGAATATATTGAATTAAGAAATCTAGACGATAATTTGAATATTAATAATTATAAAGAATTAGCTAAATTAACTTATGAATTACATGAAGACCTTCAAGAAAAATTAAATATGGAAAGAAAAAACTATTTTAATTATATTGAAAAACCTGCGCCCAAAAACAATATTTCAAACACTTTAACTACAAAAATTATGCTTGGGATTCTTGGTTGTACCCCTGCATATGATAGATATCTTAAATCAGGAATTAAAGAATATAATAAAGTTAATAATTCTGAGTTAATACAAAACTTTTCTGTGAACTCAATAGCTAAAATTTATCAATTCGCTATTGATAACAAATTTGAATTATTGAATATTCAATCTGAGATATTCGAAGAAACTAATTATAAATACCCAATAATGAAATTAATAGATTCATACTTTTGGTCGATAAGTGTTGATATAAAAGACTAAAAAGAGTGAAGGAGGAGACTAATTTGAAGTTTGACGGTTTTTTATTTGGCAATGGACTCTCAATAAATTTATTATCTCAGCTTAATTCTTTTATTGATGAAGATAAAAAATATTTATTAAACTTTGATAAATTTATTAAAAACTTTTTTGATAATGCCTTATCTGAAAGAGAAGAACGACTAATTTTTAATTTTTTTTATAAGAAAAAGACAATTGAAAATATTAAATATTTTGAAAAACTTAAACTAGTCATTAAAAATTATTATAGTAAGAGGGATGGGAATATAGAATATTGGTTTGGACGGGACATGTTCGAAAACAACGATTATGATTTTTCATCAATAAAAAATTTCATGCCACCATTATATAATATTTGGAATTTCGTTCTAACTAATTATTTAGAAGATATGAGACTAAATAAAAAAATACAAATTTATAATGAATCGATAAGTAATAAGTTAACAACTAATGCACTAGTATTTACTACAAATTTTGACACTTTTTTTGAGTCGTTATTTCCACAACACTTGCATGGTTACTTTATCACAAATTGTTCAAATGTAAATAATTTAATATTTACGCATATAAATGACAAAGAATTCTATTGGAAAATAATATGGGGATGGAATGGACTTGGAAAATATAATCAACTATTGCAGATACAAAAATATCAAAACTATAAAAAATATTATAATTTAGATTTTTTTAACGATAAGAAAATAACAATTAATAATTTTTTAATATATGGTTTAAGCTTTCAACGAGTAGGATATATTGATCTTTTACCAGCCAAAGGAATTACTTCTAAACCTTTTAAAAAAGGAGAGCTAGTAGATGACCATATATTATTTAGAATAGCACAAATGCAAGAAACGGGAAATATCAAGAATTTGCACATTGCTTATTATAACAATCAAGACCTAGTCCATTATAAAAAAACTGTAAACTTTTATAATTTAAAACACATATCATTTATCAATTCTTCAACTTTAGAATTTAAAATCTAAATTAGCAAATAAGCTTTTTGATAATTAAATATAACCAATTCATCAATTTAGGGGTGACGGTAGTGACACTCATTTATATAACTTATATATAGTAAAAAAAATAATTCTTCATATATAAAAGTTAGTATAAAGACCATCACCAGTGTCACCCTTTTGAAGTTATTTTAGAAAATCATCTTCTGCATTATTATCTTTCAGCTTAAGTCCATAAACAAAAGAGCCTTTTTTAGTTCTTCTTCTTTTAAAACCTGCTAAATCTAATGCAGCATAAAAATCCGCCGTACTTCTAATATATTCTCCTCTAATGCTGCAATAAGTTCTATAGAATGTATATAAATCTCCTGATTTTTCTGTTAGTGAATCTTCAGTTTCACAAGTATCACTTAAAAAGTGATTT
Source organism: Sphaerochaetaceae bacterium (assembly GCA_965140795.1). Lineage (GTDB taxonomy): Bacteria > Spirochaetota > Spirochaetia > Sphaerochaetales > Sphaerochaetaceae > Pleomorphochaeta. Next base: position 754,169 of record OZ223470.1, read on the forward strand.
AGCCAATCATTATCATCCCTATAAGAGTTGATAGCATTTATAACACACTTAGGTTTAGTAAGTTTATATTTCTTATCAATAATATTTTTAGCCCCTTCAACAATCCAAGCTAATATAGCACCACCACATTTTTCAACTAAATGTTGAGAGTAATTAAGAATATCACTATTACCTTCAATATTTGCATTAAAAGGAATTACGACTAATCTTCTCCAAGTACCTGGGTCTGTCGCTCCAACCTTTGGGAGATGATTTGTATAAAGAACTAATGTATGACTTGGAATAAAAGCAAAAGGATCTTTATATTTTTTCTCTGCAAAAATTTCATCAGTTGAACAAAACTGCTTTATTATTGAAGTATTTAATCTAGTTCCTTCTTCTAACTCAGATGCAATAATTAAACGCTTTCCTTTTGTTTCTGCAAGTTCAGGCTTAACATTACGTCTGCAACCTACAGTTAAACTATCTGCTGATATTTTACCACTATACGTTCCAAGTACTGAACTTATAGTATTAAAAAATGTAGATTTACCATTTCTTCCACCACCATGAGCAACAACCATAAATTCAGCATATACTCTACCAATAGCAGAAAGACCAATTATATCTTGAACATAATTTTCTAAATCTTCATCGTTTTGAAAAAAAAGCTTTAGTGAACTTCTCCATTCTTTAATACCATCATTATTCAAAGAACACAAAGTACATTTTGTAATAAAATCATCTGCTCTATGTTCTCTTATACCATGAATACCTTTTCTCAAATCAATAGTATAATCTGGGGTATTTAATAAAAAAGGATCTTTATCAAAATCGGAAATATCCATTTCTAACATTGGTTCTGCTTCTTTAAGAGTTGCACTAATATATTTTGATTCACGTCTTTTAATAACAAAAGTATTATAAGTAGTTGCTGTTATATAATTATTATAAGCTTTTTGTTGAGTTTTATTAAATTTTACTTGTGCTTTTTTTAGACCAGATAAATCAATAAGCAGTTTAGCTCCAGTATCAATTAATTGTTTTATAGCAATTTTCAATTTAATACGTGCTTCTTCTAATTGTAAATCAGTTAATTCTTGAACAGCTGATTGCGCTCTTTGTTTAGAATCTTCCCATAAGATTCCATTATATCTAAGATACCCAGTACCTTTAGTAAACTTTAGCTCATTTCCAAAAACATTAACTAACACTTTTGCTTGTCCAACATCTGAATAATCTTCAGGTATATACTCATATTCCATATCATAATCATCAGGTAAAACGTAATCTTCTTGAACAACTATAGTTGAATGATAATATTTTCTTGCGCTATTAAATATTGATTTAATCTCTTTTTCATCTAATGGCGGATTACATTGATTAGATTTATCTAAATAAGAAGTTAAAGCTTTTTTACTATCGCCATATCTTTTAATAACCTTTAGAGCATATTGATGTAAAGTTGAATTTCTCTCTCCTTCAGGTATTTCGCTTTCAATTGAAGTAATAAGTTGTTCATTTTTTTCTAAAAACTTATTTAGAGTAATATCCCCTTCAACAAATTCAACATTATTATTTTTAGTTCCAAAGAATAATCTTGCAACATCAACAGCGTTAGAATCAAAATAAGGAAAATGATTTAATGCTTGTTTTTTTAAATTAGAATAAGAATTTGAATCAATTATAGTATCAATTAAAAAGATAACATGAAATCTAGGTCTAGCAGATTTATTCTTTTTAACTTTATTATGATTTCTACTATAGGTTACATAAAATGGAACACCAGGGAATGCCTTTTGAACATCTTTATAAGTTTTCCAATCCTTTGGATTATCACTGTGATCATTATCACAATCCATACCAAGTGCATCAGCACTTATAAAATTAGATGAACTTCTATAATTATCTTTATAAGAACCTAAAATATGGTCATTAACACAAACTTTTGAAAATTCATCTGCATTATTAACAATAACTTCATTTGGGAAATGACAGTTATAACCATTCTCTACACAATTAGCATAACTAACTGTGAAACTATTACCACTTTGGGTACTAAAATCTCTTTTCATAAGACCTCCGTAATTATTTGGAGAAAAAGTATTTCTCCTTATACTTATTACCGAGAAAGCGTACCCCTAAGGATGAATAACTAAGTTAATCTAATCTATTATCAAACTAAAATCTCAATTAATTACTTTACAGTTTTTACAATAATTTCTATTTTTAATTGGAGGTTTATATGGATATTTATTAAAGGGTTCAACATCATTTTTTATTTCATTCCAATCAAAAGAATACTTATCTTTATCTTCCCACCCTTTATCTCTAGGAATTTTAATTAAAAAATTTCCCCTAATTGTTGAAATATATGGTTTTTCCTCAAAGGAAGTACTCTCACCAAATAAGGAAAATTGATTTAATTCCGAGGGGGTTATAATACTTATATCATAAAATTGAGCACACATTATTATATGTAATGCACTAAAAGCTTCAACAAGATTATCTAATGTAGCCATTTTAAAGTTTTCAACCATATTATGCTTAACTTGATTATAGGCATTATACCAATCTAATTTTCTATATGTCTTAGTTCCCCATTTTCTAAAGGGTCTCCTTATTTTACCACCATCTTCCCAATGTAATCTTTTTATACTTTTCCCAGGTTTCCAAAATGGTATCTTTATTTCATAGCTAGACAAATGATGTGATTCTTCGATTAAAAAATAATCACACATATTGCATTTTGAAATTTTTTTTCTATATCCATTTTTTTCCAAGATTCCTCTAAAATTAGCTTCAATAGTAGTACACACATCTAACAATAACGAGCTAATTTGAACTGAATATGTATTTTTATTTGTTTCACTAGGTTCAATAAATTCAAATATTTTTTTTAATCTATCATCAAGAATATCTAATTTATTAACGTAATCATATGGATTATTCACATTTCTTTTATCTCTTAAATATTCTAGCGACTCATTCTTGATATTTGGCCTATAACATCTAAAATAAGGTTTTTCTAGTGGCATTATCATAACTCCTTTATTTATATTAAATATTCTTTATAATTGATCTTAATAGGAATAATTGAAAATTCATTTTTACATTCTCTCATTTTATAGAAGTTAATTAAGTCTATTTCTAAGAAATTAGATTTGCTTATTTCTTTTATAGTATGTTTTATTATTTCTTCAGAGGTTCTCATTCCAAAATAAATTTCTTTAATATATTTAGAAGCAATATATTGTTTTTGTGAATAGGTCATTTGTGGTGATAAAATTACTCTATATTCTTCTTCATATGTCCATTCCTTAGCTTTTGATAAAAAACCATTCATCAAATCTTCTTTGGTTAATTCCATCCTACTTAAAATAGTAGGCTTATGATTATCTTCTCTATATTTAACTTTATTAATTGTAGCTAATCCAGAATTAACATTTAAATTCAAGTCTAATGCATTAACACCTTTTAAATAATGAGTTTTAAAACCAATACAAATACCAGTATGACAATCAGCATAATGCGACCACATTAAAGTTTTATCATTTCTTTTTGAAAAACAAGATATGTAATAATCATTTATAAAAAAATTATTGTTATCTTCAATACAATTTGAATTTTCATCTAAATTATTAATATTAACTTTTTCGACATATTTATTTATATCATTATTAAATTCTTCTTTTATTATAAACCTTAATTTATCTCTTTTTGATTTGTATCTTTTAGTATTATCAGATAATGCATTTTGTACCATTTCAGCTGTAATAGGATAGGATTTAATTGGTACCCAGCAATCAAATGGGTCATTAAATTCCCTTGGGGAAGAAAAATATATTTCACCTTTTGTTAATAAGTCAAAAGTAAACTTATTAATTATAGGTTTTTCAACTTTTACTTTTTTAACTATTTCTCCAGTTTTGGTATCTATTATATCTTTCCAATAAGAATATAAAGACCTATATTTATATAAATAGTCTATTCTCTCTTCAGTCATAGTACATCCTTTAGATTCATTAACTTATTATAACCTTTATTATAAAACAGAAATTGTTAGATTAATAGTATAAATAAATAATAATACTAATCAGCTATGTAATATTTTATAAATCTCCCATTCAACAATTTAGTTTTCTATGGTAAAATGAAATTTATCTATGAGGTAAATTTATGGGCTTATCAATAAAACTTTCAATCAATATTCCAAAAAAAGATAATAGGACAATTATAAATGAAATACTATCTTGATGTTAATGCTGTAGTTGAGCTATATGAAAGAGATTACAAAATAGAAAATGAACTGACTTACATATCAAGCCTAACTATATCAGAGATGTGTAAGAATCTGGACAATAATTTCAAGAGACAGAAATCTCAATTTGAATTTATCGAAAATAGCAAAATTAAAATTAATTGGAAACAGTATCATGAAATAATTTTTGGTGACGCCTTCGATATTGATTATCCAAGATCAAGAATTCAAGTTAAATACATATACTCTGCTATATTACAAAATGAAGATTTAACGTCTTTTAAAAATAATTTTTTGCCATTGGTTTTGAAAAATACAAACTTGGAAAATGATGAGTATGCGAATTCATTTTTTATGAAAGACTTTATGTCCGAAACATGCCTTTCTTTTATTAATTTCTATTATAATATGTTGTGGGAAGAAATAAATTCAAAAAGAGAATATTTCTTAAAAAAGAAAATTTATGAAATAAAAAAGGAACTTTTAAAGAGTTTTCTTCTAACAAATTTCAAAGCCAAATGTATTGGAGAGCTAACAGCAAAAAATAAAAGCGAATTTCGTAAAATTCTAAAAGGATATAATGGCTCTATAGATTTGTTTTTGGATAGTTCATCTTATTATTATAAAAATGCGAATACTGTTGAAAGAAATGATGCCCCAGATTTATTACATCTAACATATTTAGGTCTAGATGATATTTTTGTTACTCAAGATAAGAAACTCAAAACCCTATGTGATAAAGTATCTAAAGTACGCAGAGTAATAACTATTGAAGAATATTTAAATAGGGTCAATACAAATAAATAAAAGGGAAATTATATCAAGTACTTATAATCCGTTTTTAAATCAAAGCTGACTCATAAAAATGTAGTAAAGAATTATTGAATCAATAAATACTTCTACATTATATGTTTCATATAAATTACCAATTAATTTAAAAAATATTAGTAAATTAACGTTTGCATTTTGCCATAACTTCAGGAGGAAAGAAAATTCTGATATCACTATAATCATACTTTTTTGAAATAGCTTCTAAATAAATTAAATCATTTTCATTGAGTATCTTTTTACCGCTAGTAATTTGTTTCATAAAAGAATCAATTTTCTGTTGATTCTTTGATAGGTATTTTTTAACTAAAGAATGATAAGCATTATCAAACTCTTCTGAAGTTTGTTGCATGCATTCTAAATTCTGTATGCACTTTGTATTATCTTTCTCAATAACAACATGCCTTCGGCATTGATAAGGTCGAATTTCATAAATACTACAAGCATCATTAAATAAGAAAGGACATGAACCTTGTGGAATATAACCATCTTCCTCAATACATATAGTATTATTAGCAATACCTAACTTATTCTTAATATAATTTGCTTCTAACTCCGAAATATCAATCCTCATACCACATTTACAACAGTGAGAACAGCCTTTTTTACATGGAGTTTTATCCTCTATTTCTCTCATCAATTCATCAGTATATTTGTATAAACATTCTAAAGCTTTTATATTATTTTTTATTGAACCAATCTTTGTCTCAATCACTTTCTCTAATTCATAAGTACGCTTTGTAAAAATATTTTCTTTGTTTTTTTCATTAATTGACATTTAATATCATCTCCTTAAGTTACACTTTGTTGTTTAATTTTTTTCAATAAATAGCCCAATCTTAAACTTTATCTTTACCAATAATGTCCAAGCGTGAAATAAGTCCTTCTAAAGGGTATTGAATTAAATTGCGTTTTGTCAACAGAACATTCCATTCATTTACAGCAAATTTCGGTTTGCTTGTTTCGCGTAAGTTTCATCTCTTCTAAAATATAATATTGCATAATTTCTTAAAAATTTTATTATTTTAAAATTATGTCTATTCAAATCTAAAAACTACATTTTCATTGTACCCTTTACATACATTATTATCAATCCAATAACAACAAATAGCTAACTCTCAAAAATGGAACAAAGAAAATTTTAACCTAACCACAAGTTAAGAAGCATAACTTACTTACTAATAATTTATCTAATCACCATTCAACAATTTAGTTTTCTATGGTAAAATTGATTTTATCTATGAGGTATATTTATGGACTTATCATTAAATCTTTCAATCAATATTCCAAAAAAAGCTAATAGGACAATTATAAATGGTAAAACTTATGCCACTGATATTAATATTTATTATTTTAACTTCTTTATAAGGAGTAATAATTAAAATTTTAAATATAAGTTAATTTACTTTAAATAAAAGTTATAAGAGGTAAAATGATATTAAATTCTAATATAATTAATAAACATGTTATTCAAAAAGAAAATTTAGAAATACTGTTAAAAATAACTACTCAAAAAACAGATTTATATATTGATAAAGAAAAAACTTTAAGATTAGAAATTTTTGCATATAGTGAAATTTATGGGAAATATCTTGTGAAATCATTATTCATAAATTTAGGCCTATTACCATTTAGTAAAGTAAATAAAATAAATATTGATAATTTAACACCAGGAATATATTGTATTGAAACAATAGAAATTATAAATACAGAAGATTTGAATATTATTAAACCTTATTATTCAATTAAATTTCAAACCACACCATTATTATTTCAAATCCTTAAAAATAATAATTCTGAAAAAATTGATAAAAATAAAATGACAGAATTTCAAAAAAATGCAAATAAAATAATTGATACGGAAATTAACAACTCGAGAGCAAGTTCAAAAACATATATAGGTTATACATTCTGTAATAATGTTTATTTAGGGAAAAGTATTAATATAGGCGAATGCTTAATTATACCCAGCAAAAGAATGGGAAATACTCATATAAGAGATTATATGTATAATTTTATTGAACCTACCTATGGAAAATGTGATTACAAATCAAAGGAGGCACCTCCATCATTTGATGATCCTTATAAAACTCCAATGATTATAATAATTTACCCTAGAATTATTTCCGATTCTCCTAATGATGCTGCAAATTTATTGCATAATAAAGCTATATCAATATTACAAGTTTTATCATTAATAAATGACAGTTATGGTAGCATTTTAGGTGAATTAATAATCAAAGAAAAAAATAATAAATATTATACTGCAAGCGAAAGAGTATATTACAACCCTTATGCAGGAAATTTATTTGTTGGGAACGAAAGTTCAGAAAAAGTATTAAAAATTCTCAAAGAAGCAGGCTGTAACACAATTAAAAAATTTTATTTAAATTTATTTATTGAATGTAGCAAAGAAAGACGTAGTCAATATTCTTATTTCCGATATTGGAACTTGCTAGAAACTATTGCTAGAAATAAAAATTATATAGGAAAACAAAAAAAAGATGAAGAACATCAAAACTTGACAAATTGTAAGGGAAAACCTATTTTAATAAAAAATCAAGCTTTAGATTTAGTTTTTGAATTAATAAGGGATACATATGAGAAAATAAATATAATAATTGAACCAGGCTCCAATTTAAAAGTTTCTTCATTTTTTGATTTACTAAAGATTTTTTATCAAAGACGAAATTGTATTGCCCATAGAGGAAATTGCCAATTTAACAATCCAACTATCTGTGATACAACAGATAATAAAAAATCACTCTGTAGAAAAGCCTTATTTGAAATGAAAAATAAATCAAACGACCCTAACAACTTCACAGATGAATATTTATTTGAGTTAAAAAATATTGTTACCACAATTATTCGTTATGAATTAAATTTTTATTAATTTCATACTTTCTTATTTTACAAGTATATATTACAAAAATAATTTTTCACCATTCAACAATTTAGTTTTCTATGGTAAAATGAAATTTATCTATGAGGTAAATTTATGGGCTTATCAATAAAACTTTCAATCAATATTCCAAAAAAAGCTAATTCTATTGACTTGCAAAAGTAAGCATCAGCAAGAGCTAGAATGAGAATGTTAATTATGAAATATAAATACCCTCCAAAAGGTATGAATGATGCAATTAAAACAGTAATGACCCAATGTGAATTGTGGACTGATAATAATGAGATGTAAATTAAAATTAACTATATAAGGATGTAATAATGTATTTAGAAAAAATAATTGATAAGAATATTGGCCCTATCGATAGTTTAGAAATAGATTGTGAATTTAATGATAAAGGAGATCCAAAACCAATAATATTAGTTGGTGAAAATGGAACAGGCAAATCAACTTTTTTATCAAATATAGTTGATTCTTTTTATGAATGTGCAAACTTTTATTTCACAAATGTAATGCAAAAAAGTGAAAACAGCAATGGAACCCAGTATTATAAAGCTATAAGCCCTATTGAAATTAAAATTGGAAAAGATTATCTTATTTCTTATCTAAAATTCACAGATAAATCAATAAATCCTAATAAGATTGAATATATTTGCAAAAGTGGTAATCTAGCATTTAACAAATTCAAAGAAAAAATAAAAAACATATCAAACGATATCAATTGGCATGAAGAAATAAATTTTAAAAAAATAACTATAACAAAGGAAAATTCTGACAAAATTTTTTCAAATAATGTTATTTGCTATTTTGGTCCAGACAGATATGAAAAACCATTTTGGCTTGGTAAAAAATATTATAAATTATCTGATTTTGAACATCCAAATATACAGCAACCATTCTCAGGGATTCTTTATAATGATATTTCAATAAATAACATGACTATAAAAAATTTAAATTGGCTATTAGATATTATAATTGATTCTAGAACAGAAATTAAAAAAATGAAGATATGGGATACTCAACTGTTAAAAACATCTCCGATATAAATACTTTAAGTATAGCTAGAACAAATGTTGAAAAAATAATGTCCGAAATATTATGTCAAAAAATATCATTCGGTTTAAATTATAGAAATTCTAAAGGGACAAGATTTAATATTAAATCAGTAGAGGACAATTCTATTATGATGCCAACTATTGATTCTTTATCAACTGGACAAAGTGCATTATTTCATATGTTTTCAACCATAATTCATTATGCAGATAATATAGATATCTATAATAGTATTTACTTAGAAAAAATCACAGGTATAGTAATTATTGATGAAATAGAGTTACATCTTCATTCTAATCTTCAATACGAAATACTCCCAAAATTAATAAAATTATTCCCAAAAATACAATTTATAATAACAACTCACTCTCCTTTATTTTTATTAGGTATGAAAAATCAATTTAGTGAAAATGGGATATCAATTTATGACATGCCAAAGGGGACTCAAATATCATCTGAACGTTTTTCAGAATTTCATAAATCCTATGAATATTTAATGAAAACACAAAAACATGAAAATGAAATAAACGAAATCATAGCTCAAAATAACTCGAAAATGCTTATTGTGACTGAAGGATCAACTGACTGGAAACACATGAAAGCAGCTTATGAAGACTTAAAAACAAAAGAAGAATATAAAGAAATTTTTGAAGGACTCGATATTAATTTTTTAGAATTTGAACCAAAAAATTCTTCAGAAAACAGTAAAATTAAATTAGAAATGGGAAATTCAAATTTATGTAATATTTGCAAAGGTCACAGTTCAATAAGACAACCGAATAAAATGATATTTATTGCTGACTGTGATGATAATAATACAAATAAACAAATGCGTAAAAGTGGATTTAAATATAAATCTTGGGGAAATAATGTATATTCTTTTACATTACCTATTCCTGATAATAGAAAAGAAATGAATATTCTCCCGTTAAACTACCATTAATATCCACTTAAACTACCACCTCCATTTTTTACAATATCCACTTAAACTACCACTTAGAAAGGCACTGAAAATTACTCCAATGCCTTTGTTTATTTTCTTATTAATTTAGAGAATTATATCTTGCAAGAACTTTTTTGCCATGTGCTTCTCTCATATTTGTATCATCTAATCTTATTGGTATTGAACAATCAGAGATTCTACTGATTATGGAATCGGAAATAGGATTAACTTTCATCATAGTCATCCAATCACCAACTTCATATTGAGTGCAAACTATAGTAGTTTTATTTACTCTTCTTTCTAATATCTCGAAGATAATATTAATTTCTTCATCATTAATCTTTCTTAAGAGCCACTCATCAATTATTAAGAGATCGTAATTACCAAATTTTGTTATCTTAGTACTTTGACGATTAGTTAATTTTGCATTTTTTACTATTTCTAGTAGAGTTTGCATTCTAATATACCTTGTACGTATTAAACTTCTACAAGCTTTATTACCTAATGCACAAGCCATCCAGGTTTTACCACATCCTGTAGGACCTGAGATTAAAAGATTGATATGATTAGCTATATAGTTATTTGTAGCTAATCTTTGAATTTCTCTTTTATCTATATCTCTTCCTTCATATTGAATATCTTCCATTGTTGCACTCTTAATAGAGAATTTAGCACCATTAATGTATTTCTTTATCCTGTTTGCATTTTTTTTAGAAATTGCATCCTCTAGTAACAATTCTAACTGTGTTTCAAATGAAATTTCATTAAATTCATTTGTGTTATTATTTGCTTCTAAAAAATCGATAGCTTCTGGTATTTTTAGTTCTCTTAATTTAGTTTTTAAATCTTTATTTATTGTCATTTTATTTTACTCCTTCTTTTCTACTTTTAAAATATTCGGCACCTCTCATAATGCCTTTAGGTTTAATTTTTGCTTTTTCTTCTTGTACTAAGTTTTGTAAAACTTGACTGTGTAATACAGCTTTAATATGCTTATATCTAGGCGTGGAAACCTTGGTAAGTGTATAAGCACAAGCTAATTCAAATTCAGTATTATTTTTGTGTTTTTCACATAACCTAAGTATTGATAGAGAAGGATTATATCCTTTCTCTTCAATGCTTACCGATTCAAATATCAATTCAATTACTCTTCTTGTATTTAAACCAACTGTATTAGCCCAATTAATGAGATAATCTTTATCATATTTAATATCCTTAAAATATTCGGGTAAATCTTGTTTTCTAGTCATATATTTACCAATCTCATATTGTTCAAACAATCTATGAGTTACTAAATGTTCATTATCTAAGTAAATACGTAATAAATTTTCACTTACTTTGATATCAACATTTTTACCAATATTAATATGAGGAACTGAATAATAATTTTTTTGATATTGAATATGTGAATTAGCATAAACTTTTCTACCATAAGTCCATTTTCCATATTCATAAGGCAATTTGGGTAGTGACCTTAAATATTCTTGTTCAGAGTTAAAGAATATTTCAGCTCTACTATATTTTCCATCAAATTTCTTTTGAAATTTCTTATTATTAAATTCAAAAAGTTTTTTTCGAATAGCTTTATTTAAAGCATTTAAAGTATTGAATTCATCATTCCTTAATTCAGCTATTATTGCTGTTGCAATATTTCCAACACTCATTTCAACAGAAGGTTTATCTTTTGGTGTTCTTACTCTAGCTGGTAATACAGCAACTGTATAATGTTCACTGAACTCTTCATAAGAAGAATTAAAAACAATATCACCTTCTCTAGGGTGAGAATCTACTCCCGTTTTAAGATTATCACATATGATAGCTCTGGTTACCCCATTGATAAATTTAAACATATTTACATGACACTGCAGCCAAGTTGACTGTTTCATATTATTTGTAGCTTCTACATATGTATATTGACTGTATGGTAATGTAGCAACAAAAAGATAAGCCTTGTATTTCTTCCTTGTTACTTCATCAGTTATTCTCATAGTTGGTCCACTCCAATCAACTTCAATTTCTTGTGCTGGTTTGTGGATTAGATGATTTGTAACTTTCTTAGTTCCTACATATGCATGATAGCTTTTACAAAATTTATTGTATCCCATGCTAATTACATCTTTAATTTCACAAAGATCACAATATTCTTGCCAAAGAAGTTTTAAAGTAACACCTGTTTTTGCCAATTCTTTTTGATAAAATTTAAAATCTGGTTCTTCGTAAACAATCTTATTATTATTTTTATCAGGAAAGAAAAGATTAAAAAGAGAATCATCATCTTTATCTTTTATTTCATCATAAGAAACATTAAGTTTCTTAGCTTTGTTAAGAATTTTCATACTGCTTGTTTTAGAAATATGATAAATCTTAGCCATTTCATTTTGAGAGATATTATTCTTTTTTAATTCAAGAATTTTTTTAATCTCTAGCTTTTTTGCCATAAAAACATCCTCCTAAAATTGTATTTTAGGATAGTATATTATGGTTAATTCTTAAGTGGTAGTTTATTTAAATACTGGTGGTAGTTTAAGCAAATATTGCAGTAATTATTTTAGAAATTTAAGTGGTAGTTTAAGTGGATACTACTGGTAGTTTATTTAGAGAATATTCAAAAGAAAATCCATTAATCTGCATCGAACATTTATATGATGATGAAACTATACAAAAGCCAGTAATTCAAGATAAAAATGAATATCGTTTATTTTTAGGAAATGAATTCAATGAATATAGGACCTCATTAGATGGTAAATATATTATAAAATGTAATAGCCCTAAAAAAATAGGAAAAACGAGTATAGCAATTATTGATAGATCAAATGGAACTGAAGTAGTAGAAATAAAAGATACTTGTTCAGACAAAAACATAATCAATCACTTGCTATCAAAAATGGATTTTGCAAATAAAATTCTAAAGCATGAATTGCCTTTTAAAAACATTAATTTTGAAAATTTTCTTGAAATATTTAGAATTATTAAAGAAATTTCAAACCAACCCTTAAAATGATTTACCATAAAATATAGAAACCCCAATTTTACACGATTACCCTCTAGGGGTGTTGACTATTACACGATTACCTATAGAAGGCTTGATAATTATGTCAAATTAGCCTAATACAAAAAAACAGCTATTTTTTAATTCCTTACAATAAAAGAAATTATAATAGCTGCATTATTGTATCAACGATGTGTACTTAAATGCCTAGGACAAGACTTGAACTTGCACAGTCAAATGACCACTTGGATCTGAACCAAGCGCGTATACCAATTTCGCCACCTAGGCAAGGTTAACTAATAATATATAACATTTATAAAAGAAACAAACAACTATATTAAAAACTATTATATTAAAATTAATTTAAACTTTTCATAAAATTCTCTTGATTGAAAACTCAATGCAATATAGTGTTAAGTTTATGAGTATTAGAGTTTTATTTTTAGGAGAAATAGTTGGTAGACCCGGTACTACCGTTATAAAAAAGTTACTTAAAAAGTTTGTTAAAGATAACGACATAGATTTAGTAGTTGCTAATGGCGAAGGTGTTACTAACGGCTTTGGAATTGGAAAAAATCATTCTATAATGATTCATAAAGCTGGAGTTGATGTAATCACTGGTGGTGAAAAAATCTATTATAAAATAGATATGGTTGATTTTATTGATAAAAATAACTTTGTTATTAGGCCTGTTAATTATCCACCAAATAATCCTGGTAAGGGTATTAAATTTACAACTATAAAAGATAAGAAAATTGCAATAATCAATATATTAGGAAATAGTGACTTCCCAAGAACTCACCTTTCCAATGCATTTATTGTTATCGACAAATTAGTAGAGAAATTAAAAACAGATCAAGATATTATCTTAGTTCAATTCCATGCTTCAACTACTGCTGAAAAAAATACCATGGGTTATTTACTTAATGGTAAAGCAGCTGCTGTTATTGGAACACACTGTAAAGCTATTACAAGTGACTATAGAATTTTAGATAAAGGAACAGCTTATATTACTGACAATGGTATGGTTGGTTCAACTCAAAGTGTTGGTGGATTTGATAGCCAAACAGAAATAAAGAAATTTACTAATGCAATACCACTAAGATCACAAGAAAGTTGGAAGGCTTTACAAATGCAAGGCGTTGTTGTAGATATTGATGAAACTACTAATTTAGCAAATAATATAGACATCGTTAAACTAGATTTAGAAATAGAGGCAGATGAAATAAAAAATGGTAGAAATAGTTGAAACTATAAAAATAAATGAAGACAAAAGCATTGAAGTCGCTTGTCCTACTGCTACTTGTAAAGGATGTAGTGGATCAATGTTTTGTAATATGAAAGGAAAGACTTTCAGCGTTAAAGTAGATAAAGATTTTGAAGATATAAAAATCGGTGATAGATTAAAGATTTTTTTACCACCTGCAAGAACAATTTCAACTTCTTTTATTACACTTATGATACCACTATTAATGTTCCCACTTTTTTTCATATTTGCACCAACTAATAGTGAAGGTTATAAATTTTTATTCGGTTTATTAGGAATTGCAATTGGCTTTATTGGTGTTGGTATTTATTTCCATTTTACAAAAAGTAAATACTATCCTAAAGTTATAGAAAAAATTAATGAATAAAAAATGATGGAGGAGTTATATGAAATATAAACTTATAGTCTTAGCTATAATTCTTATTTTATGTAGCTCTTGTTCTTTTATAAATGAAAATGATGAAAATTCAGATCCAATTGAACATCCAGATTTAACACTGATTAATTCAACTTACAATATTAATACCTCAGACAATTCCAGAATTGTTTTAAAATCAAGTAAAATAGATTTCTATAATAAAACAAATCTAACATTAATAGATAATGCTAGTTTTGAAATTGTTGATGTTAATAATACTTTGATTAGTCAAGGTTCTTGTAATCAGGTAAAAATTAATACTAATACAAATGATGTTGAATTTAATGAAAATGTAATTATTAATATTATTGATCCTAAATTAGATATAAAATGTGATAAAATAAGTTGGAATAATAAAGATAATATTTTAAGTACAGATGAAAAAGTTCAAGTGGATAGTGAATTTGGTAAATTTGAAGGTACTGGTTTTTCAGCAAATATAAGTACTAGATATTTTGAATTTAAACAAATAGATAAAGGAGAATTATATGAAAAAGATAATTAAAGCTTTAATTTTACTTTTAGTTATTTCTCCCACTATATTTGCTTCTTCAATTAATTTTTCTTCAGGCTACACTACTCTATCGATGAAAGAAGGAAACCAGCAGGTTTCATTAAATAATTCAGCATATGTTAAAATCGATAACTTAGAGCTCACTGCTGACCAAATTGATATTAGTGGTGAAAATTATAATGATATTGAATGTAATAATAATGTAAAGTTTATAGATAGTGAAAATGAAATAACCCTTAGATGTTCTTCTCTAAAATATAATCAAAGCACAAAAGTTTTATTAATTAATGGTTGGGTTGAAATCAATGATTTAAAGAACAGCATCTTTGCTACAGCCTCATATTTAAAATATGATTTAGAAAATTCACTCTTAGATTTAATGATTGAAGTAAAACTATTACATGATAGTGATAATTCAATAATGAAGTGTAATAGTGATTCACTACGCTTAGATATGCAAAATAACAATCTTTCCTTACTAGGTAATTCAAAAGTTATTTGGCAAAATAACACCTACAGTGCTCAGGCTATTTCAATCAACTTAGATAATAATGATATTTCAATGGATGGTAATATTGAAGCAAATATAACCACAGAATAGTTAATATTTGAGACAAAAAACTTCATCTAATTACATAGTAGTTTTTATTATTGCATGTTATAATAAACAAAAATTGAGTTGGAGGAAGCCTTTTTGGGGCTAGGCTTTTATGAAACATATCCTATCCATAGAAAACCTTGAAAAATACTATGGGAAAAAACATGTTGTTAAACAGATTTCTTTTTCCATGGAAAGTGGTCAAATTATTGGCTTACTAGGTCCAAATGGGGCAGGAAAAACAACAACCTTTTATATTATTGTTGGTTTTATTAAAGCAAATAAAGGAAAAATCTTTTTAGATGAGAAGGATATAACCCCACTAGCTATGCACAAAAGAGCAAAAGCTGGTTTATCTTATTTACCTCAAGATGCTTCAATTTTTAGAAAATTAACAGTAGAAAATAATATCAAATTAGTAATTCAAAATAGAGATGATTTAAGTGAAAAAGATCAAAATGATCTTTTAGAAAAATTATTAGAAGAATTTGGTTTAACACAGATTAGAAAACAATGGGGATACACACTTTCCGGTGGAGAAAGAAGAAGAACAGAAATAGCTAGAGCTTTAGCTACTAGCCCACATTTTTTACTTCTTGATGAACCTTTTGCTGGAATTGATCCTAGAGCAGTTAGCGATATAAAAATTTTAATTAAAGAATTAAGCAAAAAAGGAATTGGTATTTTATTAACAGATCACAATGTAAGAGATACTTTATCAATTACTGATTGCTCTTATATTATAAATAATGGGGCCTTACTCACAAGTGGAAATAAAGAAGAGCTAATTAAAAACCAAGACGCTAAAGCAATCTATTTTGGATCTACTTTTGAGGAGGACTATTAATGGGTTTATCTTTAGAACTTAGTACAAAACAAACTTTATCCCTCTCTCCTCTTATGCTTCAAAGGCTTGAAACTTTAGCCTTACCGTTGACTGAATTACAAGCAAAAATACAAGAGGCAGTTGAAAGTAATCCTGCATTAGAAATACCAAACGCACTTGAACACTCACTTGATAATATTAGAAGTGATTTCCCTCAAGAATCAAAAAATGATGATTTCTCTGATTCTTCAGCATATGGCTCTGATTATCAAGGAATATATGATAGTGAAGCAAGTGATAGAAAACAAAAGTTTTTAGAAAACACTTTAACTAATGGAGAGACAATAATTGAACATTTTTTAGATATTCTTCATTTAGAAAAACTAAGTGAGACTGAGAGAGAAATGGGAGAATTATTAATCTCTAATTTAAATAATTCAGGCTTTAATAATGTTGATCCAAAACTTTTAATTGAAGGTAATTTACATAGTGAAGGATTAAATCAATTATCCAAAGATGAGAGATATGAACTTCTTATAAAAATGCAAAAGAAGATTCAGTCTTATGAACCAATGGGTTGCTGCTGTAATGATTATAAAGAGTCTCTTTATGTTCAAGCTGAATTAAAAGGCTTAAATGATGATTTATTACCAATATTTAAAGATTTATTAGATAATGAATTACAAAATATTAGAAGTAAAAAAATAAAAAAAGTATTAACTAATTTAAAAATAGATGAAGACACTTATGAAATGTTATTCACTTTTTTACAGACACTTACACCATTTCCTGGTTCTCAGTTTGATGATGGACCTAGTGAATATGTAGTTCCAGATTTGTCTATTCACGTTATTGATGGAAAACTACAATTAGAAACTAGTTCCAAAAGCTTACCAAATCTTACTATAAGCAAAGATTTTGTAAATTTAGCTAAAGAAATTGATGATAAAGAAACTAAAAAATATATTAAAGAACAAGCTTTATTAGCAAAAGAATTAATTGGACAGATTAATATGAGAAATCAAAATCTATTTAAGCTTGGAACGATTTTGATTGAAAAACAAAGTGAGTTCTTTTTTAAAGGTCCTTTATATTTAAAACCATTAACTCAAAAAGATGTGGCTAGTGAAATGGAGGTTCATGAAACAACTGTTTCAAGATTAGCTTCCTCAAAATGGCTAGATTGTGACTGGGGCATTATTCCAATAAAAAATTTATTCACTAATGCAGTAAATGATTCTCAGAGCGACTCTAAAGCCTCAATTAAAGAAAGAATTAAACAAATCATTAATGATTATGACGGGGAAAAAGCTCTTAGTGATCAAAAGATTGCTAACATACTAAATGAAGAAGGCATTAAAATTGCTAGAAGAACTGTAAGCAAATACAGAAAAGAATTAAATATAGATTCGACCTTCTTAAGAGGATAAAAAAACTGGGGTTCCCCCCAGTTTTCAATTTTTTATAATTATTCTGTAATAACTTCAGCTTGATTAAAATCAGGTCGTGTTTTCTTATGGTTTTTAACCTTTCCTTTTTCTCTTTTTGCAGCAGTTGAGATTTTATCTACGATAAGTTCAATACCTTCATAAAGTTCATAACAATCTAATCCAATGGTTTTTCTTGTACCCCAGTTAAAATGTAGATGAGCATCAACATGATAGCCTTGGCCAACTTTTTCTTTAATCATTACGATTTCCAAATCTTGAATTGAACTATCAGCAAATTGAATTTTTTCTAATTTCTTATCTAAAAATTCTTTTGTTTGATCACTAGGATTATAATGTACGCCTTTCACTGTTATATTCATGTATTTCTTGCCTTTTAATTAACTTAAAAAGCTTCCTCCTATAATTAAAATTTAGTTAGGAGTCCAACGGACCCTGCTGCCGTGTATTATTAAATTAATAATAATTTTGAAAAAAATTACTTAGCTTTTTTACCCTCTCTTTGTCACGTATCATAAACTCTAATTGATAAAAAAAATAAATCAATTACCATCTATCTACTTCTAAATTAACCCTGAAATAGCTAAAAGTCAAATTAAAATATTTGATTAATTTTTAACATCAATACAATAAATTCATATTATTTTTAATAAATTAATAATAAAAATTCTAATATAAACTTTTACACATAAATTTAATTTACTGTGGGATATTAAATTATATTAAATTGTTTATACTTTTTTATTAATTCAAGTAATTAATTTTTAATAATTAATTTTACGTATAAAATATTTACTTTTTTTGTATTGGATGTGTGAACATTTGTTAATGTTCTCCTTTATAATTTATTATTTTTATGTTATTCTAATTACCAAGTGGAGGAACTTTTTATGACAAGCTGCACGATACTCGAACTGCTAGATATTGATTTAAAAGAACACAACAAATTGCAACTATCTTGCTTAGCTGGACGTAGTGGCCTTTCAAATAAAATTACTAGTAGTAAAATTAGTAGACCAGGATTACCTCTTTCTGGATTTTTTGAAGCTTTTGCAGGAAGTGCTGTACAAATTTTTGGGCACGGCGAACAAAGCTATTTAGACATGCTTGATGAAAATAACGATTATAGCACTATAGAAAGATTATTTTCTTATGGAGTTCCTTGTTGTATTTTTACACATAACTATACACCAAGTGATCGATTTATAGAAATTGCTGAGGAAACTAGTACTCCCCTTTTAAAAACACCTTTAATCTCCTCTGATTTTTCAAGACATATTTATCAAATGCTTGATGAATTATTTGCTCCAACACAAACCATTCATGGCGTTTTTGTTGAAGTTTATGGTATTGGAGTTTTAATTACAGGTGACAGTGGTGTTGGAAAAAGTGAAACTGCTTTAGAATTAATTGAGAGAGGGCATAGACTAATTAGTGATGATACTGTTAAATTAAGAAATATTAGTAGTTCTTTTTTGGTTGGTAGCGGAGAAAATCCTATGCTAGCTCACCATATGGAAATACGAGGTATAGGAATAATAAATCTTGCTAATATTTTTGGTGTTGGTGCTATTAGAGACAGAAAACAAGTACAACTTCTAGTCCAACTAGAAGAATGGGATTCTAACAAAAACTATGATAGAGTTGGAGAAGAAACCATGAAGGCTTCTTTCTTAGGTATAGATATACCTAAATTAATAATTCCAGTAAAACCAGGTAGAAACATTCCTATTATTATTGAAACAGCAGCAAGAAACGAAAGATTAAAACAATTAGGTTTTCATTCAGCAAAAGAATTTGACCAAAGTGTTTTAAAATGGTTTGAAAGTGAATCAGCAAAAAAAATGTATTATATTAATGAGGGGAACAATATCTAAATGGTAAGTAAAATTTTAACAGTAAGAAACAGAGCCGGAATTCATGCTCGTCCTGCTGCTATGATTGTCAAGGTAGCTAATAAATTTCAAAGTGAACTTTACATGGAAAAAGATGATATCAAAATTAATGGTAAATCAATTATGGGAGTAATCACCTTAGGAGCAGGATTTAAAAGCGAAATAAAAATCTCTTGTGATGGCGTTGATGAAGAAGATATGGCTAGTGCTATAGAAAAACTTTTTGAAAATAGATTTGAACAATAGTAAGTCATTTAACATTTTGGATACAAGTATTATTACTTGATAATGCTAAGGAGGGTTGTTTTAATATTATTTATTAAAACAAATATTGATTATGAAAAAACTAACAGATAGGCAAATCCAAGTTGCACAATACATTAGAGACTATATGCGAGAATATCGGTATAGTCCTTCCGTTAGAGATATCAGTAATTATTTTAAATTTTCAGTCAAAGCAGCTCATGATCACGTAAGAGCTCTTGAAAGTAAGAAAATAATAAAAACAACTCAGGGCATTTCGCGCTCAATTGAAATA
Source organism: Sphaerochaetaceae bacterium (assembly GCA_965140795.1). Taxonomy (GTDB): domain Bacteria; phylum Spirochaetota; class Spirochaetia; order Sphaerochaetales; family Sphaerochaetaceae; genus Pleomorphochaeta. Next base: position 774,628 of record OZ223470.1, read on the forward strand.
ATTGATGCTAGATTTATGCCTTTCCAAGACATGTTAGAGATTCCAGTTTATAGCACTAATGAATCAGGAAGTTTATCAAAAATGCCTGATTATAATATTTCATGTTCAGTCTCTATGATTCCATGCACCCCTACCGATGAATTCTTTGCAATATTAGTAACAGATGATTCTATGGATAATGCTGGAATATATTTTGGAGATTTAGCTATTATTAAAAAATGTAGAGAAGCTAATGATGGTGATATCGTTTTAGCAGATATCCCAGAAATTGGTCTAACATTAAAATATTATCATAGCGGAGAAGATAGAGTTACACTCCTTCCTGCTAATAGTTCATATCACCCAATCTACACTACTCAATTGCAAATTGCTGGAAAACTTGCTTTAATTACTAGACAATATAGGAAGCGTGGTGAATAACATAAAATTATTTTTAGGTCCAGAAGTTGGAACTAAAGACGAAAAAATAAAAAATGAATTATCAAGGCTAAAAAAACAATACTCTGATGATGTAGAATTTAAAAAATATTATAGCTTTGAATTTGATGAAAATGAAATGTATGTTGAATTAAATAACCCTAGTTTATTTTCTTCACATACATTAATTGTTTTATATGCTGTAGATCAATTAAATTTATCTCAGGTAAATAATCTTATTTCATATATTAATAATCCAAGTGATAGCTCAACTTTAATTTTGGAAAGTGAACTTTTTAGCCTAAAAAGTCCTTCTTCAAAAATCACTAAACTCATTGATAAAAACAATACTTTTTCTTTTTATCCATTAAATGAAAATGATTTAATAAGTTTTATTTATAAATTCTTTAGAGATAATAATCTACAAATTACAAAAGAAGCTGTTAATCTATTATTAGAATTAGTTGATAACAATACTCTAGAATTAAAGATTATATGTAATCAATTAGCTTTTTTCTTTTCAGTAAATAAAAAAGAAAATAATACTATAGATGAATTAGATATTCAAAAATATGTTCATCATAGTAAAAATGAAAACTCTTTTACTCTATTAGAGATGATTTTCAATGGCAAGCTCAAAGAATCAATTGAAATAATTCAAGTATTACTTGAAAGAGATGCTACCTTTGCATTTACTCTAACTGGTGGCCTTTTGTGGGGTTTTAGAAGATTATTAAGTGTATTAGAAGCTATGAAGAATGGAGAGTCCTCTTATCAAGCATTGCAGAAAGCTTCAGTATTAGGATCTAAAAAACCTGTTACTAGAAGAGATGAAGTAGCTTTATATAATAATGCTATAAAAAACTATACTGTAGAAAATTGCAGAAATATAATAAAGCTATTAATAGATAGTGATGTAGATATTAGAATTAATACAGGGGATTTATTAAAATTAGAAATCGAACAATTACTGTATAATATTATTGTTAAAAAAGGAGATAAAACTATTTTACTAGAAACTCCTTCCTTAAAAAACAAGCTATAAAGTAAGTTTTTCTTTTAATCGTTTTGCTACAGTAATTGGAATATTAGCTTCTTTTGCTATATCTTCTTCTCTATGAGATAATATTTCATCTATGCTACCAAAACTTCTCATTAATCTCTTTGATCTATCTTTACCAATGCCTTTAATATCTTCAAGAAGTTTAAATGCAACCTCTTTACTTCTAAGGTTTTGGTTTGCACTAGTTGCGAATCTATGGCATTCATCTCTTACGGCTATCAAAGTCTGAAGAGCTAAAGAATCTTCATCTAATCTTAGTGGCTCTCTATCATCATTGAAAATAATTTCTTCAAATCTTTTTGCAAGTCCAATTACAGGTATTTCACTTAATCCTAAATCTTCTAGAATTTCACTTACAGCATTTACTTGCCCTTTACCACCATCAATTACAATTAAACCAGGTCTTTCTAAGTTGTCATTTAAAACTCTTGTATATCTTCTAGCTGCAGCTTCTCGCATAGCTTCAAAATCGTCAATTTTTCCTTCTAAGCTTTTAATATTGAATCTCCTGTAATTAGGTTTATCAGGATTTCCATCTCTAAAAGAAATTAAAGATGCAACAGTATATTTACCAGATAATTGAGCAATATCAAAGCCTTCAATTAAGGTTGGAATTTCAGGCAAATCTAAAAGTTTTTGAAGTTCTTCTAAGGCTCTAGAATTATCTTTATTTCTTAATCTCTTTTCAACATCTCTAGAAGCATTTTCACTAGCCATTTTTAATATTCTATAGTGTTTACCTTCATATGGAATTTCGACATTTAAATCAACCTTAAGCTCTTCTTTAAAGAATTTAGAAATATGGTCTATATTAATATCATGAGATACAAATAATTGATTTGGTAGTTTTAAGCCATCAGAATAATATCTAATTAAAAAAGCTAATAAAGAATCAGTCTCATCACCTAAGGTGGTTCCTCTATATAATGCTCTACCCATAAGAGCGCCATCTCTCATTTGCATTATGCTGATTGTATATAATGGACCCCGCATTTCAATTGAAGCATAGTCTCTTTTTTCTTGGTTAAAATCAACAGCTTGTTGGTTAGAATCAATAGTAAGTAAAGCTTGAAGAACATCCCTTTTTTCAGCTGCTTTTTCAAAGTCTAAATTCTTTGAATACTCTTTCATCTCACTCTCTATTTGTTTTAAAAGTTTATCATTATCACCAGATAATAATTTTTTTACCTCATGTATATATTTAGCATACTCTTCTTTTGTAATTTTTCCACAACAAGGAGCTTTACAACGACCAATATGATAATATAAACAAGGATTTTTTCTTTTCTTTAAAGGAGTGCCACACTTTCTAAGTGGATAAAGTTTTTCAATTAAATCTAAATAAACTTGTAAACTTGCAACCCCAGGAAATGGGCCATAATATGAAGATCCATCTTTTATTATTCGTCGAGTTTTAAAAACTTTAGGAAAATCTTCTTTAGTTACCCTTATAACTGGATAACTTTTACCATCTTTTAGATCAATATTATAATGAGGATTATATTTTTTTATTAAAGTATTTTCTAAAACTAAAGCTTCATATTCGTTTCCAGTAATAATATGTTCAATTTTACATATTTTTTTTACTAATGCTGTAGTTTTAGCATCTCTATTTGATAAGAAATAACTGGTAACTCTTTTTCTTAAATCTTTAGCTTTACCTACATATATAATCTTATCATTTTTATCAAGCATGAGATAAACCCCACTATTGTGGGGCAGTGCTTTTGCCTGTTCTCTAGGTTTTAAAAATTCTTCTTTAACACTTTCACCTAAAGAAGTAACCTCTGAGTCTATCTCATTCTTCATATTTTTATCTTTTATAATAATTTTCCTTCAAAAATTTCTTTAGATCTGCCTTTTAGTGGACATTCCTCCCCAGCTAACATTTGTTTTAAGGCTTCTCTTTCTTTCATTGATAAGCTAACTGCACCTAATTTATGATTCTTAAATGCATCAACTGCAATAGGGCACACTTTTTCAATTATATCTAAAATTACTTGTGCATAAGCTCTAATTTCATATTGAGCATGAGAGTCTAATCTTAATTCTAAGAAATGGAATAAGTTTCTTAAATCCATCTGCCAATACCATTGAGTATAAAGTGATAATGGTAAATCAATTCTACAAAGTTCTCTTGCAATACCCATATCTAATAATTGATTATAATTATCAAAAATTAATTTTTTATCTTCTTCGAATTTTGCTAAAACTTTTTCTGCAGTTTCTCTATCTACACTTTCATTCTTTCTACCCTGTTTATTATCTAAACTTTGTAAATTGATATGATCAAAATCAGGTCTGTAGCATTCATCACTCATAACTGAGTATCTACCTGAGATTTCATTAACTTTTCCAGTTCTGTGTCTAATCCATTGTCTTGCAACAAAAATAGGCATTTTAACATGGAAAGTAAAATTAACTTGTTCAAAAGGAGATGAATGGTCATTTCTCAAAAGATAATTAATTAATCCTTTATCCTCTCTATAACTTTTAGTCCCATCACCATATGAAATTCTTGCAGATTGAACAATTCTGCTATCACTTCCACAATAATCAACTAATCGAATAAATCCTTGATCTAAGACTTTATATTCCTTATCTAGAATCTTCTCTGCTTCTTCAACTACGCAATGAGCCATTTTTTTCTCCTATCTTGTATATATTATATCAAATTCATTCTTGATAAAGTCAGTGCAATTGATGCACAAGCGGCGGTTTCACTTCTTAATACTCTTTTTCCTATTGTATAAGAGATAAAATCATTTGCAATAAAAAGATTTCTTTCTCTATCAGAAAATCCCCTTTCAGGACCGATTGCAATAACGCATTTTTCTTTTCTAAAATTAAAAGTATTTAGACTATCACCCTTAAGTACATTATCTAATAGCACTTTATCATAATTTTTGTCAAATACATTAAGAGCATCTCTTAGACTATTTTTTATAATAACTTCACTTATTGGAGTCTCTGCTGCTTGCATAGCACCATCAATTAAAACTTTTTCATATTCTTTATTAACATAAAAATTAGCTTTTGAATATGACTTTTCAGTTAAATCTCCATTAAATAAAACTATCCTCTCAACCCCAAGAGATACAGCTTCTCTAAAGATTCTTTTCATGCAAATAGGTCTTACATAAGAAATTAATAAAGTTAAAGGATATAATTCCACTATCTCATCATCTGTTTTTGAGAATTCAAAGTCTATATATTTATCATTAATATCTAAAATGGTAGCAACGCCTTTTTCTCCATTAATAACTCCTGCAGAAAAAGAATCTTTAACCTTTAGCTTTAAGATTTTCTTTATATGTCTAGCTCTTTCATCATTGATATCTAAATGATTTATCTTATCTAATTTTTCAAATAATATTATGTTCATAACTTTGTAAATAATACATAATTTTCATTTAAACCGCAACAAAACTATATTTTAATTAATTAAAAAAAAGCTACTAAACAAATCTGCTTAGTAGCTAAATATAAGAATAAATAACAAATTATATTATTTCCATTTCTTTTCCTATTTTGATAAATGCATTAATAGCCTTATCTAAATGTTCTTTAGTATGAACAGCTGATAGCTGAACTCTAATTCTTGCTTTATGTAGAGGTACAACTGGATAACAGAATCCAATTACATAAACACCTTCATCTAAAAGCTTTTCAGCCATTTTAACAGCTTTAACTTCATTATATAACATAATAGGAACTATAGCGGTATCACCTTTAACTAAATCGAAGCCTGCTTCTTCCATCTTTTCTCTAAAGTACTTTGCATTTTCCATTGTTTTTTCTCTAAATGGATTCTCTTTTCCAATAAGATCTAAAACCTTCAAGGTTCCACCAGCTATTGCAGGAGCTAAGGTATTTGAGAATAAATAAGGTCTTGCATGTTGTCTAAATAAATCAATTAAACATTGTTTACCTGAAATACATCCACCACTTGCACCACCTAAAGCTTTACCAAAGGTGGTAGATATTAAATCAACTTCAACACCACAGTACTCAGGAGTACCACGCCCTGTTTTACCAATATAGCCAGTTGCATGAGAATCATCTACCATAACAATTGCTTCATATTTATTAGCAAGTGCAACAATTTCTTTAAGTTTTGCAATATCACCATCCATAGAGAAAACACCATCAGTTGCAATTAATCTTCTTCTACAATTTTGACTTTCAATTAAACATTTCTCTAGTTCTTCCATATTGCTATGTTTATATCTAAAGCGTTGAGCTTTACATAATCTAACACCATCTATTATTGAAGCATGATTTAATTCATCACTAATAATTGCATCTTCATTTTTTAATAAAGGTTCAAATAAAGCACCATTAGCATCAAAGCAGGAAGAGAATAAAATTGTATCATCAGTATTTAAGAATTCACTTACTTTATTTTCTAATTGTTTATGAATTTCTTGAGTTCCGCAGATAAAACGAACAGAAGATAAACCATAACCCCATCTATCTAGAGCTTTTTTACTAGCTTCAATTACTTCTTTGTTATCACTTAGTCCCAAGTAGTTATTTGCACAGAAATTAATAACTTTTTTACCATTGTTTACTTCAATTTCCCCTCTTTGTGGGGTATTTAAAATTCTTTCAGTTTTACTTAAACCTTTTGTCTTTAAATCTTTTAAGTAATCATTTAATTCTTTTTTAAGATGCTTTATCATGGTTTACCCTCCCAGAAATTTTTTCTAACATTTCTTTTACCATTTTTTCTAAATCGTATGATGGATTAAATCCCCATTGTGCTCTTGCTTCACTATCGTCTAACTTATTAGGCCAAGAATCAGCAATTTGTTGTTTTATTGGATCTATATCATATGTAATTTCAAAATCAGGAATATGTTTTTTTATTTCAGCTGCTATTTGGCTTGGCGAGAAACTCATAGCTGTAATATTATAAGCATTTCTATGTTTTAGTTTTGATTCATCAGCATTCATCAAATCAATAACTGCTTGAACAGCATCACTCATATATAGCATATCCATATAAGTATCACTTTTTATTGGACAAACATATTTTTTGTTCTTTATTGCTTCATAAAAGATTTCAATTGCATAATCTGTAGTACCACCTCCAGGAGGAGTTAAATAGCTAATTAATCCAGGGAATCTTACTCCTCTAGTATCTACATTATACTTGCAATTATAATAATCACAAAGTAATTCTCCAGCAACTTTTGAAACTCCATAAATAGTACAAGGGCGTTGAATAGTAACTTGTGGGGTATTATCTTTTGGTGTTGTTGGACCAAAAGCACCAATAGAAGATGGAGTAAATAAACTACAACCATAATCTTTTGCTACTTCTAAGATAGTAGTTAATCCGTTAATGTTAATATCCCAAGCAAAAGTTGGATTACTTTCTCCTCTAGCAGATAAAATTGCTGCTAAATGGATAATTGTATCAACATTATGCTTTTCAACAATTTCAGAGACTTTCTTTTTATCTCTACAATCAGCAATGTAAAATGGTCCTTGCTTAATTAAATCAACATTAACATCATCTCTGATATCAACTAAAATAACATTTTCATTTGAGTATTTTGATCTAAGGGCTATTGCGATTTCTGAGCCTAATTGCCCTAAAGCTCCGGTAATTAAAATCCTTTTCATATAGAACCTCTTTTGTCTTATATACTAAACACACGTTCATTATATCAAACATCTAAAAATCCGCAAGATTCAATATATCAAATTTTTAATTATTATATTAAAAAAGCACCTAATCTAAATTAGGTGCTCACAATTACTAAATTCTATCGCTTAACTCGATTGTATAAGCTAATCTATCACTTCTCCAATTATCAATATTTAAATTGATAAGTCTCCAACTCCAGTTAGAAGAACCACAGGTAGATGGAGTGTTCATTCTACTATTTGAATCAAGCTCTAAAATGTCTTGCATAGGAAGAATTGCCCATTTACTGTTAGTGAATAACATATTTCGTATCATTTTCCAAACAATTTCTTCATTACTGCTTTCATAATATCTACGAATAATATCCTTTTCCCCATCCCCTAATTTATCAAACCAACCTCTAGTTGTATCATTATCATGAGTGCCTGTATAAACTACACTATTATAATTACAATGATGTGGTAAATATGCATTAGTTGAATCAAATTTCCCATCTCTATAACCAAATGCAAATTGCAAAATCTTCATTCCTGGTAAATTATTATTATCTCTTAGGGCTTCAACTTCATCAGTAATAACACCTAAATCTTCAGCGATAACATTTAAATTTGGAATTTCTTTATATAAATGATCTAATAATTCTTGTCCTGGAGCTTTTACCCATTTACCATTTAAGGCAGTCTTCTCAGTACTCGGAACTTCCCAATAAGATTCTAAGCCTCTAAAATGATCGATCCTTACAATATCACACATAGATAAAGTAGCTTTTACTCTTTTAGTCCACCAAGCAAAATCTGTTTCTAAATGTTTTTCCCATTTATAAACTGGATTTCCCCATAACTGGCCTTCATCACTAAAAGCATCGGGTGGAACACCCGCAGAGAAAAGTTGTTGATAGTTTTCATCCATCTTAAACAAATCAACATTTGTCCAAGCATCAACACTATCTCCAGCTACAAAAATTGGAATATCTCCAATTATTTGAATATTTTTTGAATTAGCATAACTTTTTACTCTCTTCCATTGTTTAAAGAAGAAGTATTGAGTTGCTTTTACTATTTCTAATCTAGTAGTATTTTCTTTTATAATTTTATCTATAGCTATTTTAGAGCGTTTTTTTATTTCTTCAGGCCAAGCATAAAACCATCTCGAATCGTTGTAATCTTCAACTAAAATTGAATATAGAGCATAATCATCTAACCAATAACTATTCTCTTCACAGAATTTATTAAAATCAGTTTTATCATCACTATTAATTAGTGTGATAGCGGCTTTTTTGATTAAGGGTTCTTTGACTTGTCTGACTAAGTTGTAATCAATTCTATCTGTTAGTTCAAAAGGATCTTGAATAATATCTAAAACTTCTAAATAGTCATCATATACTAGTTGATCTAAGTCAATAAGTAATTCATTACCAGCAAAAGTGCTTCTTGATGCATATGGGGAATCACCAAAGCCTGTTGGACCTAAAGGTAATATTTGCCATAACGATATATTCATTTTCTCAAGCAAATCAATGAATTGAATTGCCTTCTCGCCTAAACTACCTATCCCAAACCTGGAAGGTAAAGAGGTTGGATGTAACAACACTCCACAATTTCGTTTTTCTGTCTTCATAGATAATAGTGTAATAAAAATTAGAAATTTTGACTATTGCAACTATGTTGTATTATTATAAAAAATGAAGTATAATATAGCAGTTATGAGTGCAAATAAAAAAGAAATAGAATTTTCTATTGGTGAACATGTAGTATACCCTTTACAAGGGGTCGGGATTATTAAAAGGATAGAGGAAAGAGTCTTTAGAGGTACCCCTACACTATACTATGTAATCTATTTAGATATATCAGATATGACCGTTATGATTCCTGTTGCTAAATCAAAAGAAATGGGGATTAGAGGCATTGTTGAAGAAAAAGATGCAATTGAAGCTATTAATTCAATATCAAACGATTACAAACAACCTCCAGTTGACTGGAAAGCAAGATATCAAATGAACGTTGATCTTTTAAAAGAAGGATCAATTAATTCAATTGCTAAAGTTGTTCAAACTCTTTATCATAGATCTAAAGTTAAAGAACTTCCTGTTCAAGAAAGACGATTATATGATAGTGCTTTAAGAATTCTTATAGATGAAGCATCTTATTCTTTAGATAAAGAAAAAGATGAAATTCAAATGCTTATTTTTAGTAAATTAGAATAGTATGGCAATCCCAAATTTTTGTGCAATAATTACTGCTGCCGGTAGCAGTTCTAGATTTAATAATGGACTTGAATCTCCAGTAAAAAAAGAATATTTAAAAATTAACGAACATACAGTTTTATATAATTCTGTTGTCCCCTTTTTATCTATACCCAATTTAAATGCTGTAATTGTTACTACAGCTAAAGATTCAAAAGAAGAATGTCTTGTAGCTCTTGAAGAATTATCTAAGCGTAGCCCTATACCAATAATTTTGTGTGAAGGTGGAGAAACTAGACAGGAGAGTGTAAAAAATGCCTTAACAATGCTTAAGACTTTAGATTTTCCTACAGAGTTTGTAGCTATTCATGATGGTGCTAGATGTTTTGTTACTCCTGAATTAATTATAACCACTATAGCAACAGCTAATGTTTATGGGGGCTGTGCTCCAGTTGTAAGAATTACTGATTCAATTAAACAAATAAATGAAAATGGTTCTATTTCTAAACATCTAGATAGAAAAACAATTTTTTCTGTGCAAACACCACAAGTTTTCAGATTCCCTGAAATTTTATTAGCTCATGAAAATGCTGATGAAAATAAAACTTATACTGATGATACAGAAATTTATACAGACTTTGATTTAGATGTTGGTGTATGTATAGGGGACCCTAATAACAAGAAAGTTACTTATTTAGATGATATTCCTAATGCAAAAGAACAAATTGATGCTTATAATAAAGCAAAAGCGGAAGGTGAAAATAAATATAATAAAGATAAAGAATTTAGATCTTATCTAAATAATCTTAAATAATTGAGGATAGCTTGTGAGAATTGGTCAAGGTTTTGATTTACATAAACTTGGTAAAGATAGAGAATTAATAATTGGTGGTATTACAATTCCAAGCGAAAAAGGTGAAATTTCTCATAGTGATGGAGATGTATTACTTCACTCCATTATTGATGCAATTTTAGGAGCTTGTGGATCATCTGATATTGGTAGTCACTTTAGTGATTCTGATCCAAAATATAAAGATATTAGCAGTTCCATATTATTAGAAGAAGCTCTCAAATTATATCCAATAGAAATTATAAACCTTGATTGTACTATTATTTTACAAACTCCCAAATTAATGAATTTTATTCCTAGTATTAAAAAAAATATTGCAAAACTCTTAGCAATAGATATTTCAAGAATAGCTGTAAAAACAAAAACAGCTGAACATATTTTAGGAGAATTAGGAAATGGAGATGCAATAATTGCTCAAACTGTTCTCCTGATAGAAGAAGCTCCAGATCTTTGGGTATAAAAAAACTGCTTTAATTAAAAAGCAGTTTTTATATCAATAATTATAACAAAAAATCCTCCACAAAGGAGGATTTATCAATATATTATCTGGAAATTAACATGGTTTTAGGATCTAAACTAACTTCTAGTGGTTGATCTTTCATATTACCGTGTTCTTTTACTAAAGTCATTTTTACTTTTTGTCCATGATCACCCATCTTTAATCCGATGAGTACATCAACAACTTCTAAATATGGTGTTACAGTTTCAGGAACGCCATATTCATCATATTTAACATCTTCTCTTACTGGAGAAACACTAAACCAAACTTCAACATTCAATCGTTGTGCAAATTCTTTTATTTTCTTAACATCGTCTATATTTGCTGTAGTCAATTTATAACCATCAAACAAAATAGCATCTGCTTTAAATGAACCCGCATTGATTAAAGTTTCTAAACTGGAGAGGACTTTTGCAATAGAAACAGATTCTTGACTGAAGTTCATAACTACTCTATTTGTTAAAATTTCATCATAAACATTAGTTGCTTCTTCTAATCCTCGTTTATCAGATACTTCTTGAAAAACCTCTTTATACCAATTAATTACATGCTCAACATTTCCACTAAAAGAAACGTGAATTACATGTTGGCCTCTAAAAAGCTTATCAGTTGCCAAGTGTACCAAGCAAGCTGTTTTACCAACTCCATGGCGGGAAACTAACACTCCTAAATTTCCTTTTCCTAAGCCACCACCTATAGACTTTTCAAAGACCCTAAGTGGGCTAATTTTGGTTAATTCATCAATTACCATGCGCGTTACCTCCTAAAATATCTTGATAATTAATTATAACATGAATTATTCAAAACGGGAAAAAATGTTTAAATTTTTAATGTTAGAGGGCAAAAGTAAACACTATAAAACTATATAATTTCAAGCGCATAAAAAAAATATCGGACTCTATCTAATAGATAAAATCCGATAATATTTTTTAAAATTTAGCTAAATTATTTATTTTCTTCAGCACGTTTCTTAGCATATTTTTCTTTTAACTCTGTTGATACACTAGAAGGTACTCTACCGTATTTACATAATTCCATAGTAAATTCAGCTTTACCTTGAGTTAAAGATCTAAGAATAGTTGAATATCCAAACATTTCTGAAAGTGGAACTTCAGCTTCAACAATAGTACTTACACCTTCTTCTGTAGAAGAAACGATCATACCACGTCTTTGGTTGATAGATCCAAAAATGTTTCCTTGGAATTCAGTTGGTCCTGTTACTTCAACCTTCATGATTGGTTCAAGGATAACAGGTTTTGCTCTTTCATAAGCTTCTCTAAATGCACCAAGAGCAGCTGTTTGGAAAGCCATGTCTGAAGAGTCAACAGGGTGCCATGCACCATCATTAACGCAAGCAGTAACATTAACAATTGGGAATCCAACTTGAGTACCTTTCTTCATAGCGGTTTGGAAACCCTTATCACATGAAGGAATATATTCAGTAGGAATTGATCCACCCTTAATTTGGTCGATGAATTCATATGTTTTTTGATCATCTGAATTTTCATCGATTACTAGAGGTTCAATATAACCAGCAACACGTGCGAATTGACCTGAACCACCAGTTTGTTTCTTGTGAGTATAGTTGAATTCAGCTTTTTGTGAAATAGTTTCACGATAAGCTACTTCTGGTTTACCAATTATAACTTCAGCTTTGTATTCTCTCTTCATTCTTTCAACGTAAACTTCTAAGTGTAATTCTCCCATACCTTGGATAATAGTTTGGTTTGACTCTGGGTCTACAAAAGTTCTAAATGTTGGGTCTTCTTTTGTAAATCTGTTTAGAGCCTTAGCCATGTTATCAGCAGCTTTCTTATCCACAGGTTCAATTGACAAGGAGATAACAGGAGTTGGTACGAACATTGAAGTCATGGAGTAGTTCAAATCTGGATGACAGAAAGTATCACCAGAAGCACAATCTACACCGAACAATGCAGCGATTTCACCACATCCACATTCTTGTAAATCTTCCATTGTACTAGCATGCATTCTAATCAAACGACCAATCTTGAATTTCTTCTTTGATCTTGTGTTAAATAATTCGTCACCTTTTTTGATTTTACCTTGGTAAACACGAATATATGTTAACTGACCATATTGTCCGTCTTCTAGTTTAAATGCTAGAACTACAGGTTTTAATTCTTCATTTGAAGGAAGTACAACTTCTTCTTCATTATTATCTAAGTCTAAAGCTTTGTTAACAACTTCAGTTGGATTAGGTAAGAATTCATTTACAGCATCCATTAGTGGTGGAATACCTTTATTCTTATATGCAGAACCTAAATATACTGGACATAATTTCAATGCAATAGTTGCTTTACGAACGGCTGCTTTTAAAAGATCAGTTGTTACATTTTCTTCTAACATAGCTTCCATTAAGTCATCATCAACTAAAGAAACAGCATCTAATAATTCTTCTCTCTTTTCGTTGCATTCGTCAACTAAATCTGCAGGAATTTCAGCATATCTTGGTTGAAGGCCATCTTCACCAGCATCGAAATAAATTGCTTTCATTTCAATTAGGTCAACAACACCGTTTAGTTTATCTTCCAATCCGATTGGTACTTGCATCATTACAGCATTTAAACCTAATTTATCAATTAATTGGTTTTTAACACGGTATGGATTTGCACCAGTTCTATCACATTTGTTTACAAATGCAATACGAGGAACATTGTAACGTTTCATCTGTCTATCAACAGTAATAGATTGAGATTGTACACCACCAACAGAACAAAGAACTAATATTGCTCCATCCAATACACGTAGTGATCTTTCAACTTCGATTGTGAAGTCTACGTGACCGGGAGTGTCAATAATATTGATTTCGTGATCTTTCCAAGTTACATTTGTTGCAGCTGAAGCAATAGTAATACCACGCTCTTTTTCTAGTTCCATACTGTCCATAGTTGCACCAACACCGTCTTTACCACGTACTTCATGGATTGCATGAATCTTCTTACAATAATAAAGAATACGTTCAGTAAGAGTTGTTTTACCGGAGTCAATGTGGGCACTAATACCGATGTTTCTCATGTTATTCAGGTTACTCATAAATTAAAACCTCTTATTATAGAATATGTCTTAGTCCCAGGCCATTCCTGAAACATTATTTACATTGTGTATGTATTACTTAATTTTTAGCCTTGCTAGAAACTAATACACCGTGAGGATAATAAAACAAACAACAACTTTTTTCAATCCTTTGAGCTAGTTTTTTTTATATCCTTATCATAATATCACAAATTAACCTAATTTATTGCCAAAAAATGATATAAATGCATTGCAAACACACTTGATAATAGCAAGTATATAAATTTTTGACCATTACAACAATAGTCCATAAATATTAGAATAATATTAATTATTTTCGAAAATAAAAACAAAATATACTTATTCTTTATTTTTTCAAAACAATCTAAAGACAAGAATATCTTTATTTGTTACTATTCTTTCAAATAAAGGAATAAACATTATAATGAATAACAAAGTGAAAGGTATAATTTGTGTTTTAATAAGCTCTTTTAGCTTTTGCACAATGAATGTTTTTATCAGATTTAGTGGCGATTTACCAACTACACAAAAGGTCTTTTTCAGGAATATTATTGCAGCATTTGTAGCTGCTTTTATATTATACAAGACAAAAGAAAAAATAAAAGTTCAAAAGAAAAATATTCCCTCTCTATTAGCAAGATGTGTCTTTGGAGTTGTAGCTATGCTATGTAACTTCTATGCAGTTGATCACCTGCTTTTAAGTGATGCTACTATTATTTCTAAATTAGGACCTTTCTTCACAATTATTTTCTGTTATTTATTCCTGAAAGAGATTCCAAAAACTTACCAATTAGTAGGTATTCTAATTGCTTTTTTAGGTGTTTATTTTGTAGCAAATCCAGCCTTTAATAATGGAAGTTTAATAAATTATCTAGTTGCTATAGCAGGAGCTTTAGGTATGGGGCTTGCTTATACTTTCTTAAGGAACTGTTTAAATAAGGGAGAAAGTAAAAGTGTTATAGTATTTATTTTCTCACTATTTTCTTCCCTAGTTTGTTTACCATTACTAATTATAAACTACCATCCAATGTCACTTTTCCAACTAATAATGTTACTTTGTGCAGGACTCAGTGCAACAGCTGGTCAATTTGGATTAACTTATGCATACTACTTTGCTAGTGCAAAAGATGTTTCAATATATGATTATTTCCAATTAATTTGGGCAGCTATATATGCTTACTTCTTATTCCATGAACCTTTTATATTCAGTTCAGTAGTAGGATATATCATAATAACAGGAGCAGCTTTTGTTATTTTCTTGAAAGAAAAGAAATCAAAAGAAGTTGTTAAAAGAGCTCTTTAATATCATAATATTTATCTCTTTTGAAAATTGCTAAGCTAATTAAACCTCTAGCAATTAGATCTAGAGCCATAGCAATCCAAGCCCCGTTAAGGCTATATTTTGTATAATTTACTAAGAAATATGCTAATGGTAATCTAATTATCCACATACCTATAATTGCAACAAAAAATGGTATTTTTGTGTTTCCAGCACCTCTAAATACACCAAAAGCTAACATCGATAAACCAAAGAAAGGTTCACTAATTGCAACTATTTTTAACAATTGCGCTCCTGCGGTAATTACTGCTATATCATTGGTAAAGAAACCAACCAAATCTGCGGCAAATACATATAATACAATACCCGCTAAACTCATGGTAATAGTACCCATTAAAATTGATGCTTTTGCAAATTTTCTAGATAATTCACGCTTTGAAGCTCCAACAGCTTGGGCAACAAGAGTAGTTGCAGCAACAGCAAATCCATAAGTTGGTAAATATGTAATTGATTCAGCCTGAATTGATAAATAATGAGAAGCTAAAGCTGTAGTGCCTAAACTTGCAACAATAGCTGTTAATACAATTTGACCTAAAGTTAATGAAACTCTCTCAAAGGCATTAGGAAGCGCTAATAGAGCTGCATTTCTATTTATAGTCCAATTCATTTTAATAGGATTTAAAGCTTTAAAACTAAGATTTAAAGATTTATCATTAATTAAAAAGATCAAAATTATTATTGTTGAGGTTATAAAAGCCACTAAGGTTGCAATAGCCGCACCTTCTACTCCAAGCCCAGCCCTTTTTAAAATAAAAGTATTATTAAAAATAGTAATTGCCTTCGATGGGAAAATCAAAAAATAGTTTAAAACAACATTAATTAAATTGTTTATTATATTAATAGCAAATGGTAGTTTAGTATTTCCAATAGATCTAAAAATACCACTTACCATTATAAAGACACCTTGGAAAAGAAAAGCTGTTGTAATCCATTTTATATATTTTCTTGCATCGGGATATATTTGAGTATCAGCTTTTAAAATAACTGGCAATCTAGGACCAATAAAGAGCATTATAATAAAAATTATCAAACCTAAGAGAATTGCAAATAGAAGACCTTGATTAACAGTTTTACTAGCTCTATCATAGTTTTTAGCACCTATATTCTTAGCTACTAAAACACAAAATCCAACCGCTAAAGCACTCATAAGCCCATCCACTAACCAAATTGTTGATGAATTAATTGATATAGCAGCTGTTGCTACAGCACCTAAAGAGCCTACCATAGCAGTATCAATATAATTAACAAAAGTAAATAAAACTTGTTCTGCAATTGAAGGCCAAGCTAATAATAATATTGTTTTAATAACAGATTGTTTTTCATCTAACAAATTGATTTGTTGTTGCATCTAATCCTCTATAAAGATCTTATGTCCACTAAATAAAATCAAAGCATAATATATCCAAATATATTACTATAGACAAGTTGAGAATTAAAAATAAAGCATAAATTCATTTAATTCTTTTACAAAAAATATAATTATGATAATATTAATCAATATGAGTACAATATTTGAAAAAATTATAAAAAATGAAATACCTTCAAAAAAAATTTATGAAGATGATATATGTTTAGTTATTTTGGATATCAATCCTGTCAATAAAGGACATGCTTTGGTAATTAATAAAAAGCCTTATCCAACTTTCAGTGAATGCCCAGTAGATGAATTATCTCATATGATGGAAATTGCCAAAAAAGTTGATAAAATGCAACGTGAAAAACTAAAATGCGAAGGAACAAATGTACTAATTAATAATTCTAAAGCTGCTAATCAAGAGATTCCACATTTACATATTCATGTTATTCCAAGATATTCTGATGATGGAGTAAAATTAAAACTAAGACATTTTACATATGAAGATGATGAACTAAATGAGATTGGAGACTTACTTTCATTTTAATTAATGGATAGCATTAGGAGAAATACTTTTATACAGTGAGTAACATTTATTTTTATTACAATTTTGATATAATAGCAATAATTTTATTGATTACAGTAAAATTGTTGCTAGTAACTCAACGCCAAATTCACAATCCAACTCAAAGACCCTTTCTTTGGTTTATCGGCTTAAGTATATTAACTGCAGCATTTAATATTATATCTATATATTCTTTAAACACTCCTGATCAAAGTATTGCATTAGGCTACACTCTGTGTAATCTATTCTATATTTCGTTTGAATTTGAAGTACTATCTGTCTATTTATTCTTTAATAGAAGATTTAACATGAAAAGAAATTTAAGAATCTTCTATCTAAGTATACCTGCTTTAACTGTATTACTCCTACTTTTAACTAATAAAAATACTAATATTTTATTTACTATAGAAAGTGATAAAGCATTTACTTATGGTCCTCTATATTTCTTATTCTGGACAAGTGGTCTATTTTACTTAATTGATTCAACATCCTATTTAATCAAACAAAAAAAGATGTTACAAAAAAGAAAAATCAGATTATTGATCTTCTGTGGATTCTTCTTAGTATTTACTACCCTTTTTCACTATCTAATTCCAGAATTACAAATACTACAATTTACTAATGCTATTTTAATTCTAATAATGTTTGTTGAAAGTCAAAGTCCACTATTACATGAAGATTTGACTACAGGCGCATTAAATGCTGATACATTTGACAATTATGTTATAAACCAAATGGACAGGGAAACTAGATTATTATTCATTCATATAAAAAATACTCATATTAATAATGAATTAAATTCTATTACTTTTATGTCTGAAAATTATTCAACAATAATAAACATATTAAAGAAACAACTAAAGCATACTATTATTTTTAGAATTGATAAAAACTCTTTTGCACTTACTTATAAAGAGGATAAACAAAGACTTATGGCCCAAAATATATGGACTGACGAAATAAATAAAATAAAAGGCTCTTCACTAATGGCCTCCCCTATAGCATTAATTTTTGCAAACATTGCACCTTTAAACGAATTCTCTGACAAGACTTCTATTAAAAATGCTATTCAATGGGGATTAATGAAGATGCAAAATGAAAAAACAAAATTAGATATCTATATTACACCAGAATATGCAATTGCTTATGAAAGAAGAAGAATAATTGATGATGAAATTTTAAAGATTGTAAACAAAAAGCCAATTGATTTTGATTTACAACCTATTTTTAATATCAAGAAAAACACTTTCGATAGTGCTGAAGCTCTAGCTAGAATAAAAGTTTCAAGTATAGGATATGTACCTTGCGATGAATTTATCAACATATCAGAAAACAATGGAACAGTTATTTCTATTGGTAAAGCAATTCTTGAAGAAATTTGCCATGTTATTAATACTATCAAAATTCCATTTGAAAATATTTCAGTAAATATTTCTATGATTCATTTTATGGAAAATCATATTACAGAAGATTTCATTTCTATCTTAGAAAAAAATGATATTTCACCTGATAAAATCACATTAGAAATTACAGAAACCACAAAAGCTCTAAATGTTGATTTACTAAAAACAAATATGATGAAATTAAAAGCTGCGGGCTTTAAACTTAGTCTAGATGATTTTGGTACTGGCTATTCTTCCTTAGAATCTCTTTTAACTTTACCTTATGATATTATCAAACTTGATAGAAATTTGTTACTAGCTTGTGAAAAAGAAAAGATTAAAAAAGACATTTTAAAGAAAGTTGTTAATATGATTAAATCTTTAAATTTTGAAGTAATTCTTGAAGGTGTTGAAACCAAAGAGCAAGATGATATTGCTAGAGAAATTGGCGTTGATAAAATTCAAGGTTATTACTATTCAAAACCTTTAGATACTAGAGGCGTAATAAAATTTACTGATAAAGTTAAAAACAACTAATGTCTTGAACTACTTCTAAAATTATTGGGTGTTTGTTTTACATAAGTCTTAAAAAACGCAATAAAATTATTTGAATTTTGAATTCCAACTGCAATTGAAATATCATTAATACTTTTGTTTGTATATAATAGTAACTTTTTAGCTTTATTAATTCTTTTTTCTATTAAGTAATCTTTAAAAGTAATATTTAATTCATTTTTAAATAATTTAGACAAATATTTTGAGCTAATAGATAATTGATTGCTTACAATATCTAAAGTAATTTTTTGATCTAGATTAGAAATTATATAATTTGTTGCAACTCTTATATAGGGATTAGTACTAACTTTATGGTTGCCTACAGATTCCATAATTAATTCAATTAAGGTTCTAGCAATTTTTACTAACGATTCAATATCTTCTGCTTTCTCAACTTCAGTTATAATTAAAAATGGAATATCTACATTTTTTCTTTTATTTATTAAATCTTCATTTAAATAAAACATTAGTTGAGATAAAGAATGAATTAAAATATTTTTCTGAAGTCTTAATTTACCAAATTTTTCAATGACATTATCTTCATAATCTTCTAATAACTCTTCAAATAAATCTTCTTGAAGCAAGCTATTAATATAATTCTGTAAAAATCCCATATTCTTTTCTTTAATACTAATTAATAATACATTATATAATTGATATTGATTATTGTGAGTATAATTAGGTTGTTGATCAAAATTAAAAATTTTCTCTTCACTAAAAAAATATTTCTCCCCTCTATAATATTTATAGCTTTCATCAACAAAATGAGGAATATGAGAATATAGATTTGACCCAGTAATTAAATAATAAAATAATCTAGCTACTGCTGCAATTTCATCATAAGAGACAAAAGTATCATCTTCAAAGTTCTTAAAATCAATTTCTAAAGGGCCAAGCATGTGTATAATTGAAGTTTCTTTAACAAGTATATAAAACAAGTCCTCTTTAAGAGCAATTACTATATCGGTAGATAATTTATCAAATAAGAGTTTCTTTGAATAATACAAATGATCTTCTAAATTATAGATATTAGTTGGGTTATAATCAGAAATACAAAAACCCTCTTCTCTAAATTTAAGATAATATGCATTAGTAATTTTAGATAATAAATCTATATCTTTTTGACTTCTCATATTTATATTATAATATATAAAAAACAAATTTGAAAACATTTGAGGATATTATGCAAAACAATCAATTAATCTATGATTTATGTACAATAAATAAAATTAAATTTTTAACATTTAATTCAAAATCTTCAAATGAATTAACCCCTATTAATGAAAAATTATCTAATAGAAAGAAAATTGGACTAATAAGTGATAATGAATATAAATACATAATAATCAAAAAAGATAAGTTATTTATATTTGGTCCTTTTGAGAAAGAAAACTTATTAATCATTGATAATGCTAAACTTTTTTATTTCATTCTCTTTAACACCACTTATAATAAAAAAGATTTCACAGAGATAAATCTTAATAGCTATTTAGAAAAAGAATTAATAGAAATTAAAGATACAACGTCCCTTCCATATGAAATAAATATAATTGACTTCTTTGAAGAGTGTATAAAAAATGGTGACATAGAAGCGGCAAAACTATATATGAAAATAATGTTCAAATCTATTTATAATAGAGAAAGTAATATTGAAGATTTTAGACTTCAAAAAAACTTAGTAATATACATATTCAGTTTTATCTTTAGTACAATAGAAAATAACAACATTGATCCAGATTTCAACGTTTTTCTTACTAGTATAATCACCAGCGAATTTGAATTTTGTGATAACAGTTCCCAACTTTTATTAAAAACTTATCAATTACTAGATAAGATTAGTGATAGCTTTGATTTTAATAGTATAAAGAACAACCAAAAAATTAGAGAAGCAAAATATTATATCAACAATAATTTAGAAAAGAAATTAACTCTTGAAAAAGTAGCTAATGAAATGGGTATTAGTGCTAAATATTTATCTACACTATTTTTTGAAGTAACAAATACCACCTTTAAAGAATATGTAAATAGACAAAGAATTGATAAAGCTAAAAATTTACTTTCATATTCCAATAAAAGCCTTAGTGAAATATCAAATCAAATTGGAATTACTAGCCCGAATAACTTCATTAGTTTCTTTAAAAAGTATACTCAATCAACTCCAAATTCATTTAGAGAACAATTAAAAACGGATTGAACATAAATCCAATCCGTTTCATATTTTTTATATTAATAATTTTAGTTTATAAACTTAAAATTGCATCAAGATCAATTTCACAAACTACAGTAGGCATTGAACAACCCCAATTTTCTAATACTTGAGGATTTACTTCACCAAAGATACCAATTAGAGTATCTCCCACCATAATCTTTGCACAACGACCTGCAATAAATCTATTATCATCTTCTAAAATGGCATTCTTATATTCTAAATTTAAGAAATACATCAAAGTACTAACAATAGATGAAATTTCATTGAATCCCATTAATGAATCAGCAGACATAAAACCTAAAGAGTTTTTAGTTACTGTTCCACTATTTGTAGAATCATCTAAGAACGCAATCTTACCTACTTCAAATATTTTATGAGGGTAAGGAGCTCTACCACTTATGCTTTCACTTTCTAATAGACTTGGAATAACAGATGGTCTAACATATTCATAGTTCTCAGTCATTGGATTAGCAATTTGAATATAGTCTTTTCCATCAACACACATATTATCGATATATTCTTTTTTAGAACCTAAATAATTGTACATCATTTCTTGGAAACCAAGACCTACCATTATATCTTTAGCTTTTCTTCCAATTTCTTCAGCAGGAGATAATCTACCCATTGTAAAATCAGAAGGCATTTCTGGTTCAAAATTGTTTAATCCGTAACCAATTATTACATCTTCAACTACATCAGCAGCATGTAAAAAGTCATCTCTATATTCAGGAACTGTAATATAAATACTATCATTATCTTCAATAGCATAAATACCCATTTTCTTTAAGGCTTCAATTATTTGTTCACCACTAAAGTCCATTCCTGTCATTTTTTTTACTTCTTTAATAGTACATTTTGCTGGTTCTTGATAATAATAAGGAACAGTAATTTCACTACCAAATTCAGTTTCTTCATCGAAATGAACTTTAACAGGTAGAATTTCAAATCCCATATCAGCCATATCACAAGCCATGATTGATGCAGCAAGTAATAAATTCTTTAAAATAGGGCCACTCATTTCAACAAATAAGTTACTATCCCCTACTTCAACAGCACCAACTGTTGCACTGTTTATTACAGGAGGCATTGATAAAGTATTATCTTTATCATCAATTAAGTATGGATATACTTTTTCATCTTGAATAATTGGACCATATTCAATTCCTTTAGGATGTTGCTTTAAAATTTCTCTTAGAGATAATTCTTTGTCTAAACCTAGAGGAACAAAAGAAGTCTTATCTGGATCAGCACTAGTATAATGAACTGGGTAGTTAATTAAATCACTTCTATAAATACCCATAGCAATAGTTTTTCTCTTTCTACCAAAGTTAAAACATAATTTTTCTTGACTTTGGATTAAAGATAATAAATCTTCATTAGTTACAACATGATTTTTTGCAGCAAAACCAATGGAATATTTTCTATAGGATGGAGCATTTTCCACACTCATAGTTCTCCCTTCATTATCAAGGGTTTCATCCATGGTTGAGAAGAAATCATAAAAAGGGATTTCACCTTTTTGATAAGCATTTAACAAACGAGCAACACCTGCTGCTGACCATAAATCAGGACGGTTTGTATCGTTTAATTCAATTTTAATTACATCCCCATCGTGACCATCTAATTCAGCTTTTGCTACAGGGAAGATATCTTCTAATTCTTGATCACTTAACTTTCTATTTAATAGATTAAAAAAAGCTTTTTCAGTTGTTTCAATTTTTGGCATTATTTTCCCCTCCTTGTTCTTACGCTATCAATATCTGGGGTGAATAGTTCTCTTAAGTCATTTAGGCCTAAATGCATTAGTGCCATTCTATCAATACCTAAGCCCCAAGCAAGAACAGGAACATCAATCCCTAATGGTTTTGTTACTTCAGGACGGAAAATACCACTTCCACCTAATTCAAACCAACCTAATACTGGGTGTTTAATATGTACTTCAATTGAAGGCTCTGTGAATGGGAAATAACCAGGAACATATTTTACTTCTTCAGCACCAGCGATTTCTTCAGCAAATAATTTTAATAAACCTAATAAAGTTTTTAAATTAACATCATCACCTAAAACAATACCTTCTGTTTGATAGAAGTCAGCTCCATGAGTTGCATCAACTTGGTCATATCTAAAACAACGAGCAACACCAAAGTATTTACCTGGTATCTTTGCTTTTGGCAATTGTCTTGCTGATAAAACAGTACCTTGAGATCTCATAATTTGTCTTCTAGTAAATTCATGGTCAAAAGAATAACCCCAACCACGAGAACCTGTATTCCAACCATCAGTATGAGTTTTTGCTACATTAGATAACCAAGGTTCTTCAATTTCTTTACAGTGAGATGGATTTTTAACATAATAAACATCATGAATATCTCTTGCACTATGGAATTGTGGCATAAATAATGCGTCACCATTCCAGAATTCATTTTCAACAAGAGAACCATCAAATTCTTCAAATCCTAAAGCACATAACTTATCTTTAACCCATTGTAGATAATTTCCATAAGGATTATGTCTACCAGGAATTAATTTTGATGTTGGACCATCTATTCCATAAGGACGGAAATTACCAGTTTTCCAACTACCTGTTGCAAGCATTTTTGCAGTTACATTTCCTAATTCTTCACCTGTAATATTAGCTTTGAAAATTGCTTCTCTTGCTTCATTCCCTGCTTCAGTTAGGCTAAATGAAATATCTTCTCTTTCAATCATTTTAAAAGCTGAATTAGAAGCACCTCTTTTTTTAGAGATGGTTAACATAGTTTTCTTTTCTTGTGGATTTAAAGAGGTTTCTTCAATTGCTCCATTAATACCATTTTCAATTAAACTAATAACTAATTTTTCTGATTCAGGAAGTTCATCAGCAATTACAATTGCTTTCTTCTCTTCATTCATTTTAGTAACTTTTGCTTTTGACATAGCACCAAAAGCTGAACCAACAACACTATTTTCTAAATTTAATTTCTGTGCTATCTCTGGTAAACTTGTTGCGCCATTCTCTTTTAAAAATGTAAAGATTCTAAAGGCAGGAATACCTTCACTAAATTGTTGTTTTCCTAATTCTGTTAGTTCAAAAAGAGTTCTTTTTACTCTACTCTTTTCCTCTAAGAAGCCTTTACTACATAACCAACTAAAAGCTTGGTTACATTGCCCTACGTTATAATCCAACTCACTAATTAGTCTTTGAGATGTTATGTCTTCACCTAGATTAACATGACGAAGCAAGCGGACTTCTAAGGGATGCAAATTCTTTACATCAATGTCCATTTTTGTTTCTCCTAAATTTAATCACATTTTGTGCAATTAATTTTCAATTTATCATATTAAACAAAAGGGAAAATGAAAAGGTCAAATACAAATAAATAATAAAATAAGTTAATGGAAATGTTAAAAAACTTTTTTAATTTACCATTTTATTAAGATTTGCTAAAACGTCTACTTCAGTTGGAACCACACTTCTTTCTAAATTTGGAGAGAAAGGAATTGGATAATTTTTACCTGCTAATCTAATTATTGGTTTTTCTAATGCATCAAAAGCTTTTTCATCTTCACAAATAATTGAAGAAACTTCAGCACCAAAACCACCAGAGATTGGGGCTTCATGTACAATTATAACTTTATGAGTCTTTTTAACTGAATTTATTATTGTATCTTTATCTAAAGGGGATAAAGTATTTAAATCTATTAGATCAACTAAATCATTCATATTCTTTTCTTTACTAAATAATTCAACAGCTTTTTTACAAACATTAGTGCTGTAGCCATAAGAAATTAAAGTAACAGCAGATCCTTCATAAATTAAATCAGCTTTCCCTAGTTGCATAATTTCTTTTTCATCCCCAACTTCTTCTTCTAATAAATATAGTAATTTATGTTCTAAGAAAACAACTGGATTATTATCTCTTATTGAAGCTTTTAGTAAAGCTTTTGCTTTTCTTGGAGAAGAAGGGGCTACAACTTTAATCCCTGGAACATTTATGAACATAGCCTCTAAAGATTGAGAGTGTTGAGCACCATGGCCTGTACCACATCCCATTGGTAATCTAAATACAACAGGGCAGTTAAATTGCCCCGCACTCATAAATCTAATTTTACTTGCATGATTTATTAAAGCATCACTAATTAGAGTTGAAAAATCACCATACATAATTTCAACAACACTTCTTATTCCTAAAAGAGAGACACCAACAGCTAGATTTGCAAAACCCTCTTCACTAACAGGTGTTTCAAATAATTGATCTGGGACTTTATCATATAAATCACCGGTTACTTTAAAGCACCCTCCATAAAGGCCAATATCTTCTCCCATTAAAATAACATTTTCATCTAATGTGCATTCTTCTAACAAAGCTTCTCTAATCGCTTCTCTACCTAGAGCACGATGAAGTTTATCAGATTTATAGTTTTCAATTTTCGATGGAGCAAAAACAAATTGCTCTATATCATGGAATTCAAGAAAATCATCCTTTACTGCTTCAGCCTTTTCTTCTTCTTTAGTAACATAAGCTTCACTTGCTTTATTAATAATAGAAAGCTCTTCTTGAGTAACAACTCTTTGTTCAACTAATTTCTTCTCAAAATTTTTAATTGGACATTTATCTAACCAATAAGATTCTTCTTCCCTTGTTCTATAAACACAAGCATCAGATTTTGAATGCCCATTAAAACGATAAGTTTTTAATTCTATAAAAAAAGGTTTTTTCTCTTCAGTTATATATTTTCTAGCCTTTTGAACAGCTAAATAAACTTCTTCTAAATCATTACCATCAACGCTTATTGCTTCAATATTATAAACATGAGCTCTATCAACAAAGCTTTTACCAGCTGCCATAGTTTTGACACTGGAGCTCATACCATAACCATTATTTTCTAAATAAAATAGTAAAGGTAATTCCCAAATTGAGGATAGATTCATTATCTCATGAACAACACCACGTGAGGTTGCACCATCACCTAATAAGGCAACAGCCATATTTTTCTTATTATTTTTTTTAAGAGCAAAAGCAATACCTGCAGCTAAGGCAACAGAACTAGCAACAACAGCTGAAGAACCTGGATTATTATGGTTCAAATCACTCATGTGCATACTACCACCTAAGCCCTTACTTAAACCATGACTAGATCCAAACATTTCACTAAACATTTTATACATAGAACTGCCTGAGGCAATTGTATAACCGTGACATCTATGAGTTGGAACAATCCAATCCTCTTTATCTAGATTTAAGGCTAAACCTGCCTGACAAGCTTCTTGACCTATATTTAAATGGGTTGTGCCATGCATTATTTTCTTTTGAAATA
The DNA here is from genome assembly GCA_965140795.1 of Sphaerochaetaceae bacterium. GTDB lineage: Bacteria > Spirochaetota > Spirochaetia > Sphaerochaetales > Sphaerochaetaceae > Pleomorphochaeta. The sequence continues at coordinate 801,054 of OZ223470.1, forward strand.
AATTTGAGATGTGTTGTTCAAAGTAACGAGAATTTAGCATTATTTCTAATGCTTTCAAAGCTTTTTGTTTGGATAGCTGCATAATTTCCCCTTAATGATTATAAATGTATAGTTTATAATCTTTATTTAAACCGTATACACAGTTTAATAATGAGAAGTTTTTCAGACGACTCAGGTCTAAAGATAGTATAATAATATTTCATTTCGTTAACATTGTAAACTAGAAAACCTCTAGTTTACCTTTTGTTAACAAAATACGAGTTACAAGTACAGTTCTAATTTTATAAGACAATACTATATTTAAATAGTTACAATAATTAAAAGAATCTATAAAAATATTTAACTATTTATCTATAGTTGCTTTAAAACCGTATCAATATCTTTTTGAAGTAAACCCTTCATACTTTCTTTGTATTTAGAAATATCTGATTCTAATAAAGCCTTTTTTATAATTGGTTTTAATTCTGGCTTATATTGGATGATTAAAGAAAGATTCTTTATACAAGTTCTAGAAGTAGTTGGTTTTTCATCTAAAATATGACTAAGATATTTATCAATGATTTTATCAATTTTATTATCTTCATCCCATCTTGCATTTTCAGCTATTATAATTAAGCCTCTACTTCTAATATATGACTTATCACTGTCTAGCATTGAGCTAAATAAATCAAAAAATTCATATGCTTTATTAGAAGTTTGAACTTCAGTAATTAATTTATTTAAAGCACTATATGCAAAATTACAATCTCTTGAAAATAAAGTATCTACTAAAGTTTTAATATCATTCAAAATAAGCCTCTTATTAATTCTACTACTTAGAATTTGCTTTAATAATTTCTGTTATTTGTGCAACTTTTTCATCTAATTCTTTTTGAGAACTAGCTTCAGCAACCAATCTTAAATAAGGTTCTGTATTACTTTTTCTAATACCAAACCACCAGGATTTAAATTCAATTCTATAACCGTCAGTATCAAGAACTTTATCAGCTTTTGGAGCATAGGTATTTTTTAAAATATCAATAACTTCATCTTTATTTTCAACTTTAAAATTAATTTCTCCGCTAGAAACATACCTTACAATATCAGAAATTAAGGAAGAAAGGGTTTTTCCACTTTTATGTTTTTTGCTAATTAAGTTTAGCATCATAATCATAGCAAAAAGACCACTATCACAATTGTTAAATTCTCTAAAATAATAGTGACCAGCTAATTCTCCACCAAATACTGCACCAGTTTCTCTTAGTTTTGCTTTAGCATGAACATGCCCTACTTTCCACATAATTACTTTATAGCCTAATTTCTCTAAATGTTCAGTAGTAGATTTACTAGTTCTAATATCAACAACAGCAATTCTTTCCCCTTCCATTTCAAGCATTTTTTCACCTAAAAGTCCCATTAGATGGTCAGCTGGAATATATCCACCTTTTTCATCAATAAACATAACTCTATCAGCATCACCATCAAATATTATACCTAAATCACAACCATTATTAACAACAGTATCTTGTAATTGCTTACAGTTATTTGGATCTAATGGATTTGGTTCATGATTTGGGAAAGTTCCATCTAATACATCATTTATATAAATAACATCATCACCTAAAATTTCTTTTACTAATAAGCTAGACATACCATTTGAACAATCAACTGCAATTTTAAGCTTTGAATAATCTTCTTTATATTTATTTAAAAATTCAAGATAAGGCGTTTTAGCATCCACTTTTTTAAGGCTACCCTTTTTATCTGATATTACTACTCCCTCTTTTTCACACATTTCTTCTAATAGTTTTAGACCAGTTTCTCCGCCGACTGGAATTGCCATTTTTCTACTGATTTTTAAACCATTATATTTACCTGGATTATGAGAGGCTGTAATTTGTACAGAACCATCAACTTTATAATAAACTGTTGCAAAATAAACCATTGGAGTTGAAGCTAATGAGATATCAAGTACATCACAATTTGCATCTAGAATTCCTTTAGTTAGATTTTCATAAATGACTGGAGAAGAAACTCTCATATCACGCCCAACTAAAATTGTTTTGGCATCAAGTAATCTAGGTAAAAAGTACCCAACTTTATATGCTAATTCTTCAGTTAATTCACTACCAAAGACACCTCTAATATCATATGCTTTAAATGCTTTCATAAAACCCTCCTAATAAAAATATTATAAAAACAATATCCTCTTTATTTATATAAGTATTCTATCAAAATCTAAAAAGAATATAAATAAAGTATACATAAAATCTTTTTTATATTTTACTAAGAATATAATTTAAACCGGCACGGAAAGTTTGGACAATTTAATAAAACTTAATCACATCAAAGAACCACATTAAATCATATATTTAGAAAAGATTAGTTATGATATACTAATCATAATGGAGCTTTAGATGGGTAAACGGTACTTTAGTGAAGAAGAAATTGCAAAACTAAGAGAGAATGAGTATATTGAAAAAGTTAGTGAAAAATCAATAAAATATACTTTAGAATTCAAAAAAGAATTTTGGAGAAGATATCAAGGTGGCCAATCACCTGAAAAAATATTTCTTGATTTAGGCTTTGATTTAGATATTATTAATCGTGAAAGAATTTATGGATTAACTAATAATATTAAAAGACAAGCTATAAGAGCAAATGGATTTGAAGACCAAAGAGTTAATAATACTAGAACTAGAACTAAAGAACCAATATCTATTGAAGAAAAGTTAAAAGCTCAGGAATTAGAGATTAAAATTTTAAACCAAAAGTTAGAATTCCTAAAAAAAAACATAGCGATAGAGGAAAAATATTCACTATCACAACAGCAGAAAAGGAAGAAAAAAAGAAAATAATAAAAGCTCAATTACTAGACTCAGATAATTTGTTAACTATTGAAGAGCTATGTTCAATAGCAGCAATATCAAGATCTGGTTATTATTATTGGCTTAACTCAAAAGATAAGCGTAAGGAAAGAGAGATAAAAGATAGAGCTAATTTTGATATAATATTAAATGTATATAAACATAGAAAATTCAAGAAAGGGTCTAGACAAATCTATATGGCACTAAGAAAGACTTCTAATAAAATGAGCTTAGAGAAGATAAGAAGATTAATGAGAAAATATGGGTTATTTTGTCCAATTAGAAAAGCTAATCCATATAAAAAAATGCGTAAAGCAACTCAAACAAGTACTTATGCTAGAAATAGAGTTCAAAGAAAATGGGAAAATTATAGACCTGGTGAATTATTAACAACAGATATTACTTATATGTATTATGGCGTTAATAGAAATAAAAAAGCTTATTTATCAGTGATAAGAGATGCTTGTACAAAACAAGTATTATCATTTGTATTATCAGATAATCTAAGAGAAGAGTTTGTGTTAAAAACTGTTGATCAATTAATAGAGAAACATGGTAGTCAATTAAGTAAACATGTTATTATCACAAGTGATCAAGGAGTACATTATTCTGCAATAGAGTATAGAAGAAGATTAAAGAAATATAATATTACTCGTTCTATGAGTAGACGAGGAAATTGCTGGGATAATGCTCCTCAAGAAAGTTTTTTTGGACACATGAAAGATGAGATAACAATTACAGAATGTAATAGATTTAAAGAATTAAAATATTGTATTAATGAATATATAAATTATTACAATAATGAAAGATATCAATGGGATATTTGTAAAATGACACCTAATCAATACAATAAGTATTTAAGAAAAGGTAATTACATAATCCCTGGGAAAAACAAAGTTAAAGTTGCATAATACAACTTTAACTTATGGATAATGTGGTATACTTGATTAAATAAAATTAAGTTTGTCTAAAAAAGACAAACCAGTTCAAATTGATTTTAATATATATTTAATTTTTTCATAAATTATTAAGAGAATGTAAAATTAATATTTTCCTAAGACTTTAGTTTAATTGACTATTATCCTTTTTTCATGTACAAATAAATATAATTTATTTTGGAGGGATTATGGGATCTTCACTCGCTATACCTGCTTTAACTAAAGATTTAGCTAGAGTATTAATTGATGCAGACTCTATCTCACGCAGAGTTGATGAATTAGCACATCAGATTAATGAGGCATATGCTAATATTGAAGGGCACCTTATACTCGTTGGGGTATTGAAGGGCTCTTTTATTTTGACCGCAGACTTATGTAGAAAATTGACAGTTCCTCATGTTGTTGATTTTATTGCGTTATCTTCTTATACAGGAGATAGAACTAGTGGTAATGTACGCCTTTTAATGGACACAAGAGAAAACATGGAAAACAAACATGTTTTAATTATTGAGGATATCTTAGACTCAGGCTACACTTTAGATTATTTAATTAGAAATTTTAAATCTAGAAAACCTTTGAGTGTTAAAACTCTAGTTTTATTAGATAAACCAGATAGACATACCGTCCCTGTAGAAATTGATTATATGGGCTTTGAAATCCCTGATGTTTGGGTTGTAGGTTATGGCCTAGATTATAATGAACAATATAGAACATTACCTTATATTGCAGAAATGTATCCACAAGAATAAATTAAATTACTTAATTTAAAATATATAAATAAAATTGGAAACTTCTTTATGAACAACGAAAAATTTTATGTTAGTTACAACACAGTGCACAATCTAATCAAAGATCTAGCCTATAAAATTATTAATAGCGATTTTGATCCTGATGTAATTGTGGCAATCGGGTCTGGAGGATTCATTCCTGCAAGAATTATTAAAACTTTTATCAACCGTCCTATTTATGCTGTTGGCATTTCGTATTATGGTGTGGATAATAAACACAAAACTCATCCAACTAAAATACAATGGATTGATGAAGTACAAGAACAATTAAAAGGCAAAAAAGTATTATTAATTGATGAAGTTGATGATACCAGAGCAACATTAGGTTATTGTGTAAGAGAATTACTTAAATATAATCCTGAAGAAATAGCTGTCTTAGTTCTTCACAACAAATTAAAGAAAAAAGATGTTGATTTCCCTGCTGAGATAAAGAGATATTATCCTGCCCTAGAGATTGACGATTTATGGATTAAATATCCTTGGGATGCTGTGGATATTGAAGACCATACTGAAAAAGAAAAGGCTATGTTAGCAAAAGAGCCTAAGGAGTAAAATAATGAGTATTAGTGCTATTGTAGGAGCCCAATGGGGAGATGAAGGAAAAGGTCGTATTGTTGATTATTTAGCAACAAAAGCTGATTTATGTATCCGATTTCAAGGTGGAGATAATGCAGGTCATACAGTTATAAATGACAAGGGTAAATTTGCACTTCACATTATCCCTTCCGGTATCTTTAATCCAGAAACCACAAATATTGTAGGTGCTGGAACAGTAGTAAATTTCGATACAATGAAAATTGAACTCGATTCTATTAGAAGTGCTGGTGTTGATGGTAATAACTTATTCATCGATAAAAGAGCTCATTTAATTATGCCTTTCCACTGTGCTTTAGATGGTGCTGAGGAAGCAAGTAAAAGCAAAAACTGGAAAATTGGAACCACTAAAAAAGGTATTGGACCTACTTATAGTGATAAAGCAGCAAGAAGTGGTATTAGAGCAGTTGATATTCTAGATGTAGAAAGATTAACAAAAAGATTAAATATGCTATTACCAAGAAAAAACAGAGAATTAGCTTACTTTGGTTTACCACAAGTAACTATTGAAGAAATGCTTGAAGTATGTGCAAAATGGAGAGATTTATTTGGAGATAAGATTATTGATTCTGTTCCAGTTATCCGTGATGCATATCAATCAAATAAAAATATTTTATTAGAAGGTCAATTAGGTATAATGAGAGACCTTGACTGGGGTATTTATCCTTATACAACAAGTAGCAATCCAACAGCTGGTGGTACATGTAGTGGTGCTGGTATTGCTCCTACTAGAATTAGTGAAGTAATCGGTGTTGTAAAAGCTTATTCAACTTCAGTTGGTGGCGGACCTTTCATGACTGAATTATTCGATGCTGATGGTGAAAAATTAAGAGACATCGGACACGAATATGGTGCTACAACTGGTAGACCTCGTCGTTGTGGTTGGTTTGATGCTGTAGCTGCTGATTATTCTTGTTGGATTAATGGTTTCACAGGTATCGCAATTACTAAACTTGATATCTTAGACAATTTTGATACAATCAAAGTTTGTACAGCTTATGAAGTAAATGGAGAAGTGATCAACTACTTACCAGAAACCGCTTTACAAGAAATTGCAAAACCAATTTATAAAGAATTTAAAGGTTGGAAATGTGATACTTCAAATGCTAGAAAATGGGAAGATTTACCAAAAGAAGCTCAGGACTATTGTACTGAACTTGGTAAACTCGTTGGTGCACCAATTAAATTTGTTTCAGTTGGCCCAGAAAGAGATCAAATCATTATTTTATAATAAATCATTTAATGGGTTAGGCAATATTGCTTAACCCTTTTTATTTTTTAAATTAATATTTAACAATATTAAAAATTATGGAGTTATTTTATGACAACCTTCACTCATGATACATATATTTCCCCTTTCACTTGGAGATATTCAAGTTCTCAAATGAGAGAAATTTATAGTGAAAAACACAAAAGAATTCTTCTTAGAAAGATTTGGATTGCACTAGCTACTGCTCAAATGGAAGCAGGCCTTGTAACTCAAAAACAACTAGAAGAATTACTAGCTCATAAAACTGATATTGATGTTGAAAGAGCTACAGAGATTGAAAATATTATTCATCATGACTTAATGGCTGAAATAAAAACCTATGCTGAACAATGTCCTAATGCAGGTGCTATTATTCACTTAGGAGCTACTAGCATGGATATTCTAGACAATATGGATGCTATTAGATTAAAAGAAGCACTAGATATTATAATTAGTAAATCTAAAGAACTATTAGCTTATTTTTTAGACAAAATGAAAGAATTCAAAGATTTACCTTGTATGGCTTTTACTCATATTCAACCTGCAGAACCTACTACTGTTGGATACAGAATTGCACAAACAGCACAAGATTTAATTGAAGATATTAAAGACTTAGAATTAGTAAGAAATAATATTAAAGGCAAAGGTATGAAAGGCGCTGTTGGAACAGCAGCAAGTTATACTGAATTATTAAAGAATACAAAATTAAGTGCAAAAGATATGGAAGATATTGTAATGAAAAAGCTTGATTTAAAAGCATTTAGTGCGGCAACTCAAGTTTATACTAGAAAACAAGATTTACGTGTTGCTAATGCCCTATCTTCTTTAGCTTGTACTCTTTATAAATTCTTTATTGATTTTAGAATCTTACAATCTCCACCTATTGGTGAATGGTCAGAACCTTTTGGCAAAAATCAAGTTGGTTCTTCTGCTATGCCATTTAAAAGAAATCCAATTAATAGTGAAAAAATTGATAGCCTATGCAGGTTTGTAAGTTCTCAACCTAATACTCTTTGGCAAAATAGTGCCCAAACTCTCTTAGAAAGAACCTTAGATGATAGTGCTAATAGAAGAGTTGTATTACCTAATACCTTTATGGCTAGTGATGAAATCTTAATTACAGCAATTAAAGTTGTAAAAAATATGAATGTTCACACAACAGCAATAAAGAGAAATATGAAGACTTATGGTATCTTTGCTGCAAGTGAAAGACTTCTTATGGAATTAGGTAGAAATGGTGCAAACCGTCAAGAAATGCATGAATTAATTCGTGAACACAGTCTTAGAGCTTGGAAAGAAGTTCAAGAAGGAAAAGAAAACACTCTTAAAGAAGATTTAGTAAATGATAAAATCATCTTAAAGTATGTTAGCAAAGAAAAAGCAATTGAATTGTTAAATGCTGATGAATATGTTGGCGATGCTCCTATAAGAACTGAAATGATCATAGAAGAAGCATCACAAATATTATAAGAATTGAATTAGTTCAACACCTGCTTTAAATAGATAATAGTAGATTAACATTCTAGGAAATCTAACTAAACAAGCAAGAGCAACATCTTTAAATTCAACTTTTAATATTCCAGCAGTCCAACAGATTGTTGAATATGGAATAGGAGTCAGGCCTGCTAATGCAACGCCCCAGGCTCCTTTTTTATGTATAAACATTTTGTGTGTTCCCATAATTTTATTAGCAATTCTATTAACTACCTTGATTAAAGATATTAAATGACCAAGCCAATATGCTGTAATTCCGCCCAAAAAAGACGCTGCTCCCATAAAGAATGTAATCTGTAAAGCACTCCAATCACCTGATACTAAAGGGAACATAATATCTGGAGTTAAAGGCACAATAAAAGTGTCACAGAGATATACAAACAAAGAGACACCAAAGTGTCCTAAATCATTATATAAGTTTTGAGCTACATTATTTGCTTGAACATTTGATTTCATTATTTGACTGTAAATTGAGAACAAAATAAAAATAACCAATAAGGCTAAAATTGTTCTAAAAAACAATTTCTTCCAAGCAATACTACCATCCTCTTTTAAAAAAGAATGTTTTTTTTCATCTTCATTATTTTCCATTAAAATAACCTAAAAAAGCCTTTTCACATTTATCAATATTATTTAATTCGCCTTTACCTTGGAAATATGGAGCCTTACCTCCGCCCTTACCGTTAATATAACATAAAACATTTTTCCTAATATCATTTATATTATATTTTTCATAACTTGGGCCTAAATAAATGAACCATCTTAGTAAAGAAGAATCTATCTTGTAAAAGAAAAGAGCCTTATCAAAGGTTACATCAATATCCTTAAAATCTATATTATATTCACTAATATTCTTTGTAATAATATTTTCATCAGTATTTAATAGATTTGAAATAATCAAATCAGTATTTTCTTTTTTTAATAGCCTTACTTCTTTTTCTAATTCAAGTTTCTTATTTAAAAGCGACTTATCACATTCAACTAAAGTATCAAGAGTTGCACTGTGCAAAGTGCATAACGTTTTAATTACATTATCATATTCTCTACAAATCTTAGTTACTTCATTTGAAACTCTAAATAATAATCTATAATGTTTTCTAATTTTTTCAAAACCTATATACATTATTTTCTCTATTTCTTTTGTGTTTTTTACATGAAGGCCACCACAGGCAATTAAATCAATATCTTCAATTTTGACTATTCTAACATCAGAATCTACTTTAATACTTCGTCTCATATTTAAATTTTCAGCAGCGGTTTTATCCATCTCTAAATATGAAATTTCATGTGCTTCTAAGATTTTTTTGTTTGCTATATCTTCTAACTCATAACAATTTTCAATACTAAAATCAGCTTTATCAATTTCAATTGTTAAATTTTCAACACCTTGATGAACTGATACAGTTCCAACATTAAAAACTGAATATAATAGCCCACTTAATAAATGCTGAGCACTATGCATTTTCATATAATTGTATCTATATTCCCAGTCCAATTTTAATATAATATCCATACCGATAGAAAGAGATGAAGAATCTTTTACATAATGAGAAATTTGATCTCCATCCTTTTGAGTATCAAAAACCTCAATGTCATTTATGTATCCTTTATCTCCTGGTTGACCACCACCTTCTGGATAAAAAATTGTTTTATCTAAATAAACTTTGTTATCAACAATATCAACAATTTTAGCTGAAATTTCTTTTTTATATGTATCATTATAATATTCTTTTATTACTTGAATCATTTTACCCTCTTTTTCCAAACACTACCGCTCTTTGGCAATTCAATAGAAAATTGAATTGCTATTATTCTTATTACAAATACGAATAAAGAAGAAAATAAGAATATGTAAACTAGAGACAAATTAGATTTCTCTAATAATAAATACAATAATCCTCCTAATAAAGAAGCTGTTGCATAAAAATCATTAGTTAATATTGTTGGAATATTTTTACTCATTAAATCTCTAATTACGCCACCACCTGTTGCACTTACAACACCACAGAGTACTTGTCCAATTGCTGAACAATCATATAGAGCACCTTTAGCACAACCAATAGCAGTAAAGACTCCAAGCCCAATAGCATCAGAATATTTAATAATTTTTCTCTCTGAATGTATAAATGAGCCAATAAAAAAGACAACAATACCTACAGCAATACAAACAACCAAATAAACATAATTAGTTAAAACGGCTACTGGCGTTGCCCCAATTAAGGAATCACGAATCATGCCTCCACCACAACCTACTGTTGTTGCAAAAACTATAACCCCTAAGAAATCTAAATCTTTTTCTACACCTTTTAATGCCCCTGTTAGAGCAAATATTATAGTTCCAAAAATATCAAAACCATAAATTAAACCAACCGAATTTGTCATAGCTAAAATTTAACATATCTTTTAGGTACTTGTTAATTAGTTTGTTTGATATTATCTTATCTTTATAAAGAATTTTTTTTAAAATTAATTAAATTGAGGAAGTAATTATGGCTAGAATAAAATCTGCTTGGGAAATAGCATTAGAAAAAACAGAAAATTTAAATGTAGATTTAGAAAAAATAAACAGAGATAAAGCAGTTAAACTAGGAAGAAGAATTTGTGGCTTATACATCAACGATATTGATTTCACAATTGAAAAATTCAAAAAAGAATATGAAAAAGCTGAAAACAAAGAATTAGTAAATGAAGGTATTGTTAATAACCTTTTATTAAATTTAGCTTTACCTGTTGATAATACTTTTAATACAACTTTAGACAAACTAGTTGATATAATTGAAATACTAAAAAAAGATCCTTCTGAACTAATAGATCTTATTAACCAAATTAGATCATTCTTTGATCAATACTTAAATCATCAAACAGAATTAGTTAATCAAATGAAAGAACAATTTGCTCCTGTTTTAAAACAAAAAGAAGCCCAATTACAACAACAATATGGTCCAGATTTTACTTATGCTCCAGAAAATGACCAAGAATTTATGAAATTACTTGATGATAATTTAAAGAAATTAGATGAACAATATGATCAAACATTAGTTCAAGTTAAAGAAAAAATTAAAGAAGAATTATTATAAAATATATGGGGTATTTATTACCCCATATTTAATATATTGCTATTATATAAAAATAAGAAATATATAACTATTGATACTAAAACACTTAATAGAGTTCCTATTAAATAATATTCTGCAAAATCTCTTTCTTCAAAATTTTTCCATCTGGCAATTGATTTTGCAGCAAATACATACCCTACAACTACAAATTGATTAGCTAATAATAAAACAGTAATTAAAAGTCTCTCTAAATTACCTATAATTCTTCCTAATCTCTTTTCTTTAACTTCAGTATCACTTTCCTCAAAAAAGCTTTTAATAAAAATATTTGTAGGTTTCAGAATTATTAATAGAGCTATAGTTAATTTCAAAATATTTAAATAAGAATTCAAATCAAAACGACTTACAAAAGATAGACCTTTATCAAAATAGTAAAATATACCTAATATCATTAATATATGAATTAATTGATCTAATGAAAAAACAAAGTTTTTTGATAACTTTGTATCTAAGTTAATAATAAACTTTATAAAATCGACAACAAAATGAGAAATACCAATCAGTGATACACAAAAAATTAAATTCCAAGAATTTCTATATATAATAAACAATGAAGAAAAAGTTAATAAATAAATTATACAATGAATAAACAAACTTTTAATATTTTCATCTTTAGATAAAGCCATTTTCTGAGATTGAAAATAAAAATCTGCTATAAAATGACATAACAACAAAACAATTAAAAAACTATTATTTATCATAAATTATACTCCATATTAATTAAATCAATAATTGCTTTCTCACTTGCTATATACTTATCATATTTTGCAGCTTTTATAGTCCTACTAACAAGAGATTGATCTATTTTTAATTTTGAAGCAATGGTACTTTGAGTAATTGAATCATTAAAGAATTTAATTTTTACAACCTCTTTTTGCAAACTGCTCCAATTTAAGAAACAATTACTGATCCAAAATAGTTGCAAATTAAATAAATTTGTTAATTTTTTATTATCCCCTTCTATTAAAATATTTTGTTCTTTCTTTTTTAATTTCTTTAATTCATTAATACAAATCCTAGCTTTATGATATGCAGGGCCATCAGCTCCTATCGCTGCATATGGATTTATATCTGTATAAATTTCCCCAATACCAATTCCAAATCTTAAATTAATTAAATCTAAATTAAATTGAATAGTATCTAGAATTTTAAATAAATTTTTTGAAGAATTTAAAACACCTTGAAATTCATCTCCAAGAGTTATAACAAATTTTGATTCAATATCATTTTTATATTTTATGTTTATATCAGCTAAGATAGAATTAATTTTATTTTGAACAGGCTTTCTCTTATCACTATTTATTTTCTTTGAATCTATTATATCTGCTATTATAGCTATTTTATTTTTCATTCAGTCTTCCTTATCATGACTAAATTATATCATAATTATTAAATATGTCAATTTTTTATCATAAATATATTTTATGATAAAAATTAATCATAAAAAAATCCTCATTTATTAAAAACGAGGATTAATTTTTTTAAATATTTATCTTAAAGGAAACACCAAAAAGGTGGTAACATAAAACCTATAAACAAAATTATGCCAAGAGCAAAAATAGAGAGAGAGATTATTGAGAGTACCCATCCTGCCATAGCTGCACTTGAATTATGTCTAATTCTTGTTCCTTTAACTAATGCAATTATTGCTAAAATTACACCTACAAATGAAAAAAACCAAGAAAAGATGCTTACAATAGAAATAATACCTAAGATCAATACAACTGAAGAAGCATCATCGCTAGTTTTCTTTTGTATACAATCATCTTCATCATATGGATGAGAATCATTATCATAATTATTCATATAGCTTTCTCCTTGTGATAAATAATAATATCAAAATCAAAAAAAAGAAACATTCAAATATGAAATTCACAAGAAATACAAAAATCTCCAAGAGTTCTTCTCTTGGAGATAATTACTTTTAGATTAAATATTTATTAATCCCAATATTTTTTCATTCTTTCAACTAATGATTGACGGTAAGCTTCCCAATCCTTAATAGGATGTTGAGCAACACCTTCTTCACATGCAGCCTTTGCAACAGCAACTGCTTCATATTCAATTACTCTTGGATCGAATGGTTTTGGAACAATATAATCACGACCAAAGCTAAAGCTTCTTCCATAAGCAGCTTCTACTTCTTTTACAATAGGTTCTTTTGCTAATTTAGCTAAAGCTTTTGCTGCAGCCATTTTCATTGATTCAGTAATCTTTGTTGCTCTAACATCTAAAGCACCACGGAAAATGAAAGGGAATCCTAAAACATTATTAATTTGGTTTGGATAGTCACTTCTTCCAGTTGCCATGATTAAATCACTACGTGTTTCAATAGCTAAATGATAATCAATTTCTGGATTTGGATTACTCATTGCAAATACAATAGGATCTTTTGCCATTGAGTTTAACATATCAACACTAACACAATCAGCAACAGATAAACCCATTAATACATCAGCACCCTTTAGGGCATCTGCTAAAGTTCTACAATCTGTCTTTACTGCAAATTCAGTTTTTTCTTTAGTCATTCTTTCTGTACGACCTTCAAATATAACACCCTTACTATCGCACATAATTAAATTTTCTTTCTTTACCCCAGCAGCAATAAACATTCTTGCACAAGAAATACCAGCAGCACCAGCACCATTTACAACAACTTTAATATCAGCTAAGTTTTTGTTAACAATTTCTGTTGCATTCATTAAACCTGCTGTTGCAATAATTGCAGTACCATGTTGGTCATCATGGAAAATTGGAATATCACATTGTTTGATTAATTCTTGTTCAATTTCAAAACATTCTGGGCCTTTAATATCTTCAAGGTTAACCCCGCCAAATGTTGGGCTTATTTTTTTAACAATTTCAATCAATTTTTTAGGATCTTTTTCATCTACTTCAATATCAAAAACATCAATATCAGCAAATCTTTTGAAAAGAACACCCTTACCTTCCATAACAGGTTTACTTGCTAATGGACCTCTATCTCCTAAACCTAATATAGCAGTACCATTAGAGATAACAGCTACTAGATTACCTTTAGCAGTATACTTGTATGCATCTTCTGGATTTTCTTCAATTGCTAATACAGGTTGAGCTACACCAGGAGTATATGCTAAACCTAAATCATCAGAAGTTTTACAAGGTTTTGTTGGAACAACACTAACCTTACCGGGCACATTGTCTTGAATGTGATAAGCCAAAGCTCTTTCTTTTAAAGTTGCCATTTTTTTTATTATCCTTATTTTTTATATATTCTTTTACTCAAAATCCCATTTGTAATCCATATTCCATCTATCTCTTAATTCAATCATGACCTTTTGTAGTGATGGAGGAACAGGACAACCGTGTTCTTTTCTATAATTATAAGCAATATATTCTTTTTCACCTGGAGTAAAGATTTGATCTTCACCTGGTGCTTTTTCACTATTTCTTAATTGTCTACAAATTGTTCCTGAAATAGCTTTAAATACATTAGCCCCCATGAAGAATTCAGGATTGATTGCAATAAAGAAATGTCCTAGTGGATATGGAATTGGATTATGATCTTTATCAAAACCATTTAAAGCTTTCATGAAAGCTCCATCTTGTAATGCAGCTGATAAAATTTCTACAACAGCAGCATAGCCATAACCTTTATAACCACCTGTTAATTCACCAATTCCTCCTAATGGAGTTAATGCTGCATTACCAGTTGTTAAATCATATAATACTTGTTTTGTATCAGTTCTAGTTTTACCATCACGACCAATAACCCAACCAGCAGGAAGGTCTTTACCAGCTCTACCATAAACTTCAATTTTACCACGTTGTGATACACTAGTTGCACAGTCTAAAACAAAAGGGAAATCTTCATCGGTTGGAAGACCAAAAGTTAATGGGTTAGTTCCCATCATATTTTCAACACCATTAGTTGGTGCAATTGAAGGTCTAGCATTAGTTCCTGTAACACCAATCATATTTTCTTTTGTAGCCATTAGTGCATAATAACCAGCAATACCATAGTGAGTTGAATTTCTTACAGCAACAATACCAACACCATATTCTTTAGCTTTTTCAATTGCCATAGACATAGCTTTTTTAGATACTACATGACCTAAGCCATTGTGACCATCTAATACTGCGGTAGCTTTTTCATCTTTCAAAACTTCAATTTCAGTAATAGGATTCATAATTCCTTTATCAATTCTATCAATATAAATTGGTTTTAATCTTCCAATACCATGACTATCTATACCCCTTTTGTCTGATTCAATTAATACTTCACCAATTGTTTTTGCATCAGCTTTAGGAATGCCTGCATTAACTAAGGCTTCTCTCATAAATTTTTCTAAATCTTCAAAAGGAATCCATGCACAATCTTTATAATTGTCTGCATAATTTTCTTCAAATTTCATAGCTGTCCTCCTATTATGATTTTGCTATTAATACTTGTATATGTTTACTTATTTCTGTGTTTTTTAATAAGTTTCCACCATTTTCATCTGTTACTAAAACATCAACCCTTTCTATTGGAACTGTCTTAAAGTTTGAAACAACTCCAATTTTATTTTCAGTTGCTACAACAATTTTGGAGCCTACACTATGATTAATCATAGCTCTAGTGGTATCAGCCTCTTCTAATACTGGAGTAGTTAATCCAGCTATTGGAGAGAATCCATCAACACCAATAATTGCTTTATTTGCATAAATTTGATCAATTAAATTAAAAGCTAAGCGCCCTGAAACAGAATGTGATTTAGGTCTATAATATCCACCGACGAATATTATCTTGACATTACCATCACTTTTACAAAGCCACATAGCATCAATATTATTAGTAACAATTGTTATATCTATATTTCTTTCTAAAATAGATTTAATTACTTCTAAAGTAGTAGAACCACTGTTAATATAAACAGTATCACCTTCATCGAGTAAAGATGCTGCCAGTTTGCCAACTGCTTGTTTCTCTTTTGAACATTCAGATGCTTTTTGAAGATAATCTGGTTCAATATTTAAGTTTCTTCTAAGAGTTGCTCCACCATGAGTTCTTTCTAAGACTCCTCTAGAACAAAGGCCATCCAAATCACGTCTAATCGTTAACTCACTTACATCTAAATCTGATGCAAGTTCACTAACGCTTACACTCTTTTTTTTCATTGCCAATTCTTGAATATATCTTTGTCTTTCAACAGGTAACATTATTAATCCTTTGAACGTTTTTGTTCGTTTATCCCCATAATACATTCAATTACATTAGCTGTCAAGAAAAAAAGGTTCATAAAGATAAACTTATAAACCAATAATGTTCATAATTATTATACTACATAAAATGAATATAAACTTACTTTTTAGCAATGATTTTCAACTTTTAAATAAAATGATTTACTTTTTACAAGTTTTTTGTTTTTTCTACTTGAAAAACCCCCATAAATTTGTTAATCTCTCAATCGTTGCGTTGGTGCCATACCCAAGCGGTAAGGGAACGGTCTGCAAAACCGTGATGCATCGGTTCGAATCCGATTGGCACCTCTACTTTTAATGTATAAAGCTTCTATTTAAAATAATAGAAGCTTTTTTATTGAAATATTGACTAATCTGAAATTAAATGTTTTTATTAAAGTAAATTGGAGATAAATAAGTGAAAATATAATAAAACGGGATAAACAGTAAGCTTAAATCAGTATTATTAATACAGGTTTAATATGCCCACGAGGGGTTATCCGTTTTTATATATATTTTTCATCAGGTCCTTCCCTCAATCTAGACTTATATACCGGAAGACTAATATGTCCTTTTTACATATATCTAATTTATCATTCAAATATCAAAGTTCAATCACCCCTATTTTTTCATCAGTTAATTTAACCTTATCAGAAGATTGGTTTGCATTAATTGGACCAAATGGTTGTGGAAAAACTACATTGCTAAATATAATAACAAACAAAATAGAACCTGATTTAGGAGAAATATCGCCTAAATTATCTACTTATCTTTGCCAACAGGATACCTTATTAGATATTCCTGAATTCTTCTATTCCCCTGATTTAATCAATTTACCTGAGACAAACAAAATCTTAAGCAAATTAGAGATAAAAGATGATTGGACTTGGAGATGGGATCAATTAAGTGGAGGAGAAAAAAAACGATGTATGATAGCTGATGCTATTATTAGGAAACCAGAGGTTTTATTAATTGATGAACCAGCAAACCATCTTGATATTTATTCTATGGATTTATTATCTAATGAATTAAAAGCTTATAAAGGAATTGGAATTATAATTTCGCATGATTTAACTTTCTTAGATAACATTTGTACAAAAACAATAATGATTGAACCAACAAAAATTGGTAATCAAGTAATGATTTACGACTGTAAACCCTCAATAGCATTAGAACAAAGAGATAAAACAATTCATTATCTAAAAGATCAAAAATCTGAACAAATCAAAAGAATAGAACATCTAAAGAAAATAAAACATAATGAAATGCAAACTATTCAAGCTTCAAAAAATAGATTATCTAAGAAAAATGTTTCAGCTAAGGACTTTTCAACAAAAAGTAAAATAGATGGGGCAAGACTTTCTTCGAAGGATAAAAAGCCAGGACAAAGACTCTCATCCATTAATACAGAGATAAAGAAAAACACTAAAAAACTTAACAATTTAATAGTTTTTGAAAGTAGAAAAACTGGAGTCGATTTATCAGGGAGTAAAGAAAAAGGTAATTTTATCTTAGATTTAGAAAAAGATACTATTTCTCTTATTGAAAATACTCTTAACCTACAGCATCCAAATCTAATAATTAAACCTGAAGATAGAATTATTTTAACTGGAAATAATGGAACTGGAAAAACTACTTTCATAAAATATCTATATAATCTTTTAGAAAATAAAAACAAATCATTTTGGTATTTACCTCAAGAATTTACACAACAAGATAGAATAGATATTAAAAATAAAATATTGAACTTAGATAAAGAAAAACAAGCTGAAATATTTTCAATAGTTTTTAGGCTAGGTTCTAATCCGACTTCTATAATGAATAGTGATTTAATCAGCCCAGGCGAAGCTCAAAAATTACTTTATGGCTTAGCTATAATATCGAAAGCTTCACTATTAATACTTGATGAACCAACAAACTATTTAGATATATTATCAATTAAATCATTAATTGATGCCTTAAATAATTTTAATGGAGCTATAATTGCAGTAACTCATGATAGATCTTTTTCAAAAGCTATAGGAAAGAAAAATTGGAATTTAATCAGAAATGAGAATTTAACAATCTTAGAAGAAATTGAAATTATTTAGTAATTTCTGTATCAATTAATTTAAAAAAATCTCGATAATCTATAATTTCAATATTATCACCATTTTTAATTTTAAATTTAGCCTTTTGGAGTTTGCCTTGGCCTCCATTAGGTTCTCCTTTTATTAAATATCTGGTTTTATTAATTACAGACTCCCCGACCATTCCTCCATGATTAACAATTATTTGCCAAACTTCACTTCTAGATAAATTTGGGATAACCCCTGTTATTACACAATGACAAGAGTCAAGTTGATCTCCTAAATTCTCAGTTTTAATTATTTGTGAAGCTCTACAACTTCCAATAAGCTTATCAACAGTTTTAATGTTTATATTATAGGGTTTATCTACCTTAGATAGACAAGAATATAACATTTTTACATCATCTAAGGCTCTATGAGTTTGTTCAATGTCTATTTGAAAATATTTTCTAATATAATTTAGATTATATCTATATAAATTTAAAGTTTCTCTAAAAATAGGCAAAGTATCAATATATCTATTTTTCATACCGAAAGTTAATCGTCTATTTAAAACATCCATATCAAAAGGAGCATTATGTGCAACTAAAATATCATCTTCAATAAAATCATATATATCTTTACTTGCCTCTACTACTAAAGGAGCATTTAAAACCATTTCATTAGTAATTCCATGAATATTAATTACTTGATCACTCATAACCATCCTTGGATTAACTAAAGTATCAAAAGATGCTACGGGTTTTCCATCTCTAAATTTTATAGCTGCAAATTCTACCAATTTAGAATAACAACCTAAACCAGTAGTCTCGGTGTCTATTATTGTAAAATTTTTTATTTTCTCAAATATCATCAAAGCCTCAAATATTTTAATCGAAGTGTATCAATTTCTTACCAAATTTTTTTATAATTTCAAATTTTGGATCAGATGGAATTACTATAGTACTTTTTGTTCTCTTTAACACAATATTATGATTAAAAGATTCAAAGGTTGAAAAATTATTACCCATTCTTTGATTATCATAAGTGGTTAAACATCTAGCATATAATACTCTTTTTACTTCATTAGGTTTAAGCTCTACCCCATTACCCTTTCCATAGTAAGAAGTACTTGCCCCAAAATGAATTGAAAATTCATTACTAGGACCACCTTGATATAATGCCCAAGGGGGTTGATTCCTTCCCCCATAATCTAAAACCATTGTTGAATAATTTAAATCTATATCAATATCTTCCATTACAGATTTTCCTGGAGCAAAAGATAAATAAACTAATTGATAGTTAGGATTAATTGCACTAAACCAAGTATGAGAAGGATTCTCTAAATCATTTTTAGCATACAAAACATCTGTTGTTCCAATTATTCCATTAATATTTTTTAAATCACAATTTCCACCACTTTTTAATGGAGCTTTATCGAGAGCAAAAGGTTTTGTAGGATTTGCTAATCTATCAATGATTTGGTTATTCCCTTCAATATTGAACTTGTTCCACATTTTTGCACTACAGTTTAAGGAACAATTTGATTCTAAAAATGGAGAGCTAATAGTATTATCAAAACCAACATTAAGATTAATTGGTTTATCACTTATATTTTTTATATACAATGCAGAATAAACAACTGGTTGATTTGGTAATACTACATCAAGTCTTTTTGTTGCCCAGGTTTTATTACTGAAATCTTCGTTTTTAGATAATACCCAAACCCCACCTGTAGTCTCATCACTACCGTATCTTTGTACTACCCATTTAACCCTATCTTTTTCAAATATGGCTCTAATATACTCATCATTCTCATCTTTATTTAAAGTATTACTTTTACTTAATAAATCATCATAATTATCTATATTTTTTAAGAGAATTTCTTTTTCTTCTTCTTGAGTAATTTGTTTTTTTTCAGGTTCAACTAATTGAACTTGATAACCATACAATTTATCGATAAGAGGATCATTGTTTCTGTTTTTAATATTATAATCTACAGTATCCTTTGAAAAAGGGAATCTGTGCAGCTTATTTGAATTTACCCATCCACCATGTATATTCATAGCACTAAATTCAATTAATCTGCCATTATAGTCTTGAATTACAGCTCTAATTAAATCGTTGCTTAACACAGTTGCATTTTCATCATCTTTAATTCTAACTCTTCTTATATCCATTCCATTTCCTTATAAATATTAAAAAAACATAGAACATTTTTAATATCTCTACTATAATTATAATATAGATGTCTATTAGTACAAGAGGAGTTTTACAATGATTAGTGAAAAAAATGGGTTATTCAATTTATCAACAGCTAATACTACATATTTATTCTATGCCAAATTTAATGAACATATTGAACATTTATATTATGGTTCACATCTAAATGAAAGTAGTATTAATCCCAAATTATTAACTACAAAATATCTCCAAAGTGCTGGCACTTCTACTCTATATCAAGAAGATAATAACTTAAATTTAGGATTAATGAAACAGGAAGTTTCAACTCCTGGAAAAGGTGATTATAGAGAACCTTTTGCTAGAATTAGTTATAACGGTGGAATGAATACTCTTGATTTTGTTTTCCAAGAATTTGAGATTACAAATGCAAAACCTAAAACCTTCTCAAACTTACCTGAAGCTTATGGAAATAGAGAAGAATGTGACACTTTAAGAGTTACACTAATAGACAAAGAATTTGATATTAAACTCATATTAACTTATGGTGTTTTTGATTATTGTGATGTAATTACTCGTAAAGCTGAATTATTCAATTACGAAAAAAGAAACATCACAATTGAAAGTTTATATTCTCTTCAACTAGATATTGATTCATCCGATTTTGATTTAATAACTTTTGATGGAGCTTGGGCTAGAGAAAGACACATCAATAGAAGAGAATTAAATCCTGGTATTGTAATAAATGATTCAAAACTTGGTACCTCTGGAGCATATCATAACCCACTAATATATTTATGTGATAAAAACTGTGATGAATTAAATGGTGTTTGTTATGCAACCAATTTAATCTATAGTGGAAATCATAAAGAAGTTGTTGAAGTAACCCCATATAATCAAACAAGAATTTTAAGTGGTATTAATGATTCTACATTTAAATGGGTGCTTCATCCCAATGAAAGATTTGCAACTCCAGAAGCTATTCTAAGCTATAGTGATAAAGGCTTTAGCACCTTAAGTAGAAACTTCCATTATTTTGTTAATAATAATATTATTAGAGGGTATTGGAAAAATAAAGAAAGACCTATTTTAGCAAACTCTTGGGAAGCCTTCTATTTTGATTTTGATAACTCAAAATTAGTACAACTTGCAAAAACAGCAAAAGAAGTTGGGGCTGAATTATTTGTATTAGATGATGGTTGGTTTGGAAATAGAAATGATGATACCTCCTCTTTAGGAGATTGGGTAGTAAATACTGCTAAACTAAGTGAAGGTCTTGGGGACTTATCGTCCAAAATACATAAGATGAAAATGCTATTCGGAATTTGGGTTGAACCTGAAATGATTAGTAGAAATAGTAATTTATTTGATGCTCATCCTGATTGGGCAATTATGATTCCAGATAGAAAACCTAGTGTCGGTAGAAATCAATTTATCTTAGACTTAAGTAGAGATGATGTAATTTTATATCTAGAAGAAGTTTTATCAGACATTTTCTTATTAGGTGAAGTAGATTATGTAAAATGGGATTTTAATAGAGTCTTTAGTGATCTATATTCTTCTAATGCTGAGATCTCTCACATGGGAGAATTTTACCATCGCTATTATTTAGGTCTCTATAAACTCTTAGATAGACTTACAAGAAAATTCCCTAAAATCTTATTTGAATCTTGCTCAGCAGGTGGAAATAGATATGATTTAGGTATGTTAGCTTTCATGCCACAAACCTGGACAAGTGATTGTACAGACCCTTATGAAAGACTATTTATCCAAGAAGGAACTAGCTTTGGCTACCCTCTTAGTACAATAACTAATCATGTTAGTGCAAGCCCTAATCATCAAACTTTAAAAGTAAGTAATTTAGAAACCAGATTCAATGTTGCAGCTATCGGCAACTTAGGATATGAAATTAATTTAAATGCTGCTACAAAAAACCAATTAGAACAAATAAAAGAACAAATAAATTTCTATAAACGCTATAGAAAAACTCTTCAATTTGGAACTTTAGCGAGAATTAAAACTTTCACAAATAATAAAGAAAGAGCTATTTGGGCAGTAATGAATAATGATAAGAGTGAAATTATAGTCCTAGACTTTAGATGTAGAACTATACCTAACCCACCACTAGAGAGACTTTGTATTCCTATTGTTGATAACAATGCTTATTATGAATTATTTAATAGACCTCAAAAATTTGAATTATCAGCCTTTGGAGATTTAGTTGAACACTTCTTACCAACAAATTTATTAAAAGGTAAAGCTATAGATGAGATTTCTAAGATTTTACAGCTTAATATAGAAATAACTCACCATAGAGTTTATGGCGAGTTACTAAGTAAAGCTGGCTTAATTCTTAATCAAGAATATGGTGGAACCAAATATGAACATGAGGTTACAAGAGTTTTAGGTGATTATGGTTCACGCCTATATGTATTAAAAAAACTAGAAGTCTAATAATACATCTATATTTTCTATCTCTTTATTTAAAGAAGCTTTAGCTAGTGGTATATGGGATTTTGATCCAACGATTATTACACCCATTACTTTATTATCTTTTATATACCAAGCTTCATATCTGTCCTCAACTTGTTTGCTATAGCAAGTTCCTTCTAAAATACCAAAACTTGCAACAGGTAAATCATCTGCTTGAAAGCGAGTTGGCATTTGGACAGGTTCAGTATAAGGCACTTTTTTACCTAAAATATGGTTATAAACAACATTAGCCATTGATAAAGCTATTGGTAATAATCCAGGACATTTACCATTAAATTCTGCACAGTCTCCAATGGCATAAATATCTTTATCACTGGTTTGACAAAATTCATTAACAATAATTGCTCTATTAATTTCTAAGTTACATGATGCAGCTAAAGAAATTGAAGGTCTAACTCCAGCAGCAAGTATTAAAGTATTACAGGCAATCTCTCTTCCATCTTGGAGATTAACAGCTTTTATTCTATTTTCACCCTTAACTTCTTTTACAAATTGACTACAAATTAAATTATAATTTTCCCTTTCCAAACATTTATCAGAAACCAGTTTTGCTGCTTCCTCATTTAATTGTTTATTTAAGACATAAGCATCCCCTTGGATAACTGTTACATAATATCCAAGCGAATTAATTTCTAAAGAAATTTCTAATCCTAATAAACCTCCGCCTATTACACAAACTGGAGATTCTATGTCCTTTGTAATCTTAGCTGCATCTTCATATGTTCTTAAAGTATATATACCTTTTAAAGAAGAGCCTTTAAAAAAATCTATTGGATAAGACCCAGTTGCTAAAACAAGTTTATCATAATGCTTTGTTTCTCCACTTGTTAGTTTTATAGTTTTACTTTCTCTATGTATTGCAGCAACCTCTTCATGATGTATATATGAAGGTTCATTTTTTGCACATAAAGAATTCAATTTATCTAAGTTGCCTAGGCAACTAGGCAATCTTATTCTGCTATAAAAACTTACCTCTTCATTTGAATAAACATCAATTCTATAGCCCTCAGAGTCAAGTTTTGTAGCCAAAGTATTTCCAGCTGGGCCATTTCCAATTATTACAATATCCACTTATTTCTCCTAAAATTATCCTATATTTTAAATAAGGTCTTATATTAAGATACCACGATATATTGTCTAAAACAATACAATTTTTTTTTGCAAAACTTAGCAAAAAAAAATTCCCCATCAAGCTTGCACTCTTGAAGGGGATGTCGATTTAACGACAGGGGTGTCTCAGTCATCACCTCATAAGAGGGGGAAAACAATGCTGAAACAAACAGTGGGCATTAAAAAAACTAAAAAGTATAATAACGGGATATAATCAACCGACCCACTGCCAGACAAAAATAATATAACACTTGCAAAATAGATTGTCAATATGCAAGATATGACAATAGCCATAAATTGAAAACAGAAATTTTTTATTTATTTTAAAATATTTATACAATAATTATTAATAATTTATTATAGAATAAAGAAATATTTTTGTTAACAAATTATGTAACAAATAACAAATATCTAATGGTTTTTAACTAACAGCTACTCCAATTACTAACTTTTGACAAATGCTTAAATAATAAAGAATTATCTAGTACTATTTTAAAAGTTAAGTTATATTATAACTATGAAAATTGTTAAAAGTGGTTTTGCATTAACCCCATTAAAGAAAATTTTAGATATCGATAATATTATTACAGTTCATTATTTTGAATATCCAAGTACATTTATCTTCAAAGGAGAGTCTCATGACTTTTGGGAATTTTTATATGTGGATAAAGGAGAAGTTGGAATCACTAGTGGGAAACAAGTATCACAATTAAAACAAGGTGATATAGTATTTCATAAACCAAATCAATTTCATGATGTTTTTTGCAATGGGAAAATTTCTCCTAATTTACTAGTTGTTTCTTTTGATTGTAATGATTCTTGTATGAAATACTTTGAAAACAAAATACTACAAATTGACAAAAGCTTATCCTTTTATCTGCAAACAATTATAACTGAATCAAGAAAGGCTTTTGAAACAAATCTTGGAGATCCCTACTTCAAAGAACTAAAAGTGAAAAAAGATGCTCCAGAATCTTCTCTTAATTTGATTAAATTAGCTTTAGAAAGTTTTTTAATCAATTTAATAGTTAATGGCAATAAAGAAATTAGCACTCAAATTTCTATACATAAAAAAGAAAATACTAGAAGAGTACAACTAGTTATTAATTATTTAGAGAGCAATATACACACAAACATTACTCTAGATAATATTTGTACTTATTGTTCTATGAGTAGATCTTTAATTCAAAAATTATTTAAAGACGAGACTGGTTGGAGTGTAATGGAATACTTCTATAGACTAAAGATAGAAGAAGCTAAAAGACTTATAAGAAATGGAACTGACAACTTCACCCAAATTGCTGATGTTTTAGGCTATTCGACAATACACTACTTCTCAAGACAATTTAAGAAGATTGTAGGTATGAGTCCTAGTGAATATTCCAAGTCTATTTTAAATTTAACAAATGAAGATTTAAACAAAAAATTCTAATTGTGCAAATTTTATATACAATTGAATCAATACAGCAAAAACTTCTTTTTCTATAATAAATTGTATTATGGAGGTAAAGATGAATTTTAACTCAATCTTTTCGAATTTTAATATAGATGGCACATTGATAGAATATAAAGCAAATAAAGAAGGCCATATAAATTCAACATACATTTCAAAAGTTAATAATAATGGTAAAATTGAAAAATATACCCATCAAAGAATTAACACTTTTGTCTTTACCAAGCCCTTTGAAGTAATGAGTAATATTGATAAAGTAACAACTCATATTCACTCTAAAGTTAAAAATCTTGAAGATGCTAATAAAAGATGCTTAGAAATAGTAAAAACTAGAGATAATAATTTAATTTATATAGATAGCAATAATAATTATTGGAGAACATACAAGTTTATAGATAATGTAAAAACCTTCCAAAAGGTTAATGATAAAAAACAAGCTTATCTTTTAGGTAAAGCTGTTGGAATTTTTCAAAATCAACTATCAGATTTAGATGGAAATGAACTTTTTGAAACAATAAAAGATTTTCATAATATGGGAAATAGATATAAACAATTAGAAGCCGCAATAGAAAAGGATGCTTTTGATAGAGTAAAATCAGTAAAACCAGAAATATCTTTCTTGATGAAAAACAAAGAAAGAGGCCTTTTAATTTGGGATTTATATGAAAAAGGAATCCTAAAAAAACAAGTTACTCATAACGACACAAAAATTAATAATATTTTATTCTCACAAGATGAAAATGAAGCATTATGTGTAATTGATTTAGACACAGTTATGCCTGGAACAATATTATTTGATGTAGGCGATATGATCAGAACTGCCACCTCAACTGCACTTGAAGATGAAGTAGATTATACAAAAATGACTTGTAATACAGACTATTTAAGAGAATTAATTAAAGGCTATCTATCTAAAGCTTCAGCTTTTATTATTGAAAAAGAAAAAGAATTATTAATTGAAGCAGGAAGAAACATAACCCAAATTATGGCTGTAAGATTCTTAACTGACTATATAAATGGTGATATATATTATACAACTAGCAGAGAAAACCAAAATTTAGACAGGACTAGAACCCAAATCGCATTAATTAAAGATATGGATTCAAAATGGCAGACTCTAACTAGTTTCATAAAATAAATTATTAAAGGAAAATACTCTAATAATCTATGTAATCCAAAATATTTGTTAATTTTGCAATTGCGATACCATAATTTGTCATAGGAATATTATGTTCTTCACATTCTTTTAACCTATTTAGCATATATGTTCTATTAAACATACATCCAGCACAATGAATAACTAAGGAATATTCTTCAATATTTTTTGGAAAGTCAGAACCGCTTGTAAAATCGATTTGAATATTCTCTCCTACTTTTTCTCTTAGATATCTTGGAATCTGAATTCTTCCAATATCCTCAGTTAATGGGGCATGAGTACAAGCTTCTGCTATTAAAACTTTTGAAGTTTCATTTAATTGATCTATAGTTTGAGCCGCTTTTGCAAACTTTTCTACATCCCCTTTAACAGCTGACATTAATATTGAAAAGGAAGTTAATTTACTTTCTTTCGGTTTTTTCTTATATACCAAAGGAAAAACCTGACTATCTGTAATAATTAATTTTGGTGGTTCTTTTAACGTT
The DNA here is from genome assembly GCA_965140795.1 of Sphaerochaetaceae bacterium. Taxonomy (GTDB): domain Bacteria; phylum Spirochaetota; class Spirochaetia; order Sphaerochaetales; family Sphaerochaetaceae; genus Pleomorphochaeta. The sequence continues at coordinate 828,207 of OZ223470.1, forward strand.
TTTAACGCATCATCAATTTCATCTGCTGTAATACTAATAACTACTGCTTTATTATCTAATAAATCTCTAGTAGTTTGAACTTGTGGCAAAATAAGTCGACCTTCTGGAGCATTAATCTGTTGAGGCATTACAAGCATTACTAAATCTTTTTCATTAACTAAATGCCCTGTTAAGCTTTTATTAACAGCTTTTTTTGTATTGATTTTTATTAATTCTTTACGCATGAAATGTTGTAAATCGGCTTTAGAAGAATTTACTTTTACAGGCTTAACATTTAATTCTTTTTTAATTTTCTCTTCAATTAATTCTGTATTTGGATTTAAATCAGTTTTACTAATTACTGCTAAAAAAGGTTTATTATGTTCTTTTAATTTATTAGCCCATTGAAATTCTTTGGAAAAATCATTTTCTAAAGCATCAAAGAGTAAAATACCAATATCTGTTTTATTAAAAGCATCTTTAGTTTTATTAACTCTAAGAGCTCCTAATTCCCCACTATCATCAAAGCCTGCTGTATCAATCAATACACAAGGGCCTAACCCGTATAGTTCAATAGATTTATAAACAGGATCTGTAGTTGTACCTTTAACAGGAGAAACAACTGCTGTCGAATGAGTAGTTAATGCATTTAATAAAGTTGATTTACCACTATTTGTTTTACCAAAAATACCAATATGAAGTCTTACACTTCTAGGTGCTGAATTTAAATTTCCCATCACTTATACCTTTGAATATGTAGTTTTTATGCTTACTGAAGCAATTTGACCTAATTTACCTGATAATCCACTAATTACTGTTTGTGGAGCATCAATTACTATGGTAATTACAGATACATTCTTCTTAGGATAAGGCATCCCCATTCTACCTATAATGTATGTGGCAGAATCATGCAAAATTTGGTTAACTTTTCCAACAGAATCAGGCGATTCAATAATAATAGCGATAATTGCTAATCTAGTATCCATAAGTCCTCCTACTTATGAAACATAGAAAAACTCAAAGGAAAAAGAAATAATGCTTCTTGGGCTTTGGAGTATTCCTAATACTTCAGAAGTTATTAAATAAGAATTTTAATCTTCAAAATAAGAAATATTTCTACATCATCAGATTTATCAATTAATAAGATATCAAAATTTTAAATTATTAACAATATTAAATTATTTTTTTATATAATCAAAAAGATTATAACAGTTTTTAACTTTTAAATTATCATCATCATATTCAAGATTAATAACAAAACCCTGACCATTTTTTACGCTGATATTTCTATAATCTTTTTTCTCATAAATACCAAGTCCAATTAATAAACATCTAATTGCACAGGAATGTGAAAACAAAGTTGCTGTTTGTTTTTTTGTAGTCTTTAAATCAACAACGGTTTTAAAAAACATTTTTAGCATTCTTTCTCTAATTGAATCAAAAGATTCGACATCCCTTGTACTTGGATCATCTTCAATCCATTTATCAAATAATTCAATTATATTTTCTCTACTTATAAATCTCTGATTTTCTCTTTCATAGAAATCAATTTCTCTTAATTCTTTAAAAGTTCCATCAAGTTTTTTTTCTGGAGCAAAAAGAGCTTCAAAGGTTGAAACACATCTACTTAAATCAGAACTATAATAAATATCTGTATCCATATAATTATAAGTATTACGATAATTAACTAATTCTTTTCTTCCTTTCTCTAATAAAGGAACATCACTTTGACCACTAAGAGTTTTTAAAGCATTACCCAAAGAATAACCGTGTCTAATTAATACTATTTGATATTTATTTTTTTCCATTTACTATCTCCAAATATTTAAGTAATTTATAACAAAAATAAGCTAAAGCTTAAAGCCTTAGCCTATTGTTATTATCAAAACTATATAAATACTGAAAATTATCTATTGTCTACAGTAACACTTAATCCATAGCTTAAAGACTGACAAATATCTAAACAGTAAGTACCAATGTTAGTTAAGCTATTTAATATTGAATTGAAATATGGAGTCATTTTGGGATTACAAACACCAGTATTTAATCTGTCTAGGTGATTATCCTGCATTTCTTTTTCCATATCATTCAATCTTTCTCTTAGTGCAATAACCATAACAATGCTTACATCATCACCATCTTTTAAAACTTCAATTGATGATTTAAATAATTCAAATATTGCATCTAGACTATGTCTAAATTCACTCTCTCCTATATCAGAGAAGGATATATCTGCATTATCTAATTCAATCATTTCATCAATAACGCTGCCCATTTGAATACAAATTCTTTCTAAACCTGAAGATACTAATAATAATTCAGTAATAGCATTTGTTTGAGCTTCAGTTGAAGTACCAACAGATATCATTCTTGATAGATAATGTTGAACCTCTCTTTGTAAATCTCTTTGTAATTTCCAAACTTTTCTTATATCTTTTGCGTTTTCAACATCGTAAGGAACCAAAGCTAATCGTGTCTTCTTAATTGCATCTAAAATTGTATCACATGATTGAAGAACTTCTTGTTGACAAAGAGTCATAGCAAAAACTGGTTGATTTAATAGATGTGGATCTAGGTATATAGCAGTAGATTTATCTCCTTCTTCAACAGTTTCTCCTGGAATAATCTTTGTAACTATTTTAACCATTAACCAAACAAAAGGCATCCAAATCAAAGTATTAATTATATTAAAAGAAGTATGCGCATTTGCTATCTGTCTTGAAATAATATCTAATTCTGGTCCTTTTGGAGAAATGTATGAAACAAAAGTAGCAAAAGGTGGAATTAAGAAAATAAAAATTGTAGCCCCAACTACATTAAATACACTGTGGGCCACCGCCGTTCTCTTAGCATTTTTACTTTGCCCAATACAAGCTATTAAAGCAGTAATAGTAGTACCAATATTATCTCCTAATAAAACAGGTATTGCGCCATGAAGACCAATAATCGACATAACCCCATCTGGGCCTGGCGTACTAGCAAAATTCTGTAATACAGCAATAGTAGCAGAAGAACTTTGAACTACAACAGTCATTAATGCACCAACTAATACACCTAAAATCGGAATATGTGATACTTGAGAAATCATAGAAACAAAGACAGGAGATTTTGCTAAAGGTTTCATTAAGTCGCCCATAGTTTCAATCCCTACAAATAAAAGACCAAATGCAAAAATAGTTAACCCTATATTCTTTGTTCTCTCATTTTTTGGAACGAAATTTAAAATAAATCCAAAAAATAAAATTGGCCAAATATAATCACTCAATTTAAAAGCGATTAATTGAGCTGTCATTGTTGTACCAATATTAGCACCTAAAATTACAGAAATCGCTTGAGGTAAATTCATTAACCCCGCACTTACAAATCCAATTACCATTACAGTGGTTGCACTAGAACTCTGTAAAACCATAGTAGTTACAGCACCGGCAATAACACCAAAGAATACATTTTTTGTAAGTATTCCCAAAACCTGTCGCATTTTTTCACCTGCGACTTTCTGTAACCCTTCACTCATCAAATTCATGCCATAAATAAATATAGCTAAACCACCCAATAAGCCAAATATAATACTAAAAGATTCTTTCACTCTTTTATCCCTTCCTATCAACGCGAATATTAAAAGAATAAACAATCAAAAAGGTAATTGTCAATTTATCAATTTGTATAAAATTTAGGTACATTCTCATTTTATCAAATTTATTTTATGTATATAGTAATTTACTATGCTAATATTTATATATATAAATTTTTTTTAACCTTGTTTTTACTATTTACTAAAGTGGAAAATTAATTTTTTTTTAACATTTTTTTTAACAACATTGAAAACTAATATGATATGATAATAGTTTTTACTCATTTTATATATTGATGTATTCTTGTGTTAATTTTTATTAACCTGTTTTTAGTATTTTTTATTATATCTTTGTAACTAAATCACTTACATTGTGAAACTAATATTATATATTTGAGCTATAAAAGAAGGAGTAAAAACATGAATAAAAAGAATAAATACTTATTTTCAATATTAATATTACTAATTTTTATTTCTCCCGCAATTTTTTCCTCTGGAAACAAAGAAAGTCAAACTACCACTAATGAGGAAACAACCAAAGTGGCACAATACAATAAAATAGATACCCAAACAGCAAAGAACGCTTTTGATACACAAGATGATATTACTATTATAGATGTTAGAACTGCTGCTGAGTTTAGCTCAGGACATGTTAAAGATGCGATTAACATACCGCTTGATGTAGTAGAAGCAACAGTTTTAGAAAGATACCCTGATAAAAACGAAAAGCTATATTTGTACTGCAGATCAGGAAACAGAAGTTCTCAAGCCGCTAAATTATTAGTAGCACAAGGATATACAAATGTTTATGATTTCGGCGGAATAATCAGTTGGCCTTATGAAATTGTAAAATAAAAATAACCCCCATTTTAATTACACCTCCAAATAACCATTATAATTTTTAATTATAGTGGTTATTTCTTTTTAAAAAATAAATGAAAAAACAATAGTGTTTATACCCTCAATAACTTATAATTAAAATGATATTTTTAATTAGGAGCAAATAATGCAAAAAGAAATATTATTATTTCTCTTAAATATTAGTAATCCAATCTTTGACTTTATTGCTAATATTTCTTCAGTTTTAGGGGAACAAAACATTCTAATTTTATTATTAGCCATAATAATGTATGCCTATGATAAAAATAAAGGATTCGCAATTTGTAGTTCTTTAGTAATAAGTTTATTTTCTATGGGAGCCTTAAAAGCTATATTTAAAGCACCAAGGCCTTTTACTGTAGTCGATGAAATAAATGGAAAAAGATTAACAACAGCAACTGGCTATTCCTTTCCATCTGGACATACGACTGGAGCTGCAGCAATGTATTCTTCTATCTCTTTTGCTATTAAAAAAAGAGTTATTTCAATAATCTGTGCAATTATTATAGTCTTAGTGGGTCTTAGTAGATTATATTTAGGAGTACATTGGCCAATTGATGTAGCTACAGGATTAATTTTAGGTATTTTATTATCTATGATTTTTTACCCTATCTTTGAGAAATTAGCACAAGATCCAACGAAAAAATTTAAAGCAAGTATATATTTTGCATCAATAAGTTTATTAATTTCCCTCAGTTTAAGTCTTTTACTACAATTCTCAAAAATTGATACCGTAGCTTTTTCTGATATGATGAAAACTATGTCTTTTAGTACTGGTGGATTCTTTGGGATAGCTTATGAAACTAAAAAGATTAATTTCAAAGTTGATGGATCAATTACACAGAAAATTGTAAGAATTGTAGTCTTAATTGCTGGAATGTTACTTCTACAATTAGTTTTAAGTTCAATAATACCTGAAAGCATTTATTATATTGGAGCTTTCTTTAGATATACAATCATAGGACTTTGGCTAACTGCTATTTTCCCTAAAATTTTTAAGAAACTATTTGTTTAATAAATTAAGTCCTATCGAATTTTACCTTCAATAGGACTTAAATTTTTTATCTCTTATAAAAAGCTTCCATCGCTTTTATTAAATTATAGGTATCTTTTGTTCCCCCTGTTTCATAAGGGGAATGCATTGCTAATTGAGCAACACCAATATCTATTGTATTGATTGAATAAGAATGATTAACCAAATTACCCAAAGTTGCACCTCCAGGTACATCTGAATTGTTAAAGAATTCCTGATAAAGGATTCCCTCTTTATCTAGAATCATTTTAAAAATCGCAAATGTTTTTGCATCTGTAGTATATTTCTGGTTTGCAGAATGCTTAATTAATACTCCACCATTTACAACAGGTTTATTAACGATATCACTTTTTTGCATATAATTTGGGTGAAGTGCATGTCCATTATCACTAGATACCATAAAACTATTAGCTTGATAAATTGCTTTATCTTCTACATCCCAATTAAGAGCATATGATATTCTATCAATTGTAATTTTTAAGAAATCACTTAGTGCGCCTTGCTTTGTTCCACTACCTACTTCTTCATTATCTAAAAATAATGCCATATTTATATATGAAGAATCTTTAACATTCAACAAAGCCTCCAAAGAAGAATATACACCTTGTAAATCATCTATTCGTGGAGCAGAAAAGAATTCATCATTCAATCCCCAAATACTTGACTTCATCCTATTATATAAGAATAAATCACTAGAAATAATTTGATCTTCACTAATCTCTAGAGTTTTAGCAATTAAAGAATTAATAGCACCCTTGTTTTCACCTAAACCAATTATAGGTAACATATCTACTTGCTTTTTATATTCAAGGCCCTTATTAGCCTCCCTATTTTGATGTATTGCTAAATTAACAATGGTCAAAAGATCTTTATCAATTGTTAATAATTTTTCCTCAATATTTTCACCGTTTTTAACAAAAACTCTACCAGCTATTGAAAGAGGTCTATCAAACCAAGGAGCTAATAGCATACCTCCATAAGGTTCTGTATTAATAACTGTATATAATTTCTCTCTAATAACTTCTGGATTACTTTTTAATTTAAAAGTTGGGGAGTCTGTATGTGATGCAATAATTGAAAATCCCTTATATTCTTGAGGAACCCTAAATGCTATTAGAGAAGAATTGTTTCTCTTAACATAATAAGATTTATTATTTTCAATTTTGAATTTTTCATTTTCTTTTAATTCAATAAAACCATTATTGGCTAATTGATTTTCAATTGTGTTGATTGCTTGAAAACAAGAAGGACTATTATCAATAAAATTAATTAAATCCTTTGTAGAATCGATATATTTTTTGTCCATAAAATTGCTCCTATATATTAATTATTTTAACATAATTATTATAAAGAGCATAGACAACAAAAAAATAGAAATGGAGCTGATCGGACTCGAACCGACTACCTCTTGAATGCCATTCAAGCGCTCTAGCCAGGTGAGCTACAGCCCCATATATTTAAAAATAATTTAATCATTATTATAATTATTGGTCAATAGTTTTTTAATTTAATGCCCAAAAATCACAGCTCTTTTTTATTCATAAGCATGAAAGCAGACATTAAAAATAAAATTACAAACAATATTGAGTTCTTCTTAAAAGATAAGGTCACTATTGTTCCAATTATAGCTCCAATAATAAATAAAAGTATTATTGAAAAAGATCTAATAGCTTTATCTCTAAAGTTTTTATCTTTAAATTTAAAATAATTAAATAAATTCTCACTTGCTGTTCTTAAGTTTCCAGTGCACATAGTTGTAGCAAAAGAAGTACCATGCATTTTTCTAAAAGTCTCAACTTGTAGAGCACAAACAAAAGAAACTAAACTATTTGCAATTATGTTTAAGGAATCAGTTACTTTTATTAAAGAAACAATCAGTAAAACAAATATTTCTAACAAAAGTACAAACTGTCTCCAATGTAATTTTTTTTCTTGAGCAAAATGTTTAATAAATTCTGCAATAACGACACCTAAAAAAAAGCATATTATTGGAATAACATATTTCCAAATCGCTCCATAATTTTTTTGTGCAATATTAATTGCTACCAATACCATATTTCCAGTTTGAGCATTGGCGAATACTTCTCCTCTTCCAAAAAAGGTATATGTATCTAAATATCCACCAGCTACTGCTAATAATGCTCCAACTATAAAACTTTCTGAGGTTTGTATCCCCTTATTAAAATAAATACTCATCATCAACCATTTTTTTTGACGGAACTTTTAATTCATAATCTAAATAGTTTATTAAATCAAATCTATTAAAAGTTTTATCCCCACAAGCAAGTTTAAATATTTTTCCACAATTTATTGCATCATCAAGAGCATGGTGGGCTCTATAATTTAATTCCATCACTTCACTTAAATACGTTAATTTATGGCTTCTTAAATCAGGCCATTTTTTTCTACTTATTTGTAAAGTGCAATAAAAAACATTTTTAGGAAAGTTTAAATCATAACTCTCTAAGCAACCTTGTAACACTGAATAATCGAACTTTACATTATGGGCAACAATAATATCGTCCGCCATAAAGCTCTCAATATCATTCCACAACTTATCAAAAGTTGGGGAAATCAAACAATCATTAGCAGAGAGTTGATGTACTCTTGTCATTGAGGGATCAAAATATTTTACTTTGGGGCAAATTAAAGAATAGTAAGTATCAATAACTTCACCTTCTTCATTGAACTTTGCCATACCTATTGAGGCTGCCCCACCTTTATTAGCATTTGCTGTTTCAAAATCTAAGGCAACATAATTCATATCAGTCTATTTTCTCCAAAATCATCGTAACAGGACCATCATTTAAATAGCGCACATCCATATGTGCTCCAAATACTCCTGTTTGGGTTTCAAAACCTAAAGCTTTAAATTTCTCTATAGCTTTTAAATAATACTCTTTTGCAATCTCAGGTTTTTCAGCATTATCATATGATGGTCTATTCCCTTTTCTTAAATTTGCATAAAGAGTAAATTGGCTTACAACTAAAATCTTTGCATTTACATCAAATGCACTTAAATTCATTTTATCGTTTTCATCTCTAAACATTCTTAATTTAGAAATTTTATTTACTATATAATCTATATATTCTTCTTTATCGCCTTTAGCAACTCCAAAGTACACTAATAGGCCATGATCAATTTGTCCAACAATTTTATCATCAACGGTTACGGAAGCTTCTTTTACTCGTTGAATTACACATTTCATAACTTACCTCATTTAATATGTTGTTTCGTTCATTTTAATAAAAATAAAATACAATTAAAAGAGACTTAATTGAACATATTCTTTTTTCTCAAGTCTTTTTAGATAGCTAAAAATCTCATTCTTATCATGTAGTATATTATGAGATGATAAGGTATCATTTAAAACCTTAGTTAATTTGTAGGAATTCTTACTATAAACACCATAAGAATCTCCATATGTGTTTATATATACTTGTTTCAAATTTGGAAATAATTTATCCAAATTACTATAATAATATTCTCTATTACCACTTCTAAGTGTCATTCCAATTCCAAAATACAAAACACCTTTAACTTTTGCCCAAATCATCATATCTAATAAGGCTCTTATATTTTCTTCAGTATCTAATATATATGGAAGAATTGGGCCTAACCATACAACAGTTGGAATATTATTATCACTAAAGATTTTCAATACTTGAGCTCTTCTAGAATTAGTGCAAGCATTAGGTTCTATTTTCTTTGATAATTCATCATCAGCACAGGTTAAAGTCATCTGTACTACACATTTAGTTTTTTCATTAATTTTTTTTATTAAATCTAAATCTCTCAAAATCAAATCAGACTTAGTTAATAAAGTAATTCCAAAACCATATTTATATACAAGCTCTAATGCACCTCTTGTCATTTTCAACTCTTTTTCAAGAGGAAGGTACGGATCACTCATAGAGCCTGTAAAAATCATAGATTTCTTTCTCTTCTTGCTTAAAGTTTCTTCTAATAATTCTAAGGCATTTTCTTTTACTTCAATATCTTCAAAATCATGATTAATATTATAGCAATGGCTTCTTGAATCACAATAAATACAATTGTGAGAACACCCTCTATATATATTCATGTTCATACTACTAGAGAGAATATTTTTTGCCTTAACTTTATGCACTATTACTCCTAATGTTTTTTGGCAGTATATTTTGTTACTTCTACTTTCATAACCATAACGCTATCAAAAGCAGCTTTTACATATCTAAAGCTCTCTTTCTTTGTAACATTTTTAAGTAAAATATCTATAGCTCTTTGCTTTTCATCATAATCTTCAATTATTGAAGGATATCCTACACCAATTATACTTCTATAAAAATAAGTATATGAACAAGCAATATCATCTTTACCTTTTAATAAAGTTTTTTCATCAATTTCAAAAGCAACTTCTTCATTTTCTTTTTTAAAAGCATTTACTTTTCTACCTTCATTTGCTCCATGAAAATATAATGTTAATTTATCATCATTAAACTCATAACCATAAGTTAAAGGTACAATATATAAGCCTTCTTCATCTTTAAGTCCAATTCTACATATATCATTTTTATCTAATATATCTTTAATTTCATCAATATCTGTAACTAATCTATCTTTTCTTCTCATACAATCACCTCATTTGTGTAATAATTATCACAAATATAACACAAATTGATTACTTATTGTCGTTTTTATATTAAAAAATTAAAATTTACTCATTATTCGATACACCATTCTATCATAAGCTCTATCACTCAATAATCGTCTTGCAACTAGCATCGGTTTTGCATTCTTACCAATTAAATATCTAGTTTTTGGTTTATTGCTTAATATAGCTTTTACGATTGTATCAGAAATTATACTTGCAGGACTTATCCCTTTCTCTCTTGAATAAAGATGTATTAATGCATTCCCAATTGTTGTTGCTTTTTCTTTATACGCTCCAGTTGATGAAGAATCTATCAAATGGTTACCAGCTATTATACCCCAATCTGTTTTAATAGCTCCAGGTTCTACTATTATAACATCAATGTTAAAGTCTTTAACTTCTAATCTTAAGCAATCACTAAAGCCTTCAACGGCAAATTTTGCTGCATGATACCAAGCTCCAAATGGAGTATGAGTTTTACCAGCTATTGAAGATATATTAATTATTTTCCCCTTATTTTTCTCTCTCATATGGGGTAATACTAATTGAACCATTCTAGCCAAACCAAATAAATTAACTTCTAATTGATTTTTAGCTTCACTTATTTTTACATCTTCAACTGCACCATAAGAACCATAACCTGCATTATTAACTAATATATCAACCCCACCAGCTTCTTTATTAATTGAATCAACACAGTTCACCATACTCCCTTCATTTGTAACATCAAGAGATAGTATTTTAATCCCATACTTTTCTAAAGGTTTTAATTTATCCTCTCTTCTAGCTGCACCATATACTATATAACCCTTATTTTTTAAATCAATTGCAGTTTGAAATCCAATACCACTACTAGCCCCTGTGACTAAAACAACTTGATTACTCATATAATGCTCCAATTAAATTAACTTTCTTAATAAGTATATAACAAGTATACTCAAAAAAATATAAATTTAGTTAAAACTAATATGTTTTTTATTAATTAAATATGAAATAAAAAAGAACTCCTTGATATTTTATCTTTGAGGAGAGAGAGAGATAAGTATCTCTAGATTATATCAAGGAGAATAATAATGTATTATTTAAAATATAATTATTTTATTACTTTTAAACTTTCATGGTCTATAGTTAATGCAACAACAATTAAGAAGATTATTCCTTTAACTAACTGCTGTGTTGCAGATACACTAAATACCATAGGCAAACTTTTTTCTAAAACGCTATAAGTTAATGTACCAATTACAATATTAGAAAATCTTGCTTTGGAACCACCGTTAATTGGCATTCCACCTAAAACAAGTGCTATTAGTATTTGAATTTCAAGCATACTACCAGCAGTTCCTGTAATTGATCCAACTTTTATAACATTTATAAAAGAAGCAAACCCTGTAATTGCACCAGCGATACAAAACACTGAAAACTTAATTAGGTTTGGTTTACAACCCGAAAAACGCGCTGCAATTTCACCTGCACCAATAGCTTTTAAATCATAACCAAATCTTGTAAATCTAATAAAGAAATAAGCTATGACAAGTACAATCAAAGTCATCAATACTTTAAACCAAGTTTCATTAAATGCCAAGACCTCAATTGAAGCTGGGATTGGGCCATTTGTTGTAATAAACTTACACAATCCTCTAAACAAGTACATTGTACAAATTGTTACAATAAATGATGCTATTTTAAATTTTACATGGAATAATCCATTAACAGCACCCATTAAAGCTCCAGCAATTATTGCTAATACAATTCCAAGAAAGATATTATATTTAGAAAATTCACAAAAGACAATAGAGGAAAGACCTAAAATTGCACCTTGAGAGAAATCTAATCCACCAACTGTCATTATCATCCAAACACCAGTAGAAGCCAACATAAGTACATATACTTGGCTCAACATTAACTTTATGTTTCTTGGATTAATAATTCTTCCACCTGTCAAAATAGAGAAAATTGCAACTAATACAAAGAAACCAATTAATGGCATCAACGTTCTTAGGTGAACTTTTTGATTTGTTATTTCTGTTTTTTTAGTCATAATTTCTCCTTAAATCATCTTTTCAATTATGTCTTCTTCTGTTAATGTCTCACTTCTCAAGAAACTACCAGATAGTTCACCGTTTTTCATAATTATTATTCGATCACTCATACCAATTAATTCAGGAAGTTCCTCAGATATCATAATTATTGATTTTCCTGCTTCCTTTAAGTCATACATTAAATTATATATATTAGCTTTAACTTTAACATCAATACCACGAGTTGGACTATCTAATATTAAAATATCAGAATCTTTACCTAACCATCTAGCTAAAACAACTTTCTGTTTATTTCCTCCAGATAATTCAGCAACATCTTGATCAATACTTACCATTTTTACACTCATTAAATCAGCATATTTTTGAGCAAATTCATTAAGGCTCTTATCATTTAATATGCCATTATTAGCTAATGTATTTATAGATGGTAAAACAATATTAGATTTGATAGTATCTGCAACTACAACAGATTCATTATCTCTATCTTTAGAGCTATATGCTATATTTTTCTTAATTGCTTGACTTATACTCTTAATCTGAGTTCCATCACTTAAATATACATGACCTTTTCTAGAATAAGATGCACCAAAGATTGCTTTTCCTAATTCATGCATACCACATTCAGATAAACCTCCGATACCCAAGATTTCACCTTTATGCAATTGAAGATTAATATTATTAATTTCCCCTTTAACACTTACATTTTCAACAGTTAATACAACCTCATCTGAAAATTTATTATCATAATCAGTTCTATAATATTTCCCAGATAAGTCTCGACCAACCATCATTCTCTTTAAATCATCAGCATCAACTTCAGAACTTTTTACTGTCCCAACTAATTGACCATCTCTTAAACAAGAAACTCTATCACAATGATCTATTACTTCAACTAAGTCATGAGAAATAAAAATAACAGTAGTACCTTTATTTTTCAAATCTTTCATTATTTTAAATAAATCATCTCTTCCAGATTGGCTAAGTGCTGTTGTAGTTTCATCAACAATTAAAATTTTAGGAATAAAATATACAGCTTTAATAATCTCTACAATTTTCCTATCCTCAAAACTATAATGATCAATCATTGTAGAAGCTTTAATATTTTTATACCCATAAGAATTAAGTAGTTTTTGCGCTGCTTGATTCATTTTTTTAGTATTTTTGATAGGACCTTTCATGAATTTATCTTCTTCACCTAAAAACAGGTTTTCAGCTACAGTTAACCCTGGTAAAGTTCCAATTTCTTGAACTATTATTGAAATACCTAAATTATTCGCATCGACTAAACATTTAACATTTATCTCATTATCTTCTAAGAAAAAAGCTCCACTAGTAATTGGATAAATACCACTGAGCATCGAACAGAAAGTCGATTTACCCGAGCCATTTTCACCAATTAACCCATGAATTTCACCTTTTTCGAAGGAAAGAGAAACATCATTAACAGCATGTGTAATACCAAAAAATTTGTTAAGATTTACAGATTTTAATACAATTTCATTCATTATTATCTCCTACTTTACAACGCTGCCAATTCGGCCTCTATTAGTCAAAGTAACAATAATCAATAATACTGCACCTGTAATAAAGTCATTAATTGTAGTTGGTATATTCATAGCAACTAAACCATTAAAAATTAACTGAATAATAAATTCCCCAACTACTATTGCAGTAACAGGACAACCATATTTTTTAAAGGCTATTCCAAAAAATGTTCCCATCAATGGGGGAAAGTTTCTATCCATAGAAGACATTCCCGTAACAGCTAACATTCCTCGTCCATAAGTAACAGTTAATAAAGCCATAATACCAACAAAGAAATGCAATAATACAAAACCAATAAATTTATATCTTGATACGTTAATACCCATATTCTTAGCTACAAATTCATTGCTTCCTATTGCATTACAATAAGTTCCAATTCTTGTAAACCTTAAAATAAAAGCTAATAAGAAAAATGAACCAAAGGCTATAATATAATTAAAAGGAGCTTGCCCTATTGCTAATACTCTACTATCTGTTAACTTTCCTGGGAAACCAGAAGTATCGAGACCAACAACATAGTTTGCAACACTCTCTAAAATTAGCATTAAACCTACGGTAACAATAATTGAAGGAATTTTTAACTTTGAATATAAAACGCCATTGAAAACACCAACTAAAGCGCCACATAATAGACAGCCTATAATTAGTCCCCAATACCCCATATATCTTGAAAGCAAAACACCGACTAAAGAAGATAAAACAACATTGGCTCCAATGCTCATGTCAAACATGCCCATTACAACAATGAAGTAAAATCCACATCCACCTACAGCATATTGGATACTTGTTTGTAAATAATCACCTAATAATTTTGTAGTTCCAAAATTATGTGGTGATAAAATTTTAAACACGCTCCAAAAGAATAAAACTAGAATCAATAGAACAAAAATTCCATAAAATCTGTTTCTTTTTAATTTGGATAAAATTCCATCCATATAAACCTCAAATAGTAATTCTTAAATCCAAATATTTATGTAAAACCATATAAATATTCTTAAAATAGAATGATTATGTGGGCTAAGCCCACATAATCAACATTACTTAACGACGTGATTTTACATCTTCAATTGACAACTTAGCAGCTGTATCCATTAATTCTTGTAAACTCATATCTGCCATTGCTCTAAGTTCCTCATCATTGTATGGAAGTTGATCTACAAAGTATGTTGCATAATCTTGATAATCTTCAGGAGAGGCTACATACAAATAAGGGAATTTAATATCAGCAAATGAATTTGTAGGTGGAGTATATTTACCAGTGATAGTATTATAAACTAACATGAAAGCAAATAATGGGTCACAATAGTGTCCACCTGATTCTGCAGCCATACCACCAGTCTTTAATTGTGTATCTAAATCAGCTAGGAAGTCTGTTGATACAACATCAATCTTACCTTTAAGACCTAAGGATTCAACTGCTGCTAAAGCACCAACTAATGTATCACCACCGCCACCAGCAACAATTAAGGCATCAATATCATTATTAGCATTAATAATAGCTTCAGCTGTAGCTCTACCAGTATCGCTAGTAGTTCCGCCATATTGAGGTTCTAATAAAATAACTTTATCAGTTGGATGTTTGGCGTTCCAATCTTTTACACCAGCTTTATAACCTTCCCATCTTAATAAGAATGTTGCATCCCCAGCTTCCCAGCCTTCTAATGCTATTTTTCTATTACCTTTTTCACATAGGATTTTTACTAAATTTGCACCGTTTGCAACTTCGTCTTCATGAACTGCACCTAAGAAATATTTTGATTGATTAGCAAGTGCATATTCATTTGGATTTGCTACAGGATCAATTACTCTAAAGAATTGAGCACAATAAACACCATTATCATCACAGGTGTTAATTACTGATGTCATTTCTGCAGATGCTGAGTTACAAATTATCATACCATCAACACCAGCTGCACATAGAGTTTCAGCAGAAGCTGTTACTTGTTCTGAAATATGACCTTGGTCGATATACTTAACTTTAACATCTAATGCATCAGCTGCTTTATCTAAGATTCTTTTACATTGGCTACCTAAAGTATCTGTTGAACTCCAAATTGAAACACCAATTGTAATCTGATCATTACCACTTTCGCCTTGTCCATTAGCAAAAACAAACGAGTTTATTAATAATAGAGACATTAATAAAATTAAAACTTTTTTCATAGTTCCTCCTTTTTAATTCAAAGTGTGTTAACGTACACACACACCCCATATTGTCAATCTATACCAATAAAAATTATTTGTCAAATTTTTTTTATTAAAAAAAAATACTAATTTTTGTGAAAAAAACACAATGCAAAGAAATGGTTTTTAAGTTTTATTTATGTCAAGATACAAAAAAAGTATAACACTTTTCAGCATTATACTTTTCTTATAATAAATAATTTCATTATAAAATATTTTATATAATGACAATATATTTTTCCGTTAGTTACACAATATAGATTCGTATTATTACACAGATGTATATAATTTATTTGCTATAAGAAACTAATTGATATGTTTCTAACATTTTAGCTTAAAAACTTATGTCATATATAAGGGCTTTTATTAAGAAATTTATCCCTTTTTATATATTTTTATTACATAATTGTCTTCTCATATAAGGCTAAAACATTTTCATAACAGACTTTTTTGACAATAGTTTTTGTATATCTTTTTTCAAAAGCCTTAACAATTGATTGCATGTTACTAGAATCTTTTATCTCTAAGTGAGACTCAATGCCATCAAAATCAGAACCAAAGCCTATTGAATTTTCGCCACCTAAATCTAAAATATGATCAACATGTTTAATTAAATCTTCAATAGTCGACTCTTTTGCTTTGTCGTTTATAAATTCTGTGCAGAAATTCATTCCCATTACGCACTGTTTTTCTATTAATTTTAATATTAGATCATCATTTAAATTTCTTCCAACTGGAGATATTGAATATGAATTTGTGTGGCTTGCAACAAAAGGTTTAGTACATATCGCTAATAAATCAGTTACTAGTTTATTTGAACCATGAGAGACATCTACTATTATGTTTAGTTCTTCCATTTTCTTAACATATTCTATACCATGTTTTGTTAATCCATTATCATCGTCTACTCTATATAAATCATCAATTGAATTTAAATTATATCCATCTAAATTAGGATATCCAACTTCATTTGGATAATTCCAAACTAAAGTTATCATTCTTACCCCAAGCTTATAAAATTCTTCTAACTGATTAAAAGGAACTATAGTACTATCTTCAATAGTTAACATTGTATTTATTTTATCAAAATCTATATCTGAACACTTATAAACCCTATTTACATTATTGTTTTCAGTCTCACTATTATATCTTTCTATAACTTTTTTTGCGACATAGCTTGGATTTTTTTCTATACTACAATCTAAAAAAATAGCCATATCCTGTAATAAATAATCACCCTTTTTCATCTTTTCAACATCAATGTGTAATTTATTTTTAGCTAATGAAAAATCATTATTATATATTTCAACAATAGTATCACAGTGCATATCTGCTATTTTCATAATTTAAGTCCTATTTATTTTTGAATTTTATAAGTTGCAGGAGTTTGTCCATATAATCTTTTAAATTCCCTAGAAAATTGAGATACACTCTCATAACCAACATTTAGAGCAACCTCGCATGCCTTATAATTGTTATATTCTAACATATCTTTAGCTTTTTTTAACCTAATTTTCTTCAAATATTGAATAGGTGTTTCTCCCGTTACTGACTTAAAAGCTTTATAAAAATTTGAAGGACTCATATAACATTCATTTGCTAAACTTTCTACACTTAAATGATTTTTAAAATCGGTGTGAATAATCTTTAGAGCCCTTGCTAATCTATCATAATCGCTGCCATTTAAACAAAGAGAATACAAAATTCCTAAGTTCTCTCCCTGAAGTACATAATAAAAGATTTCTTTAATAATTGAAGGACCAAGAATATATGCATCAGTTTCATTTTTTAAAACTTCTAAAAGTCTTAAAGCAGCATTTTCAATCCTATCATCAATTTTAATTGGGTTTGCTTTAAAAGTATTTACATTTACTATTGGAGATTTAATATCCATTTTTAAAATTATGTTTTGTAACATTTCAATATCTAATTCAAGATGAATTCCAAAAACTGGATTTTCTTTGGTAGCCTCAGCTTCACATTCAAATTGCAAATGAGTTGGCAAAACTAAATAATAATTCTTACTATATTCAAAGCGAGTATTTTTTATATATCCATGTTTTATACCATTTAAAACAATTAAAATACCAGGATTATAATCTAGTAATTGTCTATTAAGTGAATAATCATTTTTAAAAATTCTAACTCCATTAAGAATAGTATCATTAAAGCCCTCTTTTAAATGACTTTCTTTAATATAATTAATTGCATAGCTACGTTCCATAAATAAATCTCCTTACTCTCAATAATATAGGATAAAACAAGAAAAACAATCGTTTTTATTGCATATTCTTTCAAATTTAGAGGATTAGGCAATAAAATTTATTTTTTTAGGCATTCTTAACTAACTAAAATAGCAGTAAATTATAAACATAACAAATCTTTATAAATAAAGGAGTTATTATGAATAATTTTATTTATGATATTGGGACAAAAGTTTACTTTGGAAAAGATCAATTAGATCACTTAGGTCCTGAAATAAAAAAATACGGAAAGAAAGTATTATTAACTTATGGTGGAGGAAGTATAAAAAAAGTAGGTCTATATCAAAGAGTAGTTGATGAATTAACTAAAGCTGGTCTTGAAATATTTGAACTAGCTAATATTGAACCTAATCCACGTGTAACTTCAGTAAATAAAGGTGCTGATATCTGTAAAAATGAAGATATTGATGTTTTATTAGCTGTTGGTGGTGGCTCAGTAATTGACTGTACCAAAGTAATTGCAGCAGCAACATATTATGATGGAGATGCTTGGGACATTATGTTAAATAAAGTTGATGTCAAAAAAGCGCTCCCAATTTTTACAATATTAACTTTATCAGCAACTGGATCAGAGATGAATCCAAACGAGGTAATTACAAACTTAGAAACTAACGATAAGATTGGTTTAGCATTTCCTCCTTTACGTCCAAAAGTATCTTTCTTAGATCCAACTTTAACCTATACAGTAAGTAAATATCAAACAGCCTGTGGTTCAGCAGATATATTAAACCATATATTAGAAGTATATTTTAATATGGATAATGATTTATATATGCTAGATACAGTAATGGAAGGATTAATGAAAACTGTAATTAAATATGCTCCTATTGCTTATCATAGTCCAGATAATTATGAAGCAAGAGCAAATTTAATGTGGGCATCCTCTTGGGCAATTAATGGCTTTGTAAGTGGTGGTAAAACTCATGATTGGACCTGTCACCCAATCGAACATGAATTATCAGCATATTATGATATCACTCATGGACTTGGTTTAGCTATTATAACTCCAAAATGGCTAGAATATGCACTAAATGAAACCACAGCTTCTAAATTTAAACAATTTGGTGTTAATGTATTTAACATTGATGAAAAATTAGATGCTATGGAAGTTGCTAAATTATCAATTGCAAAACTAAAACAATTCTTGTACGACGATCTACATCTTGATGATTCATTATCAAAATTAAATATTGGTGATGAAAAATTCGAAATTATGGCAAAGAAAGCTTGCCAATATGACTCAATCAAAGGATTTGTTACCCTATATCCTAAAGACGTAGAAAAGATTTTAGAAATGTGTAAATAGCTTAACTCCTTTTGCAATTAAAATTCTGTTGTGTAATTTTTTGTTACACAGCAGTTTTTTTATTAATTTCCATTATACTTTCTTTTACCAAATGAGAATCAATAAAAACTATTGATAATAAAAAAAATATATTATATAAATGAAAATAAGTAAGAGGTCTTACCTCTTACCACACAGGAGAAAATTTTGAAAAAAGAACTTAAATTTAACAAAATAGGAAGCACTAAACTAACTAGCGAATTAAAAAATTCATTAGTTCAGTATATTGCAGAATCTTCTAAAATTGGAGAATTAAAGTTGCCTAGTGAAGTAACTATTGCTAATGAACTTGGAGTTAGCAGAATAGCCTTAAGAGAAGTTTTAAAAGAACTTAGAAACGATGGAATTATATATTCAATCCATGGCAAAGGCACCTACATTAATAAGAATTTTACAAATCTAAAATTTAGATTCACTCCTGCAAGAGAATTCTTAAAATCAATCCAGGCTTGTGGCTTTAAAGCTTCTGTTGAATTAATTGATTATCAAATAATTGATGCAGATAAATTTAGTATTGAAAACCTAAATCTTGAAGATGATGATAAACTTTTAAGAATCCATAAAGTCTTTTATGCAGATAACAAGCCTGTAATATTTTGTATAGACACAGTTCCATATAAATATTTTTCTGATATAAAAATAACTGAAAGTGATGTTACCCAATCCACTTTCGACTTTTTAAAAGAGAAAGCATTTATTGTAGTTGAGAATGATATTGTAGAAATAACAGCTACCCTTTCTTCTGCAATACCTACAAATTTTGAGAAATATAAAAAAGCCCTTGAACATAAACCTTTAATTCAAATGGCTTCTATTTATTACACACTAACCCAAGAGCCAATTATGAGCGTAAAAGCTTTCTTTGATACAGAACACATAAAATTAAGTCAACTTAGGAAGCAAAATGTATATGACGATTATTTATAGAAACTAAAAAAAGGATATATATATGCAAAAAATCAAAATTTCATTTTTCCTAAATGGAGATTTAATTGAAAAGAAGTTAGACCCTGAATCTAGAGTCTTAGATCTTTTGAGAGAAAATCTTTGGATGACGGGAACAAAAGAAGGTTGTGGAGATGGAGATTGTGGAGCTTGTACCATTACCCTAGCTTATAGGGAAAACAATACTATAAAATATAAAGCAGTTAACTCTTGTCTGATGCCAGTTGGGAAAATACAAGGTACTCATATTATTACAATTGAAGGAATTGAAATGGAGAATGAAGATTTAAACCTCATTCAAAGTGCAATGATTGAAAAACATGGCCTTCAATGTGGTTTCTGTTCCCCAGGAATCAGTATGTCTATGTTTGCTCTTTTAGCAAATAGAGAAATTCCATCTTACAATGATTTGATTAATGCATTAAATGGAAATATCTGCAGATGTACAGGTTATGAAGGAATTAGAGAAGCTGCTAAACAAGTCCTCTCTTATTTAAATGAAAATCCTAATTACGATATTGTACCAAAAAAAATTCGCTCTTGTGAAAAACAACTATTAGAAATGGATGCAAGTATAAGTGCTGGAGATTATTTATTACCTACAGATATTAAACAATTGGAAACTTTTATCAAAGAAAAGCCAGAGTCCATGATTATCTGTGGGTGTAGTGATATTTCAGCAAAACGTCATTTAACAAGAGAAAAACTATTCAATGTTATTGATGTTTCAAGAGTAAGGGAAATGACAAATATTGAATTAACTAATGAAGGGTTAATTATTGGTGCTGCGACCTCATTAACTTCTATTATTAATTCAAAAATAGTTCAAGAGAAAGCAAAAGTCTTTGCTGAAGGCTTAAAAGAAATAGCTGCGGTTCAAGTAAGGAATTTAGCAACCCTAGCAGGGAACATTGCTAATGCTTCTCCAATTGCTGACGGTGTTGTTTTATTAATGGCATATGAAGCAAAACTAATAATCCTAAATAAAAATGAAGAAAGAGAAGAATCAATAACCAATTTCTATACAGGCTACAAACAAACAAAATTAAAGAGTGGAGATGTTATTACAAAAATAATAATTCCTACCTCTTCATTTAAGAAAGAATATCATATGGAGAAAACAGCAAAAAGAAATGCTGTTGATATTGCTAGTGTAAATTCTTGCGCAAGCTATATAAAAGAAAATAATCAAATTCTAGATTTTAAAATTTCATTTGGAGGAATTGCTGAATATGTAGTTTTAGAAAATTTAGGAACATTAAAAACAAAAGAAAACATTGAAATATTAGCAAGGGATATTTCATTAAAATATAGGCCATTGAGTGATGTTAGAGGATCTAAAGAGTATAGAGTAAAACTAATACAGAATCATATAATTAAGCATTTTGCTTTTATCAATGGGGAGATTTAGGGTATGAATAAAAGAGAAGAAAATTTAAAAGATTTAATAAAAGGAACTATGCCCTTTAACGGTGAATCTGATTGCTATATAAATTATCAATACATTTACCCTATTGTATCCTCTGAGCCTAAAGGCAAAATCTTAAAAATTGATTTTTCACCTTGCAAAGAACTTGACGGATATATCAGAGGCGTTATTGCCTCTGATATACCTGGCAAAAATGCTCAAGGAGCGGTAAGAAGAGAAGAAGAACCATTATTAGCTGAAGATTATGTAAATTATTTAGGACAACCGGTTGGTTTTGTAATTGCAGAATCTCAAAGTGTAGCAATTGATGCCGCTAGAAAAGTAATTGTTGAAATTGAAGCTGATGATGATTATATAATTGATTTAGATAAAGCAATTGAAGCAAACAACTTCTATGAAAAACCTATGGTTGTAGCTTGTGGAAATAGTCAAGAATCACTTAAAACATCAAAACATGTAATAGAAGGTGAATTCTCATCCGGCGGACAAGAGCACGCATACCTTGAAACACAAAGAGCATATGCATCCTATGATACCTTTAGACAAAATATTAAGATTCAATGTGGTACTCAAGCTGTAAGTGATGTTCAACAAGTTGCTGCTTTAGTTTTAGACAAAAAAGAAAGTCAAATTGAAGTTGATGTGTATAGAGTTGGTGGAGCCTTTGGTGGAAAAGAAAGAGGTGGTACCAGCTGGGCTGCAATGGCAGCACTAGGGCTTTATCTAACCAATAAACCTTGTGCTCTAGTATTAGATAGATCTGATGATTTAAAGATTACAGGCAAGCGCCATCCATACAAAACTTTTTATAAAGTAGGCTTTGATGATAAGGGTGTTATAACTTCTTTTAATGTTGATTTATATGCAAACGGTGGATACTTTGAAGATTTCACAGTAGCAATTGTGGAGAGAGCAGTTTTAGGAATTTGTAATAGCTATTACTTTGAAAATGCTTGGATTAGAGGCTGTAGTTGTAAAACAAATTTACCACCTAATACTGCATTTAGAGGTTTTGGTGCACCTCAAGCTACCCTAGTAATGGAAGAAATTATTTATCAAATTGCATATAAACTTGGGAAAACAACTTTAGAAATACAAAAAATAAACTTCCTAAAAGATGGACAAAAAGCTCCATATGATATGATTATGGAAGAAGTTCGAGTCCCTCAAATCTTAGATAAATTATTAATTGATTGTGATTATGAAAAGCTTTTAAAAGAAAAAGAAGTTTATAATAAATCTCATAAATATAGTAAAAAAGGGATAGGTATTGTTCCAATTAAATATGGAATAGGTTTTACTGCAACCTTTTTAAATCAAGGAAATGCTTTAATTAATATATTTAGTGATGGATCTGTTTCAATATCACATGGTGGTATAGAAATGGGACAAGGGTTATTTACTAAAGTAGAATTAATAGTAGCAAAAACCTTAGGGGTTAAAGCTGATAGAGTTAAATGTGAATCAACTAATTCACATAGAATTGGAACTGTAGCCTCCACTGCTGCATCAACAGGTACTGATATAAACGGAGCTGCAGCAAGACTAGCTGCCTTAGAAATTTTAGATAATTTAAAGGTTGCAGCAAGCAATCTCTTTAAAGCAAAACTAGATTTAGCACCCGCTCCAAATTATATAAGAATCGAAGAAGATCAAGTATATGACATTAGAAGTCAGCATGAAAAAATAAGCTTTGAAGAATTAATTACTTTTTGCTATTTCAATAGAGTTAAATTAGGAGCTCAAGCTCATTATGCTACCCCAGGACTACAATACAATATGCAAACTGGCAAAGGAACTCCTTTTGCATATTTTACTAACGGAGTAGCTTTAGCAACAGTAACAATCGATACATTAACAGGTATATACGAAATAGATAAAGTCCATATTCGCCATGAAGGTGGAAATATCCTCAATTACGAAATTGATAGAGGTCAAGTTTTAGGCGGTTTTGTACAAGGAATGGGATATGTAACAATGGAAGAATTACCTCATGGTAAAAAAGGGGAACAACTCGCCTCTTCTTTTGCAACTTATAAAGTTCCCCTTATAGAAGACTTACCAGAAGATTTGACAATAGATTTAGTTAAAACTGATGACGAAATTTGCGGAGTATTGGGAAATAAAGGTGTTGGTGAGCCTCCTTTATTATACGGAATCTCAGTATTTAATGCTATTCGTGATGCTATAGCGAGTGCTACAAGTAAAAGAATTTATTTAAAACACCCAGCCACAGCAGAAACAGTTTTAATGACTTTAGATAATTAAGAAATTGTTTTATCCGGATTTATTCGGAAAGGAGAAAAATATGAAAAAAAGTGTTGTATTATTTTTAACTCTTATCTTAATGGGATCTTCAATGCTATTTGCAGCTGGACAAAAAGAAGCTGCTGCTAGTGAAGATAATGGTAAATTAAAAGTTGCCCTTTTATTACCTGGTAAAAAAGACGACGTTTCCTTTAACCAAGCTATGTATGAGAGTATGAAAGAAGTTGAGAGTGAATATGCAGATCAAATTGAAGTAACTTATGTAGAAGATGTTTATGAAGTTGCAGATATTGAACCAGCATTAATGGACTTTGCTTCTCGTGGTTATGACTTAATATTTGGTCATGGTTTCCAATACATGGAACCAATCATTAAAGTTGCTGAATTATTCCCAGATACTATGTTTGCATTAGGTACAGGCTATAAAACAGCTCCTAACACTTGTGTTTATGATGTTCATTTAGCACAAGGTGGTTATTTAATGGGTTATTTAGCATCAATGATTTCAGAAACTGGTAAAGTTGGTGTTATCGGTGGTGCTGATGCTTCTGAAATTTATAGAGGCCATGAAGGATTTAAAATGGGAGCAAAAGCTGCAAACCCAAATGTAGAAATTCAAGAATTCTATACAGGGGACTGGAGAGATGCAGCTAAAGCTAAAGAAGGCGCTCTTGGTATGTACGATAGTGGCGTAGATGTAATCTGGCATAGTGGTGACGGTATTGGGCTTGGTGTTGTAAATGCTGCACTAGAAGCAAACAAATACTGTTTATCAAATATCACAAGTCAATATGTATTAGCAGAAAACAACGTTGTTAGTGGTATTAACTATAAATGGGATTTAGTAATTCGCCAAATTCTAGACGATGTATTATCTGATAATTTCATGGGTCAAGAAAAATTCTATTGGATCAATGTTGAAAACGGTGGTTTATCAGTAGCTGATTATCATCAATTCAAAGATCAATTCGATCCCGAAGTATTTGCAAAAATGGATAAAGCAATTAGCGATATAAAAAGCGGTGCTATAGTTATCCCTGATTTTGAAAAATAATTATAAATCTTTTCAGGGAAGAACATTTCTTCCCTGAAATATCATTTACCCAATTAAAAAGCAATTACAGCTTAATTCTCTAGGAGAATACAGATAATAAAATGAATGCAATAGAAATGAAATCCATCACAAAAAGATTTGGGGCATTAGTTGCAAACAATAAAATTGATTTTACTTTAAAAAAAGGCAGTATTCATGCATTACTTGGTGAAAACGGTGCAGGTAAAACTACATTGATGAACCAACTATTTGGTCTAAGTGTCGCCGATGAAGGCTCAATTTTAGTTGACAATGAACCCTTAAATCTAGAACACTCACCTCAAGAATCAATGAAGAGAGGAATATCTATGGTTCATCAACATTTTATGTTGATAAAGAACATGAGTGTTTGCGAAAATGTTATGTTAGCAAACGAGGATGAAAATTTTCCTCTTTTAAATCCAAAATCAACAAATGATAAAATTAAAGCATTATCTGATAAATATCATCTAGGAGTTAATCCAACATCTGTAATTGAAAATTTATCCGTTGGACAACAACAAAGAGTAGAAATACTCTCATCTTTATATAAAAAAACAAACACTCTTATATTAGATGAACCCACAGCAGTTTTAACACCTGAAGAAGTTGAAGATTTATTTGTAATATTGAGAGAATTAAAAAAGAATGGTAAGTCCATAATAATTATCACCCATCATTTAAATGAAATTATGGATATTGCTGATGAAGTCACAGTACTAAGAAACGGAGATTTAATTGGATGCTATCCAATTAATGAAAATACTAGTACTCAAGAATTATCAAGATTAATGGTTGGTAGAGATGTTTCTTTTGATTTTGAAAAAGAAACTATAAAAGCCACTAAAAAAATAATCGAGGTAAAAAATTTATCTTATTCGAAAGATAATATTAAATATGTAGATGACATTAGTTTTAACATCAAAAAAGGTGAGATTTTTGCAATCGCTGGAGTTGATGGTAATGGTCAAAAAGAATTATGTGAAACACTTGTTGGTTTAAATAAAATGGATAGTGGATCAATAATTTTAAAAGATAAAGAAATAAGCAAAACTAATGTAAATTATAGAATCAAAAATGGAATTTCATACATCCCACAAGACAGACAAAAAAGTGGATTAGTTATGGATTGGTCCATAAGTGATAACTTAATTTTAAAAACTTATGAAAGAGAACCTATAGCTAATAAAATATTTGTTTCTAAAAAAGTTGCTAAAATTCAAGCTGATAGAATGATTAAAAAGTACAATATCAAAAGCCAAGATAATGAAGATAAGGCAAACCAATTATCTGGTGGTAATCAGCAAAAAGTTATTTTAGCAAGAGAAATGGATAGAGGTCCTGCTCTATTAATTGCGTCTCATCCTACAAGAGGCTTAGATGTTGGAGCAATGGAATATGTAAGAAATCAAATGCTTGAATTAAGAAATACTGGGGGATCTGTATTATTAATTTCAGCAGATTTAGAAGAAATATTTCAAATAGCAGATAGAATAGCTGTTATTTTCAAAGGTAAGTTTATGGGAATTTTAAAACCAGATTGCGGAATTGCAAAAATCGGTAGAATGATGGCTGGCCTAAATGAGGAGGGAAAAAGTGAATAAAATAAAAAACTTTTTACCTGCATTATTATCTATAATTTTTGCTTTTGCAGTAGGTGCTTTAATACTATTACTAAGTCATTTTAATCCAATTGAATCATATATCTCATTATTTAATGGAGCTTTTGGATCTGCATATGGAATTTCTGAAACTCTTGTTAAAATGATTCCAATATTAACAATTGCATTAGGTACTTCTGTTGCTTTTAGGGCACAACTTTGGAATATTGGTGGAAACGGACAATATACTTTAGGTTGTATTGCTACTGTTGTAGTTTGTGTATATATGCCAGGTCCAACATGGTTAAAATTAGTTATGGCTTTTATACTTTCAATAATAGTAGGTATGATTTTTGGTGGCCTTTTAGGTCTTGCAAAAGCAAAACTAAATGCG
Source organism: Sphaerochaetaceae bacterium (assembly GCA_965140795.1). GTDB lineage: Bacteria > Spirochaetota > Spirochaetia > Sphaerochaetales > Sphaerochaetaceae > Pleomorphochaeta. The sequence goes on from OZ223470.1 coordinate 855,389, forward strand.
AATGAAGTTATTACAACTTTGATGTTTGACTACATTATTGCTTTATTTTTAAGTTATCTAGTATATGGACCTTTAATGGATCCTGATGGACACAATTTTCCACAATCAAAATTAATAGCAAAAGATGTACTTTTTACAAAATTAATGAGAGGAACTAGAATACATACAGGATTATTTTTAGCCTTAATCTTAGTAGTTCTCCTTTATTTCTTTTGGAAATCAAAAGAAGGTTTTAGAATTAAAATGATTGGAGCAAATCCAAATGTTGCTAAACTTAGTGGTATTTCAGTTAATCTACAAATAATGTTAACCATGGGAATCTCTTGTGCATTTGCTGCAATTGCAGGTTATATAGATGTATTAGGTATTCATGGTAGATTGCAAGATAATATTGCCGGTTCCTTAGGATCTGTTGCTATTGTTGTAGCACTTTTAGGAGATTTAAATCCTATTGGAATAGTATTTTCGGCATTCTTCTTCTCAGCATTAACTGTAGGGGGGCAATGCATGCAAAGATATATTGGAGTTCCATATTCCTTAGTTACTATTATCCAAGCACTTGTGATTGTATTTGTAGTAGCTTCTAAAATAATTGTTGAAAACAGGAGGGAAAAATAATGAATAGCAGTTTTATAATAAGTCTTTTTGTTGGAACCTTAAGAACTAGTATCCCTATTATTTTAGCGGCTTTAGGTCAAGTATATGTGCAAAAATCTGGTACACTAGATTTATCTGTTGAAGGGACAATGATATTTTCTTGTTTAATGAGTTTTGTTGCCGCAGCATTAACAAAGAGTTTAACTTTTGCTTTAATTATTGGCGGGGTATCAGGTATTTGTTATTCATTTTTAATGGCTGTTTTAACTGTTAGATTAAAATCAAATCAAGTAATTTCTGGTACAGCATTAACAATGTTAGCAACTGGACTTAGTTCATATTTATATAGAGTTGTTTTTGGAATTAGAGAATTACCTCCAATAATTGAAAACTTTAAGCCTATTAATTTTGGATTTCTAACTAAAATTCCATTTATTGGGCCTATTCTTTTCAATCATAACTTTACTTTCTACTTTATGCTTCTTTTAGTTGTAATAACTTGGTTTGTTATGAATAAAACCTCTTATGGACTAAAAATAAAAGCTGTCGGAGAGTTCCCAAGAGCTGCCGACTCAAAAGGAATACAAGTAAATAGAATCAGATTCCAAAGTATATTAATTGGAGGCTTATATTCAGGTTTTGCTGGAGCTTCTATGTCTTTGGGATATATGAATACATATACTGACCAAATGATTGCTGGTAGAGGTTTTATAGCAATAGCTGTAGTAGTATTTGCAAGATGGTTACCAATTAGAGTACTTTTTGCTGCACTACTCTTTGGATTTGCTAATACACTTCAAATGAGACTTCAATCTATTGGAGTTGCAGTTCCAATTCAATTATTACAAGCTCTTCCATACCTACTGACAGTAGTAGTTTTATTAGGAGTTTCAAAATACGTAAAATTCCCATCATATTTTACCCAACCATATAGTAGAGAAAAGAAATAAGGAAAAACATATGAAAAGAACAACGACATACACCTTTATATTAAGTATCTTTATACTTCTCTCAAGTTGTACAACCACACAAGTTTCATCAGCTAATTCTTATTGGGATAATTGTACATTTACTCGAGCTAGTAATAGATCTCAAAAATTTGTGGATGCAATTAATGATCAAAACCCATTAATAATCTATTCACTTTTTACTGAGGACTATAAAAATAAAATTAGCAAAGAAGAATTTGTTAGAAGATATAATGATGATTTAACCTATCCATATATTTCACCACTTTACTGTTATATTAAATCAATTAATATACACTATTATGATGATAATGGATTAGTATCTTGCTCAGTAGCATCAAGATTGATTGGGGATTCTTTTACCTTTGAAATTATATATGAAAATGGGGATTATTATTTTAAAGCCTTTGAAGATATAATTGATAATAGTTATAAAGATAAATTCGCTAATAAAGTCATTAAGTGGATTTAAAACATCTAACCAAAAGAAAAATATTATTTATTAATCTTTTGGTTTTTTTATGCCCTTTAATTAACTAATTTTTCTATTCTATCACCATCAAGTTTATAAATTTTCTCTCTACTTATTTCTTTTGCTCCAATTAAATCAAAGAAATTAATACAATCATCATCCCCTGTAAAACAGGTCCATTCTATTGTATCAACATTATTTCTTAAGGCAATTTGACATAATTTTTTAAACATTATCTTATCATAGTCTTTATGTTTATATTCATCAGTTATATATATATCCTCTAAAAAGATTCCACTCTTTCCTTTATAAAGAGAGAAGTTAAAAAAATATATTGCAAAACCAATTTCTTTATTATTAATAGTTAAGAAAAAAACATTAACTAAATTTCTATCAAAAAGCCAATATTTTAATGTTTGTCGATCAATATCTAAGATATCTAGTTTATTTTTATCTTTAGCTAATTTAGATATAAAATCTATAATTAAATCTAAATCAGAATTAGTGGCAAATCTAAAACTATAATTTTCATCTACTTTAATGTCCAATATTAACTCCTTGAAATTTATTATTTTTATCACTTATTGATAGATATAAATACATAATAGCACAAGTTATTATAAAACAATACATTTCTTATAATTAAACAAAAAAATGGAACTACCGCTAATAAAAGCAATAGTTCCAAAAAAATTATTGTTAATCAATTTATAATTTTAAATTTTTATTCAAATGATTCACCTGATAAATAACGATAGAAAGCATTATTTACATAGAATTTTTGTAAATCAATTGTAGCATCAGTGAAAGTTCTCATTTCTGTTTTTAAAGCATCTTTATTTTCTTCTAAACAGAAAGGATGAATTGAATAACCACCTTCTTGTGCTACACAGTCATAAATTGCTTTATAAGCTGTATCATCATGCATATCTACTGTGCTATAAAGTGGTTGCCACCATGCGCCTGAGATTAATTTAACATCACTACCATCTGCTTGGTTTTCACTATTCTTCTTAGAATATTGTTCAATAATACTATTAAACTTTAATAAATCTGCTTCATTATCAAATTCAAATTTTGCATCATATTCTAAAGCGTGAACTAAGTATAAATCATCACTATATTTTTCAATATAATAAGAATATGTTGGTTCAGGAATTGGGCCCCATTCTAGTAAATATTGATAAATAGATACTTTTGGTTCAATTTGTAATTTTGCATCAATTCCTTCACTATTTAATAAAGCAACTAATTGTTTTAAGTGTTTTTCATCACTATGACCATATTTAATAGTTAAAGCAGGTAAGAAATTAGCATCTTCACCATCTTTTTTTAAATTATAACCAGTAGAAGCTTTTTCTCTAACTAATTCTTTACCAACGATATCTAAATTATCATCAGTATAGATGTAATAAGAATCAAAAGCTGTAGCAATTCTATTAATGATATCTTCATCAGATACTTTTCCAATATAATGTCTTGCAACACCATTTACTTGAGCAATATTCATCAATAAAGTTGCTGCTGTTTCATTAGATAATGAATCACCACTTACAACATCTTTTAACAAGGATACATCAATTAAATGAGCATCTAATGCACAAGCAACATATTTTGCATCTAAGTCTCCAATACTTTTTACCCCATAAGCATTTAATCTTGATTGAGCTTTTTCATCAGAATAAGTTAATGCTAATTCTTCGAAATCAGAAGCTTTTACTAATGCTGTAATAACATCACTTACTCCAGATAAATCTTTAGAACTAATAGCTTGTGCTTCTTTTACAAAATCAACATTTGCAAATTGAGCAGCATCAAAAGATAAATCATACTTAGTTTCTAAAAATAGTTGATCATCTTTTACTTCACTTTGAACAACTGTGTTTGTCTTTGTACAAGAACTAAGGCCAATAGCAATTAAGAAAATTGCTAAAACGTAATTAATTTTTTTCATACTCATCTCCTACAGAATATTATTCTGCATCTCCTCTATAATATTTTTAATCAATTAAGATCTTAAAAATGCTTATTATCTCTTTCCCTTATCGTATACTTCTCCTAAAGCTCTTGGTGCCTTATTAGATTTTGAGAAGAATAATAATAACAATAAAGTTAATATGTATGGGAAGGTTAAAACCAAGTCACTATAACTACTTGGGAACCCTAGCTTTTGTACAAAGAAATATCCAATACTTCTAGCAAAACCAAATATTAGACAGGCTAATAAAGTATTTGGGATTTTCCAGTTACCAAAAATATATGCTGCAATTGCTAAGTAACCATAACCTACATAAATACTTGGTGAGAAATTTGTTGAAATTGAATATGCAAAACACATACCACCAAGGCCGGACATGGCTCCACTTATTAAAATTGCAATAAATCTGATTTTAATAACACTTTTTCCAGCAGCGGCTACAGCCTGAGGATTATCACCACAAGCTCTTAATCTCATACCAAATGGAGTTTTATATAGTAAATAAGCCATAAATAAAGCAATTACTACTATAATAAATTCAAAGACATATACATTTGTAAAAAAGGCTCCAAGTATTGGTATTTGACTTAAATAAGGAACCGTAACCCTAGGGAAAACAAATAACATAAATTTATTTGAAGATTGTCCAAAAATTGAAATATTTAATTGATTTGTTAAAAAGGCAGTTAAGGCAACTGATAGCATATTTATCACAACACCGCTTATTACTTGATTAGCTTGTAATTTTAAAACTATTAATGCATAAAGCATAGCAAATAAAGCACCACCAACCATTGCTGCAAACAAAGATAAATATACTAATGAACTTTGTGAATTAACAAATGCATTGGTAAGTAAAGCAACAATAAATCCACCAAAGAAAGCTCCCATTCCAAGTAAACCTTCTAGGGCTAAGTTAATTACCCCGCTACCTTCACAAAAGATACCACCAATTGAAATTATGAACAGAGGCAAAGTAAATGCCATACTCTCTATTATAATATTATTCATTTTTGCCTCCTTCTTTTAACAATTCCATCCTTATAGAATTAGCCTTGATTCTAAAATATCCACTACAAGCACTAAACAATAATAAGATACTTGTAATTAAAGCTGCAATTTCTCTTAATACACCTAATCTTGAAGAAAGATATGCAGTACCACAATCAAAAATCATTACCAAAATTGATGCAAAGAAACATCCAACAGGAGCCATATTACCTAACAATGCTACAGCTATTGCATCGAAACCTAATTGAGGAACAACTCTAGGTTGAATTGAAGCATAACTACCTAAGTAATATGAAACACCAGCTAAACCTGCTAAAGCTCCAGAAATTACCATGGTTTTTACAATTGTACTTCCAACTTTCATTCCACAATATCTAGAAGCTCTTTGATTTACACCAACAGCTTTTAATTCAAAACCAAATTTGGTCTTTTCTAATAAAAACTTAATTACAAAAACAACAATGATTGCAAAAAGGAATATCGTCGTAATATTCATTCTCAGACCAAAACCTTCGACATCCATCAGTGTTAATCTAGCACTTTGATTGATTTCAACACTTTGTCTTGTAATAGGATCAACAAACTTTGTTTGAATAAAAAAGCTTACAATATAACTGACAATATAGTTAAACATAATCGCTACAACTACTTCATTCATATTAAATTTATATTTTAAGAACCCTATCAAGGCTCCCATTGCAGCACCAACTCCAATACCAATTAAAACAACTAAAATCTTAGCAACTATTGAAGTAATATCACTGTATCCAACTAAAACTGTTGCAACAAATCCTGATAAAATCATCATCCCTGAAACACAGATATTAAATAATCCACACTTTAGTGCAATTGCAACTGATAGAGATGCAAAAATCATTGGAGCGGTATAATTTAATAAATTTAATAAATCAGTAATTTGATTTTTTCTACCTGGATATTTTGCTTTAGGTAATAAGCCTGAACCTTGTAACAAACTTTGATATGCAACAAGAGGATTCTTATTTAATAGCAATAATAAAATAGCACCACCTAGTAAGCTTAAAAGTAAACAGAAAAGAGAAATGCGTAATACTTGATATTTTCCAGGTCCACAAATATTAGCAAAACTTCTCTTAAAAATATTTTTATTATTTAACATTATTATGAACCCCCATCATGTATTCGCCAACTTTTGATTTTGTCAATTTTTTAGCATCTTCAATTGTTTGGACTTCACCGTTATATATAACTAAAATAGTATCTGCAAGAGACATAATTTCATCCAATTCTAGTGAAATTAATAATATAGCTTTCCCTCTATTTCTTAAATCTGCTATTCTAGAATGGATAATTTCAATTGCTCCAACATCAAGACCTCTAGTAGGTTGAACAAATATAACTAAATCTCCATCACTATGAATTTCCCTAGCTACAATTGCTTTTTGTTGATTACCTCCACTCATACTTCTTACGATTGTATCGTGTCCATCTTTACCACATCTAATGTCAAAATTTTCTATTAATGTATCACTGATTTTATTAAATTCATCAAAATTTAAAACACCCTTTTTTGAACAAAAAGGTTCTTTATAATACTGTTTTAAACATAGGTTTTCAGATAGATTAAAATCTAACATTAATCCCACATTATGACGATCTTCAGGAATGTATGAAATACCAGCTTCATTTCTTTCTCTAATTGATAAAGAATTAATTTCTTCATCTTTTAAGTAAATACTACCACTTGAGATATCAATTAAACCTGCTATAGCATCAGCTATCTCAACTTGGCCATTCCCGGAAACACCAGCAACTGCTAATATCTCACCACTTCTAACATTAAAGGAAATATTTTTTAAAACTTGAATTCCATCATTATTAAAAGCATTTATATTATCAACTTTTAAAACATTTCTACCAAAAGGTTTTTCTTGTTTATTTATTTCCAAAGAAATATCATGACCGACCATTAATGCTGCCATTTCTTTAGTAGTTGTTGTAGCAACATCTAAAACATCTATTAATTTTCCTTTTCTTAAAATTGCACATCTATCAGCGATTTTCTTAATTTCATCAAGTTTATGAGTTATTATTATTATTGTTTTTCCACTATCTCTAAGTGATTTAATAATTTCTAATAAAGCTTCAATTTCTTGAGGAGTTAATACTGCTGTAGGTTCATCGAAAATTAATAGCTCAGCGTTTCGATATAACATTTTTAGTATTTCTACTCTCTGTCTAGTAGAAACAGCTACATCTTGAATTAAGTCGGTAGGATTTACTTCTAGATGATATTTCTTTGATAATAAAGCAACGTCTTCATTTGCTTTTTTTAAATCAATTTTTGGAAAAAGTCCAAATCTCTTTTTTAACGGTTCAATTCCTAAAATGATATTTTCCGCAATAGTTTGGTTATCAACTAATTTAAAATGTTGGTGAACCATCCCTATATGTAATCTATTAGCATCTAAAGGTGATTCTATTTTTGCTTCTTCACCATTTATATAAATACTTCCTGAAGTCGGTTCATATAATCCAAAAAGAACACTCATTAATGTTGATTTTCCAGCCCCATTTTCACCCAAAATTGCATAGATTTCCCCTTTTTTAACTTCAAGAGAAACATCATCATTTGCAATAATGTTCGGGAAGGCTTTTGTGATATGTTTCAATTCAACAAAATTATTATTCATAAAGGTACCTCAAAAGGCTCATTACTCAAAAAGAGTAATGAACCATTTATTCAGATTAATTTACTTGAAATTCTTCAGGGGTAAATCCACCAAAGTTAGAAGCAGGAACAATTGTTCCATTTTTAACTAATGCATAAGCTTCATCTAATTTAGCAATAGTGTCAGCCTTTAATTGTTGACGACCATCAGCCTTTACGAAACCTGTTGAATCAGTATCAGCTTTTAATACTTCGTTTTTACCTACAAAAGTACCATCTTTAATTTTTTGTAAAGTTCTATCTACGTTAATACCCATAACTTTTAATACACTTGTTAAAATGATATTGCTATCACCAACAACACCATCATCCCATTGGTCTACGTCACAACCAATAACTTTTACAGCGCCATTTGATTCTTTAGCAGCGGTGAATACACCATTACCTGAACCACCAGCAGCTACGAATAAAATATCACAATCATCATTAATTAATTGATTTGCTACAATTTTACCAGTTGCTTCATCAGCAAAAGAACCAATATAGTTACCACCAACATTAGCACCAGTTACATCAGTACCAGCTTGAGAAGCTAATTCAACACATTCTGCAGTTGTACCATATTTAGCATTAGCATATTTAACACCACATTCAAAACCATATTGATAGTTTACGTTTGAAGGATAAGCAACACCATTGATTACAGCTACTTTATTTGTTTTTGTTTCTAAAGCTGCAGCCATCCCTGCAAAGAAACCTGATTCTTGTTCAGCAAATTGCATTGCATAAACATTGTCTAAAACAATACTACCAGCTGGATTACTAGGATCTGTGGGGAAAGTATCAACTAAAATGAATTTAGTATCAGGATTATCAATTGCTAATTCAGAAATACCTGCAAATTGAAAACCAGTACAAACTTCAACATCATATTCTGCAACAACATCTGCAGCAACTTTTAATGCTTTAGCTACATCACCACTTGGTTCTCTTAAAGGTTTTACAGTTGAGCCTGGGTTCTTTTCGATGAAAGAAAGAATACCATTGTAATTTTCTTCATTAAAAGATCCATCATCAACACCTGATGGAGTTGTAATAATGGCAACATTTAAACCATCATTTTGACTTGTTTTTTCTTCTGCACTACCATTAGCGAAAAGAAGGGATGAAACACTCATCACACAAATTGAGATTAACAACAATTTTTTCATAATTTTTCTCCTTAAATTATTTTTAATTCCATTTACAAATTATATTTTTTAACAATTTAATAAATTGTGGTTTTACTTTCTCTCCAGCATCAATAACTTCTTGTTCATTAAGTATGGTTTCACTAATACCTGTAGCCATATTTGTTAAACAACTAATACCTAATAATTCCATTTGAAAATAACTAGCTACTATTGCTTCAAAAACTGTAGACATTCCTACAGCATCAGCTCCTAAAAGCTTTGCAAGTTTTACTTCTGCAGAGGTCTCAAAACTGGGACCACTAGAAAAGCTATAAACACCGCTTTTTATTGGAAAATTTATTTCTTTAGCACAGTCTTTAGCTATTTGTATCATTTTTGGAGAATAGGTTTTAGACATATCAAAGAATCTAGGACCTAAAGAATCATAATTCTTGCCCCTAAGAGGATTTTCAGCTACTATTTTAATATGATCTTCAATAATCATTAAATCACCTACTTTCCATTCTTTATTTAAGCATCCACTAGCATTAGTCAAAATTATTTTTTTAATATTTAATTGATTAAATACGAAAATTGGATAACAAACCGTCTTTGAATCATATCCTTCATAATAATGAAATCTGCCTTGCATGCATACTACATTCTTATCGCTAATTTTACCAATTACTAATCTACCATGATGCCCAGGCGCTGTAGATTTAGGAAAATGAGGAATATCTTTATAATCAATTATTATTGGATCTTCAATTTCACTAGCTAAGACACCTAGCCCACTACCTAATACTAAAGCAATTTCAATATCAAAATTAATTCTTTCTTTAATGTATGAAACACTTTCATTTATCTTCTCTATGAAATCTTTTTCCATTATCTACCTCATATCCTCAATTTCTTTGCATTGTGTTTCATCTAATTCTTTTGGATTTAATCCAAAAGATTCTAATTGTTTAGCAATAACAGTCATTTGAGCAGCTCTTTCTAATAAATCCATTTTATCAAAACCGCCTAATAAATCTTTAGCCATTACTATAGCACCATGATTTTGCATAAGCATTACATCATAATCTTTACCATATTTAGCAACTTCTTGTGCTAATTTAGGGGTTCCCATAAGTTGATATGGCACGTTTATTATATTCCCCATAAAGTAATAAGCTTCAGCTGTTAGTTTAGCTAATATTTTACATTCTTCACTATCAATTGTACTAAATGTGGAAGCATAAATTGGATGAGAATGCACAACAGCATTAATATCAGATCTATTAATCAATAAAGATCTATGAATTTCCATCTCAATACTTAATTTTAACTCAGGAGTATAGTTTTTACCATCAAAACCTACTATTGCTATTTTATCTGCAGTTAAACTGCTTTTATCTAAAGCAGAAGGAGTTATACAAAATAATTCATCATTAATTCTACAACTTACATTCCCCCCAGAGACAGTAGTTAAACCTCTAGCAAACAATTTATTCATTGTTTGAGCTACTGCTGACCTTTCTTCTAAATACATATCTTTTATATCTTTTTTACTCATAATACTTCCTTAATTCATCAGGACTAAATTGTCCTCTATCTGTAACTACTCCAGCACATAAACTAGGAGGTGTAATATCAAAAGCAGGATAATACCCTTTAACACCTTCATAAGTAAATTTCTTATCTAAAGCATGTAAAACTAATTCAGGATCTCTTTCTTCTATTACAATAGAAGCTCTATCAGGATGAGCTAAATTTGGTTTTCCTGTTACATAGTATGGAATGTCAAAATAATTACAAGCTAAAGCAATTTGGAAAGTACCAACTTTATTTACAATATGACCATCCATACAAATAACATCTGCAGCTGAGGTAAATACATCAATTTTTTTCTTTTCTAGAACATACCCTGGCATATTATCAGTAATAACTGTTACATCAAATCCCATATCTTTTATACAACTTGCGGTTAATCTACCACCTTGTAAGTATGGTCTAGTCTCAGGGCAATAGAATTTAATATCTTTGTTTTGTTCTCTAATAGATTTTAACATCATGCCAACAACAGTCTCTGCCCAACATTGAGTCATTACAGAACCTTTTTGAGGAAAATTATTTACCAAATATTTTCCCATAATTTGGCAAGAGGTATATATTTCATCATAATATTCAACAGTTGTATTAAATGCTGCTTCTACAGCAGATTTACCATGTAATTTTGCAACAATTGCTGCATCTTCACATTTCTCAACTATTTCTTTCATAAAAGCTGATGTTGTAGGTCTTGCCGTATATAAAGCAATACCAGCATCATGCATAAATTGAGTAAAAGCAGTTTCAGTTAAATCTTTTGCTTGGTGTGCTGCTAAAGCCATTCCCATACCCGCAGCAAAATAAGGTCCCCAACTTTGAGTAACCATATCTGTTATAGCTTGAGCAACTTCAGAGTATGTTGTGCATTCAACAAATCTAACTTCCATAGGATAAATTCTCCTATCTAATATCCTTACTTTCCCATTCTCATACCAAGCAATATTCTTATATTTAAGAATAAAAGCCATGTCATCGTCCAATCTTTTCATAACACACCTTTTTTATTTTGTTTTTTATTGTTTTTTTATATATAAACACGAATAAAACCAAAAGTCAATTATTATTTAGTTATATTATTTCTTAATATTTCTTTACATTACAAGATATTAATGTTATTCTAGCAACAAAACTATAGATTTTGTTTTAAGGAATTATTATGCTCGCAAAAGAACGAAGGGATCAAATCAAAAGTATTTTAGATTCAGAAAAGACAGTTACAGTAAAAAAATTAGCTCAAGATTTAAATGTCACTATGGAAACTATCAGAAGTGATTTAGAATATTTATCCAAGAAAAACGTTGGTATAATAAAAGTTCATGGAGGAGCTTATAAAATTGATACTTTTGATAAGACAATTCCTATTAAATTACGTGAACAAGTAATGGTCAAAGAAAAGCAATATCTTGGAAAAATGGCTAGTAGTTTCATTCAAGATGGAGATATATTAATGCTCGATTCTAGTTCTACTAGTTTTTGTATAGCAAAAGAATTAAATGCAAATAAAATCAAAGCTACAGTAATAACAAACTCTTTATCTATAATTAATATTTTATCAAATAGCCATCTAATAAAATTAATCTGTTTAGGTGGAAATCTTATAGATAAATCTAATGCTTTTTGTGGCACAATTACTATTAATAATTTAAAAAAACTACATGCTGATAAGGCTTTTTTAAGTCCAACTTCTATATCAAAAAAATTTGGCCTAAGCCACGATGATGAATTTGCTGCTCAAATTAGTAAAAAAATGATTGATAATAGTGATAATGTTTTCTTAGTTGTTGATCATACTAAATTTGGCAAATCTAGCCTAACTAAAATAGAAGATTTTGAAAAAATAAATTGTGTTATATCTAACAAAAAACCAGATAAAAGCTGGATTGATTTTTTCAAAGAAAACAAAATTATTTTAAAAACTTATAACTAAACTGAAATTTTCACATATTTACTAAAAAAATCGGAACTCAAATTAAGAACATATACCTGTTCAGTTTTTGAGTTCTTTTTTTTATTTAAAATTATTTTTCAACATATAACATATAATCACTAACTTCTAACAAAAATGTGTAAACTTAATACTTAAGAGTTTACTATCTTTCTAAAAATTAAACAAAAACACCCACATATTTAATAAGTTTCCATAAAAATAATTAAAAAAAATAAATATTTTTTCTATTTTTTATGCATTTTTTCATAATTTTATTGATTTAATTACTTATATTGAAAAGAATTATCTATAAAACTTATTACATTTTATACTTTTAAAGGGAATTGTTGACATAAGTTACAACTTACAGTATATTTAAAACATAAAGAAAACAAAATTTTTACTTAAGGAAAACAAGATCATGAAAAAACTATTAACAATTTTAACAATTAGCCTAATCGCAACTGCAGCGTTATTTGCAAAAACAGCTCAAGTTCAATTAGTTACAAGTGTTGCTGAAACACCAGTTACATATTTACTAGCTTATGATGGTACAACAATTAATGATGGTGCTGATTATTCAATTACAGTAAAACCATTAACTGAAAATGATCAAACAAAAGACTTCACAGTTACTGCATCAAGCAATAAAAATAATGATTTATCAATTGAAGTTACTGTTACACCTGAAACATTTAAAACAACTTTAAATGGAAATACTAACTATGATTCAAAGATTCAACCAAAAGTTAATAAAATTGTTGAAGTTGACACTTTAACTGCTGGAAAGCATGTTAACTATTTAGTAAATAAATTCAATTTAAGTTGGACTGGAAATAAAGACCTTCCTGCTGGTGATTACACTAGTAATGTTAAAATTGAATATTCAATCAACTAATAAATTTTTCATAAAACTAGATATAAGAAAAGCAACTGAAATAACAGTTGCTTTTTTAATGCTTAAAATCTTAAGTAGATATTATAAATCAATTTGAGTTTTAAAGGCTACTACCGCTTTACCTATTATTTGAGCTAAAACAGGTTTGTTATTTTCAATTTTAACTTTAACATTCATTCCCCCATCTCTCTTTATAGCTTCTCCTTGTAATATAGAAAAAAATAATTCGTTTTCTTTTTCTAGATCTTTAGTAATACCAAAATGTACAAGATAAATACCTAAAGGACCATTTGCATTGCCTGTAACTGGATCTTCATTTATACCAATTGCTGGAGCAAACATTCTACCATGTACTAAAACTTCTTCATCTAGGTTTAATGTAAAAACATAAAAACCATTACAATTAACCTCTTTACTGATTTTAGATAACTCATCCATTAAAGGAGAAAGATTATGCAATTGTTGATTTGATTTAATACCAACCATTACCTTTGAATGTCCTGCAGATGCTATTGCAATTGGACAATCAGATCTTAAATCAGATTCCTTAATCCCAAGTGCAAAAGCTATTCTTTTTACAATATCACTATTAAGAGGCTCTTTAACTTCTGGGGTTCCTTGAGTCATTATTATAGAGTAATCACTTTCTTCGCTGATTATATCAACAGGCAATATTCCTGCTTTAGTTTTTTGTAAAATTCTTTTTGATGGGAGACTTTCTTCCATTGCTCTTACATAATGGGCTGCAATTGTAGCATGTCCACAAATAGGAACTTCAGTAGTGGGAGTAAAAAATCTGACTTCAACATCATAATCTTTAGAATTTGATTGAAATATAAAAGCTGTTTCTGAATTATTTAATTCTCTAGCTATTCTCTGCATTTGTTCTTCACTTAGTCCATCTGCATTAGGAACAACCCCCGCAGGATTACCATGAAATTTTTCTCTTGTAAATGAATCTACTTGATACAATCTATATGTTTTCATAATTACTTTTACTCCTATATATTTTAATTTTTAACAAACAATATAAATTATTATCTCTCAAAACAATTAAATATCAATTTTAAATTAATGATAAAAGGGTAACAAACTTTTCTACTATATAAAAGATTTATAATCATTTTATCCATTAAAATTAAAAATATCCTATCTATTAGCATTATAACATACTAAAGCTTTTAGCTAAAACCTATTGACAAGTAAACGATTGTTCACTTATATTATTTATATCACAGTGAACGAGCGTTCACTTTTGTTTAGAGGACAAACAATGAAAGATACTAAAAAAAATATATTAATAATATCTTTAAACCTTTTTGCTAGAGAGGGCTATGAAGCTGTATCTGTTAGTAAAATTGCTGGGGAATTAGGTATAACAAAAGGGGCTTTATATAAGCATTATAAAAACAAACGAGATATTTTTGACAATATTGTTAATAGAATGGTTCAATTAGATTTAGAGCGGTCAAAGATTTCGGGAGTTCCTTTAACCGATTTCAAGAATAATCCAAATCAATTTAAAAAAACAACAATAGAAAATATGACCAAATTTATCAAAGAACAATTTAAGTTTTGGTTGAAAGATGAATTTGCTTTCAATTTTAGAAAAATGTTAACTATAGAACAATATAGAAATTCCGAAATGACAGACCTATATCAAAAAATTTTAGTAAGTGGCCCACTACAATATGTTGAAGATTTATTTAGAGAAATGAATTATGAAAATCCTAAAAGAATGGCAATAGAATTCTATTCCCCCTTTTATCTATTATTAGGAGTTTCAGATAAAATACAAAACCCTCAAGAAAGAATTAATATTATAAACACATTTAACGAACAAATAGATTTTTTTGTAGAAAAGTATAATCAAAATAATTAGCAATAATACTAAAACCTAAATGATTACAAAATTAAATATAAAAAAAAATTGGAGAGAAAACCATGAAATATATATTAAGTGAAAAATATAATGTCCCAAATTTAATGTCAAAAATAATGGGACCCAATCCTTTCAAATTACAAGAAGAAATGTTGCAATACCACAAAATTCCTAAAGGAAGTATTGTTTGTGATTTAGGAAGTGGACAAGGACTCACAAGTATTATGCTTGTAAAAGATTATGACTTTAAAGTTTATGCTGCCGATTTATGGAGCGAACCCCATGAAAATCAGAGATTTTTCTATGAAATGGGATTAACTCCAGATAAAATTACTCCAATAAAAGTCGATGCAAATAATTTACCTTTTGAAAAAGAATTTTTTGATGCTGTAATAAGTACTGATTCTTATAATTATTGGGGTCGTAACCCAGAATATTTGGATTCAAAACTATTACCTTTCGTTAAAACTGGTGGATATATTTATGTTTGTGTACCTGGTATGAAAAAAGATTGTCATGATCATTTACCTAAAGAATTACTTTTATCTTGGACTCCAGAGCAATTAATATATTTAAGAGATATTAATTATTGGAAAAGCATATTAAATAAATGTAAAAAAGCTAATGTCATTTCAATATATGAAA
This sequence comes from Sphaerochaetaceae bacterium, assembly GCA_965140795.1. Lineage (GTDB taxonomy): Bacteria > Spirochaetota > Spirochaetia > Sphaerochaetales > Sphaerochaetaceae > Pleomorphochaeta. The sequence goes on from OZ223470.1 coordinate 871,182, forward strand.
TGAAAGGAAATGAAGAATTATGGAAAGATTGGTTAAATCAAGAAAATGAAGTTGCAATCAATGATCGAAAATCCATGGATGCAGGTGGGGGGAAATATTTGAATTTCATTGCTTTTGTCTTACAAAAGAAATAACACAGCTATAATTAAAAAATAATTATTTAATTCATTAATTATTAAATCCAACTAAGAAAAAAAGGCAACTAAAATAACAGTGGTCTTTTTTATAAGTCAAGAGAACTATTTAAGATCATTAAAATAACAATAAAGATCAAATAAAAGTTTTTTTAAAATAGTTGAAAATTTTTCTTGAATTCAATTTCTTATCATTTTATTCTCTTAATCAAGGATATCCTTGATTAAATTACATGAAGAAAATTGTATGAATCAAGACAATATTAAACAACTAGAAAAAACAATAATTAATGAATACAGCAATATCGCTGGAATTATTGTAGAGAGCGATGGAATTAAAGTATATGAAAACTACTTTAATGATTTTAATGCTGAAAAAACTATACATATATATTCAGTTACTAAAAGTATTTTTTCTGCATTAATTGGTATTGCAATTGATAAAGGCCATATCAAAAGTGTAAACCAAAAAGTATTGGATTTTTTCCCAGATTATAAAATTAAATCAGGAAATCAAAATATCACTAGTACTTCTATTTGGAGAATCACATCTTTTTTCAAACTCTTCTTGAACTAAATCAAATTTTGCTTGCAGGATATTGGAAGGATGGTTATTTTTCGACATAATACATTGTAATCTCTCCATTATTTTTCAGTCTCTTTTTTGATAAGAAATCAGCTGAATATGTTTTTGAAGAATAGCATTACCAGTATATTTTTCATTTTGCAACATGCTTTTAATAGTGGATCCATGCCATTTAATATCCCCTCGAACATTGGGAACTTCTTTTGCTTCTAATTCTGTCACAATTAAATTTGGTGTTAATCCATGTAGAAATCTAGAATAAATATATCTAACTATAGTTGCTTCTCTTTCTTTAATTACTATATTACCATCCTTATCCTTTTCATAACCCAAAAAGCTACCAAAAGCCATTCGAACTTTACCCTCTTCAAATTTCTTTCTTATCCCCCAGGTACAATTCTCTGAAAGGGATCTAGATTCTTCTTGAGCAATTGAAGCTAATAGAGTAAATCGAAACTCCTCATCAGTAGGATTAGATTTAGAATTATTTGATTATTTTAATTTGTATAATATTAAGAGATTATATAGAACGTTAGGCTATATCAGCAAAAAGACTTTAAAGAAATGTCCTTAATAAAGTTGTCTAAATAAGTGTTGACAATCAACCTTTTTTGTCTTTATAACATTCTTTAATCTTAGAAATTATTGTAAAGCCCAATTTATGCTATAATGTAATTATTATAGTATCAAAATCAATCATTTGGCCTCTCATGTTGCGTTTTTTTTTGATATATTAATTGTAACTTATGAAGCTTTTACATTCTATAATCTACTTATTTTTGTTAGCAAATTTTATTTGTTTTGAAATCATATGGATTTAGAACAACATTAATAAACAAATATTTTTTACTTTTTGCTTAAGTTTTAAAATCCCAGAGTATATCCCAATAAAAACAATAAAGATTTCTAGTCTTCCTAATAGCATTCCAAATATTTCAATAATTAAAGTTCCTGAATTGGTTGTTGGACTGGTAATCCCAATTAAAAGACCTACGGTACCAAGAGCAGATGCAAATTCAAACATGGCATCTGTTAAATTGCAACCTGAAGTTAGGGTTATTAACATTGTCCCGATTATAAATATTAAAAGATAAAAAACAATGAATCCTATAATATCTAAAGCTAGAGAATAATCTATATCTGTTTTTCCTTGAGCTTTAAAGTAATAAGGCGACTCAATTTTACTTAATGGTGAAAATCTTTTTCTAACATTTAAAAAAGCTAAACGAAACATTATGTAAATACGAGAAATTTTGATTCCTCCAGCTGCAGATCCCATTCCACCACCGATAAGCATCATTAAAATTAATATTCCAATTGAAAAAGGGAGCCATGAGCGATAACTCATTGAAGAATACCCAGTTGTAGACAATGCTGAGGAAACATCAAATAAAGCTTTTCTAAAACTTTCACCCATATTGATATCCAGCTCTTTAGATAAAGAAATTGCTGTTAAATGAACAAAAATAATTAACAGTAAAAACATGAACTTAACTTCACTAACTCGAATAACTTGTAACCATTTTCGTTTTACAAGAAATAATAATACAGCAAAATTTGTCGTTCCAATTAACATCAAAAATAATGTAATTATTTCAATTAATATATTATTATATTCTCCAATACTGTTAAGTTGTGTTGAGAAGCCTCCTATAGAAAGTGCGCACATTGTATGTAAAATAGCGTCGAAAATATTTATTCTAGCTATTATGTATAATAAGCTCCCTAAAATAAGAAAACTGCAATACATTAATAAAATAATTCTCTCAGTTCTTTTTAAATTAAGCATTAGTTTATCTGGATGCCCTTCTGCATTATAAAGAGTCATCGCTTGTTTCCGAGAAATAAGCATAACAATCATCATTACAAAGCCTAAACCCCCACAAAATTGTATAAAGCTTCTATGAAATAAAAAAATTTTTGGTGTTTTGCTTACATCCATAACAGATAAACCTGTAGTAGTCCAACCACTAACAGATTCAAATACTGCTTGAAGGAGCGTAAGTTGATTACTAAAAATAAAGGGAGCTGCTCCAACAATAGTTCCCCATACCCAAGCAAATAAAGCCGTTAAACTGCTACTTTGAATTGATGTTTTCCACTCTAAAGATTTTGAACTTTCATCATTCAGCAAAAAACATATCAAAAAGCCTAAAAAAACAGATGCAAAAGAAGGAATTATGAATGAATATACATATTTCGTATCAGCATGAAAAAATAATGGTACAATGAGAGGCATTGCAACAAGAAAACCTATAATTATCATTAGCTTCCTATAATTTGAACACTCAGAAAAAAATCTTTTTTTAATATCATAAGCCTGTCAACACATTAATAGCGGACATTTCCTGTCCATTCCCAGAAATTAATACTAATATAGCACCTACAAGTATTCTTGTATCTCCTCGAGGTATTAATGCCTTGATACCTCTAGTCTAATACAATTACACGCCCAATGGGTTTTTGGATGTATAAATACCCCTAATTAAATCAATAATTCATTTCAAAACAGAAATTTTAATATGCTAAAAAGTTTTTTTTCTCATCAGTGTAAATATAATTCAATAGTTTTATAAATATCAACACGTCAACAAATGAATTTATAATTGGGGATATATTAAGCATCATAAAAATTATAATCTATTACAAGAAAAATCATATTCACTCCCAGCTCCAGCCAAATAAATAATTTTAATTAAATAATCACCACTTGTTAAAATTACATTTCTAGATTCACTTACACCAAAACCATTATCATTTATTTTTTCTTTTACTTCTCCAGAATTTAAATCAATAATTTCTACTCCTAAATCAGATTCATTATTTAAGGGCTGAACAAAGAAATTAAAAGAATGAAAGAAAAGAGCATTTACTCTTAGTTCAAACTGGTCAGCAACCTCATCTGAACAAACTGACCCAGAAGAAAAATATTTTTGCTTAGAAGAAAGGTTTCCAATAATTTTATTTGTATTTCCATCATGCTTATGCGAACCAACTAAACATAATAATTGATTTTGCGAATTTGTAAGCTTCGTCTCATTTTCTACAATAGAAACATTATAAAGGCCTTCATTAGCATTATTAGGGATTTTCCATTTAAAATACCCAATATTTGGAATATTTTCAATTGAATAAATTTTAATATTATCTTTAGTCAAATCAAGTCTCAAATTCATCTTATCTTGTGAGAAAGGTTCAGATAAAGTCCAATAAAACTCTACATAGTCACCTGCATAAGCTTTCTGCTTTGAAAGTTTAAGATTTAATATTGGTTTTTTTATAGTTTGTATTGATTTAAGTTTTGACAAAAGACTTTTTGTTCCACTTTTATTTACTGATACAATACTATAAAAATATTTTTTATCAGAATCTAAATTGCTGTCAATAAAATAAGTATTGGATGTCTCACTCACTTCATACAAATTATCTGATACAAATGAACTTCTAAATATTTTATAAGTTTTAGAGTTCTTAACAGAATTCCAATTCAATATAACTGAGGACCACGGGGGATTTGCCAATTTTAAAGATATTCTTGATGGAGCATCTGGGGTATGAATAACTAATAATTCAAATCTTTTTTTTGGAAAAACAATATTTTCAATATTTTTATTTATATTAAGACCATACAATGCTACCTCTAATACTATCATTCCTGTTTCTAATTCGGTCGAAGATAATGTAAATGATAACTTACCTGAAGAATCAGTAACTGAAGTATAGTCATAATAATTATTTAAATTGGTAAGACTAAATTTAATCTGTGAAAGATCTGAAAACAAATCTGCTTTTACTTGAAATTCTAAAGTTTTATATTTTGTATCCTCACAGACTAAATCTTCAGTAATTAAATCAATGCTAAGAGAAGAAATTAATCGACTTATATAATTCGATAAATATATATCACCTTGTGTTAAATGATTTATAGTTTCTACATATAACGGAGCATCCCATTCTCTATTAATTATAGAGGTGTATAAATCAAGGGAATTTGTTAATTGTTCAATAAAAGATTTTGAAGGGTTGTTTATTAAATTTAAAATAGCAGATTTTAATTTCATATCTACAATTGTCAGGTTTTGAAACTTTTTTTCAGTTGCTATCTTAGATTCTTCATAATCATCTTTTGATATCTCATATCTGATATAATATTCTCCAGTTAAAGGATGCCTCCAACGATTAGTTTCAATAACACCAACTAAAGTAACCGCTGAATTTGTTTGCTGATTATAATTATATGAAGAATCTAATTGTCTATTTTTGCTATCAGTACTAACATTATTAATAAACTTTTCTTGAGATTTTATATCAAGTATTATTAAACTTGATAAACCAGAAAAAGCTTGATTCCTAGCCTCTTGAATATTTTTTGAAGGCCCACCAAGATAAGTAATAGAATTTGCCGAAATAGAGGATGTTGGATCTTCAACCCATTTTGGAAGTCCTGAGATAGAATAATGAATAATATCAATTGTTGAAGCACAACTTGATAAAATTAGTATAAAACTTAAACAAATAAATATTTGCCTTTTCATTAGGACCTCCTATAGTAAAATTAGAACAACAAAAAAACTATTTACATCATTTAAACTTGTATAGTTTTATATTGAATTAAAATAATCATCTGCATCTTCTTTAAACATAGTTGTGACTGTTTCCATAGCTACTTCCTTCATAGCGTTTTTAAATTCAATAGATTCTTTACTCATGTTTTCATTATTTTCAAATGCAATAGTAATTAATCTCTGAATTTCATTTATTACTCGATCTGAAACAGTACATAACACAACCGCTTCAATATAAGGTAACCCAGATAAAGAAACAGCCTCCCTATATTGGACTTTCTCGACTAACAATGATGCAAGTTGAGTATTTGATAAACTGATAACAAATTGTTTTAAAGGCTCTAATGTATCTACTTTCCCAGTAAGAGTTACATCATCAGAATATTGCTCTTTCACTTTTTTATCTATTGCTTTAGCAATCGTCTCAAGATTATCAAAACTAAATACACTTGTATTCATATAATTTGCTAGAAGCTTCTTTGCATCTAATATTGCCAAATCTCTAGCCGTAGTTTTATTATAGCCTAAAGGAGAGTCACTATGTCCAATAATTACAAATACATCAGAATAATGCCCAGTAGAATTTTTTCGAATCAAGGCTTCTGCCTCTCCTCTAGAAATTGTAAACAAATCAACTTCCGAAAGTTTTGCAATACCACCAACAGCAACAGGTTTTTCAACAAAAGTAGAACAAGATGTAAAAATTGACAAAATAATAATAAAAAAACTTAAAATAATAGATTTATTTTTCATAGGTTTCCTCCTTAAAAATTATATATAGATACCTATTTCAAGAAAAATTAGTCGAGAGCTCTTTATGAAATGTAAAAATGACTAGCCATAATATTTTTATTATAACATGGAAACACATGTAATACAATATTTTTATTAAGAAAACTAATATAATAGTATTTCTTAATAAAAGTTATACATATTTTAAATTTAATATTGAATTATAAAAATTTTATAAAAATTTAATTTAACCAATACGTTAAATCTATACTAAAAGAATATATCAAATAGAATTTTTTGTTCCTTTTTTATGAACACTCTAATATAAATATAATGATAAAAGAAAGTTGTTTCATTTCTCAGATAAGCCTAAGCATTATAATAATTATTAAAAACTTTTTTAAACAATTTTAACATAACTTGTTCTTCATTAAATTTATTCTGTTTTGACAGTGACTTATCAGAGACTTCTTTAAGGGACTTTGAACATAATAAATCACTAGCTCCACGATTGTTCTTCTTAGTAATCCAAATTTGTTCTTTTGATAATTCTAAATTTTCTATTAAAGAATAGTCCCTAATTGTTATAATTATTTGAGCCCCTCTTCTATTAAATTCTTTTGTAGTAAATAATTTAAAAATAAAATTTACTACTTTCATATCAAAATAACTATTAAAAGAATCAATAAAAACAGTACTTCCTAGCAATAGAGCTCCTATTAATTCATCAACTATTTCATACATTTTCATTGTAGATGTTGCTTCACTGTTTTCATAATCAGAAAAAATATTCTCTTCAATCTTATTGTTAATATCAAAAATACTATGCTTAAAACTTGTAGTATCAGTTAAGTCACTCAATAAGGATCTTTCTTTAGGATAATTATCTAATTCTTTTTTCTTTATCAAATAAAAAACATCATTATACATGTTAATATTTATATCTGATATATGTATATCAGTAAGTTTTAAAAATGCAATAACTAAAGGTTTAACCTCAGGCATATTATTTAATAGTTTAGCTGTTCTATATTTGTTTATTATGCCTTCTACTTCTTTTTTTTGTAAAAAACACATACTCAAGTCTCTTTTAAAAAAAGAAAAAGCATCTTCAATTATAGAGAAATCCAAATTTTCCCGAATAACTGATAAAATGGGCCTATTTAAAGCTATATCATCATAGATATTTCCTACTTGGTGTATCACTTTACTATCAACTTCAAAATCCAATAATCTTCTCACATAAATTAAAATTGGAATAATTTTATTTTTATTATTTTGAATCATCCATAATTCTTCATTTAATATTTCATCTTCACTAAATTTAATTTTATAGTAATATTGATTTTCCTTTGTTATAAACTCAATATCAAATGAAGTTGGCTTTTTTTCACTCAAATTATCTAAAATAAAGGGTTTATAACAACTAATTTTTTCATTTCGTTTTAATTTATTACTAGTTAATACAAAATAAGAAAAATCTGATAATGCTTCTAAAAAATTTGTTTTACCAGATGCATTTTCTCCAACAATCATGCTAAAATAGTTATTTATATATTCACTATTATTAAGGGTAAATGGAAAATTTGGATTATCTTTACTTTTATATTCTATACAAGAAAAAGTATTTTCATCTTTAAATGATTTATAATTTTTTACTGTAAATTTTACTAACATAATCTTACCCTTACCGTTTATTATCTTTTTATAGAATATAAGTGAACAATAAAACAAAGGATTCATATTGTCAAACTTAAATAAATAAATACCTCTTTTACAATTATTCATTATTAATTTTACTTGAAATTAATTACTTAATTATGCATTGGGTTTTACCTCCACTACATCATAAAAACTATTAAATTCCACTAGAAACAAACATTGATATTTATTTAAATTTTTATGTTTTTATTAATCAAATTATTCCTTTTTGAATCATAAATGTGAAAAAATCTTAAAGAAAAATTTTATTTTATATTTTGATATAAAATTATATATCAAAATATTCAGATAAATAATTTTGTATATTTTTTAGCTTCTGCTTTAATTTTAATTTAGGCTTTTTCTTTTTATTTTTTTTTAGTTTAGTTTTATAAAACATATCTATCATATAAATAACATTTCTAACATTCCAATTATTTAAAGATTGATCAAATTCTAAAGCATTAAAAAACATGCGACTCATATCAACAACATTTTCAACATTCCAATTATTTAATGGTTGATTGAATTTTTCTGCATAAGAAAACATATAACTCATATCAACAACATTCTCAACATTCCAATTATTTAATGGTTGATCGAATTTTTCTGCATAAGAAAACATATAACTCATATCAACAACATTCTCAACATTCCAATTATTTAATGGTTGATCGAATTTTTCTGCATAAGAAAACATATAACTCATATCAACAACATTCTCAACATTCCAATTATCTAATGGTTGATTAAAATTCAAGGCATATAAAAAAAAACTTGAAAAACCCAATACAGAACTTACATTCCAATTATTTAATGGTTGATTATATTTTATTGCACCACAAAACATTCCAGACATATCTTCAGCATTAGAAACATCCCAATTTTCGATATTTTGGTCAAATTCTCGAGCCATAAAAAACATTCCATAAAAAGTAGAGACTTTAGAAACATTCCAATTATTTAATGGCCGATTAAATTTTAAAGCTTTTTCAAACATGCTATTCATTTTTTGAACATTAGAAACATTCCAATTATTTAAAGAATTATTAAATTTTTTTGCTCTAAAAAACATATTTCCCATATCCTGAACATTAGAAACATCCCAATTTTCAATATTTTGATTAAAAACACTTGAAGCAGCAAACATGCATCCCATATTAGTGACTTTAGAAACATTCCAATTATTTAATGGTTGATTAAAACTAAGCGCTTCAGAAAACAGTCCTTCCATATTTGTAACATTAGAAACATTCCAATTATTTAATGGTTGATTAAATTGATATGTTCTATCAAACATCCATTCCATATTTGTAACTTTTGAAACATCCCAGTTAGCTAAAGAATTATTGAACCTAATAGCATTAGAAAACATGAAACTCATATCAGTAACATTAGACACGTTCCAATTTCCAATACCTTTACCTTCAAAATCAATTTTATTACAAAATAATTTTGACATATTTGTAACATTACTTGTGTCAATATTCGATAGTTCTTTTTCAGTCCTATTGACTAATATTTCATCAATTAAATCATGTATATTTTCATTAGTTGCAACAATTTTTAAATTATTATTTTTTAACACTTTTCTCATCCTAAAATCCAATAATATATATATCAATTTTAACAAAATTTAAGATAACAAATTATATTAAAATAAAAAATCAATCTTTTTAATACAAATTTTTATGTATAACCTTTGCAACATAAACACTTAAATATAAGTTAAAAAATCTTCAAAAATAGACTAAATTAATCCCCATTAAGATTAGTTTATTATCCAATATCTTATTAGTCAAATATAGATTTTACATTAAAAAAAATTAATTTTAAAACAACTTATTGTTTAATTTGACTTAAATTCTATCATATTTTTATTATAAAAATTATGAGAGAGAAATTATTTCATAATTAAAAGACTATTCTTTTTTATACAATAAAATCTACCTAAAAATAGATTTCTGATTTCACATCAAAATTCCAATTAATAGAACAGTCAGTATCACAACAATTATCAACTATATCATGTTTATTATCTACAAAAGGTTCTTTATTTTTCTCTTTAAAGGAGCCTTTATCATTATCATATTTATTTTTATATTCTTTATATAAATTTTCGATAATTGAATAACATTCAACCTTTTTTTCAAACAAAAAAATATATTCAGGATTTCTACTAAATTTTTCCAAAACCAATAAATCAAAAAAAGTATTAAAATGTATACATAGTTTTTGACCATTTTTAAAATCTTCAATCTCATAAAGTTTATCTAAAGTTATTTGCCATTTCTGATCCATAGGATTACCATTTGAAATTAAAATATAAACGACTTCATTTTCTTTAAACTTTTTATCTTTAAGAAAATAATAAAGTTTAAAAAAAACATTACCAAATGAACACATACTTGAACATGAAAAATCATTAAAAGTAAAAGAATTATCTAAATTGATAAATTTTGGACTTTCTGGAAAAACATACCTATCAAATTGAAAAATACAAATTTCTGTTTTAACCTTAAATTGAATCTGTTTCTCTTTTAAAAAAGATGTAAGTTCTCTAAATAAAATATTAAGAGAAGATGCATTAATACCATAAGAAGTATCAACTAAAAAAATAAATTTAATACTCATATTATTAATCCTTCATTATAATATATGGTGAATGGTTAAAAATAATAGATTTAACTATCAAAACTAATTTTATCTGAACTTAAAACAACATCCCTCGGTAGTAAAAGTTTTTCTTTAATATTAAGAAGTTCTTTTTCAAGCTTTTCTAGTTCAGATCTTTTCTCTTGAAGTTCCTTATTATACTTTAAAAGGCGACTTTTACATTCTTCTTCACATATATAGGAATACAAATTATTCATAGAATATTTTATATCCATTTCATGATCATGCTTTTTTTGAGAATCAACAATTTTTGAAAATAATTCTACAAAAGATTTCTTTATCAAATCAAAAGTTTTACTTTTATCAAAATTATATAAAACTAAAGAATCATTTTTATTACAATTTTTCTTAAGATCTTCAATATCTTCTACTAAATATTGGATACCTAATTTTTTGGATCTTATTCGATCTTTAATATAATAAATCAATTCTTCATAATTAGTATAATCTCTTTTTGCAATAACTTTATATTGATGATTAAAATAAGAAACTCTTTCAATATCAAGGATACATGCAATAGACACATCATCAACAATATTATTAACTTTTAGGAAATAATCCAAACCTGTACTCAAAAACTCATTAGGATTATGCTCTACTAATAATGATAAATTCGCAAAAAAACCATTCAAGGCCTCGGCCATAGGCTGAATATCTTCAAGCCCATCCGAAGTAAGATAAATACCAATAATTCTATCTATTTTAAGGTCTAATAAATAGTGTCTAAATTTATTTACTGAATCTAACATACAAAGAGATGTTGTTATATTCTCCAAACAATCAGAATCCCAAGGAACTGGTTGATTTATAGTTCCATCATCATGCAATACAACAACACGCCCATCTCCAATATGAATAACTAGTAAATAATTCGGAGTTAAAACAGCAGCTATCAATGTGGAACCATAAGTTGTAACAGCATCAATATCAAAAATGTTCTCCTTATTCGGAAAACGTTTCAACTCATTCTCCGAAACTGGATTTAATTTAAAATGTTCAATTACCATTTTTTTCCATTTTTCAACAATACACTTTTCCAAACTTTTTATCAGATTTTCAGAAGGTAGCTCAACATGTTCTATTGCAAAATCATATAGCAATTGAGAAGCTATATTTACTGCATACTGGGCTCCTAATTTACTCCTGAAATATTTATAACTTCCATGCCCATCAGCATTTGCAATAATATAAATACTTTCTTCTGCATATATTTTACTGAATGAAACGTCTTGACATTCTAAATTAGAATCTAAATGGGGCTTACCTTGTTCCGCCCCATTAAATACTATATACTTCATATATTTCCCTTTTACTTAAAATGTAATTACAGCACCTGCATTTTCAGAAGGTTCTAAAGCCACATTAGCTTCAGTCAAGTTTTCATCCGCATTAACTTGAGCCATAACCTCTTCTACCACAGAAACACCTGTTTTTATTGTTTCATCCGCGGATGATTTAACAGAACTTGAAAGTCCTGCTCGGCTACCTACTACTGAAACAACTTTTATAAGTTTTCTAAAGGTTTCAAGATCAGAAGTATTAATCACAGCCCCTTCTTGACCTACAAGCTCTCTCAGTGAATTTACATCAGCAACATCTCCACCATGAGAAAGTGCAAAAGCAATTTTTATTGCTGGAGTATACCAATGGTTCTTCTTAATTTTTTCTAATTCAGCTTCCCATCCAGGGAATGGCATCCCGTCAGACATAAAAATAATCATTGGATTTTTATTCCCAAGAATAGAATCCAAACGACCATCTCTACTGAGAGCTTTATTAAGTTTTTTTAATGCTATCGAAAGTTCAGTACCACCATAAGCCTCTATATCTCTCCATCTAAAATCATCGATATTCAATGGTTCTGCAGTCCATTCAGCATCATTATCATAAACAAGAACAGATATTTCAAAATCTGCAGAAGTAGAGTTTACCTTCTGTACATCCTTCAATACTTCAATAGTTTCTCGCATTGCACTATTGAGCGTTGAAATCGGAGCCCCATCCATAGACCCAGACTTATCTAAAACATAGAAAAAATGCATTTTTTTCTTTACTGAACTATTATCTTTACTTGTATCAGGCATTTTTTTTCTCCTTTTATTTTATTTTATTTATAACTAAATATTTCTACTTCATATGAATTATTAAAAATAAATTTAAGTCCTTCAATAAGAAGAATACTCTCTTGCGGTTTCAAATAAAGTTTTTTACCTTCTTTATTTTTTATCAAAATTTCATCAGGGCTTACATTTTTTATACCAAGCTCTTTATCTTTTATTGATACAACTTTTAAATAATCTGATGTGGAATCATCAACCAAATTTGCTTCCATAACTTGACCTTTTGCAAGTACTGTCATTCCATGAATAGGAATAAAATACTTATTTTTTATATGTGCTGCAAAAAGAACATTTATCTTATTTTTACAATTATCACATATTAAAGCCCTCTGTTTTATAAAAATGTCATAACTACACCTAGGGCAAACAACTAAATTTGTTCTAAACCTAAATAATACGTCCATCCATTCTCTTTCATTTACTCTATATTGTCTGTTCGAATAATCCCCTTTAGGACTTCCAACAAAAAGACAATCTTTAGAAAACGCCTTCTGAAATATTTCTTGCATATAAAGAGGTAACTCATTCCAAATTGAAAGAAAATTCTTATGGTATTTAGTATTTGCCCTATTACTAAAATTAATAGGGTCCATTATGTATACTGGATTTGTACCATATGTTTCCAGTTCTAGTTCATCTTCTTGTCCATCTGTAGTTAAATACTTTGGCCCCTGTAAAGGATCCTGATGAGTCAATATAAGATGAATCAATACCGCTAAAGAATGGTAATCTGTATATTTATCTGGTACAACTTTTTTTGAAATTAAATGAGTTCCAAATTTACTTCTTGCAATTACTAATTCAGGTGCAACAGCCCCTGGAAAACCGAACATATTAATCAAATTAATTCCATTCTCAACAATATTATCACAGTCAGCAATAAGAACACTCCCTGTATTTGGGTCAACAAAAAAACCACCATAATTAATATCTAAAAATGCATATCCCATGCTATGTAGATTTCTAAAAGCATTAATTATATTCAAACAGGCTGTAATACGAATATTATAATGAAAACCTAAATCTTTACCTGAAGTTAAAGTATTCAAATCTATAAAATTATCAGGCCTTAAATCCATAATATAGCATAATAAATTATTATCTAAAAATGCATATTCTGGCCATATAAAAGCTTTTCCTAAGTTTTTTCTTTCTGTTAATTTAATTATAGTTGCAGAAAATTGAGGAGACATAACTTTCTTATAAACTTTCAAAGCTTTCTCTTTACCATTGAATTTTACTTTAAATACAAAGCCCTGCCCTCCTTCACCAAGTAATTTAATGATTTTAATCTCTCCTTTTTGAGTTGAAATTATATCACCTTTTTTTTTCATTTTATCCTCCTCTTTTTTATAAATAGCTTTCTAAAAGAAAGCATTAAAATTATCAATAACGGAGTGATCCCTATTGAAATATAAAATTTTAAATCTTCAGAAGTTATTCTTTTTATTTGAAACAACCTGTTTATTATAAATTCAGGTTCATCAGTATTTTCTTTTAAGTACAAAATATCTTCAGAGTCTAATTCTTTTTTATCATTTCTTAAAATTATAACTTCTTTATCTTCATTTATTGAATTTAGTTCCCTTTTATCTTCATTTTTTAAATTTATATTTCCTCTATCTTCATTTTTTAAATCTATTTTTCCTCTATCTTCATTTTTTAAATCTATTTTTTCTTTAACTAGATTTTGTAAATTAATTTCTTCATTTTTTCCATCAGACACATATCCGATAGTAGAATAAAGTTTTTGTGTACTTTCTTTTTTAAAATCATCAATCTTAGGCTGGTATACAGTTAAAAAATCATTTTCATCAACCAACAAAGAAGACGTTATTGTATCATTAATAAAATTATTCTTAAGTTTTTCATCCATCTCATTAAATTGATTCTTTTTTGCAATTATTAAATTATCTTCGGTATCTTCATTTAATATATCTTTTTGTTTAATATCAACTTTTTGTTTATCACTATCTTCATTTAAATCAGAATCAGTCAATGCACTTTTTTGAGATTCAATTATTATATTTTTCTCATTTATAGGAGTATTGTCATATGGAGAAATAAATAAAACGTCATCTCCATCATTGATATTATGCTTAGTAGTAACTTCAACTTCAGAAAGAGAGTCCTCCAAAACTTCTTTTTTTAAAAGTTGATTACTAGGAGAAAAAGGAATCTGGCAAGAAAGAAATAAAAAAATAAAAAATAAAAAAAATGCTTTACTCATTTTTTTTCTCTAGCAAAAAAATTATTTTTTAAATCAATAATCTTCCTCTTATCTACTGTAATCCAAATAGCAGTAAATATAGAAATTAATATTAATATTATGCCTTTTTCATATTTTAAATTCAAAAGGGCATATTCAAAAGCTAATAAATATGATATATCAGTTATTTTATATACCAAATACCCTCCTAGTACTGTGAAAAGAAAAAAAACTAATTTATAAAATCTAAGGAAATATACCGCAGACAATAAATAAAAGAGTATAACAATCAGAACATAACAAAAAATAATAAAAGGGATTGATAATCTTTTAGATATTTCCACATTAACACCTATAAAACTTAGGGATAAAAAACTAACAAAAAACCATCCTAAGAACGTCGTGACAGGATGCTTCTTTGTAATAATATGCTTTGAACAAAACTTATTTGGTCGACTAGGATGAATTTTGAAAGACTCTGAGTCAATATCATTTCCAAATCTAAAACTATTAGAATACATTTTAAAAGCTTCAAAAAATTCTATATACATATTATCTTTATTTGATGTATAAATTTCAACAATACTTTTTTTAAATTGATCTGGGAAAAACGACCAAATAAAAAAAGCTGTCATTTCTTTATAGGAATTATTTGAATCACTTTGAAAAATAAGAGTTCCATTAGAATCTTTAAACTTATATCCATCCATCAAAATACTAATAGCATAGTCCACCAAATCCTTATATTGATTATCCAACACAATATTTCCAAAAGAATTATCTTCTAACATAGGATATAAAGAAATTTCATAAAACTCATTGTTAGGTGAAAATATTGCATGTTTTGTCCCTTCAACTGTCATTTTTTTAAAACAAATGTCATTAAACCCTAAATAACAATATTCCTTTTTTTCATTTATAAAAAATAAATTAGGATCAAATCGGCTAAAAAAAGTAATTTCACTTTTTCTTTTTCCAATCTCTTTACAATTTTCAAAGATTTCCTTGACTTGAGAAATATAATCATAGGTATATTGTGTCAATTGAAGTCTTGATTTCTTAAAAACTTTCATTCTATCAGGAAATGAAAAAAACTCTCCTTTTAAAACTTGTGGTTTTTCAAACGCTACACCTTTTACTAATCCATTTTTCTTTAAAATATAACGGGGTAAAGGCAATTCTTTATTTTCTATAGTTTGATGATAACTAACCAAAAAAGAGAGAACATCCAAAAAATCTTGGTTTTGTAATGCTTTTTTATGATAAATACAAAATACATAATCAATAAATTCAAAGTTAGGGGCATAAAAGTCATAAAATTCACCTTTATAAAAAGGAGTGACGTTTAATTCAATATTTATAGTATTATTCTCTTCAAAAAGTATATATTTACTCATTAAAACTGCCCCTCATAATTCGTGCCGGCAAAGGCTGTAGAATCAATAATTAAATCTAAATCAATCGAATCAAAAACAACCTGTTCCAAAGGGCAATTTTTAAATGATGCTTTACCAATCACTGCTAGTGATGAAGGAAATATAAATCTAGTCAAGCCTGTATTTGCAAAACAATATGCCCCAATTGTTATTAATGAAGGGAAATCAATAGTTTTCAAACCAGAAGAATAAAAAGCAAAATCTCCAATAAATTTAACATTATCAGTACCAAAAATTTTTTTTAACTTTAAACAAGAACCAAAAGCATCATTTCCAATAGTACTAACATTTTCAGATAAATAAACAGTATCTATTAAAGACTCTCTAAAAGCATGCAAAGGAATTTCAGTAAATGACGACCCATAAAAATCTATAGACCCAAACGATGAATAACAAAAGGCTCCTTCTCCAATACTTAATAACATAGGAAAACTAACAACTGAAAGAGGTCCTTTTGTATCTGCAAAAGAGTAATCTCCAATTGAAGTTAAATTATCAAATATAATATTGGAAGAAGATAAAAAAGAAGAATAAAAAGCATATCTACCAATACTATTTATTAAGTCAAAAGGAAATTTTGAAACAATTGAACCCGCAAAAGAATAATCATCGAGACAAAAAGAGGTCCCTCCTGAAACATTAATTGGTCCTGTTAAATTTCTAAAAGATTCTTCTCCAATTTTTATATGTCTCAATGGAAACTCTATACTTGAAATAGAAGTACCACGAAAACAGGCTATTCCAATATCAATATCAGAATCACAAAGAAAATCTACACTTATTAAAGTGTTACAGTTTTCAAACAAAAAATCTGAAAGAATATTTATTTCACTTGGAATAATTATTTTTTCAATTTTTGAATTTCGAAAAGCACCAATTCCTATTTTAATAAGTTTTTTTGGTAAATCTATTTTCTTTATCTTAGAATTTTCAAAAGCAAAATCATCAATATACCGCAATTTAGAATTATTATTATCGATATACACATATTCAAAATCTGTATCTGAAAAAACTAAAGACGCAATCCTCAACACATTATTTGGCAAACCAATATAATAATAACCTTTAGAATAGCTATCCTTTAAATCCGTAAGGATATGATTTCCCCAAATTGTATTGTTTTCTTCAAACACCTCATTAATATTTTTATATACAGGCTCTAAAATATCAGAAGATGAAGACATATTCTTATATGGAAATTTTACAATTTTTTTCAAAATTGTACTATAATATCCTAGAAAAACTTGGCTATCTCTATATTCAAAAGGAGGAATCTCACTGATTGTTTCTGTTGGAGAAACTTTCATAGCAAACAAACTTGAACTAATAAAGATAAAAATAATAATAAAATAAAAAGTTCTTTTTAACACAAAAAACTAACCTCTAGTTAAATTTTTACAAATGTAAATTGATGCTTAATGTGATACAATATTTTAAAAATTAAGATGATATTTTATTCTTAGTAGTAAAATATAATTAGAACAAAGTTTATCAAAAATTATAGAAGCACCAAAAATAATTTATTTATCGATAATAGATAAAACCTTTTTTTTTAATTAATATTTTACCATAGGATAATAACGTTTGCAAATAAAAAAAATAACTAAATTTATTTTTGGTCAAATAACTAATAATTATTGCCCAATCTAAAAAAACAATAAGCAAACCTAAGATTCTTTTAACAATATATCAACAAAATATAAAAACTCTAATTTCAAATTTTAAATACAAATTGATAATAAATAAATAATCAATTGCTTATAATTATAAAAGACAAATAATTTATACCAATTTTCATTTTTTATAATTATTATGCATGCCAAAAATAATTCCACATTAAATTTGCACTTTTCAACTCGAATAATGAACCCAATGTTATATACACAATTATCAAAACACTTAAAATAATAAAGACTGCAGTTGCAAGCCTAATTTTTTTTGTAATTATCCAAATTATTATGAATTCAAAAATTGAAATTAAAAAGCTTAACCCTAAAAAACTCCAATCTGAAAAATATTCATATAAAAAAAATCTTAAAAAAGTAGCGATAGGAACACCAGGCAAAGAAAAAAACATTATAAAAAAAATAATTGAAAAACATCCAGTAACAACAAAATCTTCAAGACTAGAGTCTGTTACAAGGGCTTTTCCACAATTATCACATCTTATATCACTATCTGAAACGTAACTACCACATTTAGGACATCTATACATAAAATACACCTTCTCAAAAACACATATACTTAATTATTTTAAACATTAAATTCTATTAGCTAATACAGTAAATATTTGTAAAGCATCTTTTAATATAACTGGAAATTTATAAAATATAAAACTATTTAAATGTTTCAAATTGAATCAACCTATGCTAAATATTTTAATTCTAAAAGTTAAGAAAATTAAAATAGATATTTAATGTTTTCCTTACTCTACAAGAATAATTAAAAAAACGATTGATATTAAATTTTTATGTTATATTTTATTACTTATCTTAAAATTAAATAAATTTAATTAAAGTTAAGAGGATTAAAGCATTCTCAAAATGAGAATGCTTAATCAGAAATAGAAAAAATTTTAACTTAATATTTCCTCTAAAGTTATATATTCACCTACATGTCCAGTCATTTTTTCTGCATCTGTATTAACAGGAAGAGTTTTCTTACCTGGTCTCCAACCTGCAGGACATACTTCACCAGTTTTTGTTGCATATTGCCAAGCTTTAACTTGTCTCAAAAATTCATTTACATTTCTGCCAACAGAGTCAGCTTGAACTTCTTGAGCAACACAAACACCTTCAGGAGTAAATAAGAATCGACCTCTTAAGGCAACGCCTTCCTCTTCTATCAATACACCAAAAGCACGACTGACTTCTTGATTTGCATCAGCACCCATCATTAATTTTAAACCTTTTAGAATTGGTTCTGTTTCTGCAAATCTTTTATGAGAAAATTTTGAATCAACAGATACAGCAAGTATTTCTGTATTTAATTCTTTAAACTCATCATATTTAGAATTCATAGCTGCAATTTCTGTCGGACAAACAAATGTAAAATCAGCAGGATAAAAACAAATTACTGTCCATTTTCCCTTATAGTCTTCACTTGAAACTGTAGTAAAGTGGCCAGTTTTTGCATCATAAGCATCCATCTTAAATTCAGGCATTTCTTGTCTTACCATTGTTGAACTCATAGCTTTTTTCTCCTCTATTACTTCTACGTTCGAGTCTTCTTTTTTCACTTTTTTAATAGGCTTTAAACCTGTATCACAACCCATAGAATCCTCCATGATTTAAAATCATAATTTATTAATCTCCTCTTCTACTTCTTGAGCTCCTTCAGCATAAAATTTTGCTTCATTTGGGTCTAATTCATGTAAAAGTCTTAGAAATTCACCAGCGTGAACTCTCTCTTCATCAGCAATATCTTTTAAAACATCTATTGCAAGTTGATTATCTGTAGATTCTGCTAATTGCATATATAACTGAATTGCTTCATATTCAGCTGCAATCATAAATCTTATAGACCTTACTAATTCTTCATGTGTTAACTTTTTTTTCTCAGCTAATCCGGCAAACGGAGTACTAAAATCTGGCATATAATTTTCCTCCTTATATAACCATAATATCAATATTTTTGTTTCCTAATGAAACTAAGTTAATGACATAAGCCATTTATTATTAAAAAACACAATGAACCAAAAGTCAATGAAGAAAATTTAAAAGCTAGATTATTTCCCAAATTTATAAGTTATTTTTATTATTTATTGTTATAAAAACTGAAACAATTTATCTATAGTATTAAAAATATAACTCTTATAATCTTTTCCTATCGTAACTAAAACTCTAATTCAAATCTTGTAAATTTATATCTACTTAGTACATCCTAGTAATAAAAAGTTTTATTCTTCTAGTGAAATCAATTACACAAAAAAAACCTCCAATCAAAAAACAGAAAGGAGGCTCATTAAAATATATATAAATTCTGAAGATTGTATTCTTTTTAAATTTTTAGTTAAAAATAACATAAAAACCAACTAACTTATTAAAAATTATAAAATCCTCTATGTATAAGATATTAAAGTAATTTTCTTATCTTATTATTCCCACTCAATTGTTCCAGGTGGTTTACTGGTTATATCATAGAGTACTCTATTAACTCCAGCTACTTCATTACAAATCCTTGATGCTGCATTTTGTAAGACTTCTGGTGGCATCCTATACCAGTCAGCAGTCATTGCATCTTCACTTGTTACTGCACGTAAGGAGCAAACTTCTCTATAAGTTCTCTCGTCCCCTTGTACACCAACACTTTTTACAGGGAGTAAACAAGCTAAAGCTTGCCAAATATCGTTATATAAACCGGCTTTGGTTATTTCTTCAATAAAGATTGCATCAACATCTCTTAAAGTGTCTAAGCGTTCTTTAGTAACTTCACCAACACATCTAACGCCTAATCCAGGACCAGGGAATGGATGGCGATTTACCATATTTTCAGGAAGACCTAATTCTCTGCCTAATTCTCTAACTTCATCTTTAAATAAACTTCTAAGAGGTTCTAATAAATCCCATTTTAAATCTTCAGGTAATCCACCAACGTTATGATGAGATTTAATTGTTGAAGAAGGACCACCAAATACACTTTGAGATTCAACTACATCAGGATATAAAGTACCTTGTGCTAAGAAAGAAATATCTCCAGCATGACGGGCTTCATTATAGAAAGTATCAACAAATAGTTTACCTATAATCTTTCTTTTTGCTTCAGGTTCACTAACACCTTTTAATGCATCTAAAAAAGCTTTTTCTGCATCAGCATATTGTAATCTTATTGAATAGTTGTCTCTAAAGATTTTCTGAACATTTTCAGCTTCACCTTTTCTTAGCAATCCATTATTAACAAAAACACAAACTAATTGATCTCCAATTGCTTTATGAATTAATACAGCAGCTACAGATGAATCAACACCGCCAGAAAGACCACAAAGAACTTGCTTATCTCCAACTTTTTCTCTGATATCTACAATTGCTTGTTCAACAAAAGAAGACATGCTCCAAGTTTTTTCGCATTCACATACTTCAATAATGAAATTTTCTATTAACTTTGTTCCTTCTACTGAATGAACTACTTCAGGATGGAATTGAACTCCATAAAATTTTTTTTCTTTATTTTCAACAGCAGTAATTGGACAGTTACTAGTAGAAGCCACTACTTCAAAGCCATTTGCTAATTTTGAAACAGAATCACCATGACTCATCCAAACTTGTGATTTATTACTTATATTCTTTAATAAAACAGAATCTTTAATAATATCTATATTAGCAAAACCATATTCTTTTTTCTCTGGGCAAGTAACATCTCCACCATTTTGCTTCATCATTACTTGTAAACCATAGCAGATTCCCAAGATAGGTATATTCAAACCAAAAATTCTACTATCAACTCTAGGGGAACCTTCTGTTGATACAGAAGCTGGACCTCCTGAAAAAATAATGCCTTTAGGATTTAACTCTAAAATATCATCTATTTTACAGTTAAATGGTAAAATTTGAGAATAAACTCCAACTTCCCTAACTCTTCGCGCAATTAATTGACTATATTGTGCTCCAAAATCTAGCACAACAATAACATCAGATTTTTCCTGCTGCATCTCAACTCCTATACTTACACTTTTTAATATTTGTATTCTTATATTTTTTCATGATTTTTTCAACAAACATTAAAGAAATAAACACAAAAAATATAAAAAATGCGTTAGAACTAATCTAACGCACAAATCTATTTATCATTAATAACTTAATAAGCCTTGAACTGGGGGGTAAGCTTTTACTACTGCCCTCGAGAGAGCATAACCAGCTACTACTCCAATTCCCGCTTGTGCTATGTTTCCGGGTATTCCTGCTGCGGCAGCGGCAAATCCTAAACTCATAAATATTGCAGATAATAAGAAATATCCTCCAGCAACAATTACTACACAAACAATCATAGCTAAAATAACTTTTAGTGCTGAAACTTTTACTCCATCACTAATTTCTTGAGCACTTCTTTTTACAATTAAAGCTACAAGTAAACCTTCAACACCATGAACAACAAAAGAAATTGGAGCCCATTGAGGATATCCTGAAATAATATCGGCAATACAAGTTCCTAAGCCTCCTGCTATAAAAGCAGTAAGTGGACTAAATGTGAAAGCAATAAAACAAATTGCTAAATCACATAAATTTAGATAACCTTTTGTAGGAGTTGGCACCTTAACTATAATAGTAAAAACAACTACTACAGCAGTTAGAACAGCAATTAAAGAAGTTCTAAGGGCAGAATTTGACTTTTTTTTCTCCATATAAAATAACCTCAAAAATTTTTAAATTTGAGTAACAATAACACATAGATACTTAATATAGCAACTGTTTGAATAAAGAAATATCTGTTATTTGTTAACTCATGATAATTTGTTCTCTTCGTCTTTAAACCATAGCCTCTAGCCTCTAAAGACATAGCTAAAGATGGGATTGTTTTTAAAGAAACAACTAAAGCACTAGTTAATGTCGGAAATAAATTCTTTAATTTTCTTTTTTTATTATCTGAAGATCTTCTCAAACTATGGGAGTCAGAAATTTGATTAAATGCATCAAAAATAGTAGGTATAGTTCTAAATACTAAGGAGATTGTCAAACAACTTTTATAAGGGATAAAAAAGGCTTGTAGTGCTAAAATGAAATCATTCATTTTTGTTGTTAAAAACAAAAGTGAACAAGCAAAAGTTATTGAAAAAAATCTTAGTGTTAAATTTAGACTTCTAAATAAACCTTCATAAGTTAAAAAAGATGATCCTTTAAAATACAATAAGGTAGTACCCCCTCTTTCATATAAAGGTGCAAAAACGATTACTAAAATAATCATTGGTAATATAGCTTTAATAACTGAATTTGTATTTTTTAAACCAACTGAATAAAATGATAAAACTACTAATATAATTGAAAAAGTTACTAGTCCGGAAAAGAATATTGGTAGAAAAACAAAGACACAAGCAATAATAGTAGCTATTACTTTTGCTCTTGGATCTACTTTATATAAAAAACCTCTTCCTTCACTATAAATAGTTGCACTACTCATAAACTTCCTCTACTAATCCATTTTTTGTTATATAAGTTCTATCAGAAATATTTTTTGCAAACTCATCATCATGAGTTATGATAATTAATGCGGCACCTTTTTCACTTAGCTTATCAATAATATAATATGCATTATCGTAGCTCATAGCACCATCAATTTCATCCAATATAACAAAAGGTCTCTCCAATAAATAATATACTGCAGCTTGTAAAAACTTTCTTAATGCAAAACTCATAGTAGATGGAGTTTCCTCTTCATCTAAATTAAATACTTTTGCACAATTACTAACTTTATCTTTTATTTCTTTAGTACTTAATTTACCAGAATTTTCTAAACCATAAGCTAATTCACCATATACTGTTGGTAAAAAGATTTGTAAATCTGGGTTTTGAAATAAATAAGCTATCTTTGTTTGTAAAACAAATTGATTAGCATTTTCTCCATTTAAAAAGACACTACCATCAACTGGTTTATCAAGGCCACAGAGGATTCTACTTAAAGTAGATTTTCCACTCCCATTTTCACCAACTAACCTTACTATTTCACCAGTTTTTATAGAGAAATTATCACAATGAAGCTTAAAACTAATACTTCTAGCACTTTCTCTAATTCTCTCAATATCTAAATTTTTAACAACTAATTCTTCTCTTTGAATATCCAAATGCTCATCTCGATATTCTTTTGATTCAATTAATCTTGAATTTTTAAGATATTTATCTATTTCTTGATGAGTAAAATGCTCTTTAAAATTTACATCTTCAAATATTTGACCATCTTGTAGAACATAAATTTTATCAAATTTATTTTCAAATTGACTTAAATATCTAGCACTTAAAACTATAATTGTATTTTCATTTTCTTTTATTGAACTGGCTAATAGTTCTCTATAATTTTTATCTAAATCATCAAAGGCTTCATCAAAAATAATTATTTTTGGATTAATGGCAAAAGTAATAGCTAAAAGTAATCTCTTTCTTTCCCCTCCAGATAACTCTGCAGGAGATACTTCTCTATATCTTTCAAGTCCCCAAGCAGATATAGCTTTATTTACTTTTTCGATTATTATATTTCTATCGATTCCTAAAGTTTCAAATGGAAAAGCAATTTCATTTTCTACTGTAGTTGTTATAAACATTTCCATAGGATTTTGAGAGACGTAACAAATCTTATCAACTAATTCATAAGGTTCATAATCAAATAAATTTTCACCAAAAAGTTTAATTTCGCCTGACACTTCACTTGGAATGAATTTCATCAATAAATTTGAAACTAATCTAGAAAAAGTAGTTTTACCTTCATCACTATTTGCTAAAATAAGAGTTTTTTCATTTTCTTCAATTGAGAAATTTAAATCTGAAAAAACATTTTCAGATTTTTTATTTGTCCAACTCTTATATTTAAAATTTAATGATTTTATTTCTATTGCACTCATCTCTATTTCTTTAAAAGAGGCATTTTTTCATAAGCTAATCTTATTTCTTCTGAAACTTTGTTTGGTAATTCTTTTTGTTCTTCTTTTGTTAAATCTTTTGCACTAAATGGTGGTAGAACCTCTATTTGTACTTTATACCTATGGAAGCCTTTTTTATCTTCAAAGCCAGCTCTGGTACCTTGAACTACTAAAGGGACAATTGTACTTTGAGCTCTAATACCCATTTTATAACTACCAGCTTTAAAAGTGCCTAACTTTCCAGTTTTACTTCTTGTACCTTCTGGGAATATGATAACAGATTTTCCTTCTTTAAGTTCATTTGTACCATCTAAAATAGCTTTAATTGAAGATTTTGGACTTTTTCTATCCAATAAAATTGTGCCAATACCTTTTGCTAAAGAACCAACGTAAGGAGCTTTTAAAACTTCAATTTTTGCAATTGGTACAGATTTAATTTTTAATCTACCAACATATACACAAATATCTAATAGACTTTGATGGTTTGAAATATAACAAACATTTTTTTTGTCTTTAGGTAAATTTTCTATGCCCTTAATTTCAACTTTATAATTTAATAGAAAAACAGCAAAGCTAGCAATTTTTGGAGCCCAAGCCCAATATATTTTTCTTGATAATTCCTTATTTCCAAATAGTCTAACTAGGTTAGCTGGAATTATACATAATACAGTTGAAATAACAACCCCAACCAAAAATAATAAAACTCCAAATAAATAATGTATATATTTCATATCTTAATCCATTCTTTTATACTTAAAAATTAATAAACACATTATAAAAAATAATCCATATACGAATTGAGAACAAGACTATTTATTTATAAATTTTGAAAAAAGCCTTTTAAATAAACCTTTTTTCTCTTGATCAATAGTTTTATCAAGAGCTTTTTTAACACTAGAAGAATTATTCTTTTTAGGAACATTTTCCAATTTTGAAGGTCTTTGACCTTTTTGCATTGGTGCATTAGCCGCTTTTTGAGCATTTGGCTTACTTTGTAATTCTTCACTGCCATAGACATTTTTATAATATTCTAATCTTTCTTCTAATGATAAATGTCTTATTTCGTTATATTGCTTTTGATTTTTAACTTTTTTATAAGTTTTATCAGTTTTAACATTTTTGGGGTTATTATAATTTGAAGTTTTCTTATTTTGAGGATTAGATTGAGTTCTATTAGACTTATAATTTTTAGAATTATTGTTTCTTTTTTGAGAAGTTCCTCTTACATTTCTTGATTTATTATTAGGTCTTCTAGAAGCATATTCTTTTTCACTTACTAAATCCCTAAAATTTAAATTTTTACTTTTATCTTCAATTTTTTCTAAATCAGATTCTTCAACCCATTTTACTGGAATTTTCATCTCGATATAATTTTCAATTGGTTCTAGACCATAAATATATTCTTCACAAGCTAAAGTAATTGCTTTACCGGATTTACCAGCTCTAGCTGTTCTTCCGATTCTATGAACATAACTTTCAAAATCTTCAGGGATATCATAGTTAATAACCAAAGCTAAATCATCAATTTGAAGGCCTCTGGCAGCAACATCGGTTGCAACTAGGAATTTAATATTTCCTTCTTTCATTCTTTTAATTGTATTTAATCTCTTTGATTGGCTCATATCACCCATAAGATATTTCGTATTATAGCCATTGATTGTTAAACGCTTTGCAAGTTCTACAGCTTTTGCTTTTGTGTTAGTAAAAATTAAAGCATTATCACTATTTTCTCTTTGCATTAAATAAAGAAATAATGAAAATTTCTCATCTTTTGATACGTGATATAATTCTTGATCAATTTTATCAACACAAATTTCTTCTGGTTCTACTTCAATTTCTACAGGATTATTCATATATTCCCAAGCTAAATTTCGAACTCTTAGACTTAATGTTGCAGAGAAAAGCATTGTCTGTCTCTTCGTTTTTTCTTTTAAGAGAGAGAACATCTTTTTAACATCAGGATAGAACCCCATATCAAACATTCTATCTGCTTCATCTAAAACAAAAATATCAAATTGCTTGAAGTTAAGTTTTTTACTTTTTTGAAAATCTAATAATCTACCAGGAGTTCCTACAAAAATATCTGAATCTTTTAATGCTGTTTCTTGTTTTTCGTAGCCTACACCACCATAGAAAACACCAATCTTTAAATTTAATCCAGAACATAAAACTATAGCATCCTGCTTAATTTGTACTGCTAATTCTCTTGTTGGAGCAACAATTAATGCTTTTTTTATTGGGAACTCTGTATTTCTTGATTGAGCAATTCTCTCTAATATTGTTAATAAATATATAGCCGTCTTTCCTGACCCTGTTTTAGATTGTACCATTAAATCTTTATTTTCTAAACTTATTGGTAATACTTTTTCTTGTACTTTAGTGCATTCTATAAATCCAGCACTCTCTATACCTTTTAATACTTCTTTGTGAAAAGGTAATTGTGTAAATTCCATCTATATTTCACCTTAATTAGGATTTTTTTTCTTTAATCAATGCAAGGATAATATATATTAATTATTATTACAAGAATGCTAGATTTTATAATAAACTATCTATCGTGTTTCTCTTTTTCTCTAATGATTTCCATGAGCTTTAAAGTTCTCTTAAAATCTGAATGAAAACTAACTTCATCAAGGGTTTTTATTGGCATAGCTGCCATAGAGGTTGAAGAAATAAATACTTCATCAAATTGAGATTGTCTTATTTCTTTAAGCATTGGAGCTCTCATTACAACTTCAATTCCTAAATCTGCTGTAGCTTCTAAAATTCTAGTTCTAGTAATACCTTCTAAAACTCTATCATTTTCTGCAGTATATAATTTATTATGTTTAAAACCATAGAAATTAGATCTAGTGCCTTCTAATAAATATCCTTGAGAATCAACTAAAACAGCTTCAAAAGCACCTTTACTTCTAGCATCCTCTAAGGCTATATAGCTCAATAATAAATTACTAGTTTTAAATTTTGGAAACAATCTTTCCCCTACATAAGTAGTTACACTAACCCCTTCTGAGTAATAAGAGGTTGGATATTTTAATTTATCAGTATATGTAATAAATAATTGAGGATTATTTCCACCAATAATTAATATTCTCATGGTAGCTTCTTTAATATCATCAATTTTTATTAATTCAATTATACTGTTCTTTATTTCACTTCTTCTAAAAGGATGTCTTAATTTTATTCCAACACAAGATTTAAATAATCTTGTAATATGGTCTTCTAAAAAAATAGCTCTACTATTAACAACTGATATTGATTCATATACTGAGAAACTAAATTGAACTTCTCTATAGGTTACATTTACTAATGCATCTTCAACTTTTACTATTTCACCATTTTTAATAGCATGTTCTTTGAACATTATTATTCCCTTCTTTACTATTGATATCTTAATAACTCTCTAGGTTTGCTTCCATTTTGAGGGCCAAGGATTCCTTGTTCTTCCATTTCTTCAATAATCCTTGCAGCTCTGTTATACCCAATTTTAAGCCTCCTTTGCAAGAAGGAAGCAGAAGCTCCATTTCTTTCATAGGCAATTTGTAGGGCAGCATCCCATAATTCTTCATCATCATTTGAATTAACACTATCAGAAGGTTCATCATCATAGGGATCTTCAAAATATGATTCATCAATATAATCAGGTTCTTCTTGTTGCTTAGCAAATTCTACAACTTTTTCTACTTCTTCATCGGATAAGAAAACGCCTTGCATTCTCGTAACAGCTTTACCATTTGCGCTAAATAGCATATCACCTTTTCCAAGTAAATCTTCAGCTCCAGAGTTACCAATTATAGTTCTAGAATCCTGAGTAGAAGTTACTGCAAAAGCAACTCTAGTTGGTAAGTTATTTTTTATAACACCAGTTATTACATCAACAGAAGGTCTTTGAGTTGCAAAAACCAAATGAATACCTACAGCTCTACTCATAGCTGTTAATCTAGCAACCTTTTCATCTAAATCTTTACCAGCTGTACTCATTAAAGATGCAAATTCATCTATTATTACTACAATATATGGCATTTTTTCTTTTGCAATATTTGAATCTTTAATTTTCTTATTATAACTCTTAATATTTCTAACATTCATTTTTGCAAGCATTTTATTACGTCTATCCATTTCATCAATACAGAAATCTAAAGCTTTTAATGCTCTCTTTGGCTCTGTTATAACTGGAGTCAATAAATGAGGAATACCATTATAAATTGTTAATTCAACTACCTTTGGATCAACCATGATTAATCTAACATCTCTAGGAGTTCTAGAATATAAAATTGAACAAATAAGAGAGTTTACACAAACACTCTTACCTGAACCAGTAGATCCAGCAATCAACATATGAGGAGCAGTTGCAACATCAAAAGATTTACACTGTCCATATAAAGTTCTACCCATAGCCATTGGAATTGCATAACTTAGATTATTATCACTAGTTAGAACTTCTTTAAAGCCAACTTTTTCTCTAATTGTATTAGGGATTTCAACACCAACTGCATTTTGACCTGGAATAGGTGCTAAAATTCTAACTTTTTTAGCTGCTAAGTTCATGGCAATATTATCTCTTAAATTAGTTATTGCATTAACTTTAATACCAGGTGCTGGAACTATTTCAAACATAGTCACAGAAGGTCCTTTTATAATATTTCTAAGTTCAACGTCATATTTAAATTGAGCTAAAGTTTCAATTAATAATCGTGCTTTATTTTTTGTATCATCATCAATAATTTGTGCTGATTGAGGATATTCATAAAGAAGTGATAATGGAGGAAATTTATAAGAAAATTTATTAGGATCTAAGAAAGAAGAGCAGGATAACCCTGCAATTGCAGATTCCAAATCTTCATCATCTTCATCAATATTTTTTATAGTTTCTTCTTTTTCATCAACTAATTGAGCATCACCTACAGGTTTTGCACTACTATAATAATTATTTACAGCAACTTGATTATCATTTAAGCTTTGATATCTTGTGGGACTAGCATTATTAGAATTCAAGTCAGAAGATTTTACTTGGATGGTTTTCTCTAAAGGTTTTTCCTCTTTTACTTCTGGAATTGAAACTTCTACTTCTTCTCCAAAATCAATATCTGAAAAATCATCATCTTCATGTTTTGGGGTTATTACACTTTTGTTTATTTCATCAATAATTGATGCAGTAGTTTGATTTTCTTCTACTTTTTCAACTATTTTATCAATATTATTATTTAAAGAATGTTGTTCTGTTGCTTTTATTAAATGACCACCTCTCATAATATTTTTTAATGGATCATTTAAATAATCATCATTTTTCTTTTTCTGGACAGCAGAATTATTTCTAATTTTACTGTTATAAATGCTAGAAACTTTTTCTTGAGCTTCTTTCATTTCTTTTTCTCTATATTCTTTAACTATTGGGCTTTCTTTTCTATCTTGTACATCTAAACTGCTAATAACAGGTTCACTATTATTCTCTTGAACTCTTTGCTGTAAGATAGATTGGAAAGATAAATTCTCTTTACTAGAAGAACTCTTTGATGGAGCTTTCTTAATTGGCTGAGGTTGATTTAATTTACTCATTTTCTCTTCAACATTACGTTTTGCTATCTTTAGAGTTTCTAAAGAAATTGTATGCCTTGGATCGATTTGAGAATCTAAATCATCTTCAATTTTATTCTTTAATTTATCAGTCTTTCTTTGATATTTTTCAACATTTGATGGCATATTAATTTCACCAATATCATTATTTATTTCACTAGAATCTAGAAATGATAAATTTGGAACATCAATTGGTTTTGGGAACTCTACACCTAACTTACTCTCTTTTACATTAACTTCATGCTTAACTTCTTCTTTTACTTCAGTTTGTTTTAATTTATCTTCTACAATATTTTTTGCTTTCTTTAACTGTTTCTTCTCTCTTCTATTATTTAAAAAATTACAGAGTGGATTAAGAATTATTAACAAAATTAATTCGAAAATTAACGAAATAAATAACCTAAATGAAATTTCTGCAGAAGATAAATCATTGTTTAATACGCTTGATAAATACTTCGGCATTTCTAATTGATTAAAATGCAAACAAATTAAATATACACTATAAGTGAAAAGAACTAAAAGAATGATTTTAAAATAGGAATAAGGTTTATTTTTTCTATATACAAAAATCATAATAGATAAAACCATTAAGGCAATAGCTGGTGGTAAAACATATAAGAGATTTGAGTTAATAAAGCTTAAATTATTTTTTGCAAAATCTGATATTATTGTAGCATAACCAACTAATTTAGGGGGCATTTGAATTAAAGAAATTACTGTGGATGCAATTAAAACTATTGATGCAACTAATAAAATTATTGCTAAAAATAATGAGAATTTTCCACCTTTCTTTCTACTACTTTGTTTTTTTCTCTCTCGTTTTGTTTTTTTATTTATATTATCTTTACTTTTTTTCTCTTTCACTTTTAAGTCCATTCCGTATAAAACTTGTAATCTATCATATCATATTTAAACAAAGACTTCGACAAAAAATTACATTTTAAGAAGAAATGTAACAAAAAAATATATATAATAAAAAAAGGCCATTAAATTATGGCCTAATTTATTTCAAAATTATTTCTTATTTAATAGACAGAGCATTCTAGGAGCATCAATGAATGGAATATCTAAATTAATAAATTTATAGTCCCATTTACTCTCACATTCTTTTTCAAGAATTGCAATTTCAGCATCCAAAGTATCTCTCTTTGCTTTATAAGCACAAATTGTTGAAGTATGTTTTGTTATTTTATCTATATCATCAACAATATCAAAGAGTGGATGAAAAGCTCTAAAAGTAACTAAATCAAATTTTTTATCGACTTCTTTTAAGTCTTTTGCAACAATTTCTACTCTACCATTTATCTTAAGAGCTATTACTGCATTGGTTAAAAAACTAACACGCCTACTCATTCTTTCAATTAAAGAAAATTTATTATTTTCAAAATAGATTGCTAGTGGAATTCCAGGTAAACCTGCCCCGGAACCAACATCACAAATTATAGAATCATTATCTATTAGTTTTTCTATTTCTTTAACTGCAGATAAACTATCCATAATATGCTTAGTTATAATATCATCCCCTTGAGCACCAACAAGTTTATAAGCTTTATTAAACAACTCAATTTCAGAAACATATCTAAGCATTTTATCAATCTGATTTTGATTCATTTCAATGTTTAATTGATCTAGGCAAGATTTTAATAGATTTTCATATTTCACTATTTATTACTTCTCCATTTTTTTACGTGTACCATCAAAACTGCAACATCAGTTGTTCTAAGGCCACTTATTCTACTTGCTTGGCCAATACTTCTTGGTCTAATTTGCTTACATTTTTCAATACCTTCAGCACTCATCCCACTTACACTATCATAATCAAAGTCATCAGCAATTCTAATAGATTCTAAAGAAGCAAATCTTTTTACTTCCTTTTCTTGTTTCTTAACATAACCTTCATACTTTACATCAAGTTGAGTTTGATATCTAATAGGTTCACTGTAATTAGCTAATTCAGGGATCGTATCTATCATCGAATCTATTTCAATCTCTGGCATCTTTAAAGCCTGTAAAGCATTTTTCTTATTATAAGAGTGAGACTTTAATAAGTCTTTTACACTGTCTATTTGACTTAGTTTTTCTTTTAATCTTTCAAGTTTTTCTTCACTTTGAAGTCCAACATTATAACCTAATTCAGTTAATCTTTGATCACAAGAATCATGTCTCATATTAAGTCTATATTCTGCACGGGAAGTGAACATTCTATATGGCTCTTTAGTTCCTTTTGTAACTAAATCATCAATTAATACACCAGTATAACTTTCTGCTCTAGATAATACTAAGGAATCCTCTCCCTTAAGCTTTTGTGCAGCATTAATACCAGCCATTAAGCCCTGGCAAGCAGCTTCTTCATAACCACTTGTACCGTTGGTTTGACCGGCAATAAATAAGCCACTAACTTTAATTGTTTCAAGGGATGGAAGTAATTGTAATGGATCCATATAATCGTATTCAACAGCATAAGCAGGTCTCATCACCTCTACATTTTCTAACCCTTTTAAAGTTCTCATAAATTCATTTTGAACAAATTCAGGCAAAGAAGAAGATAATCCATTTAAATACATTTCTTCACTCTCAGCACCTTCTGGTTCAATAAAGATTTGGTGTCTTTCTCTATCAGGGAATCTAACAACCTTATCTTCAATTGATGGGCAATATCTAGGACCTTTTCCTACAATTTTTCCTCCATAAAGTGGAGAGAGGTGCATATGTTTTCTAATAATTGCATGAGTTTTTTCATTTGTCCAAGTTATATAACAAGGAATAGATGGTCTTTCAATAGTATCATAATCAAAAGAGAAAGGCATCATAGGATCATCACCTGGTTGAAGTTCAAGTTGAGAAAAGTCAATTGAAGATCTTCTAACTCTAGCTGGGGTTCCAGTTTTCATTCTACCTAAAGTAAATCCATGTTTTCTAAGAGCAGTTCCAAGTCCAATTGCAGCAACCTCGCCAAGTCTACCACAAGGAGCATCATATTGGCCTATAAAGATTTTACCTTCCATAAAGGTTCCTGTAGTTAATACTACAGTTTTAGAAGAAATCTTATGCCCTCTTTCTGTAATTACACCATTGATTTCATTTTTATCATGGTCAATCATTAGATCTACTACAGTATCCATAAAGATTTCTAAATTACTTTGCAATTCAAGAGTATGCTTTGCTCTCATATGATAAGCAAATTTATCAGCTTGTGCTCTTGGAGATTGAACAGCTGGTCCACGTCTTCTATTAAGTATTCTATATTGAATCATAGTACTATCGATTAAGTGAGCCATTTCCCCACCTAAAGCATCTACTTCTCTAACTATATTTCCTTTTGCGAGTCCACCAATTGCTGGGTTACAAGAAAGACGTCCAATTGCGTCTATATTTTGAGTCACTAAAAGTGTTTTAAATCCTATTCTGCTAGTAGCTAGACAAGCTTCAATTCCGGCATGTCCACCACCAATTACTATTACATCATAATCCATAATATTCCCTTACTTTCCTACGCAAAATCCACCAAAAATCTTATCAAGTACATCATCGCTTGTAATTTCCCCTGTTAAACTACCTAAAGCAGTTATTGCAGAATTCAATTCAAGAGCAATAATATCTAATCCCATATCAATGTCATTTAATTCAATAACTTTCTCGAGATCTTCTCTTGCTTCTTCTAAAAGACTATGTTGTCTACTAGATTCAATTACTAAAGTAGAGTCATCAGAAATAGAAATTCCTGATGCTGTCTTTTCAATAATTGCATCAAATAAAGTATCTAAGCCCTCTCCTGTGATTGTACTAATCGATATTGCTTCAGCTCTGTGTTTTATATCTCTTTTTGTGAATGCTAAAATAGTTTTTGGATTATCAATAATACTTCTATCAATTATAGTATCTTCATCAACACCATCAACCAAATAAATTATAACATCACAGATATCAATCAATTCTTTTGTTCTTTTGATCCCTTCGTTTTCAATTTCATCTGAACTATCTCTAAGTCCTGCGGTATCAAACAATCTAACAGGAATACCTCTTATAGCAGTTTGAGCCTCAATGTAATCTCTTGTTGTACCTTTAATATCAGATACAATTGCTCTTTTTTGTTTTAATAACAAATTAAAGAGAGAACTTTTACCTGCATTTGTACTACCTGCTAAAACAATTTTTACACCTTGAGAATATAATCTTCCAGTTTCATAAGTGTTAGATAAAGAAATAATTGCATTTTTTGTTTGAGTAATTAATTCGATAGGAAAATCAAAATCGTCAACTTCATCTTCGGCATAATCAAGTTGAACTTCTATAGTTGCCATTGCTTCTAATAGGTTTTGTTTTAATTGTTCTATTTTTTTATATAATGCACCCTCAAGTCTACCAAGAGCTAAACCTCTTTCCATTTGACTTTGAGAAGTTACTAATTCATGAACTGCTTCTGCTTGAGTTAAATCCATTGCACCATTTAAGAAAGCTCTAAGAGTAAATTCTCCACCTTTAGCTTGTCTCATTCCAATTCTACTTAACTCTTGCATAATTGCTGTAATTACAGCTAAAGAACCGTGAGTAGTAATCTCAACGGCTTCTTCTTTTGTATAACCGTGTCCTTCTAAATTTATAGAAAGAACAACTTCATCTATTTTATGATTATCTTCCCCAATGATATAGCCATGGAGTAAAGTAGCATTTTCACTATTTAATAAACTTTTTGGTCTAGAAAAACATGTAGATAAAGTTTTTATACACCCTTTACCACTTATTCTAATTATAGCTAATGCACTTTGATTCCACCCTGTAGCTAGGGCATAGATAATGTCATCTGTATTATAAGTTTCCATAGCTCGGATTATATGACAGAGCGGTATAAAATGACAAGCTAATGAACTCTATTTCTCATCTATTTATACCGCCTTTAAAAACAAATTTATTATATTTAATTAATTAAAGTATTTTTTTACGTTATTGAAAGATATATCTTGAACAACTTTCTTTAAGAATTCGCTATCATTATATATTTCACCTTCTTCAACCCAGTTACCAATTATATTACACATAATCCTTCTAAAGTATTCGTGTCTTGGATAAGATAAGAAAGATCTACTATCAGTTAACATACCAACAAAGTTTGGAAGCATTGATAAATTAGCTAAAGTTTTCATTTGTTGTTCCATACCATCTTTATGATCAATAAACCACCAACCTGATCCTAATTGTACTTTTGATCTAACACCATCACCTTGGAAACAACCTAATAAAGTACCAAGAGCATAAAAATCTTTAGGATTTAAAGAATAAAGAATTGTCTTTGGAAGTTGGTTTGTTTTTTCAAGTTCATTTAAGAATTTTGAAGTAACATAAGCAACATTACTATCATGAGAAGAATCAAAACCTGTATCAGGTCCTAATTTATTAAACATTCTAGTATTATTGTCTCTAAGTGCAGAGATATGAAGTTGCATTACAATATTTCTTTTATGATAAGCTCTACCTAAGTTTAATAAAACATAAGCACTGTAAGCTTGAGCTTCATAGTCACTTATTTCTTCATTATTCATTCTCTTTACAAAAATGTTATTAACTTCTTCTTCACTTAGGAATACTGCAGGCGTATTTTCAAGACCATGGTCAGTAGCTTTACAACCATTTTCAATAAAATAATCTAATCTCTTAATTAAAGCTTTAACTACATCTTGAACACTATTAATTTCAACTTCAGAAACAGCTGCTAATTTTTTAATATAATCAACAAAATTATCTTTTTTAATAATTATAGCTTTATCAGGTCTAAAAGAAGGTAGTACATTAGTAGTTAAGTCCCCTCTATCATTAATCTTTTTATGATATTCTAATGAATCAATTGGATCATCTGTTGTTCCAACTGTATCAACATTGAATTTCTTCATAATGCCATAAACATCTAAATCTTTATCACTTTTAAGTTTTTCATTAGTGATATTGTAAATTGTTTTTGCGTTTTTAGTATTTAATGGAAGATTAATATCAAAATATCTTTGAAGTTCTAAGTGAGTCCAATGGTATAGTGGATTTCCAATTAAATTTTCCATTGTTTGAGCCCAAGCATAAAACTTATCATATGGATTAGCATCTCCAGTTATTAATTTTTCATCAAAACCGAAGGTTCTCATTTGTCTCCATTTATAATGGTCTCCACCTAGCCAAACATCAACTATTGAATCAAATCTTTTATTTTCTTCAATTTCTTTTGGAATTAAATGACAATGATAGTCAAAAATTGGCATATCTTTAGCAGCTTCAAATAAGTCTTTTGCTGTCTTAGTTTGTAGTAAGAAATCACTACCCATAAATTCTTTCATAATTCTAATCTCCAACTTCTGAATTCTAATATTTTTTAGAAGAAAAAACTATCTCAAGTGAATTTTGTCTTGATTTTAATATATGTTCTTTCATTCTATTAGCAGCTAATTTATAATCTTCATCTAATAAAGCTTTTATTATTTGAATATGTTCATCATAAGTAATCGGTACTCTAAATACTTTTATACCTGAATAAACTCTAATTCTTTGATTTTGCACAGTGGTATTTTCTAAAGTTTTAATTAAATAAGGATTTTTACTAAAATGATATAGAAAACTATGGAAATCATCATCAATTTTAAATTCTACATTTGTTTTTCTATACTCACCTTCATATAGTGCTTTGAATTCTTTTAATTTATCCTTATCGATATACATACCATAATTTTCAATAATATATGGTTCTAATAGTAATCTGGTCTCAAAAATAGAGGTAATAAGATCAGGAGTTAAAGGACAAACAACAACACCTTTCTTTGGCATAACGCTAATTAATTGTTCTTGCTCTAGTTTCATTAATGCTTCTCTAATGGGAGTTCTACTAACACTTAACTCTTGTGCAATCATCTCTTCGTTTATAAAAGCATTAGGAGCATATTCACAATTAATAATTTTTCTTTTTATATGATCATATGCTATTTCTTTTAAGGTTTGTTTTTTCTTTGCCATTCAATATTCCTTAGAAATAATATTAATTTTGAGTATAGTTTATTATTGACAAAAAAGCAATATCATATACAATGATGTATACAACAATGTATATTATGAAGGTAAGAAATGAAAACTATTAATGAAGTGACTAATACTGTTAAAAGAAAGGAATCTATTATTCAATTTGGTGAAGGTAATTTTCTAAGAGCTTTTGTTGATTGGCAAATTGACAATGCAAATGAAAAAACTGACTTTAATTCTAATGTTATAATCGTACAACCATTAGCAAAAGGTTTATCAGATATGATAAATAATCAAGAAGGTTTATACACAACAATTACCAGAGGAATCAGAAATGATGAAATTGTTGAAGATTACAGAAAAATAACAAGTGTTAGTAGATGTATTAATGTTTATGATGAATTTGATAAATATATGAAAATGGGCAAAAGTGAAGATTTAAGATTTGTAATTTCTAACACTACCGAAGCAGGTATCTCTTATAGTGAAAATTGCTCACTAAGTGATCAACCAGCAGCTTCTTTCCCTGCGAAAGTAACACAATTACTTTACTCAAGATTTAACTATTTCAACAAAGAAGGACATGGTTTAATTTTTATCCCTTGTGAATTAATTGAAAAAAATGGCGATAACTTAAAAGCAATTATTATCAGATATGCTAATGAATGGAAATTAGGTGATGATTTTATCTCTTGGGTTAATAGTGAATGTATTTTTGCTAACTCATTAGTTGATAGAATTGTAACAGGATATCCAAGAAATGAAGCAGATGCTATTTGTGAAAAAATTGGTTATAAAGATAATTTATTAGATACAGCAGAATTATTCCATCTTTGGGTAATTGAAGCTAAAAAAGAAAATCTAGAACAACTTAGAAAAGAATTCCCATTAGATAAAGCTGGCTTAAATGTAATCTTTACAGATGATATGTCTTTCTATAGAACTAGAAAAGTAAGAATCTTAAATGGAACTCACACTCTAATGGTTCTAGCAGCTCACTTATATGGTATTACAACTGTAGATGAAGCATTAAATGATGAAGTAGTATTCAAATTTATTAAAGAAGGTTTATTTGATGAAATCATTGAATCAATGGATGGAGATAAAGATATGCTTCTTGATTATGCAAAGGATGTATTAAATAGATTCAGAAATCCTTTCTTAAATCACCAAGTATTAGCTATATCCCTAAACTCTACTTCAAAATTCAAAACTAGAGATTTACCATCACTATTATCATATGTAAAAAAATTTAATAAAGCACCTCAAGCTTTAAGCTTCTCAATTGCTTCTTTAATCAGATTCTATAAAGGACAAAATATAGAAAACAGAAGTATGAAAGGCCTCTACAATACTAAAGAATACTTAATTAAAGATGATGAATCAGTTTTAAGTTTCTTTGAAGATTTATATAAAGCTTATGATGAAAGCAAAGCTGAAGATAGAAAAGTTATTGTAAATAAAGTTCTAAGCCAAACTTCATGGTGGGGACTTGATTTAACTACCCTTCAAGATTTAGAAGCTAGTGTTTTAAAATATTATGATGAAATATGTACTAAAGAAATGAAACAAGCTCTAACTAATTTTGTGAATAGGAATAACTAATGGATAAAAATTATATTCAAATTAGAGAAGAAGATAATGTTATAATTGCTCTCTCCCCTTTAAAAAAAGGAGAGACAATTAATATAAACAATGATGAATTTACCCTACTTGAAGATATTAATTTAGGTCATAAAATTGCAATTAAAGATATCAAAGCTGGTAGCAATATAATAAAATATGGATACCCAATTGGAAAAGCAAAGGTAGATATTAAAAAAGCAACTCATGTTCATACTCAAAATGTTGTTACAAACTTAAGTGAACAAATTGAATATTCTTATGATAAAGAAAAAGCAATTAAGCTAAAAGAAATTTGGGAAAATGAAAACAAAGTTGATGATGATATCTTTATAAATGCTTATGTAAGAGAAAATGGTGATATTGCAATCAGAAATGATATTTGGATTGTTCCAACAGTTGGTTGTGTAAACAAAATTGCATCAACATTAGAAGTATGGGCACAAGAGAAAATTAAAGATACAAACATTGATAAAGTATTAGCCCTTACCCATCCATATGGTTGTTCTCAAATGGGTGAAGATCATGAAAATACTAAAAAGATTTTAGCTGATTTAGTTAAACATCCTCATGCAGGTGGCGTTTTAGTTATTGGGTTAGGTTGTGAAAATAATACTATAGATAAATTTAAAGAAGAAATCGGCACATATAATAGCGATAGAGTAAAATTCTTAATCGCTCAAGAAAGTGACGATGAAATTAGAGATGCTCAAAATCTTTTATTTCAATTAATTGATTATGCTAAAACTTCAAAAAGAGAAAAAGTAAGCATTAGTAAATTAAAAATTGGTATGAAATGTGGTGGCTCTGATGGTTTATCAGGAATTAGTGCCAATCCTCTTGTTGGTTTAGTTTGTGATAAATTAGCAGCTTATAAATCTAGTATTATATTAACTGAAGTTCCAGAAATGTTTGGAGCAGAACAAATACTAATGGATAGATGTGTTAATGAAAAAGTTTTTGAAGATTGTGTTAATTTAATCAATAACTTTAAACAATATTATATTGATAATAATCAAGTAGTTTATGAAAACCCTTCTCCAGGTAATAAAGAAGGCGGTATTACAACTTTAGAAGATAAGTCCTTAGGCTGTGTTCAAAAAGGTGGTAAAGCTCCAATTGAAGGTGTATTAAACTATGGTGATTTAATTGATCAATCTGGCCTTTTATTATTAAACGGTCCTGGAAATGATATTGTTTCAACAACTAATATGAGTGCTAGTGGTGTAAATTTAATTCTATTTACTACAGGTAGAGGAACGCCTCTTGGATCTGTTGTTCCAACTGTAAAAATAGCTACTAACCATCAATTAGCCGAAAATAAAAAGAATTGGATTGATTTTGATGCTTCACAAATCTTAAATGAAGATAAAAACATAGTTAGAGATAGATTAATTGATTATATTATTACTTTAGCTAATGGAGATATCAAAACTAAAAATGAAACAAATAATTATAATGAAATTGCCATTTTCAAAAATGGAGTTACTTTATAATAATTAATACTTGTTACTCTTTTAAAATTTACTTGCCTTTTTCTAAGGCAAGTTTTTTTATATCTTGAAAAGCATTATAGATAACTATAATATCTATATGTTATGAAAAATATTGATAAAATAAAAGCAGTAAAAAATAGAAGTATATTATATTCAAATATTAGAAGATTCTTTGATGATAAAGGATATTTAGAGGTAGAAACGCCTTCTCTTTCTTCAACACTAATTCCTGAACCAACAATTGAGAACTTTTCAACTCAATTTACATCAGATTTCTTTACAAATAAAGAATTATATTTAATTCCTTCCCCTGAGATTTTTATGAAACGATTATTAAGTGAAGATTTTCCATCGATATATCAAATTTCTAAATGTTTTAGAAATAGTGAACAAATAGGAAGACAACATAATATTGAATTCTCTATGTTAGAATATTATTCAAAAGATATGAATGAACAAGATTCTATTGAATTAACTGATGAATTACTAAGAAAAACACATATAAAAGACACTCCTCAATGGGCGCTGCCGCCCTTTAGAAAAATGAGTGTAAATGAAGCTATGAAAAAATATTGTAATGTTGATTTAGATAAATGCCAAAAGCAATCTGAGCTATATCAAAAAGCAATAGATCTAAATCTTAATTCAACTCAAAGAAATGAAAGTTGGGAATCAACTTTTAATAGGATATTTTTAACCTTTGTTGAACCAAATTTACCAAAAGATAGACCTTTAATTTTATACGATTATCCAAAGCAAATTGATTGTTTAGCAACTGATCATAAAACTTCCCCTTATAAAAAAAGATGGGAAATGTATATCGGGGGGTTAGAAGTTGCAAATTGTTACGATGAATTAAGAGATACAGAAAAAATCAAAGAGTACTATAGAAAAGAATATGCAACAATAATAAAAGAAAGATCTAATACTAATAGAGTTATTGCTGATATTGATGATGATTATCACACTCTATTTGAAGATTTTCCTCAAACAAGTGGTGTTGCAATAGGATTAGATAGACTTTTAATGAGTCAAATGAATATTGATAATATTGAGGGGGTGATTCTTTTCCCCTTTTCTGATATGATACGATAGCTATTAAATTTAATTTCATAATACAGAGGTAAATAAGTATGATAAAAGCAGGTCAAATTGAAAGAGGTACCGCATTATTAATCAAAGGCCAACCTTTTGTTTGTATTGACAGAGAATTTGTTAATCCAGGTAAAGGTTCTGCATTTGTACGTTTAAAATTAAAAAATCCTGGAACAGGCCAAATTCTTTCAGAAACAATGAAATCACAAGATAACGCTGAAGAAATTGTTGTAGAAGATAGAGATTGCCAATATCTTTATAATGATGGTGATTCATTCCACTTAATGTTAACTGATACATATGATCAAATTGAAGTTCCTATGGCAAATTTCCCTGAATACGATGTTTTAATGAAAGATGGTGATACATACCGTTGTACATTCTGGGAAGACCAATTATTGGACATTCAAATCCCAAGTAAAGTTGTTTATGTAGTTGCAGAAGCTGAGGAAGCTATTAAAGGTGATACAGTTCAAGGTGCTACAAAATATGTTACAACTGAAACTGGCTTAAAAGTTAAATGCCCTATTTTCATTAAACAAGGTGAAAAAATTAGAGTTAACACTGAAACAAAAGAATACTTAGAAAGAGTAAACAGCTAATTTAATTTTTCTATTTAATTTAGAATACCTTAAAAGTAAACAATTGCTTAATAATTTACTTTTGAGGTATTTTTTTTGCTAAAAAAACTAGGCTCCTTCATTTTTCAGAAATTGCCTAGCTAATAAAAATAATTATAATTATTTTTTATTTAGAAATTTCTACTGGATCATCTTCTGGTTCACCTCTATGGACACCTTTCATTAAGAAGAAAGCAATACCCATATTTATTGCAGCAAATACAAACAAGCTTTGATGACCAAATAAGTCTATACAAAAACCTGTTATTGGAGGCGAAATAATTGAAGCTAACTGACTAAAGAAATAATATAGACCTGTATAAATTCCCATAGTCTTATAATCAGCCATTTGCCATAACATAGGGAAACTATTTGTAACAACAGTAACCCAGAAAATTCCAAATAAGAATAATAAAACCCAGAAAGTATATTGTCTAAAAGATTGAGAAGAATTGACTGTTAATTTATTATGAGCAAAAACACTTAATAAAATAATAACTAACATAAACAAAGCTCCACGAATTGTCTTTTTTCTACCATGCTTGTGAGCAAATTTACCAGAAGGAATTGCAAAAATAGCATAAGCAATACCAACCATACCAGCAGCTAAAGAAGCTGTACCTTGACTAGTTTTTAAAACTTCAACACTATACAAACCTACAAAAGGTAAAACACCTTGATAAGCTATAAACCAGAACAATAAGGATAGTAATATAAATAAAGCACTCTTATCTTTTTCTGAAAAAATAACTTTCAAGCTTTTCTTTATTGGTACTTTTTCATCATCACTATCTTCTTTATAATTTCCATTCTTTTCTTTAACGAATACAAATAATAAAATAACAGCAACAATAACTAAAACACTAGCTACAGGAAAAGCCAAAATATTATCATAAGATTTATTATTTATAGTAATTGGGACATCCATTAATCTAGCAAGACCAACAGTTCCAACAATGGTTGCAATACCACCCATAGTATTAATTACACCATTAGCCTCAGATCTAACTTCTCCAGGAACCATATCAGGCATCAATGCTACAACAGGACCTCTTACAGCTTGTTTAAATAAATTAAGTAAGAATACTGCTAAAATTAATAACCATAAAGCATATAATGCAGAGAAAGGAATTAATCCAAAAGTTACAGCACTTAGTGGTAAAAGAACTATAATAAATGGCATTCTTCTTCCAATTGGAGATCTTGTTCTATCGCTTAATGCACTAAAGATTGGAATCAAAAATATTGCTAGAATATTA
Source organism: Sphaerochaetaceae bacterium (assembly GCA_965140795.1). Lineage (GTDB taxonomy): Bacteria > Spirochaetota > Spirochaetia > Sphaerochaetales > Sphaerochaetaceae > Pleomorphochaeta. The sequence continues at coordinate 914,558 of OZ223470.1, forward strand.
TCAAAAGTCATTATTGACCCAATAACACCTTTAGAAGCTATATATTTTGATAAAAATATTGGTACATATGTATCATATAAAGGATCCATCAACCCCATTGTAAAAAAACCTAATCCAATTAAAAAAGTCGTTAAATAATATCCCGACAAACCTTTTTTCTTTTCAACAGCCATAAATAACTCACCTCATTAAAAAGCATTGATTTATTTTAACATATATTTATTAGTTTAAGGTAAAGAATTTGTAAAATAACAAAAATCTAATATTCCTAATACACTTGTTTAAAATAAAAAATTATTATAAACCATAAATTATGGAAATCGAAGTTCAAAGTTTTGAAGACTTAAAGAAAAAATATAAATTAAGTAAAAATGAAGAAGCCTTTAAAGGAAATCAATATACCTTACCTGTTTCTATTACAAAACATTTTTTATCATTAATAAATCTAAAAGATGAAAAAGATCCATTACGTATTCAAGTTTTTCCTAATGTTTTAGAGGAAAATGAAGAAAATTTAGAAAATATAGATCCTTTAGAAGAAGTAAATAATACTAAAAGTTCAAGATTAATTCACAGATATGAAAGCAGAGTTGCTCTTTTAACAACAGATATTTGTCCAATGTATTGTAGACATTGCTTTAGAAGAAGATTTACTGGAAAGCTAGTGGGGCCAATTAGTAACGAAGAAATACAAGATGCAGCAGATTATATCAAAAAACATCCAAAAATTACCGAAATATTACTAACCGGTGGAGACTTATTAACCCTTTCTGATAAAAAATTGGACTACCTTATTAAAACTTTAAGAAATAAAAATCCAAATTTAATTATGAGAATTTGTACCAGAATGGTAATAACAGCTCCAAGTAGAGTAACTGACAATTTAATTTCAATATTTAAAAAATATGATAGTGCTCCTTTTTATTTATTAACTCAAGTGAATCATCCAAGAGAATTAGATAAAAAAGCAATTGATGCTATTAAAAAGTTTGTTGATGCAGGAATACCAGCATTAAATCAAACAGTAATGCTAAAAGGTGTTAATGACGACTTTGATACAATGGAAGAATTATGTAATAAATTGTTATTTAATAGAGTAAAACCATATTATGTATTTCAAGGCGATTTAGTATCAGGAACAGCCCATCTCAGAGTTAATGTCAATAAAACAATTGAAATTGAAAGAGAGATGAGAAAAAGGCTTTCTGGCCTTGCAATGCCTTCCTTTATGATTGATTTACCAAAAGGTGGTGGAAAAGTTCCTTTATCTGCGTGTTATTTAAAAGATTTTTCAAATAATACCTACACCTTTGAAACCGTAGATGGAGAAGAAAGAAAATATCCACATATAAAAAATTGAGGTTGCATTTTAGCAACCTCATTTATTTATAATATTTTTTATTATTCACTAAGTTTATTTAAAGCATCTTGAATTGCCTGTTCTCTGATAGCATCTCGCAATCTTGCATAATCTTCAGCAGTCAATACTTGTGTTTGACTAGAATCAAAATTAGGTATTGAGATTTCACTATCAGTTGCATCTGAAGTAGTTGAATCAACTATTGTTTCTTGTTCTGGAACTTGAGCAACTACATTAATGCTTTCTGTATCACTCTTAGCTGTAGTATCTTCAGCAACAGTTTCATCTGGTGTATCAGTTGAAGCAGTTACAGGGGTGGCAACCAAAGCCTTGACTTCTGGAGCTTCTGGCGTTATAGGAGTGGGCTCTGCTACAGTCGCAATAGGGTCTTCTACTGTAGCAACAGGCTCAGTTAAACTAGTATTTTCAACTGCATCTGAAGTTTCTACAACAGTTGGAACAGGTTCATCAACAACAGGACTTACCATAGTTTTAGAGAAAGGAGCAACGGTTGCTTCTACAGCAGGCTGTGAAGTATTAGCTATAGAAGAATCAACATTATTTGCAACTATAGTTGCTTCAATGTTATCTAAAATTATTGGAACTAAATCATTTATGATTTGAGTTCTATAGTCATTGTATAATTGTTCAGCAGTAGTTTCTGTTAATTGAGGACTTTGAACTGTAACTGTTTGAACAAAATCTTCTTTATTTGCTTCTATTTCACTATAAATATCATTAACAACAATTGGAGTTAATGAATCTACTAATTGAGGTAAATAAGTATTAATATCAATATTATTTAAATTAGTTTGAATTTTATCATCAACCATTGTTGTTAAATCGGCTTTTAGTCTAGCAGTTAAGGAATCTGATAAATCTTTAACCAAAGAAGAAATCTTATCTTCAAGGGTTGGGACTAATTTTTCATCTGTATATTCTTGTACAGCAGTTGCAATTTCATTTTTATTTAATGCTACAATAGAGCTTACAAAACTTTCATCATTCATTAAAGAAGTTTTAATTTGAGGAGAAACCTTTTCAGCTAGAACATCATAATTAATTTCTGGAGGAGGTAATCTAGTTGCAGGATCTTCAACTTCTAAAAGGGGCACGCCCTGACGTTGTTTTGCTTCTTCAATAATATAACTCGGTGTACTTGGTCTAGTATACCACAAAGCTCCAAAAGCAAAGATTGCAGCACAAATTGTAAACACCAATAAAGAAATGCGTGTCGATTTTTTCATAAAATATAGTCTCGAATCAAGTAAAAAACCTAAATCGAATGCCTCCTATCAAATTCCCTTAAAAAGGTATATATACTAATATTACTAATTAAATTATAGCAATATATGTCACATCAAACAAGTTTATAATAAACAAATTAGTTGTTCTAAACATTAATATTTCAACTTTTTTAATTTGTTTATTTACTTTCCTTCTATAAATATATCACAATAGTTGTCTATTTGTCGATAAATTTCCTTAATTGAAGTTTTATTGCTTACTATAAAGACATTTTTTATTTCTCTCTTTAAGCATCTAACACTAATATCTTTTTGAGAAATTTCTCTTTTAATAAACCAAAGCAAACTTCTTTTATCACGCTTTTTTGAACGTTTATATCTTACAAACACTGATGCTTTTACAAAAATCACTTGTTCACAGAGTTCTACCAAATCACCTTTCTGCAAAAGAGCTGCATTAATAATTACATTTTTATTACTTTCTGCAACTTCTTTTTTGCAAAATTCCTTTACATAAGGATGAACAATATTCTCTAATAAGCTCATTTTTTCTTTAGAAGAAAATACTATATTCCCTAGTGCTCTTCTATCAACTTTATCATTAGAAATAACACTATTTCCAAAAGTTTCTTTAATTTTATCTTTATTATTTTCTAGAGCATCATGCCCAATTAAATCCGCATCAATTACATAAAAACCTTTTTCTTCTAAAGCTTTTGCAACTTGATTTTTCCCTGCACAAGCTTTACCGGTAAGTCCAATAACTTTCATTAATGCATTTCTCCCCAACTATTACCTATTTCGATACTAACTCGTAAAGGAATAGAAAGTTTATATGCATTTTCTAGAGTAGTCTTTAATAAAGATTGTACTGTTTCAATTTCATCTTTATAAACTTCTAGAATTACTTCATCGTGAACTTGTAATAAAACTTTAGATTTTAGATTATTTTCTCTCAATGCTTTATCTACACCAATCATACCAATTTTCATAATCTCAGCTGCAGAACCTTGAATTACCGAATTTACTGCAACTCTTTCACTTGCAGCTTTTTCTAATCTATTTTTACTATTAATTTTTGGAATATTTCTTACATGTCCCATTAAAGTAGTTATCTTTTGTGTTTTACGAACTTGAGAGATAGTTTGATCAATAAATTTAGCAACATTAGAATATCTAGCAAAATAAGCTTTTATAAAAGCACTAGCATCACTTCTACTTATTGATAGTTCTTTAGCTAATCTAAACGCACTCATTCCATACATAACGCCAAAATTAATTGTTTTAGCAACACGTCTTTCATCACTAGTTATATCTTCAAGTTTCTTATCAAAAATTAATGATGCAGTAAACTTATGAACATCTTCACCACTAATGAAAGCATTTTGGAGAGATTTATCATCTGCTACATGAGCTAATACTACTAACTCAATTTGAGCATAGTCAGCACTCATCAATACACAACCGGCCTTAGGAACAAAAGCTTCTCGAATTTTTCTACCTTCATCACTTCTAATTGGTATGTTTTGCAAATTTGGATTAATGGAACTTAATCTGCCTGTAGCAGTACCAAATTGCAAAAATGAGGTATGAATTCTATGTGTTTCTTCATTTACTAAAGATGGGAATGTATCAACATATGTAGATTTTAATTTATTAATTGATCTATAATCCAATATTTTTTTAATAATAGGATCTTCATCAATTAAACTTTCTAAAACATCTGTTGCTGTTGAATAGCCTGTTTTAGTTTTCTTTTTTGCTGGCAGACCTTTTTCTTTAAATAAAACTTCTTGAAGTTGTTTTGTTGAATTTAAGTTAAATTCATGACCACTAGATTTATAAACTTCATCAATATTGGATTGAATTCTTTCTCCAAATATTTTCGACAAATTATTTAATTTTTCAATTGAGACTTTTATTCCTTCTAATTCCATATTTGCTAATATTGTAATTAAAGGCAATTCAATATCATAAAGAACTTTTTTCAAAGAATCATTTAATGCTTTATTAAAGAATTTATACAATCTAAATGTGATATCACTGTCTTCAGCTGCATAGGCTACAGCAATAGATTTTTCTACATCACTAAATAATTTCCCCTTTTCAACAACATCTTTAAACGATACACAAAGGTAATTTAAATATTTAAGAGCTAAACTATCCATTTTAAATGATGGAGAATTACTATCATATAACCAAGCAGCAATCATTGTATCAAAAACGATATTTTTTAACTTAACACCAAATCTTTTCATTACTTTATAATCATATTTAATATTATGCCCTATAATTGCTATAGGTTTTTCTTCTAAATATTTTTTTAATATTGGTAAAATATCCTTTTCTTCATGGATTCTTTTTCCTCCACAAACAACAGGGAAATAATATGCTTCTTTTATTTTACTAGAAAAAGAGAATCCAACCAAATTAGCTTTTATTGGATCTTCGCTAGTGGTTTCAGTATCAAAAGCCATTAGATTAGTACTTTCACTAATTTCTTCAAGCTTTGATTCTAAATCACTTAAAGTATCTATAGGTTTTAATGTTGATGCGCCTAATAATTCATCATCAGCTAATACTTCAACATCTTCATCAAAGCTTTCATTATTAACTTCATGATTTTCAATTTCTTTAATTGTAGTTTTATCTGCAATTTTCTTAACTTGAGATATTAATGATTTTGATCTAATTTTTTCAAAATAAGGAATAATATTTTCTAAATTCATATTATTTAAATTGAAATTTTCAACATCAAAAGAATCAAATAATGTTTCATCAATTTTTAACTTAACTAAAGTTTTAGATAATTTAGCTAAATCTTTTGATTCTAATAATTTAGATTTTATCCCTTTACTTAAATGATCTATATTATCATAAATATTTTCTATCGTTTTATATTCATTTAATAACTTAACTGCACCTTTTGCCCCAATACCTTTAACACCAGGTACATTATCACTTTTATCCCCTAATAAAGTTAAATAATCTACTATTTGTTCAGGTCGAACAGAAAATTCATTTTCAACTTCACTTGGACCAAATAATCGATATTCTTTTTGACCTTTTTTTGGTGGACGTAAAGAATACACATGATTATTAACTAATTGTAATAAGTCTTTATCTGCTGTAAACATAATTGCATTAAGTTTATTAGAAACAGCTTTATCACACAAATATGCAATAATATCATCTGCTTCTAAACCAGGTTTTGCTATAGTTGGAATATTTATTTTTTCTAATAAATCAATGATCATTGGTATTTGATCTTTTAAATCCTGTGGAGCATCATCTCTGTTAGCCTTATATTCTTCATACAATTCATGTCTAAAAGTTGGTCCTTTTGAATCTAAAGCAACAACTAAATATGATGGATTATATTCTCTAATAACCATAAACAAAGTATTAAAAAAACCATATATTGCAGATATATTATTCCCATCCTTATCAAATAAAGGATTAGTTATAAAACCATAATAAGATCTAAATATTAATCCAAAGCCATCAATTATATAAAATTCATTTCTTTCTTCTTCATCAACATCTAAAATATTTACGGCATTTTCTATTTCAATTTTATTATTTTCTTTTTTTTCTTCACCGAAAGCTAAATCAATTGTTGGCATTTCATTTTTTTCTTGAAGAACTTTTCCTTCTTCAAAATCTTCATCACTAAATAAACTATCCATTATTCCTCCAATTCAATTGATAAAGTATCATAGGAAAGAGCCATATTATCATCTAAAATTTTACTATCCCTATCATGCTTTATTCCATGGGCAATATGAGTAAAGAGAGTTTTTTTGGCACCAATTTTTCTTGCCTCTTCAATAGCCTGTTCTAATGTAAAATGTGTTTTATGTGGCCAGTGTTGTAAAGCATCTAAAACCAATAAATCTAAATTTTTCAAATATTTATAACTTTCTTTATTTAGACTATTACAATCAGTTAAATAAGCCATATTAAATATTTTATATCCAAATATTTCTAATTTTCCATGATTTACTATTAAAGGAGTTATTTTAAATCCAGCAATATTATATTTTTCAAAAGGATTTAAAATATTAGCTGACAAATTAGGAATAATTGTATTATTGATTGTCCCTTTAAATATATAAGAAAAACGAAAAGTAATTTCTTCAATTGTTTTTTTATCGCCATATAAAGGCAAAGGGGTTTCTCTATTTGTAAAAGATCTTAAATCATCAATCCCATTTAAATGATCTGCATGAGTGTGAGTATATAATACTGCATCAAGATGACTTAAATCAGCTCTTAAAGCTTGAATTCTTAATTCAGGGCCTGTATCAATAATAATTTTTTTATCATTTCTTTCTAATAAAATACTACTTCTTAATCTATTATCTTTTGGATCTTTAGACAAACAAGTCTCACACTTGCAACCAATTGATGGCACGCCATGACTTGTTCCAGTTCCTAAAAATATTATTTTATAAGACACAAAAATTTACTCTCCAAAAGTATTAATCAAATTACTTAAATCGTCAGTATTAATTTGGTCCTTAATATCATCTAATGATTGACCAGTTTTATCCATTATGTCCTGAGACAAAGATTCAACCTTCTCCAAACTATCTGAAGATGTTGAGAATCCGACATTCAAATATTCAGTACTAAAACTTGGAAAGAAAAAGAAAATTATAAAAAAAGTAACCACAGATAATAATATCGGTTTAATAAAAAAATCTTTAAATCCAAATCTTTTCATAATAATCTCTCCTAACTTCCTATTATATTACCATAGTTTTAAAGTAATAGAAATATAAAAAAACATAAACAGAATTATAGAAAAAAATAAAAAAACCACAAAATTTATAAATTTAAATACCATAAATTTGATAAATAAAAAAATACACTTTCTATTTGCTAAAAAACAAAACAAAAAGTGTACTAATAAAGGAATTCGTCAAATCTAAAATAAAGTATTATTTTGAATTCTATCCATTAAGTCAAAAATATTTTTTTCAATAGTAGAAATAATTTTTTTGAACTCATCATCACTTTTACCTGTTGGATCATCTAATCCCCAATCTTCTCTATGTTTTGAAGGAAGATATGGACAATTAACATTGCACCCCATTGTAATAACTACATCAATTGGAGGCAAAGTTTCTATCAATTTAGATTTTTGAGTTTCTTCCATGTCAATATTATAAATATCTTTAATCAGTCTAACTGCGTCTTGGTTTATTTTATCTTTTACTTCTGTACCCGCAGAATAACTTTCAAAAACTTCATTACCATACTTTTTACCTAATGCTTCAGCAATCTGACTTCTACAAGAATTATGTACACATATAAAAGCTACTTTCAATTTATTCATTTACAAACCATCCTTTAGTATTATTTGCTATTTTTACAAGTGTTAGCATCACTGGGACTTCAACCAAAACTCCAACAATTGTTGCTAGAGCTACCGGACTTTTAGCACTAAATAATGCTATTGCTACAGCTACAGCTAATTCAAAGAAATTTGAGGCTCCAATCATTGCAGCTGGAGCTGCTATATTATGAGGCAATTTCAAAGTTTTACTTGCAAAATATGCAATAAAAAATATTAAAAAAGTTTGAATAATTAATGGAACTGCAATCAAAATTATATGGAAAGGATTATTAATAATAACATCTCCTTGGAAAGAGAAAATTATAACTAAAGTTAACAATAATCCAACTATTGTCACATTATTAAATTTTGGAATAAATACTTCATTAAAGAATTTTAAACCATGTTTTTTGGTAACATAAATTCTAGTTAATATACCCAAAGTTAAAGGTATAACAACGAATAACACAACTGATAAAATTAAAGTTCCCCAAGGGATTACTACCCCGCTAACTCCTAATAAAAAGGCTACTATTGGAGTAAAAGCAATTAATATAAGAATATCATTTGTTGCAACTTGCACTACAGTATAAGCTGGATTTCCTTTAGTCAAATGACTCCAAACAAAAACCATAGCTGTACAAGGAGCTGCTCCTAATAATACAGCCCCAGATAAATAATCTGTAGCTAATTCCTTTGGAATAAAATTCTTAAATATTACAAAAAAGAATAACCAAGCAAGACCAAACATAGTAAAGGGCTTTATAAGCCAATTCACTATCCAAGTTACATATAATCCTTTTGGATTTTTCCCAATATTTACAACACTCTTAAAATCTACCTTTAACATCATTGGATAAATCATTAACCAAATTAAAATAGAAATTGGAAGTGAGACATTGTAATATTCAAATTTATTTAAAAAGGTCGGTACCTGAGGAAGGAATTCTCCAATAAAAACTCCTAATAACATACATAAAACGACCCATATGCTTAAATATTTTTCAAAAAAACTTATTTCTTTCTTTCCCATTTTTTTGCCTTCATTTTTAAAATTATTTTACAAGACATTTACTTGAACATCGATGAGTAGCTTTATTTTTATCATCTACATTTGTTATTTCTCTTATGATCTCAACTGCTTTATCACTTCCATCTTGAGATATTTTGTAATAAATCCATTTCCCATCATGAGTGCTCTCAACAATACCTGATTCAACTAATATCTTCATATGATAAGAAAGAGAGGATTGCACAATATCAACATTTTCTTGTAGTTCACAAGCACATTTTTCTCCTTCTCTTAACAACTCTAATATTTTTAACCTATTTACATCACAAAAAGCTTTAAATACTTTTGCATCATTCCTAAACTTATCCATCATTTTCTCACATCGAAATATTTCGATATAACAATAGCAATAAATATATGAGAAATCAAGATAAAAAAATTACATTAGAAAAAATTAACATTTTTCTAACATAATAAAAGACAAAAAAAAGAGGGGATATACCCCTCTTCCTCTTAATTATATTAATAATACTAGATCAAAGAAATTAAAACTGAAATTCCAAATCTTCCGTTTTCAAAATCTTGTGGAGCTAAGTCATTAACATCAAAACCATTAGTAACAATGTTATCAATGTTGAAACCTACTGAAGGAACAGTATAATTAGCTGAAAGTGTTAAACCACCTAATAAAATATCAGCATTTACTTTATATGTACAATTTGATTTCATAAATACATCAACAAAATCGAAAGGTTCTAGACCCGCTTCATCAGCTGTTACATTACCAGAGTCATCAATAAACATAGTAAATTCAGGTCCTAAACCAACACCTAATCTAACTAAATTCATTAAATCTAAACTTAAACCAGCTGTCATTAAATTTGAAACTTCAACACCATTTGCTGTAGGACCGATTAAAGCCATATCAGCTGCTTCAACTAACAAAAATTTTACTCTTGCATCAACACCAAAACGATAATTTTCTGGATTTAATAAATCATCTGTAGAAGAACCTGGTACAGAGTCAGCTGTCATTTTATATTGTGCTGTAGCACCAATGCTAAAATCTAATACTTCTGCACTTAAACTTACTGGTACAATTAAGCATAATGCTAAAATTAAACCCCAAACTTTTTTATTCATAATATAAACTCCTATAATAATAATTTCACTAAATAGTTATATACTCTTTGTTGTTTCACATAACATATAACTATAACATAGACTATATTGTTACAAAAAAGTTGTAAAAAAGCAAATAAAATTATTTTTAGTATAAATTATTTAATTTTGATTATAAGTAATAATGCCAGATACCTTACATATGTTTAGTGTCTTCAAGGAACGAAATATTAACTGCATCGCTTGGCATTCTCCAATCTCCTCTTGGGCTTAGAGTAACACTACCCACCTTTGGTCCATCTGGTAATGTGGATCTTTTAAATTGTTGAGCGAAAAATCTTTTAACAAAAACTTCTAACCACTTATCAATTATTTCTATAGAAAAATCTTCTTTAAATGCCAAAATAGCTAATCTTCTAATTTTTGAAATGGAGAAAGAACATCTAACAAAATAATATAAGAAAAAATCGTGCAAGATATATGGGCCAACAAATTCCTCTGTTTTTTGAGCTATTGTACCATCACCACTTGGTGGTAACAATTCAGGGCTAACAGGGGTATCAATTATATCTAATAATACCTTTGAGGTTTTTTCTTCTAAAATACTTGCACTATAACTAACTAAATGTCTTACTAAAGTTTTTGGAACTGAAGAATTGACACCATACATTGACATATGGTCTCCATTATATGTTGCCCAACCTAAAGCTAATTCAGACAGATCACCAGTACCAATAACTAAACCATTAGTTTTATTAGCATAATCCATTAAAATTTGAGTTCTCTCCCTAGCTTGAGAATTTTCATAAACAACATTTTGTATAGTTTCATCATGCTCTAAATCTTTGAAATGTTGTTTTACTGCTTTTGTAATGTTTATTTCTTTAAAACTAACACCCATTGCATTAGCTAATTTTTCTGAATTTGATTTAGTTCTTTTTGTAGTACCAAAACAAGGCATTGAAATAGCCAAAATATTACTTAAATCAATATTTGCTTTTTTAAATGCTCTTATTGTAACTAATAGTGCTAATGTTGAATCTAAGCCACCAGAAAGACCTAATACAGCATGTTTACAATGAGCAGCCTGTAATCTTCTAACTAAGCCTAAAGCTTGAAGTGTTAAAATCTTTTCACATCTTTGTTTCATTAATGCATCACTTGCAGGAATGAAAGGAGTTTTTGAAATTTTATACTTTGATAAATCTGTAACTTCTTGATTCAAATCAAAATTAATTGTTTTATAACCTTCAACATCTTTATAGAAAGTATTCATTTTTCTTCTATCTAAAGATAAATGTTGAACATCAACAATTGCTGTATTTATCTCACCACTCTTTTCTTCTTCATCTATCAAAACTTTTCCGTTGGAACAAATTAGATTATGAGCATTAAATACCAAATCAGTTGTAGATTCCCCACAACCTGCACCAGCATATAAATATGCACAAATACACTTTGCACTTTGAATGGCAACTAAATCACGTCGATAATCACTTTTTGAAACAATATCATCAGTAGCAGAAGGATTAGCTATTATTGTAGCACCAGCTACACTATGAATAAGACTAGGACTATTAGGGACCCAAAGATCTTCACAAATTTCAACAGCAATTACTAAATTTTCAATATTTTCACAATTAAATAATAATCTAGTACCAAAATATGTTTTTTGATTAAATAATGTTATTTCAACATTTTCATCTTTAGGAGTTACAAACCATCTCTTTTCATAAAATTCTTGATAGTTTGGAATATTCATTTTAGGTACAATACCTAGAATTTTTCCATTATTTATAACAGCTGCACAATTATATAATTTATTATTATGAACATATAAAGTTCCAACAATTGCAACTATTTGAGAAACACTTTTTGTAGCAAGAGTCATTTCCTCAAGCATTTTCATAGATTTCTCTACAACCATTTGATTTAAAAACAAATCACCTACTGTATAAGATGTAATACTTAATTCAGGAAAAGTAATAACTTTTACACCCATCTCGGCTGCTTTTTTTATTCCTTCAATTATATTGTTTTTATTGTTTTCTAAATCAAGTGTATAATTGATTGGAGAATATGTTGCTACTTTAATTAATCCATCTCTCATAAATGCCTCTCAAAAATTTTTTCTAATTAGATATGCAACTCTATAATACCGCTTTTAAATTAATTCAAACAAGGTGGTATTATAACATATTTTAATTTTTGATCTTAGGAATTTATTTAATTATCTAATTTTAAAAATTACCTTGAATCTTTTTAGGATCAACATACATTTCTACTTTTCCACATTTTGGACAAACAGCAATGCTTATTGTATTCAAAGTAATTCCGCAAATTCCTTCTTTTTGGATATATAAATCACTTTTTGTACCTTTCAATTGATAATCTTCTAACATTTCAACATCACATGTACTACATTTCTTCATAATATCTACCTCACACTTATAATTTAATAAATATTAATTATTATTTAAGCAACTTAATCACAGAAGTCATAATTTTATTTTATTAATGGATAAAATTTATAAACAAAATAAACATTAAATTGATTTTTTAAAATATCATATGCTCCAGATAAAGAATATTTATCATTGAAGTTATATCCCAAACTAACTTCTAATTGCTTACTTGAATTTATGGTTTCATTATAAATTGGATAATCAAAATTAACTAAGAAATACATATTTGGTAAATAGAAACAAAAGAGACTTTTAATCCTTAATGTAAGCATTAAATCGCTAATATTTGTTTCAACTGTTGGAATTACTTTAAAAACACTATTTAGTGTTCCAAAAGATAAACCGAGTCCACCATTAATATCTATTGAAGAATTATTTTCATTGTACTTAATAATTAGATACTTCGAGGGTTTATAAGTTGAATAATTGACTTTTGGGTATTTAGATTTTTCTAATAAGGTTAATTTTTTAAGCTTTAATCCATTATTAAAATTAAATAAAGTATCAAATAATTTAAAATCATATAATTCTATAGCACTCTGTCTTTGCTCATAAAGCTGATTATCAAATAAAGAGAAACCAAATGAAAAATTATAATTATCCATACCTATATATAACTTGGAAACATTTTCACTAAAGATAGTATTTGATTCAAAATCATCAAAACTTACATTAAATTTTTCAAATCCATCATCTACTGTTGTTTCTCTATTATGAGTATTAAAATAATCATATCTATCAATAATATCTTCTTTATCCATGTCAATGTTATTATAAAGAATTTTTACTAATGGAGGACTTATTGTTTTACTATCAACAATTAAACCTTGCTCTTTAAATAAATATATTAATCGGGCTGGCATAATAAGATTTGGAAAATAATAATCTTTATCATCAGTATCTAATATTGTTGAGAAAATATCTCCTAAAAAAGAAGAACAATTATATGTAAAAAATTGATATTTTAAATCTTTGTTTTTATTTTCATAAATCTTATCTAAAAAAATTGGAATATAAGATTTATCAATATTCGTTTTATACACAAATAAACTTCGATTCTGCCCTATTGTATATCTTTCAGTAATTTCATGAAATTCTCTAATATCAATATATCCTATTAACCCTTTTGTTGTACCTTTTATACTTTTAGCAAAATTTGAAAGCCTTTCATGATATGCATAATAATTAATTGCAAAAGAATCAGAAAAATCATCACCATGTGCTAAAACTATAAAAGCATGAGCTCCTAAAGACCCTAAATTATCGCTAGTTGGACTTGCTAAATTGTATCAAAATTTTTTTCTAAAATATAATCTTTAGAGCAATTATATTCTTTATAATGAACATAATCTTTTTCCTCTACTGTAAACAAAAACGTATTAATAAATAATAATAATATGAATAGCAATGTCCTTTTGTTTTTTATTCTCAAATTTAATTCCATATTATATTCTCTTTACATTATTTCTACCACTATTCTTTGCTAAATACAAAGCTTTATCTGCTATATCAATTAAATAATTAGTTCCAATGTTTTCAGTTGGAAGAGAGAAGGTATAACCTAAACTAAGGGTTACAATCTTTTCTTTCGACTCTTTAAATTCAATGCTTAACGTTCTTACTTCATCTAGAATAAAGTTTGCAATATCATTTAATTTATCTTCATCATGACCATAATAGAACGCAATAAATTCTTCACCACCATATCTAAAGATTTCAATATCTTTCTCTATTGAAATTTTTTCAAACAATTTTGATAAAGATTTTAAACAAAGATCCCCTTTTAAATGACCTTTACTATCGTTATATAATTTGAAATGATCTATATCCATCATCATTACACCAGTGATTGGTAATGGATTATTCTTCTTTTCACTATTAGAAATCTTAATATACATTAATCTTCTATTTGGTAATCCAGTTAAAAAATCAATATGTTCATTTTCTTTAGACTCTCTTTGAATATCAAAACTCATTAATTTAATATGACGATAATTATTACCTAATAAAAATCCTATTAAAGTAAAACAAGTTGAATTTATTACATCCTCAATTGCAATATCAAAAGGTTTTATAACAAGACATACAACCACATAAGATAAATAAAATACTAATAAGGTCCCATTAACTCTTAAAAAACTATCTGGTATTAACAAAGGTAATAAAGCAAGTAATACAACTATACTAGTTCCTGTTGAAGTTGGTCGCATAATTGCCCCAATGTATATGAAAAAACAAAATACAAAAACAGCTACCAAATAGTAAGTTAATAAATGTAATTTAAAACTATTTGACTTTAAGATTGTAACATAACAAACTAAACTTAATATTGCACCAACTCCATATAAAACAGTTACTGACAAGTCAGGTTTTGTATATTGAGAAATAATAACAAGAGATAAAAAAAGGATTATACATGCAGGTAAGATAATCTTTAAAAGCCTATCTAAGTCTTCTTTTACAGATTCTTTATTATTCTTCAATAATCTTTTTTCTAATTGAATATAATGAACTAATGATTTAAAAAGTTTAATAAGTATCCCCCTGACAATTAAACAAAAAAGCCCATATAGAAGTATAACATTAAGTAAATGCAAATTGTCTTAATCGTTATCTATATCGTTTTTAATTTTAATAAAATCCCTCTTTTGAGAATACTCATTTTTTATGGTTATGTCTATAATTTTATTTAAGCATGTTGAATGTTTTATATAAAATATAAAACATTCACATGAAATAATCATTATATCAAAGGCTTTTCTACTTTTCTAATTTGTTCAAATAATGAAGCAAATTTACCAGTTTTTTTATAAAAAACTGCTGGAGTTAAATATGGTGTTTCAATCTCATATTCACCACCATTAAAGTCTTTTCCACTAAAGATATGTATCCAATCATCCTCTGGTAAAACAACCTTTCTTGAAAAAGTCTCTTCTTTTATTTGTGGAGCAACAATTAATTCATCACCAAGCATATATTGGTCTTTAATATTGTAATATTTTTCATCATCATAATGGAAAAACATTGGTCTTTGGACTGCTATACCACTTTCATGATTTATAATATTTAAATTATCTAAATAATCAAATAACATATTATGAATTTTTACTAAATAAGCAAAAGCTTTTATGGAAATTTCATCATCCATTAATTGATGATTAACCTCTGGTCTATTACCTTCATGAGTTCTCATAAATAAGGTAAAAGTTGCCATTTCAGCCCATCTAATTAATAATTCTTTTGTTCTTTTTAAATGGAATAAAGTGGTATATCCCCCTATATCACTATGGTGCAATCCCATAGCACACATTGAAAGAGATAAGGCTGATGTAATTACACTAGGAAGTCCATCATCCTCACTAAAGTCTACATTTTGATCTCCCGCCCAAATTATTTTACAATATTTTTGGCTCATAGCATTACCTGCTCTCATAAAGAATACTATATCATCTCTATCTAATTCATGACATGCTTGCCAATTTAATTTTGCCCAAAGGCCAGGCCATCTATTATGCTCTACTAATGCATCCCCATTTCTCAAATAACAATCAGTTGGTAAATATTCACCAAAGTCTGCCATCCAACCAGAGAGTCCGAATTTAATAAGATTTTCTTTTATAACTTCTTTATACCAGTTAAAGGCTTCAGGTATTGTAAAATCAATTATTCCACAATTAAATTCACCAAAATCAACAAAATAATTTTCACCGTTTATATCTTTTGCTAAATAGTCCTTTTCAATTGCTATTTCGCAAAGAGAACCATCATGTACAACATATGGATTAATATATCCCATAACTTTTATATCATCTTTCATTAAATCATCAATAATATTAGGTAGGTTTGGATACAATTTTTCATCCCATTTCCAGTCCCATCTTAATCGTTTACCAAATGAGGTTATATTAATACCTTCCCAATCTTGAATCCAAATACTATTAAGATCTAAGTTCAAAGATTTAGCTTTATTTATACAACTAAGAGCATAATCACTACCCCCTTGAATTCCTAAAGATAAACCTTTCATTGCCCAAGTGGGGAATAAGTCTTGATGCCCTAAATAATTTGATAGTTTTTTTACTACTTCAATGATACTTGCTGCACTTCCTATAACAATTTCTTTAGGAGCTTGCCAAAAGGTTATCTCATGATAATCTTCATTTTCAAAATTAAAGTTACAATAAGCATAAGTATCACAATGCATAAAATATTTTCTACTAGATACATAAGTAGGTTGAGGATAAAAAGTTGTATAATAATCTCCACCCCCTCTCATAGCTTGATCTGCTAATTTTGTTATCTCAGTATTCTTGTTTCTTCCAACACCCTGCTCGCTTGTAAAAATTGGATAACTTTTACCTCGTATATTAAAATATGAGAATTGTTCTCCAAGACCAAATACTGCTTCATTTTTCTCGGCTTTTACTTTAATTGTGATTCTATTATAGTTATCAGGAATAGCAACAAACTTAATTTTAATTAAACCATCTTTTTCTTCAAATTGAATTTTTGCATCTTCATTATCTTTACTATTAAAGCTTAATACAACTTGGTTATTTTCAATTTTGGTATTAGTAATAGAAAAATCTTGTGATTTTTCAACCTTATCTTCAATAAAGAAATTTCCCAAATACATATCTATATCTGCATTTGCTTTTTGTAAACTAAGAAAATTATTATCTTCTATAAAAACAACATCTTCATTACAAACTCTAATTTTATTGTTAATATTTTTTACAGCAATCATATAAATTATCCTTTTACAACTCCGTTTGTCATTCCACTAATAATAAGGTAAAAGAAACTAGATAAACTTATATATTGTCATTTCATTATATTCTTCACCAGCTTTAAGTAACGTTGAGGGGAAATTGTTATTATTAGGACTATCTGGATAATACTGTGCTTCTAAACAAATTCCACCAAATTTTATGCAATTATTACCATATTTTCCTATTATAGTATTTGTTAAATTATTTGAAGTATAAAATTGTATTGCAGGAAGAGTTGTATAAACTTCCATTGTTAATAAAGAGGTTGATACAGTAGCTCTATGATGCAATTTTTTATCAAAATCATCAAAAATGAAACAAGTATCATACCCAATATTAATATCAATTTTATCTCTTATTCTACTTCTTTTTATAAAATCTAATGGTGTACCTTCAGTTTCCAAAATATTGCCTGTTGGAATTAGATTTTTATCTACTTCCAAATATTTTCTAGCCTCACATTCAAAATAATAATCTAATATGTCACTATTTGAATTCCCTACTAAATTAAAATATGAATGGTTTGTTAAATTAATAAATGTGTCTTTGGTTGTCGTAGCATAATATTTTAAAATAATTTCACCTTTATTGGTTAATTCATATGTTACTATAAATTTAACATCACCAGGCCAATTATCATCCTTTTCAAAAACTTGTGTTTCGAATTTAACACAAGGATTTCCGTTATTCTCAAACAGTGAAGTTTTCCAATTATTCCAACAAATACATGATTTACCACAATGCAAAGTATTACCATTATCATTTGTCTCTATTTCATATTTTTTCTCTTCTAAAAAAAATTTACCATCTCTTATTCTATTTGCATACCTACCGATTACCATACCAAAATGAGTTGGATAATCAATGTAGTCCTGTGCATTGTCAAATCCTAAAACAACATCTATGATTTCATTCTTTTTGTTCGGAATTTTCAACTTAGATAATGTTGCACCCAAACTAATAAACTCAGCTTCATATTTATTGTTTTTTAACTTTACTTTAGCTATTTTATCACCATTTTTTAATATGTCATAACCTAATATTTTCTTCATGAAAATAATTATACTATTTTAATAAGAAAAAGCAAACATTTTTTATTAATTTCTATTTTATAAAAAGAATTCTTGACACTTAAATGATTCAGTGTTTTACTTAATTTATGAAAGAAAGAAATAAAAGGAGAAAAAAAATGAAAAAAATTTTATTGCTTTTTGCAGTAATATTGACTGTATCAACTTTCTTATTTGGCCAAGGACAAGATGAAACATCTAACCAAAATGCAACTGATAATTTCTTTGATGAAACCGTAAAAATTATCATCCCATATGGTGCAGGAGGAACACACGACGTTGTTTCAAGAAAATTTGCTGAAGTTGGTTCTAAATATACTAAAGCACCCATAGTTTGTGTTCAAGAAACAGGTGGTGACGGATTAGTTGCAGCAATTCATTATACTACAAAAAATGAAAATGTAAGGGAATTATTATGTACATCTTATGGGTTATGGTATCAAAAAATTGTAAAAGGGGATGCTATTCAATTGGATCTTTCAAAAATAAACCCAATTGGAACTTTTGATGACAGATCATATTTATTATATGTAAAATCCGATTCAAAATATCAAGATTTGAATGATTTAATTTCAGAATCACAACATAGGGAAGTTGTATTATCTGCTGGCGCTGCTGGCGCAGATGCGCATCTGTGTTTCGGAGGACTAATCGAAAAAGCTGGAGGAAAAAGCAGAATTGCTTCATACGAAGGAGGAGCTCAACAAATTGCTGCCTTATTGAATGGAGAAGTAGATTGTTTTGTAGGAACTCCTCAAGTAGGTAAGCAATATTTAGAAACAAATCAAGTAAGAGCTCTTATATGCTTCAAAGATTTTGATTTTACAGGTTTTGAAGATAATCTTGGAATTGTTGTCCCAAATGTTGCAGACGCAGGTTTCCCTCAAAGTGCTATAACGGGTGGTGGAATGTTAAGCCTTAGAACCGGATGCAATCCAAAATATGAAAAAGATGTTGAAGAATTAATTAAAAAAGTGTGGGCTGATCCAGACTTTAGAAATTTCACAACAAATATTGGATTAAATATTTACGAATGTTATGGCGAAGAATTAGACAAACATATCGAAGCAGCTGTAGAAAATGCAACCATATCAGCAAGATCTTTAGGATTAATTAAATAAGAAAATGAAATTTAATATTAGGCCTAAAATATTTAATATTAGGCCTAATATATTTAGACCTAATATTTATATATAAGGAAAATTTAAATGAAAATTAAGACAAATCTTGTTGGTGGAATAATATTTATAGTTTTTGGAACTGTTTTACTATTATTATTAAACAATCAAGTAATTACATACGGTAATATTTCATTTTTGCAAAGTGCAAAAGTGGCTCCATTTTTTTCTGAATTAATAATGATTATAGGTGGAATTTTTTTGATTATTCAAAGTGTTTTTTTAAAAAAGGATACAATTATAACAATTTCATGGAATGAACAAAAAAATGCATTAATAACAATAGGATGCTTAAGTTTATTTGCTATAGGTATATATTTTTTAGGATTTCTAATCGGATCAATAATATTCATATTATTGATGTTCAGATTTTACAAGAATAGAAATCTTTATGAATTGATTGGATTAATTATTTTATCAATTGGAATTTATTTCTTATTTACTATGATATTCCATGTTCAATTACCTGGAATTGGAGGGGTAAAATAACATGACTAGTTCTATATTATTAGAAGTTTTTACTCAATTATTTACTATAAATAATTTAATATATTCTATATCTGGAGTCATATTAGGAATGGTAATAGGATGTATCCCTGGATTAACTGTAACTTTAGGAATAATATTACTATTACCAATGACATATGGAATGGATCCTATAACTGCAATTATAGCTTTACTTGCTATATATGTAGGAGGTTGTTATGGTGGATCAATTAGTGCAATTTTAATTAACACGCCTGGAACAAATTCTGCATTAGCTACGACTCTAGATGGGTATCCTTTAGCGAAATCAGGAAAAGCAAACAAAGCTTTAAGCACAAGTCTATTTTCATCATCATTAGGAGGCTTACTAGGCGCTATTATCCTATTAGTAGCGGCACCACCAATTGCTTCTATTGCTATGAAATTTAGGTCACCTGAATATTTTTCTTTAGCAATTTTTGGACTAACCGTTATTGCTGGGGTATCTGGAGATAATATTATAAAAGGGTTAATTTCCGCTTTCTTTGGTATATTTATTTCAAGCATAGGACTAGAATCACTTTCAGGAACTCTAAGATATACTTTTAATTCAATTGTTTTATTTGGAGGAATTAGTTTACTCCCAGCTCTTATTGGACTAATTGCTTTAGCTCAAGTAATAATAAAGAATGTTGAAGAAAAAAGTTTAAAAAAGAATAAAATAACTGAAGATTTCTCAAAAAACATTTATGATCCATCTATAAATAAAAAAGAAAAAAAATATATTCTAAAAACTATTTTAAAATCAACTGCAATAGGAACGATAATAGGAGCAATGCCAGGAGCTGGTGGTGGTGTTGCACAATTTGTAAGTTATAACGAAGCCAGAAGAAGTAGTAAAACCCCAGAAACTTTTGGGAAAGGATCTCTGGAAGGTATTGCAGCGGCAGAATCTAGCAATAATACAGTTGTTGGATCAGCGATGATTCCTCTTTTAACACTTGGAATTCCTGGTGATGGAGTTACCGCTATATTACTAGGAGCCTTTATATTACATGGGATGGAACCCGGCCCTAAATTATTTACAGAGCAAGCTGTTAATACTTATGCAATTATAATAGGACTAATTGTTTGTAATATTTTACTATATATTTTAGGGTCTATTTTTACAAAACAGATTTCAAAAGTAATTAAAATACCTTATAAAATTTTAGGAATCGCAATCTCTCTTTTTTGCTTTGCTGGAGCATTTGCAAATAGTGGAAGTATATATGAAATGATTTTAATTGTTCCATTAGCAATTGCTGGATATTATCTAGGATTATTAGGATTTTCAGTTATCCCAATGATGTTAGGATTAATTTTAGGACCTATCGTTGAAAACAATTTCACAAGAAGTATGATTGTATACGATAATGATTTATTAATATTCTTTAAAGAGCCTATCAGTTGTGGAATTCTAATTTTTGCTGTTATATTCACTTTTTTAATTATTAGAATGAATAATAAACTTGAAAAAAAAGCTAAATAATTTTAGTAATATTTAAAATCTATCAAGTGAGATAATTTTAAATGTTTTCTCACTTGATAAAAATTATAAAAAAATTACTTTATCCATTGAATTCTTTTTTCATCAAAGCGATCAATGAATTTATTTTGATTTTCTTTCTTAGGATAACCTAAAGCTATTAATGCAAAAGGAATAACATCTTCCTTTAAGTCTAAAATATCATTTAAAGCTTCAACTCTTTCCTCTTTAGGATAAACTCCTAACCAGGTTGCACCTAAGCCTTGTTCAACTGCTTCTAATAATAAATTCTCAATACTTGCACCTAAATCTTGAGGAAAAAACTTTTCAGATTTTAGATTCTTAGTCTTTGCTAATACTACTATAGCCACAGAAGCACCTTTCTCAAATTTTTCATAATTGCTAACTCTTACTAATTGTTTTAATACAGAGTCATTTTCAATTACTACAAATTCCCAAGGTTGTTGATTTTTTGCTGAAGGAGCTTGCATAGCAGCTTTTAAAATATTTAAAATTTTTTCTTCTTCAACTTTTTGATCTGAAAAACTTCTAACACTACGTCTTTCATTAATAATTTTCATTATATAAATTCCTTAAATTAATTTTTCAATTTCTGCAGGACTTAATAATTTTCCACTTGATACAACTTTCTCATCAACTACTAAAGCTGGAGTACTCATAACCCCATATTTAACAATTTCTTGCATATCTGTTAAATGAGTTACTTCATCAGTTTTGTTCAAGTTTTTAACAGCTTCAATTGCGTTTTTCTCTAAAGCCTGACATTTTGGACAACCGGAGCCTAAAACTTTAATCCTTGCATTAGGATTATAAGGAGTTGCTTCAGTTTTTTCTTTTTTTGTAAAAATTCCCATACTATTCTCCATTTATTTATTCTTTATTAGCCTTTGTTAAATTATAAAAAACATCATTAATAATTTTTATATTTTTCTCATCTAAACGATAATAATGAGATCTACCATCTACCCTTTCTTTTATTAAATGTACATCCTTTAATAATTTCATATCATACGAAAGTGTTGGTTGAGTTACATTAAATTTCTTTTGCAATTCACAAGCACATAGCTCACCATTAGACAATAAATTTATGATTTCTAATCGTTTGGCATTTGATAATATTTTAAAAACTTCACTTATTTCTTTATAATTCATAAAACCTCAATACATAGAAATGTTTCTATGTAATTTGTACCAAAATACATAGAGAGTTGTCAATGTTTTTTATGGTAATTTTTTTCCAGCAGCTAAATATAATTGATACCACTCATCTCTAGTTAAATTAAATTTAGTTGCTTGAGATATTCTTTTTAGTCTTTCAAAATTAGTAGTTCCAACAATTACTTGCATCTTCATTGGAAGACGTAGCAACCAAGCAACAACTATAGCTTCTTTTGAAACTTGATATTTATCAGCTAATTCAACAATTACTTTATTTAATTCTACAAACTTGTCATTATCTAAAAAGATTCCTTCAAAAAATCCATACTGGAAAGGAGACCAAGCTTGGAGAGTAATATCATTTATAATACTATATTCAAACATGCCACCATCACGATTAACTGCATGTTTATTTTC
Source organism: Sphaerochaetaceae bacterium (assembly GCA_965140795.1). GTDB lineage: Bacteria > Spirochaetota > Spirochaetia > Sphaerochaetales > Sphaerochaetaceae > Pleomorphochaeta. Next base: position 937,717 of record OZ223470.1, read on the forward strand.
GATATTAACATTTACAAAACTATCAATCATTGGACAATGAGTAATACTCATTTGCAATTGATTTACTACAAATTTATTATCACAATATTTATTTAATAAATTCATTTGATGAGCATCTTGATTACTTACTCCAAAAGTTTTTACTTTATTACTTAAAGATAATTCATTTATAATATCACTTACTTCATTCACATCCATTAAAGGATCTGGTCTATGAAACAAAAAGAAATCTAAATAATCCGTATTTAATCTTTTTAAACTTTCATCAATTGATTTCATTATATGTTCTTTAGAAAAATCATAACAAACACCAGGTCTAATAGCAGCTTTTGATTGAATAATCATTTTATCTCTATCAAGTTTTAAAGCTTTAACAGCCTTAGCAAATTTTTTCTCACTTTCACCTCTACCATAAATATCGGCATGATCAAAAAAATCTATTCCATTTTCTAAAGCGGTTTCAATTAATCTCTCAACATCTTCATCATTTTTATTATTAATTCTCATACAACCTAGAATAATTTTTGGAACTTCTCTTTGATAAGTTTTAATCTTCAATATATTTGCCTCCTTATATATGAATATATTTTCATTATAATACATCTTTTAAATAAAAACATATAATCAATTAAAATTATTGTTGTTATTTACAAATCAAAAAGATTCAACATATACTATGTCCCGTAGGCTATAATTATGAATTACAAAAAAAGATTAGAAAATAATATTATTAACAACTATATATTTATATTTCTCTCAAATTTAAACTTAACCCATGGGCTTTGGATGATTTACCTAGCAATGAAAGGAATGAGTTTAGCTCAATTAGGATTACTTGAGGGGATCTTCCATATAACCTCTTTCTTAATGGAAGTCCCAACTGGTTTAGTTGCAGATATATATGGAAGGAAAACTAGTAGAATTATTGGGAGAATATTAGCTTTTATTAGCATAATAATATTACTTTTGGCCAATAACTTTTTCATATTTGCGCTCTCTTTTGTTTTTATCGCTTTATCATATAACTTAGAGTCTGGTGCTGGAGAAGCTTTAATATATGATTCTCTTAAAGAAATAGATTTAGAAAAAAATTATATGAAAATCTCAGGGAAACAAGAATTTTCATATCAAATGGCACAGGTTTTTGCTTTTATAATTGGTGGTTATTTAGCTACGATTGATTATAAATATGTTTTTATAATTACATTAATTTTCATAGCAATCACAATATTTCAAGCCTTTAGTTTTCAAGAACCAAATATAGAAAAAGATGATATAAAAAATAAAAAAGGTTTAGAAATTCTAAAACTCCAAATAACACAGAGCTATACAGCTATAAAGGATAATAAAAAAATTGGTTTCTTTATTATTTTTACTCAAATAATTTTAACCTTTGGAACAAGTTTATTCTTTTATTTGCAAAATTATCTAAAAAATAATAATCACGATGAATTTTTTATTGGATTAATTTTTGCTATATCAGCAATATTTGAAGCTATTGCAAGCACCCAAACTTATAGACTTGAAAAAAGGATTAAGGAAAAAGGAATTTTACTAATTATGCCAATAATTTCAGTTATATGTATTTGGCTAATTGCTCTAACTCCTTATGCATATGTTTTCTATATTTTAATGATGATTGTTGAAAGCTTTATATATGTTGCTATGAGTGATTATATTAATAAATTAATTCCAAGTAAAAACAGAGCAACAATTCTTTCCTTATCTAGTATGGTATTTAGTTTCTTTATGATTTTCATATTCCCTTTAATTGGTAAGATTGGGGATTTATTCTCTCTAAACGTAGCTTTTATATTCCTAGCGATTATAGGAACTATTTTTGTAATATGTAATATAATCTTATTAACGCGTATCAATAATAAGTCAAATTAATATTGGCACTCTTTATGCTCAATAAAGACTTTCCATTGGTCATAAATTTCTCTTAATTCACTATCTAAATAAGTCAAAGCTTTTTCTTCTAGTTCTTTTGGAACTTGATAAAAAGCTTGAGAAATTGCTCCTGTTATTGCAGCTATTGTATCGCTATCACCACCTAAAGAAACAGCAATTCTAATTGCATCTTCAAAAGAAGTAGATTCCAAAAAAGCTACAATAGCTTGGGGAACAGTATTTTGACAGGTTGCACTAAATTCATATTCGTCTCGAATTTCATCAATTGTGAAATTAAGATCATAATACTTTTCTTCAATCTTTGTTTTTATCTCATGCTTATGTAATCCACATCTAGATAAAAATATTGCAACTGCAGTTGCTTCCGCCCCTTTTAATCCTTCACTATGATTATGAGTAACATCTGTAACACATCCAGATAGCATATAAATATCATCGATTGTTCTAGCAAAAAAACCAACAGGACTTATTCTCATAGCTGCACCATTACCAAAACTATTATATGGTTGAGGATTAATCAAAAATAACCATTTATAAAACATACGACCAAATCCACTATTTGGATATTTCAAACCATACTCTCTAAGATATTTAATAGTTTGTTGTTTTAAGATTTTACAGTACTCATCATTTTTAAACTTAGATGCCAAAGAGAATTTTAAAATCTTCTCACTTTCCATAATAGCTTTTGCTATTGCCAATGTTAAAATAGAATCATCAGTAGCTCTGCATTCATCATTAAATAATTGAAAGTCTTTTTTCTTATAATTATTAAATTCAAAACGAGAACCAACAATATCACCAATTATCGCTCCAATCATAATACAAAGCCTCCTATCCTATATCTATTTTAAATCTTGTTAGTTTATAAAACAATAATAAAAATAGGACCTTTGACAATATTTTTCAGCAGCTTATCTCATAAGTAACATCTGTTATAATTTTTATATTTTATTTAATTCTTTATAACATAATAAATTAAATATAATATATCATAATTTTAAATATTTCTTAATTAAAATTGTTGACATAAGTTACAAGTCGTAATATATTTAAACCATAAAGAAACTAAAAAAAACAATTAAAAGGAAAACAAAATTATGAAAAAATTATTAACAATCCTAGCAGCAGCTATAATCGTATCAGTACCAGTATTCGCAGGATCAGGTAAATCAGCAGATATTCAATTAGTAACAGAAATTGAAGAAACAGCAGTTTCATACCAATTAGCTTATGAAGGCGATGAGATTGATAATAATACAACAGATTATGAAATTGATGTTGCAGCGCTAACAGGAAATGGCTCAACGGGTAATTTCACAGTTACAGCTTCAAGTAATTTAAATAATGATTTAACAGTAAAAGTTAATGTAGTACCAGAATCATTTGTAACAACATTAAATGGTGGTACAGAATCTTATAATTCAGGAATTACTCCTGATGTTAACACAATCGAATCAGTACCAACTTTATTTGCTGGAAAGCATGTAGGATTATTAGTAAATAAATTCAACTTAAGTTGGAAGGGTAATGCAAATCTTCCTGCTGGTGACTATGTAAGTAATGTAAAGATTACATACTCCATAAATTAATATATAAAAAAATAGGAAATCATTAAGAGAGTGGTAGCTAAATAGCTACCATTTTTTATACTTATTTAAAATTTATATATTACTCTCTACCACGTAATGTTTAATAAATTTAGCTAGACTTGCTATCAAATCAATAATTGAAACAACTAATACAAAGACAAATATTCCTCTAAAACCTAATAAAGATCTATAATCTAAATAAAGATTCTTGTTTTGAACAATAAATATTAATAGTCCAACACTAACACCATCCATTAATAATTCTATAGCACTAGTATATTTTGTATTTCCAATAATAAACTTAATTACTAAAAGAATAATTTCTAAAGTCCAAACAATAGTTATAAAAATCAAAATCTCTTTAAAAACAGGTATATTTATATGATGCCCTAAAGTGATTTGACTTCTTTCAAAAGATCTTTCTAAAAAAGACATGAAATTAGGAAATACATTTATAAGAGCTAAGGCTACTATTGAAAAGAAAATTCCAAAGCCAAGTTCTAACTTTGATTCTTGTGGTACATCTACATCAACATTATCTAGATCACTAATAGACCAAGGTTTGTCCATTTCAAAATCGATTTCTTCAGTACATTTTGAAATAAAAATAAATACTAAGGTAAGAGCCCCAATTGCACTTAAACTAGAGGTAAAAACATTACCAAAAAACTTTAATATACTTTTTAAAAGATTAAAATTCTGAAAATTGGTAAATAAATCAATAACAAATATAACCGCGAAAGCTATTGCCATAGCACCAATTAAAATTTTAATAAGCAAAAAATAAATATCAGTATAATCTTTTGCAATAATTATATTATCTTTTTTATATCTTGCTGCAACTTCTTTTGGTGATCCAAATTCATAAATTGTCTTCTCTATTTCTTCTTGAGTTGAATTACTACCATATGAAGATTCAATTTCATCCAAAAGTAAAGATTTTAATTCCCTTTTAATTTCTTTTTTAGAATCAGCTGGGAGCTGTTTACCTATTGCATAAATATATTTATCAATTAATTCCATTTATGTACCTCCAGACTCATAGCATATTGTTTATACTGCTATTAATTTCTTTCCACTCATCTATCAATTTAGCTAAAACCTCTTTTCCCAAATCACTAATTTGATAATATTTTCTTGCCCTATTTTCACTTGTATCCCAAAAACTACTTAATAGATTTTGTTTTTCCAATCTTCTTAATAATGGATAGAGAGTATTTTTATCAATTTTTATTTTATTAGCTTGGAGATTTTGTACAAGAGAATAGCCATAGATTGGATCTTTAACACTTAATAGTACACTTATTACTAAAGTTCCTCTCTTTAACTCTCCAAATAAATTTTCTAAAAGTTTATCTTCATTATCCATTATAACTACTCCTACTAACACAATAGTGTGTATTATACACTATTGTCAAGAAAAACTATACAAAAAAACATCGTCAAAGGTTTGAATTCTATTTTACTTAACTAAATATAAGATATATTAATTATTATTCAACTATTTCATAATCTGATCTTTTTAAGACTTCAATTGTTTTTTTTATTTTGTCACTCTTTACTAATATATAATCTGTATCATAAGTTGAAATAGCAAAAATACTTATTCCCTCTTTTGCTAATATACTACTTATTTTTGAAAGAATTCCTACCAATGAAAAATCCAATGGCCCTACAATTTTTAATATATTCCAACCAAAATCACTTATAATGTTTTTTGGAACATATTTTTCTTCACATACAACAGAGAATTCTTCATCCGTATTTGTAATTGAAAAAAAGCTATCAAAATTAATCCAATCTGGAAATTTATCACATTTATCTAATTTACTGATTGCATATAAAGTTTTGTCAATTTTAATTTTCAATTTATTATATCTCTCCTTAATATAAAAAATCCTATCATTTTATATAAATAAAACAATAGGATTTATATTATATTCTGAATTTTACAAAATTGTTACACGTTTTGAAATATCTTCTTTAGGTTTTTCATCTGGTTCTGAATTGATTCCACCAAAAGGCATTTGAGCATTTAAAACAAAATTCTCTGGTAAATCAAACATTTCTCTAATTGCCTCATCAATTACAGGATTGTAGTGCTGTAAAGATGCCCCAATATTTAATTCTCTTAATCCTGACCAAATAGATAATTCTAACATACCTACCGATTGCTTTGACCATTCAATGAATTTTGGTGCATATAGAGGGAATTGAATTTCTAAATTCTTAACTGTATTAACATCTACAAAAAATAAAACTGTACCATATCCATTTTTGAAACTATCAATTTTATCTCTTGCGACTTTGCCTTCAAAAACATCATAAATTTTGTCCCAAAGTTGATCTTGTTTTTCTTTTGTAACTACTACAACTCTCGAACTCTTCATATTAAAAGCATCAGGAACTAATTCTGTTGCCTTTTCAACTAAGTCAAAAACTTTTCTTTCACTTACAGGAAGGTTTTTATTTATATCGTAATATGATCTTCTTTTTTCTAATGTTTCTAATATCTTCATTTTTTTCTCCAATTAAATATTTCTAATTGCTTTAAAGCAATCTATAAGTAATATATTTACTTTTTAAGTATGACTATAACCAGTAAGTCTTTTCATATATAAAAGCAAATTGTTAAGCTCCTCTTGATTTAAATTCGACATTACTGATAAAAGCATTTTTTCGTTTTTAGGATAAACTTTAGATATCAAAACTAAACCCTTATCACTAAGTTTCAATATGTATCGTCTCTTATCGTTTGAATCTTGAATTTTATAAATCAAGCCACTATTCTCTAAATTCCTAATTACAACAGCAATAGTACCACTTGTGCTTAAAATCTTTTCTTGTACTTCACCTACTGTTAAATCACCTTTATGATAAAGGGATTCTAACACAGCAAACTGAGAAGTAGAAATTCCATACTCTTTCACTATTGATATAGTGTTTCTATTAATTTCATTTAAAGCTCTGCTCATTGCTATAAAAGCTTTTAACTCTTGTTTTACCATATTTATTACCTTTATCTTCTTTATGATTTCAAATTACTCTAATTAGAGATAATTGTCAATAGGTTAGTTATCACTAACAATATTTTTTTTACTTTTTAAATAAAATATAAAACAAGAAGCCCTAATAAAGCAGAAGATAAAGCACTTATAAAATTAACCAAGTTGTTATCTACCCATTTTAAGCCAGAAATGATTCGATTTTCTTTATAATCTTCAACAGCTAATTCAGTTATCCTGTCTTCATCTTTCCAAGAAATATACTTTGCTTGAGCTAACTCTCCAAGTATACTATCTATTAAAGATCCAATAAAACCAAATATAGCTATTATAAAAAATATAATTAAACTTTTAATTTCAAAACCATCTTTTATTGATATAAAAAGTATATACCAAAGACTAATTATTCCAGATCCTATAAAGGATGCTAAAAACCCCGCTTTTGTTACGCCTCCAGAGAGCCCTATAGTAACGGGTTGTCTTTTAATAATATAATGAGGAATTTCATCACTTTGACTTCCTACTTCAGAAGCCCAAGTATCTGCATTTGCACAAGCAAAAGCTATTATTATTGATAAAAAGAAAATTTCATTTGAACTAAATTTATATAGAAAAGCAAAAACTAAAGGCACGATTCCATTTGCAAGAACTTGAATATGATCCCTACAAGCCCCTTTTGCAACTATATGTTGGTCAAAAACTTTATCACCACTTAACATCGATAACAAAGAGGAAGTAATAAAAAATACAATCATTGTACTAAATGCTAAAAATGATCCAGCATAATACAATAATGCTCCTAAAATTAAAGCAGCAATAAATCCACTAAATGTTAATGCTTTTTTCCTATAAGCAGGGAAAGCAATTATAAAACTTAAAATTAGTCCAATACCAAAAGCCATTTTTGCCCCTTTATATCATCTGTGTTATCAAATAAAATACTATACTAGTACTTAAAGGGAGTGTTAAATTATCAAATCCTAAAGGCGTTATTGCTTCAATTAAGGAAGCAAGTATTGCAATTAATAAACTAAAAGCAAATCCCTTCCCAAAAGAAATATCATAATAAAAATTCAATATTAAAAAAGCTATAATTAAGGAAACAAAAAATACAGTCAAACTACCTGGAATTGATTTCTCTTTATTTAAGAAAAATGGTTTTTTACCATATTTCTTTCCAATTATTGCAGCTAAACCATCACCATATCCCATAATTAGAATACCCATTAAACCAATTTCTGGACGCCCAATACTAAAAGTCCAAATAGATAAGATAAATAAAGATATAGAATAATAAACTGTACCTAAATCTTTTACGCCTTCTCTTCTTTCCATCGCAGTAAAAATATTTTTTTGATATGAAACATAATTAATTAAAATAAAACATGCTGGAATCAAGGCAACTATTGGTTCGTAGAAATAATACATAGCGATAAACCACCAGTTGCATACTCCAATATGTATTATTTTTCTTGTTCCTTCTGAACCAAGTATTTTTTTCTTTTCTAATATTGTTGAGATACCAATAATTAAAAAAACAAACATAAAAGAAACTAAGTAACCCATTTTTACTCCAATATTTTTTTATACTTTTCTTCAAATATATTATAATCAATTATAATATTACGTTTCGATAAACAATCATAATCATTTTCTCTTACTACATCTAGTATAGCATTATAATAAACAGCAGAACTTAATACAGCCTCTATACTATCACTATCAAACCTTTTTACCACTTTACAGAAATTATTAAAATAGTCTTGAGCTATATTAGCTAAATATTCCCATAATAAACTAAATTCATCAGTGACTTTATTATTTTTTATATCTTCAATGTTTACATTAAATTTTTTTATTAAATCTAAATGTAAATAAATTCTTCCATCATCAAAATTTTCACAATATCCCTTAAAATATTTGTAAATTGCATTGCCTTACCCAAGGCAATCACGTCATTAGCTAATTGTAAATAATTATTTTCTGCAATTATTGGTAAAATCATTAACCCAACAGAGGAGGCGATATAATAACAATAGTTATCTGAATCTTCAATTGTTTCAATTCCATTAAAATCAAGATCCATTTTTTGTCCACTTATCATATCATAAAATGGGGATATATCCATATCGTACTTATTAAAGGCCTCTCTTAATACTCTAAAAATTGTATTATCAATATTAAGGCCTTTATTAAATTTATCAAGTTCTAGTAATAATGATTGTAATTTATTCCTATCTTTTTCTACATCAAGAATATAATCAGCATATCTACAATAAACATAAACTGCAAAAACGGCTTTTCTTTTATCTATAGGAAGTTTAACAAAAGCTTTATAATATTTTTTAGAGCTTTTTTTTATTAACTTTTCACAATATTTGTAATCTTTTTTTAATGAATTTGACTCCACACAACTCTCCTATATTTATAATAATACATGAAAAGTCTAATTAAACAACAAAATTATTAATCTATAAAAAACAAAAAAAAGAACCTTGTGCAAACCAGTTTTAATTAGTTTTTCCCTAACTAATGCTAACAAACAGGTTAAACACAATGATTCTCATAACAATTAATGATATTAGGAGTATACCATATTTAATAATAGCTTCCTAATTTTTTTATAATTAATTTATATTATTAATGATTTCTAAACATTTTAAGTACATTCTTGGTATATGAAAAGGACCTTTATACATATTTCCTTTTAATGGTGTTGCTAAAGAATTATCCCTATGTAAATAACCAAACCATTCATCATATTCTTTATCAACAAAATTATCTTGAATATAATCATTTACCATTTTAAATTTTTCTAAATAAGATTCGTCTTTTGTTAAAGAATATGCTAGCAATTGAGCAATTGCCGCTTCACATTGAGGCCACCAGAATTTCATATCTTGATGATACTCTGATAAGCTTTTATTCAATAAATCTCTATATTGAATTATTCCACCATATTCCTTATCCCAACCTTTTTCAAACATCCAATTAAGAATCTTTAAACCAAGTTGAATTAATTCTTGATCACCCCTACTTGAGCCTTCATTCATTATAAACCAAGCACCTTCAATTGCATGACCAGGATTTAACATCCTACCTTCAAAATGATCTTTATTTATCTCACCATTTTCTAGACATTGTTCAATAACAGCTTGATACTCATCTCTAACGAAGTAGGTTTTAATCTCTAATAATAATTGATCAATATATTTATTTATATCTTCATTTTTATTTGGATATGATTTTCTTAATTCAGATAGAACATTAAGTAAAATCATGGGTCCACCAAAATCTCTTACTTTTCTAGTCATTTTAGGAACTAAAATATTAGACTTTTTTAAATCTTCAACAAATAAATATAATTGATATGCTTTTTCTATATATTCAGGATTCTTTGTTACTCTTCCATATACACAGTACCCCATAATAGTAAAAGCTTCACTAAAGTAATATCTTATTCTCTTAATTACAGGCTGCCCATCATTAGTTACTCTAAAGAACATTCTATTATCACTATCAAAACAGTGAGCTTCAATAAAGTTTACTAAAGAAGTAGCTAGTTCAAGATATCTTTCATCTTTATATTTTTCATAAGCAGTTGCATATATCCAAAGAGCTCTTGCTTGAAACCAAACACTTTTATCTGTATCTAGAATAGACCCATCTCTATCTAAGGCCGTATAGAGTCCACCATTTTCTTTATCAAAACCATTTTCAAGCCAAAAGTTTAGCTCGTGGTTAATTAATTGATCTTCATAGAGATCATTTATTTGTTTTAAAAAAGCTTTTTCCATTTTTTTTACCTTCAAATTTTAAAACTATTTTTATAAATTAATTTTAATGAAACCAATTTCTTATCTGGTAGTTCCTTTTTATTTAAGATTGAATACAAATGTTCTGTGGCTAGGGCACCTAACTCTTGTCTTTGATTATTCCAACAAGTCCAATTCCCAATATTTAGCCAATCATCTTCCATAACTATTCCAAATTTATCCTTACCAAGTTCTAATAAATTGTCTTTTAAATATTTATCAATTACTGGAACTTGCCAAATTCTATCTAACAAACAAAAGTCCACTTCATTTAAAAGGAGCTTTTGTTCATCTGTTAAATCAGATTCTTTGTCTAAGGTTAAAGTGATTACCTCAATTGAGAATTTTTTAGCATTGGTTGATACAAATTTTCTTTTATCATCATAAGGTTCAGTATGATTTGAAGATTTAAAAAACAATATTTTCTTTATATTCTTTTTATTTAAAGAATTAAAGATTTCAAATATTACATTCTCATAATCAAAACTCACCCAATTGGTATTAATTCCTTCAATTTCACGTCTACCAACAAATACTAAAGGGAAATTCCTTTTCGCCAAAGCTTTAATATCACTATCATCTCTTTCTACACCAATCATAATGGCGCCTGATGATAAGGTAACCCTAGAAGAAGATGCAATATTTTTTCTTGTATTTAAAAATAATACATCCAATCCTAATTTTTCACCTTGCAAATAGACACCAATATAGAAATCAAAATACTCTCTTTGAATTTCACAATCACTCATATTTTCATATGTAAAAACTGAGATTAGTGATAAATTATTGCTTTTTAAGTTTCTAGCCATATGATTAGGAACATATCCTAAACGATCCGAAACTTCTAAAATTTTCTTTTTAGTTTTTTCACTTACTCTGATATTTCCACCAACTTTTCCACTTAATACTTTAGAAACAGTGGCATAAGAAACATCAGCCTCATTAGCGATATCTTGAATAGTTACCCTTTTATTTGTTTTCAATCTAAAAAAGCTCCTTGTTGTTTTAGCTCTTTTCTTAATAAATTAGCATCTAAATCAGTTGGTAATACATTATTTATTATTGATAATGCAGCACTAACTCCACAAGCATGCCCTATAGCTCCACAGCTAGGAGAAACACGAAGGGAGGCTTGAGCTTCAAATGTACAGGAAATAATTCTTCCTGTTGCTAAGATATTTTTTATTTTATTGTTTAATAAACATCTATAAGGAATAGTATACCATACACCATATTTTAGGAAAGTACTATTTGTTGCAGCACCATCACTAGAATGGATATCCACAGGATATCCACAAGCAGAAATTCCATCTTCAAACTTATTACCAGATAAAATATCCTCAACATTAATAGTATAATTTCCAATTAACCGTCTTGAACTTCTAATTCCAATATTTGGACCAGTAGTAATCAATTTAGAATTTTTAAAACCAGGGACAGCTTTCTTTAAATATTTATAAAGTTGCCAAACTTGTTTTCTACCTTCAACTTCAGCTTTGCTAATTTCAATTGGATCAACTGGATTTAGATTATTTACTCTGCTCATATTAACAATTACTTCGTTTTTAGTATTTGTTTCAAAGAATAGAACTATATCTCTATCAAAAGATATTTCCCCATTCTTTATTCCCTCTTTCATAATATCTTGAAATCCAGAACAAGATAATCTACTAGCTTGTTTTTCTATTCCTGCTTTTTCTTTCAAAAAAGGAAACAGCTCAACATTTTTATCCATGATATCTCTTATCAAATCAATATCAACATCAGCTAGTTTCATATTCATACTCATAGGCTGATCTTTACCATCTAGAGCTCTACCTTGTGTAAAAGGAACTCCTGCTTGGTACAATAAATCCCCATCCCCGCTTCCATCAATAAAGATTTTTGCAGAGACTTCAAAATGTTTACCACAGGATAAAACATCAATTTTTTTCAAAATGGACTCTTCAACATATGCTTTTGTAATAACACTATGATATAACAAATCACAATTAGAATCATTTACCATAGTTTCTAATTCATATTTCAACCCTTCACTATCAAAAGGAGTGACAGTGTAGGTGTAACCTGTTGAATCTATTATATGTCCAACTGATAAACCTTTTTTTACTAAATTTTGGATTAGTTCATCAGTAATGCCTTTTATTACTTGTTCTTTTCCAGCATGGAAGGTCATCATTGGACCTGTTCCAGAACTGGTTAAAGCTCCCCCTAAACAACCTTTTTCTTCAATTAAAAGTGTTTTTATATTCATTCTCGAACATGCAATTGCAGCTATGGAACCGGAGATTCCACCACCTACAATAACCACATCATATTTCATAACCTCTCCTATTTTAGACCTGAATTTACCATCGCATTGGTTATTTTTTCTTGGAACAATAAATAAACTGCCATTATTGGAACAACTGATAGAGTTGTTGCTGCTAATTGTAAATGCCATTGTGGAAGACCATAACTGTCATTGAAATTAGCTAATGATAATGGAAGAGTAAATTTATCAATACTACTTATAAATACTAATGGTTCTAGATACATATTCCATACTGATAAAAAGGCAAGAATCCCTGCTGAAGCTATAATCGGCATAGAAATTGGTAACATAATCTTCTTAAATATTGCAAAAGTTCCAAGTCCATCTAGAGTTGCGGCTTCTTCTAATTCTTTTGGCACAGTAATATAATGCTGCCTAAACATAAAAGAAGAAAAAGCACCTTGTGAACAGAAAATTGGAATCAATATTAATGGGAAAAAGCTATCAGTTAAATGAAGTGATGACATTTGAGTATATAAAGGTATAATTATAACCTCAATTGGCATCATTAAAGCCATAAGTAATAATATAAAAAAGAAGTTTCTTCCTTTAAAATTAATTCTTGCAAAGGCATATCCACTTAAAGATGAAAACAATATGTTTCCCACTGTACCAAAACCGGCAACGATAAGAGTATTTAAGAAATGTTTACCAAATGGTTGAACCTTAAATATTTCAATATAGTTTGAAAATTTCCAAGCTTTAGGTAATAGAGTTGGTTTTCCAAAAATATCTGCTGGATTATTCAATGAATTAACTAGCATCCACCAAAATGGGTAAACAAAGAATATTGTTAATACTGTTACAAGAAGAATTCTAAAAAATATAGAGACGATTTTATCAATTTTCATAATATGAAACTCTCCTTCTAACTTTCCATTGTAATAATGTCAAAACTAAAATTATTAAGAATAAAACGACTGATATAGCACTAGCATATCCAGTATTAAACATCTTAAATGCTTGATGATAGATATAATAAACAATTACCATTGTAGAACCTTCTGGTCCGCCATCAGTCATTAATTTGATCGTATCGAAAACTCTCATAGATCCTGTAACTGTTACTATCATTACCATTAATACTGAAGGCATCAAAAGAGGTAATTTTATCTTAAAGAACATTGAAAGCTTTTTACAACCATCAATCTTCGCAGCTTCAATTACATCTTGAGGTAAATTAAGTACGGCTCCTAAAAATATTAAAATATTCATCCCAACATTTTTTAAAACCCTAGTTATAATTACACTGAACATTGCCCATCTAACTTCATGTAACCAGTTAGGGCCTTGTATCCCAAATACTGATAAAAAGTAGTTTAATGGGCCATCCGTTCCACCTTGCAAAATATATTTAAAAACAATAGCCCAAGCTACACCACTTGTAACAACAGGTAAAAATACAATTGTTTTTAAATAAAATGTCTCAAATCTATTCTTTCCTAAATATAAAGCTAGAGTTAATGACAATATTAAGTTTATTGGCACAACACCTAAAGAAAATACAATTGTATTTACCAAAGTCTTACTAAACACAGAATCTTGAACTAAATTTTTATAATTCTCTAATCCAGCAAATAAAGATGTACCAAATAATAAGTTCTTTTCTTGAAAAGAAAAAATAAAAATTGATATCAAGGGCATCATTACAAAAAATAAAAACCCTAACATTTGTGGTGCAATAAAAAGATATCCAATCAAATTATGTTTCTCATGATTACTTTTTTTCAACTTCTCACTCCTATAATAAATGCCCTAGATTATATTAATTATTTAATGTATTTTTTATATACGGTTGCGACTTCATCTAATACAGATGCTACATCAGCATTTGCGTTCCATAATTTATCCCAAACCATTTTTGATTCAACTTCGATTTGTGGATATAAACGATGAGATGGCAATACCTTACCATTATTGATTGAGGTTGCAACTGTATCTTTCATTTGCTCTGGAGTAACAGCACTATTACTATTTAAGAAAGCATCAGAAGTTAATACAGATTTTCTTGCAGGTGGCCAAATACCAGCCATTCTTTCTACACAAGATTTGCTTGTCATATATGCAACTAATTCTGCAGCTAAACTACCGTTTTTACTCTTTGCATTAGCACAAATTGCAGCTTGTCCAATAACAGGGACTTCCCCTGCAGGACCTTCAGGAATTGTTACCATACCCCAATTAAAAGAAGCACCTTCTAATTTAGAAATACGTGAAACTTGAGCCATTGTCATAGCAGCATCTCCTGCAAAGAAATCACTTTGGTTTCCTGGAGGAACAACTGAACTATCTTTATAAACCATGTTATGGAATAAAGTTACAGCTTCTACACTTTCATCAGAATTAATTAAAATTTGATTGTCATCAGTCCAAGCATCAGAACCATAAGATCTAATAATTGGTACTAAGTTATGTAAAATTCTTGAATCATAACCACCACCATCTGGAGTTTGATAAGCATAAACACCTGTAGCATCAGTTAATTCTTTACTTACTTTTCTAAAGTTTTCCCAAGTCCATTGTCCATCAGCTTTCATTTGTTCTGGAGTTTTGAGACCAGCTTCTTTAAATAAATCTTCATTATAGATAATAAAGAATGGTGATGTTGAAAATGGAACACCAAATACTTTTCCATCTTTTTCCCATAATGACATAGCAGCTGGAGATAAATCAGCAAAATCATATTCTTGTAATGCAGAAGATAAATCAGCTAACAAAGAAGATGATACAAAGGTTGGGGCTGTTGTTTCTAACATCCAAAAAACATCTGGTGCATCATTACCTTGAAGTTCCATTGATAATTTTGTTGTATATTCACCAAAAGTTATGGTTTCAAATTCACAATCAATATCAATACCCTTCTTTTGAGCGAACTCATCTACAAAAGAACTCAATAAAGCAATTTGATCTTTATTACTTGTCCAAGTTGAAACCTTCATAGTAACTTTTTGATTCAATGCTTGATCATTAGCAGTATTTGTTTCACTGCTTCCACTAGCAAAAGTTAATGCACTAACAAAACAGAACAAACTAGCTAGTAAAATTAATCTCTTTTTCATTTCATTTCTCCCTTTAAATTTGATTAATCGTTTAATCAATGTTATCATTACTTATTCATTATGTCAATTTTAATAATTTATAATTTTATAATTTATTTTTTTTGAAAAAAGGAATACAACGATTTGTGGCCTTGGAGTACTCTAAATAAGCATTTCCATACTTTTTTATTAACCATTTTTCCTCTGTATTCTTCATTAAAAGTGTTAAAAAGATCCAAAAAAATATTGGAGTTAGTAAAAATAGATAATTATTTAAAAATAAAATTATGGCTGTACAAACGAACAAAAAAGCCGAATAAATTGGATTTCTAACATACCTATATATCCCAGTAGTTATTAATTTATTATCCTTAATTTTATCATCTATTCTCGAAATTATAACAGCAAAAATCCAAATAATAAGACCTTCTAAAGCAAAAAGAATTCCAAGAATTTGAAACTCAATTTTTAATGAATTTACTTTAAATTGACTAAATAACCCCCTACTATTTAGATAAACCAAGATAGCGGTGATTAATAAAATTGATATAACATATAATGGACCTACACCAAAAACTGGTAAATGATTTTTCTTTTTCAAAAAGTTTCTCCTAAAAAATTTAACCAAAGTTGCACTAAAATTTATTAAAAACAACTAGTTCTTCAATTTTCGCTTTTGCTTTTGGCATTTCAGGATTAAGTGGGTTACCTATAGCAAGAACGGCCCTTATGGTTTTAGAAGAAGGCACATTTAAAATTTCTCTTATTTTATCATTTGCTATTTTATTTCTCAAAAAACCATCAGTCCAAACTGTAGCATAGCCTAATGCTGTAACACTTAATAATATATTCTCACAAGCTGCAGCATAGTTCTCTGATATAAAATTCATACCTCTAGTATTACTTGTTTTATCTTCAGTTAATAAAACCAATAAAAAAGGTGCAGTTTTTGTTCCGTTAGTATTAATTATATTACCTAAATCTTTAATTATTTTCTCATCAGTTATTGCTATATAACTTGTAGAATGAACTCTCATTGCAATGGGAGCTGCAATTGCAGAATTTAATATTTTATTTATTTCTTCTTGTGTTAATTTTTTATTATCGAAGGCTCCACGATATGAATAGCGAGTATTAACAACATCAAAAAAATCCATAATTTTCTCCTTATTCTTTTGTTTCATTATTTAATGATATACTTAAATAAAAATTAATTAAATAAGGAAAATTATCTTAACCATAAATTTAATGGTTAAGATAAGTATATAAACTATAAGCTAAAAATCCTGCACAAGTTGCAAAGGCTTCTCCTGTTGCACATTCCCCACTCTCTTCATCTACACTTTCACAAGCAATAAAATTATCCATCTTCATTTTTCTCAGATTCTCTATAGCACTTTTACCATAGCCACATAATAAACTATTACAAAGAGATAAAATCCAAGGATGCGGGGCATGAGCACACCCTATTTCACTTATACTACTTGTAGCAAATGATAATTTATAATCTTTAGATCTGATATGATTTACTGTATTGTTCCAAATCAAAGAGCTTTTATCACAGAAACCTAAAAAGTTTAATAATTGCAAACTTCCAGGTGGTTCATCATAGATACTCCAATGACCATTTAAATCACTAGACCAAACAAACATATTATCTTTTACCAAATAATCATAGATTGCTGTTTTAACTTTTTCAGCTTCAACAACTAACTTCTCATCTTTTAAATATTGAGATAAAATTATTAAAACTTTATAAACTAAAACATTATTGTAAGTTAGATATTTTTCCTTAGTAAAATCATCAGTTGGCATTAAGAAAGTTTCATATAAAGCAATATCTTTATTTCTTTTTGTTTGCAACTTTTCTAAAATAATATGTAATCCACTCTTTAAATAAGATTCTTCAAGAATTGAATTGTCACTCGTTTTGTTAATATATTTTTCTAAGGCTAATACAGGAGCACAAAGTTCATCTAATTCAAAACCTGGTTCTAATAAAGCTCCATCAATAAATCTACTATGCTCACCTACATTTTTTATTTGCTTTGTAAAAACATACTCTAAAACTTTTCTGGAAAGCTTTTCATCAATTAACAAAAAGGAAGGATAACTCCACAAAAGAGAATCTCTATCCCAATATGCTGCAGATACATAATATCTTGGAGAACGAGAAGTTGCTAAAACTAATTCTTCACTATCTAATGTTTTTCCAGCTGAGAAATAATAAGAGAAAAATAGATTGGTATTTAATATCATCTCTAAAAATGAATCATTATTTCTTATAATTTTACTTTCTAAAAAATCAACATTTTCTTTCAATAATTCATCAAATTCAATTCTTTTAAGATGTTTTGCAGCAGTGGAAGCTGATACTTCTTCATATCCAACACCTAAGAAATAATCATAATTATAAACTTCAGCTACATCCAAAGTTCCACAATTATTATTAGTCTCCATAGGGGCTAAAGAGATTAATGGAAGTTTATTAAATTGTTGATAAACTTTTCCATGATTCCAGTTACTCTCTTTTTCAATTATATCACTTTTTATTTCGTAACTTTCATTTACTACATGATAAGTATTTGACCAATTCAAATTTAATGATATATCAAAATCAAAACTCTTATCACTTTTATTTTCGAGAGAAACACGAACTGCTAAAGCTTTATGATCTTTAGGAGTTAAAAATATAATTGAAATTTTAAAATCTTTATTCTCAAATTCTGCCTTTGGAATCCAATAACAGACTCTAGTCCAACTTAATTTATTCTCTAAGTTTATTTCTTTATTATTAATCTTAATAGTCGGCTTTAATAAAGAAGTCCCATCAAGCTCTAACATCCCTCTATATTCCATATTTAAAACAGTTAAATATGGAATTGATGCATCATTTTCATTTATATTTGGTAGTGCTACATATTCATTAGCTGTTACTTGAATCATTAATTTTGCTCCTCAATATATACAATAGAACCAACTTTACAAGGCGGAACATCAAATTCAATTACATTGCTTCTATCCCCTTTATATTGTTTATATTCTAAAGCTATTGGCAAATAACTATTATTATTTTCAGGAGCTAATAAATATAATTTATTTACTGGTTTTAGTACTTGTACTTTAAATCTAAGTTTTGAAGATAATAAAGGTTCCTCTTTCCCTAAATTCCAAAGATTATCATTATTCTCCAAATTCATTAGACTAATTAAATGTTTATTCTTATTAGCTCTAATATTTACTGAAATATGATTTTTTTCAGCAGTAAGAGAATAATTACCTTCAATTATGTATTCTTGATTATCCCAACCACAATGAGTCATAGTGACATCCTTTAAACTCTTATCATAAATAATATCTTGATAAGAGACGAAGAAGTCTTGATATCTTTTAATTATATCTTTTTCAAAATCCCTCAATTTAGAATAATCACAATAATAACCTTGAGTAATTACACAACCTTCTTCTCCTAAGAATAAATGTGTAGCACCTAAAGAATTGATATAAAAAGTTGTAAATAATGCACTATATAAAGCTCTCTCTCTATCTAATCTAAAGCTAGCTATATATGCAGAAATTATAACAGGTTTATAATTTTCTTTTGCTTTATTTATTATTTCTCTTAAGTTATAAAAACTTTCATATGGAGGCCAAACTTCAATATATACTGCACTTTGGGTATCTCCAATTTCTTTTGTTAGTGGCCAAGCACCAACATTATTAAATATTAATTTTGCATCATCTAAATCAGAAGAAACTTGTTCTAAAAAGCTTAAGATTTCACTATCTAATTCTTTAACATCACCATTATAATCAAGAGCTCTTTTAGGATATCCATAAGTATCTAAATGAATTCCATCAAAACCAACTTTAGAAATACTCTTATTATATTCATTTATAATATGATTTCTCCAATTACAATCTTTAGAAATATTCATAAAATAAAAAGTATCGATAAAAGATAAAGGTTTATTTTCTATAGCATAATAAGCATCTTCTTTATGATTTCTGTAATACTCTTTTGTGGCAGCATATATCGGACCATAAGCCATAGCTTTCATACCATTATTTTTGCAATTAATTATCTTATTTTTTATGATATTTAAATTATTAGCTTTTCCCATAGAATCTTTATATTCAGTTGTCTTTGCTACCATATCATCGTGATGGTATGACCAATCATAAAATTGAACATAATTTATGTGATTATCCTTCATCCAAGATATATCATAATCATTATCTTCTTTTTCAAAATCACTCAAAAATCCATATCTAATTATTTCTTGTTTAGAATCTATTGAAAAAACTGCTGTATATAATTTTTCTTCACAATTAACAAAAACTCTATACCCCGCAACTTCATTATCAAAAGTTCCTAAATTAATAGCATTTAGCCCAATACATAGTTCAAAAGAAAAAGAACTTACTTTTTCATCAAATTTATAAAGCTCAAGTAAAACTTTATTATTATTATCACTATCAAGAAATAATTTAATATTATCTAGATTATTATAATTTGCTTTATCAAAATATAATTTATTAATCATCCTTTAACTGCTCCATCTGCTAATCCACTCATAAACTGTTTTTGGAAAATCAAGAAAATAACAACAACTGGTACTATTGCTATAGCGGCGGTTGCTGAAACTAAATGCCATTTTGCTCCTGCAAATTGTTGAAAGAAAACAGATAAGGCTTGTGGTACATTATGCTTCTTATTACTTTGTAAGAAGAATACTGCTTGAGCATAGTTATTCCAAATTCCAAATCCATTAAGTATTACAAAAGATGCTGTAGCGGGCTTTAACAATGGGAATATTATTTTCCAAAAGGCACTAATTCCTGTACAACCATCAATTTCAGCAGCTTCATTTAATTCTTTAGGTAATTCTCTAATAAAAGTAGTATAAATAAATACACAAGTTGGAAGAGATAAAGTTGATGTAACAAATATCATTCCCCAAAGAGTATCAACTCCATGTATTTTTCTCATTAAAGTATATAATGGAACAGTATTAATAATACCTGGAATCATCATACAACCTATTAAGACAGAAAATAATATATAATTAAATTTACTTGCCTTTCTAGCAATTGAATACCCTGCCATTCCTCCTGTAATAATAGATAAAACAAGAGAGCCTAAAGTTATTACCAAAGAGTTAAGCATGGCTCTTAAAATATGTGATCTAGCAAATGCTTCTAAATAGTTTGCAAAATGAAAATCAGGAAGAAACATATTCCCTTCATAAAACAAAGTACTAGGATCATTTAAAGATAAAACAATTAAAACATAAAAGGGTAAAAGACAAGTTATACAAATTAAAATTATTAAAAGTGTTTTTAATATTTTTATGTAATTTACATTTTTCATATAATACCTAACTCCTAGATTTAGTAAGCTTAAATGAAATTAATACAGGCACTAAAATTAATAAGAATAAAATCATTGCAACTGCTGTTGAATAACCTGTTTTATTTCCATAACACATTCTCATGATATAAATACTTAAACTTTCGGTTGAATATCCTGGTCCACCTTCTGTTAAACTCATGATTATATCAAAGACTGATAAAGATCCAATAATATTTGTTACTACATTAATTCTGATTGAAGGAATTAATAAAGGCATTGTAATCTTACTAAATATTTGCAGAGTAGAAGCTCCATCTATTTTAGCTGATTCATACAACTCATTAGGTATAGCTTTAAGTCCTGCTAAATAAATAATCATAGTCATTCCAGCATATTGCCAAACATTTACTAAGATTAAAACAATTATTGTATGAGAATATTGTCCCATCCAATTCCATGCAATTTGATAATTAAAAATTTCTGCAGCTCTATATATAAAGCCTCTTCCAGGTTGTAATAAGAAATACCAAATGTATCCCATAATTAAAGGGCTAATAATTGCTGGAAGATATATAACTACTCTAACAAAAGCTTGAAATTTAAATTTATTCTTCATTATAAGGGCATAAATCAAACCAACAAGATTTAATAAAAAAGCACTTCCAATTGCAAATAATACAGTAGTCTTTATATCCCCTAGAGCTCTTGAATCACTAAAAAAATCTATATAATTCTTTAATCCAACAAATGCTGCTTTTCCCATTCCATCCCAATCTGTAAAGCTTAATCTAATACCTTGCAAAAGAGGAAAGATAAAAAAAATTCCATACAACATTGCTGCAGGAATACTCATTAGTTGAATTCCATCAATTCTTTTTTTCATAATTATTCCTTAAAAGTTTGGTAGGGAATAAATCCCTACCAATTTTAATTTAGAAACCGTTGTTCCAAGCTTCTTGATAAGCTTTTGCAAATTCTTCAGGAGTATATGTTCCAGCAAACAAATCTTGAACCATTCTTCCGGCATCATCACCAGAGAATCCAGCAGGTTTTTCATTTGTGAAACCAATATTTACAGCTGAGTTTAATGTAGCTTTTACTTCATCTCTAAATCCTTTTGGAGCCCAGTTAGCATCTACATCTTTGAATGCACTAGGAGAACCTAAAGCTTCAGAATATTTTTTCATATTGTCAGCTGAGAATAAGAAAGTTAAAAACTTTTTAGC
Organism: Sphaerochaetaceae bacterium; assembly: GCA_965140795.1. Taxonomy (GTDB): domain Bacteria; phylum Spirochaetota; class Spirochaetia; order Sphaerochaetales; family Sphaerochaetaceae; genus Pleomorphochaeta. The sequence goes on from OZ223470.1 coordinate 959,977, forward strand.
GCCTTCAATATTTGTTGAAGAAGCTGAAATACTATAACCACTATCTTCTGCAGAAAGAACTACAGGTTTTGAATTTGGCATATATGCAGGATATGGAGCAAAACCAATATTCATATCAGGATTAGCAGCTAAAATACCACCAAGAGCCCACATTCCATCGGAGAACATTGCAGCTTTACCACTTACAAAGGCTTCTGTTCTATTATCAGCAGTTGCAGTTAATACATCTGAGTTAATTAAACCTTTATCTTGTAGTTCAACTAAGTTTCTTGCAAATTCGGCCATAGCACCATTAGGATCTCCAAAATTCAATTTATCGCTTTCGTTATTTAACATAGCTAATTTACTTTCAATTGGACCTAAAGTTTGTTTTATATATCCATGAGGAACAAATTCAATCCAGTGACCTAAAGACCAAGCTTCTTTACCAGGAATAAATAATGGTGTTACATCAGGTCTTTTTTCTTTAATAACTTCTAGGTTTTTAACAAATTGATCCCAAGTTGTAGCAGGTTCTAATCCTAATTCATCATAGATATCTTTGTTATAGAAAAGACCAGCCATAGTCATGTTTGTACAAACTCTGTATTGATTACCAGTTTTAATATCTGTACAGTTGTCTCTCATTGAAGGAACTAATCTATCCCACCAAGCTTCATCACTTAAATCAAGATATTTACCTTGATCCACATAAGCTTGTTCGTATGTTGTCATAATATCAGGTACTTCGCCTGATGCAAATTTAACTTTGATAATATTACTTGCATCTTTTTGATATTCTTGAGATACAGTAAAACCATTATCTTGAGCGTTAAAGTCATTGATAATATCATTCATTAAATCAATGGTTTCAACTTTACCAGTGAAGAATGAAACTTCAGGGCTACCATTAGCAAATAAAGATCCACTAACTGCTAATAAAATAGCAAGCACTGATATAATTCTTTTGTTCATAATTCTAACTCCTTTTCTTTGTGATAACTTATTATCATCCCAAAAAAACAAATGCAAAATACCAAGTTCTTTCAATATAGGTTCAAGTTTTTTTGATTTATCACAAATCTTCATGTTTTTCTTGCTCAAGAGCTTTTACCCCTATAGTATAGGATATGAGGAAGAGTTTATGAAAAAAAATTGGACAATTAAGAAAAAACTTTTGTTTAGTACAAGTATTCTTATTTTTATATCAGTTATGATTGTTACCATCATATCCTCAAGAAATTATAAAAAAGATATGATTGAATTATCCTATAGTGATACAAAAACAACACTTTCTCAACTTGCAAACAATGTTGAAACATATTTGCAAGGAGTTCAAGAGCTTTGTATAATTCCTTATTATGATACTTCTTTAATAGAAGCACTCTCTATGGAAACAGATAGCCCTTCTCAAATATTAAAGAGACAAAGAATTATTGAATCCTTTTTAACTAAAAATATTCTGCTTCCTCATGATGACATCCAAGATGCTTATATTTACACTGATGAAGAATTATTCTCCAGTAACAGAGATGATAATTATGTTTCTAGTTCTGGGTTAAGTAAGGATATAATAGAAAAAGTCCAAAATAGTAAAATCCCTATAATAATTTATTCTAATAATGATGATTTTGAATTTATTGTATTAAGCAACATCTTAGATTTAAAAGACAACAGTAAATCGATTGGCATTTTAAGAATTGATGCCAATTCTAAAGGTCTAGATAATGTTTGCTCAAATGTTATAGATGCACAAAATAAAGCATTAATTATAACCAATGAAAAGAATCAATTAATATATGCAAAAAGTAAATCATATTCTTTTGACTTTATAAAAACTCTTTATAATCAAATAAATAATAAAGAATTCAAAAATAATATTACCAGTGTAGAGGGAGAAGAATTCTTAATTACAAATGTAAAAATTCCAATTACTTCTTGGAATATCTATGATGTTAGTAGCATAAAAGCTATGACAAAAAACATCAATCAAATCCAATTTAGATCAATTTTATTAGGACTTCTATGTGCAACAATTGGAATACTCTTATCTACACAACTAGTAAAGAGATTATTAAAACCAATTTATGATGTTACTGATTTGATGAAAGAAGTACAAAAAGAAGATTATAGTGTAAAAGCTAATGTAAATGGTGATGATGAAATTGCATATCTTGCTTCTTCTTTTAACGAAATGACAGAAAGAATTGATGTAACTATGAAGAAAAATATCCAACTTACTAAAGAAATTTACGAAGCTAAATATCTTGAAAAAGAAGCACAATATGTAGCTATGTGTAATCAAATCAAACCTCATTTCTTATTTAATAGTTTAAATACAATAAGTCTATTAATAAAAGTAAATAGAATAGATGAAGCAATTGATTATATTGAAAAACTAGCATCTCTTTTAAATGCTTTAGTTCATGCTGATTCAGAGATTACACTTAGATCTGAAATTTTAATTTGCAAAAATTATTTAAGTATGCAATGTATTAGATATACTAATCTTAGCTATAACGTTGATATTAAAGAAGATCATTTGAATTATTTAATTCCTGCTTTAACCCTTCAACCAATTATAGAGAATGCTTTAATACATGGATTTGCAAGAAAAGAAGATTTATGTAAAATAAATATATACTCAAAAGATAATAATGATAGTGTTTCTATTGTAATTGAAGATAATGGCGTTGGAATTGAAGATGCAAAACTAAAAGCCCTTAAAGAAAAAATTGATAATCCTGAATCTGCTCTCGATAATAATATTAAGAGAGTTGCTCTAATTAATATTGCTAGAAGAATCAAATTAAAATACGGGAACAATTATGGCTTAGATATTAATTCAGAACTAAATAAAGGCTCAACTTTTATTTTGACAATTCCAAAAAAAATAGGAGACAATGATGTTTAAAGCATTAGTAGTTGATGATGAACCTTTAATGAGAGAATATTTAGGAAAAAACTTAAATAAGATTAACTCTGATTGGGTTGCTGAAGATACAGCCTCAGACGGTATTTATGCTATTCAACTTTTACAACATAAAGACTATGATGCTGTTATAACTGATATAAGAATGCCTGGAATGGATGGAATTGAGCTATCAAAATACCTATTTAAAAATAAAAGTGATATGCCAATAATTATAATTACAGGCTATGATGAATTTGAATATGCAAGAGCTGCAGTAAAATTAAATGTATTTGACTATCTGTTAAAACCTTTAAGAGATGAGGAATTATCAGCTGCATTATCTGCAATCTCTTTAAAGAATACCAATCAAGTAGAGAAACCAATTTTAAAAATTGATAACAATAAAAATAACTTAGTATCACAAATCCAAGAGTATTTACAACTTCATTTTAGAGAAGGCTTAAGCTTAACTATTCTAGCGGACATCTTTGAAATAACACCATCCTATCTAAGTACTATATTTCATAAAGAAATCGGAGAACCCTATTCGAAATATCTACTTAGAATGAGGATGGAGACAGCAAAGGCTTTGTTATCAAACTCAAATTCAAAAGTACAAGATGTTGCTCTTGATGTTGGCTTCTCATCTTCAAAGCATTTTGGATCAGTATTTAAAGCCTACTATGGTATTAGCCCAGGAGAATTTAAAAATACAATTAACCAAAATTAATTAAAAATTTGAGTATCTAATTTTAGTTTTTCTTTATATGGAAAATTCAGATCAAATTTATCAACTTCTTCTTTATTAACTTGATAGTCTTTTGGTTCTATCAAGACTCCTTTGTTAAAGGATAAATAATCTTTCTCTAATTCTTTTACTAAAAAGAATGGAATTAGATCATTATTATTTATAGCTTCATAAAAGATATTAAAAGAAAAGCCTAATTCAAAACCAAGTTTAGTATAAAATTTAGGATTTCCAGTAATTGCAACAGCTTTATATCCTAAAGCTTTTGCTTTTTCCAAAGAATAATTTATCAACATAGAACCAATTCCCTTAGCTTGATATTCTGGTAAAACACTAACTGGGCCAAACATTAATACTTCTTTAAACGATTTATCTAAATCAATTATTTTAGTCTTGCAATACATAATATGAGCAATAATTTTATCTAAATCACAAACAACTAAACTTAATTCTTTTAAAAAATCTGAATTATTTCTAAACTTATAAAGCACATAATGTTCATCACAACCTGGTTTATAAACATTAAAAAAAGCTTCACGAGTTAGGTTTTCCACATCATAATAATCATCTTTTTCTTCACATCTAATTTTATAATTATTAATCATTTGACTTCCTTTTTTCTAATGTTTTCGAGAATCTTCTTGCATTTTTCATTCCACCAATATCTTTAAACATTCTACTTAGCTTCTCATTTTCAATTTGCTTATAGTTCAAGTTAGAATAACTAGTTTCTCTTTTCATTTTAAAATAATTATTAAGTCTTCTTTGAGCTAAAGTCCCATCATCTATAGCTTGCAATACAGCACAACCCTTTTCATTAGTATGAGTACAATTTTTAAATTTACAATTTAATGCTAACTCTTCAATATCATTAAAAGAAAGAGATAAGTCATCATTATCAAGAGCTAATTCCCTCATCCCTGGAGTATCAATAACTAAACTATAATTTAGTAAAACTAACATTTGAGAAACTGTGGTAGTATGTTTACCTTTATCATCTTTCCCAATTTCTTTAGTTTCTAAAACGTCTTTATTTAAGAGCTTATTTATCAACGTTGATTTACCAACGCCAGAAGAACCGATAAAAGCACCACACATACCTTTTTTTAATATTGAATAAATCTTATTATCAATATCTTCATCATAAATTGATGTCGTAATTATTTCAGCCATGCCATCAAGACATTGAACTGATAACATTTTCTCATCAACTGAATCACATAAATCTGCTTTAGTTAAAACTATTACAGGCAAGGCTCCGCTTTGATAAACTATGGATAAATATCTCTCAAGTCTATTTAAATTAAAATTATTATTTAAAGACATACAGATAAAAACATAATCTAAATTTGATGCAATAATCTGTGATTGATTATTATTTGTTACATCGCTTCTAGTTAAGCAACTTCTTCTATTTAATACTTTCTCTATAATTGAAAGACTAGGGTCAACTTCATTAACCATAACAAAATCCCCAACTGCTGGGTAATCTATTTGTCTATTATTTTCATTATAAAATTTGCCAGAAAGTTTTGCTAAAGAATTTCTATTTTTTGTTACAACTCTATATATTCCTTTATATTTTGCAACAACTCTAGCTAATACTAAATTTGGGTATAATAAAGCTTCTTTAATGAAATAATCATTAAGAGTATATACTTCTAAAATATTCATTTATTCCTCCAAAATTGAATATATTATTGAATATTTTGGAGGTATGCGATCAATCTATCAGATACCTCCGATATTATACCGCATCCAAATTATTAAATCTTCTCAAAAAGACTCCTATTAGTTTGATATGTATATTAAACATTATAATTTATATTATTTCAACAAATTTTTTTCTTTTATAAATATTGCGTTAAACATTTCGCCACCAACAAATTTCTTTTCCATCTCTCCTTTTATTTCAACAAAGCCACAAGATTTCATTAATTTTCTAACTTCAGTTGGAGAAATTCCATGTGTTTCTTTTATTGGTTCTCTAATAAATATTTTACCACCATCTTTCATTACTTTATTTATTTTTTTTAAAATTGATTTTCTTTCTTTACTTGGAATATCATGATACATGTAATGAATTATCACTGTATCAAAACTATTTTCTTGAATATCTAAAGTTCTTATATCACCAACAAAATAACAGAGATTATTATAATTTTTAAATCTTTTTTTGGAAAAGTTTATTGCATCAAAATCAATATCTATACAATTTAATTTAAAATCTTTACCTAGTTTTTTTAGTAAAGGTTTTGTTATGGCCCCTATTCCACATCCAAATTCAAGCACATCTTTAGAATCAGATAAATCTAATTGATCAATATATTTGCTATATAAGCCTTTTATTAAAGTATTTCCAAAGAAATAATTTAAGTTAATCTCTAATTTTGTCATTCATTTACTCCTTTTTTTAGCACACCCTATAACATTATTATATTTTTCTTATTAATTATTCCTTCCTTTTTATTAATATAAAAAATTTTTATTTAACAATATTATAATAATTTCAATATTATTATCTTTAACTTATGCTATACAAGGAGTTATATACCAAATTATAAAAATTTAATAAAATTAATTATTTATAAATAAGTATCCATACTGTTAAATTATTTGTATGGATACTCAAATTTTTTTTACTCTGTATCTCTTAATCTCTCAACAATACTATCTTTTATCAAAGATTTATAAATAATTATTGGAGTTAATAAACAAACCGAAAGAACTATAAACGATGCAATCAAGATTTGAAAACTTGGAAAAGTATATATTGCATAATCTGCCTGTTTTTTAAACAATATAAAAAGTCCATAGGTTAATAAATTTCCAAAAGTACCAACTAAAAATAATGTTATAATACCATAACCAAAACCTTCCAAAACTAACATATTTTTAACTTGTTTATATGTCATTCCAATACTTTCCAACATGGCAAATTCTTTTTTTCTCGATATAATCTCTGAAGCCATTACATTAATAAAATTTAAAATGCCTATTAGGGCTAAAATGAAAGCAACCCCACCACCTAGAATATATAACATCAATTTACTATCTTTCATCTCTGACTGGCTTTCAATTCTAGAAATTCTAGAAATTTCGTTATCCCCTTGTGTAAGTTTCTTTATTTTATTAAGTGTATTTTCACTTTCTCCCTCTTTTACATCCATATTTATTTTATATATTAACAGAGTATCAACTAAGTTTTTAAGAACATTTTGAGAAATATAAATATTAGGCGCCATAGAACCAGCAGCAAATTGAAAACCAAAAGGTAAAAACCCTCCAATTTTAAAATTCTTTTCAAGATTATTTGAAATAATTGATATATCAACATCTTTGATATCTGAATAAATACTTGAATCACTAGTCCCTAAAAGAGCAATATCCCCTCTATCGAAAGCTTCTATGTCTATTAGGGAATCAGGATGTTCATTATTATATTCCTCTATATATCTATTATCTATCCCGATTACATAGCCCCAAAAATTATCTGCTATTATTTTATCACTAAGATTTTCCTTAATATCAAATCTATCATAAAACCAATCCATATGTTTCTTAAATTTATTAGGATTATATTTCATTCTCATTTTTTCAATACTAGTTGTTCTAAAATTTGTTACATCAGTATTTTCTTTTAATTTGGAAATAAATTCTGTATCAAATTTTTGCTTTTCACTATTACCTGTCGCCATAAATCCAGGTTCTAACGTATTATTGCTTAAAATAAAATCATTTTTAACATAAGAATCGATATAATGTTTTATATCCATACTTGAAATCATTGTTGAAACAATTAGAAATATTGTAATTCCTAAAAACAGAGATAAAAAAACAATTGAAGCTCTTTTAGAATCTCTAAAAATACTTCTAAATGCCATTTTTCTCAGGTTCCCATTACTGGTTTTACCTATTTGCTTTTTGTTCACTTTAACTCCAGTATAATTCATAGCTTCAACAGGAGAAATTTTTGATGTAATTTTTGATGATTTTGATACGCCTAATATTGTAGTTATAAAAGCAAAAAAAGCTGATCCAATAAAAATATATGGATGAAAAGATATTTCAATCCCTGTTGTTAAATTCATTATAGATAAAACCCTAGGGATAACAAAAAAAGATAACCCTCCTCCTAAAATTAGCCCAATGGGAATTGCAATTAAAGCCAAATAAATAGCTTGTCCAATTACAATTTTTCTTAGTTGTTTAGGTTCTGCTCCTACAGTTTTTAGAAGCCCATAATACTGAATATCTTTGGATACAGAAATATAGAAAACATTATATATTAATAAATAACCAGCAAACATTAAAAAAAATATTATGGCGAAGAAGGAAAGAATTGTTGAGGTATTATAATCAGAAACATTTTCATAAATTGGGACAACTCTAATTTGTTGTTTTTCATCTAAACCAACATCTCTTTTCAACATCTCATTATATTTATCTATATTTTTTGAATCCTTGTATTTTATTGAGATTGCTCCATCTTTACTCACAGAAGTTCCACTTTGTTTTGCAAATTCATTCGAAACTAATATTGACCCAATATTACCTGATCTTATATGTGAATAATCCGTATAATATCCTGATAATATAAAATCTTTTGTTTGAAAAAGCCCCCTTTCGTCTCCTAAATAATAACTTAAAGGAATTTCCATCCCTATTATGGGATTTTCAATTCCCATATTATTTAAAATCCAAAGAGGAATCATTACCTCATTTTCTGCTGTAGGATATTCTCCAATTATATCATCATAGGATGGAGATCTAAATTGTTTCCATTCATTTTGACCAAACCAATGCAAGGTAACAGTCATAAACTTCATACTATCTGATAATTGCAATAATCCTACATTATGTTGTAAACCAACTTCTTTTACATAATCTAATTTCTTTATCTCATCAATTTGTTCTTCACTAGGAAGAGTTAAAGCAACTTGAGCATTAGTCCCCATCAATCTAATTTGTTGAATTTTCATTGATTTGAAATAACTAAGACTAGTACTGAATACAAAAGATAACATCAAAGTAGTTAATACAATTGCAATTATAATATATTTATTTCTAGTCTTGTTTACTTTTAAAGTGTATCGAATTAATCGATTTATTATATTTTTATTCTTAATCTCCATAATTACTCTCCTAATTAATAATTTTTCCATCCTCTATATGGATTGTTCTATCAGCTAGGGTAGATATTTCTTTATTATGGGTAATCATTACTACTGTCTGATTAAATTTTTCACTGCTAGATTTCAATAAAGCCATTACATCATCACTAGTTTTGCTATCTAAGTTACCAGTTGGTTCATCAGCCAAAATAACTGCTGGTTTAGCAACTAAAGCTCTGGCTATTGCAACTCTTTGTTGTTGTCCTCCAGATAAATTATTTGGAAGATTCTTTAATTTCTTACTTAAACCTAGCATATCGATTATTTCCGATAGAAAAGCTCTATCAACTATTTTATTATCCAATTCTACTGGAAGGGTTATATTCTCATATACATTTAATACTGGGACTAAATTATAATTCTGGAAAACAAAACCTATATTCCGTCTACGAAATATTGCTTGCTCTTGGGCATTCATATTTGATAATTTTGAACCACTTATTTCTATCATACCTGTAGTTGGTATATCTAAAGACCCCAGCATGTGCAAAAGTGTTGTTTTACCACTACCTGAAGTACCTACTATTGAAACGAATTCACCTTCAAAAATTGATAAATCAATCCCATCTAGAGCTTTCACAATATTAGGTTCTTCTCCATAATATTTTTTTAAACCAACAGTCTTTAAAATTACTTTATTGTTTTGAGATATCATCTTACATTCTCCTTATCTTTATTAATAAGTAAAGTGTAAAATTCAAATCTCTATTTTCTTTCAACTAATTATAATTAATTAGAAATTTTAAACTGACTTGTGCTTCATGATTTTTTGAATTGGAAAGCTTTATTGAGCCTCCATGCTTTTGAATTAAAATATTACTAATATATAAACCAAGTCCAAAATGGGACTTATCATCATTGGATTCATTTTTATAATAGGAATTTAAAGCTTTTTTTAAATCTTCGTCACTAAAGCCTATCCCATCATCACTAACATTTATCACTAAATATTTTTCTTCACAATATATTTTTACATCAATTATTGAATCTGCATACCTAATAGAATTAGAAATTATATTTTCATAGACTCTCATAACTAAGGGCTCATCAATTAATACCTTGTCTTGGATAACTTCATATACAAAATTTAATTTTATTCTAGTATTTGCTATTAACAAGTCACTAGAACTTTTAAGTTGATTAAGAAAAGCTTTAGCATCTACTGCCTTTAAATCAATTTTTATATCTTCTAATTTTTGAATTTCACTCATTTGATTTGTATAATTTTCTAGTCTATTTATACTAGTAGCCATCTTATCAAAAGTTGATAATAACTTTTCTTGGGATATTTTATTTTGAGGTTGATATTGTTTTAGAAAATCTAGATATCCTTTAAGCACTGTTAATGGAGTTCTTAAATCATGAGAAAAAGCAGCATTCAACCTCTTTCTCTCTTCAATTGCTCTCCACATCTCTAAATTATTTTCTTCTAAAGATTTTCTCATAATTTCAAAAGAATCACATAGTTGTCCCATTTCATCTTTACTATCATAAATTATATGAAAATCTAAATTTTTTTCAGCTATTTTTTTAGAGGCTTCGTTCAACAATTGTAAAGGATTCTTTAATTTATTCTTATAAAACAAAAAAGCAGCTAATATAATACCAATACCAAAGAATATGGGAATTGTAGCACTACTAATAAAGCTACAAAGCTTAATGATACGATTATCTGAAGAGGAATAATCAATACCTGAAGAATTGAAAACTAAGACCTGACCTTCACCATTTTTGATTGTATAATTATTATCCATATCACTATAAGACATTTGAATTTTATATTTAAAATCATCAACAAAATTAATTGTAATTGAACTTAATATTGTAGCTATCACCAAAAATAAAAGCATATATAACATAAAAGTTTTTTTTAGTGATAAATTTTTAAATATGTTTTTTATCCTATCCATCTATACCCTATACCCCAAACTGTGTCTATATATTTTTTATCACTTACCTTTGCTAATTTTACTCTAATCCTTCTAATATGTTCTGCAACAACACTACTATCCCCTTCTCCATCATACCCCCAAACACAATCATAAATTCTTTCTTTATCAAAAACTTGATTACTATTTAAGGAAAGAAATTCGATTATCTCAAATTCTTTTTTTACAAAAGGCAATTTCTTATCATTAAAGAAAACACATTTTAAACCATAATCAATAACTAAATTATCAATAAATTTCTTCTTGGAGGGTGTGATCTCTCTTTCTTGACGACGAAGATGAGCTGATACTCTAGCTTTTAATTCATCTAGAGAAAAAGGTTTTACTATATAATCGTCCCCACCAACTCCAAAACCAATAATTTTATCTTTTTCTTCCACTTTTGCTGTTAAAAACAATATTGGAACTGAAACGTAGGATCTTATCTTCTTGCATATTTGAAGGCCATCGATATCTGGTAAGTTTATATCTAATAATATTATATCAGGAGATTTTTCAATTAATGATAAGGCTTGTTTACCATTGTATGCTACTAATACTTCATAATTATTCATTTCAAAATAATCTTTAATTAATTCAACTATATCAACTTCATCATCTACAACTAGAATTTTATAGGACATTAAAATACCTCCAATAAATTAAGATATAGCTAAATTATCTATTTTTTATCAATTATTAAAATTTTAACACATTTTAAAGTAAAAAGTTAAAGAAATAAGTTAGTATGGAAAAAATCACTAATATTATTCTTTTAAATAAACTAGGAGACTTCTGTTTTACATTTTTTTGATTAACTAAAACACTATCATCAAGAAGAATATTCAATTTTTTTCTCAATTCTTGGTTAAATTTAACACTATCGATTATAAGCATTGTTTCAGTACTGAGATATACACTTCTTGGATCTAAATTAAAAGAACCAACAATACTTAAATTGTCATCAAATACATAACTTTTTCCATGGATCGAAGAATTTTCTCTTTGATATTCATATAATTTAAATTTATTTTTAATAAGACTTTTTTTATGTTTTAAATATCCTGTAAATGCTAATAAATCTAAAGTTGAATAAGCTGAATTAGTAATAACGGATATTGATTTATTAGAATAATTATTTAATTTAAACTTATTTTTCATAGCTTTAGAAAAAATTATATAAGGACTTTGAATAAGGATATTTTCTTTAGCTACTTCAAAAAACTTAATTATTTCTTTCCAACAGGAAGGTTCTTTTTTCCCTCTCTTTATTGAATTATATATTAAACAAATCTTATTTACTTCAATAGAATATAGATCCCAATCAAACTCATTATTAAATAAATGTTTGTATTTTTCTCTCTCAGCTTTTAAGAAATTTTCAAAAAAGTTAATTTTATTATCAGCTTTCGATATCCTTTTTTTATTCATTTTAATATTTAAAGCTTTTGAATATTTACTTTGCCAAATTAAATTAAAATAATCCTCTATCTGAAAAACTGCAGAAGAAGTAAAGTTAGGATTATTTGTATATATTAATACTTCTCTATCGTTTATTTTATTATATTCAGAATTATGAAAGGCAAAATATTGATTTCCAATATTTCTTCCCCCTATAATAGCTTTTTTATTATCTACAACAATATATTTATCATGTAAAATATTATTCCAACTTATTGGATTAAAAATATTTAATGGATCATAATATTTAATCTCAATATTTGGATTTCTTAGCAGTGCTAGATTTGTATCATTAAGATTATATTTTATTTTATTACACTTACCATCTAAAAGAATTCTTACTTTAACCCCACGCTTTGCAGCTTCGAGGAGACCTGCAAAGAATAATATACCAGCTTCATCTTTTTGAACTTGAAAATAAGAAATATCTAAACTTTTCTTAGCATTTTCTATTAAATTAATCTTTATTTTTGCTGAAAATTCCCTCTCTTCAACCAAGACAACTCTATCTCCTAACAAGGTAGGAGATAAATATTTATTAATAGAATCATTATTCAAATTTGATTGTTCACTAGACATAAAATCAACCTTATAAGTTAAATTTATTTTTATCCTATAAGATTTATTATATGTAATAAATAGTTTTATAAATAATTATAATAATTTAAACAAAAACTATTTATCCAAAAATATTTTAGGGTTATTAAATAAAAACTGTAAATCATCAACAAATTTTTTTATATTATAACCATCAATAGTTGCATGATGGACTGTAATAGATAATGGCATTAAAATTCTATTATCAACTTTTTTAAATTTGGATGCTTCAAAACTTGGTAAAAAATAGTCACTAATCCCATGATTAACTAATGAAAAACTATTAAAACTAAACCAAGGAATACAAGAAATAATATAGCTATTAGCTAAAGGAAGACCTTTTGTAGATAATATTCCATTAGGAGCTTTATATGTTTTTGTATCAGAGATGTAATTTTGATAAAAATCATAATAATTATCTCTATATTCACTCCATAATAGGGATATTGAGTTATCTTCTTCATGGAAAATTGGATACGCTGGAGTTAATTTATCCCAAAATCCTAAAATATTATCAACTTTCGCTATTCTAAATTCTTCATATTTATTTATTACTGTAGTGACTAGATATAAATAGGTCGGGAAAAATTTTAACTTCATTTCTTTTAGTTTATTATATGTTTCACTTACATCAAAATCTAAATTTATACTATAGGTTGTATTTGCTATTTTTGTATAATAATTAAAGGTTTCAAGACGATTCCAACTAGAAAGTTCTAATGGAATAAAAGACTTATTACTCATCTTTTTGAACCCATAACCCATCTCTATTACAACCAAAATAAAAAGTTCCGCCATACATTTTTGTAAAACGAACCCCGCCATCTTGCTCTGGATATAATCTGACTAAAAAGAGTCTATCTAAACTTACATACGCTATAAAATTGATATAATGAGTTTTACTCATTTCATGAGAAAAAGTTATATAAAAATCATCCTCAATATCTTCAATATTTAAATGATGCTCTAAATTACTTTTTTTTGCTTTTAATGCTTTTAATGGTCTACCACAACAGGTAATATTCGTATCACTTGTCGCTGTTATTATATTTGAGCAATTAGGACATACATAGAACTTAATTTTATTTATATTACCTGAATCAATTTTATTTAAATCTAACTCGCCATCAAGAATTCTATCTATACTAATATTTAGGGCCTTTGATAATTGAGTTAATAGAGTTATGTCTGGACAACCAGCGCCCCTTTCCCATTTAGAAATAGCCTTATCACTTACATTAATAATGTTGGCTAATTGCCTCTGTGTTAACTTTTTTTCTTTTCTTAATTGATATATTAATTTACCAACTTTTTCACTATTCATAAAAGTTCCTCCAATTAAGAAAACTATCTTATACTTAGGTGTATTTCAATGAACGGATAGTAGAGTTTTATATACCTCTATCTATAGTAAATAATTAAAGAAATATGTGATAACTTTGGTACCTCTTAATATTACTTTCTTTAATATTGGCGCTTGTTTCTTTATATCCAACTGAGCTTTATCATTTACTAATATACTATCATTCTCTAAAATCTTCACTTTATCATTTAAAGCTTTAGCAAAATCTTTACTATCTATTACAAACATTGTCTCTGTACTTAAATATGCACTTCTGCCATCCATATTAAAAGATCCAACTAAAGAAATCCTATCATCTATTATATAAGATTTTGCATGAATTGATCCCTCTCCTTGATATTCATACAAATCAACATTATTTTTTAATAAAGTTTTTCTATGTTTTAAATATCCTGAAAAAGCAAAGATATTAGGAGAGGAATATTCAGAATTTGTTAAAATACTAATTTTTTTATTTTTCAAATAATCAAAGTCAATAAACTCTTGCATTTCTATGGTTGGAATAACATAAGGACTTTGAATAAAAACTGATGAATTTGCTGAATTTATTAAATTTGTTATTGTTCTCCAAATATAAGGGGATTTTTTATATCTACTAAGAGGATTATTTATTAAAGTAATTTTATTAGTTGGATATGACATTTCAATAAAATCAAAATTATTATTAAACAATTCTGGATGTTTGTCTTTTACATAAATTAAAGATTTATCTAATTCAAGTTGTTTTTCACTAGCTTTGTTTAAATTACTCTTTGATAAATTTGCTTTAACCTTTTTTGTATATTCACTATTCCATACCTCATAAAAATAGTTTTTTATTTGAGATAAAGCACTATTTTTATAATTTGATAAATCAGTATTAATTATTAAAACTTCCCTATCTTTAGTAATAATTGGAGCTTCACCATTTATTGCAAAATATTGATTTCCAATATTTCTACCACCTAAGATTACTATTTTATCATCTACAATTATATATTTATCATGTAAGATATTATTCCAAGTCCAAGGTTTAAAAAACAAAAAGGGCTCATAATATCTTATTTCTATATTTGGATTACTAGTTAATAAATAATTTAATCCATTAAAATTTTTACTTAATTTATTAAGTTTTCCATCAAGAACTAGTTCAACCTTAACGCCCCTATTTGCAGCTTCAATTATTTTTGAAAAGAATACATCTCCAGCTTCATCATTTTGAACTTTATAATAAGAGATTTTTAAAGCTTCTTTTGCATTATCTATTAAACTAATTTTAACTTTCGCAGAAAGTTCTCTTTCTTCTATTAAGGCAATTCTATCATTTGTGACTGTATTACTTATAAAATTATTTTTAGCTGGAAAAATTGCACTACTAATTGCCTTTTGTTTAAATCCAAAAATTAAAACAAAAGTTATAATTACATAAAATAAATAAAGTAATAAAAGATTTTTTATAAAAGAGTTATTTCTATTTTTCATCTCTAGTTCCTTAAAAAATAATAAACTTTTTGTTTATATTTTTATAGGTTAACTAACGAAAACTAATCAATTATTTTTCTTATAGGAAAATAAATAAAATTATCACCACTTTGTGGAGCAGTAAAATCATGAGCGGCACCAACTAAATTTAAATTATTTGCTTTTAAATACTCTAACCCTTTATTAAATGAATCATTATTCTCATTTTTAATAATAATATATTCAAAACTTGGGACAGTCCACTTTACCCAACCCTTTGGGGCAATTGTTGCATCATCAACTTCAATTCCAGCTAGATATAGCCCTTTTGTAAAATTATTTTCCCAAGGTTTAAAACAAAGTGATAAATCACTCATCAATCCCCAAATTCCTGCAAGAATATCACTCTTATTCTTTTTCGCCAAACAAGCTACTTCATTAAAGTTAGAATTTGCTTCATCCCATAAAGCTTTAATAAAAGTTGCTCCATCTTCAGTTGATCCTTGTTTACCAATGACTGAAAAGGATTTCTTTATTCTTTTGTTAACTTCCATAATTTTATATCTCCAATAAATCAAACTCTGAATCTAAACTATTTATAAGTTTGATCAATTCATTATAATTATCTGGATATTTTTGATGCCCATGAATATGTCTACAACGTTTATCTTTTATTTTATACTCTAAACTCCAACTATAACCATCTAAAATTAACTTATCAATATAATCACTTTTCCAAGTGTTTATTTTTATATCATAAAGCTTTTCTAACCAAAGTTTACTATCAACTTTAGAAAGCTTTGAATTTACTCTAGGTTTATCTTCAATTAATATCTCACATTTATAAAACAAAACCTCTTCTTCGACCCAAATCTCTATATCTCTAAAGGGACCAGGGGATCTATATAAAAGATCACTATATATTAAATATTCCAGCATTAAACTTTAATTCCAAAGCACCTTTTCATCTCTGAACTCTGGAATATCTCCTTTTTCATATGGATCATAATTGTTTATATTACAACCATATTCTTTTAAATATATTATTTTATTTGTAAGATTAAACTTAACTAAAGAAACTCCATCAAAAGTTGATAACTCTTCTCCTATTTTACATTCAAAAGACCATTCAACAAATGTTTGATTTTCTTTATGAACAAACTGTTTTATATCCCACTTTAAAACAGCTCCTCTAGTATTCCATTCATTGAACCATAATTTCAACTTTTCAATATTTTTATAACAAGGGCCCCAATTCTCAATATAAATAATTTTTTCATCAAAAATATTTGAAATTCCTAAATCCTTCTTTTTGAGCCACATTTCAAACCATAATCTTATAATATCTTCTCTATCGTTCATTTAAAATCCTACTAATATTATTTTTCTTTGTATGAAACATTATAACATGTAATTGACAATAATCGGAAAAAAATGACTTTATTAAATTTTTAACAATCACTATAATCAAAATAAGAGGTAAATTATGAAAAGAATCGGACTTATTGGTGGAATGAGTTGGGAATCTTCTCAAGATTATTACAGAATAATAAATGAGGAAGTAAAAGCTCAATTAGGTGGTTCACACTCTGCAGATTGTATTATGTATTCTTTTGATTTTCAGTTAATCGAAGACTTACAACATAATGGAGAATGGGAAAAATTAACTCAAATTATGGTCGATGAAGCTAATAACCTAAAAAAAGCTGGTGCTGAATTTATTGTCATTTGTACAAATACCATGCACATCATGGCAAAGGATATTGAAGAAAAAACTAATCTTAAAGTTCTTCATATCGCACAAGCTACCGCCTCAGCAATTAAAGAAAAAAAATTGAAAAAGGTTTTATTATTAGGCACTAAATTCACAATGGAAGGTACTTTCTATAAAGACATTTTAAATGAAAATGATATTGAAGTAATAATACCTGAAGATGAAGATAGAGAATTTATCCATCATGTTATATATACCGAATTAGTTAGAGGGCTTATAAAAGAAGAAAGTAAACAAAAATATCTTTCAATTATAAACTCTCTTAAAGCAAAAGGAATCGAAGGTGTTGTTTTAGGATGTACTGAGATTCCAATGCTTGTTAAACAAGAAGATTTAGATATTCCAGTGCTTAATACTACTGAAATTCATTCAAAAGCAGCAGCGGAATTTTCACTTAAATAATCTAATAGCTACTCAATTTGAGTAGCTATAATACATATAATTATTGAATAATTAATTTTATATAAGAAATGATAAGCTTATTAGATATTGCTAATTTTCTTAATGTAAAGGACTCAACAACTGAAAGAGAATACCAACTAACAGATTACATAATTTTTTGCTTGGAACTTGGTAAGTCTTACAAAAAATATATTTATAATATTAATTTAAAGGAACTCACAAAGGATTACAAAAGAATATCTAATTAAGTGCGTGTTCTTTCAACATCAATTTCCTAATATTAGTTGAATAATGTACTGCATTATCATTTGCAGTAGTTATTTGTGAGACCTTAACGGTCCTACCAAAAAAGTCTTTTATTTCTAAATAAACAGTATTACCAGATGTATAATTAAAATAAACGATATTATAAACTCTTACTATATCAGATACACTTGATGAATTATCTAACAATCTAAACATACTATTTAAATCAAAAGATTTGCCATTAATTGTTTCTGTGATATTATTTTCATTTATTTCTAAAATGAAATCATCAGATCCACCCCTCCAAGTACCAACCACCCAGTCAGGAGGACAATAATCAGTGCTACAAAAAATAGGAAAAACACCAACAACCCCAATAATTAATAATAAAATATAAAATTTAAATTTTTTTTCCATTTAGCTCTCCATTTAACTCAAAAAGCAATACTATCTATAATTTTCAATTTAAATATTCTCAAAAGGATTTATTTTGTTAAATTTTGATTATGCAAACATACCACTAATATTCAATAAGATTAAATTATCTCATTTTAAAATATCTTCATTAAATTATGAATATAAATTCATTGCACTCATATCATATTTTTCAAAACATCTATATAATTCAAGGTAGCCTCTAATCAATCTCTTTTTAGTGCTCTTTCAATCCCAGTTTTTAACTAATCTTTTGTGTTTACAACTTTCTTTATCATTATTTTTTCCCCTCATCATTTTTTTTATTAAGTTCTCCTAGTAAACCAGTTGTAATTATTGATGCAGGCATAGCAATCAAAGCAATTCCAAACAATGAAGAAATCATTGTAATCACTTTGCCTATAACTGTAGTTGCATAAATATCCCCATATCCAACGGTAGTTAAAGATACTACAGCCCAATAGATCGCATCAAAGAAAGTATTAAATGTATCTGGTTCAACATTAAATATTATTAATGCAGTAATAAATATATAACCTAATACTAATATTCCAAATGATATTAAAGCATTTTTTTCCTTCTTAAAAATTGATAATAATAACTGAACATCTTTTGATATCCTAAATATTTTTAATATTCTAATTCCTCTTAATAATTTTGAAAGTCTTAAAGCTCTAAATATCTTAAAACCATGAGATAAAACATTAAATGAAGGAAGAATTGATAACAAATCAACTATTGCCCATCCTGTAAAAGGATAAATTAAAAAAGATTTATATCCTTTTTGTATTTTTAAGTTAGAAGTTAACCATCTTAGCAAATAATCAATTATAAATATTGTAACTGTACAATAATCAATATAAGTTAAAAATTCATAATTAGTTTTGAAAATTAAACTCAACAAACTTAAAAGAATTACAATCAGCATAAACCCATTATATAGAGAATTAAGTCTATTTTCAGAGTTCTCAAGTATATCATATATTGAAGTTAAAAAAGTCTTTTTCATTATAATTTCCTATTTAATATATACTCCTTATCAATAAAATCCCCATTAATATCCCTTGCAGCTTTTGTTGTTTTCCAATTTGAAATATCACCATTAAATGAAGACCGTACAAACATACCTTTCATATTTTTAACATTAGAAACATTCCACTTTGAAAGATTTCCATTAAAAGGTAAATCTTTAAATAAATAACTCATATCCGTAATATTTGAAACATCAATGTAATTTAAATTGACATCTATTCCTTTTTCATTAATTGCACTATAAATTTCGGATATTAGCTCTTCTTTGTTGACAGGTGTATAAGTTGTATTATTACAAGACATAAATATAACCGAAATTAATACAATACTTAATAAAATAAATATCCTTTATATACTTTTTATTTTCATACAATTTTCTCCCATTCAAGTTTTAATCCTAACATTATTAGATACCTAAGTCAAAATAAATTATTCATTTGTTACACATGTATATCAGATAGGAATTAAATAATGGCAATTAAAATAAAAAAAAGATGTAACAGATGTGGTACCCCAACTGATAATAAAAGAGGATATTGTAACGATTGTATTAAATATTTAAACAGAATAAATTATTGAAAGAAATCAAGCGCTTAAATTAAAACTGCAAGTATTTGATAGGCATTAAAAATAAAATCAATAGTTGCTCCAAATGCTTCTAATTGGTATGTACTACTTAAATGAAAAACTTTTAGAGTGGAAGGGAATTTAATCGAAAAAGGAATCACAATGAAAAATAGAGAACATAATATAATTGAAGTTAAAAAAATTATCCATACTTTCCTATTCTCAAACGTTGTAAATATTTTATATCTCCAAGCTTATAAAGGAACTTAAACATATAATTTTAAACAATCAAATCAAAAAAATACATAGTTTTTTTATAAAATCATATTTTTTTTATTTAATTAATAAGATTGATATTATTATTCCCTTGAATTTTTTCTAATGCCACTAAAGTTGCAATTAATGCTTCATTATCTTCTACTATGATTTTACTATTATCTAATAATTTAAGTTCTTCAACTTTTAAGGGTAATAATTCTGCATCTAGTTCAATTTCCAATTGACCTTCAGTAGTTTCAAAAAGAAATTTAATATTTTTTGTTGCAGTCATTAGATTTTTAATAAAATTACTTTCAAGGGGTTCTATAAGAGTAAGTTCATTGCTTTTATTTTGTTTATTTATTACATCATGATCCCATATGCTATTATACAATTTTGAATTAGAGTCAATTTGATATTTTATAAGATTATTAGAAAAATCAAAATCAAATAAAAAATCGGGAAAATAAATAGATACATATAACATAGGATTTTCTTTAGGCTCTAAATTTTGACTCAATATAATATCAAATACACAATCAACTTCGTTATTATTTATCTTTGCTTTTGTATTTTGAATAAGCCACTTAGTCTCACGTAATTTTCCAGTTCTAAATTTACTGTAACTATCACCTACAAACCAATTTTTATATGCATAACCATAACCTCTTTCATCATTAAAATATTCATAAAAAAAATTTTTATTATCAATAGTTAAATTATCATCTTCAAATTTTAAAGAAAAGCAATCTGTAAAATTTGTATCAATTTGTCTCTCATTGTTGATATAAATATTTGGAGAAGGATAAAAAACTAATCCATTCAAAGGGAGTTCTTTTAAATAATCATTTTCAAAAATTTTCTGAATATTTATCCAGTTCGATTCATAATAATTACTAACTATCATCGAATATAAATTAGGAACAAATAAATTGCTCTCATTATAATCAAATGCAAAAGAATAATCATACCCAGTTTTTCTTATATCTCTTTTTTTTATTAAAACATATAAATCATCAAATTTTATTTTATTATTAGTTAATACTTCTGCTACTTCTTCTGCTAAACATTTCATATCAAAAGCTAAATAATATAAATCAAAAGTATTAATTGTATTATATTTAATTAATACATTTGGAGTTTCTGAATCTTCAATATATACCTCATAGTCTCCATTAAACAATTCATCAATCTTTAATTGAGTCTCATTTTCTTGCATGGATATTAATTCATCATTATCAAAAGAATTTACTCTCAATATTACTAATAAAAACAAAATAATAATTATAAAAATTATACTTAAAATAAAAGAAACATTTCTCTTTAACATAACCGCTCCATTATCTGAATCATATTAAGAATAGAACTAATCAAATTATACATCAACTAATTAATTATCTACATATTTGCTATCATAAAAAATAATAAAATATTTTATATTTTATTATTGATGAAGTTATTGTCAATAAATTTTTCATTGACCTAATTCTCTTATTGTCATATTTTATAACTTTTCAAACGCCTTGATATTTGATTACAACTACTAAAACTCTAACAAAAATATGTGTCAAATTGGCACACTTGACAGTAAAATAAAAAAATGTAATTTTTAAATTATATTACAGAAAATTAAAGAAACTGGAATAGTAATAATAATACTATCTAGTTCTTTTTTTTATTATTCATATATTTTTTTAATATTTAATAAAATATATTTTCATAAGTTAACTAATGCCAGAAATGCGCCTATTTTATTTGAAATAATTCCTTACTATACAAGAAATTATTTTTAAAATGTATCTTTTTGACACATTTGACAGAAATTTAAAAATTTGTTATAACATAGGCATGAAGCGTTTCAAAATAAGATAAGTAAAATTGAAGCAACATAAAAATAAAAAATGTTACTCCAAATCACCCAAGAAAGATAAATATAATAACTCAAAAACTAATTAGGGTTATTTTTTTATCTCTTTTAACTAAGAAAAAATTCAAATAGCTTATTATTAAAAGATTTTTTTCTAATAAGAATGGAGCAAAAATGATTAAAAAAATTAAAACAATATTTATTATCGGAATAATATTTATCACACTATTAATGGGAATGATTGGTTCGTTCATTCCTTCTTTTAATATGAACGATTATATTTTACTAATTAATTCTATTTCAAATTTAATCATTTTGCTTTAATACTATAAATAACTATGAAATAATCTGATTATTTTTTAAATTTAAAACTAATACAAGACCTTTAAAAAAACAGTATCATTATTATTACTTATACAATCTAATAGCTACTCAATTTGAGTAGCTATATTTTACTTTATCATTGGAATAATAGTATTAGTTATTAATTCTATTCTGCCTTTTACTCTTGGTTTAAATTCTGACAATATTGAAATGACAACATTTAATTCTGGAATAACACATATAATATTACCTCCATCTCCAATTGCACAATTTAACCTATATTTATCATCAATTAACCACCATAAATAGCCATAGCTGTTTTTATTAATCTGCCAACTATTATCAATCCAATCTTCAGAGAGTATTCTAATATTATTAAACACACCTTTACTTAAATATAATTGTCCAAACTTTGACATTTCTCTTACATTTAAACGTAACCCCCAACCTCCTGCACTATTGTTCTTAGTATCTACAATCCAAACTCGCTTATTTTTGTCCTTTAAAAAAGAAAAATAGGTCTCTAGAGTAACGAAATAATTTTCCAAGGGGCTTATTGATAAAGGGGCAAACAAATTTTCATTTGCAAAGGCTAAGGTATTATTACCTGTAACTTTTGTAATGATTGAGGATATTATATGTGCTCCTGCAGTTGAATATTTAAAATCTCCTATTTGACCTTTTCCTCCTAATAAATTAAGAGCATACTCACACCAATCTTCGCTACAACATAACTTTTTAAATGGTTCAGTTTTATATTTATATGGAGCTGTCATAGTTAATAAATTTCTTAAAGTTATATCTCGTTTTTTATTATCTTTAGTTTTGTATTCTGGAAAGAAATCTAAAACTTTTTGATCTACACTTTCAATTAAATCTCTATCAATTAAAATTCCAACAATAGCTGATAGAAAACTTTTAGTAACCGATGCAACATGCAAACTATCATTAATCTTATAATCTTTAAAAGCTTTTTCATAAATTATCTCTTCATTTTTTACAATATTAATGGAAACAATATTTGAATAATCAAGTTTTACTTTTTCTTCAAAAGCTTTTAACTTATCTTCTGTAATTGAAGATTTAACTACTTCATTTTCATTTAAATTATCATAAATTAGCATATAACTCTCTCCTATATTTTTTTCACAGGCATATAAATTTCTGTTATTAAATCTTGAATATTAGTAATCTCATAAGGATTTGAAATATATAAATCAAAAGGTTTTTTAGTTGATTCGTATCCATATTTTTCACAAAACTGTTTTTGTTTTATATATGCTGAAGTAATATTTGAATAAGATCCTTTTAAAACTGATTTTAGGCACATACCAGGAGAAAAACTTTTTGTTTTCTCATTAGGTTTATCTAAGGCTATTGCAAATTCTATATCATATCCATCTATTTTATATTCATCACTATGATAAATTGTCATAGGTGCATATTTAATAGTCCATTTATTTTTTATAATTTCATTAAACAAAGGAGAAAAGAATTTATTATAACCATCTAAACAATCCTGATAACTTACCTTAACTCTTTTAGATAAAATATTTATATTAGAAAAAATTACCTCTTTTACTTTTATTTCATCCAAATAAGAGTTAAGAGATTTGCCATTTTTTACATCATCTAAATCTCTATCTATTTCTGATATGATACTAATTGAATCATTAATACTTTTTTGTATTTGTGATTTTTTATTATTTAATTTAGTGTAAAAAAGTTCTAAATTATTATCTTTAAAATTTAGTAACTCTTTTATCTCTTCAAGAGAAAATTGATACATTTTTAATTTATTAATTAATAACATATCTTCTAATTGTTTGATTGAATAATTTCTATAACCATTTTCTAAATTTATATTTGTAGGCTTTAATAACCCTATTTCATCATAATATCTAAGAGTCTTTGTTGAAACTTTACATATTTTAGAAAATTCACCAATAGATAACATAAAAAATCTCCTCTTTTTCTTACTAATTCAAGAATAGGCTTTCCCCCTAGGGTAAAGTCAATGAAATTTTTAAAAAAAATTAAAAGAAGATTCTTTTCCGTTTTTTAAATTAATATGTAAATTTAAGTCTTTTATCGATTATAAATTTCTTTCTGCTAGGGTTTCCTTCGCATCTATAAATTACTTTATTATTTATATCGAATACTGAAGACCAAATAGTATCCATCCCCTTCTTTCTATCATATTGGCACATAAATCCATATTTACCTTTCATTAAATCAAAGGTTGAATTTAAATCATATTTTGAAAAATCTTGTTTTTTTATTACTTCATATCTTTCATGAGAAAAAATGTCGTCTTCTCCATCATAAACATATTTCTGCATTTCATTTTCAATAAAATGATTTGTTTTAAAACCTACATCATGTTTTTTTACTATACATTTATTTTTTGGATTAAGTTCACACTCTACAATATTATTAAATCTATCTGCAATTAATAAACATTGAGAAGAACCGATTGGAACAGTGTTTAAGAATTCAATAGCTTGATCTACAGTTTCACACTTTTCTAAAATATATCTAATTAAGAAGCCTGCATTTAAACCAAGGCCTTTAGTAGTTGGATAAATAAATGTTAATCCACAGGCTAATCCTTTTTCATTTATTCCATCTTCAATTTCCATTAATGCTGTCGTGTTTCCAATAAAAGCATAAGATGAATCTAAATTATAAAATGGACTATCACTTAATTTTTCTACATCAATTAAAAAATCAGAATTTCTTGCAAAGATATAATTATTATCATTTTTAAAAGCGATCATTGAACAATAATTATTTAAAGTAAAAGAATACATAGTAACTAGAAATGGATAAAAATTATCAATTGAACTTTCCTGCCCTTTTGCAAAGCCTTCCATTTCTTCTAAAATCTCAGGATAATGCTTTTTATAAAGGGTATAAACAGCTTTTGCATAATCAATTCTTTCTTTATTAAGCATAGATTGAAAATCTAATTTAATCCCATTTTTTAATAATCTACTACCAAAAACATAACCGGCTTCAGTGTGAGTTTTTTTCCATCTTGAGTGATACATAATTTTATAGCTTCCTTCTCTAAAAATTACGCTATCACAATAAAAATTTAATGTAAAACTGTTTTATACCAATATATTTCTTTATTTAAATTATTATATTTCTACAAATTTATTGAAAAAATGAATTTTTTCATTATACACTTTTAGTATCAAACCCACAAAGATTGCAGCTAAAATTAATTGTTAAAGTTAAAAAATTTCAAATTATATTTTTTAATAAAACAATCTGAAATAACACAAGGTATATATACATATCAACATTAGAAATTATATGGTCAAGCCCATAAGGTAAAATAGAAATTGGAATAATTCAAATTTCAGCTTTTATTGATAAGGCTATCCCCATAACCATATACCTCAAAAAAGCATTATATAACGTCTTGTATAATTTAAGAAACATTTATTTGCCATAATTTCTCAACAAAAACAAAAGATTTAAAGTACATAAAAGTTATATATCAATCAATTTAAGCTTTAATTCTATAAATATATTAACGTGCCTTATTCAATAAAAATATTAATTTGTATTTTCAACAACAAAGTTAATTAATTTATCACTTTCATTTCTATTGTATGGAAATACCCTATTAAAATATTGAAAGAACACTAGTAAAGACCAATAAACTTCATATCCACCCTCATCAAATTCTTTTTTTGTGGGGAAGTAGCCTGTGCAACCATTTGTATATCCACTTAGATAAAAATTCTCGTCATTTAACTTATTTGATACTTCAATTGCAAATTCACACATTATCTCATTAGGTACACCGCAGAAACAAATCTTTCCAAAATAAAAATATTGTACTTCAACTAAATCTTTTTGAACAAATACATTTAAATCATTCAATCTTTTTACTTCTTTAAACCAATTTGTCCCATCAATTTGACAATACATTTTTGCTTCTTTTGCAACTTCTAAAGCTCTATTAAAGGAAGGGACCTCTGATTCAAATTCTACAGTTTTTGAATACATTAATAGTTTTTCAATATTTTCTACCTGCATCAAATCAAATTTTTCTTTAACAGCTAAAAGAATTTGATTAGCCATTTTAAAAAGTGCATCTTCACATCTTATAAATCTTTCATCAGTAGCATCTGGAGGATTTATTTTTGAATTATAATATTTAGGTGAAATATTACCAGCAGCTCCTTGAGTTATTACAATTGGACAATTATATTGATTGCTTAATAATTCTCTAGTCTTTCCAATAAAGTCACTTGAAATAAGATAATTATCAGCTTTTAAAACATTAGCATGAACACTCAATCTTAATAAAATTAATTGTAGCATATTATTTTTATCAATTACTTTTGTAATAGAAAGCCTATCATCTAATGAAGTACTAGCCTTTCTTCTATTAATCCCAATATCTAAAGAGGAAATATCTTGAGCAATTTTTACCTCTTTTAAGTTATCCTTAATTTCAATAATTGATAATTCAATTTTTTTGCAAATAGAGTCAAACAATTCTTCTTCAAGGCTATCATTGAATGAGGAATGCGTATGAGAAAAACAAAGCATTACTTTTTCTTTTTTTATTAATAAAGTCTTTGAAACTAAATCTCTTAAATATTCACAATGATTTATTCCAAAACCAATATGATCTATAGCTATTAAAGTACAAACTTCATTTTCTAATTTCCAAATAGTAATTTGAGCTAATAAACTATCTAAAATACCTTTTGAGGTTTCATCAAACCTTCCAAAACCCACCATTTCAACATTTTTTTTTGGTGTAATATCAATCTCTTTATATACAAATTTTAACATTTTCTCATACCTATTTTTAATAAGGTTTTACGAAAAATTAGATCAAATAAATTATTTAATCTAAGTCATAATAATAAACAACATAGGGAGTATCTAATTGATAGCCTAATTTTTCTGCTAAGGCTACAGATCTTAAATCTATTGCATCCCAACTAGGATATATATTTCTATCTAAACATTCTAAAATTAGTTTAGCTCCACAAACTGTTGCTAAGTTTTTCCCTCTATAATCAAGTTTTGTATCAATTTCAATTTCAAGGCCATCATCATAAACAACATAAGAAGAAGCCCCTGATACTACCTCAGAGTCTTTTAAGATTACAAAACCTAATCCTTTTTCTTTAAAATCATCATAATTTTTAAATTGTGAACATAAATCTTTTGACCAAGATTCTTTAATTACATTTCCATATATTATTTGGTCAATCTGTTTTAATTCATACTCTTTATTTAAAGAATTAACAAATTCAGATAATTTATTTCTATTAAAAGAATTTATATCTTTCTTTATCTTATATCTATATTTTTTACTAACTTTATTTCCAAAAGTATCTTCTATTGCTTTTTGCCATTCTTTATTTTGTGGAGTTAAAATAGGTGCTTTCGCATCTTTAATTAATTCTATATTTACATCTCCAACAAAGAATGAGAAATCTCCTACAACAATTTGAGCTGAAGTTGGATTATCTTCATTATCTACAAAAGCTTTCCCCATATACCCCTGTAAAAATGATAAAATTAAACCATCCTCTTCGGCCTTTAATAAGTCTTTTATTTTTTCAAAATTTATCATGTCTGCCTCTTTTGTTTTTTAATTGTAAAATCATATATAACTTTATTCAATAAAAATTTTGATTCAACTTTAACAAAAAAAAATTAACAACTTTATCTCCTAATTTTAAAGAAATAAAGTTGCCTATAATAATTAATTTATCTAAAAGAATTTAGAAAAAAAACATATAATGAATACCTGTTGAATATCTTATTTGTCCATGTACTTTCAGTGCTATTTTTCTAATCTCTTTATATTCTTTACTATTATAATAATTATATATTCGTCTTAAAAATTTCACACTTAACTCCTTTTTACCAAATACTTGCAATAAAGGATTGCAATCTTTCGCTTTTTGGATGATCAAAAATATCTTCTGGAGTTCCACTCTCTTCTATAACACCTTCATGTAAAAATACAACTCTATCAGAAACCTCTCTTGCAAAACCCATTTCATGAGTTACTATTAACATTGTCATTCCTTCTTTCGCTAATTTATCTATTACTTGTAATACTTCTCCTACTAGTTCAGGGTCTAGTGCTGATGTTGGTTCATCAAATAATAAAACTTCTGGATCCATAGCAAGGGCTCTTGCTATAGCTACTCTTTGTTGCTGTCCTCCTGATAACATTGCAGGATAAACCTCAGCTTTATCTAATAGTCCAACACTATCTAATAATTTAAGAGCTTTAGCTCTTGCTTTATCTTTATTTTCTTTTTTAATTACTACAGGGCCGACCATGACATTTTTCAATACTGTTTTATGTGGAAAAAGATTAAATCTTTGAAAAACCATACCAACTTTTTCGCGAAGCATATTTATATCATAAGCACTTCTTTTAATATTTTTCCCGTTTAAATAAATATTACCTTTATTTTTTTTCTCTAGGAAGTTTATACATCTTAGTAATGTGCTTTTACCTGAACCACTACCACCAATTATACTAATTACTTCACCTTCATGAACATCTAAATTAATACCTTTTAAAACTTCTAAATCATCAAAGCTTTTATATAAGTCTTCAACTTTTATCATTACTTTATCTTTCATCAACTTGTAATCTCCTTTCTAACCTTTTCAGTGATTTTGACAAGATTGTAATAATCACATAATAATAAACTCCTGCAATAAACAAGATTGGGAATGGATTATAAGTTGCTGCACTAAACTGTCTTGCAGTTAGTGTAATTTCAGTAATAGTAATTACACTGGCTAAAGATGAATCTTTAACTGCAATAATGAATTGGTTACCTAAAGAAGGTACTGATCTTTTAAAAGCTTGGGGCAAAATAATATGAAAAAATGCTTGCATTTTATTCATACCCAATGCTCTTGCAGCTTCTTCTTGTCCATAATGAATTGAAACAATTGCTCCTCTAAATATCTCACTTATATAGGCTCCACTATGAAAAGCTAAACCTATTGTAGCTGAGGTAAAGGAATTAAATTCTAATCCAATTAAGGGTAAGCCAAAGAATATGAAATATAATTGTAAGAGGAGCGGAGTCCCTCTTACAATTGAAATATATACTTGAGCTATCTTTTGTAACCACTTTAATTTTGTTAATTTTAGCACTGTTATAATTAACCCAATTACTGTTCCCAATAAAATTGAAAAAACGGATAATTCTAAAGTAAATATTATCGCTTGATCAAATTTTGGAGCATATTTTATAACTACTAAAAAGAACTCTTTTAGTGAATCAAAAATTCCAGCTATTACTTGCATCTATCTCTCCTAACGTTGTTCTAAAATATTTGTGCCGAACCATTTTTGACTTATCTCATCATAAGTTCCATTTTTAACAATAGTATCTAAAGCTTTATTTAAAGCATTTAAGAAATCAGAATCTTCTTTTCTAACAGCAATACCAATTTTTTCTGAATACAACATATCGCCAGCAGGAACTAAATCAACACCATATTTTTCAGGAGCTTGTAAGCCTACAAAACGACCAGTAACTAATCCATCAATTCTTCCTTGTTCTAATGCCATAATATTATCAACATCACTTTCAAACTGCATTATTTGACCAATATTATCCATTTCACTAAGAGCTTCATGGAAAGTAGTTCCTGTGACTACCCCTACTTTTCCATCAACTAAATCAGTAATACTTTTAATAAGTGAATCAGCTGTTGTAAAGAATTGAGCTCCATCATAATAATATGTGTTTGTAAAATTTACTTTTTCTAATCTTGAATCAGTTATTGCCATACTACCAATAATTGTGTCAAACCTCTTACTCAATAAACCACCAATAATTCCATCCCAGGCAGTAGTAATTGGAACTGCTTTAACGCCCATTTCTTTAGCTAATGCATTTGCTATATCAATATCAAAACCATCTAAATCTCCATCATCATTGATAAAGTTAAATGGAGGATACCCACCAGTCATAGCAAAGGTCATCTCGCCTTTATCTTCAATTTTTTCCATTGTTGTTTGATCCTTACTGTTACAGCCAGTAAAGAAGATTGTGATTAAAAATACATTTAATAAAATCACTAAAAACTTTTTCATATTATACTCCTTGTATATTATTATCGTGGTTTATTCACGAATTAGTGCATAATTAGTTAGTTAAATAACTCTATAGATTGTTTTTATTCTCTTTTAAAGAGACAATCTTATAAAAATTTATATTTCAAATATCGATTAACTAAGGCAAAAAAAAACGCTCCTAACTCTATAAATTTAGAGTTAGAGCGCTTAAACTTCACATCTGCTCGAATCATACCACACCAAGTAGTACAGGTCATGACAATTAGTCCTAACCAAGCCCCAGTTCTATAAATAAAGATTTTTCATTTACATTTTCTTCTTTACAACTCATTTATTGATACCTATTAAAAAACATGTACCAACTCATGAATCAAATACTCATGCAACTACTTCATCAGTCTATATTACTAATAATACTTTTATAAAAAGCAATTTAATAATTGAGAATAAATTGCTATTTAGCAATGAATAAATAATACTATAAATATTATTTATTTGTCAAGGAGATAAGGTTTTATAAATAAATTAACAATTTTTAGTGATTTTATAAAATATTTATACAAAAAAAAATAAAAATAATAATTCAAACTATTGTAAAATTCTTAATTTATTGATTCTATTATTTAATCAAGTAAAGGATAAAATTTATGAAAAATATAACAATAAGATTTGCAGATGAAAATGACGCTAAAGAAATATTAGCAATCTATACTCCATATGTAAAAGATACCACTATTACATTTGAATGTATTGTTCCAACTCTTGAAGAATTTAAAGCAAGAATAAATAAAATTTCTTCCATTTATCCTTATCTTGTTTGTTTGATTGATAATAAAATAATTGGATATGCCTATGCTAGTAGACAAAGAGAAAGAGATGCTTATCAATGGAATGCTGAATTATCCATTTATTTAGATAATAAATATTTGAATTTAGGTATTGGCACCTTACTTTATAAAGCTCTTTTAGAAATTTTAAAACTTCAAAATATTTATAATGTTTATGGGGTAATTACAACACCAAATCCTAAAAGTGAAAAACTACACGAAAAATTAGGTTTTACTAAATTAGGTGTATTCCATAACACTGGTTATAAATTTAAAGCTTGGCATAATGTAAGTTGGTTTGAAAAAGCTTTATCAGAATATATTGTTCCACCTGCAGAATTAACTCCAATAAATAAAGTTAATAAAAATCAAGTTGATGAAATTATTTCAAAATACATTAATCTACTAAATAAATAAAATTTTTTATTCTCTTTATTTTTAATGCTTTAGACACGTATAAAGCATTAATAGTGCTTATTTATTATAAATTTATTATATTGACAAGGGTACATATTTGTATATATAAAATATTAATATATACTATAAATATTGAGAGAAATGAAAAATGAAAAAAACACTATTAATCGCTTTATTCTTGCTACAATCGGTTTTTCTTTTTGCACAAGAAAATGCTTCACCCTATGAAATTCCTAATTTATTAATTGACTATAACTCATTAACTTTTATTGATGATTTGACTGATTTTTCTTCATCTTTTTTGGCAGATATGGATTTTTCTATTAAATTACCAGTAATAAAAAATACACAAAATAAGAATATCCAATTAGGTTGTTTAGAATTAAATAATAAGATATCTATAGATGATTACTCATCAAGGTCCAGTCTAATACTACTTTTAAGTGCTTATAATATAAAGATTGATAGTCCAGAATCAGAAAATTCTTATTCTGGACTTATCACAGGTGTTGCAGTTCCAATAAGTTTTTATGGTCTACTCCAAGCAGAGGACACTTACAAATCAACTTTTATTTGGGGCTGGGATCACCCTTCTGTAGATATTATTTTAGGTAGAATGGTTAAAACCCAAGTAGAAAATCTATTTGGTTATACAGAAGATTTATCAATCTCTCTTATGTTGAATAACAATTTATCATATTATAAAGAAAGATTAATGATTAGATCAACAATAGGTATTGAGTTAGGAGTTTTCTTCTAAAAATCATATTTATTAAATATAGGCCCTTGTTAAAAATTTTATCAAGGGCTTTATTTTAATTTAAATTTTTTACAACCCAACTTGCCCATTGAATTAATATTTTTATATCATGGAGTCCTATGTTTGCATTATATATATTATCAACTTTGTTCCTTGTTATTAATTGAGTATATAATTCATCCACATTAGCTCTAGCTATTTTATCAGCGCTATCATAACCTATTAAAATTAAAATTCCTGCAAAGGTATGATTAACCCATCTAATTCTAGAAATATCGACATAGGATATAATTAGATTTAATGAATCTTCATCAAATTTCAAATCCCTTACTAGATTTTCTCTATCATTAATAATTCTAGTAAAAATACTATTTGTATCTTTATATCCAGCTTCCTCTAGATTTTTTATTACACTTAAATCTAACAAAGAAAAATCAGAAAACTTATTAGGCTTTGGGAGTAAACTATTTATTTCTCGTAAAAGTATTTTCAAATATTCTATATCAATTTTACTTTCATTTGAAAATTGTTCTAATTTTGACTTAGATTTTAAAGCATTTTGAAGTTGTTTCAAATTTTCAATCTTCATTTCTTTTAACAACTGAAAGTTATGGATAATATCATTTCTCAAAAGCTCTCTACTCTTTATCAATTCCATATTAAGCAAAAGATCTTTATAATCACTAAGATCTATTTGACTCAAATCTTTATAATACTCCATTTATTTACCCCCTTTTTTATTTTTTAAGTCTCTATTTTACTAAAATTATTTATAATTTTGATTTTAACTTTGAAACTTCACTTTTATAATAAAAAAATGATACTAACCAAATTATTATATAAACTGTAAAACTAATAGGTAAGACTAAAGTAACGTAATAAGATAACCAACCAAAAATATAACCAATAACAAGCAATAAAATCTGCAATAATATAAAATGAATAATTGTAGCTTTTAATAGAGACCATTCTTCTTTATTAAAAACAAAACCACTTAAATTGCTAAAAATCCCTATAAAACCAAAGCCCAATAATGAAATTAATGCTGCTAAGTTACTTCCTAATTTCCCAACTAATACTGGAGTGGGAATAGAAAAATAAGAAGTCTTTAATACGACATTTATAAATAAACTTATAAATACTCCAATTGCTATCCCAAGATTAAAACTATAAAATAATCCAATTATACTCTTTTTTCCTTTCATAAACTAAACTCCTAAAATCATTTTTAACTTATTTATATTTCTTCTACTAACATTACAAATATCATCATTTTTTAAATGTACAAGAACTTTTCCAGAATAGGTAAAATCAAAATCATTTACTTTATTTAAGTTTATAATTTCACCTTTATTAATCTTTATAAAAGAAAACATTCCTAATTTATTCTCTATTTCATAAAGTCTTTCTTTTATCTCATATTCTAATTTTTCAGTTTTTAAAATAACTATAGTATCTCTACAATAAATTCGATAAATCTCATCTATAGAGATTTTAAAAGCCTGATTATTTTTAAAACATGTTACTGTATTGGGATAATTATCTTTTACAAAAGATTCAATTTTTCTAATAATAGCACAATCTTCTTTAGCAACTATCTCAATAAAATTCTCTGGTAAATTCTCATCAAATTTGATATTTATATTGTTCATGATTTGATAATAGACAACTTTTATTTACAAGTCTATTAAAAATAAATGATTGGTAGATTTTAGTATATAAGTGGTAAAAAATATAATATATAAGAACTTATTCAGTTTTCTTTGATTTCAAAATTGCTTCAATTGGTTTTAAATTATCTAAATTTACAAAACTTAATTCTTGGTTTTCAGATTCAAAAACCTTTTTAATTTCAACAAATCTATCATTTTGAGGGGCTTTCTTTGCATGATTATATATGAATTTCATTATCAATCTTTCAAAGAAATTCAATTTATTGATAGATAAGCCACCTTGTAAATTATATACATCACACTTATCAAATAAGTCTTGTGGTAATTGCTTTTTTAGTGCAACTTTAATTTCTTCAACAATACTATCTAATCTAGGATCTCCAATTCCAACAGTTACTATTGTTAATTTTTGATTATCTTTGATTGAATACTTTTTTAGAGTTTTAGATAAACCCAAAACATTGCTAGCATATAAGCCACCAAAATAAACTATGATATCATAATTGTCTAAACTTGAAATTTCTTTATAACTAATTGCTTTAACGTTTGTCCTTTTAGCTAATTCGGTTGCATAAGATTTTGTAAAACCATATTTACTACCATAAATAATTATTTTCTCCATTTTTTCCTCCATATTAGAGTATAACATTATTTAATATATAAATAAATTCTTTTATATAAATAAATTCTTTTATATTAATGAATTAAGTAAAAAAAATTACTATTATAAATCATAATAGTAATTATAAATATTAATTAATTTATTTTTCTAAACAAGTAATATGCTCTGTTCTAATATCATTCATTAATGGCCAGGGTTGATTTTCTTTGGTATAACAATATTTAAAGCCACATTTTTCTTGAGCCCTCTTAGATTTTATATTTCCATCAAAATAGCCACACCATAATTTTTTTAATTTCAAGTCTTCAAAACTATATCTAATTAATTCTCTTACTGCTTCAGGTATTAATCCTTGACCCCAATAGGGTTCTCCAATCCAGTACCCAATCTCAGCTTCATCATCTTTAATATCGATATTGCTTTCTTTCCCTATCATTAAACCAATACTTCCCACAGCTTTATTATTACTCTTTAAAACTACAGCAAAAGTATATTCTTTTGATAAAACATTCTTTATTATATCTAAGCTATTTTCTACGCTTGTATGAATTGGCCAACCTGCAATAGGGCCTACGTTTGGATTTTTTGCTTCTTGATATAAAGCATTAGCATCCTCTTCTTTCCAAGGTCTAAGGAATAACCTCTCTGTTTCTAAATTCATTTCTTTAGTCCTTTTTAAATATTTAATTTCTTCTATCATATAATATTACTTTATAGTATGAATACAAATAATAACCATAATAATATTTAATACTTTTCAACAAAATAATTTTATAAGAGAGATTCATAAATAAATATTTTAAACCTTATTTATATTCAATATATTTCTTAGAGGTTTTGACTCAAATTATTTCTTTCATTTAAAAGAATCCTTTTGAGGTTAATCCTGCTCTTATTATATTAAATATCTTTATGATAATAACTGAAATAAAAGCTATAAGTCCATCAGAAAATGTTTATTTTTCGCTAATGGGTATTTTTGTTATTTTTGCCTTATCCATAACTCCAGCTTTTGAAATAATCATTAGCTTGATTATTACTTTAATCTTTGTTGATATAATTAGAATATATTATTTTAAACTATATGATAAAGTTTTTAATATTAAATTATTTTTTAATTTATATATATATGAAAATAAAGTTAACAATAAAAAAAATAAAATTTAAACTCTTAAGAGACCTCTAAAGCCTCTAGAACTATAATAAGATTCTGCACCATTATGATATACAAAAACACTCTCATATCTATAATCACAAAAAAGTGCACCACCTAAAGATCTAATTTTCTCTGGTGTTTTAATCCAGCTTGATGTCTTCAAATCAAACGGTCCTACTTTTTGCAATTGTCTATATTGTTCTTCATTCAAAACCTCAATACCAATTTCTGCGGCCATTTCCATCACATTACTTTCTGGCTTATTTTGTTTTCTTGAATCTAAAGCAGCCCTATCATAACAAAGACTTCGTCTTTCTTTTGGAGTCTCTTTTGAACAATCAAAAAATAAGAACTCATTAGTTTCACTATCAAAGGATATTACATCTGGTTCTCCGCCTGTTGCTTCCATTTTATATAAGGGTATTAATTTATTTGGATTCTTTAATAATTTTTTCTCAACATCTTTCCAATTAATATCTTCATGTCGATTCATGTTTCTCTCAAATCTTTCTTTTAAAACATTAATCATTTCACGTTCCATAATTTAATCTCCTTATTTTTTATCTTTTGATAAATTTTCTTTAACTCGAAACTCAACAATTCTTTTAATTAAATCATAAGGTAAAGGGTTATCAATAAGGAATTGTATAGCACCTTTACTTGTTTTATATTCTTTTAATTCTTTTTGAAAGAATTCTATTGCTGAAGGAGTTGGATAGAAGCCAATATGTTTTTTATATGCTGCAAAATGAACTAAATTTCCCTTTAAATAAAAGGTTGGCATTTGATAACTGATTTTTTCTTCTACCCCTGGTGCATTTTCAATTATAACAGATCTTAGCTTTGTTAGTTTTTTCTGTACATCAAGAGGAAAATTTAAAATATATTGATCAATTGTAATAATTTTATCCATAATATCATCTATCCTTAAATATAGCTTACAACAGTATTTAAGAATTTAAAAATATTATTTTTAATTTAAATCTAATTTCATATATATCAACGAATCTAAAGGATTATTATTATAGCTTGATATTTCATAAAAACCATAACTTTTATAAAGCTTAATTGCACTAGTTAAAAAAGGAAAAGTATCTAAAAGCATAGATGAATATCCTATTGATTTTGCTTCTTTAATTATCTTCTTTACCAATAAATTACCTATATGTTTTCCTCTAAATTTTGATCTAACATAAAGCCTTTTCATTTCACAAAAACTATCATCTATTTTTCTTAGCCCAATACAACCCGCTAATTCATCATCATAATATGCTAAATATAATCTTCCATAAGGTAATCCATATTTTTTATCTATATGTTTTAATTCTTCATCATAATTTTGACGGTCTAAATATTTCTTAAAAGAACTATCTACTTCTATTAGCATATTTGTATATTCACTAAATAATATTTCAATTTCTTTAGAATAATCATATGCATCTATTATTTTACAATTCATAAAAAAGTCCTTATCAATTTTTTTATAATAAATATTATATGCTTTTATTAATAACTTTTAAATAAGCCTTTATAGCTCCATTTGAATGAACACGAACAACCTTATTACTATCCGTTTCTGATAATAATTTTAACTTATCTAAATAAGGAAAAACTAAATTAGGTTGCTTTTTTGACAAAACACGAAAGATTTCTGGAGCTTCCATCCTTACCTTATCATCAATATCATCAAGCAATACTAAAAATATATTCATATATTCAGCATATAATTTAGGCATATTCGTTGCTATATTTTCACTAGCCCAAATAAAATACAATCTAACCAAAGGCTCAACATCATTACTCATATTTATTATATTTTCCCAATAAGGAAGTATTAACCTATAATCTGCTCGACCAATACGACCTAAAGCATTTACAGCTCTTGCTCTAATTATTGTCTCTTCATCATCTAGAAAGCCTCCAATTTGACTCAAATAAGGAATAATTTCTTTTGGATATTTTAAACCCATTTCACCTAAAAGCCATAAAACTTTTGCTCTTATTTTTAAAGAAGGATAATTTAATAAGTTACCAATATTTTCAATATAATTATTCCATTGCTTTTTATCTTTTGTAATCTCTCTTAGTTCTTTATACAAAATCTTTTCACTCTTATCATAAGATAAGTTATCTACATTTCTAATCATTTAAGTTCCTTATATAATAGTGTACATAATATTAAAATAGTGCTATACTACTACATATATATAGTAGTATAATTTTATAGCAATAAAGTCAAGGAGAAAACTATGCTTTCAAAATCTTCAACATTAATTTTAGGATTAATAAACAATAAACCAATCAATGCTTATGAAATAACTAAATTACTCAATATTATGAATATAAAGAATTGGTATAATATTGCTGATTCAACAGTATATGCAACAATAAAAACATTAGAAAACAAAAAATATATAGAAGGAAAAATTGAAAAAGAAGGGAATATGCCTGATAAGAAAATTTTTACAATTACTGAAAAAGGTCAAAATATTTTAATTGAAACACTAAAACATTCAATTCTAAATTTTGATTATGATACAACAATTTTCTCTATTGCAGCATTTTTCTTATCAATTTTTGAAAAAAAAGAAATAATTGTTTTACTAAATACCCGTCTTGATATTTTAGAAAAATACTTAGACGGGATTTCACATCAAATTGAAAAAATGAGAAAGGATGATAAATCATCACTATATTTAGCAAATATTT
Source organism: Sphaerochaetaceae bacterium (assembly GCA_965140795.1). GTDB lineage: Bacteria > Spirochaetota > Spirochaetia > Sphaerochaetales > Sphaerochaetaceae > Pleomorphochaeta. The sequence continues at coordinate 998,754 of OZ223470.1, forward strand.
ATAGAAATAAAGAAATTATTTTAGCTGAAAAAAAAGGAACAACAATTATTTTGGAAAATATAAATTAATAAATTAATCTTGGTAAAAAGCAATCTAAAAATATTAAAATAGAAAACACAATATTTTACAATTAAGAATATTCTTTATAATTTATTTAAATAATTTTCTTTAAATATCTTTTCATTAATATAAATATCCATACTAGAGAAAGCCCTAATGCTATAAAAATATATATAAGATTTTTTTCACAAAAAGCTTTTCCCATCCAAAAAGAAGGGAATGGTGATAATATGTACTCTATTTTACTTTCAATGAAAAAAGGAACCATAATAAAAACTAAAGCAATTGAAGTTAATTTTGTTATTGCCATTCCTTCTAATTTATTAGTAGAAAGAGTAACAATCAACAATGAACTAATTAAACCTTGTAAAGCACCAACTATTGAGAAAACTATTATTTGAAAAAAAGAAAAATCAGTTAATCTAAAAAAAGGAAGTAATACAACATTAATTACTAATGCAATTATTGTAGGAATACCAATTCTTGATATCAAATAACCTTTTTTCGTAAGTGGAGTGATAAATAAATACTTAGATATATTTTCATCTGTTTCTTCTAAAACAACCATAGCTGATACAAAGCAAAATAAAATAGGAGTTAACAAGATGAAAAACAAATCAAAAATCCCATAAAATGGAGCTAAAAAAACTGATAAAGAACTCAATTCTATAACTTTTAAATCAATAATTGGAATTACAAATTTAAAAAAACTTCCAGCAAGTAATGGAGCTAAACAAGATACTAACAACATTTTATCTTTTTTAATAAAAAATAACATTTTTGAAAAACTAACACTTATTGAGTTCATAATTTAACACCTCCGGCATTTTCCCACATTTTTATTACACATTTATTTGAAATAAATAATAGAATTAAAATAGTAAAAGTAAGAATTAATAAATTAATTAAAGTGAGTGGTTTTTTAGAAATTAAATCAATACAAATATTAATTGGATAATACTTTAAAACTTCTGGTGAAATCTGAAATAAATGCAACACACCTGGTACAAATGTTAATATTTCAATTGGAGTTGTCCAAAGAATGAATTGGTTAACACTTGATATCTTTGTAGCTACTATAATTCCTAAAAGAGTAAATATTGAACTACAAATTGCGGTTCCGATTAACACTATAAATAAATTATTTTTGTTAATAAACAAAGTAAGAATTGCAGCAACAATAACTGAAATAAAACATAATGATAAAATTTTTGAAATAATATATTCAACTGATTTTATAGGAGATACTGCAAGTGAATATGGTATTTTTTGGCTTTTCTCTAATAAAATAATTGCTCCCATAAAGAAAAGGCCCATTGCTGCAGGATCAGAAAAGATTAAAATAACTAAAGCTTTTTCCTGCCATTTAACTGGTATTGCAAATAATATTATTAAATAAAATATACTTAAGACTCCATATAAAAAGTAAAAACCATATTTCATTTGGAATTTTATATCCCAAATTATTAAATTAAATAATCTTTTCATACTAAGGTCTTCCCTGTGATACTAATAAAAATATCATTTAAAGTTGGTTCACTACTATGTATCGATTGTAATTTATTTTCTGCAATAAGTTTTTTTAATTTTTCATCACTTGATAAATTATTAAGAAAACAACTTGCAGTTTTTTCTTCTTTATCAATCCACGAATAAGAAACTTGAGCAGCTCCCTTTGACATTATTAGATTATGAGGACTATCTAGAGCTCTTATTTCTCCATTAACTATAAAAGCCACTCTATCACATAATTCAGTTGCATCTTGCATGTTATGAGTTGTCAACAATATCGTTTTTCCCTTAGCCTTTTCAGTTAAAATCATATCTTTCATCATTCTACTATTTGTTGGATCTAAACCATTAGTTGGTTCATCAAGACAAAGTAAAGATGGATTATGTAATAAAGCTTTAATAAAATTTAATCTAGCTTTCATCCCCTTTGAATAATCAGATACACGCTTATCAGCATCATTTTCTAACCCTACTTCTTTTAATAATTCATCAATTGGAGGCTTAGATTTACTATAAAGGGATGAAAAAAATTCTAAATTTTCTCTAGCTGTAAGTTTTTCATACATTGTGGAAAATTCAAAATCAACACCAATATCCTCATAAAAATTATTTTTACGATTTTTACATTCAATAGCATTAACTTTTACTGAACCTTTATACGTTAAAAGCATGCCAATTAATATTTTTTGCAAAGTACTCTTACCTGCCCCTGAAGGTCCTAAAAACCCAAATATCTCGCCTTTCTTAACAGAAAAACTAATATTTTGTATAAATGGTTTATTAGTATAACTAAAAAATAAATTCTCAACATTAATCATTTTTATTCCTCTTAAAAACTATTTGACATTATTTATATATATAGTCAAAAAAACCAAAAAAATATTATAAAAAACTTATATGTTTAAATATTTCTTATAGCATTTGTAAGACTAAGCCTCTAATCAACAAGCGCAAAGATTCATCATAAGTTGCGCTATCCAATTCATCTTTATGCAAAGTTGAAAAATATAAAGCTCGAAAAGCAGCACTAAATGCATCACATTAATATCTGCTTTCACAGGTAAAGTTCCCATAATCTTTTCAATCATTGAACTATCATGACTAAAATGCTCTTGTATTAATTCTTGTGGTAATTTTCTAACTAATAATTCTATTTCATCTGAATTAAGCAATTTAAAAATTGGAGACTCAGTCGCTTTTTCAAAAAAACTAAAGAAAAGATTTGTAAGCTGGTCTTCATTACAATTATTTGAATCTATTTTATCAATTGCTTTATATAATTCATTTTCTATTATGTCATGTTGCTCTAAAATTACTTCAAATAATAATAATTCTTTAGATTTATAAAATAAATAAAAGGTCCCTTTTGGAATTTTTACACGATTTACAATCTCATCAACAGTAGTTTTTTTAATACCAAATTGAGCTAAACATTTTTTGGCTTCTTCTTTTAACCGATTATTTATATATGTTCTTTCTTGCTCTGTATAGCTTTTTGGCATTATCATATCCTTCTTTTTGACTAAATTAGTATTTATAGTCATAATAGAACCAAAAGACTAGTTAGTCAATATATAAGTATTTTACGCTAAAAAAATCTTTTAAAAATTCGACATACCGCTAAAGCAAGCCATAACTGTAAAAAAGCTTTATCGCGCCCACCAGTAATTTTAAAGTCCCAAAGTCCTGATGGCTGTTGCTTATCTATGAACCAATCCAAAGCTTTTTCAATTTGAGAATCTTTACCTGAAAACCCTATCAACGATAATGAATCTAAAGCTGATATTAAATCGGTGTAGGAGAAAGGAAACACAAATTGATTCCAATACTTGCTAGTCCCCCTGTCAACATAATTATCTTTATGAAAAAGATTTTTAATTAGCAGTAAACCAGCTTGTTTAGCTTCAGTAGAATATTTATATTGCGGGTGAGCTGCAAAAGCACGCAAAACAACTCCTGTTACCATATGCGAAAACGGTTTAGAAACATCTGGTTGAATTGTAGTTGGATGAGAATATGTAACACCAATATTATACCCCTTTGTCCTAAAAGGAAGAGCCCAGCCTCCGTCTTGCTGTCTTGTATTAAGAAGCCACTCAAAGACACGTTTTATGCGTTTATCATCTGCATACCCCGCTTTAATAAGCAATTCCGTAATTGCTGCGGTATAGTTTGGAGTATATTGCTTATCATAAATACCTCGAAAATCACCCTCTTCTGTCTGAGCCGCAAAAAAATATTCTGCAGCATTTTGAATAGAAGGATGAGTTTTATCAAATCCATATTTTTCAATCAGCACGCCAAGGTTCTTAAAAGTTTGATACTGGTCTAAGTTTTTATTAGCGGGATCCCCTGACTTGGTTGGGGATTTCCAATAACCACTCGTAATCTGCTTTTTAAGAATACTTTGAGCTTCTTTTTCCTGCCATAAAGCTTGTACTTCTCTACTTTGATTCTTTAAATCACGATACGTAAAGAGAATTATAGCTTTATTACTGCTTTCAAGTAGAGGAGAAATAACAGTATAATGGAAATGGCTTTCCCATGATTTTTTAAAATCTGAACTCATAATAATCCTCCATATAACTCATAATAATCCTCCATATAACTCATAATATATTTTAACTCTATTCATCAAAAGAATAAATCTTTTTGTTATAATGGATTATATTACTATCAAAGGCTTCAGAGTATCTTTAATTGTCTCAACTTTATCTGCTATTTTATCAATGAATATTTTACCCTTATTCTGGCTCCGAATTTAGATTAATATTTTATCTGTATTTTTATTGGAAAGAAGTACAACACTCTCAACATGATGAGTATGAGGATAGAAATCAAAGACTTTAACCTCTTTTACTTCATAGCCTAGTTTAGCAAATTCTCTTATATCCCTTGCTAAAGTTACAGGATTACAAGATACATAAATTATCTTCTTAGTACCAAACTTATTTATTAACTTTGGAACACTTTCATATAAGCCTGTTCTTGGAGGATCCACTACAACTATATCAACACTCTCTTTATTTTTCTTTCCCCATTTTTCAACTTCACCAGTATATGAAATTGCATTTGGAGCATTTATTTTACTTAGTGTTAAACAATCTCTTTGCTTTTCAACAGCAATAGTATTTTTAGGAAGAAAAGCAGAGAATGTTCCAACTCCACTATATAAATCCATAACTGAATCACTATCAATTTTTGAAACTACATAATCTACTAACTTGGATAATAACTTTGGATTAGATTGAAAGAATACATTTGCACTTACACTAAAAAGGTGTTCATTGATTGTGATTTTAACTCTATCATTTGAAAAACTTAATTTATCATCACCAGCAAATACAGGTACTTGAATATATTGGCCCCTAGTATTGTTGTTAAACATATTCATTCTTGCAGCTTTTAATATTTCTCCATTATCAATTGCTTCATTTATTGAATCTACTAGTAAAGGACAATTATCTATTTCACAAAGTTCATCACTTTGCTTTTTTAAAAAGCCCACTTTTTTATCTGCCATTGATGCATGAAATCTAACTCTATTTCTATAAGAGGTATCATTGTCTGTTTCAGTTGGTAATATTTTTATTTTTGATAAATCAAGTTTAGCTATTCTCTTTAGATGATCAAATACTAATTCTTCTTTTAGTTTTACTTGTTTATCATATTTTAAATGTTGGAGATTACAACCTCCACATTCAAAATAGTGAGGGCAAAAAGGTTCTACTCTATCTTTTGATGCTTTAATAATATTAGTTATTTTAGCTTTAGCATAAGATTTTGTTTCTCTATATACTTCAATTTCCACAACTTCATCAACTAAAGCACCATCAACAAATACAGTTCTTCCACTTTCAAGAGAAGCAATCCCTTCTCCCCCTTGGGCCATTTTACTAATTGTTACTTGCATCAATAAAATCCTCAACATATTGTGCAACAATATCAATACTACTTTGCCAGAATTCTTCACTTTCAATATCACAATCTAACAAGGCAGCGACATTTTTAGCGCTATCTTTTCCTGTATGTTCAAGCATATTTCTATATTTTGGAGCAAAAGCTTCACCTAGTTTTTCTTTTTGAGCAAATACACCTAAAGCAAATAGTTGACCAAAAGCATAGGGATAATTATAGAAAGAGAATTGGCTACTGTAATAATGACCTTTAACGGCCCACATATATGGATGATATTCACTTAATGTACCATATGTTTTCTTTTGAGAATCCACCATTATTTCACAGAGTTCTTCACTACTTAATTCACTTTCTCTTCTTCTATTAAATACTTCTCTTTCAAAATAGAATCTACATAAAATATCTACACATACTTGAGTTGTATCTTGAAGGAAAGTCTCTATTAATGAAATTGTCTCTTCATTATCGGCTTTTTCAAGAGCCCCTTGTAATACTATTGTTTCACTAAATATTGAAGCTGTTTCAGCTAAAGTCATTGGATAAGTTCTAAGTAAATGAGATTTAGGAAGAACTACACTATCATGATAAGCATGACCTAATTCATGAGCTAATGTAGATAACCCATTATATGTATAATCAAAATTACATAATACTCTTGATACTCCTGCATCTGGGAAAGCGACATCATAAGCTCCACCAACTTTATTTTTTCTAGGTTCAGCATCAATCCAATTATTTTTAAAAGCGTTTGATGCAAAGTCTCCCATTTCTTTGGAGAATCCATAAAACTTATCTAATATAAAATCTTTAGCATCTTCAAATTCATACCTTTTTACATTATCTACAACCGGAGCAAAAATATCATAAAAAGCTAAATGATCTAAATTTAATAATTGAGCTTTCTTATTTAAATATTTTCTAAATAATGGAAGATTCTTTTCTAAAGTTGAAATTAAAGCATCAATGATTTTCTCATTAATCCTTGATTGAGTTAAACTTCTATTTAAAGGATCATAAAGATGTAAATCATCTAAGGATATTGTAGCACCCTTAACTCCATTTATTGCAGCTGCATATGCTATTTCGTGATTTCTCAATAATTGAACTTCTTTATCAAAAGCAGTCTTTCTAACATTTCTGTCTTTATCAAAAGCAAAATTTCTAAGTTCTGTTACAGTTTTTTCTTCACCATTATATTCTATAATAGTTCTACTGGTTAAGGCTTCTTGTAGTCTTTCAAAAGCTTCAGTTCCACTTCTATTTAAATCAGCTGCAACAGCTTCAACTTCAGCACTCTTCATATGATTATGTTTTTCTAATAATTCATTTAATACAAATGAATACTCACTTAATTCATTCTCACAAGATTCAAGTACTGCTGTTTTATTTTCTGCAAGATAATTAATAACTATAACCTCTAAATGATTAACAGTTAATCCCAATTTAGAAACCATATTTAAGGCATACATATAATCACTATTGTTAGTTTCTACAGAGAGTAAAACAGAGGTAAAAGCATCTAAAGTTTCATAAGTGTCTAAAACTTTTTCCCAGGTTTTAACTACTTCCTCTATACTAAAATTATCTTTAATTAAAGCTTTTACTCTTGTGCAATCTTCTTGGCAAGTCTTTATTGCTAAGTTAAAGTCCTCACTATTGTGAGCTTTATATATTTCATCTAAATTCCAATGTGGTAACGCCATTTTACTTCTCCTTAGATTATTCTATCTAATAAATCTTTACCCAATAAGTAATTGATTATAAATCTTTATAGAATAACGAATTATTACAACAACAATAATATTACATTTATTTCTTAAACAGGTCAACTAAATAAAAAAGGATACTCTTATTAGAGAGTATCCTAGGTTTGTTAGTCGTTCAATTTATTTTAGTTTTTATAAGCTTTTCCTAATTCGTTGGCAGTTAAAATAGCTGCATAAACATCATTAGGTGTTACTTTAAAAGGCATATTACCCATAGTATCACCTTCAGCACAAGCCAAAGTTGCTACTTTCATGATTTCTTCTTCTTTAACTTCTTTAATTCCTAATTCAGCTAAAGTTGTAGGAAGACCTACACTAGTACAGAACTCTAATACTGTATTTATTTCTTCTATTGTAGAATTTTCTAATACTAATTGAGATAAAGTACCGAAAGCAACTTTTTCACCATGGTACATACTATGAGTTTCTTCAATAGCTGTGAAACCATTATGAATTGCATGAGCTGCTGCAATACCACCTGATTCAAAACCTACACCAGAAAGGTATGTATTTGCTTCAATTACATTTTCTACTGCTTTAGTACAAACTTTATTGTCTGCAGCTACTTTTGCTTTATAACCATCAGCTAATAATGTTTTATAACATAATTCACCTAAAGCATTTGAAGTTAAGGAACCTGTTCCATTTAAACAGTTAATTGCATTTGATGCTGTACAAGCTCTTGCTTCGAAATATGTTGCTAGTGCATCACCCATACCAGCTACAATTAATCTAGAAGGAGCTTTAGCAATAATAGTTGTATCCATTAATACCATATTAGGATTTTCACTTAAGAATAAATATTCTTCAAAAACACCTTCGTTTGAATATATTACAGAAAGTGCTGAACATGGTGCATCACTACTTGCAATAGTTGGACAAATAATTACTGGTAGTTTTGAATAATAAGCTGTAGCTTTAGCAGTGTCTAAAGTTTTACCACCACCAATACCAACAATTACATTTGCTCCTAATTTTTTTGCCTCGTCTTCTACTCTTTTGATTTCTTCTCTAGAGCATTCACCGTTAAAATAAGTAAAGTTAATTGTTACATCTTTAACATCTTTAGCACCATCTTCGATAATAGTACCTAATCTTTTTTTGCCGCTTTCAGTAATTAATACTAATAAGTTATCACCTAAAGTTTTACCAAAAGTTCCTAAATCATTTAATGCATTCTTTTGTTGTACATATCTACTTGGTCCACCGATTATCATTGCCATTGTTCTGACTCCCAATAAGTAATTTTTTATCTAAAGAAACCATAACAGATTAATCTTATTTATTAAAGGGGTTTAGGTATTTATTTATCGATTTTTTTATATATAAAAGAAGGCAATTTTGCCTTCTCTTTCTATTTAGTTTTCTTATATTCGTCTATATCATATTCACTGATTTTATTAAGTAAAGTTCGTCGACTTATACCAAGTTCTTGAGCCGCTTTTGTTTTATTACCAGCCCATCTTAAAAGAGATTCAATAATTTTCTCTCTTTCAACTTCTTTTAGTGATTTGACCTCTAGACTCTTGTTAATTGCAGGTTCATTGATTTGAATCTTAGTTATTTTAACATTATCGTCTAAGTTTATATCGTCTTCATGGATTAAAATATCATCACAGAATAATATAGCTCTTTCAATAACATTTTCTAATTCTCTAACATTACCATAATACTGACCACTTTTGAGTTTTTCGATAGCATTTGGAGTAAATCCTGTTATTAATTCATTACCCATTTCTTTCTTTAGACGTTTCAAAATTCCTGCAGCTAATAATGGGATATCATCTCTTCTTTCTCTAAGTGGAGGTAATTTGATTCTTAAAACATTCAATCTAAAATATAAATCTTCTCTAAATGTTCCATCATTAACCATTTGTTCAAGATTTTTATTTGTTGCAGCAATGATTCTTACATTGATATCTCTTTTTTGAGTATCACCTAATCTTTGAACTTGTCTATCATTGATTACTGTTAATAACTTAACTTGTAAATCTAGTGGTAAATCACCTAATTCATCTAAAAATAAAGTACCACCATTTGCGACTTCAAAAAGCCCCATTTTCTTATTTACAGCACCTGTAAAAGCACCTTTTTCATGACCAAATAATTCACTTTCAATCAATGTAGCAGGAACACCCCCAATATTAATTGATTGGAATGGTCCATCATCACCAAAACTTTGTCTATGAATTTCTTTAGCAACAACACCTTTACCTGTGCCACTTTCTCCAGTGATTAAAACATTAGATCTAGTTTTTGCACATCTAGTTATTGTCTTTTTAATATCAAGCATTTGTTGAGATTGTCCGATAAAAGAAGAATCTTCAAATACATCTTCAGCCACTAGTTGTTTTACTTTATTAGCCTCAACCATTTTCTTAATTTTATCGACTAATTCTTCTGGATTAAATGGCTTAACAATATAATCAGCTGCTCCACCTTTTAAAGCAGATACTGCATCAGATATTTCTCCGTGTGCACTAACCATAATTACTGGAATATCATAGCCTTCATCTCTCATCCATTTTATTAGTTCTAGACCATCCATTCCTGGCATTTTTAAATCTACAACCATAGCATCAAAAGAATCAGAAAAAAGTAGCCTTTGAGCTACTAATCCATTTTCAGCTAATTCACTATCTATATCGCAAACACTAAAAAACTGGCTTAAAGATGTTCTAATGTTTACTTCATCATCTACTATCAAAACTCTCATCAACGGCTCCTATGAGTATGTGAGGGCGCTAATGGTAAAACAACTTGAGCAACTGTTCCACCACCTTCTCTAGGATATAAATTAAGATTTCCACCTCTTGCACGAACAAATTGACGACTGATTGATAAACCAATTCCACTTCCTGAAGTCTTTGTGGTAAAGAAAGGATCATAAATTTTATCCTTTACTCCTTCAGGCAAGCCTTCCCCTCTATCATTTATATCAATCTCAACTGTACGAGCTTTACTACCCTTCTTTATTATAACCTCAACTTGAGGATTTTTTCCACTCTCAACAGCATTTTTAATTAAATTCTCGAATACACTTCGAGCTCTTAATTTATCCATTTTAACATAAAACTCTGAATATGAATATAATTCAATTTTATTTGGGAATTTTGATATTATATCTTTAACAAAGTCTACAAGTTCAAATTCACTTGGAATTCCGCTAGGATTATGCAAGAATTCACTAACTTTATCAGTTAATATTTTTATTCGATCTACTTCAGATTGAATTACTTCAAGGTTTGTCTTATAGGATGGATCTACTTTTACTCTAAGAATTGCTAACTGAATATTAATTGAACTCAATGGATTCTTTATTTCGTGAGTAAGAGTCCTAGCCGCTTGCCCTAAGTTTACTAAGTTTCTTTGACTATCTAATTTGATTCGATATTTTCTATTATTATAATAAATTCTAAATATGAATATAAATAAAACAGTTATCAAAGATAAAGCTACAAACAACATAATCCTTAGATTTTTTTGGATTTCATTATAAGCTTTACCCTCTAGTACTATATACAATACATCTGGGAAACTTACTGTTGGAGCTTTAAAATCTGAGAGTTTAACCAAGGTGGGATCTATAACATCCCACAATACTGTTAATCTATTGATAAATCTAATATATTCAATAGTATCATTATCATAATTATAAGTTGCAGTTCCTCCATTGGTTTCTGAAGAACCCCAACTACTAAAATTATCTACTGTTGTTTGTGGTAAGATTTTAGGAACATCACCTAAGGATAAAACTTGTTTACCTGTATATGAATAAACACCAACTCCAATAATTCCTTTACTTTGTAATTCATCATTTGCTTTGATTGGATCGTCTTTTAAATAATAGAAAACACTGTTAAAAGCTTGTTCCGCTTCCATTTGTAGCCTTAGATATTCTCTATCTTGAAAAGCATTAAATAAGGATAAAACGAAAATTATAATCAATACATATGCGACAGCAAGGCCACTTATAACAAATAAGTGTTCCTTGCCGTTTATAAAAGAATTATTAAATCTTTTTATTTTCATCACTGTTCCTAATAGTAAATCTTATTCGTAGTTTAATGCTTCTATAGGATCTAATCTAGAGGCTGTCATTGCTGGGTACCAACCAAAGAATACACCAACAAACATACTAAAGCCAACTGCTACTATAAAAGAATTATAGGAAAGTGCTAATTCCCAACCAGCTACATTAGTTACTGCATAACTAATTAAACTTCCAAATAATATACCTAGAAAACCACCAATCAATGTTAGAGTTACAGCTTCGACAATAAATTGTCCTCTTATAACTGAAGGAGATGCTCCTAAAGCTTTTCTGATTCCAATTTCTTTAGTTCTCTCAGCTACAGAAACTAACATAATATTCATTATACCAATACCACCTACTAATAAGGAAATACCAGCAATTGCAGCTAAGAATAAACTTAATGTTGAAGTTACTTCATTAGCCATGGTAGCTATCATTGCGGGAGAGAAACTTGAATAACTATCATTACCAACAGAAGTATCTAAGAATTCATTTAATTTATCACTTACTTTTATTGTATCAAAATTTTTATTAGTTTTAACAACATAACTAGATACAACATCATTATTTACTAATTTTGTAGTAAATGTATTAAAAGGAATAAACACTGAATTATCAAAACTCATAGTATAAGATTGTTCTTTAGCGGCTAAAACACCTACTACTTCATAGCTTTTTACAGTCCCTGATTGTAATATAAAGTTTACTCTTTGTCCTATTGGATTTTCTACAGGAAAGAGTTCTTTTGCAATACCATTACCGAGGACAACAACTTCTTTGTGATCAATATTTTGAGTAACACTATATGAAGAACCTCTTTCAAATTCTAAATTTTGTGCATCAAAATATAATGATTCTGTTCCAATTATTCTTGCATTTATACTCTTTTTATTTGCCCTAATATTGCCATTATTCATCATTTGAGGAATTACTTCATCTATTCCTTCAACGCTGTTTTTCAAAGTTTGAGCAAACTCACTTCTAAAAACATCCTGAGTTCTCTCATTAGGTTGTGTCCAAATTGAAATTATATCTGTTCCACCTGCATTCAAACTTTTAGTAATATTTGCTTGAGCACTATCTCCTAAATTTAATATTGCAACTACAGCACCAACACCGATTACAATACCCAATAGAGATAGCGCTGTCCTCATCTTACTAGCTTTCATAGCTGATAGAGCTAATTTAATATTTTCCCAAAACATAATATTCTATCTCTCTATTTTTCCATCTCTAATATGGACTTGTCTCTTACAACGATTACCTAAATCCCTATCATGGGTTACAAAAACTACAGTTCGCCCTTCAGAGTTTAGGTTTTCAAATAATTCCATTATCTGATTACCTGTTTTTGAATCCAATGCCCCAGTAGGTTCATCAGCTAACAAAATTGCAGGATTACTTACAATAGCTCTTGCAATAGCTACTCTTTGTTTTTGTCCACCTGATAATTCATTCGGACGGTGGTACATTCTATCTTTTAGTCCAACTTTCTCAAGAGCTTGCATAGCTCGTCTTTTTCTTTCCCTAGGTTTTATTCCAGAGTATAAAAGTGGCGTTTCTACATTTCTTAGGGCACTTTCTTTTCCAAGCAAATTAAATTGTTGGAAAATAAAACCTACTTTTTGATTCCTAATATAAGCTAATTCTGTTTCGTTTAAGCCTGCAGTATTTTCTCCATCGATATATATATTTCCACTGGTTGCTGTATCAAGACAACCAATTAAATTCATCATAGTTGATTTACCACTTCCGGAAGGTCCCATTATTGCAGTAAATTCGCCTTTTTGAATATCGAGAGAAACACCATCCAGAGCTTTTACAAAGAAGTCGCCGACTAGGTAATATCTTTTTACATTCTCAAGATGAATTACATTTTTAGCCATTATTTTTTTCCTATATTCCCATTTCTGCTTGCATTTCTTGTTGGAATGTCTTTGCTTTCTTAATTACTAAAGTATCGCCTGCTGCTATATCACCAGATAATACTTGACACTTAGATTCACCTAAATACTTAATTTTAACTACAACATCTTTTAGGCTACCATCATCCAATTTCTTTGTTACAACAGTATCATCACCACTTTGTCTAATAGTAGCTTGATCAATAATTAATCTATTAATTTCTTTTCCACTTTCAATTGTTCCATTAAATGTGAATCCAGTTCTTAAACCTTCTGGTGGATTATTAATAGTAATTTCAACATCCATTACACCAAAGCCTTGAGAATTATATCTACCTAGCATTGGAATTTTTGTAACTACAGCTTCTGCTTCAACACCAGGAAGAGAGTCAAATGTTAAAATAGCTTTTTGTCCAACTTCAATATTATTTATATCCATTTCATCAATTTCTACTGTAGATTTAAATTTACTTAAATCTGCAATGATCATATTTGAAGTTGTAGAACTTAAATTATTATAATCCCCTGTTTTCCAACCTTGAAAGGCTACAACACCATCAAAGTTTGCGATTGCTTTAGTATATTCTAGATTGTTTTGAGCATTTTTTAATTGAAGTTCTAACAATTTTACTGTACTAGCATTACCATTTAATTTTGCAATTTCTAAATCACTTTGTAATTTTGCAATTATATATTGTTGATCAGTATCATCAACAGTTGCTAAAATATCACCTTTTTTAACAGCATCTCCTTCTTCAAAGTTTACAGCTGTAATAGCACCACTTGTTCTAAGAACAACATCTTGTAAATCATAAGCACTTAATGAACCACTAATATTTACAATAGGATGACTTATTTCTTCAGTTACTAAAGATTCAGTATATAAATCTTCTGTAGAAGTTTGCACAACTTCTTCTTGCCAAGGCAATCTACCATTTGTTTTATAGAAAGAATAAAAATAATAACCACTAATTAAAAGTGCTAATATTATCAACCAAATGATTGTTTTTTTTATCTTTTTTCTTCTAAGTTTTTTCTTGATTTCTTTTCTTACTTGAGTTTCAGTATCTTCTTCAACTTCTACATTAATTTTATTTTCAACGCTGTCGTCGTCTTTGTATAAATCAGCCATTTCAAGCCCCCTATAAATTCATTTGTTCAATATCAAGTTCGATGGTTAATCCATCGATTAGTAAGGTTAGTTTATCGTAATTTAATTGTGATAAATCAAATTCGATATCTTCAATTTCACTCTTTGTTGCTAAACCTAAGTCTAACATTTGTTTCTTTAATTCTAAATTATCTTTATTAAATTGAATGTTATTCTCAAGCTGTTTATATTGAGCATTCCAATTTGTTACTTGTGATTTAAGACTTAATTTTGTTAATTCTACACTTTGGATTGTTGCATTTTGTGCAAGCTGTGCACTGATCAATGCATTTTCATTTAACTTATTATCGATTATATCACTTTCAGTTGTTGTATCATTTGTCCAGGTTCCACCAACTTGGAAAGATGGTGTAACTGAAGTTCCAAAATCTATATCTAAATTTGTTCCAGCATTAAGAGTAAAATTATCAGCACCATAAGTTGCTTGTGCTGCTAAAGCTATATCATTATTTTCTCTAGCAAAAGTTGCATCAGCTGGACTATAAGTGGCATAAGGTTTATCTACTTGAGTAGTTAAATTTATATAACTTTGAGTCTTTTCTCTTTCAACTTGGTCAATAGTATCTTGTTTTACTCTTACATTTAATTTTGCAAGTTGAACAGATAAACTATCATCACTAGAAGAGGTAATTTCTAAATTAGGCATTCTTATATCATCAACATCTTTATAATCAATACCAGTATATTCTTTAAAGTTTTCAAGTAATGCTTGATGTTGAGTTTCTAAGGTTTCAAGAGAATCTTGATAAGCTTTTAGAGCTAAATCATATTGTTTGTAAGCAATAGAATCTTTACTTATTTGATTTAGCTTTAAACTATCGTTTATTATTTTTTCGTGATCTGTAATCTTTTTCTCAATATCTGCTTTTGATTTTTCATTAGCTAAAATGTTTTTAACGTAGGTATAAACATTTTGCTTAAAATCTACTACACCATTTTCGTAAGTTTGATTTGCTTTTAATAAAGTAATTTGATTATTCAAATCTTTTTGATTATTTGTATAATCTCCTATTAAAAAGTTATGAGACAAACCTAAAGTAGTTTTTGCATCTAAAGTTGGATCCCCATCAGTACCATTAGCACTTGTATTATATTTCAATCCACCATTTAAAGTAATAGTAGTAGTATCACTTACTTGGTCAGTTGAAGTTGGAATATAATCGCCAGGAATAATTACACTAACTAAATTTGAAGAGCCACTATCAAGTAGATAAATACCAGATTTAGGTGTTGAAAAATTTGAGGAGACATTAACTTTTGTTTTTGCATCCAATTCACTACCTTCAATTGATAACATTGTATAATCTTTATTTAACTTCAAATTTGTTATTTGGTCGCTGTTATTAACTGCCTCATTTACTAAGTTATTAAGAGAAGTTGCACTTAATAAACTAAAAGATGTAAAAGCAATTAAACCTAATAAAATAAGTCTTTTTCTTTTCATTTATATAACCAAGAAATCTTGGCCTCCTATCTATATTAGTTTAGTAGGCAATATTGAAAGACCACTATCGACCTTTAAACATTGTCCACTTACTTGTTCACTATTAATAAAATAATTAATTGCATCAATTATTTCTTGGGATTTAGTAATCCCATAAGGTAATACATCATCAATTTTTTTAAAATATTTCTCCTCGTATTCTTTTGCTAAAGTAAAGCCTGGAGCTATTTCATTAACTCTCACTATAGGGGCTAAACTATTAGACAATAATTTTGTTTGAAAAGACAATGCATTTTTTGCTAAATAATAAGGGATTCTACTATCAGTAGGTCTATCTAGTTGAGAATCGCTTATATTTACTACACATCCTAATTTATTATTTAATTTAAGATATTTATAAAATTCTATTGATAATAATAGAGGAAATACAGAATGAATATCATTATACTTTTCAAGTATTTCTTTAGTTATATCTTCTGTTTTGATTTTATTAAAAATTGAAGCAGCATTAATTATAACGTCTATTTGATTGAAAAGATTTAATGCAGCAGAAAAAAAGTCATTAACATCAACTTTAGTAAAGTCCGCTTGAATAATTTTACAATTATCGAGACCAAGCTCACTTTGAATTTCTAAAGCCTTTTTTTGATTACTATTATAATGAATTATAATTCTGTAATCTTTTGCTAATACAAAAGCAATTTCTCTTGCTAATGCTGTAGCTGAACCTGTAATTAAAACTACTTTTCTTTTTTCCATTTTTTTCTCTTCTCTTTACACAAAAAAATATAACACTATAAAGTTGCTTACTTAGTTATAAGAGTAACTAACCTTACAATTTTATAAAAGAATTGTCAATTAGATGTATGCAAAGTCCATGCCAACTACATATTTGCTTAAATAATACTAAAATTGTGGGCAATCGCCAACAAAAATTAGTACTATTCATAATTTAATGGCATATTTTACCATTTTTTAAATCATATAGATATTAATTATCTTGAAAAAATAAGACTTTTATCCTAATCTTTCTTTCGCTATGATAAAAAAACAAATAACAGATTCACAACTATTAGAACATCTAAATAATCTTGATGAAGATGCAAGAGAAGTGTTCTTATTAGAAGATAATAAATTTAGAGCAACAATTATTAGCACAACTCATTTATTAAACCAAATGAGAGCTAATCATGAACTTGGAGTAATAGAATCTCTAGTTCTTGGACAAGCTTATATTGCAAGTGCACTTTTATCTGCAACTGTAAAAGGTAATGATAGAGTTCAACTTACAGTTGAATGTGGTGGTCCTGTTGGAGGCATTTACACTGAAGCTTGGGCTTGTGGTGCAGTAAGAGGTTATTTAAAAAATAATCCTATTGAATTAACAAAAGAATTAACTAGTCTTGATACTAGTGATTTATATGGACCTGGATTTTTAACAGTTACAAAACTCATTGAAGGTAATAAAACTCCATTCACTGGACAAGTTATGCTAAAGAGTGGAAATTTAGCACAAGATTTAGCTTCTTATTTTATAGAAAGTGAACAAACTCCTTCTCTATTTAATTTATCAATTGATTTTGATAAAGAAGGAAGAATCATTGGAGCTGGTGGACTTTTCATTCAAGCTTTACCTGGCTGTGAAGATGAGGATTTAGAAAAAATGGAAATATTAGCAAATAAACTTCCATCTCTTTCAAAAAACATAACTAAAAACACTAGTCCTAAAGAATACATTATAGCTAACTTTCCAAGTGCAGAACATTTGGCTCATGAAACAGTGGGCTTTTCTTGTCCTTGTTCAAGAGAAAACTTTTCAAAGCATTTAATGGGATTACCAGAAAATGAAAAAGTTGCTATATTAAATGAAAGTACATTTCCACTTGTATTAACTTGTTTTAACTGTAATAGTCATTATGAGTTCAGTGAAAATGAAATCAAAGGTTTAATTAAATAATATACTTACAAATCGATAAGTAAGTAAATATATATTATTAATCTCTGGGGAATCAGAGGTAAGGAGAAAAAATGGTTTTTTTTGCAACGTGCGCAGCAAACCAACAAGATATCTTAGAACATGAAATTCATAATCTAGGAGTTGAAGAAACCAACGTAACAAACGGTGGTGTTGAATTTGAATGTGACTTAGAAGTAGCTTACAAGTTTACTTTATATACAAGAGTTGCTTCTCGTCTTTTATTAGCATTATATCAAGATGATGATGTAATTAATGCTGATGAATTATATCAAAGTGCAATGGAAATCCCATGGGAAAATTGGGTTACTCCTGAAAAAACTTTTTCAATCACACAAACAGTTAAACATTGTAAATGGCTAAAAAATGGTCACTTTGCTGCTATCAGATTAAAAGATGCTATCGTAGATAGAATCAAAAACAATTTTGATGGAGAAAGACCTAATGTTGAAAAAGATAATCCAGATGTATCTTTCCATATACATATAAGGAATGACAATGTAATTTATTTTGTTGACTTCTCAGGTAGAAAACTTCATAAAAGAGGTTATCGCCTAGCTTTCATTGATGCATCAATGAGAGAAACTTTAGCTGCTACAGTCATAAAAAGAAGTGAATTTAGAAGAGTCTTAGAAGATGAAAATGTAGAAGAAATTCCAACTCTATTAGATCCTTTCTGTGGGGCTGGTACTATTTTAATTGAAGCAGCTCTTTGGGCTAGTAAAGTTGCTCCAGGTTTAATTGATAGCGAAAGATATGATTTCTTAAAACTGCCAATTCATGATGATGAAATTTGGCAAAAAGTTATTAATCAAGCAATAAAAGAAGAGGAAGAAGGCAGCAAAAGAGATTTTAAATTCTATGGTTGGGATATTGATCCTAAAGCAGTTGAAGTTGCAAAGAGAAATGCTAAAGCAGCTGGTGTTGCTGATAGAATTGTTTTTGAAGTTAAAGATTTTACTCAAATTACAAAAGAAGATATCCCTACTGATAATGGGTATATAATCACTGACCCACCTTATGGTGTTAGATTAGATGAAACAGATATAGAAGTTTTATATTCTAAAATCGGTAAAACTTTAAATGAATTATTTGGTGGATGGAATGTAACAATAGTTTGTGGAGAAAAAGAACTTTTAGGTTTTGTTAATATGAAACCAAATAGAACAAACTCTGTTATGAACGGAAGCATCCCTTGTCAAATCGCTCATTACTATGTATTTAGTGAAGAAGAAAGATTAGAATTTATTAAAAAAGCTGAAGAAAGAAAAAAAGAAAGATTATCAATACCATTAAGTGATGGTGCCCAAATGGCATATAATAGATTAATTAAAAATCTAGAAAAAATCACACCATTAATGGAAGAAGAAAATGTAACAAACTACAGAATTTATGATGCAGATATGCCTGAATATAATGCTGCAATTGATTTATATGCTAATAAATATATTGTATTAAGCGAATATGCTGCCCCAAATAGTATCGAAGAAGAAGCTGCTGAAAAACGTTTAGAAGAATTAATTCTTGCAACCGAAAGAGCAACTAATATCGATATTGATAACATCTTTGTAAAAACAAGATTAAAACAAAAAGGAAATAATCAATATAAAAAATTAAATAGCAAAAGTCACTTTATTATCATTAATGAAAATGATGCAAAGTATCTTGTAAACTTTAATGATTATCTTGATACAGGAATTTTCTTAGACCATAGACCTATTAGAAAGAAATTAAAAGAATTATCTAAAGATAGAAGATTCTTAAATCTATTCTGTTATACTGCTACTGCAACAGTTCAAGCTGCTATGGGAGGAGCTCTATCAACTGTATCTGTTGATTCTTCCTCAACATATCTTGATTGGGCAATTAAAAACATGGAATTAAACAACTTTAAAACCATGAATCATTTTTATTACAAAGAAGATTGTATGAGCTATTTATATAATACTCACGATAGATTTGATTTAATATTCTGTGACCCTCCAACTTTCTCAAATGGTAAAGGCAGAGATTCTTTCGATGTCCAAAGAGATCACAAGAGATTAATTCACTTATGTATGAGACACTTAGATAAAGATGGTATTTTAATATTTAGTAACAATAATAGAAAATTTGTTTTAGATAATTATATTTATCAAGATTATGATGTAAAAGATATTACTGATGAATCTATTGGTTTAGATTTTGAAAGAAACTCTAAAATTCACCAATGTTATTTAATTAGGGAACGCCAAGTTATTAAAGTTAGAAAAAACCCTAAAAAGGTTGTTAAAAAAAATATTCTAACACTCTAAAGAATAATATAGCCAAAACTAAAAGATTAATTAAAAAATCTATTATATATGATTAAATTAAAGGACTTGTTACAGTAATGTAACAAGTCCAAAGTAAATTAATGTTATTTGCCTATTTTTATTCCTGAGATTCTTTCATAATACTCAGCTAGACCACTATGATCGTGTTGACCTTTTCCATCAAAATGTAAATTCTCGAACATTTCTTGTACTTGAACAGAAATAGGAACAGGACTTCCAATTCCATGAGCTGTAGAAATTGCATTTGCTAAATCCTTAATATGTAAATCAATTTTAAATCCTGGATTAAAATTTGATTCAATCATCATTGGAGCTTTTGCATTCATTACAGTAGAGCCTGCTAAACCACCTCTGATTGCTTCAAAAACAGTTTGAGGATCTACACCAGCCTTCTTTGCTAATGTCATTGCTTCTGCTAAAACAGCGATGTTTCCTGCTACAATAATTTGGTTAGCAAGTTTAGTTGTATTACCAGCACCTATATTTCCACATAAAACAGCAGATCCTCCAAGAATATCTAATATAGGTTTTACTTCATCAAATAAAGCTTTTTCTCCTCCGCACATAATTGACATAGTACCATCAATAGCTTTTGGTTCACCACCAGAAACTGGTGCATCAAGCATTCTAACCCCTTTTTTTGCACAGGCTTTTTCAATTTCTTGACTAGCTAAAGGCGCTATTGAAGACATATCGACATATTTTAAACCAGGTACAGCACCTTCTAATACACCTTTTTCACCCAAAACAACAGCCTTAACATGAGGAGAATTTGGAAGCATTGTTATTAGCAATGGTACTTGAGCCGCGATATCTGCGGCACTATTTCCTCTAATTGCACCAGCTTTTTCTACTTCAACAATATTTTCTTCAATTATATCAAATACAATAACTTCATGACCTGATTTTAATAAATTTTTAACCATTGGTTTTCCCATAATTCCTAAACCAACAAATCCAATTTTCATAATCATTTCTCCTATTTATTTAAAATTTTTAATACTTTTTCAACAATATCATTTTCAGTCAAATGATATTTTTCAAGCAATTCTTCGTATTTCTTAGCACTAGTACCATAGCTATCATTTATTCCAACCATACCTATAGGTAATGAACAATCACATAATGCTTCAGCAACTGCACTTCCCATACCACAAAAAACATTATGCTCTTCTGCAGTAATTACAGCTTTCACCCCTTTAATATTTTCTCTTAATTGTTCCAAATTTAAAGGTTTTATAGAGGATAAATTAACAACCCTTGTACTAATTCCTTTTTCTTCCAAAATTGTTGATGCTTTTAAACTTTGAGAAACCATAGTCCCACATGCAAATATAACAACATCCTTACCCTCTTTCATTTTTGTCATTTGACCAAAGATATAAGGTTTATTAGGATCAGTTAATTCTGGAAGCTCAGCTCTACAGACTCTTAAATAAACTGGACCTTTATGATTTAACATTGCATGGACCATCTGCTTTGTCTCTATTGCATCGACAGGACATAAAACACTCATATGAGGGAGTACTCTCATTATTCCAATATCATCAATTGATTGATGCGTTTTTCCATCTCCAAAATCAGACAATCCAGCAGAAGAACCACATATCATTACATTTAGATTAGGAATAGCTATTGAAGATCTAATCTGATCATAAGGCCTTCCTGATGAAAAAACAGCAAAAGAACTTGCAAAAGGAATTTTTCCAGCTAATGATAAGCCGGCAGCAGTTGAAATCATATTTTGCTCAGCTATTCCCATTTGAAAATATCTTTCTGGATATTCATTTTGAAAATATACACTCATAGTAGATTTTCCTAGATCAGCTTCTAAAGCAACTACTTTTTCACAATTTCCAATTTCTACTAAAGCTTCACCATAAGCTTTTCTAAGACTTGATGTTTTCATTGTGCTATATCTCCTCTCTCATTCTTTCAATACATTTTAAACTTTCTTGATATTCTTCTTCTGTTAACGCTGCATTATGATATTGGCACTTTCCTTCAGCAAATGGAAAACCTTTAGCTTTAATTGTTTTTGCAACAATCACTGTTGGAAGGCCTTTAGTATTATCAGCTTTTTTAATAGCTTCTCTGATTTCTTTAATTGAATGGCCATCAATTTCTATGACATTCCAACCAAAAGCTTCAAATTTATCAGCAATTCTTTCAATGGGAAAAACTTCTTTTGTTGTACCTGAAGCTTGAACAGAGTTTTTATCAACAAATAAGCATAAGTTATCCAATTTATAATTTACACAGCTCATTGCAGCTTCCCATATTTGTCCCTCCGATAATTCACCATCGCCACAAACACAAAAAACTTTTGCATCATTCTTATCTAATTTCAATGCCATTGCCATACCACCAGATATACTTAGGCCTTGACCTAAGGACCCTGTAACAGCTTCAAGACCTGGTGTTTTATCTATATCAGGATGACCTTGAAGAGTTCCATTAAGAGTTTTTACTTTATGTAATTCCTCTCTATCAAAATATCCCAATTCAACTAGTGCTGCATATTGTGCTAAAACTGCATGCCCTTTTGAAAATATAAGACGATCTCTGTTTGAATCTTTTGGATTTTTAGGATCTAAATTTTTCATCCTTTCAAAATACAAAACTGATAAAACATCTGCAATTGATGAACTACCACCAAGGTGACCAACCTTACCAGGGGGTATCATTTCAATGATATTTGCACGAATTTGAGTTGCCATTTTTCTCAAATATTTTTCTTTATTTACTGAGTTCATTATTATCCTCCTCAATTTCTAATAACAAGTTACTCCACCATCTACACAAAGAGCTAATCCATTAATAAATGAAGCTTCTTCGCTCGCTAAATATAAAACTGCATTTGCTACATCATCTTTTGAACACAACCTACCCAAAGGAACTTCTCCATACCGCTGAGCTTTTTTCTCAGGATCTTTAAAAAGTTCATCAATAAAAGGTGTATTTACTGTACTTGGATGTATTGAATTACATCTAATTCCAAATTTTGCATATCTTGATGCAATAGATTTTGTTAATAAAGTTACAGCACCTTTTGTTGTTGTATATGCCTCAGGAGTAAATTTATGACCAACAAGACCACATACAGAAGACATATTAATAATTGAACCATTTTTTTGTTTTTTCATTATGGGCAAAACAAATTTTGTACCTAGAAAAACTGATCCAACATTAACATCCATCATTAATTTCCATTCATCTAAACTAATATCTTCTATATCTTTTCTTATATTTATCCCAGCGTTATTAACTAAAACATCAATTTTACATTCTTTTTCTATAATTTGATTAATAACCTTTTTCCAACTATCTTCATTTGTTAAATCCATATATATAAAATGTAAGTTGTTTTTTTCTTTATTTTCATTTATAAGAGAATTTCCTTTCTCTTTATCTAAATCAAGAACATAGACAATTGCACCAGAATTAACTAATTTAATGCTCATATAGGAACCCAAACCACCGGCACCACCAGTGATCAAAAAGACTTTACCTTTTAGATTCATTTTTACATCTCCAAAATTATTTTAATCTTTTCGCCCTTAGGATTATTTTCTAAAGCTTCAAAGGCTATTATTGAATCATTAAAACTATACTTATCCGTAATAACAGGAGAAACATCAATTGAATTATTTAAAAGCAAATTTACACAAGTTTTAAAATCATCAAAGTTATATACATAATTACCCTTAATTGTTAATTCAGTAGTAACAATTTTTTGCATATTTACTTCAATCATTTTTTGAGCATTTCCAATCCAAATGGCAGTCCCTCCAATTTTTAAACAATCAAGAGATGAACTTGCAGTTGGAGTTATACCAACAGCTTCAATTGAAAAATCACACATTTTTGAATTCGTAATTTCTTTTATATTTTCTATAAGATTTTCTTTAATAGGATTTATTGTATAAGTTGCACCCATTTTTTTTGCAATATTTAATCTATAATCCATAGTGTCACTAACAAAAATATTTTTTGCACCACGATAATTTAATATTGCAATAGCTAATAATCCGATTGTACCTGCTCCAATTACTAAAAAGTTTTCACTTGAATCTAAATCTTTATCAGTAATTTTACTTACAGCTCTATAAGCAACAGCTAAAGGTTCTGCCATAGCGGCAATATTAAAATCCAAGTGGTCATCTATTGGTATTAAATATTTTTCTTCAATATTAACATATTCACACATTGCACCATTATTATCTAAAACGCCCATGCAAATACCATTAGGACAAACATTAATTAATCCTTTTTTACAAAATTCACATTCTCCACAAAAAAATTTTGGGAAAACAACTACTTTTTGACCAATTTGAAATTTAGCATTTATATTAGGGGCTTTTTCAACAATTCCACTAAATTCATGTCCCATAATCATAGGAGGAGTTCTTCTTCCTGTTTTACCTAAATACCCTTCAAAATCGGACCCACAAATACCACAAGAAACAATTTTTATTAAATATTCTCTATCATTTATCTCTGGAATAGGAATATCTCTCATTTCTAACTTTTTTGGTCCCAAATAAAATAATGCTTTCATTTTTTCTCCTTCTAATATATATAGCCCAACAAACGTGGAACAAATAAAATCAAATTTGGAATATATGTAAGTAGTAACAAAGCTACTAATTCAACAAAAATAAAAGGCAAAACAGCTTTAGCAATTCTCTCAAAATCTAAATGTGCAATTGGAGCTGCAGCAAATAAACAAACACCCATTGGTGGAGTGCTTAATCCAATATTTAGGTTAACTAACATTACTAAAGCAAAATGTAATGGAGCCACTCCTAATTGAATTGCTACTGGTAATAATATTGGTGCTAACAATAATACAGAAACGCCAGTATCTAATAACATCCCGGCTACTAATAAAATTACATTCATCATCAATAAGAAGACAAACTTATTGTTTGTAATAGATAATATTGTTTTAGCCATTATTTCTGGTACTCTTTCTATTGCCAAAAATTGACCAAATAGTGAAGCCATAGAAATTATAAATAAAACAACAGCACCTGAAACTGCACCAATAATAAAACTTTGCCAAATATCCTTATATGTTAAAGTTTTTAAAATAAATCGTCCTGCAATAATTGCATATAAACAAGCAATTGCAGCAGCTTCAGTAGGTGTAAAGAATCCAGAAAAAATACCAATTACAAGAATTATTGGACATAATAAAGCAACAATAGATTTTTTTAATATTATAAAGGTTTCTTTAAATTTTATTTTTTCTGTTCTTCTAGGATGATTATATTTTTTTGCATAATACAAGGACAATGCCATAAGAGCTAAAGCAATTGCAATTCCTGGCACAAACCCTGCTGCAAATAAAGCCCCAACAGATTCTCCGGTACATGTTGAATAGATAATCATTACAACTGATGGAGGAATAATAGGACCGATTACAGAAGAAGCACAAGTTACTGCAGCCGCATACTCAGGTGTATATCCATCTTTTTCCATAGAAGGGATTAATACAGAACCTAATGCTACTGTATCTGCAACACCACAACCAGTAATTCCTGCAAAAAACAAACTTGCAACAATATTAACTTGAGCTAAAGCTCCAGGAATTCTACCAACAAGAATTTTTGCAAATTCAATTAAGCTATCAGTTATTTTAGATCTATTCATTAATTCCCCTGCAAGAATAAAGAAGGGAATTGCTAACAATACATAATTATCTAAACCACTATATAGTTTTTGTCCTATCATTGACATAGGAATATTTCCAATAAATAAAAAGTAATACAACGAAGCACCACCAAGAATAAAAGCTATTGGAACGCCTATAACGAGAAGAACAACAAACACTAAAATTATTATACTCATTTTTCCACCTATTGACCTATAGTTAATTCTTTAACATTTTGACACTTGAGAATATTAGATAATCCAGCTAAAAGATGAACTATCATACAAGCAAATCCAAGAGGCAAAAAAAGTTTTACATACATCATTGAAAAAGGGATAATATCACCTTTAATTCTATAAGCACTTATTGCAGCAGAATAGCTATGATACAAACAAAAGCTACAAACAAATATTACTGCTAAATATGCGATAACAGTTGCAACTTTAGCAATATTTAAAGGAAGTCTTGTGACAATAATATTGACACCTACGTGCTGTTTTTTATATACAGCAACACTTCCACCTAAAAAACCAATCGAAATTAATCCCCATCTAGCAATTTCTTCAGTCCATGAAGGATTATTTCTAATAATTCTTCCACCAATTCCAATAAAAATTACAATGAATACGCAAATTAATAATAGTCCAGAGATTACAGAGGTAATTTGAGCGATTTTTTTACTAATCATATTTAATATTTTCATATTGATCTCCGCTTAAAAAATCCCAGAGCATTAGAATATCTAATGCCCTAGAAATTTGAGCATCAGTAGATTAATATCCACATCTTTTTTCAGATTTAGTAACTTCACTTAAGAACTTATCTACAATTTCATTACCTATTTCACCACGTAACCAATCATATGTTGGAGCAGCTGCATCTTTGAACATGTTTAATTCAGCTGTAGTAGGAACATATACTTCCATAGCAGAATTAACGGTATCAAAATCCAAAACTCTTGAAGCTAAGTCTTCTGCAGCTCTGTCTGCTTGTTGTGCATGATAAGCTGAAACAGCTATAATATGTTGTTCATCTTCAGACAAACTGTTATAAAAATCACTATTCATCATTACAAAATTTTCACTCCAAGTATGTCCATCTAATGTTATATATTTTTGAACTTCATACCATTTATTTGCGGCAATATTCCAAATTGGATTTTCCTGACCGTCAACAACACCTGTTTGACAAGCTGTATAAATTTCACCTGAGGCTAATGGGGTTGCACTAGCACCCATTGCTTCAACCATTTTTACATAAATAGGGCTTTGCATAACTCTAAATTTAATGCCTTTCATATCTTCTGGAGTATGAATAGGTCTAACATTATTTGTAAAATGTCTTGTACCATTTTGCCCTACCGATAACATTTTTAAGCCACTAATATCTTCAAATTCTAAGCACATATCCTTCCATAAATCACTATTATCAAAGAAATCCCAGGCTACTTCATCTCCTTTAAACACATAAGGGAGGAAAATACACTGTAACTCAGGCATCAAGGCTGAAGCCGTTCCAGTACATGTTACCATCTCAATACTACCTGTCATCGCCATTTCCATTGTAGCTTTTGTATCACCTAAAGCATTACCTGGATATAATTCAACGGCGATTTTACCATTAGATAAAGATTCAACCATACTTTTAAAGACTAAAGCATAAGCATGTTCAGGCAGAGGGGATTTAGAAATATCAGGCCAAGTTGCATTATCATAATATGCAAATCTAATTACTTTTTCTGCATTAGTAGTGCTATCATTTTCTTTGATTGATACTGCATTAGCAACAGCCTCTTTTGTTTCAACATTTTGTGTAGTTAAATTTGATTCAATTTCTCCTGAAACAGGTTTTGCGTCAGCTTTTTTTTCACAGCTTACAAATAGAGATAAAATCAATGTTAACATAATCAATGGAAGAACTAATTTTTTCCTTTTCATATATAAACTCCTTTTGTTTAATTGAGTTTATCGTAGCATTGTATACTATAGCTGTCAACAAAAAATATTATTTTTAAATATCTATTATATTTATTTCAATAACATATTATAATATGATATCTTTTACATAGCAAATTATGTAAAATATTTTACATATTTGTAATATTTTGTAAAACAAATATCAATAAATAATTATCTATTGATTATAGAATATTTTGATTTTATATAACAAATTTTTATATAATTGAACTTTAAATTTTAAATTAAACAATCTTCCATTTTTTATAAATATATATTATAATAGGTTTATATAGAATAAATAAACAATATTAAGAATTGCACGATAAGCAATTGATTATCTTATATTTTTTTGATTATTATAATCATATTTAACAAAGATTTGTTATAAATAATATACAATGAGGCGCCTATGAAAAAAAAAGAACCTTTAAAAGTTGTCATATCACATACTCTCGAAAAAGAAATTTTATCCGGAATCTGGCAAATTGGTTCTTTACTTCCTTCGGAAATAAATTTATGTGAGAGATTCTCTGTAAGCAGGATTACAATACGAGCAGCAATACAGATTTTAGAAATTAGAGGATTTGTAAAATCAATAAAAGGAAAAGGAACTGAAATAATTTCAATTAATCCAAATTCAACTTTAAACTTTAATTCATTCACATCAGAGAAACCATCAAATGATGACATAATTGCAGTAATTGAATTAAGAAAAGTTTTTGAAAAAGGAATTGCAGGAATTGCAGCAGAAAAAATTAATAAAAACGAAATCATCGAATTAGAAGAAATCTACAAGCATATGGTAACATCTGCAAGAAATACTGAAGAATTTTCTAAAACAGATTTTCAATTCCATGTTTTACTTGGGACTGCTACAAAAAATCCTTTTATAATTAAAACTTATGAGTCTATGCAAACATATCTAAGTGAAACAATGGAACAAATAGTATCCATAATGGGATCAGCCAATGGATTAAGATTTCATAAACAATTATTAGAGGCTTTAAAAACTCATGATAAAGATTTAGCAGAAAAGATTATGGAAAATCATATACAAGATACAATTGATGCCATTACACTTTTCTTCACGGAGCATAAGGATTTTAAATAATCTATATTAATATAAAAGGTTCATATTAAAACAATTAATAAAGCTGATGCTAAAAAATTCTATAGCATCAGCTATTTTTTATAAATAAATATAATGATTATTTTGCCATATTATAGATTTTAATTAAATCATCTTTATCAAGACCAATTGTAGTCCCTATTAATCTACCACCAAAATTTGTAGCTTTAATACTTAATTCTTCAATTTCTTTATCATTTGGATTCAAGCCTAATTCTTTTAAATTTGTTGGCATATCAATACTTCTATAAAATTCTCTTAGTTTTTCAAGACCTGCTAAAGCCGTTTCTTTTGGAGTAGCTTTAGCTTCAACATTCCAAACTTTGATTGCAAACTTTTCTAATCTATCTTCAATTTTATCAAAAACATATAAAGCCCAAGCACTAAATACAGCACTCAACCCTGCTCCATGAGCAACATTATACATTCCACCTAATTCATGCTCAATTTTGTGAACAGCCCATTCTCCAGAATTTGTACCACAACCAGTTAACCCATTATGAGATAAACTACTTGCCCACATAATATTCCATCTAGCTTGAACATTTTGAGGATCTTCTTTTAGAATTTTTGCATTCTTAATTACAGCTCTCATTAATCCTTCAGCAATTTCATCTGTAATATCTAAATTTTGATCTCCATCTGTATTAAGATATCTCTCCATAGTGTGCATTAAAATATCTACAATTCCACTAAAGGTTTGATAATTTGGAAGTGTTAAAGTTAATAAAGGATTCATAATTGAAAATCTACAAGCAACATCTGGATGTTTACAAGATCTCTTTAAAAGGCCTTCATCTTTAGTTATTACACAACCACTACTCATTTCAGAACCAGCAGCAGCAATTGTTAAAATTGAAGCTACTCTAAAAGCTCCTTCAACTTTTCTTTTTCCTTCAAAAAAGTCCCAAACATTACCACCATTAAATAAACCAATGGCTATAGCTTTTGAAGAGTCAATTACACTCCCACCACCCACAGCTAAAATAAAATCAACACCTTCTCTTTTACAGAGAGCAATTCCTTCATTAACTTTAGACAATAGAGGATTAGCAACTACCCCGCCTAATAACACATAAGAAATATTTGCCTCATCTAAATAAGATTTAACTCTATCAATTAATCCTGATTTTATAGCACTTTGACCACCATAATGAATCAATACTTTGTTAGGGTTAAAAGGTTGCAATTCTTTAGCAATATCTTTTTCCCCATTTTCTTTAAAAATCACTTTTGTTGGAGTGTAATAATTAAAACTGTTCATAAATATACCCCTTTTGTTAATCTTTCTATATTATATAAAAAAAATTTAATTAATCAAATTATAAAAAAACAAATCCTAAATTAATAAGATTTGTTTGATTTTTATTTTTTATAAACGACTTCTTCAAGAACATCAATTAGTGGTTGATAATCACCATCAATAGCACAAATATCAGCTTCTAATAATCTATCGGAATCTATTCTAGCCCAATCTACTATATAGCCAGCTAAATAGATTAAATCCCAAAAGAACAATCTAGCAGCTAAGGCATTGCCTTGTCTAAAAGGATGTAGGGCTTCCACTTCTCCCATGTAATATGCCAAATCATTAATAAATGATTCTCTATCTAAGCCTCTTAAATATCTTTCTTTTTGTAATCTTTCAAAGATTTCTTTAGCAGAACTAACAATGTATTCAGGCCGACAAAACTCTGTTCTTTTTGCAGCAGTTTTTGTCCTTAGTGAACCTGCTGAAGGATAAATATCACTAAATAAAGACGAATGAATTTCTTTTAGTCTTTCTAAATCGAATGGTCCATCAATTTTATTAACCATCATTTCAGCAGTTCTAATAGAAGTTATATAAATAGCAACTTCTCTTAATTTATGTCTATCTTTAATATCAAAGAAATTAAAGAAACAGATTGTGTTTTCGTAACAAGAAAAATCTTTATCACTAGCAACATAATTTTGATTAATTAAAGAATTATCAATAATATATTTCTCAATCAAACTATCGGCAGTCTTATCTTCATCTAAAACTGCTAATATATCAGCCTCATCGTCATCAGAAAGTTCAAAACCTTCTGAATCATAATTAAATCTAATATAGTCGATGCACCGTTGCATGCGGCCTTTTTTCATTATTTTTCTACTTGGAGGTTTTTCCTCCATCTCCTTGTTATACAATAAATTTATTAAATAATACAAATACCATTCAACTTTGGCAAGGTATTGTATATTAAGTTTTACAATAATCACTAAATAATAAATGGGTCAGCAGTAACTGACCCATTTTATATTAAAATATTTTAATTAAAACATTAATTTAATATTAGGTGTTACTTCAACTCCCCACTTATTTAGGTTATTCCAATCACTCATACCACCAAATTTTCTAAACTTAGCATCAGCAGCAATTTGGATATGATCATTAACTTTTACTCCTAAACCTAATTGAGCACCATAACCAATTAAGAAATAGTTTGCAAAATCTGCAGTAAAGTCTAAACCACCGATATATGGGTAATTAACAATTGTAGCATCTACAAATGGAGCAATATCAACAACAACTCTATTAAAGTTTAATTCCATTTCAGGAGCTACTGTTACTCGTAAGCTATAATCAGACAAGCTAGTGTCCAGGAAGAAACTCTTTAATGCAGCCCTTGCATTTCCTGAAGTTGGAACTACTAAGAAATCAGTATCGATATTTAAACCAAATCCAACTTTTGAGAAAGCTAAGATGTTATTAAACCCAAGTCCAATTCCAACACTTGCATTATATTGATCATAAGTTGTTGTGCCACTATCTATTTCAGTTAAAGTATAAACACCAGAACCTCTTAATGAAACACTAGTATAATAAGGTACTTTTGTCTTTACAGCTTTTTGAGCTACAACAGTTTCTTCTTTAACTGGGACCTTTACTTCTTCAGCTTTTGGTTCACTAGCAACTACTTCTGGAGTTGGCTCTACAATTGTAGGAGCTTGAGCAACTTCTGTTGTTTCTTCAGCAAATAATGGCATTGCAGTTGAAGAAGCACTTGGTGACCAATTAACTCCATCATATGTTTGTTGTAAATATAGTGTATATTCTTTTGAACCATCTAAATTTTGAATAGCACAAGAAGTAGTGTTAGCATCAACAACAACCCAATTTTCTGGATCTTCACCATTTAATTGGTATCTAAAACCTGTAATTTGAGGGTCATCAAGCATCCATTCCCAAGTAATAACCACGTCAGTTGCAAAAACCATAACAGGTAATAATACTAATAAAGCTAATAATGTAATAAATCTTTTTTTCATAATAGTTTTGCAGGGATACTATCCCCTTATCTCCTTATAATTCTTTTATAGGTCGTTTAATTAAATAATACACAATTTAAAAAAACTAACAACTAAATTGTTTTTTATAGTTATATTATAGCACTAATTGCTACATTTTAACATAATAAATCAATTTTCCCAATTTCGAGTATATACATATCATAATACTTTTTCTGCAAAAATCAAATTCATAAATAACAAATACATAAAAAAACCAATTTATGACAAAACAGTAAACTTTTAATTAACATAAAAATAACTTGCCACATAATTAGTTAATGATGTATGTTAATTTATATGAATAAAATTAATAACTTAGCAGTGTTTTGTGGTTCTTCTACCGGTAAAAAACAAATATATAGTGATGGTGCTATAAAAGTAGGAAATTATATTGCAGATAACAATATGACTTTAGTCTATGGTGGAGGCAATATAGGATTAATGGGATTAGTTGCCTCTAGTGCCTATGAAAAAGGGGCAAAAGTTATTGGAGTTTTACCCAAAAGATTAAACTTACCTCAAGTCTGTAACAAAGTAGTTGAAACAGAGAGAATCATTAAAGAAGATATGCACGCAAGAAAAAAAGAAATGTATAATAGAAGTGATGCTTTTATTGCAATGCCAGGAGGCATTGGGACTTTTGAAGAATTCTTTGAAACCTTTACTTGGTTACAATTAAATATACACACAAAACCTATTGGTTTATTAAATATTGATAATTTCTATACCCCATTATATGACTTTTTAATCCAAGCCCAAGAAAAAGGGTTCATGAAAAAAGATATTTTAGATTGTTTAGCAATTTCTGATAATATTGATAGCTTAATCGAAATCATGAAAAACAAGGATTTATCTTTAAGAAAAAAAGTTTAAAGGAGTAAAATATGGAAAAAGAGCCTATTCAGTATAAAATTCTCGAGTATTTCTACATAATAATTGGAACTTTTCTAACTGCTCTTGGAGTAGTTTTATTTGCAAACCCTGCACAAATAGCAAATGGCGGGGTAACAGGTATAGCCATTATTTTATATCATACACTAAATTTTGATTTAGGTATTACCATATTTATTTTAAGCTTACCTTTATTCATTCTAGGACTTTTAATTTTTGGTAAAGAATATGGATTAAAATCTTTAGTTGGAACTTTTTTATACTCTGGTTTTACAATTCTTCTCTCCCATTTTATTGGAAACAATGGAATTATTAATTATGATTATCACGTTTCTTACCTTTTATCTGCCATTTTTGGAGGAATTTTATTTGGTTCTGGGCTAGGTTTTGTTATGAAAAGTGGAGCAAATACAGGGGGCACAGAT
The DNA here is from genome assembly GCA_965140795.1 of Sphaerochaetaceae bacterium. Lineage (GTDB taxonomy): Bacteria > Spirochaetota > Spirochaetia > Sphaerochaetales > Sphaerochaetaceae > Pleomorphochaeta. The sequence goes on from OZ223470.1 coordinate 1,032,232, forward strand.
ATTCTTGCTCAAATAATTGCTCGCTTTACTTGTTTAACACTTGGAAATGCAATGTTTATAATCGATGCAATAATCGTAAGTTGTAGTATTTTCATATTTGGAATTGAAGCCGCTATGTATGCAATTATAACGATATATATTACAAGTGTTGGAATTGATAAAGTATTATTAGGATTTGGAAGCTATAGCTCTAAAACTATTTATATAATTTCTGATAAGAAAGAAGAAATCAAAAAAGTTGTTCTTGAAGAATTAAATCATGGGGGAACAATTCTAGAAGGTAAAGGGTTATATACAGATAAAGAAAGACCTGTATTAATGACAGTAATTTCTAACAATAAAACAGGGAAATTTATTAATCTAATTCATAAAATTGATAAAGATGCTTTTGTAATTGTTCATGATGCATACCAGGTTATGGGAGAGGGCTTTACTCCTATTGCAACTGCAGCTTGGAGATCTAAGCACATATAAAAAAACTCTCCTAAATTTAGGAGAGTATCTAAAAAGTATTATACTATTTTTCCCAAAGTTTTTGAGGATAGTAGCCTTCTTCAATTTTTTTAGCTAATTCTTGCTTTACATTAGCCCTATCTTCACTATATGTCATACCAAACCATTTTTCATTTGTAGTGTAGAACTTTAATTTACCTTGATTAGTTTTTACTATTTCACTTGCGCCTTCAGGTAAATAACTTTCTGACTTTTCACTTTCAATATTTTTACTAATAAAATCATCCCAGAATTTATCAAATACTTCAAAAGCTGAAGGAGCGAAACCAAAGAAATTCATTGAAACCCATTCGTCTCCTTTCATTTCAATATCTTTGCCATCAAGATGACTAATAATAGTATCTCCAACATACTCAATTTTAGTATTTTCTTTCATACTTACTAGATAATCATCACTAACAGTACAAACAGCTCTAGAAACACTACCAGATTTACTCATAGTATTTTTTAATACATAACCTACCATAGCATGTTCTTTACTACCTTCTTCTAAAGAAGATAAATGCCTGGCAATTATTTCAAAAGCTTCTCTTCCATAATAATCATCGCTATTAATTACACAAAAAGGTTCATTAATAACATCTCTTGCACACAAAATAGCGTGGATGGTACCCCAAGGCTTTTTTCTATCTTTGCTTAAAGCTTTTTGTTTATCAGTTAATAAAGAATCTAAAGATTGAAAAACATATTCAGCTTCCATATTTCTGCTTACTCTATCAAATATTCTTTCTTTAAAATCTTTTTCAATATCTTTTCTTATGATAAATACAACTTTTTTAAAACCTGCTTGTAATGCATCATAAACGCCAAAATCTAATAAGGTTTCACCATTCTTACCTACTGAATCAATTTGTTTAACCCCACCATAACGGGATCCCATACCAGCAGCTAAAACAACTAATGTTGGTTTCATAGTACACTCCTAAATATATTACTATACAGTTGAGTATAGTTTATCAATTAATATTTGCCCGGTCAAACCAATTATTCTAATTGAACAAATTTTTAATTACTTTGTACAAATTATAAATTACTAGACAGTCAATAATTATTAATAGTACAATAAATATTATATAAAAGGGAAAACAAATGATCGAGAAAAATTTAGTAAAAACGGACTTTGATTCTTGTTGCTTATTTTTTAAAGTGCTAGGGGACACAACAAGAATGAAAATTATTTTGGAACTTGCTAATGGGCCGTTATGTGTTAACGATTTAACAAAAGCATTAGAAATGGAACAATCAGCAATATCGCATCAATTGAAAATATTGAAAGAAGCAAAAGTAGTAAAGGCAAAGAAAATAGGAAAGAATGTTTTTTATTCGTTTGACGATGATCACGTAGAGAAAATTATCTCAATTGCTATTGAACATATTAATCATAAAAATGTTGAATAACCGTCTTGACATATGAACTAATATTCATATATAGTCAGAGTGTAAGCATCAGTAACTTAGCTTATATATTTTTTACACTTATATATGAATATCTATTCATATATAAAAGAAGGGAAAGCATGTTTAACACAAGAGTAAAAAGAATTATAATTTCTTTTATACTATTTATTCTAGCATTAACAATTTTGAAAAATTATAAATTATATATAATGTTAATTTCTTATATTATAATAAGTTATGATATTATTTTCAAAGCAATTAAAAACATCATAAAACGAGAGTTTATGGATGAAACATTCTTAATGGCTATTGCATCAATTGGTGCTTTTATAATTGGAAGTTCAAGCGAAGGCGTTGCGGTAATACTATTTTTCCAAATTGGTGAAGCTTTTGAACATTATGCTGTTGATAAATCAAAGAAATCAATTAAAAGCCTATTAAAACTAAAAAGTGAAGTAGCACATTTAATTAAAAAAAATGAAATCATTGATACAGAACCAGAGAGAATATCAATTGATGAAATTATTTTGGTAAAACCAGGGGAAAGAATTCCTCTAGATGGAATAGTAATTGATGGAAATTCTTCTTTAGATGTATCGCCTCTAACTGGTGAAGCCCTTCCTTTGGATGTTAGTCCTAATGCAAAAGTATTAAGTGGTAGTTTAAATATATCTTCTCCTCTAAATATTAGAGTCACAAAAGTTTATAAAGACTCAACCTTATCTAGAATTTTACAATTGGTTGAATCAGCTACAGAAAAGAAATCAAAGAATGAAGTTTTCATTAAAAAATTTGCAAAGTATTATACTCCAATAGTTGTATATTCAGCTTTACTATTAGCAACTATTCCACCTTTGTTAAATACAGGACTTCCATATTCTACTTGGATATATAGAGCCTTAATGTTCTTAGTCGTATCTTGCCCTTGTGCTTTTGTAGTTTCCATTCCCCTATCTTATTTTAGTGGTATCGGAGCAATTTCCAAAAAAGGTATTTTAGTTAAAGGTAGTGTATATCTTGAAAGACTTGCAACTATTGATACTATTGTATTTGATAAAACAGGAACGCTTACAAAAGGTAAATTTAAAATTAATGATATTAAGTTGAATAATATCGAAAGATCTGAATTATTAAACTATGTAGCTAGTGTTGAAAAATTATCAAACCATCCAATAGCTAAATCTCTTGTAAAAGAATATGAAAAAATAAAAAATTATCAAGAAGATTATAAGGCAAAAGACTTAGAAGAAATTGCTGGTAAAGGCCTAAAAGCTAAGGTAAATAATAAAACTATATTAGTTGGTAAAAAAGAACTTTTAAGTGATAAAAATATAGAAATAAAAACATATAAAGACTTAGATGAAACTAATACATTTATTTACATCGCAGTTGATAATGAATTTAAAGGTCTTATCGCAATTGGGGACGAAATAAAGAAAAATAGTAAACATGCTATAGAGGAACTTAAAAAACTTAAAATCAACAATTTATTAATGCTTAGTGGAGATAACTATAATAATGCTCAAAAAGTATCAAGCAAATTAGGGTTAAGCGGATTTAAATCAAACTTATTACCAGAAGAAAAAGTAAAAGAATTAGAAATTATTATAAAAAATAATAATTCTGTAGCTTATATAGGTGATGGAATAAATGATGCACCAGCTTTAGCTATGAGTAATGTTGGAATTTCTATGGGTGCTATGGGAAGTGACGCTGCAATTGAAGCTAGTGATGTTGTAATAATGGGTGAAGAAATTAACAATTTAGCTTCAGTTATAACTTTAGCAAAAAAAACTATGCGAATTGTTAAAGAAAATGCCTTCTTTGCAATTGGAGTTAAATTTTTAGTTATGGTCCTAGGAGCTTTAGGAATTGCTAATATGTGGGCTGCAGTTTTTGCTGATGTAGGAGTAACCTTTTTAGCTATATTAAATGCCTTAAGATTACTAAGCGTTAAGAAATAAAAATATAAATTAATTAAGTTTTTTTATATTTCCTATTGACAAGAAATGATAAATTATATAGTTTATCACTTGTCCTTTGGGGGCGTAGCGAAGATGGTTATCGCGTCGGCCTGTCACGCCGAAGATCGCGGGTTCGATCCCCGTCGCTCTCGAATTTCAATCCTTACTTTAATCAAGTAAGGATTTTTTTTTAATCAAATCAACCTTTATTTACTCTACTAATATGTTATGATACTTATTGTTTGATTATAATAATCTAATAAATTAAGGAAATTGCTAAATTGATAAATAGTATCATTTTTGTATTAATGCAAACCTTATTTATTTGGAAACTCTCAAGCTCTTTAAGCAATATTAAAAAAGAATTTTGTAATCAAGAGGGAAAACTCTTTCAAAAGTCAGTCTCAATAGTTGATGCTGATATCAATTTAATTAACACATATTGTAATGATTTAGCTCAATCATCTGCTTTTTATAGACTAACTCAATTTGAAGATAGTAATGTTAATAATTTTTATTACTCAGCAATGAAAGTCAAAAATAATTTATCCACCAATATTTATACAGCTGGAGATTTACCTATAAAACATTTTTTTGCTTATCTTTGGAATACTAATTATGTTTTATCAAACAACAGATTTAACTCCTCTTCTCTATTTTATAATGGGATTCAAAGCTATCCAGACGGGTATCAAGAAGAATGGGAACAAACTCTAAAAGATGATTCAATAATCTATTCATTTTATGATGTAGATAAATTAACAAATTTTATTAATGAAGAATTTTATTATGCCGTTAATATGAATAAAATATCATACAAAAAGATGCCTGCAACAATAGTGTTCTCTATTAGTTTAGATAAAATTAAAAATAAATTTTCATCTCTTTTACAAAATGGAAGTGAAATTGTAATTTTAAACAAAGATAATTACCCCATTTTAAATTTAAAAGCAAATGAAAATGAAACTATTAATTATTCACTATCCCAATTAATAAATTCAAATGAGAGTGAAATAACAATAGATAATATTTCTTCTCCCCTGATGAAAGAGCTTATGCCCTTTTATTGCCTTTCACAAATGATGAAAAAGAGTATAAAAAAAAAGTTGAAAAAAAACTCATTTTAGCTAATAAAAATTTATTAAATGATTCAGCTATTTGGATTTTCTGTGGTATTGGAGGAACTTGTGATAAATTAAAAAGAGTTTGGACAATCTATCAACAAGCAAGAACTGCTGCACAATTGGTAAAAAGTGGAAAGATTTTTAATACCTACACAATCAGTAAAAAAGAATTTGAACAATATTACGATCCAACTAAAGGTACAGAACAACTAACCTATTTTATTACCAAAAGCAATGAACACCAAGAAAAAGAACTCTTTGAACTAATTAATAGAGAAAATTTTACTAACAGAAAGCTATCAAGTAAAATGGTAGATATTTAATTAATGATATAAAAAACACTATTATTAAATATAGACTTTTAATAAACGATAAAAACAAGAAGCTAATCTAAAGTTAATTAGTACAATAGATAGGAAATTACAATTGAACTAGTTGCATGACATAAAATCAATAATTTTGAAATCATTGATCAAATGCTAAATAGATTTAATTCTGATAATCTAAAGTTTATTTATGCCACTGTGAACTGTATTCCAACAATAAATAATATAAAAAATGAAGATTATCAAAAAAAAGAAACACAAGTTAAATTATTTGATACCTTTTTTTAGAAAACACCACAAAAAAAATTTGTGCTATTCATATGAAAGATTTTTTAATTATTAATAATGTTAAAAAAGGTGATTTATCTCTATTTAACGGGATATTATTTGTTAAAGAATTCTTAAAATGAATGAACAAATACAAGATTAAATACCCTCTATTACTTTAAAATGCAAATATCAAGGAAATAAACAATATCATATCAGATTTAAACGAAATTAAGCCTTAAAAAAAGTAATGAAAAAAATTTTTAATTGCTATATTAAAATTTTACACTCTGCTAAAATCAAACAAAAAAAATTGCAAATTTTAATAATCGTGTGTTACTATTTGTAATTGTTAGTAAGTAAATATTTATTTATGGAGGGTTTTTATGGCAAAAGAAGCTCCTGTTAAAAAGAACAGGCTATTCGGTTGGTATTTTAATTTCAATCTATTGTACAGAATCTTAATTGGTTTAGTTTTAGGTGCAGTAGTTGGTATCATCTTAGCAGCAAATGGAATCACAAGTATTCCTGGTTGGCTACAATTACTTGGGGATATATTTGTTAGACTATTAAAAATGATTTTAATCCCTATTGTTTTATCAACATTAATAGTTGGATCTGCTTCAGTTTCTCCAGCTAATCTTGGAAAAGTTGGTATTAGAGTTGTTGGAGTTTATCTATTAACTTCTGCTATCGCTGTTGCTATTGGTTTAATTATGGGATTAATTTTCCAACCTAATGCACAAATTGCTGCTACTATGGCTGCTGAAGCTGCTGGTAAAACGGCTGATGTTTCAATCTGGAATACATTAGCTGGAATTATTCCAAAGAACATTTTCTCTGCATTAAATTCTGGATCTATCTTACAAATCATCTTCTTTGCAATTCTATTCGGAATTGGTCTTTCATATTTAAGGATTTCTGACGATGAAAGATTAAATAGAGTTGGTGGAATTATGTTTGATTTCTTTGATGGTTTTGCAGAAGTAATGCTTAGAATGGTAAAAGGAATCATGGAATATGCTCCAATTGGTGTATTTGCATTAATTTGTGGTGTATTTGCAAAACAAGGGGCTGCTGTTGCTGGATCTCTAGCTGTTGTAACAGTTGCTTGTTTCTTAGGTTACATTGCACACATCTTATTAGTATATACAAGTATTCTAAGACTTGCAAAAATTAAATTATCAACATTCTGGAAATCTGCAAGAAATCCTTTTGTTACTGCATTTGTAACACGTTCTTCAAGTGGTACATTACCTGTAACTATTGAAGCTGCTAAAGAATTAGGTATTAAAAAAGAAGTATATTCTTTCTCACTTCCTTTAGGTGCAACAATAAACATGGACGGAACAGCAATCTATCAAGGTGTATGTTCAATCTTTATTGCTTTATCTGTTGGTCACGGTTTATTCGGTGCTGGTGATTTAGGAATTATTATTTTAACTGCTACTTTAGCTTCTATCGGTACAGCAGGTGTTCCTGGTGCTGGTGCTATTATGTTAGCAATGGTAATGCAACAAGTAAGAATGCCAATTGAACCTGGTACAGCTATTGCTGGTGCTTATGCATTAATCTTAGGAATTGACGCTATCCTTGATATGGGTAGAACAGCTCTTAACGTATTTGGTGACTTAACTTGTACTTCATTCGTTGCTAAGAAACTTGGCATGTTAGAAGAAGATTCAATTATAAAATAATAATAATTTTATAAAAAATATAATCCCTTTGGTCTTCCAAAGGGATTTATAATTTTACTCTTCATATTGTTTTATTGGTTGTTCCATTGCCCATAAAAATAAATCAATTATTCTTTTCTGAGTATTCTTAAAAAGAAAGCTTTGCCCTTTTGTATTAAAAGAAAACCAAGAAGTAAAGAATTTTTCTTTAGCTTGATAATCAACAACAGCTTTTCTTTTTACTATAGTGCTTTCAGCAGATCCAATAATAGGAATAAATAAAATTATTATTCTATAATCAGTTATACAAACTAATCTTCTTTTTCCATCAAAGATTGCTGTAGCCATAAAATTGATTTTCTCATCAATATATAATAATGAGGCTAATGGTTTTAATTCTTTTTTAAAACCATATAAATCATAGATATATAGTTCTTGCAGTCTTAAAATAATATCGTTTTTTTCCATATAATTATATTAACATATTTTCATGTCAATAAAAAAGAAAATTTAAAATATTATCTAGAAAAAGAACCATAACCACAAACTCTTAAACATCTACCACAATCAACACACTTTGATTGATCAATTGTTGGAGCAGCAAAACCTTTTTGAATTATTGCACCTGTAGGACAGAATCTAACTGCTGGGCAAGGATGATTTTGTGGACAACGATTTGGATTAACTTTAATTGACATAATTTTTCTCCGTTATTTTATTAAAATTTACATATAACACTAATAAATAGAAAAAAGATAATTTAGTCTGTAACAAACTCACAAATAATCCCTTTATAATAATAAGTAGTATAGAAATAAAATAAGATTTACAAATTTACTTTTCGCATGCTACTATTAAAAAAATTTGAGAAACGTAAAATGATTAACAAAAAAGACAATACGCTATTAATAATAAAAAATTTTTGTAATACTTTTTATGTCGAAAGAGATATAGAAAAATCACTCACATATTTATCAGAGGAATTAGCATGGACCGGCCCTAATAAAAAGACTGTGATTACTAACCATGAAAAAGTTAAAGCAATATTTTATGTTGATATATCATTAATAAATTCAAGCTTTATTTTAAAAGAAACATCAAATACAACCTTTAAAATAACTGATAATGTTTATAACATAAATTATATTTTTAAATTATCTAATGTAGCGAATAATCTTGAATTACATATAAGTCTTTATGCAACAATAGTCTATAAAAAAAATGTAGGAAAAATTAATTCAATAAAATTTGAATACCTTGATAAACCAGATTTTCAAACAAATTATACAATTCAACATTCTCAAGGTGGCCTAATTGTAGCTAATTTTATCAATAAAGATTTCTTGAGTGTAGAACTAATTAATGACCAATTTTCTTCAATATTTAAATTAAATGAAGAAGAGCAAAAAAACTTTATATCTAAAAATTTATTTGATTATATTTATAAAGAAGATTTACATTTGGTTAAACAAACCCTATTTATAAACTTTAACACAAGTATGCCCTTCTCCTGTAATTTTAGAGTAAAACGCAACAATTCGTATATTTGGATTGTTACTATAGTTACCAAAAACAAACAAAAGGGTGTTGAAAAATTTTATATAATGGCAAGACCTACTGAAAGCTCTGAAGTAGCAAACAAACAAATCGAGAATCTAAAAAACACAAAAGATATTGAAAAAATTAGTATTTCTGGTACACATAGAAATTTATTAGATGATAAATTGACCATTGAAGATATTAGTTTAGATTTTTGCAAATTGTTGAAATATACAAAAAAAGAAATTATAAAATATACAAAAAGAGATTTTACTAAGTTAATACATAAAGAAGATATTGAGTATGTATTAAAAACATACAATAAATTAAAGACTAATCGTCCCAAAAAGTATCTTGTTTATCGACTAATAAATAAAAAGGGTAATTCAGTTTGGATAAAAGAAAACATATCGATTTCAAAATCAAATGAAGAAGCTACATATACTTATTCTATCGTTGAAGAATTAAAATACTTAAACAACAATAATTTAGCAAACTTAAATAATGGGAATTATAATAAAAATACAATAAAATCTAAATTTGTTGTTATTGATCTTGTTAATAATAAATTTGAAACTACTGTATTTGAAAACACTCAAATTAAATTTGTAAATAAGTATGTACAGGATCTACCAAATTCATTAATAGAAAAAAATGTTATCTATAAGGACGATGTAAAAAGCTTTTTGGATTTTTATAATAGCTCATTAAAAACTCATAAAAATATTTGGAATGGTAGAATAAATCTAAAAAACAATAAAATTGGTTGGTTCCAAATATTAAGCTATACATTATTTAATAATAAAATGCCAATCAAAGCCCTTTGTACAATTATAAGTATTGAGAATCAAAAACATTTATTTAGTAAATTTAACAAATATCAAGACTTAATTAAATTAATAATTTCAGAATTTGAATTTTTAGCTGAATATGACTTATTAGAAAATAAACCAATATTCATGTATTCGCCTAAAGAACCCAAAGACTTCTATGAAAATAATAAAACCTGCAATCTAGATTTTTTAAATGATAAAATTATTCATCATGATTATGTACAACAATTATTTCAATTTAAAAATGATAATTTAAATTATGCTCTAAATGGCATTTTACCTCAGGATTATAAAATTGAAATAAGATATAGATCAATTACAAACCGTTTTGAAGGCTATCAATGGGGAAAATTAAAATTTATTTATAAATTTGATGAGCAATCAAAACACCTTCATTTACTTATATTAATGAAAAATATAAATGAAGATAAAAAAAATGAATTAATGCTTTTAAATAATATTACAAAAAATAATTAATTAAAAAAAAAGACTATTGACAAAACTAATAAATGGTTCTAATATACAAACATAAGTTACATATTGCTAACAAATAACTACTTACAGATGTTATTTTTATTTAGTATTATTAATTTGTCACTCCATTATTTTTCCCTGTTGTATGGTGACTATTATAAGATAGTCACCATATTTTTTTATATTACAAAGATTTAATTAGTAACCCCGTTATAAAACTTGACTTTTATGCCTATTGATATTAATATATCTTATTGTTATACACAACTAACTAAATTCTATTTTTTTTAAAGGAGATTAAATATGAAGTCAGTAGTAGTTTATTGGTCAATGACAGGTAATACTGAAGAAATGGCAAAAGCTATAAAAGATGGGGCTGGTGATAATTGCGATATATTTGAAGTTGGTAACACTGATGCTCAAACAATTGCAGGTTATCAGGCTATAGCACTTGGTTGCCCTGCTATGGGTGATGAGATTCTAGAGGAAAATGAATTTCAACCTTTTTTTGATGAATTGTTACCAAAACTAAAAGACCAACAGGTCTTTTTATTTGGATCATATGATTGGGGTGACGGACAATGGATGCAAAATTGGGAAGAAATTTGTACATCAAATAAAGTTAAATTAGCTTATGATAGTATAATTTCTAATCTAGAACCTGATGAAAACACTATAAACGAATTAAAAAAAATTGGGGAAAATTTTTCAAAATAAAATAAAAAAAGTTATAAAATACTCTATTAAAAATTAAAATAGAGTATTTTTTTTGTTTAATATCCTAAAATGTTAATATTATTACTTTAATTTTTCAAATTTGATGTTTTCACAAAAAAAGAACTATAAATTTTTATTATTAACTAAATACCTTTATTCAATTGCTTTAAAACAATTGATTTACTATATTTTACATACTAGTTAGTTACCTATTAAATAAGCAATTTTGTTTTTAAAATTTATCTCTAGCGTTTAATATAATAAACTTTTATGTTTATATAATAACATTTTGTAAATTTGTTAACATTTTTCTTTTAAATGTATTGATTTTTTAACTAAAAAAATATAATGTATTAAAAAATCGATAAAAATACAGGGATAATACCCGATAAGGAAATGATATGGAAAAAAAGATTAATGTAGCTGTAATTGGCGCAACTGGTGCTGTAGGTCAGGTATTTATGTGGATGCTTGCTGATCATCCTTGGTTCAATGTAGCTTATGCTACGGCTTCCGCTTCTAGAGTTGGATTAGCTTATTCACAAACAACTCATTGGATTCTTCCACTTGAGATGCCTAGTTCAATTAAAGATATTAAAATGCAAGAATTTAACTTTGATTCTATGAAAGAAGCTAATGTTCAAATTGTTTTTTCAGCTTTACCAGCAACAGTTGCTAGAGAAGCAGAACCTCAATTAAGAGCTCATGGTTTCTATGTATTCTCAAATGCAGCTGCAATGAGATATGATTCAAATGTTCCAATTTTAATTCCTGAAACTAACTTAGAACAATTAGACTTAATTAGAGATCAAGGTTATCCTAACACAGGTTTCTGTGTAACTAATGCAAACTGTGTAACTACAGGTCTTGCTATGGCTTTGGCTCCATTAAGAAAATTCAATATAAATACAATTCATATTAATTCATACCAAAGTGTTAGTGGTGCGGGTTATCCAGGTTTATCTTCATTAGATATTACTGATAACTGTATTCCTTTTATCAACGGTGAAGAAGCAAAAATTGAAAAAGAAATTAAAAAGATTCTTTCAATTGACCCTGAAGTTTATGCTTTCACAGTTAGAGTTCCTGTCATGTTCGGTCACTTAGAAACTGTATGGATCGAATGTGATGACGATGTAAATGAAGAAGATATAATTAAAGCATGGGATGATTTCAAAGTTGTAACAGATCTACCTTCTACTCCAGCTCAACCTGTAGTATTTAGCAGTGAACAAACTTTCCCACAACCAAAATATGCATTCTGGGGCAATCCTAGAGGTATGGTTGTTTATACTGGTAGATTACGCAAAAAGGGCAATAAAATTGGTTTTGCTCTTATGGTTAACAACATCGTAAAAGGAGCTGCAGGTGGTTCAATCCAAAACGCTGAAGCTTTTGTAAGAGAATACGGTTTGTTAGAAGAATAAAAAATAGTATATTAATCTAAGGAGTCTTTCATTGAATACCTTGAGATATTTACTTGAAAGATCAAAGAGAGAAAATATAAAAAATGTCTAAGTGCTAGGAGGGTTATTCCTCCTAGTTTCTTTTTATCAAATAAGTTAATTCATTATTCGATATTACCTTATACTCTTTATCTCTCTGACTAATATAATACTTCCCTTCTTCTTTTTTACTATTAAGGCTATCATATGAAAAATTTGTCCTTGATATAAATAAAGGAGGAACAAAATCTTGATTTACTTTTGAAGGAATAAAAGGCCACTGAGAAACATCCCCTTTTATAGTTTCCAAAAACAAATAAGCTCCAACTAAATTTAAATCTGAATCAAGCATCATTTGAGCAGAAAATCTATTAGCTAAATATAAATAAATATCTACAAATACTTTTACATTTAATGATTCTACCCATTTAATATGTGCAATATTGTTCAAACCAAAATAAACTTTATCAATCAAATTGTTATTTTTTAATTTTTTTACTAATTCTTGCAAGTTTGAAATTTGTTTTCCCTCATTAAAAAACACTGGAGGTAAAGGAATATAATAAATTCCTTCATAATTTATTAATTGTTCTATTCTTGTTGGAACTTCTTCATAAAATGGTAATTCATTTATTTGGATTTCTGATCTGTTTGGAAGATTCTTGATTCCTCCATCAAAATTATATTCTTTAAAGTCAATTGGCTTTTCTATATAAGCAGCAACTTTCTCCTCGACTATAGTATAGAAAGATCTTCTTATTTCTTTTATTTCTGATAATGGTAAAAATATATTATCAATATCAAACTCAGTATTATTAACTAATTCAATAGAATTAATCTCATAATTACTATTTTGTGATTGTTTAAAAATTTTCTCAATTTTATTTTTATAATCAAAAGCTTTATCCGCTTTTTCAATTAGAAGTTGCTTTTCAACTATGATTTTCCCAATAAATGATAAATTAGCTTCTATTTTTATTGAATCATTATTAATTATGAATTGAGCACTAGAATAAATTTTAGATAATGGTAATCTATCAGTATTTATTAATTTTTCATCTTGATCATGCTTTTTTATTAAAAAGAGATTATCATCAACTTGAATTTCATTTTCCTGTTTTAATAGTAAAAGGTATATTAAATCATTAGATTTTGCTCTTTTAATTTCTTTTCCAGATTTATTTATCATGGATTTAACACTAAATTTAATTGCATTATCAACGCTTTTATTTTTATTTAGAAACATTAATCCATCATGAATTGCTAATGGAGTTTTTAGTTTAATCAAAGCATAATTATTATTTCGTATGCTCTTTTTTTCTATTACTTTTGCACAGCAAATACCTTTATGAGAAGCATATGAATTATCTATTAAACTAGTTTTTTCTTCACTATAATTTTTAAGCCAACCCATAGAATTATTTCTACTAAAAGTTGTTTTTACATTCTCTAATAGATCTTCATAAGGTTTATTATCAATAATTGCTCTATAATATTTTGTAACAGCAGAAACATAGGAAGGAGACTTCATTCTCCCCTCTACTTTTAGACTATCAATACCAATTTTTTCTAATTCTTTTACTATTTTATTTGAATCTAAATCTTTCATAGAAAAGAAATAACCTTTTTTATTATTATAGGAAAACCAAGTTCTACAAATTTGAGCACAAGCTCCAGCATTTGCACTTCTATTTGTGATAATTCTACTAGCCATACATAAACCAGAAAAACCATAGCATAATGCACCATGAATAAAGACTTTTAATTCAACATCTTTACATTTATTTCTAATATTTTCTATTTCTTTTACACTTAATTCTCTCGATAAAACAACTCTAGAAAATCCTAACTCTTGCATTTCTTTTACCCCTTGAACTGAATGAACAGCTAATTGGGTACTACCATGCAAAGGAAGAGTAAAAAAATATTCTTTAATAATTTTTGCAATACCTAAATCTTGTACAATTATTCCATCACTTCCAATTAATTGAATTTGTTTTAATAACTTTATAGCACTATCAATTTGAGCATCATAAATAACAGTATTTATCGTTACATAAACTTTTTTATTATTTGTTTTTGCATATCTATATATTTTTGAATATTCTTCAATATCAAAATTTACAGCTTTTTTTCTAGCAGAAAATTTTTGTAAACCCAAATATATTGCATCAGCTCCATCTCTAAAAGCAACTAAAGCACTCTGCATTGACCCTGCAGGCATTGCCAATTCTATCATGTTTTATCCTTTAATAAAGTTTATAACTTATTTATCAACACTTTATTATATTTTATATAAATAAAAAAAACTATAGAGCCTGACAAGGGACCTATAGTAAAATATATAAATAAGCTTAATTTAAATTTATTTATGTAAGGTTAAGGTTTTTCAAAAATTAAACTATATTATTCTTCTTTTCTGCAACACAACAACCAGCCATCAAAATAGGCATTTGAAATTTAACGAATCTAAGATCATTAGCAAAAGAAATACCATCCATTTTAGACATCATTATACCCAATGATATTAGATCAACATATTCTCTATCTATTATATCAAATGCCTCTTCTCCATCAGAAGCTTCCAAAACGTTGTAACCTTTATTCTTAAGTAAAACTTTCATAAGTTTTCTTATGGTAGCATCATCTTCAACAACCATTATTGTTAACAAAATATTCCTTTTAAAATTTCAAATATCACCTTTTTCTAATTATCATAACTTACAGTTTTAATATTTTATATTATTATTTTATTTTCACACATAATTGCTATTATACTAAAATAATATACATTTCTTCATATTTATCACATAAAAAATTAAATTTATTATACTTTTTGGTCAAAATAACAAATTAGTGCAAAATCTTTTTTAAGTTAGGTATTTTTATTTTTCTAATTTTTCTTCCTTGTTAACAAAAGTATATTAAATTCATCATAAAAATCGTTAACTATAATATAAAAAGAAATTTTTAAGTATTGATATTTTTAGTTATATTTTTTATTATTAGATAAGGAAATACAATATTTTTGTATAGAGATTTTTGGTCAGATACATAGTTTATCTTGATTTTTTTTTCTATTAAAAGATAGAATTATTATGTTAGATGAAAATCATCTAGTAGTTAATAAAAACATTATGATTACAATAATGTAATTATAGATTTTAGGGTATCTTTTTTAAGGTACACCAAAGGAGAAATAAATGAATTCTAAGTATGCCGATTTACTTAAGAGCAAAATGAATGAAGCTAGCTATAAGAAGCTAACTGCACTTGAAAATGAAAAAGTTTTCAATTTCGTTGGACAGTTTGCTGAACACTGTAACCCAGCAAGTATCTATGTTTGTGACGATAGCAAAGAAGACGAACAATACATTAGAGAACAAGCTTTAGCAAAAGGCGAAGAATTTGTATTAGCAAATGACAAACAAACAATCCACTGGGATGGACCAGCTGACCAAGCACGTGACAAAGTTAACACACGCTATCTAGTATACAAAGAAAACCTAGAAAAAATGAAAAGCTTAAACTCTCTTGACTATGATAAAGGTCTTGAAGAAATTATGTCTATTGCAAAAGATAACATGGCTGGTAAAGATGCAGTTGTTAAATTCTTCTGTGAAGGTCCTGCTTTCAGTGAATTCACAATGCCTTGTGTACAATTCACAGACTCTTGGTATGTTGCACACTCTGAAGCTATTCTTTATAGACCTGCTTACGAACACTTCAAAGAAATGAAAGATTCTGAAAAAGATGATTTCTTCAGATTCATCCACTCTGCTGGTGAATTAGACGAAAGAAATTGTTCTAAGAATGTTGATAAGAGAAGAATCTACATGGATACTCAAAACAACATCGTTTATTCAATGAATGCTCAATATGCTGGTAACACTGTTGGTCTTAAAAAACACTCAATGCGTCTTGCTATCAACAAAGGTGGACAAGAAGGTTGGTTATGTGAACACATGTTCGTAATGGCTTGTGTAAACGAAGACAAAGGTCGTAAGACTTACTTCACTGGAGCTTACCCATCAGCTTGTGGTAAAACATCTACAGCTATGATTCCTGGTGAACAAATTGTTGGTGATGATATTGCTTACTTCAGAAACATTAATGGTGAATTCAGAGCTGTTAACGTAGAACAAGGTATCTTTGGTATTATTAAAGACGTTAATGCAAAAGATGACCCAGTTATTTTCGAAAACCTACAAAAGAACCAAGAAGTTATCTTCTCTAACGTATTACGTGGACCAGACAATAAACCTTATTGGTTAGGTTCAGGTTTAGATACTCCTAAAACTGGTGACAACTTCTCTGGTGCAGATTGGTTTGAAGGCAAAAAAGATGCTGCTGGAAACGAAATCAAATGTGCTCACGGTAACGCTCGTTACACAATGAGACTTGACTACTTAGATAACTTCGACAAAGCTGGCTTTGAAGATAAAAAAGGTGTTAAAGTTGAAGGTGTTCTTTACGGTGGTCGTGATAGCGATACAACAGTTCCTGTTGAAGAATCAGCTTCTTGGGAAGAAGGTATCTTATTAAAAGCTTGTACTCTTGAATCAGAAACAACTAGTGCAACTTTAGGTGCTGAAGGTGTTAGAAAACCTAGTCCAATGGCTAACATGGACTTCTTATCATACCCATTAGGAGAATATACTTTAAACAACATTAACTTTGTAAAAGATATCAACAATGTTCCTAAAGTATTCTCAACAAACTACTTCTTAAGAACTCCAGAAGGAAAATTCTGTACTGACAAACTAGCTAAAAAAGTTTGGTTACACTGGGCAGAAGGTAGAATTCATGGTGAATATGAAGCATTAGCTACTCCTACTGGTAAAATTCCACTATATGAAGATCTAAAAGTATTATTCAAAAAATATTTAGACTTAGATTATACTCTTGAAGAATATACTTACCAATTCACTTTCCGTTGTGACAAATGGATTGCTAAATTAGAAAGAAGTAAAGAATACTTCAAGAAGATGGATGAATTCTGTCCTCAAATGATTTTTGACAAATGGGATGCATTCATTAAGAAAATTTCTGATGCTAAAGCAACTTATGGTGCTGAAATCAAACCTGGTGAATTTAAATAATATAATTTAATTTCACTGAAAATTCATAGTCGTCATTTATTGGCGACTATTTTTATTTGCACTAATTATTATTTTCTTTATTATTATCTTTCTATATGATAATTTAAAGTATGAGTCAAACAGAAAGAATAATTTACATTGATAAAAACTTATCACAGAATAAAACCTTAACTTTAAAAAACATATCAGATAGATTTGAAATAAGCTCTAGACAAGTTAAACGAGATATTGAATATATGAGAGATCGTTTCCTTGCTCCAATTGTTTATGATTATCAAGATAAAAAATATAAATATGAAAACAAATTTTCTCTTACAAATATTAATGATGACAAAACATTAATATTTAAGGCTATTTTTGATAACTTTAGCCATGCTAATGGACTACAGCCTTTATCTTCTTCTCTTATTGCGGAAGGTATTAATAATACATTAGATGAATCAGCAAGAAATTTGTCTAAAAAAATCTTATTTCTATCTCCAATAATAGATTTACCAGATCAGAAAATTTTTTCTGCTGTATCTTTTTCTATGAAAAACAATTACTGTCTAACCTTCGAATATACATCCCTTACAAACAATGTATCAAATAGAGAAGTACAACCTCTAAGACTTGTAAATGATGGTAAAGCTTGGTATTTAATAGCGTTTGATTTAAATAAAAAAGAATTGAGGAATTTCCACTTATCTAGAATGAAAAGACCAAAAGAATTGATCAAAGCCTATATTTACACAGAAGATGATGAAGAATTACAAAAATATATTTCTTCTGGATTTGGTATATTTATGAATACAATTAGTTATACGGCAACGATAGAATTTAAAGATACTGCTGCACATATTGTAAAAACACAAATTTGGCATAAGGACCAAAAAATTGAATATAAAAAGGATACTCTTTTACTAACGCTACCCTTTTCCTCATACCAAGAAATATTATCAAAGATATTGTCATTTGGAGCTTTAGCAAGACCTATATTTCCCGAAAAGCTAATTATACTTTGGAAAGACGAAATTAATAAGATGAAAAATTTATTATAAATTAAATATACAGGGACATTATATGTCCTTGTATGTGGGCTATACTGTGTACATAAACAAGGAGAGCCCCAATTATGGAAAATACTTATTTATTTAAAAAACCACTAAATCATATATTTAATAATAAAAAACTCCTAATCATTTTATTATTGTTAACTATTCTTTTATTTCCAATAGTCTTAATTATTGGGGCATTCATACCACTTTTCAAAAACAAATAATCTCCTTTTTATCTTTTTTCTTCACATTTGTTGCACTCTGTTGAAGAAATATTAAAATTCCCCCTATTCTTTTTTAATAGGGGGTTCCCTTTTGTTTAATATTTTTGATATTGTATAATGACTTATCATAAAGTCATAAAAATCACAATCTTTCTTTAGGAGTTTTTATGTCAGGTAAATTTATGAATAATGGTGCCATTTATGGCCCCAGTGAAAAACCCCCTGTGCAAGAATGGGTATTCTTAAGTATTCAACATGTATTTGCTATGTTTGGTGCTACCATTTTAGTTCCAATTCTTACCGGTCTTAGTCCAAGTGCAGCTCTTTTTAGTGCTGGAACAGGTACACTAATCTACATATTATTAACAAAAGCAAAAGTTCCTGCATTTTTAGGTAGTTCATTCGCTTTTATCCCTCCAATTGTTTTGGTATCTGCAACTTACGGTTTACCTTATGCTTTGGGGGGTGCTTTTTGTGCAGGTATCTTCTACGCAATTGTAGCAGCAATAATCAAAGTAGTTGGTCACAAATGGCTTGATAAAGCTTTACCTCCAGTAGTAATTGGTTCTGTTATTATTGTTATTGGTCTAAATTTGGCACCTACTGCAATGGATATGGCTATGAATGATACAAGTGGAAATTATAGCATGGTATATCTTTCAATTGCTCTTGTTACATTAACGATCACAATTATTGCTAATATATTCTTCAAAAGATTCTGGGCATTAATTCCAATTTTAATTGGTCTTTTCAGTGGATATATCTTTACATTAATTATGGGTTCATTCTTCCCTGCATATCATATAATCGATTATTCAACTGTAAAACAAGCAGCATGGCTTAGTTTACCTACATTCGCATTCCCTAAATTCAATATAATTGCAATCTTATCTTTTATCATTGTATCTTTTGCAACATTATGTGAACACTTAGGAGATATTCTAGTATTAAGCAAAGTTGTTGGTGAAAACTTCTATGAAAAACCTGGTCTACATAGAACTATCCTTGGTGATGGTATTGCAACAGCTTGGGCATCAATGTGGGGTGGTCCACCTAATACAACATATGGTGAAAATATTGGAGTTTTAGCAATTACTAAAGTTTACAGTGTTTGGGTTATTGGCGGAGCTGCAGTTTTAGCAACTTTATTATCATTCTTTGGTAAATTTGGGGCTTTAATTCAAACTATCCCAACTCCTGTTCTTGGTGGTATTTCAATGTTACTATTCGGAATTATCGCATCTAGTGGTCTAAGAACTTTAGTTGAAAGTGGTGTTGACTATCAAGATAAGAGAAACTTAACAATAAGTAGTGTAATTATGGTTATTGGTATAGGTGGTGGTATGATTTCCTTCCCATTAAACGATAACTTAACATTCGCTCTTGGTGGTGTTGCTTTAGCAACTTTAGTTGGTATTATTTTAAATTTAGTATTACCACAAACAAATCCAGATGTTAAATATATTTAATTAATATATAACTTATAAAATTAAAGGGACTCAATTGTGAGTCTCTTTTTATATCTTTATTATTTTTATAAAAAATTATATGTTTTATATATGTATAAATATAAACTAATAGAAACTGAACAAGAATTAATAAATTTACTCTCTTACTTTAAAGAAAATAATCTCAAAAGCATTGCAATGGATTTTGAAGGCGAATTTAATTTACACATTTATGGAGAACATCTATGTTTAATTCAAATATTTGATTCAAAAGATTTTTATCTTATAGATCCATTCAAGATAGAAAAAGAAGGATTAAAAACTTTTTTGGAAGACAAAGAAATTGAAAAAATCATGTTTAGTTGCGATAGTGATGCTTCCCTTGTCAAAAAACAATATGATATACAAATACAAAACATATTTGATGTAAGAGTTTTAGCCTTAGAATTAGAATTTGTTAAAGGTTATGCAGCCTGTGTAGATTATTTTCTAAACAAAAATATTGGTAGCAAATCTTCAAAGAAAAAAAATCAAATGACAAATTGGCTTAAAAGACCTTTGAGCGAAACACAAATTCAATATGCTCTTGAAGATGTTGCGCATTTACACAAATTAAAAGAAGTGTTAATAGAAGAAATAAAAAAAGAAAAGAAATATGAAGCAGCAATGCGTAAAATGAAAACTGCGGGTAAAATTACAAAGCCTTTTAAACCAGGTTGGACAAAACTTTCAAATTGGAAAAAACTTAGTAAAAAAGATAAAATTTTTATAAAACATTTTTTTATTGCAAGAGATATCGTTGCAAAAAAATTAAATGTTCCAGCTGTAAGGATTTTAGAAAAGAAAAAGCTTACTGATTTATTAAAAGCGTATGAAGATAAAGCTAAATTTAAGCAAATAATAAAAAACAAAGACTATAAAATAGAAAGGCTTTTATCCCCTTTAATGGAAAAAGCCATTCTAGATGCAAAACAAGAAATAAAAGAAAAAAATCTTTAAGCTTTATCTCTCATCATTTCATTTCTGCATTCAGCACCCTGTGCCAAATAATATATACTTTCACAATATGGAACTTTTACTCCATATTTTTCTGCTAAATCGATAATGGTTTTGCTAAACCATTTATTTTCAGTAGTTCTTGAAGCTTCTATATCTTGGCACATTGAAGTTTTCCCATAAGGGTCGAGACTTTCTATAATCTTTTGATTATTTATAATATCTTCATCAGTTAAATCAATTCCTTCTTTATTAGCTATTAATTTAACTTCTTTTGCCACATTAAATACTAATTTCTTAACATCTTCATTTTTAAACACACCATAACCAGCTCTTAAAATTGAAGAAATTGTATTATACACAATATTAAGCATAAATTTATTCCATAAATCATGTTTAATATTTTTAGGTATTAGATAATTTATCCCAGCTTTTTTGAAAAGATTTTCAACAGCTATAACTTCAGAAGTCTTTTCATCATTTTCACTACCAAAAACTATTATACCATCACTTGAATAATTAATTTTTTGATTAACATTTTCACTACTTAAACCAACAGCAAAACTATATAAAACCTTTGTTTGAGGAAATTTCTCTTTTAGAATTCTTTCAGAAACAATCCCATTTAATAAAGATAAGATAATAGTATTCTCATCAACAATACCTTTAATATCTTCAATTACTTGTTCAATGTGATTATTTTTTGTAGCTACAATTAGCAATTGAGCTTTTTTAGCATCTCTTGAAGAAACAAAATTATAAAAACTTTTTTTATTATTAATTAATATTCCATTTTCTTCATATCTAATCTTTCTTTCTCCATTTACAATAACTTCAAAAGAATCAACAACTTTAGAAATCATATTTCCATAAATAGCACCAACAGCACCTAATCCAATTAAACTTACATTATTAATTTCCATCAAAGATTATCTCCTATTAAAATATCCTCTAGTATATTAGAGGATATTTTATAATTTATTTAGCTTCTTTGTTTTTTTTATAAGGCGTACCACCTAAAGGCAATTCCTTTCTAAAAATACCATCATACTTATAATAAGCCATCTGGCAAGCTGGTGCAGTTGCAATTGTACTTAATTCACCAATACCTTTAGCTCCATAAGAATAACCTGTTTCTCCGGGTCCTGTAACAAAATATGTTTCAATTTCAGGAACATCAGTACTTCTTAATAGGCCTAGTGTACCATATTTTACCTTAAGATATCCACCATAAGTTGGAAAATCTTCTTTTAATCCATAGCCTAAGCCCATTACAACTCCACCTTCAACTTGACCTTCTAAGGTAGTTAAATTTACTGGAGTTCCAACATCACTTATAGCATAGATTTTCTTTAATTTTCCTTCATCATCCAACTCAACTAATTGAGTTGCATAACTATAAGCTAAATGGCTAACTGGATTCTTCTTTGTTGAAGTAATCGGATCAGAATAAAAAGTAAATTCACCAAAATATTCTTTACCTTCTAATTCTGCAATAGAATATTTATCCAAATCTTCTTTTAGCTTTTCAGAAGCTCTTTTAATTGCTTCACCAGTAAAGGCTGTTTGTCTACTTGCGGTACTACAACCTGAATCTGGGGTACGTTTAGTATTAGGAGGTTCAACCAATATTTGATTTCTCGATAATTTACAAGTTTCACCTAACATTTGAGTCGCCATAGTTGCGATTCCTTGTCCCATACAAGCAGCACTTGTTCTAATGTGAACAATAGAATTCTCAATTGATAAAATACAGCGACCAGAGTCAGGAACACCAACTCCAATACCTGAGTTCTTTAAAGAATTTGCAAATCCAATTTTATCTGGATTCTTATAGTAAATATCTCTAGCTACATCCATACATTCTGAAATACCACAATCCTGAGATGTAATCTGTCCATTAGGCATAATATCACCAACCCTTAGAACATTCTTATATTTAAATTCAAAAGGATCCATATTTACTTTTTCTGCTAACAAATTCAAATTTGATTCAATTGCAAAACAACTTTGTGTAACACCAAAACCTCTAAATGCACCACCTGGAACATTGTTTGTATAAACAGCTTTACCTACAATTTCAATATTTTGATAATTATAAGGACCAGAGGCATGTGTACATGCTCTTTGTAAAACAGGTCCACCTAAGGATGCATAAGCCCCAGTGTTTGCAATAATTTCTGCCTTCATAGCAGTAATTTTCCCATTTTCATCACAAGCTGTAGTTATATCAATTTCCATAGGGTGACGTTTTGGATGTACCATTAAACTCTCTTGTCTACTAAGATGTAATTTAACAGGTTTTTGTGTAAGATAAGCCATTAATGAAGCATGATGTTGCACACTCATATCTTCTTTTCCACCAAAACCACCACCAACTAAAGCAGCTTCAACCTCAACATCATCTAAAGGCAATTTAAGCATTCTTGCAACTTCTCTTTGATCATCATAAATTGACTGTGAAGAAGTATATAATTTAACACCTTTACCTTGAGGCATAGCAACAGTA
Organism: Sphaerochaetaceae bacterium; assembly: GCA_965140795.1. Classification (GTDB taxonomy): domain Bacteria; phylum Spirochaetota; class Spirochaetia; order Sphaerochaetales; family Sphaerochaetaceae; genus Pleomorphochaeta. Next base: position 1,055,824 of record OZ223470.1, read on the forward strand.
CATTCAGTTTCCATAAATGCATGTTCAGTATATGGAGTTTTATAAGTATTTCTTACAACATAAGCACTATTTTTAATTGCAGTATCTGCATCACCTCTTTTAATATGCTCAACTTGAAGCAAATTCCCCTTAGAATGTACTTTTGGAGCATCTTCTTTCATTGCTTCATGCACATCTGTAACTGGAGCTAATACTTCATACTCAACCTCAATTAAAGCCAAGATTTCATCTAAAGCATCAAATTCAGTTGCTGCAACAATAGCAATTCCATCACCAATATATCGAGTTATATCACCTTCCCCGATTAATACATCCCAATCATGAACTAAATGCCCCAACTTATTTTCAGGCACATCTTTACGAGTAGCAATTCTTACACATTTAGGATGTTCTTCTGCTTTAGAAACATCTAGTTTAACAACCCTAGCTCTTGGATATGCACTTCTTAAAACTTTTAAATGGAGCATGCCTTCAATATAAATATCATCAGTAAATACACCCCGACCTAATGCTTTTTCAATTGCATCTGGACGTAAGAATCTTGTTCCTAATTTTGCTTCATCATTATTAACATTTGGAATCTGTAAATTTTCTCTAAAATAACGAGCACAATCCAATATTGCTTGTTCGATTTTTATATAACCTGTACATCTACAAATATTTCCCCTAATTGCTTTTTTTACTTCTTCAGGGGTAGGATTGTCATTTACATCAATTAATGCTTTAGCCGCAAGAATCATTCCTGGAGTACAAAATCCACATTGGACAGCACCAGCATTTGCGAAGCAGTATCCGTAGACATCTTCTTCTCTTTGAGAAAGACCTTCGATAGTAATAATATTTTTACCATCTAATTTTGAAACCTTGTTTACACAAGCTTTAGTTGCTTTACCATCAATAATAACAGTACAAGTTCCACAGGCGCCTTCACTACAACCATCTTTTGTCCCATAGAGATTAAGATTTTCTCTTAAAAATCTTAATAAAGACTTATCTACATCCGTTGATATTTTTTTACCATTAACGCTGAAAGTATGCACAGCGTTCCTCCCGGTTTGCACGTTGTGCGTTAAAATCTGCGTGTCGCTTAGTTTAACGTACGGTTAAGTCTGTGATACAACGCTATATATATTTTTTCATATCTGCCAACATTTTGTCAATATATTTTTATTGAATTACGCTAATCCAATATTTTATATTATATTTTACACAAATTGAAATATAAATTATACTCTCTATATGGATAATAGAAAAACAATTACAGTTATAGATGGTCAAGGTGGAAGCCTTGGAAAAGCACTTGTAAAAAAGATAAAAAATAGATACCCAGAAATTGAAATTCTGGCAATTGGGACAAATAGTATTGCAACTTCATCAATGCTTCAAAGCGGTGCTGATTTAATAGCTACAGGAGAAAATCCTATACTAGTAGCAGCAAGAAACTCTAATTTAATTATTGGACCTATAGGAATAATAGTAGCAGATGCTCTCCATGGAGAAATAACACCAAAAATGGCACTAGCAATAAGCCAAAGTAATGCTCATAAATTATTATTACCAATTTCAAAATGTAATTTAAGTATTGCCGGCACTACAAATATTGGACTAGATGCATTAATTGAAGATATTATAAATTCTATTGATAAATATATTTAATTAATAATTGACACACCATTGATTAACTGATATTTTTTATAAAGGTTTCAGGAAGAAACCTACTTATATTTTATTTTGTATTAATATAGCCAGGAAGGCTTCGATATCTTTTTATCTGCTTCCTGGCTATTTTTTTTTTGGAGAAATTTAATGGAAAAATATTTACAACCCTTAATTGAGGGTACAACATTAAACATATATAACAACGATGAATTAGTATTTAAATCCTCAAGTTCCTGGCTTTATCCATTATTTGAATTTGATAATTTTCTAAAAACTGTAGATACAAAATTCACAAATCTTTGTGCTCATGATACGGTTGGGGGAAAAGCCGCAGCAGCAATAATGATTAAATTGAATATAAAAAAAGTTAATTTTAATTTAATAAGTTTAAGAGCTAAAAATATTTTAGAAAAAAACAAAGTTGAAACACATTATGCTCAAACCATTGATAAACTTTTATGCAAAACAGAAGATTTATTTGAAAATGAGTTTGATATAAACACAATTTATCAAAAAATAAAAATAAGAGCAAAACAAGTTCAAGGGCTCTCCATAAATATTGATAATTTAGCAATAGGATATAATAAGAAAATTATTTACACATTTAATAAACTTGAACTTGCTGGTGGTGAAGCCTTAATTATAGAAGGTGATAATGGTATTGGTAAAACTACTTTAATTAAAACACTTTTAAAAGAAATCGAACCGATAAAAGGTAAAATATTAATTAATGATGAACCAATTAATAAACTTGCTACTAAAACAATTGGATATATAAAACAAGAAAAAGAAAATCAAGAATTCCCTATTAGTGTAAAAGAAGTTGTATCAATGGGAATTGCTAGAAATACAAATAAAATAGAAAAAAATTATTTAATTGATACAAGTCTTAGAAAATGTAGAGCAATCCATTTAATTAACAGAAATTATTATTCACTATCGGGAGGAGAAAAACAAAAAGTTTCTCTTGCAAGATGCCTTTGTCAAAAAGCAAAAATATTAATACTAGATGAGCCAACTTCTTTCTTAGATAAAGAAAGTAAAGACCAATTAATTTCTTTATTAAATTCCTTACGAAATGGAGAGATGCCAACAATTATTTTAATCACTCATGATAAAGATTTAAAAGATCAATTAAATTGGAAAACTTATAAAATGGAGAAACAATATGCTTAGTCTTTTATCTTTAGCCCCTATTTTTAAAGCTTTTATTGCTCTAATTTTTTCTGGAATATCTTTTCCATTATGTGGCGCAATGGTTTTAAGAATGGATCTAGTTCCCTTAAGATATGCCCTAATGCATGGAGTAATTCTAGGAGGAGCTATAGCTTTAGCTCTAGAAATTCCTCAACTTCCAATTATAATCTTAGTTAATTTAATTGTTGTAACATTAATTGTAAAAATTCCAACTTCAAACTCGTTCTCTTCAGCTGCAGCTATGGTTTTTACAATGGGTCTAGCTTCTCTATTAATGCACACCTTTAACGTGCCTGCAAAAGATTCTCTACAATTATTATGGGGATCCCCTTTTGCTTTAAGTTATTTAGATATTTCAATACTAATATTGTTAACTTTTGTTGTATTAATTTATTTAAGCTTTAATTTTAATAATGTTACTGCAATCTTTTTCGATAAATCAATTGCCAAAAGCTTAGGTATAAACGTAAATCTTCACTATAACTTTATGGTTATGATTATTGCTTTATGCATAGCTCTAGCTATGAGATTAATTGGAGCTTTATTAATAGATGCTCTATTAATTCTTCCAGTTTTAATTGCAACAAGATTAAGTAAGGGGACAAAAACACTATTTATCCTATCCTCTTCATTTGGATTATTACTAGCCCTTTTAGGCTTTTTTACAACTATATATTTTGACATACCACTTAGCGCAACTATAGCAATCATTGCTGTATTAATTTATGCAGTAATTTCAATAACAAATAAATTTAAAAAAGGAATTATAAAATGAAAAAAAAGTTTTTAACAAGTTTACTTATTGCTTTAATAGCAATACCTCTATTCGCCCAAGGGACTAAAGAAGATTACTCTCCTTATGTAGCAAGTACTAGCTGGACAGCCTCTTTTGCTTATGTTGGAGGATTAGATAATGTAATTAACATTGCTCCAGCCGATTTAGTTCATCCACCTGAATATGAAATCTTACCTAGTGACATTTCAAAAATTCAACAAAGCCAAGCTTTTGTTTATGCTGGTTATGAAGTAATGATGAAAACATTAAGTGATAATCTAATTAATGATGATATTAGAGTAAAAATTAACACCGTAAATACCTTAGATAATATCAAAACTCAAGCAGAAAAAATAAGTGAAAAATATAATACTCAAGAAAAGAGTAAAATTAGGGTGCAGGAAATTGAAGATTTATATAACAATGCTAGAAAAGAAATTAAAGAAAAACACATCGATCAAATGAATGCATATGTTCATTTCCATCAGGTTGAATTTGCAAAATCACTTGGTCTTAATGTTGTAGGAAGTTTTGGCCCAAATGCTGTTTCTCCAAAAAATATCGAAGAGATTTCAAAAATTGACAATGCCTTAATTATTGATAATATTCACAATCCATTAGCTGCTCCATTAAAAGAGGTTAATAAAGATGCAAAATTAGTAGTTTGGAGAAATTTCCCTAACAACTGTGAAGATCAAGCTTTATATAAAATGCTAAAAGGTAATATTGACTTATTATTAGATGCCTTTTAAAAAAATTAAGCAAATTTTTTAATTATTTAATTGCTTATATTATAAGTAATTAACATTAAAAATGAATATATTTTAAATAAATATACATTTTTTTTATTAAAACTTATTGACAAAAAATCAATAAAAGATTAAAAAATATACATACATCAAAGGCGATGCAAAAGTAATTTTGCACCGTCTTTTTTTTGTTTTTTATTGCACCTATAAAAATCTTTTTTTATCAATTTGTTTTTCGAGTAATTTCGAAAAGAACCACACAACGGCGTGTGATCCCTCAAAAGGGTCACACGCCATTTTTATTTTTCAGGAGGAGAAAATGTATTCTTCAGTTGACACAATTTGGGTACTACTCGGGGCGGTTCTCGTATTCTTCATGCAAGCGGGTTTCGCGATGGTAGAAACAGGATTTACAAGAGCTAAGAACAGTGGAAATATAATTATGAAAAACTTAATGGACTTCTCATTAGGTACTATAGTTTTCTATGTTATTGGCTTTGGTATTATGTTCGGTAGCGGGAAATTTTTTGGAGACCTTGATTTCTTCGTAAGAGGAGATTATTCATCTAGCTATCCTACATACGCATTCTTAATTTTCCAAACAGTTTTCTGCGCAACAGCTGCAACAATTGTTTCAGGAGCTATGGCAGAAAGAACTAAATTCTCATCTTATTGTATCTATTCAGTTATAATAAGCGCACTAATTTATCCTATCAGCGGTCACTGGATTTGGGGTGGTGGCTGGTTAGCAGACTTAGGATTCCACGACTTTGCTGGTTCAACAGCTGTTCATATGGTTGGTGGTGTTGCTGCTATAGTTGGTGCTAAAATGTTAGGACCTCGTATTGGAAAATATGATAAAGACGGAAAAGCAAAAGCTATTCCAGGTCACAGTTTAACTTTAGGCGCACTTGGTGTATTCATCCTCTGGTTTTGTTGGTTTGGTTTTAATGGTGGCTCTACAGTAAGTATGAGTGGAGACGAAACTATACTAAGTGCTTCTAAGATCTTTGTTACTACAAATATTGCTGCTGCAGTTGCTGCTACAACTACAATGTTTGTTACATGGATCAAATATAAAAAGCCCGATGTGTCAATGACATTAAATGGTGCACTAGCAGGTTTAGTTGGTATTACAGCTGGTTGTGATGCTGTATCACCAATTGGCGCAGCTATCATAGGTATAGTTTGTGGTATAGCTGTAGTATTCTCAATTGAAATCGTAGAGAAAACATTTAAAATTGATGATCCTGTTGGAGCTTTTTCAGTTCACGGTGTTTGCGGTGCTCTAGGTACAATTTTAGTTGGTTTATTAGCAGAAGATAGCGGACTATTCTATGGTGGTGGTGCATCACTTCTATTAACACAAGTACTAGGCGTTGTAAGTGTTATCGCTTGGGTTGCAATCACAATGACTATAGTATTCTTCGTAATTAAAAAGACTGTTGGTTTAAGAGTAACAGAAAAAGAAGAAATTGCTGGTCTAGATATTGAAGAACACGGATTAGAAAATGCTTATGCAGACTTTATGCCTATCGTAAACGGTGCTGGTATGCCAATCGATGTAGAAGAAGAAGGTATGCCAACAGAAGAAAAGGCTGTTAAAGTAGTAGATAAGAGAGATGCTAAATCTAAGTTCACAAAGGTTGTTATTGTTACTAAGAGAAGCAAATTCCCAGAACTTAAGAAAGCTTTACATGATATAGAAGTTACAGGTTTAACTCTTACAAATGTAATGGGATGTGGAATGCAAAAGGGCGTTACTGAAATGTATCGTGGTGTTCCAGTAGATATGACATTATTACCTAAGATTAAAGTCGAAGTAATTGTATCTAAGGTCCCAGTAAAAACTGTAGTTGATACTGTTAAGAAAACTCTTTATACAGGTCACTATGGCGATGGTAAGATCTTCATCTACAATGTTGAAAATGTTATCAAAGTAAGAACTGGTGAAGAAGGTTATGATGCTTTGCAAGAAGATTAAGAGATAATAGAAGATAAAGATTCTTTTCCCCTAGTTAATTCGAAATTGACTAGGGGATTATTTTATCTTTATATCTAATCTATTTATTTGATCATAGCTTGTGAAATTGATTGAATTTATATCATCAAAAATATCAAATACATACCTATCTTCAATTAACACTTTTTTTGCCTCAATATAATCAGATTTATCTTCAAATACTAAAGGAAAAACAACCATATTATTTTTTTCCTCCTCTAATATTATTTTTTTAATTAAAGCTTTTTCAAATTTTGTAAAATATAATATATCTTCTTTTTCTAATGGTGTATCAAGAAGAAAAGTTAAAGTATCTCCAACTTTATTTTCATAATAATTTAGTGCTGATATTTTATATCCCTGCTTAGCTAAATTATTAATAAATCCATTTTGATTAATTAAATAATTATAGCCTTTATCAAAGGCTGTATTGTCATCAAAGATTAATGATATTTGACTTTCATTTGAATTAACAAGTTCTAAAAGCTTTTTATCTAATAAAGATTTGTCAAAGCTTTTAAAATATAGACCTTCCCTATCTAGGTAAAAAAATTCATTGCTCAAAGCTTTATTTATTTTAATCCTAGATATAAGAACATGATCCTTATATATTTGTTTATCATTAACACAGAAATATGAATAATCAATATAATTCCCACTAGAATCAGCTTGAGTAACATCTACATGATACCAATTATTATTTAATTCAATCATATTCCAAATATGATTTTCATCTGAATCTACAAACTTACCTTCTACAAGAATGCATGGAATATTAAAGAAATCCATCAAATATTTATAAGATTTTGCATAGGAAGAACAAACTCCATTACCATATATTAATATGCTAATAAGAGATTGATCATTATTTAGCTTATCATAATAAGAATTATTAACTAAATAATCAAAACAATATTTAGCTATTTCAAATTTCGACATACCAAGAGTATCAAACAAAATTTTATATTTTATATCATTTAATTTTCCATTATAAGTTCTTATTTGCTCTTTATCATATGCCTTATAATCTAGTTCAAGAGTAGAATCAATGACTTTATTTCCATAAGTACTAGTTAAATAATTAATCTTATTAGTCAAATAGTAAAATTGAGGGTTATCATATAAAACATAATAATATATATCGCTAATGGTTGAAAAATCATCACCAATATCTTTAACCTCAGGTAAATGATTATCTATAGCATTATATATCTTATCATAAATAATTTTGCTATCAGCATTTAGATAATCATAATAGGAGGCTTCAGCAAATAAATTAAATAGGCAGCATAAAGTTATTATAAAAATTAATACTATTTTTTTATGTATATTATTTATCATTAAATTCCTTTTTATATATTTGAATTTAATTATACATCAAAGATTATTAAAAGACAAAAAAAATGCCCTTTTGCATATAGCAAAAGGACAAATAACAAATAAGTTTTTATTTATAAGCTTTTTCGTGAACTGATTTAACAGCTCTACCGCTAGGCTCATTCATTAGTTTGAAACTAGCATCCCATTCAAGAGCTGTAGCAGTTGAACAAGCAACTGAAGCTTCATGAGGAACAGTATAAGCAGCTCCTTCACTCTTGAAATGTCTATTAAATAAAATTCTATAATATGCTTCTTCTTTTGTAGCAGGTGTGTTAATTGGGAATCTATTTTTAATATTAGCAAATTGAGCATCACTAATAATATTGTTTGTTAATTCTTTTAGACTATCAATCCAACTATAACCTACACCATCTGAGAATTGTTCTTTCTGTCTCCAGCAAACTTCTTCAGGCACAATATCTTTAAAAGCTTCTCTTAATACCCATTTTTCAATTCTGTCATTACATAATTTCAATTTAGGGTTAATTCTCATAGCGACATCCATGAATTCTTTATCTAAGAAAGGAACTCTGCCTTCAACACCCCAAGCTGCCAAAGACTTATTAGCTCTAAGACAATCATAAAGGTGAAGCTTGCTAAGCTTTCTTACAGTTTCTTCATGGAATTCTTTTTCGTTTGGAGCTTTGTGGAAATATAAGTAACCACCAAAAATCTCATCACTACCTTCACCGGAAAGAACCATCTTAATTCCCATGCTCTTAATAACTCTAGCTAATAAGTACATTGGAGTTGCAGCTCTAACAGTTGTAATATCATAAGTCTCTAAATGATAAATAACATCTTCAACTGCATCTAAAGCTTCTTCAATTGTGAAGTGAACTTCATGGTGAACTGTATGTAAATAATCTGCAGCAATCTGTGCAGCAGCTAAGTCTGGAGAACCTTCAAGACCAATAGCAAAACTATGTAATCTTGGCCACCAAGCTTTTTCTGTGTCATTAGATTCAACCCTATCATTTGCATATTTAGCAACGATAGCTGAAACAATTGTGCTATCTAAACCACCTGATAATAATACTCCATAAGGAACATCACTCATTAATTGTTTTTTTACTGCATCTTCTAAAGCTTCTCGAATAACTTGTGGACTACCACCATTATCTTTAACATTATCAAATTCCATCCAATCACGTTTATACCAAGTTTTAATTTCTCTTGAATCACTATCATAAACACTAGCAGGTGGAAAAATACTAACTGCAGGACAAGTTTTTTCTAAAGCTTTTAATTCGCTAGCTACATAATAATGGTTTTCTATATCCCAACCTTGATAAAGAGGGATAATACCCATATGGTCTCTAGCAATTAAATAAAAATCTTTTTCACTGTCATATAAAGCAAAGGCAAAAATACCACTTAAATCTTCAATAAAATCAGGTCCCTTAGTAAGATAAAGTGCAATAATAATTTCACAATCGCTTTCAGTTTGAAATTCATAATCCTTACAATATTTTTCTCTTAATTCTAAGTGATTGTAAATTTCACCATTAGCGGCTAATACTACTTTCTTATCCTTACTATATAAAGGTTGTTTTCCTGATAATGGGTCAACAATACTTAATCTTTCATGGGATAAGATAACCTTATCGCCTTGATAAATACCTGACCAGTCCGGACCTCTATGTCTAATTTTCTTAGACATTTTCAAAACACTTTCACGATATAAGGAAGAATCTTCCTCTATGTCAAACATTCCGACAAAACCACACATAATTTATCTCCTATAGTATATAGTAATAAAAATATACTACTTAGCATTAAAAATCTAGAAGGTTGCCACACATATGTGCAGCAACCAAAAAACTAAAAAAATTGAACATATTCACTAATAATACAACTAGTATTATACCGAATATAAAAGCTCTCCATAAGTTGGTATTGGCCAACAATCCTTATCAACGATCAATTCTAATTCATCGGAAAAGGATCTAATTTCTCCCATCAAAGCAAAGATTTTGTCTCTAAAGAAAATTGCTTGATCTTTTTCATCTTCAATAGCTCTAGCCTTGATCAATTCATCATCTAAAGAATTAATTTTGTCGCTTAAACAATTAACTAATTGAGCAATGTGTTCCATTAAGCCTAACTGTGATTTAAGATCTATGGTTGGTAATACAGTTTTTACCTTTGATACCTCATCAGCAAGATTATTTAAATACTTATTACAAGCTGGGATAATCATTCTTCTAACCATGTCCATCAAAGTTAGTGCCTCAATGTTTATTGTCTTAGCATAATTTTCGAATAATACTGTGGCTCTACTATATAATTCAGTAGCGCTCAATACCTTGAAAGATTCATATAATTCAATATTTTTCTTATCAGTATAAGCAGCAACAGCTTCAACAGTACTCTTTAAGTTGCTTAGGCCTCTCTCCTCTGCTTCAGCAACCCATTCGCTACTATAGTTATTACCATTAAATACTATTCTTTTATGTTCTTTATATGTTTCCTTAACAATTTCTGCTAGTTTTGCATCAAAATCTTTTGCTACTTCCAATTCATCAGCAAATTCTTTAAGTATTTTAGCAACTGCAGTATTTAATACTGTATTAGGTGTTGAAACACTTGCTGAACTACCTAGCATTCTTAATTCAAACTTATTACCTGTAAATGCAAATGGTGAAGTTCTATTTCTATCTGTTGTGTCTTTAACAAAATCAGGTAAAACATCAACACCAAGTATCATATTTTCTCTCTTAACGCCTTCTACTTTTCTACCTTCAGCAATTGCATCTAAAATAGCTGTTAAGTCAGTTCCTAAGAACATACTTACAATTGCAGGAGGAGCTTCATTTGCACCTAAACGGTGGTCGTTGCCCGGAGATGCCACACTGGCTCTTAAAAGATCTTGATATTCATCTACAGCTTTAATAACTGAAACTAAGAACAATAAAAATTGTGCATTATCTTTTGGATTATCGCCTGGTTCCAATAGGTTCATTTTATCATCAACTGAAATTGACCAGTTATTATGTTTACCTGAACCATTTAAGCCAGCAAAAGGTTTTTCATGTAATAAACAAACTAAACCATGTTTATCAGCTACCTTTTTCATAACTTCCATTGTGAGTTGATTGTGATCACATGCAACATTTGTTGTAGCAAAAACAGGAGCTAACTCATGTTGTGCAGGGGATACTTCATTGTGACGAGTTTTTGCATAAATGCCTAATTTCCATAATTCCTTATCTAAATCTTGCATAAATGAGCTTACTCTAGGTTTTAATGAACCAAAATAGTGATCATCTAATTCTTGACCTTTTGGAGCTCTAGCACCTAATAAAGTTCTGCCAGTGTATTTCAAATCAATTCTTTTATTATATACTTCTTTGTCTACTAAGAAATATTCTTGTTCAGGACCAACAGTAGTTTGTACTCTATTAACTGTGTGTCCAAATAATTTTAAGATTCTCTTTGCTTCTTTATCAATAGCTTCCATACTTCTTAATAATGGAGTCTTTTTATCTAATACTTCACCACTATATGAGCAGAATGCTGTAGGAATACAAAGTGTTTCTTCTTTGATAAAAGCATAACTAGTTGGGTCCCATGCAGTATATCCTCTAGCTTCGAAAGTAGCTCTTAAACCACCTGAAGGGAAAGATGAAGCATCAGGTTCACCCATTACTAAGTTTTTACCAGAGAAAGATAAAATTACTTTTCCGTCTTTTACAGGATCAATAAACGAATCATGTTTTTCCGCAGTAATACCAGTTAGAGGTTGAAACCAGTGAGTAAAATGGGTAGCACCATTCTCTAATGCCCATTCTTTCATTGCATGTGCAACAGCATTTGCAATATTTAAATCTATTACTTTTCCTTCTCTAATTGTGTTCTTTAAAGCGCGATAAACATCTTTTGGCAATCTATCTCTCATAGCATCATCGCCAAAAACCATAGAACCAAAATAATCTGTTATTTGTTGCATCAGAGCACCTCTCTTATTTTATCAAATTTTTTCCATCAAAATTAATTCCATCAAAATTAATGAAAATAAAAAAAAGACACTGTAGCTCGATATGAACTACAGCGCCTTTGCTGTTATCTAAGAAATACAACAATCTAAAATTTTTGTCAACTGATACTATAATTTTTTTTAAAAGATTTTTTTAACTTTTATTGTATTTTTATACATAATAAAGAATTAATAAATTTATTAAATTTATTTAATATTCATTTTATGCATAAACTTGCATATTTTATTTATAAAAGAAATAAAAACAACTAGACAAAATGTATTGAAATCAATAATATCAAGCTAGACAACGAAGTCTACTTAGATGAAAAATACTTATATATACTATAAAAAGATTGAACAAAGGCGTTCGCGGTTAGGATAATTGCGAGCGTTTTTTCATTTTTAGACTTATTGATTAAAAATCATATAAGGAGAAAAGTAATGGACCGAATTAAAAAAGAAGGAGAAATTAGAATACCATCAGGCTGTGCTATCAGTGGTATTTTCTCAAAAAATGGAAAAAGATTTTCTGGACAGACGGCTATAGACTCTATTAGAGTCATGCATGATAGATCCAATGGTTTAGGCGGCGGATTCGCAGGCTATGGTATTTATCCAGAATATAAAGAATATTATGCATTCCATATTTTTTATATGGACTCTATTGCAAAAAATGAATGCATGGATTTCCTTGAAGAACATTTTGATATGATTAACTTATCAAAAATTCCTACACGAAAGATTCCTGCAATCACTGATGAACCTATGATTTGGAGATATTTCTTAGCCCCTCTTCCTACAAAATTAGCTGAAAGCCAATTAGATGAGGATGAATACGTTGCAAGATGTACAATTAAAGTTAATACAACAATAAAAGGTGCTTACATTGTATCCTCAGGTAAGAATATGGGTGTATTTAAGGCTCAAGGATTTCCTGAAGATGTAGGTGAATTCTACAAATTAGAAGAATATGCAGGCTATAGCTGGACTGCACATGGAAGATATCCAACCAATACTCCTGGTTGGTGGGGCGGAGCTCACCCATTCTCTCTACTTAATTATTCAGTAGTACATAATGGTGAAATCTCTAGCTACGATGCAAACAGACGTTATATTGAGATGTTTGGATACAAGTGTTCTTTACAAACTGATACAGAAGTAATCACTTACATGATTGACTTCTTAAACAGAAAGAAAAAAATAGATTTAGAAAGAGTTGCACATATCTTAGCAGCTCCTTTCTGGAGCACTATAGAAAGAATGGATGAAAAGAAAAAAGCAGAATATAAATACCTAAGAAACAATTATGAAAGTTTCTTAGTTACTGGACCTTTTTCAATTATTGTAGGATATCCTAATGGACTTATGGCATTGAACGACAGACTAAAACTTCGCTCTCTTGTAGTAGGAGAAAAAGATGACATGGTTTACATGGCTAGTGAAGAAGAAGCTATTAGAGTTATTGCTCCTGAGTTAGATTCAATAAAATATCCAAGAGGTGGAGAACCTTACATCGTTGAATTAAATAAGGAGGTACAGTAATTTATGAAAATCAATTTAATTCAGAGTGAATATGAAGTAGTAAGAGATCAAAATAGATGTATAAACTGTAGACTTTGTGAAAAACAATGTTCAAACGGGGTTAACTATTTTGATCAGAAATTAAAAGTTATGTTAAGTGACGAAACAAAATGTGTTAACTGTCATAGATGTGTTGCTGTATGTCCTACAAATGCCCTAAAGATTGTTAAATCAGATCATTGCTTTAAAACCAACTCAAACTGGAGTTCACACGATATAACTAATATTTATAGACAAGCTAAAACAGGTGGGGTACTACTTTCTTCAATGGGGACTCCAAAAGAATATCCAGTATATTGGGACAAGATTTTAATTAATGCATCTCAAGTTACTAACCCATCTATTGACCCGTTAAGAGAACCTATGGAAACAAGAACTTTCTTAGGTAAGAAAAAACTAGATATTGAATTTGATGAAAATAATAATATTATAACCGATACTGAACCTCAAATGGAATTAAGTGTTCCAATAATGTTCGGTGCTATGAGTTATGGTTCTATTAGCTACAATGCTCATAAAGCTTTAGCAACTGCTGCTCAAAAATTAGGTATTTTCTACAATACTGGTGAGGGTGGATTACATGAAGACTTCTACGTATATGGTGAAAATACTATAGTTCAAGTTGCATCAGGCCGTTTTGGAGTACATCCAAAATATTTAAAAGCTGGTAAAGCAATTGAAATAAAAATGGGACAAGGTGCAAAACCTGGAATTGGTGGACACTTACCTGGAAGAAAAATCACAAAAGAAGTTTCAAAAACTAGAATGATACCTCAAGGTAGTGATGCAATAAGTCCAGCACCTCACCACGACATTTATTCAATTGAAGATTTAAGACAATTAGTATATATGCTAAAAGAGTCTACGAATTATAAAAAACCTATAATTGTAAAAATTGCTGCTGTACATAATGTAGGAGCTATAGCAAGTGGTATCGCTCGCTGTGGTGCAGATATTATTGCAATTGATGGTGTTAGAGGTGGAACAGGTGCTGCACCTCTAAGAATCAGAGATAATGTTGGAATTCCAATTGAACTTGCTTTAGCTGCTGTAGATAAAAGATTACGTGATGAAGGAATCAGAAACGAAGTAAGTTTAGTTGCAAGTGGTACTATCAGATCTTCTGCAGATATTGTCAAAGCAATAGCTCTAGGAGCAGACGCAGTTTATATCGGAACAAGTGCATTAATTGCTCTTGGATGTCACCTATGTAGAAGTTGTCATTTAGGCAAATGTAACTGGGGTATAGCAACTCAAATCAAAGAATTAGAAAGTAGACTTGACCCAGAAGAAGGTGCTCAAAATCTTATAAACTTGGTCACAGCTTGGACAAGAGAGATCAAAGAGATGATGGGAGGCATGGGTATTAATTCAATTGAAGCATTAAAAGGGAATAGATTAATGCTAAGGGGAATTGGATTAAGTGAAAAAGAACTAGAAATATTAGGCATCCAACATGCCGGCGAATAATACAATATTCAGGAGTCAATATGCAGAAAATAACAGTCAATCATATGAGTTTCAGAGAATTAAACCAAATTATCAGAGAAACAAAACAGCAAAAATTTGAATTAGAAGATGTTCATGGCCAGCGATTTATCGCTGCAGGAATGAAAAACAAACAAATAAATATACATGGAATACCAGGAAACGCTCTAGGAGCTTGTTTAGATTCTGGAAGTAAAATATATGTAAATAATGATTGCCAAGATGCTACAGGGGATACAATGAATGATGGAGAGATCATAATTTGTGGAAACTGTGGCGATACTGCAGGTTATGCAATGAGAGGTGGAAAACTTTTTGTTAAAGAATCTGCAGGCTATAGAGCCGGTATCCATATGAAAGCTTATAAAGAAGAAAAACCAGTAATTATTATTGGAGATAAAGCTGGAAGTTTCTTAGGAGAGTATCTTGCAGGTGGATTAATCATTGTGTTAGGATTAAACCAAAATGGGAAATGTCCTGTTGGAAACTTCTGTGGTACAGGAATGCATGGAGGTCAAATATTCCTAAGAACTGATGAACTACCAAAAGACTTACCAAAACAAGTTGTAGCAAGGAAAGCAAACAAAACTGATTTAAATTCTGTAAAAGATATAATAAATCAATTTTGTGACGAATTTACCTTTGACAAAGATGACATATTTAATGCAAACTTCTATGTATTAGAACCAAATTCTACTTTACCTTATCAACAACATTATACTGCAATTTAATTATACTGCAATTTAATTAGGAGGAATTATGGGTAATATGCAATATGAAATTTCAAATTTCATTGAAGAGAATAATGTTAAATTTATTAGACTTGCATTTTGTGACATCTATGGAAATTTAAAAAACATTTCAATTAGTAGTGACGAACTAGACAAAGCATTTGACTCAGGAATTTCTTTCGATGCTTCATCCGTAAAAGGCTTTTTAAACGTTGAAAAAAGTGATTTGATGTTATTCCCAGACCCAGAAACCTTACAAATTTTACCCTGGAGACCTTCCAGTGGAAAAGTAGTTATGATGTATTGTGATATAAAATATCCTGATAACACACCTTT
Organism: Sphaerochaetaceae bacterium; assembly: GCA_965140795.1. Classification (GTDB taxonomy): domain Bacteria; phylum Spirochaetota; class Spirochaetia; order Sphaerochaetales; family Sphaerochaetaceae; genus Pleomorphochaeta. Next base: position 1,071,704 of record OZ223470.1, read on the forward strand.
TGAAGGTGATGGTAGATATTTAATAAAAAGCTTAAACAAAAAAATAAAAAAAGAGGGTTTATCTTTTAAAATAGGAAGTGAATGTGAATTTTACCTTTTCAAATTAAATGAACAAGGTAATCCTAGTCATGTACCATTAGATTATGGAACTTATTTAGATTTTGCTCCAAAAGATAAAGGCGAAAATATTCGTCGTGATATCTGTTTGACACTTCAAGAAATGGGATTTCATACAGAGAGATCTCATCATGAAAACGGTCCTGGACAAATGGAGATAGACTTCTCATATAGCAATTTGCTTAATTCTGCTGATAATTTAACAACCTTTAAAAGTGTTGTTAAATCTACAGCATCATTAAATGGGTTATTTGCGTCTTTCTTACCAAAACCAATTGAAAATGCAAGTGGAAATGGTCTACATGTAAATATTTCAATTAGAGCTCAAGAAGCTGTGGATAATTCCCAATTAAGAAAATATATGATTGGGGGAATTTTAAAACATAGTAAAGAAATTTCTATATTTACTTCCCCTATCTATAATTCTTACCAGCGACTTGGCAGATGTGAAGCTCCTAATCGAATTGGCTGGGGATATGAAAATAGATCAACTACTATTAGAATTCCAAGAACAAAAGGAAAATATGATAGACTTGAAGTAAGAAATCCTGATACTTCAGCTAACCCATATATTACTTTTACATTAATATGTGAAGCAGCTTTGGAAGGAATTATTAATAAAATAGATCCACCAGAACCAATTGATATCAATGCGTTTGAAAATACTACTGGAGAATTTTTACCAAAAACTATGGAAGATGCTATAAATTTAGCTAAAAATAGTGAATTCTTAAAACGAGTATTACCTCAAAAATTAATCGATACTTATTTAGCTTTAAAAACACAAGAATTGAATGAGTATAAAGAATGTAATGAAACTAAAAAATTGACAGAGGAAAAATATTTCCCTATTTATTAAATAAAGGTACATTAATAGTGTTTGAATTTGAAAAAATTTTACTAGTATCACCGAATGGAAAAGGTCATATGAATTTAAAATCACTTCTAAACAGTAACGAAGTGAAAGGTTCAATGACCTCTTGTTTTTCCTGCAGTAAGGCCCGACAAGAAATTTTATCAATTGATTATGATTTAGTAATTATAGATGCGCCTTTAAATGATGAAAATGGAATCGATTTAGCAATTAGCATGTCAAAAGATTCTTATTCAACTGTAATTTTATTAGTTGAAGAGAGATATTTAGGAGATATAGCTTCAAGAGTATATAAATTTGGGACTCTAGTACTTGGCAAACCCATTAATTCTCCATTATTATTCCAAAGTCTTATTTTGGCAAATTCTATTAATATTAAATTAAAAGGAATTGCTGGTGAAAATAAAAAACTCAGAAAAAAACTTGAAGAAATAAAATTAGTAAACAAGGCGAAGTTTTTATTAATTCAACATTTAAAATTAGATGAACAAAAAGCTCATAGATACATTGAAAAAAGAGCAATGGATCAAAGAAAGAGTAAAGGTTATATAGCAAACGAAATACTAAAAACTTATCAACAATAAATTTAGGAGAGATGAATGGCTAAGCATATTTTTGTAACTGGTGGAGTTGTTTCAGGTCTCGGTAAAGGGATTACTGCGGCCTCATTAGGAAGACTTTTAAAGAATAGAGGACTAAAAGTAACAGCTCAAAAGTTAGATCCTTATATGAATGTAGATCCAGGAACAATGAGTCCTTTTCAACATGGAGAAGTTTATGTTACTGAAGATGGTGCTGAAACTGATTTAGACTTAGGTCACTATGAAAGATTTATTGATGAATATTTAAATAAATATTCTAATCTTACTAGTGGTAAATGTTATTTCAACGTTTTAGAAAAAGAAAGACGTGGAGAATATCTTGGTTCAACAGTGCAAATCATACCTCATGTTACAAATGAAATTAAAGATTTTATTTATTCAATTGAAAAACAAACTGACGCAGATGTAGTAATTACTGAAATTGGTGGTACAACAGGTGATATCGAATCACAACCTTTTTTAGAAGCAATTAGACAAGTTAGCCATGAAGTAGGAAAACATAACTGTTTATTCATTCATGTTACTTTAGTCCCTTTCTTAAGTGGTAGTAATGAACATAAAAGTAAACCGACTCAACACTCAGTAAAAGAATTAATGACAACAGGTATTTTCCCTGACATTATAGTTACTAGAAGTGATGCAGATTTAGAAGAATCAATTAAAGATAAAATTGCTTTATTCTGTAACGTAAAAAAAGACTGTGTAATTGAAAACAAGACAGTTGAAGTATTATATGAAGCACCACTAATGTTACATAATGAAAAATTAGACGATATTGTTTGTAGAGAATTAAATCTTGAAACAAAAGAATGTGACCTTACAAGATGGAATAAGATGATTGAGAGAATCCATAATGCAGATAAAGAAATTAACATCTCATTAGTTGGTAAATATACTCAATTACATGATGCTTATTTATCAGTTATGGAAGCACTAAAACACAGTGCTTGGGAAATTGGCTGTACAGTAAACTTATCTTGGATTGATTCTGAAACACTAACTGTTGACAATATTGAAGAACAATTAAAAGATTGTGATGGGATAATTGTTCCAGGCGGTTTTGGTAATAGAGGTATTGAAGGCATGATTTTAAGTGCTAGTTATGCACAAGATAAAAAGATTCCATATTTTGGTATTTGTTTAGGAATGCAAATTGCTGTAATGAGTTTCGCAAGAAAAATATTAAATTGGAAAGATGCAAACTCTAGCGAATTCAATGAAAATTGCCAATATCCTGTAATTGATTTAATGGAAGATCAAGTAGATATCTCCAATAAAGGGGGTACAATGCGCTTAGGTGCTTATCCATGTAAATTAATTGAAGGGACTGTATTAAAAGAATTATACAACAATCAAGATGTTATTTATGAAAGACATAGACATAGATATGAATTTAATAACAAATTCAGAGAAGAATTAGTTAATGCAGGTTTAACTATTACGGGTATTAGTCCTGATAACAGCTTAGTTGAAGCAGTAGAAATAAAAGAACATCCTTTCTTCCTTGGTGTACAATATCACCCAGAATTTAAGAGTAGACCAAATAATACAAATCCTTGTTTTAATGGTTTCATAAAAGCTGCTAAAAAGAAAAGATATAACTAATCTATTAAAAAAACATCTCATTTTTGAGATGTTTTTTATTATTAAAAGCTAATTCTTATTAACCGTTTTTTATTACCTATCATATAAGGCAATTCAAGAATAAAATTGTTACTATCAAGCCAAGGAAGTACTACAAATTCTTTTTTAATTATCTGTTTTTTTATATGTCCTACAGCAACAAATTTATCTTGCACTATAGAATTTGGAGATAACTCAACATTTTCAATTCTTACAGAATTAGAATCAGAAAGAGCATCTTCAAGTCTATATAATGCAACCATTTGATTATTTTTATCAAGAACTCTTGCTTCAGTAAAAATCAGTAAAATATTCTCATTAGTATTATTATGAATGTTTAATTCAACCGCTTTATTATCAAAATCATTTATGTTGCAATTTACACTAACTAAATTATCATTAAAGTCATAATTTTCAGTTTTTGTATTTGCACAAGAAATTAATAAAAAAATAATTAATATTACTATAAGAATCTTACTTTTTTTCACATTCACTCCTAATTAAATATCTTTTTCATCCATATTTATAGATAAATTTGTATGATCAGGAACTAATTTTACATATTCAATACCGGAAGCATCAAACATTTTCTTTGAAGCAATTGTATTATCTGATTTTTCGTATTTATCACTTAAATAAACAACTTTCTTAATTCCACTTTGTATAATAGCTTTAGCACATTCATTACATGGAAAAAGACCAACATAAATTGTACATCCCGATAAATCTCTACTAACACTATTTAAGATTGCATTTAATTCTGCATGACATACATATGGATATTTTGTTTCTAACCAATCCCCTGTTCTTTCCCAAGGAAGATTATCGTCGCTACAGCCAATTGGAAATCCATTATAACCAATACCAACAATCTTCTTATTCCTATTTACAATACAGGCTCCGACTTGAGTACTAGGATCTTTACTTCTCATTGAACTAAGAACAGCTAACCCCATAAAATACTCATCCCAACTAATGTAATCACTTCTTTTACTCATGTAATATTCCTTCTATATAGTTTATTATATCATAGGTTAAATTTTCTTGAACTGAAAAATATAACAATAACACATGTTTTGTATGTTTGAAACCATCCATTTTAATTATTTTAGCTTTAAAATTTCTTGAATTATTATTTTTTGCAATTATTGGTAAATTAAAAAAAGGAACAGTTTCATCAGTAACATTATGTATTGCAAACATAGGGCACGTAATTTTTTCCAACTCTTTTCGAATAGTTTTCTCTGCTTTAATTAAACTTAAACCTTGAGATATAAACAATCCTGAATAACCAGTCCAACTCAATTCATTATCAATTCCAGTTTCATCTCTTAAACAAATTGAGGTTTTAAAACTCTTTTTAAACAAATTAATTATTCTAGCAAAATAAAAACCAAAATTCGTAATTTTTCTATCACGAATAAAACTGTTATACACAACAGGTGCACTAATTGGAATTATAGCAAGAGGTTCTATGTCTGTATTGCTGTACTTTTCCCCAAGTTTAAGGGTAATAGCACCACCCATGCTTATTCCAACTATTACAACATTCTTATATCTTGATTTCAATTCTTCATATTTTTTACAAGCATAATTGAACCATTGAGTGAAATATGTTTTTTTGAAATCTTCAATATTTGTTCCAAATCCTGGAAGCAAATATGCATAAGAATCATATCCTTTCTCAAAAAAACAATGAGCAGAATATTGATAAACATTTGGAGTAGATGGGAACCCATGAATCATTAAAACAGCAGTATCAACTTTTATCTCGTGTTCTAAGATAATACTTTTACATTTTGGTGAAAAAACTTTCGTTTCATCAACCTCTAAATCATAAGTATTTTTATCTCTAAAAAATATTAAAGATGAACTCCATATAAAAATTAAGATTAAAATAATTAAAGCAACAATCATATATTTATAATACTCTATAAATATATGATAAAACAAGAAAAACTATTAATTTAACAATGAATTATCAATTCTTGTTTGCTTTAGGAAAAGAGATAAGGCCATTAGCATAACACCATTATCATATAGAGGGTCTTTCCCCATTTTTTCTATTACTTCTTTTACAGGAACAGAAACTACATCTAATTGTTCAGTTTTATCTAATTCTTGCTTAGTAGCAATTTGAAATACATTTTTTGCAAGAAAAAAGTTTGCTTCATTAGACATAATTGCAGGGTTTGGATTAATTTTAGAAAGGAATATCATTTCTTCAGTGCCCAAAGCAGTTTCTTCTTTTAATTCTCTGTATGCACTATCTAAAGCTATTTCGCCTTTATCAACCATACCCGCAGGAAATTCCCTAACTACTTTTGCACTACCATGTCTAAATTGTTGAACCATAACAAAGCATGGTACATTATCTTCATTAATATACCATGGAATTATAGTAACCCAATCAGGGGAATCCAAAGTGAAAAACTTAGCACATACACCTTCTTTTGATTCTCTATCAATTTCAATTAAATCAAAAATTGGAGTATTCAAAACAGTTTTTCTATCTTTTTCATCCCACATTAGATGATTAAAATCGTCAACTTTGCCTATATCAAAAGTTTTATTTTTCATTAACTATCTTTTCTTGAACTGCAATTACTAGAACAAGTTGCACAAGCAGATGGAGCACATTTTGAAGTATTAATATAATCATTTTTTTCTGATGATACGGCAATGCTAGAATCTAAGAATTGTGCAATCTCTTTTAAAGCTTTAGTACTCTTGCTTTCTGGGCTTTTTTCTAAAGCACTAACACCTTCATCTTCATATTCTCTTAAATGCATTTCTAATGGAATGCTTCCAAGATATGGAGTATCCATTTCTTGTGACATTTTCACTCCACCACCTTTACCAAAAATAGGAATTTCTTTTCCACAATCAGGGCAAATTAAGCCACTCATATTTTCTATAATTCCTAGAACAGCAACACCAAGTTTCCTTGAGAAATTTACGCTCTTTCTGGCATCTAAAATTGCAACATCTTGAGGAGTAGTAACTATAATAGAACCTGTCATTTCAGGAATAGCTTGAATCACAGTTAATTGTTCATCTCCTGTTCCTGGTGGAGTATCGATTAATAAATAGTCTAAGTTACCCCATTCTACATCCCCTAAAAATTGCTTAATAACTGCAATTTTCATAGGACCTCTCCAAATAACTGGATCAGAGCTAGAATTCAAAGCAAAAGATAAACTTACAACAAATAAACCATCTCTGACTTTAACAGGTATAAAATTCTGTCCATCAGCGCTTTCTAAAGCACCACTTTCACAACCCAACATTTTAGCTACATTTGGACCATGTAAATCTGTATCTAAAATACCAACTGTTTTACCTGCGTCTACTAATGCATTTGCTAAATTAACGGTTACAGTAGATTTACCAACTCCACCTTTACCGCTCATAACTATAATCTTTCTATTAATACGATCTAATCGTTCCCTGATTTTTGCTTCTCTTATAGCTTGTTCATCAGGAGTTCCTTCATGAGACATATATACTCCTATTTTCATTTACTAATATAAAGAATAGTAAAAATAGAATAATAAGGCAATAAATTCTATATTAAAAAATTAAATAATTAATGACATTTGCCTTTTTCATTAAAGGCTTTAATTAACAATTGTTAACAGCTATATAAGCTAATCAAAAAATCTAACAACTTCATTTAAAGGCTTTCTTTTAGGAAGATTAGGATGGTTCTTTTCATAGCCATAAGCAATTAAAGCTGCAATGATTTCTCCATCCCTTATTTTTATAATATCAGAAAGTTTATCTTCATCAAAATAACCTAAAATAACAGTCGAAACACCTTTATCATAAGAAGCTAAAGCAAATTGATTTGCGACAATTCCAGCATCAAACATTGCCCAAGTATCGCCTTTTTTAGATTGATTAGAACTTAAAGAATACGTCCCACTTAAATTATCTACAAAACTTAAAACAACAACTCCAGCGGCTCTTTTTAAAATTTTATTATTTAATTTATAACCCATAAAACAATTTTCAGCTATTTTATTTTTTGTATCAACATTCTCAATAATATTATATCTTATTGGTTGAAAATTTGACCAAGAAGGACTAAAAGTTGAAGTCTCTAAAATATCTAATAGAATATCTCTATCAACTTTATCATCAGTAAAATCTCTTACACTCCTTCTATTTCTTAGAACTTCTCTCGCTTCCATAATCTAACTCCAAAATATTTTATATATACCTATTATATCACCTATAAATAATTAAAACTTAATACAATTTCTTCCAGCTTTTTTTGCACTGAACATCAAATTATCTACACGTTTAATAATTGAATTATAATCATCTTCTTTTGAGCTTGATACAACTCCAAAACTTGCAGTTACTTTTTCACATTTGTTTAAAGGACAACTCTCTATGGCTTTTCTACACTCTTCGGCAAGATTAATAGAATATCTTAAATCTTTACGCTCTAAGATAATAATAAACTCTTCACCACCCCATCTACAAAGATACCCATCATCTTTAATTACATTAGAAATAGTATCACAAACAGCTTTTAGAACCTTATCTCCAACAGCATGTCCACTAGTATCATTTATTAATTTAAAATCATCCAAATCAAATAGAATTAAAGAAAAGTTTTCCTTATTTAAATATTCATAAATCTTTTCATCAAAAAATCTTCTATTATATACTTTTGTTAATTCATCATGAATTAATAAGTCCTTTAGCTGTTTATTAGCAATCTTTAAATCTTTTTCAATTTGTTTATTCTTACTTATATCAAAAACAATACCAGAAAGAATTAAAGGTTTTCCCTCTTCATCTCGTTGGGTAATTCTACCTCTATCGTAATACCACTTATAGCTACCATCTTTTGCCTTAATCCTGTATTCAACTTCATAAACAGGCGTTATACCACTCAAATGATTTTTCATATTATCCATTACTTTTTGATAATCATCTTTATGTAATTTTTCAGTAAAAAACTCGTATCCTACGTTCTCTGGAATTTCATTTTTATCATAGCCTAATGTTGTTATCTTTTTATCATTAAAATAAACTATATTATTCTTTATAGACCAAAGCCATTGACCCAAATTACCTATCCAAGGAAAAGTAATCAAATCATAATTATTCTTTTCTTGAACTAGTTCTTCAATTATATTCTCTAGTTCTGAAACTTTGCTCTCTAGTTTATGAAGTTTTTCCTCACAATTAAATTTTTTTCCCATTTTTTTCCTTCAAAAAAAACATTTAATTTAAATTTTAAAAATTAATATATAAAAATTATAATATAGATAACTAAATAAAGACAGCTTATTTTTTAGCACACAAAAAATTAGGTTAAATATAATAAAAATAATTTTAATTTAATAAAAAAATTCATATTAGATAATCTAATATCTATTTGTGTTTTTATTAACTTTTTCTTGGAAAAATGTGATTGTTAATGAACTATAATGAATGTTTTTGGATGAAAAATCCAATACCAAAGCTATAAAAATGTTGCAGTTTGTTGCATGACTTATATTCTTATTGGAAAAAAAAATACAATAAATTATTCATCAAAATTTGAGCTTAAAATACCTTGAAACAATACCAAGTTATGATTATGATACATAGTGAGTATTTCATGAATGGGATACATTATTTAACATACAAAAAAATCAGGAGTTAGTATGATTTTATTGACACAAATACCAAAAGAACAACTCGTCGAACAGCTATTCAATGGTGTCACACTCATGCTATTAGGAATGGGAACAGTTCTAGTGTTCCTAGTTGTATTGATTTTTGTAACAAAAGGAATGAGTTCTATTGTTAAAAAAATTGAAGCTAAGAAGCCTCAAGTTGCTACTGCAACACCAAGTAAGGTTTCAAGCGTTAATGCAGCACCTAATACAAGTGCAGACGCAGAAATTGCAGCCGCTATCGTAGCCGCTGTTGCAAAGTCCCGAGAATAAATAAGGAATAAGTTGATGAAGAAAAAAGTAGATTTTATGTGTACCGCCTTTAGAGACGGTTTCCAGTCAGTATACGGCGCACGTGTATTCACAAAAGATTTTATGCCAGCTGTTGCAGCTGCTAAAGAAGCAGGAATTAACCATTTTGAAGCAGGCGGTGGCGCTCGTTTCCAATCATTATATTTCTATAGCAATGAAGATGCTTTTGAAATGATGGATGAATTTAGACGTGTTGCTGGTCCAGATGCAGACTTACAAACATTATCTCGTGGTGTTAATGTTGTTGGTTTAGATTCACAACCAAGAGATATTATTAAATTACATGCTCAAATGTTCAAAAAACATGGTATTTCTAGAATTCGTAACTTTGATGCACTAAACGATGTTAATAACTTAATCGATAGTGGTAAAGCTATCCATGATGCAGGTCTAAAACACGAAGTAACAGTTACTATGATGAGTTTACCACCTAACACAACAGGTGCTCACGATCCAGATTTCTATGAAAAGGTTTTAAAACAAATTCTAGATGCAGGTATTCCTTTCGATTCTGTTTGTTTCAAAGATGCTTCAGGTACTTCAACTCCTCACACAATCTATGAAACAATTAAAAGAGCAAGAAAACTTTTAGGTAAAGATGTAAAAATCGTTATGCACAGCCACGAAACAGCTGGTGTTTCAATTCAACAATACATGAGTGCAATTGAAGCTGGTGCAAACCAAGTTGACTTATCAATGTCTCCTGTATCAGGTGGTACATGTCAACCTGATATCATTACAATGTGGCACGCTCTTCGTGGTACAGAATATGATCTAGGTATCGATATTAAGAAAATTCAAAAAGCTGAAAGTGTATTTGAAGAATGTATGAAAGATTACTTCACTCCACCAGAAGCATCAAAAGTTAATCCAAATATTCCTTTCTCACCTCTACCAGGTGGTGCATTAACAGCTAACACTCAAATGTTACGTGATAATAACTTAATGGACAAATACCCAGATATCGTTAATGCAATGGGTGAAACTGTAGCTAAAGGTGGTTTTGGTACTTCTGTAACTCCTGTTTCTCAATTCTATTTCCAACAAGCTTTCAATAATGTTATGTTTGGACCTTGGAAAAAGATTGCTGAAGGTTATGGTAAAATGGTTCTTGGCTATTTCGGTAAAACTCCAGTAGCTCCAGATCCAGAAGTTGTAAAAATTGCAGCTGAACAATTAGGTTTAGAACCTACAAATAAAAAAGTTGTTGATATTAATGATGCAGATCCTAAAAAAGGTCGTGATGTTGCAATTAAGATGTTAAAAGATGAAAATCTAGAAACAACTGAAGAAAACATCTTTATCGCATCAGCTTGTAAAGAAAAAGGTATTTTATACTTAACTGGTAAATCAAAAGCTAATGGTGTTAGAAAAATTGATAGAGAAGCTGAAGCAGCTAAAAAGAAAGGCGAATTCACAGTTACTGTTAATGGTAAAGCTTACGGCGTAAAACTTGGCAAATCTGATGCTAAAGTTAATGGCGTTTCTTACCCTCTTTCAGTTAAAGATGGAATTGATGCTGCTGCTATTGCTAAAGCAGCTCCTGCTGCTAGTGCATCTAACGGCCCAACTCAAAGTGTTGAAGTTGTTGCTCCAATGCCTGGTCTAATTTTAAAGACTAATGTAAAAGTTGGCGACACAGTTAAAAAGAACCAATGTATCTTAGTTATGGAAGCAATGAAAATGGAAAATGAAGTTTTCGCTCCATGTGATGGTACTATTACTGAAATCAAAGTTGAGAACGGTGATCAATGTCAAGCTGACGATGTATTACTAGTTATCGGTGGCGCTGCTCCTGCTGTTGCACCTAGTGCAAGTGAAGCTCCAGCTGCAACTCCTACTACTTCAGCTGGTGGTTCAGCAATTGTTGCTCCAATGCCTGGTTTAGTATTACGCATTAACGTTAAAGAAGGTGAAGCTGTTAAGAAAAACCAATGTGTAATGGTTATGGAAGCAATGAAAATGGAAAATGAAATTTTCGCTCCAAACGATGGTGTGGTAAATAAAATTTGTGTAAGTCAAGGTGACCAACTTAACGCAGACGATGAATTAATGGTTATCGGTTAAGGAGAATAATTAGATATGATTGGACAAGCATTTTCCCAATTATGGCAAACAACCGGTATCGTTGGTTTTCTAGGACTAGCTGGTAGCGAATTCGGTTTAGGCAATTTTGCAATGATTTTGATTGGTTTATTACTACTTTATCTTGCAATTAAAAAAGGCTTTGAACCACTACTTCTAGTTCCAATCGGATTTGGTTGTATATTAAGTAACATCCCTCTAGCATACATTGCAGGAATTGATCCTAACAATGGTGCTGCTGGATTCATTAAAATATTGTTTGACAGTGGTTTATCCTCTGGTTTATTCCCAATTCTTATTTTCATGGGTGTTGGTGCAATGACAGACTTCGGCCCACTAATTGCTAACCCTAAAACTTTAATTTTAGGTGCTGCAGCTCAATTTGGTATTTTCGTAGCATTACTTGGTGCATTAGGTCTTTCCTTTATCCCTGGTATTACTTTCGATTTACATGCAGCAGCTTCAATTGGTATTATCGGTGGTGCTGACGGACCTACAGCTATTTATGTAACTAGTAGATTAAAACCTGAATTATTAGGTTCAATCGCAGTAGCTGCATATTCATATATGGCTTTAGTTCCAATTATTCAACCACCTATCATGAGAGCTTTAACAACAAAAGAAGAAAGAACTATCAAAATGAAACAATTACGTCCTGTTTCAAAAACTGAAAAGATTATCTTCCCTATTGCTGTATTATTTGTTTGTGCTTTATTACTTCCATCAGCAACACCTCTACTAGGTTCCCTTATGTTTGGTAACTTAGCTAAAGAATGTGGCGTTGTTAATAGATTAAGTGATACAATGCAAAATGCTCTTATGAACATTGTTACAATTTTCTTAGGATTATCTGTAGGATCAAAGATGGAAGCATCACACTTCTTAAACTTAAATACTTTAGGTATTTTATTATTAGGTATGATTGCATTCTCAATTGGTACTAGTGCAGGTGTTCTTATTGCTAAATTAATGAACAAGATTGACAAGAAAAATCCTGTTAACCCATTAATTGGCTCAGCGGGTGTATCTGCTGTTCCAATGGCTGCTCGTGTATCAAGTAAAGTTGGTCAAGAAGAAGACCCACATAACTTCTTATTAATGCATGCTATGGGACCTAACGTAGCTGGTGTTATTGGTTCTGCTGTTGCTGCAGGTGTATTATTAGCTGTAGTTCCAACAATGGAAGCAATACTATAATTTTAAATAATAAAAATTTAATAAATTATATTCCCTGTTATTTATTTAACAGGGAATTTTTATTTTTTGTCACTTAAACACAATTTATATGTTATCCTTATTATAAAGATATTATAAGGAGCTCTTTTGATGAAAAAAAATATAACATTAATACTTAGTATTGCTGTTGTTTCTTTGATTCTTACTTCATGCTTAAGTTCAGGGAATATTGAAAGCAACGAAAAGCTAATAACAGTCTCAGCAAGTGGTTCTGTAACTCTCACTCCTGATATGGCAACATTTAATGTTGAAGCTTCTGAAACAAAAAAAACTACTAGTGAAGCATTAAATGAAACCAATAAAAAGATAAATGAAGTATTAACAATTTTGTATAAATATGGAATTGATGATAAAGATATCTCAACAAATTCTATTAATTTAAGCCCAAGATATAATTGGGAAGATGGTAAACAAATTCTAATTGGACAAAGTGCTAGTCAAAGTATAAACGTTAAACTTAAGAACATAGATGTACTTGGAAAAATTATAGATGAAATTGGCAGTATTTCTAATATCAATCTATATTCAATAAACTTTGATAAAGAAGATAAGGAATCCGCTTATAATGAAGCCAGGACAAAAGCTGTACAAAATGCGATAGCAAAAGCTACCACTTTAGTAGAAGCAGCTAATATGGAATTAGGAGAGCCTATAAGTATTAGTGAAGGATCTATTTCTCCTTATGTCTCCTACGATAGAGTCAATTCTTCAAAGATGTTAATGACTGAATCCGCTATGGCTCCTACACAAACTCCTACTGGTGAATTAACAATAACCACAAGTGTAAATATCATATTTAATATGAAATAAACAAAAGAGCCTTCGGGCTCTTTTTTACATATCGACTAATATATTCTTTTTAAATATAATCAGATTCATGAATATATACATAACTCGTCATGGTCAAACAGATTTTAATAAAGAAAGAAAAGTATGTGGAAGAAGCGATATAAGTTTAAATGAAAGAGGCTTAAATCAAGCACAAGAATTAAAACAAAATATAATAAATAAAAAACTAAGGTTTAATGATATTTATGTTTCCCCACTAATTAGAGCAAGACAAACTGTTGCTCCAATTGAAAATCATTTTAGTCAAAAAGCTGTTATAGATAATAGATTAATGGAATTCAATTTCGGAGATAAAGAAGCTTGTGATTTTGATGATCCAGCTTTTAGAAAAAAAAGAAATGATCCATTTCAATATTTTAAAAATGGTGAATCTATGGTTAAAGTCGCAGCTAGAGTTTATAATTTTCTAGATGAATTAATAAAAAAATATGATAATAATTCTACAATCTTAATTGTAAGTCATGGAACTACTTCAAAAATTATTAATACTTATTTTAACTCTCAAAGCTTAGAAGAATTTAATAATTTCAAAATTGATAACTGCCAATTATTAGAATATAAAATTAATAAATAATTATGAATTTATAAAAATAAATGGATACTTAACTTTTTGAAATGGGTATCCATTTATAATATAAAATAAATATTTTTACACAAAAAGCTAACGCAAAGTTCACTGCGTAAGATAAAAATAACCTTTTATGTATATTTTTTTATCTAAAGACTTGTAAGTTTTTTTTACAACCCATATTTTTTCCACATGGAGGATATAATGAAAAAATTTACAACCTTTATAACATTATTTTTATTAGTAATTTTCCCATTATTTGCTAATGGTAAAAAAGAAGAACCAGTACAAAATCAAAATAAAGATTTTTCTATTTTAGTATATATTAGTGGTAATTTAGCAGGCAGCCCACCCTATCAAAAGCTAAACGATGGAGCTCTTGAATTTGCTACTAAGTATGAAAATATTAAAGTTAAAACTTATGAAGCTGGCTATAATCAAGCTGAATGGGAATCTCAATTAACAAGTTTAGTTGCAACTAATCAATATGATATCGTACTAACTACAAACCCTTCTTTATCAGAAATCTGTGATAATATTTCAAAGAAATTTCCAAATCAAAAATTCTTAATAACTGATGCATATTTTACTGGTAATCCTAATATCGCAACATATGAATTCAATCAATATGAACAATCCTATATTTTAGGAAGATTAGCAGCAATGATTGCTAGAAGCGATTTAAGTGGTATTAGAAATACTAATAAACTTGGATTTGTTCTTTCACAAGAATATCCTCTAATAACTGAACAAACAATACCAGGTTTACTCGATGGAGCTCATAGCATAGATAAGTCATTCGAGCTCGATAAAAGAATCATTGGCAACTGGTATGATGCAGATAAAGCTTACGAATTAGCCAATTCCATGATTGATAATGGTTGTGATGTATTAGCAACTATTAGTGGCAGTGCTTCAGTCGGAGTATTAAACAGTGCAAAAGAAAAAAATGCTTATATTGTATTCCATGATGAGAACATTTATGCTCAAGCACCTGGTGTAGTTTTAGGTTGTGGAGCAATGAATCAAAAAGAACTCACTTTAAAAATTCTTGAAGATGCGTATAATAATAATATAAATTGGGGACAAGCTGAAGTAGAATCTATTAGCAGTGGTTATGTAGATTTCTTTGACAAAGATCCTTTATTTATAAAATATTTACCAGAAAACATTAGATTAGAATTTGTTTCTTGGTTAAATAAAGTAAGAAATGGTGAGATAATAATTGAGCAATGATTCAAAAAATAGAATTAACTGATATTTCTAAATTTTATCCCAGTGTTGGAATAAAAGCTCTAGATAAAATAAATTGCACCTTTAAAATGGGTGAAATAACTGCAATAGCAGGAGAAAATGGAGCAGGTAAATCAACACTGGTTAAAGTATTATTTGGGATAACAAAACCTGATACAGGAAATATCAAATTTGACAACAAAGAAATAATAATCAATAGTTCTAAAGATGCTATTAATAATAAAATAGGAATGGTTTTTCAACATTTCCAATTAATTGAGGAATTAAGCATTGCTCAAAATATTGCCCTAGGTATAGAAAAAAAGAAATTATTATTTATTACTGATCAAAATAAAATCAATATTGAAGTTCAAACTCTAATAGATGAATACAACTTTAATTTAAAAGCTACAGATTTAATCAAAGATTTAACTACTGGTGAAAAACAAATTGTTGAAATCTTAAAAATGCTATACAAGAAATCAGAAATTTTAATATTTGATGAACCAACAGCAATTTTAAGCCAAAGTGAAGCAAAAAGATTATTTAAAACAATAAGACATCTAAAAAATGAAAATAAATGTATTATTTTAATTACTCACAAACTTAAAGAAATTCTAAAAGATTCTGATAAAGTCATTATCTTAAGAAAAGGCAATATAATAGGAGAATATCAAACAAATTCTCTAAATGAAGAAGATTTAACAAAGCTAATGATTGGTCATGAAATTAAACAGACTAAAGAAATAGCTCATGTAGAAATTAAAAACGATACTATATTAGAATTTAAAAATGTATCATTAAAAAAACATAATCAAAAAAGACCTATATTAAATAATATAAACTTCTCACTACATAGAGGGGAAATTTTAGGATTCTGTGCTGTAAGTGGTAATGGGAAAGGCGTTCTTGAGGCAGTACTTGGAGGAATGATGAGAATTTCTACTGGTGAAATTCTCTATAACAATAGTGATATATCAAAATATCAGGCTCCTGATTTAAGAAAAATGGGCCTTGCATTCGTTCCTTCTGATAGAAATCATTATGGTTCAGCAGCTCAAGCAACTTTAAGTGAAAACTTAATAATCAATAAAAGAAATCAGTTAAATTTTAAAAACAAAATTGCTAAATCCTTTATTTCAAAATACAATATAAAAGGACTCGCTCATCAAAAGATGGGAACTTTAAGTGGTGGGAACATCCAAAAAGCAATTATTGCTAGGGAAATTGACAACATGAAAGATTATATTGTTTTTTCAAATCCAACTTGGGGTTTAGATTTAGAATCCAAAGATTTTATTCATTCTCAAATAATTGAACTAAAACAAAAGAACAAAGCTATAGTTTTATTATCCTCAGATTTAGAAGAGATACTAAAATTAAGTGATAAAATAAATATTATATTTGAAGGTCAAATATATAAAACTTTTATAAATAACAACTCAATTTCTAAAAAAGAAATTGGACAATATATGCTTGGGAAAGAATAAAATGAGAAAAATAAAAGGTATAATTTCAATATTAATAGTTAGCATTATCTCATTAATAATAATTGTTTTTTTAATGAGTAAAACCCCACTCAACACATTATACCAAATTTTTATGGGCCCTTTAAACTCAAAATATTTCTTTGGAAATACGCTTTCCCATACAGCACCTCTTATAATTAGTGCAATAGCAATATCTATAGCCTTTAGAGCAAATTTAATAAATCTTGGTGGTGATGGGCAAATGTATTTTGGTGCTATTATTGCAAATATAGTAGCAATATATTTATCACCAATTGGAAAGTTAAGCATTATATTTGCACTTATTGCAGCAAGTCTTGTTGGCGGTTTTATTGCTTTTATAAGTGCCTACTTAAAAGTAAAACTAGATACACCTGAATTAATCTCTTCCTATCTTATATCAATAGCGATTTCTTATTTTGCTTCATATTTAGTAACTGGGCCATTACAAGATCCAAGCTCTAATTTACAATCAACTAGAAAAGTTCAATATATGCTAAGTAAAATATTTCTTCCATCTAATCTTTCAACTTCAATAATTTATGCTTTAATCATTGCAGTCCTATTTTACTTTATTTTTACAAAAACAAAATTTGGATATGAAACAAAATTAATTGGATTTAATAAAGAATTTGCTAGATATGGTGGAATATCAATAAGTAAAAATTATTTATTAAGTTTTACATTAAGCGGAGCTTTAATTGCTTTTGCTGGTGGAATATATATCTTTGGTAATTATCAAAGCGTTTATAAAGATTTTGCCTCAGGGTTGGGTTTTAGTGCATTAACTGTGGCCTTAATAGCTACGAACAATCCTTTAGGAATTATTCCAATAGCATTCTTTATTTCATTAATAAATCAAGGCTCAATAATTGCAATGCAAAATAGTGATATAAGTAGTGATGTTGCACTATTATTCCAAGCAATTATTTTCTTACTTATTACAAGCAAAACACTAATAGGAGAAAAATATGATAACCGTACTAAATAGCACATTAAATTTATTTACTCCCCTATTTTTAATATCTCTTGGAGCAATTATTACCTCAATTTCAGGAACCTTAAATATTGCTTTAGAAGGACTAACCTTGATAAGTGCTCTATTTGCCATAATCGGAGCAAACCTTACAAACTCTCTATTTCTTGGGGTAATCTTTGGAATTCTATCCTCTCTAATACTTGCTACTATAATTAGTGGAGTAAATACTACATTAAAAACAAATCCTTTTATAACTGCTTTATCTAGTAATATGATAGCCTCAGCATTAACTTTAATTATCACATATTCATTTTATAATTCAAAAGGATTACTAAGACTAGAAATTACGCCAATACAATTATTAAATATACCAATTTTAGGGAAAATAAATCCTTTCTTACCACTCTCTTTGCTCTTATTTATAGTTGTATATATTTTAATTGAAAAAACTCCTTTTGGACTTAAATTAAAAGCATGTGGATATAATCCAATAGCTTTAGATTCATATGGAATATCAAAGATAAAACTAGATTCAATAGCATTTTTATTATCAAGTATATTTTGTGGATTAGCTGGGAGTTATTTATCCTTAAGACAAGGTGCTTTTATATCACAAATGAGTGCAAATAAAGGTTGGTTTGCTTTAGTAATTGTTTTTCTATGCCAATCAAATATAAAATATTTAATTCCTTCTGCACTTTTATTTGCATTAAGTGAAGCTTTATCAAATTATGCACAAGGCTTAAAAAATTTACCAGCAGATATTGCTTTAATTATCCCAAGTCTGTTTACACTAATTGTTATGATTATAATAAGTTATTATAATAAACAAAAACAGAAAATTGAGGAAAAAACATGATATTAACTATTGATTTTGGAACAACAAATTTGAAAGCTGCATTAATCGATAAAAAAGGACATTTTTTTAATTTTCTAAGCAAAAAAGTTCCAACTCAAGTTAATAACAAAATTTATGAAGTTGATAGCAAATTATATTTAGATTTTATATTAGAATATCTTACCACATATAATTCTAAAGATATTGAAGCTATAGCAATATCTAGTAATGGACCTAGCTTCTTAAGCGTTTATTCAGAAATTTCATTTAGTAATGGTACATTTGATTTTAATGGATCAAATACAAGATTATGGATGGATAAGCGCGGAGAAAAATATTCAAAACCTGTTTCAGACTTTTATGGTTCATATATTGATGGTAGTTTTTTCTTACCAGCAATTTTAAATATAAAAGATAATGAAAAATTAAATTACAAAAATACAAAATACTTTCTTACAATCGATGCTTTTATAAATTATGCACTCACAAAAAAAGCTCTTATCGTTAACAATGCTGATTTATTGATGAAATATTATTGGAATGAAGATAGCCTAAATTATTTTAATTTAGAACAACATAAATTCCCTAAATTTATAGACAGCGGAAAAATAATTGGTAAAATAGATAAATCAATAGCAAACTATTTTAACCTTAGTGAAGATATTAAAATTATTGCTGGAGGTTCAGATTTTTATTTCTCTATAATTGGCTCAAACATTAGTAAGAAAAATGTATTAGCGGATATAAATGGGACAAGTGAAGGCTTAAATTTATGCATAGAAAAACCAATAAAAGATAATAGATTTTTATGTTATGAGCACCCATTAAAAAATCATTATAATTTATCCGGAGTAATCTCTAATTCAGGTATTTCTATTAATTGGATACGTAAAATATTAAACATAAATAGCGATGAATTTAATAAAATTTATGAACTCGCAAAAGAAGCAAAACCAAACAATTTAATTTTTCTCCCGTATTTAACAGGAGAGCGAGCACCCATTTGGAACCCTGAAGCAACAGGACAATTCTTTAATTTAACAATAGATACAAGAGCTGAAGAATTATCAAAAGCTGTAATTGAAGGAAATATTTTTGCTTTTAAATCAGTGTTAAATTGCTTTGAAGAATTAGGTTTTACAATTAACGAGGTCCATACTACTACCTCAAGATATAACCTCGATTTCTATTATCAATTAAAAAGTAATATAATAAATAAAAAATTAGTTATATATAAAACACAATCAGCTGAATTATTGGGCTTATCAATACTTGGCTACACTTCCATAAAAGTATACAATGATTACGGTCAAGCAACTAATAATATAGAATTTGAATCAAAAGAGTTTTATCCTCAAGAAAAAGATCAAGATTATTTTGATAAAAAATTTAATTTATTTAATGAACTATATGCAAAAACTAAGTCATTAATGTCAAAATAATGCAATAAATTTTGCATATACTTATTAAAAATTCTATATTAAACTATTAGTTGATATGACTTTCGGGAGGGGTTGTTAATCTATGCTATTTGATTATTCTTTCAATATAACAGCTTTGACTTTTATAGCTATATTAACATTATACTATAACGTATCCCCAATTTTCCCAAACAGAGCAAACAAATTATTTTCAAAAATTCTTATTGAAGGTACAATATCTGTTTTTTTAGATGTTATAACTTTTTTCTGTATAAATAACAAAGTAAATATTTATATTAACTATACAGTAAACATATTATTTTTCATTTCACAATGGATTATTCCATATTTATTATTTAAATATGTAGTTGTATTAACAAAATATGAGTTAAAAATTAATTATTATTTGAAAACACTCCCAGTTCTTTTATTAGTAATTAATTTTTCTCTATTACTTTCAAGCCCTATAACACATTATGTTTTCTATTTTGATGAAAATCTAAATTATATTAGAGGTTCATTATTTGGAGTATCTATAATAATTGAAAGTTCAATATTGCTTATTGGATTACTTTATGTAATTGCTAAAAGAAAATATTTATCTTTAAGTCAAGTTTTAATTATTCCTTCCTTTATTACAATTAACATACTTGCAACCTATGTTCAAATAAAATTCCCAGGAATCTCTATTATTAGTGCGTCGATTTGTGTATCAATATTTTTAATGTATATTACTTTATTAAAGCCAGCTTCCTATATTGATTCAATGACAAACCTCTACAATAGAATGGCTTTTGATGAATATATTTATGCGCTAAATTCCAAAAAAATACCATTCAGTTTTATTGTTGTTGATATAGTTGGTACAACAAAAATTAATAACCTAATATCTGAAAATTTTGGTAATCAAGTTATAAGAAGAATTGGGGAAGAATTGAATTTAATTACTAATAACTGTTTATTGTTCAGAATTGATGGTGATAAATTCTTAATTATTTCAAGCAAAGATAAAGCCCAACATGAAAATTTAAATAAAATTCAAGAACATTTCCCTATGACTATAAAAAATAATGAAATCTCTCTTGAAATAAAAGTACACATAGCTTATTCAGAAAAACTAACTGACATAAGAACTACTACTGAAATGATTGATTTAACAAACTTCATTTGTGCAAAAGCAAAAGAAGAAAAGACTACTCAAAAACTAAATCTATCAATTATTAATGAATACAGATATAAGAAAAAAAGAGATGAAGCTATATTAAAAGCTATTGAAACAGAAAATATTGAAATTAAACTTCAGCCTATTTTTGATACTAAATTAAAAGAATTTAATTCAGCAGAAGCTTTATGCAGAATTAATACAAAAGAATTTGGATATATTAACCCATCAATTTTCATTAATTATGCAGAAAAAAAAGGTATTATTAGTCAATTAAGTCTATCTATGATTAAAAAAGTTTGCCAATTTTTATCTTATAATACCCTCCCTAAAAATTTCAAAAACATTTCTATTAATTTATCTGTAATTGATTGTTTAGATCCAAATATTCAACAAAAAATATTAAATATTATTGATCAATATAAAATTGATAAAAAAATGATCTCTTTTGAAGTTACAGAAACTACTGCTAGCATTGCTCCTCAATTAGAAAGAACAATGATGATTTTAGGTAAAGAAAATATAACTTTTTCTATGGATGACTTTGGAACAGGTTATGCAAATCTAGATTCAGTTTTACGCTTACCTTTTTCAACAGCTAAAATAGATAGAGCTCTTTTAAATCTTGCTCAAGAAAGTGAAAAATATAAAGTTCTAATCTCTTCCTTAATAAACATGATTAAAAAATTAGATTTAGAGATTATTGTTGAGGGTATTGAAACAGAAGAACAAATAGCTTTCTTATCAAAATTAGATGTAGATTACTATCAAGGCTTCTATTATAGTATGCCATTAACTACTGAAGAATTTATTACTTTCATAAGAGAAAATAGCAATAAATAATAAATTATAAATCTCCTTAAACCTTCTAATATTTCATTGACAGAGAAAAATTACCATTTAAAATATAATTAGAGTAAGATAAAAAGGATGTTATATGATTTACATATTAGCTGTATCCGTTTTTTTTGCACTCATTTTAGCACTTTATAATTTCAAACTAATAGACAAAGAAAATCCAGGTACAGAACAAATGATTAGAATTTCTTCGTTCATTAAAGAGGGTGCAAAAACTTTTTTAAACCAAGAATTTAAAATCATTATTTTAGTTTCAATAGTAATTTTTATTGTTTTATCATTAATTGTTTCATTTAGCGCTGCTATTTGCTTTTTATTAGGAGCTACTCTAAGCTCAAGCGCCGCTTGGATAGGTATGCAAATTGCAACAATTACAAATGTTAGAGTTACTAATAAAGCTAGGATTACTAAAGATAAAGGAAAAACCTTAAAAGTAGCGTTTTTAGGTGGTTCTGTTATGGGATTATGTGTTGCCGCCTTCGCATTATTCGGATTATTAATAGTTTATTTAGTCTTTGGAAAAGTATTTAACCAACTGGCAATTGATAATTTAACATTCCATACAAACTTCATTGGAATAAAAGATATTCCATTTACAATGAGTGTAAGTTCTTATGCTTTAGGTTGTTCATTAATTGCAATGTTTAACCGTGTTGGTGGTGGAATATATACCAAAGCAGCAGATATGGGCGCCGATTTAGTTGGAAAGGCTGAATACACAATTCCTGAAGACGATCCACGAAATCCTGCAACAATTGCTGATAATGTTGGAGACAATGTAGGAGATGTTGCAGGCTTAGGTTCTGATTTATTAGAAAGCTATGTTGGTTCAATAATCAGTTCAATAGTTTTAGCTATTTATACTTCATATTCACTAAGAAATACTGACTTAGAAATATCTTATTCAATTCTTAATAAATTAATACTTTATCCATTAATTTTTTGCTCATTAGGACTTTTATCCTCAACCATTTCTATTTTTATTTTTTCTAAGAAAAAGAAATTTAAGGACCCTCATAATGATTTAAATAAAGTAACATATCTTAGTGCATTACTTACAATAATATCTACATTTTTTTTATCACTATTTTATATAGATCCTAATATTAAAACATTTAATTATGGTTCTTTATCTCCTTGGTACTCAGCAATTTTAGGAATTGTAAGCGGGTTAATTATTGGTTTCTTTGCAGAATATTATACAAGTTATGATTTTAAGCCTACTTTAAGAGTATCAAAAGCCTCAAAAGAAGGGGGAGCTATAGTTATTACCAAAGGGCTTGCTGTAGGAATGAGAAGCACATTCTTCCCAGTTCTAATAATAAGCTTTTGTATAATTTTATCATATTCCTGTGCTGGATTATATGGAGTTGGAATGTCCGCAATTGGAATGCTTAGCTTTGTTGCAGTAACTGTTAGTATAGATACATATGGACCTATTGCAGATAATGCAGGAGGAATCTCTCAAATGTGTAAACTTGATGAGGAAATTAGGGATATTACTGACGAATTAGATGCTATAGGAAATACTACAGCAGCAATTGGTAAAGGTTTTGCCATCGGCTCTGCTGCTTTAGCTGCTTTATCCTTATTTGCTTCTTATCTCCATGCACAATTGGGAGAAAACAATACTCATCAAGCTTTAATTATGAATCTAATAGATACTTATGTTTTATCAGGGGCAATTGTTGGAGCATCATTACCATATCTCTTCTCAGGAATTTTAATTGATTCTGTAGGAAAATCTGCACAAAAAATGGTTGATGCAGTTAGAGAACAATTCATTAATAACCCATTAATTTTAGAGGGAAAAGCAACGCCCAATTATAAAGAATGTATTTCAATTTCCAGCAAAGGGGCTTTATCAGAGATGAAAAAACCAGCTTTACTTTCAGTTTTAACACCTCTTATTTCAGGATTTATGTTTGGCCCAAAATTTGTTGGAGGAATTTTAATAGGCACAACCCTTTCTGCAATTATGCTTGCAATATTTACTGCAAATTCAGGAGGAGCTTGGGATAATGCTAAGAAATTTATTGAAAAAGGAAATTATGGAGGAAATTCAAGCGATGCACATAAAGCATCAATCATAGGAGATACTGTTGGAGATCCCTTAAAAGATACTGTTGGCCCTTCATTGGATATTTTAATAAAAATTATGAGTGTTATATCTGTTATTACTGTATCAATTTTTTCTGAATATAATTTAATTAATCTATTATAAATTAATCATTCAATTCATCATCTAAAGCAAATCTACATTCATTTTTAAATTTACAACTAATACAATCTTTACCTGGACATTCTCTAAAATCAATATTTGACTCTAATTGCCTTATATGCCAATTGATAGTATCAATCTTCATTTCTAAAGCAACTTTCTTATCTAAAACTACTGATAGTTTTTTTCTATATTGATGTAACAATTCGCTTCGTCTTCTAATACCGGAACTATCAACATCTTTCATATTTATGATTTTCTTTATCTCATCCAGAGTAAAATCTAACTCTTTCAATTCTAGAATACGTTTTAAATATACTAAATCTTTTTCACTATAATATCTTTGTCCTCCCTGAGATCTATAAGAAGGACTTATTAAATTTAGACTTTCGTAATATCTAACAGTTCTAACTGTTACTCTAGCTTTTCTTGCTAAATCACCTATTCTATATTTTTTTTCTTCCATAGTTTTTTATTATCATATAATTAATGCAATTTGACAAGTTCTTAAATATATTGATATATGAGATATAAAATTAGAAACACCTTTTCTTCGAACATTAAAGAAATGCCTTTAGACCAACAACCTCGCCAAAAATTGATTAATCTTGGAGTAAACTCATTGACAGACCAAGAACTCATTACACTATTAATTGGATCAGGAAATAAAGAATACACTGTTGATAAAATTTCCGATTCAGTAATTAATATAATTGATAAAAAAGGAAGTCATATAAGATTCGAAGAATTGAACAAGATTAAAGGACTTGGGATAGCCAAAAGTTCTCAACTTTGTGCGGCATTAGAATTAGGAAGAAGAAAGATTGAGACAAAAATGAGACAAATTATTGAGCCGAAAGATGTCCATAAAGTTGTAAGACATTACGCTAGTAGAGAACAAGAGTTATTTATTTCTGTTGCTATTAATTGTGCTCATGAAATTCTAGCTATTGATGTTGCATCAATGGGCACGATAAACCAATGCATAGTACATCCTAGAGAAGTATTTTCTAATGCAATAAAAAATCGAGCAGTAGCTATAATAATTTGCCATAACCATCCTACAGGCAATTTAAATCCAAGTATAAATGATTTGCAGATTACTCAAAGATTAATTGAATGTGGAAAGATTCTAGGTATTGAAATAATTGATCATATAATTTTCAGTGAAGAAGAATTTTATTCAATGAAAGAAAATGACGAAATATAAAAGGCTATTAAAAATAGCCTTTGAATATATTTTTTTAAGTATGTCTATGTTGTAAGCACTCTAAAACATCTAATAGTTTAACACCTTTATAAGTTAATAAAACTTGTAAATGATATAATAAATCCGCTGCTTCACCAATTAATAAATCTTTTTTGTCGTCCATGCCTTCGATAACTAATTCAGTGCATTCTTCACCAACTTTCTGAGCAATCTTTTTGATTCCTCTAGAAAATAAAAGATTAGTATAAGACCCTTCAATTGGAAAATCTCTTCTATCTTCAATAATTTTTTCTAAATAAAACATGAAGTCTTTTGCGTCAATATCATCTAAATCATTTTCCTCTTGGAAACAAGTATCATCACCTTTATGGCATACAGGACCTGTAGGACTAGCTTTTACTAACAATGTATCGCCATCGCAATCCAATAAGATTTTTTTTAAGTTTAAAAAATTTCCACTTGTTGAACCTTTAGTCCAAAGCTCTTGCCGACTTCTAGAGAAAAAAGTAACTAGCTTTCTATCAAAAGTTTCTAAAATAGATTCTTTATTCATATAACCTAACATTAACACCTTATCACTAATTGCATCTTGAACAATAGCAGGCACAAGGCCATTTCCTTTTTCAAAATCAATTAAATCAATATTATCAATTGTTAATTCCATATTTTATCACTCCCTAATACAAATTCCTTTATTTATTAAATATGATTTAAGTTCTGGAATAGAAATCTCACCAAAATGGAAAATTGAAGCTGCTAATGCTGCATCAGCCTTCCCTGTGGTAAACACATCATAAAAATGTTCAAGTTTACCAGCTCCCCCACTTGCAATAACAGGTATTGTTACACTTTGACTTATCATTGAATTTAAATCAAGAGCAAAGCCATCTTTTGTGCCATCCTTGTCCATTGAAGTTAATAAAATTTCCCCAGCACCTTTATTATAAAATTCTTTGGCTACCTCTAAAGCATCTCTATTTGTTTCTGTTCTTCCACCATGAACATAGCATTGATAACCAGATTTAAATCTATCATCTTTTTTTACATCTAAAGCACAAACTACACATTGTGTACCAAAATTGTTTGCAAGATCAGTTATTAAATTAGGATATTTAAAGGCACTTGAATTAATTGATATCTTATCTGCCCCAGAAGACAATAAAACAGCAACATCTTCAATTGTATTAATTCCACCACCTACTGTAAATGGTATATTAATTTTTGAAGCAACTTCTTTAACTAATTTTGCTAAAGTAGCTCTTTTTTCAACAGTAGCAGTAATATCTAGAAAAACTAATTCATCAGCACCTAAATCACTATATAGTTTTGCGAGTTCACTTGCATCTCCTGCATCAATCAAATCGACAAAATTCACACCTTTAACAGTTCTTCCATCTTTTACATCTAAGCAGGGTATAATTCTTTTTGCTAACATATTAATTTCTCCTGTAATCTACCTAATTCTTTAATAGATATTTTTCCTTCTAGATATGCTTTACCAACAATAGCGCTATGTAAATTATTATTACTTAACTCTTCAATATCAGATATAGAACTTACTCCACCTGAAGCAACTAATTCTAATGATGAATCACATTTTTCTAATAGCATCTTATATAAATCAAAAGAAGGTCCTTTAAGCATTCCATCCTTAGAAATATCCGTTGAAATAACTCTTTTAAAACCTTCTTTTAAATAACCATTAATAAATTCATCAACTTTTAATTGACTCACTTCTAACCACCCAGTGGTCGCTATCATATTATTTTTGCAATCTGCACCTAATATTAATTTATCACTAGTATATTTTTTTAACCAATCTAAAACTAATTCTCTATTTTTTACTGCGATACTACCACAAGTTACTCTCTTAGCTCCAGCATTAAAAGCATCAATTAAACTTTGTTCACTTTTAACCCCGCCACCAAAATCTATAATTAAATTAGTATTTGAAGCTATTCTTTCTAATGTTTTTAAATTCATTATCCTATTATTTTTAGCCCCTTCTAAATCAACTAAATGCAAATGAGTGATACTATTTGCTTCTAATTCTTTAGCTATTTCTACAGGATCTAAAGTATAATTTCTAACAGAATCATATTCGCCTTTAGTAAGTCTAACAACTTTATTATCAATAATATCTATTGCAGGAATAATTATCATAAATCTTATAGCTCCACAAAGTTTTTTAGTAAACGAGCTCCAACTTCACCACTTTTTTCTGGATGAAATTGAACACCATAATAATTATCTCTAGTCAATGCAGCACTAAAATCTACACCAGCATAATTACATGTTGCTAATGTATTTGCCCCTTTTGGTGCATAATAACTATGTACAAAATAAAAAAAGCTATTTTGCTCTATCTCTTTGAATAAAGGATTTTTATCATCAAATTTTATTTGATTCCAACCCATATGAGGTATTTTATAGCCTTTTGTATCATCAAACTTTTTAACTTCTAAATCAAAAATATCAAGACAATCAGTATTATTTTCAACACTAGATCTGCACATCAATTGAATACCTAAACAAATACCCAAAAATGGTTGCTTTAAGTCTTTTAATAATAAGTCTAAATTTGTTTTTCTTAGATAATTCATAGCAGAAGAAGCTTCCCCTACACCTGGAAAAATTACTTTGTCAGCGTTTCTTAAAACTTTTGGATCATCACTTACAATATAATCAACATTTAATCTATCTAAAGCATATTTTACGCTTTGAATATTTCCAGCATTATATTTAACAATAGCAATCACTAAATAACTCCTTTAGTTGTTGGCAACTTATCACTATATGGATATACATATAATGCTTGTTTTAAGCATTTTGCAAAACATTTATATACAGCTTCAATCATATGGTGAGAATTCCCTGCACTAACACTTAAATGAAGAGTTGATTTACTTGAATCACTAAATGATTTAAAGAAATGTTCAAACATTTCTGTAGGGAAAGATCCAATGTATTCTCTTGTAATTGGAACATCATAAACCAAATAAGGTCTATTTGAAAAATCAATTGCTCCTTGAGCTAATACTTCATCCATCGCTAACAAATTAAAGCCATACCTAGCTAAACCTTTTTTATCTCCCATAGCCTCTTTTATTGCTGATCCTAATGCAATAGCAACATCTTCAACACTATGGTGTTCATCTACATCTACATCACCTTCACAAACTAAATTCATATCTATATCACTATGTCTAGAAATTTGTTCAAGCATATGATCGAAGAATTTTATTTTTGTATCAATTTTTGATTGGCCAGTACCATCTAAATTAATTTCCAAATCTATCTTTGTTTCTTTAGTATTTCTAATTACATGAGCTTTTCTTACTAATTTTAATTCGCTATGAACTAAAAAATTTGAAATTTCATTCCAGTCATCACTAGTTAAAACTATTTTAGAATTATTATTTTTTATTTTTTTATCTGAAGAATATAAAATACTTTTTAATTCAATTTCTTGAGCAATCCGTAAGTTTTCTGGTTTTGAACCAATTATAAAAGAATTGGCAATGTCATAATCGCCATCTAAATAACCCTTCATTTTTAAATCATCAATAGTAAATTTTTGACACTTATCATTAATATCATAATCAATAATATCTTTCTCAAAAAATATTTTTTCTCTTGCCAGAATATCTTTTATGTCATCAAAAAAACAAGTAACTTTTTCTAAGGAATTATTACTCTTGCTAGCTTTATCACAGCAAAGGAGCATAACTAAAGTAAAATTACCTTTATCTACGATATTAGATAATCCTTTAAAAACTGATGGTCTAAATTTAATTACACCAAATTGATTATTATGCTTTTCAACTAAACTTTCACATTCAATAAATAATAAAGGGCCCTTATTTTGTTTCATCTCCCAACTCCTTAATTGCATTGTAAACAGTCTCACATTCAGCTTCGCTACCAATAGTAATTCTTACACAATTCTTTAAATATAAGTCTTTAGTTCGATTTCTAATAATAATTTTTTTATCTTGAAGTATTTTGCATAAGTAATTACTATCTATAACTTCCATTAATAAAAAGTTTGCATCACTAGGATATACTTTTTTTACATAACTTAACTCATTAAATTTATCAAAATATATATCTCTTCTTTTTATTACTTCATCTCTTTGCTTAAATATTATTTCACTTTTTTCTAAAATTTTCAAAGCCTCAAGCTGTGTAGATGCCGAAACATTGTATGGCGCCTTCATATTATTAATAACTTGAACTATTTCTTCGTTAGAAATCATTATTCCTGCTCTAATACCTGCAGCTGCAAAGCATTTTGATAAAGTTTTTAAAACTACTAGATTCTCATATTTTTTAACAAGTTGTACACAACTTTCTTCTTTACTAAATTCACTATAAGCTTCATCAACTACTACAATACCTTTAAAAGCTTTTACAATCTTTTCAATATCATTAATATTTTCAGCTTTTCCGGTAGGATTATTTGGAGAACAAATAAAAAGTAATTTAACTAAACCTTCCTTTTCAATAGTCTTATTTAATAAATCAAAGTCTATTTCAAAATTTGGTTTATAATTTACAAATACAGTTTTTACATTATTAATATCAGCAAATACCTTATAAGCTCCATAAGTTGGATTCATCAATATAATTTTATCTTCTTTTGGTTCACAAAAAGAACGAATTAAATTATCAATTAACTCATCACTTCCATTACCAATAACAGTATTCTCAAATGGCAAATTTAAATTTTTTTCTAAAGATTTTCTTAAAGTTGTACAATGAGGATCAGGATAACGATTAAAATCAAAACTAGAATATGTTTTATAATTTTCATTAGCATCTAAAAAGACATCAGCAACACCATTGAATTCATCTCTAGCACAGCTATAAGGTGTTAATTCACGAATATTTTTTCTTAATAAATTCTTAACCATTTTTATTTTCCTTTAAACGAACCTTTACGCTATTTGCATGAGCCATTAAACTCTCACCTTCTGCCATTGTAATAATCGTTTTTCCTAAGGAGGTTAACCCCTCGTAACTAATTTCTTGAATTGTTATTTTTTTCAAGAATGAATCGGTACTAACTCCAGATACACTTTTTGCCCACCCACTTGTTGGTAATGTATGATTTGTACCACTTGCATAATCTCCTGCACTTTCACAAGCATAAGGTCCAATAAATATTGATCCAGCATTATTTATATAATTGCAAATATCTTTAGCCTTAGCCAAGTTTAATACTAAATGCTCTGGAGCATATTCATTTATTATTTCAATACAATTTTCTTGAGTATCAGTAGCTATAATTTTTGAATTTGATAAAGATGATAATAAATAATCCTTTCTATCTAATGTATCTAATTGTGCTTCAACCTCTTCAATAAATCTAATTTTAAATTCTTCAGAATCATCTTTATTAGCTAGAATTAATAATATTGATTGACTATCTAGACCATGTTCAGCCTGAGAGAGAAAATCACTTGCAGCAAAACTAGGATTAGTATTTTTATCAGCTACTACCATTACTTCACTAGGGCCTGCTAACATATCTATAGAAGTTCTTGAAGAAAGAATCATCTTAGCATAACTTACAAATCTGTTACCTGGGCCAAAGATCTTATCAACTTTTGAAATAGTTTGAGTTCCATATGAAAGAGCAGCTATAGCTCCTGCGCCACCACTCTTTATAATCGTTTTAATTCCAATTAATTTTGCAGTATATAATACTACAGGATTAACACTACCATCTTTAGTCGGTGGGGTTGCTAATATAATTTCTCTACATCCAGCAACTTTTGCAGGAATTCCAAGCATCAATACAGTAGAAAATAATGGGGCGGTACCTCCAGGAACATATAATCCAACTTTATCAATTGGAACAATTTTTCTACTTAAATTGATACCTTCTTCTATTTTTACTATTTCACCGTCAGGTAATTGAGCTTTATGAAATTTCTCAATATTTATTTTTGCTCTATTGATTGCATTCTTCAAATCTGAGTCAACAATTTTATCACATTGTTCAAATTCTTCTTCAGTAACAAAAAGACTATCTAATTCCACTTTATCAAACTCTTTGGCAAAATAATAAAGAGCATCATCCCCTTCATTTTTTACTTTATCAATTATCGTTTGAACAACTTCTTTTACTTTAGTATCATCACTTAATTCTCTTGATAACAATTCATTAAGATCTGACTTTTTGGGATTAAAATAATAAGGAATCAATTTCTACTCCGTCATCTTTTCAATTTTTGTAACTAAAATACCTTGAGCACCAATTTCTTTTAATTTCTCAAAGGCATCCCAAAAACTGTCTTCAGCGACAACAGTTTGAACTGAATACCAACCATCTTCATATAATTTTGTTACTGTTGGTGATTTCATAGATCCTACTAAAGCTCCAACTTGTGATAAATGTTCTTCAGGTAAGTTAAAACTTATATACTTATAATCTTTTGCTCTATTTACTGCATCAATTCTAATTAATAATCTATTTAAAATATCTGATTTATTTTTAGGTAAATCATTATTTTTTATCATAACAGCAGAGCTGGTATAAATACTTTCTACTTCTTTTAAACCATTCATTTTTAATGTAGTTCCAGTACTTACTAAATCACAAATTGCATCTGCAACACCAATTGCTGGAGTGATTTCTACAGAACCACTAACTTTAACATAAGAAGCATTTACACCATTTTCTTTTAATATTTTATCTAAAATATTAGGATAACTAGTAGCAATTTTTTTATTATTTAAAGATTTTAAACCTTCATATTTAAAGTCATTTTGAGTAGCAATAGATAATCTACATTTTGCAAAACCTAAATCTCTAACAATAGTTAATGCTATTTGTTGTTCATCATATTCATTCTTACCTACTATACCAATATCTGCAATTCCCTGTGCTACATATGAAGGGATATCATCATCTCGAACATATAAAAACTCTATAGGAAAATTAGAGGCTATTTCTTTTAATACTCGAGAATCAGAACCAAAATGGATTCCACAAGTTTTTATTAGATCTAATGATTTTTCACTTAATCTTCCTTTATTTTGAATTGCAATTCTTAATCTTTCTTCCATTTAAATTCTCCTATTCTAATCAATTTTATTTGGTAAAAAAAAATCCCCGCTAAGCGGAGACTAAAAGGATACAACGAACAATCCAGACCACTTAGAGTTGGTTAAAACCGAATAAATGATGATGTATTGTTCTATTAGTTTTCATATTACCCATTATAACTATAATTATATTCATGTCAATAATGTATGAATAAATATTGAATAATTATACATTATTTTTATATAAAATTTTAAATAAATGATTAATTCATCTTTTCAAAATCACCTTCAACATTAGTTTTTTCAAAATCTTTTTCAACTTTTCTTAATCTAAGACTCCAGAAAAAATGACCAATTCCATAAAAAACAAAGATAACGCCAAATATTCTTAAGAAGAACTGTGCAACTTGATTAGGGAATATAAAGAAAATAACAGCTATTAATAAATTTATTAATCCATTGATTAAAAAGGAATTACTAAAGAAATCCGTCTTTTTTAATCCAAAAAAACTAAACAAATTATTCAAGCCACTAATTAGCAATTGTAGTGCCAATAAATAAACAACAATTGTTACTGCAAGATTTGAAATAAAGTATGGAGCTGCAATGATAATTATACCAATTATGATACTAAAGATTGAAGAAAATAAATTAACATTCTTTGTTCTTTTTAACTCCATTAAATTAGTCGCAAAAATTAATCCTTTTACTCCAATAAATACACTATATAATCCATATACTAAAACAGCATATCTTAATAAACCTTGTCCATTAACTATTAAAATAATTCCAAAAATTGCAATTACAATTCCAAAAATCATTGATAAAATTAAATTATTTTTAAAAAAACTCTTTTCCTTCATTTGATAACCTCATTAATTTGCTTTTGCTAATGATATTGGATCACTAACAATTTGTTTAAGTTCAACATCAAATATTAATAATGAATTTGGTGGAATAGCATTTGTACCATCCATACCATAAGCTAACTTAGGATGAACATAAAATCTATATTTTGCGCCAACATTCATTAACTCGATCCCTTCTATAAATCCAGGAACCAATTTATCTAAAGAAAATTTAGTATCTCCATCACTATCTAACAATAAGTCTTCATTAAGAGAATATATTTGATAAGAAACAACAACTTGATCTTGGTAAGTAGGATGATCTCCTGAACCTTCTTTTATTACTTTATACTGCAATCCTGATTCTGTTTCAATAACATCCTCATCGTTTGCATTCTTAGTCAAGAAATCTTCTGCTTTTTTCAAATTCTCTTGAGCTTCTTGTTCTTGTTGCTTTTGTGCTCGACTAAGCATCTCTTGTTGCATTTGTTGAATAATCTCTACAATTTCTTGTTCACTAAATAATGCATTGCCTTCAGCTGCATCAATTGCACCTTTAGCATAATATTCAGCATTGATATCTAAATTTTGACTTAATGTAGAGAGATATAATAGATATGAATATGCATAACTAAATTTATCCTCTAAAGTTTTAGGTTCCTCTAAATCTTTAATAGCATCAACTTTTACTACTTCGACTTTTTGGTTAGGAACAATTTTTGTTACTAATTCATCTTCATCTTCATTCTTTTTTTCATTGTTTGGTAAAGCAAATAAATTTACGCAAACAAAAGATAAAATTAATAAAATTAAATATATTTTTGAAAAGCTCTTCACGGTATATCTATCCTTCCGTTGCAGGGGTTAGCTTCTCTTCCATTGTAGTTTTTACCTCACCCCCAGATTCAAACCATATAAAAGAGAACTTTCTATAAAACTTTACAATAGAATAATATATAAGTCTAGTTAAACTTATATCTTTTTTTATTGTTTTAACCTAAACTCTTTATTTTTCTCATTAATTTGCAGTTTTGGCTAAATTTAAACTTCTTTAGCAAACGGAATTAAATAAAACTCTTCATTATTGCAACCAATGGTAGATCTCTCTAAATTGTCATAAGTCACTAAAAAATTAAAGAATAATTTGTTGTTTTCAAAATAACCTAATATTTCATCTAAGCTATCTGAATCTCTTGAATAAATTGCATTTTTTACAATTTCAACGGGTATATTAAAATTACCATTTCTAAGATGTAAAATTAATGAATCCTCATTTATCTCAATACTAGAAAAAGGAGCTTCAATTATCATATTTTGAACAAACGCATCTTCTCCAAATGCTGAAATCATTGTACGTAAATTACTAACATTTTCTTTAAACTCTTCAGAATTAGGATCCACACCATTTTCCACTAAAGAAAGTTCCATTATAGAAAGTACCGTATCTAAATCATAGGTATATGTCCCTAAAAGATTACTTGCATAAACAGCTGAAGATAAAAACAATATAAAAATACTAATACTTATTGTTTTTTTTATTTGCATAAAAAATTGGCCCCTAAAATGATTTCTTAACTTACTACAAGTACTTAGTCTATAACAGAAAAATTGAATTGTCCATGTTTTTAACAAATGCTTATTTTTAGCTTTAAAAGATTAATTTAATCGATAAATTCTTACAGATATACAAAAAATTACTATGCTTGATTAAGAAAAAATGTTATACTCAAGCTATGAAATTGAAAGATGTATTAGAACTCTGTTCAGGAAAAATATTATGTGGAGAATCACATCTAGATGATGAAGTAGATTTCGCTTTTGCAAGCGATATGATGAGTGATGTCTTAACATTGCTTGAAGATAACATACTTTTGATTACAGGTTTGTCAAATAATCAAGCAGTTAGAACTGCAGTTATGAGTGATATAAGAAATATTGTAATTGCTAGAAACAAGATTCCAAGTCAAGATATGATTGATATGGCTAATGAATTCGATATTGCAATATTAACTACTCCCTTCTCAATGTATCATTTAAGCGGGATATTATTTAATAAAGGCTTAAAATATATTTATTAATTTAACCTTAATAGAAAAATAAAGCAGGAAAAAATCCTGCTTATTTTTATGCTTAAATATATTTACTAAATTGATAAATAAACTAATTTATCTTCATCCATGTCTAAAATTTCTTTTTCTTTATCAAAAGTACTCTTATCACAGAAAAAAGCATATGAATAATTTGTTTCTTCTGATAAAGCCTTTGCTTCATTTTGAATGTCGACACTATTTACATTTAAGATTTCTTTCCTAGAATTTCTACGAACTTCATCTTCTATATTATATAAAATTCTTCTGAAATCTATAATACTCTTTCTATCAGGACCATAAGGTTTTAAATCATTGGCAACATTACTTATTATTGCATCATCAATTAAACTCTTATTAACTAAGTCTTTGCTGTATTTTTCTAAAGTTTTTTTGAATACCTCAAAAGTCTTTGATAAATTTGGATCACTTGCTGAAATAAAAATAAATAATCTCTCAAGGCTTTCAACATGGCAATCTACACCATAAGCACCACCTAAGACTCTAATTTCATTCCACAAATCATTACCAGATAAAATTGAAGATAAAATTCTTTGGACAGAATTTTCTTTACTACCTAAAGGTTTTGCTGGAATAACATAACTAGTATGATTTACTGAAGATGGTAAAATATATCCTTTTTTACCTTTTACATTTTCAAATTTTTCATATTTTTTATTATTAACAACTAAAGAAGTAGCTTCAAAAGAATTTAAAAACTTCTCAATAGTGTTTTTACATTCATCGGTTTTTTCTTCTTCACAAGTAAGATGAATTTCAAATCTATTTAAATTATTAATTTTATTTTTTAATTCATTAAGTTCTTTTGCTAAATTAGCAACATCTTCTCTTTTGATAGATTTTAAAAATGTCCATTGTGTTATCCCAAGTAGTTGCTCAATTATTTTAGCATTATCTGAATAATCACTTGAAGCCGCAATTGTAGCAAAGCGATAACCAGCACTTGAGGCAACCGATTTGTACATATTTTTCATATCTACTAAAGAATTCCAAATTGCTTTATAATCATCAATTTTTGATTCTTTAATAATTCTTTTTGTTAAATCAATTCCATTATTAATATCTTCATTTAACATTTTTATTCTAAAGATAATTCCCAAACATCTTTCTTGAGAAACTTTAGAACCACCTTCTAATGAAATATTAAAACCTCCAGTATTATGCATAACCTCAGTCATTACTTTTGTGTTATCCATATCTCCAACAGAACAATTTTCTAATATTTTAGTATAAAGTGGTAACAACATGATTTCTCTAGCACTAAAATCTTCCAAATGAAGAAATATATCAAAATAAGCAATAGAATTTGTTGCATCATTCATTAACCAAACTGGAGTGTCTTTAATTTTTAACATTTCATGATCATAACATCTAATATCTTGAGGCAAATCCTCAATAAATAATTTTGGAACGCTTTTTAAAGCTTCTTCAGAATCACCTTTATCTTGAAAATCTAAAAAAGTTTTAGTTTTTTCTATATAAACTTGTTTTTCTTCTTCATTTATTTCTGCTGTTTTATCTTTTATTTTTTTTGCTAATTTTTCATTATACTTATCCATTTCATTAGAATCTGGAGTAGCGACAAATAAAAGTCTATGATTATTATTTAAAATATTTACATCAATCCATTCTTCTAAATATCTTGGATTATCATTCATTTTTAATTTTAACTCATCGACAGCTTTACTATACTCAATAGTACTAATAGGACTTAAGCCTCTTAGCCAACCTCTTAATGCTCTTTTTAAAACAATTAATCCCATAGGATTAGACGCTGGTTTTTCATGTATTTGGAAACTTAATCTTTTTAAAGTTGCTGCAACTAATTCTTTCTCAAACCCTGTTTCTACAACTTTTGTAAGTTGTTTTAAAATAAACTTTTCAATCTTTTCTGGGTCTTTGTCTTTTACACCTGAGAAAGCAATAGTTAATGGCATTAAGGTATAATCTGTACTAATTCCACTTATATTAGATACATCTTCTCCTAATTTTGAATCTAACATTGCTTTATAAAAAGGACAGCCTGTTGACCCTAGCAATAATTCATAAATGAAAGATAAGGTAATAACCTCTAAAGGAACAGAAGAATCTGTAGTTACAAAAGAAGTTGCGACCATAGCACCAGAATCATCATCACTACCTGGACATGTAATAGACAAGGTCCTAGGTTCTTTCCATTTAGCAGGTATTAAATTTCCTTTTGAAACATTAATTTTAGCACATTCTGAAAGGTATTCTTTATTTAAAAGTTCCAAATACTTTTCAATTTTTAAATCGCCATATAAAAATAATTTTGAATTAGTTGGATGATAATATTGCATATAGAAAGATTTAAATTTTTTATAGTCTAAATCAACTATATCAATTGGTTCTCCACCTGATGAATAATTATATGCTGTATCAGGATACAAGCTCCTTAAACAAATATTATTTGCAACATATTCTCCATCATTTCTATCGCCAAGCATTTCATTAAAAACAACGCCTTTATAAACAAAGTCCCCTTCTTTATTACAATGAAGTCTTATTCCTTCTTGCATAAAAGTTTCTTCTCTCAATAATGGAGCAAATACTGCATCAGTATATACATTAAAAATATTATCAAAATCTTTTTCGAGTGGACTAGCAGCCGGATATAAAGTTTTACTTGGATATGTTAGTGCATTCATAAAAGTACAAGCACTACTCTTCTGCAATTGCATAAATGGATCACGTATTGGATATTTTTTTGATCCTGACAAAACGCTATGTTCAATAATATGAGCAACACCAGTATTATCATTTGGAATTGTTTCAAACACATAAGAAAAAAACAATTCTTTATCATCATTTAATACTTGGTAAATTTCCATTGCGGTAGCTTCATGTTTATATAATAAACCAAAACCATCATACTCATTAAGTCTTTCAATTTCGATTAGCTTAAACCCAAAAAGTTCATCACCAACCTTTTTATTTTGAAGTTCCATAAAACTCCTCCGCACTATAAAGCTATCAAAACCATCTAGGTTTTGCAAGTAAATAATAAACAAACAAAAAAACTTGCTTAAATATTTAAATTAAACTAATGTATTAATATGATTTCTTATTACGATTTTAGAGATAAACCTATTCTTTTTGCACATAGAGGAATGAATTCTTTTGCTCCTGAAAACTCTTTACCAGCATTTGAATTATGTTTAAAAAATGATATCCCGGCAATTGAATTAGATGTACACTTAATAAAAAGTGGAGAGCTTGTAGTAATTCATGATTCTGCAACCAAAAGAGTTACAAATGAGGATTATATTGTTGAAAATTTAACTTTATCAGAAGTTAAAAAATTAGATATTGGTAAAAATTTTAATAAAAATTTTGGCAATACCCAAATTCCTACTTTAGAAGAAGTATTCCAACTTTGTTCAAATAACATATTATATGATATAGAAATTAAAACTAATAAATTAAGAAATAAAGAACTTACAACAAAACTTTGGGACTTAATAAAAAAATATAAATTAGAGTTTAACACTATAATTACTTCTTTTAATCCATTTGTTGTAAGAGAATTTGAACAAATCTCAAAACATTCTTTATTAGAGGGGATTATATTTGCTAATGAAAAATCAGTCCCATTACTTTTGAGAAAAGGATTAGGTTCAAGATTTTTTCAATGCAATATCATGAAACCAGATATTAAACTAGTTAATCAAACTACTTTATCAAGGTATAGAGAGAGAAATCTAAAAATTTTACCTTGGTGTGTTGATACTGAAGAACAGGTTGATAAATTACTAAATCAGAATATCTTTGGAATAGTTTCAAATGTTCCTGAAAAAATGATACAAACTGAATTATTTAGAAAATAGATAATCATAGAAAATTATAAAAGGCTTTACGTGCGACTTGAATTATTGAAGCTGATTCACCAGCTTCAATACTGTCTTCTAAAGCCATGCTGTCAATCAAAGTGCTATCAAATACTAAATCTAAAGTTGATAAATCATAAACTTCTAAACTACCATGAGAAAGAACAATAGATTTAAGACCATCTTCTTTATTCACTACTTCTGCTCTAAAAAGAAACAAGTAATCGGCTTGATTTTGATATTGTTGGATATTATTTATATTTAGATTCTCTTTGACTGTTACATTTGCTTTTTGCTCAAGTAATTTTTCCTTGAGGAAATCAGTACTTACACTTTCTCTAGTATTTTGATTTATATCATTTTCTATTGTTGATAAAATAATAGTTTTATCCGCTAAATGAGAAATCTTATTATATGAAAAAACTTTTTCTTTTATTGCAAATTCAATCTGATTTGCAGCATCATTAAAATTTTTACTTCTTAATAATTTAAGTTTTTCTTCTAAATTAATTTTAAAAATTATCAAACCATCCAAATTAATATTTGTATTCTCTATGTCAAAATAAAATAAATTATTATTATCTGAATATAAATCTTGATTGATTAGATAATTATCAAATTTTATATCTTTTGAATTATAAGAAATAAGGATCTCACCATCTAAAACTAAAGGATCAATAAAACCTTCTTCTCTATTTAATCTAATTTCTAAATTATAAAGATCCCTTTTACCATAAACAATTATATTTAAGGCTTTTACTCTAGAAATTATAATATTTAAATAATCATCAGATTGTAAGATAAAATCATTTTCTTGAGCATAAATATAAGCATCTATTAATTCTCGAATAGATTGTAAGTCTTTATTTTCTCTATAATAAGCATTGCTTGTCTCTTCAAAGTTTTTTAATTCTGCTATAATTTGTTCTTCTCGATTTATTCTCTCTAAATTTTTCTCATCAATTGTCTTTTTATCAGCTGTAATTAAAAATATAACATGAACTCTACTATCTATTATTTCATCAAATTGCTTTATGATTTTAATTGTCAAATCATCATAACTATAATTATCAGATAATTCATTAATGAAAGCCGCTTCATCTTCTATTAAAATAAAAGAAGATAAATCATCATAAAAAGTTTTTAGAGCTTCCTTTTTAGCAACAATTTCAGTATCACCATACCCTTCTACTACATAATAATTTAAAAATTCATCACTATATTTTTCACTTACCCAATTTGGTACAGATTGCAAATTTATCTCATTATTTCCACTTATACAGGATGTAAATAATAAAAAACTAAAAACTAATAAAATTAATGTCTTTTTCATAATTACCACCTAATATAATTTTATTTTACCATTAAAATAAATCAAAACAATCCTAAAACAACAAATCAAAAGATATTAATGCATTATAATAACTTTCATTATAAGAATCCATTTTATAAGCTACCCCTATTTTAGTCGAAGTAGATAGATAAGCTGTTAAACCAACTTCAAATATACTATGTAAAACTATAGGATTTTCATAAACCATACCAATTTTTGTCTTATTATAAACGGAAATATTTTTTAAAAAGCTATTTATACCAAAGACTTTTGATAAAGGTAATTCAATAAACAATCCTAAATCAGAACTAAAATTATAACTATAATCTGACAGATCTAAATAATATGATACAGCAATACCTAAATAAGCTTTATCAAAAGGAGTAATCAATCCTTTTAAATAAAAATAATCGCTCGATAAATTCATTGTATTATTTATAAAATCAAAAGAATAATTTATCCCTATCTGACTCTTTGGACCATCAAGAATTTGTGTATTTATAAGATTGATTGGATTATTTAAATAATCAATAGTAGCGTAATTATCATATACCGAATTCACAACTGCTAAAGATTTATTATCATCATAAGTTTTTAAAATAACAAAATCCCCAGGCCGATATTTATCATCTATATTTAAAAAAGAGTTTACTTTGTTTGTATAACCTAGATGATAAGAATCATTATCTTCAAAAAGAAGATTTAAATCATAATTAAAGCTATTGTATAAAATACTATCTAACTTGTTGAATAATACTTTTATATCCGATTCATTAAATTTAATATCCAAGGCTAAAACTTTATCATTTAATCCAAGCTCTCCATTAATAATTAATAAATCATTTTCATAAGAAATTTCGTCTAATTTTATAATTAAAGAATTCTTAAAATCCCCATCTACCTTAGTATATGCAACTAAGGTAGAATCAAGGTTTTTTGAAATCAATCTCTCAACTTCATCTCTAAAACTATTTGATTCATAGTTTCTTTCGATATTATACGCTTGAGCAAATAGCTGGTTAGAGAAAAATAAAAGTAAAATAAGAAAAATAATATTTTTCTTCATCTATTTTTCTGCTCCAATTTTAATAATTTCCAATATTAATTTTACAGCATCTTCCATAGCATCTACAGCACACCACTCATAATATGAATGATAATTGTGACCACCAGTGTAAATATTTGGACAAGGAATACCTTTTTCATTTGCCATTCTAGCACCATCGGTGCCACCTCTAATTGGAGATTCAAATAATGGCTGTTCTAGTCTTCTACCTGCCTCATATATACTTTCTAAAACTTTAGGATTTTTCAAAGAAATATCTTTCATATTATAATATTGTCTTTTGAAATTGATTGAAACTTTACTTCCTGGATTTATTTGTTCAATCATTTGGCTTAAAGATTTCAGAACATTTTCTCTTCTTTCAATTTCACTAATTTCAAAATCTCTTAAATATATCATCAAATGAGCTTCATCATTTGTAGCATTTAGTTCTAAAGGGCAATAATAACCAAATCTTTGATCAGTAGCTTCAGGGCTTTCAGCTTGAGGTAAATTATTTACAAAAGAAGTAGCTAAAGTTAATGCATTGACCATTTTTCCTCTAGCTGCACCAAGATGATAGGAAACACCCTTAAAATCTACAGTTACTTTAGACGCATTAAAACATTCACTTTCGATTTCATATCTAGTACCACCATCAATTGTATAACAATAATCACAATGAATTCTATCATAAGGGAAGGCATCCATACCGCAACCTGTTTCTTCATCACAAGTAAATATAATTTCAACTTCACCATGTTCTATTTCTGAATGATTAACTAAAATTTTTGCAATTGCCATTATCTCACTAACACCAGCTTTATCATCTGCTCCTAAAAGAGTAGTTCCATCAGATGTGATAATTGTTGAACCCACATAATTCGCTAATTCTGGATTTTCTTCTCTCTTAATAATTCTGGCAGAGCCTTTTAATGCAATATCTTTTCCATCATAGTTTTCAATTACTTGAGCTTTAACGCCATTACCTTCTACATCATCTGCTGTATCAACATGAGCCATTAAACCAATACAAGGTGCATCTTCTACAGTTGCTGGGATATGAGCTACTAGAACTCCTTCAGGACCGACTGTAACATCTTCAATATTTAATTCTTCCAAATCTTTTTTTAATAGATTAATTAAATCTAATTGATTAAGTGTTGAAGGATGTTTTGTTTCTGCAAGTTTTTCATCACTCATAGTATCAACAACTGTATATTTTAATAAGCTTGATATTAAATCATTCTTTAAATCGTTAAACATGTTATAACTCCTAAAAATTTATCTTTATTCATTATTACACAATCTGATTTATAAAACAATTATATCTATTAATCTTTGCCTAATTGTACAATCAAAGTACATAATTATATTTTTTTAGCATTGGTTTTAACATATCAATTACTTGATACATAGAGAAAACACAAATCATTATTCCTGTAACAACTGGAGATCTTTTCATTGTAGAACCAACGGCTATCATACTATTAGCTAAAGCATAGGAAACTTGAGGTTCTGTTGAAACTTCATTTACCCATTGAGCAAAAGCTTCTTGAGCTTCTCCACCGTATTTATAATATTGATATAAACTCATAATTGTACAAGATAATACTCCTGTAGCAACACTAATTGCGGCGGCAGCTGAGACTTTACCCCAAAATACTGTATCTGGCATAAAAATGTAGACCACGCCAGCTGTAAATAATACAAAACTCCTTATAACTAGTTTTCTTAAATCCTTTTGAAAAGCAATTTGTTGACTTGGGGGAACTAATTTAGAAACCTTAGTTATATCTTTCTTCAATATCTGTTTTGTACTATTTAATTTTTCATCAATTCTATACTCTTCACTTTCTGGAATTAATTCTTTAGCTCTTTGTGCAATTTCATCAAGATTACTTTCTCCATCAAATACAACATCATAATTAAATGATAAATATTCTTTACCTCTTTCTTCTATTAGTGCATTTTCTACTATTTGTTTTCCATCATAACTATCAAAATCTATTGCTTTAGCAGTTTGAGAAAAATATGGGGAAACAATATCTAACTGTTCATCAACAATTTTGGAAACAGAAGTAATTAATTCATCATCACTAATTTCTTTTGTTAAATTTCTATTTAAGGCAAAAGAGCAACCACTAAGAATAAAAACCAATAAAAGCACTAAAAAATCCACTAAAATATTTGTTATCTTTTTCTTCATAAAAATTCGATAGAAAATCTATCCTTCCTCCTTATTATTTTTAAATTCTATTATTTTATAACCAACTAAAATTGATGGTCTAATACTTGAAAAGTTACCAAAACTTTCTTTTAGAGTTAAAATACTATCTTCATATACCCCATTTAAATTAAAGAAAGAAATTGAGGGTTCAATATAAAAATTTTTATTAATATCGAAGGTATAACCAAAGGCCAATTTATTTAAATATTGAATATTCTCATAAGGAGCATCATAGCCTTTTAGATATTCAACTTTAATTAATGAAAAAGAAACTAAAAACC
The DNA here is from genome assembly GCA_965140795.1 of Sphaerochaetaceae bacterium. Taxonomy (GTDB): domain Bacteria; phylum Spirochaetota; class Spirochaetia; order Sphaerochaetales; family Sphaerochaetaceae; genus Pleomorphochaeta. Next base: position 1,115,830 of record OZ223470.1, read on the forward strand.
CATTAAAAAATGGACGATACAATATATCAAGAGACCCACCAAATCCAATTAAATCAATCTGGTTCGAAGTTGGGATAATAACATTTAATGGGATACGAATAGATAAATCCTCATTAATATTCAAAGAGAATGAAATCTCATTATAAACTAAATGATCAATTATAGGATCTATATATAGAGCATCAATTGCTACATCTAAAGAAGAAATTTCTTCTTTAGCAAATATATTATTAGAAAATGATAAAACTATAAAAAATAAAAAAACTACTTTCTTCATAAATTATCTCCTTCTAAAAACTTAAAAGAAGAACTTTTATTTGAAAATAGTTTAAATTACTTAGGTTATATTACTTAATTATCTCTCAAAACCAAGAGCTTCAATAAATTTATCCTCATCAATTTTCTTAAAAAGAACTACAAATTCATGCTTATTATTATCACATAAAAGAGTAAATCCTTTTCTATTATTTGAAGTTTTTCCGAAATCTATTGAGTCTATTTCATCTATTGGTTTTGACCAAGTGAGCTTAGCTTTACCCTTTTCTTTTGTATAAAGCAATACCATTGAGTTATAGATAACAAATCTACCTCTAATAAAATCACCTTCACTGTCACTAGGAACTTTTTCACAATAAATAGAAAAATTAAACTCATCATTTATAACTGCTGAAATAGCTTTAGTACTCAAATAATAAACTAATTTCAAATAAAAAAATACAATTATAAATAATACTAAAAATAATAGCCAATAATTTAATACACCAATTACTGATCTAGGAATAAAGACTAAAACAAAAAATATTCCAACAATGAGAATTCTTAATAGATATTTCAAAAGATAAACTCCTTACCTAAAAGATATTTTAGTTTATAAGCTTTGACAATATTAATTGATAAAAAACTAAAGCAAATAAAGAATATTTTTAATTTATAAGAAAAGGAGGCTATTATGAAAAAAATAAAATTCTCATTAATGTTTATTCTTTTCTGTTTATTTTTCATCAGCTGTGATGATAAAATTTTTACATCTTCTTTATCATTAAATTTAAATCAAGAAACTACAAGAAAAAGCAAATCAATATTGCCAGAAGATATTCCATTAGAAGTAACCCAATATACTATTACAGGACAAGGTCCAAATGAAAAAGATACTTTTACTATAAATACTCGTGATAAGAAAACAACAATCGATGGAATCACCATTGGCAGTTGGGATCTATTTGCAGTAGGAAAAAACTGTGATGGACTAATTTTAGTAAGTGGAACTAATACAGTTGAGGTAAAACAAGCCCCAACATCAACTGTTATAGAATTAAATAAACTAGTTGGCAATGGAAATATAGATATTGATTTTACTTGGAATCCTGAACTAGTAAATAATCCAAAATTAGAATTAGAATTGGCTAATCAAAATAATAATAAAATAAAAGTAAGTCCCACGAGTATAGATTATTCTCAAGGATATGCAACATTTGAAACAGTTACAAAATCTGATTCTTATACTCTAAACGCTAAACTTTATGATGGGGATGTTTTAGTCTCAGGTTGTATTGAAGCGATAAGAGTGGTAATGAACAAAACTAGTTCTGGGACTATTCAATTTAAATTAAATAGTGAAAATGATGATAATTATAATTCAGATTCAAATATTCCAATTACTATTAATAATCAAACAGGAACACCTATTACTTGTTCTATAAAGCAAGTACCAGATATTGTTGAATACAATAAAGAGATTTGTCCAATTCTTCAAGAATCAAATGATATACCCCTAAATAACTTTAATATTGATTGGTATTTAGATGGAACAATAATTGGGAGTGGTATTGATTGTAAATTTTTAGCGTCTATTGGATTCCATCGATTAGATGTAATTGTTGAAAATGGTAATATTGGTAGCACAAGTTCTGCTCATAAAGATTTTGAAGTAAAAATTAATGCTCCAACATTCTTACCAAAAGTGATTTCTACAATTAATAATTCTGAAAATGGTTATAATGTTGGATTAAATATGCATATTTGTTTTTTACCTGATAATAAAATTATATCCTATTGTGGAGAAACAAAAACATTACAAATCTGTAGATTAATTAATAATAAAATTGAAGTGATAAACACCTATAATAGTTCATCCGAAATGCCTTTAAGTAATGTTATAGATATGAAAGTTGATGCTATTAGAAATAGAGTTTTCATCTCTGAACAAAATAGCAATACAATAAATATATACGATTATTGCTATAATAAATTAACTCCATATTTTACAGATGATTCTTATCATCAATATGCCAAACATTTTGGACAAATCTTTATTAGACCTCAAGATTTTTTAGTTTTTGATAATCTCGGAGATTCATACAGAGAATATAATATAGACCCAAAAGAAGATAGTTCATTTTTTGCAATAAATATGGTTAAGAATCCTGATGATATTTCATATCATTGTTCAAATGGATTAATGAGCCCGAACTTAGATGCAGTAACCTTTGTAAGTGATACAGGTTTTGTATCTCATGCTTATAATACACCGGGATATGATAATTGTTTATTAAGAGCAACAGCAGCATTAAAATACAATTCAGGCGAAGTCCTATCAGCAGGAGCGCTTGATTGGAAGTCTTTTATAATTGGTGCAAATGATAGAATTATTTTAGGATCTTTAACTGGTGATAATTTACTTTATTCAACTACAATAGAAGAAAAAACTTCATATTCAAGTCTGCAAGAAGGCTTACCTAAATTTAATGATGTTTGTAATTTCATATACTATAATGAATATGATGAAATTAATAATAAAGCTGATATTTCAAAAATATATGCACTTTGTGGAGGATCAAAGTCTCTCTTAGCCTTTAATGCAAATATGGTAAATCTCTCATTAGATTATATTGGAAAAGAAGACTTTATAGATTTTACACCTAAAAATGGAATTTTATCTAAAGATAAATCTATTTTAATTCTTTGGGGCAATAATGAGAAGTGTATTAAAATTTGTCAAATCAATCATTAAGAAATATTCCTCCTTAAAAGGAGGAATTGTCTTTAGTTATCACTAAACATATTCATTAATAATTGAGCACTCATCATTTCTGGATCTTGCATTGAAGATAAAGTATTTGCAAAAGCTTGGAAGTCAGCAATCGAATCAAGAAGCATTAATCTTACAAACTCTTCATCATTTTCATTACAAGTTAATTTTAAGGAAGCTTGACCGTCTTCTATTCTTTGAATTTCTAACATAATAATTGTAGATTCTTTTCTAATTTGATATAAAAGGTTTTTACTTTCTACACTAGATACGAAAAAACCTTCGCTAATAAAACCTTCTAAAACTGTATCAGATATAAAAGTTGCTGCTCTTTTTGAAGGGAAATCAAGAGCAATAGTAATTGTATTCCTATCTTCTTGAATATTCAATTTCTTCTTATATCCGCTTCCACCTTTAAAGGCTGAAACTAACATTGGAGGAGCTGTTACTGAAGCAACTAACATAGTCATAACTGCAACACCGAATAAGTCATGAGAAATAGCACCTGAAGCTAGACCAATACCAGCAACAATTAAAGTTACTTCACCTCGTGGTAACATACCACAACCAATTCTGTAAGCACCTTTTAAATTAAATCCTACTAATAATGCTGGAGCCCCACAACCAATTAATTTCCCTAAGAATGCTATTAAAGAGAATAATAGGGCAAAGCCTAAAACACTTCTCAAAGCAGAGAAGTTAACCATCATACCCATAACAGCAAAAAAAACTGGAACAAAGAATTCACTAACAGATTTTATTCTAACACTCATACCATGAGCTACATCAGTCTGACTTAATGCTAAACCAGTAATATAAGCTCCAATAATCATTGCAAGTCCAGCCATTTCAGAGAAACCTGCTAAAAGCATCGCTACACCAAAAGCAATTTCACTTATTAATGGTAATGAATTTAATCTTTTCATTCCTTTAGTAAATTTTGGAGCAATTATTACTCCAATTACAGTACAAGCTAACCAAAAGAGAATTGCTTTAAAAGCAACGGCTGCAATAATTCCCCAGTGAATTGAACCCCCTTCAACTTGAACTGAAGTAATACCAACTACTACAGATAGCAATACAATTGAGATAACGTCATCCAAAACAGCTGCAGCCATAATTGTAACACCTTCAGGAGTTGCAATCTTTTTTGTTTCACCTAAAATTCTTGCTGTAATCCCAATTGAAGTAGCTGTACAAACTGTTCCTAAAAATAATGCAGCAGGATCTAATAAAGAATGAACATTATCTAATAATAAAACAGTTGCGCCTGCTCCGAAAGCAAAAGAGACTATAACACCACCTAATCCTACGACTGAAGCTTTAACACTAAATTTTATAAAAGTTGGTAAGTCTGTTTCTAAACCAGAATCAAAAAGCAAAAAAATAGAGCCTAAGGTGGAAATACCATATAAAGCTGGGGATACAGGAATTGTGGTATCTAGAGGTAATGGAAATAAAGGTCCAAACTCTCCTAAAGGAATACTCCCTAAAAGATAAGGCCCAACAATCATTCCAGCACATAACTCCCCTAAAACTTTTGGCTGTTTTAAATAATTTGCAAATACATACCCAACAAACTTTGTTGCAATTATTATTACGCCTAATTGCAACATTAATACCATCATTTCCTCTGCCATCATCAACCTCGATTTTTGTTTTATTTAGATCCCAAACACATTTAATAATTCAGTAGCATCCTTTGCTTCTAAAATACTCTTTCTTGCTTCATCTGTTTTAATAACTCTACTTACCTCAGCAAGAAATTGCACGTGAGGGCCAATGTGGTCACTTGGTGATAATGTCATTATAAAGATTTTACTTTTTTCTCCATCTAATGCATTAAAATCAATACCTTCTTTTTTTATTCCAATGCATGCGGTTAATTGTTTTACAGCTCTAGTTTTTGCATGAGGGATTGCAACGCCATGTTGAATACCTGTAGACATTTTTGCTTCTCTGTCCATAACATCTCTATATGCTAAATCAATATCTTCTAATAAATTATTGTCTTTTAAAATATTCAACAATTCTTTAATAACATCTTCTTTGTTTAAACTATCTAAAGAAATTTTTACAACATTTTCATTTAGAACATTTTTTAATTTCATAATATACCTCATAAGTAATATAGGCACCCTATATTATAATTATAAAAATAAGCTTTCTTCATAATATCATTTCAAGGAACTAACGTAAAGATATCAAAAGAATCGTATAAAAAAAAGGGCCAGTTATTTACTGACCCTTTTTATAATTATTTAAATTAATTATGCATTATATTGTTTTCTTTTTGTATAACTTGTATGCAATAAAGAATGTGCTTTATGTGACATTGGTTGACCCAAATAATCACTATAAATTTTCTTAATTGAAGGGTTATCATGAGATTTACGATATGTTGATTGTTCATCATCATTATATAAACCTGCAATTCTTTGCTTTCTTATTTGATCGTCAGTACCATAAGGTTGACCACCACCTGCAATACAACCACCACGACAAGCCATAACTTCGATAAAGTCATAAGGAGCTGGTTCATTAGCTTTCTTAGCAGCAAGAACTTCTTCACAAACTTCTTTAACATTTGCTAATCCATGAACAATAGCTACTTTTACTTTTGTACCATTCATGTCTACTTCGCCCTTACGAACATTTTCCATACCACGAACTGCATCAACTTCCACTTCTTCTAATTCATCACCAGTTACTAAATTATAAGCTGTTCTTACAGCAGCTTCCATTACACCACCAGTGTTACCAAAGATTGTTCCAGCACCGGAATATTCACCAATTGGAGAATCACAACCTTCTTCACATAGAGAAGCAAAATCAATTCCATAAGCTTTAAATAATCTAGCAATTTCACGAGTTGTTAATACTAAATCAACATCATCGTAACCAGAAGATTTCATTGAATCATCTCTCTTACTTTCATATTTTTTAGCTGTACAAGGCATTAATGCAACACTATAAATCTTTGCTGGATCATTTTTAGTTGTTTCAGCATAATATGTTTTTGTTATAGCACCTTGCATCATCATAGGAGATTTAGCACTAGAAAGATTTTCTGTTAATTCAGGATAAAACTTTTCACAGTAATCAACCCAACCTGGACAACATGAAGTAAATTGAGGTAATACACTACCTTCTGTTGTTAATCTCTTAACTAATTCACTACCTTCTTCCATGATTGTTAAGTCAGCACTGAAGTTTGTGTCAAACACTAAATCAACACCAATTTTTCTTAAAGCTGCATATAATTTACCAGTAGAAACTGTACCAACTGGCAAATCAAATTCTTCACTAATACCAACACGTACAGAAGGAGCCATCTGAACAGCAACAACTTTTTCTGGATCTGCAATAGCAGCTCTTAAATCAGCTGTTTCATCTTTCTCATAGATTGCTCCAACAGGACAGTGAACGATACATTGTCCACATTTTACACATGGGCTATCATTTAATTTTAAATTTGCTGCAGGAGACATTACAGTTCCATCACCACGGCCAATAAAGTCTAAAGCATATACACCTTGTAAATCCTGACAAACTTGCACACAACGACCACATTTAATACATTTATTAGGGTCTAAAACAATTGAAGGAGAAGATGTATCAACCTTTATTGCTGCAAGTCTCTTTTCAAAAGGTTGTTCTCTAATTCCAAATTTTGCTGCCAAAGTTTGTAATTCACAATTTCCATTTCTAATACAAGTTAAACAAGAGTTAGGATGAGTACTTAAAGTCATCTCTAAAATTGCTTTTCTAACTTCAAATAATTCAGGATCATCAGTTATTACACTTAATCCTTCATGTACAGGAGTAGAACAAGCTCTAATCATTTTATTATTATTTTCTTGTTTGCATACACACATACCACATGAAGCAAAAGGAGTTAAATCAGGGTGATAACATAGAGTTGGAATATAAACACCAACTTCCTTTGCTGCTTGTAATACTGTTGTACCTTCTGCCACTTGAACGGGGATACCATTTATTTTTACGTTTATCATTATCTCTTTGATCCTCCCGACGCCTAATGAACTTCAACAGCGCCGAATTTACAAGCTGTAAGACAAGCACCACATTTAATACAAGCTGCTTGATCAATAATATGAGCTTGTTTTCTTTCACCTGAAATTGCACCAGCAGGACACTTACGTGCACAAGCAGTACATCCGATACATTTATCTGCATTAATTGAATAAGAAATTAAATTCTTACATTTTCCTGCAGGACATTTTTTATCTTCAATATGAGCTTTATACTCATCAGGGAAATATTTCAAACTTGAAAGAACTGGGTTTGGAGCAGTTTGACCTAAAGCACAAAGGGAACCTTTATGCATTGCTAAAGCGATGCTATGGATATTATCAACATCCTTTTGAGTTCCTTGACCTTTAGTAATTTTTTCTAAGATATTTAGTAAGGATCTACCACCAATTCTACAAGGAGCACACTTACCACAAGATTCATCAACAGTAAAGTTTAGATAGAATTTTGCTACGTCTACAATACAATCGTCTTCATCCATAACAATCATACCACCAGACCCCATCATAGAACCAATCTTTTGTAATCCACCAAAATCAATAGGAGTATCAAGATTTTCTTTAGTAATAACACCACCTGATGGACCACCTGTTTGAACAGCTTTAAATTCTTTTCCGTTAGCAATACCACCACCGATATCATAAACAATTTCTCTTAGAGTTGTTCCCATTGGAACTTCAACAAGACCAGAGTTTTTGATTTTACCAGTTAAAGCGAAAACCTTAGTACCATGGCTATCATCAGTACCAATTTTTTGGAACCAAGCACCACCTTTATTAATAATAACAGGGATATTAGCCCAAGTTTCTACGTTATTAATACAAGTTGGTTTTTGCCATAAACCTTTAACAGCTGGGAATGGCGGACGTGGTTGAGGCATTCCTCTAAAACCTTCAATTGATTGTAATAAAGCAGTTTCTTCACCACAAACGAAAGCTCCAGCACCTAAACGGATTTCAATATCAAAATCAAAACCACTTCCTAAAATATCTTTACCTAACAAGCCGTATTCTCTAGCTTGTTTCATTGCTACTTCAAGACGATGAATTGCAAGAGGATATTCAGCTCTAATATAAATATAACCTTGAGTTGCACCAATTGCTCTAGCACAAATAGTCATAGCTTCAAGAATAGAATGAGGATCCCCTTCTAAAGTTGAACGGTCCATGTATGCACCGGGGTCTCCTTCGTCAGCATTACAAACAACAAACTTTTCATCGTTTTGTGACATTTTGGTGAAATTCCATTTCATCCAAGTTGGGAAACCAGCACCACCACGGCCTCTTAATCCAGCAGTTTTAACTTCTTCAATAATTTGATCTGGAGTAAATTCGAATAAAGCCTTTTCTAATGCAGCATAACCTTCACGAGCGATATACTCATCAATATTTTCTGGATCAATAAATCCACAGTTACGAAGAACAATTCTAAACTGCTTTTGATAGAATTCAATTTCTTCAACTTGTGCATGTTTATGACTTTTTTCTTTATTATATAAAAGTCTTGTTACTTCACGACCTTTTATAATATGTTCACTTACTAATTCTTTTGCATCTTCAGGTTTAACCTGTACGTAAAAAGAATCTTCAGGAAGAATTTTAACAATTGGACCTTGTTCACAGAAACCAAAACAACCTGTTTTAACAATCTGTACTTCGTCTTTTACACCCTGTGCTTCACATTCAGCAATAAGGTTTTTATAAATATCGTCTGCGCGACTAGATTCACATCCAGTACCACCACAAACTAAAATATAGTTTCTGAAAGCCATTACTTATTACCATCCTTTGCATAAATATCTGCTGCAGGTTTATCATATAAATGATCATTAACTAGTTTATGATTAAGTATATGTTCTTCAACAATTGCTTTTGCAACTTCAGCATCAACCTTTCCATAAATAACGTCAGGCATGTCTGGAATAATTACTTCAATAGTTGGTTCAACATGGCATAGTCCCATACAACCTGTTTGTGTAACTGAAATGTTGGTAATACCTTTAGCATCTAATTCAGAAATAAAAGTATCTAAAACTGTTTTTGCACCAGCAGCAATTCCACAAGTACCCATTCCAATAATGATCTGACCTTCTTTTCCTTCAATACTACGTTTTTGTAAAGAATTCTGTTTTGAAGCTCTTAATTTTCTAAGTTCTTCTAATGTCATTTTTGCCATTATAATTTCTCCAATTTCGACTACTTAAAAATTAATTTTCTATCCAAATAATATTGATGTAAATCTTCTTCTTGACTTAGCAAAAAGTCTTTTAATAAACTTAATGAAGAAACAGTTGAAAAATCGCCTAAAATATCAAGCAATTCTGTTTTTGAATATTTATAACTACTCTTTCCTTTTGAAGTATCAATTTTTCTATCAATAACAAGTTCTTGAGCTTTTGGATCACTAAAAAGAGTTAAAAAAGTAATACATAAATCTCCTATTGGAGGTGTATCTATATTACATAAATCAAAAACACATTTAACTTTTGTTCCAACATTAACAGTTGAATCAATTTCAAAACTACCACCACTTTCATTAACACATTGAACTAAAAATGGTAGTCCTAAACCAACCTTTCGTTTATTATGTTTTATCCCATCAGTATAATAAGGATCTAAAACTTTATTTAAAACATCCTTTGTCATTCCTTTTCCATTATCTTTTACAATAACTGTCAGATATTTATTATCTTCTAATAATGATAGCTCAACTAAAGAACTGTTAGCTTCAAAAGAATTTTGAACAATATCTAAAATGAAATCACAAATATAACGATGCATAATTTTTATTTTTAAGCAAATTTCTTTAAGATACCAGGAATTTGATTCTTAGTAACCTTACCAAACACTTCACCGCCAACAGTCATAACTGGCGCTAAACCACAACATCCAATACATCTAACTGCTTCAAGAGAAAATTTCTCATCATCAGTGATTCCACCTACTTCTAAATCCAAAACTTGTGAAAGTTCTTCAATAATAGCATCGCCACCTTTTAAATAACATGCAGTACCCATACAAACTTGAATGTTAAATTTACCTGGCTTAGTAAGCTTAAAGAAATGATAGAATGTTAATACTCCCCATACTTTTGCGAATGGGATATCTAACATATTTGAAACTTCCTCAGCAGATTCACGAGATACGTAACCATATTCACTTTGAACACGGTGTAAAACCATGATGAGATTTCCTGGTTTATTTCGCCATTGATTAATGAACTCAATCAATTCAGGCGAGAATTTTACATTATTCTCAGACATGTACCCTCCTAATATTCTTACCCTATATTTACTTAATCAAGAATCTTGATTGTTAATTAGTCTAGCATAATCTATTTTTTTTGTACATATGATTATAGCACGTAAAGTTCTAATAAACGATATGAAAATTAAAAGGGAAAACAAATATTGACTAAAACGCTTAAATAATATACCATTATTCACATTAATAGGAGGTTTTCATGAATAATGACCAACTAACCCGTATCACTAGATACTATCGGGCACTTAATAGACTTCGCTCTATTGGATTAGAAAAAGTATTTGCTCACAACTTAGCTGACGCTGCTGGAGTTTCAGCTGCAGTTGTTAGAAAAGATTTCTCACAATTATCAATACATGGACAAAAAAGAGGCGGTTATGAAATAGTTGATTTAATAACAGCTCTCTCAGAGATTCTTGGAAAAGGCGACCCTCAAAATGCTATCATAATTGGATGTGGTAGAATTGGACTTGCTTTAATGCACTATGGTGGATTTGAACCTGATGGAATCAAGATTGTTGCTGGATTTGATAGTGATCCCCAAGTATATAGCGACTCATCACAACCAATATCAATTTACCCTCTTTCTAGATTGGAAGAAGTAGTTGATGCCTTAGATGTAAGAGTAGGTATTATTACTGTACCTGAAATTGCCGCTGCAGACACTTATCACAAATTGTTAAAAGCTGGAGTAAAAGGAATCTTAAACTTCTCACCTGTTACACTAAAGCCTGTTTTACTTAAAGATGGCTCTATGAGCGTTGTTCAAAATATCAACCTTAGTTTATCTCTTGAGAAAATTTTCTATGAATTAAAATTCCCTAAAAAACAAAAACCTTCTGACTAATATTCTTTAGTTAGAATGAAAAAGGACTGATTTAATTATTAATATCAGTCCTTTTTTTATCTTTAATTGACATATGTTTTCAAATCAAAACACCACAAAATAGCAATTTAATTAAAGATTTCAAAGCAAATAAATAATTTTATATTTATTTTATAAATACTATTGACATAAGTTACAATATTTATTATATATTAAATATAAATAAAAAAATAAAATAATTAATCAAGAAAAGGATAAAAATAAAATGAAAAAAGTATTAACAATCTTAACAATCTCTTTAATAGCATTAGCTCCAATCTTTGCTAAAACTAGCAAAACACAACTTATCACAGAAATCGAAGAAACTCCTGTTGAATACACATTAGCATACAACAACGACACTTCTATTGATAATTCAACTGACTATAAAATCACTGTTCAATCACTAACAAATGGTGGTTCTACTCAAGATTTCACATTAAAAGCTTCAAGTAATATGAACAAAGATTTAGGAGTTAGCGTAAAAATTAATACTGAAAATTTTAAGACAACACTTAATAATAAATCCCAAGTTTATGATTCAAACATAAGACCAGAAGTTAATACTATTTCAACATTAAACACTTTAAAAGCAGGCCTCAACAAAGACGTTTTAGTAAATAAATTCAAACTCATTTGGGGCGGTAATCAAGAATTACCTGCAGGTGTATATGTAAGTAATGTTACAATTGAATATACTATCCAATAGTTTATATTCCAACGTATCATAAAACTAAAAAGACAGCTTAAATAAGCTGTCTTTTATTATATTTTTTCAAAATTTTAATGTGAAATAAAATCATGCTCATTGGTAATAAAGTATTTGAAAGTAACATATATTGGAAAATGGTCACTTATTCCAGTTAAACTTTTTTCATTCCAAGCATAAGGAATCCCCTCTGAAGTGCTAATTTTTTGGGGTGCATAAATGTGAAATGAAGAAAATTCTAAACCTAAAAGATCAAAAAACCTATTATTTATGAGAATTAAATCAAAATTAAACCAATCATTATTATAAACATAAGTCCCTTTTTTTTGCTTTTTTATTTCAAAATCTAGCTGTGGTGAATATAAAACATCTTGAAAAACACCATATGGATTAGGGCTTAATAAAAGAGATCCATTATCTCTAAAATAGAAGGCATTTTCTTTTTCAACATTATATAAAGCTGTTTGAAATGTTGAATAAATGGAGGGGTCTTCATTAAAGTCTCCAACACAAATTACATTAAATTCAGGGCTTTCATTTATCAATCTTTTTAGTGTTGTTGATAAATTAATTCTATATTTTTCTGTTGCTTCAAATCCTTCAATTTGGCTTTTGCCATGACAAGCAAAGATACGTACTTTCTCATTATTTACATCAAAGTCTATGGCTAAGACATTTCTTGAATCTAAGACTGAATGAACCCTAATATTTTTTGCTTCAATTTTTGAAATAAACCCAATGGCAATTGCACTATCTTCTTCTTTTACTGCCCCATAATAGATATAACCTTTTCTTGAAAGATACATATTCATCATATCTTTTAAAACATTTGAATTTTCAATCTCTTCAAGAATTACTACATCTGCATTTACATCATCAATAACATCACAAGCATTTTTCAATCTTCTTCTATAAGCTTCTTCACTATACTCATCTAAGTTAAAATCCTCAAATTCACTTCCATCTACTTTATCATCCATCAAAGCTTGAACATTCCAATCCATAACAGTAAAAGTATTCTCATTAACTATTGGCTCTTCACAACTAATTAATATAAAACTAAAAAGGAATAAAAAAAATGCAACCATAAAAACCTCTAAATTAAAAATTAGATTTTTTTATAAATTGCATTTATTAAATCAGATTATAAAATTATAAATCAGATCTTTTTTCTACTATTTTACTTATAAGACCATAATTTAATGCTTCATCACTAAATAACCAGTGGTCTCTTTCTGTATCTTTTTTTACTTGCTCTACACTTTTGTTTGTAGCATCAGCAATAACTTTATCCAACTTATTTCTTAATTTATCAATTTGTTTAGAATAAATTTCAATAGCAGTTGCAACCCCTTTCATTCCACTCATTGGTTGGTGTATTAAATAAGTAGAATTAGGTAAACCAACTCTTCTCTCTGCTGGTACTGCAAGCAATACCAAAGAAGCAGCGGAAGCTACTAACCCAGCTCCAATCATAATAACTTTTGGAGTAATAAATCTAACCATATCATAAATTGCATATCCTGCATCAACATCACCACCAGGGCTATTGATAAAAATCTTTATGTCTTTTTCACTATCATCAGCTTCTAAAACAAGCAATTGTGAAATAATTTTTTCAGCACTTTCTTTATTTATTTCGCCACTAAGCATAATACTTCTAGTTTTTAATAAACGTTCACTGAATTGAGAATCTTGAGCTTTTGTTTCTTTCTTTTCTTCACTCATTTTTATTGACTCCTAAATTTAATATCCTTAATAATATAATAGAAAAATAGTATAAAGTAAAATAGTATAAACAAATTATTTATCTCTATTTCTGAATTGCCTATTTCTCCATCCTCTATTTCTTCTCTGTCTTATTCTATATAACTCATTTTCTTCAAAACCGACTTCTTTTTCTAACTCTTTATCGTTAACAAGTTCAATAATTCCCCCATCAACATATAAATTACAACCTTCAAGCAGTAATAAAGATAATTTATATCTAGCATCAGAATATAATTGTTGTACTGTAGTTCTAGCAATATTCATAGATTTGCTACATTCAACTTGAGTGTACCCTTTATAATCAATAAGCCTTATTGTTTCAAATTCCTCATTTGTTAAAACCACTTTATCTCCATTGTCCATAATTTCATCTGCTTTACCAATAGGAGCAAAGTGTTTTATTGAAGTAAGATATCCAATCCTTCTATATTTCTTATTTCTTGGCATAAATTCAATCCTTTATATAAATAATACCACATGAGTAAAACTAAATAAATAAAAGAGGAGAAAACTAAACTAGTTTTCCCCTCAACAAAAGAATAATAAATGAATTAATAAATGAGTTAATATTTTTAAAAAATTATCTCAATTTCTTATTCCATTAAAAAACACAATTACGGCCTTGTCCTCGACCATGACGACGAGCTCTGTTTCCTGAACATCGTCTACCTCTTGAACCATAAAAATTTGAACCTTCGGTTTCTTTATTTAATGATTCATTATTTACATTTTCTTTATTGCAGGGACCTAAGCCTCTACCTGTCATACTACCTTTGCCCTCTGGGCCTTTTTGATTAAATCTTGGCATAATTTTTTTCCTTATATTTTTTGTATTTTGTATTAATATTTTAAATCTAAAACATTAAGTTGTTTTATTCCGGCATATGTCGTTTATGATTTTAAGTTACCATTATATCTGGCATATGTCAAGTATAATATAAAAAATATTTCACTTTTTTTATTATCCATTCAATTAGTAAATATATTGTTAATAGTTAAACTTTAGATTATTATATCGATATTAAACTCAAGGAGCTTAAAATGAAATGTGGAACAGTAGCAATTATAGGTAGACCATCAAGTGGAAAAAGCACAATGGTAAATACTATTGTTGAAATGCCTGTATCAATAACAGCAAAAACACCTCAAACAACTAGAAATGCAATTAGAGGTATATATACAGATCAAAGAGGACAATTAATATTTACAGATACCCCAGGCTATCATTTAAATGAACAAACTCTAAATTTAAGACTTCAAGAAATTGCAACATCTCCATTAAATGAAAGTGATATGATTATGTATGTAGTTGATGCTACAAGAGCTCCAGGAAAAGAAGAGTTTGCGATTATTGAAATATTAAAAGCTATAAAAAGCCCTATTGTTTGCGTTTTTAATAAAAAAGACATTATTGAAGAAGAAAAAATAAAAGAAACAGAAGAAATTATTAAAAAAGAATTACCTAATGCCATCTATCTTAGTGCTAGTGCCAAAGTTGATGAAGGAATTGATGAAATTCTAATTGAACTATTTAAATTAGCGCCAGAGGGAGATTTGATGTATAGTGAAGACTCTTATACTGATCAACCTTTAGAATTTAGAATTAGTGAAATAATTAGAGGGAACACAATTGCTTTAGCAAATAAAGAATTACCCCATGCAATTTATGTCGATGTTAGTGACATTGAATTTAGGGAAAAAGAAAATTTAATTTGGGTACGTGCTTTTATAATTGTGGAAAGAGAATCTCAAAAAGGAATTATAGTTGGTAAAGGTGGAGCTAATATTAAGAAAATTAGAGTATCCTCTTTTAAAGAAATCAAAAAAATATTCCCAGGAAAAACTCTTCAATTAGATTTAAGAGTTAAGGCTCAACCAAAATGGAGAAAGAACTCTTTCGTTCTTGATAAAATTTTAAATTAGATATAATACAAGCTAAGCAAAAGGCTTAGCTTGTTTGTTCCATATTAAATAAAATTTGTTCTAACTCGTTTTTCAGCTTTTGGTTTTTCAAGATTTGCTATTTTAAAAGCTTTAATCATATAAGACATATTTTTTGCAATAGTTCTCATTATTTGTAACCCTTCTTCATCTTTTCTAACTTCAGATGGAGTATTTCCATGAACCATAGCCCAATATTGAGAAGAAACAACAGGCATTTGACTAATTGTAAAAAATTTATTTAATTGATCTATTGTTGAAGTTGTTCCTGCCCTTCTAGCACTAGCAATACTAGCAGCTGGCATTAACCTTATTTTATCATTATCTAAGACTTTCATTAATTCAATCATAAAACTAGAGATAATAGGAGTAGGTGCTGCATAATAAACAGGAGATCCAATTATAAGACCATCAGATTCTTCAATCTTTAATTTTGTTTCTCTAATAAATTCTTTATCAATACTTCTCTCTAAAGATCCGACATATACTATTTCACTTGAAATATCATTTCTTTCAAATTCACTAGCAATCTCACATAAAGCTGTATAAGTACAACCCTTTTCTCTAGGACTACCATTTATTAAAATTACTTTCATAAAAAATCCTCCAAAAAAATTAAGCAGTAAAGCTTTGGCCTTACTGCTAAAATTAAAATTAATATCTTTGTAAAATAGGTAATATTTTTTTCTTACCACAGGTCAACATAAATTGTGCTAATTTAGGGCCCTTAGGCTTACCTATTAATATCATATAAACAACTCTAAAGAATTCTGATGTTTCTAAATCAATATCTGTTGCACAAGCATACATAGCATTTGTAAATTCTTTATCACTTTCAAAAGAATCCATTTTAGCCACAACATCT
Organism: Sphaerochaetaceae bacterium; assembly: GCA_965140795.1. Lineage (GTDB taxonomy): Bacteria > Spirochaetota > Spirochaetia > Sphaerochaetales > Sphaerochaetaceae > Pleomorphochaeta. The sequence goes on from OZ223470.1 coordinate 1,132,327, forward strand.
TTTAATGAATTTACTGCAGATAATTCTTTTTCATTTAATTTAATTTTTTCAGTTTCTTCAGTTGCTAAAGCAAATCTAAAATCTTCAGGAGAGAATTGAGTAATCCAAGCCCATGCACATTCACATCTCTTAATTAATCTCTCTTTTTGACTTTCACTAATTTCTTCAAGAGATTCAATTACAGAATTAATATCTCCACCATGAATTTGTAATAAATTACATAAATGTCTAAATGGAATTTGATATGAAGGTTCTTCTGGAATACCATCAACTTGGCTTAATTCATAAATTCTTTTTTGTTTTGCAGTCTTCTTTTCATTAGCTTTTTGTAAACCGAAATAAATTCTTTCACAAGTATCATAATCTTCATAGATTTTTAATACATCTAAATCAAAAGAAATTGCAAATTCAGTGTTAGGTCTTGTTCCAACAAAAAGATATCTACAGACTTCAGGAGTATAAACTTCTAAAACATCATATAAAGAAACTACTTCACCACTTGAAGAAGAAATCTTTCCACCACGTCCTTTAATAGAAATAAAATCATATTGGAATGATACAGGAGCTTTACCACCAAACACTTCAACTATTTTTCTACTAGTATCAAAAGAACCACCTTCACTATGATGGTCTTTACCAGCTGGTTCAAAATCAACAGTCTCTTCCTTCCATCTCATTGGCCAGTCTAGTCTCCAAGGAAGTTTAGTATTTGGAGTCTCTCTAATATCAATGGTTTCTTCTTTATTAATTGAATCATCTCTATATGTGATTTTATATTCTCCATCCCAATCTAAGATTGTTGTTGTATCTTTGTCAGTAAAAGAAGAGAATACAGAAATTGGCCACCAATCATCACCTAATGGGGTTGTTCTAAATTCATTTAAGATAGCTTTTATTTCTTCTTTCTTTTCTAAAGCTTTTTTGATACCTTCAGCATATTTATTACTTCTATACCTTTCAGCTTGATAAAGATATTCTGGTTTTACTCCAACATCTGGTAAAATTTTTTCAACATCAATCTCGTTACCACGAGCATAATTGTCTGCTCTTTTTAATGTATCAGGAACAAGAGTGATTGGTTTTCTTAAATATGTTTCTAAAAGCTCAGGTTCTGGCATGTTTTTAGGAACTTTTCTAAAAACATCATAATCGTCCCAGCTATAAATAAATCGGACGTTCTTACCTTTATCTTTTAATGCTCTTGCAACTAATTCAACAGAAATTATTTCTCTGAAATTACCAATATGGACAGTACCTGATGGAGTGATGCCACTTGCACAGGTATAACATTCTTTTTCACCCTTTTCACGAATGATTTTATCGGCGTAAATATCCGCCCAGTGTGTAGATACTATTTTATTATTACTCATAGAATACAATTATATAGAAAGAATAAACCTAATTCAATATTCAACAAACTATTTATAGAAAAAACTGGATTAAAAAAGCTTCCCAAATTCTTGAGAAGCTTATTCTATAAATTCTATATAACTAAAAATCTAGCATTAAGGTTAAAGAACCAACAGTAATACCAGTAGCCTTTTTTGCTAAATTATCCCCCGCAATAATATATGCAAGTTGATAACCTAAATCTGCAAAATCAGAAATACTGATAGTAGCTTGAACACCAGCAGATGCAATAAGATTATCTTCAGAAACTGTAGTATTTACATATTCTAACATTCCATAACCAACATCTACAAAGAAATTAAATCTTGGGAAGATTCTTGCAAAACTAATTTCATCCAATTCAAATACAGAAACTCTTAAATCTAAATTATTAACAAAAGTTAATTTATTATTATAAGAGAAGTTACTGAATCCCCTAACTTTTCTACCTAAAGAAATAGATTTTCTAAAATATGTTGGAACTGCAGTACCATCAGTATAGTTTACAACAAATCTATCAACTAATACCAATGAAATTAAGTTTCTTCCATTATCATTTGCTTTAGTATGCATTAAAGTCTTTGCAAAATTAAATTTAACATTTCCACTATAGAAATCTGATTTACCAACAATTTGATTTAATAATAGAGGAGCATATGAAACTTCACTATCAATAGAGAAACCATCTTGAACAAACATATCATCATTCATGAAATCAAGTTTTAAACCAAAAGTAAAATAAGTACCTAAATTTTGATCATAATTCATATCAGGATATATATCATTAGTAGTTACAAATGCTTCACTTTTGCTATTATAATTTTCAAAAATTCCATCATAAGCAAGAGAAGCTATTAAAACATCTGAGAACAAACCTTGTTTTAATCTAAATTTCCAATCTGCTCTGAATAAATCAACAGTAAAATCATTTAATGCATCTTGTGTGCCATCACTAGTAGAGTTCCATAATGTTCTCTTTTCAAGTCCACCACCTAAATATGCTTGTAATTCAGTTGAATTATTTTCTAAAAATTGTAAATTAGTTTTTCCAATTCCAACATCTACGTAAGTTGGGCCAATGCCACCTAAATAATCAGGATGCATTCCTAAAGCGCCAAATAAAAACTTATAATTGCTAGAAAAAGCGAGACTTGATACGAATACTAATAATAAACAAAACACTGTAAATTTCTTTTTCATAAACTAAAACACCTCTTAAATATGATAATAAAGCAGATACAATAAAAATACTAGAAAATTTTTTACTAGTAACAATTAATTAACTATTTGTGATTATATCACAGAAAAAATGATATATAAAATTTATATTGATAAACAAAGAATACATAAATTAATCAAATGAGGGAAAAAATGGACACAAATAGTTTTACTATGTACTTAGCAATTATCGTTGTTGCTATCTTAATTATCAATAATGTTTATAAACAAATTATAATGTTTATCGCAAAATCAAAAGGTGCAGAATATCATTATCTATCACAAGATGATGCTAAAAGCCAAATGGATAGTGATAAAAATATTGTAATATTAGATGTTAGAACCCCTAATGAATTTCAGACAGGACATATAAAGAGAGCAAAGAATATTTCTAGTATTAAAGAAATTCAAAGTAAATACCCTAATAAGGATACAAAATTCTTTGTCTACTGCCAAAGTGGTAGTCGTAGCGTAAAAGCTGCAAAAAAATTAGTAATGAAAGGTTATAAAGAAATATATGATATTGGCGGACTTTCATATTGGAATTACGGTACTACAAAAAAATAGTTTATAAGGGCTATTTATAAAATCTACTTGACTTTATTTATATATTGGTTTATAAAACCTTCTGTGAATTAATTTTTTAATTCACTTTTTCGGGCCTATAGCTCAGTTGGTTAGAGCAACGGACTCATAATCCGTGGGTCGTAGGTTCAAGTCCTACTGGGCCCATAATGACTCTTATTGATTTATTCAATAAGAGTTTTTTTATACCCAAAAAAAAATACATAGTTAGAATTTCTAACCATGCATTATTAAACATCAATAATATTAATTTAAATACTCAGTAAAAAATGAATCAATCTTATCAAAGGGTATCATATCTTCTCTGTCATATAAATCTATATGTCTTGCATCAGGTATTATTACTGATTCTTTAGGATCTTTTGCCATTTCATATGCTTATTCAGTATAATATCGGGAATGAACATTTTCTACCATAATAAATAAAATAGGACGTGGTGAAATAGAATCAATATAACTTAATAATGGGAAGTTCATAAATGACATTGCACTGGTTAAGATGAAATTATATACTGTATTTAGATGCCAACCTCTCTCTGTTCCATAGTATTCAAAGAATTCATCCATAACTGGAGGAAGACCCTCTAGAACACCAGGAGCTGGACCATCATTTGGCCAACCACCTTGAGGCATTGTTGGATATCCATTTTCAAAAGCTACCCAACGTTGTTCTCCAAGAGATTTTAATGTTTGTTCTCTTTGTTCGTTACTAATATAGTATCCAAGACCATAACGTGTCATACTACTAATATCGTACATACTAGCTGTTACAACGGCTTTAATTCTATAATCAACTTCAGCAGCTGTTAGGGCAAACCCACCAACCAATAGCACCAATTTTTTCTATATCAACAAAATCTAATGAACCTAAAAAATCTACTCCTACATTAAAATCTTCTACAAAGAAATCTGGGGAAGAAACATCTCTTGGCTCTCCACCACTCTCTCCATTAAATGATTCATCGAAAGCAATAGCTACATAACATCTTTCAGCCATATTCATTGCATATATCCCTGCACCTTGTTCTTTTACTCCACCATATGGAGTACCAATTATTACTGCAGGATATTTTTGAGTTTTATCAATGTTCTTTGGTAAAAACATATGCGGGGCAATATCAATACCATAACGATTTTTATATTGAACAGCCTCTAACGTTACAGTATCTCTTAATTCATATGTTAAATACATTGAATCAACATCAGTTATCATTTTTACATCTTCTTGTGTTAAAGTGCTACAACTGGACATTACAACTACAAAGAAAGATACAGATAAAATAAAAGTTAATACTTTTTTCATTTTAATCTTCTTAATTTCAACTAAAGTGAAAATCTATAAAAATTTGAGATATAGCATAGAAAATTAGATTTTAAAAGTTACATAAATAAACTAAAATTTTTAGATTATAAATAATTTTATCTAAAGCACTACACAAAAAAAATACACTATCAAAGGTTTTTATATCTATTAATTATAAAAAAACTAATCCTAACAATATTAATAATTAAATTAATTCATTTCCAATACCTAAGAAATCCTTTATTATATATTTTATAGTTTAACAACTATTAAAGGGCTTTATTATGAATTTTATATTAATACTTATATTCTTCTTTTTTATTTTTTATATTCTATATGAAAAACACAGTAACCCTATAATTAAAGGAGAAAAAGGTGAAGCAAAAGTTGCGAATATCCTAAAAAAATTAAATTCAAAAAAATATATTATAATAAATAATTTAACCATAAAAAATAATTTTGGAAGTACCCAAATTGATCATATTATAATTTCTATTTATGGAATTTATATTATAGAGACAAAAAATTATAGTGGATGGATTTTTGGCAATGAAAGAAATACCTATTGGACTCAAGTTATATTTAATGAAAGAAACAATTTTAGAAATCCTATAAAACAAAATTACTCACATATTTATACCATAAAGAATTTTCTAAAATCGAATTTTGAGTATAATAATATACCTTTTTATTCAATAATTGTTTTTACAGGTGATGCTACATTAAAAAATATAATTTCAACAACTCCAGTTATTTACACCCATGAATTACTAAAAACTATCATACAAAATAAAAAAACATATTTAACACTTGAAAATACTAAAAAAATTGCATCTGAATTAAAACTTACGGCAAAAAAACAAAATATAAAACAAAACACTCATAAGAAAAATATTCAAAAAAATTTAAATCAAAGAAACGCTTTATCACAAAAATTAATCTGTCCAAATTGTGGTGAAAAATTAATACTTCGTACTGGAAAATATGGAAAATTTTACGGTTGCTCAAATTATCCAAAATGTAGATACACAAAAAATATATAAGCATTTTGCTAGTTCCAATCATTTATGTATGATATTATTTTTAAAATAAAAGAAACAAAAAATACTATCTTCAATCATAATTTTTTATAAATATTATTTAAGGAGGAAAAACTTATGAATTTATTAATACCAATATTTTCACCTCCTACAGGATCTTGGGGAAGCCTTACAAGATTAATGGCTATAGCTAATAAATTCATAAAAGAAGGACATTCAATTGCTTTTTGTGCCTCTGGATATGTAAAAGAAACTTTGATTGAGAAAGGGTTTAAAACTTATGAAATCCCAGAAATGACAATATTAAGTTTACCAAAATTCTTATCAAATATTATTAGTAAAAAGTCAAAAAATTTATCTCCACCTACTAAAAAAGGACGTGCTGTTGGAAATATTTGGCTACTATTTAATTTTACAGGATATAACAAAACAAAAACTATTTTAAAACTAGTTAAATCGGAAATTGAAGCGATAAAAGATTTTAAGCCAGATTCTATATTAACAGAAATGGAATTAGCCTCTTATGTTAGTGCATATATTATGAATATCCCAATGATTACTACATATGCAAAAATTTCTAGCAATGGAAAAGATTCCTATTTTTATAAAAAAATCAAAAGAAAAATAAATAGAGTATTAAAAAAATATTCTATCAAAGAACGGATTGACCCTTACGAACTCGCTTTTGGAAACAATGTACTAAAATTAATACCTTCAATTCCTGAATTAGACACAACGGATTCTAAGGAAATGAATGTTTGTTATACTGGAAATTTATTAGAACCAATTCAAAACACTAAAATAAAATTTATCCCAGAGCCTAATAAAAAATATATATTTTGCTATTTTGGTACAGGTTCTATAAACATCCCTACAGTAATAAAAATTTTACCAAAAGTAATTAATAAAATGAAAAATACAGTTTGCTATGTAGCTTCCCAATCAATTTGTAAAGAATTTAATATCAAAAATATTTATTTTGTAAAATATGTTCAAGCTTCAGAAATTTTACCTCATTGTAAAGTTACAATTTGCCATGGAGGTTTAAATACCATAACCCAATCTCTTGAAGCAGGAATTCCATTAATTATTTTCCCAGGAGCTATTTTTGAAAGACGATTTAATGCCCAAAAAGTTGCAGAAGCAAAAGGTGGATATATGGGAGAATTAACTGACTTTAATGAAAAATGGATAACTGAAAAAATTGGAAGTTTAAATAAGCTAGATGTTAATAGATTAAAAAAAGAATTCCATAAATATCATGGAATTGATACAGCATATAATAAAATAATTGATTGGATAAATTCAAAAAATTAATTAACTTATTTATTAATCTGTCTAAATTTTGATGGAGATATTTTTACAATTTTTTTAAAAGTACTAGAAAAAGCACTCTCTGTTTTAAACCCGCAAATATATATAATTTCTTTAATTGATTTATTGGAAGTAGATAGATAAAATTTTGCTGCATTTATTCTCGAATTAATTATAAATTCATGCGGAGTATACCCTACTTCCTTATAAAACGTTCTAATGAAATGATATTTTGACATATAAGCTCTTTTAGCTAATTCATCAATTGTAATATTTTTATTTAAATTATTGTTTATATAACCAACAATTGTTTGAAAAGGATTTTCTTGAGATTCAACATTTTCTTCAATCAAAAACTCACTTAAAATATCAACAATTAATTTATTTATTAAAGCTTCATTACTACCGTTATTATATTTTAAACAATCAATTATTCTTTTCATATTTTCAAAGGTATTAGCAGTATTGATTAAGTCTTTATAACCTTGAGTTTTATGATAAATTTGATTATACCAATCTTGAGCCAATTTACCATTAAAATGAACCCAAAATATTTTCCAGCCAGTATGGGTTCCATATTCATGAGGTTTATTACAATCAATTAAAGTAATAGAATTTTGCTTGATATAATTAACCTTATTATCTACTTTATAAAAACCTCTGCCCTTAATAACATAAATTAATAAAAAACTATAATAATTAGTCCTTTTAACTAAGTAATGATTATCGCAAGAAAAATTACCACAACAAATGATATTAAAATACATTTTTTGTGACAATTGGCTAGGATTATGGAAAAATATTTCAGATTCTTTCAGTACCCCTTTTTCATTAACTTTCATTTTTATTATTTCTCGCAATATATTAAAATTTTTTAAAAATTACTTTTTTATTAATTTATCATATATCTTAATAGAATACAATAAATTACAATTTTTTAATTAAATTTAAGCCACAAAAATTTAAATATAAAAATAGCAATTTTTTGAAATATTTTAGCAATTATAAATATATATTTCTGGCCAACTTAATGGTAAATTATTATTGATGGAGGATTTTTAATGAATAATTCTAAAATATGGAAAGAAATGATTACAATACCCACTTATGGGATTGGAAAAGAAAATAAAAACCCTATGTTTTTTGAAAAAAGGACATATCAAGCTTCTAGTGGTAAAGTGTATCCCTACCCAATAATTGATACACTAACTAATAAAAAACAAGATAAAGAATATATTGGTATATATCTTGAAAATGATTATATAAAAGTTTTAATTTTACCTGAAATTGGGGGAAAAATTCATCAAGCAATTGATAAAACAAATAACTATGATTTTGTTTATCATAATGAGGTAATTAAACCTGCACTAGTTGGATTACTTGGACCTTGGGTTTCTGGAGGAATTGAATTTAACTGGCCACAACACCACAGACCAACAACCTTTATGAACTGTGAATATGAAATAAAAGAAAACGAAGATGGAAGTGTAAATGCAATTCTCTATGACTTTGATAGAATGAATGGAACAAATGTAGTTACTAGTTTTACTTTATACAAAGATAAAAGTTATATCAAAATTAATGCTAGATTATTTAACCCAACCTGCGAGAATCAAACTTTCTTATGGTGGGCCAATCCTGCAGTAGCAGTAAACGAGAATACCAAATCTATTTTTCCACCTGATGTAAATGCTGTTTATGATCATGGTAAAAGAGCCGTTTCAAAATTCCCTATTGCTACAGGTGAATATTATAAACATGATTATAAAATGGGTGTTGATATTTCTAGATATAAGAACATTCCAGTTCCTACTAGCTATATGGCATATAAAAGCAAATATGACTTTGTAGGTAATTATGACTATGGTAAAAACGCTGGCTTATTACATGTAGCTGATCATCATATTTCTCCAGGCAAAAAACAATGGACTTGGGGAAATGGAGATTTTGGTCAAGCATGGGATAGAAACTTAACTGATAAAAATGGTCCATATATTGAATTAATGACTGGTGTATTTACAGATAACCAACCGGACTTTTCTTGGTTAAGCCCATATGAAGAAAAAGAATTTAATCAATACTTTATGCCATATAAAGAAATTGGCGCAGTAAAAAATGCTAACACTGATTATATAATGAATTTAGAAGTTGAAGAAAATACTGCAAGTTTTAAGATTTATTCTACAGGCGAAAATGAATGTATAGTTTCTTTAATTGGTGATAAAGTTTATTTTAATGAAAAAATTCTACTCTCTCCAAATGATATTTTGGAGAAATCAATTAATGCTATTAGCTGTTCTAAAAAAGATTTAAAATTAACAATTTCAAATCTTGATGGTAAAGAATTAATTTGTTACCAAGAAGAAGAAAAAGAATTAACACCTCTACCAAAACCACAAAAACCTGCTGAAGCACCAAAAGATATAAGAACAACTGAAGAATTATATTTAACAGGTCAACATATTGAACAATATAGACATGCTACATTTATAGCTGATGATTATTATCTTGAAGGATTAAAAAGAGATGAGAATGATATTAGATGTAACATTGCTTATGGCTCTTTATTATTAAGAAGAGGTCAATTTAAAAAAGCTGAAAAACATTTTAAAACAGCTATAAAAAGATTAACCAAATTACATCCAAATCCATATGATAGCGAAGCTTATGTATATCTAGGATATGCCCTAAAATATCAAGAAAAGTATGATGAAGCATATGAATATTTCTTTAAAGGAACCTGGATGCAAAGTGAAGCGGCAGTAGGTTTCTATGAAATTGCTATTTTAGAAACTCGAAAAAAAGAATATTTAAAAGCTCTAGAATTTGTAAATAAAGCATTACAATATAATACTAAAAATTATCTAGCAAGAGGCTTAAAAGTTCTTCTACTAATGAAACTAAATGAAGAAGAAAAAGCTAAAGAAGTAGCTAAAGAAAATTTAGAAGATAATAGTTTTGATTTTATTTCCTATTACTTATTAAGTTTAATGGATTCTTCAGTTATCTTTGATTTCACAAGAATTAATACATTCTTAAGCATAAGTTCTTTCCTTGTTGATACTAAAAATGAAACTCTAGCTTTAGAATTATTAAATAAATGCAAATGTGAAAACATTATGATTGAATATTACAAAGCATACTGCATAATAAAAGCTAATCTTGATGCTACATCACAATTAGAAAAAGCAAATAACACTGCCATTAACAGTTTTTTTGCTAATGGGATTCAAGATGAAATTGTTTTAAATACAGTTATAAAAGCTGATTCTAATAATGATAAAGCTTTATATCTTTTAGGAAACATGCATTATAATAATATGAGATTTGAAGAAGCAAAAACTGTTTGGACAAAATGTGCTGAAATAAATAATAAGTTCTCCTCAGTTCACAGAAACTTATCAATTATATTATTTAACAAATATAATGAAGTTGAAAAAGCTAAAGTAGAAATTGAAAAAGCCTTTAAATTAGATTCTAATGATTCAAGATTATTCTTTGAATTAGATCAAATGTATAAGAAAGTTGGTAAATCAATTTGCTTTAGATTAGATTTATATGAAAAGTTTATAGATTTAGTAAAAGAAAGAAGTGATTTAAAATGTGAATATGCAACTCTATTAAATTTAAGCAGAAAACATAAAGAAGCCTATGATTTTATCATGAGTAATATTTTTAATCCTTGGGAAGGCGGAGAAGGTAAAGTTTCAACTCAATATACTCTTGCTTTAAGAGAATTAGCAATTGAAGAAATTGAAAATAAAAATTATCAAAATGCTTTAGATCTTCTCTATCAAGCGCTTGTTTATCCCCACAATTTAGGAGAAGGCATTCTAGAAGGAAATAAATCTAATGATATTTACTACTATCTTGGAATAGCTTATCAAGGATTAAATAATGATAATAAAGCTAATGAATGTTTTGAAAAAGCAACCCTTGGAAATAGTGAACCAGCAGGTATTCTTTATTATTATGACCAACCAGCAGATATGATTTATTATAAAGGCCTTGCATTTAGGGCATTAAACAATGAACCTGAAGCTAGAAGTTGCTTTAACAAACTTATAGATTATGGTGAACAACATTACTTTGATCACATTAAATTAGATTATTTTGCAGTTTCATTACCAGATTTACAATTATTTGATGAAGATCTAGATAAGAAAAATAAAATTCATTGCAATTTCCTATTAGCTTTAGGTAATTTAGGAATGAACAATGCAAAATATAAAAAATACCTTAACCAAGCTTTAGAAGAAGATAATAGCCATTTCAGAGCTAAACTAATTTTGAAAGACTAAAAGCTTCTAAAAAATTACTAAAATACAGTTATATAAAGTGCTTAAAGAACAATAAGTTTTTTAAGCACTCTTTTTATATTAAAAAAAAGTCGTTATTAATATTTTTCTATATCAAACTCAATTGAGAAAGAAAATTCTTCACCAGTTTTTAAAATTGGGCAGGCATTATTTTTTCTTGCAATATCTATTGAATCGTAATAGCCATTACTCATCTCTAATGCAAAATTATAATCAGATCTAAATCCACCTTGAGTATTCCAAAATCCTAAATATGGTAATTTTTCACTATCAAAAGATATTAAAAGTTTTACTCTTTCTTTTTTATAATCATAGCCAATTACCCCTTCTTTAATAGGTTTTGTAAAATAAAACTTTTCGCATTCATTTTTGTTTAATAAAGCAGGCTTTGATAAATCAATACTATTTTTTGTAATAGGATAATTTACACATTCATCTTGTTCAAATCGTGAGGAAGGAAATACTATTTTTACCTCATTACAATCTTTTGGAGTAATTAATTCTATTGCAGGTTTTGAATCAACTAAACAATGAAAAGTATAGAAACCCGGAAAATCAAAATCACCAGTATTTTTTATAAAATAATCAATCTTAACCCCATTTTCCTTTAGAGAAATTGTTTTTTGATAATGATAAGGGAATATGACACTGTCATATTCTAGTTTAAGCTTTTCTTTCAAGTTTATTGCTTTCATATTAGCAGACCAAATTTCACCATGATCTGGATAAGATATTTTTTTATCATCAATGATTACTTCTTGAGCATCAATGGAAGGAAAAGTATCGTCAAAACCACAGGCTTCAAATAATGAAAAATCACTATAAACTTCAGCCTTACTATAATTAGTTTTTGGGTTTTGAAATAAAAACTCTAATTGTTTTTCTTTATTGAAAATCGAACTTATTTTACCGCCATGTTCAGCTAAACATTCTATACTAATATTATCATTTTCTAATTTCATAATTCCTCCAAAAAAGTTTATAATCATAAATTTTATAAATCAATATTTATGCTTATAAAATTTCTATTTAAAAGTATAAAAAGGCTACAGTAAAAATACTGTAGCCATACATAACTTCAAATACTAATTAAATACTACATATATTCAGGCATGATAGCATTTAAATCATCATCTGGTTCAACAATTATAGCACCTGCAGCATATACTTCAGGAATTGCTGTTCCGTTTTGTAAATAATCCATCATTTCTTTTGCTGATGTACCACCTACATCTTTAGCTGAGAAATAAGCACAAGCTTTGAAAGGAGAAGATGCTTTAGCAAATTCTTCTGGTGCAAAATATCCCCCTAAACCAACACACATTGATCCATCAACTAAACCTACAGCTTCTAGAGCACGAGCAGCACCTTGAGCACCATCATCAGATACACCTAAAATTAACCATTTTTTGATTTGTGGGTTACCAGCAAGAACTGTTGAAGCAGCTTCATTACCTTTTGCAGCTGTTGTATCATGGTCAGCTTTAAATAATTTTCCTTCACTTTCAAATTTAGGGAATGCTTTTACAATTGTTTCATATTGACCTTGAGTTCTTGGAACACAAGAAGAAACTGTATCAGCGGTTAAGAACATAATTGCAAAATCAGGATCATTAGCTAAATTGTTTTTGTTAATATAATCTACAGACCATTCACCAACACTTTTACCAATGTTATAAGCATCAATACCTACCCATGGTGCTAATCTGTTACCATTTTCATCTTGAAGAGCATCATCACAAGCAATAACAGGGATTCCAGCTTCTTTTAATTTATTTACTGCAGCTTTTGATAAGTTTTGGTCTGGAGTACATGTTAAAACGCCATCAACTTGTTGTGTAATAGCATTATCTAACATTTCCATATAACGAGCACCATCTAGACCTGCATCCATATACATGAATTTTCCACCAGCTTCTTCGATTACTTTTCTTGCAGCTTCACCTTCTTGTAAGAACCATTCTGCATCACCCATCTTATAGATACCTGCAATAACTAATTGGTCATTTGCACTATCTTCTGAAGATCCCTGTGCAAAAATAGGTGCTACACTACACAAAACTACCATCAATGAAACTAATAATTTCCATTTTTTATTCATAAGAACTCCTTTTTATGTGGGCCTTTCCCACTATTAAACTTTTTTATCTATTTGCCTTAATTTCGGCTAATTCTTTCTTTCTTGCTGAACTCTTTCTTAATAAGTCAAAAGCTAAAGCTACAATCAACAATGACCCTTGAGCAACATTTTGCCAGAATACTTGAACATTCATCATAACAAGACCTGTATTAAAACATTGTAGAATTAACATACCAATAAAGGTACCAAGCATTGTTCCAACACCGCCGGTAAATGCACAACCACCTAAAACAGCTGCTGTAACACCATCAAATTCAAGACCTACACAAGCTGAAGGTTGTCCAGAATTCATTCTTGCGGCTAAAAGAGCTCCTGCTAAAGCAGCTAAAGCACCAGACATGATATATAATTTAAATATTGTTTTAGTCGGATTTAATCCTGCTAATCTTGCAGCATATGGATTTCCACCTTGTACATAAACACTTCTACCAAAATAAGTTTTCTTTAAAACATAGCTAAATACAAAGAAAGCTATAATTAATAGAATAATTGGTAGAGTAATTTTACCAATAATTTTATAAGTTCCTAAATGGATAAATCCCATGTCATTAATTGGAACAGCTTTACCATCACAAAGAATATAAGCTAAACCTCTAAAAATTGACATTGAAGCTAAAGTAGCAATAAAAGGTTCAATCTTTAGAAAATTGATAAATGAAGCATTAACAACACCGACAACACAACCCATCAAAACCGTTAAAATTAATACTAAAATAGGATTCATACCTGTTGAAACTAATAATGCTGCAAAAACACCTGAAAAAGCTGCTACTGAACCAGCAGATAAATCAATTTGATTTGCAATAATTAGATATGTTTCAGCAATTGCAATGAAACCCATTAAAGAACAAGTAACAAGAATGTTTACTAAGTTCTGCATAGTAAAATAATGCGAATTCAGAATTGAAAACAAAAATACTAATACTATTAAAGCAACGATTAATGTCATTTTATTAGCAAAATCAGATTTTTTGATTCTATTAACTAAACTATTATTCATTTTATTTTTCTTCCTTTTTATGACTAGCCATGGCTAATTTTAATACGCTCTCTTCTGTTGCAGCTTTTCTAAGCAACTCCCCTGAAATACGACCTTCTTTAACTACAACAATTCTATGACTTAAACCAATAACTTCTTGTAATTCTGAAGATATTACAATTACAGCCATTCCTAATTTTGCACAATCTTGAATAATATTATAAAATTCAGCTTTTGCACCAACATCTATACCTTTTGTTGGTTCATCTAAAATTAATACTTGAGGATTTGTTTCTAACCATCTAGCTAAAATTACTTTTTGTTGATTTCCTCCTGATAATTGAGAAATAATTTTTTCTGCATCAGGTGTTTTAATATTCAGTTTCTTTATTTTTTCATTAGCAATTTCTAATTCTTTCTTTTCATTAATTGAACCAAATTTATTAAGCAATGATTTAAGAATTGAAATTGAAATATTACCTTGAACAGATATATTTGGTAAAATTCCTTGATCCTTTCTATCTTCAGGAACAAGTGCAATTCCATAATTAATTGCTTGTCCAGGATTTTTAACAACAATAGGTCTACCATTTAAAAATATTTCACCGCTTTTTACTTCATCTATACCAAAAACAGCATTCATAATTTCAGTTCTACCTGCTCCAACCAAGCCAGCAAAACCTAAAACTTCACCTTTTCTAGCTACAAAAGAAATATCATCAACATAATCGGTAGTAACATTTTTAAATTCTAAACAAACATCTCCGATATTTTCATTTCTATCTAATTCATCAAAAATTTGACCCAAAGGTCTACCAACCATCATACGAATTAATTCATCTTCAGTTACATCTTTTTGGTGTTTAACACCTACTAAGCAACCATCTTTAAAAACAATAACTTCATCAGCAATCTCTGAGATTTCATTCATTCTATGAGAAACATAAAAAATAACCTTTCCTTCTTTTTTTAATTTTTCAATAATTGAAAAAAGAATTTTAATCTCTTTATCACTTAAAGCTGCTGTAGGTTCATCAAATGCAATAATTTCTGAATTACGATTGATAGCTTTCATGATTTCAATCATTTGTTGATAAGCAATGCTTAATTTACTTACTTTTTCATCAGGTTCAATATCAAGCCCAAATCTTTTTGAAATTTCAGCAGTTTTCTTATTCATTGCTTCATAGTCAATAAAACCATTACTTTTTCTAATCCAGTCTCCTAAAAATACATTTTCAGCAACTGTCATTTCTTTTAGAATTTGTCTTTCTTGATAAATAACACTAATACCATGTTTTAATGCATCTTTTGGATTTTCAAAATTACACTCTTCAGAATTAATTAATATTTGACCATTATCAGCTATATAATCCCCATTCATTATTTTTAATAAAGTAGATTTTCCTGCCCCATTTTCTCCAAGAAAGGCATATACTTTACCACTTTCAGCAGTAAAGGATATATCGTCCAAAGCTTTTACTCCTGGAAAATATTTATTAATACCTCGAAATTCGACTGTGGTCATACACACTCCTCTTAATACTAAGGGGAAAAAAGCTTTTACAATTTAGTGTGTCCGGTAACACAATCACACACAATATAAAGCACCTTTTTCCTATATGTTTTGAAGTTTACCCCCGTATTTTTAATCTGTCAAACATTATTTTTATTTTTTTTACTTGCAATATCGAAATTTTAGAGTAATAATAACAATGTAATTTTAGTAATCAATAAAAAAATTGTGTGCGTACACATTTTTAGGAGCAACAATGAAAAATGCATTAGTGACTGGAGCAAGTCATGGGATTGGACAAGCAATTGCGATCGAACTTGCAAAGAAAGGTTATAACGTTGGTATAAATTATTTTCACAACCTCAAAGGTGCAGAAGAAACAGCTAAGGAAGTTGAAAAAAAAGGCTCTAAAGCTTTAATAATTCAAGCTGATGTAAGCAAAAATGCCGATTTAGAAAAAATGTTTACGACCTTCGAAAAAGAGTTCAAATCGATAGATGTTATGGTAAACAATGCAGGAATAAGTGAATTTTATCCTATTTTAGAAGCAACAGAAGAACAATGGAAAAAAGTTATTTTTTGTGATTTTAAAGGCTGTTTCTTTGGAACACAACTAGCAGCAAGATTAATGGTAAAAAATAATACAAAAGGGGTTATACTAAACATTGGCAGTAATCATACTGATGGCTGTTGGCCTAATGCAACAATATATGCATCAAGTAAAGCCGCTGTTAAGAAATTTGGTGAAAATGCTGCAATGGAACTTGCTGAATTTGGTATCAGAGTAACTACTCTTAGCCCGGGATATACAAATGTTGATTGGCCTAAAGATCATCCAATCTTTAATTCAATGGAAAAAATTCCTCTAAAGCGTTTTGCTTCCCCTAAAGAAGTTGCTAAAATTGCTGCTTTTTTATGCAGTGAGGATTGTTCATATATGACAGGAAACTGTGTTGTTGTTGATGGAGGTTCTTTACTTCCTATCCTACCTGAAAATACTTATTATGGAGCTGAATCATATGAAAATTGCCAAAATTGAGACTTTTAAAATCATCCCTAGATGGTTATTATTAAGAATTGAAACAGATAACGGAATTGTTGGTTGGGGAGAACCTGTTGTAGAAGGCAAAGCCGCCACAACTGAAGCTTGTGTCCATGAATTAGGGGATACATTAATTAAAAAAGATCCTACCAAAATTGAAGATATTTGGCAAACTCTTTACAGAGGAGGTTTCTATAGAGGTGGTCCTGTTTTAACTAGTGCAATGTCTGGTATAGACCAAGCTTTATGGGATATTAAAGGTAAAGCCGCTAATCTTCCTGTTTATGAGTTCTTTGGTGGGAGCGTAAGAAACAAAATGGAAATTTATAGCTGGATTGATTCAAATACTCCTGAAGAAGCAGCAGCTTCTGCAAGAAAAAGATACGATGCAGGATTTAAAAAGGTTAAGATGTTTGGAACAGAAAAAGGTCATTGGTACAATGATTTTGATCAAATTGATTTATTAGTTTCAAAAGTTGATGCAATAAGAAAAGAATTAGGGAATAAAATTGGAATTGCTATAGACTTTCATGGCAGAGCTCATAAATCAATGGCTAAAGCTTTAATAAAAGAATTAGAACAATACAATATCTTATTTATTGAAGAACCCGTATTAATTGAAAATGAAGAAGCTTTTAAAGAGATTCACAGCTTTAGTTCAATTCCTCTTGCTACAGGAGAGAGAAATTATACTAGATGGGGGTTTAAAAAAATGCTCAGTGAAGGTTATGTAGATATTATTCAACCAGATTTAAGCCATGCAGGTGGTTTATCTGAAGTCAGAAAGATTGCAACCATGGCGGAAGCTTTTGATGTGGGATTAGCTCCACACTGTCCTCTTGGCCCTATCGCCCTAGCCTCCTGCCTTCAAGTCGACTTTTGTTCTATAAATGCTTGTTTCCAAGAACAAAGTTTAGGAATGGCTTATAACAATGGAAATGAGATGTCAAAATATATAAAAGACTCTTCAGTATTTGAATATCAAAATGGTTATGTTAATCTATTAAAGAAACCAGGACTAGGTATTGAAGTAAACGAAGAATCAATTAGAGAAATGGCAAAACAAGGCCATAATTGGAAAAATGATGTATTATATAATGAAGATGGGAGTGTAACTGAATGGTAATTGATAGAGTAGGAAATGATAATTTTGAATTAGCTGAAAATCCATTATGGATGGAAAGCTCTAACTCTTTCTTCTGGGTTGATATTGAAAAAGGCAACCTCTATAAATACAACTTAGATGAAAAAAAAGTAAAATGTATTTTATCAACCCATTACCGTATTGGAGCTTTTGTTTTTAACTGTAATGATGAAATAATTCTTTTAACTGAGAAAGGGTTAATCAAAGTATTAAATGAGAATAATAAATATTTTTTAGATTCAAATTTCTTAATTGAATATCCATTAATTGATGAACGTTTCAATGATGCTATATGTGATCCTAAAGGCAGAATTATTGCAGGAATCAAATGTGATAACAACTCAGATAAAGGTAGGTTAGTAGTTTTTGAAAAAGACAAAGATCCAAGAATAATCCAACAAGGGCTTCATATCAGTAACGGTATGGGATTCTCAAGTGATAAATCAGTGTTTTATCACACAGATTCAGAAAATAAAACAATTTACAAATACAAATATAATATTGAATTGGGAAATATTTCAGATAGACAAATTTTCTTTATAAATAAAGGAGAAGGAGTCCCTGATGGAATGACAGTTGATAAAGATAATAATATCTATACTTGTATTTGGGGTGAAGGAAAAGTCTTGAAAATACTCAATAATGGGGGTAAAATCAACAATGTTATTCAACTTCCATGTAAGTACAGTTCAAGCCTCACTTTTGGTGGAGAGAATTT
The DNA here is from genome assembly GCA_965140795.1 of Sphaerochaetaceae bacterium. Taxonomy (GTDB): domain Bacteria; phylum Spirochaetota; class Spirochaetia; order Sphaerochaetales; family Sphaerochaetaceae; genus Pleomorphochaeta. Next base: position 1,151,034 of record OZ223470.1, read on the forward strand.
AAATATGCTTTTATTGACTTCAGCAAATATTGCGTGTAAACAAGGCGAACAAACAAATTTTGATGGAGCTATATACTTATTAGACTGTTTAGACTTTGGAAAAAATGAATATAAGGCAAAAATATAAATGATAGAAGACATGGTTAATAAAAACATTACAATAAAAGACGTTGCAAAGCTGGCACAAGTCTCTACTGGAACTGTAGATAGAGTTATTCATAACCGCGGTAAAGTTTCAGATAAAAACTTAAAGAAAGTCCAAGATGCAATTAAAGAGCTTTCCTATTCCCCAAGTCAAATTGCTAGTGCATTATCATATAGAAAAAATCCAATAACAATTGGAATAACATACCCTGCTGTAGATATAGATTTCTGGAATGAAATACCTTTAGGAATCAAGGCCGCAAGAAAACAACTTGAACCTTTTGGTGTTAATATAATAGAAATTCCTACCACAAGTTATGGGTTTTCAGAACAGAATCAAGCATTAAAAAAACTATTAGAAATGGATGTTAATGCTATTATATTTTGTGCTGTAAATGATTTTTCTTCTTCAGCAATAACACCACCAAACGATATACCTTTTGCAACAATAGTTAACAAAACTAGAACTAAAGGTATAGCTTTCCATATTGGTCCAAATGATTTCCAAATAGGACAATTATCTGCAAAACTAGCCTCATTATATACTTGTGAAAAGGGAAATGCTCTAATTCTCTCTCCAAATGCAAGTTTTACTGGGACACAAGAAAGAGTTGCAGGATTTATAAGTAAAGTAAATCAAGAAAAACTTGGTATTGATGTATTAAAGACTGAAAATATTGAAGGAGAAAGCAACAGCGAGATTAGAAAAAATATTTATGAAATGGCTATAAAAAATATTTCTAATTACCCTGAGCTAAATTGTATTTATGTTACTAATGGGTTCTTCTCTTCAGCTGCAGACGCAATAGTAGACACAAATAAAGTTGGTAAGATAAAATTAATTGGGCATGAATATACAAAAGACATGAAAGAGTATTTAGCTTCGGGAGCATTATCGGCAACAATATACCAACACCAAGCTAGACAAACATATTTAGCAATAATGCAAATGTTTAATCATTTACAAAATAAGCAAAAATTAGAAAATTCCTCTATTCAATGCTCAATAATAATGAAAGAAACACTTTCAATTGTAAAAATTGGAGAATCTGATTTACTTTAATTTATACTAATAAATTCAAAGTTATAATTTATAAGCTTTTCAACATTTGATAGTTTATCTTGAATCATAGGATTTAATTGAATTATTGAAGAAGGAAAAGCTTCTTTTATTCTATTGTAAAAATCAAAATTATCTTTTGATGATTTATTTATAATAATTCTATCGATTGAAAACCCCAACTCATTCATTTCTCTTTTAATTAACAAACTCTCAGAAAAACTTAATTCATCTTCGTTCAAAATTAAAACAAATTCAACCAAATTTGAATCTGTAAGTTTAGCATTTAATGAATCATATCTTTTCTTCATGGAAAGCAATCTATTATAAATTGGATCTTCACTTAATAATTCTTGATTTTCTTTTCTAATGTTTTTTATTGTATTTTTTTTATTTACAATTTCACTTCTCATTTCAATCAAACTATTAATCCAATGTAAATTAACACTTGGAAGAGCAATCGTCTTTAAGGTTAATGCAGTTGGTGGAGTATCAATTACCACATTGTCATATTTTTTTTCAGTTAAACATCTTTCCAATGCCAACAAAGCTGCATATTCTTCAGTACCTGGGGCATATTTTAGAATAGAAAAATATCTGTCGATATTTAATGATTGTTGATAATGATATAAGCCTTTAAGTTGTTCTTGAGTTGCTTTAATATATTTCTTTCCCAAAAGAGAAATATCACTTTCTCTAATATAAAGATTATTAACTACTTTTTTTACCTTATTAGAAAAAGTTTGATTAAAAATGTCATGAAGATTATGTGCAGGATCTAATGAATCTAATAAAACTTTCTTATCAGATTTAGATAATTTAATAGCTTCTATTGAAGAACAAGTCGATTTACCCACCCCACCTTTTCCTAAAAATATTTTTATTTTTTCCATAGTTAACCCTCTTTTTATGGTTCACCCATTATACTTGCTAATTCACTTAAACCATTACCTGTTTGAGTTGCTCTTAAAAACATTTTCTCAACATCTTTTTCCATCAAAGGTAATAATTCAAGACAAAGAGGCATAGGAGGAGAAGGAAGTCCTACAGCAGAGCCAAAAAGCATTAAGGCAAAAGAATTTTCCATTTCAGAAACTTCATATTCGATTTGAGATGTAGCTTTATATAAAGAAGCTTGATGAAAGCCTATAATAAAGCCTTTTACATTTATTAAAATTTTCTTAAATAAATTCATAATTATTATTTTTCAACCATGTATGTAATAATATCTTTTTCATAAATTCTTTTTGAAGGAATAACAGAATACAAACCCCAAAGACCAAACAAAAAAGATAGATATAGATGATATTTTAGTATTGGGAAATAATAAGCATACAAAGCAAATAAAGATCCAATAAATACACTTATTATTATTAATAATTTCATTACAAAATATTCATTTTTTTTCAATTTTTTATTCTTATAACTTTTATTATAGAACCCTGTTCTAAAAAGAATTGGTAATGCAATTGAAAAAATTGTAGAGCCTAATAAAACATTTGTAGAAAGAACTCTTGAAGCAAGTCTTTCTCCATTATCTTTAATCAAGAAAATTATTAAAAAAATAATTATTAAAACTATATAATTAATTGCCGTGATAGTAGTTATTTTTTTAAATATTTTCTCCATTTTTCGCCCTTCCTTTTTTTTCATTATAACAAAGGGTGCCCAATCAGGCACCCATTATTTTTAATTATGCTAATTTTTCTTCTTCAGCTTTAAAGAGAGCTTTAAAACTTTCAATAGAAACAACAATAACAATTAAAATTATAACTATATTTACAATAGCTAATAAATAAGTACTAGATTTTAAATATGCTAATTCATTTACAACTAATGCCCAAAGGGTCATAACCAACATAAATACAGCTGGAATGAAAGAAATTAAATATTTATTTCCACCACGTTTTTTCAAATAAACTGAAGCTGTAAATAATGCTAATGCAGCTAAAGTTTGGTTATTTGCACCAAATAATGGCCATAATTGTAAAGCACCTTTTCCATCAACACCAGTTGAGAAAGCTAATATACCAGCTGTTAGTAAAGCTAATAAAGTAGCACCATATTTGTCAGTAAAGAAACTCTTCTTTTCAGCAGCACCAACTCTGTTAGCACCTAATAATTCTTGAATAACATAACGTTGTAATCTTGTTGTAGTATCTAAAGAAGTACCAGCAAAGGAAGCAACAAATACACCCATGATAATTAAACCTAGATATTGAGGAATACCTAAATAACTAATCATATTTGCAGATCCAAGAACAAAAGCTTCAACCTTTGAACCTAAACCGGAAGCTGCACCCCAAGAGGCATAGTGTTCACTCCACTTAGCAACACCAACAACTCCTGTTGTATCCCCACGAGAAGCTAAACCAATACCAGCAACTGTAGCTACAATAACCAATACAGCTAAAGCACCTTCCATTAACATTGAACCATATCCAACAAATAGAGCATCAGCTTCTTTTTCAACTTGTTTTGAAGTTGTACCAGATGCTACAACAGAGTGGAAACCAGAAATAGCACCACAAGCTATTGTGATAAATAAGAATGGCCAAAGAGATGGAGCTCCTTCAGGATGAACTTGTACAGTTGGAGCAACAATTTCTAATCCATTAAATGAAGAAATTACAACACCAGTTACCAATAACGCCATAGCAATAAATAATTCCCAAGCATTAATATAGTCTCTAGGTTGTAATAGAGTTGTAACAGGCAGTGTAGATGCAATAAAAGCATAAATAAATAAAATTATTGTCCAAGTTCCTGTTGCAGGCATTGAACCAATACTAGGCATATCAATAGGAATAACATGACCTAGAACAACAGTAATATACATAGCAACTACAGCAATAACAGTTGAAGTCGTAACATTCTTATTTTTCTTATATACAGCAATACCAAGAGCAATAGCAATTGGAATTTCCATCCATACAGGGAAAACTGCTTCTGGATACATATGGAAAATAACTGCCATAATCATACCTAAAATAGCTAAGAACAACCACAATTCAATAAAAACAATTAAGAAAAAAGCAAAACGAATCTTTTTACTAATATATTGTGAAGCTACTTCAGAAATTGATTTACCTTGAGATCTTAAAGACATTACTAAAGCGGCAAAGTCTTGAACTGCGCCCATAACAATAGAGCCAACAAAGACCCAAATTAGAGCAGGTAACCAGCCCCAAATAACACCAATTGCGGGACCTACGATAGGGCCAGTACCAGCGATTGAAGTGAAATGGTGACCAAAAATTATTCCCTTTTTAGTTGGAACATAGTCGATTCCATCTTTAAATTCATTTGCAGGGGTAACGTTCTTTTCTGATAATTGAAAGATCTTATTACCAATAAATTTACCATATAATTTATATGCAATTATATAACCTACAAAGGCTAAAACCATAATTAATACAGCATCCATATATACCTCCTTAAAAAATATACCACTTCTAAAATTGAACACCCAATTAGGTGGTATGTCAAAAAAAATATAGTTTTTTTTTGACATAATATACAATTATTAATTAATTTGATTATTATATAATGAATAATAAATCTTTATAAAATAAGAAATTAGTTATAACAACTTTTTTGTAGATACCTAATTATAATTATTATTTCAAACAAAAATAATTAAATAAAAAAACTAATAATAACTTTAATTTGTTAAGTAATATTAGGACTTTTTACATATAACTAAATATCAATGTTTTAAATTTAAGTTTTAAAAAAATAAGTTGACAGCTAATAAAAACTATTATACATTACCAAATGTGATATCACTTTTTGAATTTAATATTAAAATTTAATTTTGATTTCAAAAAAACCATTTTTATTAAATTTAGGACAAAAAATATGAGTTTTACTTTTTCGTTAGAAAATAAGGTAGCCTGGGTAACAGGAGCATCCTATGGGATTGGATTTGCAATAGCATCAGCATATGCAAAACAAGGAGCAAAGATAGCTTTTAATGACATTAATGAAGCATTAGTAGAAAAAGGTATTAAAGCATACAAAGAAATAGGAATAGAAGCAAAAGGGTACGTATGCGATGTAACAAAAGAATCTGAAGTACAAGAATGTGTAAAAGCAATAACCAAAGATCTAGGAAGCATAGATATATTGGTTAACAATGCAGGTATTATAAAAAGAGAAAGCATGTTAGATATGAAAGTTGAAGACTTTAGAAAAGTAATAGACGTAGATTTAAATGCACCATTTATAGTATCAAAAGCAGTACTACCACAAATGATAGAAAATGGACATGGAAAGATAATAAACATCTGTTCAATGATGAGTGAGTTAGGCAGAGAAACAGTATCAGCATATGCAGCAGCAAAAGGCGGACTAAAGATGCTAACAAGAAATATCTGTAGTGAATTTGGTGAATATAATATACAATGTAATGGTATAGGACCTGGGTATATAGCAACACCACAAACAGCTCCATTGAGAGAAAAGCAAGCTGATGGCTCAAGGCATCCATTTGATTCCTTTATAATAGCAAAAACACCAGCAGCAAGATGGGGAACACCAGAAGATTTGATGGGTCCAGCAGTATTTTTAGCTAGTGATGCATCAGATTTTGTAAATGGTCATGTCTTGTATGTTGATGGTGGTATTTTAGCTTATATCGGCAAACAACCTAAATAAATTCAAATTTTTCAATTAAAAAAATTAAAAAAACAAATATTAAAAATAATTAAAATTTAAGGAGTTAATTATGAAAAAATTTATGGCAATCGCACTTTGTCTTTTACTTAGCATTCCAATGATCTTTGCTAATGGTGAAAGCGAACAAGGACAAAAAAAAGAATATGTTATTAAACTTGGTCACTCAATGACAACACAAAGCCCAAGACACCAAGCTCTATTAGAATTCAAATCTTATGTAGAAACTCAATCTAATGGCCAAATCAAAGTTGAATTATTCCCAGCTGGGGTTTTAGGTAAAGAAGCAGAAATGGTTGAATCATTAAAGATGGGAAATCTAGAAGCTTACGTCGGTGGTCCTTTTGATGCATTAACTGAAAAATTAAACTTAATTTTAATGCCTTTCTTCTTTGATTCACAAGAATCATTAATGAAAGTAGCTCACAGTGACTTAGGTGCACAAATTATGGATGATGCAAAAAAGAATAACATAAAGATTTTAGCATTTGGTAACGGAGGTTCAAGAAATATCACAAACAATGTTAGAGAAATTAAAACTCCTGCAGATATGACTGGTATTAAACTAAGAACACCTCCAATGAAATCAATCATAGAATGTATGAAAAGCTTAGGTGCAAACCCTGTTTCAATTCCTTATGCAGATACATATATGGCATTAAAGACTGGTGTAGCTGATGGTCAAGAAAATCCTTTAGCAAACATTGTTGATATGAAATTCTATGAAGTACAAAAATATATGACTTATATTAATTACCAATTCCACCCTGAAGTATTAAGCATGAACTTAAATTTCTTCAACAATCTTCCACAAGATTTACAAAAGATTTGTGTTGATGGTGGTTGGGTATTCGCTAATAAATTAAATGAAATCCGCAAAAACACTGATCAAGATTATTACAATGTAATTAAAGAAAGTGGTGTTAAAATCTACACACCTACAGCTGATGAAGTAGAACTATTTAGAGAAGCTTGCGCTCCTGTTTATGACTACTTTATTAATGAAGAATCATTCACTCAAGCTGAATTAGATCAAATGAGAACAATCACACAAGGAAATTAATATTTCTATTATTTATGCTTCAGTTTAGATTTCTAAACTGGAGCAATTAATTTGAGGTCTATATGAACAAAGTATTGAAGATTATTGATAAAATAATTTCATTTATACTATCATCGCTAGTTGCTATTTTAGCAATTGGAATTATCTTAACAGTATTTTTAAGATATATATTTGGAATATCATTTAACTTTTTTGAAGAATTTTTAACAAATTGTTTTGCTGCTATAATTTTTATTGGATCAGCTCTTGCAATCAGAGAAAAACAACATATCCAAATATCATATTTTAAAGATTCTCTTACCCCTAAACGACAAGAAATAGTTGAAATAATCATAATGAGTATAATAATTATTATTTCAGCATTCATTATAAATTATTCAATCAAATGGATAAGTATGGTTGGCTCAACAGTATCTCCTGCATCAGGAATTCCGATGGGAATATTTTATCTAATGGTTCCAATCTCATTTATATTAACAATTTTTTATTGTGCTATAGATATCTTAGGACATTTTATCAAAATTGATTCAGCAATATCAGGATATTTTGATGACGCAGACTTACCGGAGGAAAATTAATCATGTATCTAGCTATAATGTTTATTGCACTTATTATATTATTAGTTATTGGACTTCCAATAGCCTTTGCTCTCGGAGGGTCTGGTATTATTTATATGCTTTTATCAAACCCATCTTTCTTATTAAGTTTTCCACAAAGAATTTGGAGTGGCTGTAATAGTTTCTTAATTATTGCAATGCCTCTATTTATGCTAAGTGGTGAATTAATGAACCATGGAGGACTGACAAAAAGACTTATAGATTTTTCTCTTTTATTAGTTAGGCCTTTCAAAGGGGGTTTAGGAGAAGTAAATGTTGTCTCTTCAATGGTTTTTGGAGGAATTACAGGATCTTCTGTTGCTGATACTTCTGCTTTAGGTAGTATTTTAATTCCAGATATGGTTAAAAAAGGTTATTCAAAAAGCTTTTCAACAGGTGTTACTGTAGCCTCTTCTACTGTAGGGATGATTATTCCACCTAGTATACCAATGCTCATGTTTGCAATGGTAAGTGGAGTTAGTGTTGGTAAATTATTTATGGCAGGATTGATTCCTGGTATTTTAATTGGAGCAACACAATTAGGCATTACTTGGTCACTATCAGCAAAAGGTGGATATCATAAACTACAAACAAAAAAAACCTTTGCTGAAAATAAGAAAATTGCAAAAGATGGTATCTTAGCTGTTTTAATGCCAGTAATGATTTTAGTTACAGTAACTATGGGTGTTTGTACAGCAAGTGAATCTGCTGGAATTGCAGTATTATATGCAATAATTTTAGGTACTTTAATTTATAAAGAATTAACATTTAAAAATATAAAAGCAGCATTAAAGAAAACTTCAATGATTACTGCATCAATTATGATAATTGGTGGGTTTACAATGATCTTTACTTGGATTTTAGCAATGGAACAAATTCCTACTATGCTTGCTGATTTTATTTTAAATTCAAATATTCCATATTGGGTAGTCCTAATTTTATTTGATATTTTAATATTAATACTAGGAACATTTTTAGATGTTGTCCCTTGTATATTATTAATTGCTCCTATCCTAATGCCAGTTATGCAAGCAATAGGTATGAATGAATTACAATTTGGAATAATAATGGTTGTTGGCTTAGCAATTGGACTTGTTACCCCTCCTGTAGGAATGTGTTTAAATGTTGCCGCCAAAATATCTGATTTATCTATTATTGAAGTATTTAAAAGTGCAATACCATTTTTAATTTGTAATATAACAGTTTTAATTATAGTAACATTTATACCATCAGTTAGCTTATGGCTACCTACTTTATTATTCTAATTACAAAAAGAACATCAAATATATTTGGTGTCAAATATATAAGTTAATACGAGGGAAAAATGACTTTAAAAGAAAAAATGAAAAACGGCCCAGTATTTGGGGTTGTTTGCTACACAGGTGCGGTTTGTGCTGTCGAAGCAATTGGATATAGTGGATTTGATTTTGTTTATTTAGATTTAGAACATTGTCCAATTGATAATGTTTCAAATATAGAAAAATTGATATTAGCTGCAAAAACTAGCGGGGTTTCTCCACTAGTAAGAGTAAGTTGTGTTGATGAAGTAGAAATTAGAAAAGTTCTAGAAATGGGCGCCGAAGGCGTCATTGTTCCACACTGTAGAACAAAAGCTGATATTGAGACTATAATACATAGTGCAAAATTCCCTCCAATTGGAAGAAGAGGTGGAGAGTCTTGTGTTAGAGCAGCACAATTTGGAGTAAATGATTTTTCTTGGGAGGAATACACTAAAAAAAGCAATAAAGATACTTTAGTAATACCAATGGATGAGGATTTTGAATTTAGTGATAATATTGAAGAAATATTTAGTGTTGATGGAATTGATGCAGTAAACTTTGGACCAATTGATTATTCTTTAAGCATTGGAGCAAAAGTTAGTTATAAAAACGATGATAATAGACTAAAAGAAGCTTATAATAAATTAGCTACTGAAACAAAAAAAAGAAATATTGGTATATTAGCACCTGTAGTTCCTTCTTCTCCTGCTGATTTAAAACAAGCAATTGATAAAGGAATAAACATGTTGATTCTTGGTAATGATATGTTATATTTCAATAAAGCGTTAACAAAATTAAAAGAAAATATTAAAGAAATTAAATAACAAAATAAAATATAATTAGGAAGACTATGGCAAAGAAACAACAAACAGATTTAAGTAACAACATTTTTAATACTTTAAAGCAAGAAATAATTTCATTAGCTATTAAACCTGGAGAATTGATAGTAGAAAATGAAATTTGTAATCGCTTTTCTGTAACAAGACCACCAGTTAGGACTACTTTTAAAAGATTAAGTGATATAGGATTAGTTGATATTGTCCCATACAAAGGAGTAAGTGCTACTTTACTAGATCTTGGAAAAATTTATCAAATAATTCACATGAGAACTATTTTAGAAGCTCAAACAATTTGTGATTTTATTGATAGTGATCCTGATGGCTTTACAATAGAAGAATTAGACCACAATTTAAGATTACAAAAACTTCTTATCAAAGAAGATCCAGTAAATGAAAATGAATTTTTTGATAAAGATAGTTCTTTCCATGAGACTTGGTTTAATAAAATGTATTGTGACCAAATCTGGGGACTAATTCAACAACAACAAGTAGAATATACTAGATTCAGAATGTTAGACTTTGTCGTTACACTAAAATATCCAGAAATTGTTAATGATCATGAATTGTTATTAAAAACAATTAAAGAAAAGAAAAAAGAATTAGTGCTCCCTGTTCTTGGGTCCCATCTTAATAATGGATTAAGAAGAATGGGAGATTTAATCTTTACAGATTACAAACAATATTTTAAGAATACAGACCAAACCGAATATTGGAGAGCTTATAACTTAAAATATAGAGAAGCTTTAAAATAACAAAAGAAAAGCACCATATCAATAATAATGATATAGTGCTTTTTTATAATTAAACTCTTTTTAATATTTACTTGCTTGTCTTTCAAAAGCTTGTAGATGGCTTATTGAACCATTTTTTAAAGCTTCAAAAACTCTTCTTACATCATCAGGTAAACCTTCTGTTGCTAAAAATTTATCATACATCGCAATATTAGCTATTTCAGCTTCAACTCCAACATCGTAAATCTCAGGTAAACTATCTGGAAGAACTACATGTTCACTTGCATCAAACTCTTTAATCTCAAAACCATATACATCATATAAATATAAAATTGCGTTTTGATGAGCTTGCTCAGCTTTAATAATATTACTAAAAGGTCTATTTACATTAAACTCATCCATAATAAAAGCATATTCAGCTAAAGCTAATTTTTCATCTTCTAATGCATATTTTAACATTTCTTCTAATGTAAAATCTTCTCCTGCTTTTGCAGCACTAGCTCCTAAAAGAGTAGAAGAAGTATTATCCTCTATTTGAATTAGTACTTCATTTGCTACAGGACTTGTAGTTTCACTTATTTCTTTTGTGCCTTGAGCAAATAAAACTGTTGAAGCTACTAAACTTATTAAAACTAAACTTACTAATATTTTTTTATTCATGATTATTTCCATCCTTATTTGTTTTTATCTTTTATCTATTTACAATTTATAAAACAAATGTGGTGAAAATATGATGATTTAAATTTAAAAAAAAAGTTTTTTTATAATATTACAGCTTCATTTTGAGCCAAGATTGCTAATTCAATTGATTTAAAAGTATGCTCTTGAGAAATAGCTAATTCAGTTCTGTCTAAACAATCTCTAATCATTTGGCCAAAGAAATGGAAGCCTACTTTATTATGAACTCGTAAATGTTTTTCTTCTTTTTCATCAACCAATATTATATGATCAGATTCAGAAAAAGAAGCAACATCAAGATATTTCCTAATCTCAATATATCCTTTAGTCCCAGAAATAATTAATCTTCCATCTCACCAGGTAGAAAGACTATCAGGAGTAAACCAATGCTAGATGAATACAGAGCAAAAGGTGAAAACTGAGATTCATTTATTGATGCTTTAACCGCTATCAAACAAACAATCTACAAACATAATATACATTTAAAGGCTTTCATTATTGGAAGCCTTTATTTTACTAATAATAATTTAATAAAAAAATTTAAATCCAAAATTCAAAAAAAATCTATCATTTTATTAATTACTTAGTTATTATATAGCTTATGAGATATAAAAATAATTCATTAGTTCAAAACAGAAATCGAAGAAAAATATTAAAAAAAGTTTGGGAAGAAAAATCAATTTCTAGATCAGATATCGCAAAACAACTAAAAATTACACCCGCTACAGTATCTTCAAATGTTGCAGAACTTGAAAAAATGAATTTTATTAGATTGGGAACCGAAGGTGAATCTTCTGGAGGAAGAAAACCAATCATGCTTGAAATAAATGAAGCTTCATTACTATGTATAGGTATTACAGTAAAAAAAACTGAAGTAGTATCTGCCTTAGTAAATCTTAAAGGAATTTCCAAGTTAACTAAAACAAAAAAATACCCTCTTCCAATTACTAAAGAACATATTTTTGAAACTATAATTGAATCAATAAAAGAATTAAAAAATACACTTAATAATAACACCCAAAGAATCTTAGGAATTGGAGTAGGATTCCATGGTATTGTAAATTATGACTCTGGTATTTCTATATATGCTCCAGCATTTAATTGGAGATATGTAAATATAAAAGTACTACTTGAGAAAATTTTTAAAATCCCAGTAATTGTTGACAATGATGCAAGAGTAATGGTATTAGCCGAAAAATGGTTTGGAAAATATAGAAGCATAAAAAATTTAATTTTTGTCAGCTTAGATTCTGGTGTTGGTAGTGGAATATTAATTGATGGAAAAATATTTAGAGGTTCAAACTCCGCAGCAGGAGAAATAGGACATATTAGAGTAAAAGAAAATGGTACAAAATGTTTATGTGGTAACTATGGTTGTTTAGATACTGTGGCTTCAACAAAAGCATTAATCAATGATGTTGTTACTCAAATTAATTTAGGCTACCCTACTATTATAACCTCAATGGTTGATAAAAACTTAGATAATATTAATTATGAAATAATTGATAAGGCTGCAAGAGAAAATGATGAAGTAGCTATTAGAGCTTTTAATTCTATTGGTGCTTATGTAGGAACTGCTTTAGCAGATATAGTAAATGTATTTAATCCTGAAGCAATAATAATTGGTGGAATAATATCCTCTTCTTGGCAATTCATTGAAAAACAAATTACAGAAACAGTACAAAAACAATCTATGAGAGAATGTTATAGCGGATTAAAAATTCTCAAATCTTCATTCCCTGGCAGTTGTGGACAAATTGGTGCAGCAGCACTTGTCTTAAATAAAATTCTAGAAGAAGACTTCTTATAATAAAGAAATTAAAGGTCATTAAAAATTATATTTTTATAAATACTTTTTTTAATAATTAAAATTAGTTGATTTGCTTTCTAATCCATCATATTTGATTCATTATTTATAAAAAATTTAAATTATTTTCTTATAATATAAATAATTATATTTTAAAACAATTTTTTATAAAAATAAACTTGCGCGATAATAAATACAATGATATCCTATTTTTAGGTAAAAAACATTATTTTTTTTAATTACTTTATTTAATCATTAAAAAAAGTAATTAAAATATAAAAAGGAGTTAACAATGAAAAAAGCTATTTTAATTTGCTTATCTGCCCTATTTATTTGCAATTTTAGTTTATTTGCAAATGGCCAAGAAGAAGCTGGTACCCCAAAAATTGGTGTTACAGTTTACAAATATGATGATAACTATATGTCATTTGTAAGAAAAGCTATAGAAAACGCTGCTGCAGAAAGCAATGAAGTTGAATTATTAATCTGTGATTCAATGAATGACCAAGCAAAACAAAATGACCAAATTGATGCTTATATTAATAAAGGTGTAAAAGCATTATGTGTTAATTTAGTTGAACCAGCTGCTGGAAAAACAGTAGTTGAAAAAGCAAGAAAAGCTGATATCCCAATCGTATTCTACAACAAAGAACCAGATAAAGACGTAATTATGGGTTACGATAAATGTTGGTATGCTGGTATCACATCTGCTGAATTCGGTATTCAACAAGGTCAGATGATTGTTGACGCATGGAAAGCTAATCCTGCTTGGGACAAAAACAATGATGGAAAAATCCAATATGTATTATTAAAGGGTGAACCTGGTCATCCAGATGCAGAGGTTAGAACAACAGAACCTATTAGAATTATTAAAGAAGCTGGAATTGGCGTTGACGAATTAGAATTACAAACAGGTATGTGGGATGCAGCTAAAGGTAAAGATTTAATGGAAACTTGGCTAGCAAAACATGGTGATTCAATTGAATTTGTAATCTGTAACAATGACGCTATGGCTCTTGGTGCTGTTGAAGCGCTTAAAGCAGCTGGTTATTTCACAGGAGATAAATACATGCCAGTAGTTAGTGTTGATGGCCTACCTGAAGCAATCGAATTAATTAAAAAAGGTCAATTATTAGGAACAATCTTAAATGATCCAAAAGCATTAGGTCTTGCAGCATATAAGATGACTGTTAATGCAGCAAATGGTAGAGATCCTCTCTCTGGAACTGATTATGTTTTCGGTGATAAAAAAGATGTTCGTGTTGCTTGTGAAATTACAATGGCTGGAAATCTAGAAAAAGCTATTGAAGCTTACAAATAAAAAATAGATTCAAAACCAATATATCATGGCACTTTAGTGTCATGATATATCAACCAATTGGAGAGATCTTTATTATGGATAATAATCCTGTATTATTAAAAGTTACAAATATATCAAAAGCATTTCCTGGCGTTCAGGCTTTAGATGGAGTAAATTTAACTGTAAAAAAAGGTACAGTTCATGCTCTTTTAGGTGAAAACGGTGCAGGAAAATCAACATTGATGAAATGCATCTTTGGTATATATTATGCTGATCAAGGCACTGTAGAATTAGAAGGACAAGTAGTTAATTTCACAGAACCGAAACAAGCATTGGATCATGGAATAACCATGGTTCACCAAGAATTAAATCAAGTATCTAGATTAAGAGTAATGGATAATATTTGGCTTGGTCGATTCCCAATGAAAAACAAAATAGTAATCGATGAAAAAAAAGTATTTGAAAACACTAAAGCAATATTTAAAGATTTAGAAATTGATATTAATCCTTTAGAAAAAGTTGAAAAATTATCTGTTTCTGAAAGACAAATGATAGAAATAGCAAAAGCAGCCTCCTACAACGCAAAAATTATTGTTATGGATGAACCCACTTCATCCTTATCAGAAAAAGAAGTTGCTCATTTGTTTAAAGTTATTGATAAACTCAAAGCTAAAGGTTGTGGCATTATTTATATTTCTCACAAATTAGAAGAAATATTTAGTGTAGCAGATGAAGTCTCTGTTATGAGAGATGGAAAAATGATTGCTACTAAAAATATAAATGAAATAAATATTGATAATGTTATAACTTTGATGGTGGGTAGACAGTTAGTAAACAGATTCCCTAAAAAAACTAATATTCCTGGAGACGTACTTTTTGAAGTAAAAAATATGTCTTTAACATATTCTCCTTTAGTAAGCAATATATCTTTTTCTCTTAGAAAAGGAGAAATATTAGGTATTGCAGGCCTAGAAGGTTCAATGAGAACAGAAATTGTTGAAGGAATCTTTGGTTATAGAAAAAGAGAATCTGGTCAAATCTTTTTAAATGGCAAAGAGTGCAAAAACACCTCCCCAGAAGACTCAATAAGAAATAAATTTGCACTACTAACAGAAGAGAGAAAATATAATGGAATTTTCCATGGTATGAGCGTAAAAGATAATGTAACCATCTCAAACATTGATGAATATTGTAACCTTGGAGTTTTAAATAACGAGAAAATCAATAAAGACGTATCAAAAGTTATAGATTCTTTAAAGGTAAAAACACCTTCAGATAAAACAATAATTAGAAATCTTTCAGGAGGCAATCAACAAAAAGTAATATTTGGCCGTTGGATGCTTACCTCCCCTGACATTCTTCTTTTGGATGAACCAACAAGAGGTATTGATGTTGGTGCTAAGTATGAAATCTATCAATTAATTATAGATTTAGCAAAAGAAGGCAAAGGCATCATTATGATTTCTTCTGAAATGCCAGAACTATTAGGCGTTTCAAATAGAATTCTTGTTATGAGTAACGGTAAAATCGCCGGAATCGTAAACACAGAAGAAACGAATCAAGAAGAAATTTTAAGGCTTGCTGCAAAATATTTATAGGAGTTATGAAAATGGTCGAATTAACAAATGAAGATTTAGAAAAAAGAAAAAAACATAGACAAATCAAACAAATATTAATGAACAATGCAATTTACATTGTATTAGTGTTATTAATAATTATCATTACTATGGTTGATCCAACTTTCTTATCAATAAACAATTTTAAATTTATATTTACCCAAGCATCAACAAGAATGATATTAGCTTTGGGGGTTAGTGGAATTATCGTATTGGCTGGATGTGACTTAGCCATTGGTAGATTTGTAGGATTAGCAGCTGTTATTTCTGCTTCAATGATGCAATCCTTAGATAATCCAAACATTATATTTCCTGGACTCAATTTACCAGTAATTGTTCCAATTATTTTAGTTACATTAATTTGTGGATTAATTTCATTAGTTGATGGTCTTATTGTTACCAAATTATCTGTAACTGCTTTTATTGCAACATTAGGTATGCAAATGATTTTATATGGTGCAACTTCAACATACTATGAAAAAGTTTGTGGGGCTGCTCCTATAGGTAGTTTAAAATCATCTTTTACTGTTTTTGCACAAGGTAATATTTTTGGAATACCTTTGTTAATTATTTATGCAGCAATAGTTGTAGCAATTATGTGGTTTATTTGGAATAAAACAAAACTTGGTAGAAACCTTTTTGCTATTGGAAATAACCTAGAAGCTGCAAAAGTCTCAGGTGTAAATATTACAAAAACAATTATTCTAATCTATTTAATTGCTGGATTTTTATATGGTTTTGCAGGAGCACTAGAAGTTGGAAGAACAGGTAGTGCAACAAATAACTTAGGTAATGGTTATGAATTAGATGCTATCGCAGCCTGTGTAGTTGGGGGTGTTTCCCTCATGGGTGGTGTTGGATCAATTTTTGGAATAGTTATTGGTGTAATAATCTTCCAAGTAATCAACTATGGTTTGGTTTATATCAGTGTAAGTCCATATATGCTTTATATCATCAAAGGTGCAATTGTTATTCTAGCTGTAGCCATTGATGCTCAAAAATATGTAACTCGAAAATAAGGAGAATATGATGGGATTTTATTATGACACTGAAATTATAGAAGGAAAACTCTCATACCTATTAGGCTATAACAAAGAAAAAAATGGGGAACATAATGTACTTATTAAAGTATCTCCAACACTTGGAAACAATCTATATTGTTTTAGAGTAGATGAATATGAAGTAATTCATTATGATAGCTATTTTTCACTAAATTCTTATTATACTGGCAACCCAATTCTTTATCCTTTCCCAAATAGATTAAGAAACTGTTTCTATGAATTTAATAATAAAAAACATTGGCATCAGAAAAATGGTATCCCTGTATTCTTACATTCCTTAGTATATGATGAACAATGGGAATGTGAAGAGCCAGAGATTAGTGAAAATTTTTCAAGAATTAAAACTTGGATTCATGTAAAAAAGAAGCATCCAATTTATGAAGGCTTTCCTTGGGAACATAAATTATATGTTATTTTTGAAGTAAATAAAAATGGTTTTGATATTAAATATGAAGTAGAAAACCTCTCAAATGAAGAGCTTCCTTTTGGAATTTCTTATCACACTTTCTTTAAAAAATTATGTGGTGATGATAATTCATTTATAAGGGTTCCTGCACAACACATGATGGAATTATCTGATGATTTATTACCAACTGGGAAACTATTAGATGTAGAAAATCAAGATTTTGATCTTAGAAAACCTATAGCTCCCAATAAATTAGATCTAGATAACTGTTATACAACCATGATAGAGGATGAAAGAGTTTTTGTTGATTATCCAAAACTTGGTTTAAGAGTTTACATGGATGCAACAAAAGACTTTACACATATGCAAGTTTTCACACCGAAAAACAAACCTTTTTTCTGTGTTGAAAGACAGACTTGTTCAACTGATGCGGTAAATCTAGATAATAACGGATTCAAAAAAGAAGCTCATTTGTTAAGGGTTCAACCTAATGAGAAGAAAGAAGGCACTGTTAATTTCATATATGAATTTAAATAAATGTACGAGGTAAAATATGACTAAAATATCCTTAATTGGAGCAGGGAGTGTTGTTTTTTCAAAACAACTAATGGTAGATATATTAGAATTTCCTTCCCTTTCACAATGTGAATTCTGTCTTGAAGATATAAACCCTGAAAGATTGGATTTGATAGAAAAAGTAGCAAAAATGTTCATTAAACAAAGAAATAGTAAAGCTACAATTACTACAACAAATAGTATAGAGGAAGCGGTTAAAGATGCTGATTTTGTAATTAATTTGGTACAAGTTGGAGGCTTTAAATCTACCCTTATAGATTTTGAAATTCCAGAAAAGTATGGCCTAAAACAAACAATTGCAGACACCATGAGTGTTGGAGGAATCTTTAGAGCATTAAGAACAATGCCAGTAATGGATGAAATATGTAAAGCAATTATAAAATATGATTCAAAATCTTATTTCTTAAATTACACAAACCCAATGGCAATGTTATCTCAATATGTTTTAATAAAATACCCAACAGTAAAATATGTTGGATTATGCCATAGCGTTCAAACCACATCCAAGCAATTAGCATTATATCTAAATGTTCCATACAAAGATTTAAATGTAAAAGTTGCTGGAATAAATCATCAAGCCTGGTTCTTAAAATTAGAAACAAAAGGAAAAGATTTATACCCTCAATTACAAGAGTTAAAAAATAAAATTGATGAAGATGAAAATTTTGTTCCTGAACATCTATATTCGTGTCCTGCTTCAGATTCTTGGTTTAGAGAAAATTTCAAAGACAGTGCTGTAGACACTTTCATTGGAGATAAAGTTAGATTCGAAATGTTTAAACGTCTTGGATATTATGTAACTGAATCTAGTGAGCATAATGCTGAATATTGTCCTTACTATCTAAAAGATCCAAAGCTAATAGAAAAGTATAAAATCCCGGTAAATGAATATATTAGAAGATGCAAAATAAACTTAAAAGAATTTGAATCAATGAAAGAAAGCATTAAAGCCGGTGAAGAACTTCATGTAAATATGAGTGAAGAATATGCTGGTTCAATAATTAACTCAATTGTTAGTGGTGAAAATAGTCAAATAAATGGAAATGTTTTAAACACAAATCTTATAACTAATTTACCACAAAATTGCTGCGTAGAAGTACCTTGTTTAATTAATAAAAACGGCATTCAACCTACATATATTGGAAAAATTCCTGAACAATTAGCTTGCTACAATAGAACTAATGTAAACGTACAAATGCTTGTTGTTGAAGCTGTAATTAAAAAAGATAAACGCCTTATTTATAATGCGGTACTTGTTGATCCTCTTTGTTCATCAATGTTGGATTTCGATTCTATGGAAAAAATGGTTGATGAGTTATTTGAAGCTCATAAAGATTTAATCCCTTATTTTAATTAAAAGGAGGAGAAAATATGAAAATTGTATTAATTGGTGCTGGCAGTGCCATGTTTGGATTAGGTGCATTAGGTGACATCTTTAAAAGTAAAGTATTAGAAGGTTGTGAAATTTCACTTGTAGACATCAATTCTATTTCTCTAGGAGAAGTAGAAAAAGTATCTAAAGAATATTTAATAAACAACAATCTAAATTATAAAATAAGTGCTACAACAGATAGAAAAGCTGCATTAAAAGGTGCTGATTTCGTTTTAATTTCAATTGAAGTTGGAGATAGATATGAACTTTGGGAAATGGATTGGAACGTTCCTTTGCATTTTGGTATTAAACAATGCTATGGAGAAAATGGTGGACCTGGTGGGCTTTTCCATTCCTTTAGAATAATCCCCCCTATTTTAGAAATTTGTGATGATGTGATTAAAATTTGTCCTGATGCATTAGTTATGAACTTAAGTAATCCTATGTCAAATATTTTAACAGCAGTATCTAGAAAATATCCTGATTTAAACTTTGTTGGACTTTGTCATGAAGTTTCTTCATTAGTAATTCATCTCCCAGAAATTTTAAATATGCCATTTGAAGATTTACACATCACAGCTGGTGGTTTAAATCACTTTAGTTGTTTACTTGACGCGACCTATGTAAAAGATGGCACATCTGCAATGAATGATATCATGACTAAAGGTATTCCATATTTTGAAGGAACAAATGAAAGAGGCCTATTTATGCAAATAATTAAGTATTTCAAAAAAATTCCAATTACTACAGACAGTCACTTTAGTGAATATATCCATTGGGCACAAGAAGTTGCTGATCATGCAGGAATTATGGATTTTTACACAAACTATAAAAAAGAATGTCTTGGACATCAAGTAAATATGTATGAAAGAATAAAATCAGGAACTCTTCCTGAAGAATATTGGAGAGTTGTTCCAATTATTGAAGGAATAATGACAGATGATAACCATGAAGAATTAGCAGTTAACATCAAGAACAATGGATTAATTTCTACTCTTCCAAGTGATGCAATTGTAGAAGTTCCAGGAATTGTAAATAAAAATGGAATAACTGGAATTAATCTTGATAGAGTAATGCCTTTAGGTTTCTCTTCATTATTAAATAATAGAATTGGTGTATTAAGACTTTGTGCAGAAGCTGTAATCCAACAATCAAAAGAATTAGCTCTTCAAGCATTACTAGTTGATACCACAAACAATAGTATTTTGCAAACAGAAAAACTATTAAATACTATGATAGATTTACAAAAAGATTATTTAGGATACCTAAAATAATAATACAAAAACATTAATCATTGGAGCTGATGAGAAATCATCAGCTTCATTTATTTTTTTTAAGATTATATAGTTTTATTAATCTAGGTCTATTATAGCGTTGAGCTAAAATACAAGGTAAATTTACAAGCAAAGCATATATAAACATTAATATTATTACAAAAGGAGGACACCAAAATCCAAAAACCCAAAAAGGTATTATTTGAGCCCAATGTGTTATTTCCGCTCTTCCTGTTTGGAAAATAAACTCATTAATATATTTTGAATCATAACTTTTCATTTCCTTTTTTTCGAAACCTTTTTTATGAGCTTTTGCACCATCTGGAAGAAGAGATTTCCATTTATGAATCTTAAAAACAGTTTTATAAATCTGTCCATTATTTTCCCATTTATGAGATCTTAGAAAGAAAGAATTAGGATTATATCTTTCTAATTTTATTTTGTTACAAATTAAAGTAATAGAAATTTGAAGAAGTGGCCAAACAATAAAAAATGATAAAACCATCATACCATCAGATAAATATAATAATTGCACCTTTCTCCTCCTCTATAATTTTCTACCTTTCCAAGTAGTATTTCTAAATAAAAAAGTACTAAATAAAGAATAAACAAAAATTAAAAAAAATATTAATAAATAAAACGGGAACAAAATGCTTACATATATAGGATATGAACCAATTTTTTTAATATCCTTATTTAATTTGATTACAGTAATAATATAAAAAATTGTTGAACCAATCAAAAAATAGGTACTCTTTAAACTTAAAGCTATACCCATCTCTATAGGTAAGCTACCTAAATATCCAACCCAACAAAATATCATTAAAAATAGTTTTAAATCGATAGCAAAAGAAGCTTGAGAAAAATTCTTTGTCCAACCTTCAATTAATTGAGCTATCCCTTTTGGATACATTCTAAATTTAATTAAATCTCCACCTAAGAACAATTCTATATCAATATTATTGGTCTTGTACAATTTACCTAAATGTAGATCTTCAACTACTTTATCTTTAACCCCTTCATATCCACCTAATTTTAGAAACATATCCTTTTCAACTAAAAAAACAGGACCATAAAAACCTACTGTCTTTTTTGCTCTAAAGATTGATAAAGAAGTTGAACAGATCTGAATTAAATTAAAGAAAAAGGAAAACATTTCATACTGCTTTTTTACGATATGATAAGGTTGAACAGATATTGGGTTTCTATTTTTATCATAGGCACTTACTAAGCTTGAAATTGCGTCTTTATCAAGTCTAACATCAGCATCAATAAAAATTAATAAATCCCCAGTTGCATTTTGGGCTCCAATCTGACAAGCCCAGTTTTTACCTCTCCACCCATTTTTTACCTCATCTATAAAAATGTATTTAACATTATGCTTTTTAATTATCTCACTAGTTTTATCAGTTGAATTATCATCAACACAAATTATTTCATTAATAATACAATCTTGATTCTTTAAATCACAAAGTAAGTTATTAATATTATTTTCTTCATTGCGTGCAGGAATAACGATAGAAATATTATATTTAAGCTTTTTATTATTTCTTGGTAAAATCGGAAATTTATAAAAAAGAATAAAGGAAATAATAAACCCAATTATTATAAAATAATTATAATGCATAACCCACCTTGATAAATATACTATCCTAATAACAATAAATTATAATTTTTTTAACATTATATCACACAATAGTATATAATATAAAAAAAGGATGGATTTATGAAAAAAAATATTATTATAGTTGGAGGCGGAATTTCTGGCCTAACTACAGCAGCTTTTCTTTCAAAAGAAAACCTTAATGTAACACTTTTAGAAAAAACAGAAAAACTTGGAGGTTTAGTTGGAAGTTTTTTCATTGATGATTTTTTAATCGATGCAGGAATTAGAGCTACAGAGAACTCTGGAGTTTTATTTCCTATGTTAAAAAGTTTAGACATAAATAATATTAAATTCAAAAGAAACATCGTAACAATAAAAATAAAAGATAAATCAATAGCAGTCAAAGATCAAGAAAGTTTAAATGAATATAAGAAAATGCTTATTGAATTGTTTGAAAAAGATAAAAAAGAAATTACTGAAATTATTGATTTGATTAATACAATATCTCAATACATGGAAATTTTATATGGGGTAGATAATCCTCTATTTTTAGATTATAAAAAAGATCAAACATATTTACTAAAAACCATATTACCCTGGATGATTAAATATCATAAAACAATAAAAAAAATTGAAAATCTAAATTTACCTGTTGAAGAATATTTAAAAAAGATTACAAATAATCAGGCCTTAATAGACATGATAATTCAACATTTTTTTAAAGATACTCCAACTTTTTTTGCTCTAAGCTATTTCAGATTATACAATGACTATTATTATCCAGAAAAAGGAACTCAAGAGTTAATAAATGAACTAGAAACTTATATAATTAATAACAATGCTAAAATATTTAAAAATACTGAGGTTATAAAAATTAATCTAAAAGACAAAACATTAATCACAAATAATGAAACCTTTGGCTATGATCAAATAATTTGGGCAGCTGATTTAAAAAACCTTTATAAAAACACAGATCAAATAAATAGTTCAAATACTGATATAAAATTATATCAACATAAAAAAGAATTAATAAATAATGCTCATGGTAATGATTCAATTTACTCATTATATCTAACAACAAATTTTAATACTGACTATTATAGTGATAAATGCTCTGAACACAACTTCTTTACTCCGACTCTTGATGGATTATCATCAATGGAAATGGGAGAAAAAGAGTTATTAGACTTATTAAAACAAAACAAATCAAAAAAACTTATATTGAAAAAATGGTTAAAAGAATTTGCTAATAAAACAACCTATGAAATCTCAATACCTGTTCTTAGAAATAAAGCTTTAGCACCAGATAATAAATCTGCAATTATAGTTAGTACAGTTTTTGATTATGATTTAACTGCATATTTAAAAGAAGAAAATTTATATGAATATTTGAAAGAAAATCTAAATAATGAAATAATTAATTGCTTAAATAACACTTTATTTACTTCACTAAAAGATAATATTATCAAATATCAAAGCTCATCTCCAATTACTATAGAAGAAAGATTTAATAATACTGATGGAGCTATTACTGGCTGGAGTTTCTCATCAACCCTCCCAATAGAACATAGAATGAACAAAATGACAAAATCAATTAATACCCCATTTAAAGATATTCATAAAACAGGACATTGGAGTTTTTCACCAACAGGCCTACCTACTTCTATAATACTAGGGAAAGTAGTTGCAGATAGAATAATTAAATTAAGCAAACATTGGACGTAATAATAATTTTTTACCTAAGTTTGTAAATAACTCATAGGTAGAACAAATTTTATCACTAAAACAAACCACAAAACTTTCTTTTGATTTGGGTATAGAGAAAGTTATAGGGAACATATGCTTTAAAATAATATCAATTTCTTTTTTTGTTAAAAGAAGATCTTCTTGTGCTGCTAAAACAGCTTTTGCTGGATGACGACGTAAATGATGTTTTTTATTTAAATCTTCTTTATCATGACAATCATAGAGATAATAATCATGCAATAAAGCCCCTCTTACCATTTGAAAATAATCAACATTCAAACGAAAGAATTTAGAAATAAACATCGAAACATATGCAACATTTACACTATGACGTAACAAGGAAGTACCAAAATGATGTGTATAAGCCCGAGTTTGCAAAATACGAGTTTTCTTACATAATTGACTAAATATATCCGATAACAAATCGATATCGACTTTTGTTTTCCTTTTTTTATTCACGCGCTCAGTATATAAAACTTAAAAAGTTATTACTATAGTCAACTATCCAAATTCTGCTAAAAAAATATTAATTTCTAAATTATACATTTTTTTGTTTTGAAACCTAATCATTAAAAATAATTCAATTAATAGATATTTATAGCTAATTTTTGTTTTTATACTTACAAAACAAAAATAAATAAAAACAAACACAAAATATTTTTTTTATTTTCTTGCATTTTCTTTCATCAATGTTATACTGATTTTAAATCACAACAACTAGAGGGTCCCCATGGAAAAAGAATCAGATTTAAATATGACTATGTTTAAAGCATATGATATTAGAACTAAAAGTAAGAAATTAAACATAAACATAATAAAAAGATTAATTAAAGCTATAGGACGCTATTACATAGAAATATTAAAATGTGAATCTGTTGTAATTGCCAGAGATGCTAGATTAGCTGCTCCTGAAATAATGCAAGTTGCAATAGATTATTTCCCATCAATAGGAATTGATGTAATAATAAACCCCGCACAAATTTCAACTTGTCAATTCTACTATAGTTGTATGCAAAATTTAGACTCTGCAGGAATAATGATTACCGCAAGTCATAATCCGGGTGAATATATAGGTCTTAAACTAATGGCACAAAACGTACAAACCTTAGCAACCGATTGTGGACCAGAAGGTGGAATAAGACAAATTAAGAAATATTATATTGAGAATAAAGATTATAAACCTTTAAATAGAAAAGCTGGAATCAAAATTAAAAGATACACTGATGATTTTATTAATTATTCTATGCAATTAGCAAATATCAAAGAAGGCTCTTTAAAAGGAGCAAACATTCTTTGTGACTTTTTAAATGGTGCAGTAGGATCAGAAATTGGTGAAGCTCTACAAAAATGTGGCGCTAATGTAACAATGCGAAATTTAGTTCCTGATGGATATTTCCCTATTGGAGATCCAAACCCTAGCATTCTATCCAGTGTAAAACAAACCTGGGAATATATTAAAACCGGGAATTATGATTTTGGCTTCTGCTATGATGGAGATGGTGATAGATTTGATATAATCACAAAAGAAGGAATTCAAATCGCACCAGCTTTTAATATAACAGTCCTACTACCTGAATTAAAAAAAATCTATCAATCAGCTAAAGAACAAAATTATTTTAATCCAGATAATAAATTCTTTAATGTCTATGCTGATGTAAAAGCTAATCCGCTATCTATGAAATTGCAATCTTCATCTGATACAAAGGTTCACATAATAAGAAATGGTCACTCATTTATAAAAGAAGCTTTAAGAAAACATTCAAAAGAACAATATCTAATATCAAGTGAAGAATCAGCACACTATTATCTAAACTGCCCTATAGATTTAAAAGACAGCACTAAAGGTTTTGCTGCTACTGAAAATACTCTATTCTTTTCTCTTTTAACAGCAAAAGTTTGGTTTAATAACCCACAAAAATATTTAGATATCTTAAAGATTCAAAATTCATTATTTAGAATTAGAGAATGGCCTTGCCATTTCTTAGTTGAAGAAAAAATGGAAGAAATTATGGAAAAAGTTGAGAAAACTTTTAAAGAAAAAGGCTTAACAATTATTAAATCGATGGAAGATGGAAATGATTTAGATGCAACACTAATGAGATATAATCTACCAGAAATAATAACCCATGAAACAGATATGGAACAACCTTGGTTCCAAGTAGCACAAAGAATCAGCAGAAGTGAAGAAGGAATGACTAGATGGGAAATCGTTTCTAACAATAAAGATTTAGCAATTAAAGCTAATAATACAGTAAAAGAAATTACAGATTGGTATGTAAAAAATAATTTTGCTGAGTATTGTGAATAGTTGAGGGAATATAATGAGGATATTAGAAGAATTTATTGAATCAAAAACGGGCAATTTAAACACCTGTGAAGATGGACTTTTTTATAATAATGATTTTGTTGCAATAATTGATGGTTGCACAAATAAAACAATAGTAAATTATAAAGAAACTCCTGGTATTATTGCTAAAAATTTAATTATTGAAGCAATTTCAAAATTGCCTAAAGAAATAAAAGCTTATCAAGCTTTTGATGAACTCTCACAAAATATTATCTCTTGGTATAAAGAAAACAAATTATTAGAAAAAGTATCTGAAAATCCAGACTTAAGAGTAAGTGCTTGTGGCGTAATCTATTCAAAATACTTTCATCAATTATGGTTTGTAGGAGATTGTCAGGCTTTAATCAATGATAAAAAACTTATACATTTCCCAACATTAATTGAACATTATACCTCTAATATAAGAGCCTTTTTAATTCAAGCAGAACTTCAAAAAGGAAATACAACAAAAGCCTTATTAGAAAATGATATTTCTAGAGAAAAATTGATTCCTATTTTATCACAACAAGTTTATCTACAAAATGAATTAGGAATTGGTTCATTTGCATACTCAGTTATAAATGGATTTCCAATCAGAAAAGAAGATATAAAAATAATTCAATTATCTAAAGAACAAACAACGATTTGTCTTTCAAGTGATGGATATCCAAAAATAAAAAAATCCTTAGAAAAAAGCGAGAAATATTTAAAGAAAATCATAAATGAAGATCCTTTATTATTCACAACGTACAAAGCTACCAAAGGAGTAATGAACAATCAAATATCATTTGATGATAGATCATATATTAAATTCACAGTTAGTGAATAACTGAAAAAATATTCAATAATTAAAAACGGAGGAGAATATGAAAAAAATTGTTACACTTAGTTTAATCTTAGCATTGCTATCACCAATGCTATTTGCTAATGGAACTCAAGAGGAAAAATCTCAAGAACCAACAGAATTGATTGTATGGAGTGCTGCAGCAGAGGAAGAAGCACAAGCTTTAGTTGCTGAATTTGAAAGCCAACATCCAGAAATTAATGTTTCTGTTATTAGAGCAGGTTCTGGAGAATTATTAACCAGATTAAATGCTGAACAACCAAAACCACAAGGTGATATAATCCTTGCTATTGCTAAAGAATCATTCGATACTGCTTATGATTTCTTTAGACCATATAAAACAGCTAATCATGATAACATTGCTGCAACAGTACGCGATAACAAAGATGTTCCAAGATATTATGGATACTCAATGCCACTACAAGCTTTAATGATCAATACAGAAAAATTAGCTAAAAAAGATTATCCTAAAACTTGGAAAGATTTAGCTAACGAAAAGTATAAAGGAAAAATTGTTCTTGCAAACCCAGCTCTATCAGGTTCTGCTTATGCACAAGTTTATATGATGTATAAATTATATGGCACAGAATTCTTAGCAAAATTAGCTAAAAATGCTACTTTCACTACTTCATCAACTATCGGTCCTGAATCAGTAGCAAGAGGTGAATATGCAATTACAGCAACAGGTGAAAATAATATTGCAAAATATATGGAAAAAGATGATCCAGTAACATATGTTTACCCAGAAGAAGGTACTGGTGCTAGATTTGATGCTTCAGGTATTATTAATAATGGACCTAACCCAAAAGCTGCTGAAATGTTCATGGATTTCTTAACTAGTGAAGATGCTTATAAGATTATCTTAAACACAAGAAACAGAAGAGTTGTTGTTCCAACCCTACCTGGTCCAAAATTCTTACCAGCTTTAAGTGAAATTAAACTATTTGAATATGATGCAGTAGAAGCTGCAGAAATTCGTACTGATTTAACTGATAAATTCAGTGAAATGATAATGTAATTATTATTTATTATCTTTATTGGAATCTGTATAAATTAATACAGATTCCAAAATTACCTATTTGGAGTTATTTATATGAGTTTAGACTTAACATACCTCAATGTTAATAAAATTTTTGACAAAGATTCAAAAAATCCAGTACATGCTTTATCTGATGTAAGTTTTACTATTAAAGCTGGAGAGTTATTCTGCTTATTAGGTCCTTCGGGATGCGGTAAAACTACTTTATTGAGAAGCACAGCAGGTTTGGAAGACATAACAAGCGGAAAAATTATGTATGGCGATAAAGATATTTCTTCAATCCCCCCTTTTAGAAGAAATATTGGAATGGTTTTCCAAAGCTTTGCTCTTTATCCACATATGTCTATTTTTGAAAATGTAGCATATGGCTTAAAGATTAGAAAACTTCCTGAAAATGTAATAAAAGAAAAAGTTACTAAAGTAATGGAACTTGTTGGACTACAAGAAGAATTAAAAAGAAATCCAAGCCCAACTGGTCTATCAGGTGGACAACAACAAAGAGTTGCAATTGCAAGAGCTCTAGTTTATGATCCAGATATTTTATTATTAGATGAACCCTTAGCAAACCTAGATGCAAAATTAAGAAGATATATGCGCGCAGAAATACGCAGAATTCAAAAAGCAACAAACATCACTACAATATTTGTTACTCATGACCAAGAAGAAGCAATGGCTGTTGGAGATAGATTAGCAGTTTTGAAAAAAGGTGTTGTAAAACAAATTGGCACAAGTGATGAACTTTATAATAAACCAAAAAGTGCATTTGTTGCTAACTTTATTGGTAAAATGAATTTCTTAAATTGTACAATTGAAAAAGTTAATGACGATAAATCTTGTTCTATTTCAATCAATGATACTGATATAAAATATGAAATTATCAGTGAAAAAAATCATATAGAAAAATTGAATAAAAAAGATAAAGCATTAATTGGAGCAAGACCTGAACAACTAATTATTACTAAAGAAGCTCAAGAAGAAACTATTGAAGGTAAAGTATTAATAATTCAACATCTAGGTCAATTTATTAGATATGAAGTTCAAGTTGATTCAAAAATATCTGAAAACAATTTTGAAATTGATATGCCAAAATTAGTTGAAGATGTTAAAGAGCAAGACACTGTTTTTGTAACTCTAAAGAAAGACTTAACTTCCCTTTATAGCAATACGGAGGTTAACTAGGATATGAAAAAGAGCTCAAAAATTAATGGATTAAAAGAAAAAGATATTACTCCATATCTAGTTTTTTTAGTTCCAATGTTATTTTTGTGCATTTTCCTTTTCTGGCCCTTAGTAACTACTTTATTAAGAGCATTTATGAAAACAGGAAATGCCTTCTCCTTTGATAATTTAAGCTTAAGTGGCTTTGAGAAGTTTTTTACTTCAAAATTATACCAAAAGAGTTTAAAAAATTCATTTATTGTAGGAATTTCAGTAACTTTATTAACTATATTAATAGGTGTTCCTATGGGATACTTTGTTGCTAGAGTTAAAATACCTGGCAAAAAACTAATGCTATCTTTAGGAATTTTACCAATAATTATGCCATCCTTTGTTGGAGCTTTTTCTTGGGTTATTTTATTAGGAAATGAAGGAATTGTAAGACATATTATAAATTTTATTCTTTCGCCATTTGGCCTTGAAGCCCCAAGTATTTATGGGCTTGCAGGTATGATTTTCTGTATGACAATGACATACTATCCTTTTGTATTTATGCTTAGTCATGGAGCTTTCTCATCAGCTAATGCATTATTAGAAGATTCTGCAATGCTAATGGGTGCATCAAAATGGCATATTTTAAAAACTATTACTTTCCCATTAATATTACCATCTCTTGGAGCAGCTGCATTATTAGTATTCATTAGATCTATTGATAACTTTGGTATACCAGCTATTATCGGTGGAGAAGAATATGTTTTACCAACTTTGATATACTTTAGAGTAAATGGGTTCTGGGATTTAAATGGAGCTGCATCAATTGCTGTTGTTAATGTTATGATTACAGGCTTTGTTCTTTGGTTCCAAAAATATGTTGTAAACAAACGCCAATATGAAACAATATCAGCAACTCATGTTGAAATTAAAATGCATGATAATCCTACATTAAGAGTTATTGCTTTTATCTATTGTTTTATAATTTTACTTGTATCCTTAGCTCCTCAACTATGTATTATTGTAATGTCATTCTTTGAAAAATGGTCTGGACTTTTACCTCAGGGCTTTACACTAGCAAACTATATAAATATTCCAAAAAAATCGAGCACAGAATTATTTAATACATTCTACTTATCAATTTTAGCTACAGTTTTATGTGCAATACTGGGAAGTTTAGTAGCATACATTACTGAAAGAAACAAACCAAAAGGCTCTGCAATTTTAGATATGGCAGTTATGGCTCCTTTTATCCTTCCAGGAACTGTTGTAGCTGTTGCTCTCTTATCAGCATTTAGTGGCAATCATTTAATCAGCATTGGCGGAACTTTCACAATATTAATTATAAGTTACATGGTAAGAAGAACACCTTACGTATATAGATCTGTTGCTGCATCTCTTACTCAACTAAACCCTTCTTTAGAAGAAGCTTCAACAATAATGGGTGCAAACTGGTTTAGAACTTTTAGAAAAGTAAGTGTTCCTTTAATAATGCCTGGAATTATAAGTGGCTCAATTCTTACATTTTCAACTTTGCTTCAAGAATTAAGTACCACTATATTATTATATGGTTCAAAAACTCGAACAGTTCCAATTCAAATTTATGGAGCAGTTGCTGATGGCGATTTAGGACAAGCTAGTGCTTTATCTGTTATCTTATTGGTTGCTGTATTCATAATTGTTTATGCAACAAATAAAAGTCAAGGAAATGATTTATCATCTGGCTTCAAAATGGGTTAACTATTTTTTAAATTTATTATTTAATTATTATAGGTAGAACACACGTTCTACCTATAAACTCAAATTGGAGAGAAGATGCATATTTCAAATTCATATTTAAGAAAACAAAAGATTATTTCTGAATTAATTAATAACAGAAGTATAGAAGTAAATGATTTAGCACAAAAACTTGAAGTAACCCCAGCGACAATAAGAAATGATTTAACAAACCTAGAAAAAAGAGGTTTAATAATCAGAACTCATGGCGGGGCGGTTCTCTCTGAAGATGAAACACTTGCAAGAAATTTTTCAAATACAATACATGAGCATACCAAAGAAAAAGAAGAAATTGCAAAAGAAGCAGCATCCTTAGTAAAGGATGGTGATACCATTATAATTGATGCTGGTTCAACAAATGCATTTTTAGCTAAATACTTACAAAATAAAAATATAACAGTACTAACTAATAGCCTTCCAGTAGTACATGCACTAATGAATTATACAAATATTGAGATAATTATGATTGGTGGAGTTATTAGAAGAGCAAGCCAATCCTCTATTGGTAACTTTGGAAAAGCTATCCTAGAATCTTTTAATGTAGATATATATTTTATGGGTGCAACAAACTTTGATATTCAAAAAGGAATATCTAACTCTAATATTGTTGAAGGTCAAACAAAGCAATTAATGCTTGCAGCCTCTCAAAAAGTTTGTTTTATTGCAGATAGTTCTAAAGGCAATAAATCTTCAATGTTTAAAATTTGCAACTGGAATAATATTGATATGTTTATAACAGATAATTTATCTCAGGATGAAAAAAATATCTTATTAACAAAAAATCCTGAAATAAAAATTACTGCTTTAGATAATTTAATCAAAAATCTTTAAAAAATCAAAAGAAGGAATACTTGTATGATACCCCATATCTATATCTGGGGTTGCTGGTATTTTATCTATGATTTGCCCTGTGCTATCAACATTTTGAATTGGAACAAAAATTTCTAAATCTTTTAAATAAATTTCATTTATACAAGCTAATTGAGCTTCAATTTTTTCTAGAATCTTTACATCTTTATTCAAATAATAAATTTCACTAAACATTCTCAAGGCTTCAAAACTACTCCACCAAGGGCAACAGTTATTAACAATAGTATTATCAATAAGATTCACTTTTAAATTTATTGTATTATTTAGATTTCTTCCAACACTAAAATGAGACAATCCCATCTTAATTAAGATGTCAATACAAGAATCTAAATTAATAGAATTGTTAACTAAAATTTCTTTATTAATTCTAATAAATTGTAAAGCTAATCCAATTATTTCTATGCAATGCCCTGGATTATTTATTAACTGAGTATCATTAGCAATTGGCTTATTATATAAATCTATATAATCAATTATGAAACATTTATCCCCTAATTCCATTGAAAATAAGCTTATTATATTTCTAATTGAGTAATATCCAAATAATAAATCATTTATATTTTTTGAATTATCATAAAGAATCTGACTAGCACCTAAAGCTAACATACTTCCTTCAATACCCACTCTATCTTCAAAATAATTAATTGTATCACCATTATCAAAACTAATTTGATTGTTTATTAAACTGCCATTTATTGAAACTTCAATTATATTTCTTAGTTTATTTCTCAAAATATCATAATCATCAACAAATTCTCTAATACTTGCATAACTTAAAAGACCTCTAAGAACAAACATATCAGATATTGTTGGATAGTCAAAAGTATTATATTTTGATCCATTAATATCAAAAACAAATTTTATAGTTTTCATATTATTAATATAATCTGCATCTTTCACAATAGAGATTAAATTACTATATAAACTATCACCAAATTCAATTAGCAAAGCTTTATCTATTTTTGTATATTCTATATTTTTTATATATTCACTTATTGTTTCTAAAGCTCTACCTTGAATCCAAGAATAAATTTTTTCTTTAGCACACCAAATATTTTTATAATAAATATCTTCTAAAGATGATGGATCGATTTTCATATCAACCCATCCATCTAATCTGTTTTCTACAAATGATCTTTGAATAGAAAGATTCATAACATCATTAATAGTTTTTTTTATAATATTGTCATATTTTTTCATAAGATTTTTCTTTCTATAATTTTTAAACTGTTGAAATTAAAGATGGTAACCAAAGTGATATAGCTGGTATAAAGGTAATCAACAATAACATAAAGATCATAGATAGATAAAATGGTAAGAAATCTTTTATTACAGATTCTACAGGAATTTTACCTATTGAACACCCTAAGAAAAGAGATGTACCAACTGGGGGAGTACATAAACCAACACCTAAACTTAGAACTAAAATAATTCCAAATTGATATGGATCATACCCAATGCCTGTAGCAACAGGAAATAAAATTGGTGTTAACAATAAAATTAAAATCCCCATATCCATAAAACAGCCTAAAACCAATAATAGTAAAATAATTAATAACATTAAAATACTGCTATTATCTGTTATAGATAATAAAACCATAGTCAATCTTTGTGGTACTTTTAAATATGATAAAACATAACTAAAAGCACTTGAGGTTGCTATAATTGCCATTACTGTTGATAAAGCAGGTAATGTTTTTATTACACCTTTTATAAACAATTTGAAACTCATATTTTTATAAATAAATGTAGTAACAAAAAGTGCATAAACAGCAGCAATACCAGCGGCTTCAGTTGCGGAGAAAATACCTCCAACAATACCACCAATTACTACAACAATGGCTCCTAACCCAATTAATGCTTGAGCAACAACTCTTAAACTTTCTTTTGCACTTAATTTTGGACTTATTGGATAATTTCTTTTCTTTGCTATAACAACCGTTGGAATTAATAAAGAAATACCAAGTAAAATTCCAGGGACATATCCTGCAACAAATAATTTACTAATTGATAAACCACTAGCGGCAGCTACTACATAGAAAATCATATTTTGACTTGGAGGTATTATAACCCCTTGTACAGAAGAAGTTACTGTAACAGCAACTGCATATCCAGAATCATATCCTTCATCTTTCATAGCAGGAATAATCATAGATCCAATTGAAGCAACATCAGCTGAAGAAGAACCAGAAATACCCCCGAATAACATACTTACCAATATATTAACTATAGCTGTTCCACCTCTAACACGTCCTACAATAATCTTACAAAAGTTCATCAACCTATTAGTAATTTGACCATCACTCATTATTTGCGCCATCATAATAAAAAATGGAACGGCCATAAAAACAAAACTTGATAAACCAACACTCATTTTTTGAAATAAATTAAAAAATGGGATTTGTAAATATATTGCAGTAACCAATGCAGAAACACCTAAAGAAAAAGCAATCGGCATACTTAAAAGCATTAATAAAATTAATGATCCAAAAAGGATAATCATCGCTAAATATTCAGGACTCATTTACTCATTCTCCTCTCTAGGTTCTATTTTTGTATTAGTTATTACAGAAGCTAAATTTATTAAACTAAAAACTAACATTATAAATCCACCAATCATCATTGGGGCAAACTGAAAGCCTTGAGATATATGAGAAGCCGGTAATTTTTTTCTCATAGAAATTGCTAATAATTGCTTGCCATAAACAACCATATAAAAAAAGAAAATAGATAATAAAAAATGTTTAAAAATATTTAAAATTTTCTTTCCCTTTTTATTTAAATGATTATAAATTCCTGTTAAAGAAATATGAGAATCATAAAAAATATCAATAGACATGCAGAAAAAGCCGAACCAAACCAAAAGCACTAGTATTATTTCTTCTGACCAAGCAAAAGGAGCATTAAAAACATATCTCATTAAAACTTGTATAAAATTAATTGCTAACATAATAGTTAGAGAAATTACACAAAACCATTTTTCAATATTAACTAGTTTTTCTAAATAAAACCTAATTTTTTTCATGTTACACCTTTTATAAATTGCCAATATGATAACATATTGGCAATTATTATCTGATTATTGTAAATCTTTAATTTCTTGAAGAATGTCACTGTATTGTGGGTACATATCATAAATTTCAGATACTGCAGCTTGGAATGCTGTTGTATCCACTTCATAAATAGTACATCCACTATCAATTGCTGCTTGTTTAGAAACATCTTGATAATCATTCATTGCTTTTCTTTGCCAAATTGAAGCTTCTTCAGCTGCTTCTTTTACAGCTTGTTGTTGTTCTGCATTCATTTTGTTCCAAGCATTTTTACTACATAAAACAATAGCAGGAGGAGCCATATGAGCATCTACCGAATAGTTTTTAGCTACTTCATAATGTCCAGAAGTATAATATGATACATAGTCATTTTCAGCACCATCTACAACACCAGTTTGAAGCCCTTGGAATACTTCGCCATAAGCCATTGGAGTTGCTTTTGCACCTAATAATTCAACCATTTTCATTGCAACTTCATTTTGTTGAACTCTGATTTTTAATCCAGCCATATCAGCAACAGATTTAATTGGAGTATCTGTAGTATAGAAACATCTAGAACCTGCTTCCCAATATCTTAAACCAATCATGTTATATTTTTCTAAAGCTTTAATAACATCTTGACCTGGTTTACCATCTAATACTTTATATTTATGAGTTTGATTAATAAATACATATGGTAATGTGAATACACCAACTTCATCAGCAGTGGATGCTAAAGCAGAAGTATTAACCCTTGCAAAATCTAATGTTCCAGCTTCGATTTGAGCAATAGTTGAAACTTCATCACCTAATTGAGCATCAGTATAAACTTCAATTTCTACACTTCCATTAGTTTTTTCTTTTACTAAATCAGCAAACATCATCATACCTTCAGAAATTGGATTCTTTGCAGGTTGGTTTTCTGCCAATTTAAACTTTAAAACTTTTTCACCACTACTTTCTTGTGTCCCACTTGCAAACGCAAAAGATCCGATTAAACAAACGATAAGTACCACCATTAACTTTTTCATTTTTCACTCCTAATTAGAACAATCGTCTTTATAACGACATTCATAAAATTTTAAATTACTTCTTAATACAACCATTGTCTGAATTGTTTTATAATCTTTGTTTGTTTTATTTTTTTTAACTAAAAAATCAACTAACGCTTTAATTGAATAATACCCTCTTTCAAAAGGTTCTTTATTTACGATAGCAGTTAATACACCATCTTTTAGCATTTGCCTATTAATAGGAATTAAATCACTTCCTATCAATTTAATTTGGCCAACTAAGTTTTTATTAATGACAGCATTGCATAAATCAATTGTATTTGTTTCTCTAATAGAATACATTGCAACCACATCATCGTTAGCATCTATTATTTTTTCTATTTCTTTTTGTGTATCTTTTGTTGGATTGTTAAAGACATCTATATATTCAAAATTATTATTTTCTTTATTTAGATATTCTTTAAATCCTTCTAAGTTTTCTAAATGAACTCTAGAATCTTTTTCACCCGCAGCAACAACAATTTTTCCAGTATTTAAATTCATAATATCAATCAATTCACCAGCTAATTGCCCTGTTACAAAACTTTTAGAAGCAACATAACACAAACGATTTAATGTTGGAAAATCGTTATCTAATAACACAACAGAAGAACCTTTAATTATTAATTTTTCTATTGCATATTTCATTTTTTCAGAAGTAGTAATTGGAAGAACAACAATACCATCAAAGATAACATCATTATTAAAAATTTCATCTAAAACATCTAATTCGTTTTGTTCTGCATTTTTATTAATATCATACAAGAAAAAAGAAACATTAAAATTTAAATTTGAAAATTCTTTTATACTTTTTTTACAGCCTCTTATAACATGCTCATAATAATCTTCTTTATTTCTAGAAGTTGCACTAACAAAAGCAATATTTAAAGTTTTTCTCTTCAAGGATGAGGCAGCATAGTTAACTTCATAACCCATTTCTTTAACAGCTTTTAAAATTTCTTCACGAGCTTTATTACTAACGCCCTCTTTTCCATGGACAGCTCTATGCACAGAAATTAATGAGTATCCAGTTTCCAAAGATACATCTTTAAGTGTAACAGTTTTATTTTTCATCCCAAATCCTTGTAAAAAAATTAAACGCTAACGTTAACGTTTACTATTACTAGTATGAATCATAAAAATCCATTTGTCAAGAGTTTTTATTTCCTTATCATATAAGAAATTAGTACTTGACAAAATTTCTTTTTAGGTAAATTATATGTCCTAAGAGGTTCAAAATGATAAGACTTTTTTTTAGGGCAAAAATCATTTCTTCAGGTGAAATTTTAACAAAAAATTCCTTATTAATTGATGATTCAAAAATCATTTTTATAGGAACAAAAGAAGAATGTTTAGACTATATAAAAGATAAAAAACTTAACTATGAAGAGGTTGATTGTAAGAACAATTACTTGTCTTCAGGCTTTATAGATTTACACTGTCACGGTGGTGGTGGTTATGATTTTATGGATGGAGACGCTGTTAGTATAATTAAAGCGGCACAACTACATTTAAAACATGGTACAACTTCAATTTACCCTACTTCTATGACAAGTGATAATTCGTCATTATTCGAATTTTTTGGCAATTATAGAAAAGCAATTAATACAAATGAAATTGTCCCTAATTTTTTAGGCGTGCATCTAGAAGGTCCTTTTTTTTCTCCTAAACAATGTGGAGCTCAAGACCCAAATATTATGCAATTACCTACATTAAAAAATGTAAAAACCATATGGGAAAAAGGTAAGGATATAATTAAAAGATGGAGCATAGCTCCTGAATTAGAAGGAGGCTATTTAAGTGGTGATTTTTTGGCTTCTAAAAACATTCATTTATCAATGGGACATAGTGATGCAACATACTTTCAAGTTAAAGAAGCTATTAAACATGGATATTCTCATGTAACACATTTATATTCTGGAATGTCAACCATAACAAGAAAAGGTGGGTTTAGAGTATTAGGGTTAGTTGAATCAGCCTATCTCTTTGATCAATTAAGTGTTGAATTAATTGCAGACGGAAAACACCTCCCTCCTGAATTATTACAATTAATTATAAAAACAAAAGATAATAGTAAAATTTGTCTAATAACTGATAGCATGAGAGGAGCTGGAGAAGCTGAAGGCCCATCTATATTAGGAAATAAGAAAGATGGCTTAAAAGTCTTTATAGAAGATGGAATAGCAAAAACAATGGATAAAACTTGTTTTGCAGGTAGTGTAGCTACAACTGATAGATTAGTTAGAACGATGGTACAACAAGCTAATTTACCAATAGAAAAAGCAGTGCAAATGATAAGTGAAAATCCAGCAAAATTTATGAAAATAGATAAATCAAAAGGTAATATTAAAATAGGTTTAGATGCCGATTTAATTATCTTTGATGAAAATATTAATATCCAAAAAATATATATATTAGGGAAAGAGGTAAAATAAGAGTTATGAATATCTCAGTTAGCGAAAGTTCTAAAGAACTAGGTGAAAAAGCCGCAATTGTTATTGCTGATAAAATTAACAAAGCAATTGAAAAACAAGGTTATGCAAGAATTGTATTATCAACTGGTGCATCTCAATTTGATACTATTGAAGCATTAATCAAACAAGATGTAAATTGGAGCAAAGTAACAATGTTCCATTTAGATGAATATGTTGATTTAAAAGAATCCCACATTGCTTCCTTTAGAAAATATTTAAAAGAAAGATTCGTTTCAAGGGTTAATTTAAAAGCAGCATATTTTGTTAATGGAGAAGGAAACATTGAAGAAAACATCAAAGAATTAACAATTAAATTAAGAGAAAAGCCTGTAGATGTTGGTGTAATTGGTATTGGCGAAAATGGTCATATTGCATTCAATGATCCACCAGCAGATTTCGATACAGATTTAGCTTATAAAGTTGTTGATTTAGATAACAAATGCAAAAAACAACAAGTTGGTGAAGGTTGGTTTGAAACTGTAAATGATGTCCCAAAACAAGCTATTACAATGTGTGTAAAGCAAATTTTATCCTGTAAAACTATTGTTACTTGTGTGCCTCATGCAGTAAAAGCTCAAGCAATAAAAGCTACTCTACAAAATCCTGTTACAAATACTGTTCCTGCAACAATATTAAAAACACATAAAGACTGGAATTTATTTATTGATAAAAACTCAGCAAAAGATACTTTTGCTCTATAAAAATCTTAAATAAAAATTAAAAAAATAATACAAGACCTCTAAAGCTAAAAGTTAATAACAAGTTTTGTTTTAGAGGTTTTATTTTATTGAATATAAATCAATGCTATAATTAATTATTATTAATACAAATAAGGAGACTATTATGAAAATTGCAATTATAGGAGCTGGTTCAATGGGATCAATTTATGCAGGTAAATTATCAAAAGCAAATGATGTATCCCTTATTGGTCGTCATCAAAATATTGTTGATTTAATAAACACAAAAGGCTTAAAAATTGATGAAGATGAATTAACAAATACATACTATCCAAAAGCATATATTGACTCTACTTCTATTGGTAAAGTCGAATTAATAATTCTATTTGTAAAATCCACTGATTCAAAAAAAGCTTTAGAACAAAATAAAAACCTTATTGATAAAAACACCTATATTTTAACTCTTCAAAATGGTGGAGGACATCAAGATTTAATCAAAAACTATGTAAATGAAGATAAAATAATAATCGGGACCACAGAAGATGGTGGTAAAAAAGTTGCACCTGCACATATTGCTAGAAATGGAATAGGAAAAACAAATATAGGATTTTATAATTCTAAAGATATAGACAAACTAAATGATATAAAAGAAGCCTTTGATTTGGGAGGTTTTAAAACATTTATTTATGAAAATATTAACCAATTAATCTGGAATAAAATCTTTATAAACACTTCTTTAAGTGCAACAACAGCCTTACTAAAATGTGAAAGTGGATATCTTGGCGAATCAAAAAATGCACTATATCTTGTAAAAGAACTTCTAAAAGAAGCTGTTTTAGTAGCACAAAATCTAGGACTTAATGCTGATTATAATAAAGAAATTGAACGAGTATTAAATGTAATAGAAAACTCTAAAGATGGAATAACTTCAATTTGTGCTGATATTAGGAACTCTAGAAAAACAGAAGTCGATACTATAAGCGGCTATGTAATTAAAACAGCTAAAAAATTAAATATTGATACACCTATTCATAATTTTGTTGTAAATCAAATACACGCTATAGAAGACTATATAATTAACTAGAAAAATTTATTTCTAAATAAACTTAATCACCTTTTTTTGTTTTTAATTGTTGCATTTTATATTGTTATTATTAATAATATTATAACAAGCAAGGAGTAAAATTAAATGAGCATTAAACAAGTTCGAGATAAGATGATTGAATTCTACAAAGGAGATCCAAGAAGAATCAATCATTTAATTAAAGTTCAATCCTTTGCAACATTAATAGCGGAAAAAGAAAATGTTGATGAAGATACAAAAACTTTAATTTCTATTCTAGGATATGTTCATGACATTGGAATTAAATTTGCCGAAGAAAAATACTCAAATACCAATGGAAAGTTACAAGAAAAATTAGGTAAAGAGCCTTCTAAAAATTTAGTACTCGAATGTGGTTTTTCAAAAGCAATTGCTGATAGAGTTAGCTATGTAGTCTCTCATCATCACACATACGATAATATCAACGGATTAGATTATCAAATTCTTGTAGAAGCAGATATTATTGTAAATATTTATGAAGACAATTTATCTAAAGAAATTTTACCCTCAGTTAAAAACAATATATTTAAGACACAAAGTGGTAAAGATTTGCTAGATTTAATCTTTCTAGAATAATCAAATAAAAAAATAAAACTTGCGAATAGAGGCTTTATAGAATAAAATGGGAACTGTAATACCACTTTTGAGTTTCCATAAGGATTTGTGCAATGAAAGATTTAATAATCAATGAAACCATAAACCTATTCAATATTTCTGGTTATAAGTTTTCTATGGAGACTCTATCTAAAAATCTTAAAATAAGTAAAAAAACTCTATACAAATATTTCTCATCCAAAGAATCCTTAATTACTTATATAATTGATGAAAGTTTTAATGAAGTTCATATTAAACAACATGAAATCTATAAATCAGATTTAGATATTGATTCTAAGTTAAGATTAATTCTAACAACTAATTTTACAAGAGAAGATAAAATAAAAATGGATAAAGCAAAAGATGTTGAAAAATATTATCCACATCTAGCTAAAAAAATTAATCAAAGATATAGAGAAGAATGGGACTTAGTAGAAAAACTACTAATTGAAGGCAAAAAACAAGGCATTTATGAGTATTGGAGTCTTCCCTATATAATAGAATTAATGAAAGAAGCCATGTCCTTAGTTATGAGATATATTGATGAAGATATTACTTATACAAAGGCTATGAAAATATCCATGAACAATATAGTTAACTCAATAAAAAAAGGAAGCAATTAATATGCTTTTATTAATTATTATATCAATAATCATCATCGTTTTATTATTAGCACAATTAACAATAACTATTGCAACAAATAAAGTTTGTAAACCCAAAGCAAGAAGTTGGGAAGAGACTAAAGAAATTGAAAGCCAATATGAACAATGGAATGATTATGATAATTTAGAGAAATCAGATTTAGATTTTACTCTTGATGATAATTATCTTATTCATG
The DNA here is from genome assembly GCA_965140795.1 of Sphaerochaetaceae bacterium. Classification (GTDB taxonomy): domain Bacteria; phylum Spirochaetota; class Spirochaetia; order Sphaerochaetales; family Sphaerochaetaceae; genus Pleomorphochaeta. The sequence continues at coordinate 1,192,639 of OZ223470.1, forward strand.
GCACTTTTATTAAAGCTCCAAAAGAGTCTAACAAATATATAATCTTAACTCATGGATTTAGATATTCTAGATTAGGCGGAGTTAAATACATCGATATCTTTAGAAAAAACAATTACAACATATACCTTTATGATTTAAGAAATCATGGAATGAATAAACATAATGGTATTATTGAAATGGGAGAAAGAGAATATAAAGATTTAGCTCAAATAATAGATAAGGTATATGAAAAATTTGGTAATGATATAGTTCTAGGTCTTCATGGAGAATCCCTAGGGGCTTTTACATCTATGTATGTAACAACAATAAGAGAAGACAAAATAAATTTTGTAATTGAAGATTGTGGCTACTCATATACCAGAGATGAATTAATCTATCAAATGAAACAACAAATGAAATTACCAAGATCATTTTACAATCTTGTAGAAAAACATGCTAAGAAAAAATATAACCAACATTGGGGAGATATGGATTTAAGACCAATATTAAAAAAATGTGAAATACCTATGCTATTTATACATGGAAAAGCTGATCTCTTTACTCCTCCAAAAATGGCACAAGAATTATTTGATGCACATAAAGGTTTTAAAATGCTTTGTTTAATTGATGGAGCAAAACATGCCCAAAGTGTTGTAACTGATTACAAAAAATATAAAGAAACTATAAACAAATTTTTAAATTATCTTGGATACTAGAAACTCTTTTTTATATAAAAATATTATTTAATTGAGCCATTTTTATTATTATTTTTACCCAAATAACCAAATCTGTCCAAAAACTTAATAGTTTTTTACCCAGATGTGTATAATTGTCCAAAGAATATACTTGCTAATTACTTTTTTTATTAATAATTTTTCCTTGAATCAAACATTGAGGTAGAATCATGGGGACAAAAAACAACAAGAAAAAAAGTAAAGTTTTTAAAATAATACTTAGGTATTTAATTTTATTTATCCTTTTAGGCTCATTAGTTTATTTTGTAAATTATAGAATTTCAAATAAAGAAGAAATAGTATATATTGCTCCAAAGCCAACAGTAAAAATTGAAAAACCACATATTGATACTATTGAGAAACAAGTTACTTTCCCAACTTATATCGAAGCAAATGACACAATAGCCGTAATACCCTTCGTTCAAGGAACAATAAAAAGTTACAATATAAAAGTTGGAGAACATATTGAAAAAGATCAAATAATCGCACAAATTGATCCAATACCTTTTGAACAACAAGTTTTACAAGCGAAAGCAGCTTTTGAGGCATATGAAAAGACCTTTGAAAGAGTAGAAGCCTTATACAAAAAAAATGCAACAAGTGCTCAAAATTATGATGAGATAAAAGCTAAATATAATGCGGCTAAAGCTCAATTAGAACTAGCTAAAGTTCAATTAGGATATGCTAGTGTAAAAGCACCAGTAAGTGGTACAATTCTCCTTGCACCTCAATCTGTTGGGAATGTTGCAGCTGCCCCTAATCCACTTGCAGTCATAGCAAATCTAGATTCTCAAATAGTAAATATTCAAGTTCCTGAAAAATATTATGATATTTTCATCAAAAACAAAGATATGTTAACTATAAATTTAAGTAGACCCCAATCAGATGCTGCGACTCAAGCTAAATTATTATCAATTGATCCATATATTCAGCCAGAATCAAAAGTTTTTATAGTTAAAGCAAAATTAATTGGAGACTTAACATACTTTAGACCTGGTATGTATACACTTGCAACAATTACTTACGAAAAAATTGAAAATGTATATGTATTAAGTCAAGAAGCAAAAAAACTTGATGGCTCCTTATACTATTATGATGAAAGTGATAAAAAAGCACATTTCTTAGATAGTAAATTTATATCATCAGATCAAGAAAATAATGAAATATTTAGAGTACCTGATAAATTCTCAAATTATAATTTTATTGTTGAAGGTCAAAACACCGTATTTGATTCACAACAGGTAAATGTAATATCTAAAGACAATTAGGAGTTCTCTATGAAAATATCACATTTCTCTGTTAAACATCCAACAATAATTGCAATGGTATTAGTAGCACTATTAGTTTTTGCTTCATATTCATTTTCAGAAATGCCTTTAGAATTTTTGAGCAATATTAACCAACCTTCAGCTACAATTGTAACAATCTATCCTGGAGCTAGTGCAACTGATGTTGAATCAGATATTACAAAAATACTTGAAGATGATTTTGTAACTCTACCTAACTACAAATCCATGGATAGTGAATCACACAACTCTTATTCCATGATTACAGTCAATTTTAATGATGGAATTGACCCATATGATCAACTTCCTGAGATTAGATATAGAGTTTCTCAATTACTTGATGATCTTCCTGATAATATTCAAGGAGAACCTAGTGTATTCGTTGGTGGAGCAAACATGCTTCCTGTTATCACTTTTACAGTACAAGGTGGAGAAGATATAGCTCAATTAACAAATTACTGTGAAGATGAATTAAAACCATTAATTAACCATATCCCTGGAGTTTCCACTGTTAATGTTTTAAATAAAAAAGAACTTCAAGTAAATGTAAAATTAAGACTTGATGATTTAGCTGCAAAAGGTATTAGTGTAGCAACAGTATATAAAGCATTGCAAGCTGGGAATATTAAATTACCTGTTGGAGATGGAGAATATCAAGGAAGAACAATTGATATTAGATATGAAGGTGATTATAAAACTCTATCAGATATAAAAGCTTTACCTGTTGGAATGTACAATAATGTAATAATCAGAGTAAAAGATGTTGCAGATGTTTCTTTTGAATATCCAGAAAATGAATATTATGTTGATAGTACAAATGGTTCTTTATTAGTTGTACAAATTACAAAAAGATCAGAAGGAAATGTTGTTGATATATCAAATCAATTAAAAAAGATTTTAGCATCAGAATCAGCAAGAAAAGGTAATGCTATTAATTTTGATATTATATCCGATGATAGTAAAACCACAAAAGTTGCAATTCATACTGTATTAAATTCAGGTATATCAGGCTTAATTATGGCCGTATTAGTTATACTCTTATTCCTAGGAGATTTAAGAGCGACTTTAATTATTGCGCTCTCAATCCCTATATCAATTTTATTAACTCTAATTGAAATGAGAATAAGTGGCATGAGTATGAACGTATTAGCTATTGCTGGATTAGTAGTCGCACTTGGTATGATAGTTGACGGTTCAATTGTTATGTTAGAGCAAGTTTATCGGTACTATAAACAGCGAAATAGGAGTAGAGAAGAAAATATCCTATTAGCAGCCGATGAAGTTGGTCCTTCAATTTTTGGATCAGTTATGACTACTATTGTTGTATATATTCCAATACTAATGCTTAATGGATTAATTGGACAATTATTACATGATATCTCTCTTGTATTAATATTTGCCCTATCCTCTTCTTTCTTAGTTGCAGTAGGTATTGTCACATTCTTTATGAATAAGATATTAAAACCAGTATCAAAAATTCCTAGAAAAAGATTATTTGATAAGGTAATGAATGGTATTGAAGTTGCATATAGAAAAGGCTTGAATTGGTGTATAAACACTCATAGATTTATAATATTAATATCTATTTTAGTTTTTGCTTTCTCATTATATATAGTAACTGCTTTAGGATTTACTTTCTTACCTTCTGTAGATACAGGTGAATTCGATATTTATATGGAATTTCCACAAGGTTATAGTTTAGAAAAAACTAGAGACAAAACACTTGAAGCAATGGATTTAGTATCGGCATCAGTGCCAGAAGCTAAATCAATAGTTATTTATACTGGAGATAAAGGCGATTTTTCTGGACAACACCCCGCAAATTTCTCTCATATTAATGTAGTATTAAAAGATTTAGATCAAAGAGATAGAAAAGTACAAAAGATAATCCTAGAAACCCAAAAATTATTATCTTCAAAGATTATAGATTGTACAACAACAGTAACAAATGGTGGTATTGATAAACTAATTGGATACGTTTCTGATGGTGGTGGTTACGGATTAACTCTAGTAAGTGAAGATTTAGATTTATTATATAGTGAAGCAAAGAGAATCGAAGAAGAAATTAAAAAAGATCCAAGTGTAGTATCTACCTCTCTTAACACCAATTTTGATAGCTCAACATTGATAATCGATATGAGCCATGATTTCTTAAATAGTGTTGGAGTAAATAGCTATGAAGCTGGAATTACTTCTATAATTCTATTTAGTGGTCTTGATGCGGGAATTTATCACTCTGATAATGGAGAACAATATACAATAAATCTTGAAAGTAATATGAAAGATGAGCCAATAACTCCAGACTCAATTGCAAAAATGCATATTATATCTTCTGCTGGTAAAGAAATTAGTTTTGCTTCCCTTTCTGATATTGAAATACAAAAAGCGGTATCACAGGTCAACCATAATGATAGAGCTAAAGAAATTACCATAAATGCAAAATTAGTAAGTGAGGATACAGCTCCTATTACATTCCATATAAATGATTATCTTAAAGCCCATCCATTAGCTGATGGTGTAACTAGCCAAGCAGGTGGAATTATGGAGTTAATTGAAGAATCCTTAAAACCAATAATTACTGCATTATTAATTGCAATATTCCTAGTATTTACAGTAATGGTATTTCAATTTGAAAACTTTAGACAACCAATTATTGTTATGGCTACAGTTCCTTTCTGTATCATTGGGGTTGTATTAGGACTATTATCTTTTGGCTCTACCATGAGTATAGTAAGTGTATTAGGAGTATTATCATTAGCTGGTATTGTAGTTAATAACGGTATTATTCTTATAGATTATTTCAACCAAAAAAGAGCCCTAAAAAAAGATAATGAAGAAAACTTAAGGAAAATTGTATTACAAGGTTCTGCTTCAAGACTTAGACCAATTCTAATGACAACTTTATCCACCATGTTTGGTGTATTACCTATGGCTGTAGCAAAAGGAATTGGTAGTGAATTATATGCTCCACTAGGACAATCAATTGCAGGTGGATTAATTACATCAACTTTAATTTCTTTATTTATAATCCCAACAATTTACTATGTAGTAGAGCTAAGAGTAATAAAGAGAAAAGTAAATAATGGTGTTTTATTAGAAGATGGAACAAAAGTCACTGTTTCAATTGAAGATCAATTAAAACAAGTAGATAAAGAAACTTTAATCTCTCGTCAAAAACTAAGAGAACTATTAAAAGCTTCTAGGAACCAATCAAAATTAATAAATAATGTTTCAAAAAAAATTAATGAAAATCACTCAGAGAAAAAGGATGAGGAATAACGATATGAAAAACAAAAAATCCAAAATTTTATTTTTAGTTATTAGCATTTTTACAATTATATTCAATATAGGTTGTAGTAGTGCATTTACAGCAACTATAAGTGGTAATGTAAAAACTGAACCAAGAAATAATAGTAGTTCTGACGAACAAACAGCCTTAGCAGCTGCTGATGTATATGTATTTTTTAATGAAGATGAATGGAATGCATATAAAGCAAAATGGGAAAATTTTTCAACAATAACTCAAAAAAGTATTACAACCACAATTGATATGCCAAAATCAAGTAAAACAATAAGAGAAACTACAACTAATGCTAATGGTGGATTCTCAATAAAAACAATGTGGATTACAACTTCTCCATTATTTGGAAAAGATGGGGATGAAAAAACTTTCCATGTTGCAGTCTACCATAAAGATTATGGAATGTTCTTTGATGATACAACTTACTCTGTTTTCTCAGATTCTTCTCAAAACATATCCTTCATTTGCCAATATGATGAAAAACAAAAAACAAAATACACAATTGAATTAAACACCTTAGATTACTCAAATAATAATGAAAAAATCTCTATAAGTGATGTTGATCCAAAAGTTGTTATAAAATATAAATTGGAAACTTTAAGTGGTGAAATATCAGAAGTTGGAGAAATCACTCAAGTATATGAGACTCTTCCTGAAAATGATACTACAGGTTATTCAAATGATTATTCTTTTATTTGTGATAAATATTACTATGATAGTGTAGAAAGCAAATACACTAATGACAAAGTCTATCCAGTTGGAACAATTTACTTCTATGATAAGGGTGCTGAAGGCGAGAAAAACTTTAGAATGTGTGATGATTTTGGTAATGATTTATCCTCATCAGGTACTAGTTTTAATATTAAAACTAATAGCAATATTCTATCAAAAGATATTTATGTTGATAGATTAAATAGAGATTATAGAATTAGTTTTGATATTGATTATCCAGATAATGATCAAAATGACTATTCAGGCAATCCTCCTACTACTCAAAGCTTCTCTCCAAAAGTTACATTAAAAGTATACTTCGATGGTTATGATTCAACTAGCAACTCAATTTCAACACAAAATTCTACAATTGAAGCATCAGAATTATATAAAACCTTTAACTACAATGTTGATGAAGTTCCAGAAGATGGATATTACACCTTTAATATAAATAGAATGTTTGATTCAACAGGGAATGAAGTTTTCCCAAAGGTTACATATCTCTTAGAAGATGATGCTAATGATATTGAATACTTACAAACAGATATTTCTGGTAATCTAATCAACACTGATAATACATTAAGTAAAACTTTAACAGCCTATTCAAAGGATAATTATTCAACTACTTGTGATACTTATGTTGATAAAGTAAAATTGACATATACTGTACAATTTAACTTAGAGAATTTTGAAGATGGTTCTACAATTAATTTAGCAACTGATGAAACAGATAATACTGAGGCCTTTGATGCAAATGTAAAATTAATTATCCTCCCTTATGTAGAAGGTGATGATTTATCAGCACTAGATTTTACTTCAACACAAGCAGTAGTAAAAACTCCAGATGAAAGAATTAACAACAATACCTTCTCTTTTGATTGGGATAAATATAATAGTAATGGAAAAATTCAATACCCAGCCATAAAATATTATATTTATGATGAAGTTAATCCTCAATATTGCCAAGTTGAAAGTGATAACAACATAGACTTTACTCATATTAAAGATTTAACTATTGCTAAAGCAAATGTTGAGCCAATAATTTATAAGAAAAGAGTATTAAATAAAAGCATTGATGTTGATGTTGAAAAGTTAAATGAAGATTATTCTTTAAATTTCACATTAAATGACATTGAAGATAATAACAAAGAAATTAGCTTCACTGAATTTAGTCCAAAAGTAAAACTAAATATCTATAAAACTAGTATTGATGCAGCTAACCTAGTAGATACTCAATATATACAACAAACTAAAGCGGATGGAATTTATACCTTTAATTGGGATAAATATGGAAAAGATATTGATTTAGTTGATTTACCACTAAATGTTAATTCAAACAAGATTTATCCAATAGTAAAATATTATTTATTTAATACTGATGAAGATTCTTATCAAATGCTTGAAGATAATAATACAACAACTCCAACTGTAGTTAGTGATATAGATTCAGCACCAAATACCTCATTATTTAAAGAATATGAGACTTCAAAAGATATTGATGTATATATTAGAAGTAAAAAGATCACATATAATTTGACTTTAAAATTAATTAATATAGCAACAAATAATGAAGTCTCCTTATCAACTATTAATCCAATAGTAAGAATCTCCTACAATGATGGAATAGAAGATGTTGTAGACACTTATAATAATATCCCAAGAGATAATATATATAATGTTCAAATAACAAGGGAATCTTCAGTAAGTAATCCTACAACAAATCTTTCTATAGATTTGGAAGATAAGAGAAATGAAGTTAGATATCGTTTATGCAGTAATGATCCAACCAATAGTAATCCTGATTTAAGATATACTGTTGGAACTAGTACAACAAACAGATATGAACAAGAATTTACTTTAAATAAAGCAAATGATAATGAATTAAAAATGTATGTAAAAGATTATCAATACCCAAGTTCAATAAATATTGAAGGTCGTTTCATTGAAAATGATAATACTTTAGATAATGGTCATACAGTTTGGTTGTTACCTGAAATTAATAACACCTTCTCAAATGAAGATTTGATTCAATTAGCATCTCCAACACATACAAATTATAAGAATAGTACAGATACTTATGATCCTTCTAATATAGAAAATGGATATTTCTCAACTACTTATAACCAAAACAGAATTGCTACATTTGATCAATATTCAAGTAGTTCAAAATACTTAGAACAACAATTTAAAGTAATTGTAAACAAGGTACAAAATGAAACAAACCCAAGTGTAGATGCAACAGATTATATGAGTGTAATAACTACAAACAACAATTCAAATAATTCTGTATATGTATATGTTGATAATTCAACTACTTATACAAAATAAACCAAGGTAAAATAAATGAATATTAAAAAAATATCTAAGATATCATTATTATTATTTATAACAACCATTACCCCTTTATTTGCTTTAACTCATCAAGAGTTAGCAAATAAAGTATATATAAATAACCCAAACCTAATAAATAGTAAAAAAGATGTAGATTTAGCCAAATTAGATTTAAAAGATGCTAAAGCAAATTATCAACCAACAGTTGATTTTTTAACTACAGCAACCTACATGGTAAATCCACCTCTTGGAAAAATTGTGGTTAATCCAGAAGATTATATTACAGGAGAAACAGGTACTTCAGGAACTCTTGCTAATTTAGGACTTGATGGACCAATAACTGTATATAAAGGGATGGAAGATACTTTATATAATTTTGACATTAAAATAACACAACCTTTATATACTTGGAATAAAATTAATACATCTGTTAGCTTATATAATAAAGTGGTTTCTATAAAAGATATTCAAGCTAAAACTTTATTTAAGAAATTATCTAGCGAATTAGAAGCAAGAGAAGCCGCAGTCTATTATCTTATTCAAATGAAAAATAATTTAACAGAACAAAAAGAAATTGCTGAAGAGTTGATTAGTATTGTTAATGAAGCTTATGAAAATGAAGTTCTTGTTGAACAAGATTTATTAGAAGCTCAAATTAAAGCAAAAAAAATCGATGTTGGATTACAACAAATTGATAAAGAAGAAAAGACTCAATTATCTCAAATTATTAAATTGACCAATAATCGTTCAATTGGAATTGATGATATAGAATATCAATTCGATGAAGAAAAGATTAATCATTTTTTAACACAAGATGATAAAGTCCTATTGGATAGAGCAACCTCCCTTTCAAATGATAATATACAAATCTTATCAATTTTAGATGATGTAAAACAAGATGAACTATCCATTGCAAAAAATAGTATCTATTATAAACCTGATTTTGCACTTCAAGTTGAGGCTAGTTATAGTGGATCACGAGTTCCTTTAATTGAAAAAGGTTATTACACTCAAGATCAAAGTGGATTGAATTTTACTTTAGCTATAAAAACTAATTTATGGGATGGTGGTAAAAAAATTAACGATATTGCTAGAAAAAAAATCAATGAAGAAGAAGCACAATATAATATTGATGATGCAAAAAATCAAATAATACAAACTTTTAATGAAAATCTTTATACAATAAAACTTGCAACAAGCAATATTGAATATGAAGAATTAAATTCAAAAATTATAAATAGCAAAATAAATAATTTACAACAAGAATTTGAACAAGGCTATGGAGATAAAGCTTCTATCTTACAAGAACAACTTGAAAAAAAAGCTAGCGAGTTAGAAATTCTAAAACAAAAAACACAAAGAGTTCAATCATATTTTACTATTATGTATTTACTAAATTAAGATAAAAAAAGATATAACGTTAATGCTAGCAATCAAAGTTGCTAGCATTATTTTATTAGTTAATGATATAATCTTGTAAGTTCTTATAAATTCAGAGGTAGAAAATGAAAAAAACAGTTGGAATAATTGGAGGAATGGGTCCTCAAGCAACCGTTGATTTATTTCAAAAAATTGTATCAAATACAGTATCAAATTCTGATAACAATCATATTCATATGATTATTGATAATAATACTGATATCCCAGATAGAACTAAGTCCATCTTAGAAAAAAGTGATTTACCTTTAAAATATTTAAGTGAATCAGCTAAAAAATTAGAATCAATTGGAGTTGATTTACTAGCAATGCCTTGCAATACTGCACACTTCTTTTATGGGGCTTTAAAAGAAACAGTTAATATACCAATCATAAATATGATTGAAGAAACTGCAAAATATTTACAAAGCAGAAATGAAAAAAGATTATTATTACTTGCTACAACAGGAACAATAAAAACTAATATTTACCAACAAATATTTTCAAATTTTGATTTAGAAATTATAATACCAGAAGATATTTTCCAAGAAGAGATTATGTCTGCAATCTATGATTCAGTAAAAAAAGGTGTTCCTTATAAAAATGCAGAAAAGTTTAAAACACTTTTATCAAAAGAACTTGATAAAAATATAGATAATGTGATTTTAGGTTGTACTGAATTACCTATCCTTTTTGAAGAAAATAAACTACATGATAAAGTTGTAGATCCAACTTTAATTTTAGCAAAAGCTATAATAAAAAAAGCTGGATATGAAATTAAGAACTAAATTTGTTTTTTAAAATAATTATCCTTAGCATAATTTAACTCATGCTTAATAAATTCTTTAGCTTCTAAAGACTTAGAAGCTACAGGATTTACATGTTCAAACCCATGATAAACATTCTCAAAAATTTTAATTGTATTTTTAATATTTGATTTATCTAAATCTTTAAAATATTTTACAGTCTCATCATAAAAAGGGTCTAAGGTACCAATATATGTACTTGCTGGTGGTAAATTAGAATAATCATTGCATTTACTTGGAGAGGCATAAATGGGCACTTCTTTAAGATTTTTTATATATAAACCCCAAGCAAACTTGTTTTGAGCTTCATTCCAGATTGGTGCATCATTATCTTTCATTGAATTTGTATCCATATCACTATCAAGCATTGGACAAATTGGAAATTGATATGCAATTGACACTTTATTAAAATCTCTTGCTAACAAAGCTAAACTAACAGCTAAATTACCACCTGCACTTTTTCCCATAACAAAGAGTTGATCAGATCTAAAACCTAATTTTTCACTATTTTCTTTCATCCATAATAAAGTTGCATAACTATCATTAATTGCAGCAGGATAAGGATGATCAAGAGATCTTCTATAATCTGGTGCGACAACAACACAATCAATTGAATTTAATATATGTTTTATTTCACTATGACTATTTTCTGGGTAATTTAATATAAAACCACCACCATGCAAATATATTATTCCAGGAGAATTATTATCATGATCTAATCTTTTATAAATTCTAACTCTAATATCATTATTCTCTTCATCCTTAATAAAAACTTGTTTAGAATAATATTTCTTTAAAGGCTTATTTATTAATCGTGAATTTAATCTATTTATTTGTTGATATCTTTTAATATTTGGGTTCAAAATAATTTTTGAAATTTTAAACCCAAATCTATAATCTTTATCAATCATTTCTTTTTCTATTTTCATAATTCATAATTTATCATAGAAATGATTTAAATTAAATTTATTGATAAAAAAAATTTTAATTTATTTTTCTTAATGCCAATTTTTTCTTTCTAAAGAATAAATAAATTAATGCAGCCACTAAGTAAACAAAGGCTACAGCCAAAGCAATATAGAAATATAACATATTCCCAGTTGTAGCAGCCATTGCTGGTAAATTAGCACATAAAATTAAAGGTATCATTATTGGGAAAACTATTGCTGATGCATACATATAATCGGTAGCAACACTAGAATCCATATTAGGTTCTACAATTCTTAACAAAGCTAAACCTGTAGGAAGAGTTCCTGTTGCACAACCAAATAATACTAAAGTACGTTTAAACCAATTATCAGAAAATACAGATCTACAATATCTTGTTAATAATTTTGCAGCAATAAATACACCGAGAGCAATCATCAAAATAATTTCAAAGATATAATTACTAATTGCTGTTAATGAAATAGCACCAAGAGATGCAGCAATAGTTAAATCAATACTTAAACCACTAATTCTATTACACATAGCAGTTTCAATTGAAGGCCCAATACCAACTTTATTAATGTATTTTCTAACAACAATAGCAATTAAAGAGGAGAAAATAAAATTTAATCCCCATAAACTATCTCCAAATTGAACACCTAGTGGACCTAAGAAAGCCAACAAATATGTAATAAAATTTAAAACTAATAAACTAATCAAATATGTAGCTAAAACTACAGCAACATGGTAAGAAAGAGAATCTAAATTAAAATACTCTATCAATCCATCATGTTTTTTTACTTCTGTTGTTTCAGATTCTTTTGGATTAGTAATATACCCTTTTAATATTCCCCAGTTAACTAAAATAACCCCGCCAATTGCACCAACTAAAAAACCTGCAGCAGCAATTGTTAAAGCAACAGAAGTTGCTCCTTCAAAGCCCATTGGAATCCAGGAATGAGAAATAGAATAAGCTTGGCCTGGACCTAATTCAAAACCTAAAGGTAATAAAAACCCAAAAGCAGGAAATAAATTTGGAGAAATAGTTACCATAAGAATAAGGGTTAATAATAAGCCTAAAAAGGTTTGATAACCATACTGACTTACAGTTGAAAAAACATTTGCAAAAATATTACTACTTTTTTTATTTTCAAAATCACCGTCTTTAGTTCTTAACATCATAGCTATAAATGAAATATTTAACATATGATAAACTAAATTACCCAAAAAGTCTTGAGTCAAACTAAAGCGAGGAGCCAAAAAATTATAGAACAATAATAGGAAAAATCCAGCAATAATTGGTGCAGGAATTAAAAATTTACTTAAAATAGATATCTTGTGGCGAATAAAAGCACCTATAATTAGGGCTACAGAAATTACTCCTAAATGAACCATTATTTCATACTCAAGCATTATTAAGCACCTCCCATTTTTGGAAATATTTATAAGAATTTAATTTGGATTGTAACCGGAAACTAAATAAATGATTATCATAATAGAACTCTATTGATTGTTTAACTGATAAAACCATACTCTCAATTTTATCAATATCAAAGATATATTCTTGATTATCAGATAAACTAAATATGATATTATTCTTATCCAGCAAACAAGTAAAATTAGTTGAAATCATTTTAAAATGACTATTATCCACACCCTTTCTAAAGAAATCACCTTGATCTTTTTTATAAGTTAATTGATGTTCTTCAATATATTCTTTTTGGAATTCATTCCAATCAGGTAAAGTTTTATAACCAAAATTACCTTCTTTAAAGTTAGTATATTCTGTTAATAAATCCTCTGTATGACAATGGCTACAAATTACTTTGTTTCTTCTTCCATAAATAGTTTGAACACTATTACATTTAGGGCAAATATATAAAAGCCTTTGAATTCCATGCGCATTTTTTTTACCAATATATGCTAATTGAGCTTTATCTTGCCATTCTTGTTGATTAAAATATAAATTTTCTTTTGTAATTTGAATTAATTGCTCAAGAGAAGAATTTTTTAATTCTTCAGCAGTCAAAACTTTCTTCAATTTTATAATAAGAAGTCCACGTCGCTTATAATCAGCCCATCTAGGGTGCAAATCATAAGCACCTTCAAATGACAAAAAATATACAGGAACTTTAAAAATCCTTAATAGTTTAGCAGTAGCTTCATCATTAATATTTAAACTATTACCATCCCAAGTCCGAGTTCCTTCTGGAAATAATCCAACAATAGAACCATCTTTTAAAGCTTTATTTATTCTACGAATCGTAGTTAAATCACTTCTACCCTGTTGCTTTGGAATACAAGTTGCTAAATTTCCAATAACAAAATTTGTAAATTTGTTTTTGAATAAATATGCACCAGCAACCCATCGAACATGGGGCCTCATACTTGCATAGGCAAATATTGGATCTAGAGAATGACTATGGTTTCCTACAATTATTGCAGGTCCTACAATTTTATCTAAAATCCCATCATCTTCTTTAATTATCTTTACTCTAGGATTTAGATAAAAAAATTTATAAAGAGGTTTTGCTATAAATCGTAAAAATATGTGTTTCTTTCCTGACATCTGTAATATCATAAAATAGAAATAATAATTTTAAAACAATTATTTTAAAAATTAGCAAAAAAAAAATATATATTACTCAAAAGGAAAAAAACTGAGACATAATAACAAATAAATTAATTCAAGAATTGAGAATTTTCTAATTCCAAAAGCCTTTTTTTAAATTCAAGCCCATAAGCATACCCCCCTAATTTAGAATTACAAGCTACAACTCTATGACAAGGAATTATTATAGGAATCGGGTTTTTATGATTTGCTGAACCAACTGCTCTATAAGCTTTTGGATGATTTGTAGCAATAGCAATATCTTTATAGGTTCTAACCTCCCCATAAGGAATATCAATCAAAGCTTTATAAACTTGTTGTTCAAATTCAGTAAAATTATCAAATTTTAATGGAATAGTAAAGTTTGTTCTTTTACCATCAAAGTATTCTCTTAATTGCTTAATAACACTATCGCTAAAAGTAGTAGTTTCAAAAGAATACTTTAAATCATTAGAAAAACTAACTGATAATAAATAATTATCATCAAATCCAATAACTACATTCCCAAACTTGGTGCTATAAAATGCATATTTTATTTTATCCATTTTTCCTCAAAATTTAGGAGTTACACTCCTTAACAACTTCTTTTACCATTTCAATAGTATATTCTATTTCATCTCTTTTTGTAAAAGAACTTGGACTCAATCTAATAGTGCCATTTGGATAAGTCCCCATAGCTTTATGAGCTAAAGGAGCACAATGTAAACCAACCCTGAGTTCAATCTTACGATCATTTAACTTCATAGCAATAATTGAAGGATCTTGATTTTTGACATTAAAGGATATAGCACTACTTCTTTTATCAATATCAAAACTACCATAAACAATAACATCATTTATAGATGCAAGTCCATCAACTAATTGAGCAATTCTCTTTTTATAATCTTTTTTTAGCTGAGTTTCATTTTCATAGAAATACTTTAATGCAGCATTTAATCCTGCAACACCAATCATGTTTTGTGTACCTGCTTCAAAATGATCTGGTAAGAAATTAGGCATTGTTAATAAAGCACTTTTTGAACCAGTACCACCAGAAATTAAAGGAGTAAGGCCTAACAAAAACTCATTACTATTAGAAGTAAAACCACCAATACCCATTGGACCAGATAATCCTTTATGTGCAGTAAATGCTATAGCTGTTATACCATCAATATCTAAATCTACCATAGGAGTACTTTGGGCTGAATCAACAAAA
Source organism: Sphaerochaetaceae bacterium (assembly GCA_965140795.1). Lineage (GTDB taxonomy): Bacteria > Spirochaetota > Spirochaetia > Sphaerochaetales > Sphaerochaetaceae > Pleomorphochaeta. The sequence continues at coordinate 1,207,936 of OZ223470.1, forward strand.
AGCATAATCTTATTTTCACTACAAAAGGCTTTGGCATCATCAATAGGCTGTACCAGGCCAAAAACATTTGATGCTAAATTAAATATTAAAGCTTTTGTATTTTTTCTAATTAATTTCTTTGCATTAGAAAAATCAGAAAAACCATCTTTTGTATTCTCTAGTATGCTGTACTCAATTTTATTTGTCTCTAATGCTCTCACTACAGAATTATGTTCAAAAGGAGAAATTATAACATGATCATCTTTATTCAAGGATCCATAAATTAATTGATTTAAAGAATGAGTAATACCACTAGTGAATATAACATTCTTAAAATCATTCACATTATAAAGTTTTTTGACTAACTCTCTAGTTTCAATTTGTAAAAATGAAGCATCTAAAGCACAGTCATAAACTCCTCTTGCCGGATTACTACAACAATGAGTTAAATAGTCACTTATTGCATCAATTACAATTTGTGGCTTTGGATAACTTGTTGCGGAATTATCTAAATAAATTTGATGTTTTTTATACATATATAAATAATATCATCAATTTTTGAAAAAATCCATTGCTTTTTTTAAAATATAATGGTTATAATTCCATTATATAAATATTTATCAAATGGAGTTGAAATGAAAAAAGAAAATTCAAAAATTATTTTAACTGGTGCTATTATTGGTATAGCTGCTGTTATACTAGTTATGTTAGGAAATCCTAAAAACATGGGATTCTGTATTGCTTGTTTTATTAGAGATATTACAGGTAGTTTAAAATTGCATAGTGTAGAAAAACTTCAATATGCAAGACCTGAAATCTTTGCAATCATTTTAGGATCATTCATTGTATCAAAAATCAAAGGAGAATACAAAACTACTGGTGGTTCTTCACCTGTATTAAGATTTGTATTGGGTGTTTTTATAATGATTGGTGCTTTAGTATTCCTAGGTTGTCCATTAAGAATGGTATTAAGACTAGGAGGTGGAGATGGTAAAGCAATCTTTGCATTAATTGGATTCATCGGTGGTATCTATGTTGGTTCTAAATTCTTAGGCCAAGGATTCTCTCTTGGAAGAACTTATAAAATTGAAAGATATGGTAGTTATAGTTTTATCGCTGCAATTATCTTTATTACAATTTTAACAGCTTTTGGTTTAATCGGTAGACCTGATCTTGAAGCACATGCTCCTTTCATTGCAAGTTTTGCTTTTGCAATTGTTGTAGGTATCATGGCTCAAAGAACGCGTTTCTGCATGGTTGGTGGATACAGAGATATCTTCCTATTCAAAGATTTTAAATTATTCTGGGGCTCTCTTTCTTTATTCGTAGTAGTATTAATTGGAAATATTATCACAGGAAACTTTACTTTCTCTATTACTTTTGATAACGCAATTTGGTACTTCTTAGCAATGGCTTTAGTAGGTTTTGCTGCTGCTCTAGCTGGTGGTTGTCCTTTAAGACAATTAATCTTAGCTGGTGAAGGTAACACAGATAGTATTATTACAATTTTAGGTATGGTTTTTGGTGCTGCAATTTCTCATAACTTTGCATATGCATCATCTCCAACTACTGTTAACCCTAACGGAAAAATTGCTGTTATAGTTGGTTTAGTTGTAGTAACAATTATTGCTGTAACTATTACAAAACAGAAGAAAGAAGAATTAAAAAAATTAGGACTATAAGGAGAAAATTATGGAAACAAAAGTAATTGATGCAAGAGGACAAAGTTGTCCAATTCCAATTGTTTTAACAAAAAAAGCAATTGATGCAAAACCTGAAAAACTTGAAGTTATTGTTGATAACGTAGCTGCAAAAGAAAACGTTACTAGATTTGCCAATACTATGGGATATAATGTTGAACTTAAAGATATTGATAATGGTGAAACTAAATTATTTCTTGCGAAAAAATAATGAATAATTTTGTTTTAACTTTTAACACACAACTAGATGCAATTATTACAAAAAGATTTTGTGAAAAAACAAATATTAATTGCAAATTAGCCCCTGTTCCAAGATGCTTATCTTCCTCATGTGGTACTTGTGCGTTTGTCAAAACAGAAAATATCAATTTACTTTCATCACTAGAAATAGAAGATATTTATCTTGATGAAAATGGAGAATATGTCAAATATGAAAGAAGTTAGATTAACCTCAATGGTAAAAACTAGTGGTTGTGCTGCAAAGTTGCCACCAAAAAAATTAGAAGAAATATTAAAAACTCTTCCTAGTTTTAAATCTCCTAAACTTCTAGAAGATTTTAGTGGAAATGAAGATGCACTTGCTTATGATTTAGGCGACGGTAGAATTATGGTTCAAAGTGTAGACTTTTTTCCACCAATGATTGATGATCCATATACATTTGGCCAAGTTGCTGCAGCAAATGCAATCTCAGATATTTATGCTATGGGCTGTGAACCTAGCATCGCTTTAAATTTGCTTTGTTTCCCTTCATGCTTAGAGGATGATGTTATGAGACAAATCCTCAAAGGCGGATTAGATAAAGCAATTGAAGCAAATTGTATTATTGCAGGTGGGCACACAATTAGTGACGCAACACCAAAGTATGGACTTTGTGTTACAGGTTTTGGTACTAGAGAGCATCTTTGGAAAAACCATGGTGCAAAAATTGGTGATGTACTTGTATTAACAAAAAAAATTGGTGTTGGAGTTATTAACACTGCAACTAAAGCACAAATGGTGGATGATGAATTAAAAGAAGCCGCAATCAAGTCAATGATAACCTTAAACAAGGCAGCTAAACAAGCAGCTATCAAATATGATATCTCTTGTGCTACCGATGTTACAGGATTCTCATTAATTGGTCACTCTATTGAAATGGTTGGAAAGGAAAATTATTCTATAATTATTGATTCAAACAAAGTTCCTTTGTTTGACGGAGTCTTAGATTTAGCTAGACTTGGATTACTTGCTGAGGGTATGTATAACAACAGAGACTTCAGTGATAAAAAAGTCACTTATAAAAATGATATCCCAACTGAAATAGTTGATTTATTGCACGATCCTCAAACTTCTGGAGGTTTACTATTATCTCTCAACAAAGAGGATGCAAATAAATTAGTTAATGATTTAAATGATGCCTGGATTATTGGAGAAGTTGTAGAAAAACAAGAAACTCCTTTAGTTATTATTTAAAATTATTATTTAGTGATTATAAACCAGTTCAATTTATTTGGGCTGGTTTTTTATTGATAAATGACAAATATAAATTAATAATGTTAAGAATCAATTGCAAAAGGAAACCAAATATTTGAATTCCAGAAAAAGAAATGTTTGAAGAAAACCAAGATACTGATGCAATTATGTTTAGTGATGACTTTACCATGTTCAAATATATTTCATATTTATCAAAATTTAAAAAAGATATTCCAAATGAATTAGGACTTATTGGATACAATAAGGATTTAATTGCCACCTTAAATAAACCAAAATTTACTTCTATAAATAACAAAATCAATGATATAGTTAATACAACAGTTGATACCTTCTTAAGTGTTTTAAACAATGGAAAAAGAGCAAAAAGAATTATTCTATTAACAGAAATAATAGAAATGGAAACAACAAAATTATAAAGTAGGAGGCAATATGGAAAAAGTTTATTTAGCAGGTGGATGCTTTTGGGGAACTCAACATTTCTTCTCCTTGATTGATGGAATACTAAAAACAAAATCAGGATATGCAAATGGAACCAAAGAAAATCCTACATACGAAGAAGTATGTTCAAATAAATTTGAATTTGCTGAAACAGTAGAGATTCAATATGATGAAAAAATAATTTCATTAGAAAGAATTCTACAAAAATTCTTTTTAACAATTAATCCAACTTCTAAAAACAGACAAGGTGGAGATATTGGACTTCAATATAGAACAGGAATATATTATTTAGATGAACGGACTGAAAAAATAGCAAAAGAAGAATTAAGTAAATTACAAACAAAAGTAGAAAAACCAATCCAAATAGAATTATTAGAACTAAAAAACTTTTACCCAGCAGAAGAATATCATCAAGAATATTTATATAAAAATCCACATGGATATTGCCATATACCACTTGATATATTAAGAAAAGCAAATGAATAAAATTATATTATTATACTAATTAAGTTTTTTCCTTTATTTAATAAATTTTTAATGTATAATATTTATATAGGCTAGTTAATTTAAATTAATTATTATTCTGTAACAGAAAATATAAATTTAGGAACGCAATGAAGAAAAGATTACTTATTATTATATTAATTACTCTTTTAACCAATTCTTTATTATGCTCAAATGATTTATCAAAATCTATATCACCTATCCAAAACCAAACAATTATTGTAGCAAGCGTTGAAAATACTGGCTTCATAGAAAAACACTCATCAACTACTTATGCAGGGTATTTAGTTAATTATTTGAACACTGTAGGCGAAATATATAATTTAAATTTCCAATATATCTTAGTTGAAAATAATGAAGAATGTTTAGATCTTGTAAGAAAAGGATTGGCAGACATTAGCTGTTTCCAATATAAAACGGAAAATTTAGAAAAAGATTTTGATTTCTCCTATATTCCTACAATTACCTTAAGAACTAATCTATATACAACTGGAGATAACACTTCTTATTATTATGAAGATTTTGAAAATTTCAATTCAATAACAATTGGAGCAAGAAAAGATTTACCCTCAAAATCAAATTTAATTAAATATTCTGAAGATAATAATTTTAAAATGAATCTAATTTATTTTAATTCAGAAAAAGATTTGTATAATGCTTTAATATCAAAAGAAGTGGATGCTATTGCAACTGATCATTTAATTTTCACAGAAGTCCCTTTAAAACAAATTGGATTAATAAGTTATGCTCCAGCTTATATAATCACTAGAAAAGGCAATCCTTTAATGGATAAATTAAATTCTTCAATTAATGAAATATCAAAATATAATTCAGATATTTTTGATTTTATTTATGATAAACATTTAGAAAATGAAACCTCCTTTATAGCATTTACTCGAAAAGAAGATGAATTTATAAAAAATAGTGAGACATTAAAAGTGGGACTCCAGCCAAATTCATATGTAAATGCTCATTATGAAAACCAAAAAAAAGAATTTTCTGGCATAATTATTGATTATTTAAAAGAAATTGAAGAAAAGTCAAACTTAAAATTTGAGTTTATGATTTTACCTAATAATATGTCTCCGCAAAAAGCTCTAAGCACTAATTATTGCGATTTAATACCCGAATTATCACGAAATGATATTACAATTAATGACAAATCAATCTTTGCTTCAAAAAATTATTTAAAGATGAAGCAATTAATTGCTATAAAAAATGATAATCCTGTTAATATAGATGAAATAAAAATTGTTTCTTGCCCTAAAAATTATCAAGGATTAATCTATTTTATAAAAACAGAATTTCCTGATTGGGAAATTGTTGAAACAAAAGCAGATAATATACTAAATCCATTATTAGCCGGTATAGTAGATGCCGCCATAGGAAATGAATATGAATTAAGATATTTGATGCAAAATCCAAAATATGCAGATATCGTACTAACTGAATCATTTTTAACTAATATCCGCTTTTCTATAGGCATGAAAAGCGATCAAAATCCTTATTTGTTATCTGTAATAAATAAAACAATTTCTAATATTCCCCAAACAACTGTTGAAGCAATCAAACTAAAGGGTGTATTAAAAAATTATAAGTATACTTTCTTTGATTCATATTACGTAAATAGTAATTTATTTAATTTCATTGTTTTTCTATTGATATCAATAATTATTAGCTTAGTATTATTTGTTCTTTATCAAAAAGTAACAAATAAGAAAATAAAAAAGAACGAAGCTGCGCTAAGTATTAGTAATGAAAAATTTGAAAAAGCAAATAAAGCAAAAACAGAATTTCTTGCTTCAATGTCACATGATTTGAGAACTCCAATGAATGCAATAATTGGGCTCACTGAAATTTCTAAAAACGCATTATCCAATTCTGAACAAATTGAAGAGTATATTAATAAGATAGATATTTCTTCTAAATACTTACTTAGCTTAATCAATGATATTCTTGATATTTCAGCAATTGAAGATGGTAAATTAAAAATTTATAATGATCCATTTTCTTTAAAAGAATTGATTCATGAATTAGCGAGTATGTATGATGTTAAAGGCCAACAAACTGATATTAATTTTTTAATACACATAGAAAATATCTTCAAAGAATATTTAATTGGGGATTATTATAGGATAAAACAGATTTTAACAAATCTTTTAAGCAATGCATTTAAATTCACTCCAAAAGAGGGCACGATTGAACTAATAATAAATGAAACCCTACTTGACTCTGATACAATAAATGTCAATATTGCAGTTAAAGATACAGGAATAGGTATCCCAAAAGAAGATCAAATAGATATTTTCGAGAAATTTGTACAATCTAATAAAGAAACAGCTAACAAACAAGGAGGAAGTGGATTAGGTCTCTCAATTGTTAATAATTTAATTAAATTAATGAATGGTTCAATTTTATTAGAAAGTGAAGAGGGAATAGGGTCAACTTTCTCTATTAACATTCCTTTACAGATAAATAAAAAAATTCTTAATACGAAAACATATGCAAAATCTATTAATGTAAAAATGTTAATATTAGACAGTGACTTAGCAAATTGTTTATATATTTGTGAAGTTTTAAAAACATATAATATTGCTTGTGAATATGCATTAAATTTTAATGAAAGTACAAAATTAATACAAAAAGCAAATTTAACAAAACAAAAATTCAACTTACTAATAATTGATAAAAACCAATTAGATTATCACAAAGATTTCTTCTTATCTGAAATAGCTCAATATTTTATGGAAAAAGGTAATAATCTAATTGTATCTAGTTATGATATTTCTTATTTAAAAAAAATTCACAAATCAAAAAAAATTAATTTTTATCTACAAAAACCTATTTTCCCTTCATCAATTGATTTTATAATTAATAATTTATCAAATCTTAATTTAGCACAACGCGAAATTGAAACTGTTAAGATAAATAAACTTACGGGATTAAGAGTACTTCTATGCGAAGATAATCAAATAAATCAACTTGTAGGTAAAAAACTTCTTGAAAATTTTGGTTGTAAAGTAACCTTAGCTTCTAATGGGTTAATTGCATATGAAACATTTATGTTAGATAAAGGACAAAGCCTTGATGTAATATTAATGGATATAAGAATGCCAGAATTAAATGGATTTGAAGCTACAGAGAAAATTAGAAACTCAAACACATTAAAAGGTAGCATTATACCAATTTACGCAATGACTGCAAACGTAATGAAAGAAGATATTGAAAAAAGTCATGAGGTAGGTATGAATGGGCATATTGGAAAACCAATTGATACTATGAAATTATATAATATTCTAAAAGAGATATGGATAGAAAAAAATAGAGCTACTTTTTAGTAGCTCTATTAATTAATTTATTCATCATCATCACTAGTATCTTTTACTTGATATATCAAATCAATTATCGATCCATCTCTATAAGTTACTATTCCAACTACTTTATCAGTATATTCAATTTCTTTTCCAGCTCCTACTAAATTAAGAGCTTTGTCTCTTAATTTTTCAATTGTTGTTAAAGGAAGATTAGTCTTTGACAATCTTTCTAATAAATCAGGTCTATTGGGATTAACAGCAACTCCTTGATCAGTTACTACAATATCTACAGATTTTCCTGGAGTTACTATTGTATTAACTTTATCTACAACACTAGCAATTCTTCCTCTAGTTAACGGACAAACAATAATTGATACCGAAGCGCCTGCAGCAGTATCTTGATGTCCACCAATTGCACCTCTAATTGTACCATCAGAGCCGGTTAATACATTTACGTTAAAATTAACATCTACTTCTAAAGCTGATAGAATAACTATATCTAATTGATTTACAGCGGACCCAGGATTATAGGGACTTGCATAATAATAAGCAGAAATTTGCTGATGAAATCTATTATCTTTTAAACTTTTAGCAGCCTCTAAATCAAAAGATTGAACATCTAATATTTTTTTAATTAAGCCTTCTTCATGTAATTTTACTATAATTCCAGTAATACCACCCAAAGCAAAATCTGCACGAATATTCTTTCTTATCATTTTTTCCTTAAGAAATCTTGCCGTTGCTAAAGACGCTCCACCACTACCCATTTGTAATGAAAAACCATCTTTAAAAACACCACTAGCTTCAATTACTTCAGCTGTAGTTTCTGCAATAAGTAATTCTTTTGGATTTTTTGTAAATCTTGTTGCACCACTCATTATTCCTTCAGGATTTCCTATTGCATCAATTTTTACAACATAATCCACATCACTTTGGAATATACCGGCTGGTAGATTAGGGAAAGGAACTAAGTTATCAGTTAAAATAATTACACAATTAGCATATTGTGCATCGGTTTTTGCATAACCTAAAGAGCCACAAATAATTCCATTATCATGATCTCTAGAATAACCATTTGCATTACCAAAAGAATCACAGGAAGGGGCTCCTAAAAAAGCTACATCAATTTTAATATCACCATTTTTTATTGCATAAGCACGTCCCCCATGAGATCTAAATACAACTGGAATATCTAAAAGACCTTTAGAAACAGCTTGAGCTAAAGCTCCTCTCATACCACTTGTTTCTATTCGGGTAATTACTCCATTCTTAACATGCTCAATCAAAGGTAAATGTACTGATAAAAGTGAAGATGCTGCCAAAGTTAAATTTTTAATACCTTTTTTTGCTATAACATCTAATACTTTATTTAATATGAAATCTCCTTCTCTGAAATGGTGATGAAAAGAAATTGTCATGCCATCTTTTAATTGGGATTTTTCAATTGCTTCCTCTATACTAAACAACACTTTTGATTCACATTCTTCTCTTTCTTTACAAGATTTTCTATCTTTATAAACATTATCACTAGTAAAAAGGGGATGTGAATCAGTTAACTTTCCAAATTTAGGTAGATTGTTTTTATCTATATTTTTCATCTCACACCTCTAATACAAAACTTTTGAAGCTTTTGCTAAAGCAATTACTCTTTTAGCTCTTAAAACAATTGGTCTATCAATCATTTTTCCATTTAAACTAATAACTCCACTTTTATGTCTTTCAGCTTCTTTTATTGCTTCCATTATTTCCATAGATTTCTCAATTTCTTCTTTTGTTGGAGTAAAGATTTCTATAATAGGTTCAATTTGTCTTGGGTTTATTATTGATTTTCCATCAAATCCCAATTTTTTTATTAACATAACTTCATTTCTAAATCCTTCTTCATCATTTAGATTTGAAAATACTGTATCTAGTGCATCAAGTTTTGCAGCTCTAGCTGCATGTAGAATCATAGATCGAGCAAACATTAATTCTACTCCATCTTTATATCTTTTAGTTTTTAAATCAGTTACATAATCTTCTGCACCTAAAGCAATAGCAATTAATCTTTTTGAAGAGAAAGCAATATCTTTTGCATTTAATACACCTAATGCACTTTCTATTGCTGCCATCATCTTAGTACTACCAATTTCTAAGCCAAATTCTTTTTCTGCTTTTTCGATTTCTTTTTCACATATAATAATATCTTCTACAGTTTCAGTTTTTGGGAGTCTAATAACATCAATTTTTGAAGCAACCATAGCTCTAATATCCATTATTCCACATTCAGTTCTTGGGTTATTAATTCTTACTACTAATTCCTTCTCTCCATAATCAATAGTTCTCAATGAGTTATAAAGTAAATATCTAGCAGCATCTTTTTCATTAATAGAAACAGAGTCTTCTAAATCGAACATTATACTATCACATTTATATATATAAGCATCTTTAACCATTCCTGGGTTATTGCCAGGGACAAACATCATTGTTCGTCTTAATCTATCACCCATTATTTGCTCTCCCACTTATAATCAGTTGAATCACAAGCTCTATAAAAAGCTGTTAAAGCTCTAGCTTTAATTACACAATCTAAAGCACCTTTATCTACAGCAGTTACATAAGCATTTTTTACACCAACTATTGAAGCAGAATCTTTTATAACTTGCTTAATTTGATCACCAAATTGCTTTTTAACTGGACTTTCTAAATGAATAAAAATGCCATCTCTGTTATCCTTCTCAACAGTAATTAGAATATCACTTGATTCTAGAGTTCCAGCACTCGCTAATTTCTTGATTTCCAAAATAACCTCCTTATATTTTGACAAAAAAAATAAATTTAGCAGGGAATCCCTACTAAATTTTATTTTCTTGTACCAAATATATATTTAAAAAATCATGATTTTCTTTATCGTCATCAACAAAATCTAAACCAACAATATTAAATGTATTTTTTATAAAACACTCTAACATTTCAATCTCCAAAAAAATTAAAAAATACAATTTTTTATTTCCGTTATCCATTGTAACACGTTTAAATTTTTTGTAACTATTTATTTACTTTTTTCATTTTTTTTTGACCAATTACTTTCATATTGTTCTCAATAAAACTTCGTGTTACTCTATAAACAAGATGAATAATAAAACAATTAATTACTATGATGAAAATTTTGAAAATTACAAATCAAATACCCAAAAACTTAATTTTTCGAATATCCAGAAAATATTTATAAAAAAACTAAAAGCTAATTCTTCAATATTAGATTTTGGATGTGGTACAGGGCGTGATACTAAATTTTTTTTGGATAATAATTTTAATGTTAAAGCAATTGATGGATCAAAAAAAATGTGCCAAATAGCTGGTGAATATTGCAATATTAAGGTTGATCAAATCTTGTTTAATGACTTCAATGAGATAAATTGTTATGATGGAATTTGGGCCTGTGCAAGTTTATTACATCTTCCATATTTAGAATTAAATTCTATTTTTTATAAACTATATGATTCGCTTAAAAAAGATGGGATATTATACACCTCCTTTAAACTTGGTGATTTTGAAGGGTATATTGATAATAGATATTTTACTTTTTTAACCTATGAAAAACTTATAGAAATTCAAGCGATTAAAACCTTATTTAAAGTTGATAAATATTTCATTAGTGAAGATATTAGAGATAATATAAATCAAAAATGGTTAAATGCATTCTTAGTAAAAAAATAGATATTAATCTATGTAAAATATTTATTTAATAAATAATATAATTTCTTAATATTTACAGGTTTTGCTAAATGTTCATTCATACCTGCTTCTAAAGACTTTTCAATATCATCTGAATAAGCATTAGCACTATATGCAAAAATAGGAATTGTAGTGTTAAATTCTCTTATTTTCTTTGTAGCTTCTATTCCATCTAATTTTGGCATTCTAACATCCATCAAGACTGCATCATAGGTATTAGATAACACTTTTTTAACTGCGGTCTCCCCATCATAAGCTACATCAACAATAATTTTTTTATTTTCTAAGATTTTTCTGGCAATTTTAATATTAATTTCTGTATCATCACAAACTAAAATTTTCTTACCATCAAAACAATTATTATATTCTAGTTCAAAATTTATATATTGTTTTTCTAGACAATCATCAATATCAATATCTTTAACAATATCATAAACAATTTCAATTGTAAAAGTTGTACCAACTCCCAAAACACTATCGCAAACAATACTTCCGTGCATTTGATCAATTAATTTTTTACAAATACTTAATCCTAACCCTGTTCCCCCTTCACTTCTACTTAAAGAATTTTTTTCTTTTGAAAAAGGCTCAAATAAATGATTTTTTACAAAATCAGGACTCATCCCAACACCTGTATCTCGAATAACTGAAATTACTTTAATTTTATCAGAACCTACATATTCACAAATATTCTTCCAATATATAGTTCCATCTTTTGGTGTATATTTAATTGCATTATTTAAAATATTAACATATATCTGTGAAATTCTTTTCTCATCAGTATAAATACACTTATGAAAGCCATTAGAATTATTTTTTATTTCTAACTTTATATTCTTTTCTTTAGATTTATTCTCAACAAAAGTTACTACTCTCTTAAGAATATTACACATATTTACATAAGCAAAATCAAATTCAAAATGCTCACTTTGTAAACGCTGACTATCTAGAATATCATCCATTAGACTTAATAAATATTTTGCTGAATCATAAATATCCAAAAAATATGCTTTAATATCATCAATACTTGCTTCGTTGATTCCGAACTCAGATAGAACAATAATAGCACCCAAAGGGGTTCTCATATCATGACTCATTCTTGCTAAGAAAATACTTTTTGCTTGACTAGCTTCATTTGCAATTTTCTCAGCCTCAATTAATTCTTCATTATTATCTTCCAATTCTTTTCTTCTTCTATTACTAGAGTAATAATATAACCCAAAGAAAAAAATTATAATTAAAGATAATGTAGCTAAATATTCTAATCTATGAGATAGAAAATTATCATATAAAGATGGGGAATAAGAAATTTCTGAAATGTTTGAATAAACAATATTTGATAAAGTATTCTTCTTTAATTTTATTGTAGCTTTATTTATAATTTGGGCTAAAATAGGATTAATATTTTGATTAACCACGATGTTTAAATCTTCAGAATAAATACTTAAAGGATATCTAGTTAAACTTTGGTATCTTGGGTTAGAATTTAAATAATTAAAGCTATAACTGGAATCTATTAAACAATCAACTTCATTTTTTAATAACATATCATATCGCTTTAATATATTATCCTCAAACACAATAATCCAGGAAGGATAATTTTCTCTTACAAATCGATAAGTTGAACTACCTTCTCTTGCAACAGCAATAGTTCTAATCTCACTATTATCTAAGACTTCTCCTCTTTTTGTTATCAATTCCATTGGAATTTTCATAACTGAATTGATATAAAATAGATTATCTTTATCTACTTTTGATTTTAAACAATCAAGTCCAATAGCAATATCTGTTTGATTATTAAAAAGAATTTCGCCTATAGAAAAATGTCCATCATTTGTGACAATTTCAATATTCAATCCACTGGTCTTATTAATATCACGAATAATATCAGGGAAAATACCAACAATATCTCCACTTGTATTTACGCAAGAAAAAACATTCTTGTTTAATGCTGTAGTTGCAATCAACTTTGGATTACTGTTAATATAATTTAATTCTTCCCTTGTAAATTCAGTTGTAATAACTCTAGGATAGAAATCTTCATATAATGAATTATATATATCATGTGAATTATTTAATAAATTTGAGAAAGCTTTTGATACTTGCCAAAATTCATTTTCTCTTGTTATATAATAAGTTGGAAAAGAATAAAGTCTATCAATTATATTACAACTATCTCCTATTGCACCAAAATCAAATATACCAAGATTAATTTCACTATCAAGTAAAGCAGAATACAGTTCTTTAGAATTATTATATTCCATAAACTCAGCATTTTTAATTTTACTTTTTACAAAAGCGATACTTTTATTTGTTGCTTCTCCCCTAAATACATATCCAATCTTTGAATTTTCAAAAGATGCATAATCTTGATAAGTATAATAATCATTTACAGAACAAAGGACTAAATTAACATTTCTAACCATTATATTAGAATAATCAAATTCTTCATCGATTTCTTTAGAATAATAGGAAGACATTACTACATCAACTTGATTATTTCTTAGTGCTTCTAAACAATCAAGCTTATCATCAAAGGCTATAATTTCTATATCCTTTTTTAATAAAAAAGGAACTAGCTGTTTGAATATCTCTGGTTCAAAGCCAGTGATACTTCCATCTTCATTAATAATTGCACTATTAGGTTTATTCCATACAGCAAATCTAATTGTATCATTTTGAACGTCATTGGCAAAAATATTAAGAACTACATTTAATAGGAATATAACTAATAAAAAAATTCTTTTGGATTTTAATCCGTTTTTTTTCACAATGATAAACCCCTTTATATATTATTATGACTTAACATCAATAATATATCAAACAAAATTATCATGTTAGTTAAATAAACACAAAAAAGTGCAAAAATTTATAAAAAAATATTTTATTTCTCAAAACAAGACTCATAGGGTATAATGTCTTTAGTATAAAGGAATCATATTTTGTTTAATAATCAGATAAAAATTGGAAAACCTTTTAAAAACCAAAAATTAAATAAATTAATTTCTTTTCTAAATGTTAACGATTTGACATATGATGTAAATATTGAATATTCAATAATTATTGAAGATTTTGAAGACAATATTATTGCAACAGGATCCTTAGAGAAGAACATTATAAAATGTGTTGCGGTTGATAAGACTCATAGAAATGAAAATTTAACTTCAACTATTATTACCCATTTATTTAATCATTCAGTTAAAAATGGGAACAAAAAACTCTTTCTTTTTACAAAATTAAAAAATGAACTACAATTTAAAAACTTAGGATTTTATACAATTGAAAAAACTAATCAAATTGTATTAATGGAAAATACAAAAAATGGACTTTCATCTTATTTAGATTCAATAAAACAAGAAAGTCTTAGCTATTATACAAATAAAGTAAAAAAAGTTGGTTGCATAATAGCTAATTGTAATCCATTCACAAATGGCCATTCATATCTAATTGAAACAGCCGCTAAAGAATGTGATTTATTACATGTCTTTATATTAAGTGGAGATAATAATTTTTTTAATGAAGAAGAAAGATTTAATCTTGTGAGAGCTGGAACAAAAAATATTCCAAATATTCTTCTGCATCATGCAAAAGAATATATTTTATCACCTTTAACTTTTCCTACATATTTTATAAAAGATAAAAAACAAACCACAAATATAAATTGCAAATTAGACATTAACCTCTTTCTAAACAAGTTAGTCCCTCTTTTAAAAATCAACTATAGGTTTGTTGGGACTGAACCAAAAGATTTAGTAACGAATTCTTATAATAATGAATTAATAAATGGATTAGTAAATTCTAGTGTCAAATTAATAATAATAGAAAGAAAGAAAATACAATTTGATATTATATCTGCAACCAAAGTTAGATTTTTAATTGAAAATAAAGACTTTAAGGCTATCATTCCCTATGTTCCAAAAACTACCTATGATTTTATAATATCAAAATTTGATAAAACTTCTTCCTCAAAAAAATAGAAAAAATAGGTTAAAGATAGTAAATCTGCAGCACCACCAGCACTTATATTCTTTGTTATAAAATATGTATCTAATTCTTTTATTGATTCAATTTTATTTTTCTCTTTCAATTTTAAAATATCTTTAATTCTAATTTTTATCTCCAAGAGAGTCTTATAATCACTCCTAGCTATTATATTTGTATCTTCAATAAATAATAATATTTCTAATAAAGTATATACTCCGCTCTCATTAAATGAATTACCATCATCGATATATGAATAAAATTTAGGTAATATTTTTTCTATAACAGTTGAGTAGCCGTTATAGGCCTCTCCTCTTATTCCTAATACTTTTTCTTTTAAATAGAGTTTTTCACCATTAGTTAATTTATTTTTAGTATCAAGATTTTCAAAATCACAAAATATATTCTTTGTTAAATCTTTTATTGCTATAATAATATTTTTTCTTGAATAAAAATTATTATGAGATAGCCAACCAAGCGCAGATAAAATAATAGCATAAGAGAAAATAATACCTTTATGAGTATTAACATTGTTTGTTACTTTAAACATGGCAATTTCAGCTTTTTTACCTAGTTCTCTTAAAGGTATAAAGAGTCTTTCTATTGGGATATCACTATTTTTTGCTCCAATCACATAAAATTCTTTAAAAAAAGGAATTAATGCTATAGCACTTTTATTAAAAAGAAAAATATCCATATCCTCATGAGATCCTGAATTATTTTGATCAACAAGTCCTGGTTTTGGAGTTGTTAATACTTCATACAATAAAGACTTTAAGCAAATATCAGAAATTATATTTGCCATCTTTATATCAAAATAATCTAACATTACATCAATTTGTTTCTCTAAAATTTGATCTATGCTATGAGATTTTAACCTTCTACATTGATATATATTATTATTACAAATAATACATTTTCTTTGATTATAGCCAATCATTTCTCTACTTATTTTTTCACTAGTTTTTGAAATAACATCAATATCAAATAATCTTCCAATGTCCAAAGATTCTTCAATTTTACAGCAATATTTTTTTAATAATATAGAATCACAATCGATTAAATAATATTTTTCATATCCACATTTTGATTTATTAATTTCTTGATATTCAATTTTTAAACTATGAGAGCTTAATTTATCCTCAATTAATCTTTCACCTTCATAAAAAGTTTTTTTAGATAATTCAAAAACTTTATTTGGACCAACTATATTTAAAGTTAAAATTATTAAAGAACAATTATATTCTTTAAGCAATTGATTTGCTTTTTCAACTCTAAGATCTCTACTAAATAAAATATTCTCTAAAGTAATATTATTATTTGATAAATATTTATTATATCTCATAAGATTCACAATAATATCAATATTTTTAATTCGCAAGTTAATTTTTAACAATAATATTATAACATTAATTTGATTACTTTTATAAAGTACTTTATAATTAAAGCCAAGTATAATTACAAGGGAATAAAAATGAAAATATGTATTTGTGATGACAATACTTTTGATACAAAAGTATTGGTTGATGCAATAAAAAATTATTATAAATTAAATAATAAAATTGTTTGTACAATTGACACATATAACTTCGCAGAAACTTTTATTGAAGAGTTTTATAATTCTCCAAATAAATATGACCTTCTATTTATTGATATTTTTCTAAATGATAAAAATGGTTTTTCTATAGCTGAAAAAATAAAAAAAGACTTTGATATTAATATAGTTTTATATAGCTCCTCAAAAGATTTTGCTATAGAAGGGTATTCTATAGATATTTTTGGATATCTATTAAAACCTCTTAATTCTAATAAACTTTTCTCCTTACTCGACAAATTCAATAACGAGAATAATAATAAAATCATTCAGTTAAAAACTAACGGGAAAATTGATTTAATCAAAATTAAAGAAATAATTTATGTAGAAAGCAAGGCTAGAAAAGTATTATTCCATTTTGATAATAATGAAATTAAATCATATTATTATCCTCTAGATAAAATACAAGAATTAATTGATAGTTCAATATTTCTTAGAACGCATAAAAGTTATTTAGTAAATATGAAAAAGATTATTAAAATTCAAGATACTCATTTTATTGTTACTAACGGAGATTTTGTACAAATTAAACAAAAAGCTGTAAAAACGGTCTATCAAGAATACAATAACTTTATATTAAAGGAGCACTAATATTGATTATTTCAAACGAGATAAGTCACTTATTAGTAGTTGAACCTTTATTTTTAATTCAACTAATAACTTGTTGGAATTTACTTCCTCAAAAAAATAATAGAAAAAAGAATTTATTATTTTTACTTTCAGTATTTTCCATTTTATTGGCTATTTACAATTATCTACTTTTTTTTAAAGGCTTTGATGCTGCTTTTAATTCTGTTTTCATATTATTGACTATTCCTGGCTTTATTTTATATTTCATTATAAGTAAATATAAAGATGGGAGATTAGTTTTTTCTTATTTTTTCTCAGATTCAATGCTATCAATTTTTAACTTTTTGACATACGTAATTGGAATTCATTTTTTTAAAGAATTAACAGTTCCATTTATTATTGTTAGAGATGTGAGTATGATAATTTTTGCTTTATTGTTTAATCTTTTATATATTCCTAAAATTAGAAAAGCTTTAAATACTAAAGATGTAAATTGGAATATTATTGCATTAATTGCAGCTTTTGCTGGAGTTTATATTTATTTTGAACTAGCTAGAGAAGGATCTATGCTAAATAGGCAAAATGAATTATTCCCAATAACTTTAACTTTCTTATTACTCTGCATTGTTTTTCTAACTTTATTATGGACACTAGTAAAAATAAGAGAAAAAGAGCAACAAAATATTGAATTACTAAAAAAAGAAAATGCTCTAGATTTAGTTAGAACACAACTAAAACAAGTGGATTCAACTTATCAACAAATCAACCAAACTTATGATAAAGTTAGAATGTTACGCCATGATATAAATAAAGAAATTTCAATTATTCAAGCATTATGTGATGAAGGAGATATTGATAAAGTAAAAG
This sequence comes from Sphaerochaetaceae bacterium, assembly GCA_965140795.1. Lineage (GTDB taxonomy): Bacteria > Spirochaetota > Spirochaetia > Sphaerochaetales > Sphaerochaetaceae > Pleomorphochaeta. The sequence goes on from OZ223470.1 coordinate 1,226,074, forward strand.
AATATACTTCAAAACTTACTAAAAAAGTTCCAATTCAAAATTTTATCAAATACTCAAAGAGTCATATGCTTAATTCAATCTTAAACCATTATAAATCAATATTAGAAAAAGAAAAAATTCTTAATAAATTTACAATTATTTATAATATTTTAGATGAAACGATTACCTCTGATATATGTATCATAATATCGAATACTATCGATAATGCAATTGAAGCTACTATTAAATCTGAAAATAGATTTATTGATATAAGTATAAAACAAGATGAAAACTCAATATTAATCTCAGTTAAGAACTCTTATAATGAACAATATCTGAAAACATCAAACAATAAATTAATAAGTACAAAAAAAGATACACAGAATCATGGATTAGGTTTAAAAATTATCGAACATATAATTACTTCTTATTATGGTAATATGATTTATACAACTGAAAATTCTATTTTTAGATTAGATATTTGGTTGTATTTATAAAAAAACAGCCAAATGATTTTAAATCAAATGGCTAATATTTTTATTACAAAGAACTAAGTTCTCTTTTCTCTATCAAAAGGAACACCTAATGCAGCAGGTTCCTGCTTTTTCTTATCTCTTGAGAAAGCTAGAGTTAATATTACTAGAATATATGGTAACATAACTGCAAATTCATAAGGGAAATTGATTCCTTGACCTTGGATTGCCAATTGGAAACTTTGTGCTAAAGAGAATAATAGAGCACCCCACATTATTTTAACAGGATCCCAATGCCCAAAATATACAAGTGCTACAGCTATAAATCCTCTACCAGCAATCATTTCATCACTGAACATCTTTGCTTGGCATAATGATAAATAAGCACCTGCTAAACCTGCAAAAGCTCCACCAACTGCTAAAGCTTGAAATCTAACTCTATTAACATTAATACCCAAACTATCTGCAGCTCGTGGGAACGTTCCAACAGCTCTAACTCTTAATCCCCAAGGGGTTTTAAATAATACATAAACAGATAATGGTACAAATAAAAATGCTACATATACCAAAATATTATGAGAGAATAAAATTGGGCCTAAAATTGGAATATTTGATAACACTGGGATATTTAAATTGCCAATACCAGGAATACTTTGAGTACCTCCAACAAAGTGTCTAAATAATGTACCAGCTGCTCCAACACAGAACAATTGTAAACCAATACCAGCAATACCTTGTTTAGCCTTAAAAGTAATTACTACAACCCCAAATAAAAGACCTAATAATGCTCCTAATCCAGTTCCAGCTAAAATCCCTAATAAATTATATATACCAGGAGTACCCCCGCCATGACCAACAGAATAAGGCACAAGCATTCCAATAAAGGCTCCCATAGCCATAATTCCTTCACAACCAAGATTAAAAATACCCGATCTTTGGTTAAACATCTCACCAATACTTGCCAATAATAATGCGACACTAAAGGGAATGCCTAAGGCTAATATATTTACTACAAAATCCATTACTTAGCCTCCTTCTTATTGATTTTTTTCCAAATCTTATCCATTAAATATTTATCATTCATAACCTGTTGAGCTGCAACTATAACTAAAATGATAATACCCTCTAAAACTTGAACCATATTTGCAGGAACACCAACTATTCTTTGAGTCATATCAGAACCAACTAATAATAATCCAAAGAAGAAGGATGCAGGAAGAATACCCGCCGGATGAAGACCTCCAAATAAAGCTACAACCAAACCAGAAAATCCATAACCACTAGTTATCCCTTCAATGGCTCTATGGTGAACCCCTAAAATTTCAACACTACCTGCAATACCAGCAAATGCGCCAGAAATTACCATTGAAATTGTTACAAAGAATGCAACCTTAATTCCACCATATCTTGCAGCCTTCTCACTTGCCCCTGCAGCTCTTAATTTATAACCAAAAGAAGTTTTCCATAATAATATATAAATTAGGATAGCTAATACAAAAACAAAAAATATACCTGAATGCAATCTTGTTCCTTTGATTAATCTATTTAACCAAACAGCTTTATCTAGTCTCATTGATTGTGGAGTACCACTACCCATAGTTAATTCAGCTGGATCAATCATGGGTCCTCTCAAGAAAAAAGTATATAATTGCGCTGCTATATAGTTTAACATTACCGTAGATAATAATTCACTAACTTTCAACTTTGCTTTTAAAATACCCGGAATAAAGCCCCATAAAGCACCACCAAACATACCCGCTATTACAATAATGAAAATATTAAATGGTCTAGGAATATCATATAGAGTTAAAGCTGCTGCTGTAGCTGTTAAAATTCCAATAGCCATTTGTCCTTCAGCACCAATATTAATAATACCAGAACGATAAGCTACTGTAATACCTAAAGCAATAATTGATAGAGGTATTGCCCTAATTATAACTTCAGTTAATTGAATTTTATTCTTTAATGGCTCAGTTAAAATAACCAAATAGGTTTTAAAAACATTTGCATCAATTGTTACTAAAATAATTGAACCAATTAGTAAAGTTGCAATTATGGCAATTAACATGATTGATGTTTTATATAATACTTTAAATTGTTTATTCATCACTTACTCCTGCCATTAACATACCAATAGCTCTCCTTGTTGCTGTTTTTGCAGGTAATACTTTTTGAATATGACCTTTAAAAATTACTGCAATATTATCTGAAAGATTCATTATTTCATCTAATTCTTCACTAATTAATAAAATACCTACTCCATTTTCTCTCATCTCAAGTAATTTTGAATGAATAAATTGAGCGGCTCCCATATCTAAACCTCTTGTAGGATATACAGCAATTAAAAACTTTGGTTTTCGTGCAATTTCTCTAGCAAGAATAACTTTTTGAATATTTCCACCTGATAATGCACCAGCACTTAAAGAAGTATTTACACAACGAATATCAAATTGTTCTCTTAACTTTTCTGCATTACTGTTTATTACTTTATTTTTAATTATTTTATGATTTGAAAATCTTTCATCTTCAATATCTTTTAAAACTAAATTCTCTTTTATAGAAAAGGAAGGAACAATCCCTTCGGTGTTTCTATCTTCAGGTATATACCCCATCCCTTTTTTAATAATATTTACAGGATTTAAATTTTCAATATGATCATTAAAAAATAGGATTTCACCCTTATTAACTTTTCTTAGACCATTAATTATTTGAGCTAATTCCAATTGTCCATTCCCAGAAACACCAGCTAGACCCATTATTTCACCTGATCTAATTTTCAAATTCAAATCATTTAATGCTAAGAAACCTCTAATGCTTTTTACATCTACATGTTTTAATTCTAAGGCATATTCTTCGTCACTAAATTCTTTTCGTGTTGTATTTTCAGGCATTTTTACTTCATGTCCTGTCATTAATGCAGCAATATCAGAAGAACTATAATCATCAGTATTTCCGGCAAAAACAATTTTACCATGTCTTAAAATAGCTAATTTATGTGATAATTCTTTTACTTCCTTAAGCTTATGAGAAATAAAAATCATTGGAAGTTTTTTATTCATAGTCTTAAGTAATTGAATCAATTCATCAATTTCTTGAGGCGTTAAAGCACTAGTAGGTTCATCAAGAATTAAGAATTTTGCACCTAAACACAATGTTTTAACAAGCTCAACTTTTTGTTGTTCTCCAACTGATAATTGCCAAATATATGCATCAGGATCAATAACTAAATCATATTTATCCCCAATTTCCTTGATTTTTTCAACAACAAAATCCATATCAAGTTTTACTTTATGCCAAGCTTTTTTCATGCCTAAAGCAATATTTTCTTTAACTGTTAAATTAGGGACTAACATATATCGTTGGTGAACCATACCGATACCACATTTGAAAGAATCATTAGGTGAAGAAAAACATACTTTTTGTCCATTAAGAATTATACAACCATCGTCACATTGATATAGCCCCATTAGAACATTCATTAAAGTAGTTTTACCAGCACCATTTTCACCTACTAAAGCAAAAATTTCACCTTCCTTAACTTCAATGGTAACTTTATCTAAGGCCTTCATACCAGGAAAAGTTTTGGTTATATTTTCCATTCGGAGACTAGTAATTTTATCCATATTTTACCTTATAAAAAGGACATCCTTATATATTACTATATAAAAAAGATGTCCTTCATTAATTTATCTTATAATTGAGAATAATCTACACTCTTCCAATCTACTGAATTTGGATTTTGAACAAATTTTTCAATTTGTGCATTAATAGTTGAAACTAAATCTGCACCATAAACATCTTTCAATGCATCATTAAATCCGAAAATAAATCCACCATTAGAGAAATTCATAGGTACACAATAACCACCCTTAACTCCATTTTGTACATTTTCTACTAATGAAACTATTACTGGTGCATAATCATATGAAGAAGCAGCTAAACATTTCATTTGACCTTCTTCCATACCTAATTGTGCTAAATCTTGTCCAACCCACCAAATATCATCATTTGGATAGTCTGCTGTAGCTCTTAAAGCACCTAAAGCTTGTTGTGATGATCCAGTTAATACATCTACACCAGCTTTAATTTGTGATTGAGCAACTTGACCTGCTTTAATATAGTCTGAGAAAGAACCAGTGTGAGCAACCATAATCTTAACATTAGGATTAACACTCTTAGCACCTAATACGAAACCTCTATTATAACGAGCTGAGTCTCCACCATCTACAGGACCAACAACACCTAATACTTGTTTGTTAGAAACTGTAGCAGCAATAATACCTGATAAATAACCTGTTTCTTCACTTTCTGGCATATATGTTACAACGTTGTCTGGACCAATTTCTGAACTTGTTCCAAAAGCAAAAGTTACATCTGGATATTCATCAGCCATTTCTAAGATTAAGTTCTTATATTGAGCACCATGACCAATAATAATATCATAACCATCAGCAACATATTGTCTTGCAGCAGAACCTGCATCTACAGGTTTCATTTTTCCACTATAGCTGTATTCAATTACACCTGGTAATTGTTTTTGAGCACCAAGAATACCATCATGCATTGCTTGACACCAGCCTTTATCATCAACTGTATTTTAAACAATTAATGCAACCTTAACCATTCCTGAATCTTTAGCTACTGGTTCTTCACTTCCACCTTGAGCAAACAAAGATGTTGATAGAGCAACTAACATTAAACTAAAAATAAAAATTTTTTTCATTTTTCTCTCCTCATATGTATGATATAAAAAGTTTTAACTTTTTAATTCCAAAAACTTAAATGGTCCTTTAAAATAGCTTCTTTTAATTTCTCATCACTTGTAGGACCGCAAACAATCATTTCTCTTTGACCATGTTCTAAAACTTCATCACAAGGCAAGTCAAAGGTAGGGTTTTCTTCATGATTTCCTGTTTGTTTCAATAATTCAGCTTCAGTTAGACCAAATACTATTCTACCAACATTGGTCCAATAAACTGCACCTGTGCACATAACGCAAGGTTCAAAATTAGTATATAAACTACATGTACTTAAAAATTCTGGGCTATATTTTTTACCTGCTTCAATCATAACTGAAGTCTCAGCATGTAAACATGGACTGGCATCTTTATTATTACCAATTTCAATTAAAATATTTCCATCTTTATCAGCTAATAACGCTCCAAAAGGATGACAACCTCTTTCTACTGCCTCATGAGCAATACGAACAGTTTCATATAATAATTCTATATCCTGAGCGGTTAACTCATTCTTAATCACTTTTTTCATAACTTCTCCATTGAAAATTATTATAACATATTGAAAATTATACACAATATATTTATTAGAATTAAACACCCAATAAAAAACAAGATTTAATTATTTTCTAATAATTTAGAAATTGTTATAAACAGTTCCTCTTGATTTATTGGTTTTGAAAGATATGCATTCATTCCGGCTTGTAAACATCTATCAATATCATTAGAGAAAACATTTGCACTTAATGCAATAATTGGTAAAGCCTTATTAAATTTTCTTATATTTTTTGTTACTTCAATACCACTCATTTTTGGCATACTAATATCCATTAACACAACATCATAATGATTAGTTTTTACTAAATTTAGTCCCTCTAAACCATCATTAGCAATTGTAACAATAATTCCATTAGACTCTAAAATCTTTTTGATTATGATTTGATTTATTTTAATATCTTCACAAACAAGAACTTTTACAGAATTAAAATCAAATATTAATTTGATATCTTCTAAAGACTTTAGATGATTTTCTAATTCTTTATCTGTTGGTATTCTTATTGGTATCTTAATTATAAAAGTAGTACCTTTACCTATTTCAGATTCACGTTTTATAGAACCATTCATAGCATCCACAATTCTTTTTACAATAACTAACCCTAACCCTGAACCTCCTTCAGTTACAGATAAAGAGTTCATCTCTTTTGCAAAAGGTTCAAACATACGTTTCTGAAACTCTTTACTCATTCCAACACCATTGTCAGAAATTGTATGTATCACAAATAAACCATTACTATTTTTTTCAACAGTTACAGCCCATTTAACAAATCCACCTGGATTAGTATATTTTATAGCATTATTTAATACATTAACTAGAACCTGTTTAATTCTTTTTGCATCAACAATTACATATTTATAATTAATAGCTTTTTCTTTATCAATAATAAAAGAAATGTTTTTTTCTCTTGCTCTTTGGATAACAATTTTTTTAATTGCTTCAGAGGCATAGCCAACATGAAAAATTTTTTCTTCTAACACAATTTGATTTCTTTCAATTTGTTGATAATCTAAAATATCATTAACCAATGATAATAAATAATTACCATTTTCTTTAATTTGTTGGAAGTATTCTATAAAGGTATTATCTTCACACTCACTTATACCAAAATCTGACAAACTAATAACAGCACCTAGAGGTGTTCTCATATCATGACTCATTCTAGATAGAAATTCTGATTTTGATTTATTAGCAATTGAAGTTTCTCTCTGAGCTAGGAAAAGTTTATTATTGACTTGTTTTAATCTTTCATTTTTCTTTTCAGATTCTTTAGTCATATCTGTAATATCATATACAACAGTAAATAAATCTCCATCAGCATCTCTAAAAGCTAAACTTCTTTTATAATAAATTTCATTATCAACTTTTATTTTATAAACTACTGAATAAGGCTTATCCTCTATTAAAGCTTCTCGCTCTCTAAAAGTTTTCAAGCGTTTTTCTCCAGATGTACCTATTATTTTAGCTTTATCATGAATACAATTTTCTAATTCTTTATAAGTATATCTACTATATCCTTTTGGAAATCCTAAAAAAGTTTTACCACGTGAATAAACAATACATGTTTCAGTGGTTTTATCTTGTCTCATTACAAATTCATTTTGATAAGAAACAATCGCCTTGAGCATTTTTTCCATTTCTATTCTATCTGTAACATTTAAAATATTTATAACAACTAAAGGGTTTTTTGAGATGGGATCAACTAAAAAATTATAATTTGCTCTCATGTAAATAATACTATCTCCAACTTTTTGATGATATTCCACTTGAGAAGATTTTTGATTAAAATAATGAGCTTTAATTTTTTCAAATTTAAAATAATCTTTAAATTTTTTTCTATCCTCATCACCTACAATATATGGATAATAATATGTAACTACTTCATCAAAAGTCTTACCATCAAAATTATATTTTGAAGCATTTGTAAAATAAAAAACAATTTTTTGAGTTACTAAATCAAAACAATACAAGGCACCAATTTCAGAATCAGTATTCTTTCTATGCTCAATTAAATCTTTATATAAATTAAATAACCTCTGATTTCTCTTTTGCTCTGTTTCATCTATTAAATATTCAATATAAGCTTCTTCATTATCCCAAACAGTTTCAGCAAAATGTATTTTGAATTCTTTATCTAATTCAATAAATTTTTGAAAAAAGAAAGAATCCGAATCCTTATTAGATATAATAGGACAATAATCACACGGCTTATCTGCATTTTTTACTAAATTATAACATTTAAAATTATCTGCTAATGTTGAAGAAGCTCTAAACATAGTTTTAGCAACTCGATTTAAATATAAAATCCTATAATCCTTCTTTGCTATTACAATAATAGCATTTGGACTTTCTTCTGCAATTTTTGTTCTTTGTTCTTGAAAGATTTTATATACTTTTGTTTCTTGTACATAACTATTAGAGATATCAGAATAAGAAAAATAAACAAAGACTTTGCCATCAATTATTTTCTTCTCTGCATTTATATTAACAATTAGATATTCTTTATTATCATATAATTTTGTTCTACAAATAATATTATATTTATCTAAATGCCCTTTAATAAAATTACTTTCAACATCTCTAACCCAAACTTCATCAAATTTATCAAATTTTGAATACTCTTTATTATTTAATTCTGAGATAGCCGTTTCTCTATCAATTCGAAATAAATTACAAAACCCATCAGAAACTAAAAAATATTCTAATTTTTCATCAATAATTTGTGCAAGGCTAATTGCAATAGGAAACGATTCAATTTGTTCTTTTTCTTTATCACTAATCAAAAACAAAAAAACGCCTCCATAACTTTTTAAAAATATATAACAATTATATCATCATAAATCTGAAGAAACAAATAAAATCATTTTTCATCATTTTTTACTATTCTACTGTAACGCTTTTTGCTAGATTCCTTGGATGGTCAGGATCATTTCCTCTGTTAATTGAACAATAATAAGCATATAACTGAGTTACGATTACACTTAACATAGGAGAAAGATATGAATCTGTTTTTGGAATTTGGAATACTTCATCCGCAACTTTATCAAAAACATCATTTCCTTCAAATGTTATCGCTAAAACCTTTGCTCCCCGAGCTTTTACTTCTTTTATGTTAGAATCCATTTTGTCATAAAGTTTTGAATTACAACAGGAAGCAACTACTAAAGTATCTTCATCAAGTAAAGCTATCGGTCCATGTTTTAATTCTCCAGCAGCAAAAGCTTCTGAGTGTGTATAGTTTATTTCTTTTAATTTCAAAGCAGATTCTAAAGATATTGCGAAATCACTTTGTCTGCCAAAATAAAATACTTTTGTTTTATTAAACTGTCTTGCAGCAAAACGTTGAATTTCTTCTTGTCTTTCTGTAATTAATTGAGCTTTGCTAGGTAAAGTTTCTAATTCACTCATTAATTTCTTTGCAACATTCTCATCTTTTGTTAAAGCACAAGTTAATAAGAAAACACACATTAATTGAGTTGTAAAAGCCTTAGTAGAGGCAACAGCTATCTCAGGTCCAGCTTGAGTATACATTACATAATCAGCTTCTCTTGAAACAGTTGAACCAACTACATTGGTTATTGCTATAATATTTATACCTTTTTTCTTTAAGATTCTCATAGCTTGTAGAGTATCAGCTGTTTCTCCAGATTGAGATATTACAATACACAAATCATCTTTATTAATTATTGGATCTCTATATCTAAATTCGGAAGCTACATCAACCTCAACAGGAATTCTAGAATAATGCTCGATAGCATATTTTGCTACAACTCCAGCATGATATGCTGTTCCACAACCAATAATGACTACTTTTTTAGCATTCTTGACTGCTTCATCAATTTTGCCTAAATCTAATTTACCACCATAAACTCTAGCCTTAAAAGTTTGTTCAAGAGCATATGGTTGTTCAAAGATTTCTTTAAGCATGAAATGTTCATAACCATTTTTTTGAGCTGATTGCATATCCCAATCAACATGAGAAATTTCTACATCTATTAAATTACCTTCATAATCATATATTTGAACTTCATCAGCTGTTATTTTTGCAATTTGATTATCTTCAAGATATTGAACTTCTCTAGTATATTCTAATAATGGAGTAACATCAGAAGCTAACAAATTATATTCTTCAGCTCTACCAATTATTAAAGGACAGTCTTTTCTTGCAACAACAATTGAATTTGGTTCATTTTTACAAACAACAGCTAAAGCATAAGAGCCTTCAACTCTTTTTAAGGCTTCTGAAACAGCTAATAATAAATCGTCATTATAATGAAAGTCTATTAAATGAGCTATACATTCTGTATCAGTTTCACTTCTAAACTTAACATTATGTTTTTCTAACCAAGCTCTCAATTTTACATGATTTTCAATAATACCATTATGAACAATAGCAATATCATTACTAACATCCGTATGGGGATGGGAATTTACATCACTAGGTTCTCCATGAGTTGCCCATCTAGTATGACCAATACCAACTGAGCCATGAATAGGTTTTTCTTTAACTAATTTTTCTAAATTTGATAATCTTCCCTTAGCCTTTCTAATTTGTAATTCTTTATTATTTAATAAAGCAATACCAGCAGAATCATATCCTCTATACTCTAGTTTAGATAAACAATCTAATAAGATGTTTGATGCATCTAAACCCTTCTCCCCATTTGAACAAAATCCAACTATCCCGCACATAGTAAATCACCCTTAAATTTTAAATTATTTTTATTATAACAAAATATATTCAAATTAAGTAGTCTTTTTTGTTTATTTACCAATATAAACTAACTTTTGCATTCAATTCTAATAATTATTTAATATTTCTTTAATCATTAAAATTAAATTTTATAATTAAAATATTAAAATAAATTTACATAATTTATTTAAAAATTGGACTGAGAGCTAAATCATATTTTTGATATTTTTCATTATTCTCAATATTAGAATAATATCTACCAATTATATTCATCTCACAATGTTCTAAAGCACATTCATCTATACTAATCTTCTTCAATAAGCTTAATACTTGAATAGCTCCGCCAAAAGCAGCACTTTCCAATACAGCTCTAAAAATATTCTCTCTTGAAGTGTTTGTAGTATTCATTCCTAAAATAACTGCTTCTCCATGTGAATAATTAGGAACTCTCTCCCCATTGAAATAAAGAAGAATATATATTCATATTTGCGTAAGAAGCTAAAGAATCTAATTCATTAACTGATACATTTAATAACTCTAGGTAAACACACTAATAAATCTTTTTGTTCAACTATTGCTTTTAATATTTTCTTAGACCATTTTCTATTTTTTACATCAAATAATGCTGTGCCACTTGCATCACCATCTTCCATTGTAAGGTTCCCCGTTAAATAAAAATTAATATAATCATGAGGTAATAAAATGCAAGATAATTTATCATATAATTCTTTATGATTTTCTTTTAAGAATAAAATCTTTGAAGCAGTATACCCAGGTAAAACTTAATTTTGAAGATCTTTAAAAGCTTCTTTTTCTCCACCGACAATCTCAGTTATTTCATTACATTGGTTTACAGTATATGTATCACACCAAAGTTTAACAGGGACTAAAACTTCATTTTTATCATCTAAAGCTACAAAACCCTGTTGTTGTCCAAAAACTCCAATTCCTTAAAGTTTTGCCTTTATTTCTTTTGTAAGTTTAGAAAAATAATCTTTTATAGCAGCAATATACCAAAACACCATTTGTTCTTTAGTGCCATCTTCTTTACTGATTAGTTCATGAGAAGAAGAAGCTTTAGCAACTATAACTTTACTATCCGAATCATAACATACAACTTTTGTACTTTGAGTACCACAATTAATTCCAGCTACTATAGCCACAATTTAATCCTATTAATTTTATAATCGATTTATAAATTCTGTTTCATACAAGATTTCAGATTGTTCAATACCGCTATTATTAGAATTTTCTATAAAATGAATTATCATATCAACAGAAGCATTAGCTATATCTTTCTTTAATTAATTGAGAATAAAAAAGGAAAAAAAAGTTGCAAATCAAAAATATCTATAATATACTGTGTGTACGTTAACGCAAATTAGGAGCAATTTATGAAACATATTAAAGATTACACTTTTTGGTTTTTGACTGGTTCTCAAGACCTTTATGGTGAAGAAACTCTAAAACAAGTTGAAATCCATTCAAAAGAAATTATTGAAGGACTTAATTCAAGCAACAATTTAGCTTGTAAATTAATTTACAAAGATATCTTGATCAATTCAAGAAATATTGAAAAAACAATCAAAGAAGCAAATCTTGATGACAATTGTGCCGGAGTTGTATGTTGGATGCACACCTTCTCTCCTGCAAAAATGTGGATTAATGGATTAAATGCTTTGAACAAACCTATGCTACAAATTAATACTCAATTTAATAAAGTATTACCATATGAGACAATTGATATGGATTTTATGAATTTGAATCAAAGTGCTCATGGAGATAGAGAATTTGGTTACATTACAGCAAGAATGAATATTAATAGAAGTGTTATTGTTGGACATTGGCAATCTTCTCTTTTCCAAAAAAGAATGTCTAAATGGATGAGAGCTGCTGTTACTGCTACTGCTGGTAAATCATTAAATGTTGTTAGATTTGGAGACAACATGAGAGATGTTGCTGTAACTTGTGGTGATAAAGTTGAAGCTTATATTAAATTAGGTTGGAACATCCCTTATTTTGGGATTGGTGATTTAGTTGAAATGATGAAAGATGTTAGTGAAGCAGAAATTGATAATTTAATGGAAGAATATCAAAAAGATTATGTAATTGCTGAACCAACAAAATACAATCTAGAACACATAAGAGAACAGGCAAAAATTGAAGTCGCATTAGAAAAATTCTTAATCGAAAATAATGCTGAAGCTTTCTGCACTAATTTCCAAGATTTACACGGAATGAAACAATTACCTGGTTTAGCTTGTCAACATTTAATGGCTAAGGGTTATGGCTTTGCTGGTGAAGGAGATTGGAAAACAGCTGCTATGGTTAGAACCTTAAAACTTATGGGTGAAGATTTAGATGGTGGTTGTACATTTTTAGAAGATTATACTTACAATCTTGAAGAAAATAATATGTTTAACCTAAGTGCTCATATGCTAGAAATTTGTCCTTCCGTTGCTAAAAACAAACCTACCATTGAAGTTCATCCTTTAGGTATTGGAGACAAAGAAGATCCTGCAAGATTAGTATTTAATTCAAAATCCGCTACTGGAATTAGCGTTTCAATCGTTGATTTAGGCACTAGAATGAGAATTGTCTCTAATAAATCTCAAGTTATTGAAGCCGAAAAAGAATTTAAAAATTTACCTGTAGCAAGAATTTTATTAAAACCAGAACCAAACTTTATAACATCTAGTGAATGTTGGATTTTATCTGGAGCAGGACATCATAACTCTTTTTCAACTCAAATTGATGAAGAAACCCTAGAATATTATTCAGAAATTGTTAATATTGAATTAATAGAAATAAATAATGAAACCACTGTATCAAGTTTTAGAAAACAAGATAGGTGGAATAGGGCTTATTATGGATAAATATAAAAAAATAAAAGAAGAAGCTTATTTAGCAAATTTAGAGATTCCTAAACAAGGGCTTGCGATTTACACTTGGGGTAATGTTTCTGCTTTTGATGATAAGTTAGGTGTTTTTGCAATTAAACCTTCTGGCGTTTCTTATGACAAGCTAAAAGTTGATGATATGGTAGTTATCGATTTAAATGGTGAAAAGGTTGAAGGGAAATTAAACCCTTCTTCTGACACACAAACACATCTTCAGTTATATAAACATTTTAAAGGAATAAATGGGATTTGTCATACCCACTCCCCGTATGCAACTGCTTGGGCTCAAGCTATGAAGTCAATCCCTCTACTTGGAACTACTCATGCAGATCATCTAGCAAATCCTATTATCTGTACAAAACCTCTTTCAAAAGAAGAAGTTGAAAATGGATATGAAAAAAATACTGGTATTTTAATTTTCAAAACTTTTGAAGATCCATCAAGCGCTCAAGAAATTTTAAATATTGGTCCTTACCCAAGCTCTTCTATTAATGCTAAAGAAAACCCAATGGTTTTAGTTGGCGGACATGGACCTTTTACTTGGGGAAAAGATGCTATGGCTAGTGTTTACAATGCTAGAGTTTTAGAAGAAGTCGCAAAAATGGCTATGTGGGTTAATAATTTGAACCCTAATTTCAAACAACTTCCTTCCCATATAACCAATAAACATTATGAAAGAAAGCATGGCAAAAATGCTTACTATGGCCAAAAATAAAATACTTTTATTATTATAATATATATCTTATAATCTATGAGACAAGAGAATATCTTGTCTCATATTCACCAAAAAGGAACTAATTATGAAAATTGCTGAAATTGCTAAAGAAGCCGGTGTATCAGTCGGTACTGTTGATAGAGTCTTACATAAAAGAGGAAGAGTTTCTGCAGCAACAAAAGCAAGAATTGAAAAAATAATTCAAGAAAATGGTTATGTACCAAACGCAATGGCTAGAAATTTAAAAATTGGATCTAACCTTAAATTTGGTATCTTAATCCCAAAACTAGATTCTGAAAGTGGTTACTGGCATAAAATATATAATGGAATAAAAAAAGCTGGTGATGAAATCGCAGCCTTTAATATCTCATTGGTAATAAAAGAATTTGATAGAGATGAAGAAAATAGCTTGAATGAAGCAGGCAAGCAATTACTTGATGAAAACGTTGATGCCATAGCATTAGCTCCAGTAATTCAAAAAGAAGCATTTTCCTTTGTAAAAAGTTTAAAAGATATTCCTTATGCTTTTTTTGATTCATCTATTACTAATGCATCCCCTATTTCTGAAAATATTCAAATAGCATATAAAGCAGGTTGGTGTGGCGCTAGAGTAATGCAATTATTCTCTCCCAATAATAACAATTTTATTTGTCTTCAAATGCATGAAAGTGCATATAACCAACAACAAAGAGCTCAAGGATTTATTGATTTCTTTAAACAAAAAAATCTACCAATAAAAACCTATACTTGGAAAAGAGAAAAAAATATTTCCTTTAACAAATTCTTAGATTCACTCTTTGAAGACAATAATAAAATTGATGGTATATTTATTACAAATGATGCAACTGGGCTAATATCAAAATATGTATTAAAAAAAGAATTATCAAAGACTCCTTATATAATTGGATTTGACTTAGTTGAAGATAATAAAGAAGAATTATTAAATGGCAATATTAGTGCTATAATCTCTCAATCTCCTGAAACTCAAGGATACAATACAATTATGGATATGTACAAAATACTATTTTTAAAGCAAGAGGATAGTATAAATAAATGCCCAATTCCAATTAACATTATTATTAAAGAAAACCTTCCATAAAAAAACACCATTACACATTAAGTGTAAATGATGTTTTCTAAATAAGGTAAGCAAATATATTCAAAAAGTTATAGGATTTCTATAGCTTTTCTTTCAATATCTAATCCGGCATGATAAGTTTTAAAGAATTTATTAAATCCTTCAATATCCTTTTCATTAGCCATTATTGTTTCTTTTGTAGCATTAGCAAAAACATATTTTTCTAAGTAATCTTCTAAAAGCATATCACTATTAATAAATCCTGCTAAAATTGCAATCCCCCAAGCACCCCCTTCTCCTGCACTAGATAAAACTGAACAAGGCGTGTTTGTTGCTGCAGACATAATATTTTGACCAACTTCAGCCGTTTTAAAGAAACCACCATGTCCATTAATTTCATCAACTTTTACTTTTTCATATTCAAATAAGATATTTAAACCAGTTCTCAAAGCACAAAGTGATGTAAATAATTCTGATCTAATTAAATTCCCTACAGATAATTCACTATCTGGATTTCTAACAATTAAGGGTCTACCTTCAGTAAATCCAGTAATATGTTCTCCACTTAAATATCCATAAGATAAAATACCATCACAAGATGGGTCTGCTTTTAATGCTTCAAACAAGATTGCATCATATAACTGCGGTTTTGTTAATTTTCCACCAGTTAAATCCATAACTTGCATAAATAGCTTCATCCATTTATCAATTTCACCACTACAGTTATTTGAGTGAGCCATAGCAACAGGCAATCCTGATGGAGTTGTTACTAAATCTAGTTTCTCATAAAGCTGTGATAATTCTTTTTCTAAAACAATCATTGCAAAAACACTTGTACCGGCAGATACATTACCAGTTCTAGCTTTTACAGAGTTTGTTGCAACCATTCCTGTTCCCGCATCACCTTCAGCAGGGCAAAAAGGAATATTAGATTTTAAATCCCCATCTACATCTAATAACTTAACACCCTTTTCACTTAAATAACCACCGATCTCACCAGCAACCATTGGCTTAGGTAGAATTTCACTAATTTTCCAAGAATAATCTTTAGATAAATTATCAAATTTCGATAACATTTTTTTATTATAATCTTTACTTTCTGAATCAATTGGGAACATACCTGAAGCATCCCCTATTCCTAAAGTAAAGGAATCGGTTAAGCAATAATGAACATAACCAGCTAGAGTATTAATTTTAGCAATATCTTTTACATGAGGCTCATTATTTAAAATTGCTTGATATAAATGAGCAACACTCCATCTTTGAGGAATTGGAAAATTAAATTCCTTTGTTAATTTTTCACTAGCTTCATGAGTAATATTATTCCTCCAAGTTCTAAATGGAACTAATAAATTGTCATCATTATCAAAAGCTAAATATCCATGCATCATTGCACTAAAACCAATTGCTCTTAAATCTGTCAACACAACATCATATTTTGATAAAACATCTTTTTTTAATGCACTATAACAGCCTGCAACACCTTGCCAAACTTCACTAAGCTTATAAGTCCAAATATTATCTATTAAAGAATTTTCCCAATCATAGCCACCTGATGCAATTGGAACATTTTCACTATTTATTAATATAGCCTTAATTCTGGTTGATCCTAATTCAATACCTAAAGAACATTTACCCTCTTTTATTTCACTAGTGATTAATTTATTATCCATTTTATCTCCTATGCGTGTTCGTTAACGCTATCAGTATATCACAATTTTTAAATTAAACAATATTTTTTTTTGATTATATCATGACATATAAAATATAACAAAGACTATTATTAAATTAAATAATCTTAATTTTTTAAATAATAAAACATTTACTAAATATAGAAATTTGATACAATAAAACAAGATATTATATTAATAATCGAGGAATTTATATGAAAATTGTTGTATTAGACGGATATACTTTAAATCCTGGTGATTTAAGCTGGAATGACTTAAAGGCCTTAGGAGACACAATAATATATGATAGAACAAAAGCTTGTGATATTGTATCTAGAATTGGAGATGCACAAATTGTTTTAACAAATAAAACTCCTTTAACAAATGAAACTTTTGAAAAATGTAAAAATATAAAATATGTAGGAGTACTTGCAACAGGATACAATATTGTAGATACAAAATCGGCAAAAAAACATGGAATAATTGTTACAAACATTCCAACATACAGTACTACTGCTGTAGCTCAGTTTGTATTTGCCCTTTTATTAGAACTCTGCCATAGAGTTGGTCATCATAGTAAAAAAGTATCAGAAGGAGCTTGGGCAAATTCAATAGACTTTGCTTTCTGGGATTATCCATTAATTGAATTATATGGAAAAACTATGGGTATTATTGGTCTTGGAAAAATAGGACATCAAACAAGTCTAATTGCAAAAAGCTTTGGTTTAAAAGTAATTGCATATAATCCATCTAAAAAAGAGGAATGGGAAAAAGAAGGCATTAAATATGTATCCTTAGATACAGTCTTAAAAGATAGTGATATCATCTCCCTACATTGCCCACTAACTCCAGCAACTGAAAAAATTATTAACAAAGATAGTTTATCAAAAGTTAAAGATGGCGTTATGATTATTAATACCTCCCGTGGAGCATTAATTGATGAAGAAGCATTATATCAAGCATTGGAAAGTAAAAAGGTTAGTGGTGCTGCTATGGATGTTTTAACTCATGAACCACCTAAACAAGATAATAAATTATGTACTCATCCAAATTGTATAATAACACCACACATTGCTTGGGCACCAAAAGAAAGTAGACAACGATTAATGGATATTGCTGTTGATAATATTACAAACTTCATTAACAATACTCCAATAAATATTGTTAATAAATAAATTAGGATAAAACCCTCTAATGAATAAAAATGATAATCACATAATATTTGAAGATTTAGGAACAAAAGCTTATAAAGCAATTAAAGATATGATTATCTCTGGTGAATTAAAGCCTGGAGAAAAATTAAATCAAGAAAAATTAGCTAAGCAATTAGGGATAAGCAGAACACCTTTACTACAAGCATTACGTAGATTATCAAGTGAGCAATTAACTCAAACAATTCCTAGAAGAGGAAGTAGAGTAAAGATTTTCACAAAAAACGATCTATTATCAATATTTGAAATTAGAGGTAAACTTGAACCTTATCTTTGTGAATTCTCTGCGAAATTAATAACAGAAGAACAAATTGAAGAATTAAAAGAAAATATAGAAAACATGAAGTTATCTATTAGTGTAAATGATAAAATTAAATTTAAAACTTTGGATAATCAATTTCATTCAATAATTATAAACAGTTCAAAAGATAATATAATTTCAGATATTTTAAATAAGTATATCCCTTTAATGTACTCAATAGATTTATTAAAACCTATGGAAAAAATTTTAGAAGATCATAAAAATATTTTGGAATTATTGATTGTAAAAGATTCTCTTGGAGCTTCACAATTAATGCATTATCACCTTTATGCATCAACAAAAAACAATTTAATTAAGGAGCTAAATCAACGAGAATAACTGATGAAAATAGAAAACAGAAATATTAATGATTATATTTATGATGAGATAAAAAATTTATTAGACAATCATGCACTTCCAATAAATAGAAAAATAAATAAATTAGAACTATCAAATAAATTTAATGTGAGCTTAACTCCAATTAACTCAGCGCTAAATAAACTTGCAGGGGAAAATTATTTAACCTATATACCAAGAAAAGGGTTTTTTATAAAACCAATTTCTAAAACAGAAATCTTAGAAGCTTTTGATGTTTTAGCAGCAATTGAGAGCATTGCAATAAAATTATGTTCAACAAATACAGATTATTACAAAATTGAAGAATTGACTCACCTCTTTGATGCCTTTTCTAATGGTATTAAAGAAAATCTTATTAATGAATACTTAAAAGCAGAAAAAGACTTTCATAAAAAAGTCATTGAATATTCAAAAAATAAAAAACTATTAAAAATTTATAATTCATTAAAATTTTATACTAATTACTATCATAGAAATTTAAACAATCTAAATTTATCTTTAGTTGAACACTTACAAATAACAAATAATTTAAATCATAATAATTTTATTGAAGCACAACAGGCAATTGAAAATCACTTTTTAAATTCCAAAGAGAGATTATTAGATATAAAATAGCACATTTAAAAACAATTAAGTTTATTATACATATCAACTATACCTAAAAAAAATATTCTTGTGCTATTCGCCTAGCTCTTCAATAGAATAATAAATAAAAACTCATTTAATAACAAAAAAACTTTAACTTACCTCTATATATAAAGGTCTAAATAGTTTTATAAAAATTCGTACTTTTATACAATTGTTCTAAGCTTTTTTACGTTTAATAATTATTAACAGCGAGGGAAAAACATAAATATGGACAAATGTACTATTTTGCTTGAAAACACTCATAGCGAACTTCTATCTACTAAAACTGAACATGGACTATCAATACTAATAGAAACAGATAATAATAAATATTTATTTGATATGGGATCTACTGGCATCTTTGAATATAATGCAAGATTAATGAATATTGATTTAAAAGATATTAAAACAGTCATTCTTTCCCATAGTCATTATGATCATTGTAGCGGATTATTATCCTTTTTAGATAATCATTCAATTGATAATATTTATGTTGGACAAGATTTCTTTAAAGAAAAATATGCACTAAACGATAGTACTATCACATATTTAGGTTGTGGTTTTGATAAAAAATATCTACAAGATAAATCAATTAATATTAATGAGATTAACACTGATGTTTATAAATTAGAAGAATCTTTATATATTGTTACAAACTTTAAACAACATTATGATCACGAAATTATTCCTTCTAGATTTGTTAATGGTAATTTAAAAAATTTAACCAAGGATGATTTTAAAGATGAAATTGCCTTAGTCAAAGAAACAGAAGATGGATTAACTCTAATTGTTGGCTGTGCTCATAGAGGAATATTATCAATTATCAAAAGTGTAAACTCTATGTTTGATAAAAAGATAAATACTGTTATTGGTGGGGTACATTTAAATGCCGTAGATGAAGATAGAATTGTTTCAACTTCCAAAGAATTGTTAAGTCTTGGAATAAAAAAGACATATTTTCTACATTGCAGTGGTAAACAAATAACAAATCAATTAAAAAAAGAAAAAAATATAGAAGCTAATTATGTAGCGACAGGAGACATTATTTTATTATGAGTGCAAAAAATATTAAAGCAATTGCTCAAGAAATAATTGCAAAAACAGCCTCAATAGTTGCGCCTAACACAGTAAATTTAATGGATGAAAATGGAATTATTATTGCTAGTAGTGATGAAAAAAGAATTGGAACTTTTCACTCTGGAGCATATAAAGCCATTAATGAAAAAAAAGAAATTTTAATTTATCCAAATGAAATAGATAAATTTGAAGGATCAAAGCAAGGGGTAAATATACCAATAATAAAAAAAGGAAAAGCAGTAGCAGTAATTGGCATTTTTGGCAATCCTGATGAAGTTAAACAAACAGCTTATCTTTTAAGTATTAGTACCTCTCTTTTTTTGGATCAAGCTGCATATATGCAAAAAGAACAAAGAAGAACAGAACTACGTTCTAATCTATCAGAAATTCTATATTCCAAGAATAATGAAAACGAATTCCTTGAAACTATCGATGCATTAGGAATTTCTCTTAAATTTCCATTACAATTAGTTTTATTTTCTTTTGAATCAAAAAAAGCACAATATAATACGACATATCAATTCTTAAGAGATAATAAATTAATAAATAGTAATAATGATTTATTAATTGAATACCCTTCACATTATTTAATTTTAAAAAGTGATTTTGAAACTAGCTTAACTACAAATGATTTTATTTCAGCACTAAATCAAAAAAATATTAGTAAAATTGTATTTAGCCCCAAGATTCATCAATTAAATGAATTAAGTTTTGCAGCAATTATTTCTAAATCATTTATGAGTATTCCTCATGATAGAAAATATTATAATTGTACAAATTATGATGATTTGGCTTTACTTGCTTTTGATATAAACTCAAGAGATTTGCTTATAAAATATTATGAAGATTTAATAAATGAATTAGATAATATGCACTCTTATTGGATATATCAAACAATAGATGCCTATATAAATAATGATGGAAAAATTCAGGCAATGGCTAATTCATTAAATATTCATAAAAACACCTGTATTTATAGAGTAAATAAAATTCTAGAAATTTGTAATTTAAATAATTGTAATTGCTTTACTGTATCATATTTCTTTAGAGCAATTATGCATATAAAAAAGACGGAGAATTCCGAGATTTTATAGGAGGGAAAAGAATGTCAGCTATTTATATGTTCTCAGTGATCATTCTTGCAGTAATTGCTATGGTTCTTGCCATAAGCAA
Organism: Sphaerochaetaceae bacterium; assembly: GCA_965140795.1. Lineage (GTDB taxonomy): Bacteria > Spirochaetota > Spirochaetia > Sphaerochaetales > Sphaerochaetaceae > Pleomorphochaeta. The sequence continues at coordinate 1,247,620 of OZ223470.1, forward strand.
ATTAAAAATTCACCCATTTATAGTTTTAACAACAATTTCAATAATTGTAGGACTACTTTGTGGAATGGATGCTATTACAGTAATTAATACTGTAAAAAATGGATTTGGTAGTATCTTAGGTTCTATTGGTATTGTTATCTTAGCAGGAACAATCATTGGTACTATTCTCGAAAAAACTGGTGCAGCTTTAACTATGGCAAACTCAATTCTACACATTGTAGGAAAAGATAAATCTGCTCTAACTATGGCAGCAACAGGTTATGTAACTGGTATTCCAGTTTTCTGTGATTCAGGATTCGTTATTTTATCCCCAATTGCTAGAGCTTTAGCAGAACAAAGTAATAAAAGTTTAGCTATTTTAGCAACAGCTCTTTCAGCAGGATTATATGCTACACACTGTTTAGTTCCACCAACTCCAGGGCCTATTGCTATGGCAGGTACTTTAAGTGCAAACTTAGGTTTAACTATTTTAATTGGTCTTTGTGTTTCAATTCCTGCAACAATTTCAGGGTTAATTTATGCAAAAAAAGTTGCCTCAAAAGTACATATCGATGCAAATCCTGAAAACACTGTTGAAGAATTACAAGATAAATATGGTAAATTACCTTCAGCTCTTCATTCTTTTTCTCCAATTTTAGTACCAATTATTTTAATTGCATTCAAATCTATTGCTGATTTCCCTTCTAGTCCCTTTGGTACTGGCCATATTGCAACATTCTTTAGTTTCATTGGGAACCCAGTTGTTGCTTTATTAATTGGGATTGCAATTGCTACAACATTAATTCCTGTATCCGAAAGACCTAACAAATTAAATTGGGTTACTCAAGGTGTAACTAATGCTGCTGGAATTCTTGCAATTACAGGTGCTGGTGGAGCTTTTGGAGCTATTTTAAAAACATTACCAATTGCTGATGCATTAGCAGGATCATTACTCCATTTAAACATTGGGGTATTATTGCCTTTTATTATTGCTGCACTTCTTAAAACTGCAATGGGTGCTTCTACTGTTGCAATGATTGTCACCTCAGCAATGATAGCTCCATTAATGAGCACATTAGGTTTTGATAGTGAAATTGCAAAAGTATTAGTAATTATGGCTATTGGTGCAGGTTCAATGACTGTTTCACATGCAAATGATTCATACTTCTGGGTTGTATCTCAATTTAGTGATATGAACACAAAACAAGCATATAAATGTCAAACAGGGGTTACTGCAGTAATGGGTATTACTACAATTGTAATAGTCTTTATCATATCTCTTTTTGTATAAATATTTCTAACTAAACAATGTCCATAAGTTGTTTTTTCAACTTATGGATTTTGTTATAACAAATTACAAATACTCGCTTTACTATAAATTATAATTGATATACTTTAATTATAATCATGAAAACAAATACAAAATTATTAACCTCTGGTTCGATAAGTAAAAACATTCTTCTTTTTGCTTTTCCTATTTTTCTAGGGAATTTATTTCAACAGTTATATATGGTTGTTGATACACTTATTGTTGGACGCTATGTAGGTAAAGAAGCTTTAGCCGCTATTACTTCTTGTAGTCCTTTAATTTTTTTATTGGTAGGATTATTCACTGGAATTTTTATTGGCGTTGGGGTAGTAATTTCAAAATTTTTTGGTGCTAAAGACTACGAAAATGTTAAAAAAGCAGTTCATACAACGGTTGCTTTTGCATTTTTAAGTAGCATTTTTCTTACAATTCTTGGTTATTTTCTAACACCTTATATTTTAAAATTAATGCAAACTCCTGAATCAGTATTAGATGATGCTAAGGGTTATATACAAATCTATTTTTTAGGAATTAGCGCTCTAGTATTCTTCAATAGTGCTAGTGGAATATTGCAAGCAATGGGAGATAGTAAAAGGCCCTTATATTTCTTAATTATTGCTTCAATTTCAAATATTATATTGGATTTAGTATTTGTAATTATATTCAATCTAGGAACCAAAGGGGCTGCGCTTGCAACTATAATTAGTCAAGGAATTAGTGCTATTTTAGCCTATAGAATATTATTTACAACTAAAGATATTTTCAGAGTTCAATTCAAAAAAATCAAAATTGACCTCCCAATATTAAAACAATTTTTAGCTGTTGGAATCCCATCCGGAATACAAAATTCAGTAATTTCCATTGCTAATGTTTTTGTTCAATCTAGTATTAATATTTTTGGACCAATTGCTATGGCTGGAAATGGTGTAATGATGAGAATTCAAGGCTTTGCTTTTATTCCTGTTACAAGTTTTGCAATGGCCATGACTACCTTCACAAGCCAAAATATTGGAGCTGGAGAATTTGATAGAGTTAGAAAGGGGACAAAGTTTGGACTTTTATCAGCAACCATTCTTGCCCAATCTTTAGGTATAATTATTTTTATTTTCGCCCCTAAAATAATATTACTTTTTACCAACAATCCAGAAGTAATAGAAATTGGGGTTTTAAAAGCAAGAATATCAGCATTTTTCTTTTTCCAATTAGCAATGTCTCATACTATGGCTGGAATTTATAGAGGAGCTGGAAAATCAGTCATACCAATGGCAGTAATGTTATTATTCTGGTGTGTATTTAGAGTAACCTATATTACAATAGTATTAAGATTCTACAATAATATCAAAGTTGTTTTCTCAGCATATCCTGTTACTTGGACATTAAGTGCAATAGTTTTTGTTATATATTATTACAAAGGTAAATGGTTAAATAATCATAAAGTTAGTTATTATAAAATGTAATTTTCAACACTAAGTTCAACCGATTCAACCTTTGGGGGGAATAGTTTACTCAATAATACAAATGCAACAAAACTAATAAATAATGCGATTAAAATTGGCTCTAAGCCAAATAGCAAAATATTTTTAATTGCTAAAAATACATAAGAAGCACTACCAAATAATAGAGATCCAAATACTCCAATTACAGATGCCTTTTTCCATACAAAACCTAAGACATAAGGGAAAAAGGTTCCTGCAGCTCTTAAAGAAATAGCAAAAATAAACACCTTGATTAAAGAAACATTACAAAATATTGCTAATATATATGAAACAACCCCACCAACTATTATGAAGATTCTTGAAATTTTTATTACTTCAGCATCCTTAGCATTTTTATTAATAAATATTCTATAAATATCATTTGCAAAAATTACCCCTATAGAAAAAATTAAAGAGTCTGCAGAACTCATAGTTGCAGCTAATAAAGCAACAAATAATGATACGATAATAAATGATGGCATATAATTAAAAACAAAATGAGGTAATCCATATTTGATACCATCTACAAAAATAACAGAACTATCAATTCTACCCATACGCTCTAATGCTAAAGTTACAATACCTAATAATGAAGGAAAAAAAGCAAATACAAAAAGCCCAAATCCTGTAATTATAAAAGCTTTTGAAACATGATAAGAATGCTTAATGGAGAAATATTTTGAAGATACTTCTTGTCCAACAGCAAAATTAGCAATAAACATAATAATTAAAGCAATAATAGTAGAAATGCTAATGCCTTGGAAAAAATTTATTTTTGAAAGTGGTACATTACAAACTGCAGTTGAAAAATTACTACTCATTCTAAATGAATAAGGAATAACCAATAAAAAACCAACAAAAATAAAAATAAACTGAAGGGTATCGGAGGCGACTAGGCCTTTAAGACCTCCAAGAGCTGTATACGTAATTACTACTAAAGCAATTATTGTTAATGCAATTTTATAATCAACATTCAATATAATCGATAAAATTCTAGCTCCTGCAATAAACTGAACTAGGGTTAAAGCAATTAAAGGCAAAATCATATAAACAGCAATAACCAAACCTACTGTTTTACCATATCGTCTTCTAAAGTATTCTGAAACAGTTTTTATCTCTACCTTCCTGATTTTTGGGGCAATTACTGTCATTACTAATAAAGCTATTACCATTGAAAAAATATACCAGGTAGAAGAAAGACCAACAGGGCCATAAGCCTTTTCATAAACTCCTAATGTATTAACAGAACCTATTATTGTTGCAGCTAAAGTTCCTGATAAAAGAATAGAACTAACATGACGATCTGCTACTGCAAAATCATCATTAGAATAAATCCGTTTGGAAAAAAACAGACCAATTGATATCAAAAGAAAAAAGAATAATATAATTCCTATTAACAAAAACAGATTCATCAAGACACCCCTCTCTACATCAATAAAATATAGATGTATCAAATGCACTTTTTGTAATTAGCAAACTAATTTACAACAATATTAGCACATCAAGAGCTATAATATTTTAATTAAAACTGCAATTTATTATAATAACAATACATTTACATACAATAACAACACTTATCCCCTATGTCATAAAGTATTAAATATAAATATATTATGTTAATAAAAACTATAACCCTCTATCATATATAACAGCACAACTTAAATAAAAAGTCATAAATATATACTACCAATTATTACAAAATAACAACTAGTTTTTACATTTAGCTTCCCCTAATTATCTAAAGTTAATTTATTATATCATGTTATAATGTTTTATTAAATGATAACTTTTTTTTTAGACTATTCAATTTTTGATTATTTAAAGATTAATTTTATGCCCTTGCCTTATTTCATTTCTTAGCTTAATAAGTTTTAAATCAATGATTTCTAATTCTTCGAGAATTTTTTTCTCAGTATCAGAAGTCAAAATTATTTTGTCTATTCCACCATTTTTTATTACAATTCTTTTATTTGCCATTAGAGCTAAAATAGGATCATGTGTTGCAATTAAAACAATTTTTTCTTCTTTAACTAATAGAGTTAAAGCCTTTTTTCTATCTATACCAGCATTTTCAATTTCATCAATTAAAACAATAGGAGATTTTGATAGAATCGCAGTATCAGCAATCATCAATGCTCTTGACTGGCCTCCGGATAGACTAGTAATTTGAGAATTAGAGTCAAATGCTTCTCCAGCAAGCAAATTAGCTTCAATTATAATCTTATCAACAATTTCATTAACATTCTCAACCAATCTACTTTGAGCATGCAATTCCAAAAAATCTTTAACACTCAAATCCATTACAAAATTCATATTCTGCGATAATTGTGCTACCAATTTATTAGTTGATGAATATCTCCATTCCTTATCCCTAATTTCACCATTAATTAAAATCTTTCTTTTAGTAGGAGTATCTCTATTTGCAATCCATTCTATATCGGCAAGCAACCTACTTTTCCCTGATCCCGTAGGACCAACTATAGCTACAATATCTCCAACATTTATTGTTACATCGTATAGTTCTTTTTCATTATTTTTATTATATCCCCTCAAAATTGTTATATTTTCAACCTTTTCTTTTTCTAATCCTAAGAACTCAAACATTTGATTAAAAAACTGATATGTATTATTTAAAAGCAACTCTTTATCAAGGGCTAAATCTTCTGCATAAACATCATTGATTTTATCAATATTTTCATAAGTACTTTTTTTATAATCTATAAAAATGTTCTCATAATCTTTATAAAAATCAGCCATAAAAGGATAATCTTCAATAATTTTATTAATTTTTATATTTAAAAACTCTTTTTTATTCATTTATCCTCCAAATCAATCTTTCTAACATTTCCAAGTTGATAATCATCACCTATTCTTCTTTTCCCTAAACAATATGAACACAAAGCACTTGGCATAGAAAACCTTAATTCTTTGCCCTTTACACTACTTATTTGCATATCATCTGCAATTAAAGTTGATAATTCAAAAGCTCCTTGTCCTGTTAATCCATTTACATTCATTACAATAGCTTTTGCATTTACTTGTCTAACTCTAGAAGCAAAGACTTCCCTTTCTGCTTGAGACACAATATCACCCTTTGTTATAACTACAATATCTGCAGCTTTTAACATAGGACCTATTTTCTTAGGTGTATTAATTCCAGATAAATTATCAATAACACATACAGCTTTTATATCTTTAATGTAGGGAGAACATCTATTACATAATCCCGCTGATTCAGTTATTAAAACATCTAATTTTTTTTTAACTCCCCACTGAGTAACTTCTTCAATATTAGAAACAAAATAATGATCAGGACATAAAGAACCTGATAAACCTTTTTTTACTGGGATATTTAATTTTTGATAAATTATATCATCATCAGTATATAAACAATCAAATTTAACAACTCCAATTTTTAAATTTCTTTGTTTTAAAGAATCAATAGTTTTAACAATAACTGAAGTTTTACCAGATGAGGGTGGCCCTGAAATTGTAATTAAATTCATTATTAGTCCTCCTTAAAATTTTCAAAAGCAGCTAAACAAATATCTAATGTTTTTCCAATATCAGTATTATTAATATAATCCCAACCTAACCACATATATTTATTTTCTTTTGGAATCATATTATCAACATAAGGATTTGTTGACGGAAATAATCCCTTATGACTAAAAATTTCACCAACTTCTTTAGAACTAAAATATTCAACAAGTTTTAATAATTCACTCTCTTTTTCTTTTTTTGTAAGCATAAATATTGGAGAAATAATTGCACCATCTTTTGGCCAAATTGCTTTCATTGGACCTCCAAACTTTATCATTTTGGTAAAGAAATATGGCATTATAGTTATTGCAGGTTGTTCTTTTGAAGTATTTGATTTAACCATTTGAGCTGGATGCAAACCTTTTAATAAGGTTTTTGATAATTTTTTTACACCATCAAATCCATAATTTTTAAATATATTGAGAAGAATTGCATTAAATAAATCAAAATCTCCAACTGGTAAACTTACTTTGTTTTCAAACTTTCCATTTATAAGTTCTTCCCAAGATTTTGGAGCTTCATTAAAATCTATTATTTCTTCATTAATCAAAAAAACGGCTGGAACAACACCTAGAATTGAATAATCCCCTTTTGGATCTTTCAATGATATATAATCATTGTCAAAATCAGAATTATATTTTTCAAAAGAAATCAGGTCTTTAAAAATTTTTTTCTTCTTAAATTGGTTTATATATTTATCATCAAAGAATAAATCAAAACCTGCAGATAAAAAGATATCAGATAAAGATTCTTCTTTCATATTATTTTTAAGCCAATCTACACCCATTGAAGCTGCTTTCAACTCATAATTAATAGTATTTTCACAATCCATTAATTTAAGCCATTTATCAAAAGACTCTAACAGGGGAATTCGAATTGGGCAAGGAAGTACACCATCTAATTTTATGGTTGCAGCTTCCTTGCTTTCTTCTTTTGATAAAGTTAAATCAATTGATTCTTGATTTAATATTTGATTCAATTCATCAATAAATAAGGTAGTATTAATTTTTTTTGATTTTGTAATAGTTTCTATTGTAATTTTCTTTGCTAATGTTGATAAAATTAAATCATTTTCAACTTGCTTAATTCCTTTATTAATAAAATATTCTTTTGTTTGAGGGTATCTAGTTATTACATCATATAAATTATCACTGCTTTTTATTTTCATAATTTCATCCTTTATCGATATTATAAACAGAGAATAAAATTTTTAATAATTTATGTCTGTTGCTTTTGCAACAAAAAAGGTTATTGTAAATAACTTACAATAACCTTTATCTATAAATTTATTTTATTTTATAATTTCTCTAAAATTCTCTTATAAAAATCTACTCCAGGAGGTAATGTGTTAGTACAAATATTTTCATTTAATCCGTGAACAGAATCTAATTGTTGATGATTAATTTCTAAAGGAGCAAATCTAAATACATTATCACAGATAGGTGCGTAATGCCTTGCATCAGTACCACCTGTCAATGTATAAGGGGATGGAATAACATCACTCCATAACTCTTTTATTACATTTTCTAATAATTTAAATTCCTTACTCTTATAGTCTACAACCTGACAATCCCCGCCATCATTTAATACTTCAATTTCTATGTCAAATTTTTTTGCTATTTTTTCAAATATTGCCATCATTTCTTCTGGCCCTTGATGATTTATATATCTAATGTTTGCAGTAACAAAGGCTTCTTCAGGTAATACATTTAACCCGTTAGCACCTTTTGCAGTAGTAAAAGCTATTGTTGTTTTAAACATAGCACCACCCATTGTATTTACTTTAGGAACAATATATGCCAATAAAGGCGCAAACCCTCTAGCATGTCTCATTAAAAATCCCATAGCCCCAGTAGTTGTCTTTCCTAATCTAGTAAACATTTCTGCAGTAACATCATTCATTTTAGATTTAGTTGGATCATGTTTTTCTAAATATGAAATAAACTTTGCTAATCTTACAATTGGAGTATTTTTAGGGGGGGCAGAAGCATGTCCGCCTTCAGATCTTGCTATGAATTTTAAATTTCCAGTGCTTTTTTCTAAGCTACCAATCATAGCATATTTACCTTTTGCACCAGCCATGGGAGCTTCTACTATCATACCACCTTCATCAATAACTAATTTTAGGTGAACACCTCTATCTTTTAAATATTGACAAGTTTTAGGAGCGCCATCCCCTAAGACTTCTTCTCCACAAGAAGATGCAATATAAATATCTGTGGGTGGTTCATAATTACTGTTAATTAATTCATCTATTGATTGAAAGATACAAAATAAAGAGGCTTTAGTATCTACAGTCCCTCTACCCCAAATGACTCCCTCTTTAATTTCTCCACTAAAAGGAGGATATTTCCATTCCCCAGTAGCCTCAACAACATCTTGATGACTCATAAATAATACAGGATCACATTTAGGATTTTTACTTTTCCATTTAATTAATAAAGATCCTTCAATATCTATCACTTCACAAGTACTAAATACATTTGGAAATAGTTCTTTTAAAACTTCATGAAATTTATCAAATTTTTCTTTTTGTCTAACTTGAAATATTGATACGGTTTCACATTGAATCATTTTAGCTAATTTTGAACTATATAAAGCTTCTCTATCTTCCATTATTTTTTCTCCCTATTTACACGTCTAAAAAACAAATATGAAATACCAATTGAAAGTCCCCCAATTATAATAATCATAGTACCAGTATCCCCAATTAATGAAGGAATACCAATACAAATTAAAATCATTGATACCATAGCAATTGCTGATAATTTTAAATCCTTAATAAAATATTGATAACCCAAAGCGCCAAATAAAGCAGGAAGAACATTATCAAAAGCAGGTTTAACAATAGGATTTTGTAACACAGGTGTTAAAGGAACAATTAATAAAACACCTATAGCAATTACAAGCATTGTTGTTAAAGCAGAAGTAGCAATAGACAATGTCATAATTATTTCATCTTCAGGTGTTCCAGCTTTTGTCTGAGCAATTTCTCTTGAACTAAAAGCGCAAGGTAATTTTAAATTTGTTAAATTACCTGTAAGGAAAGATAAATATACCCCTCCAATTCCTAAAAGAGGAACATAAATTAAATATTCAGCGACACAGGATGGAATATATATTAATAAGATTTTTGTTATAGACGTTGCGAAAGCTTTTACATTTACATGAGCATTTGTAAAATATGCAATCAAAAAAGGAGCTAATAATAAAGAAATTACTCCAACAGACAAGAAAAATCTACCTAATTTATGAGTATCTTCAATATATGTATCATAATCAAAATTATTATTTTCCATTATCTCCTCCTATAGTATTACTGAAAATCCGACTGTTGCAATCATAGCAATAATCATAGAAAGAGCTAATGAGAAAGATTCCAATACTTTATGATTTTTCTTTTTAATCAAATATTCGAATATAGCCATTACAAGTGCTGATACAATTGTTGTTAAAACAGGTAAATAGATACCATTTACAATGAAATCTGCTAAATAATTTCCAACAAAAGCTGCACACAAACCAATAAACATTGCTACCATAGCAATATTCGCAAATGAAGGTTTTGAAGAATCTTTTGAAACTTTTTCACTTACTGATATTTTTTTAGAATATTTTTTTAAAGTAAAAATTGTTAATAAACATCCCCAGATTATTCCAACAGTCATAACTAATAAGATAGTTACTAAATCATCCATTGATAATAAAGCGCTATCTAAAGTTTTACCCATTCCTTGAGCAGCTACCTGAGCTACAGTAGCCTCATATTGTAAATTACCAATAACAGAAAGCCTAAGCCAAGCAACAGGAACCCCTAAATTTCCACCTAAAGCTAAAACTCCTAATAAAATAGAAATACTTGGAATTGCTGTAAAAGTAGCAGAAGAGGTAATTGCTCTTTTTAATACAGTTTTATCCATCCCCATTTTTACTCCAGCTCGATAACTCCGGAAAATAAATGTAAAACAAAAAAAGGCAACAAAAAGCAAAATAGCAGCAACTATTAAATAAATAGTCTTGGAATTTGCTAATGTTAAATAATCATTCATTAAATCCTCCAATAAATAAGCACATTTAAATATTATAATGAGTATAATTATACAGTAGTATAGCATAAAATAGTCATATATAAATATTTTTTAAAAAAAGATATAAATTTATTGTAATGGCTTAAAAAATATTTCGAAACATGTTTCTACAATAAATTAATACATTATTATACTATAATTTCAAAAAAAGTTGACTCAAAACCCTGTATATTATAAAAAAAAATGTTAAAAATAGAAGAAAACATTTAATAAAAGCGTTTAATTTAAGATTCTCATATATTTAAAAAATTTCTATATTTCGAATTTGACTTCTTTTTAATTTATGTTAACCTATATTTATAGAAATCGATTTCGATTAGATTGAATTAAAACAATGGAGCATTAATGGCAACTATTTATGATGTAGCAGAAAAAAGTGGATTCTCAGCAGCCACAGTTTCAAAGGTATTTAATCGTTACAAAGGTGTTAATGTTAAAACAAAAGAAAAAATTCTTATAACTGCTAGAGAATTAGGATATACGCCTACTCAAAGTGCTCAAGCTTTAGTTACAAAAAAATCTTGGCTTATAGGAGTTATCTTCCAAGAAGATTTGAAACAAGGCCTTGTACATCCTCATTTTAGTGAAATACTTGAAGCATTTAAATCAGAGATGGAAAAATCTGGCTATGATATTATCTTCATCAATAGAAATTTCCCAAATCAAAATATGAGATATCTTGAACATTGTAGATATAGAAATGTTGATGGAGTGCTCTTTGCCTCTAACAATCTTGATATAGAAGAGGCAGTAGCTATTAATAATATTGGAATAAAATGTATTTCTGTTGAAGCAAAATATCCAAAAATACCTACTATTCTTTCTACTAATTATGAAGGTTCTTTTGAAGCATTAAACTATCTTTATTCTCTTGGTCATAGAAAAATTGGCTACTTAGGTTCTCCTTTAAACTCATTAGCGGGGATAGAAAGATTTGAAGCTTATAAAGCTTTTATAAAAGAATTCAATTTAACTTATGACAAAAAAATTATTGATTTTTGTAAAGACTACACACCTCAAGAAGAATTGGAAAAATCTACTTTATATATAGAGAAAAATAAAAATAATTTACCAACTGCTATTTTTGCAAGTCACGATAGAATAGCTATTACATTGCAAAAAACTTTAATTTCGAAAGGCATTTCGGTACCTAATGATATATCAATAATTGGTTTTGATGATATTGAAATAGCTCACATTTCAACTCCTGCATTAACTACAATAAAACAATTTAGATCAAAGATTGGTATAAAAGCCGCTGAAATGATGAAAGATTTATTAAACAACAAACCAATTGAGTCAAAAAAAATTTTCAGAATTAAGACTCAATTAATATTTAGAAATTCAACTTGCAGAGCAAGAATAATATAGAGGACAAAAAAATGAATTTTAAAGAAGACTTTGCTTGGGGGGTTGCAACCTCCTCTTATCAAATTGAGGGGGGAAACCTTGAAGATGGCCGTGGTAGAAATATTTGGGACGATTTTTGCAAATTTCCAGATAAAGTATATAAAAACCATGATGGATTAATTGCTTGTGATCATATAAATAAGTTTAAAGAAGATGTCAAAATAATGAAAGAAATAGGGATTAAAGCCTATCGATTCTCAATTAGTTGGCCAAGATTAATACCTAATGGAACAGGTAAAGTTAATAAAAGTGGTATTAAATTTTACCATGATTTAATTGATGAATTATTAAAAAATGATATTGAGCCATACATCACTCTATTTCATTGGGACTTACCTATTGAATTACATAAAATTGGAGGTTGGTTAAATCCTAAAATAATTGATTATTTTGAAGAATATACAAAATTAGTTGTAAATGAATATTCTTCAAAAGTTAAATATTTTATGACATTAAATGAACCTCAATGCTTCTGTGGTTTAGGTTATATCGCAGGTATACACGCACCAGGGTTAAAACTTAATCATAAAGATTCACTAACAGTAATACATAATGCTTTAAAAGCTCATGGCATTGCAGTAAAAACTATTAGAAAAAATGCAAAAGGTCCTGTATCAATCGGAATTGCTCCTAATAGTTCCCCTTCTATACCAACTGCCAATACTGAAACTGAAATAGAGAAAGCTAGAAAAGACTATTTTAGAATTCCTGAATTAGATGAAAATTATTACTTCTGTGCATCTCTATTTATGGATCCTGTATTTTTAGGTGATTATCCAAAGGAGTACTATATTAAGTATAAAGAATTTCTTCCTGAAATAACAAAAGAAGATTTAGAACTTATTAGTCAACCAATAGATTTTTTAGGCCAAAATATTTATTCGGGGAATAAAGTTCAACCTTTAATTAATAATGAAGAACACACTGACTTAAACTGGGAAATTGTTCCAGAAGCATTATATTGGGGACCTAAATTCTTGTATGAAAGATATAATAAACCAATATATATTACTGAAAACGGAATGGCTAATGGAGATATTATTTCTTTAGATGGTAAAGTTCATGATCCACAAAGAATAGATTACTTAAATAGATATTTACTTCAACTAAAAAAAGCTATAGAAGAAGGAATTGATATTAAAGGATATTTTCTTTGGTCTTTATTAGATAATTTTGAATGGGCTGAAGGTTATCGCCCTAGATTTGGAATTGTCTATGTTGACTATAAAACACAAAATAGAATTTTAAAAGATTCTGCTTATTGGTATAAATCTATTATAGAAAGCAATGGTAAAAAACTTTAATACAATAAATTTTAACAAATAAAAAAGCCAATCCAAAAAAGATTGGCTTTTTTTATATTGATTAATAATCTTGTTCTAAAAGTTCTCCATTAGTAATTTCAAAATCTTGATTATTAGAATTTGTTGATTCTCCAAGTTTGAAAGTAATTTTTACACTAGCACCTTCAGTATATGTAAAATCAGCATTTCTAGTTATAATATCGTTTCCATCATTAACCCAAGCAACTACAGCTGTTGCATTAGTGTTTTTATGCAAAACTGCAACCAAAGGCAATGTTATAGATTCCCCAGGATCTAAGGTATCACCATTCTCTAAAACATTACCCAAAACACCATCAGCTATTTTTGAAACACCTGAGCAACCATTTTGAACACCCACTTGAGTAAGACTTACATCACTTCCATTTACAACAGTAACACTCGTATGATCATACATTGAACAACTTGATAATAATGTTAAAGCAACAATTAAAACAGATAACACTAATTTTTTCTTCATAAAAAACTCCTCTTAGATAACTAATAAGTTATGATAATATTATTATAATTTGTTTATTATAAGAGGAAAAAATCTAATCCAACAAGTTTTTTTTAATTTATTTTATTTAGCAACAATATTTTTATATTCTATATATATAAATATCAAATATTAACTATTATCAAGTAAAAATTTTATCATATCATTTGCACTTGGAGGGCATCCTTTTAATGATTTTCCAAGTTTTCTAGTACAAGAGCCAACTCCAATCAAAGTTTTATCTTCCACATTTTTAAATCCTTGACCTATACAAACCTTTTCAAAATCAAACAATTTGTTAGTATCATTAAGTCTTTTTATTGCATGTATTAAATTACCATAACAAGCGGAACAGGCTTTATTAGCTTCAATATATTTTGCAAGATGCGCGACAGTTCCTTTTGGCTTATTATTTAAAGATTCGATACTATCAGGATTATTTAAATTAATAATATTAGCTTTATTAATATCAGAATTTCCAATACTATAACTTTGAGCTAATTTTATATACTCAACCTCATCAACACTATAGCCGAGTAGAGAAGCTCCAAAAGCATCACATAAAACACTATCTTTACAGGCATAGATTCTATTAGTTTCAATTGGGTTGCCACCTTCTTCAAAATCTAAATCACCATTCAAAGAATCGACAATTACCAAATCAGCAGCTCTTATCTTATTTAAAGTAGCTATAGGTTTCATTAAACCTAAATTATGAAACATTCTCTTATTTTTATCAGAAATACAACCTTTCATATTCTTTAAGGCACAGGTTATCTTTGTTTGACAATGACCTTTTAATACTGGAACTGAAATTAAAAAATCACAATTAAAAATTTCTTTACTAATTTCCACTTTTATGCCATTTTCAATTATTGTTTGATAATCATCATCTTTTACATCAATTAAAGGAACTTCATATTTTTTACTAATTTGAGGATATCCAAAATATTTAAAAGACTGTTTAGTTGAGGCTCCAATCCAAGAAGATTCAACAATTTTAATATATTTAAAACCTCTTTCTTGTAAATACCTAATTATTTCTACAACAATCTCAGTATGAGTAGTAGCTCCTAAACTGGGATCTTGAGCTATAAGCAAATTAGGTTTTATTACAATATTTGCATTTTTATCTTTAATCTGATCTTCAATTTTAATATATTTTAATAATTGGGGAACACTTTTACTACAATCATTACCATATATAATTACAATATCCTCATTTCTCATACCATCTCCTCCAAATTAATCATAGCATAAAAAGACTAAAATTAATTAAGAGAAATTATGCTAATAAATAAGGTGAAATATAATTAAAGACAAGGCCAACAAATAATATTCCTAAAGTAGTAATAATAATAAATTTTGCAATTAATTTTGGTTTTATAACTTTTCTAAGGATTACCATTTCAGGTAAAGATAAAGCCGTTGTGGCCATCATAAATGCTAGAGCTGTTCCAATTGCAACACCTTTATTTATTAAAGCTTGAGCTATAGGAATAGTACCTAATGCATTAGAATATAATGGAACACCTGCAATTACGGCAACCAACAAAGCTAAAGGATTATCTTTACTAGCATATTTTGATAAGAAATTTGCAGGAACCCAACCATGAATAATAGCCCCAATACCAATACCGATTAATAAAAATAAATAGACTCTTTTTATTATATCTTTCATATTTGATAGTGCAAAATTTACTCTTTCTTTATGAGTTAATTTTTCTACTTCATGATGTGTTGCATTTATATTATATACATATTCTTCAACTTGGTCTCTATTATTAAATAAGCCAATTATCGCACCACCAACTACTCCAACAAAAACACCAGTGGCAACATATAACAAAGCAATTTTCCAGCCAAAAGCTGCTAACAAAATAACAAAAGCTGCCTCATTAACTATAGGGGAAGTTATTAAAAATGAAAAAGTAACTCCAATTGGAATACCGGCTTCTACAAATCCTATGAATAAAGGCACTGAAGAACAGGAACAAAATGGGGTTACAATACCTAATAGAGATGCCATAATATTAGCTTTAATTCCACTAAATTTATCAATTATTTTTTTTGTTCTTTCTGGGGGAAAATAACTTCTTAAATATGAAATTAAAAAAATCATAAAACTTAATAGAATAATAATTTTTATAACATCATAAATAAAAAAATGAACACTTGAACCTAAAGAACTTTCCAAATCTATCTTTAAAACATTTGCAACAAAAAAACTTACTAAATTATCTAACCAATTAAACATAAAAACCTCATATCAATTTTTTTTGATATATTAGCAGAAAAAAAATTTCTACTTCTTACAATTACACTTTATTTCAGTATTGTTATTAATAAACAAAGAATCTAAAATTTTTTTCACAGATTCTTTTCCTTCCATATTTAGACTATAATGACTCCACTTTCCTTCATTTCGGCATACAACTAAATTGGATTCAACTAGAATTTTCATATGATATGATAAGCCAGATTGAACCATATCCAATCTCTCTAATAAATTACATGCACAAAGCTCACCATCTTGAAGTAAATTAAGAATTTTTATCCTTCTTTCATCTGATAATGCTTTAAAAATATTTGCAATTTCTTTATTATCCATATCATCCTCATATCAACTTTTCTTGATATGAGGATATTGCTAATATTATTTTTTGTCAATATTTTAAATAAAAATATCGTTTTATTTTAAGAAAGAAGCTTCATTGGTATATTCTTTTATTTTATCTATCTCTTTTTGATTAAAATTTAATTTATCTCTTAACAAATCAAATTCTTTTTGAAGGTTAGTATCAGAAACTGTCATATTATCTGAAGAAAGAGCAATATGCACACCTTTATCAAATAAGGATCTAATAGGATGATTCTCAATTTTTTCAACAGCTTTTGTTTGTAAATTACTACTTACACAAACTTCTAAAGTAATATTATTATCTATTAGTTTTTTTATTATATCTTCATGATTAATTGATAAAATTCCATGGCCAATTCTGTCTGTTTTAACTTTTAAAGCAACATCTAAATCATCTCTAGTCCCGGCTTCGCCCGCATGTATTGTGAGAGGTAATCCTTGAGCTTTCGCATCCAATAATAATGGCATAAAATCTCTTGTTGGATATATTGCTTCAGCTCCAGCAATATCTAAAGCGCAAACAGTTCTTCCTAAATATTTTTTTACTAGGGAAATTGATTCTCGATTTAAATCTTCATTATCTTTTCCTCTAATCATGCAAATAATTAACCCCGCTTTAAAATTCTTCAATTCTCTCTCTGCCTGTTCAATTCCATTAATAGCTGCTTTTAAAATTTCTTCTTGACTGTATTTAGTTAAAGTAGATAATTGTGGCGCAAATCTAACTTCTGAATAATCCATATTTAAAGATGATAAATCTTTTATCAATTCATAACTTACTCTTTCAATTGCTTGAGGAGTTTGTAAAACTTTTAAAGGTATTTTAAATTTTTCTAAATATTCATTTAAACTTTTACAAAAGGGAGAGACTTTCATTATGCTAGATAATTCATTCTTTTTTATGCCTAAATCTAATTTTTGTTCTTTCATCAAATCCCATACTGTATCAACTCTTAAAGAACCATCAATATGTAAATGTAATTCTCTATTTTTCATAATACCCCTCCTATTTAAAGTATCTTATATTCTATTCAATTTTTTATAAAAAGACAAATTAAATTTTTTTACATTTTTTTTATCTCTTATACTAAATATAATAAAAAAATAGGCACCTAAGAAATTAAGTGCCTCTAATAATTAAAATATCAAATAAATAATATCATTTTTTTATAATATAACTAAATCTTGTCTCTTCATTTTCTTTACTAGTAACATAAATAAATCCATCTAATTTTTTTGCACTAGCATATACTATAGATAAACCTAGCCCTGAACCACCTAAATTTCTAGAGCGAGATTTATCAACTCTATAAAATCTCTCAAAGATTTTATCAAGATTTTCTTTGGCAATCCCTTTACCATTATCACTAACACTGATTATATCATAGCTATTATTAACATTTAAATTTTCAGCTATTATTTTATAATACTTAGAAGAAGCATCATTTGAATCAAATTGATTGTAATCTATTGTTACTTTTGTGTTTTCGCCACTATATCTAATAGCATTTGAAATTAAATTATTAATTGCTGATTTAATAATATTCTCATCATTCTTAATTTTTACATCAGGCGTAATATTATTAATCAAAATCATTTTATTTTTTTCTAACATTAAATGATGTTCTTTAGCTAAAGTATCAATCAATTTTTTTAAATTAAAATCTACAACTGTTATAGTATCATCATTTTCGATCATCCCTAATTGATGTAGTTGATCAACTATCTTATTTAATCTCTCTATTTCATTTAAACAAAGATTCAAATTATCCTTATCGAGTTCCCAAACATCATCAAGCATAGCTTCTATTTGAAGCTTTAAATTAGTGATCGGAGTTCTAAGTTCATGCTGTACATCTTGTGATAATCTCTTATCGTGTTCAATATTTTCATTAATCCTATTAGCCATTTTTTCTAAAGCTACAATTAATAACGAAATCTCTTCAATAGAGGTGTTTTTTTTCAATTTTATATCATAGTCACCATTTTCTATCTTTGTGGTAGCTTCTTTCAGAGTCATTAAAGGTCTAGAAATTCTTTTTGATAATAAATACCCAACAACAATTGAAACCAAGAAAGAAAATATTCCTATTATTAAAATATAATAATTAATTGAATTTTTTAAATTTTGTTCAACACTATTTAACTGATAATGCATTCCAGAAGTATTTGCATTGTTTCTTTGAAGTACACTTCTATTAGATCTTAATGAACCAAAGACAACACTAGAAGAACTTTCTTCGTTAAATTGACTTTCTAACATCTGTTGATTCTTAACAATTAAATAATTATCAAAACTCTTACCAACAGCAAAATTCAATAATAAAGCAATTAATAAAGTAAAAACTAATGAAAAGATTCCAAAAGCTAAAGCCAATTGTTTTTTAATTTTTATTTTATGTTTCAAAGCTATACCCTAGTCCATGTTTTGTTACTATAAATTTAGGTTTCTTCCTATCTTCTTCTATTTTTTTTCTTAAACTTTTTATATATGTATCAATGCTTCTATCAAAGCCATCAAAATCATCATTTAATGCATAAGTGATTAAATCGTCTCTTGAGAAAATTCGTGAAGGAGATTTAGCCATAGTAAATATTATTTTCCTCTCTGTAGGAGTTAAATCTAATATTACTGAATTCTTATATAAAATTTCTTTTTCAAAATCAAATTTTAAATTTCCATAAGTAATTGGCTTTGAAACAAGAATATCGTTCTTACTCCGTCTAATTACCGCTTTTACTTTTGCTAAAACTTCTTTTGGACTAAAAGGTTTTTCAATATAATCATCAGCGCCTAAATTAATACCTTTTACTAAATTATCTTCACCAACTTTTGCTGTTAACATTATTATTGGTACTCTAGAATCTCTCCTGATTATATTACATACTTGTTCACCTGAATAATAAGGCATCATTAAATCTAAAATAATTAAATCAATTTTTTCAGATTTAAATTTTTCTAATGCTTCTTTACCATCATTAGCAACAATAATTTTATAACCTTCTTTTTGAAAATACCCTTTTAAAACATTAGTTATATTTTCTTCATCATCAGCTAATAAGATAGTATAATCTTTCATTTTTCTTCTCTCTTAATCCAATTTATATTTGTATTATAGCATATAAAAAAAATACTAGTCGAAAGAAAAATCTCTCAACTAGTATATCCTATCAAATCTTATCTATTTCTAAAATTTCTACTTGATTGAGATACTCTTCTTGAAGAATTACTAGAACTTTGTCTCTTTGAATTACTACTTGATCTAAATTGATTATCATTATTTTGGTTTCTTTGGTTTAAGAATTGTCCATCTCCACCAACTAATCTACAATAGTCAGGCAATTCAGATTCAGATACTATTTGATTTGTTTCTGTGTTTCTATAAGTTCCATCTGCTAATTCAACATATGTAGGATTACTATTTAAACCTAATTGTGTTACGTCTTGATAATAAGCTCTTTGTTGTACTCCTGCAAAAAGTCCTACTGCTACTACTGATACCATTAAAATAATTGTTAAAATTCTTTTTTTCATTTTTCTATCCTTAAAATTTAATTTCACTTTTATCTTGTGATAATTCTAATTTATATATAAAATGTGGTAAAAATATGGTGATATAATTTTTTTTATAATATTTTTTCTGCCAACTATTTTCATTAATATTTTTACAATATTTAGGACACTCTATGATAAAAAAACATTTAAATAAAAGGAGCTTATTAATGGAGTTATTCTTTACAAACCCGGATAATGAGGTTCAAAAACATATAGACAATTTTAATATAAAATATTTAAGGCTTTTGACTCTTGTCTTTGGATTAATTCAATTTGGCTACTTTATTTTAACTTTTACTTCATATTTTAATTGTCCGGAAAGAATGGAATATAGAATTTTTTATATTATAAATTCAGCAGTTTGTTTTTTCTTTTTCTTTGCGTCTACTTATTTTTATTTTAAGAAAGATCAAAAATCTAAATGGGTTGTTGATATTCAAGCAATAACAGTAATTGCAGTAATAATATGTACAATACTAATTAGTAGATTAGATTTTAGATATGGTGGAGATTGTATTATTTACTGTACTATCGTATTAGCAATTACAACATTAACGCTTCAATCTCCATTCCAAGCAGCATTATTCCATTTTATTGCTGGTTTCTTTTATCTATTATTTTGGACAAGGTTCATTGGACATTTTGATATAGCATACACATTTAAATTTGTAAGTTTTTCTATTTTATGCTTTGCTTCTGGACTTGCCAAATATAAACTATATGTTGATGTAACAAAAACACAAATTGAATTAACAAACCTTAGTGAAGAATTCAGACAATCTTCAATTAAAGATTCTCTTACTAGTGTAAAAAACAGAAGAGCACTTATTCAAGATAGTTACTTATTTTGTGATGAACATTGTTTCTTCCTATTTACAGATATTGATCATTTTAAATTAGTAAACGATTCCTTTGGACATCAAAATGGAGACTTAGTAATCTGCTATTATGCCGAACAATTATGCAAGATTTTTGGAAAAGAACATGTCTATAGATTTGGTGGTGATGAATTTATGGTAGTTGTTCCAAACATGAATAAGCATAATGCTGATTTAGCATTAGAGAAATTAAAAGGAGCTCTTTCAAATGTTGTATTTGATGAATCAAGCCATAGTTTCTCAGTTAGTGGTGGATACTTATTTAATAGACTAGGCTGTGACAATTTAACAATAAAAATTGAAGACTTATTAAGAAAATTAGACCATGCTTTATATGAAGTAAAAAATAACGGACGAGGCTATTTCTTACAAGGCTAATTAAAAAAATTATGCAAAAATATAATCTCCAAAGTAAACAAAAAAATTACTTTGGTGATTATTATTTATATATTTATAAAAATATTATAATTTTTGACTGTTATATAAATGAGTATATTTACCATTTTTTTCAATTAAAGTTTTATGGTTACCCATCTCAATTATTTTTCCATCATCTATTACAATAATATTGTCAGCATTTCTAACTGTAGATAATCTATGAGCAATAACAATTGAAGTCCTTCCTTTTGCTAATCTATCAAAAGCTTCTGTAATTAATTGCTCACTCTCACTATCCAAAGCACTAGTTGCTTCATCAAAAATTAATATTGGAGGGTTCTTTAAGAAAACTCTTGCAATTGATAATCTTTGTTTTTGTCCTCCAGACAATCTAGCACCATGCTCTCCTACTTGGGTATCTAAACCATGTGGCAAGGAATCAACAAATTTACTTAAATTAGCTGCTTTTAAAGCATCCCAAAGTTCTTGATCCGTAGCACCAGCTTTACCATATTTTAAGTTTTCCCTAATAGATGCATCAAACAAGAATACATTTTGTTGAACAAAGCCAATTCTCTTATGCAAAGAAGACTGAGTAATTGTTTTAATATCTTGATTATCAATATAAATAGAACCTGAACTTATTTCATAGAACCTAGGTATTAAATTTGCTAAAGTACTTTTTCCAGCTCCTGATTCACCAACTAAAGCAATAGTTGATCCACCTTTGATTGTTAAATTAATATCTATTAAAACGGGCGTTTCATCATCATAAGCAAAATTTACATTTTCATATCTAATAATACCTTTTGTAACATTTAAATCTTTTGAATTAGGAGAATCTTCAATTTCTGGGTTAATCTCCATAACATCAACAAAACGTTGGAAACAAACAATACCTTGTTGTAATTGTTCCATAAAGTTAATTAATCTATCGATTGGAGGTAAAATTACAGTTATGAACAGTACAAATGTAATTAAATCATAAGTTTGTAATACACCTTTATAAATTAATAAGGAACCTCCAACAATTGGAAATAAATAACATAAATTTCTCAAAAAATTTAAAATTGAATGGAATTTTGCCATAGCATCATATTGTGCTTTTTTAGCATCCATCAAAACATTATTACTATTTGCAAATTGTTCTTCTTGATAATTTTCTTTATTAAAAGATTTTACCTCTCTAATTCCTTGAATTGAATTCTCTACGGTACTATTAACATCGGCTAAGGTTTTTCTAACCCTATCAAATCTTGATTTCAATTTTTTACCAGAAATAATTCCATAAACAGCTAATATAGGGAAAGGAATTAAAGTAATAAAAGCCAATTGCCAATTGAAAATAAACATAGCAACAAACCCACCAATAATTGTAATACTACTTATAATTATATCTTCTGGGCAGTGATGAGCTGTCTCAGTTATTTGAAACAAATCATTAGTGATCCTACTCATTATATGACCAGTTTTTGTTTGATCATAATAACTGAATGAAAGTTTTTGTAAATGTGAAAACAAATCACTTCTCATATCAGTTTCTATATAAACACCTAAAATATGGCCCCATTTTAATCTAATAAAGTCACATATCAGTTGAATTACATATATGGCTAAAATAGCAACAAAAGTTAAAATCATATAATTCCACATCATATTCGGAATATATGTTTTTATTAAATTTCTAGTTACTATTGGGAAAAAAATAGATACTGTTGAGAAAATGATTGCCGCAACAATATCTAAGACGAATAAACCAATGTAAGGTTTATAATACGAAAAAAACTTTTTTAACATCAATTTTCTCCAAAAAAATCTTATATTTTAAGTATATTAAATTACCAATTAAATAACAATGTGATTCATTAATATATCAATCTTTTTGATTAATAAATAATAACCCAACAAATACTAAAATTCCACCAATAATATTTATATAATCTAAAGTACCTTTTAATATCCAATCTATAATTATTGCAGCACTAATTTGACCAAAAAACATTAAAATTGTCATAATTAAGGATGAAATTCTAATTGCTAAATATGCTGAAAAAAACACTACCAATATACCTAATGGACCACCTAGATAATATATAAAAGAAGGATAATTATTATGATTAAAAAAGGTAGGTTCTCCTTTTGCAAATATCAATAAAGCTATTATAGAAAAAAACAAACCTATAACATAATTATAGAAAGTGCTAACTAAAGTATTAACTTTGGTTGAAAGCAGGGCATTTGTAGTTCTTGATAAAACAATTGTTACACCTGAAAAAATTGAAAATATAATTGCTAAAAACATATTACCTCCTAAAACACTATCATGATTGTAATTCCAAGACTTAAAAAAGCTAGGCCAATATATGTCTTAAAATTATTTTTAGTTTGATGATTAAAGACATGCAGTAAATCTAAAATTAAAGAAGTAACACTTTGCCCAAATAAACAAAGTGATAATAATACTGATACATCTAAATATGAAAAGGCATAATTATTAAAGACTGTTGTTAAGACTCCTAAAAAACCACCAATAAAATAATAAAGGGGAAGTTTATCATCTATTTTAATTTTTTCTCTTCGTACAATGACTATTACTAATAAAATTATAAGCGCAAAAACATGAGCTAATACTGTAGCATGATAAACTCCAAAACTTTCAGTAAGCTTACCATTTAATGCAACCATAATTGAAATTATAAAACCAACTGATGCTGACAAAAAATAATACATAATTATCTACCTCAATTTTATCTTCAACTATTTTTTTCAATACTAATATGACAAAGGTCATATTAGTGTGAAAAAATAATATTTAATATTAAAAATTAATGTTAAAATATTTATATGATTGAAGAGCTAAAAAAATTAGGAAAAATAATAACAATAAATAAAGATACTTATATTTGCCAAGAAGGCTTTGAATTAAATAACGTTTATATAATCTTATCTGGGAGTTGTAAAATATTTAGACTTAGTGAAACTGGTAAAGTTATGAGCTTTGGGTTCTATAACAATTCAGGGATAATTGGAGATTTAGAGACTTTTAGTGATTCGAATATTGCTGAAACCAGTGTTTTGTGTACTTCGGAGATTACCTGTATAAAGATTTCACTAGAAAAAAGTAAACAACTTATTAAAACGAATATTGAATACAGCAATAATTTAGCAAAAACTCTAGCACAAAAATTAACTTCTTCATCTATTCAAACTACACAAAATATCTTATTACCCTTAGAAGATAGATTAATTATCTATTTGAAAAATTCATATCCAAATAACATATTTAGTGGTAACTTAACCCATATTTCACAAGAGTTAGGCACTAGTTATAGACATCTGCTAAGAGTTATAAAAAAGTTAAAAGAAAATAATATTCTAATACCTATAAAAGATTCTAGAAAATATAAGATAAATATAAACTAAAAAGTTTCTTCAACAATTTTAGCTACACTATTAACTGAACCAATAGTATAAAAATGGACACCTTTTACACCATGTTCAATTAATTCTTTAACTTGTTTAATTCCCCACCAAATTCCAATTTCTTTTATTTCATCTTTAGATTTTGCTTTATCAATTTGAGTATATAAATCAACTGGAATATCTACAGAAAAAGTTGTTGGAATTGTTTCTATATGTGATTTTCTTGCTATAGGTTTGATCCCTGGAATAATTGGAATAGTAATACCATTGGCGCGACATTTATCAACAAAATCAAAATATTTTTTATTATCATAAAACAATTGAGTTACAATATAAGAAGCTCCAGCATCCTGTTTTTTCTTCAAATTAATAATATCAACATCTAAATTTGCTGCTTCAAAATGTTTTTCAGGATATCCTGCGACTCCTATGCAAAAATCAGTTTTTATTGGATCAATAATACTCTTATCCAAATAAATACCATCATTCATTCTTTTTATTTGGTCAACCATTTCACATGAGTGTGCATACCCGTTCTCACAAGGGATAAATCTTCTTTCTCCCTTTGGAGGATCTCCTCTAAGTGCAAATATATTATCAATATCTAAGAAGTTTAATTCTACTAGAGTATTTTCTATTTCCAAATCACTCATCCCACCACAAATTAAATGAGGAATGGTTGGTATATTAAATTTATATTGTAAAGCTGCAGCAATACCAATTGTACCAGGTCTTTTTCTTACAATTTTTCTAATAATTTTATTATCCCCAGCATCTTCATAAACAACTTCATTCTGATGATTAGTAATATTAATATATGAAGGAGAATATTTTAATAATTTTTCAGTTGATTTAAAAATACCTTCAATTGTATGCCCTTTTAAAGGGGGTAATAATTCAAAAGTAAATAAAGGGGATTTTGAATCTTTTAAGATATCTGTTACTTTCATTTAATCTCTCCTATCTCTCTTTTATTCCTAATTTTAACAATGCGTCTTTTGAAATATTTAATTTATTACTAATTATTTCAATTTGCTTATTACTAATCTCACCAACATTAAAATATTTTAAATCATTTCCTTCAAATACTAATGCGGCAATACTTGCCTCAGGTAACATCATATAATTATCACTTAATTTAACAGCTGTGTTTTTTTCGCCATATAATAAATCAAAAATTACTTTTTTATGATAATGATTTGGGCAAGAAGGATATCCAGGAGCAGGTCTTAATAAATTTTTAGACCATACCTTTTCTAAAATATCTCCAACATACTGAGATAAAGCTTCAGCTAATCTAGCGGCAATAAGATTTATCATCAAATATTCACCTTCATCAAAAAGCGCTTTAGATTCTTTTATTTTTAATCCTGCACTTACAATGTACATCCCTATATAATCATTCTCATTACAGAAATCAGCTAAAGAATAAGAGAGTTTCTCTCTTTCTTGTCTTGCGAAAACAAACTCAGAATTTTCACTTACTTTTACACTTAAACCATCACTTTTACAAGGGAAAATTCCATAAACACCCACTAAAGAATCTTTTAAGGTTTTTATAACAATATCTCTCTTAATAAAATTTTTAGCATCATTGATTAAATTATTATATTCTTCACTTTTTATTGGAATTCCATAACTAAATGCAAACATTTTCCAATTAATCATTTCAATCAATTTTTCTATATCAATATTATCCAATTTGTGTATACCAATATTATTTGGTTTCTTTGAAATAGATTTTTTAATAAATCTATTTTTAAAAGCAGTTTCATAAGAAATTGTAGTATTTGTTTTAATACCTTTTAAATTTTTTTTTACTCTTTTCTCAATTTCTTTATATTTATCAGAAAATGCATTTATGTATTTTTCTTTTTTTCTAATTATATTTAATGCTATTGTAGATAATTCTGAAGCATTTGAAGAGTGAAAAACTCTATAGTCATACAAAGGAGATAATTTTAAAGCTGTATGTTCTTCACTTGTTGTAGCTCCACCTACCATTATAGGAGTATTCAATCTTTTTTCTTTTGCTAGTTTGCAAACTTTCTCCATTTCTTCTAAAGAAGGTGTTATCAAACCAGAGAGACATATTAATTTTGCCCTATTTTCTATTGCTGTTTCAATTATCTTATCAGGAGGCACCATAACCCCTAAATCAATTACATTTAAGCCGTTACATCTTAGAACTAAAATACAAATATTTTTACCAATATCGTGAACATCACCCTTTACCGTTGCAAAGACAACTGTATCTAGATTTGTATCATCATCTTCTTCTTGGTTATTTTGTTTCCAATCTTCAATAGCGGGTTGCAATATGGCAACTGCATCTTTCATTATTCGAGCACTCTTAACAACTTGAGGCAAAAATAATTGCCCCTTAGAAAATTGTTCTCCTACTATTTGCATAGCATCCATTAATGGTCCTTCAACTATTGAAACAGGAGATTCATTTTCTTTTAATTGATCTAGTAAAATTGTTAAATCCTCTTTTAAAGTATTTTTATTACTACTAATTATTGCATCAATTACTCTATCTTTTGGATTTAAAATTTCTATTTTATTTTCATCAGAATTTCTCTTATTTATTGTATTTTTTGCACTTAATTCTTTTGTTGCAAACTCAATTAATTTTTCTCTATTTTCTATAGATGGTTCAAAAAGAGCTTTCGCAATAACTTCTCTCAATTGTTCATCAATTTGATTAATATCTAAGTTTATGCTTGGGTTTATTATTGCTAAATCAAGGCCTGCCTTAGTAGCATAATGCAAAAAAACTACATGAATTGCTTTTCTTAGGCTATTATTTCCTCTAAAAGCAAAGGATAGGTTACTTACTCCACCACAAACTCTTGCACCTCTTAAATTTTGTTTTATCCAACGTGTAGCTTCAACAAAAGCTTGTGCATAATAATCACTTTCTTCAATACCAGTTGCAACTGTTAAAATATTTGGATCAAAGATTATTGAATTTTTATTAATTCCCTTTTGTATTAAAATCTCATAACTTCTTTTAGCAATATCAATTTTTCTTTCATATGTAGTTGCCTGCCCTTTTTCATCAAATAACATTACAATTATTGCATGTCCAAAGCTATTAATTATTTTTGCCTTCTCAATAAACTTTTCTTCGCCTTCTTTTAAGCTTATTGAATTTACAATACATCTTCCTTGCAATTCTCCAAATGAACTTTCTATTGTTTTCCAATTTGATGAATCAATCATATAAGGTTTTCTTGAAACTATTGGTTCACTATTTAAATATCTTAGAAAAGTCTTCATTGCAAAAGGAGAATCTATCATTGAAGCATCCATGCAAACATCAATTACATCTGCCTTACCTCTAGCTTGTGAAATTGCTATTTGGGTTGCTTCTTCCCAATTATTATTTTCTATAAGAGTTGCAAATTTTTTTGACCCCGCAACGTTACATCTTTCTCCAACTAAAATAAGCTTTTCTTTTTCCTCAAATTTATCAATTCCAGCTAATTCAAAAATATCTTTTTTATCAATTGGCAATTCTCTAGGCAAACAAATTTTTTTACCAAAATTATCCTCTTGATTAATAACATCATATAGGGCTTTTATATGTTCTGTTTTTGTACCACAACAACCACCAATAATATTTATTTTTCTCATCTTTAATAATGGGAAGAGTAAGTTAGCCATTTCTTTTGGACTTTGGCTATAACTACCATCAGCTAAAGGAAGTCCTGCATTAGGATGAGAAGAAACATAAAAAGGTGAAATTTCTGATAATTTTTCAATCAACGGTAACATCTCTTTTGCACCCATAGAACAATTTATACCAATAGAAAATAGAGAATAATATGAAAGAGTTGTACAAAAGGCTTCAATGCTTTGCCCTGATAAAGTATGTCCACTTATATCACTAAAAGTTACACTTACCATAATAGGTAATTCTTTTTGACTTTCTACTTGTGCTCTTCTAATTCCTTCTAAGGCAGCTTTAGCTACTAAAGTATCAAAAACAGTTTCTATCAATAAAAGATCACATCCAGAATTAATTAAAGCTAAAGATTGTTCTTTATAAGCAAATACAAAGTCTTCAAAACTTTCTTCTCTTTTTGTTACATCATCACTATCGGTAGAAAATGATAACATTCTACCTGTTGGACCAATGCTTCCTGCTATAAAAACAAATCTATTTTCTTCTTTCTCCGCTAAGTCTACTGAACTTTTTGCAATCTCAACAGCACTTTGATTTAGCTCAAGTACATAATCTTCTAAATTATATTCTTTTAAAGTAATTCTATTTGCATTGAACGTATTTGTCGTAATAATATCAGCACCACAATTAATAAAATCATTATGAATATCGAAGATCACATCAGGCCTATTAATATTTAATAGTTCACCAAAGTTTAAGAACTCTTTATTCTTCTCATCAAGATAGGAAGTGGTAAAATCATTACTACATAAATTTTTAGATTGAATAAGCGTTCCCATTGCACCATCTAACAAGAGGATTCTTTCTTTAACTATCTTTTTTAAATACTCACACCTATCCATAAATGTCCCCAAACCTTAAAACATAAAATTTCCTTATTCTAACATAATTCATTTATATAAACAATAATTCAAGTCATTATAACAAATTATTTAAAAGCCATATGTATTATAAACAATTAATATCATAAAAAATCTTTTTGGAAAATTAGTTCATTGGGTAAAGACTCTTTTAAGTAATAATTATTCCAACTAAACTCTTTTAATACATCAATTGAACTATCCCTTTCAATTGCTAAATATCTTACAAATTGACCTCGTGCAATTTTAGTATGGGTACTATAACTTTTTATTTGTCCTTTAACATTTTGTAAAAAACTAATAGTAAGTAAATTTTCTTGATTCAAATTTTTTGAATATTCTTTAGAACATAAATTAATAACTCTTTCATTGATTTGAGTATCTAAATCCTTTTTATAATAATTATAATTTAAAAAAGACAACTTTGTATGATAGTCTAATCTGTAATTACTTATCAAATCTGTAGACTTTAATATACCATATAGAGCATCAATTATATATAAATTGTCTAATAAGAATTTAACTTGATTTTCCTCTAAGGTCTCTATACCAATATTCTTATATTGTAATCCTGAATAAAAAAACAAAGCAGGATAAGATTCTAAATTAAATTTTTGATAATCTTCAAATACTTGTTTTGCAATATTCTCGTTACATTTAAAGGCTGTAATTATTTTTTTTATTGATAACTTTTTTATTTTATTAGCTAAGTAATCAGCTTTTTCTTGATATATAGGAATTGTGGGTTCAAAATTATAAGGAATTTTTTGTTTCTGTTTTGAAGGACTAATTAATATTTTCATAAACATATTTTACACATATTATAAAATATTATCTACAAAAAAAACCTACCTCAAATTTTACTAAGAGGTAGATTAAGAAGATTACTATAAATAATTTATTAAAATTAATTGCTCCTCATATAATTAATGCTGCATATACTTTTATTAAACTTAATTATAAATTATTTTGCTCTATCTGCATTTCAATATCAGTGATACTTTATGTTTACAATAACTAAAGTATTCTTTAATAATTCGATGGAACTAATCCACTTTAAAATTATTTTTCAGATGATGCTGTTTGGGGATATGACTCTAATATTTATACAAGAACAGTCGATGTTCATATTGCAAAATTAAGATATCATTTAGAAAAATCTCAAAAACCAAATCATATTAGAACTATTAGAGAAATGGGATATAAGTTCATTCCTTAAGACAATAATATAATCTGCATAATAGTTGCATATTTATGCATAATCTTGTACTATAAAAAAATATTTAGGAGAGTATATGGCTACTATTGCAACTATTATTACATTTATTATTTATTTAATATTTTTACTTACAATCGGTTTTTTCTTCTACAAAAAGACTAATAATTTAGAAGATTATTTACTTGGCGGAAGATCAATGGGAGTTTGGGTTACTGCTTTATCTGCTCAAGCTAGTGATATGTCTGGTTGGCTACTTATGGGTCTTCCCGGCGCTGTTTTTTTATATGGAATTGGGCAAATTTGGATTGCAATAGGACTTTTTATAGGAACCGTTTTAAACTGGATTTTAGTAGCTCCTAGATTAAGAGTATATACAGAAACTACTAAATCATTAACTCTTTCAAGTTTCTTTGAGAATAGATTTAAAGACCCAACTGGATTATTAAGAATTATCTCTGCAATAATTACTTTAATATTCTTTACAATTTATGCATCCTCCGGTATGGCTGGTGCTGGTAAATTATTTGAATCAATGTTTAACATTCCTTATAAAGTTGCTGTAATTAGTGGTTGTATAGTAATAGTATTATATACTTTCTTAGGTGGTTTTTTAGCTGTTTGTTGGACAGACCTTTTCCAAGGTGCTCTTATGTTTATATCAATTCTTATTGTACCAATCTTTGCTTTAACAAAAAATGGTGGTTTTGATGCCATTTCTGCAGCAGCAAGTGCTAAAAACATTTCAATGGCATTATTTGATTCTTCAACAGGGTTTGCAGGAGTTATTGCAATTATATCTACTATGGCTTGGGGCTTAGGTTATTTTGGACAACCTCATATTCTAGCAAGATTTATGAGTATTAAAGATGTTAAGGAAATGTCTAGATCAACATTAATTGCATCAATTTGGGTAATAATATCTCTCTGTGGTGCTGTATTAGTAGGATTAATTGGAATATCTATTTATAAAGAAGCTCCTGGTGGAGATGCAGAAAAAGTGTTTATCTATATGATTAGTGATTTATTCAATCCTTGGGTTGGTGGAATATTACTTGCAGCTATTCTATCTGCAATTATGTCCACAATTGACTCTCAATTATTAGTTTCATCATCAGCACTAACAGAAGATTTTTATCAAAAAGTTATTAAGCATGAAGCAAGTGAAAAAGAATTAATTTGGATTGGTAGATTATGTGTAATAATAATCTCTGTAATAGCTATGGTATTAGCTTTAAATCCTAGAAGTAGCATTTTATCTCTTGTTTCTTATGCTTGGGGTGGTTTTGGAGCTGCATTTGGACCTGTTGTACTTGTCGCACTATTCTCAAAAAAAACTACTTGGAAATCAGCATTATTGGGTATGATAACTGGGGCTGTTGTTTGTGTATTATGGAAGCAAGTAGGACTAGGAAATGTTATGTATGAAATCGTACCTGGTTTTATTCTAAACTTTATAGTAATTTTAATTGTTAATAAAATATCACCACAAACAGATTCTATTATCTTAACTGAATTTGCTCAAATGAAACAAAGTATAAAATAATATTTTTTATATGCCATTATTTAATGATATAATCTATATAAATCAATTTATAGGAGATGTTAAATAATGGCTAAAGACAATTATCACATCCTTATCATTGGTGGTGGTGGCACAGCCATTGCCACAATGTACGACTTATGTCTACGTGGATTCAAAGTTACCTTAGTTGAAAGAGGTGAACTAACCAGTGGAACAACAGGTAGACATCATGGACAATTACACTGTGGAGCTCGCTATGCTATGGGAGATAAAGATATCGCTCAAGAATGCATGGAAGAAAGTAGAATACTCAGACACATCGCTCCTAATGCAATTGAATATAACATGGGAATGTTTGTTGCATTAAATGATGAGGATATGCAATATAAAGAAAAATTTATATCTAGTTGTCTTGATGCGCAAATTCCTGCAAAAGAAATTCCAACGTCACTTGCTTTAGATTATGAAAAAGAATTAAATCCTAATATTAAAACTGCCGTATTAGTACCAGATGGTACAATTGATCCATATCGATTAGTAATTAGTTTTGCAGCAGGAGCAATGGAAACTAACAATGCTGATATTAGAGTATATTCAGAAGTTATTGGTTTTAATAAAAAGCATAATTTTATTGAATCAGTAAAAATAAAAAATCATTTAACAAATAAAACTGAAACTATAAAAGCTGATATATTCATTAATGCTACAGGTGCTTGGGCAAATCAAATTGCTGATATGGCTGATATAAATCTTGATGTAACCCCTTCTCCAGGAACTTTACTTGCTATGAAAAAAAGAATTTCTAACATGGTAATTAGTCGACTTCATAAAGCTGGTGATGGAGATATTCTAGTTCCTCAAAGACAATTAAGCATTATTGGAACCACACAATGGATTACAGATAATCCTGATATAGTAAAAGTACCAAAAGAAGATATTGAATTTCTTATGAAATCTGGAAAAGCTATGTTTCCAAATTTTGACAAACTTGAACATCATACTGCTTGGGTTGCCACAAGACCTCTTTATGGCAATTATTCAAACAATAAAAATGTTAGAGATCTCAGTAGAGATTTCATAGCAATAGATCATGGAAAGTTTGACAATGTTAATAACATGATAAGTATTGTGGGAGGAAAAGCTACAACCCTAAGAGCCATGGGAGAAACAGTCTCAAATATGGTGTGTGAAAAATTTGGACAGTATATTGAATGTAATACTGATAAAAAAGTATTGCCAAACCATAGACTTTTTTACAAAGGAGGTTTTCATGGAAAACAATACTAAACTATATAATATATCAATAAAAAGAGATAATAAATTAACTGAATTTAAAATTGAATTACCACCTGATTCTACAATTCTTGATGCATTAGAACAAATTCGATTTAATATTGATTCATCCCTAACTTATAGACATTCTTGCCATCATGGTTCTTGTGGGACTTGTGCTTGTTTGATTAATGGAAAAGAAAAGCTAGCTTGCATGACATTCTTATCAGAATTTGAAAATAATAAAATTACAATTGAAGCTTTAAATTCTTTTAAAATCATATCTGATTTAGTAGTAGATATTTCACAAATGATATCCCAAATGCCAATTACTAACTATTTAAGAGATAGTGAGATCTCACAAGAGTCTATCAAACCTAATGGTATTTTCAGTTGGAAAAGATTTGAAAATTGCATCGAATGCGGATCTTGTTATAGTGCATGTCCAGTAGTTGATAATAGTTTTATTGGACCTGCTGCACTTGCAGCTATCAACACTGAAATAAAAAAAGACAACCATTTCACAGATAAAGAATCCTTAAAAAATATAGCATATTCAAAAAATGGCGTAGAGAAATGTGAAGAGCATTATGCTTGTAGCAGAGTTTGTCCTACAAAAGTTTATCCTGGAAAACATATTAACGAATTAAGAAAAAATAAATAAAATTAAAAATATCCATCTGTTAATAAACTATTAACAAATGGATTATTTTTTTAAAATATTAGTCTACCAAGCGCCACCGCCGCCACCTCCAGCTCCGCCTCCAACAGAACCTGAGAAACCAGAGAATGAAGAACCTGATGAAGAATGACTTGAATGAGCTTTTGCATACTCAGCTAAAGGCACATTCAAAGATTTATTCAAGCTATTAGAAATTGTATTAATTCTATAATATGAATAGAAACCATAAGTTGGTGCTATATACCAAGATGGTTGTTTAATTTCAAAATTAGCAAATTTATGTTCCCACGTCTTAGTCAAATCTAATACTTGAGCATAAGACAAATGTTTAAAATATAACTGAGGATTATCTTCAATCATCTTTTCTATTTGATCTACTTCAACTAATTTCAAAAATGAAATATAGCCTAATAATTGTTCTAAAACAGTTTGAGTGAAAACACTTCTTTTTTCTGTTAAACAGAATAGTAAAATTAAAACTAACATTGAAATTGATGATATAACTGATACAAATAAATTGACTTTAAAATCTACTAAATCAAGTAAATAAACATTAATAAAATTCATTAAACCATAAATGACTGTTAATATAACGGTTGCTAAGATAATAAAAAATCTTTTTGGCCACTTAAACAGAGCCCATTTTGAATTTATTGGAGCTAATAAAATAATTGCAAAAACAATATAGAAGAATGAACCAACTAAACCTAATGGCATAAAGATTGAGGATACTGAATAAGTAAATAAAAAGGATAAACCTGCTGATATAAACGCAAATAATAAAATTAATACTCTCATTTTTGCAGCTTTTGAATCATTTAAAAGTCTTGAATCAAATTTTCGTTCTCCAGCTTTTTTAAGTTTATTTAAAGAAGTTCCTAAATCTTCACTATCAATATTCTCTAAATTAACTTCATCTCCAATATTGGTCCCTCTAAAAATTGCTGTAAACAATTTATAATCTAAATCATTTTTCTTATGTTGCTTTATTTCTAAAAAATCAACTTTTCTAATTAAAACAATATTATCCTCATCATATTGTTTTATATCTATATATCCTTGATCTGCCCAATATATAAAACTTGCGGAATAAGCTTTTGATGAAAAGAATCCATTAAAAAAATAATCTAAAGATAAGGGCGTAAAACCATTTGGAGCTTCAAATCTTGATTGTTCTATTAGTTTTTGATCTCTTCCATATTTACTAAAAATTATAAATCCTAAAAGCATAAGAAGAATATTACTAATGGCTAAAACAAACTTCATTAAGTTTATAGTTTTTTTATAATCTCTAGCCCCAACAAAGTAACCATCTTCAAATTCACTTCTTAAAGTAGCCCCTTCTCTTGAATCTAAGTTTTTAATATTCCCACTAACACTCTTCAAATCACTAGATATAGTTATTAAAGAATTATTTACCTTATCTGTATTAGCACTACCTACTGTTAACCAGACTTTATCTTTATCTATTGGCTTTGGAAAATTAACCACGAATGTAGCATTGTTTATTTCACAATCCCACATTGTACCAATTAAATTAAAATAAAATTCATCAAAATCAGCATATGTATCAACACCTATATCATAATCATAGGAAATAGAATAATTAACTTTTCCTAAAACTGTTTCATCAGGATCTCCAACTCTTATGGTTAAAAGCCCCCCTGATCTTTCAGTTCTATAGTCACCACCTTTTACCCTAATATTTCTTATTTTAATATTATGATTTGGATAATTCTGATAAGGAATAACCCTATAAAACCCATGTCTTGGAGTATCAAACTCAAAGACATAATCTTCTTTTACATTAAGCACATAATTTTCATTAACATTAACATTTATTTTATAATCTACAATTCTATAATTTGCAAATAAAGAAACAATAGAAACAAATAAAAAAACGATTAACAAAACTATTCTTTTATTAGTTTTCATACAAACTCCATTAGAATTTTATATCAACCCTTTTCCTTTCTGTTTCTTCAACTTCTAAATAATTCATTTTCTTTTTATGCATCATATTTGCAACAATAGAAGAAGGGAATACTTCTACTAAATTATTAAATTCTCTAACTACAGCATTATAATATTTTCTAGCTTGTAATATCTGCTCTTCAATATTAGTCAATTGAGTTTGCAATTTTACAAAACCTTCATTTGCTTTCAAATCTGGGTAACTTTCAGCTAAAGCGAAAACACTCTTTAGAGCACCTGCTAAAGTTTTATTTGCAGCTTCTTTCTCTTCTATTGAATTAGCGCCAATAGCCATATTTCTAGCTTCAATAACACTTGTTAATGTTTCTTTCTCATGTTTAGCATAACCTTTAACGATTTCAACCAAATTAGGTACTAAATCATATCTTTGTTTCAAATGAGCATCAATTTGAGCAAATGATGCTTCAATTCTATTATTCATTTTAATAATTTTATTATAAATAGAAATATAAACTATCAAAATAATCAAAACTATAGCCAAAATTACCCACAACACCATGATAAAACTCCTAAATCTTTTTAATTGTCAAATTTCCAAAAATCAAAATGCGGTTCCCTAGCTTCTTCTTCAAGAACTGGACCTATTACCTTCACTTTTCTAGAACCACTTTCTAAAACTTCTCTACAAGAAATATTTAAAGAATTTTTATGCTCTGGATCACTTATTTCATAAAGCCATTGAGAACTAATTCCATAAATTATAGTTCCAATGTTTGACCAATAAATAGCTCCAGTACACATAGCACAAGGTTCTGCACTACAAACAATAACACAGTTCTTTAGAAATTCCTTATTATATTTCTTTGTTGCCATCGAAATTAAGTTCATTTCAGCGTGAGATGTAACATCCATATCTTTATCAACAGTATTTTCAGCCTTAAGCAGAATCTTACCAGTCGAATCAACTAAAAGAGCACCAAAAGGATGATTATTATGCTCTCTTGATTTCCATGCTAATTTAATAGCCTCTCTCATAACTTGATTAATATCAAAATCCATAAAAAACCTCCTTATCATTTTGCTATTACTACACTTATATAATAACACACTTTTTCTATATGTGAGTAATTTAATAAAGAATTAACAATTTATGATAGTATAATATTTATTATTTTACTATACAAAAATATATTAAAGTATTTAAATTACTGATATAATTGAAATTAAGTTTCAAATAATACAATATAGTAATTAGTTATGATATTCTATTTTTAAGAAAAACCAATTTATTAGATTTAAAAAGGACTGACTATGTTCAATTTTAGCTATTTAGAAGACTTAACAAAATTTAATGAAGGAACGATTGCTTCTCATAGCAATTTATTTACATCTCATAAAACGCTTTCCTTAAATGGAATATGGAATATTAAATGCTTTAAAAACCCTCAAGAAGTTCCATCAAACATATTATTAGGAGAAAGACTTTCCAATCCTGATAAAATTAAAGTCCCATCAAATTTACAAATCCAAGGCTTTGATATACCACAATATACAAACACTCAATATCCTTGGGATGCAAAAGAAAATATAAAACCACCTCAAGTACCTAAAATCGATAATCTTGTTGCTATTTATCAAAAGACTATAAATCTCAACAAAGAAGAAATAGAATCAAATATTATTCATTTAACTTTTGAAGGAGTTGAGACTTCCCTCGCCCTATTTATTAATGAACAATATGTAGGATATAAAGAAGATTCTTTTACTCCTTCATCATTTAAAATTAATAAATATCTTAAATCTGGAGAAAATTTAATAAGTTGCATTGTTACCCATTATTGCAGTGGAAGTTGGTTAGAAGACCAAGATTTTTGGAGATTAAGTGGGATTTTCAGACCAGTAAATCTAGAATTCCTTCCAAAGGTTTACATCTCAGATGTATTTGTTAATCCAGAACTCTCACCTAATTTAGAAGATGGAAATCTAAAAATAAATTTAAAATTTAATAAAAAATCTAATAGCAAATTATCAATCTTTTTAAGTAATGCAGAAATTAAATCTGACAAAATAGATTTAGAAGATTTCTCAATTAATAAAATAAAAAAAGGTGAACTAATTATTAAAAAAGAAATAGATAATGCAGAACAAATAAGCCTTAATTACAATATGGAAAAAATTAAGTTATATAATCATGAAACTCCATATCTATATACATTATTTTTAGTATTAGAAGAGAAAAATAGTATATATGAATGTGCTCTTGAATTTGGCTATAGAAAAATTGAAGTAATAAAAAATGTAATCTATTTAAATAATAAAAGACTAATTTTCCATGGTGTAAACAGACATGAATTTAATAAAGATAAAGCAAAAGCTATAGATTTCTCGGACATAAAAAAAGATTTATTAATAATGAAAGAAAATAATATTGATTCTATTAGAACATCACACTACCCTAATCAAAACATATTTTATTCTCTCTGTAATAGAATGGGATTTTATGTTATAGACGAAGTAAATATTGAATCACATGGAACGACAATTAATGCATATGGGTTAAAAGATTATACTATTGCTATTCCTTATAATAGAAAAGAATGGAAGGCCTGTACAATCGATAGAGCAAACAATATGGCACAACGTGATAAAAACCATCCAAGCATCATCATGTTTTCCTGTGGAAACGAAAGTAGTGATGGAACAATATTATTAAAAATTAGTCAATTATTAAAAAAATTTGGCAATAGAATAATACATTATGAAAATGTATCTTACGATTCAGAATATGAAGCTATTAGTGCTGTTGAATCTCAAATGTATACTAAACCTAAGGATATTGAAAAGTTTCTGATTGAACATCCTAAAAAACCTTTCATGCTTTGCGAATATTCACATGCTATGGGAAATTCTTGTGGTAACTTAAAAGAATATACAGATTTAGCAAGAAAATATAATAATTACCATGGTGGATTTATTTGGGACTTTATAGATCAAAGTCTTAGTTTTAATAATAAAAAATTAGTTTATGGAGGACTGAAAGGAAAATTCCCAACCGATGCCGATTTCTGTTGTAACGGAATACTCTCATCAGAATATGAAGAAAGCTTTAAATTAAAAGAAATAAAAAAACTTTATTCTCCTATAGTTTTTGAAAACAATGTTGATTCAATTACTATTATAAACGAATACTGTTTTACATCTTTAGATAAATTTACATTTAAAGCTGAAATAATATTAGATGGAAATTATATAAATGATAAAACCCTAGAAAACTTTATTGAAACGGATAATATAACTGCAATTGATAACAATTATTTTAAATTAAATCTTCTACCAGGAAATATGGTTAATTTAAAAATTAAAGAATTATCTTATAAAGATATAATTATTAATTTATTTGTATATGATGAACAACAAAATCTAATAAATGATAACAGTTTCACAAATTTGAATCAAAGAGCTATAAATCCTTATTTTACTCAAATCTCCGATTTAAAAAAACTAATTTGGGGCAAGGACAATGTAGGCTGCAACACTGATAAAGGACAGTTTTTAATAAAATATCTAAGCACAAAAGCTAACGGGATTTTATTAAATCAAATAAACATTCTAGAAAAACCAATAAGTCTAGAATTTTGGAGAGCTCCAAACAGTAATGATTTAGCAAATAATAATTCTTTTAAATGGTCAATAAATAAATTACGTTCACTCTATCAAAAATTAGTAAAAGTTGATATGAATGAAAAAAAAGCAATCTTTGAAGTATTATGCTATGACCAAAACTTTGAAATAACTTATTCTTTTGAAAATACAGGTAAGATGCAAATAAATGTGAAAAAATTAACAAAAGATTCAAGTGATATGCCATGTTTTGGCCTCAGTTTTGCACTTAATAGTCAATATAACAAAATAAAATATTTTGGTAATACCAAAGGAGAAGCTTATATTGATAGAAAAGAATCTTCATTAATTGGATTTAAAGAAGAATCTATTGATGATCAATATGTAAAATATGTAAACCCTCAAGAATGTGGCAATAAAACTGATTTAAGATATATAGAACTTTTAGATAAAGACAATCATGGATTAAGAATTACTACTTCTACTATTTTTGAAGCTTCTTTCTTACCTTATTCTTCACACGAAATAGAAGAAGCAAAACATTTTGAAGATCTAAAACAACATAATTTTAATTCAATAAGGATCTTACATGGCCAAAGTGGTATTGCTGGAGATGATACTTGGGGTGCACCAATACACGAACAATATCTATATCATGGTATAGAAAACTCTTGGACAATTAGTTTTGAAATTATTTAGTAATATTTTTACCATATAAGCAACATTTTACTTCACTAAATCTCCACTCAATTAATTATTTTTTAACTTGATTTATAAATTAAATAGAAAAGAATTAAAGTGGAGGTGGCTTATGGAATATACGTATTTAGTTACAGGTTCTGATGGCCATTTAGGAAGTTGGGTTGTTAGAAAGTTATTAAAAAAAGGCAAAAAAGTAAGAGGTCTTAGATTATCAACTTCAAATTATAAAACACCTATAATTGAAGAAGTATTTTATGGCGATGTCACGAGAATTGAAACCTTAGAAGATTTCTTTAATGTTAAAAATGCTAAAGTTATTCATACAGCAGGAATTATCAATGTTTCAAATAAAATGACTGATTCGTTGTACAATGTTAATGTTAACGGATCTATAAATATTCTTAATATGTGTAAGAAAAGAAACTTCCCCTTAATCTATGTTAGTTCTGTTCATGCTTTTGTAGATAGTTATAAAAACATTGATGAATCCTCAATCATTGATCCAGATAAAGTAGTTGGACCATATGCAAAAACTAAAGCAATTACAACTAAAATTATGGAGAAAGAAAGAAAAAATTTACCAATTAATATAATATTCCCAACAGGAATTTTAGGGCCAAAAGATTTTGGCAATAACCATCTTAACTCTGTAATCAAAGACTGTTTGCATAATAAACTTTTTAGTTATATAGATGGCGGTTATGATATGGTCGACGTAAGAGATGTTGCAACCTTTATTGCTAACTTAGCGATAAGTGATATAGAAAATGAAAATTTCATTCTATCCAACTCATTTGTAAAAGTTAAAGATTTTATTGAATTAATTTTTAAAGATTTAAACATAAAAAAAAAGCTTGTTAAATTACCTACTGAGTTAGCAAAATTCTTGGCACCTTTGTCAGAACTATATTATAAAATGTTAAAAAAACCTGCACTTTTTTCTTCCTATTCAATTTATACACTGAATAATAGCCCAAACTTTTCTCATAAAAAGGCTACGAAATACCTCTCCTACCGCCCTAGAATAATTGAAAAATCAATTAAAGCAGTAATTAAAGATTTGAAAAATTAGACTTTTAGGGTATTATTACTATTGACATATGTGATTTTGTAAACTATTTTTAAGTTGTGCTTATTTGAAAATATTATATGTGCTTATATAAATATTTAACAATAATAGTAATAAGGAGAAAAATATGAAAAAAGTAATTCTATTGTCTATTTTTTTACTCTCAATTTCAGCAAGTCTTTTTGCAGCGACTATTACTAGTGGTGTTGTAACCTTACCTACAGGTTCTTCAACAAGTGAAGATTCTTCATTTTATGTTGAAGCTAAGGCTAGTGAACTAGCTCAAGGGTTGTTATTGAAATACGGTGACAATGATGCAACTGCCACTTTAGTAACTGATACAATTAGAAAATCTGAAACTGAGGCTTGGGACGTTTTTGGTGTTGTAACAACAAAAAACTTCTATTTCTTTGGAACTGGTAGAGCTTCTTCTACAAAGTCTGTTCATGTAACAGCTGCAGCTACTTCATTTGCTAATGGTGCATTTGATACAGAAGTTGTACCAACTATCACAGGTTACGATACAGTTAATGGTTGGAATATAACAATTGCAGCAGCTAACCCTGTTGGAATTGGACAATATACCGGAACAGCTTTTGCAGTTGCTTGGGACGGATCTAATTCCTCAAATTTAGCAACTACACCTGCTGGTACTTACACTTCTGAAATCACCTTAACAGTAACAAATAATTAATATATAAATACACCCTTTATATTAATTTAAAAACCATTGCTATGAAATTATATTTCTTAAATTGCAATGGTTTTTTTATGAGACTTTATCACTGAAAAAATTTTTAGCTTTTATTAATATAAAAATATGAAAGAATTAACAAACGAAACCTTTAATACATTTATAAATAAAAATGAAAATTTGATTCTAGTCGATTTTTGGGCCCCTTGGTGTGGTCCTTGCACGATTCAGAAAGAAATACTTGAAGCTTTAGAAAGAGATAACAAATCTAACACTTTTTTTACTAGTGTTAATGTTGATTATGAAAGAGATATAGTTGATCAATTTAAAATATATTCAATTCCTGGAATATATTTATTTAAAAATGGAGAAATTTTATACAAATCTGAAGGCAAAATTAAAAATGAATCAGTGCTTAAAGATCTTATAAAAGACTATTCATAAGTTTATTTTCCTAAATAATACACCATCATACTAATTTATTAAAAACTCAAAATATTGATTAAAATTTAATGTAAATATAATTTTATATGTAAAAAATTATTTTTGTTCAATTTTTTTCAATATTTTTTTATCTTTTCCCTTTACATATAAAAAATTTCTTTTATACTATCTCGGTATTATTAAGGAGATTTTTATATGGCAAAAGAAATCAATGAGAATGTCTATAAACTAGACGGACCCGTTCCTGTAAAAGAAGCTATACCTTTAGGGCTTCAACACATACTAGCTATGTTTGCAGGAAACTTAACTCCAATTATTATTATTGCTGGTATGTGTGGTATTACAGCTGGAACACCATTACAAATCACAATCATTCAAAATGCAATGATAATTGCTGGAATCGTAACTTTGATTCAAGTATTAGGTGTTGGTCCTGTTGGTGGTAAATTACCAATCGTTATGGGTACAAGTTCAGGTTTCATCGGAGTTGCAAAAAGCATAGTTGCAACTATGGGTGGAGGTGTTGTTGCTTTTGGAGCAATCCTTGGAGCATCATTAATTGGAGGCCTTTTCGAAGGCATTTTAGGATTTTTCTTAAAACCTTTAAGAAGATTTTTCCCCCCAATTGTTACAGGTACAGTAGTTCTATCTATTGGATTATCTTTAATTAGTGTAGGTATTAAATACTATGCTGGTGGTGTTGGTGCAAAGGATTTTGGTTCTTTAGGAAACTTATTCCTAGCAACTTTAGTTTTAATTGTAATTGTATATTTTAAGCACCGTTTTGGTGGTTTCGTTAGTGCAACTTCAATTTTAATTGGTATTGTAGTTGGTTATATTGTTGCAGCAATTATGACAGCAACAGTTGCAAACACTTTCATGCTTAATGGTCAAGAAGTTACAAAATCTTGGGTTTTACAATGGCATAAAGTTAATGATGCAGGTTGGTTCTCTATTCCAAAGATCATGCCTGTAAAATTAGTTTTTGACATAAGAGCAATTATTCCAATGTTAATTATGTTTATTGTTACAGCTGTTGAAACTATCGGGGACGTATCAGGTATTACTCAAGGCGGGCTAAAAAGAGAAGCTACAGATAAAGAATTATCTGGTAGTGTAATGTGTGATGGTCTTGGATCTTCATTAGCATCTATTTTCGGTGTATTACCAAATACTTCATTCTCTCAAAACGTGGGTCTTGTAGGAATGACAGGAATTGTAAATAGATTTGTTATTTTTGTTGGTGGGGTATTCTTACTATGTTGTGGATTTTTCCCTAAACTAGCTGCTATCGTTTCAATCATGCCTAACAGTGTATTAGGTGGTGCTGCAGTAATGATGTTCGCATCTATTGCTGTAAGTGGTATCCAATTAATCACTAAAGAACCAATTACAAATAGAAACGTAACTATTTTAATTGTTTCTCTAGGTCTTGGTTATGGTCTTGGTAGCACAGAAGGAACACTAACTCACCTACCACAAGTTATTCAATTAATCTTTGGTGGTTCAGGAATCGTTCCTGCTGCAATTTTTGCAATTTTATTAAATATTATCTTACCAAAAGATAAGGTTAGAGAAACTGCATAAGCTATAAATTATACAAATTGATACAAAATAGACTAAGAAAACTCTTAGTCTATTTTTTTTGATGACAAATCCTAAAACTTATCATAGAATATAGTCGAAAAGAAATTAAGCAAATTACTTTAATATTGAGACCTAACAAATATTAATCTTAAATTTACTCCTGAAATAAAAATCAGGAGTATTTTATTGTAAAACAATTATATATGGAGTAAATTTAAAAAGTAGGAGCAAACATGATAAATGTTAAATCAGAAACTGGATCATTAAAAAAAGTTTTATTACATCGCCCTGGAATAGAACTTGAACAACTAACCCCTGAAGCTCTTGAAACTTTATTATTCGATGATATTCCTTATCTTAAAGTTGCTAAACAAGAACATGACACATTCTCAAATATTCTAGTAAAAAACGGTGTACAAGTAATTCGCCTTTCAAAATTAATTACAGAAACATTAGATATTGCTTTTGATATAAAAAAAGAATTTATTAAAGAATTAATTGATGAAAGTTATAATTCTATTGCTCACACTTATGAAAAGGAATTAACTTCATATCTATTAGATTTTGAAAACACTCATGATTTAGTACTTTCAATAATGGGTGGAATAAAAGCTAATCAACTTGAAAAAAAAGAAAGAAACCCTCTCTCTTCATTATTAAATGATTCTAGAACTAGTTTTGCATTGGATCCAATTCCAAACCTCTATTTTACTAGAGATTCTTTTGCAACTATTGGTAATGGCGTTACAATAAACCACATGTATTCAAGGACTAGAAGACGTGAAACGATATTTGGGAAATATATATTCAAATATCATC
The DNA here is from genome assembly GCA_965140795.1 of Sphaerochaetaceae bacterium. Classification (GTDB taxonomy): domain Bacteria; phylum Spirochaetota; class Spirochaetia; order Sphaerochaetales; family Sphaerochaetaceae; genus Pleomorphochaeta. Next base: position 1,292,241 of record OZ223470.1, read on the forward strand.
CAGAATATAATAAAACCCCAATATTTTATACCAATGATATTCCTCATAATATTGAAGGTGGTGATATTTTAAATATTAATGAAAATTTATTATTAATAGGACTCTCTCAAAGAACCTCATCAGAAGCAATAGAAAGATTAGCTATTAATTTATTTAAACATCAACAAAGTAAAATTAATAAAATTATAGCATTAGATATTCCAAACATAAGAGCATACATGCACTTAGATACGGTTTTCACTCAAGTAGATATTAATAAATTTGTCATACATCCAAATATCCTTGATAACTTGAGAATATTTATTATCACCCCAAAGGAAAATGGATACCTTAATGTTGAAGAATATTTTAATGGTTTAAAACCCCTATTATCTCAACAACTAAAAATAGATGATATTCAGCTTATAAGCTGTGGTGGAAATGATTATATAGCCTCTGCAAGAGAACAATGGAACGATGGCTCAAATACTCTATGTATTGCTCCAGGAAAGGTTATTGTGTATGACAGGAACACTATAACAAATAAAATATTACAAGATTATGGAATTCAAACTTTAGAAATTCCTAGCTCAGAACTATCTAGAGGACGGGGTGGTCCAAGATGCATGAGCATGCCATTAGAAAGAATTGACACTTAGGAGAAACTCATGAAAGATTTAAAATACTGCCCTAATTGTGGTAAAGAAACATTAGAATATATTAATAACAGGAAATGGAGTTGTAGTGAATGCAACTTATCATTATACAACAATGTTGTTGCTGCAGTAGGTTTAATTATAATTTTAAAAGATGAAAAAAATAAACAAAAAATTTTATTAATCAAAAGAGGAAAAGATCCTCAAAAAGGGAAACTTGCAGTACCAGGTGGTTTTGTTGATCCAGGAGAAAGTGCTGAAGCAGCAGCAATGAGAGAATGTAAAGAAGAAATTGGATTAACACCAAAAAGCATTAAATATTTAACTAGTGCAACAAACAATTACTCTTATAAAAATATTGATTATATAACCTGTGATATTTTCTTTATTGCTACTTTTCAAACATCAAATTCAGAAATAATTATTAAAAAACTATTCCCTGAAGATGAAAATGAAATTACTGGCTATGAGTTAAAAGATTTAAATATGAAAGAAGATATTAAAAAAATTGATTTAGCCTTTAACTCTGCAAAAATAGCTTTAAATAAATACTTTGATAAATAATTTTAATCCTTTAATCTAATTATATTGGAAGGACTAAAAATTCTACTTTTTTCAATGACACTATTTAATTCTCTGACATTGCCCTTCCAATCTCTTTCTTTTAATTTTTTAATAAAGTCTTTTTCTAAGACTCTTTTGTCATCTTTTTTACTTAAATAATAAAAGACTAATTCATCAATATCCTCTTTATGTTCATTTAAAGATGGTAATCTAATTTGAAAAGCACTTATTCGATAATAGAAATCTTCTCTAAATTTTTTTATTTTTACTAATTCCTCTATATTTCTATTAGAGGCACAAATTAATCTAAAATTACTCTTTAAAATTTCATTATCTCCAATCTTTCGATATTCTCCTAATTCAAATACTCTTAATAGCTTTGTTTGACAAGTTATAGATATATTTTCTATCTCATCAAAGAAAAGAGAATTATTATTAGCCTTATCCAATAATCCATCGGTATCTTCATCTGCACCAGTAAAAGAACCTTTTCTATGTCCAAAAAGTATTGAATCTGATATATCAGAATTTAATAATGCACAGTTGATACTTACAAAATTTTTTTTATTATAAACACTATTGTTATGTATCATATTAGCTGCTAATTCTTTGCCTGTACCACTTTCTCCAATTAGCATAATTGGACAAGTTTGCTTAGCTAATAAGACTATTTCTTTACGAACATCTTCCATAATTTCACTTGAACCAATTAACGTATTGAATTCTGTTTTTATAATTGAATAATCATTATTCTTCGAAAGAATATAATTAATCTTATTTTCAGTTAATGGCTTATTAGTAAATAAAAAGCGACCATTTTCAACAAAATTTGCCTTATTATATTTCAACAAAAAAATAAATTTAGAATTTAAAAATTCAAAAAATAATAAATTAAGATTTATAGATGGAAAAATTAATTCATCGATTATAAAATAATCAATTTCTTGATGTTTATTTATATATAACTTCAATTTTTCATTTGAAGCTATCATCACACATTTGTTTTGAATACTTTTATTAATTATTGTTCGTAAATGACCATCTCTAGATAACAGCAACACATTCAAAATAAAAAACCCCTTACTAATAAACTAGCAAGAGGTCTAATATCTGTAAAGAAAATTGCATTACATAACAACTTTAATTGTCAAATAGAGGTTCTAATTCCTCATCACAATCCAAAGTATCCATAAGCAATTCTATAAAAAACATTTTAATACTCATTAAATCAGTTTCACCATTATATACACCAAGATCTTCTTTATTCTCATAAGAATATAAAACAGTATGTATTGGTCCATAATTTGATTTGGTATCATATTCTTCTTGCATATCCTTTAATCTACAACCAAAAGAACTTGCTAAAGCCCTCAAATCATCTTTTTCAAGATTAACTGTTAAAACATTATCCCCATTTAATTTTACTATCATTGCATATTCAATCGCTACTAAAGATTCATTGCTAATGGTTACTGGATTTCTTAACATAATTAATTCATAATCACCAGCTTTATAACATTCGTCTTTTATAATACCAAATTTATCACTTGGGATTGAATGCCAAGTTAAGTTATCTATTTTTTTAAATTCTTCTATATCTAAATACATATAATACTACTCCAAACTTAAATTCTTTCTAAAAGATTTTCTAGATTCAACTTGCCTAAAGAAGAAATTCCATGTCCATGAATTTGTATAGCTATAGCTTCTCCAGCTGTATCTTTATCTTCATAACTAATCTTATTTAAGCCATATAGACCATCAACAATATCTTTAATATAAATTTCTGACAAGGGTCTTGCTGGGATAAAAGCAGTTTTACCATTGTTTGTAGGAGTTAGATAATTTAAAGATACAAAATAATCTAAATAGCCATATAACCTTTTATCTGGAATTGCTAAACGTTCATTCATTTCTCTAGTAGTAGTAGTACCTTTTCCTTGTCTAAAATTATCACCAATCAACATAATTATATTTACTCCTTCAGAAATAAATCTAGCAGGAGATTGAGCAAGACCTTCCACTGGTACTAGATCAGGTCTAAATTGATAAACATAAGAAAGGTTAACCGAGAATAAAAGAATAACCCACAGCATATAAAACCAAACCAAGAATAAGAAAAAGGCCGCAAAAGAACCATAAATAATTGATAAATTAACTACAAATGTTGATAAATTAAAGAATATATAGTTAGCAAGTAAAACAATAATACTACCTACGGTAGAACCAACTGCTGCTGCTGAAAATTCAACTTTTGTATTTGGTACAAAAAATATTAATAAGAAAATTGCTATCCACAAAATAAAAAATGGTAATAATTGATTCACAACTTTTGCTGTATCACTAACTGTTTTTAAGCCCATTAATTCAACATATCTCTCACTTAAACGCGATTGAACATTAATAAAAGCAGCTATCAATAAAATAGCAACAATTGAAAAAGAAATAAAGTTCGCAAATCTTTTTATAATATTTCTATTTACTGCAGTTCTATAGATTCCATTAATAATTATCCATACTCTATTAATCAATAAAATCATTGTAATTAAAAATGATACAAGCCCAACAATCCCTAAACTAGTTGCATTTTGAGCATAACCAGTAATTAAATTTATTACATCACTTCCAACATTATAATTTGTAAAATCATTTATCGATGAAATTATAAAGCTTTTAAACGGCGTTAAAACGCCTAAAGCACCAAAGAAAGTAAAGAATACAGTCAAAGCAGGAATCAACGCTGTCAGAGTCGTATATACAAGTCCAGAAGCCGAAACAAAAGATCTATCAGCTAGAAAATGATTTATAGAAATTCGTCCAATTTGAACTCCGCTATAAACCCTTCTTTTAAATTCATTGGAGGAAGATTTTTTTACTACCATGTTATTATAATTTATCCTTTAACCATAAATAAAGATATTCATAAGTTTTCTCTTTATCTATTTCATTTAAAACCTCATGTCTTGCATTTTCTACTAAATACAAATCAACATTCTCTAATCCTGCTTTTTCATAAAGTTTCTTGACTTTTAATACACCTTTCCCATAATTACCGACAGGATCATTACTACCACTAATTAATAGCATTGGATAATTTTTTTCAATACTTTTCGCTAAATTAATATCATTAGCCTCAAAAACACCAGTTAATAGATCAAAATAGAAAGAATTTGAGCAAACAAAACCACACCAAGGATCTTTTTCATACTTATCAACAACTTCTTTATCTCTACTTAACCATTGAAACTCTGATCCAGATGGATCAAATTTTTTATTATATGAAGAGAAGGTCATGTTATTTAACTTTTTATTTAAAGTATGGGCACCCATTTTTTTAATGTTGTTTTTTGCAATCAACTTTCCAATTTTTCCTTTTAACCCAGGATTAACACCAGTTCCCATCACAATAGTTCCGCAATACAAATCAGGATTTCTTGCGGTCAAAACTCTTGCTATAAAAGAACCCATAGAATGACCAAATAGAAAAAGTGGTTTATTAGCATTATCTGCCTTAATTTTTAAAGACAATTCTTCTGCATCACTTACAACTTTTTCCCAACCATCTACTTCAGCAAAAAAGCCTAAAACTTCTTTTTCCCCAGTATACCCATGGCCTCTATGATCTTGTGCATATACTTTAAAACCATTATCACACAAAAAGGTTGCAAAATCATTATATCTTGAACTATGTTCTGCCATTCCATGTTGAATATGGAGAACAGCCACGCACTCTTCTTTTGGTTCCCAAACATGATAATAAAGGACATGAAAATCCTTACAAATTAATTTCTTCCTTTTCATATAAAACTCCTCAAGAAATGCATAAACCTATTTAATGATATTATATTAGACATAATATATTAATGCAAATTAATATTTTAACCTTTATATATCAAAAACTATAAATAGATATGTTTCTTGACATAGCAAATTCATCTAGAATATATTTCTTTTATAAGAAAAGAATTTATGTAAATACTATTACTAAATTCAACAACAAAATTATTAATAGGATACAATTAAAAATATTAATTATGGAAAAAATATTTATCTGTTCAGATGTTCATGGCGATTATAATGCCTTCTCAAAATTTATAGAATTAAGTGAAAATAATCCTATTATTATTTGCGGGGATTTAACTCCATATAGTCAAAGCTTTGCTTATTTATTTTCTACATTAGACAATGATTTATTTATTGTGAAAGGGAATTGTGATAATGCATATGATTTTTCTATATCAAATATCAATATTCCACCTAGAGTTAGATTAGAAAATTTCTTTAATCGTCAAGTTTTAATTACTCATGGAGATTTAATAAAATATCCTTACCAAAGCCCATATAAATTAGAAGATGGAGACATATTTATTTCTGGACATACTCATGTAGTTAAATTATTTAAAGATAAAAATGCTGTTATTAATTTAAATCCAGGAAGTCTTAGCAGACCTAGAGGCGAATTTGATTCAAGCTATGCTATTTTATACAAGGATAAAATAGAAATTAGAACTCTCTACGACAATAAAGTAATACTAAATTTGAATATTTAATTTTTCTTTCTCATATTCTAAAATTGTAAGATACTTATCTAATTCCCCTGCTATTGATACAATGCTTTCTTTTTTAAAATTACAAATACGATTAGTTAAAAAATATATTGGAATATTACTAATTGAGTATTTACAATTATCTCTACTTTGACATTCAATTTCTCTTCTATGGAAAAAGCTTTCTTTACCAAATTGAATCAATTGTTCTTCACTAATATTATAACCTTCCGATAAAGCAAATAACTTTAATAATATTCTAACAAATTTATTATTTTCTTTTTTATAACTTCCATCAATATTTGCTAAATAAAGAACAGCCTTCCAACTAATACCTAAAGACTCACAGATTTCTCTATATATTTGTGAATAAAATAATGCTTTTGCGCTATCTCTTTTATTTAAGGCTCTAAACATTTCCCAAGGAACAAAAGTATCATCATCTATAGCTACAGCAATAGAAAAGGCATTTAAACCTCTTAAATCTAAAGGTAATAATTCTTTTCCGAAAGAAGTAAAATTGTTTTTATCAAATCTATATTTTTCTGCTAAATTACTTACACTTTCATTGATTGAAGAAAAAGATCCTTTTGCACTACTTAAAGCTTCTAAAAGTAAAATTAGTCTATTCAAAAATTTAATATTTTTATCAATCTTTAAATCTATAATACCTTGATCTTCTGCAAATAAAGCCCAATTTAAAAAAATACTTACTGAAAATGGATCTAGTGCCAAGTCTAAACATTTCTCTTGTAAAATCTCAACTTTATTATAATCATATATTCCAATATTAGCGCCTAAAGCTAAAGCATTTAACCAATCTAAGGTACAATCTTTTGTTAACTCGCTACCCAATCCCCAAAGACGTGGATCATACCTATATTGAAAACTTTCGATTGCTCCCCAACCCAATTCATTTGCAGAATTCAAATAATTTACCTTAGGTTTATTATCAAAATATTTAAATACTTCATCTACGTATCTATCATAATAAGGGGTTCTTATAACTTGTTCATTATTATATATTGCTACACATTTTAAATTTTTTTCACCAAATATTGCTCCAATGCCAGCTCTTCCAACATTTTGTGAATCAATATTAATTGATGAATATATTGACCTATTTTCTCCAGAAGCCCCAATAGAAATTAAACTGGCGGCAGTTTCATGTTCTCTCTCAATTTCTCTTGTAGAAAGATTATGAAAAGTTTCACACAAATCAATATTAATTTTATTTCTAAATATTTCTATTTTTGTTAATCGCCTAGCTCTCCCCTTTATAACAATTGCACAAAAACCTAAAGAGCTAATAGCTAAAGATAATTTTTTTGAAGAAAAATTATAAGTTACAACAGATTTACTTTCTAAAGAATAAGACATTAATGTTGAACTTGAGGAAAAATTGAAACCTAAATCATTAGAAACTCCTAAAGTTATTATAATTGGTGCTCCTACATATAAACAGTTTTCATTTATGGTTTCCCTGTTTGCATAATCATCCCAGAGCTTATAAGCTAAAGCTCTTCCTCCATGATATTGCTTTCCAATTTCTTCAGAAATACTAACAAAACTATATTCGTCTTTTGTTAAATCAATAACTAATATATCTCTATTTCTGTATGGATATCCTTTTTCAACATTTTTTTTCATCAGTATTTTTATTATACCTTTTTTTATAATATGCGCAACAAGCTAAAAATATAAAATTTTTTACATCAATAGTACACAATTTTTCACTTGCACATAAAATATAACGTTATAGAATATATAATATGAATATTACAATCAAATTTGAAAAAAAATCAATTATTTCACAATGTGGAATAACTGTTGAAGACAGTTTAAAGCAACTTGGCTTTGCTTTAGAAAGGCCTTATGAAAACAACCCTATAGTAGCAGTTCAAGTCAATTATGAACTATTACCTTTATCTTATATACTTACTTACGATGCAACAATTAAACCTGTTTACTTATTTTCTGATTTAGGAAAAAGAGTTTATAGACATAGCATTTGCTATTTGCTCTGTTATGCTTCTTGGATTTTATTTCCTTCTCGTCAATTAACAATTGGACATAGTCTTGGAGATGGGTATTTCTTTCATTATTCAGATTCCTCAAAAATTGATGAATCTGATATAGATGCTTTATCAGAAAAAATGAAGGAAATTGTTAATAATAATTATCCTATAACCTATCGACAAATAACATTTGAGCATGGACTTGAATATTTTAAAAATAGAGGCTCTATGGAAACTGTTGATTTAATTAATTATCAACATGAACCTACAATCGCTATTTATCAAATAAATGAATACATGGACAAAAGTTATGAACCTTTAGTAAACAAAACAGGTGTATTAGGATTATGGCAATTGAGAAAATATGATGAAGATGGAATGTTACTAAGATACCCTAGATCAAGTGATTTCACGGTTCTACAAAACTTTAAGGATAATCCCCTATTATATAAAGTATTTAAAGAATATAGAAAATGGAACGAAGTATTGCACTTTCAATCACTTGGTAAATTAAATATGAATTGTATCAAAAATGAAATTGGAGAGTATATAAGACTGGCTGAAACTCTCCAACAAAAAAAGATTTCTAGCATTGCAGATTCTATATGCAATAAGGAATCTACAAAAGTTATTTTTATCTCAGGTCCTTCTTCCTCAGGTAAAACTACTTTTACAAATAAATTAGGAATTCAATTAAGATTATTAGGTAAAAGTCCAATATTAATTTCTTTAGATAATTATTACCGGTTAAAAAAAGATATTCCAATAGATAAAAATGGGAAATTAGATTTCGAATGTCTTGAAGCTCTTGATACAGATTTATTTAAACAAAACATTCTTGATTTATTTAATCATAAAGAAATAAATTTACCTTCTTTTAATTTTAAGAAAAATAAAAGAGAGTATTTAGATAAAACTGTAAACTTAAAAGAAAATACAATTTTATTAATTGAAGGAATTCATGGATTAAATCCAAAACTAATACCAGATCTTGATCCAAATGATACTTTTAAAATTTATATATCAGCATTAACACAACTTAATCTTGATGATCATAATAGAATTAGCACAACAGATAATAGAATTTTAAGAAGAATAACTAGAGACAATATGACAAGAGGAATAAGTGCAACAACAACACTTTCAATGTGGGACAGTGTACAAGCTGGTGAAAATAAACATATTTTCCCATATCAAAATAATGCAGATATTATGCTAAATTCTGCTCTTGAATATGAATTAGGAGCAATAAAACCTTTTGTTGAACCTCTTTTAAAGACTGTTGAACCGTCAAATGAAATGGCTTTTGCTATAGCAAGAAGATTACTTGTATTTTTATCAAGAGTCCATCCAATTTCTGAGGCACTAGTTCCAAAAGATTCCCTTTTGAGAGAATTTATTGGTGGCAGCGAATTTAATGTCACTTAAAACTAAAAAAGGTATGATCAAGATGATATGGTACCTCCAAAGTAGACAAAATAATTTTTGAAACACTTTGGAGGTATTTTTTTTATGGGAAGAAAACCAAAATTTAGTAAAGAAGTGAAAATTAAAGCATGTGAAGATTATAAAAATGGAAAAGGTAGTTTTCAGTCCATTGCTTTTGATATTGAATGTAGTAAAGAAACATTACAAAGATGGTACTATAGATATTTATCCCAAGGGCCTAGTGTCTTTGATTATTCAAACAAAAATCGAAGTTATTCTAAGGAATTTCAAAAAAAAATTGCTAGACTTTATTTATTTGAAAATAAAAGTATTATTGAACTTTCAGCAAAATATAATATTGCTATTTCTGTATTAAGACATTGGATTAATAATTTTAAAGATAATAAACCATTTAAAGATTATAATTTTAATAGTAATATATATAATATGAAATATAGAAAATCTACAGCGGAAGAAAAAATTAGAATTGCTAAATGGGTCATCGAAAATGATATGAATTACAAAGCTGCAGCAGATAAATTTGTACATAAATATTCTAATGTTTATTCGTGGACAAACAAATATCTTTCAGGAAATGAAGAATCTTTAAAAGGTCATGCTGGTAGACCTAAAAAAGCAAAAATAAAACTTGAAGAATTATCAGAAGTGGATCGCTTAAAATATGAATTAGAAAGAGAAAAAGAATTGAGAAAAGATGCTGAATTCAAATTAGAAGTCTTTAAAAAAAAAGAGGAATTTGCAAAAGCCCGTCAATCTCAGCGATAAGACAACAAGAAATATACGATGTTATCGATTATTATGTTGAAAAGGGCCATTGCGTATCTAAAATATGTAAGATCCTCAATATTCCAAGAAGTTCCTATTATAAATATAAAAATAGAGAAGTACCTCAAAAAGAGAAATTAGATAATATTATATGTAATTTAATACAAGAATACGATGCAACTTATAATCATATTTTAGGTTATAGAAGAATGACTATGTATATTAATAAATTAAATCATATGAATCTTTGTGAAAGTTATGTCCTTCGACTTATGCGTATTCTTGGTATTCATTCTGTTATAAGAAAAAAAAGATATAAATATGTTAAAATAAAACCAGAACAAGTAGGTAAAAATATACTAGCGAGAGACTTTACAGCTTCAAAACCTAATGAAAAATGGCTTACTGATGTTTCTGAATTTAAAATCCCTAATCAATCTAAAAAGCTTTATCTTAGTCCTATTTTTGATCTTTATGATAATAGTATAATTACATATAACTTATCATTTACAAACAATAATCAATTAGTATTCAAAATGTTTGACAAAGCCATTAAAAAATACCCAAATGCAAAACCTCTTTTTCACTCAGATCGAGGTCTCCAATATACCTCTAAAGTATTTAAAAATAAATTAGAGGAAGCGAATATGACACAAAGTATGTCTCGTGTTGGCAAATGTATAGATAATGGGCCAATGGAAGGATTCTTTGGAATACTAAAATCTGAAATGTTTTATCTCAATAAATACAAAGATTTTGATGAATTAAAAAAAGATATAGATAAATATATTTATTTTTATAATAACTATAGATTACAGAAAAAATTAGAAAACTCAGCTCCGTTAGAATATCGAAGCCGAGTATTAAGCTCATAATTTTTAAAAATTACAGTGTCCACTTGACAGGTACCTGTTCAAGAGAACATACCTTTTTTTATATTTTTATTAATTAATTATTTACCATAAATATGTTTATATTCATCAAATAAGTCTTTTACCTTATCTTTACATTTACCACAAGTAGTACCATATTTTGTTATTTCTTGAAGTTCTTCTAAAGTACTCACTTTATCATTTTTTACTAATTCTTCAATTGTTTGATCGGTAACATTATTACATTCACAAACAACGACAGCTACTTTATGTTTATAATTATTAGGTAAATTATTCTTTTCTAAATAATCGTCAATTGCAGCTCTTAAAGCTTTATCACCTAATACGGAACAGTGAAATTTATGCTCAGGAAGACCACCTAATGCATCTGTAATCATTTTAGGAGTTACATGATACGCATCTTCCAATGTCATTCCTTTAACTAATTCACTCATTGCAGAAGTACTAGCTATAGCTGAAGCACAACCATAAGTTAACCATCTAATATCTTTTATTTTATCATTTTCAACTTTGATTCCAACTCTCATCTGATCTCCACATGCCATTGAACCAACTTCGCCAACACCATCAGCTTCAAAGTTTTCTTCTTTTCTCCAAATATTTTTTGGATTCATGAAATGATCTTTAACTACATCTGTATATACCCATTGTTCTAAAAAACTACTCATCTTGTACTCATCTCCCTAATTCTTTTAATAATCGGTGGCAATTTTTCTAATACATAATTTACATCATCCATAGAATTATATCTGCCAAAACTAAATCTAATCGATCCATGAGCTATTTCTATATCTAATCCACCAGCTAATAATACATATGAAGGCTCTAAACTTCCTGTCGCACAAGCTGAACCTGTTGAAACAGCTATCCCTTCCATATCTAAATACAATAAGATGGACTCACCTTCTGCCCTTGGAAAAGAAACATTTAATGTTCCGGGTAAACAATGTTCTTGATTCCCATTGATTACAACGTCATCTATTCTTTCTAAAATGCCTTTTCTTAGAGCTTCTCTCATTTTCCATAATTTTTCACGTTCTACAGCAACATCTCTTTTTGCCATAGCACAAGCTTTACCTAAACCAATGATACTAAAGTTATTATATGTACCTGGTCTAAAACCTTGTTCTTGATGACCACCATGCATTAAATTAAACAAAGGAGCTTTTTTTCTAACTGCGAGAACACCAACACCTTTTGGGCCATAGAATTTATGTCCTGATAAACTTAAATAATCAATTTTTAGATCTTTCATTGAGATATCAATTTTCCCAATTGATTGAGTAGCATCACAATGCAATAGAGCACCAACTTCATGAGTCAATTTTGATACTTCTTCAATAGGCTGAATTGTTCCAGTCTCATTGTTTGCGCTCATAACGCTAACGAGTACAACATCTTTATCTAATTTACTTTTTAAATCATCTAAATCTAATAATCCTGTCTTATCAACTTTTACTAAATCAATTACATATCCTTTATTTTTAAGATATTTTACTGTTTCTATAATTGCAGGATGTTCAATTGTAGTTGTTACAATTCTTTTTCTATTTTCACTTTTATCTACTAAGTTAGCAGCTATATTAAATACAATATTATTTGATTCAGTAGCGCCACTTGTAAAATATATTTCTTCTTTTTGTGATTCAATCAAATCAGCAACTTGACCTCTAGCTTTTGAGATTGCCATAGCAGCAGCTCTACCAAAGCCATGCATACTTGAAGCATTGCCGAATAATTGTTGAGAGTCACTCATAACCTGCCATACCTCAGGAGCAACCTGTGTGGTGGCATTGTTATCTAGATAAACAAATCTGCTATCCATAATTTCACCTCTAGTTATAATATACAAAAATATTACATTAAGTCCAAATTCGAACTTATGTAACTCTATCAATTAAAATATTGATAAAGAGAATAATTTGTATCATCATCACTAGTTGGTTGTTTACTATGAATTAATCTTAACATTCTTATTGAAGAGAATCTAATACCCTTTAATCTTGCCCATTCAACATATCCACAAATTGGAGGTAAATAGGGCGCAAACATAGCTTTTGCAAGTGTTACTTTTTTACATCTAACACTATCAATAAAGCGTTTTGCATATATTTTACAGGTTTTAGTTTTTATATCGAAATTTTCACAATATGAATCTAAATCAACAACTAAAGTATCATCTATTACTACTTTTTCATGACAACAAAGGCCACACTTCTTACAATGGGATTCCCAACTTTGCATTTAGGCCTCCCTTTCAAGAGCTAATAAATTCTTTTGTAAAGAAGAAACTGCTGGTAAAACCTCTAATATTGATACAGAAACTATGTTTTTACTTATTAACTCAAAATCAGTTACTGATTTATAATCTTGATTAACTAATATAGGAGAATCGGCCATAGAATTAAGGCCTAAAGTAATAGCATTTGAAGGGGAGTTCTTTATATCGTTTAAATCCCCATTTGTAACTTCTGCTGCATCTCTATAATCTAAAAGGCCCAAACTACCAGTTTTCCAATTCCCTTGCATATTATGAGGAACATTTATGTTAATAATTGAATTTGTAGTACATAATGGATAGAAAACATCTAAATGCTCAGCTAAAAATATTGCAGCATTTTCAAAATTATATGATTCATTATTTTTTGGAGGTTCTAAAGATATTGCAATAGCCTTTACCCCAATCATTACAGCTTCTCTAGCCGCACTAACTGTACCAGAATAAAGAATATCACTAGATACATTTAAACCATGATTAATGCCACTTATTACTAAATCAAATTCATTAATATCGAATAAGCCACCTCTAAAGCTAAATAATAAACAATCAGCTGGAGTTCCTGAACAATGATAATGGTCTTTTCCATATGAAGAAATATTTATTGAGTCTCTTAAACTGACAGAATGAGATGAAGCACTACGTTGATTAGAAGGCGCACAAACACTAACCTTATGACCATAAGATTTTAATACTTGCTCTAAAATAATTATACCTTCACTATTGTAACCGTCGTCATTAGTTAATAATATTCTCATCAATTATTTTATAAACAATACTTCTGCGCTTTTTGTTGGGTAGAAATCTTTCCAAGTAGGTTCAAAGCCAAAAATATGTCCGTATTCCTCCATCTTTTCTTGATAGTCGTTAAGAGCATTTTCATCAACCAATAGCATTATTGAACCACTATTGCCATCAAAAACTACGTGAGCTCCTTTACAGCCATCAATTTCAATTGCCCTTTTTACTAGCCAATCAATTTCAGGACAGGTTATCTCAAGTTTATCTCTCAAGTCAACCTCTGCTCTATTCATACCCCTACCATATAGTACAGCTTGATTTTGTTCAAGCATATTCTTAGCCTCTAGAGCAAATCTAGATTCGCGTAAGGTAAAAACACAAATATTTCTGTATTTTTCTTCAATAGGAATAATTCTAGATGCGACATCTTTTTCTGGAATATCTCTTCTTGGAATATCTTTATAATGTAAATGAAGTTTATCTAAAGCTGTTTGCGTTAATTTATGAGCATAAACATTCTCATCTCTCATAGCTTGAGGAGGAATTTTGCTATCAACAATTACAGTCCAATATTTTGAAAGACCTCTTACAAATGGAAAGTTTACAAATTGATAAGTACTATGCTGATGATCAAAAAATACAACTTTATTTTCTTGACCATTTAATAAAGTCATTAAATCACCAATTCTACAAGTCTCATTATTAAATGAAGTATTTGCTTGATGAACAACCCTAACTATATCCTGTTGATTTAATTCTAAATTGAATAATTCATTTAAAGCTAAACAAGTGGCTAATGCTAAACTAGTGCTTAAGGATGTATTATCACTATTTAAACCATCACCATCTAATGTTACATTCATACCAACAAAAGAATGTCCTTCTTTTATCAGAACAGCAACAACAGCTTTAACATAATTAGCCCAACGATCTTCTTTTCTAAATCTTAGGGCATTTATTGCAAAACGTTTTCTATCACTTCCGTCAGCTTTATATACTTTTATTAAATTATCTTTACGTTTAGAAATGGCTATTGTAACAGAATTAATGCCACAGCACAAAATTGAATAACCCTGACAGGCATCCGCAAAGGCACCAAATAGAGTACAAACAATTGGAGCTTTTGCTATTACTTGAGGATCTATTTTTTCAAAAAATTTTTTATGTTTAGCAATAATATTATTCATAAATGGCCCTTTTTCTTAGTTTAAGCTATCTATTGCTATATTGCAACAAAAAAAAATATTTGAAATTTTAAAAAAAACCACTGAGAAAACTCAGTGGCATAATGATATTTATTTTGAAATACCATATCTCTTTTTAAAGCGTTCTACACGACCAGTTGTGTCAACTAGTTTTTGGTTACCAGTGTAGAAAGGGTGACAAGCAGAACAAATTTCTACTTCTAAATTATTTGAGGTAGTTTTAGTCTTAAAAACATTACCACAAGAACAATGAATTTCTTTTAATTCATATTTTGGATGAATATTATCTTTCATAAGATGCCTCCACTTATATATCAATTTGCTGATACGAATTAATCTTGACAGCAAACAAATTTCTTTTTCTATTTTGCAATAGCAGTATTAATTGATTTAAAGAACGATTCATTATTCTTTGCTTTTAACATTTTGTCAATAAGGAAAGGGGTCTGATCGACCTCATCCATATCATTTATTGCATTTCTTATAATCCAAATACGTGCTGCTTCGTCATTAGGTATCAATAAATCATCTCTTCTTGTGCCAGATTTCTTTAAATTAATTGCAGGGAATATTCTTCTATCTGATAAACGACGATCTAAAACAATTTCATTATTACCAGTACCTTTGAATTCTTCAAAAATAACTTCGTCCATACGAGAACCAGTCTCAATTAAAGCTGTTGCAACAATTGTTAAGCTTCCTCCACCTTCCATATTTCTAGCAGCACCAAAAAATCTTTTTGGTTTATGTAGTGCATTAGAATCAACACCACCACTTAAAATCTTACCACTAGCTGGAACTGTTTGGTTATATGCTCTAGCTAAACGAGTTATTGAATCCAATAAAATAACTACATCTTTTCCTGCCTCAACCATGCGCTTAGCTTTTTCAATAGCCATTTCAGCAACTTGAACATGTCTAGTAGCTTGTTCATCGAAAGTTGATGCTATTACTTCTCCTCTAACATTATCTTTCATATCTGTAACTTCTTCTGGACGCTCATCAACTAAAAGAACCATCAAAACAATTTCAGGATAATTTTCACTTATAGCATTTGCAATTTTTTGCATTAAAACAGTTTTACCTGTTCTTGGAGGTGCAACGATTAAAGAACGTTGACCTTTACCAATAGGACAGAACATATCAATTAATCTTGTAGATACATCTTCGCTACTATTTTCAAGTCTCATTCTCTCATCAGGGAATCTAGGAGTTAAGCTATCAAATGATGGTCTTGTTTTTGCTTTTATAACATCATCATTGTTAATTTGTAAAACTTTGTGTAACCCATAAAATCTCTCTGAATCTCTTGGTGTTTTTACTTGCCCTAAGACTAAATCACCAGTTTTTAGAGAGTTGTGTCTAATAATATTGGCAGAAACATAAATATCTTCGGGACCAGAAATATAACTATTTCTACTGCTTCTTAAAAATCCATAGCCATCAGGTAAAACTTCTAAGGTACCTTCTACAATTAAAGCACCACCTTTTGCACAATGAGATCTTAAAACTTCAGTAACAATTTCTTGTCTCTTATAATCATAAATATTATCTTTATTTAATCCAAGTTCAATACCTTTTTCTCTTAAAACATCAAAACTCATATAATATAAATCATTTACAACTAATCTATCTGCATCAGGATTTTCATCGAGATTAACTTCTTCAATTCTTTCCTCATGATATTTTTTATTATTTTTGCTTCTATTATTTCTATTATTGTTGTTATTATTATTAGTTCTTCTAGGGTTATTGCGATTGTTATTATTGTTATTATTTCTTCTAGAATTTTGTGAATTATCTTTTTGAGGTTTATCTTCATTATTATTTGAAGAAGATTTAGAATCCTCAGATTTAACTGTTTTTTTATCATCAGTTAAAGAATTTTTACTTTGTGAAACTTCTTTTTCTACTGATTTTGATTCGTTTTCAGCATTATCTTTTGTTTCAATTGTTTTTTTAGTTTTTTTTCTTGTAGTTTTCTTAGCTACAGGTTTCTTTTCTTCTACTGTTTCTTTACTTGATGATTTTTTTTCTTCTTTTACTTCATTATCATCAACTTTTTTAACAACTTTCTTTTTTGCAATTTTTTCTACAGGCTCTGGAGTATCAAGCGCTAGCTCTAATTGATCAGTTGCATCATCTTTTTTTGCTGCAGTCTTTGTTGTTTTTCTTTTTCTAGTTGTTTTCTTAGGTGTCACAGTTTCTTTTTCTTCAGATTTTTCACTATCTGTCTCATTTTCTAAAGGTTTTTTTGTTGTAGTTTTTCTTACGCGTTTTTTAACAACGACTTTAACACTTTTTTTACCTTCAGAAGCAAGGTCTTTTTCAGCCTCTTGCTTTACTTCTTCAGCCATATAATCAAGCTCCGTTTTATATATAGATTTTGACAATTTATTTAGAGATACAAAGCAACAAATTAGGAAAACCCTAATTTTCTTTACATCAATTTTTTATGAATTATATTATTTTTATTTAAACTGGAAATCTTTAAATTGTTTTTGTTTTAAGATCATAGCCTATGAATTTAATATTTTTATAAAAAGTACATAAGCATTTGATAAGTTAAATATATTCCCACCCGTTAATAATGTCAAGCAAACTATACTCATTTAAATATAAACAGGTTAATAAAAAGGCTGCAACAGCTGCTCTATTTCTTATACTGAATCTAGTTTTAACTGAAAAATTCAATTTTATAGCCTGTGATTTGGAATTTTTACTACTAAATCCAAACCAAACAGTTCCTACGGGTTTTTCTTGTGTACCGCCAGTGGGACCAGCTATACCTGAAATTGAAAATGCAACATCTGTATCTAATAAACTTAAAGTATTCTCAGCCATTTCTATTACAGTTTCTTTTGATACAGCTCCATATTTTTCTAAAGTATCAGATTTTACATTTAACACTTTATTTTTAATTTTATTAGAATAAGAAACTACCCCGCCTTCAAAAAAGGAAGAACTTCCACCATTATCTGTTAATAGTTTTGCACATAATCCACCAGTACAACTTTCTGCACAACTAATAGTTAAATTCTTTTCTTTTAAAGTATTTATTAACATATTTAATGCCGTTTCATTTCCATCTACTACTAAATCTTTTCCAATTAATTTTCTCAAGCTTTCAATAAAATTAGCAGAATCATTTCCTTTTACAAATAAACTAATTCTATCATCTTGGAAACGAGTTCCCCAGCTTATATCTTTTTTTGCAAGAGAAGCACAAGCTTCTTCTAATTTACTTTCACAAATTAAAAAAGTAGATAATTCAACACTTTGTTTTTCACTGTAACCTACATAATTTTTTAAATATGGTAATACTTGATCAAAAAACATTGGTTTTAATTCTCTAGGAGGGCCCGGCATACTTACTATCAAAGGTTTCCTATTTGATTTTTTAATATTTCCATAAAAACCAGCAGCAGTTCCATTAGGATTTCTTAAAACAGAAAATCCATCTGGAATATATACTTGTGAATAATTAGCACCATGAATACGATCTTGAACTCTCTTATATAAATCATCATATGCCTCTTTGTTCTTAACTAAATTTACGTTAGCAACTTTTGCTATTGCACTTCTAGTTAAATCATCACTTGTTGGCCCTAAGCCTCCAGTTACAATTATTAAATCATTATCATCTAACCAAGATTCTAAAACTTTTTCTATTGATCCATCATCATTTACAATGATTATTTGATTTACACTAATATTTAATTTATATAATTCTTGAGATATTAATTGTGAATGTTTATCCCCAATAATACCTTTTGTTAATTCAGATCCAATTATACAGATAGATGCTGTTTTATTCATTTTTTCCTCTATTTTTTATTAATAAAGCAATTCCAAAGATTAGTAAAACTAATGAAATATACACAGAGATTTGTGCAAATAGATTAGGATGTAATGTAAAGAATGTACTACCGTTTGCTTCAGTAGTATAAACTGGAACTTCATAAATTTTCCAACCTGGGTGGAATGGGTCCATAGGATCTATCATTCTTCCTACAATATCTATTCTACATGTTATACCACTGTTAGTACTTCTAATAGTAGATTTACGATTTTCAATTGATCTAAATACACCAATAGCGGCATGTTGCATTTCACTAGTAACAGAATCAGCCCAACCATCATTAGTCATATTTACAAGTACATTTGCACCATTTTTAACAAAATCAGCTGATATTTCTCCAAAAACATCTTCGAAACAAATTGGAGTTGAGAAAGTTATTCCTCTATCTGCTGTAAATACAACAGGATCATTGCCTTTTTCCCACCAATGATAATCATTAGCTTCTAAAAGAGCATATAAATGAGGCATTTGTTTTTGATAAGGGAAATGCTCAGTAAAAGGTACTAAATGTTGTTTTCTATAAGTATTTTGAATTTTTCCATTGCTAAAATAAATAACAGTATTATAGTCTTTTCTATTCCACTCTCCATTATCTAAGATAGCTGGTTTAGTTACATCATCAATTACACCTTCTGGATTTCCTGTTAATAAAGGAACATTTAACTCATATCCAAAATTCACAAATTCATCAACTAATTTACTTGTTTCTTCATCGCTAGGATATTTTTCATGCCATGCAACACTTGGAACAAAAGCGGTTTCGCTCCAAATAACAATATCTGGATTTTCTCTTAAAGATTCTAAAGAATATAATCTTAAGTTATTAAAATTACGCTTATAAGTTAAATATCCACCTTTCCAAGTATCAGAACTATGTTGAACACTAGCAACTCTCCAATAATCTTGTGGTTCAGTATTATCCCATTTATGCATAGATACAAAGCCAAATATTAGAATTGCAACAAACAATACAGCATAAACAATTAAATCAATAAAATATTCTTTTATAAAAGACTTAAAAGGCTTTGCTCTATTTAGTATATAATCCCCTAAATAAATTCCAAATAAAATTTGAGGGAGAACCATAATAAAGTTAATTCCCCAAACACCAGTAATTGATACAATTTGTATAAAAGGTATAAATTTATATGGAGCATAACCAATAATGCCATAAGGATAGCCAGCAAACCAATTTTGAGAAACATAAGTATATGCTACATATAAAATAGCATTTATAATATAGCCTCGTTTTTTGAATGCAGAATCTATTAATTTAAACAAAGGAAAAGCTATTAATAATTCCCCACCTTTGATGATAGGTACTATTAATATAGCTAGTGGATGAAAGGCTTTTAACCAATAATTAAAAATCAAATAAAACACAAAACCATATAAAAAGCCATATATTGGAGTTAAATACCATTTTGTATTATGAATTACCGCAAACATTGGAATTAATCCAACAAAAGCAAAAATCCAAAATCCATGAATATTAATAAAACTTGGAAAAGCAATTGCAAAAATAAATGCAGATATAATTAAAAACAAAACCTCAGTCATTACTGTCCTGAGGCTTCTTCTAGAGTCTAATTTAAACAATTGATGTTCTCCTTAATAGGAAAAAAGGATTAACCACGAAGGTCCCATACTCTTTCTTTTAGCTCTCGACCAGGTCTAAAGAAAGCAACTCCATGAGTATCAACAGTTACAGGAGCACCTGTTTTAGGATTGTGTGCACGATCTCTTTGTTTTCTTGTATGAACTTCAAAAGTTCCAAATCCCCTGAGTTCGATAATTTGGTCACGTTTTAAACCATCTTTCACTTCTTCAAAGAACTCATCGATAAGCATATGAATTTCTGTTTTTGTAATTGCAGTATCTTCGTAACGTTCTTTTAATTTAGCGTATAAATTATCGATTATTATAGACTTAGTTAATTTCTTGGAATCAGCCATGAAAAATGCTCCTTAACAATTATATATTTTTATTAGTTTAATTTAGCTAAAGCTGCATAAATTCTAGATTTTTTACGACTAGAAGTATTTCTGTGTAATACACCCTTACTAGTTGCAGAATCTAATAATTTAAAACTTTCTTTCATTGCTACTTCAGCAGCTGCTTTATCACCAGCTAAAACACATTTTTCAAAATCTTTTATTGCTGAACGAACTTCGCTTTTTATAGCACGATTTCTCATGCGGCGACTCTTATTTTGTCTTTCTCTTTTTTTTGCAGAATTGTTGTTAGACACGTAATACCTCCGAAATATTACTAATAACTTTTTTATTATTTTCTTATCATTTATATATTTAAATGAGTTGGTCAAATACCAACAAGTATTTAAAATATCACAACTATATAAGTTGGGTCAATACAAATCTTAGTATTAAGTTATAAATAATTTAATTACCTATAAAATTATGCATTTTTTTTACCTATCAGTAATTACTTAATCAATCATCAATTAATTGTTTCATATATTCTTTATCAACTACCCAATATTTACTTTCATTGTTATACTTTGTTTTAGTTGCATCAATACTAATCATACGTCCATCAATAGCAACTAATAAAATTTTCTTTGAAATTACATTAACTTCAGCAACCTTCATTAACTCTCTTCCAATTTTAATTTTATTACCTTCTTGAGGATATTTTAATTTTTCTTCAACATAAAAATCTTGTTCATAAGCCAAACAGCATAATAGTCTTCCACAAGGGCCTGAAATCTTCATTGAATTTAATGATAAATTTTGTTCTTTAGCCATTTTTATTGATACAGGTTGTAATTTATCAGTAATACCATGACAGCAATAATCTCTACCACATACAGCTAAACCACCTAGAACTCTACTTTCGTCACGGACTCCAATTTGCCTTAATTCAATTCTAATTCTAAAGACACTAACTAAATCTTTTACTAACTCTCTAAAATCAACTCTGGCTTCAGAAGTAAAGAAGAATACAACTTTAGGTTCAACTAATAAAAAGTGAGCAGTTACCAATTTCATATCCAAATTATGTTTTTGAATTTTTTCTCTACAAAGAGTTAATGCATCAACTTCTCTTTTACATAATTCTTCATATCTTTCTAAATCTTTTTTTGTAGCGACTCTATCTAACCAGGTTATATCTTTTTTTATTAAAACCTTATCTTTATTACAATGTTTGCAATTATTATCTAAATTATCATAGTTTCTATAAAGAAAGACTTCATTTTCATCATTATTTTCTGGCTCTATGGGTTCGCCTTCCGCTACTAAATCACTATTATCTTCAACATCTTCAGCTTCTATACAAGCTCCGCATGGAGAAGAATTTCCACAACAATAAGGAGCTCCCAACTTTGAAGCATCACCAACAACTTCTCCAAGATCTAAACCATATCTAGTTTCAAAAATAACTTTTTGGCCTTTAACTAGAGAACTATCCCAAGCACATAATGCGACTTCATTTGAAGCTGGATTTTTTATCAAAAATACATATCCATATTCAGGATGGTCTGTATTTATATTTTCTATATTATTATTTTTATTTTTTTTCATAAAGTTCCTATTTGCGTAACTTAGTATAAAATTACACTATAAATCAAATTACCATGAGAAAAATAAAAAGTCAAATATTGAACATTTTTTATATCTTATAATCCACAAAAAAATAAATATATTTTTGATATGAATTTTTGAACTTAATTTTATTGTATGTATATATTTTTTTGATGAGCTTTGATAAACTAATTCTTGAAAACAAATTAAAAAATATATATAAATTCATTACACAATACAATATTAGGAGATAATCTTTGGATACCTCAAAATTATATCATCCAATAAAAATAAAAGATTTAACAATTGATGGAAATTTATTTCTTGCTCCTTTAGCAGGATATACAGATATTCCTTTTAGATATCTATGCAAAAAACACGGAGCAAATCTAACAACCTCTGAAATGGTAAGCACGGAAGGTATTGCTAGAGGGAATGAAAAAACTGTTAATCTAATGAAAAGAGCAGAAAATGAAGATCTTTTTGTAATACAGATTTTCACTGATAATCTGGATTCTCTTGAAAGAGGCTTTGAAGCTTTATTAAAATTTAAACCTACAATTATTGATATTAATTGTGGTTGTCCAGTTCCTAAAGTTACTAAAACTGGAGCAGGGAGTGCGCTAATGCAAACCCCAGAAAAGATGGCGGCATTGGTTAACTTCATTCACAAAAACTCTGGTATCCCTGTTAGTGTAAAGTTCAGAACAGGTTGGGATAGTGAAAATGAAAACTACTTAGACTTTGCTAAACTTGCGCTTGATAATGGAGCTAGTTCAATTTGTATGCATGCAAGAACAAAAACTCAAGGTTATATGCCCACAGCTCATTGGGATAGATTAGAAAATTTAACAAAAGTGATTCATGATGAATATAAAGGAATACCTATATTTGGATCTGGAGATTTATTTGAACCAAAAGATGGTCTAAGAATGCTAAGTGAAACAAATGTTGATGGACTTATGTTTGCAAGGGGCGCTATTGGGAATCCTTTTATATTTGAACAAACAAAGCATTTATTACAAACAGGCGAAGATATTTATCCTTCTTCAGTTATAGATAGAGTGGATATAATTCTTGAACAACTTGATTTAATGTGTCAAATTTATCGAGAAGATGTTGCTTATAGAGAAATGAGAAAACACTGTTGTGCATATTTAAAAGGAATAAATGGATCCGCAAAAGTTAAACAACTTTTAATGAAAGCAAATAGTAAAAAAGATTATATAGATGCTTTATCTTTATTATCTTAAATTATAATATATATGGTAAATATATACATGTTGACCCTATCAGTATGATAATGATATCTTTACAAAACTAAGGGGGAACTTTAATGAGATTATTAGTATTAGGCTCCGGAGCAAAAGATCATGCTATTACATGGTTTTTTTCACAAAGCAAACTTATAAATGGACTATATGTTGCTCATGGTAATATTGGTACAGAAGGGATTGCTGTTAATTTAAAATATGTAAACCCCTCTTCTCCTGAAAGTGTTTACAGAGCTTGTTTATTACACAATATAGACACAGTATTTATTGGTACTGAAGCTCCTTTGCTTACTGGAGTTGTTGATTTTCTAAAGGAAAAAGGAATTACAGTTTTTGGAACTCCTTCTCACTGTCTAAAACTTGAAAATGATAGAGAATATGCTAGAGACTTCTCAACAAAGAATAACATTCAAATCCCAGCTCATAAAATATTCTCAGATTATGCTTCTTTAGAAAAATTCTTAGATAAAACTGAAAATAAAAGATTTGTAATTAAAAGTAATGAACAAGCCCCTTCTAGAGTAATGATTGATAGTGATAATAAAAAATCATTATTGGATTTTGCTAAAAAACTTTTAAATAGTGCATCAATTCTATTAGAAGATCATATTGAAGGGCTTCCTCTAACTATAACTTTATTCATTGATAAAAAAGGTTATTTAACACTTCCTTTCTGTAGTGAATATACAAAAACAGAAGAAGGAGGACTACCAACTGGAGGAATGGG
The DNA here is from genome assembly GCA_965140795.1 of Sphaerochaetaceae bacterium. Lineage (GTDB taxonomy): Bacteria > Spirochaetota > Spirochaetia > Sphaerochaetales > Sphaerochaetaceae > Pleomorphochaeta. Next base: position 1,316,744 of record OZ223470.1, read on the forward strand.
TGCTATTTGTCCTGTACCAATCTCTCAGAAAAACAAAGAAGAAATACAAGAAAAAATTATTACACCTGTTCTAAAAGGTATGGAGAAAGAAGATTTACTATATAGAGGTGTTTTAACTTTATCTATAATACTAAATAAAACTTTAGGTCCAATTTTAGTAGATTACCATGTAAGATTAAATGATCCAGCTACTCAAGCTATAATTCCTTTAATTAAGTCTGACGCTGTTTCTATCTATGAATCATTAACAAATGATTCTATTAAGGATTTTAAACTAAAATTAAGCAATGATACCTGTACTGCTATTGTAATTGCTAGTGAAGGCTATCCGGGCAATCCTATAATTCATAAAGAACTTAGCCCTATTTCTTCACCATTATTATTTAATACTTTTAGCAAAGATCTTCCTTTATTCTTCTATGGTAGTGTAGATAGAAATGGATCAAAACTGGAAACAACTGGTGGACGCTGCGTTACTATTGTTGGTAGATCAAGTAATATAATAAAAGCTGGTGAAGAAGCTTATAAAGCTATTAAACATATTAAATTTGATGGGATGTGGTATAGAAAAGATATTGGAATTAAATTCTACGATATTTGTAATTAATTATATCTTATAATAAATGAACCCCTTAATTTTTATCAAATTAAGGGGTTTTAATATTTTGATAGCCAAAAATAAATCTTATTAACAAAAAGTAAATAATAATATCTGTTTTATACTATCATTTTAATCTCCTATTGTTTCAATAACAAAAGGTTGTAGATAAGAATCTATATCATCAATGTTATTAATAAAAGCAGGAATTGAGAATAATAACATATCATGCGAGAACGGAACTTTTATCTTTTTCTCTATTACGATTTCATTCCAATCATCATCAGTATAAGTAACAACAATTTTATGTCTTTGTCCTTGAACATCAACTTGATCTCTATCTCTTCTAGCTAATTCCATCACAGGTTGTTTATCTATTTGAATTTCAACTAACTGTAAAGCTTTCAATTCTTGATTATTAACTTCAATATTTTTGTTATCCAATAAGATTGAATGCTGTTTCCCAACAAATGCCATAAAAATTGCAAATAAAATTACTATAATTATTGCAGCAGCTCTAATATAAAATCTTTTATTAATTTTCATTTGCTACTCCTTGGTTTTCTTGTAATTTTTCTGCATTAACTAGATTTTCTCTTTTTTTACGCATTTCATATAAAACAAGAGATAATGTAATAACACCATAAGATACAAATACTCTGAAATATTCACCTAATTGAGCTTGACCAATTAAGTTCTTTCCAGCCATTGGAGATACTATAAACATAAGATGGAATAATATAACACCTAAGAATACGTTACCAATATTTGCTTTACTTACAGAAGCACCACCAACTAATAATGCGGCAACACTAAACATACCAATTTGTGTATGGGAATTATATGTATTTAAAGTTCCAATATTTTGTAAATAAATTATCATACCAATTCCAGCAACAACTGTTGAAATAACAATAGAAATAATTCTGGTTTTTTCTACTTGAATACCAGCAGCAGCTGCAACATTTAAATCTTGTCCAACAGCTCTCATATCTTGACCTAGTTTTGTTTTTCTAAACCAAATAATAAATAAACAAATTAATCCAATAACAATAAAGGTCATCAAAGGAATCTTAATTCCAAAAATTGATATATTAAATAATGAATCTAGACTTTTTCTAATATCAATCAAGTTAACTGTATTTCTTATTCCATATCCTCTAGGTAATACTAAAGAAGCATTTTTAATTGGAATAATAGATCCCATTCCATATAATACGACTAATTGGTAAACACCATTCATAAAGAATCCTAATATATAAGAAGTAACCATTTCTCTACCTTTAGCCTTATTTAATATGCGTCCACAAATTTCACCTAAAATAATAGAAATTGGAATACTGATTATTATTGCTAAAACCATTGCAGGGATTCCAACAATGTTCCAGTCAGTAACAAAAATCAAACCAATTTGTCCTGCCATAGCACCAAGAGTCATACCAAAGTTTAGTCCCATACCAGCCATGATAGGAATTAATAAACTTAATATTAAAAACGAATTCCTTGAAATTCTAACTATAACTTCTGAAATCAAATAATTTGCAGAATAACCACTCAATGGAATTCCAACACTACAAATAACTAAAAACAATACTGTTACAAGATTATTTGCTATTAAATTCTTAATACTTTTAAAGGTTATTTTTTTCATCTTGTAGCCTCCGTTTTTCTAGTCAATGCATAAAGAATCATACCATTAGAAACTACAATACGAATAACCTCAGACATATCAGTCTGTATTACTGAATTCATTACACTAGGAGTCATTGTTAATATTCCTTGGAACAAGAAAGTACCAATTATTACATTTGTTATTGAAGCTTTATTAACAGAGGCACCTCCAATTAATATTGCAGATACTGCCGGTAAAGCCATAAAGAATGGCCCCATATATAATTGGATAAAACCAAAAGATTGTTGATAAACTAAAATACCAATAGCCCCTAACCAAGTTGATAAAATTACTGATAAAATTCTTGTTCTATCTATATTAATTCCACTTGCTCTAGCAAATACAGGGTTTGAACCAACAGCTGTCATTGCAGTACCTTTCTTTGAATGCAAGAAAGCCCAAATTAAAAAAGCTAAAAGTACAAATAACAAGAACATACCAGTCGGGAAAACAAAATGGTCTCCAATCCTAATTGCTAAAAAGTCATTTAATACATGTAAGTAATAACCTTCTGTCGAAATTGTAGTTCTCAACCCTCTACCTGTATAACCCCATACCATTGTTGGATTTGAGTAAGGAAGTAATAACCACATCATACACATAAAAGCAACCGATGAAAAACCAACATAAGTTGCAATCATCATTTCGCCACCTTTAACTCTATTGAGCAATTTACCATAGGCCCAACCAAAAATAACAGCAAATGGAGTTGCGAAGGCTATTGCCATTAAAAATGAAGGAAATCCTACAAAATTAAATTCAATAGCTAAAGTTCCTCCTAATAATCCAGCAATAATACCAAGGGGAAGTCCAAAATTCAAACCACATCCACTATGTATCATTGGGACCATAGCCAATACCATAATACAGTTCATACCAAATCTATTTAATGTATCTGATAATGAAGTACTAATATTTACTCCAACAAACGGAGCAGCTATAAATAATAGCAATAAGAATAAACCAATAATTATTCTTGGCCATCCAAAATTTCTAATAAATGTTGCTAATTTATCTATCAATTTTTCATTTCCCATTAGATAGCCTCCTCAACCTTTTGACCAACCATTAGTAATCCAAAGTCTTCACTAGGTCTTGAAGCTTTTAAAACACCTTCAATTTTGCCATCGGTTACAATTGCGATTCTATCGCAAATAGCTCTTAATTCTTCTAACTCTGAAGAAATAATAACTATTGTTGTACCTAATTCTCTATTATATTTTCTTAAAGATTCTAAAACTAAAGATTTAGCACCAATATCAATACCTCGAGTTGGTTCACTTACAAATAACATCTTTGGCTCTAATGCAAATGCTTTTGCCAAACAAATCTTTTGTTGGTTACCACCAGATAATTCTTTTGCTTTTTGTTTTGAACTAGTACATTTAATTTCTAATTGATCTATATATTTATGTGTGACTTCTTCAATTGCTTTACTATCTCTCCAAGTTACAAGACCATTAAAATATTTTTTTAAGTATTTCTCTTGAACTTGCATTGCTGTAAATGCAACATTCCATTCTAGTGACTCATCTAACAACAAGCCAACGCCACGCCTATCTTCACTTACAAATGCTAATCCGGCATTTAATAAAATTCTTGGATCATTTAATTTTAATTCATTTGAATCAAAATATACTTTCCCACCAGCAGTATATAAGCCCATAACTCCATTAGGGATTCCAAGTTTACCTTGTCCTGCCATTCCGCCAATACCAAGGATTTCACCTCTCTTAACTTCTAGTGAAACATCTTTTACTGTTTCACCTGGCATATCAACCCATAAATGTTCAATTTTTAAAATGCTATCTTTATCTTTATAATCAAATTCTCTAATACTAACATTGTTTGCTACATTTCTTCCGACCATCCATCTAGCAATATCTTGTACTTTAACACCTTCAACAGGAACTTTTTTAATTATTAATCCATCTCTCATTACCATTAATGAGTCACAAACATCAATAATTTCATTTAATCTATGACTTATAAAAATCATAGCAATTCCTTGGTTAGCTAATTTTCTCATAGCAACTAATAAACTACTTGCTTCTTTTTCAGATAAAACAGCTGTAGGTTCATCTAGAACCAATAATTCAATAGGATTATCTTCACCTTTTGAATCTTTGCTTAATTCTCTAGCTATCTCAGTAAATTGTTTATGACCAACAGGCATTGAAGATACTTTCATCTCAGTATCAATATCAACATCAAGTTTTTTAATTGCGGTTTTAGCAATTACATCAATTTCTTCTCTATCTAAAATATTTAAACGATCACCAAATAATTCACTAGCAATAGATTTTTTTACTGGTTCTCTATTTAAAACAATATTTTCTGCAGCACTAAAATCTGGTAACAACGAAAATTCTTGATGCACCATACCTATACCTTTTTCTAATGCATCTAAAGGAGAGGCAAAATTAACTTCTTCACCTTTAATAATGACTTTACCACCAAAGCCACCAGTTTCCCTAATTTCATCCATTCCAAAAAGAATTTTCATTAAAGTACTTTTACCAGCACCATTTTCACCAACTAAACCTAAAATTTGGCCTTTATCAATTGAGAAATTGATATCATTCAATACTTGGTTGCCAGAGAAATCTTTACTAATATTTATCATCTCTAGTAAAGGTTTATTATCATCTTTCATCATTTTTCCTTTTATCATTCATAAAGGATTGTAAAGAAGAAATCTTCACAATCCTTTAGCTTTGGGACAAGCCCCCTAATACTTAATCTAATTATTTAACAGTAAAATATTTGTCTGGTACTTCTACTGAAGGAGTATCCATATAACCTTTACCCATAATATAAGTATCTTGATAAATTAAAATATGATTTTTAGCTCTAACACCTGTGTTTACGTCTGAATAGAATGAACCATTCCATTTTGCACCTGGTGTAAATTTATTATAAGCTTTCATGATATCTGCTAATTTTAATAATTCACTTTCGCCGTTTAATACGTTAATAGCATGTTGTCCTAAACCAGCTGTGGTTGTATAACCATAACTATATGCCCAAGTACCAAATCTACCAGCACCACCCTTTTCAACAACAGCCTCTTCAACTTTTGCTAAAATTGCAGGGAAATCACCAGTTTCGTTTGTTAAGTCGACACCTAAAGCTCCAGGATAACCCATTAATGGAGAAGGTAAATCAGCTTCGATAAAATATCCACCATATGCTAGTAATTGTTTTAATAAAGGTTCTGTATGTGCATCATTAGTACAGAAGAATGCAGCATTTTGACCATATTTTTCAATCCAAGCTGGAACTTTTTCTAGAATGTATTGTTGAGCACCTGCAACACCAACATCACTAGTTGGGTCTGGAGCTGTTTCAAATACGAAAGTCATTCCTTTATCTTCACAAGTTTGTTTCATAATAGCAGCACGACGGCTTAATGTTTCATAACTCATATGACGAGGGAAAGAAATATGTACAAATGTATCACAACCTAATTTTTGTGCTGTATCAATAATTAAATAACCACGAGCAACGAAGTCATTATTTACAGCTAAATCAGCAGCAGATTGAATAACACCTGGATCTTCATGTGCTTCACCAGCAATACATAAGATATCAGATCTCTTTTCTTTTATACGTCTAAAAGCTTCTGTAGTACCAGGAATTGATTGGTTAACTACTACAGCTTTCATTAATGGATCATCTGCTAATCCAGAAATAACTGAAATTGTTGTTTCAGCTTCATCCATAAAGTTATCAGGATATGTAACATGTTGAATCATTCCACCATCTTCAACAGTACCATATTCTTGAATTAATCTTTCAGCCCCTCTTAAATCATCTTCTGATTGTGATACAGTTCCTGTAACAATCCCAATATGGAATTCTTTAGCTTCTGTATCTCCTGTTACAGGAGCTTCGGTTGTTCCTCCAGCAAAAATAGTTGTTAGTGCAAAAGAACATAAAATTAAAGCAATTATTTTTTTCATAACTCAATTTCCTCCTTATTTAAGTTAACTATAATAATAAATTACTTACTAACAAAACACAAGAATAATATTCATTTTTTAGTATATATATTCATTCTATATAAATTTTTACATATACATAAAAATCAATACATTATTTTTAGATATATAAAATATTATTAGAATGTTTTTATATAAACATTATTATTAAACTCAAAATTTAATTAATTCTTTTTTTACTTATAAAAATAATTTTTATAGGCTTTATTTTCTATAACACAAGTTTTCATTCATTTGTATAAAACAAAAAAACCTCTTTGTTTATAGTAATTAACTAATTACATTACAAAGAGGCTTAAATAAAAAGTATTTTAAAACTATTTCATGTTTCTTCTAAATTCATATAATAAGATTCCAGCTGCAACACTAACATTTAAAGAATCTATATGACCTTGCATATCAATGGAAGTAGTATAATCACAAGCTTCTCTAACTAATCTTGAAATTCCAGAACCTTCACTACCCATAACAATAACACTTCTCTTATCAAATTTAGTATTATATGATGATTCACCATTCATATCAGCTGCATAAGCCCAGAATCCACTATCTTTCAATAACTTTAATTCTCTATTAATATTAACGACTGGTGCGATTGGAACATATTGTGCTGCACCACTAGATATTTTAATTACAGTTTCATTTGCTTGAACACTTCTTCTTTCTGGAATAACAACTAAGTCAACTCCAAATTGATCACAAGATCTTAATATTGCACCTAAATTATGAGGGTCAGTTATACCATCTAAAACTAAAACTAAACCTCCTTGATCATCCTTTAAATTCTCAAGGTATTCTTTTACGCTAGTGACATTTACTCTACTTGTTGATCTTCTAGCACTACCTAAATCTAAAATAGCCCCTCTATGATCTACGCCAGGCATCATTTTATCCATTTCAGCTGCTGAAATTTTCTTTACAATAACTTTTTTGCTAAATCTTGCCATTCTATCTAGATCTGCATTCCTATTACCATTACCTCGACATAAATACAATGTCGATCCTGAAGGAGCCATTTTAATTCCTTCTTCTATCGCATGTTTTCCATATATTTTTTCACCCATGGTGCATCTCCTACAAAAAAAAACGTAAATAAAAACTAGCATTTTATAAGAAAAAATACTAGTAGATAAAGAGTTACATATAAAAATAAAAAACTACCAATCCAAATTTTGTATGAATTGATAGTTTGAAATATATATAATTAGAATTTATTCAAAAGGGATTGGAGTTGGAGCTTCATCTTCTCCTAATACTTTTGCCAATTCTTTTAATAGCTTTTTAGCTTTTTGAGAAGTTAATCCAATTTTAGGTGTATCAACTCTCAATTTAATATACATATCCCCTCTTTTACTCATATTTCTATCTTTAGGGATACCCTTATCTTTTACTCTAATCATTTTACCATTTTGAACGCCAGAAGGAACTACTATTTTAACATTTTTGCCTTCTAACAATGGTACTTTAATTTCTGTTCCTAAGGCTGCTTGAGTCATTGAAATCGGTATTTGAACATACAAATCATAACCATGACGGATAAAATACTTATGAGGTTTTACATTAATAAAAACATATAAATCCCCAGAAGGACCACCATTCTTGCCTGCATCTCCCATGCCTCTTAAAGAAATCCTAGTTCCATCATCTGCTCCTGGAGGAATTGAAACTTTTACTTTTTGTTGTTTTCTTACAACTCCAGAACCATGACATTGAGTACAAGGATCCTCAACAACTCTACCTGTACCATTACAATTACTACAAGGAGTAGAAACTGCAAAGAAACCACTAGTTCTATTTACTTTTCCAGTACCATTACAGTGTGGGCAGGTTTTTGTTCCACCTGTTTTACTTCCACTACCATTACAGGTTGGACAACTTACATGATGAGCATAAGAGATTTCAATCTTTTTACCAAATGCTGCTTCTTCTAAATCCAAAGAAACATCATATCTTAAAGTTGCACCTTCACTAGGTCCTGTTCGTCTTCGTGAAGAGGTACCTCCACCACCAAAGAATGATTCGAAAATGTCGCTAAAACCACCGCCACCAAAAATGTCACTGAAATCATTATAGACGTTCGAATAATCATGTCCGCCAGCCATTCCATCAACACCAGCAAAACCAAATTGATCATAAGTTGAGCGTTTTTTTTCATCACTTAACACTTCGTAAGCTTCAGTAGCTTCTTTAAAGCGGTCTTCTGCAGCTTTATCTCCTGGATTTCTATCAGGATGGTTCGCAATCGCTAATTTACGGTATGCTTTTTTAATTTCATCAGCAGTAGCAGTCTTTGAAACTCCTAATACTTCATAATAATCACGTTTTGCCACGACAATTTCCTTACTATAATTTAATTAAAACACATCATGCCTATAGACATGATGCGTTCTATTTTATTATTTTACACTATCTTAGTCTACAACTTCAAAGTCTGCATCTTCAACACCATCATTATTATTTGGTGCATTATTTGCTTCATTTGGTTGAGAATTAGCTTGGCCAGCTGCATTAGTTGCATCAGCACCAGCTTGTTGTTGCGCTGCAGCTGAATTTTTATAAACTTCTTCAGCTAACTTATATGAAGCTTGTTGTAATGCGTCTAATTTAGTCTTAATTTCTTCTGCACTAGAATTAGAATCGTTAACAGCTTTCTTTAAGTCTTCTAAAGCTGATTCAATTTTTGCTTTATCTTCACTGCTTACTTTATCACCATAATCTTTTAGTGATTTTTCAGTAGAATAGATTAAGCCGTCAGCTTCATTCTTAGCATCAATTTTAGCTCTTTCTTTTTTATCTTCTTCAGCATGTGCTTCAGCTTCTTTTACCATCTTATCAATATCTGCATCTGATAAACCTGAAGATGTTTCAATTCTAATTTTTTGTTCTTTGCCTGTACCTAAATCTTTAGCAGAAACATGAACAATACCATTAGCATCAATATCGAAAGTTACTTCAATTTGAGGTACGCCTCTAGGTGCTGAAGGAATTCCTTCTAAGTTAAAGTTACCTAAAGTTCTATTTTGGCTAGCCATTTCACGTTCACCTTGTAATACATGAATTGAAACAGCAGTTTGTCCATCAGCAGCAGTTGAGAAAATTTGACTCTTCTTAGTAGGAATTGTTGTATTTCTTTCAATTAATTTAGTACATACACCACCCAAAGTTTCAATACCTAATGATAATGGAGTAACATCTAATAATAGTACGTCTTTAACATCACCACCTAAGATACCACCTTGAATTGCAGCCCCCATAGCTACAACTTCATCAGGGTTAACACCTTTGTGAGGTTCTTTGTTAAATAATTCTTTTACAGTTTGTTGTACTAATGGAACACGTGAAGATCCACCAACAAGAATTACTTCATCAATATCACTTGCACTTAATCCAGCATCTTTTAAAGCTTTAATACAAGGCTCTTTTGTTCTTTCAACTAAAGGTTTAACCATTTGTTCAAAACGAGCACGAGTTAATGACATTTGTAAATGCTTTGGACCTGTTTGGTCAGCAGTAATAAATGGTAAGTTAATATCTGAGTTATTTGAGTTTGATAATTCAATCTTAGTCTTTTCAGCTGCTTCTTTTAATCTTTGTAAAGCCATTTTATCGCTAGATAAATCAATGCCTGTTTCTTTCTTGAATTCATCAATCATCCATTCAATTAAAACTTGGTCAAAGTTATCACCACCTAGGTGTGTATCACCATTAGTTGATTTAACTTCAAAAACACCATCACCTAATTCAAGAATAGAAATATCAAATGTACCACCACCTAAGTCGTATACAGCAATTTTTTCTTCTCTTGAAGCATCTTTACCAAATCCATAAGCTAATGCTGCAGCAGTAGGTTCATTAACAATTCTCTTAACTTCTAAACCTGCGATTTTACCAGCATCTTTTGTTGCTTGTCTTTGTGAGTCATTGAAGTAAGCAGGAACTGTTACAACAGCTTCTGTTACTGTTTCACCTAAATAATCTTCTGCAGTTTTTTTCATTTTTTGTAATACTGCAGCTGAGATTTCTTGTGGAGAATATTCAGTACCTCTAATGTCTACTTTAATTTCTTGGTTTGAACCAGCCTTAATTTTATAAGGAACCATTTTTAATTCGTTTGGTACTTCATTATATTTACGGCCCATGAAACGTTTAATTGAGAAAACTGTATTTTCTGCGTTAGTAACAATTTGGTTCTTAGCAGGTTGACCAACTAAACGGTCACCTTTTGCTGTATATCCAACAATTGAAGGAGTTGTTCTTTGTCCTTCTGAGTTGGCAATTACCATTGGTTCATTTCCTTCCATTACGGAAACACAACTGTTTGTTGTTCCTAAGTCTATTCCAATTATTCTACCCATATGTATATCTCCTGATCTTGTTTAATTCTTTATTATTTATTTATTTTTTATTTCTAAATTAAAAGTAATAATTCTTTCATCAATCGTCAATTAATTTGGTTTACCAACTTTAACTTTTGCAGGTCTTATTACTCTATCATGTAATGTGTACCCCGCACCTAACTCTAAAACTACTACTTCTTTATCATATTCATCAGATTGTTCCATCATATAAGCTTCATGTTTTTCTGGGTCAAATTCTTCGCCTACGCAATTAATTTTTTTAAGTCCCCAGTTTTTTTCTAAAACAGAATGTAGCTTATCATTTACCATTACAACACCATCATGAATTTTATCAAAATCTCTTGAAGCTTCTGATGCTGTAATAGCTCTATCAAAATCATCTAAAGATTGTAATAAATCACAAATAAGTTCTTTATTAGCATAATGAATACTTTCTTCTTTATCTCTTATTAATCTTTTTCTAAAATTTTCAACTTCTGCAGCTTTTCTTAACAAATCATCTTTTGCTGTTTGTTCAGCTACTTTAGCGTCTTCTAGTTGTTTCTTTAACTCTTGAATTTCTAGCTCTTTTTCTTCTAGAGGGGTTAATTCTTTATCCTCTTTCTGAGTGGCATCTGTTTCTTGAGTTTTAGTAACGTCTACTTTAATTTCTTTTTCTTCTACTTTTGTTTGTTTTTCATCAGTAGTTTTTTTACTCATTTTTACTTTCCTGTATTAATCAAAAGACCTTAAAAAATTAACTAACTTTTTGCCATTAGTTAATTTATTAGCTTTAATATTTCTTTTATTTACGTGATAAAAATAATACGAGGGTAATTAATCGTCAAGTATTTGATAGAAAAAACTTTAATCTATTTCTATTTCTTCTTCTTCACCAACAACCATATATTTCTTTTTATCTTCATTCTCTAAATCTTCTTTAAAATTTAAATCTTTATTAACTTTTTTATTTGCTTCTGTTTTGTCTTTTTCAACAAGATCGATTTCTTCTGTTTTATTTTTTTTAGAAGAAATTTCTTTTGCACTATTTTTGTTTTTATCTTTTTCTACAACATCTTCTATTACTTTATTTGATTGAGCTTTTATCTGATTTATTGACTCAAAAGCTTTTGCTAAGGAATTTTCTACTTCTTCCATTTTCTTTTCATTGAGAATTTGCAGAGCATTAATATATTGAGAGCTCTTTTCTACTGTTAAATTATCAATTTTTGATTTCAACTGATTAAACCCATCAATGGTATCTTCATTGATTTTCTTATTTAAATCAACAATTGAGGCTTCCTTTTTCTCCTCTAAGTTTTTAAAATCAGTATCAACATCAACTAAGAAATCATTATGTTTCTTTTCAATATTATCAATGATAGTTTGAGCACTATTAATATTTTCAACTAATTTATTTGAAGCTTGATTAATTAATACGACCTTTGAATTTAAATTATCTTCAACTAATTTTATATTATTTTCTATTTCAGAAAAATAATTATTTTTTAAATCTTCTAACTTAGATTCATATTCACCATAATAAGAATTCTGTTTTTTTGTTGCTTCATCATAAGAATCAATTATTTGTAAAGTTGCTTTTTGATGCTCATTAATTAATTGTTCTAATTCTTGTAGTTTTGCACAATCATTTCTAACAGTGATTACCCATTCATGAGTTTTGTTTGTAGATACTTCTAAAACCGCTAACATTGATCTATATTCATTTAAAGTATTTGTAAGTTTTGCTAATTCTTGGCTATAAGATTGTAATTCTTTGATTTTATCATCAACAGCTTGAAATAAAGTTCTCATTTCAATTTTTTGAGAATTTATTTTTTCTTCTGAGGTAATTAGTTTTTCATTTAATGACTGTTCGGCTTTTCTTACTCTTTCTATCAATCTTTTTTGAGCATTATTATTCTTATTATTTTCACTTACTTTATAATTGATAACAAGAATATTAATTAATATTGTTAACCCAAATAATAAAAAAGGTAATATTAAAGAAAAAGTATTCAAGAAGAGCCTCCTTTGTTAATTAAATAATAACGCTTCTATTTCAAACCAGTCTTTACAAATATAATCAGCCTTATTATATTTTTCTGATTTCTTTTTATTTGATATATAAAGTGTTTGCATATTAAGTTTTTTTGCACCCACCATATCTTTAGTATAACTATCACCAAAATAAATACAATTCTTAGGATCAACATTTATTTTGTTTATCAAATATATAAAAGTTTTTTCACTAGGTTTCAAATATCCTGATTCTTCAGTTGAAGTTGCAAAATCAACAATATCTGATAAACCTAAGGTATTCACTTTACCAGCAATTGGGAAATCACTTAATAATGCAATTTTAATTCCCTTTTGTTTGGCTTTTAGTAAAACTTCTCTCATATTTGCAAAACCTTTTATAGTTTTAAAAGATTCTGCCCAAACACTATAAAATTGATGCTCTATTTTTTTTATTATCTTATCAATTTCTTCTTGAGTAGGATTATCTTTATTCAAATATATAATAGCTTGTTTTTCTAAAAAGCCTTTTCTATCAGCAGTTTTTGGAGGAAACTCTTCTTGAGTTTGCCTATAAAGTTTTCTTACTTTATTAAAAGAAAGGCCTAACTTTACATCTGGAAATAACGTCAATGCAAGGCGAAGATTCATTTGCATCTTTGAATACAAAGTCCCATCGATATCAAGACATATAGCCTTGATATCTTTCTCCTTAATAATCGACATTATCTACTTCTTTCCTTTCTATTCTTTTGAATTTTCTTTGCTTTATCAATTGCTTTTCCAAGAGAAGCTTTATTTCCCGGTTTTTTATTTTTCTTTTTAGCAATAGCTTTACCAGCAGTATTCTTACTAGGAGCAACACTTTCTCTAGCTTTTGAGTTTTTAGATAAAATCGGTTTATCACCTTTTTTATTTAAGGAAGGGTTTCTTCTTCTTTCTCTTAAATCAACTTCAATTGGAATTTGAGAAAATCCTAAATCACGTCTAATACAATTCTTTAAGTATTTAACATAAATTTCTGGGAAATTCTTTATTCTATTAACAAAGAATAAAAATCTTACTGGAGTTGCACTAACTTGAGTACCATAATATACCTTAAAGTGACCTTCACTACCTCTAGGCGGAGTATAACTTTCACTCCAACTTTTTAAAGCCTCATTAATTGCAGAAGTGTCAACTCTTTTATTTAATTGTTTCCAAACTGACCAAACTGTATCAAGCATAGAAGAAATTTTAATACCGTTTAATGCACTTATAGCTGTAATTGGAGCAAAACTTAATATAGGGAATAAGAATCTAATTCTATCCTTAATTGCAGTAATTTCATTATCAATTCCAGATAGTCTATCGATTTTATTTAATACAAGAATTATACCTTTACCTCTTCGAACTATTAAATTAGCAATCTTCTTATCTTGATCTGATAAGCCATCAACACTATCTATCATTAATAGAATAACATCTGCTTCATCAATAGTTTTAATTGCTCTATTAACAGAATAATATTCTACATCTTCATTTACTTTACTTTTACGTCTAATACCTGCAGTATCTAGAATTGTAAAATCAGTTCCTTTATAAGAGAAAGCGCCTCTTACTACATCTCGAGTAGTTCCCGCAATATCAGAAACAATTGAAACATCATCTCCAACTAATAAATTAGTCAAAGTACTCTTCCCTGTATTGGGTTTTCCCAAGACTGCAATTTTTACAGTTTCTATCTCTTCAGGAGCTTCAAATCTTTCTTCAAGATTTAACATTCCAAGGAGAGTCTCTTCTAATTCTTCAATTCCAATTCCATGGGCAGCACTTATGCCAAGGACTCTTTGATAACCATAAGAATAATATTCCCAAATTAAATCTTCTCTATTAGTATCATCAAGTTTATTAACTACAAGTAAAACTCTATCCTCATAAGCTCTTAATTTTTGCATTATAACTTCATCTTCAGCTGTTACTTCCATACAATCCATCATGAAAATAATAACATCGCTTTTATCCAATAAAGATAAGCTTTTTTTACTTACTAAATCATCAAGCCCCTCAAGTTCTTGTTTTACTCCACCACTATCTACAAGTGTAATATAATGATTCCCGATCAAACATCTCTCTGGAATAGGATCTCTAGTTACACCAGGAGTTGGGTCTGTTATAGCTCTTCTTTTTCCTATTAATCTATTAAATAATGTAGATTTTCCTACATTAGGTCTTCCAATTATTGAAATTACAGGTATTTCTTGATTATCCATAATTTTAGCAGAATATAATCTGCATTCTCCTTATCAAAATTATTTACCCTTTTTTATAGAGTATGCGATTTTGGTAAATATTCAAATCTCTCACTCATCCATTTCTTTATAAATGCGACTATAGAACTTGATGAATTCATTTTCAATACTTCCTCAGTCATTTTTTGTGCTTCACTGAAATCTATAGTTCTCAAAATCTTCCTAACTTCTAATAAAGAAGATGGACTCATACTAAATTCATCTAAACCAAGTCCTGCTAATAATATCGTTGCATATGGATTACTAGCCATTTCCCCACACATTCCTATAGGAATATTTGCTTTATGTGCATTATCTATTACTAATTTAATTAGTCTTAAAACACCTGGGTGAAAAGGTTGATAAAGATGAGCAATTTTTTCATTACCTCTATCTACCGCAATAGTATATTGAATTAAATCATTTGTTCCAATTGAAAAGAAATCAACTCTTTTAGCTAATTCATCTGATATAAGGGCAGCAGATGGGACTTCTATCATAGTCCCAATCTTTATATCTTTATCAAAAGGTATTTTATTAACACGAAGTTCTTCTTTGACTTGTCCAAAAATTAATAAAGTTTTTTCTAATTCATCCAAACCACTAATCATAGGAAACATTATATGAAGTTTACCATAAATGGAAGACCTCAATAGAGCTCTTAACTGAATTCTAAAAATATCTTTTCTTTCTAGACAAAAACGAATTGCTCTCCAACCTAAAATTGGATTCTCTTCATCTATTCCTAGACTAGTTAAAGCTTTATCTCCACCAATATCAATTGTTCTAATTGTTACAGGTTTCCCTTTCATGCCTTCTAAAACTTCTTTATATATTTCAAATTGAACTTCTTCTTTAAGCAATCCATTTTTTTGTAAAAATATAAATTCACTTCTAAACAAGCCAATTCCACTAGCCCCTTTATCTAAAACATTTTCTACTTCATCAGGAGTTTCTATATTTGCTTTTAAAATATATTTCTTTTTATCAGGAGAAACTACTGGCAACTTAGCAACTTGTAATAATTCTTTTTGATGTTTTTCCCAATTATTCTTAATATCATCAAAGTTTTTCTTTACATACCATTCAGGCCTTATAACAATTTGACCTTGATTACCATCTAAAATAACCTCATCACCATCTCTAGCTTTTGAACTAGCACTATATAAACCTAAAACTGTAGGGATTCCAAAGGATCTTGCAAAGATTGCAACATGAGAAGTTCTTCCTCCTGTATCTACAGCTATAGCTTTAATATATTTTTTATCTAGTGTTAACATCTCTGAAGGTAACAAAGAATCAGCTACTAGAATAACCTGTTCTTTAATATTATTTAATTTTTTACTTCGTTTCTTTAAAAGATTTTCAATAATTAAACGAGCTATATCACTCATATCAACAGCTCTATCTCTAATCATTTCAATGTCACTAGCTTCTAATGTAGCAATTAAGGAAGCAGTAACACTTTCCACAGCCCAAGCTGCATTTTGATAATGAATTTTTATTGCATCCTTAATCTCTGAATGATATTCAGGATCTTGCAACATGATAATATGTGTCTCTATTATCTCTTTTTCTGTTTCCTCAGATTTGGATTCAAGTAATTGTTGAGTTTCTTTAACACTCTTTTCAACTGCTTGCTCAAATCTCAGCAACTCATCATCAACCTTATCTGGTTCAATTTTTTCTTTGCTAACTTCTAAACTATTATGTGTAAAAACTAAAGCTTTTCCACTCGATATTCCGCCAGAAGCTGCTATACCATTAAGTATTCTCATATGACCTTATTTTACGTTCTATTTTTTGCCTTGTAAAGTATCGATTATTATAATTATTTATTATAATATATGGATATGAAAAGATTTACTTTTGGCAACAATAATAAATTTAAAAATATTTTAATAATTATTTTTTGTTTCATTATTTTAACAATAATTGAATTGTTAATTTTTTATCCAAAAGTAAAAAAAGCAGTAATAGACTCTAATGCTATAGAATTAATAAATACTGCTAAACAAAATAAAGAAGATTCTCAATACAGAGACTATAATTTATTCTTTGTTTCAATGAATAATAATATAATCTCGTTTAAGTATTCAGGCAAAAAAAGATATAATTTACTTCATGATAGCTTTGAATATCAATTAAAAACGCCTCCAATTAATGCATTAAAAAAATATTGTGTTACATTAATTCCTGAGGGAACTAAACTTATTGGAGTAACCTCAAAAGACAAAGCCACATATTTAAATGTGTCTAAAGAAATTTTAAACAGTCAAAACTTCAAACTTTGTTATCAACAATTAAAAGCACAATCTCTATCAATAAATAAAGAAGCCAAATTTTTCTTACTTATTGAAGGAGATTTATATAACGAAGATAAACAACTAATTAAAAAATACTCTTAGTCTTGTTTAAATAATTTATCCTAAATAACAAATACATAATTTCCATAAAAAAAGACAGAGCATACGATATAGAAGCTATGTATACCCCAGCAATATCAAAAATTAATGGTAATATCAAAATTGATAACAATAGTGTTATTACATTTATAAACACACCAACTGTAATTGATGAAGTATCTCTAATTGAAACCAATGTTGCCCTATAAAAAGCTATTTTAGCTCCGATAAAAGGAATTAAAGACATTAGTAACAATGCAATTGGTAGATAATGCAATAAATTTTGAGGAACTCTTGAAACATTGATAAACCAAATATTTAATAAAGGTTTATTTAAATATATTACAAAAAATAAGACAGTTAAGCTTATTGCAACAATATTAACAAATCCTTTTATATTCTTGATATTATCTTTTTTATATTCTGCAATAATTATTTCTTGTAAAGATTGACTGATAGAAGTATATAAAAATAAATAAGCTAAAATTACAGGCCAAATTGCTAAAGATTCAATAGGAAAAGCTCCTTTAGTAATTCCTAAATTCAATAAAGGTCTAACTCCTAATGTAATCCACGAGGTTATTGCTAAAGGAATATAAAAATGCACCATTTGTTTAAAATTTAAATTCTCATTATCAGTTTCAGGGAGTTTATCTAAGGCTGGTTTTGCAAGAATATAAGCAGTAATCATTCCAGAAATTACACCTAAGGATAAAGTAAAACCTCCTAATAAAGCACCACTTATATTCCAAAATTTTGTACCAATGAATAATATTATAAAAGCTATTGCAATTCTTACATACATAACAATAGGTACATATTTACTTCTAGAGTGAGCTATCATTACACCTTGCCATAGTCTTCTATATCCTATTGTTGGAGCCCAAGGAATTAATAAAACAAAACACCAATATGCACTATCCAATAGATTAACAGGTAAATTAAATAGATTGATAGCAATAAAATCGAAAACAAAAGGAATACATAATATTAAATGTAAAGAAACTGTAATCACTGAGAGAAAATTCATTACTCTCAATATTTTTTTATATGAGCTTATACTTTTTACTATTGCTGTTCCTGCAGATAACATTTGAACTACAGGACCTTCAATAAAAAGAGCTAAGGCAAAAGAATAACCAAAGGCAGCAAGTTGATTTGTTGCATCTGGCATTCTTGTTATAAAACTTGTAATCATGGGTTGTTCTGTTGCCATAACAAGCCACATAATTGCTAAGGGAACCCATAATAAAAATAATTTTCTTTTTGTAATGTTGTTCATAATCGAACTAATTCTAATAGCAACCTAAATTAATGTCTATAGATTTAGTAACAAGGTCACTTTATTATTAAATTCATCTCTATTTAAGCCAGAAGATTTATTTAAAAGTGATAAAAATTCTATATTACCTTTTCTGCCTTTAATAGGGCTTAAAATAATATCAGAAACAAAAACATTATCTTCACTTAAAATATCAAAAACATGAATTAAGATCTCTTTCAATAATGAAATATTTTCAACAACTCCAGAGAATTCCTTTGTATATTTTGATACTTCGAATTGAGGCTTAATTAAACAAATTAACTTAGTGTCTCCACATAAAGATAATATATGGGAAGCTGCATTTTTTATTGATCTAAAGGATAAATCACAAACAGCAAAATCAGGAGTATGTTCAAGAGTTTCTAGTTGCATAATATTTTGTTTTTCATAAACAACAACTCTTTCATCATTTCTTAATGCCCAGGCAAGTTGATTATATCCAACATCAACACTATAAACTAACCTAGCACCATTCTGCAATAAACAATCAGTAAAGCCTCCAGTTGAGGAACCTGCATCTAATACAACTTTATTTTCCACATCAACATTAAAAACTTTTAAAGCTTCTTCTAATTTATAACCACCTCTAGATACATATTTACCAAAAGACAACTCAATATTAGAATCTTTATCTATTTTTACTTTTGTATCAGGAACTAACTCATTATTTACATATACATTTTTACATACAACAAAAGCAGTCAATTCATCCTTACTATATTGAGGATATTCTTCTTTTAACTTTTGAAGTATTGGAATTTTTTTTGCCATTATCTATACCAACAATTGTTTATTGATTCTTTTAATTGATTTAGCTTTTGAAGTCTTTCTATCAATCTCAATTACTACGCCATTAATGACAGGAGCTGTTGTATGAATTTGAGTTTTTATTGGCATTTGTGTAAGTTGTTTTTTAATTGATATTTCTGGATCAGAACCAATTACACTATCCTTTGGACCACATAAACCCAAATCAGTAATAAAAGCTGTTCCATTTTCTAAAATCATTTCATCTGCAGTTTGAACATGCGTATGTGTTCCAACTACAGCACTTACTTTCCCATCTAAATATATAGCTAATGATTTCTTCTCTTCATGATTTTCGGCATGTACATCAATTAAAACAATATCACATTTTCCTTGCATTTTTCTTAATTCATCATCAGCTGCTCTAAACGGGCAATCAATTTGTGGTAAACTAATTCGACCTTGTAAATTAATAACACCAACTTTCACTCCATTAGATTCAATTATAGTTGAACCATGGCCAATAGTACCACTTGGATAGTTTAAAGGTCTTAATAGTCTATTATCATTTTTTAATGAATCATAAATTTCTTCTTGTTGCCAAATATGGTTACCACTTGTAATCACATTTGCTCCAAGAGAAAATATTTGATTTTTTTCACTTTCATTTAATCCAAAACCATTAGCTGCATTTTCACCATTAACAACGACAAAATCAGCTCTGTATTCTTTGATTAATTGATTTAATCCCATAAATAAAGCTCTCATACCAGGTTGTCCACAAACATCACCTAGCATTAAAACTGTAAATGTATTTCCCACAAACTCACCTTATTAAAAAAAGAGGCTAATTAAAGCCTCTATTTTTTATCGTGCATATTCTATTACACGCATTTCTCTTATTATTGTGACTTTAATTCTTCCAGGATATCTTAATTCTGCTTCAATTCTTGCAGCAATTTCTTTTGCCATATCCTTTGCATCATCATCACTCACACTAGAATTATTTACTAAAATTCTAAGTTCTCTACCTGCTTGAACTGCAAATGCTTTTTCAACACCTTCAAAGCTTTCTGCAATTTTTTCAAGACTTTCTAACCTTTTAATATAATTATCTAAGGTTTCCCTTCTTGCACCTGGTCTAGCTGCACTAATGGCATCAGCAATCTGTACAATAATAGCTTCAGGAGATTTTGGTTCTACATCATTATGGTGTGCTAATATAGCATTAACAATAACAGGGTTTTCACCTAATCTCTTAGCATGATCTGCTCCAAGTTCTGCATGGTTAGCATCACTTTCAGTTTCAATACCTTTGCCAATATCATGTAATAGTCCAGCTCTTTTTGCTATTTCTGGATCAGCTCCAACTTCACTAGCTATCATACCGGATAACACAGCTACTTCACGAGAATGACTTAATACATTTTGTCCGTAACTTGTTCTAAAATATAGTCTTCCTAAAGCCCTAATCATTTCTTGGCTCATATTATGGATTCCCATATCAAATACAAGTTTTTCACCTTCATCAGCAATTGTTCGATTTACTTCTTTTGCAACTTTGTTTACAACTTCTTCAATTCTAGATGGGTGAATTCTTCCATCTTGGACTAATCTCTCTAAAGCAACTCTAGCAATTTCTTTTCTAACTGGGTCAAAACAAGAAATCACAACAGCTTCAGGTGTATCATCAATAATTATATCAACACCTGTAAGAGTTTCTAATGTCCTAATATTACGGCCTTCTCTTCCTATTATCCGTCCTTTCATCTCATCGCTAGGTAAGCTTACTGATGTAATTGATACATCACCACTTACTTCTGTTGCCATTCTCTGTATTGATGTTAAAATAATATCTCTAGCTACTTTATCAGCTTTAAGCTGTGCTTCTTGTTCTATTTTATTAATAATAGATTGAGAATCTCGCTTTGCTTCTTTTTGCATTTGCTCAATTATAAGCGCTTTTGCTTCTTCTTGAGACATACTAGCTATTTTTTCTAACTCCATCATTACAGAGTTTTCTCTTTTTTCTAATTCTACTTCAGTATTTTCAATAACCTTTTTTCTATCTTCGAGTTGATTCTTAATGGTATCTAATTCTGCTAACTTTCGTTCTGCATTCTCCTCTTTTTGAAGAATCCTTCTTTCTGAACGTTGCAATTCGCTTCGTCTTTCCCTAGCCTCTCTTTCACTTTGTTGTTGCTCTTTTAACAACTGGTCACGAGTTTCAAGGATAAGTTCCTTACTTTTTGCTTCAGCCTCTTTTACTGCTTCTGCATCTAAACGTCTTGCTTTTTGCTCAACAGAAGTCAGTTTAAATTTCGAATACAGCCATCTTCCGATAAATCCAAAAACAGCACCAAGAACAACAAGAAGGAGATAAATTAATTGTTTCATAATATTTCTCCTTAGTTGCAATTGGTTCAATATTATTCAACTAATGTCAAATTGTCAAGTTTTAGAGGTATAAAAAACCGTTACCATAGATGGTAACGGCTAAGTCAGTATCTGACATAAAACAATAATAATATTCTAATTGATTAATTAAAGCTATTATTACTATCACTTTCAAACAAATTATGAAAGATTTTTGTATTTAGAGCTTAAAGGCTTTTTCTCCTTCATTCTAAATACACTGAATATTATTTACTAATATTTCAGCTTATTTTTCCTCTTTGGCACCAGTCTTATCAACAAGTTCTAAGATAACCATTTCTGCAGCATCTCCTAAGCGGTAACCTGTTTTTAAAACACGAGTATATCCACCTTTACGTTCTGCATTAAGAGGAGCGATCTCTGTGAAGAGCTTATTAAGTACAGCTGGGTCCTTAATATCCTTAGCTACAATACGGCGATTATGAACACTATCTTCTTTTGCTCTAGTGATCATTTTTTCTACCTTTTTGCGTACTTCAAGAGCCTTAGCTTTTGTTGTCTCAATTCTCTCATAACGGAGAAGTGAGGTTGCCATGTTGCGTAACATTGCTTCACGTTCAGCAGTAGTTCTGCTTAACGAGTTGAAACCAAATCTATGTCTCATCTTCTTCTTCCTTGTTACTAGGTAAATTGATAGTATTTTTTAATACACTATAATCTGTCATTCCAAGACTAAGGTTCCACTCTTTAAGTTTATCTTTAATCTCTGTTAATGACTTTTTACCAAAATTCCTAGTTTTTGCAATTTCATCTTCAGTCTTCTTTGTCAAATCACCAATAGTTCTAATATTAGCATTTTTTAGACAGTTGCTTGAACGAACAGTTAATTCTAATTCTTCAACAGAAGTATTTAAAATTTTTCTAATCTTTTCTTCTTCTTCATCTACTTCTTCTTCACTATTAACTAGTGCTTCATCAAAGTTGATAAATACAGAGAAGTGATCTTTTGCAATTTTTGCTGCTTCTGCTAAAGCATTAACCGGCGCAATGGTACCATCAGTATAAATTTCTAGAATTAACTTATCATAGTCATTTCTATAACCTACACGAGTTGGTTCAATTGAATATTTTACACGGGTAACTGGAGAGAAAAAAGCATCAATAGCAATAACTCCAATCTCTTCAATGTACTTTTCATTAACTTCAGCAGGAATATAACCCCTACCTAAATCAATTTGTACTTCCATTTCAATATTCGCATCATCCATCATTGTGAAAAGAACTAAATCTTTATTAATTATTTCTACCTGGTCGCGTTCAAAGTTCTGACCGGTAACAACGCCGGGCCCTTTACACTCAATGAGAAGATTAACACCTTCGCAATCTTCTGGCATACTGATTTCTAATTTTTTAATAGCAGCTATGATATCAGCGATGTCTTCACGAACACCTGGTAGCTGATCATATTCACTTGAAATTAAATGTGGTACACCTTCTTCATTAAAGCTAGTGAACTTAACAGCAGTAACTGCATAACCCTGAATTGAAGATAAAAGAACTCTTCTGAGCGTATTTCCAATTGTTGTTCCGAACCCACGTTCGAAAGGGTAGGCAACAAATTTTCCATAATTTGCTTCTACTGCACTATGCTCAAAATTAGTTCCCTTGGGTTTCTTAAAGCCCTTCAAAAGGTTTTTGCGTGCCATGGTTACTCCTTAAAGTCTGGATATGCAGATAAGTTTTATCTGCGTTGGCGTATGAATGGCTCAATTTGAGCCAACTCATAATAGACAGCATCCCAAGATTTACCTTGGAAATGCTCCTAACAATTAAACTCTACGTGTCTTACGAGGACGGCATCCATTATGTGGGATTGGAGTTACGTCACGAATAGAACGTACTTTTAATCCTAGAACGCCAAGAGCTCTGATAGCACTTTCACGTCCAACACCAGGTCCTTTTACGAATACATTAACTTCACGAAGACCATAATCCATAGCCTTCTTAGCTGCTGTTTCGCATGTTACTTGTGCTGCATAAGGAGTTGACTTCTTAGCACCACGGAATCCTAAACCACCAGCAGAAGCCCAAGAAATAGCATTTCCTTCAAGGTCTGTCATGGTAACGATTGTGTTATTAAAAGTAGCCTGGATGTAAACATTACCATCATAGACTGTCTTTTTAACTTTGCGTTTTGCTTTCGCTTTTGCATTAGCCATTATCATCTACTCCTTATTTCTTCTTACTTGCGACGGTTTTCTTTTTACCTTTACGAGTTCTAGCATTAGTTTTAGTCTTTTGCCCTCTTACAGGTAAACCTTTTCTGTGACGTAAACCGCGGTAACAACCGATGTCCATAAGTCGTTTAATATTTAAGGCAATCTCTGTACGTAGACGACCTTCAACCTTATAATTGTCTTCGATTTCATGACGTAATACTGTCAATTCATCGTTAGATAATGAATTAATTTTTACATTTGGATCAATATTTGTTTTATTACAAATTTCAATCGCTGATACTTTGCCGACACCAAAGATATACGTTAAAGCAATCTTAACAGCTTTGTTCGGCAAGTCAACGCCTGCAATTCTTGCCATTATTGGCCTCCTAATTAATATTCTTAGAGAGGTGGCTTTCGCCGAACCTTACTTCTGTCTTTGCTTATGTTTTGGGTTTTCACAAATAATGCGAACTACCCCATTTCTTCTGATAACCTTGCACTTGTCACATATTGGTTTGACACTTGCTCTGACTTTCATGTTAAGCTCCTATTTTTTTCTTGCCTTTGATTGGCTAAAAATACCGGTTTGATGATGCATCTTCATTACACCTTCAACCTGTCTCATTGTATCTAAGTCTACACCAACCATAATGATTAATGAAGTACCACCGAATAACATTGCTACAGTTGATGGGAAGTTAAAGAACTTCTGCACTAAAGTAGGAATCAATGCGATAAAGGCTAGGAAAATAGATCCTGGTAAAATAACACGGTTAATAACCTTTGTTAAATACTCCTCAAGTTTCTCACTTCTTACTCCAGGAACAGAACCACCATTTTCACGAATCTGTTTAGCCATTTCGACAGGATTCATTGTTACTTGTGTATAGAAGAATGCAAAACCAACAATCAACAGAGTGTATATAATAATGTAGGGGATACCCTGTGGATTTAACCAATTTGCAAATCTTGCTAACCATCTCACTTCAGATCCTAAACTGGATGCTATTTGAAGTGGGAAAGACATTAATGCGGAAGCAAAGATAACCGGAATAACACCACTTGGGTTTAATTTAACAGGAATATAAGTACTTTGAGCACCATACATTCTTCTGCCAACTACACGTTTAGCATAGTTTACCGGAACTTTTCTTTCGCCTTGTTGTTCATAAACAACTAACGCAATAACAATTATAAACATTGCTAATACAATTAGTAATGCGATTGGATTAAAGCTACCATCTTGAACTCCTCTAAACAAAGTAACAAGAGCAGATGGGATTCTTGCAACGATACCAGCAAAGATTAATAAACTGATACCATTTCCAATTCCAAACTGTGTAATTTTATTACCAATCCATACAAGGGCCATACTCCCTGCTGTTACAGATAGCATTGCTATCAAAGTAAATGGTACACGATCCATAGTCATAGAACCAGGAATCGAATTAGCATAAATTGTTATAACATAGGATTGAATTAAACAAACAACTATTGTTCCATATCTAGTATATTGTTGAATTTTCTTAGATCCTTGTGGGTCTTGCGCGAGTTTTCTCAAACTTGGAACTACAATCATCAATAATTGTATAATAATTTGAGTACTAATGTAAGGCATTACACCTAACATGAATAACGAGAAATGTGAAAATGCCCCGCCTGAAAAGAAATTCAAATATTCAGTAAAACCAAAATTATTAGAATTACTTTGAGATAGGAAATATTGCTGTAGAACCTGGACGTCAATTCCTGGAATCGGTACAACCGCTCCCAACCTACTGATAAACAGTAGGAGGAAAGTGATTAGACTTTTTCGTCTTAACTCCTGGATTCTCATAATGTCAACTAGGGAGTTTGCCATTTAGATCAACCTTTTTGTTATTTTATTTCGCCACCAGCTGCAGTAATTTTTTCAACTGCACTTGCTGAAACCTTTATACCTTCAATAGTTACTTTTTTAGTAATTTCACCATTAGCTAAAATCTTAGCTTTTGCACTATGGCCTTTTACTAAATTAGCTTTTTTTAATGTTTCTAAGTTAACTACTGCACCATCTTCAAATTTTGCACTAATAGCAGACAATGATACAACTTCGTATTCTGTTTTAAAAGGTTGGTTTGAAAAACCTCTACGTGCTACACGTCTATATAAAGGCATTTGACCGCCTTCAAAACCAGGACGAACACCACCACCAGAACGAGAGTTTTGTCCATCATGACCTCTACCACTAGCACGACCCTTCGAAGAAGCTCCACGACCTACAATAGTTTTCTTTGTATTAGCACCAAATGGTGCCTTAATTTGACCAACATTTGCCATCTTACATCTCCTCAACTTTTACAAGGTGAGCAATGACGTTTACCATGCCAAGCATATCTGGAGTTGCATCGATAACTACACTGCTACTTATTTTATTTAAACCAATTGCTTTAACAGTTTTGCGTTGCTTTGGTAATGAACCAGCAACACTATGAGTTAAAGTAACTTTTAGTTGTTTTACATCTTTAGCCATCATTAACCCCACATGTTCTTAAGAGTTTTACCTCTGTTCTTAGCGACTTGGTTAGCATCAAACAAGTTTTCAAATGCATCAAAAGCAGCTTTAACTGTATTAATAGTATTTTTTGAACCTAAGGATTTACCTAAGATATCTGTAATACCTACAGCATCACATAATGCTCTAACAGGACCACCAGCGATTACACCTGTACCAGGAACTGCTGGTTTAATTAAAACACTTGCACTTTTGAAATTACCAATACATTCATGAGGGATTGTACCATTTTTCAATGGAACAGTGATCATATCTGTTTTTGCACGATCAACAGCCTTACGAATAGCATCAGTTACATCATTAGCTTTACCAAAACCATAACCAACTTTACCTTTTTGGTCTCCAACAACTACGAGAGCTGAGAAAGAGTATCTTCTACCACCCTTTACTACTTTAGAAACACGATTTAGCTTAATTAGTTTTTCTACGTATGTGTCGTTCTTTCTTTCTTCTCTTTTTCTTGATCTTTCCACGGTGTCCCCCTAGAACTTAACGCCAGCACTTCTAGCGCCATCAGCGATACTCTTAACAATACCATGATAGAGGTAGCCATTTCTATCGAATACACAAGTTGTGATATTCTTCTCGATCATCCTCTTACCAATCACCTCACCAAGCTTTGATGCATCAGCAACACAATTCTTTAAACCTTTTAATTCAGTTTCAACTGTGTTTGCAGAAACAAGAGTCTTGCCTGCAACATCATCAATAACTTGAACATACATATGGTGATTACTACGAAAAACAGTCATCCTCGGTCTGCTGGCAGTACCGGAGATGCTTTTTCTGATATGAAGCTTACGTCTTTGAAGCTTGCGCTGTTTATCAATTATTCTATTCATCTCTTACCTACCGATTATTTGCCGGACTTACCGACCTTGCGACGAATGACTTCATCCTCATACTTAACACCTTTACCTTTATAAGGTTCTGGTTTACGTAGAGAACGAATCTCCGCAGCAGTCTGACCAACTAATTGTTTATCAATTGCGGAAACGATAATCTTATTTTGACCTTCTACTGTAATTGTTACACCTTCTGGAATAACAAATTCAATGATATTTGAATAGCCTAAGTTAAGTATTAATAAATTACCTTTAACTTCTGCACGATATCCAACACCATTAACAATAAGATTTTTTGTAAAACCTTTTGTAACACCAATTATCATATTATGTAATAATTGACGATATAGGCCATGATAGCTACGGCTAACCTTGGATTCGTCTTTGCGAGTTACAATAACTTGTTCTTTTTGAACATCAAATGCAACTTCTTCACGGACATGTTGTGTTAATTTACCCTTTGGTCCTTCAACACTTAATAATCCGCCATCAATAGTAACTTTAACCCCTGCAGGTAGTGCAACGGGCATTTTACCAATACGCGACATTTTTCACCACCTTACCAAATTGTACAGACTAGCTCACCGCCAATCTTCTTTTCAGAGGCCTTTTTTCCGGTAATAACACCATTAGATGTAGAAACTACTACTACACCATAACCGTTAAATACACGAGGCATGTTACGATAGCCACAATATACACGACGACCAGGTGTTGAAACACGTTGAATGTCGTGAAGAACAGGGCTCTGTTTTTCATCATATCTTAAAAATACACGAATGTAAGACATTCCATCTTTTGAAATTTTCTTAAAATTTTTTACATAACCTTCATTTTTCAATATCTTGACAATTTGAAGTTTCATTTTAGATGCGGAAATATCTACTTTTTCATGCTTAGCCTGACTAGCATTTCTTACTTTAGTCAGCATATCTGCAATTGGATCACTTACAGCCATAATTATCTCCTACCAACTTGACTTGGTTACGCCAGGAATCTGACCTTCACTTGCCAATTTACGAAAGCAGACTCTACACATATCAAACTTACGCATATAACCGTGTGGTCTTCCACAGATTCTACATCTGTTCACCTTTCTAGTACTGAATTTAGGGTCTTTTTGAGCCTTAACAATCATTGATTTTTTAGCCATTTATTAAATTCCTCTTACTTTGCAAATGGCATGCCTAACTTCTTAAGTAAAGCAAACCCTTCTTCATCGGTCTTGGCCGTCGTAACGATTGCGATATTCAGACCGCTGATGCGTTCTATTTTATCGAAGTCAATTTCTGGAAAGATAATTTGCTCAGTAATACCTAATGAGTAATTACCATGTCCATCAAATGCATGAGGTTTAACACCTTTAAAGTCTTTAACACGTGGTAAAGAAACGCCAATTAAACGTTCTAAGAAATACCACATATTATCTCCACGAAGGGTAACCATAGCTCCAATTTCTTGACCTGCACGAACTTTAAAGTTAGCAATAGATTTTCTAGCTTTTGTTTTTACAACATGTTGTCCAGCAATTTGTTCTAATTCTTTAACTGCTGCATCTAAAAGCTTTTTATTTACAAGAGCTTCACCAACGCCAACACTCAATGTAATTTTTTCTAGGGCAGGAACTTGCATTACAGATTTATAACCGAACTCTTTGAAAAGAGCAGGTGCAACTTCTTCAAGATATTTTGTCTTAAAGGCTGGTATAAATTTTTCTTCCATTAGAGCACTTCCCCAGTTTTCTTTGCATAACGAACTTTCTTTCCGTCATCGTCGAATTTATATCCGATTTTGCTAACTTTCCCGTTGACAACTAAAGCAACGTTAGAAACATGAATCGGAGCTTCAATATCAATTATGCCGCCTTTATCTTGTTGACTACGTCTTTTTACGGTTTTTTTAACCATATTAGCGCCTTGGACGACTACCCTGTCTGTATTAGGGTCCACCTTAACAATCTTGCCGACAAAACCTTTGTCTTTACCAGCAAGAATTTTAACGGTGTCATTTTTTTTGAGCTTCATCGCTATTCTCCTACAACACTTCCGGTGCTAGTGAAACAATCTTCATATAACCGTTACGTAACTCACGAGCTACTGGGCCAAAGATTCTTTTACCGCGTGGGTTATTGTTGGCATCAATAATAACACATGCGTTATCATCGAACCTGATATAGGTACCGTCAGGTCTTCGGTATTCCTTCTTGGTGCGCACAACAACAGCCTTCAAAACAGCACCTTTTTTAATAGCACCATTTGGAAGAGCGTTCTTAACTGCAACAACCACAATATCACCAACACTAGCAACGTATCTATGGCTACCACCTAAAACTTTGATAACTTGAACACGTTTTGCACCACTATTGTCAGCAACATTTAAATAACTTTGCATTTGTACCATGACGTATCTCCTTGCTTAACGAGCACGCTCGACGACTTGAGTTAGGCGCCAGCACTTGTCTTTGCTATAATGACGACATTCGATAACACGAACTGTATCACCAATATGAGCATCATTTCTCTCGTCATGGGCCTTAACTTTTTTAGTCTTGGTCACATACTTTTTATATAAAGGATGAAGGCTTTTTGTGTTAATGGCAACAACAATAGTTTTGTCCATTTTATCACTTATAACCTTTCCTGTAAAAGTTTTTTTACTTACTTCCATCTACCTCGAGCCTCTCTAATTAGCGGATGTGCGAATGCCTAAGGCATATTCGTGAATAAGAGTGTTAAGGCGAGCAATTTGTCTCTTAACATTTCTCACTGAAAGAGGATTTTCAACATGACCGAGAACCCTATCCATACGAATATCAAGATATTGTTTGCGAAGTTCATCACGCTTTGCAATCATTTCTTCTAATGTAAGATCTTTGAAAGAATTCTTCATGTCTACTCTACCTCTCTTCTAACTACAATCTTTGTTTTAATTGGTAATTTTTGTGCTGCTAATGAAAGAGCTTCACGAGCTAAATCTTCATTAACACCTGCCATTTCAAACATCATAGCTCCAGTCTTAACAACTGCTACCCATCCTTCTGGATTACCCTTACCGTTACCTTGTCTTGTTTCAGCTGGTTTCTTTGTATATGGCATATCAGGAAAAATTCTGATCCATACTTTACCACCACGCTTAATATGACGAGTCATAGCAATACGAGCTGCTTCAATTTGGCGGTTTGTGATCCATTTTGGCTCTAAAGCCATTAAACCATATTCACCAAATGCAATGGTATTTCCACGATGAGCAACACCATCTCTAGTACCTCTTTGCTTTTTTCTATGAATGATTCTTTTAGGACTAAGCATTAATTAACTCCTTTTGCAGGTTTTTTAACTAAACCCCCTGCATCATTCTTTTTAGCATGGTCGTAAATTTCACCATTAAATACCCAAACCTTAACACCAATAGCACCAAAGGTTGTGCGAGCAGTAGCTACACCATAATCAATATCAGAACGTAATGTATGTAGAGGTACACGACCTTCTTTCATCCATTCTGTTCTTG
The DNA here is from genome assembly GCA_965140795.1 of Sphaerochaetaceae bacterium. Lineage (GTDB taxonomy): Bacteria > Spirochaetota > Spirochaetia > Sphaerochaetales > Sphaerochaetaceae > Pleomorphochaeta. The sequence continues at coordinate 1,347,624 of OZ223470.1, forward strand.
CAATTTCAGCACCACCAAGACGTCCAGAACATTTAATCTTAACACCTTGAACACCACTTTGCATAGCTTTAGAAACAGCCATCTTCATAGATCTTCTAAAAGAACCACGAGATTCTAATTGTTTTGCTACATTTTGAGCAATAATTTGTGCGTTTCCGTCAGGTTTCTTAATTTCTTTAATCTTAATTTGTACTTTCTTTGCTGATAATTTTTGTAAACGAGTACCTAATTTTTCAACATTTGAACCCTTAGAACCAATAATAATTCCAGGACGACTTGTTGTAATTACAATAGTAACACGTTGTGGTTTACGAATAATTTCAACATCAGCAATATCAGCACCTTGTACTTCTGGACAGTCTACTAAAGTTTTACGAAGTAATAAATCTTCATGTAATGTATCTGCATATTCTTTTGAATCTACATACCATTTAGACTTCCAAGTTTTATTAACTCCTAAACGGAGTCCAATTGGATTAACTTTTTGTCCCATTTATTCCCCCAAGTTTGCTTTTTCGTCAACAATGACTGTGATGTGAGACATTCTCTTGAGTAGAATATCACGTCTTCCATGGGATCTGGGCCATACACGTTTCATGCGAGGACCGTCGTCAACCATCAACTGAGTAACATACAATGAATCTTCATCAATCTTACTGTTAACATTCATAGCATTGGCTCCAGCACTCTGCAATACCTTAAGAAGAAGTCTTGCTCCTTTCTGAGGCATAGCCTCTAAAATTGCAACAGCTTCTGTGTAAGGTTTTCTTCTAACTAAGTTTGCAACTGGGCGAACTTTAGTTGGAGAAATCATAAGATATTTTGCAACTGCTCTATAGCCTGTATAATTTTTCATATCTTACCTACCCTTCTTTTTATCAGAGGCAGTATGGCCACGGAATAATCTAGTTGGTGCAAATTCACCAAGTTTGTGACCTACTAAGTTTTCTGTTACATAAACTGGAATCCATGTTTTACCGTTATAAACAGAAACTGTGAACCCAATCATTTCAGGGATGATCGTCGAAGCGCGGGAATACGTCTTGATCATCGCATTACTACCAGATTTACTAGCTTCTGTAACTTTTTTTAAAAGCTTCTTTTCAACAAAAGGGCCTTTTTTGATTGATCTTGCCACTTTAAACTCCTACTTACGCTTCTTAACAATGAACTTACTTGAAGGTTTCTTCTTAGAACGAGTCTTGCCACCTTTAGTTGGTTTACCCCAAGGAGTAACAGGATGACGACCACCGTTAGTTTTACCTTCACCACCACCATGTGGGTGATCAACAGGGTTCATAACTACACCACGTACTTTTGGACGTCTGCCAAGATGACGTGATTTACCAGCTTTACCTAAATTTACATTCATGTGATCTTCATTACCTAATTGACCAAGTGTTGCATAACATTCACCGAATATTAAACGCATTTCACCTGAAGGTAATTTAACTGTTACGTAATCACCGCTTTTTGCAACAATACTTGCACCTAAGCCAGCACTACGTACTAATTGTCCACCACGTCCAAGTGTTAATTCAATATTGAATACTTGAACACCTAATGGGATATTCTTCAAAGGAAGAGCATTACCACTAGTTAATGGAGCATCTGGACCACTCATTACTTTAGCACCAACTTCTAAACCTTTTGGAGCTAACATATAACGTTTTTCACCATCAGCATAGAAAACTAAAGCAATATTTGCTGTTCTATTTGGATCATATTCGATGGTCTTTACAGTACCAGGAATACCAATTTTATTACGCTTAAAGTCAATTACACGATAAGCGCGTTTATGCCCACCACCTCTTCGGCGTACACTAATACGTCCATGACTATCACGACCAGCCTTTTTACTCAAACTAGTTGTTAGTGATTTTTCTGGCTTATTTGTGGTCAACTCGTCGAAAACTAAAGAAGTCTTCTGACGAAGAGCGGGAGTATTGGGCTTATAAGATTTAAGAGCCATATTCCAAATTCTCCTTATACGCCTTCGATGGCTTGGATAGTTTCACCCTTAGCCAAAGTCACGACAGCCTTTTTCCAATTACCAGTGTTACCTTTTATAGCTCCACCTTTTCCTCTTGAAAATTTAGGCTTACCTTTTACAATCATTACATTACATTTTGAAACTGAAACATTAAATAATTCAGCAACAGCAGACATTACATCGAACTTGTTAGCACGACTGTCTACTTTGAATGTATACTTTTTAAATTCACCTTCACGAGCAAAGTTTGATTTTTCACTCAATACCGGTGCAATGATTACTTCATCTGCTCTCATTTTTCTGATCCCCTTATTTGTCGCCGTAGAAGCTATTCAAGTTCGAAGCGGCAGTTTCTAATACAAGAATCTTTCTAGCATAAAGAAGCTCTTTAGCTGAGAGTTTATCGAATGAAAGAACATGTAAATAAGGAATATTTCTTGCAGCTCTACGCAACATTGAATCATCATCCTTTAAAATAATAGTTGTTCTTTTTTCGTCACACTTGAAATTCTTCAATATGGCAGCGAGGTCTTTGGTTTTGCCGTTTTCACTTGTAAAGTCTTCAACTACTACCAAACGTTCATCTTGAACACCCTTAGAAAGAAGACTTCTCATAGCTAGACGTTTCATCTTCTTTGGTAGTTGATAACTATAATCACGAGGTTTTGGTCCGAAAATTGTACCACCACCTACATGAACAGGAGACTTTTTATCACCAAAACGTGCATTACCAGTTCCCTTCTGCTTGAAAGGCTTAGTATTGCTGTAATTGACCTCAGCACGGGTCTTTGTGCTTGCTGTACCAACACGTCGATTAGCAAGCTCATTATTTACGGCATAATATATGCTTCCGTCACTAACTTCACAATTAAATACTTTTTCATTTAATTCTATAGTTTTAACTTCGCTGCCGTTTGTAGAAAAGACTTTATATTCCATAATTATCTCGCACCTACTTCTTTATCGCTTTTTTAACGATGACAACGCTTTGAGCGGGACCAGGAATTGCACCTTTAACCATTAGTACCTGCATGTTTTCATCTACACGAATCACTTTAAGATTCTGAACTGTTGTCTTTTCTCCACCCATACGTCCAGCCATGTGATGACCTTTAAATGTACGTGAAGGGTCTGCAGACATAGCAGTACCACCAATATCTCTATGGAACTTAGAACCGTGGGTTGCACGTCCACCAGAGAATCCATGGCGCTTCATACCACCAGCGAATCCTTTACCTTTTGAGGTACCTGTTACATCAACGAAAGTAGCGTCTTTGAAAATATTTACGCCTAATTCGTCTCCAATTTTTACTTCCTTGTCATATGCGCGGAATTCAACGACATTCTGCTTTGGTGCACAAGTATCTTTGAATTGGCCTGCGTAAGGTTTAGTAACGGTGCTCTTCTTTTTGTCAACAGAACCTAAAACTGTAGCTTCATAGCCATTATTTTCTGTAGTTCTTTGATCGATGACAACATTGCCCTCAAACTTTATAACTGTCACAGGAGTGAGTCTGCCTTCAGCATCAAACACCTGTGTCATTCCAACTTTTTTGCCGATAAGCCCTAACATTTCTTACCTCACCTCTTTATTGCTTAATCTCTACATCTACGCCTGCAGGAAGCTCAAGTTTCATTAATGCATCCATAACCTTAGATGTGGGATCTAAAATGTCAATCAAACGCTTATGTGTTCTCATCTCGAACTGTTCACGGGACTTTTTATTGACATGGGGCGATTTCAGGACAGTGTACTTATTGATACGAGTTGGGAGAGGTACCGGACCTGAAACTTTTGCTCCGGCCTTTACTACTGTCTGAACGATTGCTTTTGAGCTTTGTTCTACTAGCTCAACATCAAAACCTCTCAATCTGACTCGAATTCTTTCTTTAGCCATTATTCCTCCAAAAAACGGGTCTTGTCAGTAACTATTTCTACTGACAAGACATTCGCTGATAAGAATTATTCGATTATTTCTGTAACCTGTCCAGAAGCAACTGTTCTACCACCTTCACGAATTGCGAAGCGTAGACCTTTATCCATAGCTACTGGGTGAATTAATTCAACAGTGAAAGTTGTGTTATCACCAGGTAAAACCATTTGTTTATCTGCTGGTAATTCTACAGAACCTGTAATATCAGTTGTTCTGAAATAGAATTGAGGACGGTAACCACTAAAGAATGGTTTGTGACGTCCACCTTCTTCTTTATTTAATACATAAACTGTACCAACAAATTTGCTGTGAGGTGTAATTGTCTTTGGAGCTGCAAGAACTTGTCCACGAACAACTTCTTTCTTATCAATACCACGTAACAAAGCACCGATATTATCACCAGCTTGACCTTCATCTAATAATTTGTTGAACATTTCAACGCCAGTACATACTGAATCTTTTGTTTCTTTAATACCAACAATTGAAACAGGATCATTAACATGAATAACACCACGTTCTACACGACCAGTTACTACAGTACCACGACCTGAAATTGAGAAAATATCTTCAATAGGCATTAAGAATGGTTTATCAACAGCTCTATCTGGTAGAGGGATATACTCATCCATAGCAGCTAATAAATCTTCAATACATTGTGTTTTTTCTGGATCATCAGGATTGTTTAATGCTTCATAAGCAGAACCACAAATGATTGGGCAGTTATCGCCATCGAAACCATTTTCAGTTAATAGGTCTCTCATTTCTTCTTCTACTAATTCGATTAAGTCTGGATCGTCAACTTGGTCAGTCTTGTTAACAAAAACAATAATTGATGGAACACCAACTTGGCGAGCAAGTAGGATATGTTCTTTTGTTTGTGCCATAGCACCATCTGTTGCTGCAACTACGATAATTGCACCATCCATTTGTGCTGCACCAGTAATCATATTCTTGATGTAGTCAGCGTGACCAGGACAGTCAACATGTGCATAGTGTCTTTTGTCAGATTGATATTCAACGTGACGAGTGTTGATTGTGATACCGCGAGCTTGTTCTTCTGGTGCGTTGTCGATTGCATCATAAGCTAGAGCTTTGTCACCAAATTTTCTTGCACAGTGCATTGTGATTGCTGCGGTGAGAGTAGTCTTACCGTGGTCAACGTGACCAATAGTACCAACATTTACGTGAGGCTTAGTTCTCTCAAACTTCTCTTTAGCCATCTCTTTCCTCCTTGTGCCGTGTTATTCCGGTCACAAAAAATTTAATATGTACCTATAAAGGCAATAATTCCTTCATAGTTTTTCTTCATGAGACAAACCAATATTTATCTATATAGGAAAAGAGGGTTTCCAGAGGTCAATAACAATAATAATTACCGACATAGCTTAAGTTTGAAAAAAAACTCAGTCTGGAACCATCAATCACCATATTTGGATAATATGTTTGGCTCGCTATCACATGAGGGACACGAGTCTCCACAAATGTGAACCTTTGTTAATATATTAAAAAGAAAACTTATTGTCAACACCTACAAAGGTTTAATTAAGAATAAATTAAATATTGAACAAATAAAGAAATATATAAACAAATTTAATTCTTATATTTACTAAAAAAAACAAGCAACACAACGGTTGCTTGACATATTTATAGTTTTTAAAATTACCATCTGAAATGAGTAAAAGCTTTGTTTGCTTCTGCCATTCTGTGTGTATCTTCTTTCTTTTTGAAAGCAGAACCAGTATTTGCATAAGCATCTAGCAATTCACTAGATAATTTTTCGCCCATTGAGCGACCATTACGAGATCTTGCAGCAGCAATAATCCATCTCATAGCCAAAGCTTCACTTCTTACTGCGTTGATTTCAACAGGTACTTGGTAAGTTGAACCACCAACACGGCGAGATTTTACTTCAACAACAGGTTTTACATTTTCAATAGCTTTTAAGAATACTTCTAATGCTTTTTCATTTGATTTTTCTTCTACTGTTTCTAAAGCAGTATAAACAATATTTGTGCTTACTGATTTTTTACCATCAATCATTAAATGACGAATGAATTTTTCAATAATAACACTACCGTATTTTGCATCAGGTATAATTTCACGTTTTGTAGCAGCTTTTCTTCTTGACATCTCTTACTCCTTAAGCCTTTGGCTTCTTAGCGCCGTACTTAGAGCGACTTCTCATACGATCTGATACGCCAAGAGTATCCTTAGCACCACGAACAATATGATAACGTACACCAGGAAGGTCCTTTACTCTACCACCACGTAGTAAAACTACTGAGTGTTCTTGTAAATTATGACCAATACCAGGAATATAAGCAGTTACTTCAATTCCATTTGACAAACGAACACGAGCTACCTTTCTTAAAGCTGAGTTAGGTTTCTTAGGAGTTACTGTCATAACTCTTGTACAAACACCACGCTTTTGAGGGCAACTTTCAAGTGCAGGAGACTTAGTCTTGTTAACTTGACTTTTTCTCCCTTTTCTAATTAGCTGATTAATAGTAGGCATCTTCTAGATACACTCCCTTATTTTATTCGCGATCCACACAATTCTCACATTTGGGGATCTATACTCTTCTTCACAAGAAAAATATTTCCAATAAAAAGTAGCCAGCATGAACACTCTTTCATCTTTGCTAATAAACTCTACCAAGAATATTATGCCAACAGGCACAACACTCTTGAGTATCATCTATCAAATAAAATAGTATCAAACTACTTTTTAAAATTACAATTTTATTCTAAGCCCATCTCTGCTGCCATAGACTCGCGTCTTTGTGCAACCTGTTGTTGTTCTGCTTCATGAGAATTTACAAGTAATTCCTCATCTGCAAGCTTAACGTTTCTATAACGTTTCATACCTGTTCCAGCTGGAATTAGGTGCCCGATAACAACATTTTCTTTTAAGCCTCTTAACTCGTCTGTTTTACCAGCAATAGCGCTTTCTGTCAAGACCTTAGTAGTCTCTTGGAAAGATGCAGCAGATAAGAATGACTCAATAGATAAAGCAGCACGAGTAATACCCAATAATAGAGGTTTAGCAATTGCTGGTTGACCACCTTCTTTTACAACACGACTATTTTCGCTATGGAAACGATGTTTATCAACTTGTTGTCCTTGAACTAAATCAGTATCACCGGCAGAAACGACTTCTACTTTTCTAAGCATTTGTCTAACAATAACACCTAAGTGTTTATCATTAATATCTACACCTTGCATTCTATAAACAGCTTGAACTTCATCAACCAAGAATGATTGTAGTGCATTTTCACCTTTGATATTTAAAATATCATGTGGATCAATTGCTCCATCACACATTGGTTCTCCAGCTTCAACACTATCTCCATCTCTTACAAGCATGTGCTTATTCATTGGAATAACATGTTTATAGCTCTTATCGTAAGCATCTCTTACTCTTACAATAATTTTACCTTTAGCAACATTACCAACTTCAACAACACCAGATACTTGAGCAAGAACTGCAGGACTCTTAGGTCTTCTAGCTTCAAATAATTCACCAACACGTGGTAAACCACCTGTAATATCAGCAGTTTTTGTACCACCTTTAATAAGCTTAGCTATTACCTCACCAATTTTAATTTTTTGGTTATCTTCACAAGTTAAGTAAGTACCACCAGGAAGTTGATAATTAACCATAATTTCACCCGTTCCATTTTTACCAGAAGTAATAGTAATTCTTGGTTGTAAATGTTCAAGTTTATGTTCAGTAATTCTTCTTTGTATATTACCTGTTTCAAGGTTCTTTTCTTCAACCATAGTTGATCCAGCAGTAATATCAACAAAATGAATATATCCTTCAAACTCACTAATAAATGGTTCACTAAATGAGTCAAATGTAGAAATTGTTTGTTCAGCAGGTATATAACTGTTTTCTTGTACATTGTTTTCTAATTCAGAACCTGTTTTAATAACAGTTTTTTGAGCTTTTCCAACAATTAATACTCTATCCCCAGATTTCTTGATTATACCATTATAATTACTTGCAACAGTTTCCTTTGAATCACCATTATCAATATATAATGGAGTTCCTTTAGCTATTGCATCGCCTTCACTTACTAATAATTTAGAATAAGTTCCATTTTCAATTTCATGAACAACTGGTTCGTAATGTAAGAAACCTTTTCTAGAGAATACTCTAATTTGGTCAGTTTCTCTTATTACAAAATGGCCTTCAATCTTTGTAACAATAATTGGGTTCTTAAATGAAATTGTATTGTCTTCAGAAGATGTAGATGCAGTACCACCAACGTGGAATGTTCTCATGGTTAACTGAGTACCAGGTTGACCAATTGATTGTGCTGCAATTGTACCAACTGCTTCACCGATTTCAACAGATCTATTAGTTGCAAGGTTTCTACCATAACATTTTCTACATACACCATGCTTTGCTTCACAAGTTAAAACAGTTCTGATAAATACTTTTTCAATACCTGCTTCTTCAACTGCTTTAGCTACTTCTTCGTCAATTTCTTCATTTGCAGGAGCAATAATTTTTCCTGTAAATGGATGATGAACATCTTCAACTGGGCAACGTCCTACAATACGAGAACTTAATGCTTCAACTAAATCGTCACCTTCTTTTATTGCTTCAATCCAAATACCATTAATTGTATGACAGTCCTCTTCGTTAACAACAACATCTTGAGAAATATCAACAAGACGACGTGTTAAATAACCTGCTTCAGCTGTCTTAAGTGCTGTATCCGATAAACCTTTACGAGCACCGTTTGTAGAAATGAAGAATTCAATGATTGAAAGACCTTCTTTAAAGTTAGATTTAATTGGGAATTCAATAACATCACCAGTAGGCTTAGCCATCAAACCACGCATACCACCTAATTGTCTAATCTGAGTTTTACTACCACGAGCCCCAGAATCAGCCATTAAGAATAATGGGTTAAATCCGTTTTGACTTTCTTTTAAGTCCTTCATCAATTCATCTGCTAATCTTTCATTAGCATCAGTCCAAACTTCAATTACACGGTTATAACGTTCTTCAGAAGAAATACTTGCTAAAACACTATATTGTTTCTTAATTTCAGCATGCTTCTCTGTTGCCTCTTTCATGATTTCAGCTTTTGCTGCTGGGATTATCATATCTGATAAACCAATAGTAGCACCAAAGACTGTTGCATACTTAAATCCAACATCCTTTACAGCATCAAGCAATTGAACAGCTACAGAATTTTTCTTTTCTGAAATAGTATTTCCAATTAACTTCTTTAGTTCTTTATCACCTAAGCAATAGTTTTGGAATTCAATACCTTCAGGTAATACTGAATTGAAAATAACTCTACCAGGAGTTGTTTCAATTTTCTTACCATTAGGTAATTTATATTTAATTTTTGCATTATAGGATAGTACATTACTATCAATAGCTAATTCAATTTCACTTAAGCTATCATAATAATATCCTTGTCCTTTTGCACCTTTCATTTCTCTTGTTAAGTAGTTAACACCAAGAACCATATCTTGTGATGGAAATACAATAGGTTTACCATTAGCAGGGTCAAGAAGGTTTGTTGCACTCAACATAAGAGTCCAACATTCTAATTGAGCAGCCTGAGTTAATGGAACGTGTACAGCCATTTGGTCGCCATCGAAGTCAGCATTAAAAGCGTGACATACTAATGGGTGCAACTTAATAGCCTTACCATCAACCAATACTGGTTCGAAAGCCTGAATACCTAATCTATGAAGAGTAGGAGCACGGTTAAGCATAACTGGGTGTTCACTTACTACATCATCTAGAATTGACCATACTTCATCAGTTTCTTGTTCAACTAAGTTCTTAGCTTTCTTAATATTATAAACTACACCTTTTTGAACTAACTTCTTCATAATAAATGGTTTATATAGTTCAAGGGCCATTTTTGAAGGAAGTCCACATTGGTGAATTCTTAATTCAGGACCAACAACGATAACTGAACGACCAGAATAGTCTACACGTTTACCAAGTAGGTTTTGTCTAAATCTACCTTGTTTACCTTTCAACATATCTGAAAGAGATTTAAGAGGTCTATTGTTTGCGCCCCTAACAACACGTTTTCTCTTTGTGTTGTCAAATAATGCATCAACAGCTTCTTGTAACATTCTCTTTTCATTTCTGATAATAATATCAGGAGCATGTAATTGTATTAAACGTGACAAACGGTTATTTCTGTTAATTAAACGTCTATATAAATCATTTAAGTCTGAAGTAGCAAAACGGCCACCATCAAGTTGAACCATAGGTCTTAAATCTGGTGGAATAACAGGAATAACTGTTAAAATCATCCATTCAGGTTTATTCTCTGAGTTTCTGAAACTTTCACAAACTTCAATTCTCTTATATAAATGCTTGTCAATTTTTCCTTCTTTTGCACGCATTTCTTCGCGAAGTTCATAGCTTAATTTATCTAAATCGATATTAGCTAAAATTTCACGAACAGCTTCTGCTCCCATGCCAGCACGGAAAACTTCACCATATTGTTCAAGAGCATCATAGTATTCATCTTCACTTAAGATTTGTTTTTCTTTTAAATCTGTTTCACCAGGAGAAATAACAATATATTTTTCATAATATAAAACACTTTGCAAATTTGCTCTGGAAATATCAAGCAATAAGCTCATACGAGAAGGAACTGATCTATAATACCAAATATGAGAAACAGGAGAAGCTAAAGTAATATGGCCCATTCTTTCACGACGAACCTTTACATTAGTAACTTCAACACCACATCGGTCACAAACTACCCCTTTATAACGGATAGATTTGAATTTACCACAATAACATTCCCATTCTTTTGTGGTACCGAATATCTTCTCACAAAACAGACCATCCCTCTCAGGACGCAAAGTACGGTAATTGATAGTTTCTGGTTTTTTAACTTCACCATAGGACCAGTCCTTAATTTGTTCTGGTGAAGCTAATTTAATTTTTACACTATCGAAATCTTGAATTTCTTTCATTCCGTTATACTCCTGATTAGTTTAGAGTTGATTTCTCTTTCTTAACGATGAGCTCTTCATCCCTTTCGGTTAGAGGAACTTGTCTACCCTTATTGTCGTAGACGGACATATCTAATGCTAGACCACGTATTTCTTGTACTAATACATTGAATGCTTCTGGCATACCAGCAGCTGTAGAAGGTTCCCCTTTTACAATGCTTTCGTAAATCTTTACACGACCAGTCATATCATCACTCTTAATTGTTAACAATTCTTGTAGAGTATTAGCAGCACCATAAGCTTCAAGAGCCCATACTTCCATTTCTCCCAATCTTTGTCCACCAAATTGTGCTTTACCACCAAGAGGTTGTTGAGTAACTAATGAATAAGGACCTGTTGCACGTGCATGCATCTTATCATCAACTAAGTGGTGTAATTTTAGATAATAAATATATCCACAGAATACAGGATTAACAAAAGCTACCCCGGTTCTTCCATCATATAGTACTTGTTTACTATCTCTAGGAAGTCCTGCTTCAACCATTTTCTCTTCAATTTGATCCATGCTAGCACTTTGGAATACAGGAGATGAGAACCATTCATCCAAAGCAACAGCTGCCCAACCTAATTGAGTTTCCATTAACTGACCAATGTTCATACGAGATGGAACACCTAGAGGGTTAAGACAAACATCTAATGTAGTACCATCAGCCATAAATGGCATATCTTCTTCAGGTAAAATTCTGGATACAACACCCTTATTACCGTGACGACCAGCCATTTTATCCCCTTGTCTTAGCTTTCTCTTAGTAGCTACTAAAACTTTTACAGATTCTTCAACTCCAGGAGGTAATTCATCATTGTTTGCTTTTGTTAAGCGTTGAACGTCAATTACTGTACCAGAAGTTCCATGAGGAACTTTCAAAGAAGAATCTCTAACTTCTTTAGCTTTTTCTCCAAAAATTGAATTTAATAGTTTAAATTCAGGAGTTGTATCTCCTTCACTCTTTGGAGTAACTTTACCTACTAAAATTGAACCAGGAGTTACATATGTACCAATTCTTACAATACCATCTTCATCCAATTGTTCTAGCATTTTTTCACTAGTATTTGGAATGTCAGCTGTAAGTTTTTCTGGGCCTAATTTTGTTTCACGAACATCAATTGTATATTCTTTTATGTGTATGGAAGTAAAGATATCTTCTCTAACAACCTTTTCACTAATAAGAACAGCATCTTCATAGTTATAACCATTCCAAGGAACGAAACCTACAAGAATATTACGACCTAAAGCTAATTGTCCTCTATCAGTAGCAGGCCCATCAGCAAGAACTTCACCAGAAGCTACATGTTGACCTTTTTCTACTAAAGGTTTTTGGTTCATACATGTATCTTGGTTTGTTCTAGAGAACTTTTGTACTTCATAAACATCAACAATACCGTCAATTTCTACTTCATCTGGTTTAATTATAATCTTTGTTGAAGATACATAATCTATAACACCAGCTCTATTAGCTTTCAACAATACACCTGAATCATATGCAGCCTTTTCTTCCATACCTGTACCAACACGAGGTGTTTCAGGGAATAATAAAGGAACTGCTTGACGTTGCATGTTTGAGCCCATCAAAGCTCTATTTGCATCGTCGTGTTCCAAGAATGGAATTAAAGAAGAAGCAACAGAAATAACTTGTTTTGGACTTACATCCATGTATCTAATTTCTTTTGCACCTCTTGTTGCATAATCGCCACTCTTTCTTACTGGAATTTCTTCTTCTAAGAAGTGACCTTCAGCATCAATTTTTGCAGATGCTTGAGCAATGAAGTATTTCTCTTCATCATTTGCATCTAAATATTTATATTGTTTTGAAGCTACACCATCAATAACTTTTCTATATGGAGTTTCTAAGAATCCATACTTGTTTATCCTAGTATAGTTAGCTAATGATAAAATAAGACCAATGTTTGGACCTTCAGGTGTTTCAATAGGACACATTCTACCATAGTGAGTGTAATGTACGTCACGAACTTGGAAACCTGCACGATCTCTTGATAACCCTCCTGGACCTAAAGCTGTTAATCTTCTCTTGTGTGTTAATTCAGCAAGAGGGTTAACTTGGTCCATGAATTGTGATAATTGAGATGAACCAAAGAATTCTTTGATTGCAGCTACAATTGGTTTAATTGAAATTAAATCTTGAGGTCTAACGCTATCGTTTTCAAGGTTCATTCTATCTTTAGCAATACGCTCCATTCTTGAGAATGCACTCTTTAAAGCGTTTTGTAATAATTCACCAACACATCTAATACGTCTATTACCTAGATTATCAATATCATCAATGTGATATAATTTTTCATCTTGGTTAGAATAAACTTTTATTAAATAATCCATTGTATTAACAATGTCTTGCGCAGTTAATACAGTGTTTGATGTATCTTCTTCTTCATCTTCACCAGCATTTGTGCCGAATTTTTTATTGAATTTATAACGGCCAACAGCACCTAAATCATAACGACGAGAAGACATAAACATGTTAGGAAGATCTTTTTCAGCTCTTTCTACAGCAATCATTTCGCCAGGTTGTAAAACATTATAAATTGTTGATAATACAGCTTCTTTTGTTGGTTCACCGTTTTCATCTAATTTAAATTTAGAGTTTTGTTCATTCTCTAAACAATTTAGAATCATTGGGTTATTTAAAGTTTCATCAGATTCTAAATCAACAATATCTAATTTATTAATTTTATAAACTTTTAATAATTCTTCAATTTCATGTGGGTGTAACATTGATCCAGCTGTCAAGAATATTTTCTTACATGGAGCTCCGTTTTCATCAACAGAATCAACCCATATATCTTTTGCAATATATCTTGAATCTAAATAATCAACTACTTCTGGATCATCTTTTAATTCTACTTCATCAATTTTATAGAATTTTTCAATAATTGCCTCACGAGTATTTACACCAATAGCTCTAAGGAATAAGGTTGCTAGAATTCTTTTCTTTCTATCGATTTTTGCATAAATCAACTTCTTTTTATCGTCAATTTCAAATTCTAACCATGCACCACGATATGGAATAATTCTTGAAGAGTAAATTTCTTTGTCTGTTTTTTCATAAGAAAAAATAACACCAGGAGACCTGTGAATTTGTGAAACTACAACACGTTCAGCACCATTAATAATAAAAGTACCACGATCAGTCATTACTGGAATGTCACCAAAGAAAATTTCTTTTTCTCTGATTTCACCATCAGGAAGTTCTAAACTTATTGTTGCTTTAATTGGAACACTATAAGTACGTCCTTTTTTCTTACATTGTGACTCAGTTAATTTTTGGTTTTGAAAGTCAATTACATAGTTATTATAAACTAAACGCATTTCACCATTTGGACTTTCAATAGGGAAAATACTTTGAAAAACTTCTTCTAAACCAGAAGTAATATCAGCATCTATAACTGAGTTCTTTAAACTTTGATTATAGTGTAAAAAACGTTCATATGAATCTAATTGAACACCAATTAGATTTGGGAGTTCACAAACTTCATAAAATTCAGAACCGATGTATGTGCGTTTTATGGATTTGCCTACGGCACCCATCATCTACCCTCCACGTCAAAGATCTAAGATAAACTTAGTCGGTGTATAACACCTATCTCCCCATATGGGGAATGAAAAGACACGTTTAGCCACCTTATAGGGTGGCGTTTTGCCTTTATTCAAAATTAAGGCTAAAAAAAACAAAGTCTAGCCCGGAAATCCGGGCTTGACAATAGTTCTTATTCAGCAGGAACAAGTTCAACTGTTGCACCAGCTTCTTCAAGTTGTTTCTTAAGAGCTTCAGCATCTTCTTTGCTAACAGCTTCTTTAACAGTTTGTCCGCCTTCTTCAACCATAGTTTTAGCTTCTTTAAGACCAAGACCTGTAATAGCACGAACAGCTTTAATACAAGCAATCTTCTTCTTAGCGTCAGCTTCTTTTAATACTACGTTAAATTCAGTTGGTTCTTCTGCAGCAGCAGGACCAGCAGCAGCTGCAGGACCAGCAGCAACAGCAGCAGCTGCTGTTACACCAAACTTTTCTTCCATCATTGAGATTAGTTCTGATACTTCAAGAACACTCATGTTTGCAATTGATTCTAAAATTTCTTCTTTAGTAGCCATATTATCTTCTCCTTAAGATTATATTTCTTCACAACAGTAGCAGGTTACATGTGAAGACTAATGTTGTGTTAGTTTTCTTCAGCTACGGCAGTTGCGCCATCGCTGTTTTTTTCTACGTATGCTAACAATGTAGCAGCAAGTTTTTGTACTGGAGCTTTCATTGTACCCATCAATGATGCGATTAATTCAAGTCTACCAGGTAATTTACTAAATGCTTCGATTTGAACAGAATCAAATAGCTGACCATCAATTTTTGCACATTTAACAACCATTGGGGCGCCATCTTCTTTTGCTTTAAATACAGCTTTAGCTACTTCATTTGCAGTATCACCTTTTGATAAAGCAATAGCTGTAGGACCAACAAATACATCATCAGCAACATCAAGACCTAAATCTCTCATAGCTAATTTAGCAAATCTATTCTTTACAACGCGGAAAGTACCATCGTTTGTAAGTAATTCTTTACGTAATTTTGTAATTTGTTCTACAGTCATTCCTCTGTAATCAGTAAAAATGAAACCACTATATTGTTCAAACTCATTTTTTAATTCTTTTACAGCATTTTCTTTAGCTGGAGTTATGCGTGTTTTATATTCCATTGCAATTTCCTCCTAGTTTGCCATGAAGTCTTTGACCGAAACATGAACACCAGGGCCCATTGTAGAGGACAAAGCTAATGAAAGAACGAAATCGCCCTTTGCATCAGAAGGCTTCTTACGAACAATTTCCTTAAGAGCAGCTTGTGCATTTTCACAAACCATCTTAGAATCCATGCTTACATGACCAACAGCCATGTGAACCACACCAGTCTTATCTGAACGGAATTCAACACGACCTTTTTGTAATTCAGCTAAAGCACCCTTAATATCAAATGTAACTGTTTGTGTTTTAGGGTTAGGCATTAAACCTCTTCTACCTAAGATAGGACCTAAACGACCAACATCTTTCATCATATCAGGAGTTGCAACTGCTACATCAAAGTCTAACCATCCACCACGAACTTTTTCTATTAAATCCATATCCCCAACATAAGTTGCGCCAGCTTCTTTAGCTTCGTCTACTTTGTCGCCTTTACAGAAAACAAGAATACGTTTTTGTTCACCAAATTGATTAGGTAATACACAAGTATCACGAACACTTTGGCTTTTCTTTAATGATAATTTAACTGATAATTCAACTGTTTCATCAAATTTTGCGAATGCAATTTCTTTAACTAATTCAGAAGCTTCACTAAAAGTATATAGTTTTTCACTATCAATCTTTTTAGCTGCTTCAAGATATTTCTTTCCGTGCTTCATATTAGTTCTCCACCTCTACGCCCATACTTCTACAAGTACCAGCGATGATTTTCTTCGCTGCATCGATGTCATTTGCATTTAAATCAGGCATCTTAACATTTGCGATCTCTGTTAACTGAGCATCAGTAATTTTTCCAACTTTAGTTGTATGTGGAATACCACTACCTTTTGCAAGGCCTAAAGCTTTCTTAATTAATACTGCTGCGGGTGGAGTCTTTAGAATAAAAGTAAAGCTCCTATCAGAGTAAACTGTAATGATAACTGGAAGTGTTAGTCCAGGTTCATAAGACTTAGTCTTATCATTAAACTGCTGAACAAATTGTGGGGCACTTACGCCATGAGGACCCAAAGCTGGACCAATTGGAGGTGCAGGGGTAGCCTTTTGAGCTGGACATTGTAATTTAATTACAGCTGTCACCTTTTTCTTTGCCATAGTTTTTCTCCTTACGTAGCTGAGCTTGGTCTGAGCTGACCGATAATACGAGCTCCTACGTTGGTTATAACGCCTGTCATACGATCAGGCTCCCACCTTTTCAATTCGAAAATTGAAGAGGAGTACAAACAAAATTAATAATTTTTAAAAATCAAAAATTTTTATAAACTAAATTAGTTTATTTTATAAAATATCGTAAAATATATTATTTTACAAATTTTTCTACTTGGTCAAAAGTTAATTCAACAGGAGTAGAGCGCCCAAAAATACCAACGCTTACTACAATCTTATTCTTTTCTAAATTAACTTTTTCAATCTCACCTGAGAAAGTATCGAATGGACCATCAATAATTCTAACAGTCTCACCCACAGAGAAATTCTGACGAGGCTTAAATACCTTGTCTGCTGGAATTTCCCCAGTCTTTCTAAATATTTGCTTAACTTCTTCAGGATGTAATGGTTTTGGCTTTGCTCTTTCAGAGGATGTTAAAAAACCAGTAACACCTTGAATTCTTTTAATTTCACCACACCACTTAGCCCAAGAATTTTCTGGTAAGTCAAGTTCTACTAAAATATATCCAGGAAGTATTTTTTTCTTTACTTCCTTTTCCTTGTCATTTTTAATTTCAATGACAGTTTCAAAAGGAACTTTAACCTCAGAACAAACACTTGCAAAGTCAGGATTATTTTCTCTTAACTTATTTATTGTTCTTTCAATCTTTTGCTCATACCCGGTGTAGGTATTTACTACGTACCAACCTTTAGCCATAAACCGTCCTATATTAGAAAATCAAATATAGACCTTGAAGTAATAAATAATCAACAAGACCTAAAACTGCTGCAAAAATAATTACAGAAACCAACACAACTTTAGTAGAAATACCTACTTGTTCTCTTGTTGGCCAAACTACTTTTGAAAGTTCTTGACGAGATTCTTTAAAAAATTTTACAATTTTACGCATATCTTCTCCCTAGAATATTTTGATTATAAATCAAGACTTTAAACGAAAACCTTCATTTAGGCACTTCTAGAGCACCTTTACTTTAAAAAAATACACACTATATAATAATGCTTAAATCCCAGCAAAGCATATTACTGAGATTTTATCGCGATTCCCCATAAAAATCAATACGAGAAGCCAACAGGTCAGGTAGGATTCGAACCTACAACACCCGGTTTTGGAGACCAGTGCTCTAGCCGTTGGAGCTACTGACCTGTTCGCTTCTCGATTAACAATAGGAATTAGACTATTTTATTTTTGCTTCTTTGTGCAATGTGTGTTTGTGTTCAAAAGGGCAATATTTATTAAGCTCTAATTTACCTGGTGTATTACGGCGATTCTTTTGTGTAGTATAATTCTTTTGATTACAAGAAGTACACTTTAAAGCAATCTTCTCTACAGGGCCTTTTTTCTTATTACTTGCCATATCCTAACTCCTCAGCAAATAGCATTCTACATGTTATTTAGTTTTTTTATCTTATAGCCCTCAAGCAGATTTGAACTGCTGACCC
Organism: Sphaerochaetaceae bacterium; assembly: GCA_965140795.1. Lineage (GTDB taxonomy): Bacteria > Spirochaetota > Spirochaetia > Sphaerochaetales > Sphaerochaetaceae > Pleomorphochaeta. The sequence continues at coordinate 1,365,916 of OZ223470.1, forward strand.
CCACCTTACCAAGGTGGTGCTCTACCACTGAGCTATAAGGGCAAATTCATTGCCGTTGCATATGAAAAAACCAATACATGCGAAATCCAACATACCAAACACAATTCTTTTTGTCAACCAACTTTACATTATAATTACATTTTTTTTTATAATTTATCTATTTAGGGGAAAACATATAGTTGTAATATCTTGTAACATTGAGTTCTTTACTATATTTTATAATATATAACAATCCTTCAAAGGAGACAAAAATGACAGAGACACAGAAGACACGTTTCGGTAGGACATCAAAAGACATAGTCCAAGACTATGCTGAGCACCTAAAATATACTTTAGATGCTGATATCTTTCACAACACAAAAGAAGGCCATTATTACGCATTAGCCTTATCAATAATGGATCGCATTGTTCATCAACTTCACCAAAGTAGAGAAACTCAAAGAAAAAAAGATGCAAAAAGAGTTTATTACTTATCACTAGAATTTTTGATGGGAAGAGCTATGACAAACAATATCATTAACCTTGGTATTGAAAAAGAAGTCAAAAACGCATTAAAAGAACTGGGGAAAAGCTACGAAGATTTACAGGACCAAGAACCAGATGCTGGTTTAGGTAATGGAGGACTTGGCAGACTTGCTGCTTGTTTCTTAGATTCTTTAGCTACTTTAGAAATTCCTGCTTTTGGTTATGGTATAAGATACAATTACGGTATTTTCAATCAATTAATTAAAGACGGATGGCAAGAAGAAGTTCCTGATAGCTGGTTAAAAAATGGCAACCCTTGGGAAATTCCAAGAAAAGATTTAAAATTCCCTGTACGCTTTGGCGGTCAAGTAAATGTTATAAATGAAAATGGTAAAGACATATTCAAATGGGTTGGCGGCGAAGTTATTCGTGGTATGGCCTACGATATGCCTATTGTTGGTTATGGCTGTAAAACAGTTAACACATTAAGACTTTGGAGTGCAAAAGCTACTGAAGATTTTAATTTCCAAGAATTCAATGATGGTGATTACACAGAAGCTGTTAGAGCTAAAATTACTGCTGAAAACATTTCTCAAGTTTTATATCCTAATGACACTGGTTATATGGGTAAAGAACTAAGATTAAAACAACAATATTTCTTTGTATCTTGTTCTCTACAAGATATTATTAGAAGATTTAAACAAAAACCTAATCATAAATGGTCAGATTTCCCTAATTTAGCTGCAATTCAATTAAATGATACTCACCCTTCTTTAGCTGTTCCTGAATTAATGAGACTTTTAGTTGATAGAGAAGGTTTAGGTTGGGATGAGGCTTGGAATATTTGTGAAAATACTTTTGGGTACACAAACCATACTCTAATGCCTGAAGCATTAGAAAAATGGTCTTTACCAATGTTACAAAATCTATTACCAAGACACGTTCAAATTATTTTTGAAATAAACCATAGATTCTTACAAAAAGCTGCTGCTTATTTCCCTTTAAAACCACAAATGCTTAGTAAAGTTAGTATAATTGAAGAATCTCATCCAAAAATGGTTAGAATGGCAAATTTAGCGATTATTGGATCTCATAGCACTAATGGTGTTGCTCAATTACATAGTCAATTATTAAAAACTAATATGTTCCCAGAATTTAATATGATCTTCCCAGACAGATTCAATAATAAAACAAACGGAATCACTCAAAGAAGATGGTTATTAGATTCTAACCCTGAATTAGCTTCTTTAATTAATAGTGCTATTGGGGATGAATGGATTTTAGATTTTTCAAAAATCAAAAATCTTGCACCATTTGCTCAAGATAAAAACTTTATTGCAGATTTCTCAAAAATAAAGACAAATTGCAAAATCAAAGCTGCTCAATTCTTAAAGCATGATTCAAATATAATTCTTGATCCAAACACAATGTTTGATACTCAAGTAAAAAGAATTCATGAATATAAGAGACAACTTTTAAATGCTATGAATATTTTATTAATTTATTCTAAATTGAAAAATGGAGAAATTAATAAACAAGATATGGAACCTATTACATTCCTATTTGGTGGTAAATCTGCTCCAGGATATGTTAATGCAAAATTAATTATTAAATTTATTAACAATATTTCTAAAACTATTAATAATGATCCTGCAGTAAACGATGTTCTAAAAGTATTCTTTATGCCAAACTATAGAGTTTCTCTTGCAGAAAAAATTATTCCTGCAACAAACCTAAGCGAACAAATTTCAACTGCAGGTACAGAAGCATCTGGTACAGGTAATATGAAATTTATGGCTAATGGTGCTTTAACTATTGGAACTCTTGATGGTGCTAATATTGAAATGGCTGAAGAAGTGGGAAAAGAAAATATGTTTATCTTTGGTAATACTGAAGAAGAAATTGAAGCTTTAGCTCCTTCTTATAATCCTTATGATTACATTTTAAATAATGACTCAATAAAAACTATTATTGATTTAGTAACTAGTGGATACTTCAATGTTGGAGAACCTCATATATTTGATAAATTAACTAAATCACTATTAGAAGAAGGAGATAGATATTTCTTATTCGCTGATTTAGATATGTATAACATAGCTCATACAAAAGCTAGAGAGTTATACAAAAACAATAAAGATGAATGGAACAAAAAAGCAATCTTAAATATTGCTTCTTCTGCAAAATTCTCTTCAGATAGAACTATCCAAGAATATGCAAAAGATATTTGGAATGTTGAACCTTGCCCTATTAAAAGAGCCGCTCAAAAGGAAAACGCAGTAGATAATGCTAAAAAATTCTAAATAAAAACATTCATATAATAAAAGTGGCTTGATTATATAAATCAGGCCATTTTTTATTGACAAAAAATTAAAAGCGATGCATAATTATTTATGATATCAATTTGATATCATACAGGAGTATACAAAAATGGAAGAAATTAAAGACATTAAAACAAAAGCTCTAAATGGTGGAATTATGTTCCTTCTTATCATCTTATTACAAATTGGAGTTGGAGTTGTTTTTGCATTTACTTTAAAAACACATCTAATTTTCTCAATAATCTTTTTATCGATTATGGAAATTGTAATTATCATTTTATTAACAGGTCTTAAAGTTCTAAAACCTAATGCAGCTAGAGTTTTAACCTTTTTTGGTAAATATGCAGGAACTTTAAAAGGACCAGGCTTTTATTATGTAAATCCATTTTACACTAGCGCTACAGTAGGGTATAGAAAATCTGAAAGAAAAGACTCTAATGGAAATTCTGTTACCTTTGACCGTCCTATAAAAAAAATGTCATTAAAAACTATTACTTTAAACAACCAAAAACAAAAAATTAATGATTCTATGGGTAATCCTATTGAAATTGGAATTATTGTAATTTGGAAAGTTGTAGATTGTGCTAAAGCAGCATTTGCTGTTGAAAACTACTTTGAATTTTTATCTATTCAAAGTGATAGTGCACTTAGAACAATTGTAAGAAAATATCCTTATGATTGCCCTGAAGATGATACAAAATTATCCTTAAGAGGCGATGCTCAAGAAATTTCAGAAAGCTTAAAAGAAGAAATTCAAAGCAAAGTTAATGTTGCAGGACTCGAAATAATTGAAGCTAAAATAACACATTTAGCATACTCTCAAGAAATTGCTGCTGCTATGTTACAAAGACAACAAGCTGCTGCTATTATTGATGCAAGAAAAATGATTGTTGATGGCGCAGTATCAATGGTACAAATGGCAATAGAACAATTAAAAGAAAACGATGTATTAGAATTAGATGAAGAAAGAAAAGCTGCAATGGTAAGCAATTTATTAGTTGTACTTTGTGGAAACAAAGATGCTCAACCTATAGTAAATTCTGGTTCTTTATATTAAATATATATAAGGAGAATCTACTCCGTCATTTTTGACGGAGTTTAATTTATATGAGTGATACAAAAAAGCAAAGAAAACAAGTACCTTTAAGACTTTCATCCGCATTATATGAAGAGTTAGTTCAATGGGCTGATCAAGATTTTAGATCTGTGAATGGCCAAATTGAATATTTACTTTATGAATGCGTAAAAAAAAGAAAAAAAAGACTAAAAGATGATGTAAGTTATAGAGAAGAACCCGACGCTGTAGATAAATAGTTTATGATAATAAATTAATAAACCAATCTATAAGAGAAGGAATATATTTTATAAATATAGGAGCTAAAATTAAACTTGGTAAATAATTTGCTGTTTTAAATTTCTTAATATCTAATAAATTGAAAGCAATCATTAAAATCATAACCCCGCCTACTGCTGATAATTCATTTATACCCGCATCTCCTAGCATTGGGGAGATTAAAAACCCTAATACCGTAAAAAAGCCCTGATAAACTAAGATAACAATAATACTAAACATTACCCCAATTCCATAAGTAGCAGCAAACACAATTGCCATACTACCATCTAAGAAGCTTTTTACTAACAACAATTGATAATCTTGAAGAGTCCCTGCTTGAATTGGACCTAAAATACTCATTGCTCCAGAACAAAATAATACAGAAGCATTTAAAAACCCTTTAGCAAAAGTATCACCTTCCCCTTTGTTAAAGGTCATTTTTTCAATTGAATTACCAAAATTATAAATTCCTTCATGAATCTTTAGTGTATATCCAATTAAACCACCAATGATTATTGAAAAAAGTAAAACAACATAAGAACCTGTCTCTAGTCCCATTGAAATTCCAATCAGTAAGGTCACCAAACCTGCAGCACTTTCAACTATATGCTTAAATTCTTTACTAATATGATTTTTGACAAAAATGCCTATTAATGAACCTATAAAAACAGTTATACAATTAATTATTGTTGCAATCATAAATATAAAACTATATTATTATAAACACACTTTCAAGAGGAATATAAATTGTTTAACATTATTTTAGCAGCGGGACTTTCATCCAGAATGAAAAAGAACAAATTGTTACTAACTTATAAAAATAAAACTTTCTTACATCATATTATTAAATCCTCATTTGAAGCAAATCTTGATATAATAGTAGTTACTGGTTGCTATAAAAAAGAGATAACTAAAGAAATAGATTCTTTAGAAAAACTATATTCAAAAAAAATTTATACAACACACAATAGCGACTATGAATTTGGACAATTATCTTCATTGATAACTGGAGTTAAGAAACTCATTACTCTAAATAATTCTAACCCCTATTTTATAAGTGTTGGAGACACCCCACTTTTAAACAAAGAAGACTTTATTAAACTAATTCCTGAATTAAAAAACCATGATGCTTTACGCCCTTGTGTTAATAATATCTTTGGACATCCTGTATTAATCAATCCAATATTAAATAATGAAATAATAAACCTTGAATATAAAAACAAAAAGGAAGGCCTTAGATCTTTCTTAAAAAATAAAGATACATTAGCCTTCCCTTCAAATAATCTAGCTTATATTCAAGATATTGATACAATAGAGGCTTATAATAAGCTTATTTGTAATCCATCTTCATAAGTTAAATAAATATTTGCATCCTCAGCAAAACTTCCTTTAAGAATTTCTTTTGCCAATGGATTTTCTACAATTCTTTGAATTGCTCTTTTTATTGGTCTTGCACCAAAATTTGGATCATAACCAACTTCATACAGCTTTTCTAATAATGAATCATCCCAACTTAAATGTAAATGTTTCTTCTCAAGCCTATTTTTCAATTCATCTAATTGTAATTCAACAATTTTATGAACTTGAGCTTTTCCTAATTTATCAAAGATTACAATTTCATCAATTCTATTTATAAATTCAGGTTTAAAAGCCGAAGCAATAGCTTGATGAACTCTTTGATGAGCTTCTGCTTCACCAATGCCTTCTAATAAATATTGAGAACCCAAGTTACTTGTCATAATAATAATTGTATTTGTAAAATCTACAACCCTACCTTGACCATCAGTCAATCTTCCATCATCCAATACTTGTAATAAAACATTAAAGACTTCAGGATGAGCCTTTTCTATTTCATCAAATAAAATAACAGAATAAGGTCGTCTTCTTACAACTTCAGTTAGTTGTCCACCTTGATCATAGCCAACATATCCTGGAGGGGCTCCGATAAGCCTACTTACCGAATGTTTCTCCATATATTCACTCATATCAATTCTCTCTAAGGCTTTTTCACTATCAAACAAAAGTTTTGCTAATACTTTAGCGAGTAAGGTTTTACCAACACCAGTAGGTCCTGCGAAAAGGAAACTTCCTAAAGGTTTTCTTTCATCAGAAATACCAGTTTTATTTCTTCGAATAGCATCGCTTATAGCACTAATTGCAGCTTTTTGACCAATAACTTCTTTTGAAATAGTATCTTCTAAATTAATATATTTTTCCATCTCACTTTGTTCCATTTTATTTATAGGAATACCAGTCCATGCACTTACAATTTTCTCTAAATCTTCTTCGGAAACCTCTTCTCTTAATAAGGATTTACCATCTTGCTTTAAAGCCTCTATTTTGTTAGATAATTCTTCAATTTCACTTCTAAGCTTTGGTAATTCCCCATGTTTTATTTGAGCAGCTGTTGCTAAATCGCCATCACGTTCCGCAGCACTTTCTTTATTTTTCAAGTCTTCAACTTGTGCTTTTTTTGCTCTTAAGTTATCAATAGCTTTTTTCTCATTTTGCCATTGAGCACTCATTGCATCCATTTTTGATTGTAAATCTGCTAATTCTTTTTCAATTTTTCCTAAACGTTCTTTACTTACTTTATCTTCTTCTTTACTTAAAGCTTGTTTTTCAATATTTAATTGTAGAGCTTTATGTTGAAGTTTATCTAATTCTTCTGGTTGGCTTTCAATTTCAATCTTTAATTGACTTGCAGCTTCATCAACTAAATCAATAGCTTTATCAGGTAAAAATCTATTTGTAATATATCTATCACTTAATACTGCTGCAGCAACTAAAGCTTCATCTTTAATTCTAACACCATGATGAACTTCATACTTTTCTTTTAAGCCTCTTAATATGGCAATAGTATCTTCAACACTTGGTTCTTTAGTAAATACAGGTTGGAAACGTCTCTCTAGGGCTTTATCACTCTCAATATATTTTCTATATTCATCTAGAGTAGTTGCCCCAATAGTATGCAATTCCCCCCTAGCCAAAGCTGGTTTTATTAAGTTAGAAGCATCGGTTGAACCTTCAGCAGCTCCAGCTCCAACAATAGTATGTAATTCATCAATAAATAAAATTATACTTCCATCACTGTTAGTAATATCATTTATAACAGCTTTAAATCTTTCCTCGAATTCACCTCTATATTTAGCACCTGCTAATAAAGCACCCATATCTAAAGATAAAACTCTTTTATTTTGTAATGAATCCGGAACATCATTTGATATAATTCTATTTGCCAACCCTTCTACAATTGCAGTTTTACCAACACCTGGCTCCCCAATAAGAACAGGATTATTTTTAGTTCTTCTTGATAAAACTTGCATTATACGACGAATTTCTTCATCCCTACCGATAACTGGATCTAATTTACCACTACGAGCTAATTTAGTAATATCTCTACAATATTTATCTAAACTCTTATATCTCGATTCAGGATCATTAGAAGTTATTCTTTGGCTACCTCTAATATCTTTTAGAGATTCCATAACATTATTTCTATTAACTCCTAATTTAGTTAAATCCTCTTTTAAATTACAATCAGTATCTAATATTGCTAACAAAAAATGTTCTGTACTGATATATTCATCTTTAAATTTTTGGCTTTCTTTCTCAGCTTCAAATAAAATATTTGAGGCTTCTTGAGACAATGTTTGTGCTGTATTTCCACCGTAAGCTTTTGGTAATTTTTCAATTCTTTGAGTTACAACATCTATAACAAGTCTAGGAGCAACACCAATTTTTTCAAACAATGGTGCTAATAGCCCTTCTTCAGCATTTAACATTGCCAACACAATATGTTCTGTAGTAATTTGAGGATTCCCATTCTCGTTTGCTATTGATCCAGCAGCTTGAATTGCATCTCTCATTTTAATTGTCATTGATTCAATGTTCATATTTTATTCCTTTTTACTCACCCCTATACAATAGGAAAAATAATAAAAAGAAGTTAAATCGACAACATATTTTTATTTTTTATAATAGATATTATTTATTTGGATTTCTTAAATAATTTAAATAAGTACTGATTAGTTCTTTATTTTTACTTGCATCATCTAATTCTAAAAATGCAAACTCAATACAAAAAGACTCTAACAATAAAGAGATATGTTCTGTAACAGTTTCGATAGAAGTCCCTGGGATAATATCACCATTATCAATACCTAATCTAAGAAGTCTTTTAAACAAAATATTCAATTTAGCAGTTCTTCTTAAAATTACTGTATTAAAATCTGTTCCTTCTTTTCTCATCATAAACATTACATCAACAAGAGAAGTTAATTCTCCAAGATGTAAAACACCCATATCGATGATATCTGAACAAATAGCAATAATTCTATCTAATACATTCGCATCTGAATTCCAAGCGAAATCTACATACTTTTCAAACATTCTTCCTGTAACTAATTTTACAGCATAATAATAGATTTCATCTTTATCTTTAAAATATTGATAAATTGTAGGTCTAGATATACCACATTCTTGAGCAATTAATGAAAGGTTTGAATCTTTATACCCCTCTTTAGCAAAAACTTCTAAAGCAGTTTGTAAGATTTTTATTTTCCTTAACTCATGATCAATTTTTTTTGGCATTTCCTTTTTCCTTCAATTTCTTTATTCTGACATTTGTAATAATCTTCGTACTATTATGCAATATAATTTTATACATCTCAACATTTTTTGATAAAAAAATAGCTTAAAAGTATAATTTATTTGAAATATAATGAAAAAAACATGTACTATAATTTTTGTACGATAATTATGGGGCAACTAAATTTAATGTTTGGTATCCTTCAATCAATAGAAAACAGGAGTAAAAAATGAATACAATTGAGTCATTTAATAAATGTTTAAAATATATTGATAAAGTTTTAGATGATGAAATTGATGAAAAAACTGTTTCAACTCTATCTGGATATTCATATCCTCTATTTAAAAGAATTTTTTCAATTATTACAGGTATAACACTTAGTGAATACGTTAGATTTAGAAAACTTACTTTTGCCGCAATTGACTTAAGAGAAACTAATGAAAAAGTTATTGATATTGCTATTAAATATGGTTACGATTCTCCAGATTCATTTACTACAGCTTTTAAAAAATTTCATGGATTCACTCCTAGTGAAATTAGAAATGGAAACCCTTTTAAAGTGTTTTCAAGATTACAATTAAAATTGAGTATTACTGGAGGAAATGAAATGAACGTAAGTATTCAAGAAAAAGAAGCTTTTATAGTAGCAGGTATAAAAGAAGAACACATCGAAAGTAAAAACTGCCCAAAAGTTTGGGATTCTTTATTAGAAAAATTCTCTCAAGAAACTTTAATAAATCTTGGATCAGGACAAAGCTATGGAATGTGTTTTGAAACTAAAGATAGTTCTTTAATAAATTACATGGCTTGTTTTAATGTTAAAGATATTAATAAAGCTAAAAAGTTAGGACTAACCATAATGGAGATTCCAGCAAACAACTATGCCATAGTTGAATTAAATGGACCTATTCCACAATCAATACATGAAGGCTGGAAATATGTTATGGAAAAATTCTTCCCTGAACAAGGATATCAACACTCAGGAGCTCCTGATTTTGAAGTTTACCAAGAAGGGGATATGTATAGTAAAAACTATAAAATGGAGCTATGGATTCCAATAAAAAAACTTAACGATTAAAAAAAAGCCCTAAGCTGTTTGAGTAACTCTCAGTAGCTTAGGGTTCTTTATAATAAATGATTATTTATAAAACGTCACTCATTGTTGCAACAATTACAGCTTTAATTGTATGCATTCTATTTTCTGCTTCATCAAAGACAACTGAATGTTTAGATCTAAATACTTCATCAGTAACTTCCATTTCTTTTAAACCATATTTTTCATATACCATTTTACCAACAGTTGTTTCTAAATCATGGAAAGAAGGCAAGCAATGCTCAAATAATACGTTATCATTACCACTAGCCTTTAATAAGTCCATATTTACTTGATATGGTTTTAAAAGCTTTATTCTTTCTTCCATTTTATCTTCTTCACCCATTGATACCCAGATATCTGTATAAATAACATCAGCAGCTTTTACAGCTTCTTTTGGATCATTAACAACAGAAATTTTTGCTCCACTAATTTTAGCAGCAGCTTGAATCTTAGCCATTAAATTTTCATCTGGAGTTAATTCTTTTGGTGTTGCTACACAGAAAGTCATTCCAACTTTTGCTGCACCTATCATAAGAGCATTTGCAACATTATTTCTACCATCACCAACATATGCAAATTTTATATCTTCTAAAGCTTTATTACTATGTTCTTGAGCAGTTAAGAAATCTGCTAATACTTGAGTTGGATGATCGTCATCTGTTAATCCATTAAAAACAGGAACTTCACTATATTTCGCAATATCTTTTACAAGATCCATACTATAGCCTCTGTATTGAATGCCATCATACATACGTCCTAGAACTCTGGCAGTATCTTCAATTGATTCTTTCTTTCCCATTTGACTATTTGTTAAAAATGTTACTCCACATCCTTCATCATTAGCTGCAACTTCAAAAGAACAACGTGTTCTTGTTGATGTCTTATCAAACAGTAATACTAAATTCTTGTTTTCTAATAATTTACCCGATAAGGACTTATCATATTCTTTGTTCTTTTTCTTATTTTTTAATTGTTTTGATAATTCAATTAAATATAAAATTTCTTCTTTTGAATAATCTAATAATGATAAAAAACTACGCCCTCTTAAATTTATATTTTTATCCATATAGCTACCTCGCTGTATATATTATTGTATGTTAAATAAAATTTCTAGTTAATCAATATTGTTTTGATCAACTTCATCTTCTTCAATCTCGTCCAAATCTTCAGTTAATCTTAATTTCTTACTCATAACTCTTGTTCGTGTACCCAACTTATCAATTGAAGTACTTGCTTGATTTAATTTCTGCTGAACTTTCTCAATTTGAAGTGCAAATCTCTTAAACTCAGTTTTTACACTAGAGAGAACATGCCAAACTTCTTCACTTCTCTTTTCTATAGCTAAGGTCTTAAATCCCATCTGTAAACTATTCACTAAAGCAGCAAAGTGGTTGGGCCACTTATTATTACCTTATAATCTCTTTGGATAGAATCTACTAATCCATTTATACCTAAAACTTCTGCAAACAACCCCTCTATTGGTAAAAATAAAATAGCAAAGTCTGTTGTATTTGGAGGATCAATATATTTTTCATATATATCTTTTGCCTCAGCTTGTATTCGTGTTGCAATAGCTTTCTTTGCAACCACTACTTGTTGCTTATCACCTTGTTCTTGATAATCTTGTAATCTCTCATAATCTTCTTTAGGGAATTTTGCATCAATTGGCAAATAAACATTATTATCATCTTTTCCAGGGAGAATGATTGCAAACTCAACCCTATTATTTGTGCCTTTCCTTGTTACTACATTTTTTTCCCACTGAGATGGTATTAATATTTGTTCAAGAATATTTTCTAATTGATATTCTCCCCAAGTTCCTCTGACTTTTACATTCATTAAGATTCTAGATAAATTACCAACGTCATTAGCTAATTCTTTCATCTCTCCTAGAGAATGATGAACTACTTCTAACTGCTTACTCACTACACTAAAAGATTCACCTAGCCTTTGATTTAATGTTGTAGTTAGTTTTTCATCAACAGTATTTTTAATTGATTCTAATCTTTTTTCATTATCTTCACGAATTTTTTCTAATTGAGAATTTACATCTTTTGTTAGTTTATCACTTTTTGTCTCAACTTGATTTAAGGAACTGATTAATCTTTGATCAAAACTTTGTATTTGATCAAAAATACCTTTCCTTTGTGTCTCTAATATCTGTAGTAATTCCTTCCTTGTTTCATTATTTTGATTTAATAAAATATTTAAGGAAGAAGACGTCTCATCTTTATTGTCTTTTTTATTTTGTTTTAATAATAAAATTAAAATTACTAAAAACAAAATAAAGTTTGTTATTAAAATAATTATTTCTATATTCATTTCGTAATAACGATATCATTAATTATTGAAAATAAAAAGAAAAAGGGATGCAAACTTTTTTGCATCCCCAATAATTTTCAATTATTTTACTAGAACTACTTCACCATTTGGATATCTTTCTTTAACCCAAGCAGCTACTTTATCGCTCTTTAATGCTTTTACTAAAGCATCAATTTTTGGAGATTCATTTCCTTCTTTAATTGCTACAACATTTACATAAGGGCTTTGTGCACCTTCAATTAATAATCCATCCCGAGTTGCAATTAAGCCAGCAGGAATTGCATAGTTACCATTAATTACAGCAGCATCTACATCTTTAATAATTCTTGGAAGAGTTGCAGCTTCAATTTCTTGGAATTTGAAATTTTTTGGATTTTCGCTAATATCAAATGGAGTTGCTTCTAAACCTGCATTATCACTTAATTTAATTAAATTAGCACTTTCTAATAATAATAATGCACGACCTTCATTTGTAGGGTCATTAGGGATTGCAATTGTTGCTCCACTTGGAAGAGCGTCTAAAGAATCATAATCATTTGAATATAATGCAATTGGTTCAACATGTATTCCACCTGCGGAAACTAAATGAGTATTATGTTCTTTATTAAATGTTTCTAAATATGGTAAGTGTTGGAAGAAGTTTGCATCAATCTCTCCACTTTCTAATGCTTCATTTGGAGTTACATAGTCTGTAAATTCTACAACTTCTAAATCATAACCTTCTGCTTTTAAATCATCTTTAATAAGATTTAACATTGCTGCATGTGGTTCTGGAGTAGCTCCAACTACAATTTTATTTGAACTTTGTTCTTCTTTTGCCCCATTTGCAAAAAGAGAAGCAACTGATAATAATGCTATTAATAATGTGATTGTTGATTTTTTCATATTTTTTACCTCGTTATAATAAAATTTGGATATAATAATCCCTATCGTTTTAATGTTCATTTTTTAATATATATATTTTTTGATTGTTTGAAGATATAAAGATTTATGCCCGCTAGGGCATCATAGTACGAGACATCATTGTTGTTGTGAATAAATAATTGATATTTTTAATCATGACATCTCTCCTATTTTTTTGATATTTTCACTCTATATTTTTTCAATATATATTTCAAGTATATTTATGCACTTTTTGTATATTTTTATTAATATAAAAAATTCTCCAAAAAATCAATTTGGAGAACTTACTATAATTGATATATAAATTTTATCTTTTTGCCATTAAATGTGCTACTAATTTATCACCTAAAACTTGAACAACTTCAACTAAAACTAAGATAACAACAACAGCAACAAACATAACATCGGCTCTAAATCTTTGGAATCCATATCTAATAGCTAAATCCCCGAGACCACCACCACCGATTGCACCAGCCATAGCAGAATAACCAATTAAATTGATAATAGTTAAAATAATTCCTGAAACGAGAGAGGGAAGAGCTTCTGGTATTAAAACCTTAGATATTATTTGGAAATTTGTTGATCCCATAGCTTTTGCTGCTTGAACAACACCAGGATCAACTTCTTTTAATGCCGATTCAATTACTCTAGCAACAAATGGAGCTGCTGCAATACTTAATGGAACTATAGCTGCAGTTGTACCAATAGAAGTCCCTAAGATCAATCTTGATAAAGGAAATAAAAGAATCATTAATATAATAAATGGAAAAGATCTTAATACGTTTACAATTCTACCTAATATATTATTTAAAACAGGATGAGGTAAAATTCCTCCTTGCTGTTCACTAGAAGTTACACAAAGTAATACTCCTAAAGGTAATCCTAATATTAGAGAAAATAATGTTGAAAAAAACACCATTTGTAAAGTTTCAATTGTTGCAGACGTAACTAAGCTAAATAATTGGTTCATACACTTTCCTCCACTACAATACCTTTTTCTTTCAACATTTTCAAAGCTTTTTCTACTAAACTTGGATCTCCAGCAATATCACAGATTAAAGTACCAATGTGTACATTATCAACATTTTGTACTCCCCCTGCTCTAATATTAAATTCAACTCCAAGCTCTCTAGTTATAGTTGATAATATTGGTTCATCAGTGTGTACACCTTTAAATCTTAAGGTATATAAACCACCTTCACTCCATCTAATAAGTTCATCAGATGTATCTTCACTTGTTAAATGTGCTAAGAAATCTTTTGTTACTTTTGTTTTTGGAGAACTAAAAATATCAACAACTTTTCCTTCTTCTACAACTTTTCCATCATCCAAAACAGCTACATGTTCACAAGCATCTCTAACTACTTCCATTTGATGAGTAATCATAACAACAGTTAAACTCATTTTCTTTTGAATATCTCTAATCAAATCTAAAATAGCTCTTGTTGTTTGAGGATCTAAAGCACTTGTGGCTTCATCACAGAATAAAATATCTGGTTCTGTAGCTAAAGCCCTTGCAATTGCTATTCTTTGCTTTTGACCACCAGATAATGTACTAATTGGAGCATTTTCTCTGCCTGTTAAATCAACTAATTCAAGCATTTGTTTAACACGACTATTTATTTTAATTTTATCATAACCCTGAATTTCCATAGGATATGCTATATTTTGACCAGCTGTTCTAGAAGAAAATAAATTAAAATTTTGAAATATCATACCTATTTTTCTTCTTTGTTGATACATTTCTTCTTTCTTCAAATTATCAACACGTTTATCACCATAAAAAACTTCTCCAGCATCTGGCTTTTCAAGCATACTGACTAATCTAACCAATGTAGATTTACCAGCACCACTACGACCAATTATGCCATAAACAGTATTAGAAGGAATATTCAAACTGATTTCATCAACAGCTTTTAATTCTCCATATGTTTTCTTCAATTGATTCAGTTTAATTTGCATTATAACTCCAAAAAAGTTGTTTACTCTATTCTATAGTAAAGTTGACAATAATAACAATATTATGCTCATAAAAAAACTCACCTTTTACAGTGAGTCATATATTTATATTAAAAATATCTAAGTCTTATAAAAAAAAGATTTGGCAGCTACCTACTCTCCCACAAAAATGTAGTACCATCGGCGTGAGAGCGCTTAACTGCCGTGTTCGGGATGGGAACGGGTGTGTCCACTCTGCTATGGCCACCAAATCAATTTATATCTAGAGAGATAAAAAATATTATCTATCGAATATAAACTGATAAACAAAAAAAAAGGCCCGGCAGCTACCTACTCTCCCACAAAAATGTAGTACCATCGGCGTGAGAGTGCTTAACTACCGTGTTCGGGATGGGAACGGGTGTGTCCACTCTGCTATGGCCACCGGGCCAACTTAAATTTAGAGAGATAAATTAATATTTATCTATCCAACTTAAGTGCGATATTTTCGGGATCGCAACGATAATATGGTCAAGCCTCACGGCTTATTAGTATCGATAAGCTGAACATGTCGCCATGCTTACACTTTCGACCTATCAACCAGATATTCTTCCTGGTTCCTTCAGTCCTCTTTAAGAGGATGGGATGTCTCATCTCGGGGAGGGTTTCCCGCTTAGATGCTTTCAGCGGTTATCCCTTCCAAACGTAGCTACTCAGCACTTACCGTTGGCACGATAACTGATACACTAGAGGTTTGTCCACTTCGGTCCTCTCGTACTAAAAGCAGAACCCCTCAAACATCCAACGCTTGTGGCAGATAGGGACCGAACTGTCTCACGACGTTCTGAACCCAGCTCGCGTACCGCTTTAATTGGCGAACAGCCAAACCCTTGGGACCTGCTCCAGCCCCAGGATGCGATGAGCCGACATCGAGGTGCCAAACCTTGCCGTCGATATGAACTCTTGGGCAAGATCAGCCTGTTATCCCCGGAGTACCTTTTATCCGTTAAGTGACGGCGCTTCCACACGCTACCGCCAGATCACTAAGACCTACTTTCGTACCTGCTCGGCTTGTATGCCTCGCAGTCAAGCCACCTTGTGCCTTTACACTTGAAAGATGATTCCCAACCATCCTAAGGTGACCATCGCGCGCCTCCGTTACACTTTAGGAGGCGACCGCCCCAGTCAAACTTCCCGCCTGACACTCTCTCCTAACCGGTTTCACGGCCAGGGTTAGAAAACTGGAAAAGGAAGGGTGGTATTTCACCAACGACTCAGCGCAAACTGACGTCCACGCTTCTACGTCTCCCACCTATCCTACACATCCTTGTCCAATTTTCAATGTCAAGTTGAAGTAAAGGTTCACGGGGTCTTTCCGTCTAACCACAAGTATCAGGCATCTTCACCTGAACTTCAATTTCACCGGATCTCACGTTGAGACAGCGCCCATATCGTTACACCATTCGTGCGGGTCGGAACTTACCCGACAAGGAATTTCGCTACCTTAGGACCGTTATAGTTACGGCCGCCGTTTACTGGGGCTTAGGTTCGCAGCTTCTTCAAAAATGAATAACCACTCCCCTTGACCTTCCAGCACCGGGCAGGTGTCAGTCCATATACTTCCCATTGCTGGTTGGCATGGACCTGTGTTTTTGGTAAACAGTCGCATGGGCCATTTCTCTGCAACTCACTCACGTGAGCCATACTTATCCCTAAGTTACGTATGCATTTTGCCGAGTTCCTTAACGTGAGTTCTTCCGTACGCCTTCGCATTCTCAGCTCGCCTACCTGTGTCGGTTTGTAGTACGGTCCCTCAGTGCCTTACCTTAGAAACTATTTCTTGGCACGACGATTACACGCGCTTCTTACTTCCGTAGAAGTAATCGCTAACAGCTCCTCTTGGATAATGGATTTTCCTACTACCCTTAACGCATCGCTGCTTTGACAGGGACAACCGTCGCCCTGCCGCGTTTCACCCTATGCTTCATTCCATCGAAACACTGAGAGGTGCGGGAATATTGACCCGCTTCCCATCGACTACGACTTTCGTCCTCGCCTTAGGGGCCGACTAACCCTTGGGTAGATTGACTTTACCCTGGAAACCTTAGGCTTTCGGCGGAGGGGGATCTCACCCCTCTTTTCGTTACTCATGCCTGCATTCTCTCTTCTGTCCCGTCCACCAAAACTTCCGTCTTGACTTCATCCGTACACAGAATGCTCCCCTACCCACAGCGTCTAGCGCTGTGCCGTAGCTTCGGTGATATACTTAGCCCCGTTGGATTGTCGGCGCATGACTACTCGACCAGTGAGCTATTACGCACTCTTTGAAGGAATGGCTGCTTCTAAGCCAACCTCCTGGCTGTCTGTGCAATCACACTTCCTTTCCCACTTAGTATATCTTTGGGACCTTAGCTGACGGTCTGGGCTGTTTCCCTTTTGACGACGGCCCTTATCAGTCGCCGTCTGACTGCTACGCATTGTACCACGGCATTCAGAGTTTGGTTAAACTTGGTACCCGGTGAAGGGCCCGCATCTATCCAGTGCTTTACCTCCGTGGCAGTCCACGTAACGCTAGCCCTAAAGCTATTTCGGGGAGTACCAGCTATCTCCAAGTTTGTTTAGCCTTTCACTCCGAACCACAGCTCATCGCAACCCTTTTCAGCGGATTTACGTTCGGCCCTCCACTGGATTTTACTCCAGCTTCAGCCTGGCCATGGTTAGATCACTTGGCTTCGGGTCTACCACATGCAACTTATCGCCCTATTCAGACTCGGTTTCCCTACGGCTCCAGGACTCCTATCCCTTAACCTTGCTACACACGGTAACTCGCAGGCTCATTCTACAAAAGGCACGCCATCACCCATTACTGGGCTTTGACCGCTTGTAAGTCCACGGTTTCAGGTTCTCTTTCACTCCCCTCCCGGGGTGCTTTTCACCTTTCCCTCACGGTACTATGCGCTATCGGTAGCCGCCGAGTATTTAGCCTTGGAGGGTGGTCCCCCCAGATTCCGACAGGATTTCTCGTGTCCCGCCGTACTCAGGTAGTGCATCCAATTAGTGTATTCGTTTTCAACTACAGGGCTTTCACCTTCTTTGACAGATCGTCCCAGAATCTTTCGTCTAACTCATACTTTTCTTACTAACCGGGTAATCCCCGATGCACCCCTACAACCCCAAACACTTAAAAGCGCTTGGTTTGGGCTCTTCCCCTTTCGCTCGCCGCTACTAAGGGAATCTCATTTTTGATTTCTACTCCTGCTGGTACTTAGATGGTTCAGTTCCCAGCGTATACCTCTATTATACTATTTTATTCATATAACAGTGACAATCATCCAGACTGTCGGGTTACCCCATTCGGAGACCTGCGGATCATTGGGTGTTGGCCCCTACTCGCAGCTTTTCGCAGCTAACCACGTCCTTCTTCGTCTGGCGGCTCCTAGGCATCCTCCGTGGACCCTTATTCGCTTGACCATATTATCTTTACAATCCCTAACGCTATGTTTGTCAAATATCTTTTTCTATTGGAGGCAAGGGGACTCGAACCCCTGACCCTCGGCTTGCAAAGCCGATGCTCTAGCCAACTGAGCTATGCCCCCGTTGTCCTTTATTATATAATTATGAGCGGGAAGAGAAGTCTAAAAGCTTAATACCTATAGAGGGTCTTTGCTTTGATAGGTCTTTCACCTATCGGATAACATCCTATCAGTATTTCGTATCTGGCTGTGAGATTCCTAGATACTTGCCTTTCTTATTAGAAAGGAGGTGATCCAGCCACACCTTCCGGTACGGCTACCTTGTTACGACTTCACCCTCCTCGCCAAGCATACCTTCGGAACCGTCCCCCATTACTGGTTAGACTAGCGACTTCGGGTACCCCCAACTCGGATGGTGTGACGGGCGGTGTGTACAAGGCCCGGGAACGTATTCACCGCATCATGCTGATATGCGATTACTAGCGATTCCAACTTCATGGAGTCGAGTTGCAGACTCCAATCCGTACTGAGACCGGCTTTTTGCGATTCGCTTAGCCTCGCGACTTAGCTGCGCTTTGTACCGGCCATTGTAGCACGTGTGTAGCCCAGGACATAAGGGCCATGATGACTTGACGTCGTCCCCACCTTCCTCCGGTTTGTCACCGGCAGTCCCACCTGAGTCCCCACCATAACGTGATGGTAACAGGCAGTAGGGGTTGCGCTCGTTGCGGGACTTAACCCAACACTTCACAGCACGAGCTGACGACAGCCATGCAGCACCTGTATATCGGCCCCGAAGGGAAAAACTATCTCTAGCTTCGTCCAATATATGTCAAGCCCTGGTAAGGTTTCTCGCGTATCATCGAATTAAACCACATGCTCCACCGCTTGTGCGGGCCCCCGTCAATTCCTTTGAGTTTCACCCTTGCGAGCATACTCCCCAGGCGGTACACTTAATGCGTTAGCTTCGGTAGCGAATATTATTACCCACCACCTAGTGTACATCGTTTACTGTGCGGACTACCAGGGTATCTAAACCTGTTTGCTCCCCGCACCTTCGCGTCTCAGCGTCAGTACATGGCCAGACATTCGCCTTCGCCACCGGTGTTCTTCCAGATATCTACAGATTTCACCCCTACACCTGGAATTCCAATGTCCCCTCCTGTACTCTAGTATTACAGTTTCCAGCGCGTTCCCTCGGTTAAGCCGAGATCTTTCACGCCAGACTTGCAACACCGCCTGCACGCCCTTTACGCCCAATAATTCCGAACAACGCTTGCCCCCTACGTGTTACCGCGGCTGCTGGCACGTAGTTAGCCGGGGCTTATTCCGAGATTCACGTCATCTGCCTGCCATTCCCTGCAAACATTATTCCTCCTCTCGAAAAGAACTTTACAACCTCACGGCCTTCATCGTTCACGCGGCGTCGCTCCGTCAGACTTTCGTCCATTGCGGAAGATTCTTAGCTGCTGCCCCCCGTAGGAGTCTGGACCGTGTCTCAGTTCCAATGTGGCCGATCACCCTCTCAGGCCGGCTACCCATCATTGCCATGGTAGGCCTTTACCCTACCATCTAGCTAATGGGACGCAGACTCATCCTCTTGCAACGCCGTAGCGCCTTTCCCTCTTTAATCTTATGATCAAAAAGTATTATTCGGTATTACCCTATGTTTCCACAGGCTATTCCCAACAAGGGGGTAGATTATCCACGTGTTACTCACCCGTCCGCCGCTCTAGGCTAACCGAAGTTAGCTTACCGCTCGACTTGCATGCTTAAAACGCGCCGCCAGCGTTCGTTCTGAGCCAGGATCAAACTCTCCGTTATATAAAATGTGATCATAAAGACCACAATATTAATTAACAAAATTATTTAATTCCTGTCACTCGCTTTATAACGAACATTAGCTTATTTCATCTTAGTTCTTATTTATTGAATTGACAGAAAGCCCTCTATTCACAATTAAATTGCTGTATTTTTGCTTTCTTTTTTCTCTTCCCTTACGCTCGTAATTTCAAATAACAATTACAATTAAATACCTTTTTCAAGGAACTTAATCGGTGGCGCTCGTTTTTTGAGCACTCAGTTAACATACCAATTTTTAAACCAACAAGTCAATAGTTTTTTTTTATTTTTTTAAGTTTTTACAACTTTTAAAAAACCACTTATTTGATTCTTCAAATTGCCAACGAGTTAAGAACCTACACTACATTAAAATTTTAATCAATAGATTTTTTAAAAAAAGTATATTTTTTTGAGATACATCACAAAATTAGCTTTTTTATATCATTCTCAAAGGTTTTTGGCTTTTTTGTTGGGGGATATCTTTTAATTACATTTCCTTTTTTATTAATTAAAAATTTTGTAAAATTCCATTTTATTTTTGAACCAAAGGTTCCTTTTTTCTCTTTTTTTAAATATTTGTACAAAGCACTAGCATCTTCACCATTAACATCTATTTTTTTAAACATAGGAAAACTAACACCATAGTTCAAACTACAAAAATTATTTATCTCTTCATTTGACAATGGATCTTGATTTGCAAATTGATTACAAGGAAAACCTAATATAATAAAATCCTTTTCTTTATATTTTTCATAAAGATATTCTAGCTCTTCAAATTGTGGGGTGAATCCACATTTACTAGCGGTATTAACAATTAATAAAACTTTTCCCTTATACCTTTCTAATTTAATCTTTTCTCCAGACATTAGTTCAACTTCAAAATCATATATAGACATACATTGCCTCCTTAAGACTTCTATTATAGCACAGAAAAATATAACCATTGTATTATAATATATTTGTTATATAATAAAAATAGATATAAATTGAAAAAACAGGAGGCATAAATGAAAAAAAATTATATTTTTTTATTTTTTATAGCCATTAGTTCTATTTTCTTTACTAGTTGTGATTTAATTAGTAATTCACCAAATTACATATATTTTTGGTCTTTAGTCGATGATTACTATGAACTAAATGAAGGAATAACTAATCCAGAACTTAGATCCGCTATAAGTGTTGATTATAATTCAAAAACATATTTTGTTATGACTAGAGGACAATACAGTGAAGAAGAAGATGCAACACCAGGCTACCCAAGTGAAGTTGCTGCAAATTTATATCTAAATTACACAGAATTCACTCTAGCAGAAGATTTTGGTAATCTAACCTTTGATAATTCAAGTTATACTATTGAAGTTAGAGAGCTTTCTCCTGGAGATTTCCACATATTCCAAATTTTTGATGTAAGTGATATTATTAAGAATAAAGAATATTCAATTGTAGGAGTTACTTCTGATTCAAATGAAGGCTGTATAGCTATGGATCACATAAAAGTTATATTTAAATAAAAATGAAATATAGAGAATTAGGTAAAGATAAAGTAAAAGTATCCCAACTAGGGTTCGGATGTATGAGATTTCCAACAATTGGAGATGATACAAAAAAAATTAATATTGAAGAAACAACTAAACTTTTAAAATATGCTATTGATAACGGCGTAAATTACATTGATACAGCATTCCCATATCACGGCGGAATGAGTGAAAGTGTTGTTGGAGAAATTCTCAATAAAGAAAAGTTAAGAGATAAAGTATATCTAACATCAAAGTTATCTCTTTGGATGGTTGAATCTGCTGATAAACAAGCTGCTTTTTTAAATGATCAACTAAAAAGAACAAATCAAGATTATTTTGATTTCTACTTAGTCCATGCTTTAAATAAAGAAAATTGGGAAAAAGCACAAAAATATAAAACTTTAGAATTTTTAAATAAAGCTAAAAAAGAAGGAAAGATTAAACATGTAGGTTTTTCTTTTCACGATGAATCAATAGATTTATTTAAAGAAATTGTTGATAGTTATGATTGGGATTTAGTTCAAATTCAATACAATTATGTTGATGAAAACTACCAAGCAGGAAAAGAAGGTTTAGAATATTGTAAATCTAAAAATATTGGATGTGTGATAATGGAACCTCTTAAAGGTGGACATTTAGCAAATAGTCTACCAAAAAGAGTTGAAGAAGAATTTATTAAATCAAATAAAAATGAATCTTTAGCTGCCTGGTCTTTCAAATGGCTATTAAACCAAGAAAATGTAAAAGTTATTCTTAGTGGAATGGGAGCAATGGAAGAAGTAATTGATAACATTAAATCAGCTTCTACTTATGAAGCTAATTTACTTTCTTCTGAAGACAAAAAAACAATTGAAAAAGCAACTGAAATAATAAAAAATAAAAATAGAATTCCTTGTACAAATTGCCAATATTGTCAACCTTGTCCTCAAGGAGTTTTAATTCCAAAAAATTTTGAATACTATAATAAATATTTTTATTTTGATTCTGAAAAAAGCAAAAATAGCGTTAAAAATATGTATAAATCAGTTTTTTCAGATTCAGAAAAAGCAAGTGCTTGTATCGAATGTGGACTCTGTGAGACACACTGCCCACAAGATTTAGAAATTAGAGAGTTATTAAAAACAGTGACAAAAACTTTAGCAAATTAAAACTAATTTAAAATTTATTAATAAAATAGACAAAAACCTTAAGGAGAAATCTTTAAGGTTTTTTTATGCAAAAAAAAATCACCTAAAAGGTGAAAAAAAAAGGCCCGGCAGCTACCTACTCTCCCACAAAAATGTAGTACCATCGGCGTGAGAGTGCTTAACTACCGTGTTCGGGATGGGAACGGGTGTGTCCACTCTGCTATGGCCACCGGGCCAACTTAAATTTAGAGAGATAAATTAATATTTATCTATCCAACTTAAGTGCGATATTTTCGGGATCGCAACGATAATATGGTCAAGCCTCACGGCTTATTAGTATCGATAAGCTGAACATGTCGCCATGCTTACACTTTCGACCTATCAACCAGATATTCTTCCTGGTTCCTTCAGTCCTCTTTAAGAGGATGGGATGTCTCATCTCGGGGAGGGTTTCCCGCTTAGATGCTTTCAGCGGTTATCCCTTCCAAACGTAGCTACTCAGCACTTACCGTTGGCACGATAACTGATACACTAGAGGTTTGTCCACTTCGGTCCTCTCGTACTAAAAGCAGAACCCCTCAAACATCCAACGCTTGTGGCAGATAGGGACCGAACTGTCTCACGACGTTCTGAACCCAGCTCGCGTACCGCTTTAATTGGCGAACAGCCAAACCCTTGGGACCTGCTCCAGCCCCAGGATGCGATGAGCCGACATCGAGGTGCCAAACCTTGCCGTCGATATGAACTCTTGGGCAAGATCAGCCTGTTATCCCCGGAGTACCTTTTATCCGTTAAGTGACGGCGCTTCCACACGCTACCGCCAGATCACTAAGACCTACTTTCGTACCTGCTCGGCTTGTATGCCTCGCAGTCAAGCCACCTTGTGCCTTTACACTTGAAAGATGATTCCCAACCATCCTAAGGTGACCATCGCGCGCCTCCGTTACACTTTAGGAGGCGACCGCCCCAGTCAAACTTCCCGCCTGACACTCTCTCCTAACCGGTTTCACGGCCAGGGTTAGAAAACTGGAAAAGGAAGGGTGGTATTTCACCAACGACTCAGCGCAAACTGACGTCCACGCTTCTACGTCTCCCACCTATCCTACACATCCTTGTCCAATTTTCAATGTCAAGTTGAAGTAAAGGTTCACGGGGTCTTTCCGTCTAACCACAAGTATCAGGCATCTTCACCTGAACTTCAATTTCACCGGATCTCACGTTGAGACAGCGCCCATATCGTTACACCATTCGTGCGGGTCGGAACTTACCCGACAAGGAATTTCGCTACCTTAGGACCGTTATAGTTACGGCCGCCGTTTACTGGGGCTTAGGTTCGCAGCTTCTTCAAAAATGAATAACCACTCCCCTTGACCTTCCAGCACCGGGCAGGTGTCAGTCCATATACTTCCCATTGCTGGTTGGCATGGACCTGTGTTTTTGGTAAACAGTCGCATGGGCCATTTCTCTGCAACTCACTCACGTGAGCCATACTTATCCCTAAGTTACGTATGCATTTTGCCGAGTTCCTTAACGTGAGTTCTTCCGTACGCCTTCGCATTCTCAGCTCGCCTACCTGTGTCGGTTTGTAGTACGGTCCCTCAGTGCCTTACCTTAGAAACTATTTCTTGGCACGACGATTACACGCGCTTCTTACTTCCGTAGAAGTAATCGCTAACAGCTCCTCTTGGATAATGGATTTTCCTACTACCCTTAACGCATCGCTGCTTTGACAGGGACAACCGTCGCCCTGCCGCGTTTCACCCTATGCTTCATTCCATCGAAACACTGAGAGGTGCGGGAATATTGACCCGCTTCCCATCGACTACGACTTTCGTCCTCGCCTTAGGGGCCGACTAACCCTTGGGTAGATTGACTTTACCCTGGAAACCTTAGGCTTTCGGCGGAGGGGGATCTCACCCCTCTTTTCGTTACTCATGCCTGCATTCTCTCTTCTGTCCCGTCCACCAAAACTTCCGTCTTGACTTCATCCGTACACAGAATGCTCCCCTACCCACAGCGTCTAGCGCTGTGCCGTAGCTTCGGTGATATACTTAGCCCCGTTGGATTGTCGGCGCATGACTACTCGACCAGTGAGCTATTACGCACTCTTTGAAGGAATGGCTGCTTCTAAGCCAACCTCCTGGCTGTCTGTGCAATCACACTTCCTTTCCCACTTAGTATATCTTTGGGACCTTAGCTGACGGTCTGGGCTGTTTCCCTTTTGACGACGGCCCTTATCAGTCGCCGTCTGACTGCTACGCATTGTACCACGGCATTCAGAGTTTGGTTAAACTTGGTACCCGGTGAAGGGCCCGCATCTATCCAGTGCTTTACCTCCGTGGCAGTCCACGTAACGCTAGCCCTAAAGCTATTTCGGGGAGTACCAGCTATCTCCAAGTTTGTTTAGCCTTTCACTCCGAACCACAGCTCATCGCAACCCTTTTCAGCGGATTTACGTTCGGCCCTCCACTGGATTTTACTCCAGCTTCAGCCTGGCCATGGTTAGATCACTTGGCTTCGGGTCTACCACATGCAACTTATCGCCCTATTCAGACTCGGTTTCCCTACGGCTCCAGGACTCCTATCCCTTAACCTTGCTACACACGGTAACTCGCAGGCTCATTCTACAAAAGGCACGCCATCACCCATTACTGGGCTTTGACCGCTTGTAAGTCCACGGTTTCAGGTTCTCTTTCACTCCCCTCCCGGGGTGCTTTTCACCTTTCCCTCACGGTACTATGCGCTATCGGTAGCCGCCGAGTATTTAGCCTTGGAGGGTGGTCCCCCCAGATTCCGACAGGATTTCTCGTGTCCCGCCGTACTCAGGTAGTGCATCCAATTAGTGTATTCGTTTTCAACTACAGGGCTTTCACCTTCTTTGACAGATCGTCCCAGAATCTTTCGTCTAACTCATACTTTTCTTACTAACCGGGTAATCCCCGATGCACCCCTACAACCCCAAACACTTAAAAGCGCTTGGTTTGGGCTCTTCCCCTTTCGCTCGCCGCTACTAAGGGAATCTCATTTTTGATTTCTACTCCTGCTGGTACTTAGATGGTTCAGTTCCCAGCGTATACCTCTATTATACTATTTTATTCATATAACAGTGACAATCATCCAGACTGTCGGGTTACCCCATTCGGAGACCTGCGGATCATTGGGTGTTGGCCCCTACTCGCAGCTTTTCGCAGCTAACCACGTCCTTCTTCGTCTGGCGGCTCCTAGGCATCCTCCGTGGACCCTTATTCGCTTGACCATATTATCTTTACAATCCCTAACGCTATATTGAATTAAAAATATTCTGTAAAAAAACCAGCGAACCAATATTTCGCTGAACTAAAATGGGACTGACAAGACTTGAACTTGTGACCTCTTGCTTATCAGGCAAGCGCTCTAACCACCTGAGCTACAGTCCCGAACGACATAAATACAAAAGAAGAGAAGAATACATTAGGGTCTTTGCTTTGATAGGTCTTTCACCTATCGGATAACATCCTATCAGTATTTCGTATCTGGCTGTGAGATTCCTAGATACTTGCCTTTCTTATTAGAAAGGAGGTGATCCAGCCACACCTTCCGGTACGGCTACCTTGTTACGACTTCACCCTCCTCGCCAAGCATACCTTCGGAACCGTCCCCCATTACTGGTTAGACTAGCGACTTCGGGTACCCCCAACTCGGATGGTGTGACGGGCGGTGTGTACAAGGCCCGGGAACGTATTCACCGCATCATGCTGATATGCGATTACTAGCGATTCCAACTTCATGGAGTCGAGTTGCAGACTCCAATCCGTACTGAGACCGGCTTTTTGCGATTCGCTTAGCCTCGCGACTTAGCTGCGCTTTGTACCGGCCATTGTAGCACGTGTGTAGCCCAGGACATAAGGGCCATGATGACTTGACGTCGTCCCCACCTTCCTCCGGTTTGTCACCGGCAGTCCCACCTGAGTCCCCACCATAACGTGATGGTAACAGGCAGTAGGGGTTGCGCTCGTTGCGGGACTTAACCCAACACTTCACAGCACGAGCTGACGACAGCCATGCAGCACCTGTATATCGGCCCCGAAGGGAAAAACTATCTCTAGCTTCGTCCAATATATGTCAAGCCCTGGTAAGGTTTCTCGCGTATCATCGAATTAAACCACATGCTCCACCGCTTGTGCGGGCCCCCGTCAATTCCTTTGAGTTTCACCCTTGCGAGCATACTCCCCAGGCGGTACACTTAATGCGTTAGCTTCGGTAGCGAATATTATTACCCACCACCTAGTGTACATCGTTTACTGTGCGGACTACCAGGGTATCTAAACCTGTTTGCTCCCCGCACCTTCGCGTCTCAGCGTCAGTACATGGCCAGACATTCGCCTTCGCCACCGGTGTTCTTCCAGATATCTACAGATTTCACCCCTACACCTGGAATTCCAATGTCCCCTCCTGTACTCTAGTATTACAGTTTCCAGCGCGTTCCCTCGGTTAAGCCGAGATCTTTCACGCCAGACTTGCAACACCGCCTGCACGCCCTTTACGCCCAATAATTCCGAACAACGCTTGCCCCCTACGTGTTACCGCGGCTGCTGGCACGTAGTTAGCCGGGGCTTATTCCGAGATTCACGTCATCTGCCTGCCATTCCCTGCAAACATTATTCCTCCTCTCGAAAAGAACTTTACAACCTCACGGCCTTCATCGTTCACGCGGCGTCGCTCCGTCAGACTTTCGTCCATTGCGGAAGATTCTTAGCTGCTGCCCCCCGTAGGAGTCTGGACCGTGTCTCAGTTCCAATGTGGCCGATCACCCTCTCAGGCCGGCTACCCATCATTGCCATGGTAGGCCTTTACCCTACCATCTAGCTAATGGGACGCAGACTCATCCTCTTGCAACGCCGTAGCGCCTTTCCCTCTTTAATCTTATGATCAAAAAGTATTATTCGGTATTACCCTATGTTTCCACAGGCTATTCCCAACAAGGGGGTAGATTATCCACGTGTTACTCACCCGTCCGCCGCTCTAGGCTAACCGAAGTTAGCTTACCGCTCGACTTGCATGCTTAAAACGCGCCGCCAGCGTTCGTTCTGAGCCAGGATCAAACTCTCCGTTATATAAAATGTGATCATAAAGATCACAATATTAATTAACAAAATTATTTAATTCCTGTCACTCGCTTTATAACGAACATTAGCTTATTTCATCTTAGTTCTTATTTATTGAATTGACAGAAAGCCCTAATGCTTTCTATTTCACTGCTTTTTCAACGGCCTAGAATAGGCAATCAAAAAGCAATTTAACTTCTCTTCTCTTCTCTAATATTTATGTCAAAAAGCTACTTGAAATAATTAAAAATTATTAGCAAGCTTGTTGAAAATACCATGTATAAAAATTATAGTCAATAGCTAAATATTTTTTTCTTAATTTTTTCAACAAAATTGTTGTTTTTTGCTATTTGTTTTAACATCTAGCGTTAAACAACAAGAGGGATATTACGAAAACTTTAGTTTTTTGTCTAGTACTTTTTTTATTTTTTTTCATTTTTTTTTAAGGTTTTTTTATTCTTTAATTTTTATATGAAAAAAGGCCTTTTTTTTGACCTAAAAAAGTTAATTTTATCCCACTATTTCTTCTACAGTTTCTACTAAATTTTTATCACTTAATAAAACTTCCCATTTTTCTCTATAATTAAAGTATTCTTTACTCTTTTGTTTACAAATTAAAATAGCATTATTTAAAAATAGTTCTATTTCCTCTTTTTTATTAGCACCCTCAAATTCTAATAATAAATTTTTTGCTTGTTCTTTTAAAAAAGAAATTGGACCAATTAACCTACCTGGATAAGGATTCAATATTTGCAAATCAAACTCTTCATCTGGATATAATTCTTTAAAAGTTTCAATTTTTACATTCATATATATAAATCTAACTATATCAGCTCTTAGTTTTCTTAAATTTTTATTATCGTTACTCGCTATTGAAGTTGGAGGTAAATGTATAATTGCAGCATCTTTTTTAAAAAAATATCTATAACCAAACATTAAAGCATTTAAAACATAATCGTAATCTTCTCCACGAGGGATAAAAGGGTCATGACAAACTCTATTTATAGTTTTCTTTTTAAAGGACATATTTCCACCAAAAGCTACAATACTGGTATGAAATATTTCTTTATGATTCATTTCGTTCTTTAAAGCTTCATTCATATAATAAATCTTACTTTTAAACATATTACTTGAATTTTTTAATTTATCAGCTCCTTCAATTTCATATTCTCCCTTTTTATCAAAGTAAGGACCTGATATTCCACAGGCTTCATTGTTACTACCTAATGATTCAACAATTTTATTAACATAATTTTTGTCTTCTATTATTTCATCATCATCTATGGCTAAAACATATTCTGCACCAAAGCAATAAGGTATTAAAAGTTGAATGTTTCGAATATTGCCATAAGAGTCCATGCTAAAACATTCCTCTCCTATTTCTATATTTATTTTTTTTATAATATCTTCTGTAATAAAATAAATTTTTTTGTTAGTTATTATTGAATCAACAATATTAATTACTCTTTTTTTAACAAGTGAAAGATATTTAGAATGAGTAACTGCTAATAAAATTAGAATATTAAAATCACCATCTAATTTAACAATACTATTTAATGTTCTCGATAAAGTCTCTTCTCCATAAGGATTAGTAGGATGGTCAAAATCTATTGTAGGAGGATCCTCTTTTGTCCCAAAATCTCCCCAGTAGGAAGGGATTGTAATCCAAATCTTATTTTTTTTCAAAAACACAACTCCTTTAATTGATATTTATTTATAAAAAATTGGTTGTCACACAAAAGATGCAACAACCAATATTTGAATTATAATTTTACTTTTTATTTACTTAAGTGGCTTAATATCTTACTTTTCTTAATTTCATAAATATAAGTAAAGAAAGAAGCCAAAGAAGCAACTGCTGAAATATAGAATAAAACTGTTAAAACATTCTTAACCATTAACAGATTATTCATATTAGGGAAGCTTCTATATACAATTAAATACAATACACCAGCCACTGCAGATACTGCATATAAAACAGCCTTTGTTTTTCCCCAAATATTTGCGGGGAGGGCTTTCCCTTCTCTCATCAATAAAGATCTAATAAAAGATTGTGCTAATTCTCTCCAAAGAATTATTACAAAAGCTATTATTGGGAAAATGTTTACACTCATAAGACAAACAAAATATGTTAATCTTGCAAAAGTGTCAGCAAAAGGATCCATAACCTTTCCTAAGTCTGTTACTAAGTTTCTTTTTCTTGCAATAATGCCATCTAATAAATCTGTAGCTTCAATTGCAATAAACAAAATTAAGACTAATATAGTAGAGATAGTTTGTAAACTAGAATCAAACCATACAGGTAAATTAAATGCTATAAAAAAAATCGGTGTCATTATTAAACGGGCAAGTGTTAATTTATTGGGTAAATTCACAATTATCTCCTAATCAAATATATTCTTCAACTTCTTCTCAAGGTACTGTGTGAAATACTTAGAGTCAAGTGTTTTATTTGTAATTTGTTTGATCAGCACCTCAGGAGTATATAAACTACCTTTTGAATGAACATTATCACTTAACCAACTACTTATCATAGAAATTCCATTTTTTAAAGATAAAACTTCACTAAGATTTTTTACTTTTAAATCTTTTTCCATTTTATCTAATAACTGAGCTGAATAGAAATTACCTAAAGAATATGTAGGAAAATATCCAAACAAACCACTAGCCCAATGGACATCTTGCAAGCATCCCTCACTATCTTTATTTATTTTGATTAAAAATAATTCTTCAAATAATCTATTCCATTCTTTTGCCAAATCTTTAACAGCCAAAGAACCTTCAATCAATCTTTTTTCTAGTCTATATCTTAATATTATATGCAAATTGTAAGTAACTTCATCTGCATTTACTCTAATATATGAAGGAGTAACCTTATTGATTGCTTTAACAAAAGCTTCTTTTGAAACATCTTTTAATTGAGTGGGAAATATTTCTTGTAATTTTACATACCAAGTATCCCAAAAAGCAGGACTTTTTAAAATAATATTTTCCCAAAATCTACTTTGACTTTCATGGAATCCCATACTAACACCATCACTTAAGCTAGTTGTTTTCAATTGGCCTCTTGAAGCATTCATTTCATATAATGCATGTCCTCCTTCATGTATGGTTGAACTTAATGGATCACAGAAATTAGGATCAGTATATCTTGTAGTTATTCTTACATCATCAGAACCTAAAGTAGAAGTAAAAGGATGTGGAGCTAAAGCCAAAGTTCCTCTTTCAAAATCAAATCCCATTTTTTTTAGTATCTCGATTGCAAAATTTTCTTGTTTATCTTCATCATATTTTTCATATAAAAAAGAATCCTCAACTTCCATCTTTTTATATTTTGCAACTAAAGGGACTAAAAACTCTTCTAAAGGATTAAATAGTTCATCTAATTTTTCACTAGTCATCCCTTCTTCATAATCATTTAAAAGAGCATCATATAAGCTTTGTCCGTCTTTCTTTAAATATGAAGCTTCAGCTTTCTCTATATTTATAACATCTTCTAAAAAAGGTACAAAGGAGTCAAAATCATCAGTTTTTCTAGCAACAACCCATTGATCATAAGCTTTCGCAAATACATCCTGCTTTTTCTCAATATGTTCTTCTGGAATTTTTTTTGCTCTAGAAAAAGCTTTGAACCTACTTCTAATTAATGCCTTTTCATAATCGCTTTCTCCATTTCCTTCTAGATTCTCTTCAGTTGCTCCCAAATCAAATAATAAATCTTTAATATAATCACTTGAAGATAATTTATGTACTTCTAATTCACACCAAGCCATTTGCTTTGCTCTTTCACTAAAAGCTTTTTTAGGAGCATTGACTTCTAAATCATATTCTAATGTTTGTATTAAATGATTAATCATTGTAATTTTTTTATCTAAATTTTCTAATTCTTTAAATTTTTCTTTATTCATTTTTACACCTTACTATTTTAATAGTTCACTTATTTTCTATAAACTACAATATATATAGTAATACATACAGAGGAAAAAAGAAAACACTAAAACAATTTCATCTAAAAGATAAAAAAGGTGTTACAAAATGTAACACCCTTTAACTCTTTTTATAATTCAATCTGTTTAGAATCAATAATACCATGTAATTTTTCAACAAAGGCTTCATATGTGCCCCAATTTTCTTGTTTACCATTTCTAAGTCTTACTGACATTTGTTTTGATTCAACTTCATTATTTCCAACAATTAACATATAAGGAATTTTTTGTTGTTGTGCATCTTTAATCTTAGCTTTAAAGTGATTACTACTTAATTCAGCTGAAACTCTGAAGTTTTCACCTCTTAATTTTATCTCTAATTCTTTACAATAATCAAAACATGAATCATTAATTGGAATAATTCTTACTTGTTCTGGTGATAACCATGCTGGGAAAGCTCCTGCATAATGCTCGACTAAAACACCAAAGAATCTTTCAATTGAACCTAATAAAGCTCTATGAATCATATATGGACGTTTTTCAACACCATCTTTATCTACAAAGGTCATATTGAATCTATCAGGTAGGTTAAAGTCAAATTGGATTGTTGATAATTGCCATTGTCTTCCAACAGCATCTTTTATCTTCAAGTCAATTTTTGGACCATAGAAAGCTCCACCACCTTCATCTACTTCATATTCAAGGCCTTCTTTTTCAATAGCATTTTTTAAAGCAACTGTTGCAGCGTCCCATCTTTCGACTTCACCAACACTCTTTTCTGGTTTTGTTGATAAATATGCCTTAATTTCTTGGAATCCAAAACTATGAAGCATATATAAAGAGAATTTTAATACAGTTGCAATTTCATCATCCATTTGATCTGGAGTAACAATTAAGTGAGCATCATCTTGTGTAAATCCTCTTACTCTTAATAGACCATGTAAAGCACCAGCTTTTTCATATCTATAAACTGTTCCAAGCTCAGCCCATCTACAAGGTAATTCTCTGTAAGAATGTTTTGCATTGTTATATATCATAATATGGAAAGGACAGTTCATAGGTTTTGCATAATAATCAGCTTTATCCATAACCATTGGAGGATACATACTTTCTTTATAGAAATCTAAGTGTCCACTTGTTTCCCAAAGCCAAGATTTACCAACGTGAGGAGTATAAACCATTTCATAACCATTTTTATAATGTTCTTCTCTCCAGAAGTTTTCAATTGCTAGTCTAATTCTTGCTCCTTTAGGATGCCAATATACTAAACCAGGACCAGCTTCTTCATGAATAGAGAATAAATCTAATTCTTTACCTAATCTTCTATGGTCACGTTTTTCAATATCTTCTAATTTTTGTAAATATAATCTTAAATCTTTTTTATTTGTCCAAGCTGTTCCATAAATACGAGTTAACATAGGATTGGATTCTTTTCCTCTCCAATATGCACCAGCAATGCTCATTAATTTAAATGAATCAGTTCTTAATTCTTTAGTAGAGTTAACATGTGGGCCTCTACATAAATCAGTAAAATTACCTTGATTATATAAAGTTACTACTTCATCTTTATCAATAGCATCTAATAACTCAATTTTATATTTTTGATCTTTAAATTTTTCTCTAGCTTCTTCTCTAGAAACTTCAATTCGAACGAATTCTTTATCACTTTTAATAATTTCTTTCATTCTTTCAGTTATTTCATCTAAATCTTCATTTAATAACTGTCTTGGTAATTCAAAATCATAATAGAAACCATTTTCAATTGAAGGGCCAATTGCAATCTGAGCTGTTGGGAACATTTCTAATACAGCTTCAGCCATAACGTGTGCCATTGAATGACGAATTCTAGCTAGTTTTTCATCTGCACTTAATTTTTCTGCCATAATATTCTTCTCCTAATCAAATAACAAAAAAAAGCTATTATGTCCTCATCTTTATAAATGATGACATAACTCACCAATTACAAGGACGAAGGCATAATAGCTCCCGCGGTTCCACCTTGTTTCCTTTCCCAAAAAAGAAAAGACACTTAATTAATCTCATTACGTTGAGAGTACGGCTTCCTTAATAGATAAATCGTTAGGGTCGCAGCTCTAAAGTGGTTTTCACAAAATCGTTACTAAGTATCTTCCAGCCGATGAATACTCTCTCTTTAGCACTTTATTTTGTTACTCGTCTTTGTCACAGCCTTTATAAAAATATGCTCTTTTTAATTTGTGATGTCAAGCAAAAAAGATATCTAAAATAATTTTTTTGCTACAATTTCAACTAATTCTTCCAATAATTTAATTTCATCATCTTTAAATCTACCAAAAGATTTAGAATCAATATCTAAAACACCAACTACTCTTGATTTTGTAATCATTGGAATTACCAATTCACTACAAGTATCACTTTCACAAGCAATATGATTTTCATATAAATTTACATTATCAACGTTAATGGTTTTTCTCTGTGAATAAGAATCACCACAAACCCCTTTTGTAAAAGGAATCTTTTCACAAGCTACATTACCTTGAAATGGTCCTAATACTAAAAAGGAGTCTTTTTTTATATAATACCCTATCCAAGAAATTTCATTTAAAAGATTTTTCATAAACGCAATTGAATTTGCTAATGAACAATATTTGCTTTCTATTGATCCATCATAACAATCTAATAGCGCTTCTAATTCTTCTTTCGTATCCATAAATACCTCACCGATATAGACTATAAAATAAACATTTATTAGCTATTGGTCAATAAAGGCTCTTTTTATTCATAGCTTTTGCTATGGATTTGGTATTTCCATTTCTTAGTTTTAAAGCAATTTTGGGTTTTACTATTGTTCCTGGGCCATTAATACAACCACCTTCACAACACATTACTTCCACAAAATTTCCTTTTGAAGGTATTCTATCAATGACTTTTAACATCTTAAATGCTTTATTATCTATACCATCAATATTATAAGCTTTTACAATAGAAGGATCTGAGACTCTCTTTAATACACAACCAGTAACACCTTGACTAATTGCAAATTCTCTGCAATCTTCAAATGTTTCTGTATCGCCCAAATCATCCTCTTCTATTTCTTTAACATCAATGTCTTTTGCTATAAATATAGAAGCTAATTCACTATAAGTCATAACCCCATCGATACAATCAAGTTTTGTAGCTTCAACACGCTTTGCTAAACAAGGTCCAATAAATACAACTTTTGCATTTTCATCCTTTTCTTTAACTAATTGTGCAGTATAAGCCATTGGAGACAAGGTATCACTCTTAATAGCCTTTAAATTAGGTAAATGTTTTTCTATTAATTCAACATAAGCTGGGCAACAACTAGTACTCATTAATTTATCA
Source organism: Sphaerochaetaceae bacterium (assembly GCA_965140795.1). Classification (GTDB taxonomy): domain Bacteria; phylum Spirochaetota; class Spirochaetia; order Sphaerochaetales; family Sphaerochaetaceae; genus Pleomorphochaeta. The sequence goes on from OZ223470.1 coordinate 1,401,196, forward strand.
CCATTACTTAATCTATGTTCTAATTCTTTAGCTTCCTTTATACTTGTAATTTCAGCGCCTTCACTAACTTCTACTACATCATCAAAACCAATTGCTTTAAGAGCTTTTTTAATTTGAGCTAAATTACCAGGAAATTGACCATCAATAGAAGGAGCAATTATTGCAACAGTTTTTTCATCTTTTCTCATCATTTCAAGAATTGGTAAAAGACCACTTCTCTCAACTATAGCACCAAAAGGACAGCTTCTAGAACACTTTCCACAACTGATGCACTTAGCATAATCTATTTCTACAAAGCCTTTTTCATTCTTCTTTATTGCACCAACTGGACAAGCCCCTTCACAAGGTACAGGAGTGTGTAAAACACTATTAAAAGGGCAAACTTCTTGACATTTACCACATCTAATACATTTTTCTTGATCAATTTTTGCTTTCCCATCCACAAAAACTATTGCATTAGCTGGGCAGTTTGCTAAACAAGGTCTTGCATAACAACCTCTACAAGCGTCACTGATTAAATATTGATCTTTTGGACAGGCACTACAAGCTGTGCTAATTGTAGTTAATACAGGAAGAGGTTTCATTGGAGTTTCTAAAGCTTCTTTATAAAATTGCTTTAATGATTTTAATTCATCATCATCTTTCTCAATATTTACTCCAAGAAAAGCTAAAATTCTATAACGAATCATTGCTCTTTCTTTATATATACAGCATCGGCTTGGATCGGTATCTTTCGGAATAATCCAAAAAGGTATTTTATCAATATCTTCTGCTAATGTGCCATTGAAATAACTTTTTAAAACAGTAGCATATACTTTATTTTTTAAGTGAGTAAATTGATTATTTATTTCTAGCATTATATACCTCTGTTACTATTTTATTTAATTTTTCAGGAGTCATATCTCCATAAATAACATCGTTAACCATTACAAAAGGAGCACCTTCATCTTTATTTGTTTTACAAGCATTAAAGCAAGATATTCCTTCAATTTGGCATTTTTCAATAATTTCTGGATCGATAAATTCATTATATAACAATAAATCTGATCCTCCTTGCACAAAACATGAAGTTCCTACACAAATTTTTATTACTACTTTTTTACTCATTTTCTACTCCTTTTTAAATATATTCTATAGATGTTTCTTTTAAATAATTATCTTCTAAAGCTCTTCGTAATCTTTCAATTAAAGTTCTACGAATTCCAATTTCCACAGGAATACTAGGATCTTGATGAGCTTCATTAATTTTTGTTCCAACTAAAAAATAGACTTGATCACTATCCAAAATTAGTTCTATATATTTTTTTACAGCATCATTCTCTAATCTATTAATTGCAACTTTATTTTCTAAAGTTTTCACTACTTTTGACAAAGTGAGCATCCCTTCAGTAACTAAATCCAGGCCTTCCATAGTTGAATATGGTGGGACATCTTTAGACCAAGAAGTCATATTTACTTTAACTTTTCTATTTAATTCCCTTGAAACAATTAAAGCTGTTGTTCCTCCTGAAATTATCTTCTTACCCTTAAATGCTTGAATTTTTTCGCACAAAAGTTTATCAGATTCTTTTAAAAATGGAGGCCCTGTTACAATTAATGTTCTTCTTGGTCTTCTTATATATATACAACAACAAGTAATATCATCTTTAGAAGCTAACCCATCAAGATTTAACGCTTTATAAACAACCTTTTTAGTTAATGCTCTACTACTAATTGAAGGATCCTTTTTCAATATTTCTGTTATATATTCTTCAACGCCTGAGAGTCTCCAGCCTAAAGGTTTTGAAGTCCCCATACCTGATTGAGTTACTCCATCACTTATTATTATTAATCTATCCCCAACTTCTAAATTAAATTCATTATGAATTAACTCTTCTTTTTTAAAAGCTTTATTCCTGTTTAAAAGTATTGATTCGCCTTCCCATTTTACATTCATATCATTTCTAAAATATAAAGCTCTTGGGTTATCATACTCTAAAAAATTTACTTTAATATTTGAATTTAAAGCATTATATCTAACATCAGCTATAGAAAAAGTTGAATAGCTAATTTTCCTTTCTTTACATACAGGCAAAGTGTCCATAATTATCTTTGCTGAATGCTTTAAATCCATTGGAGAAAAACTCAATTTTTTTGCCATATTTGCTGTTAAAGAAGCTAAAACATTGGCTTTTACACCAGATCCTAATCCATCACTTAATACAGCAACAATTTGATTTCTCTCTGGATTTCTTTTTTGTAAGAAAACATCCCCACCTATTTTCTGTCCATATTTATATATTTGGCAATAATCTATATCAATAAAAACATCATTCATAAAAACACCTATCAGTTATTTTTCTTCTTATCTTCAGAAGGAACATCAAATGCTTCTATTAAAGAGTTTAAAGTAATTTCAGTATCTGCTGCATTTTCACCAAGTAAAGACGCAATTTGTTGTACAGTTTCTAAACTTTTTTGTATTACTGCTTCTGCTTTTTTAACAACAGTTTCTCTTCTTACTGTTGGATTTGTTATATCATCAAACAAAGCTCCAACCATATTATGCTTATTAATTGAGAAAAATGTTATTTTTAAGAATAAATTACCAACTTTTAATCTAACTTGCTTTGAAAGCACTCTCTTAAATTGTTCTTCAAAAACATCTTCAAATGGAATAAATTTAGATATTGATAAACCTTTTATAATTTCTAATGCTGCATTGTCTACTTCATAATCTACTTCAGAAAATAATTCCAAAAACTTTGCATTACAATCAACAATTTTTAATTTTTCATCAACTATTACAACTCCCATTGGAATAGTTCTTAAAAGCACATCCATTTTATTTTGTGCTTCTTTTCTCATTTTTGTAACGCACATTTCTATTTCAGCCATTCCATCTAAATATGCAATTGCCATATCTCTACAAGTTGAATAACCACAACCACCACAATTTAATTGATCTTCTGGCTGGATTTTCCCTAATTCATGTAAGGCCTTTTTAATTTGTTTTTCTGAATATATTTCTCTATCATAATGTTTGTTAATTTTAGTAGTTTTTTCAACTTTCAAAAGCTTATAACCTTCATTAATAACTTTATCAATAAAATCTTTAGGAGGAATAAACAAATCTTGTTGAACTAATCTTTCTCTTGTATAACCTGTGGTTACGGCTTTTTTATTCGATAAAGCAACTAATTTATTTGTTGCTGGACCATTAATACAGCCTCCTTCACAACTTAACAATTCTAGAAATTGATTATTTTCACAATTAACTAAATTATCTAAAGTTGATTTAACAGCTAAGTTACCTGAAATAGCAATTGAATTATCTTGGAAGAAATTATCTCCACCTTCAAAAGAAGCTATCATACCACCTTCAACACTATAGGCTGAAGTTTTTGCAGCTTTTGCAGGAACGTACTCTGGATAATTCCCATTATTAGCAATTAATTGTTTGTTTATAAAATCTAGATTTATACCTTCTTCTTCAAACCATTGTTTTAACTCTTCAAAAGTTAAAGCAAAGTTTGGATAACCAGGCCATTCATCAGCTTCCCATTTTTTAGCTATACAAGGGCCAATAAATACGATACCAATATCTGAACCATATTTTTCTCTTAAATATGAACAATGTAATTGTAAAGGAGAGGGAATTGGTGCTAATTGTTTTTCTAATGATGAATAATATTTTTTTACTAATTGCACGATAGAAGGACAGGCTGTAGAAATCCAAGATGTATCAATTTTTCTTTTTCTACATTCATCAATACTAGCACTTACTAATGATGCTCCAATAGCTGTTTCGCTTATAAAATCAAAACCAAGTTTCTTCAATGCAATTAACAAAGCAGCTTCTCTATCCACAAATTCACTACTATGGGAAGGTGCAATAGAACAAAATATTTTTCTATTTCCTTTTACAAACATTTGAACTCTTGCAAGATCTTTTCTTACTTTTTTTGCGTTAGCAGGACAAACATCAACACAAATGCCACAATAGGTACACCTATCATGGATTACAACTGCATTTCCTTCTTTGACCTGGATTGCTTTTGTGGGGCAAGCTCTTACACATTTATAACAATCTCGACATTGTGTTAATTCTGTAAATATTGGAGGAATCATAAGCTATCCTTATTTGTCATCTTTTTTTAATTCTTCTTGAACTATGTCAATAACACATGCAGGATTTATATTTTCAAAATCCTTATTGTTAATTTTTACAATTGGACCCGAACTACATCTACCTAAGCATAAATGTCCTTTTATACAAATTCTATCTTGATAATGATTTTCTTTAATAAAAGATTCTAATAGTTCTAAAGTCCTTGAATTTCCCCTAGAAAAGCAAGAACTGCCCATACATAATTCAACTACAACTTTTTTCATGTTTTTCCCTTGTAGTTATTCTTATAATACTTTTTTATTTAAGGGTCAAGAGCAATTTAATTATAAAGCACTGTTTCAAGAAAATATTACCCTATCCCTTAAAAATAATTCACAAAATTAAGATTTTTTTGCAACAAAACCAATATTTTTCATATTAATTGTATAACATATAAAGTTAATGTGATAAAAATCATATTAACCTACTCTTACCATAAATCTAAACCTGATTTATCGTTATCTTTCATTAAGTTAGATTTTAATTTAGCAGAAAGGACAGCAAATTGAGTTGCTAGGTCTGTTCTTTGTACGGCAATGTTTTCAGGTAAAGTTAAATCTTTAGGTGCAAAATTCCAAATTGCTTGAATCCCACACTTAACCAATAATTGAGCACAAGCTTGAGCTTGATTTGCAGGAACAGTTAAAATTGCTATACTAACACCATTAAGCAGAACATATTCTTCCAATTCTGTTAATGGTTTTACACAAAGACCTCCTATAGTTTTACCTATAGTATCTTCTTTCTTATCGAAAGCAGCTACAATTTTTAAGCCATAATTTCCAAAACCCTTATAACCCAATAATGCAGAACCTAAATTACCAGCACCTATTAATATTGCATCTGTTGCATTATTCCATCCCAAGGATTCAATTAAAGCTTTTTGCAATTGATCGATATCAAAACCAACTTTTGGCTTTCCTTCAATTCCAGAAAAAGCTAAGTCTTTTCTAACTTGTATAGGATTTAATCTTAAATCATTTGCTAATATTGTTGCACTTACGCTTTGAAGTCCATTTTCTTTATATTGTTTTATTAAACGAATATAAGAAGGAAATCTTTTAATTGTTGGAATTGGAATTTTATGTTTCATTTTTACCTCTTTTTAATTTTTCTTCTATTTCATCTATTACAAAATGGGGAGTAGATGTCCCAGTTGCTAGCCCTATAACATCATAATCAAAGACTTCTAAAGGAATTTCATCCTTATTACTAATTAAATATGTTTCAACACCTTGATTAACACAATAATTATACAAGCCTTGAGTATTTGAACTATTCTTACCTCCTATGACAATTATGCAATTACATTGCTTTGCTAACTTAGCTACAGCAATTCTTCTTCTTTGATTGCTATTACACAATTCATTTGCAAATTCTATCTCCACACCATTTTTTTGAGCAAAATTCTCTAAAGAACTTACAATCTCTTTACTCATCCCACTTGGAAACGTGGATTGTATAACAACAAAAATATTATTTGTATTTGGAATATTAATAATATCATGCTTATCACTTATTATAACCTTTTCATTAGGAGTTTCAACATTTTTTAAAGCTAAAGCTTCAGGATGTATTTTACCTCCAATTACTACTATCGTAGAATCATGAGGAGCAAATTCAACTAATTTTTGTTCTTTAAGTACAATGGGGCAAGTTGCGTCAAATATATAAAAACCATTCTCTAAAAAGGTTCTCCTTACATAATCACTAACTCCATGAGCTCTTAATACCACAATTCCGGATTCAACAGTAGTTGCATCAGTCTCTTCAATTACTTTAACACCTTCTGATGTTATTTTTTCAACAACTTGAGGATTATGGATTAAATTGCCTAACGTATAAACTTTTTTATCTAATTTCTCACCTAGTTTTATTGCCTTATAAACAATTGATATTGCTCTTGATACACCCTTACAATAACCTATTACTTCAGATCTAATAACTTTCATGTTTTTATCCTTACCACATTATAAATGAAAAAGGAATCTTTTAAAAGAAAAAAAACCGCAAGAAAAATCTTGCGGTTATATATAATTGACTATCTGTTTATATTTTATTTAACTTCTTTAACTTTTTCTTCAACATGTTTACCACCACTTATCCAATATAGGAAGGAAGGAGCGATAAAGTTAGAAGAGTATGTACCAATTACAATACCAAAAATCAAATTAATAGCAAACAATCTAATTGTACCGCTAGCTAAAATTGCTAAAGGTAATACAGCTAGAACTGTTGTTACACTTGACATTATAGTACGGGTTAAAGATTGAGTAACACTATGTTCAATTACTTCATTAAAAGGTTTGTTTTTCATCAAAGAACTATTTTCACGAACTCTGTCGAAAATAACAATTGTTGCATTTAAAGAGTAACCAATAATAGTTAATACTGCTGCAATTGTAGTACTTGATACTTCAAATTGGAATAAAACAATAAATCCTAATAACAATAATACGTCATGTGTTAAGGCTATTAAAGAAGATACTGCATAGGCAAATCTGAACCTAATCCATACATAGAATAAAATTAATACCATAGCTATTAATACAGCAAATAAGGAAGTTAAAACCAAAGTTTGACTAAATCTTGGTCCAACGAAGTTACTTTCTAAAACTACAAAACCATTATTAAATGTTCCTTGTAAATTTTCAGTAACTGCTTTTTCCATACTATCTTGTGTATCATTTTCACCAGTACCTAATCTAATTTGGAAAATTTGATTAACTTCGTTTCCAACTGTTTGTACTTGAACATTACCTAAATCAGATAATGCAGATCTAACTTCTTCAATACTAACGGATCCTCCAACACCAAAATTTAATTCAGTTGGATTACTTGATAATGTTGCGGGAAAACCATATCCAGATAACATAGTATCAGATGCAATACTGCCATCTAAAACAGTTGTTGTTACACCATCAATTGTCTCTAATGCTTTTGCTAAATCATTTACAGTTGGATATTCAGCACTCTTAAATACTGTATTAGTAACACCATTTTCACTTCTTTCTTCAACTGTCAAATTACCATTATTAACTGATAATAGAACATCTTCAGAACCAGAATATGCTATATTCATTCCAACTGGAGCAATTTGAACTCTTTGGCTTAAACCACTTTCAAAGTCAATACCAGTATTAAATCCACCATTAACTATAAAAGAAACAATACCAATAACTAGTAATAGAATTGAGAAAGATAACGCTATAAAACGTGCTTTAATAACAGGAAGATTATTTTTCATATTTTTTCCTCCAGCTTATTCGTATTTTTGCGCCTTCACGATCTGTGACTGCTGCATCAAAAATTAAGTGAGAAACAAATAATGCAGTAAATAATGAACTAACAATACCAATTGCTAATGTGTTTGCAAAACCTTTTACCGCACTAGATCCTAATTGTGAAAGAACTAATGCTGCAATAATTGTTGTAATATTTGCATCCATAATTGTCCAGAAAGCTTTACCAAAACCAGCATTTATAGAAGCCTGAGGGTTCTTTCCTAACTTTAATTCTTCTTTAATACGTTCAAAAATAATTACATTTGCATCAACAGCCATACCTAAGGTTAGTATCAAACCAGCTATTGAAGTTAGGGTTAATGTAAACTTTAATGCAGACAATACAGCCAACATAATTACCAAGTTTAAGACTAAAGCTAAATTAGCCACTAAACCACTTACACTATAATAGGCAAACATAAATAATATAACTAAGACTACACCAATTACAATTGCTTCTAATCCAGCAGAAACAGCATCTTCACCTAAGGTTGCACCAACAGATTGTTGACTTGATACTATTAATTCAATTGGAAGAGCAGCAGTTCTTAATACAATTGCTAAATCTGATGCTTCAGTTTGACTAAATCCAGAAATTTGAACATCTTGTCTAATTGGTTCGTTGATTGTTGCAATAGATTTAACTTTACCATCCATAACTACAGCCATTGATTCACCAACGTGAGTTGATGTTAATTTATAGAATGCATCTCCACCGCTAGCATCTAAGTGGAAATTAACAACAGGTTGACCAGTAATTGAATTTGTTCCAGTTTGTGCACTTTCTAAATGAGCACCATCTAAACCAATTTCATCATTTAATACTACGAAATTCTTTAATTCATCAATTCCATAAGAATCTTTTACATAATAACCAGCTGCAATTTTACCAGCAGGTAAGAAATCAGGTTGTTTAATTTCACCACTTTCTGTATATACTTCAGCAGGATTTTCTTCAAAATAAGTATTTAGTTGTTGTGTTAATGAATCATCAACAATTTGGAAAACTAAAGAACCTTTACCTCTCAAGAAGGAGTTAACTCTTTCAGGATCCGCAGCGCCAGGAATTTCAATTAATATTTGATCATTGCCTTGAATTCTAATCTCAGGTTCACTTACACCAAATTGGTCAATACGATTCTGAAGTATTTCAATATCTTGTTGAACTAATGTATTAATTTCACTTGCACTAGCACTCTTGCCTGCTTTTTCATTATAAGCATCGACATCAGCATCAAGTAAAATACTCATACCACCACGTAAATCTAAACCTAATTGTAAAACATTATCGCTTAAGTTTTTGACTTCTATTAATGAAGATCTGTAATATTGTTCAATTGAATCAAACATATCTTGTTCATTATAGAAACCTGCACAAAGATTTTCAATATTCCATTTAGATGGAACATCTTTGTTCATATCACGATAATTTTCTTTTGCAATTTTTTCTAGATAAGAATATTCAGATGGAACTGCTGCTGAGGCATCGCTTTTTACTAAATCTTTTATAGCGCGAAGCTCTCGAGTTGCTTGTCCACGTGCATACTCTCTTATTTGCTCATTTGAGCCACTTGCGAGATCTTTTGTTTCCTGAGGCACGATTGTATACCACTTAAAAGTTGGATATAAGAAATAACCGCACAAAAGTAACACCAAAAGAACTATGATCAATCGATCACGTTTTTTCATAATATTCTCCAATAGTAACTTATGTGATTAAAAATTTATTTTTCTTCTTTAGTTGATTCTTCAGCAGGTGTTTCTTCAATTGCTTCTACTTTTTTTTCTTCAGTAGCTTTATTAGCATTTTTAGATTTTGCTTTGTTTTTTGGAGAAGCTTTAGTAGCTCCTTTTTTAGCAACAACACTACTAACAGCTGATTTACTAAATTCCATTCTAGTATTGTCATCAACTTTGATTACAACTGTTTGTTCTCTAACTGCAACTACAGTACCATGGATTCCACCAATTGTTACGACTTTATCGCCTTTTGCAATTGAAGAAATCATATCTTTAGCTTCTTTATCACGCTTTTTCTGTGGGCGAATTATTAAAAAATAAATAATTACAATTATTAAACCAAAAGTAATGATTGATGTAGCCATACTTCCAGTTTGAGCAGCACCTGTTGTTGCTCCTGTTGTCCCCATTAATGCTAATAATGAATTCATTAATTAAACCACCTTTATAAACATAGTCTTTATATTATGTCAAAAATAATTCTCAGTATCTATAAAAAATAAATACCAATGCAAATTAAAATAACACGTTAAGTTTATTATAGTCAAGTTTTTCGTTTTGTCTATGGGAATAATAATATTAGGACTTCGCAAAAATACGAAGCCCTATTTATTACTTTTATAAGTTTTTTACATCATACCGCCCATACCGCCCATGCCTGGAGCAGGAGCAGCTGGAGCTTCTGGTTCTGGAATATCAGTAATTGCACATTCTGTTGTTAAAATCAATTGTGCAATAGATGCTGCATTTTGTAGTGCACATCGAGTTACTTTCATTGGATCGATAATTCCATTATCTACCATGTTAACCCATTGCATTACATTAGCATCATAACCAACACCATTTTCACTGTTTTTACACTTATCAGCAATGATTGAACCATCTAGACCTGCATTTTCAGCAATTTGACGAATTGGTTCTTCTAATGCTCTTCGAACAATCTTGTAACCGATTCTTTCATCTTCTGTTAATTTGTCTAGATTTTTATTTTCTAGAGTTTTAACTGCTTGAACTAAAGCTACTCCACCACCTGGGATAACACCTTCTTCAATTGCAGCACGAGTTGCACTTAATGCATCTTCAACTCTATGTTTCTTTTCTTTTAATTCAACTTCTGTTGCTGCACCAACATTAATTACTGCAACACCACCTGCAAGTTTTGCAAGTCTTTCTTGAAGTTTTTCTTTGTCATAATCACTAGTTGATTCAATAATTTGTGCTTTAATTTGAGCTGTTCTTTCTTCGATATCACTCTTTTTACCAGCACCATTAATGATTGTTGTGTTTTCTTTATCAACTTTTACATTTTTAGCTCGACCTAGCATAGAAATTTCTGCTTTTTCTAATGTTAAGCCAATTTCTTCACTAATTACTTCACCACCAGTTAATACTGCGATATCTTCTAGCATTGCTTTTCTTCTATCTCCAAAGCCTGGAGCTTTAACAGCAACAACATTTAAAATACCTCTTACTGAGTTTACAACTAAAGTTGCTAAAGCTTCGCTTTCAACATCTTCAGCAATAATTAATAAAGGTTTATTTGTTTGAGCAATTTTTTCTAAAACTGGAAGTAATTCTTTCATGTTTGAAATCTTTTTATCATAAATAAGGATAAAAGGATCTTCTAATACTGAAGTCATTGTTTCTCTGTTATTACAGAAATATGCACTTAAATAACCTCTATCAAATTGCATACCTTCAACAAAATCAGTTGTTGTTTCAAATGTTTTTGATTCTTCAACAGTTATAACACCGTCTTTACCAACTTTTTCCATTGCATTAGAAATTTCATCACCAATTGTTCTATCGTTGTTTGCACTAATTGTTGCAACTTGTGCGATTTCTTCTTTATCTTTAATTGATTTTGACATTTTTTTGATTTCAGCAACAGCATCTTCAACAGCTTTATCAATACCTCTTCTAATTCCCATTGGGTTTACACCAGAAGCAACACTCTTCATTCCTTCTTTTGTAATAGACCAAGCTAATACTGTCGCTGTAGTAGTTCCGTCTCCGGCTACATCGTTTGTTTTTGTAGCAACTTCTTTTAGTAATTGTGCACCCATATTTTCAAATGGATCTTCAAGTTCTATTTCACGAGCGACGGATACGCCATCTTTAGTTACAGTTGGAGCACCAAATTTTTTATCTAATAAAACAAGGCGACCTTTAGGGCCTAAAGTTGTCATAACTGCACGAGAAATTTTCTCAACACCATTTACTAAAGATTTTCTAGATTCTTCACTAAATTGTAGTTGTTTAGCCATCTCTTTTTCCTCTCTTCAAATTCAATTATTTAAAGTAAATTTTAGTAGCGCAAAGCTATCTATAAAAAAATACAAATAAATCTGCCAATAAGCAAGTCAATATTTTATTTTTTATATAGAATTAAATAATAACAACATAAAATAATGCTGCAAAAGCAATACTAAATAAATTGCTTATAAAATCTACCTTATTGTTATTTATAAATCTAATACCTTTTACTAAAGGTATTTTTTTACCATCTCTTATTTCTTTTTCAACAAATATATTATCATTTTCATCAAAGAAACTTGCTTGAACAGTTATACCCAAAAGACTATCAATAATACAACCAGTAAACCCCGATAAAGTCATAATTGCTATAAAAGATATACTTTTTATTGATGGAACGAGATATATCGAATACCACAAAAGAGAAACTAAAAAAGCTCCTACTATAGCTGATAAGGTACCTTCAATAGAAATTCCTCCTGATAATCCAGGTTTTATAGGACTACCATTTAATATAGAAACAGTTTTACCTCTAGCAAAAACTCCAATTTCTGTTGAATATAAATCACTAGCTAATTGTGACAAAGCAACGCCAAATAAGAAAATGACTAAATTACTAGGATTGATTAAATAGATAAAAGACAATACAAAAATTATAATTCCTTTAGAAAACAAATCTAAAAAATTTATTCTATTTTTCCTACCTTGAATATCTAAAACTTCTTCATAAAGTTCATTTTTCTTATTTAAATTAAATAAAAAAATTGCACTTAATATATAAAACAAAAATAGTGACAAACCACCAAAACCAAAGGCAAAAACAATAATTAAACTTATAGAAAAAACTGAAACTGCTCCACCAATTGTTACTTTTTTAAAAAGATAAGCTACTAAAGTTAATAATAATAAAATTAATATAATCCAAATTACATAATAATCTAACTTTAAAAAAAATCTATCAATTACAGCGGCAAAAGAATGAGTTTCTGCACTTGTTAAAAATCTATCTATCATACAATTACTCCTGTTAATAAAGCACATAATAAAGGAATACTGATACTATCTAAACCCCTTGGAGTAATTAATTCTAATAAAGTAGCAACCAAACTAATCAATAAGCTAAGAATTAAAATTATATTTAAAGCCATACTACTCATAAAGCATAGAACTGCAAATATGATAATAAAACTAAAGAGAAACATTAAAATTGTCCCAAATATTGTTTTATAACCAGTATTTAATAAAATTTGTTTCTTCTTCCAAAATTTTGAGAAAAGACTTGAAAGACTATTTGAATATCCCATCAAAAAAATGCCTATTGTTGCAGCAAAAAGTTCTAATTTCCCTATATAAACAAATATTGTTAATATTAAAAAGGAAAAAGTAAAATTATAAATACTAATATTATATTTACGATTTTTAAAATTAAAAGATTTTATTAGCTTCGGATAAAACAAGAATATAGAATTAATAAATAAAAAAATAAGAATAAGCATAATAGCTAACAAAGAAGATTTTATAAAATAAATTAAAATTATCCACCAAGTTGATGTTAATATAAAAACAATTTTTTCTTTTACAAAATCATCAATTTTTGTTTTTTTACTAATTAGAAACAAACCTAAAAAAACTATTCCAAAATAAAATATTGATATAATTATTCCTATACAATTTGTATTCATACTAAAATAATGCACTCACATAATATATTTTTCAAGTCTATAATAGACAAATAATTAAGGTTTCTAAGTAAGAATAATTAGTAGTCAATAAAAAAAATATTTAGACTACCATTTATATTAATATTAAAAATCACAATAATATAATTTTCTTCTAGGTAAATAATTATATCTTGTTTTTTTCTACTTTCTATTGTATATTTATACAGTACGAATGCATAGTATTAAAGGAGCATATAATGCGGGAACGTCATACTAGACTCAATCTTGTAAAAGAATTAATTAAAAATAATCGAATAGATAACCAAGACACTTTATTAGAAATGTTAAAAAAAGAGGGTTACTCTGTTACTCAAGCAACATTATCAAGAGACTTAAAAATGTTAAAAGTTGGTAAAATTTCAGATGGTTGGTCAGGCTATTACTATGCTTTACCCGAAAATGACTTAATTAGCGAATCTGAAAAGAGCTACATCCAAGATGTACGCCGTGGAATTTTATCAATAGAGTTCAGTGCAAACTTCGGTGTAATTAAAACAAGAAGTGGCCATGCTAATAGTGTTGCTATTGCATTAGATGTTTTGGCAATTCCTGAAATTTTAGGAACACTTGCTGGAGATGATACTATTTTTGTTATTTTGAGAGAAGGAATGACAAAAGAAGACTTACAAGAAAGCTTCAAAAACAGAATTCCTGATATACAAGAATAAAAAAATTAGGGCTTTGATTAACTTCAAAGCCTTTTTTCTTGAAATTTTCTTTATCTATAAATATGATAATCTCATATAGGAGACTAATATGGAATATAAAAATTTTACAGAGCTTAATACATATAATAAATTAAATGCTCTAAGTCCTTTAAATTTAAAAAAAGGTTTAAACAAAGAAAGAATTGAAGAATGTCAAATTAAAAATGGCTCTCAATTATCTTATTCTTATGCAGCAATGCCAATTAACGACAAACATATTGAAATCATGCAAGAGCTTAGTGATGAACAAAGCTTAATTGAAAAATATAAAACTCTATTAAATGGAGAAAGAATTAACACCGGTGAAAATAGATGTGTACTCCACCAATTAACTAGAGGTCAAATCTTAGATGATGTTATAGTTGATGATGAAAATAAAGGTGAATTTTATAAATCACAATTAGCACGCATAAAAGATTTTTCAGAGTCTGTTAGAAGTGGGAAAATAAAAGGATCAACAAATAAAAATTTCAATACTGTTGTACAAATTGGTATTGGTGGTAGTGATTTAGGTCCAAGAGCATTATATTTAGCACTAAAAGGCTACTGCATTGCACAAAAAAAACAAATTATTGATGCAAAATTTATTAGTAATGTTGACCCTGATGATGTTAGCGATGTTATAAAAGATATTGATTTTGAAACTACATTATTTGTTTTGGTTTCAAAAAGTGGTACAACTCAAGAAACTCTAACAAATCGAGATTTAGTATTTGATGCCTTAAAATCCTGCAATATTGAAGGTTTTGATCCAAGCAAACATATGATTGCAGTTACAAGTAAAACTAGCCCATTAGCTAATAGCAAACAAGTTTTATCTGCTTTCTTTATTGATGATTATATTGGTGGTAGATATAGCTCAACTAGTGCTGTAGGAGCAACAATTTTATCAATTGCTTTAGGTTTTGAAACTTTTAATGAACTATTAGAAGGTGCTCACGAAGCTGATATTAACGCTTTAAATACTAACATTAAAGAAAATGCTTCATTAATGGATGCTCTTATTGGTGTATATTTAAGAAATGTTTTAAAAATACCTTCAACAGCAGTACTTCCTTATTCACAAGCCTTATCAAGATTCCCTGCTCACCTTCAACAATTAGATATGGAAAGCAACGGTAAACATGTTAATAGATTTGGAAAAAGTATTAATTATCAAACCGGACCAACTATCTTTGGTGAACCAGGAACTAATGGACAACATTCTTTCTACCAATTACTTCATCAAGGAACTGATATTGTACCTCTTCAATTTATTGGATTTAAGAAAAGTCAATTTGAAAAAGATATTACTGTTGATAATTCTACAAGCCAAGAAAAATTGAATGCAAATTTAACTGCTCAGATTGTTGCCTTTGCAATTGGTAAAGATGATACAAACCCAAACAAACAATTTGAAGGAAATAGATATTCTTCACTTATCTCAGCAGAACAATTAACTCCAAAAACTCTTGGTGCCCTATTAGCACATTTTGAAAATAAAGTAATGTTCCAAGGTTTTATTTGGAATTTAAACTCTTTCGATCAAGAAGGTGTTCAACTTGGAAAAATTTTAGCTAAAAAAGTATTAAATGGATGTGAAGGTGATGAATTACTTTTAGCATATTCTGCATTACTTAAATAACCAATTTGTTATTTATCTATATTTCTTTTTAAACTTTTAGATATTATCCTAATATTTTAATTGTTTTAATAAAACTTCTTTGTTACAATGGTCAAACCGACATGACAGAGGAGTTTTTTTATGCCTAAAAAAAACAATAAACTTGCAATATTATTTACCTTATTGTTATTTTCTTTAAATAGCCTATTTGCTTTTAATAACAATCAAAAAATAGAACATATAGATAGTGATTTATCTGATGGAATCAAAGACTTATATTTAGCTCAATCATTAGCAATGCCATCATCCGCGGCTCCTTATTCTGATAGCGAATTAATCATGATGCTTGACTTATTAGATTCAAGTAAATTTAGTAAAGCTGATGCTAACGTATATAAATATATCAAAGAAAGCTTAACTCAAGATGATAAAAAGGCTAACAAATACAGTAAAGTTAATTGGGATGTAGACTTAAATTTAGAAAGTTATATCCATCAAAACACTACAGATTTTATTAGAAGAGAAAACTTTATCTATAATTTCTTAGATCAAAAACCACTTATAAATATTGGATTTGAAGCTTGGATGGGTAAAAACTTTTATGGTCTTGGCAATTTCTCAATTGCTTCAACATATACTACAGAAACAACTTTTGGCAGTGAAACTATATCTCACAATATAGTAGGATTACCACCAAATCAAATTTTTGATTTAGATTTTAATTTCCCTTACAGAGGCTTTTTAGCATTTGGTGATGATACTTGGTCATTAGAAATTGGTAGAGACAGAACAAAATGGGGTCATGGAATTTCTTCAAATCTTATGATTGGTGACAATCTTCCCTATCTTGATGAATTAAGATATACAACTTACTCAAACCAATTTAAATATACATTTATAACATCTTTCTTCCCTCATCCTCAAAATTATATTGCAGGAGATCCTACAGAAGGACTTGGACAATCAGATCCTGTACAAGGAACTAGAGCCTTTATTGCACATAGAGGCGAAGGTAGATTATTTAATAATAAAGTCGGAATTGCTCTTTCAGAGTCAATTATGTATCAATCTCTAGATAATGTATTAGATTTAAGATATTTATCTCCAACTGCTTTATTTCATAATTTCTACATTAGAGCAAATGCTAATTCTCTTCTTTCTTTAGAATTAGATTACACTCCATTTAAAAACTTTAATATCTATGCACAAGGAGTAATGGATGAATACGCTTTACCAGGAGAACCTTATCCAGGGGGCTCATCTACAGCGTTCCCTAATGCTTTTGGATATATCGCTGGTGTTAAATATAATTATGATGTTTTAAACAAATATAAAGGTAATACTACTTTTGAATTTGCACATACAGATCCATACCTTTACTTAAGAGGAGATGGAACATCTAATATGGAAGCACAAACAGCTGATGAATATGCTATTAACTATGTTGTAGCCTTTAGAGAATTTGCTAGCCATGGAACTTGGTATCATAATGAATTCTTAGGTTATGAATATGGTGGAGATGCTATAGTATTTAATTTAAATTCTTCTATTAAAAATTATGGAAAATGGAATATTGAAACAAACCTTTTCTATATGTTACATGGAACCTTTGACAAATTCACTTGTTGGAACTCTATTGCACCAGGAACACCAACAGATCAATACATAACACCTACAACTTCACATGATAATAGCGATACAACTAATACTATTGGTTCAAGAGACCCTTCTTCAAATATTGCGGATAGAGATGCTGTATCACAAACCTTAGTACTTGGTGCTAGTGCAAGCTATAATGTAAATAAAAACTTAAATTGTTTTGTTCAACTAGATTATATCAACATCAATAACTATCAAAATGTATCAGGAGAAAAAACTTCTGATATGCAATTAGTTTTAAGTCTTTCTTATAGCTTATAGAAGAGATTGAAATGAAAAAATTTTTAACTTTAATTAGTATTCTTATTCTTGTTCCATTGAGTTTATATTCAATGGATCAAGAAATATTTTCTCTTGATAATGATATTTATGATTATATAGATTATTTATATATAATTGATCATAAAGTACCTCCTACTTCAGCAAAACCATATTCTATTGGACAATTAAAATTATATCTCAGTCAAATTGACTATAATGAATTAAATGCTGCAGGTAAAAATTATTATTCATACATTAATAAAATAATTAATCAAAACAATTTAGATATTAAACTTGACGATAAAGCCTCTATGGATGTTGAAGCTTTAAGTGGGGTTGAAGTTTATACTCATACTAATACTGTAGATATTAAAACTTATAGAGATTGGGTTTATGAACAAGAAGATAGATTACCCTTACTAAAATTAAATCTTAAACTAGCAATGGATAATCTATTTTTTACCAGTTGTGATTTACAATATTCACAAGGAAAGTATGAACCAAGTAGTGAAAGCCAATATTATTATACAGGCACTCAATTGTATGATAATTTAGCTCCATACGGCATTGGAACACTTCCTGAAACAGCTATTAAATATAATATTTTGACAAATCAATATAATCAAAGTACAGGAACTAATATTCCTTTAGCAAGTAAATATATTGATTTTGACACACCAAAAAGAGCTATTTTCTCCGTAGGTGGAGATAATTGGAACTTTAACTTTTCAAAAGATAAATTAGAATGGGGAAACAGTACTATTGGAAACTTTATTTATGATGATCATATAAAAAATAATTTTATTAATCTAAAAATATTTTCAAATAATTTCAACATAAATAACACAATAGCTTTATTAAATACTCAGATTAATGGGGGAGAAAGTCCTGATACTAAAGTAAAAATGTTTTTAACTCACAGACTTGAATTTAGGCCAACTGAATTCTTTAGATTTGCTATAAGTGAAAATGTTATGTACCAAAATGATACTTTAATCCCATTATATTTTAACCCTTCTTATATTTACCATAATATTAATATGAGAGGCATGTTTAACGCTATTGCATCATTAGAATCAGATATTTTATTAACAAATAAATTAAGTTGGTATTCACAGTTTGTTTTAGACCAAGCTAGAGCTCCTAATGAAGATGATAGTCAATCAGGGGCATGGGGCTTTTCTAGCGGCTTGAAATATGTTTCAACTATTAATGATACAGATCTTTTAAATATTAGCGCTGAAGCACTTTTAGCCACTCCTTGTCTCTACAGAAGAGATGAGGTAGATTTTATAACATTCGATAGAACATTTGTTATTAATCAAAGTTATGTAATAGATCCAACTTTTATAGGATTCAAAGAAGGAGGAGACTCAGTAGCCTTCAAACTTCAAACAACCTATACTAGATTAAATAAATTTGATTTCTCTCTCTATTATTATTTATTATTAAAGGGTGAAATGAATATATTTATGGCCTCTACTGTAGATAATGCTGGTAATCCAATTTCAAATGATGATAGACCTAACTATGGCAGTGAGATATTTAAAAATGGAATATTTTCAATTAAACATGTTGTAAATGGAACTTTAAATTATCAGATCTATAAGAATAATTATTTTGAAGTTTCAAATAGAAATACATTATCATATATTTATATGGATGTATTACAAACATCAGATATAAATCCAACTAGTTATTCAGATATACAATTTAGTTCAGGAATATCAATAAAATTTTAAAAAATTTGGGCAAAAAGAATCCTCAGTAGACTAAAAGGAGGTAAAAGCCTACCGAGGCAAAACAAAAGGAGGTTGAAGAGAAAATTCATTGAGGAATTACTCTCTTACAAGGCGAAAGATACCCAAATTAAGCGTTTTATTCAACCCCTTTTTTGAAAAATTTTAAGAATTAATAAATTTTTATCGTTTTATTAATAAATTATATATCAATTTTACTATCATTCTTCATAGAGAAAGGTTGTCGTGTATTTTCGATAACATCTCTCCAAAGACTTCCTTCAATATCAACATGATTTCGTTTAGATACGGCTTGTTTAATAGGAATATGTACGAATCTATTATTAATTTGTGAAATTAAACATTGTGTTTTACCTGCCATTGCAGCATGAGCAGCATGGGCACCAAGTCTAGCACAATAAATTGAATCAAATGAATTAGCTGGAGCACTTCTAATTATATAAGAAGGGTCAATATATTTAATATTTACTTCAATTCCTTCTTCTTCAAAATATTTTTTAATTTCATTTTTTAAGAATATTCCAATATCTGTATATTTTATATTACCAGAAGCATCTTTTTTCCCAGTTGAAGGTACTAAATCTTGGCCAGCACCTTCTGCAACTAAAATAACAGCATGCTTTCTAGTCATTATTCTTTCTTTTAAATGAGCTAATAAACCATTTGGTCCATATAAATCAAAAGGATTTTCAGGTATTAAACAGAAATTTACATCACTTTGAGCTAAAGAAGTATGTGCAGCTATAAAACCGCTTTCTCTACCCATAACTTTTACAAGTCCAATACCATTAATTGAATTTTTAGCTTCGACATGTGCTCCCCGTACGCTAGGCACAGCAGCTCCAACTGCAGTATCAAATCCAAAAGAACTTTGAATAAATGATAAATCATTATCAATAGTTTTAGGTACACCAATAACAGAAATTTTTAAGCCTCTTTTTTTGATCTCTTCACCAATATCATAAGCACCACGTAAAGTACCATCACCACCAACGGTAATTAAAATATTAATGTTTAATCTTTCTAAAGAATCAACAATTTCATCTACTTGCATTCCACCACCACGTGCAGAACCAAGAATTGTACCACCTTTTTCTTGAATATCATCAACGACATCTGGATCTAAAGGAATCAAAGGCCAAGGAGAATTTTCTAATAACCCTCTATACCCATATTGAACACCACTAATTCTTCTAACACCATATCTATACCAGAAACATCTTACAACAGACCTAATTACATTATTTAAACCTGGGCAAATACCACCACAAGTTGTAATTGCTGCATGAACATGAGCAGGATTGAAATATATTTTCTTTCTTGGTCCTGCTTTTTCAACAGTATCTATAACTAATGGGACTCTATTGCCTTTCTCATCAATATTAGATTCAACACTAAAAAATAGTCTATCATCATCACACACATAATCAGCTTGTCCATCACCTTGATTATCGCTCATTATAATTGGGGTAGATAATTTTGGCTCCCCTAAATTTGTAATGTCAAAATTATATTGAAATCCTTCGACTAGCTTCTTTTTCATCTATATATCCTCCTAAGAAAAACTGAAAAGCTTTTATACAAAAGACAATTCTAGTCTATCTTACAATTTTTTGCCCTCTTTATCATACATATTTAACAAAGAATTTACTTCTTCATTAAATGTTTCAAAAGGTTTTTTGGTTATCTCTTTGATTTCATTATGAAAAACTTTATATGACTTTAAAAACTCTTCACCGAACTCTGTCAAATAGGCTCCTTGTCTAGAGAAGCCTCCTCGCCTTCTAACTAAAATAATTTTACCTAATGAAGCTTCTAACATATTCATCATCGAATATGCTTTAGAATAGGATATACCTATTTCATTTGCTGCTGCTCTAAGAGAAGAATGTTTTTTTATTTCTTCTAAAAGCCAAACAACACCTATTCCCATGAATTTCTCATTTTCGGTATTTACCAAATATATTTTAGTTTTTAAGTCCATAGCTCTCCTGCAGCCTTATAAATAATATCAAATAAATCTGCTAATTTTTCTGAATCAACAGAACAATATGCTACTCTTAAAACTTTATTCATAATATTAATAGCTCCAATATTATAGTTGTCTAATAAATAAAGTCTTAATTCTTCAACATCACCTTTGCATTCAAAAGATAAAAAATATCCGCTATTAAAGGCAAGAGGTTTAAGGTAATCAATATTTTCTTTCTCTTTTAGCTTATCTTTGATTATGTAATAACGCAACTCCATTTCTTTACGAGCTTCTTCTTTTCCAGCATTATAAGTTGATTTATTACTTAAAGCTTTAATTAATAAACTTTGAGAAGGTTTACTACAGTTTGAAACTGAAGATCTAATACTTCCTAAAATTTTCTTATTAAATGCTTCATATTGTTCTGCAGTAAAGTTCTTAGTTGAAACTGTTATAAAACCAACTCTAAAGCCCCATACCATTGCTTCTTTAGTTGCTGCATCACCTTTTACTGCAAATAAATTTTCATGAGCATCTGCAATTTTAGCAAATAAAGATTCTCTTGCAGTATCTTTTTCATAGAAAAGCCCAAAATATGCATCATCACATAATGCTAATACTTTTTTACCTTGATCAGCTGCACCTATTAAAATATTTGCAATTTGATCCATTTCAGTATTAGTTGGAGTATAACCAGTTGGGTTATTTGGGAAGTTTAAAACTGTAACAATCTTTTCTGATTTTGAAGAATCTATTGCGTTTTTAAACCCTTCTAAATTAAAAGCTTGATTACTTGAATCATATAAAGGGAAAGTTGTAAATGAAGCATTAACATTTTCCTTAATAATTAAATCATAGTTATCCCAGAATAAATGAGGTAATATTACAGTATCGTCTTCATTTAAAAATAATCTTAATACAATTGATAAAGCTTGAGTTAATCCACCAGTTACAACAGGCATTGAAAAAGATTTACCTTTTAGAGAAGGATTTTTCTCAATCATGTCTTCTCTCCATAATTCTTTTAACTGAGGAATACCGCCACCAGGTGCATATGTAAAGATTTCAGCAGGACTCATTTTGCTTTTATCAAAATTATCATAAATTTCATCCAAGTACAAAGGAGAACCATTTTTAAAAGCTTGACCAACTGTTGCATTATATCTAGTTGCTTTTGCTTTAGCTTGTGCACTTTGTGCCACAATCCCTTTTGGGAAATACATTCTCTTACCATAATCAGAGAATAAATCATACACCACACTACCATTTAGAATATCATTTAATTCTTTAGCTAATTCATTCATTTCTTTTGCTCCCACAATGATTTTTATATAAATTAATAAAAAAACGATTATTTTTCTATATTAATATACTATATTTTGTATATTTATTAACAAAATATGCACATTTAAAACAATTCTTTCTGTTCATATTTAGGTTTTTCT
The DNA here is from genome assembly GCA_965140795.1 of Sphaerochaetaceae bacterium. Classification (GTDB taxonomy): domain Bacteria; phylum Spirochaetota; class Spirochaetia; order Sphaerochaetales; family Sphaerochaetaceae; genus Pleomorphochaeta. Next base: position 1,423,754 of record OZ223470.1, read on the forward strand.
ACTTTTTCTGAAGTTTTCCCTATATTTAACAAATTTAAAAACTCTTCTTCACTAACTATCTCAATATTAAGTTTTTGAGCTTTTTCGCTTTTACTTCCGCCACCTTTACCTAATAATAAATGAGTAGTTTTTGATGAAATTGCAGATACTGTTCTACCACCTCTTTTTTCAATTTCTTCTAAAGCTAAAGTTCTTGGATTATAATTTTCAAAAGAACCAGTAACAGCCCAAACTTGATTTTCAAAAGTTTGTTCAAAACTACCACTTTCTTCTTTTTCTTCCATGTTTAATCCAATTTCTTTTAAAGCAGCAATTCTCTCCCTCATTAAAGGTTCATTTAAGGTTTCAATAATATTATGTGCTGTTTTCTCTGCAATTAAAGGAATTTCACACAACTTATTATAGTCTTTAGATTCAACTATTTCATATAATTTATCAATAGAATTAAACCCATTTTTTATTAACATGTCGACAATTTTCTTTCCAACTTCTGGAATACCTAAAGCAGTTAAAACTCTACTAAATGGCTTTTTTTTGCTTTCTTCTATTGCATCAATTATGGCTTTAATTTTTTTATCACCAAAACCTTTCTCATAACTTAATTTTTCATAATCGATATTATAAATATCTTGAACATCTTTAACTAAATCTAAATTCAGTAAGACTTCAATAGTTTTAGGACCAAGAGTATCCATATCCATTTGCCCTTTTCCTACAAAAAACTCTAATCTTCCTTGTACTTGCTTTGGACAAAATTCATTTGGACAAAACTGATGAGAACCTTTCAATACTACAGGGGTTGAACAAACTGGACACTTATCAGGCATTTTATAAGTAGTCTCTCCATTTTCATTTTTTTCAACTACTTTTTCTACAGCAGGAATTACATCCCCTCTTTTACTAACTTCAACAGTATCTCCTAAGGCTAACTCTAATTCATCAATATATTGTTGATTATGTAAAGTGACATTACTAACAGTAGAACCACCTATTTCTACAGGATTTATTCTAGCAACAGGGGTTAATCTACCAGTTCTTCCAACTTGAACTTCTATTAAATTTACGACACTTTGAGAAAAAGGAGATTCAAATTTATATGCTATTGCCCAACGAGGATGGTGAATTGTATATCCTAATTCTTCTCTTACATTAATTTCATTAACTTTTAAAACTAAACCATCAATTTCATATTCAAGAGAATTTCGTTTCTCTGTTTGTGCTTTTATTTCATAAGCTATATCACTAAACTGGGAATACTTTCCTTCTACTTTTTGATTTTCTAAAAGAGCTTTTGCACTTTGAATATCTTTAGAAAACAATGTTAAATTAGGATTTGTTCTAAATCCCAATTGTTTTAATTTTGATAAAATTTCTACGTGAGAGTTAAAAGAATACTGCGCTTCATCAAAAAAGCCTTCATAAACAAATATATTTAAAGGTATTTTAGCACTTTCTATACTCTTTTTCCTTCGAATTGTCCCAGCACATAAATTTCTTGGATTTGCAAAAGGTTGTTCTAATGTCTTATTTATTTCTTCAAAGACTTTCTTTTCTAAATATATCTCTCCTCTAACAGCAATATTAATATCTTCAGTTAATCTAAGAGGAACAGCTCTAATGGTTTTAACATTATTTGTTACATCATTACCAATTGTGCCATTACCACGAGTAACAGCTCTAATTAACAAACCATTTTCATAATATAAAACAATTGAAATACCATCTATTTTTTGTTCTAAAACAAAATTTAAATCACTAGTAGCTTTCTTTTGATTTTTATCTATCCAAGAAGAAATCTCTTCAACACTATAAGCTTTATCAAGACTTAAAACAGGTATTGTATGTTCAACTTCTTCAAAATCTGAGTCTAAATCACTTCCTACTCTTTGTGTAGGAGAATCAGATTTCTTAAATTGAGGATACTGAGTTTCTAATTCAACAAGCTTATCAAACAATCTATCATAGTCTATATCCTTAACTACAGGATTTGCATCAATATAATAAGCCTTCTGATATTCCCTTAGTTTTTTACTTATATTTTCAACTTCTAAAAGTATTTCTTCATCTTTTTTCATATGATTATGGTACACTAGAATTCAATTTTTTTCCACTAAAGTTATACAACTTTCCTAGTTTCCATCAAAGGCTTTTCATGTTATTCTTAAAATAAGAGGTCAAGATGGGAAAAAAGAAATTTTCATTAAATAATAAAAGCAGTTTACAAGGATTTTTAGTAAAAGCAACTGATGGAATTTTTAAAAACCCTCAATTTAAATTACCAACAATTCCTAATGACTGTTTAGTTCTTTTTCCAAAAGATATAGTTGGATCTAACATATTAGAAATTCAAAAACAAAGTATTCCTTTACTAGCATCATCTTATATTTCATATATAGGACAACCTCTTTTTGCTGTTTTTGCACCAACTTTAGAAAAAGCAGACCAAATAGCTAGAGAAATTAGTATTGAATATTTACCTGTTGATGATATAGATAATAAGACTATTCTTGAAGATCAGAAGGACTCTTTTGAGACAGGACGATATGCAAAAGAATTCGATAAAATAATGGAAGAAAACTCCTTAATAGCTCAACAAAATGAAGAAGAACAAGATGAAACAAAAGAAAAGATTGAAATAAAATATAAAGCTTTTAAATCTAAACTTAAGTTTGAAAGAATAAAATACTTTTCTAATCAAACCACTTGTATTTCTGTGGAAATTAACGATGATACATTAAACATATATTCCCCAACACAATGGCCTTCTTTAATTGTTAATTCAGTAAGCAATATTTGTGGATTTAATAAAAAAAAAATAATAGTTAATAAAGAGCAAACCTATTCAAACAAAGATGAAATGTTAATCCAACCTGCTATTTTAGCAAGCTTTGCTTCATTAGCAGCAATAAAAACAAATAAAAATATCTTTATTCATGAAAACATTGAAATGTTTAGACCAGAAGTTTTAATAGAAAGAGAAACTTGGTATAGAGTTAATGATAAAAAAACAATATTAGAAGATATTAAAGTTACTATTGATCAAGGGGCTTTTTCTTTATTTTCTAAAGAAATTAGCAAGCAATATATTGCAGGACTTGTACCCTTATATGATTTAAAAGCTATAAAAATTAATTTTGATTTTATTCAAAGTCCAGTTTCTCCATCAAACTTTTTTGGAGGACTTGGATTTGAAAATGCTCTAGCATCAACACAAACACATACCACTAAACTAGGTAAATCTTTAGGTCTCTCTCCTTTTTTCTGGACTACAAAAAGTCTTTTTGAAAGCACCTTACATAAAAAAGTAATGGAAATTAATTCATTACAAGAACCAAAAGAATGTCTACAAGATTTAGTTGATAGAAGCTTCTTCAACAGAAAATATGCTGCTTACAAAGTTAATTCAGCACTAGATAAACATTTCTCTACTTTCACCCCATATGCTAGAGGGATCGGCTTAGCTTTAGCTCCAAGCATCAGTGGATTTTCCACAAGCAATTCAACCTTCGGTTATCCAAAAGTTAAATTAACATTAAATTTTGATAGTAAAGTAGAGTTGAACACTTCTTTCTATAATGCAAGCAAAGCTAGTAATATTTGGAAAGAAATAATATCTCAAGAACTTGATATAAAGAAAAAAAATATTACTTTTTGTACAGATAGTACAGAATTAGTTGATAGTGGACCATGTACATTATCTACAAATAGTAAAATAATGTCTGAACAAGTAAAGCTAGCTTGTAAAAAAATTAATGATAAAAGATTTATTGAAGGGCTTCCAATAAGTGTTACTGTTGCTAGAAATAAAAGACCTATAAAAGGCCCATTATTTTCAAGTGAATCTTGGATAGCATTGATAATAGAAGCCGGAATTGATCCTATAACATTAGAACCAATTGTTTTTAAAGTCTCAGCAAATTGTTCTGTAGGTGATATTCTTGATGAAGTCGCATATATAAACAATTTAAGAGAGGAAATTTTGGATTGTATTTATGAATTAGGTGCAAAAACTACAAAAGGTGAAGATTTTAATATTGATATAAAAATAAATCAGAAGAGCGAAAATATTAGTGATAGTATTACCAGTGGATTGAGAGGTGCTGTTTTTGCCGCTTTTAATACAGCTTTGGAAATGGCCTTGAATTTTGATAATGATAGCCTTCCAACATCAAGTGAAAAAATTCTAACAAAAATTGGAGATTCATTATGATAAAATTATCAATCAAACTAAATAAAACCGCTTTAGAACTTGTAGTAGATGAGATGAAACCTTTATCTCAAATCTTATATGAAGATTTAGAGGTTAATATGCCAATTAGAAAATGCTCTAATACAGGATGCGGAAATTGCTTAGTAATTTTAGAAAAAGAACCTGTATTAAGTTGTTTAATACCAGCTTATCAATTACAAGGAAAAACAATCACCACTTTTGATGCTTTTATGCAAAGTGCACACTATAGGAATATTAAAAGGACCTATGCTGCTCTGAATTATGAACCTTGTCCTCATTGTTATGAAGCAAAAACACTAATTATTGAATCTTTATTATTAAAGGCTAAAACAAAAAGAATAGATAATAAAGTTGATGATTTTTCAAAGAAGTTTTTAACAAAAGCAATTGAAGAAGACACTCAAAATCAAATTGATTTTAAAACAGCTGAAAAAGAATTTGCATTAAATTCTTGCAAATGTTTAACATCAAAGCAATTGTACACTATTACAATAAAAGCTTTAGAGGATAGGATAAAACGTCGTGTATTATAGAAATAATAAATTATTTATACCTGAAACAATAAATGAATTACATCAGACTATTTTAAAGAATCCCGACCACATAATTTTTGCTGGGGGGACTTATCTTATGAAAGAAGCAGCCCTTTATCCTTCGACTAATAAAACAAAAATCATATCTTTAGAAAAGATTAAAGAACTATTTGAAGTTACTAGAAACATAAAGCATGTTGAAGTTGGAGCTATGGTTACTACAAACAAATTACTCGAAATTGGGACTTTAGCTTTTAATGATTTATTATTAGATACCTTAAGTAATACAGCAACAAATATTATCAGAAACCAAATCACTATAGGAGGAGCTTTGTCCACTCCTAATATCAGGTATTCACTACCAGGAACTTTGGCTTGTATGGATGCAATTGTTGAATTATTGGATTTATCCAAACCAAAAATTATTACTAAAATTATACCAATAGAAAAAATGTATAAAAATGATTCTCTTCTTTTAGAAAAAGGCACTTTAGTTAAAAAAATTAGAATCCCACTAAACAATTTTGATTTTGAAAGATTTTGTTGTATTGGTAGCCCAATACAAAACCCTTATTCTACTGTAATATTTGCTTTTGGTGCTAATATAAATCAAACCTTTATAAACAATATCAAAATGAATATTACTTTCCCTAAGGCAGGAATATATTATGAATCATTTATCGCTTCTGAATTAGAAGGTGCTCAAATTCCAATAATTCCTAGAACCGTAAATTCTGTGTCAAAGAAATTAGTCACAGAAATAAGTAAAAACCTAAAAGGTGTAACTCCTTTGCAAAAAGAAAGAGCAAAAAGAATATTTCAATCAATTCTTTATCAAATCACACCTTCAAAGAAAACGATTGAAAAAACGTAATAAAAACTTTAAATTAAAAAAAAGAAAAAATTATATAGGAGATTTCGTTGACAAATTTTGTTCATCTTCACAATCACACTGACTTTTCATTACTAGATGGAGCAGCCCCAATAAATAGATATATACAAAAAGCTAAAGATTACAACATGACTAGTTTAGCAATAACAGATCATGGTAATTTATTTGGAGCTCTTAGATTCTATTCCGCATGTAGAAAAGAAAACATTAACCCAATTATAGGTTGTGAAGTTTATTCTAACCCAGAAGGGCATACTCAGAAAAAAGCTATAGGTTATGAAGACACAACTAAAAGATATCACTTAATTTTATTAGCAATGAATGAAGTTGGTTATAGAAATTTAATAAAATTAGTTTCTATAGCTTATACTGAAGGGTTTTATAAAAAACCTAGAATTGATGATGCTCTTTTAGAGCAATATAACGAAGGCTTAATTTGTCTTTCGGCTTGTTTAGGTGGAGAAATTTTACAGCATTTACTTGCTGATAATTATCCAAAAGCTAAAGAAAGAGCTCTTTGGTTTAAAAATCTTTTTGGGGATAGATATTATTTAGAATTACAAGACCATGGGCTTGAAGACCAAAAAAGAACAAACCCCCTTTTAGCTAAATTAGCAAAAGAGACGGGGATTCCTTTAGTTTGTACAAATGATATCCACTATATTGAAGATACCGACTGGCTTTCTCAAGATGTATTATTATGTATTGGGACTGGAGCAAAACTTTCAGATAAAAATAGAATGCGTTTTGACGGCAAAGAATTCTATTTTAAAAGTCCTGACCAGATGGCAGAAATTTTCAAAGAGTATCCTCAAGCAATTGAAAATACAGTAAAAATTGCTGAAAGGTGTAATTTAGAAATAAACTTCCCAGGACCAATTCTTCCTGAATCTACAATACCCGAACCTTTTAAAGATGAATCAGAATATCTAATTCATTTATCAAAAGAAGGTATAAAACAAAGATATAACCCTATTCCTCAAGAGTATTTAGATAGATTAGACTATGAATTAAAAACTATTATCGACATGAAATTCCCTGGATATTTTCTAATTGTTAGAGATTATATCTACTGGGCAAAGCAACATAATATACCTGTTGGTCCAGGCCGTGGATCAGGAGCAGGTTCAATTGTTGCATATTCTCTTGGAATCACCGATGTAGATCCAATGAAATATAATCTGCTTTTTGAAAGATTTCTTAACCCTGATAGAGTAAGTATGCCTGACTTTGATATTGACTTCTGCCAAGAAAGAAGAGCCGAAGTAATAGATTATGTAACAGATTATTATGGCATTGAAAAAGTTGGACAAATTGCAACCTTTGGAACACTAAAAACAAAAGCTGTTATAAAAGACTGCGCTAGAGTTTTAGATATTCCTTTTGCAGAATCTAATAGAATTGCAAAACTCATTCCAGATGAAAGAAAAATGAGCATAGACAAAGCTCTAGAAATGAGTGAAGAACTTAGAGCTATTAGAGAACAAGGGGGTGTTTATGAAACGCTTTTTTCCGTTGCTAGTCGACTTGAAGGCCTAAACCGCCATATATCTACTCACGCAGCTGGAGTTGTTATTGGTAGAGAAGAATTAACTAAATATGTTCCTCTTTACAGAGATTCAAAAACAGGAGCAGTATCCACTCAATACACAATGGACTTAATTGAAGAATGTGGTTTAGTTAAAATGGACTTTTTAGGATTGAAAACACTTACTTTAATTAAGCATTGTGTTGATTTGATTCATAAAAAAGATAAAACATTCGATATAGAAAAAATTAGTGAAACAGATGAAAAGACATTTAAAATGCTTCAAAGTGGGGATTCTTCTTGTGTATTCCAGTTTGAATCTGCGGGTATGCAAAAAATCTTAAAACAAGCCCAACCTAGTAACATAGAAGATTTAGTAGCTTTAAATGCATTATATAGACCAGGGCCAATGGCATATATTCCTCAATTTATTGAATGTAAACATGGACGACAGCCAATAAAATATGCAGATCCTGCATTAGAAGAAGAATTAAAAACTACATATGGGGTTATTGTTTATCAAGAACAAGTTATGAAAGTTGCTCAAATAATTGCAGGCTACTCTCTTGGTCAAGCGGACATTCTTAGAAGAATAATGGGAAAAAAGAAAGTTTATGAACTTGAAACACAAAAAAAGATTTTCATAGAAGGTGCTGCAAAAAAAGGCCATAGCAAAGAACATGCTATAGAAATTTTTGAAATGCTAGAACCTTTTGCTGGTTATGGATTTAACAAATCACATGCAGTTGCATATTCGGTTGTTGCATATCAAACAGCTTTCTTAAAAGCAAATTATCCAGCAGAATTCTTAGCTGCTAACTTAACAAACGAAATGAACAATCCTGATAAATTCAAGGAATACTTAAATGTTGCTGAAAGCATGGGATTAGAAATACTACCACCATCAATAAACTATTCAGAAAAAAGTTTCAGTGTTGTTGATAACAAAATTGTTTATGGGCTAGCTGGAATAAAAAATGTAGGTGAAGTTGCTGTAGCAAAGATTATTGAAGAAAGAGAACAAAATGGAAAATATAAAAGCTTTATGGAATTCTTAGAAAGAAGTAATCCAAAAGTTTTAAATTCTAAATTATTAGAATCTTTAATTACAGCAGGAGCTTTTGATTCATTAAAAATAAATAGACCATCTCTACTTGAATCTCTCCCAGAAGCTGTAAAATTTGCTCAAGGAATTATTGAAGATAAAGAATTAGGGCAAATGAGTTTATTTGAAGAAATTGAAGAAACTTCTTTCAATGAATTTGAAATACCTATTATTGAAGATTGGAAAATATTAGAAAAATTAGAACGAGAAAAAGAATTATTGGGTTTCTATATCTCTGGACATCCTCTAGATATATATAAAAAAGAGATTAAAAATAGTGTAATTTTTGATTTGTCAAAACCTGATAAATTTGTGCTAAATCAAAAAACAGCCATAGTGGCAACTGTTGTAAGCAAAAGAGAATTCACATCCCAAAAAGGGAAAAGAATGGCTTTTCTTGTATTAGCTGACGCAAATGGGACTATCGAAAGTGGATTATTCAATAAAGCTTATGAAAACTTTAATAATAAATTAGAAGTTGATTCAATTTATGGTTTTGTTGGTAAATTTAAAGAAAATTATAAAGATAAAGAAAAAATTGATTTTGAAATTGAAAATGTGGTAGATCCTAAAGATTTACCACCTATAGCTCTTTCAACTTGTAATATTAAATTAAATTATAATGTCGCAAAAGAAATAGGATTAGAGGAATTAAAACAAATAATTATAACAAATTCTGGACCATTAAATGTTAATCTTTTCTTAGAAAAAGAAAGACTATCATCAAATGAAGATGATATAGATATTGTAAAAGATACGGTTCCAATAAAAATTAATTGTAATGTTGTTTTTAGTGTAAAATATAGCCAAAATTTTATTTCACAAATTAATGAAAGACCAGAAGTTATTGATATCTGGTTCAATTAAAGGAAAAAAATTATGCAAGAATCTACAATTTTTATGAGATTAGCTCTCGGATTAGCACAAGTTTTAGCATTTTATAATTTATTACTTTGGGTTCGAATTATTTTATCTTGGTTTGCACCCGTATCACATTTAAATCAAAATAGTATATTCATTATTTTAAAAAAGATTGTTGATCCATATTTAAATTTATTTAGAAATGTAAACTTATTAAAAACAAAAAATATTGATTTCACACCATTATTAGCTTTTGCTTTACTATCTGTTTTACAAAGCATATTACATCTATTTGGAACAACAGGTCAAATTACTTTCTATATTGTATTAGCATTGATTCTTAATACTCTATGGGGATATTTAATCTCACCTTTCTTAGTAATAATTACAATAATAATAGTTATAAGATTAATCTTATGTTTCAAAAAAGGACCAAATACAATTACCTTAATTAGGACTTTAGAATCTATTATTGGTGGCTTTTTAAATTGGATTCAAAAAGTATTTTTTGCAAGCAAAATAGTCTCTGATAGAAAGCTTCTTATTGTAAGTACTATTTTCTGTATCATTGTGTATATTACTACTAGAACTGTTGTTACATATTTGATTTCTTATTTAATAAACTTATAAGAGCAAAACTATGTTTATTAGGAATTATTCAACAGATATATCAAGTTTAAAAGGCGTTGGAAATTCCGCTAAAGAAAATTATGCATCTTTAGGGGTAAAAACCTGTGGAGATTTATTACTTCTTACCCCTCGAGATAGAGAAGATAGAACAAAATTTATTAATCTTGAAGATTTACCTAATCATTTTTTAGAGGCAAGACAAATTAATACTTTTGTAGAAATAAAATCTCATTCATTTTTTGGAGCTTTTTCAAAAAATGGAAGAACTTTAAAAATAAAAGTAAAAAGTTATTTTGGAGATAGATCTCTAAACTTACTCTGTTTTGGTAGAAACTTCCTTCAAAAAATAATCAAAGTTGACAAATTATATTATCTTTATGCTTCTGTGTATTCACACAATGGTGAATTACAAGCTTCAAGTTTTGAATTGTATGAAATAAAAAATATAGATAATCCTCCATTACCTTTTGGACAAATAATTCCACTCTATCCCTTGAAAGGCTCTTTAACTCAAAAATTAATTAAAAAAAATTTAATTGAAATTTTTTCTAAACCAATAAGATTTGAAGACGAACTTCCTCAATCTATTATGAGAGAATTAAAACTAATGCCTTTTGATAAGGCTATTAGAGCTTATCATTTTCCAAAAGATATAGAACAATTAAAACAAGCAAAAAAAACTTTGGCCTTTTGTGAACATTTTTATATGCAATTAATTGCAAGAAAAGATGTAAAAATTCATAGAACAAATAAACCAGTTAAAAGCATTCCTTCTAAATTAGAAATACAACTTATTTCAAATTTAGATTTCCAATTAACTAATGACCAATTAATTGTTTTAAAAGAAATAAGAACTGATTTAGACAACAAAGAAGCAATGAATAGAATGCTCCAAGGAGATGTTGGAGCTGGAAAAACTTTAATAGCTTGGGCATCAGCGTTGCATGAAATTTCTAAAAACCATCAAGTAGCCTTTATGGCACCAACAGAATTATTGGCCAATCAACACGCTCAAAATGCTGCAGAACTATTAGAACCTTTAGGGATTTCAATAGCATTATTAACAGGTTCAGTTTCTCAAAAGCAAAGAAAACCTATATTAGAGGGTATTAAAAATGGTTCTATACAACTTTTAATTGGTACTCACGCGTTATTCAGCGACAATGTAGAATTCCTTGATTTAAGATACATTATAATTGATGAACAGCATAGATTTGGAGTAAACCAAAGAGAAAAACTATTATCTAAAGGGCTTCATCCCAATATACTAATGATGAGTGCAACACCAATTCCAAGAACATTAGCATTAACCGTATTTGGAAATCTAAATATTTCTACAATTAGACAATTACCAAAAGGAAGAAAGCCAATTATAACCCATCTTGTTGGAGAAGCTTCTAGACAAAGAATGTATAAATCTATTGCAGTAGAATTTCAAAGAGGACACCAAACTTATTTTGTATATCCTCGTATTGACGATTCAGGCCCTCAAGAATTAAGAGATGTAACAAATATGTTTGAATATTTAAAAAAACAATATCCGAATGTTCCATCTGCTCTTTTACATAGCAAAATTGATGATGATGAAAAAATAGAAATATTAACAAATTTTAAGAAAGGAAAAATTTCATATATAGTTTCCACTAGTGTAATCGAAGTTGGAATAGATGTACCAAATGCTACGTGCATTATAATTGAACATGCTGATATTTTTGGACTTTCAGCACTTCATCAATTAAGAGGTAGAGTTGGTCGTTCTCAATTACAATCCTTTTGTTTTTTGGTTTTTGACAATAATATTAGTGAATTAGGAAAAGAAAGACTAAAAGTAATGAGAGAAACAAATGATGGATTTATCATTGCAGAAAAGGATTTAGTTTTAAGAGGCCCTGGTGATATTTTAGGCACAAAACAATCGGGTTTTATTAGACTTCATTTTGCCTCTCTTGTAAATGATTTAGAAATGATTAAAATAGCAAGAGAATATTGTGATAAAATATTGAAAGAAGATTCGAGTTTTATTAATCTAGATAACAGAGTTATAGAAAGAGTTTTAAAAGAAGCAAATCCTTTCTTAGAAGAATAAGAGGTATTATGAGAATTACAGGTGGAAAATATCGTGGACGTTCAATAACCTGTCCTCCAGGAGTAATTAGACCTGCAATGGATAGAATGAGAGAATCACTATTTTCTATATTAGGAAATTTAGATGACTTATCATTTTTAGATTTGTTTACAGGTAGTGGTTGTGTTGGAATAGAAGCTGCATCTAGAGGGGCAAATCCTGTTCATATAGTTGAAAAGGATAGAGGTAAAAAATCAGTTATTAACAAAAATATTTCTTTTGTTGATTCAAAAATCTTATTATTTCTAGTTGATGTTTACCGCTTTATACCAACAGCAAAACAATCTTACGACATTGTATATGCAGACCCTCCTTTCCCAATGGCTGGAAAAGTCGAATTAACTCAAGCAATAGCTGATGCTCAAATTGTTAAAAAAAATGGACTTTTTATTATACATTATCCTAGTGAAGAAAAAGCTCAATGGCCTGAAAAAATAGGTGATTTAGTTACGTATGATGAAAGAAAATATGGTAGAAGCATATTACGCTTTTTTAGACGTGAAGAATAATTAGACATGGATATTGCAACTAGAACTAGCCTCCAAATAATTCAAATGATAGTTATTCTTTCATTTGGAGCATATGCGTATAAGAAAACAATAATTCAAGAAAGTGGATTAAAAAGCTTAACTAATCTTTTATTAGAAATTGTTAGCCCTCTTTTAATTTTTACTTCTTATCAAAGAGATTATGATCAAGAACAAGTAAGAGGTTTGATAATTACTTTTATTCTTTCTTTCCTTTCTATTTGTATTGCAATTATTTTAGCTAGAGTATTAATAAAAAAATCTACAAAGACAGATTACCTTGTTGAGAGAATGGCAGTTATGTATACTAACTGTGGATTTATTGGTTTACCTCTAATGAATGCAGTTTATGGACAACTTGGTGTATTTTATTGTACAGGAGTTATTACCGCTTTTAATATAATTTGTTGGTCTTATGGTATCAGCATGCTAATCAAATTACCATTAAAAGAAAAAATAATTAAAATAATAACTGGCAGAAACATGCTAGCAATTATTCTTGGTCTATTATGTTACTTTTTTTCTATAAGAGTTCCTTCTCTTATTTTGACTCCAATGAAATCGATTGGTGATATGAATGGATCCCTAGCTTTGTTAATTGTGGGTGCAACGATTATGAAATGCCCATTAAAAAAACTATTCGGGGATTTAAGAAGCTATTATATTTTATTTTTACATAACATATTAATTCCAATAATAATAATCTTTTTCTTATTAAAGATTAACGCTCCAATAATGTTAAAAAATATTGTTTTAATTGCCATGGCTTGTCCAGTTGGTGCAACTACTACAACATTCTCTCTATTATATGATAGAGATGAATTATATGCCTCATCTCTATTAGGTTTATCTACTATTGCAAGCATAATTACTATCCCAATAATACTTTTCTTAAACAGTTTTTTTTACTAACTCTCATTGAATAATTTTGTCGATTTTATGTATAGTAGTTTATATACGCGGAGGAAACTATATATGGAAAGAAAAATTAATACTTTTGGTAAAATTGAAAATAAAGTATATAAAGAAATGTTCATCCCTTATACTTATAACTGTGATGCACATGCAAACGCTAGACTTGACTGGATTTTTGAAGTAGTTCAAGAAGCGGCAGCCTCTCATTCCTCTATTCTAAATTGCTCCATATTTGATTTAAATGAAAGTGGATTAACTTGGGTAATTTCAAGAGAAAACATAGAAGTTTATAAATATCCAAAATGGAGAGAAGAAGTTTTTGTAGAAACTTGGGCTGAAAAACCATATAGAAGAGTTTTAGTTCCTAGAATTATTCAAGGGAAAAATGCTGATGGCGAAATCCTCTTTAGGTCAGTAACGTTATGGCCAATAATTGATTTAAAAACAAACAGACCTATTGAACCTACAGCTATGTTAGAAAAAATTGGTATCCCTGAACAAACTAAGCAAGTTGATTTTCAAATCAAAAAAAGAGATGTAATTGATGATACAAATCCTTTAATCTCAAAAATTGTTCCAAGAATTAATTACTCAGATACTGATTTCAATAAACATGTTAATAATATTTCATACATTCGCTGGACTCTACAATCAATGCCTAATGATTTTAGAGATAAATATATAACAACAAAGATTGATGTATCTTGGTTAAAACAAACATATTTAAAAGATGATGTTGAAATAATTACAAGAAGCGAAAGTCAAAATGCAATAAATGAAGATAATCCCACCTTTATCCATCAACTTGTAAGAGTTGATGAAAATGGGGACAAAAAAACTGTTTTTGAAGCAAAAACCTGTTGGGAAAAAAGAGCTTAATTTAATAATGTGGTGGTTTTCTGTTTGGAAGATCGGAAGTTTCCCCTTCTTCCAACAGTTCAACAATTTTCTTTTCTAATTTATTTATATGATTGTTTAATATTCCAATCTCTTTTTGTTGATTAGTTACAATTTCATTTAACTGTGCAACAATTTCTTCAGTATATGAAATTTTGATTTCAATCTTTTCAATAGATTTTTCTAAATCATGAGTTCCCATAAATATCTCCTATTCTACAATTAATATTTTTAGTACAAAAAGAGGGTTTTTTCAATATAAATTTATAACTCATTAAAAGTTACTCTCAAAAATTGAGTAATAATAAAGTACTTTTAAATTTAAAAAAGTTGTTTTTTTGTTTCATTTTTTTATTATTACACAATTATTATTTTTTTGTAAAAATTTTACCTCATTTTTTTTATTTTTTTGTTGTTTTTTTGTTGCATTTTTTCATTTTTATGATAAGGTATAATATGTTGCAGTTTGGTGCATAAACAAATAGGAGAAACTAAATGAAAGGCGAACGTGTTGCACAATTAGAACTATTATTACTTTCACATCCTGAAGGTCTAAGAAGAGCGGAGATTGCTAGAAGACTCGGTGTTCATAGATCAACAATAAGTAGATATGTTACTGATTTAAGTAAATACATTGATGTATATGAAGAAAATAATTTAATTAAAATTAAAAGCGATAAAAATGAAGATGAAAATATTGAATTAAGTATTTATGAGAGTTTAGCATTTAATATGTCTGCTGAAGCCATAGCTAAAAATTCAGAATTTCAAAACCCTCATCTAGCTTCAGGACTAAGAAAGATTGCTTTAAACATGAGATCTTATGCTCCTAAAATTAGTAATAATATTATTCAATTATCAGAAGAAATTGATAAATATATACAAAAAAAGAGTGGTAATTCAAATTATAACACAATTTTAGATGTATTAATTGATTCCTGGGTTTCCGGTAGAATTGTTAAGATTGAACATACTGTTAATGGGAAAAAACGAATTTCTGAAGTAGCTCCATACTTTATTGGATTTAGAGAAGAGACTACTGGAAGAAACCCAATTAGTGTAACAGGAAGATTACGCCATACTACAGAAATGATAACTATTGATATAAGTACAATAACTAAGGCTATAATTCTAGAACAAACTTATACTATTCCTGATAACTTAAAACCATTTAAAATGCCAAAACAAGAAAATACATATGAGCCAATCGATGTTATTCCTTTAAAAATTAAAGTAAAAGAAATTTCAGCTATAAATGTTTTTAATAATTTAAAACATACCCCTCCAGTTATAGAAGAAATTGATAACTTTTATATCTATTCTTTTGATATTGAAAACTCAATTGAATTGATTTTAAGAATTATTCAGTGTGGTTCTTCGGTTGAAATTCTAGAACCAGAGTCATTTAAGCAAAAATTTTGTAAAACTTTGATGGAAATTCTTGCCGTTTACAATATATCTTGCTAATATTTAATAAAGACAACCGTCTTGTAGGAGAAAAAAATGAAAAAATATGAATGCGATTTATGCGGTTACATTTATGACCCAGAAGTAGGTGATCCTGATGGCGGAATCGCTCCAGGAACAGCCTTTGAAGACATCCCTGATGATTGGGTTTGCCCTCTTTGTGGTGCAAGTAAAGATGATTTTTCTGTTGTAGAAGAATAAGCATTAAATATGAGATTATTACTAAAGAGGCTCTGTAAAAGCCTCTTTAGTTTTTATATAATAAATTTATGATAAATAATTTACTTAACAGACGCTCACATAGAGCGTTTTTAGAAGAAAGAATCAATGACAAAGATTTGGATTTGATTAAAAAAGCTACATTACAAGCACCCACCGCAGGTAACCTAACTTTATATTCTATTATTGAAATTGAAAATCCCTCAATAAAAGAAAAGCTTTCAGTGCTTTGTGATAATCAACCTATGATAAAGAAAGCTCCTCATGTTTGGGTTTTCCTTGCTGATTTTAACCGTTGGTTAAAATATTTTAAATTAAGTAACACTGAAACGAAAACAAATACAAAAATTAGAAAAGTAAATGTTGGCGATTTACATTTAGCTTTACAAGATTCAATAATTGCAGCTCAAAGTGCAGCTGTCGCTATTGATGAATTAGGCTATGGATCTTGTTATGTTGGTGATATTATAGAAAACTATGAAGAAGTACAACAATTACTAAATCTCCCTGCACAAGCAGTTCCTGCGGCAATGTTAATCTTTGGAAAACCAAAGAAAAAACTAACAACACCTAGAGAAAGACCTGATTCACAATATATATTCTTTACAGATACATATAAAAATCAATCTGATGAAGAAATTGTTGCGACATATAAGAAACTTGAAGATAGCCAAAGAAAAACAAAAACGCTACCATTTAACAATGAAGGAACAATTGCAGATCAGTTTTATCTAAGAAAATTTTCTACATCTTTTATGAAAGAAATGAATCGCTCTACAAAAGTTTTCATCGAAAGATGGTGTAATGAAAACGATATTAAATAAAAATTTAATATCAAAAGTTTAATCTATCATAGGAGAATAAATTTGATTTTAACTAACCTTCATACACATACAACCTACAGTGATGGAAAAAATTCATTAGAAGAATATATAAAGAAAGCAATTGAATTAGGTTTTGATTCAATTGGTTTTAGTGAACATGCCCAATGTGGTTACGATATTGATTGTAAAGAATTAGCAAGAGATGAACAAGTTTCTTATTTTAATCTTCTAAATGAGTTGAATAAAAAATATGAAAATATAGATATATTTAAAGGTCTAGAATTGGATTCTTTAAATGGAGAATATAAAGGAAATCCTGACTACACTATAGGTTCAGTTCATTGCCTATTGATAGAAAAAAAAATATATTATTTAGATTATAATGCAGAAAGATTAAGAGAATTAATTTCTGTATGTGGTGGTATAAAACCTTTTATAACTAAATATTACCAAGAACTTTTAAATTTTGCAAAAAAAGTTGACTATGATATTGTGGGACACTTAGATTTATATACAAAATTTAATGAAAAGGAACCAATATTTAATATCAATGAAAAATGGTATAAAGATATTATTTATAATGTTATTGAAGAACTTAATAACTTAGATAAAATAATTGAGATTAATACTGGTGCAATTGGAAGAGGTTACAGAAGCTCACCCTACCCGGATTTAAATACCATTAAAACATTAAAACAACTAGATTCTAAAATTATTGTAGGTTCTGATGCTCATACAATTAATGGTTTAAATTGCTATTTTTCTGAAGTAGAAAACATTTTAAAATCTTTAGATATTAACAGTATTTATAAATTTACAAAAAATGGATTTATAAAAACTCCTTTATAAAATTTTTTATTATTTAACAAATAAAAATGAGGCCCTTAAAGGACCTCATTTATTATATCTTGTAAAAATAATTTACATGATGTTTCCCATAGCTTTGTAGAAATCCATACGGTTCTTAGCATCTTCTTCAGCTTTCTTGAATAATTCATCAGCATGTGCTGGGTTAGTTTTGTATAATGATGTATAACGTACTTCACCCTTTAAGAAGTCTTGATATTCTACAGTAGGTTCTTTCTTGATATCCCAAGAGAATCTCTTACCTGCTTCTAAAGCTGGGTTGTAGCGATATAATGGCCAGTAACCAGCATCAACAGCTTTCTTAGCTTCAACTTGACTATATCTCATGTTCATACCATGGTTGATACATGAAGAATAACAGAATACGATAGAAGGACCATCCCATGCTACAGCTTCTTGTAGAGCTTTTTGAGCATGCATTCTGTTAGCACCTAATGCGATAGATGCAACATAAACATAACCATAACTCATACACATAAAGCCAAGGTTTTTCTTACCTAATTGTTTACCAGCATTAGCAAATTTTGCTACAGCACCAATTGGAGTTGCTTTTGAAGCTTGTCCACCAGTATTTGAATATACTTCAGTATCTAATACTAAAATATTTACATTTTTACCAGAAGCAACAACATGGTCAACACCACCGTAACCAATATCATAAGCCCAACCGTCACCACCAATAATGAATACAGTCTTTTCTGAGAAATAATCTTTTAATTCATTGATTTTTTCTAAGTAAGCTCTATTTTCATCAGTTGCAGCAGCTAAAGCAGCAGGTAATGCAGCTTGTACAGCATTTTGAGCATCAATTGCATCTTCTTTTGCAGAACCCCAAACAGCTAAACTAGCATTAATTGCTTCAGTTAATTCTTTTGTTGTTCCAACTTCTAGAAGATTATCAATATTAATCTTTAATAAGTTTCTATTACTATCTACAGCTAAACGCATACCTAAGCCGTATTCAGCATTATCTTCAAATAATGAGTTACCCCAAGCTGGACCTCTACCATCTTTTTGACGTGTTGTATAAGGAATTGTTGGGAATGTACCAGAATAAATTGAAGAACAACCTGTTGCGTTAGCAGCAATCATGCTTTCACCACAAATTTGAGAAACAAGTTTTACATAAGGGGTTTCACCACAACCGGCACAAGCTCCACTGAATTCAAATAGAGGTTGTTTAAATTGTAAACCTTTAACTGTTGTTTCTTTTGTTCCATCTAATACATCATATGGTAAATCTTCAAAGAATTCAGCGTTAGCAACTTCACCCTTATCTCTTTCGTCTTGAATTGGAGATAATTCTAAAGCTTTAGTCTTAGCAGGACATGCTTCTACACAAACGCCACAACCTTGACAATCTTCTGTGTAAATTTGAATCTTGAATCTAAGATCTTTATCATTCTTTGTATTTGATTTTAATGTTACAAATGTTTCTGGAGCATTGTCTAATTTTGCAGGTTCGATTTGTTTTGCACGAATAGCAGCATGAGGACAAGCTTGTACACATTGGTTACATTGAATACAATTATCAGGCATCCATTTTGGAACAAATGGTGCTACACCACGTTTTTCTAGTTTAGCAGTACCTGAAGGTAATTTACCATCATAAGACATTTTTGATACTGGAATATTATCACCTTCACGGTGCATGATTGGTAAAATAATGTCTTTAGCAAAATCAGAAGCATCTTCGCTAATTAATTTTGTAGGTTCATAACTCTTAGTAATTGTTGCAGGAACTTTAACTTCATGTAATGCATCAGATGCACCATCAACAGCTGCCCAGTTCTTTTTAACAATTTCTTCACCTTTCTTTAAGAAAGTTTTCTTAATATATTCTTTAATTAAAGCAATTGCTTCTTCTTCTGGTAAGATAGCACTAATCTTAAAGAATGCAGCTTGCATAACAGTATTAATTCTTGTACCTAAACCAGCTTTTCTAGCAATTTCTAATGCATCAATGTTATAGAAACGAATCTTTTTATTGATGATTTGTTCTTGCATTTTTCTTGTTAAATGATCAAATACTTCATCTGAAGGAATTTGGCTGTTCAATAAGAATACACCATTTTCTTTCAAAGGACTTAACATATCATAACGACCAATATATGCAGCATTATGACAAGCAACAAAGTCAGCATGGTCAATTAACCAAGGCATGTTCAATTTACTTTCACCGAATCTTAAGTGGCTAACTGTAATACCACCAGATTTCTTTGAGTCATAAGCAAAATATGCTTGAGCATTTTTATTTGTATTGTTACCAATAATCTTAATTGAGTTTTTATTAGCACCAACAGTACCGTCTGAACCAAGACCCCAGAACATACAAGAAGATACATCACTAGGTGTAACATCAATTGTTTCACCAATCTTAATTGATTTATTAGTTACATCATCTTCAATACCAACTGTGAAATCATGGAAAGCTGCACCAGCTAAATGATCAAATACTGCTTTTGCGTGTGTTGGAGGGAAGTCTTTACTACTTAATCCATAACGACCACCAATAACTTTAACGCCTTCTACACCCATTTGACTTAATGCTGCAACAACATCTAAGTATAAAGGTTCACCTAAAGCACCAGGTTCTTTTGTTCTGTCTAATACAGCAATCTTCTTAACAGTTTTTGGTAATGCAGCAACAAGGTGTTTTGCACTGAATGGACGATATAGATGTACATTAATAACACCTGTTTTTCCACCCTTACTGTTAATATAACTACTTGCCCATTCACATGTATCAGCACCAGATCCCATTACGATTACAACGTCTGTTGCATCTTTAGCCCCTGAGTATGAGAATAAATGTAAAGGTCTACCTGTTAATTCAGATACTTGAGCCATATAATCTTCAACAATTTCTGGAACAGCATCATAATATTTGTTAACTGTTTCACGACCTTGGAAGTAAACATCTTCATTTTGAGCTGCAACTTTTGTCATTGGAGCTTCAGGACGTTGTCCTCTAGCACGGAATTTTTCAATTAATGATTCATCAACTAAACCTTTGATATCATCATATGAGATTTCTTCAACTTTTTGAATTTCATGAGAAGTTCTAAAACCATCAAAGAAACTTAAGAAAGGAACATCACTCTTTAAAGTAGCTAAATGAGCAACTAAAGCCATATCCATTGTTTGTTGAATACTACTTGCAGCTGTCATTGCAAAGCCTGTATTACGACAAGACATTACATCTGAGTGATCACCAAAAATTGATAGTGATTGAGCTGCTAAAGAACGAGCAGAAACATGGAAAACTGTAGGTGTCATTTCACCTGCAATCTTATGCATGTTAGGAATCATTAATAATAAACCTTGAGAAGCTGTAAAAGTTGTTGTTAAAGCACCACCAGCTAAAGCACCGTGAACAGCACCTGCTGCACCTGCTTCTGATTGCATTTCAATGATTTCAACTTTTTTTCCCCAAAGGTTTTTCTTACCAGTACTTGCCCATGCATCAGCATATTCACCCATTGGTGAAGATGGTGTGATGGGATAAATTGCAGCAACTTCACTGAAAGCATAGGCTATATGCGCAGCAGCGGTATTACCATCAATTGTTACCATTTTTTTGTTGTCCATTTTGACACTCCATTACCAGAATATAATATTTGATTTAAAATAAAATCGTACAATTACTTAAAAAGATAATAAAAGCCATAAAACCTTTATTACCAAAACAAATTATAATACACCATTTAGTGGTTTTCAAGTACACCAAGCAAAGTATTCTTAATTTAATCTTCTATAAAATACCTATTTTAAATTAAGTTTTTGATTAAAAATCCCATTTTAAACAAATTAAAATATTATTGCACTTTATATTAAAAGAAATGTGAATTATTGTGATTTTTTTCCACATAAAGGATAAAAAAAATCAGGATAGTCACAAGATTTGCAACTATCCCAATTTAATGTGAAACTATTATTTAAAAGTATAAAATAAATTTTATCTAATTATTTTCATTTTTATTTTTTAAAAAATTTGAAAAGACCTTTTTTCTTATCATCTTTATTTATAGTAATATGAACACTTTCCATTTCAATTGGATTTACTACAGCTTTCTTATCCAAATCGATTTTACTGATCTTTTTTATAGGCGTAAAAATATCACTGGCCTCTTCCACTCTAAAGCGCTGACTATCGAGGGTGCTATTTCTTCTTGACGTCTTCATTTCATATAAAGAATCTAACATCTTTTATCTCCTTAACACTGCAACAACGATACACTATCACGAAAAAAAGATTACCGCAAGACGATGATTTTTTAGAGTACTAAACAGAAAAAACTAATTATTTTTATATAAAAAAAATATAACTACAATACAAAAATAAAAAAAATTTATTAGTAATTCGATAACTTTGAAATTGAATTTATCTGCAACTTTTTGAGCAAAAAAGAGATTTCCCCAAAAAACAACTTAACTAACTTTTTTTCACAGCATTTTATTAAAATTAGTTTTACTTAAATTATTTTAAGTAAAAAATAGGCGAGTATAAAATACCCGCCAAACAAAACCAACAAACCTGAAGACTAATCTAGTCTAATTTATAATTAATAACCTTGAGCTACCATTGCATCTGCTACTTTTTTAAAGCCTGCAATATTTGCACCTAAAGGATAATTAACACTACCATCTTCCTGAGTTCCTTCTTTAACACATTGTGAATGAATATTTTTCATAATCTGTTTAAGTTTCTCATCTACTTCTTCTGCTGTCCAGAAAATGTGCATTGCATTTTGAGTCATTTCTAAACCAGAAACAGCAACTCCACCAGCATTAACAGCTTTTCCTGGAGCAAAAATCATATCGCTTGATAAAATATATTCAATAGCTTCTGGAGTACAACCCATATTTGATGTTTCAACAACATATTTACAACCATTTTTAGCTAATTCTTTTGCATCTTCATATGCTAATTCATTTTGAATTGCACAAGGGAATGCTAAATCAACTTTAACTTCCCAAGGTTTTTTCTTTGCAACAAATTTTGCGCCAAAGCGTTTTGCATAAGGTTCTACTACATCATTATTTGAAGCTCTCAAATATAACATATAATCCCATTTTTCTTTTGTGCTAATTCCATCTTCGTCATAAATATATCCATCAGGACCACTTATGGTTACAACTTTAGCACCTAATTCTGTAGCTTTTTCTACAGCACCCCAAGCAACGTTACCAAATCCGCTAATAGCAATCCTCTTGCCTTCAAGAGTATCTCCTCTATGAGATAGCATTTCTTGTGCAAAATAAAGAGCACCATAACCTGTTGCTTCTGGTCTAATTAATGAGCCGCCCCAGCCTTGGCCTTTACCAGTTAAAACACCTGTGTTTTCATGTTTTAACCTTTTATATTGGCCATATAGATAACCAATTTCACGACCACCTACACCAATATCTCCTGCAGGAACATCTGTATCAGGACCAATAAAATTATATAACTCAGACATAAAACTCTTACAGAATCTTAGAATTTCTGCATCACTTTTTCCTCTTGGATTAAAGTCTGATCCACCTTTACCACCACCCATAGGAAGTGTTGTTAAACTATTTTTAAAAATTTGTTCAAAACCTAAAAATTTCAAAGTATCTAATGTAACAGAAGGGTGGAATCTTAAACCACCTTTATAAGGACCTAGAGCACTATTAAATTGAACTCTCCATCCCTTATTTACTTGGATTTCTCCATTATCATCTTCCCATTCTACCCTAAATTCAATAATACGTTCTGGCATTGTAATACGTTCAAGAATTTTATTTTTCAAATAAATTGGATTTTCATTAATGACAGGAAGTATACTTTCTAATACTTCTCTTGTTGCTTGTAAGAATTCTTTTTGACCAGGATTCTTCTGTTCTAATTGAGCCATGAAAGCTTCTAAATTATACATTTATTTTATCTCCTTCTAGATAAAAACTTATTTGTTACGACAACAGAGTATACCCTCTTTTAACAATCGTCAAGTTGCAATTTACAGTAATTAAAAAAGATTTTTTTAGTTATATGTTATTTTTTTATTTTCTATTTAAGAATAACTAAATTTTTAAAATAATAACATTTTTCTAATTGTTAAACAGAAATTCCTGTGTTATTATTATTAAATGTATAAATTAGACCCAACTTGGTTACCTTTTAGTAACCTAATGTTAAAACATATATATAATGTATTATTAATATGTAGCGACTATGATAGATTCTTGCTTGAAGAAGATGGAAGAGTTGAAGAAGCGCTTTATACTGAGTATACCCAATTAGGACTTTCAAACCCTCCAAAAATAACTCATGTTAATACACCGCAAGAAGCTTTAAAAATACTTAGTTCTTCTAGCAGAAAATTTGAATTAGTTATTTCAATGCTAGACTTAGGAAATGAACACGTAGAAGAATTAGCAGAGGAGATTAAAGAAGTCTATCCTTATATGCCAATTGTTGTACTCTCTCCTTCCCCAGTTCATAAAAGAAATAAACAAATAAAAGCAAAACAAATTCCTTCAATAAGTAATTTTTTCTACTACCAAGGAGATCCTATGATTTTCTTAGCTATGATTAAATTAGTTGAAGATAGAATGAATATTGACCATGATACAAACGAAGCTGATATACAAGTAATTATTTTGGTAGAAAACTCTGTTAGATTTTATTCCTCCTTCTTACCTATTTTGTATAAGAGTTTAATTACACAAAACAGATCTTCAATCCTTGAAGGATTAAACTCTTGGGGTAAAATACTAAGAATGAGAGGAAGACCTAAAATCTTACTTGCAAAAACTTATGAAGAAGCTTTAGAACTATATAATAAATATAAAGACAACATACTTGGAATAATCTCTGATATGGCTTATGAAAAAAATAACAGAGAAGATAAATATGCCGGACTAAAATTATGCAAAGAAGTAAAAAAGGATAAACCTCGCTTACCTTTCTTAATTCAAAGTATGAATAAGGATAATGAAGAATTAGTTAATAAAACAGAAGCTCAATTTCTTTGGAAGAAAGCAGATAATTTATTATTTGCTTTAGAAGATTATGTAACCGCAAACTATGGTTTCGGTCCCTTCTTATTTAAAAACCCAAAAACTAATTCAGTTATTGCTTTAGCTAAAACTATGCGTCAGTTACAACATTCTATTGCAGACATACCAATTGATAGTTTTATATATCATGCAAGAAGAGATGATTTTTCAAAATGGCTAAGAGCTCAAAGTTTATATATTTTAGCTTCTAGATTAAAACCTATTAAAATCATTGAAGGCAAAGAAGAAGAGGTTCGTCAAAACTTAGTAAAAGCAATTAAAGAATATAGAGCCGAAAGAACAAAGGGCGTTCTTGCTCAATTCTCAAAAGAGAACTATGACGAAACCCTATTCTTTAGCAGAATAGGAGAAGGCTCCCTTGGAGGTAAAGGTAGAGGTCTTGCTTTTATTGATATGGAATTAAGATCTAGTGGAATTTTAGAAAAGTATCCTGATGTATACCTTTCAATCCCTAGAACCGTAGTTATATCTACTCATAGTTTTACTACCTTTATCAACAACAATAATTTAAGAAACACCATTATAAAAACCAACGATGATAAAAAGATGCTAAAAGCCTTTTTAGAAAAGCCAATGCAACAAAGTCTAAGAGAAGATTTAAAAGAAATAATAAACGTTATTAAACAACCGATCTCAATCAGATCCTCTTCACTATTAGAAGATTCACATTTTCAACCCTTTGCTGGAGTATACGAAACCTGCATGATTAGAAACTTAGGCGATGATGAAAGTAGATTAAGAGAATTAGAAATGGCAATAAAAACAGTTTGGGCTTCTACTTATTTCCATAATGCAAAAGAATACCTAAAAGCAACCGACCATATGATTGAAGAAGAAAAAATGGCTGTTGTTATTCAACAGGTTATTGGATCCAAACATGGAAAGTATTGGTATCCAAATATTAGTGGAGTTGCAAGATCCTTAAATTACTATCCGATAGCAGGAGAAGCCATTAAAGATGGAGTTGCAAATATAAGTTTTGGTTTTGGTAAAAGCGTAGTAGATAATGGAAGCGTGTTTAGGTTTTCTCCAAAAAATCCTAAACGACCAATTCATTTTTTAGGAAAAAATCAGTTTAGTAGTCAAAGTCAATTCTATGCACTTGATTTAGAAACTCCTTTTAATCCTTATAAAGACTTAGACAACCTAGAATTAATAGATATTTCAGAAGCAATAAAACATCCGGAAAGTTTAAAAGGTTGTGCTAGCACTTTTGATATTTCTACAGGAACTTTAAATGAAAATACAAAAGCTATTGGAGAAAAAATTATTACTTTTAACGGTGTATTAAAATATGACATGTTCCCATTAGCATCAATTGTTTATGATATTTTACAACTAGGTGAGACTGCAATGAGTACTCCAGTTGAAATTGAATTTGCTATAAACCTAAACAGAAAGCTTCCTAAAAAACCAGAATTTAGCTTATTGCAAATAAGACCAATAGCAGAAGGAAATGAAGAAAGTGATGTTATAATATCTAGAAAAGAAGAATTAGATTCTTTAATAGTATCAAATTCAGTTATGGGCAATGGCAAAGTTGATAATATTTCCGATTTAATAATGATTAATTTGGACTCTTTCAAAACCGAAGAAATGATCAATATGCCAAACGAAATAGAAGCCTTTAATTCAGAATTTGAAAATAAAGAAAATCAGTATGTATTAGTTGTGGCAGGAAGACTTGGCTCTACGGATCCTTGGCTTGGAATACCCGCAAACTGGGCTCAAATCTCTAATGCTAAAGTTATAATTGAAACAGGATTGCCGACATTCCAAGTTGAACCTAGCCAAGGAACTCACTTTTTCCAAAACCTAACTTTATTAGGTACAAGATATATGACAATTAATCCATCCTTCAATGATGGCGTACTAAAAACAGAATCAATTGAAAAATTAAAAAGAGTAAAAAAAGGGAAATACTTTACTCATTATAAAACAAAAGAGCCATTTATTATAAAAATAAATGGCCTAAAAAGCAAAGGAATAATTAAATTACCTTAACTTTAATTTGAAATTGAATTAACAAAGTAGTCCCAAACAATCTCTTTTGGTGGTGGGGCTACAATTTTCATCATTTCTTTCTTTACTGGATGCATAAACTCAACTTCTCTAGCATGCAAAGAAATTCCACCATCCTTATTTGAACGAGGGAATCCATATTTTAAATCACCCCTAATATGAATGTTCATAGCAGCTAATTGTGCACGAATTTGATGGTGTCTACCTGTATGTAAATCAATTTCCAACAAATAAAAACTTTTAGAAGTTCCTATTAATTTATAAGATAATTTAGCAATTTTACTATTTTTTTTCTTTTCTAAAGTTGCAAAACTTTTATTCTTCTTTGTGTCTCTTGTTAAATAATGTGTAATTGTTGCCTCTTTTTGCTCAGGGGCAGAATCAACAACAGCCCAATAAGTTTTTTTTACTGTATTTTCTCTAAAAGCATTACACATACGACTCAAAGCTTTATCTGTTTTAGTATAGATTACAATTCCACTTGTAGGTCTATCTAGCCTATGAGGAATACCTAAAAAAACATTACCTTGTTTATTATAATTTTTCTTTAAATAATCTTTAACTTTATCTGCTAAAGTAAGATCATTAGTAATGTCACTTTGAACAAGTTCTTTAACATTTTTGTTGATTACAATCAAATGATTATCTTCAAACAAAATTCTATTCTTAATACTTTCCATTTTTTCCTTTAATCAAAAAGAGTTTTTTCTTCTACTAGCTCTTTTACTTCTCTCATTTTTAATGAAGAGACTTCTTTAACGGTTAATCGAACGCCTTTTGTTTTACTACCCTTTATTAAATAGTCACTTAAATAGAAACTTTCTTCTTTTATTCTCAAACCAGGTTTTGGTTTATATACTACTTTAATTTCTGCATTCTCATAAGTCGTTAACTTAGTCAATTTAAAATCTTTATCATTTGGTAATAAAGGGTATACCTTATTTAATTGCCCTGAGCCAATAGTAAATCTCTTAATAAATAAATATTTATAAGTTTTTTGTTGAAAAATAATTGTAAATACTTCTTTATCTAAAGTTTCTTTATCTCCATAGTTAATATAAAGCAAACCCTTTCCAATATATTCTTTTTCAGGATTAACTAAGAATCTATAAGAACCGTCTTTCATTATTATCAAAACTCTATCAAAAACACTTATATCTAAAACACTCTTTCCTGTTTTAATTGTATAACCAAGATATCCTGTTGATGAATCATATCTCAAATCTTTATCTCTTTGAGCAACTTCTTTTTCTTTTACTATTTCAATATTTTTAATAGTAGTTTTTCTTTTTCTCCTATCCTTATCAACCATTGCTCTTAATTCATTGATATAGGTTATTGCATAGGATATTAAATTTGCTAACTTTTTATCAATTTCTTCAATATTATTTTTTAAAGATTCAATTTCATCTTTATTTTTTTCTATATCAAACAAACTAATTCTTCTAATAGGAATTTTTAACAATCTTTCAATGTCATCATTATTTAACTCTCTATATAGTTCTTCTTTATATGGAATAAATCCTTTATATATGGCTTTATTTATAGCTAAAGAACTTTTTTGTTGTTCAATTTTTTTATAAATTCTCTCTTCAACAAAGATTCTTTCAAGAGTCCTTAAATGTAATTTATCTTCTAATTTTGATCTTTCTAATTCTAATTCGGCTTTTAATACATCAATTAAATGATGTGCATGAAATTTAACAATTTCACTTATTCCCATAATAGTTGGAACATTATCTTTAATAACTAAAGAATTACAAGATATTTTTCTTTCACATTCAGTATAGGCATATAAGAGTTTTACAATATCTTCAGTATAAGTTCCCCTAGATAGATTAATTTCTATATTAACCTTATCGGAAGTATAATCATTTATTGAAGCGACTTTTAACTTTCCTTTTTTTGCTGCATCATCTATTGAAGAAATCAATCTTTCACTAGTAATTCCAAAAGGTAACTCTGTTACTACTACTCGCTTTGGATCTGAGGTATCTAACTTAGCTCTTGCAACAATTGAACCTTTTCCGTCATCGTAATTACTTACATCAATAAAACCACCGGAAGCAAAATCAGGATATAAAATAAAAGATTCACCTTTTAATTCTTTAATCATAGCATCCATTACTTCATCAACATTATGAGAAAAGATTGTGGTAGCCATTCCAACTGCAATACCATTTACACCTTGAATTACAACCAAAGGTAATTTTGATAAAAAAGCTACAGGTTCTTTATTTCTACCATCATAAGAATCTACAAATTCTGTTAATTCGGGATTATATAAAACCCTCTTAGCAAAAGGAAGAATTCTACATTCAATATAACGAGAAGCTGCTGCTTTATCTCCAGTTAACGAATTACCAAAATTTCCTTGTTTTTCAATCAACAAATCATTATTAGCAATATTTACTAAAGCTTCATATATTGAAGAATCACCATGAGGGTGATATCTCATTGCCCAACCAACAACGTTAGCAACTTTATGGAATTTACCATCATCCATTTCAAAAAGAGTATGTATTATTCTTCTTTGAACAGGCTTAAATCCATCCTCAAGATCTGCGATTGCCCTATCTTTGATTACATAAGATGCATATTCTAAAAAGTTTTTCTTAAATAATTTCTCTACTTGTGCCATTAAATCAAGTTCTCCATAATAAATTCTCTTCTTTCTGGAGTATTATCTCCCTGATAAAATTTTAAAAGTTTTGGAATTTCTGCAATTGAATTTACTCTAACTGGTTCAAGACGCATATCTTCACCAATAAACATTCCAAATTCCTTTGGGTCAATTTCCCCAAGCCCTTTAAACCTTGTTATTTCAGCACCTTTAATTTGTCCAATTAAAGTATCTCTTTCAGCTTCAGAATAACAATAAGCAGTATTTTTCTTGTTTCTTACTCTAAATAAAGGAGTTTCTAAGATATAAACTCTTCCAGCTAAAACCAATTCTTCAAAATAAGTTAAAAAATAAGTCATTAATAAATTTCTAATATGGAAACCATCAGTATCGGCATCAGTTGCAATTATTACTTTTCCATATCTTAAATTTTCAACACCATCTTCAAGGCCTAAAGCTTTCATCATGTTATACAATTCTGCATTTTTATATAATTCTGCTTTATTTTTATTAAAGACATTTAAAATTTTACCTCTTAAAGAGAAAACCGCTTGAGTTTTTACATCTCTACATTTTGTAATTGAACCTGACGCTGAATCACCTTCAGTTAAAAAGATCATTGAATTCTCACATTCTTCAACATGAGATTTGCTTTGACTTAAATGATATCGACAATCCTTTAATTTAGGAATGTTTAGAGCGACTCTTTTTGCTGAATTACGAGAACTTTTTCTTACTTCATTTAATTCTTTTCTTAATTTTTCATTATGATTAATTTTCTCTGAAAGTTTATTTGCTTCATCAGTATTCTTAAGTAAGAAATCTATAACACCATCTTTAACTTCTTGTACAATCCAACCTCTAATTTCAGTGTTTCCAAGTTTATTTTTTGTTTGACTTTCAAAAACAGGATTTTCAATTTTTACAGAAATTGCACCTAAAATACCTTCTCTAACATCTTGTGCTGACCAGCTCTTTTTGAAATGATCATTAACAGCCTTTAAAAAGCCTTCTTTAAAAGCAGAAAGATGAGTCCCTCCATCAGCAGTATGTTGTCCATTTACATATGAAAAATAATTCTCTCCATAACTATTAGCTATATGAGTAATTGCAAATTCAATATATTCTCCTCTATAGTGAATTAAAGAATACATCGAGTCCCCATCTACTTCTTTATCTAGTAAATCTAATAAGCCTCTAGAACTTTTATATTTTTTGCCATTATATATTAAGGTTAAACCTGGATTCAAATATGCATAGTTCCATAATCTAGCTTCAATAAAATCTTCATCAAATTTATATTTTTTGAAAATTTCATCATCTGGGATAAATTCTGTATAAGTACCATCTAATTGAGTTTTGTCTTTACCCTTTTTTCCTTCTAAAAGTTTTCCTTTTGAAAAAGTAGCACTTACATATTTTCCATCTCTATAACTTACAACTTTAAAATGCGAAGATAAGGCATTCACAGCTTTGGTACCTACACCATTTAAACCAACAGAACGATGGAAAACTTCATTTGTATATTTAGCACCAGTATTTATTTTTGAGACACAATCTACAACTTTTCCTAAAGGTATACCTCTTCCATAATCCCTAACAGAGACTAAAGAATCTTTTAATGAAATCTCAATTCTATTTCCACATTTTTCATTAAATTCATCTACACTATTATCAATAACCTCTTTAAAAAGTATATAGATACCATCGTTTTGGTTACTACCGTTACCTAAACGACCAATATACATTCCACTTCTTAATCTTATATGTTCTAGAGCTGATAAAGATTGAATTTGATCTTCATCATATATATTCTTTTTATTTTCCATGTCATTTTCATTATACATTATTTTGCTTCTTTTTAAAATATCAATAATTTTTTGTATTTTAGTATTAGTCTATTCAAAAACCTTAACTATATTATATTTGATTTTTCCCCAACCGTGTAATATTATTTACATATGAATATAATTGCTTTAATTTTATTTATATTAATGAGTATTTTTAATATAATTGCATGTAATAAAAATAAAAAGATTCTTATTGCCTTAACAAAAATAACTCTTGCTCCATTAGCATTAGTTAATGTTTTAATTAATTCAAACTTCAATAATAGAATAATTTTTCTACTATGTTTAGCTTATACTCTATATTTAATTGGAGATATTTTACTCTTAAGTATGAAAACTCTTTTATTTGCCTTAGGTTTATCAAGTTTTCTTTTAGGACATTTAACTTTTATCTTTATCTTTACCCTTTTTAATAAATCATATTGGATTTTACTTATTGCCTTAGTTCTTTTAATTTATCCAGAAATTTTAATGTTTAGGATAACTAAAAATGGACAAAAATTAAAAACTCCAATGAGAATCTATTCCTTATTAATGGCTGTATTTATTGCCTTTAGTGCAACAACTTTAAATCCTCTTTTAATTTTTGGCACTTCTATTTTTACTATAAGTGATAGCTTTATTGCAAGAAATAATTGTATGAAAAAGAGAATATTTAGTGATGGAGCCATTATGGGGACCTATACATTAGCTTTAATATCCCTATCTTTAGGAATGGCTATAATAAATACACTATAATCAACTTTTTTAATTGTTAATTAATAAAAAGAACTTGCTTGCATTAATTTTTTCTTTTATATTTTTATTATGAAATGCTCAATAGATGATGATGTTAATCTGCAATTTTTAATTAATATAGGAAGAACTCTATGATTGATGAAATAATAATCATAATAGTTCTAATAATTCTTAGTGGAATTTTCTCTTCCGCAGAAACAGCTTATACCGCTCTTTCGCTGATTCAAATTAAAGAACTTGAAAAAAGTAAAAAACGAAGTGCTAGACTTGCTGCTAAACTTACACAAAATAAAGATACTTTATTAACAACCATACTAATTGGAAACAATGTAGTAAATATTAGTGTTTCATCTCTTGTAACCACTTTCTGTATAAAATATTTAGGTCATAATTTAGTAGCCTATGGAACAGGCATATTAACTTTAGTAATATTAATATTTGGGGAAGTAACCCCAAAACAATTAGCTATTAGTAATTCAAAAAAAATAGCTAAGTTTATGAGTTATCCAATTTATATTTTATCAAAAGTATTATTTCCTTTAGTCTTTTTCATTAAAGCTTTTGGAAATATCGTTGATAAATTATTTAATAAGGAAAGCAAAAAAGGCTTAACTTTAGAAGGTTTATTACATGTTGTTGATGTTGCTGAAGACTTTGGCGTTGTTGATGAATATGAATCTGATTTAATGCAAAAAGTATTACATTTTTCCAATAATCCAATAAAAACCATTATGACTCATAGAAATGATGTTTTTTCTATTTCTGAACAATTAACTATAAAAGAAGCTTTTTTAGAAATTGTTAATTCAGGATTCTCTAGAATTCCAGTATATAAAGATACCAAAGAAAATATAATTGGTATTGTTTTAGTAAGAGATATATTGCAAGCACAAATTAACAACAATATGGATAAACCGCTTTCTACTATTATTAGAAAACCAATTTTCGTTCCTGAAACAAAACATGTTGATTATATTTTCTTCTTATTTAAAAAAATGAAGCTACAACTTGCTATTGTATTAGATGAATATGGTGGTTTTGCTGGAATTATATCAATGGAAGATGTTGTTGAACAATTGCTTGGTGAAATATATGATGAACACGAAATCAGAGAAGGTGAAACAATACGACCTGTTAAAGGTGTAAAAGATTTATATATTGTGCAAGGAGAAACTCCTTTTATTAACTTCTGTGATAAAATGGATATTAGTTATAAAAATGCAGAAAAAGTCGGAACTATTGCAGCATATTTAATGAGTTTAACAGGAGATATTCCTAAAGAGAAAGATTCAATAAGCGATGAATTTGGTATATATACAATCGTAAAAATGAATAAAAGAAAAATCGAAGAAATTAAATTCAATAGAGTTAGAGAAACTTTCTAATTATTTATTATTGGATCAATTGTATAAATAGTTTATCTAAATCTTATTTTCAAAAATAAAACTATATTGACTCAAACATTATGCAAATGTATTATTGGATTTATGAGTAATTACCCTTTTAACGAAATAGAAAAAAAATGGCAAAAATATTGGGAAGAAAACCAAACTTTTGCTGTTTCAGAAGATGCGACAATCCCAAAAGATAAACGCAAATACGTATTGGACATGTTTCCTTATCCATCAGGAGCCGGACTTCATGTAGGACACCCAGAAGGCTATACAGCTACAGATATTTATTGCCGCTTTTTAAGAATGAATGGCTATAATGTTCTCCATCCAATGGGTTTCGATTCTTTTGGTTTACCTGCAGAAAACTATGCTATAAAAACAGGCACACATCCAAAAACAACAACTGAAAACAATATTGATAATTTCAGAAAACAAATTAAAAGTCTTGGATTCTGTTATGATTGGAATAGAGAAGTTGCAACTCATACAAAAGAATATTACAAATGGACACAATGGATTTTTATTCAACTATTTAAAAAGGGGTTAGCTTACGAAGCTCAAACTCCTATTAACTGGTGTCCAAATTGTAAGACTGGTCTTGCAAACGAAGAAGTAAAAGACGGAAAATGTGAACGTTGTGGAACTCAAACTGTTAGAAGAAATATTCGCCAATGGGTTCTAAAAATCACTGAATATGCTGATAGATTATTAGAAGACTTAGACACATTAGATTGGCCTGATTCTGTAAAAGCTATGCAAAGAAACTGGATTGGAAAAAGTGAAGGAGCTTCAGTATTCTTTAAATTAGAAAATTATGAGGATAAACTAGAGGTATATACTACTCGTTGTGATACTTTATTTGGTGCCACCTATATGGTTATTGCACCAGAACATCCTCTTGTTGATAAAATTACAACTGCAGAACAAAGAGAAAGGGTTAAGGAATATCTAGCTAAAACCGCTCAAAAGAGTGACTTAGAAAGAACAGACCTTGCAAAAGATAAAACAGGTGTATTCTCAGGAAGTTATGCAATTAACCCTGTAAATGGGAAAAAGATTCCAATTTGGATTGCAGACTATGTATTAATTAGCTATGGTACTGGTGCTATTATGGCTGTTCCTGCTCATGATACAAGAGACTGGGAATTTGCAAAGAAATTTGAACTCCCAATTATTGAAGTATTAAAAAGCAAAGTTGATGTTCAAATAGAAGCTTGGACTGAAGACGGGGTACATGTAAATTCTGATTTCTTAGATGGCCTTAATAAAGAAGATGCAATTAAAGCAATGCTTGCTTGGCTTGAAGAAAGAAAATTAGGCTATAAAACAACTAATTATAAATTAAGAGACTGGATTTTCTCAAGACAAAGATATTGGGGAGAACCAATTCCTCTAGTACATTGCCCAAAATGTGGTATCGTTCATATTAAAGAAGAAAATTTACCTCTTGAATTACCTCAAGTAGATAGTTATGAACCAAGTGGAACAGGAGAAAGCCCTCTTTCTGTTATTGATGAATGGGTAAATACAACATGTCCTGTTTGTGGTGGTCCTGCAAAAAGAGAAACAAACACAATGCCTCAATGGGCTGGTTCTTGTTGGTATTATCTAAGATATTTAGATCCACACAATACAAAAGAATTTGTTTCTAAAGAAAAAGAAGAATATTGGATGCCTGTAGATTTATATGTAGGTGGAGCTGAACATGCAGTTCTTCACTTATTATATGCAAGATTCTGGCATAAAGTTCTTTTTGATTTAGGGCTTGTAAAAACAAAAGAACCTTTCCAAAGATTAGTAAACCAAGGTATGATCACTAGTTTTGCTTATCAAAGAAAAGACAAATCTCTTGTTCCAACAGATTTGGTTGAAGAAAAGGGTGAAAAATACTTTGAAAAAGGCACTGACAATGAATTAGAAAAAGTAATTGCCAAGATGTCAAAGAGTTTAAAGAATGTAATTAATCCTGATGATATCATAAATGAATATGGCGCAGATTCTATGAGAATTTATGAAATGTTCATGGGACCTTTACAAGTATCAAAACCTTGGTCTACTTCAGGTATTGGTGGAGTTTATAGATTCTTAGATAGAATTTGGAGACTTGGAGAAGAAAGAACAATCTCTGAAGAAAAACCTTCAGAAGAATTACTTAAAGCTCTTCATAAAACCATAAAAAAAGTAACAATTGATACTGATACTCTTAACTTTAATACTGCTATTAGTCAAATGATGGTTTTAGTAAATGAAATTTACAAAACTGATACTCTACCTAGAGAAGTCTGGGAAACTTTATTATTACTATTAAGCCCATATGCTCCTCACATGGCAGAAGAACTATGGCAAAGAGCTGGTAATGAGGCGTCTATTGCTAATGTAAAGTGGCCTATATACATTGAAAAACTTACTATAGATAATGAAATTGAATTAGTTATTCAGGTTAATGGTAAATTAAGATCAAAATTAAATGTAAATAAAGATATTTCAAAAGATGAAATGATTGAACTTGCATTAAATGATGAGAAAATCAAAAACTGGACTGATGGAAAAACTATAATTAAAAAAATTGCTGTTCCTGGTAAACTTGTAAATATCGTTGTAAAATAAAAGATAATACTCAATCTTGGCTGTATCCTTTGCTGATACAGCCTTTTTTTTATAAAAATTCAGGACAAATTTCTTCTACTTTAACAAAATACTTTCTTTTTCTTGTATCAACAATAATATTCATACTATAGCCTTTTTCAAAATTTATATAATAATGCTCTCCATCCCCTAAACTTAAACTGATTCTTCTATAATTTTTATCAGAAATATTAAATCCACCTTCATCTGGATTTTCACTAATCCAATAACCATCTATTGCTTGTTCTAAAGATATATTTAAATTATCCAATTCATATATAGAATCAAAACTTAAAGTTCCATTTAATAAATCTCTTGCTAAAATTAATTTGTCAAAAGAAAATAAGAGATTTTTTTTATTCAAATAATCAAATAATTTATCGTAATTTAGAGAGCTTACTGCTTTTGAGTTTTGTAAATATAAAGATTGAAGATATTCCACTAAATACCCATTTTTAAAATCAAGGACAACTCGATTATCATCCCCAGGCTTAATTATGCCGCCAAGAGGCGAGTATTTATTAAAAGGTTTAGCACAAATAAAAATTGGCCTATCTTTTCTGACCCAAAGTTTTATACTTTTTTTACCTCTACATAAATGTTTGAAAAGTAAATTACCCACTTCATTTGTATAACTCAGGGTATACCACAACTTCATATTACTAGCACTTTCAAAAGGATGTTCATCTTTAAGTATTACTTCAACCTCCTTATAATTAAAAGAAAGAGAACAATTAGAAAATAATAAAAGTACAATAAAAAATAATAAAAATACCCTTTTCATATAATTAGAAAAGGATATTTATATTAGATTGCTTTTAATTTATATTTTATATCTTAAAACATTTATTAATTTGAGGAATTAAATTTTCCTAAAACTCTAAAAGAAGAACATTGTTTCTTTAAAATTTTTGCAACTTCTTCAAAAGATTCTTCTTTATTTAAAATATCTGTTTCAGCGAAGAAAGAATATTCCCAAGGTTTTCCTTGTATAGGTCTTGATTCTAACTTACCTAGGTTAAATCCATAATCACTTAAAACTTTTAAAGCTTCAAATAAAGAACCTGGTTTATGAGATACATTAAATACAATAGCAGCTTTATTTACTTTACTTGCACTTAAAAAGTTCTCAGCATTTTCTTCTCTAGAAATTATATAGAATCTTGTATAATTATTTGGATGAGATTCAATTCCACCTTCTAAAATTTTCATCTTATGATAAACAGCAGCTGGTTCTCCTGCAATTGCAGCAAGAGTTTTATCATTCTTTTCTTTAATAAATTTAACAGCACCTGCTGTATCAAAGAAAGGAACTGCTTTTGCATTTGGAAGCTGTTTTTTTAGATAGTTTGCACATTGAGCTAAGCCTTGTGGATGTGAATAAACTTCTTTAATATCTTCTTTTTTTGCATCAGGTAATGAAATTAGATTATGAATTATTCTAACATGTTGTTCACCTATTACAACGATATCTGGATAATTAATCAAATTATCAATATTATCGTTTATTGTTCCACCAAGAGTATTTTCAACAGGGATAACTCCATATAAGGCTTCACCTTTCATAACTGCTTCAAAAACATCTTCAAAAGCTTCACAAGGAAGAACCTCTTTATCTTCAAAAGTTCTTCTAAGAGCTAATTCACTAAATGCTCCACGTTCTCCTTGGAAGGCAATTTTATCAGAAGAAGAGTATTGATTTTCAATATCTGTTAAACTAGAAGGAATAATTCTAGGAATTCTTTCTAAACTTTTTCCAACAACAGTTGAAAGAGATTGAACATCTCTCATTAATTTTTCAAATTGAGCAGGATATAAAGATTGAGGTCCATCACTTAATGCAACTTCAGGTTTATTATGTACTTCAACAATTAAACCATTTGCTCCACTTGCAATAAGGGCTAAAGACATTGGAGAAACTAAAGATCTGATTCCTGTAGCATGACTTGGATCTCCGATAACTGGTAAGTGTGTTAGCTTTTGAACAATTGGAATAGCACTACAATCTAAAGTATTTCTAGTTGCTCTTTCATAAGTTCTAATACCTCTTTCACAAAGAACGATTTGATCTGTTCCATTTGCCATTAAGTATTCAGCAGCCATTAACCATTCTTCAATCGTTGCAGATAAACCACGTTTTAATAATACTGGCATTTTAGTTCTACCAACTGTTTTTAATAATTCAAAATTTTGCATATTTCTTGCGCCAATTTGGAACATATCAATATATTTACTCATCATTTCAACATCGGATGGAGAAACTACTTCTGTAGTAACAGGCATACCATAAGCATCCCCAGCTTTTCTTAAATATTTAAGTCCTTCTTCTCCTAAACCTTGGAAAGAATAAGGAGATGTTCTTGGTTTAAATGCACCACCTCTAAGAATAACAGCACCAGCTTCTCTTACTTGTGAGGCAATTGTCATAATTTGTTCTTCAGATTCAACAGCACAAGGACCAGCCATTACAACAACTCTTGAACCACCAATTTTAACATTTCCAACTTGAACAATTGTATCTTCTTTTTTAAGTTCTCTAGATGCAAGCTTATAAGGTTTTGAAATTGGAACTACAGAAGAAACACCTTCCATTTGTTCAACAATTCTATGATCTATACTAGCTCGTCCAACAGCGCCCAAAACAGTTTCTTCTTGTCCAACTATTTCTTTTACTTTGAACCCTTTATTAATTAAAAAATTTTTAATATCTTCTTTTTGTTTAGGGTTTATTTGCTTATTTAAAATTACTATCATGAAAAAACTCTAAGCATAATAGTTAAAAAAATCAAGTAAAACAAATACAATTTTGACTTGTTTAACTATTATTTATATGATAAAGATTTAATATGAATACAATATATTGGGATAATTTTTTTTCTAGAATAAAAAGTGAATTAGAGAAGTCTAATATTTCATTACCATCTGTTTCATTAATTGCAATAAAATATGATAAAAATCCTTTTTGTATATTAATATCTACAATTATTTCCTTAAGAACAAAAGATAAAATTACTCTTGAAGCAAGTAATAGATTATTTGATTTAGCAACCTCAGCAAAACAGTTAATAAGACTTGATAAAAGTCAAATAGAAAAAACCATTTACCCTTGCGCATTTTATAAAAGGAAAACAGAAAATATAATTAAAATTAGTCAGATTTTAATAAATAAATTTAATTCAGAGGTTCCCAATAATACTAAAGAATTAATGCAGTTACCCGGTGTTGGAATTAAAACAGCCAATCTTACATTAAATTTAGCTTTTGATATAAAAGCAATATGTGTAGATTGTCATGTTCATCAAATTGCGAACAGATTAGGCTGGATTAATACAAAAACAGCTGAAGAAAGTGAAAAAGAACTTCAAAAGGTAATGCCTAAAAAATATTGGATTGGACTTAATGAACTCCTTGTTAGTTTTGGACAAAGCATTTGTACATCAATTAATCCAAAGTGTGATATTTGTAGTGAAAATTCATATTGTCCAAAAATCGGTTTAAAAAACAAAAATCAACAATCTTCAAGTTTTACTAAAGAATAAGCTATTACTTCATAAGGATGTGTTTTTTTCATAGCTAAAATAACAGCTTCAAGGTATTTATCATCAATAAAAAATTCAACTTTCCACTCTTCTTCTTTATGAATTTTCCCTATCTCTCCAATAAAAGGATGAGAGTTTTCACAAGCTCTAAATTGACCTACACCTTTTGTTTGCCAACAACAAAAATCATAACCAGCAAATTTTCCAGCACCTGCTTCTAACATCGCTGTTTTTACAACTTCCAAATGAGTAGCTGGGATATATACATGCAAAGAATACATCTTGTAATTACCTCCTGCAAATATTATATTATAGTTATGATAAAATTGATTATATTTTTAGGCAACCCTGGTAAACAATATGAAAACACAAGACATAATATAGGGTTTAGCTTATGTGATTATAAATTTCCACAATTAGTATTTCAGAAAAAATTTTTTAGTCTATATTCAAATTATAATTCAATTAAAATTTTAAAACCTCAAACGTTAATGAACAATAGTGGTAAAGCGGTACAGGCGGCTATGTCTTATTTTTCAATTGAAAGCAATGAAATCCTTATCGTTCATGACGATATGGAATTGGCTTTCTCTGATATGAAAATCCAGCAAGGAGGAGGCTTAAAAGGCCATAATGGATTAAAAAGTATAAGAAATTTTATTAAAAAAGATGATTTTTATAGATTAAGGTTTGGTATAGGTAGACCAAAACACAACAACGTTGCTGCCTATGTTTTATCAAAATTTGACACAGATGAGAAAATATCTCTTCCAATTCAATTAGATAAAGCTAGTAAATTAATTGATTCTACTTTATAAATAAATAAAAGCACAAAAAATATCTAAAAAAGTTGAACAAAAAACCGATTTATAACTGAAAGATTATTAATTACTGTAACCGTTTGCATAATTAATTATTTAACTTATAAACAGAAATATGTTATACTTCATTTGTTTAGGAGGATTTATGACATCTAGAGATTTTAGGCTATCAAACATTGTCAGAAAGGAAATTAATGACTATTCGAGTTACTTCAAAACCACAGATAATATTGCTTCTTATTATCAGCAAGCTCAACATTTATCTTATAAATATAATACCACAACAAAAAATGAGGATTATATTAGTGCTTCAAAATTAAATGCTTGTGCAATATTACATTTATTGTACCAAAATTTAATTAGTCAATATTTACAAAATACAGATATCAATTTCTTTTCTAGAATGTCGCCTTTGGTTTCTAAAAACAAATCAGTTAATGATGTTTTAGCTTTCTACTCAAGAGAATTTCCATCAACAGCACTCACAGAACAAGAAGTATCACTAGAACAATATACTGAAGAAACTACAAGAGGCTTTTTTGTTCACAGAGTTATGACTCATAATCCAGCATTAAAAAAAGCTATAAAACCTTTAATTTATAGAGATGAATTAAATTTCCCTCCAGCTTCAAAAGCTCTTTCTGCTATATTAGGAGAATTCATATCTAACGGACCTAATATGATTGGAAGTGAAGAAGATCTTTTTTCTTTCTTACTTACACCTTCAACCCTTTATCCTGATTCTCTTTTTGAACAAATAAACTTTATCTTAGATGAATGGTCACATCTTTTATCTGATGAATTAAAAATAAATTTGATTAAAGCAATTGACTTAGAAAAAGAAGAAAACAAACCTGTATTCTTTGATAATCAAGGTGGTAATAATACTGGAGAAACATATGTTCCTGATTATTCTCTATTAGACAATGAATATGAAGCCTTTACTGAAGATAGAAACTGGATGCCAAATGTAATAATGATGGCAAAAAGTACTTTGGTTTGGTTAGATCAATTATCTAAATATTACAAAAGAGATATAACAAGATTAGACCAAATTCCAGATGAAGAATTAGACAATCTAAGACAAAGAGGTTTTACCGCCTTATGGTTAATTGGACTTTGGCAAAGAAGCGATGCTAGTAAAAAAATAAAGAACCTATGTGGGAATCCCGAAGCAGAAGCCTCGGCTTATTCTTTAAAAAACTATGAAATTTCTCCAGCTATTGGTGGCTGGGAAGCACTAAATACATTAAGAGAAAAATGTATTCAAAGAGGCATCAGACTTGCTTCAGATATGGTTCCAAACCATACTGGAATTGATGGGGATTGGGTAATTAACAATCCAGAATTATTTATTCAACAATCATACCCACCTTTCCCTTCCTATACTTATAGCGGAGAAGATTTATCAAATGATCCAAACATTGAAATTAAACTTGAAGATCATTACTACAATCAAAGTGATGCAGCTGTAACTTTCTTAAGAAGAGATAAAAGAACAAATGAAACAACTTATATATTCCATGGAAATGATGGAACATCCATGCCTTGGAATGATACAGCTCAACTAGATTTCTTAAATCCTTTAACTCGAGAAGCCGTATTCCAGCAAATTAGGCATGTAGCTAAAAACTTCTCAATAATAAGATTTGATGCTGCTATGACCTTAGCAAAAAAACATATACAACGATTATGGTATCCTAAATTAGGTCACGCCGGAGATATTGCTGGAAGAACAATTTATAGTCTAAGTGATGAAGACTTTAACAATAGAATTCCAAAAGAATTTTGGAGAGATGTTGTTGATAGAATGGGAGAAGAATTACCAGATACATTATTACTTGCTGAAGCATTCTGGATGATGGAAGGTTATTTTGTTAGAACTTTAGGAATGCATAGAGTTTACAACAGCGCCTTTATGAACATGTTAAAAAACCAAGAAAATAAAAAATATATTGATTCAATTAAGAAAACATTATTATTTGATCCAGAAATTCTAAAAAGATATGTAAACTTTATGAGTAATCCTGATGAAGAAACCGCTATTGGACAATTTGGAGATGGGGATAAATATTTTGGTGTTTGTACTTTACTTTCAACTATGCCAGGACTTCCAATGTACGGTCACGGTCAAATTGAAGGCCTAAAAGAAAAATATGGAATGGAATATAAAAAAGCATACTGGGATGAATGGCCAAATGATTGGTTAATCGAATCTCATTATAAAAAAATATTCCCATTATTAAAAAAGAGATATTTATTTAGTGGAGTTGAATATTTCAATATTTATGACTTATATCAAAATGGAAATATTCATGATTCAGCTTTCTGTTATTCAAATGGAACTAGCGATGAAAAAACTATTGTTTTCTATAATAACCAATATGAAAGTGTTGAAGGGTATATTAAAAATGCTGCACCTAAACTAAATAAAAACAAAGACAAGACAATTAATTCAACAATTGCTTCTAATTTAAATTTAATTTTAAGCGGTAAAAATTTCTTAGTATATAAAAACTTTAATGATGGATTAACTTATTTAATCCCATCCTTGAAAATATATGATGAAGGTTTTTGGATTCACTTAAATGGATTTGAAACAAAAGTTTTAATTGATATTAGAGAAGTTGAAGATATTGATGGAGCTTATTCTAGATTATATGCAAAACTTGGTGGCAATGGAGTTCAAGATCTGAACCTAGAAATTACAGCAATGCGCTTAAAACCAATTTATAAGGCTATGGATAGTTTAAGAGATCCTTCTATATTAAAAACAATAGAAAATATAACAAAAGGAAAATCAACTAAAGCTCTTAATAAAAAACTAATCTTACAAATTGCACAATTATATTCTGTATTACCAACAGCATATGAAAAATTAAGTGATTTTACAAAAACCTATATTATAAATGAACCTAAAACTATTGATCCAAAGAAAATGTTAAAAACTTTTGATAATTT
Source organism: Sphaerochaetaceae bacterium (assembly GCA_965140795.1). Taxonomy (GTDB): domain Bacteria; phylum Spirochaetota; class Spirochaetia; order Sphaerochaetales; family Sphaerochaetaceae; genus Pleomorphochaeta. Next base: position 1,466,995 of record OZ223470.1, read on the forward strand.
TTCAAAACTATTTAAAGAAAATTTAATATTCTCAAATAGTGGATATGCTATGAATGAATTACCTTTAATTATTGCTTCAAGTTTATTCATTTATCCATACATCAGAAATTCATACTCCATTGATGATACAAATAAATTAAGTAAGAAACTATTAATTTCTTACTTCTTTAAAGATTTATTTAAAGATTTAAATTTAAATAAATCTCAAGAAAAACATGTTATTAATGGCGTTGCAGTATTTGTTGGAGCCTATAAACACATAAAAGAAGATAGTATTAATGACTTTAAGAAATTGTTTGATTTAGAATTCTTTAGAAGATTCATCTTGTGCAATGATTACAATAATATAACTTGGTACAAAAAAGAAGCTTTACAAGAATTAATAATTTTAACAGCAATATCAAAAGCTCTTTTTTCAGATGAAACTTTTGCTATAGAGGAATATGTTTCAACTTTATTTAACGCAGAAAGATCTTCTGAATATAAATTGAATAAACTTCTTGAAAACATTTAAGCAACCAATATATGAAAGAAGAACTATACATAAATTATGTATAATAAGAACAAATACAAGCCTAAATACTATATTTAATTGACTTGTATTAAAGGATAAGGTAATCTAAAAACATGAAAACTTGGATAACTTATTTAGTTGCAACCTTTATGGGGCTAGCTACAACTTTATTATTAGGGCAGTTTGAGGCCTATACAACTTTTATTCAAACACTTTCTTCAATCTTAATTCAGTTTGGAGGTTTTGTTTTATTCCCAATAGTTCTCATATCCTTTGCTTCTGGTGTTGCTTCTTTAAGAAAAGATAATATGGGATTACGCTTAGCAGCTTCATCAATAGTTTGGACGGTACTATCAACTTTAATTTTATCTTTTGTTGGTATTTTACTTTTCTCTATTTTTCCTGTCGTTTTTCCTGCTTCTTCAAGTGCTGGAGCTGGAACATCCGCAGTAATAGAATATATTGAAACCTCGTTTTCTTTAATAAAAGATGTTTTTAGACCAATCAATCCTTTCTACTCGATAAGTTCTGCTCAAAATTTCCTATTACCTATAGTTGTAATTGCATTTTTATTTGGATATTTTTTAAAACCATCAAGTGATATTATAAGACCTGCATATGTTACAATAAATTCTTTTAGTGAAGTAATGTATAAAATTTGTAGATCCTACTCTATTTTAGGCTTTGCTCTAGTATATATTGTTTCAGCTTCATTCTTTGCTACACTTCAAGATGAAGCAACTATTTTTGTTGCTCCAACATTTGTATTAAATATATTAATTATAGCAGTACTAGCAATATTTATTGTTATTCCTTTACTTTTTGGAATAATTACAAGCTTTAAAGAAAATCCTTATAAAATATTATATAGAACACTTGGAGCTTCAATTGCGGGATTGTTTTCTGCAAACATATTCTTCGCAACTCCAATAACATTGTCTTTAACAAGAATGAATCTTGGCATTCAAAAAAGAACTTCTTCAACAACAATTCCTCTTGCAACAATTTTTGCTAGAGGAGGAAGTGCAATGATTGCAAGTTTTACAATTGCTTCATTAATATATGCAACAACTAATACAATTCCAGAGCTTTCTCTATTAGTATTTATTGCTTTAGTTTCAACCTTCATTTCTTTTATTTCGAGTATGTTTTTAGGATTTGAAGTCTTCTTTATTGTATATTTTACACTAAAACTATTAGCAATAGATTTACATACAGCTGAGATGTCAATTGTAGGCTTGATTCCTTTCCTTTGTGGAATTGGAACGATGATTGATGTAATAATTTCAGCTTTTGCTGCAGCTATTTCAAATATTTGGATTTTACATAAGGAAAAAGGCTTATCTCAGTTAGTTCATGTTCCTTATAAAAATATGATATAATTCTTATAATAATGTCAGATATGGGCTTTTAATTATTAAAGCCCTTTACTTATATAAAAAAGAGGGGTTATGAAAAAAAAATTTCAATTAACAATAATAACACTTCAAGGAGCTATCTCTTTATTTTATATTTTATCTGTTTTATATATTCTCATAGATAGTCTACGTTTTAATACTAATCTATATTTTAATAATCAAAACTTTTTTTCTATAGTCATTCAACTAATAACTTTTTTTGCGCTTGCTACACAAATTTATCAAATGAATGAGCCGCAAAGAAATAGTTCAACCTCATTATTACTTCTAGTATTATTAATGTTATCTTTAGATGGAATTGTTCTTTTACCTGATTTATTTAAAGCGGTAAAAGCAACTATTATTTCCCCAATAATTATTGGGAAAATACATATATTCTCTATAGTATATTCCACTTTATTATTGATTTTATGCGGAATAAACCAAAATGAAAGAAATACTAAAAACACGAATAATCAAATTGTTTTTACGTTTGCAATCGCATTTATTTTAACTTATGTAATTAATATAAACTCTCCAACAATTAATAATCCATATTATATGTTAGATACAAGTATTCAATTTAAAGTCTTTTTTATTTTCCTCATGCTATTAGCTATTTTAAGTTTTATTCCATCCTATTTAACGGATAAAACAAAACATAATAAACTTAAAACTTATTCATATATATTTTTTACAATTTCATTAGCATGTTTAAAATCATCAAATAATATTAATTTAATAATTCAAATTCTTGCTTTACTATTATTAATCAGTAGTTCTGTGATATTAACGATAAACTTAAAATCTTATTCTATATAAAAAAAAGGAAATAAACTTAAAATTTATTTCCCTTTTTTCTTTTTATTTTAATTACTATTTTAAAGTAATAATTGATTTATCATAATCTTCAGGAGCATCTAAGCCTAAGAAATTCATAATCGTTGCAGGAATTGAACTAATTCCTAAACCTTCATTTAATTCTTTACTATATTCACCATTATATTGTGAATCAACAATAATACAAGGAACAGGATTTAATGAATGAGATGTCTTTGCTTTAGGAGAACCATCCTTTTTAGCTTTTACATCACCTTTTTTATCATGCTCAAACATATCATCAGCATTACCATGATCGGCTGTAATAATCATTACACCACCAGCGGCTTCTACAGCTTTTTGAATTCTTCCAATTTGTAAATCCATTGCTTCCATAGAACAAAGAACAGCTTCGAAAACACCTGTATGTCCGACCATATCACCATTAGGGAAGTTTAATTTTATTACATCCCAAGAACCTTCATTAACTTCTTTTATTACTCTATCAGCAATTTCAGCACATTTCATCCAAGGTCTTTGTTCAAAAGGAACAATGTCTGATAATACTTCAACATATTCTTCTAAGTTCTCATCAAATTTACCAGACTTATTACCATTAAAGAAATAAGTAACATGTCCAAATTTTTGAGTTTCAGAAATTGAGAATTGTTTCTTGTTAGTTGCACATAAATACTCTGCCATTGTTCTATCAATTGAAGGAGGAGATACTAAATATTGAGCTGGTACATGTAAATCACCATCATATTCCATCATTCCTGCATATTCTACTTTTGGACAGCGCTTTCTATCAAATTCAGTTAATTCTTTTGCTTCAAAAGCCTTAGTAATTTCTAGGGCTCTATCTCCTCTAAAGTTAAATAATATAACACTATCATTATCTTCAATTGTTCCAACAGGTTTATTATCTTTTGCAATTACAAAAGGAGGTAAATCTTGGTCAATAGCACCAGTTTCAGCTCTTAATATTTCAATGGCTTCATGAGCAGATTCAAATTTTCTACCTTCACCTAAAACATGAGTTTCCCAACCTTTTTTTACCATATCCCAGTTTGCATTATATCTGTCCATTGTGATAACCATACGACCACCACCTGAAGCAATTTGTGCATCAAAAGAATCATCACTTAATTCATTTAAGAATTCTACGAAAGGATCAAAATATTCTAAAGCGCTCATTTCACCTACATCACGGCCATCTAATAAAGCATGAACTCTAACTTTTGAAACACCATCAGCTTTAGCTTTTTTTACCATTTCTTTTAAATTATTTATATGAGAATGAACATTACCATCAGATAATAAACCAATAAAATGAAGAGTAGATTTATTGTCTTTAGCATTTTTAATTAATTTTGTCCAAGTTTCACCTTCAAACATTTTGCCAGAAGAAATTGAATTAGCCACTAATTTAGCACCTTGTGCAAAAACTCTACCACAACCCATTGCATTGTGTCCAACTTCACTGTTTCCCATATCTGCATCAGAGGGAAGTCCAACAGCAGTACCATGAGCTTTTAATTTTGTCCAAGGGTATGTTTTATATAGTTTATCTAAAATTTCAGTATGAGCAGCTTCAACCGCGTCTCCTGATTTATATTTACCAAAACCTACACCGTCCATTATAACTAGAACGATAGGACCTTTACGACTAATCTTACCATTAGATTTTAAGGGTTTAACCATTTTTAAAATCTCCTTATTTTATTTATTGATAATAATTTATTCATATTTTAATAAAGATTATATAATATTTATATTTTAGTAAAGCTATTGAATTAAGCTCTCACTTAAAACTAATGGCTTTTACTTCATATATAAACTTTATTTTTCCATTGTTAATGGGCTAGTAGCTTCTTCTAAATATGCTAAAGATTCTTTTTCAACTAAATCTTTCAATTCTTCATATACCCATTTATGATATGAATTAATATAATTAATTTCTTTTTCACTTAACATTGAAACATTTATTAATTTCTTTTCATAAGGACATAATGTTAATATTTCAAAATTTAAGAATTGTCCAAATTCTGTTTCAACATCATCTTGTACAACAACTAAATTTTCGATTCTAATACCATGTCTTCCTTCTTTATAGATTCCTGGTTCATCACTTATTACCATACCTTTTTGTAATGAATAATCATTAAAAGCTGGAGAAATCTTTTGAGGACCTTCATGAACACACAATCTATGGCCAACACCATGGCCTGTTCCATGATAATATGTTAAACCATAGTTCCATAAAAATTGTCTAGCTAAAACATCTAATTGATAACCTTTTGTTCCTTTTGGGAAAGTTTGCAAAGCTAAAGCAATATGGCCCTTTAATACTAAAGTATAATCTTTAATTTCTTCTTCAGTTGCTTCACCAAACAATAAAGTTCTTGTAATATCTGTTGTTCCACTTTCATACGTTCCACCACTATCTAAAACTAATAAACCATTTGCTTTCACACTCTTTGAACTTTCTTCTGTTACGCTATAATGACAAAGTGCACCATTATCTTGGAATCCAGAAATAGTATTAAAAGATAAACCTAAACACTCTTTATTTTTAAATCTATACCCCTCTAGAATCTTTGCAATTTCTAATTCTGAATATTCACCTTTTTCAAAATCAATATTTGCTAAGAAATTAACCAAAGCAACACCATCTAATAAATGAGCTCTTCTCATTCCTTCTAACTCTGTATCATTTTTACAAGCTTTTAATCTTGTTGTAACTTCAATTTCATTAATTACATTTAAATTAAAATCATTAATTAGTTTTTCAAATAAAGAATTTGTTTTTTGCTCATTAATTAAAATAGTTTTATCTTTTTCTAATAATTGAGATAATTTAGTTATTATCGATTCATAAGGATAAATTTCTAAATCTTTTTTCAAATTTTCTAAAATTAAAGAATCAAATCTTTTATCACTAGTAAATAAATAAGCCATTTCTTTTGTTACAAACAAATAAGAAATAAAAACCGGATTATAAGCAATATCATTACCTCTTAAATTTAAGGTCCAAGCAATGTCATCTAATGAAGCGATTAATTCATAATCAGCCTTTTTTTCATTTAAATAAATCCTTATCATATTTAATTTTTGGCTTCTAGTAAAACCCGTTAATTCTACATTCATTTCAACAACTGGTTCTTTAGGTATTTCTGCTCTATTTTCCCAAAACTCAGCTAATAAATCATCTGTTACTACAATATCAACATTACTACATTCTTTTTGGAAAGACTTTTTCTCATCAAGCATTAAAGTATCTTTAGAAAAACCAATTCTATCACCCTTACTAAAAATTTTATTGATAAATTCTTTTGGAGTAGGCGTATCATTAATTTCTTGTTTCATAACGATAAATTCAGAATCTTTAGTTTGTTTATCTGCTTGAATAAAATATCTAGAATCTACCCATAAATAAGCTTTATCTAAAGTAACAAGAACACTACCTGCACTTCCACTAAAATCAGAAATAAATTCTCTAGTTTTCCATCTATTACAAACATATTCACTATTATGGGGATCCGTTCCATTTATAAAATATGCATCAAGATTTTCTTTTTTCATTAATGCTCTTAGTTTAATTAACTTATCGTTTACTATCATTAGAAGCCTCCAAAGCTTTATTGTTAACTTTTTTTAAGATTATGAATAATATAATTCCTGATAAAATCATAGCCAAACATAATATTTGTCCCGTACTAAAATTAAAGAATGTTTCAAATATCGCTGGATTATTAGCTTTGTCATTAAATTGAATAATATATCCTAAATTAGAATCAGGTTCTCTAAAATATTCAATAAAGAATCTTATAAATCCATATCCTATTAAATACCAAGATAAAGTATATCCATTAAATTTTCTTTTTTTTCTTATTATAAACCACATAAATAAAAATAAAAGAATTCCTTCAAAAAAAGCTTCATATAATTGTGAAGGATGACGAGGTAAATTTACAAACTCCCCTAATACATAATTTATATTTAGTTTATCAGCAAAGTCTCTTACCCATTGGTAATTTGTAGAAAATTGTTCTGCATGTGGAAATAATACTGCTAGAGGGCTATCACTAACTCTTCCCCATAATTCACCATTAATAAAATTTCCAAGTCTACCAAAAGTATATCCCAAAGGAATTCCAACACATAAAACATCAGCTAATTCAAAGAAACTTCTTTTATTTTTTTTTGCATAAATCAAACCACCAATAATAGCACCAACAAGACCTCCATGATAACTCATTCCAGGAAGTCCAATAAAACTGCCATTTCTAAATGGCCAAAAAATTAACCAAGGATGCAACCAATAATAATTTGTTCCATTATATATTAGAACAGAAAATAATCGTGCGCCTAATAACAACCCAATTATACAAAACATAAAAAAGGATTGACTATCATCTGAATTAATTATTATTTCTTTTTTAGTTGCTTGTAGTCTAAAAATTATATACGTTATTACAAAAGCAATAACATACATTAAGCCATACCATCTAATTGGAAAATTAGGAAATATTTCAGGCCTTATCCATGAAGGAAAATTTATAAATATTAACATATTTCAAAGTTTACTTTCCTATTTAGGGGTGGTCAACACCTAAAGTTGTATGTATTATATTATTATGAATAAGTTTATAAAAATTTTTGTTATTTTAATTTTTTCAACAAGTATTTTATTTGCTAATGGATCAACAGATAACAATACAGATACAGCAGTTGTTAGCTCTCCTAACACTGAGATTATTCAAGACAATATAAATAATATTGCCTATCTTTATCAAGTTATAGACGCTTTATCTATAAATGAAATTGATAACGACAAAGCTTTAGAAGGAATGGCAAGCGGTCTTTTAGATTCCTTGGGAGATGAATATTCTTTCTATGTATCAGCAGATGAATCAGCAGAATATGAAGAACAATCTACCGGTCTATATTCTGGAATTGGGACTTATTTAACTAAAAAAAATCCTAAAGTTGTTGATACTAAAGAAGATAAAACAGAAAAAGATTATTATGTTAAAATCTCTTCACCATTTCCTGGAGGTCCTGCAGATAGAGCAGGATTAAAAGCTAATGATTATATAACACATATCGATGGAGAAGCTGTAGATAGTTTAAATGCAACTGAAGCTTCTTTAAAACTCAGAGGAAAGGCTGGAACTCAAGTTGTTGTTACAGTATTAAGAGGTTCTAAATCTTTTGATATTACACTTACAAGAGCAACAGTTGAAACACCAACTACTGTAAAATCAATTATTAATAATCACATTGGTTATATTCAAATATATCAATTTACGCCAGGAACAGCTGAACAATTTACAAAAGATTTAAAAGACTTACTAAAAGATAATATTGACAGCTTAATTATAGATTTAAGAAATAATCGTGGTGGGGTTGTAGATGCAGCATTAAATATTGCTGATTTATTCTTAGCAAATGATACAATTTTAATAACTCAACAAAAAGAGACATTACAAAACAGTGTTCAAATTACGAAAGCTACTCCAAATACAATCGTAAATGACAATTTTAAAATTGTATTATTAGTAAATGGAGGATCCGCTTCTTCCTCAGAAATTTTAACAGGTGCTTTAAAAGATAATAATAGAGCATTAATTATTGGTTCTAAAACCTTTGGAAAAGGAATAATGCAACAAACATTCCCCTTTGGAAAAGGTTATGTACAATTCACAATTGCACATTATTTAACTCCAAATTCAATAGACATTCATGAAAAAGGTATTGAACCAGATATTGAAATTGAAGAAGAAATTTTCCAAGATGATGAAATTCCAATTTTTGAAGAATTAATGGAATCCAATAAAGTTGTTGATTTTGTAGATAAAAACCCAATATATTCTTATGAAAATTTAGAAAAATTTGCTGATGAAATTAATAATGATAAATTAAATAGAACAGCTTTATTAATTCTTGTAAGAAATGAATATCTTTCAAGAATGAATTTTGAAGATCGTCCTGTTTATGATTTAGATTTAGATAAAGCATTACAAGAAGCTATTATTCAACTGGAGAAATAAATGCGCCAATATGTTTTACCAAAATACTTTAAAGGCGAAAATGAATTTAAATTAAATAAAGAAGATTCTCAATATTTTATAAAAGTTCTACGTCTAAAAAAGAAAGATAAAATTTTCTCTAGAGATCACAATGGAGTTCCATATCAATTAACTATTATTAGTTATGATAAAAACTCTTGTTTATGCAAAGTAGAAAAAATTAATAAGGGAGATACTTTTGAGACAACAGATACACTTCCCCAAATTAATGAAGAAAGACCTAAATTAAACCTTTTTCAATGTGTTTGTAAAGGAAAGAAAAACGAATCAATAATTAGAATGGCAACAGAATTTGGTGTTGAATCAATTACTTTAATTCAAAGTAAATTTTGTATTGCAAAAAAAGAAGCATCAAATAATCAACGTTATGAGAAAATAATAAAAGAGGCAATTCAACAATCAGGATCTCCTGTAATTACAAAATTTAATGATGTAATTAATTTTAAAGATTTTATTAAAAATTTAGATATGCCTTTATTCTTTTTTCATCAAATATCTTTAGAAGAAAACTTAACACTAAAAGAAAAAGTTAATTCTATAGATCCTAAGAAGCCAATTGGAATATTGATTGGGCCAGAAGGTGGATTAAGTGATGAAGAATGCTCACTATTATTAGAAAAAAAAGCTATACCAGTAACATTAAAAACTAATATTTTAAGAGCAGAAACAGCATCTATCGTGGCATTAAGTACTATACATACTTTATTAGTAGAAAAATAAATCCCACTTAAAAGTGGGATCTTTTTTATAAACCGCAGCCGCTACAACCGCCACTGCAATTTCCATCACAATTGTTATTATTTTTATTTTTTTTAACAAAATTAACAATTCCAAAAATTACTATTCCAATTGCTACTATAGCAATAATCCAATTAATCATAAATGTCTCCTTAAAATCCAAATATGAGTCCTATAACTCTCACTATTAAGCCGACTATATAAGCGGTTAGCATCTGAACTCCAACACCACCTAAAGTTTTCTTAAAGGTTTTAAGTTCTCTATGCATTGCTCCTACTGCAGCAAAACAAGGCATACACAATAAATTAAATAAGATATATGCAAAACCACCACTCTTTGTTGGTATATCTCTTCTTACAGAAGGTAAGGCATTACTATCGCCACCTTCATTTAATATTTCATCATAAATTTCTCTAGCAGTATCAACATTATAAACACCATTTTCAAAACCAGCTTCAGTTAACTCATCAACACTTGCTGTTTTTTCATTAAAGAAATCACTTAAATATTCATCTGTAATATCATCTTGATAAACTTGTGCAAAAGTTGTAACAACATTTTCTTTAGCAATCCAACCTGTTACGATACCGACAGTAGGTCTCCATCCATCAAATCCTAATGGTTTGAATATGGGACTAACAACTCTACCAAAAGATGCCATAAAAGAATCATCCATTTGACTCATTACACTATTATCTGCATTATTAGCTTTATTAACACCATTAAATGAATTTACATTAAAGTTTGTTAAGAACCAAACTAAAATAGTTGAAGCTAAAATTATTGTTCCAGCTTTTTTTGCAAAACCTTTTACTTTTTCATAAGATCTTTGGAAAACTGAAACTAAAGTAGGTATTCTATATTGTGGTAATTCCATCAAGAAGTTTGATGTAGCCCCTTTATACCAAACTTTATTTAAAATTAAAGATACTATAATAGCTACGACCATAACAATAATATAAATTAAGAAGGTAATATTAGCTGCATAAGCCGGATTAAATAAGATTGCAACAAATAAAGCAATTATAGGCAATTTAGCACCACAAGGCATAAAAGCTGCAATAATTGTTGTAATATGTCTATCTTTTTCTTCATCTAATGTCCTAGTAGCCATTATTGCAGGAACACCACATCCAAATCCCATTAATAATGGAATAAATGATTTACCAGAAAGACCAAATTTCCTAAATATTCTATCTAATACAAAAGCAACTCTAGCCATATATCCACTATCTTCAAGAATACTCATGAATAAATATAAAACTAATACTAAAGGCATAAAACCTACGATTGCACCGATACCACCAAAAATACCATCTATTACCAAGCCATGTGCCCAAGGCGCCGCATTTACTAACCCTAAAGCGACTAAATTAGTTAAAGCCTCCCAAAGAAATTCTACCCATCCTGCTAGCAATACACCTAATCCAGGAATCCCCATAAAGAATAAATTTTCGCCTAAACTAATTTGAAACAATAAATACATTATAACAGCAAAAATTGGTAAGCCAAAAAGTCTACTTGTTAATACTCTATCTAATTTACTACTTCTTGTTTCTTCAGTTTCCTTTTTTACATTCTTCTTATATGCTTTTTTTACAACACTTGTAATTTTTTCATATCTTGCATTTGCAATACCTTCATCATCTAAATCTTTTATTTTATCAAACAAAGGAAGTTTCTTTGGTGTAATATTATTTTGTATTGTTTCTTGGACAGCTTCATATAACTCTGAAACACCTTTATTAATTCTTGCAGAGATCTTTACAACTTTAACACCAAACTCTTTCTCTAAAAAAGAAGAATCAATTGATTCCCCTCGTTGTTCTAATTCATCGCTCATATTTAATGCGATAACAGTTGGTACACCTGTTTCTAAGATTTGCAAAGTTAAGTATAAATTTCTTTCTAAATTTGGAGATTCTACAATATCAATAACACAATCTGGTTTTTCATCTACGATATAATCTCGTGCAATTTTTTCTTCTGCACTATAAGGAGATAAAGAATAAGTACCTGGCAAATCTAGAATACTATATTCTGTATGTTTCTTCCAAACACCTTCTTTTTTATCAACAGTAACACCAGGCCAGTTTCCTACGTGTTGTTTAGAGCCTGTTAAAATATTAAAAAGAGTTGTTTTACCACAATTAGGGTTACCTGCTAAAGCCAAAGTATATTTACTCATGATTAATCCTTTTTTTATTATTCTTTTCTTATATATTTATATTTATTCTATTCAATAAATTTGATTTCAATTGCACTTGCTTCAGATTTACGCAAGCTTAAATTGTACCCTCTTAAACGAATTTCTAAAGGATCTCCAAGAGGAGCTACTTTAACTAGTTGAATTTCAATTCCTGTTGTAATACCCATATCTAATAGTCTATGACGCAAAACACCTTCAGTTCCAAAAGACAATACTTTACCCTTCTGTCCTGGCTTTAGATCACATAAAGTCATACAAAATACCTCTCATAAAAAAATGTAATTAAGTTTATTAAGCAACTTGGATTAAGTGTGCTAATCCTTTATTTAACGCTAATCTTGTTCCCTTAATTTCTAAAACTAAGCCCATATTATTCATATTAATAATTTTAACAGAATTTCCAGGAACGAACCCCATAGATAATAAGCGATCTTTTAATTCGGATGAAGCACTAATTGACACAACTTTTTTTGATTCACCCAAGCCTAACATTGATAATGGCATACAAAATCTCCTCCGTTAGATACAACTAACTTTAGTACATTAATTATGTTAGCCTTGTATAATAAAAATGTCAATAATATTAAGCAATTTTATTCTTTTTTTTAATTTCTTATATAATAAGTAATTAGTAAAAAATATTAAAAATATTAATAATTTTTTTTAATATTTTAAAGGGTTTTTCATCTTTTTCTTTGTTATTTTAAGTTAATTTATCAATTTATTTTTTCATAAAGCTTTTATATTTAAATAAAAATTGTTATATTCTTATAAATTATTATAGGATAAATAGTTACAGGTGTTTATAATTATATAGAAGTAGAATAAATGGTAAAACATACACCCTAAAAAAACAATTTTTAGGGAAATAATATTTTTTACACACTTATACTCTTTTTTTAATAAAATTTTGTGGAAAAGTTAATTATATTATATGTATATATATATAATAATTATTATATAACATTTATTGTAATTCTATAATTATCTATTTAATTCTTAAAATAATTTATTATATATAAATCATTATAATATAAGTAATTAAGTTATTTTTTAAATTTTAAAAAAATCATAATAAAATGTTAAAAAAGTGTTAAGCACAATATTAACTTAACATATGTTCTTGTTGTGGAAAACTTGTGGAAAACTTTTACACAATAAACAATTTTTTTTAAATTTTATTAACATTTACGAAAATTAAGCTTTCGTAATATCAATTCCGATACTACCTAACTTACTTTCTAAATTTTCGTAACCTCTCTCGATTTGATAGATATTTTGAATTTCACTTTGCCCTTCACTGCAAGCTGCGGCAATTACTAAAGCCATTCCAGCTCTAACATCAGGACTTGTTACTATTGCTGGTTTTAATTTAGTTGGGCCATTTACAATTGCTCTATGTGGGTCACATAAAATAATATCAGCACCCATTCGAATTAGCCAATCAATAAAATACATTCTTGATTCAAACATTTTTTCATGAACTAAAATTGAGCCATTCATTTGTGTTGCACATACACTTATTATAGACAATAAATCTGCAGGAAAACCTGGCCAAGGAGCATCATCTATCTTATTAGTTAGACTACTTAAACTTTTTTCTATTATTCGAGATTGTCTATTTGGTATGATTATTTCATTTTTAGCACTATGAATAAATTTTATTCCTATTTTATTAAAACCTAATGAAATACTATTAAAAATTCTGCTTTCAACATTTTTTAATAATAATTCACCTTTTGTTGCAGCGGCAAGCCCTATCATAGAACCAACTTCCATGTAGTCACAACCTATCTCGAATTCACAGCCTTTTAACTTTTTTGAACCTTTTATTCTAAGTAAATTAGAACCAACACCAGCAATAATACATCCCATTTTAATTAATAAATTACACAAATCTTGTATATGTGGTTCACAAGCAGCATTTTCTATTATGCTTTCATTAGGATTTAAAGCACATGCCATTAAAATATTTTCTGTTGCAGTAACTGAAGCTTCTTCTAAAAAAACATGATTACTTTTTATTTTTTTACATTCAACAATTAAATTTCCATTATCAGAAATTTTACTTTCACAACCTAAATATGAAAAACCTTTAAAATGAGTATCAATCCTTCTAAGACCAATAACATCTCCTCCAGGAGGAGGTATTTCTACTTTATTTTGAGTTGCTAAAAGTGGCCCCATAAACAAAATAGATCCTCTCACTAACCCAATTTCATTTTTATCAAAAAGCCCTTTTCTAGATCCACTTTTAATTCTTAATGTATTATCATTTTCTTTTATAATTGTAGTTCCTATATCTTCTAATAAATTACACATTACTTGAACATCTTTTATATTAGGAACATTTTTTAATACAATTTCTTCATCAGTTAATAGAGTTGCTGCTAATAGAGGTAATGCAGCATTTTTATTACCACTAATTTTTATCTCACCAAATACTGGTTTTCCACCATTAATAATATAAGAACACATAGCAACTCCCATTAATTTAAAATTATTATAACATAAAATTTTTAATAAACTTATATTTTTTACCCAATTTATATGTTTTGTCCCTTTACCAAAATCACTTTTATCCATATTCTTATTTTAACGTCGATTTGATAGCTCCCAGCTTGCGGACGAAAAACTGCTAAAGAGGGAATAAATAATTTTTCTATTTATTTTTATTTCCCCTTCCCCAGTTAGATAAATAATAATAAGGAAGGTCATTTTATGATTTCTAATTTAAATAACCATATTTTTACTTCAGAAAGTGTAAGTGAAGGACATCCAGATAAAGTTTGCGACCAAATAAGTGATGCAATTCTAGATGCCTGCTTAGCACAGGATCCTCTTTCAAGAGTAGCTTGTGAAACCTTAGCAACAACAGATACTGTAATTGTTGCTGGAGAAATTACAACAAAAGCAAAAATAGATATTGATTCAATAATCAGAGGTGTAATTAAAGAAATTGGTTACACAGATAAAAATAGCGGATTTAGTTATGATACAGTAAAAATAACTAATTTAATTCACTCTCAAAGCTCTGATATTTCTCTTGGAGTTACAGCTGAAACCAGCTTATTTAACGAACAAGGAGCAGGGGACCAAGGTATGATGTTTGGATATGCTTGTAATGAAACAGATGAATATTTACCTCTTTCTGCAGTATATTCCCACAAATTATTAAAAAAGGCTGCTGAACTTCGTAAAAACAAAGTAGTAGATTTTTTACGTCCAGATGCAAAAAGCCAAGTATCAGTTGAATATGATAAAGATAACAAGCCAATAAGAATTACAGCAGTTGTTATGAGTCATCAACATTCAGAAAATATAAGTAGAAATGAATTAGAAAATTTTCTAATTAATAAAGTTATAAAACCAACATTGGAACCAACTAATTTATTAGATGAAGATACAAAATATTATATAAACCCTACTGGAAGATTTGTAATTGGTGGTCCAAATGGTGATACAGGCTTAACTGGAAGAAAAATTATTGTTGATACATACGGTGGTATGGGAAGACATGGTGGTGGAGCTTTTTCTGGTAAGGACCCATCAAAAGTTGATAGATCAGCTGCATATATGGCAAGATTTATTGCTAAAAATTTAGTAGCTAATAAACTTTGTGATAAATGTGAAGTTGAATTAGCTTATGCTATCGGTGTTTCTTCTCCAATTTCAGTTTTTGTTAATACTTTTAATACAAGCAAATATAATTATAAAGAATTAGAAGAAATTGTAAGAAATAATTTTGATTTAACACCAAAAGGAATTATAAAAACCTTAGATCTATTAAGACCTATTTATAAAGAAAATGTTAATTATGGACATTTTGGTAATAAAGATGCTAGTTGGGAAAAAATTATAAAACTTAACTATTAATGAATTCACAATGCTACTTCAATTGAAGTAGCATTTTTTATTTTATAACTGAATATTCTATATCAATATCAGATGAATATAAACCAGGTGGTATACTTTCATTCCCTTTCCAAGCTAAAATAAAATTAGCTGCAATAGTATTTTCATCAAAACTATGATTACCTTTAGGTATATTTATTACTTTAGTAAATTGATAATTATAATTAGGTATATTAGCATCGGATATTTCTGGTGAAAAAGCATTTACATAAAGTTTGGTATCAATACTTTCTGTTTCAGTTCCAGAAATACCAACAAATTTTTGACCATTAATTTTCAATTCTAAAAAGCTATCAATCTCTTGATTTCCTTCAATTATTATACGAAATTCACGAGTTCTACCAGCTTTTGAAATATCAAATCTCTGATTATCATTAGTTAATATATTTATATCATTCTCTAATTTTTCATCATCATAATATAAATTGGCAACATAATTTTGCTTCTTAACTTCACCTAAAACAATAATTCTAATATTATCATTTTCTCCTTGTAGTGAATTTGTTTCAGCATAAATAAAAAAATTAAAAACACTTATAACAATAAAAAAAAGTAACACTTCTTTCTTTTTTTTCATAAAAAAGTCTCCTAATAAAAACTTTTATTCAAAATAAACACACACAACACTTTATAAATTTATTATAAGCTATTATTAGCTGTCAATAAAAAAAAGAACTAATAATATTATTAGTTCTTTTAATTTGTTTTTTAATAAATAATTATTTTATAGGAATGATTCTAATTTGCTTATATAAACTATCGCCTTCACTCTTTGTTTCAATTCCGTCAAAATCATTTAACGCTGTATGAATTAATCTTCTTTCAAAAGGATTCATAGGTTCTAGTAATCTGCTTCTACCTGTCTTCTTTACTTGTTCAGCAGATTTATAAGCCATTCTAATAATTCTTTCTTCATGACGTAATCTATAATTTTCACTATCAATAATTACTTTTTGATCTTGGTCTAAACGACCAACAAAAACATTAGTTAATAATTGAATAGAATCTAAATTTTTTCCTTTACGTCCAATGATAATTGAAGAATTATCACTTTCAATATTTAGTCCTAATTTTCTTTCTTTTCTAAAATTAACACTAACTCTCGCTTCATACCCCATTTTAGTTATTAAGGTAGTTACAAAATCAACTACTTTTTGTTCAAAATCACTGTTAATAGGATCATCACTTAAATCGGTTTTTTCTTCATTTCCATCGTTATAATAAATCTTTATTCTAACGTTTTTCTTAAAAAAACCTTTTCTTTTTGGAGGAAGAATTTCTATATCAAAATCTTCCCTTTCTATTTGAAGCTCTTCAACAGCTTTGGCTATAGCTTCTTGTTCACTACGCCCTTCAAATTCTCGAGTCATATATTTCTCCGTTGCAGATAAGACATATTTAGTCTCCTGCTCAATTATTTCTTACTTTTAGCTTTTTTTGAAAAGGCAATACTTTTTTTTGTACTGCTATTTTTCTTAGCTTTATTATTATTCCATAACTGTTGTAATATACTAATCGAGTTCATTACTGACCAATATAATAATAACCCAGAAGGTGCATTATATAAAACAAAGAAGAACATTATTGGCATACCATAAGTCATTACTTTCATCATTGATGCACTTTGCCCAGCTGCTGCACTTTGTGCTGATTGAGTAATTTTCATTGAGAAAATCATACTTACTGTATATAAAATTGGTAATAAGTGAATTTGATTTCCTAAGAATGGTAATGAAAGAGGTAATGTAAATATTGTTTCTGGTTGAGATAAGTCTGTAATCCAACCTGGAATAAACATAGCACCTCTTAATTCAAAATGCTTATTTAACAATCCATAGAAGGCTATAAGAATTGGGAATTGTATTAACATAGGTAAACATCCACTTATTGGATTTACACCTTCTTTTCTATACAATTCAGACATTTCTTTATTTAGTTTTTCTGGATTATTTTCATATTTTTTCTTCATTTCTTCCATCTGAGGACCAAGAGCACTCATCTTAGCTGAGCTTTGCATACTTTTCTTGGTTAATGGATTAATAATAATTTTTAAGATAATTGTTAATAAAATAATATCTATACCATAGTTAGGTATTACTTTATTTAACATGGCTAATGCCCATTTTAGAATATTTTCTAACCAGCCAAGCCATGATGATGCATCTACTGCTTCTTCAAGATTTAATCCTGATAAGCCAAAAGCATTGTCATCTGAATGGTTATATATAGATAGATTTTCTGGTAATTCTGGACCACAATAGAATCTAAACGTATCTGTATTATAAGCACTCTTTATTGTAGGTCTTGTATAATACATACCATTAGCTTGAGCTAATCCATCTTTATTTGTTTCTTGAGTTAATGTGATATTATATTTTGTTGCATCAGGAATTGCAATCATAGTAAAATATTTTCCTGCTAAAGCAGACCATGTTACATAATCATCAATTTGTTCAGTACCATCTACTCTAAGAGTTTTCTTTTTTGATTCTCCATCATATTTTACATAGAATCTTCTATAAGAATAGTTGTTATTACTTATAGTTTCAAATGAAGGACCAATTTGAGGTTCAAATGCTAAAGTATATGCATTATTTTCAAAATTTAAAGGAATTGCTTTATTTACACTATTTTCAATTGTAATATTTACTTCAAATAAATATTCATTTTCTGCAAAAGTGTAAGTTTTTATAACATTAAAGGTATCACTAGGATTAGAATTATCATCTAATGAAGCAAAAGTTTTAGTAAAGGTAACAGTATTTCCATCTATAGAATAATTAAAGTTTGCATCAATAGGATTTTCTATATCTCCACCAGCATACATTAAGAATGCATTTTTATCAGAATTACCTTTAAATAATAATTCAACAGGTTCACCATTTTCATCTAAGTGATTTAAAGTTTTTATTGAAGAAACAGATGCACCTTTTGTATCAAAGGTAATATCTAATACTCCATTATTATAATTAAAGGATTGATCTTTTGAATTATCATCAACAGCAATAAATGAACCTGGTTTACCAGAGTTCCAAGCATCTTTTTCATTAACATATGTATAATTACTTGTTGATAAAGTTGAATTATTATCACTTGTGGATGTGCTATTTGAAATAACACTTTGAGTTGTATTATTATTTAAATTTTCTTCTTGAGCAACGGTTTCTGTTGGTGTAACAACGTCTGGGGTAAAAAATGTTGTCTGAATAAACATCCCCAATGTTACAACTACTATTGTTAGAAACATTGCCAATACAGTTCTTTTGTCCATGTCTACTCCTGTAGATAACATATTAGGTTTTATACAGGAAATGGAAATAAGGAATTTATTTAGCTTAAATAAATTCCCTGTTCTTCACAAAGTTCGAGAATAGTTTTCTCAAGTTTTTTGCTTTCAAAAACCTTTCCTGGATATACCAAAAAAATAAAATCATTGCCAGAAACAAATTTTTCTTTTTCTTTTCTCCAAATCTCTTTAATTCTTCTACGAATTGTATTTCTTTGGACAGCATTTCCATAATGTTTAATAGGTATCACAATTATTCTATTACGATTTAAATCATTAGGTGCTAGTATTAATCTTATTCCACGTCTAGAAGTGGATTTACCAATTTTAAAAGCGTTATCTATTTCTGACTTTTTTTTTAATATTTCTAATTTAGAAAGGCTTTTTCTCATCACAAACAGACAATTTATGTCTACCCTTAGCTCTTCTACGTGCTAACACTTTTCTACCACCTACTGTAGCCATGCGTGCACGGAATCCAAACTTTCTGTTTCTTTTTACCTTACTAGGTTGATAAGTTCTTTTTCCTTTATAACTCATTATTATCTCCAATTTATCGCTTACGCGTATATTTATCAATTTATTTGGGCATAAACCCTACGAGTTGCAAAGTATACAGAGCATAACAATATCAGTCAAGTGCTTACCTACAAATAATATGTATTGTTTTTATATTAGTAAGAGGTATTTGTTTTTTTATGTTTTTTAAAATATTGTTTTTACTCATATTAGCTTTTTGCAACCAAGCTGGATGATCTGCTGCTAAAATTAAAACATCATCTTTGATTTCTTTTATCTGTAAATGTTCTCTAAGTTTATTTTGTACTATTATATCCCATTTTTCATAAATTTCAAAATTTAACGGTTTTCTTTTTTTTAAAACATTATCTAAATAAAAGTCAATTAATTTTTTACATGAAATGCTATCATTATCTTTACATAATCTTTCATCCATTTATTTTAAAGACTCCTTGATTAACATTATATACAATACTTTGTTGTAAATCAATTTCGTTAAAATATTTTTCATCAGGTAAAAAAGTAAAAAAAGCTTGGCTATATTCACTAAACATAGATAAGAATTTATTTCTTTTTTCATGATCTAATTCTAGTAATACATCATCTACTAAAATTATAGGTTCTTTTTGTGTTTTTAATTTATAATATTTGCATTGAGTAGCTCTTAAAACTAAAGAGGCTAAACGCTGTTGTCCTGTAGAACCTATAGCAGATAAGTCGCCATTTTTTGTTTTTACAGTAAATTTATCTCTATGTATTCCAATATTAGTAACTGCATACTTTATGTCTTTATCTCTATTTTGATTTAAACTTTTTATTATATCATCTTCATTTTCACAATCAATCCATGAACTTTTATATTCTAAATTTACATCTTCTAGATCTGAAACTGATTCATATAATTTAGGAAATAATTCATTCATTTCTTTAACTGCTTTTAATCTATTTTCTTTAATTATGTATCCATATTTTGCTAAATTAAAATCATATACGTCTAATAATTTGGTATTATTATTTTTAAGTAAAGCATTTCTTTGTTTTAATAGTTTATTATAATATCTTAAATCATCAAAAAAAATCGGATCATACATACTCATAGTTTGATTAAAATACTTTCTTCTTGATTCCGGGCTTCCAGTAATAAAAGCAATATCATCATGAGAAAAAACAATGCACGGAATATTATAAATTAATTGTTTTCTATCATGTATTATTTTTCCATCTAATTTTATTTCTCTTTTTTTATTATTAATAGATATTTGAATTTCTCTTTTTTCATTAGAATTAGTTAAAAAATGAGCTTTTAAATTTAATTTTTTAGATGAATAATTAAGTAACTCTTTTATGTTTGAAGTTCTAAAAGAGTTACCATAACAAATAAAATATAAAGCTTCTAATAAATTTGTTTTTCCTTGACCATTAGAGCCAATTAAAAGAATTTGCTTTGTATTTAAATCTAATTTTTCACTTAAATCTAAATTTCTAAAATTAGAGCCTTGTATATCTATTATTTTCATTATTTTGGTTGAATAGGCATAACAATATGTAAGTAACTTTTTTCATTAGATTCAGGAAGTAATTTTAAAGTTTTATTAGGACCATCAAAATTAATTGAAAAATAATCAACATCCATATTTTTTAAAGGATCTAAGAAGAAGTTATAGTTAACAGCAATTGTTATTTCTTCGCCATTATATTCACAATCAATTTCTTCTAAAGCTTGTCCTTGGTCTGTAATATCACTAGTTAAAATTAATTTATTAGATTTAATGTTTAAGAAAATTCTATTGCTTTTATCTAATACAAATAATTTAACTCTATTAATTGCATCTATAGTATCTTGAAGATTTAAAATACATTTAAATTGTTGATTTTGAGGAATGATTCTGTTATATACAGGAAAACCAACTTCTATTAAAGACGAATAGAAAAA
The DNA here is from genome assembly GCA_965140795.1 of Sphaerochaetaceae bacterium. Taxonomy (GTDB): domain Bacteria; phylum Spirochaetota; class Spirochaetia; order Sphaerochaetales; family Sphaerochaetaceae; genus Pleomorphochaeta. The sequence continues at coordinate 1,488,421 of OZ223470.1, forward strand.
TGTTTCATCAGCTAATCTAATTGATATTAAATTTTTTTCTAATGCAATTTCAATTTCGCCAGAGTCTTCAATAATTTTTGAAGCTACAGAAATAAACTTTGTAGGTATAGTAACTGAAGGAAAATTAGGAACAGAATCATCACATCTTTCTTTGATATAAGATAGACGTTTTCCATCCGTTGCAACCATAGCAATGCCACCATCTATTTTTTGAAAAAATTGACCACATAGATAATGTCTAGATTCATCTTTAGATGCAGCAAATTGTGTATGTTTTATCATTTCTAAAAATGATAGAGAACTAATTTTAAAAAAGTCTTTATTATCAGGAGATTCCATCTTTGGAAATTCATTAGCATCAATAGTTTTTAGTTCAAAATTAAAATGCTTTGTTGAATCTTTTGGGTATATATTTAAATTATCATTATTGGTTTCTAAAATTATATTTTCAATATTAGAAAAAGCTTTTAATATATCTCCAAGTTTAGTACAAGATACAGTTGTTTCTCCTTCTTCAATTGTAATTACAGGAAGATAAGAAATATATCCCATATTATTATCAGTTGTTTTAATAATTAATTGATCTTGACTAGTTTGTAAATAAACATTTGTTGTTATCGATATTGAACTCTTTGTGTTTTTAAAATCGTTAGCACTAAAAATCTTTTTAGAAAAGGAATCTTTATCGCACATAAATTTCATATTTTAAATCTCCTATTGTTAATTATTATATATATATTTTTATAATAATAATAGTAATAAGGCTTGTGGAAATGTGTAAAACTTTCTTAATTTCTTTCCTTAGCAAAACTTATTCTTTATATAGCTTGTGGAAAAGTTGTGAATAATAAAAAAGTTATTAACAAGTAATTCACAAGCTTTTATTTTCATAAAAAGTTATTAACATTTTATAAACATTATATTAACAGGTTTTGCACAGCCTTTCCACATCTTTTTCACAACTTATTAACAAGATATACACAGTATATATTTTGTAATCCACAATTTATTAACAGGTTTTGCACAACTTATCAACAATTTATCCACAACTTATACACATATAGAAGAAAGTAAAGAAAAGTAGAATTTTTAAAATGTATATAATATATAAGGAAGAAATATTGAAAAATGCATTAAAAAATGTCTCTTATTATAAAAAAATTAGCAATAAAAATTACTAATTATAAAGAGACATTAATAAAAAATAAATTATTTTTTTTGGTTTTATTCTAAGGAAAGAAGTGAATTTTTTATTGATTCTAAACTCTTACTTAGTTCGATATTTGTTGCTTTTGCTTTTTCAACTTTTTCTATAGCATGCATAATAGTTGTATGATCTTTACTAAAATCATATCCTATTTCTGTAGTAGAAAGATTTGTTAAATCTCTTGATAAAAATATAGCTATTTGTCTGGCTGAAACTATTTTTTTATTTCTCTTTTTTCCTTTAATTTCAAAAGAAGTTAGTTCGAAATATTCAGCTGTTGCTCTTATTATTTTATCTACTGAAAGGTTTTTTAAATTAAGATTTTCAAAAGGTAAAGTAGGTGCTATTAACTCTTTTGTTTTATCCAAAGTTAGCTTAATATTTGTAAATTCATTAAATGCTGAAAGCTTAGTAAAAGCAGCTTCTAAATCTCTTACATTTGTATTAATATTTTGGCATAAATAATCAATAATTTCCTCATTTAAAATGTTACCTTTTTCATTATTTTTTACTCTTAAAATTTTGACTTTTGTTTCATATTCTGGAGGTCTTAAATCTACATTTATACCTCTAGAGAATCTACTTTTTAATCTATCTGTCATAGATTTTAATTCGTTAATAGGTCTATCACAAGTGAAAACCATTTGTCTTCTTGTTTCATATAAATCATTAAAAGTATGAAATAATTCTTCTTGTATACCTTGTTTTTTTTGCAAAAAATGTACGTCATCAATTAATAAAATATCAACTTTTCTATACTTATTTTTAAAATTATTAATCTGATTATTGTTTCCTAAAGAATTAATAAATTCATTAGTAAATTTTTCTGCAGTTACATATATTACTTTTAAACGTGTATTATTATTAATAATATAATTACCTATAGATTGTAAAAGGTGTGTTTTTCCAAGGCCAACACCGCCATATATTAAACAAGGGTTATAAGCAATCCCTGGTTCTTTTGCAATAGCTAAAGAAACATTATAAGCAAGACTTGTATTGTCTCCCATTATAAAAGAATCAAAAGTATATCTTTCGTTTAAATTGCTATCTTTTTTTCTTTCTAATAATTTTTTTTCTTGATAGCTATCTTTTTTATTATTTACTAAATTTGAAAAGGAAGATTTCTTTGTATCACTAATTTGATTTATAGTTTTGCTAATTTTTTTTTCTGCTTGTTGTGCTTTAGATGTTTCTATCTTTTCACTTTTATTATCATTCACAAAAAATATTATTTCCAATGTTTCTTCAGTAAATTCTAAAAGGTATTCATTTAATAATTTTGAATATTGATTAGTATAATAACCTTTACGAAATTCTGATACAGCATCTATATACAATTTATTATCTTCGGCGTAAACAAATTGCATTTTACTATTTTCGGCAGATTTATTAACTTGTTTTAATTTATCTAAAATTTTATCCCATAAATCAGAATAGTATTCTTGTGTATAATTCATAAAATTATATTACTATTTCTTAATAATGGTTGCAAGCTTTATTTAAAAAAAACTTGGTTCGATTAGTTTAATAATTAATATAAAAAAGTAAAGAAAAAAAGTTACAAAAAGTGTTATATTTATTTTTTATAAAAGAATTTAGTTGTGATTTAAAAAATAAAATTACTTGTAACTTAATCTTGATTTTGTTATAATAAAATAGATTAAAGGTATTTTATTTTTATAATAAAATCTTCTTCTATTAATTATTTTAATAGTTAAAGAAAAAACCTAAAATATGTGCAATATTATTAAATAGGAGTTTTCTATTTTTATATTAATTTTCTTCGCACAAATAAGGAATTATCATGATAGAAGATATTAAAAAAGAAGAATCTGTAACAGAAACAGAAGATTTTATTGAGACTTCAGATACTGTTAAAAAAAATGATTATGGTGCAGGTAATATTCAAGTTCTAAAAGGCTTAGAAGCTGTTAGAAAAAGACCCGGTATGTATATTGGTTCTACAGGAATAGAAGGGCTCCATCATTTAGTATATGAAGTAGTCGATAACAGTATTGACGAAGCAATGGCTGGTTACTGTTCTGAAATTATTGTTACATTAGATATTGATGAAAATGAACGTGAAGTTTGTATTGTTGAGGATAATGGTAGAGGTATACCTGTTGATTTACATCCTACAGAAAAGAAAAGTTCACTTGAGGTTGTATTAACTCAACTTCATGCTGGTGGTAAATTTGATAAAAACTCTTATAAGGTTTCTGGGGGACTCCATGGTGTTGGTGTTTCTTGTGTAAATGCCTTATCAGATTACCTTGAAGTAAATGTTTTTAGAGATAGAGAAATCTATAAACAAGTATATGAAAAAGGTATTCCACAAATGGAAGTTGAAAGAGTAGGACAAACTGAAAAAACAGGGACTATTATAAAATTTACTCCTGACTTTACTATTATGGAAGAAAACAAATTTTCTTATGAAGTTTTAGCTAATAGATTTAGAGAATTAGCTTTTTTAAATAAAGGTATTGCAATTTCAGTTACTGATAATAGAGATAAAGAAAATGTAAAAAAGGAAACTTTCCATGCTGAAGGTGGTATATCTCATTTTGTTTCGTATTTAAATGAATATAAAAAAGTTATTCATGAACCCCCAATTGATTTTGAGGGAGAAAAAGATAATATTAGGGTTGAAGTTGCTCTTCAATATAATGATAAATATGATCAAAAAATTCTAACTTTTGTAAACAATATTAATACAAGAGAGGGTGGAACTCACCTATCAGGCTTTAAGAGTGGTTTATCAAGAACTATTAATAATCAATTACAAAAAAATACTAAATTACTTAAAAAGTTTAGTGATAAAATAGATTCGTCTGACATTGCTGAAGGGTTAACTGCTATTATTTCAGTAAAAATGCCTGAGCCTCAATTTGAAGGACAAACTAAGATGAAACTTGGAAACTCTGCTGTTTCTGGATTGGTTCAATCCTTAGTTTATGAAAAATTAGGAAATTATTTTGATGAATTCCCTAATATTGCAGAAGTTATATTAACTAAAATAATTGGTGCTGCTCAAGGAAGAATTGCTGCAAGAAAAGCAAGAGAACAAATTAGAAAAAAAAGTGATGGTGGTGGCCTTCCTGGTAAATTAGCTGTCTGTTCAGAAAAAGATCCAGCAAAATGTGAAGTATATATTGTTGAGGGTGATAGTGCAGGCGGTTCTGCTAAGCAAGGTAGAGATCGATCTTTCCAAGCTATTTTGCCACTTTGGGGTAAAATGCTAAATGTCGAAAAGGCTCAAGAATATAAAGTAATTGGAAATGATAAATTACAACCTATTATTCAAACTCTTGGTGCTGGAATAACACGATATAATAATGTAGTAAATGAAGATGAAGATGATCAAGATAGTGGAACTTTTGATATTGAAAAAGTACGTTATCATAAAGTAATAATTATGGCTGATGCTGATGTTGATGGTTCTCATATTAGAACTTTATTATTAACTTTCTTTTATAGATATATGAAACCATTAATAGAAGCCGGCTATGTATATTTTGCAATGCCTCCTTTATATAAAATTACTATTAATAAAAAAATCTTTTATGCTTATGATGAAGAAGCTAGGGTAAAAATTCTTGATGAGAATAATATTACAGATTCTTCAAAAGGTGTTGCTATCCAAAGATATAAAGGTTTAGGAGAAATGAATCCAGATCAACTTTGGGAAACAACAATGAATCCTGAAACAAGAATGATAAGTAGAATTAAGTTGGAAGACGCAGAAGAAGCAGATAGAGTTTTCTCAATGTTAATGGGAGAAGATGTTGCTCCAAGACGTGAATTTATCGATGCAAATGCAGAATATGTTTCTAATTTAGATGTATAGAAGGGAATCTTTATGGATGATGATCAAATAATAGAAAAAAATGAAAGAATTATAGATGTTGAAGTTTCAAAAGAAATGAAGTCTTCTTATCTAAATTACGCAATGTCTGTTATAGTTTCAAGAGCTTTACCAGATGTAAGAGATGGATTAAAACCCGTTCATAGACGTATTTTATATGATATGTTTGATATGGGATTAAAATCTTCTGGAAGTTATAAGAAATGTGCAAGAATCGTTGGTGATGTATTAGGTAAATACCATCCTCATGGTGATGCTTCTGTATATGATGCGCTTGTAAGATTAGCTCAAGATTTCTCCTTAAGATATCCTGTTGTAGCTCCACAAGGTAACTTTGGGTCAATCGATGGAGATCCACCAGCTGCAATGAGATATACTGAATCAAAAATGAGTAAAATCGGGGAAGAAATGTTAACCGATATCAATAAAGAAACTGTTGATTTTGGACCTAACTATGATGATTCAATGACTGAACCTACAGTTCTTCCTGCAGCTTTTCCCTTTTTGTTAGCAAACGGAACTAGTGGTATTGCTGTTGGTATGGCTACAAACATGGCTCCTCATAACATTAGTGAAATTTGTGCTGCCTTAGAAGCGGTAATACAAGATCCTGATATAACTATTGATGAATTAATGAAAAATTATATTAAGGGTCCAGATTTTCCTACAGCTGCTAATATTTGCGGATTAAGTGGAATTAGAGATGCATTTACAACCGGTAAAGGAAAAATTGTTGTTAGAGCTTCTTATGAAATAGAAATTCCAGATAAAGGACATGATCAAATTGTATTTACTGAGATTCCATATCAAGTTAATAAAGCTGAATTAGTAAAAAAAATTGATGCTTTAAGAAAAGATAATATAATTCCAGGAATAGCTTTAGTAAAAGATGAATCTGATAGAAACGGAATTAGATTAGTAGTTGAATTAAAATCTGGGGCTCCTGCAATAGTAGTATTAAACTTATTGTTTGCAAAAACACCTTTACAATCAAACTTTAATGTTAATAACTTAGCTTTAGTAAATGGTAGACCTCAATTATTAAATTTGAAACAAATGTTAGTTTATTTCATAAGACATAGAGAAGATGTTGTAACAAGACGAACTAAATATGATTTGAAAAAAGCACAAGAAAGAGCTCATATATTAAAAGGTTTAAAGATTGGTCTTGATAATATTGATGAAGTAATTAGTATTATTAAAAATAGTCCAAACAATACTATTGCTTGCGATAGATTAATGGAAAGCTTTAGTTTAGATGATATTCAAGCTCAAGCTATTATTGATATGAAGTTAGGACGATTATCACAACTTGAAGCAAGTAAAATTTTAGATGAATTAGCTGATTTAGAAACAAAAATTGCATATTACCAAGAATTATTGTCTAGTAAAGAAAAAATACTTAATGTTATTTCTCAAGAGATAAAAGATTTAGCAAACAGAGTTGGTGCAAAGGATAAGAGATTAACAAAAATACATCCTGAAGAAATCGGACAAAGTAATTTAGAAGATTTTATTAAAGAAGAAGATGTTGTAGTTTTAATTAGTAATAAAGGCTTTGCAAAACGTATTCCTTTAGAAGAATATAAAGCACAAGGAAGAGCCGGTAAAGGTTCAAAAACAACAAAGCTTCAAGATGAAGATTTTGTAGAACATATGTTTGTTGCTTCTACTCATGAATATGTAATGTATGTAACTGATGCAGGAAAGGCTTATTACACAAAAGTTTTTGAGATTCCAGAAGCTTCAAAAGCAGCTAAAGGTACTAGCATCAAAACATTGCTACAACTTGATTCGGAAGAAAAAATAACAACAATTTTCAATTTTAAAGAATTCGATGAAGATAAATACTTAATGGTAGCTACTAAATTTGGTGTAGTAAAAAGATGCCGATTAGATTTATTCAGAAATGCAAAATCTAAAGGTGTTATAGCTATTATTTTAGATGATGGTGATGCTTTGTTACATTGTGAATTTGTACAAGATGAAGATGATGTTATGCTTGTAACTAAAAATGGTCTTGCTTTAAGAATGAATGCTACTGATGTTAGAGCTATGGGTAGAGCAACTCATGGTGTTAGAGGTATTAAATTAAGAGGTGATGACAATGTCGCAGGTTTATTAAAAGTTGATAGTACTAAATGCGTATTAATGGTAACTGATAAAGGAAAAGGAAAACAAGTTGCTTATGATCAATTTATGAATCATCACAGAGGAACACAAGGTCAAAAAATATTTAGATTAACAGATAAGGGTAGTTCTATTGTCAATGCTGTTTCTGTTAATGAAGAAAATGATATTGTTTGTGTTACTTTGTTAGGACAAACTATACGAATTCACGTTAAAGATATTTCTACACAAGGAAGAAATGCAAGTGGTGTATGTGTTGTAACGATGAAAAGTAAAGAAGATAGTATTGTAGCTTTAGCAACTACTTCATATTTTGATGAAGATGAGGAAAACGATGAAGTGGAAGAAGAATCCATTACTACTTCTGAGGAATAAATCATTATCAGATAAGAAAATAAAAAGCACACAAAAATAAAGGTAATAAAGTTACCAAATAAAATCACCTATTATATACAATGGGTGATTTTTTTATACTATAAGTGATATAAGATAGAAAATTCGCCAAGCAATTTTGTTTCTTTTTAAAGAAACAAAGCGATGAAAATAGCTATTTTAATTCCTTTTGTTATAATAAATTAAATAATTAAATAATGAGAGAAAAAAGTAAAAATATATTAAAAAAAGAATAAAAACTGATGAATTTGGTTTTCTTAAAAAAAAGATACCCATATTTGTGTTAATAAACAACAAAAAATGGGTAAATAAATAACAGAAGACGTCACTATTCTAACTCTACTTTTTAAATTTGTATATAAAAAGTTTAAAAAAAATACATTACAAATAAGATGTAATGTATTTTTAACTATATTAATGTTTCACGTTAAACATTTTCTACAACTATTTCTGGATCTATTTTATCTCTTAAATATCTTTCAACTCCACCTTTTAGTGTCATTTGAGACATTGGACAACCAGCACAAGCTCCTTGAAGACTTACAAATACTGTTTTTTCCTCTAATTTGATAAATTCTATATCTCCACCATCGTTTTGTAGAGAAGGACGAATATCATTAATGGCAGCTATTACTTTTTCTTCCATGTTAAACTCCTATTTTATTAATTCTTTTGTGAGTTAAGTATACAAAAAAAAGTTTTAATCGTCTACAAAATATAAATGGTTTGACTCTAATTTAACTTTTATTACTGACAATTTTAGATATTTGCCTTATATTTAATATATGAATGCTATAAAAATAATTTTTTTAAATCAAAAAGGTGGCGTTGGTAAAACAACAAGTGTTGTTAATTTAGGTGCTGCCTTAGCTTTAAGTGGGAAAAAAGTTTTATTAATTGATTTTGATTCTCAAGGTAATCTATCAAGTTCTCTTTCTGCTGATATTGAAGCACCTGGAACTTATGAGGTTGTAACTAATCAAATTTCTGCAACTAAGGCTTGTCAAAAAACATTAGTTAAAAATTTGGATATCATACCTGCTAGTGTTGATATAGCAGGATTAAATATAGAATTAGTTAATGAAGATAATAGGAACTTTTATGTAAAAAATGCATTAAAAGATTTAAATAATCAATATGATTTTATAATAGGAGATTGCCCCCCCTCTCTAGGTATTGTTACTGTTAATGCTTTAGTGTGGACGGATTTTGTGATTATTCCTATGCAATGTGAGTATTTGGCAATGGAAGGCTTAAATTCTTTGATGCGTACTGTTATCAGTATAAAAAGAGAATTAAACAAAAATTTAGAGATTCTTGGTATATTGTTTACTATGTACAGTAAAAGAACTAAATTAGCAAATGAAGTTGTTGAAGATGTTACTAATTATTTTAATGATCTTGTTTTTAAAACAATGATACCACGAAATGTTAGATTGTCTGAAGCTCCATCATATGGATTACCTATTTTTGCATATGATAATAGTTGTTTAGGTGCAAAAGCGTATCGAAAATTAGCTCAGGAGGTTGTATCTCGTGTCGAATAATAGAAAAAAAGGTTTAGGAAAAGGAATGGGTTCATTAATTGAAGGCTATTCTTTAGATGGACTATTTTCAAATAAAATCTCAATTGATGATAATACGCAAACTAATATTTTAGAAATACCAATTGATTCTATAAAAACAAATAAAAATCAACCAAGAAAGAATTTTAATTCAGAATCTATAAAAGAGTTATCAATATCAATAAAAGAACAAGGTGTTTTACAGCCAATTATAGTAGAAGAAATCGAAGGGGAAAATTATGCTATTGTTGCTGGGGAAAGAAGATACAGAGCTGCAAAATTAGCTAATTTAAAAACAATTCCTGTAATCGTAAAAAAAATAACTAATCTAAATAGATTAGAAATCGCATTGATAGAAAATATCCAAAGAGAAGATTTGAATCCTATTGAAGAAGCTAATGCTTATTTAGCATTGATAAATGAAACAGGCTTAAAACAAGAGGATTTAGCTCTAAAAATTGGTAAAAGTAGATCAGCAATTAGTAATAGTATGAGATTGTTACAATTACCAAATGACATGCAAGAAGATATTATAAATGAGGAATACTCCTCAGGGCATGCAAGAGCTTTATTGTCTTTAAAAAATCCTGCAGATAGAATAATTTTATTAAACAAAATAAAAAATGAATCACTATCTGTAAGAGCTGCTGAGAATCTAGCAAGAGACTATAATGCAGGGAAAAGAAGTAAAAAAATAGAAGAAAAAGAAAAGAAGAATAAAGACGATAAAATTCTTGAAATTCAAGATAAATTAATGCAAGAATTAGGTAATAAGGTAGAGATTAAAGGTAATATAACAAAAGGTAAAATTATGTTATCTTATAATACTGAAAATGAATTAAATGATATATTTCATAGGCTGTCAAAAGAATAAGACCTATAACGAAATAGATATAAGGAGAATAAATTTTATGAGTAAAAATTTAAGTGATGGATTATATGCCATTATTAATACAGAAAAAGGTGATATAACCTTAAACTTAGAATTTGAAAAAACACCAATGACTGTTATGAATTTTGTTGGATTAGCAGAAGGTGTTCTAAATAGAGAAGATGAAGGAACTCCATTTTATGATGGATTAAATTTCCATCGAGTAATAGATAACTTTATGATCCAAGGAGGCTGCCCCTTAGGAACAGGAACAGGTGGTCCTGGCTATAAATTCCCTGATGAGTTTGATAGTTCTTTACGCCACAGTACCCCAGGTGTTTTATCAATGGCTAATGCAGGTCCAGAAACAAATGGTTCACAAATTTTTATTACTCATGTAGAAACTCCTTGGTTAGATGATAAACATACTGTTTTTGGAAAAGTGGTTGAAGGAATAGATGTAGTAAATTCTATAGCTCAAGGTGATAAGATTAATAAAGTTACTATTGAAAGAGTAGGCGAGGCTGCAGAAGGCTTCATTGTTTCACGTGAAAAGTTTGAAGACTTAATTCAAAATGCTGATAAAGTAAGATTAGAAAAAATAAAAAAAGAAAGAGCTGGTGTTTTAAAGGCAATAAAAAAGGCCTACCCTACTGCAGAAGAAACAGAATCTGGTCTAATGTATGTAGTAAAAAGAGACGGTGATAAAAAAGAAAGTCCAAAAATGGGCACAACAGTAACTGTACATTATGAAGGTAAATTATTAGATGGAAAAGTTTTTGATTCTTCTAGAGCAAGAGGAGTTCCTGCTCAGTTTAGAATTGGAACAGTTATTGAAGGTTGGAATGAAGCTTTACAAACTATGACTAAAGGTGAAGAAAGAACTTTAATTATTCCTCCAGAATTAGGTTATGGTGCACAAGGTTATCCTGGTGTAATTCCTCCTAATGCATATTTAATATTTAATGTTGAATTAATTGAATTTTAGAAATTCTAATAAATAATAATTTTAAGCATCTCAAAAAGATATAGAATAATTTCTAGATTTTTGTAGATGCTTTTTTTATTTACTTGGATTTGTGTTATAATAATTAAGATAAAACAGGAATTAAAATGAAGAAGAATAAAGTTAAATACGTTTGTAAAGAATGCGGAAAAGTTGAATCAAAATGGATGGGTCGTTGTACTTCATGTGGTAGTTGGAATTCTTTTGAAGAACAAATTATTGAAGAAGAAACCTTAAAAGGAAAACGTGTTAATATATCGACAACTAATGAATTGATGGTATTAAAAGATGTTGAAATATCAAGTGAAATGAGACTTAAAACAGGATTCGATGAATTTGATAGAGTTTTAGGCGGTGGTTTAATGAAAGGGTCTGCCATTCTTTTGGGTGGTGAACCTGGTATTGGTAAATCTACTTTAATGCTACAAACTGTAGCGAACTGTTCTTCACAATATAAAGTGTTATATGTTAGTGGCGAAGAATCAGCTTCTCAAATAAAACAAAGAGCAATTAGACTCGGTTTAGATTCTAGTAAAGTCTATATTTATAACAATACAAAGATAGAAAATCTTTTAAGTATCATAGATGAGTTAAATCCTCAAATTATGGTTATTGATTCCTTACAAACATTAACTTCTTCACAAATTAATTCAATAGCTGGTTCTTCAACACAAATGAGAAGCTGTGCAATGGAATTAGTTGGAAAAGCAAAACAAATCGATGCTTCTGTATTTTTTATAGGACATGTAACAAAAGATGGTTTAATTGCTGGCCCAAAAATTGTTGAGCATTTAGTTGATACTGTGTTGTATTTTGACCAAAGTACAAATGGTGTTAGAATAATTAGAGCTGTAAAAAATCGATTTGGATCAGTAGATGAGTTAGGCATTTTTAAGATGGATGAAAAAGGTCTCCAAGTGATAAAAAATCCGTCTGGACTTTTTCTAAATAAAAGAGCCAAAGGACATTTGCCCCCTGGTATTGCTTTTACCGCAGTTGTTGAAGGCTCAAGAACTTTTATAGTAGAAATCCAAGCATTAACAATTCCGACAAAAGGTGGATATTCTAGAATATATAGTGATCGTATCGATGTTTCACGTGTAACACGAGTTGCTGCAATCTTAGAAAGACACACAAATTTATGTTTTGGAAATTATGATATTTATGTAAATGTCGGTGGTGGTATAAAATTAAAAGAGGTCTCAATTGAATTAGCATTAGCAGCAGCCTTAGCCTCCTCTTTAAAGGGGAAGACGTTTGAAGAAGGTTGTATTGCCTTTGGAGAATTAAGTTTGGCCGGTGAAGTTAGACCCGTTAATTATAATGGAAAAAGAGTTAAAGCAGCAATTGAAATGGGTTTTGAAGAAGTAATTGCACCTAATACTTTTGAATCAAAAAAAATTAAAAGTTTAAAATGCTTTAATATCTTAGATGTAGTAAATTTGATATAAAAAAACAATCTCATTAATGAGATTGTTTAATATATATTTTTTATAAAATTAAGCTAATATATTTAGTAAAACAGGGAATCCAATAAAGGTTCCAATCGCTGAACCTATTGAACAAACAAAGAAAACGTATAAGCCGTGTAGGGCTTTATTTTTATACCATCCTTTTAAAGTGAGAGCATCATCGCTCATATTTGTAAAATCTTTTACACTTGGTTTTCTGAATTTATATTCTAAAAGTCCTGAAACAATTCCAACACCAATAGTTGGATTTAAGCTTGTAAAAGGTGCCGCAAACATACTAATAATTATGTTAATAGGATGGGCAAGAGCTACAATACCTCCAATGGCTGTAAAGATAGCATTTACCATAACCCAATATCCAAAAAGTTTTACTCCCCGAGTCCAACCTGAATTAATAAATCCATATGCTATAATTCCTATTATTAAAGCTGGAATAATATATTTTAATGCTTTTGTAAATTTACTAGATGGGGGAACTTCAGATATTTTTGAAGTGTCTGTATCAACTTCACCATTATCTAGAGCTTCAAGTTGTTTTAAAATTCCTTTTGTGTGTCCTGCTCCTATAACCCCAAGTTTTTTCAAACCCTTAGCTTTATACATGCTTTTTGCCAAGAATTGATCTCTTTCATCGATAAGGACTTCTTTTATTGTGGGAAGTTCTTTAGACATTTCTTTTAGCATGGTTTCTAATACATCTGCTTTTTTTAATTCAGCAATTTCCTCTTCTGAAATACTTTCTTTGCTAAAAGCAGCAGAGATTAGAGTAGCTAATAATTTCATTTTATTCCAAAAATTTGATTTTTTCCAAGCTCTTTTAAAGGTTGTTTGAATTTCTCTATCACAAAAAGAAAAGGGGATATTTTTTTCTTCAGCTAATTTAGCAGCATTTAGAATTTCTTCTCCAGGAGATATGCCTGTATTATTTCCCATTCTTTTTTGAAAAGAGGCTAAAGCCATATTGGCTAATAATAAAAACCCTTTTCCTTCTTTTAAAACTTTTATTAATGTTTTATCTGACCAAGTTTGATTGTCTTGTTTATTAGAATATCTTGTTTTATCTAGTTCAATACAAATTCTATCAGGTTCATATTCTTCTATTTGTTGCTTAACTTCATTGACGCTGTCTTTTGAAATATGTGCAGTCCCAATTAATAATAATTCACTATTATCTTTAAACTTAATTAAATGTATAGTATCGCTTTTTTTCTCAATGTTCATGAATAAAAATATACTCTTCAATCCTTAAAGCGTAAAGACTAAATTTATTTTTATTAAGTAAAACCTTACAAATTGTGATTGATTTATGTTTATATTTGGATTATGTTGCCTTTATGGAAACTGTTGTATATTTAGCAAAATTAATTTCATCATTAATTTTGGGTGTGGTTGTAGGGAAAAAAATATCAAAAAAAATACTTAAATTTTCTGACTTTTTTTTAAGTATTACTTTATATCTTTTATTATTTTTTATGGGAGTAAATACTGGCTCTATTGAAGGGATTTTATCAAAATTAGATACCATTGGTGCAAAAGCTTTGATTGTAACAATCTTTTCTATTGGGGGGACAATTTTAGTCTCTACTATAGCTTCATATTTGATAGCTTTTAAAAAGCATAAGATTGTAGATGAAAAAGGATATCTAAAAAATAATAATATTATTATAACAAATAGTGATGTAAATTCTCTTTATAATCAAGAATTAAAAGAGGAAGCCAAAATACAATTAAAGAGACATAGATTTAAAAAAGTTATTACTATAATTAAAGAACCTTTAGTTCTAATTTCTATTGTTTTTTTGGGAATAATTTTAAGATTATTTACACCTCTTTTTAATTGGTTTGAGTCTTCTATTATTTCATATTTATTGTATTGTTTATTATTCTTTTCAGGTGTTGGAATAGTAAAAGCTAATATAAAAATTAAAGAAATTTTTAGCTCTCCTGTTCTTTTATTATTGCCTGTTTGGACGGTAGTAGGAACATACCTTGGCGCTGCTAGTTTATCTTTAATTTCAGGTTTTACATTAAAAGAAGCTTTAGGGTTATCTTCTGGTTTTGGTTGGTATAGTTTATCTGGAATAATGATTACTGATTTAGGATATCCTATTTTAGGTTCAATTTCCTTTTTAAGTAACATTTTTAGGGAAAGTTTTTCTTTCTTTTTAATTCCTATATTATCAAAACTTGGTAGAAGGTTCTATTATCCTGCCGTATGTATTGGCGGTGCAACAACTATGGATGTTACGCTCCCTATTATAACAACACATTTCGGCCCATCGACTATAATCCCTTCAATGTATCATGGTTTATGCATGACAATATTAGTACCTTTCTTAATCCCTCTATTTTTCTAATTCAATTATTATTTGTGCCAATATAACAATGGAATTTTCTTTAAGCAATCTTAAATAAAAGAATCCATTGTTTTTTTTTGTGATCGAACAAGCGATTTGTAACAATGTCGCAAAAAGATTTTCTTTAGTTGGAAGAAAAGGTAATTGTATAAATTTATAATTACCTGGTTTTATCTCCATATCATGGTTTTCTAAAGGTATTTCTTTAGCTTCTTTTACGGCATTTATAACTGCTTGAGATGGAGATTCTGCAAAACCTAATTCTTCGGCGTTAAATTCGATACTATCATTACTGTTGTATTGTATTTTAATACAAGCTTCAGCTGCTATTCCATTTTTATCCAATTTTTTGATTAAAAAATCATATGCTTTTTCTATATCTTGTGTTTGTAAAGATCTTTCTTTATTATAAATAATTGGTTGGTATAAATTCAAATTTATTGAGTTAAAATTGTTCATAAAAATATTATAAAGAGAAAAAAAAATATCGTCTATGTTGGATGCAAATAAAATTGATTATAAAATAATAAAATCTAAGAAATATAAAAGAATTACAATTTCAATAAAAAGATCTCAAGATATTGTAGTGAGTGCTCCTAGCGCGTTGTCTAATAGAAAAATTTCTGAATTTGTTAAAGAAAATGAAACTTGGATTAATAAAAATTTAATTAGATTGGAAGAAGATTTAAGAACAAAAAGACATACCTTTTTAGATGGTGATAAATTTCTTTTTTTGGGAGAATTGTATTCCCTTAAAATTGTTGAATTAAATAATTCTAAAAAAGAATTTTTTATATATAGAGATGAAAAAATAAAAGAAGTAATAATATATATTGATGAAATAAATAAAGAAAAAATAAAGAACGCTATCTTTGATTATTATAAAAAAGAGACACTCTATATTGTTAAAAAAATATTTAAAGAAAATTTAGTAATGCAAAGATATGAGAATAAAATCAATATAATAAAAGTTCAGAAATCAAATACTAGATGGGGCTCTTGTTCTTCAAGGAATAATTTAAATTTTTCTTTTAGATTAATCATGTTACCAAGAGACTGTATTGAATATGTAATGCTCCATGAATTAGCTCATATAAAAGAAAAAAACCATGGTCCATTTTTTTATATTGAACTAGGCCTTCTTTGCCCCAACTATAAAGACTTAGAGCAAAAATTAAAACAAATTAGTAAAAAATTTAATATTTCTTTAGAGTAAATTAATAAAAAAAATAAGAAAATAAAAAATCTGGCTTGTTTAAATAATTCTCTATGTTTATAATTGTGTAAGAAAAATATATTTCTTTATAGAATAATATTTTAGGAGTAAATTATATGAGCCCAGATAAAATTGTTGAAAATGTTTATCGTTTACCATCAACAGTATGTTGTAAACAGTTATTTGAAGGAATTTGGCCTATTCCTAATGGTGTAATGATTAATTCTTACCTTGTTAAGGGAAGTGATAAAACTGTACTAATTGATTATGTAAAAGATTGGGATGGTGCTGAAGAAGAAGTTAATGCAGAATTGGATTCATTAGATATAAAAGAAAATAATATAGATTATTTAGTAGTTAATCATATGGAACCTGATCATACAGGAGCTCTTGTAGATATCGTTAAAAAGAATCCTAATGTACAAATATTATGTTCAAAAAAAGCAGTACCTTTATTGGAAGCCTTTTATGGTTTATCTGATAATATTAGAGCTGTTGAAGATGGAGAAACCTTAGATATTGGTGGAAGAACTTTACAGTTCTTTATGACTCCAAATGTTCACTGGCCTGAAACAATGATGACTTATTTGATTGAAGAAAAAATTCTTTTTTCTTGTGATGCTTTCGGTTCTTATGGCATTTATAAAAACAGTTTTGATGATCAATTAACACAAGAAGAATGGGATTTGTTAATGCCAGAAACTGAGAGATATTTTGCTAATATAATTAGTTCTTTTTCAGCGTTTTGTTTAAGAGCAATTAAGAAATTAGAAACAATTGAAGTTAAAACAATTTGTCCTTCCCATGGTGTAATTTGGAGAAAAAATGTTGAGAAAGCAATTTCAACTTATGAACGTTTAGCAAATTATGCAAAAGGGAAAAGAGAAAAAGAAATAACAGTAGTGTGGTCCAGTATGTATGGAAATACTCAAGCTTTATTAGATAGCATCTTAAAAGGAATTGAAAGTGTAGACGGCGTTCAAGCACATGTTTTCCAAGCTCCTCAAACTCACGAATCTTTTATTTTAGAAAAAGCCTGGAGAAGTGAAGGTATTATTATTGGAATGCCAACATATGAATATAAAATGTTCCCCCCAATGTATACTGTTTTAGATCAAATGGATCGTTCTCATATTTCAGGAAGAAAAATTGCAAGATTTGGCTCATATGGTTGGTCTGGAGGTGCTTTGAAACAGTTCTTACCTTTTGTAGATTCAATGAAACTTGATTTCCTTGGAGAAGTTGAATATCAAGGCGCTCCAAGCGAGGAAGATAAGAAAAAAGCATTTGATTTAGCGGCTTTAATGGCAAAACAAATTCTTGAAGAAAATTAAAAAGAATAAAGATATAAAAGAAGGGCCTTAGTAAAAAACTAAGGCCTATTTTTAATTTATTGAAGAATTTACAAATTCTTTAAAAAGCGGGAACATTAAATCTGTTTTAGAAATCAAAGTTTCCGGATGCCATTGTACGCCAACACAGAAATAGTTTTTATCACTATGCTCTATTGCTTCAACGCCGCCATCTATACTTAAAGCGCATAGTTCTAAATCTTTTCCGACTTGATTTATGCTTTGATGATGTAAGCTATTAACATCTAATATTTGTGATTTAAATATATTAAATAGTTTAGATTCTTTATTAATAATTATTTGATGACTAGGTGTATCAATATGGGTTAAGTCAAAATGATTTAAATCTTTATTCTCTCTTTTATCAAATTTTTGATCTTGGAATAATGATCCTTCCAAAGCTACATTTAGTAATTGGCAACCTCTACAAATTCCTAAAATGGATTTGTGTTGTTTAATTGCTTCTTTAATCAAGGCAATAGTCGATAAATCAAAGTCTTTGTCACTTTGATTACATTCTTTTATTCTTTTCTCATTATATAAACTAGGATCAACATCAATACCTCCTGTTAAAAGGAGCCCATCAATTTTAGAAATATAATTTTCTATATTTTGTTTTTTGTTCTCTTTTATATAGGGAATAATAATTATGTTTACATCTAAATTATTAAACGCATTTATATAGGTGTCAACACAGCCTTGACGTTTGAAATTTTGAAAAGCAGAAGTTGGAGAGGGCAATGTAATTTCTCCAATTATTCCAATAGTTGGTATTATATTAGACATGATTTCCTCAAAAAGATAAAAAGGTTAATTAAAAAATAATTAATTAACCTTTTATGTTTATTCAATAATTGATAACAAATGTTTTAAAAATTCACTAGTTCTTTTGGTTGAAGAAATTGAAAGACGTTCTTTTATGGAATGAACATCATGCATATTTGGACCAAAAGAAACTGAATCCATTCCTGGAATCCTTGAATTAATAATTCCACATTCTAAACCTGCATGAATCGCAGTTAGGATAGGTTTTGTCCCCGCATAATCTTCATAAGCTTTTGCACAAAAAGCTGCTAATTTTGAAGATAAATCTGGTTTCCATGAAGGATATGCTCCAACTAGTTTTACTTCAGCGTTGCAAGTTTTAAATGCTTGGAGACATTGATTAGCTACATGATCTCTGCTACTCATTATTGAAGATCTATGAGAACTGATCGCTTCTAAACTATTTTCATCAGATTTTACAATTGCTAAGTTTGATGAAGTTTCAACAATTCCTTTCAATTCCATACTCATTGCAGCAACTCCATGAGGTGCTAAGAATAGAGCTTTAATGAAATTTGTGCTATCTTCAATAGAAAAGGCTTTTTCTACCGTTTCAGGTTCTAATAATATTGTAATTTTGGGTTCTTGAATTGAATATTCATCTTTATAAATTTGATGGAGATTTTCAATTGCTTTATCAAGAAGATTTTTATCTTTTTGGGCAATAGAAAAAACACAAGTACAAGAGGATGGGATTACATTTCTTTTATTTCCGCCATTAATACTTGAAATTCTGAGAGAAGGTAAATCAATTAAAGTTCTTGCAATTAATTTAATTGCATTTGCTCTTTGTTCATGAATTTCCCCACCACTGTGTCCACCAAGAAGATCTTTAATTGTTAATTTATAAGATTTTGTTGAGTCCTCTAATATTGATTGTGCAGCTGTTAACTTTGCCTGAGTTTCAATTCCTCCAGCACAGCCAATAAAAATAATTCCTTCTTCTTCACTATCTAAGTTAATTAGTTTTCTGCTTTTTATATTTTCTGGTTCAATGTTAAAAGCTCCAGTTAGTCCGGTTTCTTCACTAATAGTAAAAACACCTTCTAATGGACCATGCTGAACATTTTCATCTGTAAAAACATCTAATGTCATTGCAAGTGCAATACCATTATCACCACCTAAAGTAGTGTCCTTGGCTTTTAAAAAATCTCCATCTACAACAAGTTCAATTGGATCTTTTGTAAAATCATGATTTGATTCAAGTGTTTTTACACAAACCATATCCATATGGCCTTGTAATGCTACAGTGCTTTTATTTTCATACCCTTTTGTTGCTGGTACATAAATTATTACATTTCCAATGTTATCAACTTTTGATTTGAAATTGTTTTTTTTTGCAAACTCTAATAAATATTGTCGAACACCTTCTTCATTCCCAGATTCTCTGGGAATGTTTGAGATGTCTTTAAAATAAGAGAAAATTGCTTTTGGTTCTAAAGTGTTATATTCTTTCATTCTTAGTTTCCTTTATGCAAATCTATCTCTTATTAGTTTACCCCCAATAAACAAAGCTTTCAACTGTAATTTATCATCTAATATTGTTAAATCAGCTCTATATTCTGGAATAATAGATCCAACTTTTTTCATTGAATATATTCTTGCTGGATTTGTTGTAGCCATTTGGACTGAATCGGTTAATGGAATCCCCCAATCCGTCATGTTTCTTAAGCCTTGTATCATTGTTAAAGCACTTCCCAAGAATAGGGAAGGATCCTTTTTGCTAACAAAAGCTCCTTCTTCGTTGAGCATAGCTTCAACACCATTTGCAGTCATTTTGCCTGTTCGTTGTTTTGTTGGTTTTAAAGCATCGGTAACCATTACAATATTATCTAGAGGTTTTTCTCTAAGTAGTAGTTTTACCAATTCTGGATGAACATGAACTCCGTCACAAATGATTTCTGCATTCATGTTGTTTTGAATCATAATAGCACCAACAGTGCCTGGGTTTCTATGATGTAGTCTACTCATAGCATTGAAAAAGTGTGTTGAGTGTAAAATGCCACATTGAATACCTTCAATAATATTTTCATAAGTAGCATCAGTATGTCCTGCTAATAGCACAACATTATGCTTTCTTGCTTCAAGAGCAAGTGCTCTCATTTGCTTTAATTCAGGAGCAACGGTCATACAAATTATATGACCTTGACCTACTTCTAAGAATTTATGGAAAAGTTTTAAATCAACATCTTTTCTGCCTTTTGGATTTTGAGCTCCAATTCTTTTTTCAGAAATAAAAGGCCCTTCTAGATTTACACCTTGAATTACGGCTCCTTTTTCCTTTCCCATTGCGCTAATAATAGCTTTTACTCCATTCATCATATTTTCTTCAGAATCAGTATAGATTGTAGGCATAAATCTAGAAACTCCAAAGTCAGCTAATCTTTCACTCATTCCTAGAATTGAATCTGGAGAATTATCTTCTGTACCATATCCTCCAATTCCATGAATATGTGTATCGATTAAACCTGGTATTATATAACTATTTTGAACATCTATTATTATTGTATTTGATGGAAATTTTTTTTCTGGGAATCTTTGCATATTAAAGATATCTCCAATATTTCCATTATCATCTATTAAAATTGCACAATTTTTTAACTGCGCATATCCAGTTAAAACTGTGCCATTAATTAAAACAGTACTCATAAAAAACTCCTTATCACTTGAAGTATAGAGAAGTAAATAATTAAGGTCAAATTTATTATCAAAATATAAGTAGAAAATATAAAAAAAATGGAAAATTGTGTACTAATTTTTATAGGTGTTAAGATTATGTAAAATTTTTAATCCAAGTTTTTCTTTTTATTTTTAAAAGACCAATTATACCTTTACTAATTTCTTCTAGACTCATTACAAGATACACTACAGGTAATGATACGTTAAAGACAAAAACTGCAATGAAAACACTAGGGACTCCAATAAGCCAAATGCAAGAAGCTTCTGTTAAAAAAGCAAAAGTAGTACTGCCTCCACCTCTTAAAATTCCAACTATAATTGCTGTAACTAGAAATTTTAAAGGTAAAAGAAAAGCATAAACAGATAAGGATTTTATAATTAAAAGAGAAACATCATCTCCTAGAGAAAAAGCTTTTGTTAATATTGGCGCTACAAAATATAGTATTAAACCAACAGCAACACCACTTAATATACTAAGATAATTAAATCTAATAGCATAGGTTTGAGATAAAGAATAATTTTTTTCTCCAATTTTATTTCCTATCATAATTGATGCAGACATACTAAAACCCATAGCAACAACAAAGAATAATCCAGTAATGGACTCTGTTACTTGTACTGCGGCTAAAATGTTTGTTCCCATTTTAGAAAAGGCATATTTATAGGCAACCATTCCAAGTGCCCAAGTTAATTCATTTAAAATAACAGGAGAACAGGCTTTATAAAATTTTTTAATAAATTCTTTTGTTAATTTAAATATCTTTAAATTATTTAGGCATATTTCAGAATATTTTTTCTTATATGAAAAACTTATTAACAAAAACACTTCTAAGAATCTACAAAAAGCGGTAGAAATAGCGGCTCCTTGGACGCCTAATTCAGGGAAGGGTCCAATACCAAATATTAATAGATAATTCCCAATAGTGTTAATTGAGAGGGCTAATGTTGCAATAAATAAAGGTAGTTGTGTGTTATGAGTAGCTCTAAATGCAGTAGCATAAATAAAACCAATTGAAGAAAAAATATAACTAATACTAACAATTTTTAAGTATTGTACACCTAACGTAATTACAGTTTCATCATGAGTGAAAAACTGCATTATTTTCTCGGGGAAAAAGAAAGATGAAATACTAAAAATCAATGCAAAAACAGAACTTGTTAATATAGCAAGAACTATTGTTTTTTGAAAATTTAATGTTTTTTTTGCGCCCCAAAATTGTGACATTAATACACTAGATCCACTTCCAAGACCAAAATAAATTAAATTAATTAAAAAAAACATTTGATTAGCAATTCCAACTGCTGCAATACTTTTTGCACCTAAATGTCCTATCATAATTGTATCTACAAATGATGCTGAATTTAAAAGCAATTGATGAAGCATTATTGGAACAGATAATTGGATTAATTTTTTATAGAAACCTCTTTTTTCTGTTGTAAACATTGTAACACCTTTGAATTAGATTAATATAGTATTTATTAAAATGAAACAATAGGAAATTAAATTATTATAAAAAATAATTAAATAAACTTGTTTGATAAAAACCAATAGTGTAAAATGCCAATGGATAAAATTTCTTAATGATAAATAGTAGGTATAATAATGGAAGAAAGAGGTTTAGTAATTTTAAACCCTAATGCAAATAAAGGAAAAGCAAGTAAGTTAGAAAAAAAAATCTTTGAAGCATTTAACAAAGAAAATTTAGATGTAGATTTAGTTAAATCAAAAGGTATTGAGGATTGTAGAAATTTAGCTTATCAAGCAGTTGAAAAATACTCTTTTATTTGCGCAGTTGGTGGAGATGGTACGGTTAACGAAGTTGCCGATGGTCTTTTAAAAAGAGCAGAAGAGCTTGCTTTACCTGTAGAGAAAAGGCCTTTGTTTTCTATTATTCCTATTGGTCGTGGAAATGATTTTGCTTGGATGTTGAAAATAAATAAGAAAGATATATCAGAACTTGTAAAAAAAATAAAAGAACAAAAAGGCAAACTTATTGATGTTGGTTTCTGTATTGGTGGAATTTATCCTAAAGGTTCTCATTTTGTTAATGGCTTAGGGATAGGCTTTGAACCTTCTGTTAATTTTATAGCTAGTAGTTTTAAAAAGGTTTCTGGTACCTTGAGTTATGTTTTAGCATTAATTAAAATGTTAAGACATTATCCATCTCCAATGGAATTGACTATAGAAAAAGAATCAGGAACCTTTGACATTGAATCACAACAACTTTCTTTAGGTAATGGAAAAAGAATGGGTGGGGCCTTTTTAATGACACCAAAAGCTATAATTGATGATGGTTTTTTAGATTTTGTTTATGCGAATAAACCAATAGAGAAAAAAAACATTTTAAAAACAGCTGTTAAGTTTTTATCGGGGAAACAAATTGATGATTCTCATTTTTCATTTACAAGGGAAAAGTGGGTTAATATTATTGCAAGAAATAAAAATATGCCTATTCACATAGATGGAGAAATGGTAGGCAAAAATGTTGAAAAGATACAAATTTATATAAAATCAAAAGTCTTAAATGTCATTTATTAAAAATAATGTAAAAAAAATAATTTTTTTTGTAAGAATTTATAAAATATAGTGTATTATAATAGAGTACGGTATAATTTGCCTATTGCATGGATTATTATTATATTGTATTTTATTAGGTTCTAGTTAGTAAATTAGATTTGAGGAGAGAACATTGATTAAGGAATTAGTTCCAGCAATACATTTTTATGATCAAGATTTTGTCGACATGTATAATCGTACATGGGTATGGATAAATGAACAATGGAATAAAGGCACAGACAAAAATGGCTTTGTTGGTGACTATTTGGCATATCCTGAACAAAAAACATTTAATCAATTTGAAGCTTGTATGTCTGCATTATTTTTAATTTATAGTAATCAAAAATATTCTCCATTTGCTTTGTTGGATTATTTCTATTCAAAGCAAGAAGAAGATGGTGCTATTAGAAGTGATTATTCAATTGAAGATGGATCTCCTGTAAAAATCCCTAATAATCCTTTAGGCTTAGCTCCTTGCTTGTTTGCTTATGTTGAGTTTACTTTTTATCATAAAATTGGTAATAAAAAGAGATTAAAAGAAGTTGTTCCAAAATTAGAAAAATATTTTGAATGGTTAGATAATAATTTTAAAGCTGAAAATGGTTTATATTCAGTCCCTTTGACTGCTTGTGTTAGTGGGAATATTCCAAGAAGCAATTGTTATTATCCAATAGATTTTAATGCTCAATTAGCTATGAATGCTTTATATATGTCTGCAATTGGTGATGTTTTAAATGATAAAGAATTGAGTTTTAAATATAAAAAAATGTATTTTGGTTTAAAAACAAGAATAAATACACATATGTGGGATGACGAAAGCCAATTTTATTATGATTTAAATATTAAAGGTAAAAAAATTGGAGAAAAATTTATTGGAGCCTATTGGACTTTATTAGCAGAAATACCTAATGATGAAAGAGCTTCTTTTTTAATTGAAAAATTACATGATTCTAATGAATTTGGAACAGATAATCCATTCCCAGGACTTCCTGTTAGTTCATCTAATTTCAGTGAAACCGGAAATGGTTGGTGTGGTGGAGTTATCCCAATTAATACTTTTATGGTTGTTAAGGGATTAATAAAATATAATGAGTTTGTTTTTGCTCGTGAATGTGCTATTAGGCATTTATATTTTATTTTAGATACATTTCATCCAGATGCAGATAAAGTTGATGATATTTGGGAAGGCTATTTGCCAAATAAAGAAGGAAAAAGCACTACTGATGAAATTGTAGATTTCCCAAGAAAAAGATTTTTACCTATGAATGGATTGATTACAATCGCATTAATGATAGAAAATATTATTGGTATGGATATTTCATTACCAAGAAAAACTGTTGATTGGACTATGACTAGTCGTGAAGCAATGGGAATTGAAAATTTATCATTGAAGAGAAATATGATAACTATTTTAAGTAATAAAAATGCTAGAGGTTGGGAAGTTCGTTTAGAGAGTGAAAAATTGTATTATTTCACAATTGAGATAATAGATGAAGATAAGAAAAAAACCCTTCCAATTCCTTCTGGAAAATGTTCTATGTTGGTAGATAAATTATAATGGCTTGGTATGGAAAACTTATAGGCGGCCTATTAGGTTTTACCTTAGGGGGCCCTTTAGGATTAATTGCAGGAATTGCTTTTGGCAATTTATTTGATAAAGCTGATACTTACGATACAAATAATTCATACACTGGTACTAAATATTATGAATTTGGTCAAAGACGTATGAATAGGGTTGAACAGAGAAATATGCTTTTCTTTGTTGGTGTTTTTTCGTTGTTAGCAAGAATGTCTCAAGCAGATTCTACTGTTAGTAAAGAAGAAAGAGATGCTGTAAATAATTTTATAGATAATGATTTAAACTTGGATATGGCATCAAGAGATGCTGCAAGAAGAGTTTTTGAAGCTGCTTTAGTTAATGGCGGAACAGTTGAGCAATTTGCACGCCAATTATATTCTGCATTTAATCATGATCAAGCTATATTACAATTAACAATTGAGGCTTTATTTAAAGTCGCAGTAGCTGATGGAAATGTTTCTATTGAAGAAGAAAATATTATAAAACAAGTTATAGCTATTTTTAGGTTTTCTCCATCATATTATGCTGGCATGAAAAATAAGTATTCTACAGAAATTTTTTCAGATAAAACTGCTTACGCTGTTTTAGGCTTAACCAAAGATGCTACAGAATCAGAAATTAAAAAAGCTTATAGAAAATTAAGTATTGAATATCATCCTGATACTATTGCTTCCAAAGGGTTACCTGAAGAATTCTCAAAAATGGCGACACAAAAGTTTAGAGAAATTCAAACCGCTTATGAAAAAATAAAGAAAGAAAGAAATATAAAATAGATTATGACATGGACAGTTTTGTCCATGTTTTTTTAAGGGAAAATTTAATATGTTAATTGATGGTACTATAATATTAGAAGGTGGAGCAAACAGAGGAATTTTTACTGCAGGCGTAATTGATTTTTTTATGAAAAATGATATTTATTTTTCTAATATTATTGGTGTTTCTGCAGGCGCTGCTAATGCTTTGAATTATGCATCCCACCAAATTGGACGATCAAAAAAAACAATTATTATAGATAAAAAAGAAAATCGATATATAAATAAGAAGAAAATTTTATCTTCCAATATTTTAGATATGGAAAAATTATTTGAAACTTTTCCTGATGTAACCTTCCCCTATGATTATTCTGCTTATAAAAAATTTAATCATAATGTTGATATTACTGTTACTAATTGCAAAACAGGAGAAACTGAGTATCATAAAATAAATCCAGATAAAAGAGATATAACTTGTTGTAAAGCCTCATGTAGCATGCCTTTTGCTGCGCCAATTGTAGAAATAAATAATACACCTTATGTTGATGGTAGTGTATCAAATTCTATACCATTGGATTATGCAAAGGCAAAAAATAGTAAAGCTATAGTTTTAGTATTAACACAAAAAGATGGATATTATAAAAAACCTTTAAAGCCTCTTAATAAGAAAATGATTGAATATAAATATAAACAATACCCTGAAGTTGTTAGATTAATGTTAGAAAGGCCTGATAGATATAATAATAAGCTCTCAGAAATTAAAAAAAATGAAGAAGAGAATAAAATTTTTGTTATAAGACCTGAAGTTAATACGATATCACATCTAGAGCAAGATATTACTATTTTAAAAGATTTTTATAATCATGGGACAACTGTCATTGAAAAGAATTATGACAATTTTTTAAAATATATTAACAATAGTCTAAAATAAGACTATTGTTTTTAAAATTTTACACGCCCTCTTAAAGATCTAGCAATAGTAATTTTATCTGCATATTCTAAATCACCGCCAATAGGTAAGCCACTAGCCAATCTTGTAACATTAATATCAGTGTCTTTTAGCATTTGTCTTATATAAAGAGCTGTTGTATCACCTTCTTCGGTTGGATTGGTAGCAATAATGACTTCTTTAAAGTTTCCTTCTTTTAATCTTTGAAAAAATTTTGCAAAATTAAGTTGATCGACACCAATTCCATCGATTGGACTTATTGCTCCGCCTAAGACATGGAACATACCATTATAAATATCGCTTGCTAATAGGGTCACAACGTCCTGTGGTTGTTCAACTACGCAAATAGTGTTATGATCTCTATCGCTGGCAGAACATACAGGGCAGGGGTCTGTTTCTGTAAAACTTCCACAGACACTACAAGGAAATATTTTTTCTTGAATAGAGGCTATTTCTGAACCTAAGAGTTTATTATAGCCATTATCTGTTTTTATTAAGTGATAA
This sequence comes from Sphaerochaetaceae bacterium, assembly GCA_965140795.1. Lineage (GTDB taxonomy): Bacteria > Spirochaetota > Spirochaetia > Sphaerochaetales > Sphaerochaetaceae > Pleomorphochaeta. The sequence goes on from OZ223470.1 coordinate 1,515,703, forward strand.
GCTAATCGAGAAGCTGTTTTGGGACCAATACTAGGTAAGCGACTTAAATGTTCTATTAATGTTTCTAAAGCACTCATTAATTTTGTCCAAAAAGATTTCCAAGATCACCTAAAGATCCTGCCATTTTAGTACCTTCTTCTTGTAGCTTTCTTTGCAAGTTTTCTGAAGCACTATTAAAAGCGGCAGCAACTAAAACTTGAAGAGTTTCTACATCTTCAGGATCAACTATAGCTTTATCAATTTTTATATCTGTGATGTTATATTTTCCGTTAATTGTGATTTCAACCATTCCTGCTCCAGCATTTCCTGTTGCAAAAGTAGTTTCAAGTTGTGTTTTCATCGCATCTACATTTTTTTGTAGATCTTTCATATTTTTCATTATGTCAAATGGATTCATATTTTTAATGGCTAAATGCCTTCCTCCTAAATTTCTTCATATTATATTAAATATAATTTTTATACCAAATTAGTCAACTTCTTCGATTTTTCCTCTAAACATTTTTCTAGTTTCTTCTACAAAGGGATCTGTAACATATTTGTTTTGAGTTTTAGGTTTTACTTGTTCTAATTCAAAAGAAATTGGACCTGTATAATTACATATTCGTTTTATTGCTGCTCTGATAATTCTTTCATTATCTTTCATAATAGTTAAACTAAAATTTACTTGAGTATACAAAACTAAAATATTACTGTTTTGTTGTATCTTTGATATTTTTTGACAAGCTGTAGATACGTTTAAATATTTATTTTTCATTAAATCAATAATTAAAGGTAATTTTTCCATATTAAAAATACCATTTTTTAAGTTTTCTTGATTATACTCTTCAGTTGGTATATCCACAGAAACATTTTGAGCTTGAATCATTGGATTATTAATAGACATAGTCTCTTGCTTATTTCTCTCTTCTTGCTTCTGCAATTCTGCTTGCTTTTGTAATTCTGCTTGCTTTTGTAATTCTGCTTGCTTTTGTAATTCTGCTTGCTTTTGTAATTCTGCTTGTTTTTGTAATTCTGCTTGTTTTTGTAATTCTGCTTGTTTTTGTAATTCTGCTTGTTTTTGTAATTCTGCTTGTTTTTGTAATTCTGCTTGTTTTTGTAATTCTGCTTGTTTTTGTAATTCTGCTTGTTTTTGTAATTCTGCTTGTTTTTGTAATTCTGCTTGTTTTTGTAATTCTGCTTGTTTTTGTAGTTCTGCTTGTTTTTGTAGTTCTGCTTGTTTTTGTAGTTCTGCTTGTTTTTGTAGTTCTGCTTGCTTTTGTAATTCTGCTTGATCAATTTGTAATGAAGTTTTAGATACGGCGTTCGATGTTATGCTATTATCAGCAGCTTGTAATTCATTTTGTAAGTCATTAATTTTCTTCATTAAAATAGTAGGTGATGCTAATTGTTGTAGATTACTTAATTTATTTACTGCTAATTCTAATTCAAATCTAGGGTTTATAGAGTATTTTATATCTCTATAAAGAGTAATAAATAGTTCCAGGCCTGCTTCAATTTGATCATTTGTATATGCATTAATAATTGAGCTTGGTATATCTTTTGTTTGCGCTCCTAAAATATTAGGATCTGATATATTTTGTTTTATTAAAAGTATTGTTCTAAAATATGAAGCAAAATCTTTGATGCATTGTTCAACAGAAACTCCAGCTTTTAACATAGTATTTAATTCAGAAAAGACTAAATTTAAATTATTGCTTATTAAATTTAGAAAAATTGAATTTATTTGTTCAAGGCCAACTAACCCTAATTTATCTTTGATTTTATCAAGAGAAATATGATCATTGCTAAAGGAAACAACTTGATCAAATAGGGTATAAGCATCACGCATTGAGCCTGTTGCTTCTTTTGCAATCCAAAATATAGCATCTTCATCAGCTGTTATATTTAAATCATTTGCAGCTTCTTTTAAACATTTACTGATAGTTTCAATATTGATTAATTGGAAATGGAATTGTTGGCAACGACTTCTAATTGTTGCAGGAACTTTTTGTGTTTCTGTTGTCGCAAAAATAAATATAGTATAACTTGGTGGCTCTTCAATAGTTTTTAATAAAGCATTAAAAGCACTTTTAGATAACATATGTACTTCATCAATAATATATATTTTATATCTCCCTTTCTGAGGATGAAATCGTACTTCTTCTTTTATGTTTCTAATATCATCAACGCTATTATTACTTGCACCATCAATTTCTATTACATCACTACTAATTCCCTTAGTAATTTCAGTACACATTTCACATGTTCCACAGGGGTTAGGTGTTGGTCCCTGTTCACAATTTAAGGCTTTTGCTAATAATCTAGCTGAAGAAGTTTTACCAACACCTCTAGGACCACAAAATAAATATGCATGAGCTATTCTATTCGCTTTTATTGAGTTCTTGATTGTTGAAACAACAAATTCTTGACCGACTAAACTATCAAAAGATTGAGGTCTTTTTCTTGTTGCGGTTACTACATAAGCCATAAATTTCTCCTATTAAAATAATTATAACATAAAATTAATGAAATTAAATAAGATTAAAATAAAAACAGCCGGTAAATCACCCATATCTCATGAAAAAATTACTTACCGCTGCTACCTTCCGGTCCTGACGGGGTTGGGTAATTTCTCATAGTATAGAATCTACCGACTGAAAAACGGAGAGAGAGGGATTCGAACCCTCGGTGCCTTTCGGGCACATACGCCTTCCAAGCGTACACCTTCGACCACTCGGACATCTCTCCATAAAGGTCTAAGTTATTATTTTGGTGTATTAGAGATAAAAATATCGGAGAGAGAGGGATTCGAACCCTCGGTAACGCTGTGCGCTACAACGGATTTCGAGTCCGTCTCCTTCGACCTCTCGGACACCTCTCCAGTACTATAACTGAAAGTAAATTTGTCGAGACCTAGAGGATTCGAACCTCCGACCCTCAGTTCCGCAAACTGATGCTCTATCCAGCTGAGCTAAGATCTCATTTTAAAAAAAACGAAAGGAATATAATTTCTTTTAGTTCCTTTATTTACGAGTGACGACTATATTCTTTTTTTATAAAGATGTCAAGGGGCATAAAAATCTCGGATTTATTTATTATATAAAACTATAATTAAATTAGTTTAAAAATATTTTTATGATATTTAATAATACCGTCTTTTTCTAATCTTATTAGTTCTTTGCTTAATGCACTCCTGTTTACTCCTAAAAAATTAGCTAATTCTTGTCTATTGTAAGGAATAGAGAATTCATTATTTTTTGTTTTTAAAGAGATTGATTTTAAATAAGTAAGTAATTTGTCTTCAATTGAACGTTTTGATAGAATTTCAATTTTTTTATTCATTGCAGAAGTTTTATTTGCAAATATTTTTAGTAGATTGATTATTAGTTGTGTATGGAAGGTACAGGCGATTTCACATGGGGTTATTATTTTGTTGAAATTTATAAAAAGTATTTCACTATCAGTATTAGAAATAATAGAAACTTCAAGAGGTTGTTTTTCAAAAGCATAGATCTCACCAAACATTTCATAATTTGTTAAAATTTTTAATATTGAACTATTTCCCCAAAAATCTATTTTTTCTATTTTTAGTTCTCCATATAATATAATTCCAACTTTTTCTATAAAATCGCCTTGATGAAAAATTATTTGATTTTTTTTAAATTTTTTTACTGACGCTTTTAAACAAGGTAATAATTTTTTTATATCATTTTCCGTGATGTTTTGGAATATTTTACTTCTTTTTAAGTTATTTATATATTCAATATCATTTTGCATTAATTTCGTTTACCCCTTTTTATTATTATATAGTTTTATAATATTATAAAAAAAGCTTATTGGAAATTAAATTTTAAGGCAAAAAAAAAGTTCTTGTCATAAACAAGAACCTTAATCGGAGAAGGGGGGATTCGAACCCCCGGACCCGTTACCAGGTCAACTCCTTAGCAGGGAGCCCGATTCGGCCACTCTCGCACCTCTCCAAACCCTAACTATTATATAATAAATTATGTTAGATAGCGGAGAGAAAGGGATTCGAACCCTTGGTGAGTTGCCCCACGGTAGTTTTCAAGACTACTGCCTTCGACCACTCGGCCATCTCTCCATCTATTTTTTTGACAATAAGATGTCAACAGAAATATAATATAGTGGGACTTATAAAATTAGTCAAGATAGTTTTAAACTTATTTCTTTATGATTAATAAAAAAACTGTATGTAAAAATGTAGTAGTGATTAATTGTTTTTTTATTAATAAATATTTATTCTATTAATAAGCATAGTTTGAAATAAATGATAGTAAAATAATAGGAGAATATAATTTGTTAAAAATACCAAAATTATTTAGTACAAAAAAACAGATTAAAGAATCAAATTTGGTTAAACCTGATTTATATACTCATAGAAAATCTCCTTTAGAATCTTTAAAAGCAAAAAAATTAGCAGAAGATGCAATAAATGATACAGAAAATTTGATAAATGAATTTGGCCCGAGAATAACAGGGAGTGACGCCTGTAAAGCTTGTGGTGAAAAAATAAGTGAAAGATTGGAGGATTTTTGCGATTTTACTTCAAAGCAAAATTTTAATCATAAAGGAAAAGCTTTTAGCCTTTGGTTAAAAATTCTACCATATGTTTATGTTGTTTCATTAGTTCTTTTATTGTTTGGGTTTTCTTTATTACCATTATTGTTAAATATATTTTTTGCTTATTATGTTTATAGAGAATTTATAATTTATAAACCTTTATTTGAAAAAGGGGTTAAAACTACCAATGCAATTAATATCCATGGTGTAATTGAACCAGACGAAGAAGTTGAACAAACTATTATTTTTTCAGCACATCATGACAGTGCTCAATTACTAAACTATAATAGAGGTGAAAGAGGTCATTTTTTTAATGTTGAACTACCTTTAATATTATTTGGTGCTGCCTTTATTGTAAATATAGTTGATATATTAGTTGAGTTATTAACAAAAAAGATATTTACATTAGGATTTCCTACAATTACGACTGTTATTTTTATTGTTTTATTATTGATAGCCTCTCCAATTGTTTTTAAGATAAAAAACTATTATTCAGATAATGGTTCTCCAGGTGCTGGAGATAATTTGATTAGCTCAAATATTTTAATACAGTTATCAAAATATTTTCATTGGAAAAAATCTAATAATAAGGGTTTGAAAAAAACTAGATTAATTTTTACAAGTTTTGATGCTGAAGAGGTTGGTGTTAGAGGTTCAAGCATTTGGTTTGATAAACATCAAGCCTTATTAATTAATCCAATGCAATTAAATTTTGATTGTATTTATAATTCAGAAGATCTTGTGTTTATTGATAGTGATATAAATGGTTTAAGCCCTCTATCAAAAGAGTTAGCCCAAAAATGTGTCAAATTAGCAAATGATATGGGCTTTGATGCTAAAAATCATCCTTTGCCCTTTTTAAGTGGTGCAACTGATGCTGCTAGCGGATCTAGAGCAAATGTTGATTCATGTACCTTGATGGCTATTGATTTTTCTAATGGAATAAAAAATTCTTATTTTCATACTAGTAAAGATACTGCAGATAAAATTGAGCCTAAAGCTGTAGAAAAAGCTATATCAATTGCAATAAAATTGGCAAATAATGTTGATAAGGATACAAATGAGGGAAATCAAAGTCTTATTGTTATGGAAGATGAAAAGGAAGAAGATATTGAAGATCTTTTAAAATTTAATAAAATAGCTAGACGTTAAAAATCCAATTCAGTGAAATCGATTTGATCTTTAGCATTAGAAAAATCAATAACTTCATTTTTTAAAGAGACTGTTTTATCAAAGGCAAGTATTCCCTTTATTGTTACAGAGGTTTCAAATATTTCATCTGTAATTGTGCAATTATAATCATTTAAAATCAATTTTAGTTTTTCGTAACGATCATATGAGGTTTTAAGAATAAAACTACTTTTTTTAATTAATTCTTCACTTTCAATTTCACTTAGAGCAAGTTTTGTGCTATCTCCATAAGCTTTTACAAGCCCTCCAGTACCTAAAAGAGTTCCTCCAAAATATCTGATAACTAATACAGCAATATTTGTTAAATTACTTCCTTTTAAAACTTCAAAAGCCGGTCTTCCTGCAGTGTTTTTGGGTTCTTTATCATCACTATAACTATAAATAGTCCCTTGATTGCCTATTACTGCAGCATGAACTACATGATTAGCATTTGGATGTTCTTTTCGTGTGTTATTTATTAAAATTTTTAGCTCTTCTAATGTGTTAATTTTAGTAGCAATAGATATAAATCTAGATTTTTTTACAACTAGTTCTTTTTGAACTGAATTAATAGGTGTTCTTAAACTCATACTTTATATAATAAAGAAGTAAAAAATAGATATCAAGATTTAATATAAAAAAAGAGGCTTTTTAAGCCTCTATAATTTTATTCAAAAGTTATTTGATGGGAAAGCATTTTTTCATCATCAAAGATAAAGTTTCCAACAAATTTCTCGCCATTTAAAGCTCTTTGTAGCCACAATTTATCATCTTCCCACATTTGATCTAAAGGTAATTCATCTATTGGACACCAAAAAGGAGTTGCTTCTTCATTGTCTTTTAGTTCCCCTTTAGCATTTTCACCAATATATACATATCCTCTCATAGAAAGGCCGTCTTTAAATTGGAAATTTAATGTACCAACATATTCGAGATTTTCTGTAGTATAGCCTGTTTCTTCTTCAAATTCTCTGTATGCTGCCTCAATAGCTGTTTCTTCTAATTCAATATGTCCTCCAGGCCCATTAACAAGACCTTTACCAATTCCTTGTTTTTTATTGATTAATAGAACTTTATCCTCTTGTTTAACATAAGAGAGAACACATCTTTCTTCAGGTTCCCAAGCATCCCAATCTATATCTTCTACATTATCAGGACAAACAAATTTATTTTCTTCTTCAATTTGTTTTTGCTTTTCTTCTTCTTCTTTTTGTTTCTTTTCAGCTTCTTCAGGATGTTCTTCATACCAACAAGATTCACAAAGATTTTCATCCCCGCCAATTATTCTTTCAAATTTCATCTTTTTGTGACACTTTTTACAATGAATTCTAAAAGGCCAAACACGATCTCTAAAGATATAACCAAGTAAAACAGGAATTATAATAGCAACATATCCTAAATAGATAGGAAGTTCTCTTAATAATACTATAACAACTATAATGTTATATAATAGTAATAATGCAGCAATATAGATTGTTGCAAAACGTTTTTTTTCTGAGTGGTTTAATTTTCGTTGTGAAATGTTAACAAGTAAAACAACCATTAATACCCACATAAAATTATCTGCAAATTTTTGTAACATGAGTAAAGATTATCTATATAATTCTTATTTAGTCAAGAATTACATCTTTAATATAAAAAAGTTAGCTAAAATAAATCTATATATAAAATTTTTGTATTAGTTGCTTTACCTATTACAATGGAGTAAAATAAGATATATTTTTGTTTTAATTTATGTAAATTTATGGAGGACATTAAGATTTAATCTTAATATATTTTTATGGATATAGCATCTTATATAGATCATACTTTGCTTGCTGCTAATGTATCAAGTGAACAGATTAGTAAATTATGTAATGAAGCGCTAGAATATCATTTTGCTTCAGTTTGTGTTAATAGTTGCCGTGTAAAAGAATGTGCAAAGAAATTAAAGAATAGTGATGTTGCTGTTTGTACTGTCGTTGGTTTTCCTTTAGGTGCTATGAGCACAGGAGCAAAAGCTTTTGAAGCAAAGAAAGCTATTGAAGATGGTGCAGACGAAATAGATATGGTTATAAATATTGGTTGGCTAAAAGAATCTAAAGATGATTTAGTCTTAAAGGATATTCAAAACTTAAAAGAAGTTTGTGGTGATAAAATTTTAAAAGTAATTATTGAAACTTGTTTATTAAGTGATGAAGAAAAAGTCAAAGCTTGTGCACTAGCAAAAAAAGCTGGGGCTGATTTTGTAAAAACTTCTACAGGCTTTTCTAAATGGGGTGCAAAAGTTGAAGATGTAGCATTAATGAGAAAAAGTGTAGGTAAAGAATTAGGTGTTAAAGCTAGTGGAGGCATTCATAATTATGAAGAAGCTTTAGCTATGATTGAAGCAGGAGCAACTAGAATTGGAGCTAGTTGTGGTGTGGCTATTGTAACTGGAGCGAACTCAAATGCTGAATATTAAAAAAAATAAAGAAGAAACTTCTGATTTCTTAAAAAGTTTAGGCTTTCCTTCTTTGGAAGTTCTAGATACTTTCACTCATTTTGATTTTACTCTTCCAGGAAGAAGAGTTTTATTAATTGGCCCCATGGGCTCTGGTAAAACTGAATTTGCTGCAAGAGTTTGGCGTGATGCGAATGTTGCACAAAGAAAGAGTGATGTTGTAAAAAAAGCTACTAGTTATAAAGATATTGATCGAAGAAATGTCTTTTTTATACGTTCAGAAGTAGATGCTGATAGGTTCCAGGATTATCCTGAAGATGCTTTGGCTTTTAGATCCGGTTATGTTCGTTGTGGTAAAAATATTGCAAGAATTAAAGATTCTTTTGGCTTAGAAAAAGTTATAGAAGATAATCCAACTGTTGGGACATATATAATAGATGAAGCGTCTTTCTTTGATGAAAGATTGGCTTATGTTGTTAGAAATAATAGTTTAGATAAAGGAATTATGTTTATCTTTCCTACTTTAATATTAAATTTCAGAAGAGATTTATTTAACTCAACTGCAAGATTAATGTTAGACGTTGCTACTGATGTTATTCCTCTGACTGCCTATTGTGAACATCCTGATTGTTTAGAACATGCTTTCTTTACATATAGATATTATAAAGTTGATAACAAAGAGTGTCCTGCTTTGTATTTTGATCCATTAATTATAGTAGGTGGGGATAGAGAAAAATCATCATCTTTAGAACCTGATTATGAAGCAAGATGTGATAAACATCATTTTTTACCAGGAAAAGAATATACTTATTATAATTTAAAGCCATTTGGTGAATTAGCTGCTAGAGGGGACACAAAACCTTTAATAGAAGAATTATATAACATTAAAAATGATTTAACGAAATCTTATCTTTATAAGAATATTTATAATAGATATAAGGATTATGAAAATTCAGAGGTATATTTAAATTCTTTATTGCCAAGAAATATAAGCGAAAAAGCTCTATTATATTTGTATTGCGAGCAAAATTTAGTTTCTGAACAATTATTAATAAAGATTGCTGATGGTTTACATTTGGATAAAGAGTATTTAAGTAAAGTTGCTTTTGATAATAGACATCCAATTAATTTTTAATTGTAGTATTTATATCTAGATTATAACAAAGCTTTTCTACTTCTTTTAAAAGCTTTGTTGTTTTTATAGTTCTATTAATTTTAAATGCATTAATAGTTTTTAATAATATGATTATATTTTCAAATCTATATGTATTATAAAAACCTTTTTCTGCAATTTTATTTTTTATTGAGGTTATTACATGACTTGCCATAAAATTAATAATAGCTAGACCATAAGAAAGTTCTTCTTCTCTATTATTATTAAAAGAAGTTTCTTTTAATAATAGAATATCATCTTCTAAATTTTTATAAGAAATAGGATCAAGGAAATATGAATCAAAAGAAAATTGTTTATTAATTAAATTTTCATAGTATTTCAATAAATCATTACATTCATCAATATTAAAAAAGTTCTCTAGGCTTTCAATCTCTTGGGCTAAAAATATAATTGCTTTTTTTATTTCTTCTTTTTTGTATGGAACTTTTCCAATTCTAAATTTTAAATAAGATGTTTCATACAAAGTAAAAAAATCTGAAAGTACACTATTCTCTTTAACTTTCATTAAAACTAAAGCATAAATTGTTTTCCAATAATCAGAATAATAAGTTTCTAATCTATCTTTTAGTTCATGAGTGTAACTATATAAAAAATTTGAGGCCCCAAATTCGAAACAAGAAATGGCATTAACATCTTGTTTGTCTTTTTTTAAAATTAGACCATTTTCAGTTATAGTTCCTATAAGTTTACCACTTTTTTTCTTTGCTTTACCTTTTGACGCATCCCAAACAGAACTTCTTTCATAAAGATACCAATGTCCATTGATGAATTTTATTTCTGTTGCAGTAGGTTTTTTAAAATTTTTTACCCATTCTGGTCTAGTGTGTTTTCTTTCCATTTATTGATGATTCCTCAAATTTCTTATTAATATTATGCAATAAGAAGTTATAAACGTCCATAATTAATTTTTATGATATGTTAAATGTAAGCTTATGTGCATAAAATATATTTATTTACTGTAAAAATACTTTTAGATGTTGTAAAATATTTTAAAAAGAGGACTCAATGAACATATTATGCATTTCAGATGATAAAGATAGATTGGTTTATTCTTCACATGTAAAAGATCATTTTAAAGATGTTGATTTAGTAATAGGTGCTGGAGATTTATCTATAGATTACTATGAATTTATTATTTCTTCTTTGAATAAGCCTTTATTTTTCGTTTTTGGAAATCATAATTTGGAAGCTTTTTCTCGTTATATGGAACCTAAAAAATATGATAAAGTCTCAGATTTACATCAGAGTTATAATGGTGTTTATGCTGGTGAATGTATTGATGGAAAGGTTTTTCGTGATAAAAAAACTGGACTACTTATTGCAGGTTTAGGTGGTACCTATAAATATAATAGAGGTTTACACCAGTATTCTGAATTACAAATGAGCAGAAGAATTTTTAAATTAATTCCAAAATTATTGATTAATAAAATTAAATATGGTAGATATTTGGATATTTTAGTTACACATGCACCTCCATTAGGATATAATGATGACAAAGATAACTGTCATAGAGGATTTTCAAGCCTTTTAACGTTTATGGATTTTTTTAAACCTAGATATTTATTGCATGGACATGTACACTTAATAGATTCTAATGCACGAAGAAAAGTAGTATATAGACAAACTAAGGTAATTAATGTATATAAATCTTATCTTTTAAAAGATGAAAAGCTTGGTGATATAAAAAAGGATAGTAAGGAATAAATATGAGTGAGCTAAATATTAATACTCAAGCAGAAGAAAATTTTGAAAAGGCAAAAAATAGGGCTAGAATTCAGGTATTACTTTCTAAATTAAAATGGGAGAATTCTGATTTATTGTCTTTATATGAAGTTACAGAATTAATTAAACCTAGAAGTCAGTCATATTTAGGAATAAAATCAATTTTAATAAAAAATATTATTGGAAGTGAAGGTCGTTATAGAGATTTTTCAAAAGCCTTTTATCCTAAGAAAGAACTATTAAAAGAAAGATGGAAAAGTATTGATAAAGCCCATTTACAATTTATAGATTTACCCGCTATTAGTGTTTATAAATTAGGACAATGGTATTTTGTTAGAGATGGGAATCATAGAGTTTCTGTTGCTAAAAGCCAAGGTGCACAATTTATTGATGCAGAAGTTGTAGAATTAGATTCTCAAATTCCTTTGAAAAAAGGGATGACAATGAGAGACTTAAGAAAAAAAGTTATTGATTTTGAACGTAAAGAATTTTTAAGTCAGTATAATTTTAATGACTTAATTCCTATTGATGAAATAGTTTTTTCAGCTTCAGGTATGTACCCAGAAGTATTAAATCATATAAATGTTCATAAATATTATATGAATGAATCAAGTAAAGAAGAGATTTCTTTTGATAAAGCTGTAAAAAGTTGGTACAAAAATGTTTATTATCCAATTATAAAAGAATGTCGTAAATTAAACTTATTAGCCTCATTCCCAGGGAATACTGAAGGGGACTTATATATTTGGATTGTAAGGCATTGGGATAACTTAAAGAATATGAGTAATTCTCAACAAGTCTCAATTGAGAGTGCTACATTAGATTATAAGCTTAGATTTGGTAAAGGCTTTTGGAGTAGATTCTTTAATCGAGTTTTGGACTTTTTTAAGAAAAAATAAACTGCTGTTTTAATGATATGTACCTGTTCATACCCAGCAGTTTATAAATCATTTATCTTTAAAAAGATTATTCTTGAATATAGGCAGCTAAAGTATCTGCATATACTTCCATAACAGTACCTAGTTTTTGACTAGGTCTAATTAAATTTTCTTTACCTGCTAAATGGACTAATCCTGCAACAGGTTGATTATCTGAATCAATTTCAGTATGAACTCCAAAAGGAATATGTAACATACCCATATTTTGAGCCCATAATAACATAGAATCTATTGCATGAGCACCTTCACATGTAGAATGTGTACAACTAGTAAAACAAGCGAAGAATTTTGAATCTAAATCTCTGCTTTCAGAAAGGGCGAAGGTTGAGTCTAAAAAGGCTTTCATTTCCGCACTTACGTTCCCAAATAAAGTAGGGGTTCCTAAAATTACCATTTCGCTTTTTTTCAAAGTTGATGTATTTGCAATTGGCAATGCCAATATATCTTCTAGAAAGTCATTTGCTGTTTCTAACTTGTTTGCCCAAATGTGTAAATCGTCATCCGCTACTCTATAAAGTCTAGCATCACAACTTCTTTCGATTAATAATTCTTGTAGATATTGACCCATAATAAAGCAATTTCCATTTACACTATGAATAATGATTGAACATCTTTTCATTCGCAAACCTCCTGTACTTATTTAATTTAGTATATCATAAAATTATATTATTTGTTAAAAAATTAGGAAAAATAATATATAGATATTTTGTGTTTTGTGTTTTTTTGTTATTCTTGTTAGAATAAATATGTTTTATTAAACAGAGGGAAAAAATGGGTTATTTAGAAATAGTGATTATTGCAATAGGGCTTGCAATGGATGCTTTTGCTGCATCAATTAGTAAAGGACTTTGTATGAATAAATTCGAAAAAAAATATGCCTTGTTAATAGCTGTTTTTTTTGGCGGTTTTCAATTTTTGATGCCAGTTATCGGATGGATATTAGGAAGTTCTTTTGCAAAATATATTATGTTTATAGATCATTGGATTGCTTTTATTTTACTTTCATTTATCGGTGGTAAAATGTTGATAGAAGCCTTCGAAAAACAAAAAATAGAATGTTGTGATGTAAATCTTTATAAAATAAAAAGAATTTTTATATTAGCTATCGCTACAAGTATTGATGCTTTAGCCGTTGGAATTACTTTTGCATTGATGCCTGAAATTCATATTTTAGATTCTGCAATAATAATTGGCGTTATTACATTTGTTATATCTTATCTTGGTGTATTTATTGGTTATAAATTTGGAACAAAGTTTGAAAAGATGGCAGAAATTTTTGGTGGTTTGATTTTAATAATAATTGGTGTGAAAATTTTGGTTGAACATCTATTTTTTTAATAAAAAAACACCTCATTTTTGAGGTGTTTGTCTTTTATGTCTTATTTGTTAGAATTTTAAATCTTCAAATTTATCTGAAATGTTTGTTAAGTTAACTAAAGTTAAAGCAACAGCTAAATCAGTTTGTCCGTTTTCCAAGGCATCAACTAAGTATCTGTATTCATTAACTTTTTTCTTCTTTTCTGTTAAACTTTCTTTTATTCTTTCTAATGCTGCATAAAGTTGTGGTGACAAATTTTCATAAATTGATGTTAATATTATGTTATCATTAGATTTAATTAAGGTTGTATGAAATTCAAAGTCACTTTGAGTGAACGTTCTTAATGCTTCAGCATCTTTAGGGTTTTCTTCTAATATTGGGATTGCATTTTCCATTTTAGTAACACAACGGCCAAGAGATCTAACAATTAACATTCTAGAAGGGCTTCTTGATAATTCTCTAGTTGCAGAAACCTCCATAGTAGTTCTAACTTGCATTAAGTCTGTTAATAATTTTTTATCAGGGACTTGTTTTGACAACATAGACATTGATAAAGATTCAACAAATTGATCCAAGTTATTACTTTTTACTAGAGCTCGTTTTCCTTGGCTAACTTGAATCAATCCTTTTGCTTCGAGATTTTTAAAAGCTTCTCTAACAGATCTGCTTGAAGCAGCGAATTGTTGTGCAAGTTCATGTTGGCTTGGAAGGGTTTCACCAGCTTTGTATTTCTTTGAAAGAATCATCTCTTCAAGCTTAGTTGCGATTTGAGTTGATTTTGTTTCGTTTGTAATAGGTGGTATTAACATTTTTAGTTCCTTTTTCTATTATTTTCAACTTAATTATAACATATAACATTTGACAAATGTAAGAGGTTTGTCAATAAAATAATTAAAATTTCAAAGCTTATTATGTACTTATTACATCATAAAAAAATTTTATCTATAAAAATTATAGCTATTTATTATATGTTAAAATGCTTTAATTACAAAAAAAACTAATTTGTAATAGTAAAATAATATAAGACATATGAATAGATTTTTTTTTACCATAAAATTAAAATATAGTATAAAATTGATACTATTTTATACTTATACAAACATATTTTCCTTATAATATTATTAATTTTTGTGTGCTCGTGTGAATAAAGTTTTACTAAGTATTTATTTTTTATTTAGCAAATTTTTTATTTATTTTTGCTGGAATAAAAAATATTAAAAAAATGTTTTACAGAATATAAAAGTTATGTAATAATAATAACTGTCGTTGTTCATATCTATAGTGATTGACCCAGCACATAGGTATTAAGATTCTAATTGTGTAGAATCAAATAGGAGGTTGCCGCTTTTCCCTTTGGTTGAGCGGTATTTTTTTTTGTCTTTTGGTTGCCGATTATAATTTTTTTTTGTATTTTCTTTAAAGGAATTTAATTATTTTAAAAAGAATATATAGTTCTTCTGGAGGAAAAAGTGGAAAAGAAAAAATTTAAAACAGAAGTTTCTCAATTATTACAATTAATCATTCATTCTCTTTATTCAAATAAAGAAATATTTTTAAGAGAATTAGTATCAAATTCATCAGATGCAATAGATAAATTAAAATATTTATCTTTAACTGACGAAAAGTTAAAAAATTATGAATTTGATCCAAGAATTGATATTGAATTCACTGAAGGTGAAAATGCAACTTTAATAATTAAAGATAATGGTCTTGGAATGAGTCATGATGATTTGAATGATAATCTAGGTACAATTGCATCTAGTGGTACTAAAAAGTTTTTAGCTGCATTAAGTGATGATTTAAAGAAAGACAATAATTTAATTGGGCAATTTGGTGTTGGTTTCTATAGCGCATTTATGGTAGCTAAAGAAGTTGAAGTAATTACAAAGAAAGCTGGTGAAGATCAAGCCTATATTTGGAAAAGCACTGGTGAGGGTAATTATACAATTGAAGAATCAACTAGAGATGAACAAGGTACAACTTTAATCGTTCATTTGAATGATGAAGGAAAGATGTATGCTAATCGTTGGGAAATACAAAATTTAATTAAAAAGTATAGTGACCATATCGCTTACCCTATTTATTTAAGTTATGACCAAGAAAACTATGATGATAAAAAGAAAGATGATGAAGGAAATCCCATAAAAACTATTGAACATAAAGTTGAACAAGTAAATAGTTGTACTGCTTTATGGAGAAAGAATAAAAGTTCTATAAAAGAAGAAGAATATAATGAATTCTACAAAAATAATTATAGTGATAGTGAAAATCCTTTATTCTATACCCATGTAAAAGCTGAAGGGGTAACAGAGTATACAACTTTATTCTATGTTCCTGCAAAAGCTCCTTTTGATATGAAGTATGCAGATTATAAACCTGGCGTAAAATTGTATGTAAAAAGAGTTTATATAACTGATGATGATAAAGAATTGTTGCCAACATATTTAAGATTTGTTCGAGGTGTTATCGACAGTGAAGATTTACCCTTGAATGTATCAAGAGAAATTTTGCAACAAAATAGAGTAATGAGCACTATTAGAAATGCTAGTGTTAAGAAATTATTAAGTGAATTTAAGAAAATCTCAGAAAATAATCCAGAATTATATGCACAATTTATTGAACAATATAATGGACCTTTAAAAGAAGGGTTGTACAGTGATTATGCTAACAGAGATACCTTATTAGATTTAGTTAGATTTAAATCTTCTACAGAAGAGGGTTATGTTTCATTTGCTCAGTATAAAGAAAGAATGAAAGATGGACAAAAAAGCATTTATTATATTACTGGCGGAAAAGAACAAACTTTGAAATCAAGCCCATTATTAGAAGCATATAAGAAAAAAGGATATGAAGTATTAATTATGGCTGATGATATTGATGATTTTATCATTGGTTCAATTGCTAATTATAAAGATATTCCTTTAAAAGCTATTAATAAGAGTGGTGCTGTAGATGATTTGAAAGACGAAGCAGAAACCAAAGAAGATTCTCAAGAAGATAAAAACATTATTGAAAAGATTAAAAAAGCTTTAGGTGATAAAGTAAGTAATGTTGTTGCTTCCTCTCGTTTAGTTGATTCTCCAGCAATTGTTGTTGTTGATGAAAATGACCCAAGTGTACAAATGCAACAAATTTTGAAACAAATGGGACAAACTGATATTCCAGAATCAAAGCCAATTTTAGAAGTAAATTGTGATCATGAGATTGTTAAGAAAATTGTTAACAGTGATGATGAGGAATATAATAAGAACTTAAGTGAAGTTTTATTAGGCCAAGCAATGTTATCTCAAGGTGTAATGCCAAAAGATCCTGTAGAATTCACAAAACAATTAAATAAATTATTAGTTAAATAGGTAATAATTATTTAATTATTATAAACTATTGTACAAAAAGAAAGTTAAACTTCTTTTTTGCAATAGTTTTTTTTATTTGTTTTTTATAAAAATTATGTATAATAAAGAAAAAATACTATTATAAAAGGATAATTTTTATGAACGCATTATTTGTTTTAGCTGCAGAAGCTGTAGAACCTTCAATTACTGAAAGTTTTTTTGACGCAATTAAATTTTGGCAAAACCAAGGGTTTAAAGCCTTTAGTATAAGTTTTTTATCAGGGCTATTAATTGTAATTATAGCTTGGATAGTTTTAAAGATTGTTTTACGTTCATTAAGAGCTGTACTAAATAGATCTAAGAAATTAAGTGAATTAATGATTTCTTATATTTTAAAAATTATTTCAGTTCTTGGTTGGATATTAATAATATTAACTTTTCTTCAACAAATTGGAATTAATATGGGGCCATTAATTGCTGGTCTTGGAGTAACAGGTGTTGTTTTAGGTTTAGCTTTTCAAGATTCTCTTTCTAACTTCTTTGCAGGCGCTATGCTTGTTTTAAATGAACCTTTTAGAAAAGGCGATTATATTGAAGTTGGTTCCTTATCTGGCTCGGTCGCATCAATGGATTTAATGTGCGTTACTTTAAATACTCCGGATGGCAAAAGAATTACAATGTCAAATAAGTTGGTTTGGGGTGTTGCAATCACAAACTATTCATATACTACAAAACGTGGTGTTTCTATGACTGTTTGTGTACCGTATGATGCTGATTTAGAAGCTTGTAGAGCTACATTTACTGAAATGCTAAAATCATATCCTGAAGTACTAGAAGATCCAGCTCCAATTATTGAAGTACATAAACTTTCAGATTCTTCAATAGATTTCTTATTGAGACCTTGGGTAAAACCAGAAGATTATTGGAAGGTATATTGGAGATTCCATTCTCAAGTTGTTGGAAAATTGGGAGAAAAGGGTGTTTCTATTCCTTTCCCACAATTGGATGTTCATTTTGATAAAGAAAATTAAAAACTAATAAAATCTCTTGAGTAATAAAATACTTGAGAGATTTATTTTTTATCTAAACCTATTAAGAAAATTTCAAAAGAATCTTTTCTACAAGCTTTTGGTTTTGTTGTTTTTGCTTTAGTAAAAAGAGTCCTCATCTTTTTTAAAATTTCTTGTTGTCCTCCACCTTGGAAAATTTTAATAACTAAATTCCCATGTGTTTTTAATTGTTCCATAGCCAATATTAAAACTTGCTCAGCAAGATTTTCACTTCTAGCTGTATCTACACTTCTATTTCCTATTGTCATAGGAGCTGCATCACTTATAATTGCATCGTATGGACCTAGCTCAATTAATTTAGCCCTAATTTCTTTACTAAAAGCATCTCCTTGAAAGAATGTAACAGTAGGAGGGATAGGATTTAAGTTTAATGGGTTTAAATCTACCGCAACTATTGAACCCTGTTTTTTTATTAGCTTGTTATGTGTATATAAAGTCCAAGACCCTGGTGCGGCTCCAACATCAAGAACTTTATTTCCGGGTTTTATAATATTGTTATTTGCTTGGATTTCTTCAAGTTTATAAATTGATCTAGCGGGATATCCTTCTTTGTGAGCTTGCTTTGTATAAAAGTCTGCTTTATCTCTTCTCGTTTTAGCCATAATTAAATTGTATCAAAAAAGGAATATTAAATCGAGATAAAGGCACAAAAAAAGACGCCGAATAAAAGGAGAGAATCGGCGTCCAAAAAGGAGGTTGAAAAAAACTGTTGCTCTGTTTTTACATTAATTAGTATGCAATAAGCGTGCCAAAAAAAAGAAATGGTTATTGGTGGGCTTTAAATGAAGGTTTAGTAAATTAAATTAGTTTTTACTTAAAAAATAAATGTGTAATATTTTCACTAAAATAAAAAATGGGAAAAATTTTCACAGTTGTGAGACAAAAAAAATATAGATGTTAACAAGGGGGTGGGAGAGGTTTGTTAACATCTATAAATCACACTTAAAAAAGGAGGTTGAAAAAATCTACTCTGTTTGATTATATACATGCAATAAGCGTGCCAACTTATAAAACTTCTAAATTTATAGTTAAATCAATGATTTCTTAAAAAAAAATATGACTTTTACTGTATATTTTTTTCAAAAATGTAAAATTTGTGCAATTTTTTCACAGTTAAAAAATAAAAGAAGCAATAGAATTGGAGAGAGATTTATTCTATTGCTTCAATGGGAGTTTTTATTTTATATGAAAAAAATAATTATCTATATATTAAAATAAGCATAATACGTACCAAAAGAAAGGGTTTCCGTGTGTAGAATTATGTAGAATCATAATATATAGAATTAATGTTTTTTTGGGAATATTGTTGACGTTATTTTTTTGCATATATATCTTATGATTATGAAAATGAACTTATTAAATAAAAAATTTAAATATACTTATTCAAATGTTACTCTATATCTTATTGGTATAAACGTTTTAGTTTATATCTTAACTGCTTTTGTATGGACTAATGGAGTATATTATTTATCTATGATTCCTAGTTTTGTATTGCATGGTTATGTATACCAAGTATTTACATATATGTTTGTTCATAGTAATTTTACACATATTTTATTTAATATGCTTTCGCTATTTATTTTTGGACAGGCTTTAGAAAAAAGATTAGGTTCAAGAGAATTCTTGCTTTATTATTTATTAATTGGAACGTTGTCAGGTATTTTTAGTTTTATTAGTTATTATATTGCTGGACAAAATGCTATATTATTAGGCGCATCTGGTGCAGTATACGGAATTTTATTATTGTTTGCAGTCTTTTTCCCTTTTGCAAGAGTTTATATTTTTGGGATTTTGCCAATTAGAGCTCCGTTGTTAATCTTATTGTTTTTTGTAATTGAATTGTTTAGTCAAATTTCTGGTGTAAACGGTGGAGTAGCTCATTTAACTCATCTTGCTGGTTTATTATTTGGTTACATTTATTGTTTAGTAAGAATGAAAATCAATCCTATAGATGTTTGGAAAAGAACTCTATAACATCTTGGTGTCTTTACAAAAACTTCTTAATTAATGATAATGCAAGTAAATAAGTTAATTTCTAGCATAACAGGAGATACACATGGCAAAAAAAGTTGATGCATTAAACAAAGAATTGTTAATTGCAGCTCAAGAAGCTACAAAAGCTAAAGAAATTAAAGATTTGATAAAAAAAGGTGCTGATGTTAATTGTGCAAATGAATGGGGCTTAACCCCAATATTACTTGCAGCTCAAAACAACTCTGCTGTAGTAGTTTTGAATGCATTAATTAGCGCTGGGGCAGATTTAGAAGCTGTAGAACCAGAATTTAAATCTAATGCGCTTCATTTAGCTGCTAATAATAGTACTAATCCAAAAATCATTTCTGCTTTAATTAAAGCAGGATGTGATGTGAATGGGAAAAATTATTTAGGAGAAACTCCTTTAATTATGGCAGTAAACGGAAACAAAGAAACAAAAATTGTAACTGCTCTAATTAAAGAAGGAGCTGATGTTAAAGCTATAGATTATCAAAATAAAAGTGCTTTAGATCATGCTAAAGAAATAAATAGAACTTATGTTATTAACACTTTAGAAAAGCTAGGAGCTTAAGTTTTGTGAAATAGAATAAGAGATTTCTAGATATTAACTTATAAAAAAATATACCGACCAAATTTGGTCGGTTTTATTTTGAGACAAAAAAAGCAATATTTAAAAATACTGCTTTTTTTGTTGTGCTTATTTGTGTTGTCAATAAAAGTAATTAGAGACGTGTTAGTGAAAATGAAATTTCTCACTTACAGTTGTTATAGTATGTTATATGTTTGAATAAGTCAATATGAAATAAATAAATAATACTACAAATTTATATCATTAATGCTTAAATAAGCAAATTATCTAAAAAATTATATAAAATTTTGATAATTTGTAGGAAAATAATAAGGGAGAAGTTTGCAATATGTTAAAAAAATCTCTTCCAATAATTAAATTAGAAGAGATAAATATTAAAAATAAAAAATTATAAACTTAATTCTTTGTGAATAATCTTATCATTAATGTCTTTTGTTAATGAATCAATAGTTTCAATTACTTTTTGTGTTAGAGTATCTAAATCAAAAAGTAGATTTTCATCAAGATTGCTTCTGAATTTAACTTCTGCTTTTCCTTCTTTAACACTTCTGTTTCCAAGAGTGATTCTAATAGGTAACCCAATTAAATCAGCATCATTGAATTTTACACCAGGACTTTCTTTTCTATCATCATAAAGAACATCAACACCAGCATCTGATAGTTCTTTATATATTTTTTCTCCGATAGAAGTATCTTTAATAAGATTGATTAAATGTACTTGATATGGAGCAATGGTAATTGGAAGTTTTAATCCTTTTTCATCATTGTATTCTTCAGCTAAACAAGCTAAGAATCTACCAACACCGATTCCATAAGATCCCATAATTACAGGTTTTTTCTTTCCATCAATATCTGTGAAGTAACAATTCATAGCTTCACTATATCTTGTACCTAATTGGAAAATATTACCAACTTCAATACCGCGGTTTTCTTTCAATTTATGACCACATAGACAAGTATACCCAGCTTTTGCACTTGCTATATCAGCAACGATTCCTTTATAGTCTCTTCCATAGTTTGTGTTTAATAGATGATATCCTTTTTCATTTGCACCAGCTACTAAATTGTTGCTTTTCTTAACTGAGTCATCAACTATTATTATTGCTTTTGGATCACAATTAATTGCAGAACCATAGCCTGGAACCATTTTAGCAGCTAAAATTTCTTCTTCATGAGCAGGTCTTAAAGAATTGGCTTTTGCAGCTTTTTGTAATTTGTTTTCTTCAACATCTAAGTCTCCACGAATTATAGCTACAATTAATTTTTCTTCCTCTTCGCCTGTTTTATCGTTTATAAATGTTCCTACCATAAATACAGCTTTTGCAGTTTGTCTTTTTTCAATTTTTAAGAAATTGCATAAATCTTCAATTGTTTTACAATCTGGAGTTAATACTTTTTCAATTTCTTTTTCTTCTTCTTTAAAATATTCTTTTTTAAATTCAGCAACTTGTCTATTAGCAGTGTAGTCACATTCATCACAGGTAATAATTGTATCTTCTCCAATAGGGGATAAATACATATATTCATGAGAAACCTTTCCTCCCATCATGCCTGAATCAGCACCTACTACAATTACTGGTAAGCCAGCTTTTGAGAAGATTCTAAAATAAGATGAATAGTGTTCCTTGTATTGTTCGTTTAAGCCATCAATATCTTTATCGAAGCTATAACTATCTTTCATAGTAAATTCTCTTACACGAATTAAACCAGCTCTAGGTCTAGCATCATCTCTCCATTTTGTTTGGATCTGATAAATAAGTTGAGGTAATTGTTTATAAGAACCAATTTCTTGTCTTGCAATAGCAGTTGCATCTTCTTCGTGAGTCATTGCAAGCACCATGTCTCTATCAGCTCTATCATTAAAACGACTCATTTCTTTATCGATGCTATAGTATCTTCCTGTTTCTTTCCAAATATCAGCGGGATTAACTACAGGCATTAAAATTTCTTGACCACCAATTTGGTCCATTTCATCTCTAATAATTTTTTCAATTTTAGAGTTTGTTTTATAGCCTAAAGGCAAGAGAGAAAAGATTCCAGCTCCCATTTGTTGTACAAAGCCTGCTCTTAAAAGATATTCATAACCTTTACTTTCTGCAGAACTTGGAGCTTCTCTTAAAGTTTTAGAAAACATTTTGCTCATTCTCATAGTTATATCTCCTGATATTGATAATTTTTCAATGTTGGTATTGTATCAAAATTGATAATTCACTACAAGTTTTTTAGTTCAATAAAAACTCTTATTTTATATAATATATAATTAATTATTGATTATGTTATATGTCTTTATTTGCATGATTTTTCTT
The DNA here is from genome assembly GCA_965140795.1 of Sphaerochaetaceae bacterium. Lineage (GTDB taxonomy): Bacteria > Spirochaetota > Spirochaetia > Sphaerochaetales > Sphaerochaetaceae > Pleomorphochaeta. Next base: position 1,538,299 of record OZ223470.1, read on the forward strand.
TTATGTTATAATTTGCGAACAGAAAATAGTGTAATTTTATGCTTAAATAACTTTAATTAAAGAGGTTTTTATAAAATTATAATTTTTTTATAGATTAATATTATTTAGGTTTAAAAATAAAAATAAAAAATTAGAAAAAATAAAAAATTAGGAGAAAACCATGGATGTCAAAAGCTTAAAGCAACAAGCTTTAAAAATCAGAGAAATGACAATAAGAGAAATTGGACATTTTGGCTCAGGACACATAGGTGGAAGTATGTCGATAGTAGAGTTATTAACATATTTGTACTATGAAGAATTAAGAATAGATCCAAAAGATCCAAAGAAAGAAGACAGAGATAGGTTTGTATGTTCAAAAGGACATGCAGGACCAGCAGTATATGCAACCTTAGCAAGTAAGGGATACTTCCCAGAAGAATGGTTATTAACATTGAACCAAGGTGGAACAAAACTACCAAGCCATTGTGATATGACAAAGACTCCTGGAGTAGACTTTACAGGAGGATCCTTAGGACAAGGGTTCTCAGCAGCAGTAGGAATAGCATTAGGACAAAAGATAAAGAAGATAGATGCGAGGACATATGTAGTAATAGGAGATGGAGAGAGCCAAGAAGGCCAGATATGGGAAGGAGCAGAAACAGCAGCCCAATGGAAGCTTGGAAATCTAATAGCTTTTACAGACTTAAACAAATTGCAACTAGATGGATATACAGAAGATGTAGTAACTATGGATAACATAGATACAAGATGGTTAGGCTTTAACTGGCATGTACAAAGGATAAATGGACATGACTTTAGAGAAATAGCTTTAGCAATAGAGAAGGCAAAGAAAGTAACAGATAGACCATCAATGATAGTATTAGATACAATTAAATCATATGGCTTTATCCCAGGAGAAGGCACAACTGCGAACCATAGTATAGCATATGATGAAAGTGTAGCAGAGAAAGCAGTAGAAGAACTTCGAGAAAGAGAAGGAGTTAACTAATGAGAGATACAAGCGATATAAAGAATATGAGAGATGCTGTAATGGCAGCAATAAATGATTTAGCAAGTGAGAATGAAGATGTAGTAATGCTAGATGCAGACTTAGCAAGTTGTATAGGCTCAAAAAGCTTCCAAGATAAATATCCAGAAAGATTTTTCAACTGTGGAATAGCAGAAGCAAATATGATAGGAGTAGGAGCAGGATTATCATCAGTAGGATTAACACCATTTGCACACACCTTTGGATGTTTTGCAAGTAGAAGAACCTTTGACCAATTCTTCATATCAGTAGGCTATGCCCATCAAGTAATACACCTAATAGGATCAGACCCTGGAATAACAGCACAATTAAATGGTGGAACACATATGCCATTTGAAGATATAGCATTAATGAGACAAGTACCAGGGGTAGTAATAATAGACCCATCAGATGCACAGAGTATGTATGAATTAATAAGACAAGTGTATGAAAATGGGAAGACAAGCTATATAAGATCCGCAAGAAAAGGTGTAACACATAGATACCCAGTAGGAACAAAGATAGAGTTAGGAAAGGGAATCGAGTTAAGCAAAGGAAAAGATGTAGCAATAATAGCAAGTGGCCAGACAATGGTAGATGCAGCAAGTGGAGCATTAGATATTCTAAAAGAAAAAGGAATAGATGCAACATTAGTAGATTTACATACAATAAGACCATTAGACACAGACTTAATAGATGAAGTAGCAAAACGCTGTAAGAAGATATTAGTATGTGAGAATGGAAGATACAGTGGTGGAATAGGAGAGATGATCTCAGCTTATCTAGCAAAGACAAATCCAGTAAAGATGGACTTTGTAAATGTTGGAGAAAGATTTGGAGAAGTCGGAAAACTAGACTACCTAGCAAAGACCTTTGGTTTTACAGCTGAGAATATTGCTGAAAAAGCTCAAGCTCTAATTAAATAAAAATAAAATTATTTAGGGAGTTGTTAGTGATAACAGCTCCCAATTTTTAGAGGCGATAAATGTCAATAAATGTATATGCTCATAGAGGTTTTTCTGGAATGTATCCAGAAAATACAATGATTGCTTTTTCAAAAGCAATTGAAGATTGTAATTGTAATAGGATTGAATTGGATGTTCATTTATCAAAAGATGATAATTTAGTGATAATTCATGATGAAAAAGTTGATAGAACAACAGATGGAGTTGGTTTTATAAAAGATAAAACACTTGATGAAATAAAAGCGTTAAATGCTAATTATATTTTTAATGATTTGTATCCAAAACAATCCATACCTACTTTTGATGAATATTGCGAATATGTAAAAGATAAAAATGTTATTACAAATATTGAATTAAAGACAAACTTGATATATTACGACAATATTGAAGAAAAGGTCATAAATACTTTAAAACGGTATAATTTATTGGATAGAGTTATAATCTCTTCTTTTAATCATAGTTCAACGATAATTACAAAGCAAATTGACAAAACAATACCTTGTGGTTTGTTGGTTGATTCTTCTGGAATTATAAACATTGGCAAATATGCTACTAAATTAAACATGAATGCTTACCATCCTGATGTAAAAACTTTAACTAGAGAAGTTGTTCAAGAATGCAAAGATCACAATATTAAAGTTAATACTTGGACAGTAAATTCAATGAAGGATTTGATGAATTGTGTAGATTGGGAAGTTGAAGGGATTATAACAAACTATCCTAATGTTGTAAGCAAATATATTAGCGGATAAAATAATAAATGAGTAAACCAAAATATAAATTAGAGACAATTCCTGTTTGGGATGCTTTAGAAAAAGATGATGAATGTTTTTTGTGTTCTTTGATGAATGAAGCGGAAAAACATGGAATTGATTTTTATTTAGGTTCTTCTGTAATGAATCCTGAAACTAGAGTAAAAGTAAATGAACATGGATTTTGTTTCTATCATTTCCAAGAATTAAGTAAAGCAAATAAGCCTCAAGGTTTAGCTTTAATATGTGATACTTATTTGGCGCAAAGTAGGGACAAATTAAAAAAATCTTTTAATAATCTATTAAATGTTAAACCTGGAAGAAAAACTAATAATGCTATAAAAGATTTTGAAAAAGAGCTATTAGATAGAGAAAAGGGTTGCCTTATTTGTTCTCAGATGCAAGATAGATTAAACAGATATCTTTATACAATTATATATATGGCTTTTCATGAAGAAAACTTTAAAAAAGCTTTAGCAGAAAGTAAAGGGTTTTGTTTACACCATTATAATGAATTAATTAATAATGCAGTTGATGTATTAGGGGCAAAAGATGGTGCCACATTTATAAAATACTTAACTGAAATTGAAATAAGAAATTTAGATAGAATCGCTGATGATGTTCTTTGGTTAACTCAAAAATATAAAAGTGAAAACAGAGATAAACCTTTTAATGGTTGTGAAAATGCTCATAAAAGAGCTGTTAGCAAAATGGTTGGTGATTATAGAGTAATTGATCCAATAAAAGAATAAGCTGTTAAAATCAAAGCCAAAAGATTTTTGTAAACTTTAATGTTTAACAGCTTAATTTAAATATAATTTATTATTATTTTAGTTCACTTAAAATTGAATGTCCAATTGTGTCTTTTGGCATTTTTACATCAAAATTATCAGTAATTGTATTTCCAATTATAGCAAAAGTATCATAAATTTCTAATTCTTTAGGTTCTTTAATTTTAGTAGAATAAGCTAAGAAAGGGACATATTCTCTAGTATGGTCACTTCCTGTGTATGTTGGATCGTTTCCATGATCTGCTGTAATAATTAGTAAATCATCGTCATTAAGGATATCTAATAATTCTCCTAACTTTACATCGAAGCGTTCAATTTCTTGTGCATAACCTTGGGGGTTCCTTCTATGTCCCCATAGGGCATCAAAATCTACTAAGTTTGTAAAGCAAAGTCCTTCAAAGTCTCTTTTTGCAATTTCTATTGTTTGTTCCATACCATGAACTGAACTTTTAGATTTATTTGATTCGGTTAATCCTTCTCCATCAAAAATATCAAAAATCTTTCCAACAGAAATAACATCTAAGTTTTCTTCTTTTAATACATTTAATGCTGTTTTTCCATAAGGTTTTAGAGCATAATCATGTCTATTAGCAGTTCTTTTGAATTCACCTTTTTTTCTTCCTAAATAAGGTCTTGCGATAACTCTTCCAACTTTCCATTCATCTCTAAGTGTTAATTCCCTTGCAATTTCACAACATCTATAAAGTTCTTTTAAATCAAAGGTTTCTTCATTTCCACAAATTTGTAAAACAGAATCTGCAGAGGTATAAACAATCATATTTCCTGTTGCAATTTCTTCTTCTGCTAACTCATCGAGGATTACGGTTCCACTTGAACTTTTGTTTCCAATTACTTTATGGCCTGTTCTTTTTTCTAATTCTTCAATAAGTTCTTTGGGAAATCCTGTATCAGTAAAAGTTTGGAAGGGGCTAGTTATATGAAGACCCATCATTTCCCAATGACCTGTCATTGTATCTTTTCCAAGACTTTTTTCAGCAAGTTTTGTATAATATGCGAGTGGTTTTTTTACAGGTTCGACTTGTTTTAATTTGCATATATTTGCTAATCCTAATTTTTGTAAATTAGGAATCTTAAAGGAATCTACACTTTCAGAAATATGAGATAGAGTATTGACTCCAACATCCCCATATTCTTTTGAGTCAGGCATAGCTCCAACGCCAAGTGAATCGATAACGATTGTAAATATTCTTTTATATTTCATACTTTTCTCCTAGAGGCTGTCTAAGGCTTTCAGCTAAGTGCTGGTATGTTTCTTTTACAACGCTTAATTATTTGTATAGTAATAATACTTGTAAAAAGCTATACTATCAACTCTAGAATTTTTTTTTATAAAAAAGAGCCCTTTTTAGGAGGAAAAATGGAAAATAATGAAATTATATTAAAAGCCCCTGATTGTTTTTTTGCAAATCAATTATTGGATTATTGTAAAAGAAATAATTCTTTTTTAGCTCCATATTCACCCATAAGACCTATTAATTTTCTTACTTTGGATTTTCAAGCAAATGTTTTACTAAAGAATAGAGAAGCTTGGGATAAGGATGATTCATATACTTTATATATTTTTGAAAAAGAAAATAATCTTCTTATAGGACATATTTCTTTATCCAATATTGTAAGAGGTGCTTTTCAATCTTGTTTTATGGGATATGGGTTAGACAAAGACTTTTTAAATAAAGGATATATGTCTTTTGCCGTAAAAGAAGTTGTCAATTTTGCTTTTAATACTTTGAAATTACATAGAATTGAAGCTAATGTTATGCCAAGAAATATAAGATCATTAAAAGTTTTACAAAAAAATGGGTTTAATGAAGAAGGTCTTGCCAAAAAATATTTAAAAATAAATGGAAAATGGGAAGACCATGTTCATATGGTAATTTTAAATAAAAGTCTTTAATCTTTGTTATCAATATTATATGGGTTAACATGAACCATACAATGTTTAACATTCGGGAATTTTGTTTCGATATTGTTATGAACTTTTGCTGCAATTTCATGAGCTGCAAATAGTTTTAAGTTTCCATCAACTGATATCTCAACATCTATATAACATTTATTTCCAAATTGTCTAGATTTTAATAAATCTATATCTATAACACCTTCAACTTCCATTACTTCATTTCTTATGCTATCTAGTACTTTACTAGGAATGGAGGTGTCAACCATTTTATTTATTCCATCTTTGAAAATATCGTAGGCAGCTTTTAAAATGAATATACAAATAACTAGAGTTGCAATTGGGTCAAGAATTGGAAATCCGTTTTTCGCTCCAATAATACCGATAAGAGAACCAACTGAAGATAAAGCATCCGATCTATGGTGCCAAGCATCTGCCATTAAAGCTCCACTATTGATTTTTTTTGCTCCAAATCTTGTATACCAATACATACTTTCTTTTACAATTATTGAAGTTAATGCAGCAACTAATGCAATAGTAGTAGGTATTTGAGCATTTAAATAGCTCTTTTCAATAATTTTATTAAAGCCACTAAGTCCAATACCAAAGCCTGTTATTGCTAAAACAATTGATAATAATATAGCGGTAACGCTTTCAAATCGTTCATGACCATATTGATGGTTTTTATCTGGTTCCTTACTAGCAACTCTGATACCAATTATTACAATTATAGTTGAGAATACATCTGATAATGAATGTATTGAGTCACTTACCAATGCTTCACTATGTCCAAAGACACCCGCAAAAAATTTAAATGCTGATAAAACTAAATTAGCCATAATACTTGTTGTGCTAATATGTTTTACTGTTTTTTCTTCAATTGTTTTAGCCATTTTTTTAGCCCTATAAAATAATAAGGGGTATCAGCTTTGATACCCCAGTAATATTAAAATTATTTATCTTTCTTTTCCGGATAAACAACTTTCAAATGGAGATCAGATAATTGTTGATCGTCAACATATGATGGAGAATCATCCATAGGAGATGTAGCAGCAGTGTTTTTAGGGAATGCTATTACTTCCTTGATTGATGTTTCTTCCGCCATAATCATTACCATTCTATCAATTCCAGGAGCAATTCCTCCATGAGGTGGAGCTCCATATTTAAATGCTTCTAATAAGTATCCGAATTTTTGTTCAGCTTCTTCTTCACTAAAGTTACAAATTTTAAAGATTTTCTTTTGTAATTCTACATCATGAATACGAATTGAACCTGAAGCTACTTCATAACCGTTTAAGACTAAGTCATATAAGTCACCTTTTACTGCACCAGGATTTTCTTCTAAAGTATCTAGGTATTCAGCTTGAGGCATACTAAACATATGGTGTGCTGCTTCCCAATGATTTTCCTCTTCGTTAAATTCAAATAGAGGGAAATCAATAATCCAACAGAATTTAAAACCTGGTTGAATTAAATCTAAATCTTTACCAACTTTTGATCTAACAGCGCCTAAACTAGTACAACATTTTTTCCAAGAGTTATGAGCTATCATAACAATTAAATCACCTTCTGTTGCCCCAAAGTATGAGATTACTTCACTTTCTAAACCTGCAAAGAATTTTGAAACGCCACCAGATAAGGTGTTGTTTTCACCAACTTTTATCCAAGCTAACCCTTTAGCTCCATAAGTTTTTGCGGATTCTTGAAGTTCATCAATATATTTTCTTGAGAAATTTACTTTATCACTTTTTGGAATGCATAGACCTTTAATTGATCCACCAGCACTAATAATATCTTTGAATGTTGCAAAACTTGATTTTTCAGCAATTTCAATAGCATCTTTAATTTTCACATCAAAACGTAAGTCTGGTTTGTCATTACCATATGTATTCATACTTTCTTCATAAGATAAACGGATGAATTCTTTTGGTAGGTCGATGTTCATTACTTTTTTAAAGACTTGGTTAAATAAATCTTCCATTAATACTAAAACATCATCTCTTTTAACAAAGCTCATTTCTAAGTCTAGTTGAGTAAATTCAAGTTGTCTGTCACCACGAGCATCTTCATCTCTATAACATCTAGCAATTTGGAAATATTTGTCAAAACCACCTACCATTAAGATTTGTTTTAATAATTGTGGACTTTGTGGTAATGCAAAGAATTTTCCTGGATAGAATCTTGAAGGAACTAAGAAGTCTCTAGCTCCTTCTGGAGTGCTTTTAATTAAAGTTGGAGTTTCAATTTCATAAAAGTCTGTTTTATAGAAGTATTCTCTTATAGCTTTAACAAATTCATGTCGTAGCTTGATTCTTTTTTGCATACCTGTAGATCTTAAATCTAAGAATCTATATTTTATCTTAAATCTTCATTTGCTTCTGTTTCTTCATCAATCATAAAAGGAAGAGGTAAACATTTGCTTAAGATTTCAATTTTTTCTGCTTTTACTTCTATTTCTCCAGTAACCATATCTTTATTAATCATTGTATCTGGACGTTGACGAACGAGACCTGTAACAGCAATGCAAAATTCCATTCTTAATTTTGAAGCTGTTTCTTGAAGTTCTTTTGATGCATCATCATCAACAACGACTTGAGTAATTCCATATCTATCTCTTAAGTTTATAAAATGTAGTGCACCATGGTTTCTGTCTCTATGTACCCAACCATTTAATACGACTGTTTTTCCTGCGTCTGCTTTTGTTAAACTACCGCAAGTTGTAGTTCTTTGTGCGAAAGCTTCTTCTGACATAATATTTCCTCTATATTCAATAATTTAATTCATTTGATAATATTATTTTAAATAATAAATAGCAACTTGTATTATACTATAATAAATTGCAGATTATGAAAATAAAAAAATGTTATATACTTAATTATTTTTAATTTATAGTCAAAAATAAGAGTATATAACATATAGTATGTTTTTCTTAATTTATTTTGTGTTTATATTTAAATCCCCTGAAACTGTTTTTAAATTAAAAGGAATACCTGTAGAAGTAGAATATTTTTTATCAAATTCCGCTTCATTAATATTTATTTCGCCACTAATAGTCTCAATATTGTATTTATATTCTACATCTTTGAAGACTCCATCTATTTCCCCAGATATGGTAGAAATATCAATTCCATCTTTTACTTTAGCATACTCTAAATCAACATCAGAGGAAGTTGTTTTTATTTTAAGCTTATCAGTAATTACATCATTAACTGATATTTCTCCACTGATATTTGATAATGAAGTGTTACTAGAATCTAAATTATATGTTTCAATTGATCCACTAGTTGAAGAGATATTAATAACGTCAGCATTTCCATTTTTTAAGAAAATTTCTCCAGAGATTGTTTTTAAGGTTAAATCTTTTTCCGAATTAACATCAAGAAGATTTATATTACCACTAGTTGAAAAGAGTTCTAAATTTTTAACATTAAGATTTTCATAAACTTCAATATCACCGCTAATTGAATTGACATGTATATTATTTAATTCATTTGATGGTAAATATATTGATAGAGTAGGAGTTTCATTATCAAATACAAAATTAAAGAATTTCTTTTTTACTTTTTCTTTTATATTTGTAGTTCCATCTCTTTCTTCAACATCTAAATATCCATTATTTTTTGAATTATAAACAACTTGAGCTGTATCATATTTATTATCAACCCAAATATTGATGTTTGCAGAAATTGATTCAATACTTATATCGTTTTTATAATTAAATTCTACTGTGCTAGAACCATTATTATTTGAATACTTTGAGTCAAAATAAACTATCATTATTATGATAAGTAATACTAGCATGAATATTTTATTTGCTTTTGTATCTTTTATTCTCATTTTTCCTCGTGGAATCTTTGATCCCAATCCTTTTCTTTGTCGAACATATCGTTTTCCATGGATTCAACTTTTTTCTTAAGTTCTTCATATTCTTTTCTTAATTCATCAGTTGTTTTATCGGAATAAGAATCTTCTTCTCTATTGTTGTCATAGTAATAGCTTGATGAAGAGCTTTCTGCAGGTATGATAAGTGCTAAAATAATGTAAATCACTGCACCAGGGAAAAATCCTGTAAATAATACAATTAGGAATGCAAAAATTTGAAAAGTTCTTACATCTAATTCTGCCCATTGTGCGATTCCTGCACAAACCCCAAAGATACGAGCATTTCTATTTGATCTTCTAATTAATTTTATGTCTTTCATCACGATTATTCACCTTTTTTCTTTTCTTTTTCAGATTCCATAATGACTTCTAGATTATTTATTCTTGTCATTAAATCATCAATGCCTTCTTTTAAATCGGCTCTTTCTTTTTTTCTTTCTTCTTTTATATTTGTATCAAAAACTGGAACAAAATCATCTTCTTCATAATGTCTATGTTTTGATCTTTTTTTATAGTCTTTTTTACTTCTTCTAGCATTATATTCGCTGTAAGTTCCAGGTTTATAACCTCTTCTCATTTCTTCCATTCTAAGAGCTGCATTAATTTTATCACGTTCTCTTTTTTTGTTATAATCGAGATAGGTTGAAAATGCTAAGAAAGAAAAAACAATTGCAACAATCAAAACTCCCATACTACTTCTCCAATTTTTTTCTTAGTTCTGCTAATTCGCTTTCGATATCATCCATGCCTTCTAGATCTTGGAATTTTTTATCTAAATCGTCATAAGTGTTATCTAAGTCATTCATAGCTTCCATTCTATTTATTTTGTCTTCCATAAAATCAAAATTTGTGTTTTTTGTTTTATGAAGGATATCTTGAGCCTTCTTTTCTTCTTCAGCTCTTTTAGTCCTTTCTTTCATTAGATTGTATTTGTTGTTAACACTTCTAAGTTTTTCTTCAACTTGTGCTATTTCATCTTTAGATACTTTTACAAGTTCTTTAATACTTTCTAAGTTCTTGAGTTCTTTGTCTAAAGCAGCAACTAATTTTTTCTTTTCTAGTAAAGCTTCTTTTGCTAAATCTTCTCTATTTTTTTCGATAGCTAGCATAGCTCTACTTTGCCAACGGCTAATAGCAGATTCTAATTCTTTTACTTTTTTGTCAGCTCTTTTTTCATTAGCCATTGAAGAGGCACAGGAAGTTTTTAATTCAATTAATGTGTCTTCCATTTCCATAATCATTAATTTAATCATTTTTTCTGGATCTTCAGCTTTGTCTAATATTGAGTTAATATTAGCGTTAATAATATCCATAAATCTTGAAAATACACTCATTATATTGTCTCCTTACATTAAGGTTTTGTTCTTACATATACTTATATGCAATAATGGTGCCAAAATTTTAAAAAAATAATAAAATTTAATTAAATTAATAGTAAATCCTTTTAATATAATAAATTATAATCACTTTTGTTTCTATTTGTAAATATTTTATTTTATTTATTGAAACTATTTATTTTAATTTAGATTTGTATTAATACTAAAGTATGGTAAAATTCACCACGTAGGAGTAAATTTATGTATTATGATTATCAGACGGAAAAACCTCTTGGAGAAAGTGATATATTTTTAAAATTTCAAAGTAAATTAAGTAAAGCTGCAAGAGTAAATAGAAGTGTTTTGGTAATTGGGGAAAGAGGAAGTGGTAAAGAACTTGCTGCCCAAAGATTACATTATTTGTCTCCTAGATGGGAAAAATCTTTGGTAACGGTTAACTGTGCAGCATTACCTCCTTCATTAATAGAAACAGAATTATTTGGTCATGAGAGTGGAGCTTTTACTGGAGCACAAAAAGCAAGGAAAGGTCGATTTGAAGAAGCAGAGGGTGGAACTCTTTTTTTAGATGAAATTGGGCTAATTCCTTTAGAAGTTCAAGAGAAAATTTTAAGAGTTGTAGAGTATGGCACTTTTGAGAGAGTCGGATCTTCTAAGCCATATAAAACAGATGTAAGAATCATTGGTGCAACAAACCAAGATTTAAAGAAACTATGTAATGAAGGAAAATTTAAAGAAGATTTATTAGATAGGTTGTCTTTTGAAGTTTTATTTTTACCTCCTCTAAGAGCAAGAGGGGATGATATAATTCTTTTAGCTAATTATTTTGCTTCAAAAATGAGTATGGAATGTAAATTAGAGCAACTTCCTGAATTTAGTGATGAAGTAATTGAACAAATGTTAAATTATGATTGGCCAGGAAATGTTAGAGAATTAAAAAATGTTGTTGAAAGGGCGGTTTATAGATCGGAAGAACCTATAATTAGAGAGTTAGATTTAGACCCTTTTAAAAATCCTTTTGAACCTGTTTTACCTATTACAAATTTCGATAGACAAGAAGAACTTTTAGAAGTCGTTAAAAAAAGCTCAGATAGCGAACATTCTGTTAAATCAAATACAGAAATTCAAGAAGTAGTAACTGAAAAAATTGAATTAAACAATTATTTAATAAATAGACAGAATTTTGATTTACAATATTTAAAGCAAGCGCTAATTGAAGCAAATAATAATCAAAGACAAGCTGCAGATTTATTAGGTTTATCTTATGATCAATTAAGAGGTTTATATAGGAAATTTAAACATTTATTATAAAAATAAAAAATGAGAGCCGAAGCTCTCAAATTTTGTTTAATAACTTGTTGGCAAAAAGAGTGCCATCAATAAATATATGATTCCGATTGGAAAGAAGCCAGATATAATAAAAGTAACAATGGTTATAAAGCGAATCAAACCAACACTTATCCCTGTATAATCTGAGAGTCCTTCACAAACACCAAATAGTATACCGTGTGAACTTTTATAAAGTTTTCTACGTGGTCTTTTTCTTCTGTGATAATATTCTTCTTCGTCATAATACATGATTACTTTGTTTCCTTTTTAGTTTCTTTTTTTGTAGCTGCTTTTAGTTTTTCTAATTCAGCTTCAATTTCACTATCAATTTCCATTTTTTCAAATTCATTAACACTTGAACTATGGCTTAAATTTACTTCACTTTCCATTTGTTCAATTTTTGCTTCAAGTTCATTGAATTTTTCACCAATTTCAAAACTCTCTGAAACTTTTATTGCACTATTAACTTTTTTCTTGTTTTTTGCAGCTTGTGCTCTTCTTACTAAAGTTGATTGTTTTTCTTTAATTTCTTTTAACTTTGTTGTTAATTGCGCTACTGATTCATCATCACTCATTAATAGACTTTCATAATTTTTTAGATCATCTACAATAGTATTAATTCTTGCTTCACAATTTCTTTTTTCATTTAAAGCTTCTCTAGCTAAATCATCTTTGCCTTTTTCAACTGCTAATTTTGCTCTGCTTTCCCATCTTTCTATTCTTTGTTTTAAATCTTTGATATCTTTTTCTAATACACTTTTGTCTCTTAAGTGGGATGCTTTAGTTCTTTTAACTTGTGTTAGAGTTTCTTCTAAATCTGTAATCATTAATCTGATCATTTTTTCTGGGTTTTCTAATGAATCTAATGCGCTGTTTAAATTTGAGCTTACAATGTTTTTAAATCTTTTGAAGGTTTTCATACTTTTTTTCTTCCTTTATAATAAATTTTATTTTTTATTTTTTTTATGTTTGTGAAAATACTAATGCATTTTCTGTGCCAAAATAAAAAAATAGGGAAAAATAGCAAAATTAGAGAAAAATAACTTATTATATGTATAGCTATAACACATTTTTTTTTAGAATTTTGGTTATTTTTACCATAAGTGCTTTAAAAATAGTAAAAAAACAATTTTGAAATTTTACATAAATATATTTTGTTTGTTGTTTTCTTTTTTTAACTATTGTACATTAATAAAGTAATATAAATGGGAGTTTTTTTATGGCAAAATTATATATAGTAGCAACACCAATTGGAAATTTAGAGGATATAACTTTAAGAGCTTTAAATATTTTAAAAAGCGTAGATGTTATTGCTTGTGAAGATACAAGGCATACTCAAATATTATTGAATAAATATGAAATACATAAAAGATTGATAGCTACTCACTCATATAATGAGAAAGCTTCAGCACAAGGTATTATTAGTTTATTAGAACAAGGTAATAATATTGCTTTTGTAAGTGATGCTGGTACTCCTGCAATTAGTGATCCCGGAGCACGTTTAGTAACAAGTGTAAGAAATGCTGGTTTTGATATTATTGCAATTCCAGGTGCTAGTGCAATTATTACATTGATTAGTGTTTCTGGTTATGTTGGCAAAACTTTTACTTTTGAAGGCTTTTTACCAATTAAAAAAGGTAAAAGAACAACACGATTATCTCAATTGTTAGAAAGAGATGAAGCTTTTGTAATCTATGAATCTCCATTTAGAGTTCTTAAAACTTTAAAAGAACTTTATGATTTAGATAATCAAAGGGTTGTTGTTGTTGCAAGAGAATTAACAAAAGCTCATGAAGAGATTATTAGAGATACTTTAGAAAATGTAATTAATGATTTTGAAAATAGGCAAGCAATAAAAGGTGAATTTGCAATTTGTATTTGCCCAAAAAAAGCTAATGAAGAATTTGAGGAAAATAAGTAATGATCACTGTAAAAAAGTTATATACATTAAAAGAAAGAACTCAAGTTAGAAAATGTGCAGCAATTTTTCATCAAGCAACAAGTGATATATTTGAGTATGAATATTTAATTGAAGTTTTTAAAGTATTATATAGTGATAAAAGTAAAAAAGTATTATCAAATGAACATTATAAGCAGCTTGATAAATTAGGTGAAAAGCTATTCTCAAAAAATTATGATTATATTTTGTTTGAAGATATTTCACAAGTATTATTAAAAGCCTTAGGAAGTGAACCTTCCGATTGGGATTTTTACAATGATAATGGTTCTTTAGACCAAAGTAAAAGAATTATTTATAATCATAATTTGATTATAGATAGGGTAAGAGCTCCTTTTAATATTGGCTCTATTTTTAGAAGTGCAGATTCTTTTGGTGTAAAAAGTATTACTTTAGTTGAAGGTAGTGCAGATATTACTCACCCAAGATGTTTAAGAAGTGCAAGAGGTACTATTGAAACTGTAGAAAATCATATTTTAGAAGAAGAGATTTTAATTAAAAAACTCAAAGAAGAAAAAGCTAATGTTTTTGCTCTAGAATTAGGTGGAACAGATATTAATAATTTTGAATTTCCCGAAAATGGTTATGCAATTGTTGGTAGTGAAGAATTTGGAGTAAGTCCAAAATTATTAGAATTATGTGATTCTTCTTTAAAAAGAGTATCAATACCCTTAGTTGGTACTAAGGGCTCAATAAATGTAAGTGTTGCAACAGGAATAATGTTACACCATTGGATGTCAGTTTCTAGTAGCACTGACCATCTTAAATAGTTCTTTTAATGAATCATCAACATCTCTATTTAAAGTATTCATAGGGAATTGGCCTTTTTTATTTCTTTCGCCAATTGCTCTATTTGTTAAAATTTGCATCCCTTCATCAATATTTTTGACAGGATATATATGGAATTGTTTGTTTTTTATAGCATCTTCAACTTCATAAGAAAGAATTAAATTTTTAACATTTTGAATTGGTATAATTACTCCTTGTCTTCCACTTAACCCTAGACGTTTACAAGCATTATAGAACCCTTCAATTTTCTCATTAATTCCACCAACAGGTTGTATTATTCCCATTTGGTTTACACTTCCTGTAACTGCAATATCTTGTCTAATTGGAATTTCTGCTATTGCAGAGAGAAGTGCATATAATTCAGAAGAAGAAGCACTATCTCCATCAATTTCTGCATAGGATTGTTCAAAACAAATACCAGCATATATAGAAAGTGGGAAAGTCCTTGCATAGTTCTTTCTTAAATAACCTTCAAGAATTAATAATCCTTTATCGTGGATTTCTCCAGAGAGCCCTGCTTCATGTTCAATATTTACAATACCTTCACTTCCTGGAGCAACAGTTGCTGTAATTACTGTAGGTAAGCCAAATGATGCAGCCCCTCTATCAATTACTGCTAATCCATTAACAATACCAACTTTTGATCCAGTAAGAGATATTATCATCTCGCCTCGTTCAATTTCTTGGTTAATTTTGCTCTCAATTAATGAAACGGTATAGTCTCTTTCTTGAAGAGCATTTTTTATAGCATCTTTATTTATAATGGTTTGATTTTGTTTTGTTGCCCACCAATTTGCTTCAACTAATAAATCTGTTAATTGTGAAAATTGAGTGGTAAGTTCATTTCTGTGTTCACAAAACCAAGCACTATATCTTAAGATTGCTTTTTTACCGGAGTCGTCTAAATTTAATATATTATTTGTTTTAATAAACTTCTCTAAGTATGTTAATGTAAGAGCGCTGTTTAAATCATTTAATTCCATAGAATAGTCAAATTGTGCTGAAATCTTAAAATGTTTTAAAAATTGTTCATCAACTTCGCTTAGTTTATTATATAAATCCTCATTTCCAATTAAAACAACTTTTAATGGTACGTTAGGCACTTCAGCTCTAATATTTTTATTTTTTAGAATTCCCTTTTGTGAGTAATACCTATGTTTTAATCTTAGTTTATTAGAGTCTAAATATTTTTTTAGAGCATCCCATAGTCCATCAACTTGTAATAATTCTTTTGCATATAGCACTAGTAACCCACCACAAGATTCTAGAATTGAACCTGCTTTTATTCTTTGGTACGGGAGTAATTCTTCTTTACTATCATCAATTGCACCAAAAAGAGTAGTAAATGATGGATGGTTTTCAATTACTAATGGTCTAGTTTTTTTAAATTGGTTATCAATTACAAGGTTAATATTATATCTTTTGGTAATATCCTTATCTGCTGCTAGAGAAATTGAGGTTAAATCTTTTTCAATTAGAGATAGATGTTCTTGAATTCCACTATCCTTATATTGTTCTTTGATGTTTTTAATATCTTCAATAGCAATTTGGATTGCGTTATCTCTATTGTTGTTTAAGTTATCCTTTAATTTATTTGTGAATTGATCTAAGGTGTTTTTATATTGCTTACCAAGGCCTCTTTCAAGGATAAGAGCCTTTGGATTATCATTATTAACAAAGTTATGGATATATGCTATATCTTTCAAGTTTGATATATCTTTAGATAGAGAAGAAGCGACAGCTTGTACTGCGGATAATCTTCCTGTCCCACTATCTCCAGAAATAAAAATATTATATCCCCATCTATCAACATTAAGTCCCATCTCTAAAGCTTTAATAGCCCTAGGTTGACCAATAATTTCATCTTCTTTTAATGTTACTTTTTCTTTTGGAAGGTCAAGAATTTTAAAACTTGCCTCTTCATAAGATAATTCTTTTATGTTTATTTTGTGTTCTGCCATGAGAAAAATATAAAATGGTGGTAAAACCCTGTCAACTCTATTATAATGTTTTTTATGAAACGAGATGATTTAATTAAGAAAATTGATAAATATTTAGATATTAGTTCTTTTAATGGGATTGATATTTCTCTAAATGGTCTACAAGTAGGTGGTCCAAACAGAGATATTAAAACTATTGGGTTTGCTGTGGATGCTTGTTTAGAAACAATTGAAAAAGCAATTGAAGATAAAATTGATGTGCTTATTGTTCATCATGGGTTCTATTGGGGTTCCCCAATCGCAATAACAGGTAATTTTTACAAAAAAATAGAATTATTGATTAATAATAATATTGATTTGTATGCGGCTCATTTGCCACTAGATGCTCATATGGAAGTTGGAAATAATAAAGCCATGGCAACTGCATTAAATTTAATTGATGTTGAGCCTGCTTTTAATTATAAAGGTATTGATATTGGAGTTGTAGGTTTACTAAAAGAGCCTTTAGATATAGATGAAATTGCTAATATTTTAAATTTTAAAAATCCAATTAAATTAGATTTTTCTAATGAGCCGATAAACAAAATTGCAATTGTAAGTGGAGAAGGTGCTCATGATGTGCATGAAGCAAAAACTTTAGGTTGCCAATTGTTGATAACAGGAGAAGCAAGACATAGTGAATATCATTATTGTAAAGAAGAGAATATTTCTATGTTATGTGGAGGCCATTATCAAAGTGAAACTTTTGGTGTTAAAGCTTTAGCTGTTGAACTTAGCAAAAAACATAAGTTATTAATAAAATTTATAGATGTCCCAACTGGATTGTAGGAGTACTTAATGATTAAAAAATATAGGCATTTATTTTTATCCTTATTTATTATTTTGATTGATCAAATTTCAAAGTTTTTTATAGTAGCAAATATTGCAGAGAATACTATTGGTTATTCTTTTTTTAATGACTTCTTATGGATTGTTCATGTAAGAAACAATGCGGTGGCTTTTAGTCTAGGAAATTCTTTAGATTTACCAATTAGAATTGTTTTATTTATTATTGTTCCAATTATTGTTTTAATATATATTTTTTATTTAATGTATTTTGAAAAAGACTTTAAATTAACAAATTTTCAACGCTGGCTTTTTGCTGGTTTTATTGGTGGTGGGATTGGTAATTTAATTGATAGAATTTTTAAAAACTTTCAAGTAGTAGATTTTATGAGTAATAGAGTTTATGGTTTTTTAGGTTTTGAAAGATGGCCTACCTGGAATTTAGCAGATGCAAGTATTGTAATATGTGTTTCTCTAATGTTAATAAGTCTTATAGTAGGACATTTTAATAGAAAAAAGTATTAGAAGATAATATAATTGAAAAATAATAAGTAGTTATGATAGATTAAGAATAGAGGGAAAAATGAGTAAACAATCAAATACAGTTATTTTTATGATAATTGCAACAATAGTGAATGTATTATTAATGTTTGTAATTTTTATTTTAGTTTTTGTTTTAGCAGGACTAATTTTTAACCTAGATGGAAATCTTGGTGTTGTTGTTTTAGGCATTTCATTTGTTGCTGCAATAGGTGGAAGTATTTTTATTTATTCCAAACTAGTAAATTGGGCTGTAGCAAAATTTAATTTAGAGGATAAACTTGTTCCTTTATTTAATAGAAAAAGAGGCCCTAAAAAATAATGACGCTACAAACTATGAATACCTTTGATAATTTAAGTTGGTATCCTTTTACAGAAGATCCTATTCTTGAAGCAAAAATTTATACTCCAAGATTATGTGATCCAACTTTTATTTTGCCAAAAGATTCACCTGATAATAGGTGGCATCTTTTTGCACACAATTGGATCGGTATTCAACATTTTGTAAGCAATAATGGATTAGATTGGCAAGCTAAGAAAATGATTGAATTAAGAGGGCATTCTCCTTTTATATTTTTTAATAAAGGCTTGTGGTATTTAATTTATGAAAAACATGATTCATCACCAGATACATTAAATTGGCAAGAATTAAAATCAAATGATAGAATTTCAAGAAGTAGAATAGAAATTTGCCATACTGAAGATATGGTTAATTTTAGTAAATCCCAAATTTTATTTGATAGTATTAATGTTTCTTTTGCTAAAGATAAATTGCAAAGACCTAGATTATCTAGACCTCAATTATTCTATGATGAAAAATTAGGTTATAGATTATTTTTTGGTGCTTCACATATTTTGATGAAAGATACAAAACAAAAAGCTACGTTATATTTTGCTATGGCAAGTTCAAAATCTTTATTAGGCCCTTATGAAGTAATGAATAATAATCAGCCTTTAATTTCTCCTAATGCAGATGATGAGCATAGAAGTTTGGCAACAGGAAGTATAAGAATTTTGCCTGTAAAAGGTGGAGGATATATAGCTTTAGAATGTGCCTTTGGTTGGGATAAAGAAAACAATAAAAGTTTTAGTTCTTTAATTCAATTAAAGAGTAATGATGGTATCTCTTGGAGAAAATCTGAGAGAACCCCTGTTTTGACTTTACCACAAAAAGGTTGGGCTTCAAGATATATTACTAGTTGTGATGTAAGATATATGGATGATGATTATTGCTTTTATTGTTATTTTTCAGCAAATGAAAAGACTAAGATTGGACCTTTTAGTTATGTAAAAGAATCTTTAGGCTTGCTTTTAGGAAAAGATCCAAATCCAAGAAAGGTTTTTGTTTAATTTATTATTGTATATTTTGATTTTTTCTTTTTTGCAGCTTCTTTTCTTTCTTTTTTAATTTCTTGTTGCATTTTTTTTGCAGTAATTAATTTAATCTTAGATAAATTTTTTCCTGAAACAAATTGTAATACAGCACATTCTGCTTCTTCATTACCTTTAGCCATTGGATAGTTAATAAAACTATGGTAAGCCCCTTCAATTTCCAAATATTTAACAGGGGTGTCTGCTGAAGCCAAAGCATCGGCATAAAGCATAGCATCATCTCTTAATGGATCTATTTCAGCACTAATAATTAATGTTTGAGGTAATCTAGAATGATCCTTTGCTAATAAAGGTGAGAAATTTGGATTTAACAAATCTTTTGGCTCTGATTGATATTGTTTAATGAAAAAACTTATTTCTGCTTTACTCATAGTTGGTGTGGTAGAATATTTTTCATAGCTATTAGTTCTCATTCTTGCATCAGTTAAAGGATATAATAAAATTTGACCAGCAATTTTTGGTCCTTTTCTATCTCTAGCTAATCTTGAAACACCAGCACAAAGGTTTCCTCCTGCAGAATCTCCCATTAAAAAGATTCTATCTGGATCAACTCTCCAATATCTTGCACCATTATATGCCCATTTTAGAGTGCTGTAACAATCTTCAAGAGCTGTTGGGAATTTAAATCTTGGAGCAAGTCTGTAATCAACTGATAATACTCTAACTTTTGTGACTTCTGTAATTCTCGAACAATAGTAAGAATATAATTCCATATTACCCCAAACCCAGCCACCACCATGGAAGAATATTATTAGAGGGGTCAAGCCACCATGATCAGCATTGTTTTCTTTTTCAAATAAATATCCTGTAATAGCTCCGCCTTCAACTGGAATGATGAAGGTTTTTTGTGAAACATTTTTAGTATGCTTCTTTAGAGCTTTTTTTACCCAAAAAGAGTTTGGTAAACTATCATCATTTAATTCATCAATCTTTTGTTGAGTTAATTCATTAAAATCAGTTATCTCTTTTTGATTTTTTATTATATTAATTAGTTTTAAAAACTGTCGGTTATTTTTATCACTCATAATGTGTATATTACTTCAACAATTATAGTAAGGCAAGTATTGATGAATAAATATGTATTTGTTATGCAAAAAATATCTTTTTTTCTTAAATCATGGCATTTTGTACAAATTTTTAAGCAGATATTGCAATTGTTTAAAAAACATTTATACTAATTCTTATGAGTAAAGTAATATTAATTGACAACAATCAACTTGGTGATAATTTTCTAGAACCTCAATTTATTTCAAAAGATAAAGATGAATTTTATTTTAGAAATCAACAAGTCCAGAAAAAAAAATGGAGAAAACTAACTCCAGCAGAATTAGAAATTTTAATTAAAAATGGAAATACTTCATCTGCTTGGGAAAAAGTTTTTGTAAGTGATCCCTTTGATCCTTCTTTAATTATTAGATCTAGCTTTCATGGATTTGTTAGAATAGGTAGTATTGAAAAGGGTTTGTTAAAATATCATGATTTTGTTTTAAATCAAGGAATCTGTGATAGTGTTATTATCTCTAGTGATATTGGGGATAATTGTGCGATTAATAAATGTCATTATGTAAGTCATTATATTATTAAGGATCGAGTAATTCTTCATCAAATAGATGAACTTCAAACTACTAATCATGCAAAATTTGGTGTTGGTATTATAAAAGAAGGTGAAGATGAAGATGTTAGAGTTTCTATAGATATTATGAATGAAGCTGGGGGGAGAAAAGTTTATCCGTTTGTTTCTATGAGATGTGCTGATGCGTATCTATGGGGAAGTTATAGAGCTGATTATGAACTAATGAATAAATTCGACCAATTTACTAAGGATACTATTAGTGATAAAAGAGGCTGGTATGGAGTAATTGAATCAAATTCTGTTATAAAAAGCTCTAGAATTATTAAGGATGTAAACTTTGGGTCTTGTTGTTATATCAAAGGTGTAAATAAACTTAAGAATTTAACCATTCAATCTAGTGAAGTCATGCCAACACAAATCGGTGAAGGCGTTGAATTAGTTAATGGTATTGTTGGTGAAGGTTGTCATATTTTCTATGGTTGTAAAGCTGTAAGATTTATTATGATGGATAATTCTTTTTTGAAATATGGAGCTCGATTAATTAATTCAATTTTAGGAGAGAATTCAACAATAAGCTGTTGTGAAGTGTTAAATAATTTAGTTTTTCCGGCTCATGAACAACATCATAATAATTCCTTTTTAATAGCTTCTACTATACAAGGTCTTTCTAATATGGCTGCTGGAGCTACTATTGGATCAAATCATAATAGTAGAGGGGCAGATGGAGAAATATTTGCAGAAAGAGGTTTTTGGCCAGCTTTATCAAGCACCTTAAAACATAACTGTAAATTTGCAGCATATACTCTAATTGCAAAAGGAAATTATCCTAGTGAATTAAATATTATTTTTCCTTTTTCTTTATTAAGTAGTGATAAAGGTTCAAGACAAATAATGCCAGCTTATTGGTGGCTATATAATTTATATGCGTTAGAGAGAAATAGTTTTAAAGTCAAAGCTAGAGATAAAAGAAAAAAAATCAAACAGATTGTTGAGAGTAATTATTTAGCACCAGATACGGTTCTTTCAATAATTTCTTCAGCACAAATTTTAAAAATATTAGTAGCAAAAGCTTATGATAAAGAAGAAAAAGATGAATCAAAATTATTAGCTCTAGGTTATGATTTATTAAATTCTGATAAAAATGTAATAGATAAATTAGATGTAGTAAGTCTTGAGAGTGAAAATTCGAATACTCCAGTAAAGATTTTAAAATCTTATGAAGCATATCATGCATATAAAGAAATGCTATATTACTATGGTGCAAAAGAGATTGCTAATTGGTGTTTTGAAAATAAGAAAAGTTTAACTGATTTACAAAATATTACATCAGGAAATTTAAATCCTTGGGTAAATATTGGTGGGCAAATAGTCTCTGAAGATAAAGTTGATCAATTAAGAAATGATGTAAGAATAGGTAAAATTAATAGCTGGGAAGAAATCCACGAAAGATATAAACAATGGTATGAAACATATGAAGAGGATAAAGTTTCAAATGCTTTAGGGGTTTTAAAACATTGTTTAAAGATTGATTATCTTGATAAAAAGTCTTGGTTATATATAAAGAATAAAGTTGTTAATACGAGAAAATATATCGAGCAACAGGTTTATGAAACAAGAAATAAGGATTATAACAATAAATTTAGATCAATTACCTTTAGAAATAATGAAGAAAGAGATATTGTTTTAGGTGCTGTTGAAGAAAATTCATTTATTAATGAAAGTAAAAAGATTACACAAGATTTATTTAAGAAATTAGATTTCGTAAAAATATAATTTGATTTATGTATACAAATACCTCTAAGTAGTTTTTCTACAATAGAGGTATTTTTTTGATATTAATTTACTTTAATTTAATTATATTGTTTTCTTTTCTTATTTTTTACATAAACAATTTGAGCGCCATTTTTATTTCCTAAATCTTCTCTTCTTGTTTCAACAGTTTTTATTGAATCCAATAGAGATGTCATTTTTGAAAAGCCATAATTCCTAACGTCAAATTCTGGAAATCTATTTAATAATATTGAGCCTAGAGTTCCAACATTAAGCCAACCACTTTCATCTGAGGCTTCATTAACAATTGTGTTAATTGCTTTTTTAATTTTTTGTAATTCGGGAGCTTGTTCTAATTGTGGAATAGGAATACTTTCTCCATTGTTTTCAGGACAATTTTCTTCATTTTCTGCAGCACATTTTAATCTATCTAAGAATTTAAATTTATCACAAGCGGAAATAAAGGCTTGAGGGGTTTTACTCTCTCCCATGCCAATTACTATTTTCCCAGCTTCTCTTAACCTTGATGCTAATCTAGTGAAGTCACTATCAGAAGAAACTAAACAAAAACCATCAACGTTAGAAGTATATAAAATATCCATTGCATCAATAATCATTGCACTATCAGTTGAATTTTTTCCTTTGGTGTAACTGTATTGATGAATGGGAATAATAGCATATTCTAATAAAACCTTTTTCCACTTAGTATCACCCTTTGATAAATCGCCATAAATCCTTTTGTAAGTTGTTGTTCCTTCTTTTGAAATTTCGTCAAAAATAATATTAATATATTTTGAACTAATGTTTTCAGAATCAATTAAAACAGCAAACCGTTTTTCAATTTCCATATGTGTTCCTTCTTGTTGTTTGTTGCTTATAATAATAACCTATAATTAAGAAATTATCTATTTAAAAAAGGTTTGGTTTCTATTAGAAAACCAAACCAAAGGAATAGAGTTTATATTAATTAATTTTTTGGAGCACTTTCAATAAAGGTTCTGACCAAGAGTGTTGTTCTTTACTTGTGCCGATACTTCTGATTTTTTTCAATCTGTATCTAACAAGACTTTCAGGATTTTTTGATGTTAATAAATTAAGATCTTTAATTATAGTTTTTTTAATTTCTTCAGCACTCAATGAAGGATTTTTATGAGCTCCTTCACTATCTTCACCTATAATACCGTGAATGATTCCCAAATCTAAAAGATCATGAGCTGTCATTTTCATTATATTCGCAGCTTCTTCAGCTTTTGATGGATCATGCATTAAAATGGATGCAAAACCTTCTGGTGTTATGACTGAATAAACAGCATTTTCTAATAAATATAATTTATCGCTAACCCCAATTCCTAAGGCACCACCACTACCACCTTCACCAATTATAAAGCTTATAATTGGAACGCTTAAGGTTGCAAATTCTTTTAAATTAGTTGCAATTGCTTCACCAATACCTCTTTCTTCAGATCCAAGACCAGGATAAGCACCAGGAGTATCAATAAAACTAATAATTGGTCTATTAAATCTTTCTGCTTGCTTTGCTAGACGTAAAGCTTTTCTATAACCTTCTGGATGACTCATACCATAATTAACATCAATGTTTTCTTTAAGGTTTGAGCCTTTTCTGTTTCCAATAATTGTAACAGGTTGACCGTTTATTATCCCAATTCCCCCTAACATTGCTTTATCATCACCATAAAGTCTGTCTCCTGCTAATGGCATAAATTCATCAAAAATTAATTTAATATAATCTTCAACACCAGGGCGGTTAATGTTTCTTGATAATTTTACACATTCCCAAGCTGTTCTTTTTGGTGTAGCGTATTTATCGACTCTAGAGAGTCTTTGTTTCATTTCATTTAATTCGATATTGCTCATATTAATTCACCTTATGTGTTTTCATAAGAAAAGATAGGGTTTGCTTTAAATCTTTTCTATTAACTATTGCATCAACAAAACCATGATCTTTTTGGAACTCCGAAGTTTGGAATCCCTCAGGAAGTTTAGTCCCAATTGTTCCTTGAATAACTCTAGGTCCTGCAAAACCAATTAATGCACCAGGTTCACTTAAAATTACATCACCTAACATTGCAAAAGAAGCTGTAACCCCTCCAGTTGTAGGGTGGGTTAAAACGATAAATAAAGGCACTCTACATTTATTCATAAGAGCTACTGCAGCACTAGTTTTTGCCATTTGCATTAAAGAAAAAATACCTTCCTGCATTCTAGCTCCACCACTGGCACTAAAAATTACTACTGGAATATTATTTAGGGCACCTTCAATCATAATTTTTGTGATTTTTTCTCCTACAATTGCGCCCATTGACCCTCCCATAAAATCAAAAGACATAATACATAAATATATATCTTCATTATTTAGTTTTGCTTTACCAGTTGTTACTGCATCATTTAAATTTGATTTATCTTTATGTTGTTGTAGTTTTGCTTCATAATCTTTTAATTGTAATGGGTTTGATGAAGTTAATTCACCATCAATTTCGATAAAACTATCTTTGTCACAAATTAATTCAATTCTCTCATCACATTTTAATCTGTAGTGATAATTACAATTTGGACAAACTTCTAAGTTTCCTTTTAAAATTTGTTTGTCAATTTCTTGGTGACAATTTGGACATTGTATTAAATTTTCCATTATAATTCCTTTTCAATTTCTTTATATAAAGAAGTATCGAATTTACCACTAACAAATTTTTTGTTGTTTAAAATTTTAATAATGGTTTCTTTATTTGTTTGGATTCCTTCTATTTCTAATTCTTGTAAGGACGAGAGCATTGTTTTGATACTTTCTTGACGATCTTTTGTATAAACAATTATTTTTGCTAATAAAGAATCATAGTAAGGCGATACATAAAAATCTGTATAGACATGAGTATCTACTCTAACACTTGGCCCCAAAGGTGGAACAAATTTTGTAATTTTTCCACAAGATAATGCGTTTATTCTAACTTCCATAGAATGATTTCTTAAAACTGGTGATGACTTCATTATTTGAGATGAATTATCATCACTTATTAAAACCATCTCTTTAATAATATCAATTGAAGAAACAAATTCACTTACAGGGTGCTCAACCTGGACTCTTGCATTAACTTCCATAAAGTAACATTTATCATCTTCTAATAGAAATTCTATAGTTCCAGCACCTTTGTAATTAATCATTTTAAAAAGCTTTATTGAAGCTTTTTTTAGTTGATTTCTTAATTTTTCATTTACTACATTTGAAGGACTCTCTTCAATTAATTTCTGATGATTTTTTTGAACAGAGCAGTCTCTTTCTCCCAAAAATATAACATCTTTACCATTAGAAAGTAGTTGAATTTCAATGTGTCTAGGTTTAGTTAAAAATTTTTCAACATGAATTGCTGGATTAGCAAAGAATTTATTAGCTTCTTCTTTTGCAATAGTAAAGTTTTTTTCAAGTTCACTATCATTGTTTATTACTCTCATACCTTTACCACCTCCGCCAAGAGAAGCTTTAAGTATTATTGGGTAACCAATTTTATTAGCTATTTCTTTTAACTCTTCTACGCTTTCTATTTCTTTAAAACTACCAGGAGTTACTTCAAGGCCTGCTTTTCTTGCAAGAATTCTTGCTTCTACTTTATTTCCTAATAAGTTAATTGTATTTTTATCAGGACCAATAAAAATTAAGCCGCTTTTTTCTACTTCTTCAGCAAAAGATGCACTTTCACTTAAGAATCCAACACCAGGGTGGATAGCATCACAATGTGTATATAGAGCTGCACTAATTAAGTTATTTACATTTAAATAACTTTCATTAGTATTAGGACCACCAATACATATTTTTTCATCAGCTAGTTTTGTCCACAAGCCGTCTTTATCAGCAGTAGAATATACACTAACACTTTTAATAGACATTGCTCTTAATGCTCTAATAATTCTAACTGCTATTTCACCTCTATTTGCAATTAAAACTTTTTTAATCATAATACCTCAACTTTGAAAAGGGGTTGATCAAATTCTACAAGATCTCCTGTGTTAGCTAAAATTTCAACAATTTTACAATTACAATCGCCTTCTAATTCATTCATCATTTTCATAGCTTCAATGATACAAATAGTTTGTCCTTTCTCTATAGTTTTTCCTTCTTCTACAAATGGTTTAGCATCTGGAGATGGAGCTCTATAAAAAGTTCCAACAATAGGTGATTTAATTATTTTAAAGTTTTCATCTTCCTTTACAGGAGGCACTTTTTTAATTTCACTCTCTTGTATTATTTGTCTTTCCACTGGTTGCGGTACACTGTTATAAGTCTTAGCAATATTCTTTTTACATTTTATTTTAAAGTCTTTATAAGTAATTTCCAGTACATCCAAAGAACTCTTTTCAAAGCATTCAATTATTTTTTCATATTCTAAATTATCCATATTATTCCTCATTGTTCTAATTTTTTTTAATAACTTAATATTTACATTTTATTTTTATAGTGTCAATATTGACATTTTTTAAAATAATGTAATAATAGATAATAAATTGTTTGGAGGCTTTATGGAAATAGGAAAAAGCATAAAAATAAGTGCTTTAGGATCATATTTACCAGAAAAAGTAGTAACTAATACAGATTTATCAAAAATCGTTGATACAAGTGATGAATGGATATATTCACATACAGGTATCAAAGAAAGAAGATATGCAAGTGATAATGACAAAGCAAGTGATTTAGCTATTAGAGCTATTAAAAATATGAATGTTAATGTAGATGATGTTGATGCAATTATTGTTGCAACAGCTACCCCAGATTATTATGGGTTCCCGTCAACAGCTTGTATTATTAGTGAAAAAATGCAGTTACAAAAAGTAAAAATGGCTTTTGATATTACTGCAGGATGTACTGGTTTTATATATGCTTTAGAAAATGCTAAAGCATTAATTTGTTCCAAAAGTGCAAAAAAAGTTTTAGTAATAGGATCTGAAATCCTATCAAAAATAGTTGATTTTACTGATAGAAATACATGTGTTCTCTTTGCTGATGGTGCCGGTTGTGCCCTAGTTGAAGAAGGTAATGGTGTATTTAATTCAATTATCGGAGTTGAAAAAGCAGGAGCCACAGATCTTTATATAGATGAAAAAGCTCATATAAGAATGAATGGTCGTGCTGTTTATAACTTTGCAGTAAAAAGAATCGTAGAAACTATTAAGAATTTAGTTGAAGAAAATAATATTAGTTTAGATGAAATTGATTATATCGTGGCACATCAAGCAAACATAAGAATATTACAAGCAGCAGCAAAAAGATTAAAAATAAATGATAATATTTTCTTTTCAATTGTAGATAAAGTTGCAAATACTAGTGCTGCATCAATCCCAATAGCTTTAGATTTTTTAAATAAGAAAGAAGAAATTAAGGATGATGCAAATATTATTTTAGTAGGATTTGGAGCTGGATTAACTTATGGAGGAACCTTTTTTAAATGGAAAAAGTAATTATGTGTTTCCCCGGACAAGGGTCTCAAAAGCCAAAAATGGCAATTGATTTATATAATTATAGTTCAACAGTTAAAAAACTTTTTGAAGAAGCTAGTGATATTTCACATCTTAATTTGTATAAAATTTTAGCTGAAGGTGATGCTGAAGAATTAAAGCAAACAGAAATTGCACAAAATGCAATTATTTTAGCTAGCTTATCAGCATATTCTATTCTGTTTGAAAAAGGGATTGAACCTTTAGCTTGTGCTGGTTTTTCATTAGGTGAACTAATGGCATTAAGAGCTAGTGAAATTATAGATAATGAGAAATTGTTTAATCTTGTTCAAAAGAGAAGTTTATTAATGGCTAAAGCAAGTGCTGAAGCTACAAAACAATATGGCGAAATGAGTATGGCTGCAGTTCTTAACTTAAACAAAGCTGGTATTGAAGAAGTAATTAATAATACAAATTATAAGAATGTATTTGTAGCTAATAATAACACAGAAAGCCAAGTTGTAATTTCTGGCGTTAAAGAAGAAATTGATGCAATTGCTCCTCTTTTAAAAGGTAAAGGTGCTAGACGTATTATCATGTTAAAAGTATCAGGACCTTTCCATACTCCTTTATTAAAATCAGCTGAAATTGAATTTGATAAATATTTAAATAAAGTAGTATTAAATTCTCCAAAAGTAGATGTTTATAGTAATGTAACTGGAAAAATTGAAAAGGATATGAAGCCTTTTATTCCAAAACAGATAACAAATAAAGTTCAATGGATTGAAATCATGAAAGAGATGAAAGAAAGATTCCCAAATCAAGGAATTTTAGAAGTTGGTGTTTCTAACACTTTAACAAATTTTTTTAAATCTGAAGATATGGTTTGTAATCCTTGTGGCACAGTAGAACAAATAGAAGGAATATAAAAATGGAAGAAAAAAAAGCAATAATTACAGGCGGGTCAAGAGGAATTGGCTTAGCTATAATTAAAAAATTATTAAGTGAAAATTATGAAGTTTGGTATATAAGTAGAAGTGAAATTGAAGAAGATTTGGGGGATAAAGTTCATCATTATTCTTGTGATATTTCAAATCATCAACTTTTAGAAGATTGTTTAAAACAAATAGTTACTGAAGCAAAGACTATTGATTTACTAATTAATAATGCAGGAATTACAAAAGATAACTTGATTATGAGAATGCAAAATGATGCATGGAATGATGTAATCAATGTTAATTTAACTTCTGCTTTTATTACTTCGAAAGTACTATCAAGAGTCTTTTTAAAACAAAGAAAAGGTTCAATTGTAAATATTTCTTCAGTAGTTGGTGTGGTTGGTAATGCAGGACAAGTTAATTATAGTGCTTCAAAAGCAGGTTTAATTGGTTTAACAAAAACCTTAGCAAAGGAATTTGCTTCTAGAGGTGTTAGAGTAAACTGTGTTGCTCCAGGTTTCATTGAAACAAGTATGAGTGATAAATTAACTGATGATCAAAAAGCAAAAATTGTTGAAAATATTCCTTTAAATAGAATGGGAAATGTAGACGATATAGCAAATGTTGTATCATTTTTAGCTTCATCTAATGCAAGTTACATAACAGGTCAAGTAATTTGTGTTGATGGTGGAATGGTAATTTAGGAGAAAAATATGAACAAAGTAGTAATTACAGGTATGGGGAGTATTTCTCCTTTAGCTGATAATGTAAATGATTTTTATGAAGCTATAAAAGCTGGTAAATGTGGTATTGATAGAATCTCACTTTTTGATGCTAGCGAATATCCAGTAAAGATTGCTGGTGAAGTAAAAGATTTTGATGTAACAAAAAGAGTAGAAAAGAAAAAAGCTAGATCTATGGCTAGATTTGCTCAATTTGCAACATATGCCGCACAAGAAGCTGTTGATATGGCCAATCTAAAACCAGAAGAAGATAATAATATTGGTGTTTATATTGGTAATGGTATTGGTGGTTTTGAAATT
The DNA here is from genome assembly GCA_965140795.1 of Sphaerochaetaceae bacterium. Taxonomy (GTDB): domain Bacteria; phylum Spirochaetota; class Spirochaetia; order Sphaerochaetales; family Sphaerochaetaceae; genus Pleomorphochaeta. The sequence goes on from OZ223470.1 coordinate 1,568,479, forward strand.
GCTGAAACTAATTTAGAGAAACTATTTAATAAGGGACCAAGAGGGATTTCTCCTTTAACAATCCCTTTATTAATTGGTAATGAAGCAGCAGGTAATATTGCATTAATTCATAATCTAAAGGGCCCTTGTTTTACAATACAAACTGCTTGTGCTTCAGGGACTGATGCAATTGGTTCTGCTTTTTTAGCTATTAGAAGCGGTCAAATTGATACTGCATTAGCAGGGGGATGTGAAGCAGCAATAACCCAATTATCCGTTGCAGGCTTCGCAAGATTACATGCATTAAGTGCATCTCATAATGATGATCCTAAAACAGCTAGTTGTCCTTTTGATAAAAATAGAGATGGCTTTACAATAGGTGAAGGCGCAGGAATTCTAGTTTTAGAAAGTGAAGAAAGTGCTAAGAAAAGGAATGCAAAAATTTATGGTGAAATTGTAGGTTATGGTGCTTCTTGTGATGCTTTCCATATTACAGCTCCAAATCCAACAGGAGAAGGTGCAGCATTAGCTATGAATAGAGCACTAAAAATGAGTGGCTTAAAAGCGGAAGATATAGATTATATTAATGCACATGGAACTAGTACTGCAGCAAATGATGTTATGGAAACAAATGCAATTAAGTTAGTATTTAAAGATTATGCTAAAAAAGTTAAAATTTCTTCAACTAAATCTATGACTAGCCATTTAGTAGGTGCTGCTGGTGCTGTAGAAGCAATTGTTTGTGTAAAATCAATTATGGAAGGTTTTTATCCTCCAACTATTAATTATAATACAAAAGATGAGGAATGTGATTTAGATTATATTCCAAATGAAGGTTTTTCTGCTAATATGGATTATGCATTAAGTGAATCCTTAGGCTTTGGTGGTCATAATGGCGTATTAATCTTCGGAAAGTATAAGGGGTAAATAATGGAAATTAAAGATATTTTACTTCATAGAGATCCTTTTCTATTCGTAGATGAAATTTTAGAAGTTGATGAAAAGAAAACAATTGGAACATATACTTATAAAGAAGATGAATTCTTTTTTAAAGGGCATTTTCCAAATCATCCAGTTGTACCTGGGGTTTTGCAAATTGAGTTAATGGCACAAGTAGGTGGAGCTGGTTTAGGTTTTGCTAATTTATTAGAACCTGGTCAATTATTTGTTTTAGGTTCTGTTGAAAAAGCAAAGTTTAGAAAAGTTGTTAAGCCAAATGATAAATGCGTTGTTGAAGTTGAAAATTTAAGAATTTCAAAAATTGGCATAAAGCAGAAGGGTTGTGTTAAAGTTAATGGAGAAATAGTTTCAGAGGCAACATGGCTTTGTATTTTAGTAAAAGGCTAATATTATGATAGTAAAAGAAAAAATTATTAAGAATGTATGTTTAACAGCACATCCTACAGGTTGTAGAGAATATGTAGAAAATGAAATTTCTTTTGTTAAAAGTGCAATGCAAGGGGAGAAAGGTGAAATCTATAAACCTATAACAGAAAAATATAAAAATGTTTTAGTTTTAGGTTGTTCAACAGGTTACGGTCTTTCTTCAAGAATTGTAAATGCATTTGCAATGAAAAGTAATACAATTGGGGTATCTTATGAAAGAGCTCCTAGTGAAACAAAATGTGCTACTCCAGGTTGGTATAATAATGAAGTTTTTGACCAATTAGCAAAAGAAGAAAATTTATACTCAAAAACAATTAATGGAGATGCTTTTTCTTTTGAAATAAAAGCAGAAGTTGTAAATACGATAAAGAAAGATTTAGGAAAAATAGATTTAGTAGTTTATAGTGTTGCTTCTCCTATGAGAATAGATCCTGTAACAAAAGAAGTATATAAATCTGTATTGAAAACTACAGAAGCTGATTATGCTAACTTTAATGTTAATTTAAAAACTGAAATGGTAGAGAAAGTTAATTTAACTACAGCTACTGAAGATCAGATTAATGACACAATTAAAGTTATGGGAAGTGAAGATTGGAAATTATGGATTGAATATTTAGTTAAAAATAATTGTTTAAGTGAAAACTGTAAAACAATAGCCTATTCTTATATTGGTCCTAAAATAACTTATCCAATATATAGAGAAGGAACCATTGGTAAAGCAAAAGAAGATCTAGAAAAAGGTGTTCCAGTAATTAATGAAATGCTTAATTCTTTAAATGGGAAAGCTTTTGTTTCTGTTAATAAAGCATTAGTAACAAGAGCAAGTGCTGTTATTCCAATTGTACCTTTATACATAGCATTATTATATGATGTTATGAAACGTAAAAATGTTCATGAAAATTGTATTGAACAAATTTATAGACTCTTCAGTGATAAATTACCTAATTCAAAAATGGATGAAGAAGGAAGAATTCGTCTCGATGATTTTGAAATGAGAGATGATATTCAAAATGAAATTGAAGAGCTTTGGAAGACTCTGAAAGAAGGTGAAAAATTAGAGATAGGGGATTTAAAAACCTTTAAAACTGATTATTCACATCTTCATGGCTTTGGCTATAAAAATATCGATTACTCCAAAGATGTAGATTTATTAAAGCCTTAATAATTTTATATATTAAGGTGTGTTGACGCAAGGCATAATAAATTTATATCAATGAAGGACATAGGAATAGTGTGTGTAAATATACTATTCCTATTGTTTGTTAACTAAACAAATTAATTCTTATTGAAAAATCTTACATACAGTATTATACTTTACTAAATTTTTAATACTGGGTTGGATTAGTGAAAAAAGAATTTACAAATTTATTTGATATAGCAATTAATGAATTTAATTATATATTAGACGTTAATTTGTCCCAAAAAAAGATTGTTCAAGTGTTCTCACATATTCCTCAAATTTATAAAACAATAACGTATGAAACCTTTATTACTACTTTTGGTAGCAATGTTCCATTTGTAGATAAAGAAAAGGCTTTTGCCTTTATCAGGCATATAAAAAAATCTATTGAAACGAGAGATTATTCAACACAAGTTGTAGAATTAAGGTTTGAAAATTATATAAATAAAACTAAATTTGATTGGTCTACTATAAAATGTATATATGAAGAGAAAGACGATGAATTACATGTATATATAATTTCAAAAGATATTACTGTTGAAAAAGAAAATGAGATAAAAGTAATTCGAAGTTCCCAAAGGGATCCTTTATCTGGATTAATAAATAGATTTGGCTTTTCTTTATTATCGAATCAAGCCTTATTAGAAGCTAATTCTCATAATACGAAATTAGCCTTTTTCTTTTTAGATATTGATAATTTTAAAAATGTAAATGATGCTTTTGGTCATAGAGTTGGAGATAAAGTAATATTAGAAGTCTCAGATGTTTTAAGAAATATTTTTGGGAAATCAGATATTGTTTGTCGCTATGGTGGTGATGAATTTGTAGCAGTTTTAACTAATTTTACGGATGAATCTATTATAAATATTAAAGCAGAAGAAATTTGTAGAACAATAGAAAATATAAAATTACCATCGGATACAGTTCATATTTCTTGTTCAATTGGTATTTCTGTTTATCCTGTAAATTCTATCGATATAATTGAACTAATTAACTTAGCAGATACCACATTATATTATGCTAAGAGTTTAGGTAAAAATTGTTTTTATTTATTTGATGAAACAAATAATTCAATGAGATTATCTAATGATTTAAATAAAATAAAAAATAATTTATTAACTCAGAACCAACTATTAGAATTAATCCTAAACGAGACTGAAAAGGGTGTAATGATTACTGATGCAGCGACTTATGAAATAATTTATGTAAATAATGCTTTTAGAGATTTATTTAAATTTTCATTAGATTTTAGAATCATTGGAAAAAAATGTTTTGAAGTTTTGTATGATCATAATGGACCTTGTATAAATTGTAGTTTTAAAAGACAGGTTTTTGATTGCAATCGAATTGAATATAAAGGCGAAATAATTCGTCATAAAACAAGAATGATTGAATGGGATAATCAAACTGCATATATAAATTTTTTCAATATTTTTAATTAAATATAATCTGTAATAGAATTAAATAAAATTTTTTTCAAAAAGTATTAGTAAGATGTTTTAGGCTTATGATATAATTTAGAAAAAAGGTGGAAAGAATTTTATGGAATTAAAACAAGAAGTAAGTTTCTTGGGTGTTTTTTCTTTAGCTACTGGGTCAATGATTAGTTCAGGTATTTTTATTTTACCTGCATTAGCTTTTGCCGAAAGTGGTCCAGCGTCTTCAATTTCTTATTTATTAGCTGGTATATTAGCATTATTAGGTGTTCAATCAATTATAGAATTATCTACTGCAATGCCAAAAGCAGGTGGAGACTATTATTTTATTAATAGATCTTTAGGTCCACTTATTGGCACAGTTTCTGGCTTGTTGGGTTGGATAGCTATTTCATTAAAAAGTGCTTTTGCAGTATATGGTATTTCAGAAGTTGTTTATATTTTTACAGGTTTTCCTGTTCTTATTACTGGTGCAATAATCACAATATTCTTTGTTGTTTTGAATATTGTTGGGGTAAAAGAAGCTACAAGACTTCAAATAGTTTTAGTATTTTTCTTATTGTTATTGATGATATTTTTTGTAGTGGTTGGGTTTCCTAAAATTGATTATTCTCATTTTAAACCTTTTGCTCCAAATGGGTATAATAAAATTTTATATACTTCAGGATTTGTATTTGTATCTTTTGGTGGGTTATTAAAGGTTGCTAATATTGCAGAAGAAGTTAAAGATCCTAAAAAAAATATTCCTTTAGGCATGATTGCTTCAGTTATTGTAGTAACTATTTTATATGCCTTTACTGTTTTTATTACCACAGGTATATTAACTAATGCAGAATTTGTTGATTCAGTTACACCTATTGCAGATGCAGCAATGAAAAGTGTTGGTAATGGAGGTTATATAGCAATTACGATAGCTGCTTCTTTAGCTTTTATTACTACAGCCAATGCAGGGTTATTAGCAGCAAGTAGATATCCTTTATCTTTATCAAGAGATGGCTTATTGCCAGAAATCTTTTGTAAAACAAGTAAAAAAGGTGATATGCCTATTTTTTCAATAATAATAACTGGAATAATAATATTTTCTTCTTTATTGATTAGCTTAGATAGCTTAGTTAAAGCGGCATCAACTGTAATTTTGACAAGTTATGTATTAACTAATGTTTCAGTTATTGTTCTTAGAGAAGGAAATTTAGCAAATTATAAACCAAGTTACAGAAGTCCTTTGTATCCTTTTGTTCAATTATTATCAATAGTTGTTTTTACATATTTTATTTTCGAATTGGGATCAAATTCTACAGGATTATCTTTATTTTTTGTTTTCTGTTGTTTTTTAGTATATTTCTTTTATGGAAGAAAACACTTCTCTGGAGATTATGCAATATTACATGTAATTAAGAGAATGATGGATAAAAGAATTATTGGAGATTTATTAGAAGATGAGCTTAGAGAAATTGTAATTAATAGAGATAATATTGAACAAGATGATTTTGATGAATTAGTAAAAGAAGCTACTGTTTTTGATATAGATCATAGCATTAATTTCGATTCCTTGTTGTCTATTACTGTCTCTGATATAGCTACAAGAGTTAATCTTGATGAGGCAGAAATTTATAAAAGATTTACAGAAAGACAAGCTGAGTTAAATACTGCTTTAACTCCTTTTATAGCCGTTCCTCATATCGTAACAGATGATAATTCTAAGATGTTCTTAACTCTTGTTAGATGTAAAGAAGGTATTAAATTTAGTGATGAGGAAGATAGTGTTAAAGCAGCCTTCCTTTTTGGAGGTCCTTATAAAATGAGAACTTTCCATTTAAAGATTCTTTCTTCAATTGCTGAAATTGCTAGTGAAGATAATTTTCCAGATATGTGGATGAATGCTAATAATGAAGAAGATTTAAAGAATTTATTTATTATGAATTCAAGAAAAAGATAATTTAAAATTTAATTAATTTATATTAGGAACTAGTGATTTTACTAGTTCCTATTTCTTAATTTATAGTTGTTCAGGAATATATAAATTTGCACAAATATTTTTTTCAGAGCTCATACCTAATGGAATAAAAATAGGTTGAGTTTCAAAAAGGTATGCTAAAGGTGAATTTGATGGCATCCAAATTTGTGAAACATTCAATGTTTCCAATTTTTCTTTTAAGGCTCTTGCACTATTAATTCCTTCGCACATTGTTTCATAGGCTATATCATCAATAATAAGCGCATATGCTTTTTCAAAATTATCTTCAGCTATTATTGTTTTACAATTTGATTGAATACTGTACCAAGAGAATTTATCCCTATCTAATGAACCTGTCTTTTCAGTTGAATTAATATATATTGTTGATATATCATATTTCTCATTTATAACTTTGTTTTTTTTGTTTCCATTTAATTTGAAACCAATATTATTGGCAGAATAATAAAATCCATGTCTTTCAAAATATGAATTAAATTGTGGGTATAAGGTTAATATTTTTCCTTCATCCTGATGAGCTAGAGTTAATAAATTAGAACATAATCCTTGGTTCTGCATTTCTAATAAGGTTGTAGCACCCACAATATAGGAAACGTCAGTGTTATTCATTTCTCTAGAAAAAGAAAATTGTAGACAATGTAAAACAGAAAAAATTTTATCTTTTTCTTTTGCAATATAACAATGGTCAATTGGCCATCGATTTTCAAAAAAATCGTTTACAAAGTTTTTTGGAGTATTAAAAGTGTTTGTCCAAATTTCTTTTAATTGAGGAATATCTTTCTCTATCGCTTTTAAAAATTTCATATAAGAAAAGTATATTTTTTATTTAAAAATTTCAATTAAAATATATATTAATTTAATTCATAATAAATTTTTTAATATTAATATTTTTTATTAGTTATATTTATTTGTTGACGGGAGTATTTCTTGTGATTATTATTTTTTTATGTTGGAAAAAAAAGAAAACAAGAAATCAATTGAACTTGCTACCAAGTTAGGGGAAAATGCTAGTTTAGAAAATATAGAGAATATGGAAGTAAAACTTCCAACTATGAAGCGTGGTCCTGTAAAAAAGATTTGGAGTAAAGTAGTAGATATTTATAATGGATTTATGAGTGAAGAAACTCCAAAAGGGCTAAAGATTTTATTAATTGGCTCTTTATTGTATTTAGTTCTTCCTATAGATATTGTTCCAGATTTTATACCTGTTGGCGGATTATTGGATGATGTAACGGTTTTAACTTACGTTTGGACTAAATTATCTAAAATTATGAAATTAGGTGGTAAAATTGGTAAAGTAGTTGTAAAAGAATCTCTTAACGACAAAGTCCAAGAATCTATAAAAAAAGGATATGAAAAAGCTTTTGAGTTTGCAAAAAATAAATTAGAACAACTATTAAAAAGAAAAGCAAAAAATACTGTAAAAAATTGTATAATTAATTTAGCTTTTTTTGTTATTGCTATAATCTTTTTGAGAAGCAACACTCATGAAAGCAGTTTAATATCTTCGTTAATTATTTTAGTTTTATTTATAAGAACTTTATATTCGGTTATAAGAAATATTCCAACTGTTTTTAGGTTTATAAAAATTTATTTTAAAGAGAAAAATATAGATTCTGCAATCGCTGTTTATATGAAAAATACATATGCCTTTATTGCTCCAGTAGAAGAATTTAAAAATAGAATTACAGTTTTAAATGATATCCCAGATTTGCAAGAATTAGTTAAATTACAACGAAAATCTTTAAATAAGACTATTATTGAAGTTGCTTTAACCATAGTAATAGCTTTAATTTTAGCCTTTGTATTTAAAAGAGTTTTGATTCAATATTCTTCATATAATTTTTTAGAATTAATAAGTTTACCCTTTAGAATATTGTTTAATATTTAACCTTCTATTTTAGAGATTTTAATTCTTCTTTTTTTATACATCTTACAAATGAATGTTTTCCATCATTACAAACTGTTATTTGAACAGTATCAATAAATGGTTCAACTAAGTTTACTTTATCCATTGGTGTTACAACCATTAGTTGTAAATCCATAGCATTAAATAAATTCATAGCATATTTGCTATTTTCATCATCACTTTTACTAAAGGCTTCATCTACTATTACAAATCTAAAGGATCTAGAATTGTTATCAAAATTGAATACATCAAATTGATGAGCAATAGCTGCAGCAAGTATTGTATAAGCTAACTTTGCTTTTTGACCACCAGAAATAGCGGCACTGTCTTTGTAATATCTAGCTTGTTCTAAAGTCTCACAGTAATATTCTTCTACTCCAAATTGATACCAATTTCTAACATCTAAAACTTTTTGAGCAAATCTTTCATTTTCTTTGAGACCTTTTACCAAATCATCAACTGCAACGATGAATTTCTCATTAGCTTTTTCTTTTTCCTCATTGGAGAGATTATTAAAATTAGGATCAGGTAAAGCATTGTTTAAAATGTTTTTAAATTTTCTAACTTCTTTGTCTCTGTTTGTCTCAATGGAAAGGCGAATTTTTGTTTCTGGAGTTTTTTGATAAATAAGGCTACTTAAGCTTTCATTTAAATCTTCAATATTTTCTTTAATTTTTCTATTCCATTCTTTTAGACTAGAATTTAAATCAATAATATCTTGTTGAATTTGACGAGTTCTCAAAGTTGAAAATTGTTCTTTATATTTTGGTAGTGAATCAGTTTTTAATTTATCAAGCATTAATTTAAATAAATCTATTGCATCAATATCATTTGATAAATTATTTGTATCTCTAGTCCAGGAAGGATAGTCACTAATAATTGAAGCTTTTGGATTAATGAATTGATTAATTTTTGTAATTAATTCTTTTTCCGTTTTATTGTATTGAACTTCAATATCTTTTATTTCTTTGTTCAATGTTGCTTCAACCTGATCTTTATAATATTTTACTTCTTTTGTGTCTATAAATTTGTTTGGGATATTATATTCTGTTTGCATTTTTGCGATTGGTTCAAAATATGTTGTTAAATCTTGATTAAATAAAATAGATTCGATTTGTTTTTTGTAGCCTATTTTTGAAGTAATTGCCGATTTTAAACCACCAATTTGTTGGTTTAAGCTATCAATATTATAATCATATTCTTCGCTCTTGATTTCTAAATCTTTTAATTTTTCTCTAATACTTTCTAAATCTGATGAAGAATTCTTTAACTCAAGGAGTTGCTTATCAATATTTTCAATTTGGGCCTTATATTGTTTTGTATTAATGGATGAATAATCAGAGAATTCTGATATAAAGATTAAACTATCTATTTTCTTTTTTTCTTTACGGATTAATGAATCTTGATGTTTTATATCAGTTTCAAATGTTTTAAGCTGGCTTGTTAATTCTTGTTTTTTTGTATTGAGTCTAGATATTTTTTCTTTTGTATCCCAGCCAATTATGTTTATATCATATTCTTCATTTGTAATTGGTTTTATAAATTGATTATTGAAATTTAATAGTCCATTTTCATTAAAAGTTTTATTAGTATTAAAAATAATTTCTTTATTTTGGGTATAAGAATATGAGAAATAATTTGATAAGTATTTTGTTAAAAATGCTTTATGTTGGTAATCATCTTTTATTTCTAGCATGAGATTGGATAGTATAGGGATTGAATCCTCTTCAAAAATAATTTCGTCAGTATCTTCAAATATACTTAATTGATCTTTATCTTCACCATTAATTAAAGTGTTTTCTATTACATCTTCAATAATAATTAATCGCATTTCATTTTTTAATTGATTATCATCTAAATAGTCTACTACTCTTTTTGTATGTTGAGGTAAGACTAATAAAGCTGTTGCAATTGATCTTATTAATGCATTTATTGGTTTTGATTTGTCTAAAGAACTTTCTTTTACTCGAATTAGTTCTCCTAAAAAATTTAATTCATCAATGTTTATTGAAGTAGCTTCACAAATTTGATCTCTAATTTTTAAATAAGAAATTGGTATGTTGCTTTGTTTATCTTCGATAGCTGAAAGTTGTGAAGATATATTTTCAATTTGATTATTTATAATATTTCTTTGACTTATTAATTCATTTTTATCTTCGTCTAAGCTTAAAATTTTATGTTCAATTATCTCTATTTTTGATGAGGCTTCATGGATAATCTTTGTAAAAAGAGTTTCATCTTCAGGAAAGTTAAACCCTATGTTATCTAAGTGTTTTTGATAAAGATCCACTTGATTTTGTAAATGAGAAATTGTATTTAATAAATCTTTGCGTCTAGTATTAAGTTCTTCTATTCTAGAATTCCTTTGATCAGAGAAAAGAGTTTGGTGCATCTCTTTTATATTATCTTGAGCAATGATTTTTTCTTCTTTAATAGTTTTTAACTTTATTTCCTGTTCTTCTAAACTACTAGATAATTCTTTAAGTTCTTCATTTAAAATAGTTAAAGAGGTTTGTGCTTCCCAAATCTTTAAATATTTTTCTTTTATAGTTTCTTTCTTTTCTTTTTTTGTATAGAAATATTGATATGAAGAATATGCTTCATTTATTTTTTCAAGCATTTCAATTTGTAATTCTTCTTTATCTATTTGATTTTTTAGAATAGTTAAATTGTTATAGTTTTTTGAAATATTATTAAAAATATCGAAAGAGTCATTTTCATCAAGTATTTTTTCTCTTATGAAGGAATTTAAATCATGAAGATCTTTCATTCCAACAGTTTGTGAGAAAATTTTAATAGCTTTATCTTTATATCTAAATCCAAATATTTTAGCAAAGTCATGACTATATCTTTTAAAAGTATCATAGGATGTTATTTCTAAGTCAGAAAAAGTTTTCTTTATATCTTGAATCCAATTTGTAGCTGGATTATAGCCAACTTTTTTCTCGTTTAAATCGTCAATAGTTAGTTCACCTTCAATAATAAAATACTGCCTTTTTAAGGCTCCATTAGAGGAGAAGTATCTAAATTGCATTAAAGTTATAGAATTCGCAGCAGTTTTATTTGAGAATATTGCTAGAATAATATTGTGACAATTTTTATCTCTTAAAGTCTTCCTGCTAGTAGTATACTCATTAACGTCTTTGCTTGTAGAATAAGTTCCTAGAACATAACTTTCTTCTGTTCTTCCATTTTTACCATCATTCCCGCTTGATAAATTATATGTTCTATCATTTGTTGGAACTAATAAAGTTAATAGTGCATCAACTAATGTAGTTTTACCAGATCCATTTCCACCTGTTAATAAAGTATTTTTTCCATATAAATCTAAATTTACAATGTTATTGTCAAAGGTTCCCCAGTTAAAAAGTTGGAATTTGGAAAGTCTATAACCAGCATTTTCAATATTGAAACCTAAATCTAAGCCTTTGTCTCTCATCTTTAATTACTCTCCCTGGTTTTCTTCCAATTTTTCTTTAAATTCTTTTAAGAATTCTGTACTAACTTTTGCTCTAATAATATTTCTAATTAAGTATTCTTTATCATTTGATATTTGAAGATTGTCATCTGTTTTATTAATTCTTTTAATTAAATTCATGTTAGCAATATATGTTAAATTTGAGGATATCAAATCTTTAAATTTAACCTTATCTGAGCTTTCTTTATAATAAGGTTCAATTAAATCAACAATTTCACTTTCTTTTAGAATTAAATTTTCACTATTTAAATTCTCTAATTCAAATTTATCTAATTCTTCTCTTAGTATTACAAGAATTAATGAGGCTTCATAAGTAAGAGGATGTCTTTTTAACAATCTATTTAAATTGTCAATAACATTTCCATCTTCATCTTCTATTTGTTCTAAGTAGGCATAATTAATATCATCACTGTAAAAAAGTTTTAACCCAATGATGTTAAAATATGAATTGATTTCTTTATTCCATAATTTTAATCTTTCAAAAATTTCAAGATTATCTTCTTCGAATATAGGTCCTTGAAGGAGTCTTACACAAATGTCTTTCCATTGCTTTGTGTTTGATAATTTGTTATCATTCATTATTTATTACCACCTTTGGAATTGATAAGGAAATTTCTTTGTTATTGGTATAGCTTTTATATGTTATGCTTTCATATTCATTATTAATAATTTTAGCCCATTTTGATTTATAAATTACTGATAAATAGGTTAATACCTCAGCTAAGCCATAGTTGATAGGAAATTCTTTAAAAAGATTTTGTAAGGTAAGTTCTTTTTTATTATTTTGTGTTTCTAAATAATATTTTTTCACGTTTTTCTTTATTACCGATTCATTGACATGTATATCTACAACTAATTGAGATAAATCAAAATTAGGAATTTCTGGAGTTTTATATGAAGGAATACGATTTGCTTGTTGATAATTGAAAAGTTCTAATGGTCTAGCCATATCATTGTTTATATCAACATTTCCATCTATTGATAAGATTTCTTGTTTATATGGAATATCTATATTTTTATTTACACATAAAGTTTTTATTTCTTTTGTAAGTTTTGAAATATATTTAAACTCAGGACTAGTTTTTCTAGTAATAATCTTTTGTAGCTTTTCTGATAATAATCGATTTTCTTCTAAAATATTTTTACCAGATTTATATAGTGTTTCTTCAAAATTATTAAAAAATTCTGTATCTAATATGTGGTTTGGAGTTTTTTTATTTATTCTAGAAATTTTATTTTTTATAGATTCTTTATCTTTTCTGTTGCTCAGATAAAGCCAAAAGGCATTAAAACTTTCTCCTTGTGGTGTTTTTTGCAATTCTTCGGTTTGTTCAAGAATTTGAGATAAGATCATTCCTCTGTTTTCTGTAGTTTCTAATTGTTTTTTGCATAATTCTGAGAAAACTTTATGGTTGTTATCTCTTAATTGTTTAAAGTCACTTACTAGTGATTTTGCTACTCTATCTAAAGAGTTGACTCTTTCCTTTATTTGAGTGTGAGAATATATTTCAACTTCTCCTGTTTCTTTTATTTGATTTATTTCTTTTTCAATTTCAAGCTTTCTTTTTTGTAATTCATCTATTCTAGCTTGAGGATTTTTAGTTGTCTTTTGGTCTAGTTCTTTGATCCTGTCTAAGATCTCAATAAATTTAGATTCTGTGCCAATAAATAAACTTTTTAAATTTTCAATTTCTTCAAAATATCTAAATAATCTATCAACGGAAGTTGAAAGGTCAACCATTTCTATATTGTTATCATTATAGTATCTATAAATAAATTGGTTATCTGGATTAGACCACTTTTTTGTTAAATTTAATGCTTTATCAAAATTATCTAATTCAAGATTGTATAAAGGATCGTTTTCATCATAATCATCATCAATTGTATTATTATTGTTTAAATAACTAGCTAGCTTTTGAACAAAGTATTGTTGTTCTATTCCCTCTGTCTGAATAGAATCAGTTTTAAACATTTTATATAAAAATGAAATTATAAATGGAGAATTCTTTTTTGTTAATAAAGTTAAACCACTATCAGTTTCTATTAGTGTTTTAATTTCTTCAATATCTGAAAACAAAGTACTCTCCCTATAGCTTATATTGAATAAATTTTACCATAAACCCTATATATTATCTAGATGATTTTTTTATATATGATTCTAGACTAAGCTATTTACTATTAAAATTTTTTTTTCATTTATTAATATAATATTTCTTTAAAAAAATAAAGCTAACCTAAGGGAAAATACGTCAGTTTTAACTTACTTCTACAAACTTATTACATTGTTGTTTATTATACAATATATTTAATTATTGTATAATAATTGTATGTTTTAGGGGCGTATTAATATTTTTTTATATTTTTTTATTATTTTTATGTTGACTTATACAAACTTCTAACATATATTATGGATGTAAGGAGCAAAAGACAATGAAGAAGAAAGTTTTATTATTAGCTTTAATTTTATTAACTACAGTTTTTTCATTAACTGCTAAGTCTGTAACAATCAGAATTGCAGCTTATGTTCCTGAGAAAATTACTTTTGACCAAACTGATAATTCTTTTGAAGTTAAAACTAATATGGATAATGTTAAATTTGATTTCTTTGATAGTGAAGGCGATGTAACAGATGCTTATGGTGCCAATGTTTTATCTATAAGTGCTCTTTAGTAATTAAAACTTTATTTTGAAATTTTATTGAAGACAGACGATATATAAAAACTTGCGAACCCAATTCTGGAAGGGAAAATCAGAATTGGGTTTCTTAATTTTTTATTAATTTGTTTGGATATAATAAAGGGCAGCCCTTAAAGCTGCCACTCTCTTAATGATTTCCTATTTTTTTATATATATGTTCTAGTTAATGGAGTACATAATCTTTACGTTACTTACATAGTCACCAGCAGGAAGATCTTCATCACCACTCCAGCTTAAGTTAAATTTATTTACTAATAAGTCAACGTGTTTACCAGCTGTTAGAGTTGATACTTCTTTAGATGTATTAACACTTGGTTTAATACCTGAATCATAATTATCACTACCATTATTTAAAGTTGTTTGGAATGTAGAAGGAATTACATCTACTAATACGCTTAAGTCGTCGTTTAAGTTACTTGTAGCTATAACAGTAAAGTCTTTAGTCGAACCGTCTTTAGTTAAAGTTAAAACACCAATTTCATAATTAGTAGTTTGATCTTTAATAACATCGCCGTCATAAGCTAATTCATAAGAAACAGGAGTTTCTGCAATATTTGTTTTTAATTGAACGTCTGCTGTTTGACCTGTGAAAGATAACATAGCGAATACTGGAGTTGATACGATTAAAGCTGTTGCTAAGATAGTTAATAATTTTTTCATAATTTTGTTTTCCTTTTAATTATTTTTGTTATTTAGTTTCTTTATGGTTTTACTATATAATATCTTGTAACTTATGTCAACAATTATTATAAAAAATATTATAAAAAAATACAAAAAATATATAAATGCTTATAATATAACGAATTAAATAGCAATAAAACATGTAGTAAGTACCTAACATATGCAATAAGTTTGATTTTATATCTTAAAATGAATATTTTCATGTCATTTGCTAGGAAATATTATTTTATATTTCACTTATATATTTAAATTTCTTTTTATTTATATATAATGGCCATATGGAGTATTTAACTTATGGATAACGTGCTTTTTTCGTTTAACGTAATTTTTCCTTTATTTGTTTTGCTTTTTTTAGGAAATATTTCTGTTAAATTTAAATGGATAGATAAGAAAACCTTAAATAATTTAAATAGATTTATTTTTAGATTACCTCTTCCTTTGTTATTGTTCTTAGGAATATATAATATGGAACAGGTTGATATTCAAAATTCTATAAAAATGATTTCAATTATTGTTGTAATTTTACCATTAACTGCAATAATCATGGCAATGATTGTAAATAAAAAGACTAAACTTTCTAATCCTCAAAAAGGTGTTATTGTTCAAGCTTGGTTTAGATCAAATATAATGATTTTTGGAGTTCCTGTTGTTATTGGAATGTATGGTAATGTAGGAATGCCAATTTTAAGTACTTTATTATTATTTGCTGTGCCTTTGGTTAATATTTTAGCTGTATTTGTTTTAGAAGGTTATAGAGGTAGGGCGATTAAAATTTCTACTTTGTTCTATGGTGTAATTACAAATCCTTTAGTAGATGCAGCTTTATGTGGAATTTTATTTTATTTATTTAAAATAGAAATTCCTACAATTATTTTAGAGCCAATTACATCTGTATCAAAGATTGCTACTCCATTAGCTTTTATAGTATTAGGTGGAACCTTAGAATTTGAAAGTATAAAGAAAAACTACAAATTAATTTTATTAGGAAGTTTAGGAAAGCTTGTTGTTACTCCATTAATTATAATATTAATAGCAATTGCTATGGGACTAAGAGGAATTTATCTAGGTTGTATTGTTGCCTCAATGGCATCTCCAGTTGCCGTTTCTTCTTTTACTATGGCAAAAGAAATGGATGGAGATGCAGATTTAGCAGCACAACTTGTTGTTTTCACAACTGTTCTTTCTTTAATTACAATTTTTATATGGATTTATGTTCTAAGAAGTCTAGCACTACTTTAGTTTTCGCTTACAAATCTAAATCCATGATTAATTAAAGCTTGTCTTATTTGGTTTATATGGTTGTGATCTCTAGTTTCAACTTCAAGGGATAAAGTACAACTATTTAAATCAGTGCCTTCTCTACCTCTATCATGATGAACTGCAATAACATTTCCTCCTAAATTGGCAATTATTGTTGAGACTTCAACAAGTTGACCAGGTTTGTCCATTAAGTTGATTGTAAATTTTGCACTTCTTCCACCTTTCAAAAGGCCTCTTGAAATAACACGAGATAAAATAGTTACATCAATATTACCGCCACTTATGAGGCAGACTGTTTTCTTGTTTTTGATGTCTATTTTGTTAAACATTGCTGCAGCAACAGAAACCGCACCTGCACCTTCGGCTACTAGTTTTTGATTTTCCATTAAAGCTAAAATGGCACAAGCTACTTCATCATCACTTACTGTAACAATTTCATCAACATATCTTTTACATAAATCAAAAGTTATATCACCAGGTTTTTTTACAGCTATTCCATCAGAGATTGTACAAACTTGATTTAATTCACAAACTTGATCTTCTTTTAAAGAAGAGAACATACTTGCTGCACCAGATGCTTGTACTCCATAAACTTTGCATTGTGGTTTTAGTGATTTTATTGCAAAAGCAACACCACTTATTAAACCGCCACCACCAACTGGAACGATTACCGCATCAACATCTTCTAATTGTTCGAGTATTTCAAGTCCAATGGTTCCTTGTCCGGCTATAACTTCTTTATCATTGAAAGGGTGTATGAAGGTCATACCTGTTTCTTTTTGTAATTCAATAGCTCTAGTATATGCATCATCATAAACGCCTTTTACTAGTTCAACTTGAGCGCCATAGCTTCTTGTTGCTTCAACTTTTGAAATAGGAGCACCATCAGGTATGCAAATGATAGATTTAATATTGTTTCTTTGAGCAGCTAGAGCAACTCCTTGAGCATGATTACCTGCAGAACAAGCAATAACACCTTTTTCTTTTGCTTCCTGTGACAATTGAGAGATTTTATAATAAGCCCCTCTAACTTTAAAAGATCCAGTAATTTGTAAGTTTTCAGTTTTTAGAAAAACTTTATCATTGGGAAAGATATATGGGGCTGGTAATAAATCTGTTTTATGTATTACATCTTTTAATACATAAGCAGCATGGTATATTTTGTCTAATTTCATGCATATAAGAATATCAAAGCAATTAAAGTCGAACAATATAGGATGAAGATATTCTCTGTATTTTTTTATTAATTTTTTGCTATAGCATAAGAAAAATAAAATAGAGCAATCATATCTTGTATGTCTACTTGAAATATTTCAAAATTATTTATTTTTAATAAACCTTTTTTTATGTGAATAATTTTAATATCTTTAGTTTTCGTGTTTTTATTTAGTATTTCCAAACTATATTTTTTAATGATTTCATTATCCTTATTTAGAAAGGCTTCTGATATTTGTTCATAGTTGTTAAAAATTATATCAACATCTAAAGAATCAGATAAAAAGTCTATTATTGCAGAGTTATAATTTCCTAAGTTTATATTTCCATATAAATTGGCTAGTGCAGGAGATCCTAAATGTAATAATGATGCTAAAACAGAGTAACGGGTTTGTCTAAATGTTACACCTCTTTGTTGTTTTATTGGATCAAAGAAATCTTCATAAAAACAACCTTCTTTATCAAGATTTTTTTTAGCAATTAAGAAATCTATTTCTTCATCAATGTGTGAAGCGCTTTTTGATAATTCATTTATTTTCATTAATAGATTTTTATCATTAGTAATATTTGAAAGACTTTTTGATGCAACAGATCTTACACTACTCCATTTTGAATTAAGCATACTCTCTAGGGCTTCAATTGCTACAGTATTATTTTTATATGCTCCAAGAGCGATTAGTGCCTCAATTTGTGAGCTTTCTTCATCATTTTGTGCTAATTTTATTAAATCTGGGACTAAAGCTTTTCTTGGTCTTATAGATAAGGATCTAATTATTTCTTTTTTATCAACAGAGAATGGAGAGGCAAGTATAGCTTTTAATTGATATGTTGCAAGGGTATTGGTATTTGTTCCTAAAGAAAAAAGTAAAAGTCTTCTTTTATAGGGGTCAAATGTGTGAGATAATCTTTCAATTTTTGATATAGCTTGAATTCCGTGCCTACTAAATAATATTTTAGCAGTTTGTGAACTTGAATAAGCTCCTGTTTCTTTTAATTTTGCAACATAACTTATAAAAAATAGATTTAAAACAGTTAAGAAGAAAAACATTAGAGAATAGTCATTAAAGAAAATATTTGTACTGAGATGGTCAAGAACATTTATATTTGCTAAAAAACCATTAATAAAACCAGTCGCTAATGCTATTATTGCGATAATAAAGTTGTTCATAGAATTAAAAGATATTGCATCAGAATCAGGAATAACAGCAGAGATTAATCTGAAGACTGAAAAATATGCAATTAATAAGAAGAAGTTACTAGTAACTCCTAACGCAAAGAAAAATCCAAAACCTAAAGAGATTGGACATGCTACCCAAGCTAGTTGGAAGAATAAATAGATAATACTACTAATTAAACAAATCGGTTTTGATCCAAGTCTATCAGATAATTGTTTATTAACTATACCTGCTAGAAGAGAAGAAATACCACAAGCTGCAGTGTAGAATAGAATTTCGCTATTATTAAATCCAACATAAATTCTCAAGAAAGGAACAATCATTGCAAATCCAACTGTTAATGCACTGCTAATCCATCTAAGTATTAATCTTCTTCTTCTACTTTCATTTTGAAGAGCTTCCTTTAAAACTTTTGTTATACCTCTTCCTTTTTTATATGTAATTGTTCTTCTGCAAGGGATTTTTGACATTTCTCTAGCTGAAAAAGTATTAATAATTGCACCTATAACTTGAAGAATAATTATAGGAAGGATTCCGCTTAAATTTAAAACGCCAAGATATACTGCAGCAATACAACAAACAATTATAGCAGCAGATTGATATGCAATATTTATATTACCTACAATTCTTCCTAAATTACTTGAGTTACTTATACTTTTTATTGTGAAATCATTTAATGCGATTCCAATAACCCTAAAAATTGAAAAGAGGGTATATATTCCAAGTAAACATAAAACAGCAAATTTCCCATCAAGAAAAATTAATAAAACATATAATAGAGAGACTAAACCTCTTAAAAGCCAAGCCGTGGATTGAACTTTAACAATATTTTTTTTATTAAAGAGTTTTGGCATTATTGGAAGCACTGCTCCTGCTATATATAATACAGAGGATATATATCCTAAAGAAAAGTTTCCTGCATTGAAGTATATCGCTAAAAGGTAAACAAAAGTGCCACCAAGAAGATTATATGAAATTCCGTTATAAACTTCTTCTTTCATCATGTGCTTTAATCCGATAGCTTTTTCTTTTTCACTTAAATATAGTGTGCTTGCCATAAAATAGTATTACTCCTAAAGTGTTATGCTTTAACTCTAACACGGGTAAAAATATGAGTATATAATTTTTGAGAAAAAAAATATAAAAAAAATTCAGTTATTTTTTGAAAAGTGGTTGATTAGTGCGCAAATTCTTGGTATATTCCAATTCGTTGCTTGGGCTGCTAGCTCAGTTGGTAGAGCAACGCCCTTTTAAGGCGTGGGTCAAAGGTTCAAATCCTTTGCAGCTCAAATAAAATGTCTCCTTCGTCTAGTGGTTAGGACACCGGGTTTTCATCCCGGCAACACGAGTTCGACTCTCGTAGGAGATGTAACCAGTTCTTTGAACTGGTTTTTTTATGCCCAAATGTGTAAATTTATAATATATATGTTATAAGTTATCTCCTTATATTATAATAAAATAATAAATTAAATTTTATAAAAATTATTTTATTAAAATAAATTGTTGACATAAGTTACAAGTTAATATATTATTAAATTGCTATGAAAACAAGAAAAATTTTAGTTTTGCTTTTATTAGGATTAAATATATTACCAGTTTTTTCTAGCAGCGCAGATATTGATTTAAAAAGCAAAATTGCAGAACAACCCTTAACTTATGATTTATATAGAAAGACAGATGGTGGATTGATTTTGATAGAAGAGGATTCAACTTATATCATTGATGAGATTAATCCTTTAACTACAAATACTATGATTACTGATTTTAGTATAATAGTTAATTCAAATTTAAATTCTTCAAAGAGTATAACTGTTAAAGTAACGCCTTCTTCTTTTACAACTGTTTTGAATGGAGATAGACCTTTTGATTCAGGTGTTGTGCCAGTAATTAACACAATTATAAATAGGAAAATTGTTAATGCTGGATTAAATAGTGATAAAGAAGTATATCGCTTTAATATATTTGTTGGAGGCAAACCTAATTTACCTGCAGGAATATATAAGAGTATTGTAAATGTTGATTATATAATAGAATAATTTTTATTCTTTTTAATATTTAGTTTTTTTTGCAACCATTAGTTTGGTTGCATTTTTTTTTGCTTTTTTTAGTGTTTTTTATAAGTATTACGTATGTATTTATAAGTTAATTTCTTTTATTAAAAGTAATTATATGTAATAAGTTTAATAAAAATAAAAAAAATATTTAATTGTTGACATAAGTTGCAAGATATATTATAGTTAAACCATAACAAAGAGGAAAACAAAATTATGAAAAAATTATTAACAATAACAATATTAAGTCTATTAGTAACGGTATCATTATTTGCTAAGACTGCCCAAGTTCAATTAATTACATCTGTCGCTGAAACTCCAGTCTCATATTATTTGACATATGATGGAGAAAAAATCGAAGATGGAACCCAAGAGTATGAGATTTTAGTACAACCTTTGACTCAAGATGGTGATACAGAGAATTTTAAAGTTTTTGCTTCTAGCAATATGAATAAAGATATGGCAATTTCAGTTGTTGTTTCTCCTGAAACATTTAAAACAACTTTAAACGGTAATCAAGTTTATGATTCAAAAATAAAACCTAGTGTAAAAACAGTATCTAGTGTTACTTCTTTAACCGCTGGAAAGCATGATGATTTAGTTGTAAATAAATTCCACATGAGTTGGAATGGGGATGAAGATCTTCCAGCAGGAAATTATGTAAGTAATGTAAAAATTGAATACTCAATCCTATAAATAGGGTATGAATATATTATAAAGAACTTGGCAGCCAATTAATTTTGGCTGTCATTTTTTTATAAAAAAACCTAACCAAATAGGTGTTTGGTTAGGCCGTTTTTGAGTGATGAAAAAGAGGGTAACATATATAAAAAAATAATTGTATAAGAAGTTATGAATATAGTTAAAACATCAAAGCTGCATACAAACGTATTTGTTTTACAACCTTACACTTGTTAAAAGTTTTGTATTAAAAATAAAATTTTTTTACTTTTGTTATTTTCCTCATTTTCTATAAATAGATTAGATAGAATCTAGCAATAAGTCAAGGATAAAAAACAGGGTATTTGATAAATTTAATACAAATGTATAAAAAAATAATGATCCAATTATAATAATTGGATCAATGCAAGCTCTTTCTTAAAAAACTGATATAGGAAATCATACAAAGCGAATAATAATTAGCAATCTTAAGATAAATAGGGGAATTTATCATTAAAAAACGATATATTATAAAGAAAAACAAACATCGCTTTGTGTTTCATTAAGAGAGATATTACTCAGCTTGCTTAAGTACTTAAACTATATGTTATATGTTTGTATAAGTCAAGTTTTTTGTCTTAAAAATATTTTTTTATAGTATTTTTGTATAAATATTTTCTTTTCTGTAAAAGAATTAAAATAGTTGATATATGTTATATATAACAAGTTAAAATATGTGAAAAGGTCTTTAATAAAAAAAAGATTCTTTCATATTCTCTTTCAATCATATAATAACTAATTCTATATATACATATTATATGAAATAAAGAATATTTCTTATTTCATTTTATTGAATTAAACAAAAAAATAATACACACTTTTTGTTTCGTGTGTATTGTTATAAATATTTTATTCGGTATCATTTTCATCAAAGCATTTTCCTTGATGGCATCTTTTATGATGTTTTGGACAAGGTGGACAAAGTTCAATATCTCCACCTTCAATAATAATATCTTTGCCTTCTACTAAAGCAGTAGAAACTTTTTTTCTAGCACTTGCATAAATTGCTTGAGTAGTGGTTCTTGCTACATTAAGTTTTTTAGCGGCTTCTTCTTGCATAAGGTTTTCATAGTCTATTAATCTTAAGGTTTCATATTCGTCAACCGTCATAACAATTGCAGAGTTATTTCTTTTCCCTTTTGGTCCAAAACGGGTATATTCTGGCATTCCTCCAGAAATTCTTCTACATTTTTTAGGTCTTGGCATATTTTTCTCCGTTAAATTTATATAACTAATTTATTACTTTTTTAAAGAAAATGCAATTGGAGTATGGGGAACTCCAATTGCAAAGTAGTCTAGTGAGAACTACATGTATGACCATTATCATGAGATCCGCAAGAACCGTCATGTGAATGATTGTGACCTTCACCGTGATGATTGCCTGAACAAGAAATATCTGGATTATAAACTAAGCTGTTTTTCAAATATTCTTCAATTGCATCATCAGCTTTTCCGTTAACTCCTGGTAGAAGGTTGATTCCTGCTTGTGCTATTGCTGTACGAGCACCTCCACCTAAACCACCACAAATTAAAGTATCTACATTATTTAAAGCTAATAAATTTACTAAAGTTCCATGAGCATATCCGTCTGTAGATTTAACTTCTTGGTTTGTAATTTTACCATCTTCTATGGTATAGATCTTAAATTCTTGAGTTTGACCAAAATGTTGTTCAACTAATTCATTATTATAGGTTACTGCTATTTTCATAGGTAAACTCCTTATTAATTCTTATGATAAATGAAGTTTAATGTTATTTTAGGCATATGTCAATAACTTTTATCTATTGACTTTATTCATTGATTACTTTAAAAATGGATAGTACAAAAATGAATTAATTTGGAGTTGAAAATGCTAGTTAATGAATTTTCATCTTTTAGAGAATGTAGAGAAAAGATGAATAGACTTATGTGTTCTTTTATAAAAAATGCTCAATCTTCTGAAAGCCAAGCCTTAAATTTAAATTCTACACAAGTTCATGTAATTTTGTTATTAAGAAAATTTAAAGTTTTGAAAATGAGCGATTTAACAAAACATATAAATGTTGTAAAGAGTTCAATAACAAATATTATAGACAGTTTAGAAAAATTGAATTTAGTTGAAAGAAGTAGAGATGAAAATGATAGAAGAATAATTTTTGTTTCTTTGAGTAATAAAGGTATAGAATTATCAGAAAGCTTGAGAAGTGCAGTCTATAATTCTTTTAATAATAGTCTAAAGGCTTTAGATGTAGATGAAAAAGAGAACTTTGCTTCATCATTAGCAGTTATTGATGAATATTTAGATAAAATGGAGAAAATTAATGGCTAATAATCCTCATGAATTTATGGGAAAAGAAAAAATAACGCCTTTGCTTTTTAAATTATCAATTCCAGCTATGATTGGAATGATAAGTAATGCTCTATATAATGTAATAGATACTATATTTGTTGGCCATGGAGTTGGTGCCTTAGCTATTGGAGGTTTAACAATAGCGTTCCCTTTCCAATTAATTATTGGAAGTTTTGCATTAATGTATGGAGTAGGTGTTGCTTCAATTATTTCTAGAAAACTAGGTGAAGGGAAGAAAGAAGAAGCAGAAGCCGCAGCTGCAAATGCCTTTATGTTAACAATTATTACTGGTGTATTAATTTTATTATTAGGTCAATTATTTTTAAAGAGAATTTTATTGATATTAGGTGCTACTGAAGATATATTACCCCATGCAACAAGTTATATGCATATAATATTATTTGGAGCTCCATTTTTGTCTTTTTCGATGTGTGCAAATAATGTTCTAAGAAGTGTTGGCTCAGCAAAATATTCTATGAATATAATGATTTTAGGAACTTTTTTAAATATAATTTTAGATCCAATTTTTATATTTGTTTTTAAACTTGGTATAGCTGGTGCTGCATATGCAACAATAATTTCACAAATTATTGGATCTTTATATGCTCTATCTTTCTTTATAAGAAGGAAAGCTACTTTAGATTTTAAATTACATTTATTTAAATTGAAATTAAAATATATTAAAGACATTGTTCTATTAGGTCTTGCGACTTTTATTAGACAAATAGGTGCTTCAGTTATGGCTTTAGCTGTTAACAACATGGTTAAAATTTATGGCGGTGATTTAGCTATAGCGGCATTCGGTATGGTAAATAGATTCTTAACAATGGTATTAATGCCAATATTTGGGATGAACCAAGGGTTACAACCAATTATTGGATATAACTATGGAGCAAAGAGAAATGATAGGGTAAAAGAAGTATTAAAAGTTGCAACCTTAATTACAACAATAATGGGATTTGTAGCTTCTGTAATTGCTTTCAGTTTCCCAACATTATTATTAAGGATGTTCACTTCTAATGAAGAACTATTAACAATTGGCGCTACTGCTTTAAGAATTATTATTTCTTCAATGATTTTCTTAGGAATTCAGACCTGTGGAACTACATATTTCCAATCCTTAGGTAATAGTTTTGCAGCAATCTTATTGGGAATGAGTAGACAGTTTATTTTATTAATTCCTCTTGTTTTAATATTGCCAAGATTTATGGGCTTAATAGGAGTTTGGTTTGCTTTTCCTATTGCAGATATTAGTTCGACTATAATAACTGTTATTTGGGTATTATCAAATCTGAAAAAATTAAAATAGTTTATAATATCTTTCATAACGCTTAAGAATTATTCTTAAGCGTTTTTTATGCTCTTGGTTTTGAAGTTGTTCCTCTATTAATCAATTTACTTTTATAATCTATTCTAGTGACTTGTAAATTGTCATCGTTATTTTTTTGATCTGTAAGTTTGCTAATCATGAGATTCATAGCTTTTACACCACGCCTAAAAATAGAATGCTCAATTGTTGTTAATTTGATTGAATTAAATTTTGAAGGAAATATATTGTCAAAAGCACAGACGCTATAATCTTCTGGGATTCGCAGTTTCTTGTCTTTTATTGCATTGATGATTCCATATGCAACCATATCGTTTATTCCAACAATTGCAGTAATTCCTTTATATTGATCAATACAAATATTAGCAAGTTTATAGCCTGTATTAAATTCAATATCAGCAGTAGCAATTTCATCTGAAGGAAGAATATCTTGGCTTAAGATTGTTATTGGAGGTAAATTGTTTTCTTCTAATACTGCTTTTATTCCATCTAATCTCTTTGTTCTAGCTGTATGAAATTCATTTAAACTTGTAGAAATATAGGCAATTTTTTTATGGCCCAAATCAACTAAATGCTGTCCAATTATTTTACCAGCTTCAAAGTTGTTTATATTTACTGTATCAAAATCGAAATTGTTATCTTCATCTCCAACTGCTACAATAGGCATTTGTTTACTAAGCTCTTTTACTTTTTCAATATTTTCAGGAATCATAGAAAATATAATTCCTGATACAGGGGGTCTTGCAAAAAATTTTAAACAATCTTGTTCAATAGCTAAATCCCAATATGTAGTTTTTATAATTGTTCTTATTCCTAATTCAATAGCCTTTTGTTCCATGCCTTGTATTAAGGTTGAATAATATGGATTGTAGACAGAGGGACAAACAATTAGAATCGTTTGTCCAAGTAGTGAGGAATGTTTCTTATTAGTATAATATAAATCTTTAGCAGTTTTTTTAACTAAATTTATTGTTTCATTTGAAAAGCGATCAAGTTTTTTGCCACTTAGAATCATTGAAACACTTGCTGTAGAAAGATTTGTTACTTTTGCAATATCTGAAAGTGTTGTTTTTTTTGTTTTCATTATTATTTCCTCTGTTAAAATATTCTATAATAGAATGTTTCATTAAGCAATATTTTTTAAACAATTGCTTAAACAGAGAAAAACCTTAACAAATAAGAATATTCATTAAGGTTTAAAATTGATATTTAATATATTAAATTAAGATATTTATTCTCTAGCTTTTTGATCTACAAAAAATAACTTTGATAAATCATAGCCTTGATCAATGGCAATAGATTTCATTTGCTCTAAAACCTCATCGGAAATAGTTGGTGTTCTTGAAAGAAACCAAAGAGAACTTCTACTATTATCGCCAACAAGAGCCCATTGATAATTGTCATCTAGTCCAAAAACTAAATAATCACCTGTAAAAAGGCCAAAGAATTTAACTTTTAAAGCACCAGGCACAGAATCATCAGGTCTCCATGCTACAGCTTTTGCTGATTTATATTTTCCATCTAATGAATATTTAAATCCACTATTTAAGACTTGGATTTGTCCATCATCTCTTAAGGAGTACTCAGCAGTAACACCATAGAGGTTTTTTTCAAAGCTTTTTTGATATCTTGCAATTTCATACCAACGTCCCAAATACTGTTCTAAATCTAAAGATTCTACAGTTTCCAAAGGGTCATTTTCAAATTTGTTGGTCATACAGCTTGTCATAATTAATGAGCAACAAATAATTAGTAAAAATAATTTTTTTAAATGATATTTTTTCATATTAGTCTCCTTACGTTTATTATTACATATTTGTATATTTCTTGCAAAGAAAATAAAAATGTTCTTTGTTTAATAATATGATATATTTTTTAAACAATTAGTTTAATTTTTTATTTACTTTTTTTAATTTTAGATTATAAATTTGTTTAAAACATTGAATATTATTGTTAAAAATTTTAGCTTGACAACTCAAAAAAAGGCTTTTACTATGTTTTATGGAAATAATAATTAAGTTTTTTAAATAATATTGATTAAATTTTATTTAATAATTTGTTTAAAAAAAACTATTATTTAAAACAAAAAGGAGAAAAGGAAATGAAGAAAGTATTATTATCAGTAGTCTTAGCATTACTATTAGTAACTCCAATTTTCGCAAATGGACAAAATGAGGCAGCAACAAGTGATGCTGATTATCATTTAGTATTAAAAATGAGTCATGTTTTTGCTCCAAATGAACAATTAACTAAATCATTAACTATTGTTGTTGATAATATTAAAGAAAGAACTAATGGTGCTATTGAAATTCAACAATACCCACAAGGTCAATTAGCAACATACAAAGATGGTGTTGAACAAGTTGCTTTAGGTGCAAAGTTTATTTCTGTTGAAGATCCATCATATTTAGGTGATTATGTACCAGATTTTAATGCATTAGTAGGACCTATGCTTTATAGCAATTTTGATGAATATGAATATTTAATCAATACAGATTTAGTAAAATCAATGCTCAGTGAATTAGAAGATCAATATAGAATCAAAGTATTGGCTTTAGATTATATATTTGGCTTTAGATCATTAATGACAAATAAAGTAATTGTTGAACCAAGTGATTTACAAGGTATTAAATTAAGAACACCTGGAAGTCAATTATTTATTGATACTATTAATGCTATGGGCGCTACAGCAACTCCATTACCATTCTCTGAAACAATCAGTGCAGTACAACAAGGTGTTGTTGATGGATTAGAAGGAACTATGGATGCTTATGGAACAAATGGTAGTTCAGAAGTTGCTAAGAATATGGCATTAACAAATCACTTCTTAGGTACATGTGGTGTATATATTAATGCAGATTTATTTAATAGCATTCCTGAAAAATATCAAACAATTATTGAAGAAGAATTTACTAAAGGTGCACAACAAATGATTTCTGAAATTTCTAAGAACTATAATAGTGCTAAAGAAAAATTAGAATCAGAAGGTATCAAATTCAATGAAGTAGATCATGACGCTTTTGTTGAAGCTGTTGCTCCAGTTTACGATAATATGAAAGGTGTAACTCCTGGTATTTTAGATACATTCAAAGCTGAATTAGCTAAAATGCCTAAATAATTAAGTTTTATTAATTAGTCAGGCTGTATTTATACAGCCTGTTTAATCTTAAAGGAGTGATTTATGAAAATTAGTTTAAAAAATATCATAAATAATTTTGAAGAAATCGGTTCAGGATTCTTTTTAATAATTACTACATCTTTAGTTTTGTTAAATGTTTTTCTTAGATATTTCTTAAATATGGGTATTGTTTGGACAGAGGAAGTAGCTACAGGATGTTTTGTTTGGAGTGTTTTTTTAGGAGCAGCTGCCTGTTATAAAAAGCATATGCATGTAGGTGTAGATATGCTTGTAAAAAAATTCTCAAAACCAATTCAAGATAAAATAAATTTAGTTATTAATTTAATTTTATTAATAATCAATTCATCAATTAGTTTTATAGCAATTGAATATATAAGAGTTTCAGCAAGAAAACCAACCCCAGTGTTAGGAATTTCTTCTGCTTTTATTAGTTCTTCTATATTAGTAAGT
Source organism: Sphaerochaetaceae bacterium (assembly GCA_965140795.1). GTDB lineage: Bacteria > Spirochaetota > Spirochaetia > Sphaerochaetales > Sphaerochaetaceae > Pleomorphochaeta. Next base: position 1,596,864 of record OZ223470.1, read on the forward strand.
TTTATATTAATGACATTCTATACATTGATATTTTTATATAAAGATATCATTGATTTAAAAAATGATAGAAAAGGAGAGTTTTAATGTTAGCTTTTCTTCCAGTAATTTTAGTTTTTATATTATATTTTTCAAGCATACCAATCTCTTTTGCTCTATTAGGTTCAACTCTCTTTTATTTTGGAGTTATTGATAATACCTCCCCTGTAGCATTATTATTACAAAAATTTGTTACAAGCACTCAATCCTTTCCTTTACTTGCTATTCCTTTCTTTGTAATGGCTGGTTCAATTATGAATTATAGTGGAATTAGTAAAAAACTTATGCAATTTGCTGATGTTTTAACGGGTCATCTTCCTGGTGGTTTAGCTCAAGCAAATGTATTGTTAAGTATGTTAATGGGTGGTGTATCAGGATCTGCTAATGCAGATGCAGCAATGGAAAGTAAAATGTTAGTTCCAGAAATGGAAAAAAGAGGTTATGATAAAGCCTTTTCTACTGCTATAACTGCAGCATCTTCTGCTGTTACTCCTGTAATTCCTCCTGGTATTAATTTAATTATCTATGCCTTAATTGCAAGTTGTTCTGTAGGTAGAATGTTTGCTGCGGGATATCTTCCAGGTTTATTAATGACTTTTGCCTTGATGGTAACTGTTCATTTAATTTCTAAAAAAAGAAAATATGTAGCAGTAAGAGAAAAAAGAGCATCAGGAAAAGAAATATTTGTTCAAGCGATTGATTCAATTTGGGCTTTATTATTTCCTTTTGGAATAATTTTAGGTTTAAGAGTTGGTTTATTTACACCTTCTGAAGCTGGGGCTGTAGCTGTTTTATATTGTATTATTATTGGTAAATTCGTATATAAAGAATTAAAAAAAGAATATTTTTTCCCAATTATGAAAGAAACTATTTATGGAACGAGTTCTGTTGTATTAATAATTATTGCAGCCAATGTTTTTGGTTATTACTTAAACTGGGAAAGAATACCTCAATTAATTACAAGCTTCTTATTAAGTGTAACAACCAATAAATATTTAATGTTATTACTATTCAATTTATTATTATTGATAATAGGAATGTTTATTGAAGGTGGTGCCGCAATTATTATATTAGCGCCATTGTTGGTTCCTGTTGCAACATCTCTTGGAGTTGACGTAATTCACTTTGGTTTAATTTGTATTGTTAATATCATGATTGGTGGTTTAACTCCTCCATTTGGTTCAATGATGTTCACTTGTTGCTCTATAACAGGTTGTCCTTTACAAGATTTTACAAAAGAGGCTATTGCATTTATAGTAGCATTATTAATTTCTCTAGCACTAATTACATATCTACCATTTATTACTTTAGCACTTCCAAATTTAATTTATGGTGTAGCATAGGAGAGTAAAAATGCTAATAATTGGACACAGAGGTTGTAGCTATAAAGGTTATAATCAAAATACTATACGAAGTTATAAAAAAGTAATTGAAGAAGGTGCAAAAGCTTTCGAGTTTGATGTACAACTAACAAAAGATAAAAAATTGGTTGTTGTTCATAATTTAAATTTAACAAAAGTTTCTAATGGTACCGGTTTAGTATCAACAAGAACTTTGAAAGAAATAAAAGAATTAAATGCTGGGAAAATAGAAAATGGTAAAGATGAAATTCCAACTTTAGAAGAAGTTTTAGATTTGGTCTCTTCCTATCCAAAAGAAAAAAGACCAGTAATGCATTTAGAATTAAAAGGTGATGATACTGGACTTATAAGTGGAAATATAATTAAAAAATATATTAATGAAGGCTTTTTACAAATTGATGATTTTTTAATTAGTTCATTTAATTGGGTAGAATTAGATTTAATTAGAACGATTTGTCCTCAAATTAATATAGCTTTATTAGAAGGATCAATCAGAAGAAAACAGTTATTACCATTATTAAACAGTAATGAAGAAATCTTTTCAAAGATTTTCTCATATGGTGAAGAAGATTATATGTTACCAATTTCTGATGATTTTGAAACTTCAAAACAAGTTGTTGAAAATGAAGTTAAAGATGAAAAGGATTTAAAGATATTGATAGAAGAAATTCATAATGCTTTAAATGGTAAATACTATACACAAAAGCTAATACAAACTGCTTTAGAGAAAAATGCTGTATCCTTAAATCTTTGGTACAAAACCGTTGATAAAGATTTTATAGAAGAAGTCCATAAAAATGGCTTGAAAGTATTTTTGTTTACTGTGAATGAAAAAGCAGATATTGGTAGGTTAAAAATATTAAAACCTGATGGAATTTTTACCGATTATTATATGCAAACAAAAAAATATTATTTAGAAAATAAATAGCTTTTTTTTATACACTCCACGATTCCTCCTAACTTTTTTTGTTAGGAGGTTTTTAATGCTTTAAGAAATTGCATTTGACCCGTTACAATTAACTCTTTTTACGATATAATTTAGATATTAGAGATATTCAAGGAGATATGATGAAAAATATTGGGATTTTAGGATTAGGTAAAATTGCAAAAATGATGGCAACAACAGTTTCAGGTATGGATGATGTGAATTTATATGCAGTAGCATCAAGATCTTTAGAAAAAGCACAAGCTTTTCAGGATGAGTATTCAGCTGAAGTTGCATATGGTTCTTATGAAGATTTATTAAAAGATGAAAAAGTAGATCTAGTTTATATTGCTGTTCCTCATTCACATCATGCAAAATTGATGGAATTGGCTATTAATCATAATAAACCTATTTTATGTGAGAAATCTTTTACATCAAATTTAGAAGAATCAAAAAGAATAATTAATTTAGCTCATGAGAAAAAAGTCTTTTTAGCTGAAGCAATTTGGACAAGATATCAACCCTCTAGATATATAATTGAACAATTACTAGAAAGTGGACGAATTGGAAATATTAGCCTTGTAGAATCTAATTTAGGGTATAATGTCGCAGATAAAGAAAGAATTTATAAGAAAGAATTAGCTGGTGGTGCTTTATTGGATTTAACAGTATATCCAATCAACTTTACTTGTATGTTTTTGGGTTCAGATATTCAAAAAATTAATTCAACTGTAATAAAGATGTCATCCGGAGTAGATGGAATCGAAAATGTTAATTTTGTATATGATAATGGTATTTTAGCTACTTTTAATACAAGCGTTTATTCTAGATTAAGTAGAAGAGGAACAATTTATGGTTCAAAAGGATATCTAGAGATAGAAAATATTAATAATCCAGAAAAGATTAGTATTTATGATGAATTTGGAGAACTAGTAGAAGAGATTATACCTCCTGAACAAATTACAGGATATGAATATCAAGTTAGTGCTTGTTTTGAAGCCATGGAGGAAGGCTTGCTTGAACCAAAACAAATGCCACATCGTGAAACTTTAAGAATGATGGAGATAATGGATCAGCTTAGAAAAAGCTGGGATATTGTATTCCCTTGGGAAGAATAATTTATTATTTTATTTTTGAAAAAGAAGGATATTTGCTTTATAATTATATAAAATAATATAGGAGGTATATAATGCAATATATAGGATCCCTTGACCAAGGGACTACTTCGACAAGATTTATCATATTTGATGAAAAAGGAGAAATTGTATCTACTCATCAAGTAGAGCATAAACAGATTTTCCCAAAACCAGGTTGGGTTGAACATAATCCTCTTGAGATTTGGGAGAATAGTGAAATTTGTATTAGAGAAGCTTTGAAAAAAGCTAACTTAAAAGGATCAGAAATTAAAGGTATTGGTATAACAAACCAAAGAGAAACTGTTATAGCTTGGAATCCAAAGACTGGAAAGCTTTGGTATAATGCGATAGTATGGCAAGACTTAAGAGGTTCAGATTATATTGATAGCTTAGAAAATAAAATAGATGCTAATTGGCTTGCTAAAAAATCTGGATTAAGATTAAGTCCTTATTTTTCTGTAAGTAAAATAGTATGGCTTCTTGATAATGTTGAAGGATTAAGAGAAGCTTGTGAAACAGGTGATGCTGTTTTTGGAACAATTGATACTTGGCTTACTTGGAAATTAACTGGTGGAAAAGTTTTAGTAACGGATGTTACTAATGCATCAAGATATGTTTTAATGAATATTGAAACATTAGAATGGGATGATGAACTATTAGAAGCTTTTAATGTACCAAAAAAGGCCTTGCCAAAAATTGTTCCTTCTGCCGGTGTTGTTTATGGTAATACTGTTGCAAATGGCGCCTTTGATGCTGAAGTTCCTGTATGTGGTATTTTAGGAGATCAACAAGCAGCTTTATTTGGACAAGCTTGTTTCACTCAAGGTCTTGGTAAAAGTACTTATGGAACAGGTTGTTTTTTATTAGTGAATACTGGAGAAAAGGCATATATCTCAGATAATGGCCTATTAACTACAGTTGCTTATCAAATTGGTAATGATAAGCCAAAATATGCCCTTGAAGGATCAATTGCTGTTGCTGGTAGTTTAGTCCAATGGGCTAGAGATAACTTAGAAATTATTTCTAATCCGAAAGAATTAGATGAATTAGCCGCTAGTGTTGGAGATTGTGGTGGTGTATATATTGTTCCAGCTTTTAGTGGACTTTTTGCTCCATATTGGAGAAGTGATGCAAGAGGTGTTATAGCTGGTTTAACTGGGTTTGCTACAAGGGCACATCTTTGTAGAGCTATATTAAATTCAACAGCTTTCCAAGCTTATGATATTTTCCAAACTATGGAAAAAGATTCATCAATAAAGATGAAAGAGTTGAAAGTTGATGGTGGTTTAACTAATAGTAATCCATTGATGCAATTTCAAGCAAATTTGTTAGGAATCCCTGTAATTAGACCAAAAGTTATTGAAACTACAGCTTTAGGTGCAGCATATGCAGCAGGAATAAGTGTTGGTATTTTCTCTTGTTTAGATGATTTATCGAAACAATGGCAAGAGAAAAATAGATGGGAACCAAATATGTCTTTAGAAAAAAGAGAAGCTAAATTGAAAAAATGGAAAAAGGCTGTTTCAAAGACATTAAATTGGACTACAGATGATGAAGGTTGCTTGTAAGCTATTTTAGAGGAATAATATGGGTGAATTAGCAAACATACAGATAATTGATATATTAAAAGCCATTTTACAAATTGGTTTAATGACTTGGGCTTTTTATCAATTTTATATGGCATTAGATAGAACTAAAATACAAAGAATGCTAAAAATGATTTTTTATGCAATTACAATATATGCAATTAGTTTTATTTTAAAATTGGATATATTAGTAAAAATATTTAATATTCTAGCTATACCGTATGTTGTTTTCCTTTGTATTATTTTTCAGGCAGAACTTAGAAGATCTTTCTTAACTGAAGGGTTAGGAAAAACAAGATTAAAATTAAGTTCTATAAACAACTATTCAGATCAAATAGATATAGCATTGAATGCTTGTTCTGTATTACAGAATAAAAGACGTGGAGCACTTTTAGTGTTTTCACGTCGCGATAGTTTAAATTCTGTTATAAGTTCTGGAACTACATTAAATGCTGATTTATCCATGCAGCTAATTTTAACAGTTTTTGATCATGATACTCCTTTGCATGATGGTGCTATGGTAATCCAAGATGGGAAAATTAAAGCTGCTGGATGTTATTTGCCCCTAAGTGAGCAAACAGATATAAAAAAGACTTTTGGTACCAGACATAGAGCGGCATTAGGTATTAGTGAAGAAACTGATTCTATTGTTATTGTTGTATCAGAAGAAACTGGTACTATAACTTTAGCTTATAATGCTAGATTATTTTATGATTTAGAAGTAGATAATATAAAAAGAGTATTATTAACTTGGTTTAGTAATAAAGATATTTTGGAAGAAGAAGAGGATATAAAAGAAGATGAAAAATAAAATTTCTTTATATTTATTAGACAATTGGAAAGTGAAATTAGTAAGTCTAATTTTAGCTCTTTGTGTTTTTTTCTTTTATTCCTTTTATCAAAACTCTAGTAGAGTTGTAACAGTTCCTCTTGAAGTTATTCTTCCATCAGATTATGAAGCAGAGAGTTTAATTCCTACTTCGATTGAATTAGAAATTAATGGGAATAATGATATCATTTATTTAATTGATCCTAATTTAGTTTTAGCAGTTAGTGATTTTTCATTTGTAAATAAAGATGGAATTTCAAATGCAAATGTCGAATTGAAATATGATGAAAGAATGTTTTCAAAAGGGAATATAAATTTAGTTGCAAATCCATCAATAGTAAAAATTTCTTTTAAAAAAAAGGATTAAGAATTGAATAAAATAGGTGTTGATATAGTAAATATTGATAGAATAGCTAAATTAAATGAACATGCAATTAATAGATTATTTCATAAAGAAGAAGTAAAAAAAGCTAATACATATAAAAATCCTAAAATAAGAGCTGAATTTTTAGCTGGACGTTTTGCTGCTAAAGAAGCTTTAGCAAAAGCTTTAGGTGTGGGCTTTACAAAATTGATTCCCTCTGAAATATTAGTAACTAATTTAAAAAGCGGACAGCCTATTATAAAGCTCGAAGGGAAAACATTTTCAACTTTTAGAAATATTAATTGTCAGGTTTCAATAAGTCATGATTTTCCTTGTGCAGTGGCTGTAGTATTATTAGAGGAATTAGATGGCTAGAGTAGATTGGAGAAGACCACCCTTATTAGATTTAGAAGAAGGAAAAGTAAGATATAAGATGATTATATCTTATGATGGCAGAGCCTTTAATGGTTGGCAGACTCAAAAAAATGGGATGGGCGTTCAACAAGTAATAGAAAAAGCTTTAAAGAAGATGTTAAAAGAAGATGTTAAAGTTATTGGGTCTGGAAGAACTGATAGCGGGGTTCATGCAATAGGCCAAGTTTGTCATTATGATATTATTGATAGACAAATTCCTGCTAAAGCTTTTTTGAATGTAATTAATTGTAATTTACCACCAACCGTTAGAGTATTAGATTGTGAAAAAGTTGATGGTTTATTTCATTCTAGATATACAGCTTATGCAAGAAAATATAGATATTATCTAAAAAGAGAAAATGAAATGACTGCAACTGATAATGGATTTGTTGCAAAAATAAAAAGATTCCCTTCGATAGATTTATTAAATTCTTATGCAAAGCATATAGTTGGAACTCATGATTTTTCAACTTTTGTAGCTAGTAAAGATATGAGCCCTTCAAAATGTAGAGATATGTATGAATCTTATTGGTCTTTTGAAAAAGATAAATGGGGTTATGATGTTTTAACTTATACAATTTGTGGGAATGCTTTTTTATATAAAATGGTTAGATCAATTGTCGGTACTCAACTTGATTTTGCAATGAAGAATAAGAGTAGTGAAGAATTTAAAGTAGCTTTAGAAAGTAAAAATAGAAAAATGGCAGAAAGAACAGCTAATCCAAATGGTTTGTTTTTATTAAATGTTTCTTATGATGAGAACGAATATAAATGGTTTGAAGATACAGCTGTTCCTTTAACAAAAATAGAAGAAGAGAATGAATAAAGAACAAAGTGAAAAGTTTAATGATATTTTAAATACCGCAAAATTAGCTTTTAGCGATGATTATTTATGTCCAAAAACAGAAAAAAAGGTTGAGAAAGTTAATAATTTTTCAAAATTTAATTTTAAAGAAGTATTATTAAACAATTTAGATAAGAAAGAAATTAAAAATTCTCAAATTGACTCAAAAGAATATAAACCAGTTAAAAATAATATAAGAGAAAATATATCTGATTATTCATCATTAGATTATTTTGAATTAGAAAAATTAGTATTGAATTGTTCAAAATGTGATGCGGCTTTAATTCGAAAAAGCATCATTTATGGTGAAGGTAATAAGAATGTTAAATTAATGGTTATTGGGGAAGGGCCTGGAAAAGATGAAGATTCTAATAATAAAATATTTGTTGGAAAAAGTGGGCAATATTTAAGGAAATGGCTTTCGTCTATTAACTTAAATATAGAGAATGATGTATATCTTTCAAATATTGTTAAATGTTTCAGTAATTCTAATCCTACAAATGAAATGGTAAATGCTTGTTTACCTTATTTAGAAAGACAAATTGAATTGATTAATCCTAAAGTAATATTAATTTTAGGAAAAATTGCAGCAAATAATTTATTAAAACTCAATCTCCCTATGAAGAATTTAAGAGGAAATATATATTCATATAAGAGAGTTCCTTGTGTTGTAACTTATCACCCTGCTGCTGTATTGAGAAATCCTGAATGGCGAAGACCTGTTTGGGATGATTTAAAGAAAGCCAGTAAGCTTATTAATATATAATAAGGGAATAGAATATGTTTGCAAAAATTTTATTTGATCTACCATTAAATACCGACTTTGTTTATAAAATACCTGAAAAGTTAATTGATCAAATTTTTGTTGGTATAAGAGTTAATGTTCCCTTTCGTAATTATTCAAAAATTGGATATGTAGTTGAAGTTTTAGAGGAATTTGAAGCTTCTTACACTATAAAAGATATTAAACGTGCTGTTGATAAAGATCCTATATTTGATCAAGATCAAATTGATTTAGCAATTTGGATGTCAAATTTTTATTTATGCTCAGTGGGAGAAGCTTTATCTCTTCAATTACCTGGAGGTAAAAGAGAGAAAGCTATTTCAATGAGTATTAATGAAGAGGATATTTCTACTAAAGCCGTTGAGAGTTTATCTCAAGAACAAGAAAATGCTTTAGAAATTCTTAAGAAAAAAGAAAAAGCGCTTTATTATCTATATGGTGTTACAGGTTCAGGTAAAAGTGAAATTTATTTTAGATTTGCAAAAGAAATAATTAAAGAAAATAGGCAAGTTATATATTTAGTTCCTGAAATAACATTAACTCATCAACTGATTCAACAAGTAAGTAAAAGGTTTAGTGATGAAGTTGCAATACTTCATTCTGCTATGACAAGAAGTCAAAGATTATCACAATGGTTAAAAATCTTTAAAAATGAAGTTTCAATTGTTATAGGAGTAAGAAGTGCAATATTTGCTCCTTTTCATAATTTAGGGCTTGTAATAATAGATGAGGAACATGAAAATTCTTATAAAAGTTCTCAAACTCCTAGATATCATGCAAGACAAATCGCCCAGCATATCTGTAATAAGAAAAATGCAATTTTAATAATGGGTAGTGCAACTCCTTCTTTAGAAGCTTATAAATTAATGAAAGAAAATAAGATACAAAAGATTGAGTTATTAAATCGTGTTGGATTTGGGCATCTTCCAAAAATGAAAGTTGTAGATATGATAAAAGAGAAATCAATAATTTCAAGAGAATTAGAAGATGAAATAAATAAAACTATTAAGAAACATAAACAAGTTATTTTATTTTTAAACAGAAGAGGTTTTTCTTATTATTTTCATTGCAAAAGCTGTGGTTATGAAATGCAATGTCCTAACTGTTCAATCTCATTAACCTATCATAAAAATACAAATTCAATGGTTTGTCACTATTGTGGATATAAAACTAAACCAATTAAAATTTGTCCTGAATGTAATAGTTTAGATGTTGGGTATAGAGGATTTGGTACAGAAATGGTTGAACAAGAGATAAAATCTTTATTCCCTTTCTCTTCTGTAGATAGGTTAGATGGTGATATTGCAAAAGATAAAAAAAATATGTTTAGTGTTTTAGATAAATTTAAAAATGGTGAAACAGATATATTGCTAGGAACTCAAATGGTTGCTAAAGGCTTCAATTTCCCTAATGTTGAATTAGTTGGGATTGTTTTAGCCGATTCGGCTATGAATATTCCTGATTTTAGAGCACAAGAGAGAACCTATGCTTTAGTAACTCAAGTTGCAGGTAGAGCTGGTAGATTTAATGATAAAGGAAAAGTTGTAATACAAACATTGCAACCAAAAAATCTCGCTATTCAAAAAGCTCTCAGATGTGAAAGAGACTCTTTTTATGATGAAGAATTAAAAGTCCGTGAAGAAACTGATTTTCCACCTTATACAAGACAATTGAATTTAGTTTTTAGAGGGATGGATAAAGATTCAACAAATGATTTTAGTTCATTCTTTTATGAAGAATTAGAAAAAGCAAATAATATTTTAGAGCGTCAAAGAAAAGATTCAGTAATGATGTATGGCCCAAGTGAATGTAGTATTTTTAAAATATCAAATAACTATAGATTTAATATTTTACTACAGCATGAAAAGATAAATTTCTGTCAATGGATTGTGAGAGAGGTTCTACAAAGAGTAAAAGTTCCTAACAATGTTTATATCGAAATAGATGTTGATCCATTGCAATTAATTTAATTGTTTTTAATTTCTTTTATTGTTGCTGCAAAAATACTATTTAATAAGCCTAATATTGCAGAAATTGTAAATAATATTTCAATACCAGCTAGCTGCCATATTAAACCACCTAATAACGCAATAACAATACTAATTAAATGATTAACTGAAATCCCAGTTGTAATAGTTTTTCCAAATTCTTCTTGGTTAGAGGATAAAGCTCTACAATAAACTAAAGATGCCATACTACAAATTGAAAGAATTGAATCAAGTATATAGTTAATACTAACTACATAAAATGCAACATTATGTGCAAATAATCTATGAGCAAAGCCATAAAAAAAGCAAACAATAATTAATATTAGGGTATCTCCTATCATTACTTTTTTATAGCCAATTTTATCTATTAATTTACCAATTATAGGTGCAAATATTATGGTTAATCCTGCTGTAATTGCAAAAAGGATAGACATATAAGAAGCACTAGCCCCATAATTTAATACTAATACAAATGGAGCAAATGTTAAAAATATTTGTTTTCTAGCTCCATAGAAAAAGGAAAGTATATAATATTTTCCATATTTTTTATGAAAATATATTTTTGGCCCAACTTTTTCTTCTGATTGGAGTTTAGGGATTTTTGATGTAAAAATATATGCAATAAAAGCTATTAACATTGCAATGAAATAAATTGATTTATAACTTTTAGCACTATCTTTACCAAAACCAATTTTAGATAAAAATAAAAAGAGAATTGGAACTATCAAGAATCCTAAAATATTTCCTAAAGATCTAAAACCCTGCATTATTCCTAGGGAATTGCCATTCATATTCTTTTTAGACATTTCAACAGCCAAGCTTTGTCTTACTTGCATACTAATATGCTCACCAAGACTATTCATTACTAAGAAGATTATAACAATCCATAAGTTTGTACCTAAAAAGGTAAGGCCTAAAAATCCACAAATAGAAATAATTATGGCAGTTTGATAATTTTTTTTATCACTTTGTTTATATAAATAAGCTAAAATGAAAATTAAAAATAATCCAGGAAGTTCTCTAAAAAATTCAACAACACCCAATTGTATTCTTGTAATCCTTATAATATCTGCAAGATAATTATTCATTAAAGCTCTTGCTATACTATTTGTTATTCCAAAAAATAGTACGGAAAGGAGAAAAGGCATTACATTATAATTTGATTGAAAAGAATCTTTAATTCCAATTTTTTTAGATTTATTTATTTTCGACATTTTTATTCCCAGATTTTAAATTATTATAACGATATAAAATAACTTTTCTATAGTCAATATAACAAATGTCCTTAATCCGTTTCTTAATTTTTTATTTAATAAATCTTTCTCTTTCTTGAAGTTTTAGTTTATATGCGAGGTATAGATAAAATTAAAAAAGATAAATTAATTTATTTAAAAGCCTAAAATTTACTATTTTGTTAATTTATAGATTTTAAGGATAGTAATACTAAGAAATCAAAAATTTATAAAATTTACTTTATAGGATAAAAATAATAGTTTGTAATGAATTTTAGATTAAAAAGAATTCAAGGTATCATAACGAAATAAAAAATATCATTTGGTAAAAATTAGAGAATAATGTGTAAAAAAAATTATAGAATAAAAAGAGTAAAATGTTTAATAATATAACTAATACAGTTTTGTTAGATACGTAATTAACTTAACTTTTAGATAGGAGGAAATATTTTGAAATTAGTAAATAAATCAATTGAATATGAAACGTTGAATTCTAAAAAGCTTGAAGAAGTTTTAAATACAAATTTCAAACAACTTTTTCCACCTAGTTTAAAGCAAATCATTATTACTCCAAGAAATCATGAACAATATGTTTCAATTGTTCATGAATATGATTGTAATGCAAAAATTTCAAAAGGCGAAAATCATTCAGGATATGCTATTTATATTAATTTAATGAATGATGATAATTTTGAACAATATATAATTATAAAGGACTTAGCATTTTTAATAGCTATTAATACAATTTTCGCTGAATTTTCATTTAATAAAGTTGAACTACTTGGTTATACAACAGAATTTGAAGAACTTTTTACTGGATGTTTTTTCCATGAAGTGGGGCACTCAATTGATTATTTTTATCGACATAAGCTATATGGAGAAATACCTTATATTAAAAAAGATTTTGATATATCTAATCTTCAAGAAAATAATGAATTTTTTAAAAATGATGCAGCAAAGCTTTGGAGTGAATTTTATGCTCAATTTGTTTCAGAAGAATGTCTAAAACAAAGCCACTTATTTTATATAAATGAGTTAAACAGATTAATAGCAAATCCTGTCAAAGAAATTAATACAAATAAGGAGATAATTGAGGCTTTAAATTATTGTTATAGGATTGCATATAATCTTTCATTAATAACAGCAAGACTTATCTCAAGTAATAAAAAAATAACTAACACTGAATTAATTCAGCAACTTAAATTTTTTATTCATAATATTGACCAATCTAGTATTAAGTATTCATTAACTTTATATGATTTATATTTACATATAGATCATTGGATTTTTGATACTGTAAAAAAATATATGGCTAATGCATATCTAGATTTAATACAAGAGTTTACTGAGAAAAAAATAGATATTATCAAATTTGAAATAGATGAAAAGAAAATATTCACTAAGAGAAATCTAAATTTTTGATTTTATTAATTAATTTATTCATTTATGATATATAACAAAATTAATATATAATAAAAAATAGTTTATAAATAAAGAATGATACTTCTTAGGGGAAAATATAATTAGCCTTTTTTAATAATTGTTTTTTAGATTTGTACAGGAGGATAAGTATAGAAATCATTATGTTATGATTTACAGGATGGCAGTGTCTGGAATGCCAATATTTGTAATAGGTTAAATTCCTTTTGAAACTAGATTATTTTTTTTTAAACAATTGTATGCTTTTATGATGCTGTTATTTATCTCTAATGCAGTTTATATAAAATATCTAGTTCTTTTGTGTTTAGGTAGTTTAAGAAAAAAGTTTTATGATATTTAGTGTGAATAAGTTTTGTTTTTTTATTTTTATCAAGAGTGATGTGGATTTATAAAAATAATATTCAATTAATCAATATATAAAAATAAGGTTTTTAATTCAAATCTTCTGCCTTAATAAATATTGAGTTAGTGTCTTCTCACTAAATAGCATCTCATGGGGGGGGACATTATAGATGAGGGGGGTAAAATTTTCTTGTAAAAAAATTTTGAAGTATTTTATTTTAATACTTTTTATAGTATATAATATTATAGCTGTTATTTTAAATAAGGGGAATTATTTAGAACAGTTAATTTATATTGCGATAATTCTAGTGGCATATTTTTTTAAAGAAAATGGTATTTATTTAGTAGCTATTATTGCTGATGGAATAATGGATTTATTTAATATTTCTAATAATGCTTATAATTTATTGAAGATTCCGAATAATTTAGTATCAAGACTTGTAATATATATTTTAATTGGTATTTTTTTTATATATCTTTTTAAACAAAAAGATGATAAGGAAACACCAATAGAGATAGATGAAGATGACGTTTTTGTAAACGGAGTTGAATGCATTGGGAATATTGAAAGGCTTGAAGATAAGGATCCGATTAAAAATGCTTATTTAATAAGAAATATTAAAGGTTTATATAATTTTAATAAGTTATATTTTGCTTTAAAGTATTTCCATAAGAAAAAAATTAATTATCATATTGCAATAATAAAAGTTAAAAATCTTGAAGAATTATGTAAATGCTATGATTTTGATATAATATCTCCAACAATAGAGTTTTTGGTGAATTTATTTATTCAGATAGATAATTATTTTGATATTTATCCAATTTCTCATAATGCAATTATAATAATTAAAAAAAAATCAAGTTTAAGTAGTTTTAAAAAGAACCTATATATTTTTTTAGAAAAAACAAAAGTTCCAATAAAATTTGGTAATTGTGATATTAGATTAGTTTTAAAAACAGGTTTAATTAATGATTATAATTTATGGTTATATACTCCATCAGAGATATTAAGTAAATTAATGACATCTATAGAACAGAATGATTTATGTGAGTGTGGTCTATATTTGTATAATGAAAAGTTCGCTTGTGAAAGGAAATTATATAATGAGGTTGCTAATTCTCTTATTCAAGCAATGGAAGATGATAATTTTTATCTTCTTTACCAGCCAATAATAGATATAAGGAATAATGAAATATCAAACTGTGAAGTTTTAGTTCGTTGGGATAGGCCAGATGAGCAACAAATAAACACTAGTACATTTATAAAAGTTGCAGAGGAATTTGGTATTATTAAATCAGTGACTAAATGGGTTTTTGAAAATGCTATAAATAATTATTTTATATTAAAATATAAAGGGGTAGAAATAAAATATTCAATAAATATATCTGTTAGTGAATTATTAGATGAAGATTTATTATTGTGGATTGATAGTTTGCTTATTGAAAATGACATACCTTGTAAAAATTTTGAATTAGAAATCACAGAAAGAATATCATCAAAAGATAATGATAAATTAAAAAAAGTTGTATTAGATTTAAAAAATAAAGGTTATATAATAAAGATTGATGATTTTGGTACGGGATATAATTCTTTAAAGTTTATAAATGAAATTCCATCGGACGTAATTAAAATTGATAAGTATTTTGTAGATAAAATCTATGAAGATAATATGAAAATTATTGTTGAAAAAATTATTTCTGCTGCACATAAAATTGGTTTTATAGTGATAGCTGAAGGTGTAGAAGATAAAGAACAATACAAGATATTAGAACAAATGTCTTGTGATAAGATTCAAGGGTATTATTTTTCTAAACCCTTAAAATTAGATGACTTTTATGAATATTACAAGACTTTTAATTTAAAAGAGTATGATTGATAAGCTACAAAAGAATGAAGAGTTAGATTTTATTACTTAGTGTTTTTTTGCTGAATTATTTTGCTATTAAAATTTAAGTGATTTTATATTGAGATTAATGGCAGGTTTTATTATTATTGGACGTAAAGAAAATTAATATAAGGTAAGTAATAGAAATATCCTAAGTTTTATAATATACTGTTGATGCTCATAAATGAATTCCTGTTGATTATATTTTTGGTGGATTAAAAAGAGCTAAAAGAGTAACAGGTGTTGGCAGTAATAAAATTGTAATAATAATGAAATAAGAGAAATAATTTCATATATTGCAAAAATTAATATAGAAAAATGGTATTTGATGTGTGAGGGTAATCCATGTTAGAGATATATACAATTGGTGAAGAAATACTAAGAAAAAAAGCAAAGAAAGTTGAAAAATTTGATTCAGCTTTAGAGTTGCTTATTAATGCGATGTTTGAAAAAATGGATGAAGCTGATGGTGTCGGTTTGGCAGCTCCTCAGGTTGGTGTTGATTTAAGAATTTTTGTTATTGATGATCATCGTGGAGTAAGAAAGGCTTTTATAAACCCAGAGATAATTGAAACATCAATGGAAGAATGTTCAATGGAAGAGGGTTGTTTATCAATTCCTGGTGTTTATACATATTTGACTAGAAGTAAAAAAGTAACTGTTCAAGCTCAAGATATAAATGGAAAAACTTTCAGAGTTGAAGGTGATGATTTATTAGCTAGAGCAATACAACATGAAAATGATCATTTAAATGGTGTTTTATTTGTTGATAGACTGGATGAAAAAACAAAAATAAAAGTTCTTAAATCTTATGAAAGAAGAAATAGATTAAAAAAAGGATCAGTTAGTTGAGAATATTATTTGCAGGAACTGCAGAAATTGGTGTATTAACTTTACGTGCTTTATCAGAGAATTTTGAAGTTGGCTTAGTTTTAACAAACCCTGATAAGCCAAAAGGAAGAAGTAATAAATTAATTCCTTCTCCAATAAAAGAAGAAGCAATTAAGTTAAATTTACCAGTATTACAACCAGAGAAACTAAGGGGCGATGCTTTAAAAGAGGTTGCCTCTTTTAATTGTGATGTTTTGGTTTGTTTTGCTTATGGTAAGATTTTTGGTCCTAAATTTCTTTCAATGTTTAAAGACGGTTGTTATAATATACATCCTTCAAGATTACCTCAGTTTAGAGGTAGTTCTCCTATTCAATATGCAATTTTGAAAGGGTTATCTTCTAGTGCGATTTCTATTCAAAAACTAGGGTTGGAAGTTGATAGTGGTGAGATTTTATCTACTTTAGATTTTGAAATTTCAACAAAAGATACTACTTTAACATTAACTGAAAAAGTTGAGGCCTTAAGTGCTCCTTTTGCTGTAGAAACCTTTAGAAAATTAGAGAAAGGTGAAATCGTTGCAAAGCCACAAGAAGGTGTTGTTTCATTTACAAAACAATTTACTAAAGAAGATGCTATAATTGATTGGAATAATAGTGCTAGTGAAATTAGTTCTAAAATTAGAGCCTTTACTCCATGGCCTAAAGCTTATACAATTTATGATGAGCAAATGTTATTTTTAACAAGTGTATATGATACAATTGAAGACTCTTATGATGTTCCTTTTGGAACGGTTGTGGAAAAAAGGAAAAAACAAGGTCTTGTTATAGCTTGTAATTCTGGAGCAATTATTATTGATAGAGTGCAATTACAAGGTAAAAAAGAAATGGATTTTAATTCTTTTATTAATGGACACAGTGAAATCATTTCAAAAAAATTAGGGTAAAAAATGAAAAAAAAGATTGAATTATTATTAATTATCCTACTATTATCTCTTTCCTCAATTTATGCAACTTATCCAAAAGTTGCATTAGTATTATCTGGGGGGGGAGCTAAAGGTTTTGCAGAGATTGGTGTTGTTGATGAAATAATGAAAATGGGTATTCCAATAGATTTTATTTGTGGTACAAGCATGGGTGGATTAATTGGCGCTTATTATGCTTTGGGATATAGCACAAATGATTTAATAAATATTTTAAAAGAAGACCCTTTAATAAATTATTTAGTACCAAATACATATACAAAAAATGCAACACCACCATCCTTACTTAAAGATTCTGATGGTTTAAAAGTGAGCATTGGAGTTAACTCTACTGGGATTGGAGATGTGCCAGGCTTTTTATCAGATCAAGGTGTTATAAGTTTTTTAAATAAAACAACAATAAAATCTGCAGGTGAAATCGATTTTGATGATTTGCCAATTCCTTTTAAAGCTGTCGCTATAGATTCAGCAACAGGAAAAGAAAAAATACTTGATCATGGGTTCCTCTCCGATGCTATGAGGGCAACAATGTCATTGCCTATAATATTCCCTCCTTATGTTTTAAAAGATGGAACTTATTGTATGGATGGTGGTTTGTCAGATAATTTACCAGTAAGGGTTGCTGTAGATTGGGGTGCAGATATAATAATTAGTGTTGATGTATCAAGTGAAGGGTTAAAAGGCCCTGGAGATTTTTCAACATTATCTGGAGTCTTAGTCCAAACAATTAACTTAGCTACTTTTTCAAATAGGGAAGAAAGCCAAGCTTTAAGTGATATCTTAATTAAACCAGATGTTTCAAATTTTATGATATTAGAAGTTAATAAGATTGATGAAATCTTAGAAAAAGGTTATGAAGCATTTGATCAACATAAAGAAGATTTTATAAAAATTAGGGATGAAATAAAAAAGTATAGAAAATTAGAAGTAAAAAATGAGGATACTTTAAGTATTTATGAAAACTTACAGGATCCTTTAGTAAAATATGTAAAATTTGTTGATATAAACAACAATAAAAAATATTCATTTACTAATATATTTGATAAATATATAAATAAAAGATTAACTCCTGAGATATTAAAACAATTAGAAGAAGATGTTACAGCATTTGGAACTATAAATGATATTTCTACTGTTAGTTTTAATTTTAATTTAATTGATAAAAAAGATTATTCAGGCAATTTAGAAATTGGTTTAAGGAATTGGGATAGTTCGCCTTCAAAGATTGATTTTAGTACTTCAATGATGATGGGATTTTCAAATAATCCTGATAATAGAGCTTGGACTTATTTAGCTGTTAATGTACATCCAAAAATAAAATATGTTTTTGCTGATAAAATTACTGCAGACTTGAAATTAAGAATTGCTGAAAACATTAGTATTGTTTCTAAAGTAGGATATCAACTTTTAGATCAAGAAAATCTTAATTTAAATTTATTTTCACAGTTTGGTTCATATTTTGGCTCATTATCCCCTGCTAATAACAAATATGTAAAATATTATATTCCTTCATATTCTGTAGGCTTTGATGTTGGAATGGGCCTTGATTTGAAATTATCAAATATGTTTTCTTGTGAAACCTTAATTAATTATAAATTAGTTGCTTTAGGGGCAAATGAGTATATTGATTCTAATGATAATTCTATTTCATTTGAAGATACTCCATTAAATATTTTTAATTTTGATTTCACTTTTACATATTTAAATTCTCAAGATACAATTTTTTCTAATTCTGGATATGGTGTTAATAGTATTAATTCAATTAATATTACAAATGGAGAATTAGGGTATTATGGATATTTTGATGGTAGTTTTGCATATCCAATTACAAAAATGGATACTATAAAAGCTGAAGCTAAATTTGGTTTTTCTACTGCTAATTATCAATTAACTTCGTCTTATTTTGATTTAGGTGGGTATAAAGAGCTTCCAGGATATTATTTTGGTTCTTTTACTAGAGAATATTTTAGTTTTGGGCTTTCCTATCAAAGATATTTAAATGAAATTATTTATCCTATATATCTACAAGCTGGAATGAAATTTTATGGAACAGATAATAGTTATAACCCAATTTTAAATATATATCCTACTGATACTTCAAGTATGTTAAAAGCTCCAGCAAATAAAATCCCTAGTATTACAGATTTTGGTTTTGGAATATTTACAGGAGTTGGTATAAAAACTAATTTTGGTGATGTTATTTTTGGAACTGGTGTCTCGATAAATGGTAACTTTAATATTGTTCTGGAGTTTGTATGAGTATAGGCCTACCGTGGAAAACTTATAAACAATATTTGTTGGAAACCTATTCAAAGAGTATTTATAGAATTGGAGTGGATGGCGGATTTTCTTGTCCAAATAGAGAAAATGATAGAACTGGTGGATGTATCTTTTGTGATGGCACTGGTGCTAGTGCAACATATCAGAGAATTGGAGAAGGAATTTGGAAGAGAGATAGTAGTTTTCAAAAAAGAGTAGCTCATAGTGGTCCAAGACCTAGAATAAGTTTAGAAAAGCGGTTAACGGCTTTAGAGAAACAAGTAGAAAAAGGAAAAGTTTTTTTAAAAGAAAGATATGATGCTCAAGCATTAAGTTTATATTTTCAAGCTTGGACTAGTACATATGCTCCAGTTGATGAATTGAAACTACTATTTGATAAAGGTTTGTCTTTATATCCTTTTACTGAGTTTATTGTTTCAACTCGACCTGATTGTTTAGATGATGAGATAATTGATTTATTAGTTTCTTATAAAGATAGAGTTGAGGATGTTTGGGTTGAAGTCGGGTTACAAAGTGGAAATGATAAAACTTTAGATGCAATTAATAGAGGCCATGATGTTGCAACTTTCAGTGATGCAATTAATAGACTCCATAAAAAAGGAATAAAGGTTTCTACACATATTATTACTGGGTTACCAAATGAAAGTTTTAAAGAATTTGATAATACAATCAAATTAATTAATGATTTGAATATTGAAGCAGTTAAGATACATAATCTAGATATACTTGGAGGAACGATGTTATTTGATGATTATATTAGAGGTGAAATTGCAGTTGCAAGCACATTCCGTGCTGTTGAACACTGTATGTACTTCTTGAGAAGGCTCTCTCCAAATATTATTATTCAAAGACTATTATGCGAGACACCTCCTCATCGTTTAGCTGCTCCAAGAAAATTTTATGATAAATCAAAGTTTATACAAACTCTTGAGAAAAGAATGAATAAGTTAAGAGCTGTACAAGGAGATTTGTTTGATGGAAAATAGAAATAAATTAGAGAAATTCTTATTTCATATAAGTATTGTTGGTGTTGGAATAAGTATATTATTAATAATTTTAATTTCATATTTAAGTTTAATATCAAGTGCTAGACTTAATGCTATTAATTATTTACCTTTTGGTGATAAGGGTGCTCATATGATAGCCTATGCAGCTTTAGGGGTTTTTTTATATTTTGCATTTGTTAGATTAGCTTTTAATAAACATCATAAAAATAGAGACTTATTTGAATCAAATTGGATTGTTTTACCATCAGTCTTTACTTTGATTGTCGGCGTTGCTATTGGTACAATAATAGAATTTATCCAAAAAACCGTTGGTAGACAATTTGAAGTTTTAGATATTATTTCTGATGGATTGGGGCTATTAGTTGGTTGTGCTATTGGTTTTTATATTTTAAAATTATTTTTAAAAATCATTGTTAAAGAGGATTCTTCTAATGAATAGTTTATTTGTTCAAAGCTTAAAAAATAAATTAATTGACAGTACTTTAAATTTAGATTCTTCAATCGTTGATTTAATTATAGCTGCAAGAGATAAAGAATTAACAAAAACTACTAGAGAGTCAAAATCTTCTTTAGTAGTTTTAAATAGTATTTTAGAAAATTTAAAAATTTCAAAACAAAATAAAATTCCTATGTGCCAAGATACAGGTATGTTTGATGTTTTTGTTGATATTGGAAGAGAAAATAAAAGTAGTCTAAGGGCTATAGAAAAAGCAATCCTTGAGGCTTGTTCCTTGGCTAGTGAAGAAGGCTTTTTTAGAAAAAGTGTAGTTTCAGAACCTGTTTTTGATAGAATCAATACAAAAAATAATTTACCTCCAATTATCACTTATAATTTAGTTGAAGGTGATAAAATTGAAATTAATGTACTCTTGAAGGGGTTTGGGTCTGAAAATTGTTGTGGTGTGAAAATGCTTAATCCAACTGTATCAAAAGAGGGGGTAATTGAGGCTGTTCTAGATATAGTTAAGAAAGCTGGTGGAAAACCTTGTCCTCCTATTTGTGTCGGTATTGGACTTGGTGGCACTATGGAAAGAGCTGCATTTTTATCTAAAAGAGCTTTAATTAGAGATTTAGATATTAAAAACACTGATATTAGATATCAAGAACTTGAGAATGAATTATTAGGTAAAATAAATGAGACTCAAATAGGTGCTGGTGGTTTTGGCGGGGTAACAACAGCTTTGTTTGTTCAAATAGAACAAGAACCAACACACATTGCAGGATTGCCATTAGCTGTTTCAATAAATTGTTGGGCGGACAGAAAGGCTCATTTTATATATGAAGGAACACTCAATGATTAATATTAATTTACCATTAAATGATCAAGTTATCAGAAGTTTAACTATATTTGATGAAGTAAGATTAAATGGGGAATTTTTTGTTGCTAGAGATCAAGCTCATAAAAAACTTTTTGAATTGTTAGATTCAAATCAAGAATTACCTTTTGATATTAAAAATCAATTAATATATTATATGGGTCCATCTCCAGCTCCTGATAATTTTATTATCGGATCTTGTGGTCCTACAACAAGTGCTAGAATGGATTATTATTCTCCAAGATTATTAGACTTAGGTTTAAAGGGGATGTTAGGAAAAGGTCCGCGTAGTAATGATGTAATCGAAGCTATAAAAAGAAATAATGGCATTTATTTGGCAGCCTTTGGTGGCTGTGGAGCTTTATATAATTCAAAAATTATTCAGGTTGAAACAATTGCTTTTAAAGAATTAGGACCAGAAGCTTTATTGAAACTTAAAGTAAAAGATTTCCCTTGCATAGTTGCGATAGATAGCAAGGGAAATAGTGTTTATTAATTATTGATTTGAGCTTCTTTTGCTTTTAAGAAATTTTCTATTTCTTTATCGTTATTATTTAAATCAACTTTATTAAGAAGTATCCCACCTGCTATAAATAGAATTATTAATGAAACAATTCCAACTCTATTATTATCAGTAATCAAAGTTACAAGTCCTAATAGTAATGGACCTAAAATAGCTGCAAATTTCCCCAACATATTAAAGAATCCAAAGAATTCAGCATTTCTATTTGATGGAATTAATCTAGTATAGAAAGATCTAGATAGAGCTTGTATTCCTCCTTGAAATAACCCAATGGAACTAGCTAAAATATAGAAATGTATTTCTTTTGTCATGAATGCACCAATGCATGCAATTAGAGTATAAGCTAATATTGCAATCATCAAAGCTCTTTTTACACCAACTTTTTTTCCAAAGTAGCTATAAAGAATTGCAGCTGGGAATGCAACAAATTGTGTTAACAGTAATGCTACAATTAAGGAACTAGCAGAGAATCCTAAGGCTGTTCCAAAGTCGATTGCCATTCTAATAATTGTATCTACACCATCAATATAAAACCAATAAGCAATTAAAAACGTTAATAGAGTAGGTAAATGTTTTAAATCTTTTACAGTCGTTTTGAATTCAATGAGTCCTACTTTAATTGATTTTTTTACTTTCAATTCATTCTTTTTTTCTTCTTTAACGAATAAAAGTAGAGGAATTGTAAAAACAAACCACCAAACTCCAACTATTATAAAGGAAGCTTTAATAGCTGCTACGCTACTACTTAGATTGAATAGTTCTGGTTTTAGATACATTATTACATTTATTAAGAATAGTAATCCTCCACCAATGTATCCAAGGCTATATCCCAAAGATGAAACGAAGTCTACTTTGTCTTTTGAGGCTACAGTTGGAAGTAATGAATCATAGAAAGTATTTGCTCCAGAAAATCCAATACAAGCAATAATGTAGAAAATTACTGCCATTTGCCAATGTCCTGCTTGAATTAAGCTTAGATTTGCAGTCATAAGACATCCAATAAAAGCAAATGTTACTAAAAATTTCTTTTTATAGCTACCATGATCAGCAATAGCTCCTAAAATTGGTGCTAAAACTGCAACAATTAGGGAGGCTAAGCTGTTACCTAATCCTAAATAAAATGTTGTTGTTGAAGCCTTGGCGCCTTGTGTCCAATATTCACTAAAGAAAACAGGGAAAAAACCTGCCATAACTGTTGTTGCAAAAGAGCTGTTTGCCCAATCGTATATTGCCCAAGACAAATAAGACTTAGGCTTGTCTTTGTTACTTTCATGCATGAGATAATTATAATATGTAAATAGAAATATAGCTATTAAAATCGTTTTTTTTACATATTATTAATATTTTATTATAACGATTTTTAATAGCTTATTTTTTGATATATAATTCTTAGAATTTGTGTGTAATATTAAATGCTAGACTATTCTTGTCTTTTTTAGAATAAGCATAAACAAAATTGAAATCTAATCCTTGGACTATATTTTGTGTGAAACTTATAACAGGGGATAACATCCAATCTGTTGTTTCATTGTATATTGTAATAGCCATAAATGAGATACTATTTTTTGCATTTATAGCATAAGAAATAGAAGGTAAGAAAATATATTGAGGAATATTATAAGTATCTATTTCATTTTCATATAAGCCTTCAAATTTGAAAGTATAATCAGAGAATATTTTTAACAAATAGAAAGAAGATTCAAAGTTTTTTAAATCTTGTAAGTCGGCTTTTGCATATAATCCATAATCAAAGAAAATGGTGCCATTAAACCCACCAGCAAGGATTGTTTCACTCTTATCTGTTAAGAAGGAAGTTTCAAAAGTTCCAAAGTTTGCACTATTAACATCATATGTAATTCTAGCTCCAGCTTTTGTATCATAATCCTCGAAAGGGAATTTGAATAATAATTCTAAATTTAAACTTTTGAAATCCTTTATATCAAACAGCCTTGTTTTAGCTGAAGCTATCCAGGGATTATTATTATCACTAGTATTTGTTAAAAGTGAAGTTGAATAAGACGTATCAAATGGAGTTCCACTATTAAATTGCCAATCTCCTCCAATATCTAAAGGAGTTTTCCCAAAATTGAAAGTCAAATAGTTATTGTTAAATGGAATTCTAAATTTTAAATAAGCTTGTTCCAAGTTGAATTCTGGATTATATAAAGGTGGATTATAATTAACTGAACCTTTTATAGTGTATTTTACATTATTTGAACTAGAATTTAAGAATAAGTTTAAATTTGCAAAACTGATATTGGTTGTATTAAAACTATCATCAATATTAACTAATTCACTAAGACTGAAGTCTCCTTTTATAGTTGTGGTAGCAAATATAGTATTAGTTATTATTAATAAGGCGATGATTGATAAAAATATTTTTTTCATAAAATGCCTACCAAGATAAATTGTCTGTAGTAAATAGACTATTATCTAGAGGAATATCTATATCTAGTGAGTCTATTTTTAATGTTGTTGATCCTTGATTTTTTAATAAATCAACCATTTTAATATTAAATGCAACATATTTATCTCCCACTTTTCTTATATCTGAAGACTCCATTTTTCTTAATTCTCTACCACTAGAACTCATTAGAGTTGCTTCAACACATACAAAAGTTTCTTTGTCAATTATCAATAGTTCTTTCTGATATGGTTGTTTTCTAGATTTTGCATTTAATTTAACAATATAATTGGAATCAGTTTCATCTACCAATGTTGCATCATAGTTATTAATTATTGATTCATCGCCAGATAAATCTTCATAAGAAAAGTCGGATCCCATAAAAGAATCTTTTAAAGCAGCTCCTTGTAATCTAATAATTTGATTAGCCTCAGGATAATATAAAAATATAGCAGAGCTTAACCTTAAGACTTTTTGTCCTGCATCAGGCCCTTCTGTTATTTCAATTAAGGTATCTCCATTTCTTTTGGAATAAGCAAGAACCTTTTGGTTAGAAGTACCAAGAGAATCTTTAACAATAATAGAACTTTCCATTTTTGAAGTTTCAAAAATAGAATTATAATCATATTTCTCTATAATGGTATTTACATCAATAGAAAAAATATTTGCTGTTATGATAGTAGATAATATAAATAATAATATAAATTTTTTTCGCATATATGACTCCTTAAATTTCATCATGTAAAGCTTTTGCTGGTTCGATTTTCAAGACTCTTCTTGTTGGAAAGAAACAGGTTAATGTGCTAATAATGATGGCTAGAATAATTAAAAATATAAAGTTTTTAAATGGTAAGAATGGATATACAAAAGAGCTCATAGCAAACCCAGATACACTACCACCACCCATGGCTACCATGTCTAATCCTGTTTTGTTTAAAACAGTAATTATAATTCCACCAACAATTGAACCAACAATACTAGCAATAAAAGTTAATAGTGCTGTTTCAAACAAGAACAATCTTCTTACCCAATGAGCTTCATAACCTAATGCTATTAAAGTTGCAATTTCTCTTTTCCTTTCAATAATACTCATCATAGTGGTATTTAGAATTATTGTTGAAGCGAATAGTAAGAAAAGAACTTCAATAAATCCATAAATTATTTGGACTAAAGAAAGCATTTGTCCTACTAAAGAATTCTCTTTCCAATCTGTAGCTACTAAAGAAGAATCATTTAATACTTGATTAATTTCTGAAGCAGAAACTGTTGAATCAGTATAGATTAATATTTCTGTGGCACCTTGATTCATTCTCAGCGTTTTACTTAATTGATCAATTGATATGAAGAAGTTTAGATTATTCATATCCATATCATTTGAAGAATATATACCTGAAACTTTTACCCCTAGAGCATTTGAGCCTCCAATTGCTGTTTTTGTAAGAAATGTAAATGAATCTCCTACAGTTAAATTCATTTCATCAGCTAGTTGAGAACTTATTAAGACTTCTTTATCTTCTTTTGGAAAATTACCAGCATTTAAAATTCCCAAATCAAAGAAATTTGAAGTTTCAAAGTCTACTCCATAAGTATATACGTTGTAGCTTTCATCTCCTAAAAAGGCCATTGAAGGGATTCTAGTAACAGGCGATGCTTTAATAACTCCATCAATTGAATTAATTTTTTCAATTTTTTTATCTACTTCACTTATATAAAATTGTAAAGGAAGTATTCTTTCATTATCTATATATTTTTGTGTTTTAACGTTGATATTGCCTAATTGGTGATTAATAGCGTTATCAGACATATCTTTTATCATTGCTTCATAAAGAGAAAGCATTGAGCTAACAAACACAACGGCGAAGAAAATCGCACTTGCTGAAAGTATAGAGCGTCTTTTGTTTCTTAATATATTTTTCCAAGCTAATTTAAACATTATATCCTCCTAAACATTTCAGCGATTTCGCCTCTGCCTGTTCTTCTTACAGCTAAATATGCAGTAACCATTGAAACTACAATACTTAATACCATTATAGCTATGACTTGAGAAGGCGAAACAAATGCGTTCATTACACTGTTGATTCTGTATCCAATATTTTCAGTCTGATCCATAAATGCTGAAATATTAATTCCATTTTTTTGAAAATATAATGAAATTATTGTTCCAAAAATTGAACCTACAACTACTCCCATAAAGCCAATAATTGTACCTTCTAGAGTAAATAATTTTCTAATGTATTTATTAGTATATCCAAGGGTTTTTAGCATAGCAATTTCATTTTTTCTTTCGCTAATGGCCATTAACATAGTATTGCTTATTCCAACTATTGCAATTACGAATGTAAAGAATAAGAAGATATTTGCAAAACCACCTTTTGAAGCTTGAAGATGTAATATATCATCAGCAATCTCTTTCCAAGAATAAGCTTCTAAATCAACTTGATTTGCTATTTCTTTCAAATTAATTGTTTCTTGATCTGTTATCTTTTTTAGTTTTGCTATGTTTTTCGTATAAGAAACAGCATAACTAGTAGCAGATCCATCTAATTCTAGATAGTAGTCTATTGTATTAATATCAAAGAATAGGGTTGAAGCATCTATTACTGGATCTCCTGTTGATATGATTCCAATAATTGGTATATCAAAAGCTTGTATAAATCCACCTTTTCCTTTTGTTTGAATTGTTAAAAAGTATCCTACATCTGCTTTAATATCATCTGCAAGTTTTGCTCCAATTACAACTCCATCAACACCTTTAGTTAACCATTTCCCCTTTATGTTAGCATCATCATATTTATAAGCCTGAGAATTAGTACTATCAATAGCTTTTATTATTGCGGTAAGAGACCCAGATGTTGGAAAAGGATCTTCATAAAACATTATTTGAGCAGAAGAGATAAACTCTTTAGTAACATCAGTATAGTTATTATCAAGTAAAAGTTTTTGAAGGGAAGAACCTTGTTCTTTAGTGATTAATTTATCAATGGGCAAATAATCTCTTTCACTAAAATATCCTTTAGCATATATTTTAGCACTTGAGGTATCATTATAAACTAAATTTTTATCTGAGTCTGCTGCGACTCCAGTTAAGAGAGATTTCATAAAAATAGAAAAAATAACTGCAATACAAATAGCGAAAGAGGTAATTATAGTTCTTCTTCTATATCTTGAAACACCTCTAAAGGCTAATTTAAACATAATTTACCATCCTCTAATTTTATTATTCTCTTAACATGTTCAAGAACGAGCATATCATGGGAAGAATAGATACATGTTAAACCCTTAGTTTCATTTAGATTTGAAATTAAATCTAAAATATTTTCACTATTAGCTTTGTCTAAGTTTGCAGTAGGTTCATCTGCTAATAATACTTTAGGATCTTTAACAATAGCTCTAGCGATAGATATTCTTTGTTGTTGTCCTCCAGATAATTCATTTGGTCTTCTATTTTCTAAATTTGATAAATCAACATCTTTTAGAGCACTATAGCAAAGGTCTTTTTTATCTTTCTTGTTGTAAACATTTAGACTCGCTAATTGTTCCTTTGAGAGACAGTTTAAAGCCATTTCAACATTTTCATAGGCTGATAAAACAGGGATTAGATTATAGGATTGGAAAATCATGCCTACCATATTTTTTCTTATTTCTGTTTTTTCTTTTTTACCTAATGTAGAATATTTAATATTATTTAATTCTATTTCTCCTTTGGTTATATCATCTAATAGTCCAATAAGATTAAGTAATGTTGTTTTACCACTTCCAGATGGTCCTGATATTGCTAAGATTTCTCCTTTGTTGATTTCAATTGATAAATCAATTAAAGCATGCACATCTTCACTTTGAGTTGTGTAAGTTTTTGAAAGATTAATGGTTTTTATTAGACTCATTTTCGTCTCCTTTGAGATTTGATAATAGTGTTTCTAGATCATTTAAATATTGATTTAATGCGTTAATTCCTGTTTCTGTAATATTTACATAAGTTTTTATTTTGTTTTTTTCAATTTTTTTATTTTGTTCTATAAGATTTTCTTGTTCAAGGTTTTTTAATTGGATGCTTAAGTTACCACTGGTCATATGCAATTCTTTTTTTAATTGGGTAAAGATTGTTTTTGATGGTGTTTTTTGAGATAGATATATAAGTATTTTTAGTCTACTTTGTTCATGTATTAATTTATCTAATTTAGGATATTTCATTATACCTTATTTCTCCTTGAGATATTTAATACAACAAAGTATGAGAAAAATATTATAGTATACATAGAGAATCCAAGAAGTAATAATGGAACTTGAAGGAATAACATACTAATAATTCCTACAAAGATTGTTATATATCCAGTATATTTAAATTCAATTATTCCAACTTTATCAGCCATTGAAATAATTAAAGAACCATATGCAATTGTAATTGTGGGTAGATAAATCCAATTAAGTTTTGTAATTGTAGCAAAAATAACACAGAAAAATATCGCTAAAAATAATGAGATTATAATATCTACAGAAAATATTTCACCGATAGTAGTGGCAATAGAAATTTTAGTATTTTCATTAAACGCTTTAATCTTTCTGATTAATACTTGCATAAAATTAACAAGTAAAGAAAGCATTATTATTGCTTTAAGATATATTGGAAAATCCCAAAAAGATGAATTGTTAATATATCCTGTTGCTGTAATTATTGTTGTTATTAAAAGTAATATAGAGGCAGATAACAACATGTTAATAAAATCTTTTGAAAGAACCATTGGTGTTAATAGTTTTTGTTTGCTAGTAATAATATCTTTTAATTCTCTAATGTTATTAATAGCTTCTTGTATTTTTTTGTCATCCATGTTTATCTCCTAAAGTAGTTTATATCATAAACTTAAAATAGATATTGCTTTTTGTCAATCAAAAAATAGTTTATAAAAAAAGTTAGTCATAAAATTATGACTAACTAAGTGTGTTGTATTATTTATTTATATATGAAAAAGTTTAACGTTCTGTTGCATATTTTTCTGGAACTTGATCAGCTCCATCCCAAATTATTTGTCTAAAACTTTTTGGGTCTGTATTTCCTTCAGTATTAATGAATAATAAGTTACTACTATGATCAATACCTAGATATTCTTTTAATTCTTCGTTACCTGGTAGAGTTAATAATTGATATAAAGCACCTAAAGTAACGGCTCCACTTTCACCACTAATAATCATTGGATCGCCTTTTAAAGGTGTTGCCATGATTCTCATTCCTCTTGCAGCAACATAATCAGGTACTTCAATGAATACATCAGCGCATTCTTTTAAGATTTCCCAAGCAAGTGGAGAAGGTTCACCACATGCTAAACCTGCCATAATTGTTGATAAGGAACCATCAACTGTATGAATTTCTCCATCATCAGCTTTAGCACTTTCAAAAATACATCCAGCTTGATCTGGTTCAACAACTATGAATTTTGGAGTATTCTCTCCATTACATAATGCACTGTAGAACCCAATAACAGATGCTGCTAAAGCGCCAACGCCTGCTTGTACAAATACGTGAGTTGGGTATTGAATACCTTGACTACTAAATTGTTTTTGAGTTTCAAGAAGCATAGTAGTATAGCCTTGCATAATTCTAGTTGGAACTTCTGTGTAACCA
Organism: Sphaerochaetaceae bacterium; assembly: GCA_965140795.1. Lineage (GTDB taxonomy): Bacteria > Spirochaetota > Spirochaetia > Sphaerochaetales > Sphaerochaetaceae > Pleomorphochaeta. The sequence goes on from OZ223470.1 coordinate 1,626,989, forward strand.
TCCCAGCTAGTATCGCTAATAACTTCCCAACCATATTTCTTTGCATCAATAACACATTGTTTTACTGCATTATCATAGTTACCAGGAATAACTTTTACAGTTGCTCCATATGCTTTTATAGCCTCTATTCTTGCTTGGCTAGTTTCACTATGAACGTATATCATGCATTTATGACCTAACATTTTAGAGGCCCATGCAATACCACGTCCGTGATTTCCATCTGTAGCACTAGCGAAAGTAATTGTGCCTAATTTTTCTTTTACTTCATCACTCGTTAAATATTCGAATGATAGTTGTTCATCTTTTAAATTTAGACGATCTTGGAAGAATCTAAATAAAGCAAAACTTCCACCCATTACTTTGAAACTGTTTAATTCCATTCTTTCAGCTTCGTCTTTTATATAAATGCCACCAACTCCTAACATATTTGCTAAGTTTGGAAGAGCTGCTAGGCGAGTCATATGGTATCCAGGTATTTGACTATGTAGACGACGAGCTAATCTTGCGGTTTCAATAGGAAACATTTCTTTTGCTTTTGAAATGTTTTTATGTTCATGTTTTTTAATAATCCATGAAATGTCTGATTCGTTGTTCATTGTTTTCTCCTATTAAAGAATTCAGATTAATTTTTTTACACCCGCAATGTATAACTAATAAATAAATAATGCAATAGCAAAGAACAAAAAATATTAAAAAAATTTAGGAAATGCTAAAAAAATTTAAAATTTATAATGATATGCTCATATTTTATTAAAAAAAATTAAATAATTATTAATTTTTAGAAATTTAATTTTGGAGAAAACCTAAAAAAAATTAAAGTTTTTTGAATAATTGATTAATTTCACCTTTTGCAGTTTTTTTAACAGCGAAATAAGCTGCTAGCATTGAAACAAGCAAACCACAAATTGCTATAATAATCATTTGAGAAGGAAGAACGTAGGTATATACAATGCTATTTATTCTATAGCCAATAGAATCTGTATATTTTAGATAATAGGAGAAATCAATTCCTTTAAATTGATAATATATAGATATAACTATTCCCAATATTGAACCAATTAAAATTCCAATTAATCCAATTATACCGCCTTCAATTGTAAAAGATTTCTTAATATAACTATCACTGTATCCAAGGGTTTTTAGCATAGCAATTTCATTTTTTCTTTCGCTAATTGCCATTAACATGGTATTGCTTATTCCAACTATTGCAATTACGAAGGTAAAGAATAAGAAAACATAACCAAAACCTGCATCAGCACTTTGGAATTTTAATAATTCATCAGCAATCTCTTTCCAAGAATAAGCTTCTAAATCAACTTGATTTGCTATTTCTTTCAAATTAATTGTTTCTTGATCTGTTATCTTTTTTAGTTTTGCTATGTTTTTCGTATAAGAAACAGCATAACTAGTAGCAGATCCATCTAATTCTAGATAGTAGTCTATTGTATTAATATCAAAGAATAGGGTTGAAGCATCTATTACTGGATCTCCTGTTGATATGATTCCAATAATTGGTATATCAAAAGCTTGTATAAATCCACCTTTTCCTTTTGTTTGAATTGTTAAAAAGTATCCTACATCTGCTTTAATATCATCTGCAAGTTTTGCTCCAATGACAACTCCATCAACACCTTTAGTTAACCATTTTCCCTTTATGTTAGCATCATCATATTTATAAGCTTGAGAATTAGTAATATCAATAGCTTTTATTATTGCGGTAAGAGACCCAGATGTTGGAAAAGGATCTTCATAAAACATTATTTGAGCAGAAGAGATAAACTCTTTAGTAACATCAGTATAGTTATTATCAAGTAAAAGTTTTTGAAGGGAAGAACCTTGTTCTTTAGTGATTAATTTATCAATGGGCAGATAATCTCTTTCACTAAAATATCCTTTAGCATATATTTTAGCACTTGAGGTATCATTATAAACTAAATTTTTATTAGAATCTAATTGTAATCCAGTTATTATGGTTTGCATAAAAATTGTAAATACTACAGCAATTGCTATTGCAAACATTGTAATAAATGATCTTTTTTTATATCTGAATACTCCTCTAAATGCTAATTTGAACATAATTGCCTCGAGTTTTTTTAATTTATATACTTATGATAAGTAGTATGATAATTATTATTTCTATATTTTAGTAATACTTTAATTATATTTTAAAGTAAATAGTTTTATTGTATTTGTCAAATTTTCAATTTTTATTAGATTTGTATTATTTGTTATTATGTAATAGAATTATTTTATTCTTTTATATAAAGTTTTAAGAAGGTGTTATATGTTATTTCATGGTTTAATTAAATCTACTCTTTTAGATTATCCTGGTAAATTAGCTTGTACTTTGTTTACAGGTGGATGTAATTTGAGATGTCCATTTTGTCAAAATTCAGCTTTAGTCTTAAATCCAGCGAGTGAACCGACTTTGGATAGCGAAGAATTAAATGCTTTTTTGAAAAAGAGAACTAAATATCTAGATGGTGTTTGTATAACAGGTGGAGAACCTTTGTTACAAAAAAATGTTGATGATTTTTGTAAATATTTAAAAGATTTAGGATATCTAGTTAAGCTAGATACTAATGGATCATTTCCCAATAAATTAGAAAATTTAATTTCAAATAATTTAGTTGATTATGTTGCTATGGATTTAAAAAGTAGTAAAGAAGGTTATGCCAAAGCTGTTGGGATAGAAAATCTAAATATTTCTTTAATTGAAGAAAGTGTTGAAATTTTAAAAAACACTTCAGTTGAACATGAATTTAGAACTACTTTAGTTAAAGAATTACATGGTGAGAAAGAAATTATAGGCATTGGCGAATGGTTAAATAAGGATCAAAAATTATATCTTCAAAAATTTGAAGATAAAGGTGCTAATATTGTACAAAATCTTACAGGATTTAATTTAAATGAAACAATTTCTATTAAAAATATATTAAAAAATTATATAGATTTTATTGAAGTTCGAGGGTTCTAATATATCAGTAAAACACCATCCATAGTGTCCATTAAAAAAAAATACAATATATATTGCGTATAAATAAATCATATGATATACTCAAGGTTATTGAGAGTTATTTTCATTAGTGCTCTTGAAATATTTAAAGAGGTGAGTGTTGTGTATAAGGTTGCAAAGAGAGATGGTAGCATCGTAGAGTTCGATATTAGCAGAATTTCCCATGCGATTGAAAAGGCTTTTAGAGCTTCTGGTCGTAATTTTAATTCTAGTGTTATAGATTTATTAGCATTGCAAACAACTTCAAATTTTGAAGATAAAATTACAGATGATCTTATAAGTGTTGAAGCTATTCAAGATTCTGTTGAAGAAATTTTACAGCTATCAGGTTATTCTGATGTTGCAAAGGCATATATATTATATAGAAAACAACGTGAAAAAATTAGAAATATGAGATCAACTATTGTTGACTATAAAGACGTTGTTGATGGTTATTTAAAACTTGATGACTGGAGAGTTAAAGAAAACTCCACAGTAACATATTCAGTAGGTGGATTAATTTTATCTAATAGTGGAGCAATTACTGCTAACTATTGGTTATCTGAAGTTTATGATGAAGAAATTGGCAATGCTCATAGAAATGGTGATTTCCATATTCATGATTTATCCATGTTAACAGGATATTGTGCTGGTTGGTCATTAAAACAATTAATAAAAGAAGGATTAGGAGGTATTCCTGGTAAAATTACTAGTAAGCCTGCTAAGCACTTATCTTCTCTTTGTAACCAAATGGTAAACTTTTTGGGTATTTTACAAAACGAATGGGCTGGCGCACAAGCTTTCTCTTCTTTTGATACTTATTTAGCTCCTTTTGTTAAAGTTGATAATTTGTCATATGAACAAGTAAAACAAAATATTGAATCATTTGTATTTGGTGTTAATACTCCTTCTCGTTGGGGAACTCAAGCTCCTTTCTCTAATATTACTTTAGACTGGACTGTTCCTAATGACTTAGCTGAATTACCAGCAATCGTTGGTGGTAAGGAAGTGGACTTTAAATACAAAGATTGTAAGAAAGAAATGGATATGATTAATAAAGCCTTTATTGAAGTATTCATTGCTGGTGATGCAGATGGCCGTGGTTTCCAATACCCAATTCCAACATATTCAATTACTAGAGATTTTGACTGGACCGAAACAGAAAATAATAAATTATTATTTGAAATGACAGCAAAATATGGTACTCCATATTTCTCAAATTATGTAAATAGTGATATGGAACCAAGTGATGTTCGTTCAATGTGTTGTAGATTACGTTTAGACTTGAGAGAATTAAGAAAGAAAAGTGGTGGCTTCTTTGGCAGTGGTGAATCTACCGGTAGTATTGGTGTTGTAACTATCAATTTACCAAGATTAGGTTATACCTCTAAAGATGAAGCTGAATTCTATAAAAAGTTAGATTATTTAATGGATCTAGCTGCAAGAAGTTTAAAAGTTAAGAGAAATATTGTTTCTAGATTATTAGCTGAAGGTTTATATCCTTATACTAGAAGATATTTAGGTACTTTTGAAAATCACTTCTCAACAATTGGTTTAGTTGGAATGAATGAGACTTGTTTAAATGCTTCTTGGATTAGTGATAATATTGCTAGTGAGAAGGGTAAGAAGTTTGCACAAAATGTATTAAACCATATGAGAGAAAGATTATCAGACTATCAAGAAGAATATGGAGATTTATATAATCTTGAAGCTACTCCAGCAGAAAGTACCTCATATAGATTAGCATTACATGATAAAAAACATTATCCTGGAATCATTACTGCAAGTGAAGATGATAATAGACCATATTATACAAATAGTTCTCACTTAGCTGTTGATTATACTTCTGATGTTTTTGAAGCATTAGAACACCAAGATGATTTACAAACCTTATATACTTCAGGAACAGTTTTCCATTCTTTCTTAGGTGAAAAATTATCTTCTTGGAAAGAAGCTGCTCTTATGGTAAAGAAAATTGCTGATAATTTTAAACTTCCATATTATACAATAAGTCCTACTTATTCTATTTGTCCTGAGCATGGTTATATTGCAGGTGAACATTATACATGTCCTACATGTGGAGCAACTGCAGAAGTATATAGTAGAATTACTGGCTATTATAGACCTGTTCAAAACTGGAATATAGGAAAAAGTAAAGAGTTTGAAAAACGTAAAGTTTATAATTTCGAAAGAAGTGTTTTAGACAAAAAAGATAGAAAAGAACATAATTCAGATGTACAACGTGAGACTTCAGTTGAAGATGGAACTATACTATTTACAACTCCAACTTGTCCCAATTGTAAAATTGCTAAAAGATTTTTAGATGAAGCTGGCGTTATTTATCAAGTAGTCGATGCTACTAAAAACTTAGATTTAGTAAAAGAATTTGGTATTATGCAAGCCCCTACTTTAGTTTGTGTAAATAGTGGTGAGGTAAGTATTTATTCCAATGCTTCTTCCATAAAAAGCTTCTGTGAGAAAAGGGCATAATTGAATTAATTGATACATAGCAAGAATATATTATAAAAAAAAATTCTTGCTATATTTTCAATGTTGTCTTATCATATAGTTACTAAAGATTATGTCTTTGTGTTTCTGACTGAAACAAAATGGAATCTATAAGGTAATCTTATAGCAAGTTAGGTCTCCAAATAGTTAACATATTCCATTGGGGAGAGTTTTGAGGGCTCTCTCCTTATTTTTTGCCTTTTTATCTTGATGAAAAATTAATCTAAATGTATAGTAAGTTTAAATAGTATAAGGAATAAGCGAATGATAGTTTGTAAATTTGGTGGAAGCTCCGTTGCGAGCGCTAAACAATTAGAAAAAGTAAAATCTATTGTTGAAGCAGATAATAGGAGACAGATTGTTGTAGTATCTGCTCCAGGTAAAAGAGATAGTTCTGATATTAAAATAACAGATCTATTATATTCTTGTTGTAAAGAAGTTAAAGAATTTGGAACTTGTGATAAATCTTTTTCTTTAATCGAAAAGAGATTTTTTGAGATATTACAAGATTTAAATCTAGAAACCGATTTGATGGCAAAAGCTTTAGCAGAAATCAAAGAAGTAATTAATTTAAATGCTAATGAAAATTTTGCAGCTTCAAGAGGCGAATATTTAAATGCAATTCTTGTTTCTCAATATCTTGGATTTGAATTTGTTGATGCAGCAGATTTAATTGTTATAAATGACAATGGTTATGTTGATGATAAAACTTGGGAAATTATTAATGAGAAACTTGATAAAGACAAAAAATATATTATTCCAGGATTTTATGGACGTAACAAGAATGATGTTATAACAACTTTTTCTAGAGGTGGATCGGATATAAGTGGTGCTATATTTGCAAAAGCAATGAATGCAACCTTATATGAAAATTGGACAGATGTAGCTGGTTGTTATAATGCTGATCCTCGTTTTATAAAAAAAGCTTACCCAATCGAAACCATGACTTATAAAGAAGTTAGAGAATTATCAGCTCTTGGTGCAAGTGTTTTCCATGCTGATGCTATTGCTCCTGTTAGACAAGAAGGAATTGCAATTAATATTAAAAATACTAATGATATTTCAGCTAAAGGAACAATGATTGTATCTTCAAAAGAAACTGATGGTCCAGTTGGTGTATCACAAATAGGAACTTATTCAAAACTTACTTGTAGAAAATTGATGCTTAATAAAGAAGCAGGCACAATTAACACAATTCATTCTGTAGTTAGATCATATGGAATTAATCCAATGTATATGACTCACGGAGTAGATACTTTCTCGTTTATTTTTGATAAAAATGATATCAGTGAAAAAAGTTTAGAAGAATTAAAACAAAGATTCTTTACTGATTTTAATGTTGATGAAATTGAAGTTGAAAATGATTTAGCTTTAGTTGGTATTGTTGGTCAAAATATTAATAGAGATTTTATTTATTATAAGAAATGTGTAGATGCTTTATATGATAATAATATTAAGATTTATCAAGGTTTAGCTGAATCTAGTACTATATCAATTCTGTTTATAGTAAATGATAGTGAAGCAAAAAAAGCTGTTGAAGTAATTTTTGATGTATTGTTTTAATAAAAAGACTAAATAATAAATAAAGGCTGTTCAAATTGAACAGCCTTTTAATTTCAGCACTTATTTAATTAGATAACCAATTCTGTTTCTAAATCAAAGAATTTAGCTTTTTCCATATTAGGAATAAGAGCAACTTTTTGATCTGGTTTAACTTCAAATTGAGGATCAATTTTACCAATAACTTGAGCTTTAGAAGTTGAAACATAAACGTGTGTTTCACTACCTAAAGGTTCAACAACTGAAACGCTACCAATGATAGTTTCATCTTTAATAGCTTTTTCACTATATTGTACATCTTCTGGACGAATACCAAATGTAATAGATTTTCCAACATAGCTCTTTAGTTTAGCTGATTGTTCTGGAAGAACTTTAATTCTGAAAGTACCTTCATTAACAAAAATGTCATCACCTTCAGCTTCAACTTTTGTTTCAACAAAGTTCATAGGAGGTGATCCAATAAATCCTGCAACAAATTTATTAACTGGTTCATTATAAAGTTCTAATGGTTTACCAATTTGTTGAATAACACCAAATTTCATAACAACAATCTTATCAGCCATAGTTAAAGCTTCAACTTGGTCGTGAGTAACATAAATCATTGTTGCTTGTAATCTGTGGTGAAGACCAGAAATCTCTGCTCTCATTTGAACACGTAACTTTGCATCAAGGTTTGATAAAGGTTCATCAAATAAGAATACTTTTGGTTGACGAACAATAGCACGACCTACAGCAACACGTTGTCTTTGACCACCGGATAATGCTTTAGGTTTTCTGTCTAATAATTCTTCAATGTCTAGAATCTTTGCAGCTTCACGAACTCTTTGGTCAATTTCTGCTTTATCAAATTTACGGATTTTAAGACCAAAAGCCATATTATCATAAACAGTCATGTGAGGGTATAAAGCATAGTTCTGGAATACCATTGCGATATCTCTATCTTTTGGTGGTACATCATTTACTAATTTATTATCAATCAATAATTCGCCAGAAGTAATGTCTTCTAAACCTGCGACCATTCTTAAAGTGGTAGATTTACCACAACCTGAAGGTCCTACTAGGACCACAAACTCTCTGTCTTCGATATCGATGTTAACATTGTCTACAGCTTTAACGTTACCATCGTAAATCTTACAGATGTTTTTTAGATTTACAGTTGCCATTTTTAGCTCCTATATTTATTTTATTTGATATCAGCATAACTTTTAAAATAAGAAATGTCAAATAAATTATGGCTAATGTGGTTTAAATACCTGGGTTATCCTAGTTATACGAGTTTTGCAGTAGGGAATGAGAGTTTAATAATACAGCCTTTTCTGTCTTGTCTATTATTAATAGAAATTGTCCCTTGATATTTTGTTACGATTCCATAAACAAGAGAAAGTCCTAATCCTGTGTTAGTTCCATTATTTGATTTCGTTGAATAGAAAGGAGTAAAATAGTCTTTGCTTTCATCAATACCATTCCCAGTATCTTTTATTTGGATTTCGGTTTCAAAGTTTATATTATCTATAATGATTTCAACTTCACCGTCTTTTTTAATAGATTCAAAACTGTTTTTTATAATATTTAATATAGCTTGTTTTAATTCATTTTCATTTATATAAACAATATTATTTTGAGTATTTTCACTTAAAATGATTTTAATATTCTTTAATTTTGCATTTAGTTTTAATAAATCTATCATTTCTTTTATTAGATCATTTATGTTAATATTTTCTTCAGATACTTTTTCTAAATTTGAAAAATTCTGTAAATTGCTAACAATTCTAGTAATATAATTTACTTGTTTTGTTAACTTATTTACTATTTTTAATAAATCAGGTTCATTGTATCTAAATTTTATATTTGTTAAATAATTGCTAATTATTTCTAAAGGATTATTTATTTCATGAGCAACACCAGCTGATAATAACCCTACTGAGGATAATTTATCAGACAATTGATGGTTTTGTTGTAATGAATCATATTCAGTAATATCATAAAAAATAAACATAGATCCTATTTTTTCAGATTCATCAAAAATAGGGGAATAGTGTACGTTATATATACCTTTTTTATTATTAATACAAATAGAAAGATGGAAAATTGTATTTTCTTCTGTGTTAGGTATTAAATTCATAATAGTATTTATTGTCGTTGAGTTTGTATTTTCTAATAAATATCTTCCAGATTTTTCAAGAAAGAGTGAAGGATCAAGTTGAAAATTGTTTATAAAATATTTATTTGCTAGTTTTAGTATACCATCATTATTTAGGATAATTAAGTTAACAGGCAAGTTTTCTAAAATAGCTTCATTATATTTTATGAAATGATAATATGAATTAATTGGTTGCTGTTGCACAGGAGCTTCAGATAATTGAGTATATGCCATTTTAATTATTTGCATCTTTCCAACACTTTCAATATCTTCAGTTAAAACATTTTTACCATATCTTATTATGGAAATGTTATCTGCAATATCATAAACCCAGTCAATTTTATGGGTCATAATTATTATAGAACAACCTTGTTTTTTTAGATTAATTAAAATTTTTTTAAGTTTAGAGTAGTCTTGAGCAGATAATTTATCGAGAGATTCATCCAAAATTAATACTCTTGGATTTGTTTTTATCTTTGCTAAAATAGCTACTAGAGCTCTTTCTGATAAGGTTAAATTTTTTGTGATTTGAGTTACATCAATATCAAAGCCTAAGCTTTTAATATATTCATTCGCCAAATCTTGAACTTTCTTTTTTAAATTTAATGAGAAAAAAGGAGATTTTTTATCACAGAAAAATAAATTTTCAGCTACAGTGAAATATGGATTAAGTAACAATTGTTGATGAACAAATTGTATTCCTTTTGCTTTTGCAACTTTTGTTTTTATATAGGAATATTCTTGATTATCAATAAAAATTTTACCTTTTGTTGGTTTTTGAAGGCCACATAATAATAGACCAATACTTGATTTACCAGCACCATGTTCTCCAATTAGAGCCTGGATACTGTTTTCTTTAAAACTTATATTTGTATGATCTAGGGCTTTTACTGCTCCATAATGTAAGCAAACATTTTCAATTTCAACAATGTTTTCATTCATCTATTACAATTCCATATTTCTTTAATTTTAGATATAGAGTATTTCTACTCATTTTTAAAAATTTAGCAGTTTCAGTTTTATTATTATTATTTCTTAATAATACTTTTTTTATTAATTCTTTTTCTCTTTGTTGGATAATGCTCAATGAATCTTGGCTCTTGGTTCCATATAGTTCAAAACTAGGAGGTAAATCTTCAATTTGTATTTCATTATCTTGAGATATAGTTGCGGCATATAATAAAGCATTTTTCAATTCACGTATATTTCCTGGCCAACGATAATTGAAAAAGATTTGTTTAACCTCATCTGATAGTGTTTTCTTTGAAGTTTTAGAATTTTCGCTTATATTTTGTAAAAGAGAATCAATTAAATCATCTAAATCTTCTTTTCTGTTTCTTAGTGGAGGGATTCTTAATAATCCTCCATTTAATCTATAGAACAAATCTTCTCTAAAGGCTTTTTCTTCTACCATTTTAAATAAGTCTTTATTTGTAGCAGCAATGAACCTTACATCAATTTTTCTTGTTTTTTTACTTCCAATTCTTCTAACTTCTTGGTTTTGTATAACTCTTAGGATTTTTGCTTGAAGAGTTGTGGGCATATCTCCAATTTCATCAAGTAATAAAGTTCCTTTATCTGCTTGTTCAAAGACTCCTATATAATCACTTTCAGCTCCTGTATAAGCTCCTTTTTCATGACCAAATAATTCATTATCTAAAAGAGCTTCAGGAAAAGCTGCACAATTTATTTTAATAAATTTTTCACTAATTCTATTTGAGTTTTTATATATATAATCAGCTAATAATTCTTTTCCGCTTCCATTATCACCAATAATTAAAATAGAGATATCTGAAGCAGCTAATTTTTTTGCTCTCATTAATTCATTATTAAATGAAATATTCTTACTTGTAAGAGTTGGGCTTTTTTCTTTTAATCTGTTTTTTAATTTCTCATTTTCTTTTTTATACTTAATGTTTTCCGTTGCAGAATCTATTCTTGTACATAAAGTATTAAAATCAATAGGTTTCTTTACAAAATCATATGCTCCTAATTTCATAGCTTTAACAGCTGCTTCTACAGTTGCATAGCCCGTAATCATAATAACGGGTATTTGTGAAAACTGTTTTTTTATTTTTGCTAAAGTTTCAACTCCATTTTCTTCACCTAATTTTACATCAAGTAAAACTAAATGTATTTGTTCATTATTTAAAACCTCGAAAGCTTCTTTTGTATTACTTGCAAAAAATAGATAATGTCCAACAAAGGAAAAGTTATCTTTCAATACTTCAAAAAGTTGAATATTGTCATCAATAAGTAAAATATGCACTTGATTTCTCCTCTGTTTATTAAATTATACTGTATTTTAGGACACATATGAACAATCATTGTACTATTTTAGGACAATTGTAAAGCATCTTCTATTTTTTAACAACATTAATTTTTAAATAATTTATTGTCTGATATAAATTAAAGATTATTTGGATTTTTTTGGCATATATATTGCAATGATCTATTATATTCAATGGAGAATAAATTTTTTAAAAAATTGATAAGGCCTGTATCAAAAGAAAAAAACAATATCATTATTAAAAGAATATTTTATTTTAAAAATATAATATGATATAAAAAGTTATGAAGAGGAGAGAGAAATGAAAAAATTATTAACATTATTATTAATTTCTAGTTTAGCTTTAACTACCATTTTTGCTCAAGGTAGTAGTGAAGAAAAGACAAGTTCTGCAGAAAAGACTATTGGGGATTTAAAAATAGTTCTTATTCTTCCTGGTCCAATTAATGACCAATCTTGGAATGCTACAAACTATGCTGGTTTAGTTGCTTGTAATGAACAATTAGGGACTAAGATGGAATACTTAGAAAATGTTCAAGCATCTGACTATGAATCAACATTCAGAAACTATGCTGAAAGAGGTTATGATTTAATCATGGCTGCAGGTACTCAATTTGATGATGCAGCAAATAAAATTGCTGGTGAATATCCTGATTCAACATTCTGTGTAGTAAATGGTTTCAGAGCTGACTATTCTAATGTTGCTCCAATTTTCCCTAAAGAATATGAAGCAAGTTATGTAGCTGCATTAATTGCTGGTGAAGTAACTGATAATGGGCAATTTGCAACTATTGGTGGGTTCCCAAATGAAGCAATGGAAAACTTGTTAGACGTTTATGAACAAGTTTCTACTGAAATTGCAACAGAAAGAGGAATTAGTGGAGCTTCTGCAACACGTTCTTATGCAAACAGTTGGGATGATATTGCTTTAGGTAAACAAATGGCTGAAACTATGATTGATAATGGGGCAGATACATTGTTTGTTTATGCTAACCAAGTTGGTCTTGGCGCAATTCAAGCAGCAAAAGAAAAAGGTGTTAAATTCGTTGGATTCTCAAGCAATCAAAATGATATAGCTCCTGGTACTGTTGTAGCTTCTGTATTATTTGATTTCCAAACTTTCTATACTTGGGCTGTTCAAAAATATTATGATGGCACATTAGATGGTGGAAAAGTTCACGAAGCTGGTATTAAAGAAGGTATCTTTAAACCTGTTTATACAGATCAAATCACTAGTGCAACTCAAGCAAAAGTTGAAGCTGGTATGGCTAGCGCAGCAGCTGGAGAAATTGATTTACAATCAATGTTTAAATAAGATAATTAATTATAATACACAATACTCTTTAGTGAGTATTGTGTATTCATAAAACAAAAGAGAGTTTTATCTAATTGTTATTCAATTAGAAATATTAGAATAATTACCTATATTTTTTAGGTAATTTTAGGTTATGGGAAAAATAAATGGAAAAACCTTTTTTTGAACTTAGAGGCATATCAAAATATTTTGCAAAAGTAATTGCAAATAAAGATGTATCCTTCTCTGTTAATAGAGGTGAAGTATTAGCTCTTTTAGGTGAGAATGGTGCAGGTAAAAGCACTTGTATGAAAATTCTTTATGGACTTTATAATGCTGATGAAGGTCAGATTTTTAAAGAGGGTAAAGAAATCTTTATCAAGTCACCAAAAGACGCAATGAAATATAAAATTTCTATGATTCAACAACATTTTTCATTAGTTGCTGCACATACAGTTACTGAAAATATTATTTTAGGAAATGTAAAAGGTCGCATTAATTGGGAAGAAGAAGAAAAGAATATACAAGAATTAGCTAATAAATATGATTTAAAAGTTGATGCTACAAAAAAAATTAATGATTTAACTGTTGGAGAACAACAAAAAGTAGAAATTTTAAAAGCCTTATATTTGAAAGCTAATTTATTGATAATGGACGAGCCTACCGCTGTTTTAACACCTCAAGAAATAGATACATTAATGAATTTCGTTACTGATTATTCAAAACAGGGTAATGCTGTAATCTTTATAACTCATAAATTAAAAGAAGTAATGTCAGTTGCTAATAGAATTATAGTTATGAGATCTGGTATTGTTTATGGTAATGTAAACAAGGAAGATACAGATGAAGTCCAATTATCAAAAATGATGATAGAGAGTTCTATTGAAGAAATTAAAAAAAGAGATACTTTAGATTTAAATAAAGATGTTTGCTTATCTGTTAAGAATGTCACTGTAAAAAGTAAAAGTGGTATTCCATTAATTAATGATGTTTCATTTGATATACATAGGGGTGAAATATTTGGTATTGCAGGAGTATCAGGTAATGGTCAACAAGAATTATGTATGGCTATTTGTGGAGCCTTAAAAACAGATGCTGGTCAAATAACCTTAAATGATAAAGATATTTCTCATTTATCAATTAAGGAAAGAATTGCTTTAGGTATTGGTTATGTTCCTTCAGACCGTCATAGATATGGTTTAGTTATGGATATGAGTTTAGCTGAAAATATTTTATTAAAAACTAGCTATTCTAAAGAATGGTCAAAAAATGGTTTAATTGATAGAAAGAAATTAAATAATAGAACAAATAAAATTTTAAAAGATTTTAAAGTAAAAGCTCCAGGACCATTTTCTTTAGCTAAAGAATTATCCGGAGGAAACCAACAAAAAGTTATTGTTGGTAGGGAAGTAGAAAATTGTGGTGATTTCATAATTTTTGACCAACCTACAAGAGGTTTAGATTTAGGAGCAATTAATAATGTTCATACATCTATAATAAATGAAAAAGATAATGATAAGGCTGTTATGTTAGTTTCTACTGAATTGTCTGAAATATTTACACTTTGTGATAGAGTAGCTGTTTTCTATAAAGGTGAAATTCAAGGTATTTATAAAACTTCAGATTTGAATAGTGAAAAAATTGGTTTATTAATGGCTGGTTATAAAAATCAGGAGGTAGTTTAAATGGATAAGAAGACTCGTGATATATTTATTACTAGCTTGATGGCTATTATTCTTGGGTTGTTTTTGAGTGGTATAATGATTCTATTCTTGGGTAAAAATCCTATAACTGTTTTTGGTTTGTTATTTTCTTCAATGTTTAGAGATGGTTATACAATAGGTGAAATTTTTGTTAAAGCAACTCCTTTGATTTTTACATCATTAGCTTTTGCTTTTACCTTTAAAGCAAATTTATTTAATATCGGTGCACAAGGCCAATTCTATATAGGTGCTTTAACAGCTGCATCAATATCTCTTTTGATTCCACACCCAATTGCGATTTTTTTAGCAATAATATTTTCTTTTATTCTCAGTGGAATTTGGGGTGGTTTGATAGGGTTTTTTAAAGCTAAATTTAAAGCAAATGAATTCTTAATTAGTATGATGAGTACATATGTTGCTTTAAATTTAATGAACTATTTATTAAGAACGGTATTAATGGAAGCAAAAGGTGAATATCCGCAAACTGATTCATTAGCTAAAAGTACTTGGCTTGCAAAACTTATTCCACATACAAGACTTCATTTTGGTTTTGTTTTGGCTATTGTGGTTGCAATTGTAGTATGGCTTTTGTTATATAGAACAACCTTAGGTTTTAGAATTCGTGCTGTTGGACAAAACCAAGAAGCAGCAAGAATGAGTGGTGTTAATCCTGAATTGATATTTGTATTAACCTTCTTCATTAGTGGGGGCTTAGCTGGTCTTGCTGGTGTTACTGAAGTAAATGGTGTTCAACATATGCTTTTACAAGGCTTTAACCCTTCAATTGGTGCATTGGGTATTGGTATTGCGATTTTAGCAAATGCAAACCCTATTGGAATAATCTTTGCATCTATTTTGTTTGGAGCTTTGCAGGTTGGTGGTACTATTATGGGCCAAATTTCAGGAGTTCCTTCAAGTATTATTGACTTGATGGAAGGTTTTGTAATGGTTTTTGTTATTATATCTTATTTTGTTAGAAATAAATTGGAAGTAAGAAGAGAAAAGAAATTGTTATTAGAGGGGGATAAATAATGATCGTAAATTTATTATCTAGAGCAATTATGATGAGTACCCCTTTATTATTTGGTGCTTTATCTGAGGTTTTTTCTGAAAGAACTGGGATGATGGTAACCGCAATTGAGGGTATTTTCTTAATGGGTGCTTGGGCTGGTTTTACTACAGCTTATATTTCTGGTAGTTTAGCTTTTGGCTTATTATTTGCAGCCCTTGCTGGATTATTGGTTGCTATTTTGTATGCATTCTTGTGTGTTACTTTAAAACAACATCAGATTGTAACAGGAACTGCTATTAATATTTTAATTGCAGGGTTATGTTCTTTCTTACAAAGAGTTGTTTTTGGCGTTCCACTTTCTCCTTTGACAGTAGAACCTTTACAAAAAATAGCTTTACCGCTTTTATCTAAAATTCCATTTTTAGGTCCAATATTTTTTAATCAAAATATTTTAACTTATGCAATGTATATTTTAGTTCCACTAGGATTCTTTATTTTATATAAAACTTCTTTAGGTTTAGTGATTCGTTCTACAGGAGAAAATCCTGAAGCAGTTGATGTTTCTGGAATTAATGTATCTAAGGTTAGATTCTTGACTGTAATGGTTTCTGGACTCATGTGTGGTATTGCAGGTGCTTTCTATTCAATCGGTTATTTAGGAATGTTTACTACTAATATAATTGGAGGAAGAGGTTGGATTGCTTTTGCTATATGTTTCTTAGGTAACTGGAATCCTGTTGGAGCATTTATAGGTACAGTTGTTTTTGGTTTAGCTGAAGCTTTTGCTATTTTAATGCAAGCAAGCTCAGCTACAATTTTGCCAAATGAGTTATTCATTGCATTACCATATATTTTAACAATTGTATTGACTATAAGTAGAAAGTCTTTCAATGTTCCTGCAAAATTAGGAACTGCATATATTAAAGAAAATTAAAATAATTACTGCTATTTTGAAAATTTCAATCTAGCAGTATTTTTTAATATACTTTAGAGAATTCTTTTAGAATTCTATCAGTTGAATCTAATTCATCTTTTTTTACAATCTCAACAGGGACCCAAACTTTTTGTAAGGTGCCAGAATTTTCAGAGAATATACAAACTTTATTATTTCTTTTATCTACTTTTATAATTTGTCCATTGAAGGTAGCTAAAGGTCCAGATATAACATTAACAGAAGAGCCTATTTCTAAAGTAATCTTTGAAGGAATTATATTTCCTTTGTTTGAATAGATCCAAGTTGCATATATTAAATCTTCTCTTTCAAGTTTATAGCTTGTATTTTGTTCTGAATCTGTTTTCTTGCTTTGAACTAGGCCATAACAATCTTTAATTCTTTTAAAATCTCTTGCAAATTTATCAATATCTTTTGAAGTTTTTATAAATAGATAACCTGGTGTTAGTGGTTTGATTATATCACTAGGAGTTTTTTTTCTTTTAATTTTATATTGTTTTGTTGGAAAAAGGACTTCAACAATTTTATCTTCGTCAAAAATTCTATTAAAGGTATCCTCAATTTCCTTTTTTATTTGAGTTTCTTTTGAAACTTTGCATGCAACACAATAATAATTCATATATTGAAAATACTTTATAAAAGAGCTTTATTCAAGAAAAAAATAAATTTATTAGTATTCATTATAATAGAAAAATAATATTGTATAAAAAAAAAGGATAATTAGGACTTAACAAAAGTCTAATTATACTAGAAAATATAGTTGTAAAATAAAAATATTATGATATTCAGAGGGCGTGTATGAAAATTTTATTAACTGGCGGAGCGGGGTATATTGCTACCCATACTTGTATTGAATTGATTAAAGCAAATCATGAACCAATAATTGCTGATAATTTTTACAATAGTCAAAAAGAAGCTATTAAAAGAGTTGAGCAAATAGTAGGTAAAAAAATTCCTTTCTATGAAGTAGATGTTTGTGATAAAGAAGCTACAAGAGTTATCTTTGAAGAAAATAAGATTGATGCAATTATTCATTTCGCTGGATATAAAGCAGTTGGTGAATCTGTTGTAAAACCTTTAGCCTATTATAGAAATAATATTGATTCAGCATTAACAATCTGCGAATTAATGAAAGAATATGATGTTAAAAAAATAGTATTTAGTTCTTCAGCTACTGTATATGGTTTAGCTGAAACGGTTCCTCTAAAAGAAGGCATGCCAACTGGTTGTACAAATCCATATGGTTGGACTAAATATATGATTGAACAGATCTTAACTGACTTTGCAGTAGCCAATAAAGGTTTTTCTGTAGTCCTATTAAGATACTTTAACCCAGTTGGAGCACATAGTTCAGGATTAATTGGAGAAGATCCCGTTGGAATTCCAAATAATTTAATGCCATATATCTGTCAAGTTGCTGTTGGAAAATTAAAGAAATTATCAGTATTCGGTGATGATTATCCGACTCCTGATGGTACCGGTGTTAGAGACTATATTCATGTTGTTGATTTAGCTAGAGGTCATGTCTCTGCTTGTGAATATGAGCATGAAGGTTCAGAAATTATTAATTTAGGTACTGGTATTGGTTATAGTGTTTTAGATATAGTAAAAGCCTTTGAAGAAGCAAATAGAATTGAAATTCCTTATGTAATTACTCCAAGAAGACCTGGAGATATTGCAACTTGTTATGCAGATGCATCTAAAGCTAAAAAATTACTTAATTGGGAAGCTAAATATGATTTAACAACTATGTGTCGTGATGCATGGAATTGGCAAAGTAAAAATCCAAAAGGTTATAATTAATTGTAGCTTTTATAAATATAAGAAAAGACTGTTAATATGGTGTGCGCATAAAACAGTCTTTTTTTTATCTTAACATATTTATTATCATAATGATTGCCGCGAGTAAATTCGTAAAAGCAAAAATCTTTTTTAAATTTTTTGGCTTGTTTTTAAGAGCTAATTTGCTTCCAATTAACCCACCACAAACTGCTATAAGAGCAAGAGGTATAGCTAAATTAGGATTGAAATCTCCGTTAATAGAGTGTCCGATAAAGCCCATTAAAGCAGTAGCAGCAACCATAGCTGAAGATGTACCAATAGCTATCTCCATTGGAATTCCACAGAGCATAACCATTAATGGAATTTTAAAAGCTCCACCAGAGATTCCTATTGCTCCTGCAAAGAATCCGACTGTAGCTGTTAATGGAAGAACTGCCCATAAATTTACACTATATTTATACCCATTGAATTCTCTATTCCAATATCCTTTTTTATTATTAAAACTCAAAGGCTTTTCTTTTACTGGAATAAACATAAATATTGATATTAAAATTAATACTGATGCAAACATAATCTTTAATGTTGTTGCCTGTATATCACTTGCAAAATATCCCCCGACAAAGGCCATAATATCTGTTGGCGGATCTATAATTAAAGCTAATTTCCAATCGACTTTTTTGTTTTTATGAAATATTAGCATTGAAGTAATGGCTGTAGCCATCATTATTAATTGAGAGGTTGTGGCTGCGTTTTGCATTTTTATTCCAGCAAGAATCATTACCAATACATAAAAATTACCTCCACCTTTTCCAACCATCGCCATGGTTATAGAGATAATCAATATAATTAAGTACATAATAATATTAGTATTCATTTTTAATTTTCAAAGGATGTATGATTTTTTAATACAAATCCTGGTTTGAAATGATTAGAAATATCACCAATGTTTTCTAACAATATTCTAGAATTTTTAAAACCTTTTGCCTGTAGATAAGTATAAATTATAGTAGCTCTAGTTGCTCCAGAACAGAATATTATAATAGTTTTATCTTTTGGTAATTCATTAATATGAAGGGGAACTTTCTCTACTGGAATATTAGTTGCAAATGAAAAATTCAAAATATGACATTCTTCTTTTGATCTTACATCTAAAATATAAGCTTTGTCTTCCTTTATGAGTTCTATCATTTTTTCAAATGAAATTTTATGACTACCTGTTCCGAAAAAATTTAAATCAAATGAGCTTATTAGTTCATCAAAGTTGTCCATAATTTTTATACCTCTTTATTTTTTTAAGTTTAATTTATTAAAATCGAAGCCAATATCACGTAAATTTTGGCAACACATTTTGCTATTTTTATATTTTTCTAATTTTGATAAATCTTCTTTATATATTTGGGAATTGTTTATATCTTGATAAAGTAAATCAGAAATAAAAGAATATTGTTTTAATTTTTCTTTATCTAATTTATAGTAAATCCATTGTGCTTGTTTTTGTTGAATTAATATATCAAGAGCTTTAAGTTTCTCTAAATGTCTAGATACGTTAGATTGTTTGATATTCAATATAGTTTGAATCTCTCCAACACAAAGTAAATCATCTTTGATTAAATTAATTATTCTTAATCTGTTTTGATCAGAAAAAATTTTAATTATATTTGTTATTTCCAAAATTATTCTCTCATTAAATTATTATATGATTATATAGTAATATAGTGAAATAAAATTTATTTGTCAATCTTTTATAAAAGTCTAGAAATAAATTGACAAAGTATTTGTTTTGTTATACAGTTAGTTACTGTAGTAATTAACCATATAACATTAATTAAAGGATAGCCTATGGAATTTAAACAAAATGATCTTCCAATATATATTCAGATTGCTAAAAATTTAGAAGATGAAATTTTTATTGGGGTTTATAAGGAAGGCGAACAAATACCTTCAACAACAGAGATTTCTGTTGGTTATAAATTAAACCCAGCAACAGTGCTTAAGGGTATGAATATATTAGTTCAAGATCAAATAATTTTTAAAAAAAGAGGTGTTGGCATGTTTGTTAGTGAAGGTGCAAGAGAAAAAATAAAAACAAAAAGGTTGTCATTATTTAAGGAAGATTTTATTTTCCCATTAGTAAAAGAAGCTAAGAATTTGGGATTTAATAAAGAAGATATTGTTAAATTAATAGGGAAGGAAATTGACAATGAAATTGCAAATTAATAGTGTTTCAAAAAAATTTAAAACAGTAAATGCTTTAGACAATGTTAGTGTTGAATTCGAAACCGGTAAAATTTATGCCCTTTTAGGGAGAAATGGTGCTGGTAAATCAACTTTAATGAATATAATAGCTAATAGAATTTTCCCAAATGAAGGTACAATTTGTATCGATGGTGAGAATATTTATGGTAAAGATGCTTTATTAAGTAAAGTTTTCTTGATGGGTGATGATGATTTTTTTGGAAGCATTTCAGCTCTTAAAGTTTTCAAAATGGCTAAATCTTTAGATTCTGCTTTTGATTATGATAGAGCAATTGAGCTTGCAAAAGATTTTGAATTAAATATGAAAACAGATGTAATTAAGTTATCTACAGGATATGCTTCAATTTTCAAAGTAATATTAGCTTTTTGTTCAAGTTCTAATTTTATATTATTTGATGAACCAGTTTTAGGGTTGGATGCATCACATAGAGATATGTTTTATAAATTATTAATTGAGTCTTTTAATGATAATGGAGATGATGTTTGTTATATAGTTAGTACCCATTTAATTGATGAGATAGCTAATTTAGCACAAGAAGCAATTATTATTAATAAAGGTAAAGTTGTAGCTAATGGTGCAATTGATGAATTGCGGTCCAGTGTAATTGAAGTTGTTGGTCCTAAAGAATTAGTAAAAAAAGCTATTATTGATGCAAAACTATTAGGATCGAGTAAAGTTGGTAAAACTTATTCAGCTTATGTAAGTGGTAAAGTTGATGAAATCGATGGAGTAACAGTTAATAATGTTGATCTTCAAAGAATGTTTATTGAAATAACAAAAGGATAAATTGAAATGGATTTAAAAAAAACTTATTCATATTTTGTTTTAGATTATTTAAAATCTATTGCAATAGTATATCTAATCGTAACTGGGGTAACTGTAGCACTGTTTGTTTTAGCTATGTTTTTGGGTGAAGCTTTTTCTATAGATGTATTAGCTGATTTTGTTCCAAACTATTTTATGGTTGCTATTGTATGTTTTATTTTTAGTTTAGTTAGTAACAGAAGTGGTGATTTAATTTTTAACCAATTTGGTAAAAGTAGACAAACCTCTTTTGTTGTGAATATTCTAGTTATGATTACAATTAGTATAATTTCAGCATTCGTATTTTCTCTTCTATTATCATTGTTTTATACTCAAAAATTACAAAATTATTTAGATATGGAAAATATGTTTAAATATTTTATGATAAATAAAGTCCATGAGTTTACGTCTGTAGATTCAAAATTTGCTTCAAGATTTTCATTTTGGTTGTATAGTTTTGTTTATTATATCTATGTTTCATTATTTGCTTCATCTGTTGGAATATTTATATATTCTCTTTGGATTAGATTAGAAAAGCTTTATAGATGGATTGTCTTTTTACTAATTCCTCTTGGATTAACATATTTAATTCCTAAATTTATTATTGATTATATAGGAGGAAATCCAAATTCTGAAATATTCTTAATTAACTTTATAAAGTTCTTTGGATTAGAAAATGGTTTTTCTTTTAAATTTGTATTTGTCTCTACTTTAGTCGTTATACTTCCTTTAATAGTTATTTCCTATTTTATTATGTTAAGAAAGCCGCTTTACGGTAAAAAGAAGTAGAAATATTTTTGCTAGCCTTAATTGGCTAGCTTTTTTTGTGATATAATCACATAAGAAAGATGTATTTTATTATATATTTTTTATATCTATGAGGTATAAAAATTGAATAAAGGGAAAAAATTATATAGTTTGAAAGAAACTTTTTTTCATTTATTAAGAGCTTTCAGTACAATAAAATATTTTAGCAAAGCAAGAAAAAGTGGTTTAATAAGTGAAAGATTTCAAGAGCGTTTAATGCTAGCTACAACTCAAGTAAATGGATGTGCAATGTGTTCCTATGCACATACGCAGATAGCATTAAAGGCTGGTTTGCCTGAAGATGAAATTAGACAATTATTAGATACTGAAGATCAAAAAAATAGCCCAAAAGAAGAATTAAATGCTATATTATTTGCATCTTATTATGCAGAATGCAGAGCAAATGTTGAGAGACCTATTTGGGTTAATATTGTTAAAGAGTATGGTATAGATAAAGCTTTAGGAATTTTAGGCGCTATAAGAATGATTACTGTTGGTAATGCTTATGGTATTCCTTTAGGTTCTTTCTTAACTAGATTTAAAAAAGATAAAAGTAAAAGGGATGCTCGATCAAATATATTTTATGAACTTGCAATGTTGATTACTTTTATACCTTTTACTCTTTTAGCTATAATTATTTCTTTTTTCTTAAGATTATTAAAAATTAAATTAATTTGATTTATTTATAATATTTGTTGCAATACTGTATGCAGTTGACCAACACGCTTGAAGATTATAACCGCCACAATCGCCACAATAATCAAGAACTTCTCCACAGAAATATAAATTCTTATTTATCCTAGATTCTAAGGTTTTATTATCAACTTCATTTAACGCTATTCCACCTTCAGTTGCCATAGCGCCTTTTAGTTGACCTTTTAGAGATATAGTAAATTCCCATCTTTTTAATTTTTCATTAATTTTGTTAATACATTTTTTAGAAATATTTATACACCTTTGATCTTTTATTGAAAGAGAATCTAATAAATAATTGATTAATCTAGCAGGTAGGTTTGTCTGATGTTTAATACTAGTAGATAATAATTTTTTGGAATCTTCTTTTTCTATAAAACAATTTAAGTTTAAATAAATTGTTTGATCAGTTATGGCAAATTTAGATATATCCAAAACAACTGGCCCTGATATACCAATTCTAGTAAATAATAAATCTCCAGTATTTTTATACATTTTTTTCTTTGAAGTAGCTAATGTATCATTAAAAAATAAAGTTATATTATTTAGTGAAATTCCTTCTAATGTGGATACATTTTCACTTGTAATTTTAAAACTTGTTAAAGCTGCTTTTGGTTCAACAATAGAATGCCCTAATTGTTTTGCAAAGGTATATCCATCTCCTGTAGACCCAGTTGATGGATATGACATTCCTCCTGTTGCTATCACTAAATTTATAGCTCTATATTGATTATTTACTATATAATAATTTTCTTCTTTTTCTATTTTTTCAACTTTAATGCTTGTTAATAAATCATATTTTTTATCTAGTAGTATATCTAATACTGCTTTAGAATCTTTAGCTTTTGGGAAAATCTTTTTATCATCTCTAATAATTAGATCAAGGCCTCTGTTTTTAAACCAGGTTTGAGTATTTTGTGCAGAAAAAAGAGAAAAACTTGGGCCTAAAAATTTATTAGCTTTATCATAGTGTTTTAGAATTTCATAACTATCATTATCTCGAGTTAGATTACACATGCCCCCACCACTGATTAGTAATTTTTTTGCAGGGGAATCCATTTTTTCTAAAACAAGCGTTTTTATATTTTTTTCACACAGATTTTTAGCTAGGAACAATCCAGAAGCTCCACCACCAATTATTATAGTATTATATTCTTTCATTTAATTAATTCCTAAATTAGTTAACATATCTTTTGGAACAAATTGACTTAATAATTTGACAGATTCTTTTCTAATCTGAACTAGAATATACATAGAGCCTTCTTTTAAAATTGTTGAAAAGCCTTGAGGTTGTGCGTTAGTAGTTGTGTTTTCTTGTACTGCAGAGCCATCAAAAGACCCTTTACCCTGGGAAGCAAGAAATTCTTTGAATTCCCATTTATTTACATCAAAAGTTCCTTCTATAGTTTCTTCTACATCATCAGGAAGGTTAACAAAGAAGTCTATATTGGCAATTTTTTCAACATCATTAACGCTTAATGCATAATCTTCTAAATCTTTTTCTCCTTTTGTATTTGGGAGAATAAAACCAATCGCTTTAATTTCAGGATTAGTATAATCTAATATTACTTTGTAATAGTAATTAGGTATAGCGACTTTATTTTTTCCTATTGTTTTATAAGGACCATCTGTAAGAATAGGGCCGGTAGTAACATAAATTTCATAGTTATCATCGGCAAAAGTTCTTACACATCCTTCTAAATCAGCCCAAATACCTCTATTAAATTGAGGATCTTGAGGACTCATATTACTTAAATAAAAAGACTCGGACATTGCTTCTTCACTTTCTTTCTGGTCAGCTGCAGGACATAGATGGCCTCTATCATATCCACTACCTTTATAATCAGCTAAGGAAGCACTTTTTGTAGTAATGTTAGGATCTTCTCTAAAGTTATCTTTTCTTTCATAAGGACCATATAATTCATTTTGAGTAAGTTTATATGCAACATAACTTGCTTGTTCATATTTTTCATTATAGCTTAAAGTATACCCATCATGTTTTACAATTTGCTCCCCAACAATTGGTTTTGGCATTTCTAAATTTGGTATATTAGTAGTTTCTAATGAAATAGTTTGTTGTTCTTGCCATTCTTGCTCTGTTGGTGCAATGAAAATTGAAACAACGGATAATATTAATAAGAAAATGATTAGAATAATTATATTTTTAATAGTAGATTTGATAGTAGTTTTCTTTCTTTTTGACATGTATGATCCTTTATTTTATTTAAGCATATTTATAAAAAAATATGAATTATTTTTATGTGATATGTAGTTTATAACAAAGAAATAAGTAATTAGTTAATAAAAACTTTCTTTTTAATTAAGTCTTTTATTTTATCTTTTAAGATAAAACTAATAATAAATAATAAAATTATTAGTGAGATTAATTCAAAGTATGCTGAAGTTATACTTTCATTGCTTTTTACAAATAACGATATAGAAGATAAAGCTGAATCTTTATAATTGCATAGATAAATTACCATAAAATTATTTGCTAAATGGAGGGCTATTGCAGACTCTAACCCTTCACTAATTATAATAGTAAAAGTTGCAAATGCTCCAAACACAAGATAATAAAGGATTGAACTTAGAAAATCATATTGCAATTCAGGATTAGATAAATGAGGGATTATAAAGAGAATTCCAATAAAAAAGGAGATTAATATTGCTGATAATAAAGGTCTTTTCTTAAATTTTACTGTTCCATATTCTTTAACAGCTATCTTTAAAATAATAGCTCTAAATAATATTTCTTCAGCCATTACTTGTAATGGGGTAATAACAAGAGCTATAGGAATAAAGATAAGTCTTATTAAGGCTTGATCTTTCATGTACTCTAAGTCATAAAAGTTTAACCAATAGCCAATGAAAGTCATTAGACTAAAAAATATAATTGAAATTAAAAATACTTCTAAAAATAATTTTTTATTAATAATTTCTGAACTATTAAGTATTTTTTTTAGACTTATCTTGTTTATATATTTGAAACAAAAATAAAAACCTAGCCATATAGCAATAAAAGGTAAGTTTGAAAGAATATAATGATATAATTTTGAATTATAAAATATATTATTAGAATCTAATTTATAAGAATAGTATGCAAATGCATTAATAAAAATTGATCCAAGTAATATCCAAAATAATAAAATAATTATAAATGAAGCAAGCCAAAGAAGGCGATTATTATTTTCTTTCATTGTTTGTCCTTTTAGTGATTAAGTATATAATAAACAAGATTATAAATAAATAAAAGTTTGTTTGTAATTTAAAATATGATTTTTATATAGTATAATAATCTTATTAGGGTAATAGTTTTAGGAATAATTTATGAATAAACAAATAGTATTTAATGAATTCAATGAAAATAGAGTTTGTGTTTTTCACAATGAGGTAATAGCTAGAAACTTTGCAATTGAATATGCCTGTAAATATGGAGTAATTGAAGCTGAAAAAGCAATCTCTTATGATACTTTTAAACAGTATTTTTTGCCTAATCATGAAAATTTAATAGAAGTAAATGATCAAATCAGAGAGTTTTTTTTGATTGAATTTTTAGAAAATTATAAATTAAAATATATGGTAAATGATAAATATCCTGAATCTTTTTCTCGTTTCACATCTTATTTAATTAATATATTAAAACAAGTAAAAAGAGTTCAAGATTGTGAAGTCTTTATTTCTTTAGACTCTGATTTTAAGGATGATATAAACTTACTATATAAAGAATATAATGATTTCTTAATTAAGAATAATCTTTTTGAACCCTCTTTTGAAGACCCTTCTTTAGATTTCGCTCCTAAAGAGGTTTTAGAAAAGCAATATTCAATTATTGCTAGTGATACAAAAATTGGTTGTAAACAATTTATAAATAAATTAGAAAACCCAAAATTTATTAAAGTAATAGAAGTTGAAAAAATTGATTATAGTTTAGGTAATTGTGAAAATAATTCTAAATTAATTAGGTTTGATAATACTGCAGCCTTACAAAATACTTTATTTAGAGAAATAAAAAAACTTTTAGATTCAAGTATTCTAGCTCGTGATATTGCTATTACCTTGTGTAATTTTGATGATGATATACAAGAAATCGAGTTAGGTGCTAAAAAATATAATATTCCTATTTCAAAATCTAAAGGTTACAGCATTTCAAAATATCCTGGAGGAAAGTATTTATTATATTTATCAAATTTATATGATAATAATTTTTCTTTAGACGATATGAAAAGTTTTTTTCTTGAAAGATCGTTTCCTTTTGAGAACATTTCATTTAATAGGAAGTTTATAAGATTTGCAATTGATGCAAATATTGATCATGGTTCAAATAAGTATGATTTTGATTATTGGCTACTAAGATTAAAGTATGAACCTGAGTTATTGAGTTTTTATAAAAAATTTAAAAATTTAGTTATTAAATTAAATACTATAGAGACAATTTCTGATTTATTAAATTCTTTATATAGTTTAGAGAGGTTGTTATTAAAAGATAATTTAGGTTGGATTAATAGTAATGGTGAAGCTAGTTATCGCTTTGCAATAGATAAATTAGAAAGCTTAAAGAATTCTATGCAAGCTTGTAATGTAACTAAGATAAAACAAATTTTTAAGGTATATATTAGACTTTTAGAAAAAGAGAATTACGTTGAACAGGGGAAAAGGGATGGAATAAGAATCTTTGAATATCCTTTAGCAGCGTCATTAGATATTCCTTATCATTTTGTCTCTGATATTAATGCAAAAAATAGTGAAGTCATTGATAAGCCTTTATTTGTATTACCTCCATCTGTTGATGATCAAGTATTAAGAGAAGAGGAAGATTTAACTAATAATGTTATAAAGGATTTTTGTTTAAATAGTGGTATGACTTACTTCTTATTTGGTGAAACCACTTATGATGGCGCACAAATAGCACCCTCATTTTTTATGGAAAGAAATAGTATAATTGAACCTTTTTTTAATAATAATTATATCCCATATATTGATGAGTTAGACATTTGGGAATCTAATTCGAATAAAAAACTAAAATTAACGTCTTATCAAACAGAAGTTTTAAATAAAGTAAAAAATAATGTTTTAACTTTTGATGAAAATGGTTATGTAAATAAGAAAATTGAAAAAGAATTTAATGATTTTTTATTAGATAGAATAAAGACAAAAGAGGGTTTGTTAAATTTTTCAGCAACTAGTATTAATTCATTTCAAAACTGTCCTTATGCTTTTGCTATAAAGTATTTATTAGGTGTTGATAAAAATGAATATAGTGTAGTTCAATATGCTGCAAATGAGGTTGGGACCATTGTTCATAAGATATTTGAATTGTTTTTTATAAGAGTAATGAGAGAAGATACCCAGTTTTATAGTACTAATAAAGACAAATATATTTTTTGGTTGGATGAGATTAAAGAAAATGAATTTGAAAAATATTTTAGAAGTGAGAAATCTCCACCAATTTCAACACAGATCTATATCAAAGATAAATATAAAGATTTAGCCTCTGATTTTATTAATGTAGAAATATTAAAATTTAATACTTGTAGATCTCAAGAAATGGAAAATAAATATTCTTCAATTGAACAAATTGAATTAAATGGAAATGAATATTTTTATTCTCTTAATGGGAAAATAGATAGAGTAGTAAATGTCGGTAATGGAGATTATGCAATTGTAGATTATAAAACAGGAAAACCTCCAATTGGTGTTACTTGGCATAAAAAAGCTTTCGAAGAAAAAAGACTTGATTTTCCAGATTATCAATTCCCTTGTTATAAAAAATTATTAAATAAAAAATCAATGAATGTAGATATTGCTTCATATTATTCTGTTTCAGATTCAAAATATGTTGATATGTGGAATAGCAATATTCCAGAAGATAAAGAAGATATAGATTATACTTTTGATTTAGTAATGAAATTAATGATAGAACAAATTTTAAATGGTAATTTTATTGCAACTCCTTCTGAAGATCATTGTGCAAATTGTAATTATCGTCAGGTATGTAGAAAGAGGTATTCAACAAAATGATTGGAAAACTTGAAATTGAAAAATTATTACAAACAAAACATAGTTTAAACGAAGAGCAAAGATTAGCCATAGAGTGTTTTGATAACAGTGTTGTAAAAGCTGGTGCTGGTGCTGGTAAAACAACTGTTCTATCATATAGATTCCTAAATCTAATTTTAAAAAATCAAGCAAATTGTGATGAAATCCTTACTTTAACATTTACAAAAAAGGCAGCAGCCGAAATGTTTGAGAGGATTTATAAACAATTATTAGCTATTAAAGATTCTTCAGCTTTTATGAATCATCAATTTTCATTATTCTCAAAAGCAACTATTTCAACAATTGATTCTTTTTGTAATCAAATTGTTAAGCAAGATTGTATGAGATATGGGATTCCTAGTGACTTTTTAATAGATAATAATAAAGCTTCAGATATAACAAAGAGATGTACTCAACAATTAATTGAGAATGATGATATGTTACCTGGTTTTAAATTTCTATCAAAGGCTTATTCTCCAAATGATTTAATCGATAAAATTATTGTAAATTTAGCAAATAATAGTTTCTATTTTCCTCTTGAATTAGATAAAGGAAAGTTATTTGAAGAATGTGATTTATTAATTGATAACACAATAAAAGATAATCTAGATAGACTTTTTGATTTATTTGATAACATCTTGAATCAAGATTATCAATCTTTAACAAAAGCAACTTCTACCACTTTAATTCAGTTAAAAGAATATAGAGATATACTTAATACTCTTTCAACTAATTCAGAAAACTTTTATCAAGAATTATGTAAAATTAGTTTTACTACACCTAGAAAAAATAAAGATCCTTTTTCTGAAATTTTAGTATCTAATTGTAAGGAATTAAAAGAGGTTATTTCTGAATTAATTTCTTTAAATTTTATTAAAAATAATAATCATTTAGTTGAGGTTGTTAATGCTTTAGAAGTATTAAAAAACAAGATATTTGAAGAAAAAAGAAAACTTGGAATTTTAACTTTTAGTGATATTTCGCACTTAGCTGTAGATATTTTATTTACAAATAAAAAAATTAGGCAATTATATAAAGAAAAATTTAAATTTATAATGATTGATGAATTCCAAGATAATAACCAACTTCAAAAAGATTTAACATATCTTTTAAGTGAAAAGTATGATTTGTTAGGAGATGATATTCCCGATGTTTTTTCAATAGAAAAAAGAAAACTCTTTTTTGTAGGTGATGAAAAACAATCAATTTATAGATTTAGAGATGCTGATGTATCAGTTTTTAAAGCTTTATCTAATGAAATTAAGCAATCTGGTGGTAAGGTTATTAACTTAGGAATAAACTATAGAAGTGAACCTAAATTAATAAAGTTTTTTAATCAGACTTTTTCTAAAGTTTTTAGTAATGCAGAAAAACCATTTGAAGCAAATTTTGAGGAATTAGCTTACAGAAATCCAATTCCAAATATAAATCCAAAAATTGAGTTATATATTAAAGATTCAGACAGTTTTTCATTAGTTAAAGTAGGGGAGGAATCTGCTTCCTCAGCTAGTTGTGAAGCAACTAAAATAGCTAAAATTATTAATACTATGTTAAATAGTGATGATTATTTGATTCCTGCTAAGGATGGAGGTTTTAGAAGACCTAATGTTAATGATATTGCTATATTAATCAGAACTAAAACTCATCAAATTGAATTTGAAAAAGCTCTTAGAGCTAAGAAAATTCCATTTATTATTCAAGATAATAAAGCGTATCCTTTAGAAGCTTTATCGAATGATCTTTATAATATTCTTCAATTATTAGTGTATCCTGATGATAAATTAGCTTATTTAAGTGTTCTAAAAGGACCTTTAGGAGCATTGCATGAAAGTTCAATTATTAAGATTTTGGAAAATCATGATAGTGAAAATTTATTTAATTGGGAAAATATTAATTTAGAAGAAAAAGATTTATTAAAATTAAAAGAACTAAAAAATATCTTTGATGAATTAATAGAATTATCTTCAATAAGTGATATTTCTAGTTTATTAAATTATATTTGGTGGGATGCTGGGCTTCGATATTATTATGTATGCGAACCGAACTACCATTTATATATTGATAATTTTGATTATCTATATAGATTGGCTAAAAAATATGATTCAAACCAATATTCTCTTTCAATATATTTAGATAATGTGAGAGATAATTTGGGATCATCTTCAAATGAAGAAGAAGTTTCAGTTTTAAAAGAAAGCCCAAAAGGTGTTCAAATAATGACAATCCATAAATCTAAAGGGCTAGAGTTTCCAATAGTGATTGTAGCAAATATGGGTACTGAAATTATAAATAGAAAGGTTGATTATTCTACTGAACATAATATTCCAGTTCCAAAACATTGTTTATCAATTGATAAGAAAACCAACAAAGTTAAGTTTGATAGCTTGTTTATTACAAAGGCTAAAGAATTAAGAGGTGAAATGGAATTAGCAGAAATCAAAAGAGTTCTATATGTTGCTTTAACAAGAGCCCAAGTTCATTTAATTATGAGCGGGACAATTAGATCAACAATTGAAGATTCTGTTATAGGAAAAGAGAATAAATCATTATTAAATATGATATATAATGCTGCTTTAGAAAATGATCAAATTAATCCTTTATTAGAAATAAAAGATATTGAAATTGTTAATAGCTATGAGAATTATGTCAAAGTTGAGAATAAGCCTATTGTAGAAAGAACTCAGTATAAAAAAAATTTAGAGTATTATAATGTTTGTAAAGAAGAGTATGATACAAGACTAAAAAATATTGGTGTAACAACTTTATTTGGTCATAAAGATGATGGAAATTTTGAAGATGGAGCTGCACTACCGCTTTCACAAGTTGATAAAATGCTATCTGAATTAAATGAAATCAACAAGAATGTTTATACTGATTTTGGAACTCTTTGTCATATTTATGTTCAATCTCTAGTAATGAATAAACCTCTTTTAGGTTTAATTGATGAGAGGGTTTTATCTAGAGGTTCTTCTCTCTCTAAATTAAAACCAACTGAAATAAAAGCAATAGAGAATATTGCAAAAAGTTATGCTTCAGATTTTATAAATAGTGATTTCTATCATAAATATGTAGAGAAGTTTGAATGTAAATGTGAAGTCGGTTTCTTTTCTCGAGTAGACGATGAAGTTGGAGAGTCTTTAGTTGTTGAAGGGTTTATAGATTTATTAGTTAAAGATGATGAAAATAATTATTTAATTATAGATTTTAAAACAGATAAAGTAAGAAATCCAAAATTGCATGAAATGCAAATAAAGACCTATATCACGGCTGTTAAAAGAATGTATCCAAACAGCCATGTAACAGGTTGTGTTGTTTATTTGAGAAATAAAGATAAAGAGTATTTTTATTAAAAATAGTTATAGATGACTTATATCAATAGCACTAAAGCCATTATTTATCCACTTTGGTGCTTCATTGAATGCTTTCTGTACTAATAATAGTAAATATTCAATATTTGCTTCTTGATGTTCTGAAAATTTAGTAGCCATAAAGAAATGTCTTACAATATTAGGTGAATTATCACCACAATTGTTTACATATCTATTAAAAATAGCTCTAAATATTTTTAGATTATCTTTATATGCTCCACCAATTTTTACATAATAATTTTCTAAATTAATATAATTTTCAGTTTCTTTGATATTTGAAATATCTATATATTTTAATAATTCATCTTTTGATAAAACTAAGAATTTCTTTTGTTCTTGCATTTTTTTTATCATTGAAAAACTATATTCTGCTATTAAGTTTGTATCTAAAGGAGAAATGCTAGTATTATTATTTTTATCTTTTTTATATTTTGCATAAGCTTCAGTATCTAATTTTTGTAAAGTTTCTTCTTTAAATAAGTCAAAACTCCAATCATAAATTCTATCTGTTACAATATAATTGTTGAAAAAAAAGATACTGCTTTCATTATTAACTTTTTCAAATAAGGCTTTTAATTCATCTCTAGATAAAGTGATATCTTTATAATAAATCTTCAATAATTTATGAAAATTCTTTAATGAAATAACTCCATAAAAATTAGTTGCTGCTTTTGCAAGTCTAAAAACTGTATCAAACTTTTCTTCTGATAAATTAACTGTTTCTCTAGCTTCTTCCATCCAAGTTAATTTTATTCTTTCATTTCTTGTTCTACCAAAACATAACCAAGAGGTTTGATTAAAAATTGCTTCTAAAAGTAAGGATTCAAGTTCAATATTCCATACAGGTAATTTAAATGGATCTAAAAGAAATTTTGTTATAGAGCATTTTGATATGATTTTATGTGTATTAACATAGTTGCTAAATCTAAAAGCAAATAGTTGCTTATTATCTACTAATTCTTTGTTGATTGAACAACTGTAATTAAATAATTCTTGGGCTTTTTTACATAGAGGTAAATCGTAAGTGTCTTGATAATCTTTAATATCATCCCAAGTTATAGCATCCCATTGGTTATATTCATTTTTAGCTTTTAAAACTTCTTCTGTTCTATCATATGTAATATCAAAATAAATAATTTTTAATACATCATCTTTTACTACATATTCAGCACTTTCGCTTTCTTTTAATACTTTATGAATAGAAACTGCTTTTACGCCTTTTAATTCTGGATGTATTTTATTAGTAATATCTTTTAATTCTATTGCTCCGAATCTATTTACTAAAGCCTTTGCCGCAATATCAATAGCACTTAACTGCTCAGCGTTCATTGTATCTCCTTGTAATTTCTTATTTTCTATATGTGTTTAATAATTCATCTACTGCTTTTTTTACTTTGTCCAAAGCTGTTTTAATATCATCTAAACTAGTTCCATAATTGAAACGAACATAACCTTTATATTCATCTCCTCCAAACCAGGTACCATCATTTAAGCAAATATTTGCTCGTTGTGCAAAAAACATTGAAGCTAAGCCTGTTTCTGAATTTGCTTCAAGTTTGTATAATTCTGGATGGTTTAATTTATCTTGTTCTATGTATGGTAATAATTCTCTACAGTCCCAGAAACAAATAAATGAAGCTTGTGCTTTCATTGGTTTTATTTCTATA
This sequence comes from Sphaerochaetaceae bacterium, assembly GCA_965140795.1. Lineage (GTDB taxonomy): Bacteria > Spirochaetota > Spirochaetia > Sphaerochaetales > Sphaerochaetaceae > Pleomorphochaeta. The sequence continues at coordinate 1,660,857 of OZ223470.1, forward strand.
ATATTTTCTTGCATATATTTTTCAATATATCTAGCATTTCTTTCCAATACAACTATAGCTTCCATTAACCAATCATAACCCTTATCATAAGCTTCTCTAGCTAAGGTTGTTGAAAAATAAGGGGAAGAGCTACAGTGTAGAGCAACTCTGAATTTATCAAATTTTTTCTTTAGTTCAAGATCATTAAAAAGTGAGACGGAGAAAAATTCTCCAGCAATATTGAAGGTTTTTGAAGGAGCCATAGCTACCATAGCTTTCGTATTTTTTTCTTTTGCAATATCGATAAAACTATAAAATTGAGTATCTTTAAATACTAAATCAGCATGTATCTCATCGCTGATAACAAATACATTGTATTTTTTTGCTATATCACAAATTTTATATAGAGTTTCTTTTGAGTAAACTTTTCCACTAGGATTATGGGGAGAACAAAGAATAAAAACTTTTGCTTTTTTACATAAATCTTCAAAAGTAGAAAAATCAAATTCAAAGGAATCTTCAGTTCTTGTTAATTTCCAAGGTAATACATTTAAATTATTGTTATGAGCAATTCTTACAAAAGGTCTGTAAGCAGGAAAAGGAACGATAATGTTATCATTTTCTTCACAAATAATATTTAACATTACTGCTATTGCATTTAAAACACCTTGGCCGAGAGATAGTTGCTCTTTTTTAATATCTAAATTATGCCTTTTTTTTGCAAAAGCAATAAACTTTTCTTTTATATCTGGATAGGCCGAATAACCATAGGTTTCATAATTAACAAGTTTCTTTGCTGCGGTATCAATTTCTGGTGCAACTTTATATTCCATATCAGCAACCCAATAAGGTGCTGCAGTTTCATTTCCACAAAATATTTTTAAGTGGTCTTTATCCCATTTTATGCAAGCTGTTTCTTTTCTGTTAGCTAGATTTTCAAAGTCATATTTCATTATTATTAGCTCCTATATAAGTGATTAAAATTACCTTTTGGATTCTTATATCTTTTTCCATCATCTTTCTTTTTTATAATTGCATTTGTTGGACAAGTATTAATACAGCCTGAACATGCATAACAGTTATCATGAAATATTGGTTTTCCATTTTCCATAGAAATATTATTAGCAGGGCAACTTCTATAACAAAGTTTACAGTTGATACAATCTTCAGTAACTTCAAACTCACGGCTATAGTGGTTTGTATATTTTTTATTAATAAAATATGTTAACACTGTAAAGGATCTTGTAAAGATTTTAAATTTTGGAAATTTTATTTTTTCATTTTCAATATCATTGATTATTGATTTTATTTTTACATCTGCCTCAGTAAATAATTGATTAATTTTTTCTTGTGGTTGTTGATGAGCATAATTTCTAGGTAATCTAATATGGTTAACATAAGTTGTAGCAATACCAAAGTCTTTCAATGTTTTTTCAAGTCTGATGTGAGCCCATCCGGGTGAATTGCTTGCTGCAGTAGAAATTACATAAACAAATTTTAAAGGTGTAAAATCTTTAACAGTGGAGAGAACTTCGCGTAATATCTTTTCAAATATTAATGGTTCTCTACTTATGTGTATAGGAAAAACAAAACCAAGTCTTTCTGGTATTTGAAAATTATCTTTTGATAATTCATTTAGCATAATAATATTATTATGATTTTGTGATTCTGCTATTTTATGGGCAACATAAAAACTATTTCCTGTGCCCGAAAAGCATACGATTAAATCTTTCATATATTTATCCTTGGAGTTTTCATTTTCACTTGCATCTCCACTATTATTATCTAAATTTAAATTCATAACAAGGTGGTTTTGTTGTTTGAAAATTAAATTGATTAATTTGATTTTAAGATTTCTATTAAATCAAAAAATGTTGGGAAAGTAACACTTACAGCGCTTATGTCGTCAATGGTAATTGGAGAATCTGCATATAAACCAGCTATTGCCATTGCCATAATTATTCTATGATCATTATAGCCTTTTACAAGATTTCCTTTTATCTTTCCATTGCCAAAAATAGTAATGCCATCATCAAATTCTTTCGTTTTGACTTCAAGTAAATTTAGATTTTTATTCATAGTATCAATTCTATCTGTTTCTTTTAAACGAGCTTGTGGAACATCATTAAAGGTAATTGGTTCTTTAGCAAAAGCAGCTACACTACAAAGTGCAGGAAGTGCATCAGGCATTGAGTTAAGAGAGAACGTGCCTCCTTTTAACTCTTTAGGCCCTGTAATCTCAACATCTTTATCAATCCATTTTATTGAGCAACCCATTTTCTCTAAAATATCAAGAGTATGTTTGTCTCCTTGTATATCAAATTGATTTAGGCCTTTAATTCTTATGGTAGTTTTTCCAATTGCAGCTAAAGCAAAAAAGAAGGTAGCACTTGAATAATCTCCATTGATTGTTACATCAATAGGTGAAAAATGTTGATTACCTTTTATAATAGAATGTTGTAAATCTTCACTTATTTTATATTCTATATTTTGTTCATCCATCCAGCCTAAAGTAAGACTAACATAAGGTTTTTCATATAATAATGGGTTAATAATTTCTACATCTGTTGTAGCTAATATTGAAGCTAGTAGTAATGAAGATAAATATTGAGAAGTAGGACAATCAATAATTGTTTTTGATTTTGTTATTGGTCCTTTGATTGTAAATGGTGGATAGTTTGTATCACTTACTTCACAGCCCAAATCTTGATATGCTTTTAATAGAGGGCCTACTGGCCGACTTTGTAAAGATTCATCTCCAGTAAAAGTAACTTCTTTTTCAAGAGAAGCGGCTAATCCTAAGGCTAAATAAAGTGTAGTTCCACTATTTTCACAATCAATAGTTATAGGAGAACCCCCTTTCTCAAGATTGGAAGAGTCTAAAATAATTTGATTTTTATTTCTTGTAATAGTTGCACCAAAGGCTTCGCAAGCTTTTATACAGCTTATAGTATCGTTAGATAAAAGTGCATTATTTATTATACTTTTCCCTTTTGCAAAAGTAGCTATCAATAAAGCTCTAATGGTTTGGCTCTTTGAGCTAGGAATTGTAATTGTTCCTTTTATAGTCGAGGGTGTAATTATTTTTTTCATAGGCAAAATATAAACTAAAAAATTACATAAGTCTATAAAAGGCTATTCTTAAAGGCCTTTTAATTGCTTAAATAATATTTGTTAATCTATATATAATATTTTAATTTTCTTATTTAAAAAGATAACTTGTCATGGATAAGGTTCCTAGAGTGCAAGCTTCATTGAAAACTGTTACTTTATCTTTTTTTGAAGTTGCTCCTAATGTATAAAGTAAAGGGGCAAAATGATCTATTGTAGGAACTGAAAGTTCAGCAAAAGATTTTTCTTTTGTATAGTTAATTATATTTTCATGCTTTGCTTTTAAGAGATTATCTTTAATATAATTATCAAATTCATAAGCCCATTCATAACCTTTATTAGGCATTCTCCAGTTTACGTTCATTAAATTGTGAACAATGTTACCACTTCCAAAAATTAAAACGCCTTCATTTCTAAGTTTTTTTATTTTTTTTCCAATATTATAATAATCTTGTGGGATTGCTTTTCTATCAACACTTAATTGAAATACTGGGATATTAGCTTTTGGATAAATTCTATGTAATACAGACCAAGTTCCATGATCAATCCCCCAAGAATTATCGATAGAAACATCATCTTGTAATAAATCTTTAACTTTATGTGCAAATTTAGGAGAGCCTGGCGCGGGATATTCTACAGCAAAAAGTTCTTCAGGAAAACCATAAAAGTCATGAATTGTTCGGGGCTTTTTTGAATCAGAAACTTTTAAACCTGAAACAAACCAATGTGCAGAGATTGAAAGTATTGCCTTTGGCTTTGGTATTAAAGTGCTCAATGATTTCCAATTTGTAGAAAATTTATTTTCTTCAATTGCATTCATTGGTGATCCATGACCAACAAATAATACAGGCATTTTATCCATATATCCTCCTAATTTAATATAATAGCATAAATAATGTTATTAAGCTTTTGTGATATTAGAAAGTTATAAATTGAAAAAACTATTTTTAAATATTAAATATGATAATAGGAAATTTTTAAAGACAAAAAAACACTCCCCATAAAGAGGAGTGTAATTAGCTTAATTTATACTATTTTTTGAAAATAGTTTTTGGTGGATGGTAGTCCATTGTATTTGTATACCAACCGCCCCATACACTTGTATCAATCATGTTTAGAGTTACATAGTAGTATAGAGGTAGGATAGCACAATCTTCATTAATCATGATATCTTCAGCTGTTTTTAATACACCAAGTCTTTCAACAGGGTCAGAAATAGTTGCAGCTTCTTTTATGAATAATGCATATGTGTCATTTTCATATTTACCACCGTTCATTGCTGAACCAGGTAAGAACATATCTAAGAATGTGTTAGGATCTTGATAGTCACCAACCCAACCAGCTCTAGAAATTTCGAAGTTACCAGCATTTCTGTCTGTTAGGTAAGTTCCCCATTCCTTGTTAACTAGTTCAACATTAACATTTAATTTGTTCTTAATTTCTTGTTGAATAAATTCAGCAATTTGTTTGTGTCCTTCATTTGTGTTATATAAAACTTCTAATGTAGGACATCCGATACCATTAGGATAACCAGCTTTTGCTAAGTAAGCTCTAGCAGCATCTTCTCTGTTATCGTATGTTGTTCCATCGATTGTGATTTCTTCTGGGAATTCAAGAGCTTCGTAACCAGCCATTGGAGGTACAATACCCCAAGCAGGAATTTGACCAGCTTTTGTAACCCCTTCAACTAAAGCTTCACGATCGATAGCATAAGAAATAGCTTTTCTTAAGTTAACATTGTCTAAAGGAGCTTTTTGAGTTTGGAATACATAGTAGTAAGTTGCTAATTGAGGAGCAGCTTTATAGTCGTCTCTCATAGAAGCAGAACTTAATTTATCTGTAGGTACGTTAGTTAACCAGTCGATTTGACCATCTAAGTACATGTTGTAGTTAGTATTATCATCGTCTGATGCTAAGTATTCTAATGTATCAATCTTTACAGAGTCTGCATCCCAATAGTTTGGATTAGGAACACAAACAATCTTTGATTGTGGAATTCTTTCTTTTAATACGAAAGGACCGTTACCTACGAAGTTTTCAGGTTGTGTCCATTGATCGCCATATTTTTCAATTGCATGTTTAGGAACAACAGCGAATGAATAGTGTTCTAGAGCACCAATTGCATATGGAAGAGGTCCGATTAAGTCCATTTGGAATGTGTAATCGTCAAGTGCACGGATTCCAACATCTGCTGCTGTACCTGTGCCGTCGTTGTATTCTTGAGCACCTTCTAAGAACATACATGGGAACCATGCATATGGAGCTGCTGTTGCAGGATCTAATTCTCTTAACCAAGACCAAACAACATCTTGAGCTGTGATAGGAACACCATCAGACCAAGTTGCATGTCTTAAGTGGAATGTATATTGAGTACCATCTTCGTTTGCTTCCCAAGATTCTGCTAAACCAGGAACTGGATCAGCTGTTTTAGGATCGATAGATGTTAATCCTTCAAATAAAGCCATTAAAATTCTGTGTTCTGGAACACCTTGAACTTTTGCAGGGTCTAAAGATTGAGGTTCAGCGCTGTTTGAAATTACAAATTTTACGCCTTCATCTGTGACTACTGTTTCAGCTTTTTGAGGTTCTGCTTTTGTTTCTTCTGCTTTTGTTTCAGCAGGTTTTGTTTCTGCTGGAGTTGTGGTAGTAGTAGTAGTTGCAACAGGTTTTGATTCTGCTGGTGCAGCTGCTTCTTTTTTCCCGCCACAAGAAACTAATACAGTAGCTAAAAGTAATAAGCTAAGAGTAATAGATAATGTCTTTTTCATAGATTATCTCCTTGTAGATTTGTTAAATATTCTCTATTCTTTTGAAATATTTTTGAGTATATTATATCATAATATATATAGAATAGTAAACGATGTATTATTGATTACGTCAAGTCTAAATATTAAAAAACAAGATTTAATGTTATTATTTTTACAAATAAGTTGCTATTTTAACATAAAAAAGGACTATTAAATGAAATATCATCTAAAAAATACTGAGAAAAGATTAATATATAGAAATAGTAGATTGTCAAAAGTTATAAGTTTGATTTTTTTTCTATTTTTTTCTTGGGGTATGATAGATTCTCTGTCAAGAGGTGATAGTTTCTCTTCTATGCTAATTCCATTCATTTTGTGGATAATTGCTTTAATTGGTATATTATTTATAGATAGATGGGTTGTTGAAAAAGCTGATAAATCAATAAGATATGAATTTGGAATTTTTCCTTTTGTATCTATAAAAAAATATGATATAACTTCTATTAAGAAAATTGCTTTGACTCATTTTGTAAAAGGAAGCTTTGATGAAAATGTTGATTATAAGAAAAAAGGTAGAGCTTATAGGGCACATGTTAGATTTTCATTAATTTTTACAAATGAAGAAAAAGTTGATGTCGAAGTCATAGATGAGAAAAAAAGTGGTGGAACTTGTGAGAGAGCCGCGCTTCTTTTTAGTACTTTTTTAGGCTTACCATTAACAAAAGACAGAGAGCGGGATATGGATTTGGATGTAGGGCTTAGGGACATTAATAAGTTTAGAGGGTAGGTTTTTCTTGCTAAATTCTACTAAAATTTTAACTTTTTTTTGTATTTTGATTTTAGACAAAATATAAGTTGTTTGACGAAAATTAAATAATATTTCTTGTCCTCATTTGGAATTATTTTTCAGGGTATATTTTATTAAATGATATAATTTAATGAATAATTATTGAATAAAGTTGCAATTTCCTGTAAAGTTCTTTAGTCTGTCAAAGATGTAATAGTATCAATTTTCTTATTTTAATTGATATAATTTCACAATAGAGGAAGAATATGACAAAATATATTATTAAACGTTTATTAGGTATGATTCCTACTTTGCTTATCATTATTACTTTGAGTTTCTTTATTGTTAGAGTTGCTCCTGGTGGGCCTTTCGACGGTGAAAGGGCTTTGCCAGAAGAAGTTTTAGCTAATATTGAAGCGAAATATCATTTAGATGAACCTGTTTTAAAACAGTATGCAAGATATTTATTTGATGTTTGTCGTGGTGATTTAGGCCCTTCATACAAATACGTGGACAATGATGTTAATTTCTATATATTTACATCATTACCTAATTCAGCCGTTTTAGGCTCAATTGCTATTATGTTAGCACTTATATTTGGTATTTTATTCGGAATTCTAGCTGCTGTTTATCAGAACTCGTGGATCGATTATCTGACGATGGGGCTGGCGGTTCTGGGGATATCGATACCGCTATTCGTTATAGGACCATTGCTCCAGTTAGTTTTTGCAATGAAACTCCATTGGTTTCCTATTTCTGGTTGGTATAGTACAGGTGAAGGTTATTTAACAATTGTACTTCCAGCTATTTCCTTATCATTTGCCTATTTTGCTACCATTGCTAGATTAACTCGTTCTTCAATGTTAGAAACTTTAAGAAGTGATTATATTAGAACAGCAAAAGCTAAGGGTATGAAAAATAGTACTATTATTTTTAAACATGCTATGAAAGGTGCTATGTTGCCTATTGTTAGTTATTTAGGTCCTGCTTTTGCTGGGGTTATAACTGGATCAATCGTTATTGAACAGGTTTTCCGCGTTCCAGGTATTGGTAAGTTCTTCGTTCAAAGCTCATTTAACCGTGACTACACTTTGATTATTGGAGTAGTTATTGTTTTCTCAGTTATTCTTGTTGTCATGAACTTTATTGTTGATATTGTTTATGCATTATTAGATCCAAGAATCGCTTACTAATAAATAAGGAATTGATTAGAACATGAAAGAAAAAAATAAAAATACAAAGAATGCTGCTACTAATGAATTTAATCAAGTTGTAGTTGGTAATAGTCTAACAAAAGATGCTTGGAAACGATTAAGAAAAAATAAAATGGCTCTTATTGGTATGTTCATTGTTATTATCTATGCCCTTTTATCTGCTTTTGCACCAATATTGCCTTTGCATCCTTATGATGAAATTATTTTAGACCATCAAAATCTACAACCTTCTTGGAATAAAACAGCTGGTGAGTTGATGTTATTGAATAAGAAAAAAGACTTATATTTTAAAGCCTGGAAAGATGGTTCATTGATTTTAACAGAAGAACAATCTAATACTATTAAAGAATGGATTGATGATAGTAAGACAAATAGTGTTTGGAATCTTTGTTATGCTGAAGGTGAAAAACAATTAGCAGCAGGTACTTTTACTTGGAGTGCTAATGATCAAAAAACTTTAGATAAATTGCAAGATAAAATTGATAACCAATTATTTGTATTGATTGATAAAATTGAATTAAATAATGAAGATTTAGCAAAAGCAAGTAGTACAAATCTAGCTCGAGTTTATGCAGACATGCTAAACATTGATAATGTTCAATTGATTTTAGATCAGGCTAATAGTGAAATGCAAGCTTATGTCTTTAATACCATTGAAATGGATGGTGATATGAAAAAGTCTTTGTCTGATGATGAAAAATCTAATTTAATTCAGAAAGAAATTAAAAAACTAGGTAAAGACGAATATGAATCAAAATTAGCTGATAATTTATATGGTAAAATTAATGCTCAACTTTTAAGAGAGATTACTAAGAGTCTAGAAAAAGAAAACGAAAATGGTAATTTAGAATTCCCATATAAAACAGAAATGACTGTTTCAGGATTAAAGGTTTCAATTGAATCTTCAAAAGTTAATGAAAGACATTATTTGTTAGGTACCGATTATAGTGGCCGTGATTTATTAAGTAGAATTATTTATGGTGGTCAGATTTCTATTATGATTGGTATTGTTGGTACTTTATTTAGTGTGTTTATTGGTATTGTGTTAGGAGCTTTAGCTGGATATTTAGGTGGAAAGACAGACTACATTATTATGAGAATAGTTGATGTTATGTATGGTCTACCTTATATGTTAATTGTTATTATTTGTATGGCAATTTTTGGTCGGTCAATTATAAACTTATTCATAGCTCTTGGTATAGTATCTTGGCTAACTATTGCTCGTATGGTTAGAGGTCAAATAATGAGTCTTAAAAATAGTGAATATGTTGAAGCCGCTAGATCCATGGGAGCTAAAACTTGGAGAATTATATTTAAGCATATGATTCCAAATTCATTATCTATAATTATTGTTTATTCAACACTTAGAATTCCATCCTTTATTATGCAAGAATCATTCTTATCCTTTTTAGGTCTTGGTGTTCAAGCTCCAATGGCATCTTGGGGGTCTTTGATTAGTAATGGTGTTGCAAGTATGACAATTTATCCATGGAGACTTATTTTCCCATCAATTGCAATGACATTGTTCTTATTTGCAATGAATTTCTTTGGTGATGGGCTTCGCGATGCGTTCGACCCACAAAGTAAGAACCAGCTTTAGGAGATTAATAGAATATGAAAGATAATAAACAACCAATTTTGGAAGTTAAAGGGTTAAAGACCCATTTTAAAACTGATGCTGGTATTGTTAAAGCCGTAAACGGAGTTTCTTTCTCTGTTGATAAAGGTGAAACTGTTGGTATCGTAGGTGAATCAGGATGTGGTAAAAGTGTAACAAACTTATCCATCATGAAACTAATACCTTCTCCTCCTGGAAAAATTGTTGGTGGAGAGGTTTTGTTTGAAGGTAAAAATATTTTAGACTTACCAGAATCAGAATTAAGAAAAATTCGTGGTAATAAAATATCAATGATTTTCCAAGATCCAATGACCAGCTTAAATCCCTTCTTAAGAATTTCAACACAAATGATTGAAACTATACAATTACATGAAAAGAATGTTTCAAAAGATGAAGCAAGAGCAAGATCAATTGAAATGTTAAAGAAAGTTGGAATTCCTGCTGCAGAAAAGAGAATAGATTCTTATCCTCACCAATTTTCTGGTGGTATGAGACAAAGAGTTATGATTGCTATGGCATTATCTTGTAATGCTCAAGTATTAATAGCTGATGAACCAACAACTGCACTTGATGTTACAATTCAGGCGCAAATCCTTGAATTGATTCAACAGATTAGTAAAGATTTTGGTACTGCTGTAATTTTAATTACTCACGATTTAGGTGTTGTAGCGGGCATGTGTGATAAAGTTTGTGTTATGTATGCTGGGAAAGTTGTTGAAGAAGCTTATACTGATGAATTATATAGTAATCCATCTCACCCATATACAAGTGGTTTAATTCAAAGTGTTCCAAGAATGGATACAAAGAATAAACAAAATAAACTTTTCTCAATTGAGGGACAACCACCTAATGTTATTGATTTGCCTCCTTGTTGTCCTTTCCATCCTCGTTGTCATAAAGCAATGGATGTATGTCGTTGTGCATTACCTCCAACTTATACAGTAGGTGAACACCATAAAGTTAATTGTTGGTTATATGCAAGTGAAGAGGAAAAAGCAAAAGCACTAGCTGATGCAGCAAAGGAGAATGATGATAAATGAGTAAAGAAAATAAAGTCCTTTTAGAAGTAAAAAATCTTAAACAACATTTTCCTATTAAATCTGGCGGTTTGTTAAATAAAACTGTTGGATCAATTAGGGCTGTTGATGGAATTTCTTTTGAAGTTAGAGAAGGTGAAACTTTAGGTATTGTTGGAGAATCAGGTTGTGGTAAATCTACTACAGTTAGATCTATCTCTCAATTATATAGACCAACTGCTGGTGAAGTATTATTTGATGGTGTTGATTTGTGTAAAGCCTCAGAAAGAGATTTAGCTTTAGCAAGACGTAATATTCAAATGATTTTCCAAGATCCATATGCATCTTTAGATCCAAGAATGACAGTAAGATCTATCATTAGTGAACCATTAATTATCTTCAATAAAAGAGGTTTGTTAGAAAAAAAATTATCAAGTCTTGAAATAGAAGAAAAAGTTGAACAATTGATGGAAAGAGTAGGGTTAAATAAGGCTTTTAAAAATAGATATCCACATGAATTTTCAGGTGGGCAAAGACAAAGAATTGGTATTGCAAGAGCTTTAGCTTTGAATCCAAGAATTATTTTAGCTGATGAACCTGTTTCTGCATTGGATGTATCAATTCAAGCTCAAATTTTGAACTTACTAAATGATTTACAAAAAGAATTAAATTTAACTTATATTTTTATTGCTCATGATTTGGCTGTAATTCAACATATTTCTACAAGAGTAGCTGTTATGTATTTAGGTAAACTTGTGGAAGTTGCTAATTCAGCAGATTTGTATGATAATCCTGCTCATCCTTATACTCAAGCTTTATTATCGGCAGCTCCAATTCCAGATCCTGAAATTGAAAGAAAGAGACAAAGAATTATTTTAACAGGAGATGTTCCTTCTCCTGATAAACAACAAGAAGGTTGTTATTTCCAAGCTCGTTGTCCAAAGAGAATGCCTTGGTGTACTTGTCATATTCCACCAACATTTGATTTAGGAAATGAACATAAGGTAGCATGTTGGTTATATGATGATAAAGATTATTCAAAAATAACCGAGGAAGAAGCAAAAGCTGATGCTGCAAAAAATAAAGTAGAATAGAAAGAAAGTAATATACTACTTATTGACTAACATTGCCAATGACAACCTATAATAGGAGGAGCCATTGGCAATATTTTTAGGAAAATCATATGAGTAAAAAATTTTATATAGAAAGCTTAGGTTGCGCTAAAAACCAAGTAGATTCTGAAGTAATAATCAATATTTTAATTGAAAAAGGTTTTGAAAGAAACTTGGATCCAAGTAAATGTGATCTAGTTTTTATCAATACTTGTGGTTTTATTCAAAGTGCTAAAGAAGAAGCAATAGATACTTTGTTTAATTTAAGAGAAGCCGCTCCAAATGCAAAAATCATTTTGGGAGGTTGTTTAGCTCAACGTTATAGCGATATTTTAGAATTACCTGAAGCAGATGGTATATTCGGTAATAGAGATCTTAAGCAAGTTGATGAATTTGTTGATGAATTATTAGCGGACGAAGAACAATTAATTTCTTCTCCAGAATATCCAAATGATCCCTCAGATGATTATTATTCTAGAAGCACCTTATTAAATTTCCCTGGTTCAGCATATTTAAAATTAAGTGAAGGCTGTAATCATAGATGTGCCTTTTGTGCAATTCCTGTAATTAGAGGACCCTTGAGATCTAGAAGTAAAGATCAAATATTAGCTGAAGCTAGAGAACTTATAAGTTCAGGAATTAAAGAAATAAATATAATAGCTCAAGATTTAGCAGCTTTTGGTACTGATATTACTAATAAATCTCAACTTTTACCTTTATTAGATGAAATTTGTCAAATTGAAGGTGATTATAAATTAAGATTATTATATATACATCCAGATGCTTTTCCCATTGAATTATTAGATTTTATTAAAACACATGATAAAGTTCTTCCATATTTTGATATACCTTTCCAACATGCCGCAACACATATTTTAAGAAAAATGGGTCGAGTGGGGACAAGCGAAAGTTATTATAATTTGGTAAAACAAATAAGAGAAGCTTTACCGGAGGCGGTTATTAGAACTACTCTTATGCTAGGTTTTCCTGGTGAAACAGAACAAGATGTAAAAGAACTTTTAGATTTTACTAAGAAATGTGAATTTGATTGGATGGGTTCTTTTATATATAGTAGAGAAGAAGATACTAGAGCTTTTGATATGGTTAGTGAAGAAGAACATGAAAAAGTTATAAAAAGAGCTAAAATAGATCAAAAGAAATTAGAATCAATTCAAGAAGAAATAACGGCAAAGAGATTAAATAGATTTGTTGATAATGTTTATGAAGCTTTAATTGAAGAAAAGATTGAAGGTGAAGATTTAGCAATTGGTAGAATCTATTCTCAAGCACCAGAAGTAGATGGTGCAACTGTAATTATGGCAAGAGATTTAGTTCCAGGTTCAGTTGTTAAAGTTGGGATAAGAAAAGTAAATGGTGTGGACTTAGATGCAATAATAGTAGGAGATATTGATGGATAATTTACAAGCATGGATAGAAAAACTAAATAAAGATCAACGAGATGCTGTATTAGAAAATTCTCATCCATTACTTGTATTAGCAGGAGCAGGCAGTGGTAAAACACGTGTTATTACTACAAAAATTGCTTATTGCATTCAAGAATTGAATATAAATCCATGGAATATCTTAGCAGTAACATTCACAAATAAAGCAGCAAAAGAAATGAAAGATAGGGTAATAGAAATGTTACCATTTTATAATCCGAATGATTTTAATATTCGTACCTTTCACTCTTTTGGTGTCTGGTTATTGCGTCGTTTTACTTCTGAAGCTAATTTAGCCCCTTCATTTACTATATATGATGATAATGATTCTCTATCATTATTAAAAAGCATTTTCCCAAATATGCAAAAAAATGAACTATCTGGAATTATGAAAAAAATTAGTAGAGCTAAGGATATGGGATTAACAGATCAAGATAATTTAGATTTAGTTTCTAGTGATCCTTTCTTTAAGAGAGCTTTTGTAGAATATGAAAAAGCTTTGAGAAAAGTTGGAAATGTAGACTTTGCTGATTTAATTTCAATTCCAAACAGATTACTTAATACAAATTCTGATGTACTAAACTTTGTTAGAAGAAGATTTAAAGTAATTTTAGTAGACGAATATCAAGACTCAAATATTGCACAGTTCAATTTATTGAACTCCTTAGTTGGGGAGGATACTTTTATCTGTGTCGTTGGTGATGATGACCAGAGTATTTATAGATTCAGAGGTGCTGAAGTTAAAAACATTTTATCTTTTCCTCAAATATTCCCAACTTCAAAAACTATAACCTTAAATGAAAATTATAGATCTACTGTTTCGATATTAGATGTTGCTTCTAGTGTTATAAAGCATAATAAGGCAAGGCATAATAAAAAATTATTTACAAACAATTTTGTAGGGGAAAAACCTACGATTTATTATGTTAGTGATGAAAATGAGGAAGCTATTACGGTTATTAATTTAATAAAAAGAGCTAAAAATTATAAAAATAGTGCAATATTATATAGAACAAATGCCCAATCCCAAACTTTTGAAACTTTATTAAATAGATATGCTATACCATATAAAATTATAGGTGCATTAAAATTCTATGATAGAGAAGAAGTAAAAGATGCTTTAGCGTTAATGCAACTATTTTTAAATACAAAAGATATTGTTAACTTTAAAAGAATGATTAATAAGCCCTCTAGAGGTATTGGAAGAACTAGTGTAGAAAAAATTGAAACTTTATTAGGAGAAACTGATGGAGATGTTTTTGATGCAATCAATTTAGCTTGTTCTAAAAAGCTCCTATCGGCTAAATGTTGTAATAGTGCAAAAGAATTTATAGATCATATGAAAACTGCCTATACTATGATTGAAAATGGTGAGTTATCTTTAGGTGTTCAAAAGCTTTTAGCTAATGTTGGCTTAATTGATTATTATAAAAAGCAAGACATTTCAAATCATACATTTAAAGTTGATAACTTAGAAAGTTTAATAAATGCTCTGGAATCTTATAAACAAAATCTAGATGGATTAAAAGACTTTTTAGAAGAAGTTTGTCTTGATAGAACTAAATTAGGAAATAATCAAAATGAGGAAGAAGAACAAGGTGTTGTTCTAATTACTATGCATAATACCAAAGGGCTTGAATTCGATGATGTATATGTTGTGGGTATGGAAGAAGGTCTTTTCCCAAGTAGTATGAGCATTGATGAAGATCCTAATGTAGAAGAAGAGAGAAGGCTTTTTTATGTTTCTTCAACTAGAGCAAAAAATAGATTAAGTTTCTTTAGTGCAAGTTCAAGAAGAATTTGGGGGCGTGTAGATTTTAACAGAACTCCTTCTAGATTCTTAGATGAAATAGATGAAAATCTTGTTAATGTTGTTGGTAAAAAACCACATAAATTTGATACAGAGTTAGATATTTTTGGTGATAGTGCACTTTCATATAAAAGAAAAATAAACAAGAGTAGATCAAGTAGTTGGGAATCTTCAACTCCTGATGTTTCAAATTTGATACATCAAGGTTTTTCTTCTAGCCCAAAAAAGTTCAAATTTGAAAAAGAAATCCAGCCTAAAGAGTGTGAAAAATCTTTATTTGAAGTAGGGGACAGAGTTTTTAATGAAGAAAAAGGAAAAGGCTGGGTTATTAGTAGTACAAATAAAAATAATAGAGAAATTATAAGCGTGAAATATGATAATGGGAAAGAAGCCAAATATATAAGTAAGTACGCAAAATTAGAAAAAGTATTTGATGAATTATAATTTTTCCTTTATATAATGAGAATATTTAAATAAATGTATATATAAGAAATAAATAGCACAAAAAAAGCGATTAAATACTAGACAAAAAGCCTTAGATTGTGCTAAATATTTAAAAGTTGCGTGTAGAAGTTTTCTATACGAGATGAATTGAAGTTTTTTGACATTGATATATCAAGCGGCAAGATAAATAGGGTGAATAATGTTTGTCTTGTTAAAAGATTTGTTATTAATAAATTGTTACATATTTTAGTTCTCAGCTATAATAAACTAATAATTTATTGGATATCAAATTTTTAGATTGTGATTTAAGTATGAAAAAGTAGAAGATTAAGTAGAAAGGTAGGACTTTCTAATCCCTTATACCCGACCTTTCCTTAGGGGTTAAAGCTTAAAACATTTTATTTTTATTCATTTAAATTTTTAAGGCTTGTGATATGTCATTTAATAAAATTGGTAGAATTACCAATAAATAAATAAAAAAGAGATATATTCTCTTGAATAATAGGGTATTAAAACATGAAAACTATTTTTGTAAAGCCACAAACAATGGAAAAAAAATGGTACGTAATTGATGCTGAAGGCAAAGATTTAGGTCGTGTAGCTGTAAAAGTTGCTCGTATTCTTCGTGGTAAGAATAAACCTGAATACGTACCTCACCAAGATATGGGTGATTATGTAATTGTTATTAACGCTGCTAAAGCAACAATGTCTGGAAAGAAATTTACTGATAAAATGTATTACAGACACTCTGACTTCCCAGGTGGATTTAGAGCAACAAGTTATGCAGATATGTTAAAGAGAAAACCTGAATTCCCAATGGAACACGCAGTTAAAGGTATGCTTCCAAAAGGACCTTTAGGACGCAGTCTTTTCAGAAACATGAAAGTCTATGCAGGTGCTGAACATCCTCATAAGGCTCAAAACCCAATTGCGGTTGAAGTATAAGGGAGTGTAAAATGGCTAAGAAAGATGCAAAAACAAATATAAACCTTGGTGCAGGTGTAGGTCGAAGAAAAACTTCTGTTGCACGTGTTTATCTAAGAGAAGGAAAAGGAGTAATTACTGTTAATGGTAAAGTTGTAGATGAATATTTTGCAAATCCATTATTAGTTAATCTTCTAAAACAACCTTTAGAAGCAACTGAAACAGTTGATAAATTTGATATTTTAATTAACTGTAAAGGTGGTGGTATTTCAGGTCAAGCTGGTGCTTGTTTACATGGTATCGCTCGTGCACTATGTGACAACGATGAAGCTTACCGCAGCGCATTACATGCTAAGGGTTATATGACTCGTGATGCACGTATGGTCGAAAGAAAGAAATTCGGTCAAAAAGGTGCACGTCGCAAATTCCAATTCAGCAAACGTTAATACATTTGTTTTATTTATATGTTTATTGCGACAATTAATAGGAGAGATTTTCCAGAAGGTATTAATGTACTTTCAAAAGGAAACTCTCCTTTTTTTATACCAAAATCCTTAATTATTGAATTTAAGTTACCCTATTATGATGATGGGCAAGAGATTGATGAGGATTTATATATTGAATTAAAAAAAATTAATGAAATTTTTCTTTGTAGAAAAAAAGCTTTAGATTTATTAGCTAGGCGAGAGCATACTAAAATGGAAATTAAAGCAAAGTTAGTTCAAAGGAAATTTTCTTCATTTGCTATTGAAAATACAATTCTATATATAGTTAATAAAAATTATTTAAGTGAAGAGCGATTTTGTGAAACTTTCATTATAAATAGAAATCGTAAAGGTGAAGGGAAATTCTTGGTAGTTACTAGATTACAAAACAAAGGAATTTCTTCAACTTTAGCAAATTCTATGTATGATAAAATTGTTAATTACGATATGGAATATGAGGCTTGTTTCAAAGCTTTTAGCAATATAATTGGTAAAAATAATGAAAAAGAGGTTGTAAAATATAAGTTAATAAAAAAAGGGTTTAATAATTCAATTATTAATAGTGTTTTCGAAGAAGAACATAAGCTATTAAAGAATAATTAATTTAAGTTAAAATAATGTAGCCTTTTTTATATTAATAAATTACTATTTGGTTATTATGATTGATGAATTAATTTTAAGTGTAGTTAATATGGTTCCTAAAAGTCCTTTGGGAATGTTTATTTTATTTGCTATTATTGCAGTATCTTTAGCAATTTTAGGAAAAGGTGCTGATTTATTAGTGGATGAAGCAGTATCTTTATCTTATCGTTGGGGTGTGCCAAAAATGTTAATTGGTGCAACAATTGTAAGCTTAGGTACAACTCTTCCAGAAGTTACAGTTTCTGTTGTTTCAGCTTTGCAAGGGTTCCCAGATTTAGCATTAGGTAATGCTGTAGGATCAATTATTTGTGATACTGGTTTAATTTTAGGTGTTGCAGCATTAATTAATCCTTTACCTTTTAAAAAAGAAGTAGTAAATAGACAGAGTTGGTTACAATTTTCAGCTGGTGCTTTACTGGTATTAGTAGCATTTATTTTTGGTAATGGGTTTAACTCTTTTTCAAAAGGTGGACATATACCTCAATATATAGGCTGGTTGTTTTTAGTTATTTTAGTAATATATATTTATAATACGATTAGACAAGCAAAAAGAGGAACGATTGATGAACATGAAGAAAATATTGAGGTTGATCAATCTTCTACAGTGATGATTTTTGTAAAATTATTTGTTGGTATTGCTTTGGTAGTATTAGCTTCAAAGGTTTTAATTCCAACTGTTCAAGAGACTGCTATAAGATTACATATTCCTGAAACAATTATTGCAGCAACTTTAGTTGCTTTTGGAACAAGTTTACCAGAATTGATTACTGCTGTAACAGCAACTAGAAAAGGTTATGGGGATTTAGCTATTGGTAATGTTTTAGGTGCTGATATTTTAAATGTATTATTTGTAGTAGGGGCAGCCGCTTCAGTAACTAAGGGTGGCTTAAATGTTGATGTGAACTTCTTCAAATTACTTTTCCCAACAATGCTTTTTGTATTGTTAGTATGCAAATTAGCAATTGCTTTTTCTAAAGAAAAGTTAAATAGAGTAGTTGGTATTGTATTATTATCAGCTTATTTATTAGTTACTATCTTGAGTTATACTTTGGCGATTTAATTAAAGTCAAAACCAATATATAAAAAATCCTCCATGCTGAGAAGGCTCTCAAATGGAGGATTGTTTTTTCTAAAATAATTAATTATAGAACGCGGAATGCTTTACGACCAGCATATTTAGCTGTATCACCCAAGTAATCTTCAGTTCTCATTAATTGATTGTATTTAGCTAATCTGTCAGAACGGCTCATTGAACCAGTTTTGATCTGTCCAGTTTCTAAAGCTACTACTAAGTCAGCAATGAAGCTGTCTTCTGTTTCACCAGAACGGTGAGAAACAATAGCTGTGTAACCGTTACGTTTTGCTAAATCAATAGCTTCGAAAGTTTCTGTTAAAGTCCCGATTTGGTTAACTTTGATAAGAATTGAGTTTGCAACACCTTTTTCTAGACCAGTTTGTAGTCTTTCAGTGTTTGTTACAAATAAGTCGTCACCAACTAATTGAACTCTATCACCAATTCTGTCTGTTAGCATTTTCCAGCCTTCCCAGTCATCTTCAGCCATACCATCTTCAATTGAAATAATAGGATAACGGTTTGCCCAGTCTTCCCACATGTCAACCATTTGTTCACTTGTTAGTTTTTCGCCTGTTGACCATCTTAATTCATAAACTTTTTCTTCTGTGTTATATAATTCAGATGAAGCTGGGTCTAATGCAATCATGAAGTCTCCATCACGACCAGCTGTGTAACCAGCTTTCTTGATTGCTTCCATGATAACTTCTAAAGCTTCTTCGTTTGATTTTAAATCTGGTGCAAAACCACCTTCATCACCAACACTTGTGTTGTAACCACGACTCTTTAATACGTTCTTTAAGTTGTGGAATACTTCAGCTGTCATTCTTACAGCACTTCTGATTGAATCAGCACCAATTGGCATTACCATAAATTCTTGGAAGTCAACTTTGTTGTCACTATGAGCACCACCGTTTAAGATGTTTGCCATTGGAACAGGTAATGTACATGCATGATAAGCGCCTAAGTAAGCGAATAAAGGTCTGTCTAAGTAATCAGCTGCTGCACGAGCTACTGCCATTGAAACACCTAAGATTGCGTTAGCACCTAATTTACCTTTGTTTGGTGTACCATCAAGAGCAATCATAGCTTTGTCGATAGCAACTTGATTAAGAGCATCCATACCTTCGATTTCTGGAGCAATAATGTTGTTAACATTATCTACAGCTTTTAAAACACCTTTACCTAAGAAACGGCTTTTATCGCCATCACGTAGTTCAACTGCTTCATGAACACCTGTAGAAGCACCGGAAGGTACTGCTGCACGACCCATGAAACCACTTTCTAAAATTACATCAACCTCTACTGTTGGGTTGCCGCGTGAATCAAGGATTTCCCTTGCTTCAATTGATTCAATAATACTCATGATTTTACTCCTGATATTTTTTTTATATCGTGTTTAAAATATCTTAATTTTTTCGCTTAATGTCAAGCTTTACTTACATTATCTACAAATATGAAAAAGAAAAAAAGACCCTTAGGATAAAAATTTATCTTTTTTTTAATATTCTTAATTAATCTTCTCAAATTATTGTTTCTAAAGTATGATGTAACAAGGAGTAATAATCAATGGAAAAAAATAATTATAAGTTACCACCTTTAAATTCTTATTTATTAAAAAATATTATTTTCTCTATGGAAAATCAGGATACTATTGGATATTTGGATCTTGTAAATGCAGAAGTAGTAGAAATTTCAGATATAAAAGATTCAGTAGTAGTAAAAGAGTCAAAAAAATCAGATAAATTAGTTTCTTTATCTATATTAAAGAATAAAGATAGGTTTTTAGCTTTACCGCCTTGGGGATCAATTGAAGGTTTTAAAATAAGAGAACAATTTATAAAGGACGTAAAAAATCCTGTATATAAAAAGACTTTAAATCATGTTTTTCATAATGGAAGAGGTGTTTTTAGAAAATTTAAACAAATATTAAAAGAAAACCCAATTATTGAAAGACAATGGTTAGAATTTAAATCTAATTATATGAAAGCTATTGTTACAAATTGGTATAAAGAATGTGAAGGTTATGTAAATTTAATTAATCTAGAAGAAGAAGTTGAAGAGTTACCAAATGATCTTTTAGTTAGTGATTTTAGATTTTCTACAGAATTCCCATTATGTGATGAAAAACAAATTGATGATTTGAAGATGGAAATACTATCAGAATTAAATAAAATTGAAAGCTTAATTGTACAAAGAAGACAAAAGCTTTTAATGAATCCAAAGTATATTGTCGCATATAATTTAGATGAAGAGATTATAGGGTATATTGAATGGGAGAAAATTGATTCAAAATTGATTGAAATAACTTCATATGGGGTTAATCTAAATTATCGTGGATTAGGTGTTTTGGACTTCCTCCTTGATAAATTTATTAGACAATCAGCTAGAGAAAAGTTTGAAAAAGTCTTGTTTTACAAATCTCAAAAATTACAAGAATTTGATGAATTTAATCAAAATAATAAGTTTTTATGTAACTTTGGATATTCAATAATTGATATAGATAATTGGAATCTCGATGAAGATTCTAGTGAATTAATGGATGTTTAGCCGTTATTTTGCGACTAAAATAGTATAAAAAGTATAAAAAAAGTATAAAAATACAAGAAAAGTAGTTACTTTTTATTGTATGTTTTATATTATATGACTAACTGGTATAAATATTCTATCGGTATAAAAAAATGTACTTAAAGTATAGAAAAATGCTGAAAAATATTTATTTCGAATGTATGAAGATATATGTATTTGATTGTGCCTAGGGTGTTTTTTTTTCTTGACATATAGAAATAGCCTTGTTACAATCCAAAATATATATATGGAAATAAAGGGATTTCGTGCGTTTTTTTGACGTACTCCCGAAACTATTTGGAGGAAGTATGAAGAAGGTTTCTACTTTATTATTAACAGGTCTTTTAGGCTCAAGTATGTTATTTGCGGGTTTCTCTGGAAGCGCAAATGTCGATGCTTTTTATAATTTGGACAACAATGATTATGGTCTTGCTAATGGAACTAGTCTTGTTTTTGACGTTAACTTAATTGAAGAAGTTGGTTCAACAAAAGGTTCAGGTGAAGTTTATGCTGAAATTAATGCTAAATTAGCTGTTAGAGCTTTTAATGGTGAAAAAGGTGATTCAGATAACAATGAAAAATTTCCAGCACAAGAATTCTTACCTGTAGCAGCTAAAATTGAAAGTGCAAAAATTTATGGAGAAAACTGGAGTGTTGATATTAAAGAAACTCTAGGTGGTCCTGATATGGCAAAATCAGCTATTGATGAGGTAGTTGATAATGTTGATGATACTTTTGATGACTTTGGTTTTAAAACTAAAGAAACAAAAAAACCTGTTTCTTATTCTGTAGGTTACAATAAAGCTCCTGGTCTTGCAGTAAAATATGGTAATATTGATTTAGGTGTTGGTTTCTTCCATGATGATTCAGCTTCAGCAAATGATTATAGTGTTTATGCTGGTTTAACAGATGTTGAATTAGTTGAAGGCTTTAAAATGAGTGGTGCTGTTGTTGGTTCAGATAATGCTGCTACTGTTGCTGCAGATTCTACTGAAATACGTTCAAATGTTTTAGGTGCTAGTGGTAAATTAGCTTATGCTATGGATGGTGTAGAAGTTAGTGCTGCTGGTGATTTAGGTTACGATGTAATTGCTAAAGATGTTGATGGTTTTGATTTCGCTGCTAAAGCTGCTTATGATGCTTTCACATTGGATGCTTATGTTGCTTCAGGTAGAGATGTTGATGTAAAATTATCTACTGACTTGAATTCTTATGATGTTCCTGTAACATTATCTGTTTCTGCTAAAAATTTATTAGTTGCAACAAGAGAAGTAAGTGCAGAAGCTGTTCTAACTGCTGTTGAAGATTTAAAATTGACACTAAAGGGTAGTTATACATTAGATGGTTCTAAGTATAGTGCTGGTGCAGAAGCAGAATATACATCTGCTAATTTAGGTACTTTAAAAGCTAATTTCGATTATGCTAAGGGTAATGTAATTGGTGCTGGTGTTTCTGTAGAAAATACTACTTTAATTGATGGTGCTACTTTATCTGCTGGTTGGTATGATGCTGAAGATATCACAAGAGTTGGAACTGATGCTGACAAAGAATTAGGTCAAATTAAAGCTTCATGTAAGATTTCATTCTAGTAGAGAATAAACTTATATTAGAGTATGATAGGCTGTTCATTTTGAACAGCCTTTATTATGTAAAAAATGCACTCTTTCTTGTTTTTACAAGTTTAGAGTGCATTTTACTTTTTGTAGTTTATTTTAGTTTAAATATATTTATTATAATAAATCGATTTTGCTGAAGTCTATATTTCCATTTTCATTTAAAAATTCTTCTTTAGCATGTACTTTTTCAACTTTAACAATAAACATTTCATGAGATCCTGTCATAATAGAATCCACAATTGTTCCTTCTACATTAACTGGGCAATCACTTAACATTGGGCAGTCTATTAAATCAGCAGGTTCGGTATTAATATCTTTTAGTTTATCTTCATCTCTACCACTTACAGTTCCTAAGTACTTGTATTCATTTGCATAGCTTTTTGGAACAATATTAACAACCATAACACCACTTTCTTTAATTAAGTGATATGAAAATCTACTTGGAACAATTCCAACCATTAACATTGGTGGATCATAACTACAGTTTCCTGCATATGCAACTGCTAGAGCATTTTCTCTACCATCTTTTCCTTTGCAAGATACTAGAACATTTGGTTTAGGAGCCAAGCTATTTTTTTTTGCTGCTTCTTTTTTCATAATATATACCTCGATTAAATTTTTTTATTACTTACTATTATCCAGATTTTTCGACATAAGTCAAATATTGATGAGGTTTTATATTTTTTTTTAGTTTAATTAAAGTTCAAAAGTAAAAAAAAATTGAATTTATGCTATAGTAATATTGCTAGAGATTACGCAAAACAGTAAATTAGTCACAAGGAGAAAAATAATGCGTATAACAATTAGTGAAGATAAAAAAGATTTGGGAGTTCAAGCAGCAAAGCTTGGTGCTTCAAAGATTCTTGAAGCAATTGAAGAGAAAGGCTCAGCAACAATTGTTTTAGAATCTGGTGCAAGTCAAATTGAAACTTTGAAAAATTTAGCTAGTTATGATGAAATTCCTTGGAATAAAGTAAAGGTTCTTCAATTTGATGAATTTATTGGGATTAAATCAAGCTCACCTAAAAGTAATACTTATTTCTTACAAACTTGTTTCTTAAATCTTCTTGGTGAAACTAAAGTTAAATGCTTTTATCCCCTTGGTACAACAGAGGAATCTGTAGAAGAAGCTAACAAAATTGCTCAAGATTTAGATATTGATGTTGCCTTTTCTTGTATCGGTGAAAATGGACACTTAGGATATAATGATCCTCCAGCTAATTTTGAAATTAAAGATGCCTATATTGCTGTTGATTTAGATTTAAGAAGTAGAAAGCAATTAGTAGGTGAAAAATGGTTCAATAAATTGGATGATGTCCCTACTCGTGCAATCACATTATCAATTAAAAAGTTGCTAAGTGCAAAAACTATAATCGTATCTTGTCCTGATCAAAGAAAGGCAAGAGGTGTTGCAACTTGTTTATATGGTCAATTATCTCCTTTACAGCCTTGTACTGTTTTAAGAAGAAAATTAAATTGTAATCTATTTTTAGATAAGCCGTCATCTTTATTAATTCTAGGTGATAATAGGCCTAAATATCATTAAGAAAAAAAAGTCATGCAAAATAAAGTTCATAATTATATCCAAATTATTTTTGGAACAATGATTTCTGGGTTTGGAATTGCTTGTTTTATTACTCCTGCAAAAATTGCCCCAGGTGGTGTTAATGGTTTAGCAACTGTTATTTATTATCTTTGTGGTTTAGATACTGGTTTAACCATGTTAATAATTTCAATCCCATTATTTTTAATTGGAATGAAAATCTTTGGTGCAGGTTATGGATTAAAGAGTTTTATCGGCATGTCCTTATTATCTCTATTTGTTACCTTGTTTGGACAATTAACTAGTTACCAAGGATTTTTAGATTATAGTGATAAAATGGATATCCTACTTTCTGCTATATTTGGTGGAGTATTAATTGGTGGTGGTATTGGCTTAGTAATGAGAGCTGGATCAAACACTGGTGGTACTGATATAATTGGACAAATTTTAAATCTATTAACTCCATTAAACTTAGGAACATGTATTTTTATTTGTGACGGAGTTATTGTTTTGATTGGTGGTATCGCTTTTGGTTTAGAAAGAGCTTTATTTGCAATCTGCACATTATATATCTCTGGTCAAATGATTAACTATGTTGTAATGAGTATGGGAAACAAGTATGCAAAAACGGCCTATATAGTCAGTGATAAGTATGAAATGATATCTCGTAGGATTATTGATGAACTAAAGCGTGGTGGGACTTTATTGGGTGGTACAGGCATATATACTAAACAAGATAGAACAATCTTAATGGCGGTAGTACCAAATCAACTAATAAATCAGTTAACTCAGATAGTTCATGAAGAAGATGATAATGCTTTTATGTTTGTTCATGAAACTTATCAAGTATTAGGTTTTGGATTTGTTCCTTTGGCAAAAGTCTTAGATTCAGATAAAAGTCGACCAAAACCTAAAGTTGTAAAAAAGTCCCTACGTTAATAAATTAACATAGGGATTAAATTCATAAGTATTATTTCTTATTTTGCCGATTTCTCATGTATAGCAGACATAAATTTTTCATAACCACTTTGTAAATCTTTACTAGGTTCATAATCTACAAGGGGATAATTTTCAATTACAAAATCAATATCTTTATCTCCACGACCAGAAAGATTTACTAATAAATTAACATCTTTATCCAATTCTTTTGCTCTTTTTATTGCATATGCTACTGCATGTGATGATTCTAGGGCTGGAATGATTCCTTCCATTCTGGATAAGCCATAGAATGCTTCAATAGCTTCTCTATCATCAGCATAGTGATATTCAACTCTATTTATATCTTTTAAATAACAATGTTGAGGACCAACACCAGGATAATCTAGTCCGCTAGCAATTGAATAAACAGGAAGAGGAGAACCTTTTTCATCTTGAAGAACATAACATTTGAATCCATGAATCATACCCTTTGTCCCTTTTGTAATTGAAGCAGCATGATCAGGTGTATCAACACCTCTACCAGCAGGTTCAACTCCATGAATTTTAACTTCTTCATCTTTTAAGAAACCACTAAAAATTCCAGCGGCATTAGAGCCCCCACCAACACATGCAATAACTTCATCAGGTAATTTACCAGTTAGTTCAAGCATTTGTATCCTAGCTTCTCTTCCAACAACTGATTGGAAGTCTCTTACCATCATTGGGAAAGGGTGAGGACCAACAACAGAACCAATACAATATAATTGATTGATTGGATCTTTAAGATATGCTTCAAAACATGCATCAACTGCATCTTTTAATGTTTTTGTTCCTTGAGTAACAGAAACAACTTTTGCGCCGAGAATTTTCATTCTTGTAACATTGGGAGCTTCTTTTTTTACATCAATTTCACCCATATAAATATCACATTCAAGGCCTAATAATGCAGCTGCGGTTGCTAATGCAACTCCATGTTGTCCCGCTCCAGTTTCAGCAATAATTTTTTTGTAACCCATTCTTTTTGCGAGTAATGCTTCACCTACACAGTGATTAATCTTATGAGCACCAGTATGGTTTAAATCTTCCCTTTTTAAATAGATTTGGGCTCCACCAATAGCTTCACTTAATCTTTTTGCATGATAAATTGGGGAGGGACGACCAACATAATGTTTTAAAAGGTATTCATATTCTTCTAGAAAAGAAGGATCTTCTATAGCTTCTTTATACTGTTGAGTAACATTATCCATTACTTTTTGTAAGTCTTCAGGGATAAAAGATCCGCCATATTCACCAAAAAAACCATCATTGTTAGGTTGATTTTCTGTATTAATACCTTTAGTAATTAAATTAGTCATTATTATTGCTCCTATATGTTTCTGTTTGTAGAAACTCAATTGTTACACGAATGTTACTATAAATAGAAACAAGTTGTCAAGCTTTTTATGAAATTTTTTTTACTGCTCTATTTATTTGGTCTTCTAGTAGATCAATTAAAGGCATAGGAAGATTATTAACATCGAACCATGCTGATTCTAAAACTTCTTCTTTAAATATATTGTTAATAGAATAAGGAACTTCACACATATAAGTATTCCAAATAAATTTATTATCTCGAATCTCATCTAAGATAGTTAATTTTGAATTAACTTTTATTCCAGTTTCTTCTTCACATTCCCTGATTGCGGTTTTTTCAAAGTCATTATTATCTTTTTCTTCCATTTTTCCACCAGGGATTCCCCAATATCCTATATTTGGAAAGTATTTTCTTTTTCCTAATAGTACTTCAATTTTATTTTCATTGATTCTATAAATTAAAATTGCTGCCCCTTTACAGTTTTTCATATATCTTTTACCTCAAATTTATTAAAAAAATTATAATTCTCTTTCCTTTTTATTTAGTTCAAATTATTATAATAGTATGGAATCTAAATTATCGAAAATTTTACCTTTTTATAATAAATTAAGAACTAGTGATAAACTAGTCCTAGATAGAGTATCTTCAAAAACTTTTGAGAAAGGCACAATGTTGCCTAGATGTTCTGGCATCTTATGTGTTCTTTCTGGAAGATTGAGAGTATATATAGTTAATGAAAGTGGAAAAGAAATCACCCTGTATCGTTTGTTAGAAGGGGAAGTTTGTGTTTTATCTGGTAGTTGTGGAATTAGAAATATAAGTTTTGAAGTCCATGTTAAAGCTGAAGTAGAAACTACTTTAGTTACTATAAATAGTAGTATGTATCATAGTTTAGAAGATAAATACCCTGAAGTAACAACTTTTACAAATTCTGTTATGGCTGCAAGATTATCGGATGTTATGTGGACTTTAGAACAAGTCGCATTTAGCAGCATGGATAGAAGAGTAGCTTCATATCTAATTGAACAAAGAGCAATAACACAGTGTGACGACTTATCAATAACACACGATGAAATTGCCCGGGATTTGGGTACTGCTAGAGAAGTTATCTCTAGAATGTTAAAATATTTTCAAAATGAAGGTTGGATAATTCAAGGCAGAGGGAGGGTGTCCATAATTGATTACTCTGCCTTGTATGATTTATCAGCCTAGAGGCCTAGCATCCTTCTTAATCCAGGTTCTTGGTTTACACCAGCAACTTGGCTTTTGATTTTACCGTTTTCAAATACAATTAGAGTAGGAATACTCATTACTCCAAATTGTTGTGCTAAAGCAGGATGTTCATCTACATTTACTTTGCAAATTCTAGCTTCTTTTTCGCTAATTTTGTTTTGGAAATCTTCTAAGATAGAACCTTGCATTCTACAAGGGCCACACCATGCTGCCCAAAAGTCTACTAATACAGGAACATCTGATTGTAATACATCTTTTTCGAAAGTTTCACTTGTAGTGTGTCTGATCATTTTTCTCTCCTACATATTTTATTGCAAATATTATTTTTATTATTTAATTTATTTTATACCCATAATATAGCAATATAATCTTTTTTTGTTTGTGATTAAGTCACCCAATAGTAAATTTGCTTAAATAAAAACCCGGGCTTTTACAAATCTACGTTTTTATTATACATTAAATTTATGAAATATAAACATTTATTATTCGATGCAGATAACACTTTATTTGATTTTACACAAGGTGAATATGATACTTTTCATAAGTTAGGTGAAAAATATAACTTTGAAGTCTATCCTGATTTAATGAACAATTATCATGAAATTAATAAAGCTTGTTGGAAAGCATATGAAGAGGGAACGCTCTCTCAAGATAGACTTAGAATTTTAAGATTTGAGAACTTTATAAAGTATTATAATTTAAATATTGATCCTATAAATATGGAGAGAGATTTTACAGCTATATTATCTAGTCAAACACATTTGATTGAAGATACTCATTATGTTTTAGCCAAATTAAAAGAAAAAGGTTTTAAACTAGAAATGATTACAAATGGTTTGGTTGAAGCTCAATACGGTAGATTAAGAGCTACAGATATTGAAAAATATTTCTCAAATGTTTTTGTTAGTGGAGAAATGGGTTGTCAAAAACCAGATATTGAATATTTTGATAAAGTCTTATTCTCAATTAAAGCAAAAAAAGAGGACTGTTTGGTTATAGGAGATCGCTTAGAAAGTGATATTCTCGGAGCTATGAATTCAAATATAGATTCTGCTTGGCTAAATATGAAAAAAAGGGCTTTACCAAAAGAATATAAACCTACCTTTATAATTGAAAATCTTAAATCCTTAATTACTTTGTTGGATTAGTAGTTTTAATTCTTCTCTGAGTAGTTTTAGCTTGATTTTATCAGATTCAGAAATCCTTAGACTTTCTATGGATTTTTGAATTGCCTTTTTATTTACACGATGATTTATTTTTTTCTCAAATAAATAAGGATATGTTTTATCTCTTTGTTTAGCTAAAGCGGTTGCAAACGCCCAACCTAAAGCCATTTCAACATAGTATTCTTGATTATTAACTTTGCTTAAGATTTCTAAAGTTTGATTTATGTAATTATCTTCAATATAACTTTTCATTAAACTAACTGTAGCAAACCGAATATCCCAAGGATTTTGTGAAGTAATTTTTTCTTTTAAATAGTCAAAATATTGATCTATAATTTTTTTATTTGGCTTTATAGCTAAAGCTAAAGTATCATTTGTAGCCCAGCTATTATTGTATTTTAATAAATCATTTAACATCTTTATAAAAGTGTAAAAATCTAAATCTTTTGCTAAGAGAGAAAAATAGAAATAAGTTGTACTAACTTCCTCATAGAATAATGGTTCTTTATAGGATAAAAAATCTTTAACATGGTTTTCTTTTTCATTCACATAAATTTTTTTTGCAATATCTTTTATTATTTGTGTTTTTAAGCCTAATATTTTATATTCATCATTTATTTTTAGTTTATTTGCGAACTTAGAATTATTTTTATTTGAAAAGTTCAATAGCTCTGCTTTTAATAATTTTTGTTTCATAGAATCCTCTTTTTTTAATTATTATAACAGAGATATTTAGCTAAAATAAGGGCTAGAAAGTTATAATATTTTGATTTTTTTTTAAATAATATAACAATTATAACAATTAAAAAAAATGTTAGATATTAATTTGCATTCTTAAATATAAAAGGTTATACTATTTCCCATATAGGGAAAGACTTAGTTAGTATATTTGGGGAAATAAATGCAAAAGATTATAGGGGTCGAAACTTTAAAATCAATATGCATTGAATTTATTAGTAATTGTTTTATTCTAAAAGATGTTAGTAAAAGTAATAAATATCTATCAAAGGGGTGTTTACTATCAGATGAAGAAAGTGGAATAGCAATTGAAAATTCAGATGTGATTTTAGAGTATTTGTTTAATGAGAAAAAATTTAATGGATATCAAGTATTAAATGTAAAAGCTTTTAAAATAGATGAATGTTGTGGAGTTGTTTCCATAGTATTATATTTGAGAAATCTTTATAAGATTCCAATAAATTTTACTTGTAAGACGGAAAATGAGAAAACAGAAATTGTTAAGATCTATGTAGAAAAAGTACAAGGAATTTCATCTGATAAACAATTAGATACTATTAATAATGAATTATATGATATTTTTGAAATTAATGAAAAAGTTGATATAGAAAGAGAGAATTTAATTAATTCTATTGATGGCGGATATTGTAGTTTTAAGATATACGGTTCAAGAATTTTCCCTTTATCCTTTTCATATAAATTGCCTGCCTTTTTTGGTTATACCAATAATGAATTTTCCGAGATATTCTATTCAAGAATATTAGATATATTTCCTAAAAATAAGAGAAAATATATTAATGAAGAAGTACATAAAGCAAGTTCTTTAGATAGGCCCTATTCAACTACTTTAGAAATAATTAATAAAAAAGGTGAGATTAATGCAATTTATTTAACCTTTAAGACAGTGAATGATTATAAAGGTAATAAAATTTTAAATGTCTTAATTCTGGGTAAGAATTATGAAGTTAAATTGCATAAAGATGTATTAAATTATATGAGCCTTGGAATTGTAGTAATTCAAGATAAATCGAATGAGATAATATTTATTAATGATACAGCAAAGCAAGTTTTAGATAAAAATTCTGATTTAAAAGAATTCATAGTTAAAAATGAAGAATCTATTGGTAGCTTAAATTTAGATAATGAAATTAAAGAGATGGTCTTTGAGAAAAAAGTTGCCTCTGGTTTGTATTATGAAATTAAAGAAAAAATAGTAGAGTGGTTAGGTGGTTATGTAAGAATAAAAATTATAACAGATTTAACTGCAAATAGAAGAATCTTAAAATCAATGTCAGAAAATACAAAAAGATTAGATTTATCTATTAGAAGTTTAAATGCTATCTGTTGGACTTATATTGTTGAAAAAGATTCTCTCATTGTTGATAACCATTTTAAAAAGAATTTTGAATTAAAGTCAAATTTGATTGTCAATTTTGATTCAGTCATGAAAAAAACTTCTTTTATTCATCCCCAAGACAGGAATATATTCTTTAATGAAATCAATAAAATCTTTGCTGGATCACCAGATAGAATATTTTGTGTAAGAATGAGATTAAAAAAAGATGGTCCATATAAATGGTGTAAATTAATAAATAATTTAATAAATGAAAAAGATGAACCAATTAAAATTTTAATTACAATTCAGAATATATCCGAAGATATGGTTTCTATGAAAAAATTTATTAATTTATCAGAACAATTTGAATATGAGGCTTCGGTTAATCTTGCTTCCTTTATTATAAACTTAACTCATAATTCAATCGAAAAAATAATTTCTTCAAGAGGGGATATAAATTATAGTCAATTTAAAAATGCTCAAGAATTATATAATTTTTCTAGAGAATGTAGGATTGGTAATTATAATAAAAAAAATGATAATACTTATATGGATGTTGATTATCTTTTAAATTGTTATAGAGAAGGAAAAACTAGTTATAATTATTTAGTAAGTTATTTATTTAATGGTAAAAGACTTTGGGTAAAAAAATCTTTTTCTTTATTAAAAAATCCAATTAATAATGATATTTTAGCATTCCATAATATTAAAGATGCAACTGACGATATACATGTAAATCAAATTTTAGATTATGTTGTAAATAACCATTTCGATTTTATTGTTCGTATAAATTTGAATTCAAAACAATGTAATATGGTTACTAGTCCAAAATATGCTCCTCAAAAAGGGAAAAATAGATATACTTATAATTTAAATGAGTTGATTTCCTTTATGTTTGATAGAGGTAATTTAAGAATTCCTTCTGAAGAAGAATATTTAAACAGTTTAAGATCAAACTTAATAAATAGAAATTTATATGAAAATTATATTGAGTATGAAGAAAATGGTAAGAATGTTAGAAAGAAATATAATCTATATAAATTAGATGATATTGATGAATCTATTATTATAGCTTGTTCAGATATTACTGCATTAACTCATGCCGATAAAAAGAAAGCAGATGCATTAACTAACGCTCTTGATTTAGCAAATCAAGCAAATAAAGCAAAAAGTACTTTCTTATCAGCTATGAGTCATGATATTCGAACACCTATAAATGCAATAATAGGTATGACAAATATTGCACTATCAGATTTAAAAGATGAAAAGCAAGTTGCACAAAGTTTTAGAGTTATAAAAGATTCTTCACTTCATTTATTATCATTAATTAATGAAATATTAGAAATGAGTGCAATAGAAAGTGGCAAACATAAAATAAAAAATGAGCCTTTAAATTTTGATAATTTAATTATAAAGCTTATGGAAAGAATTAAGCCAATTGCTGAAAAAAAAGAAATTAATTTAGTTTTAAAGAATAGAGTTAAAAATCCTAATTTCTTAGGGGACGCTTTATCAATTAATAGAATCATTGAAAATATAGTTAATAATGCAATTAAATTTACTCCAAATAAAGGATTTGTTTTTATTGATATTACTGATCATAAAATTGATGTTTTTGATAATAATATTTTAACTATTTCTGTTAAGGATTCAGGACAGGGTATAGACGAAGAACATCTTTCAAAAATATTTGAATCTTTTTATAGAACAGGAAATGCTGCTAAGGGAGGAATTGAGGGAACTGGCTTAGGTTTATCAATTACTAAAGGGTTAGTTGCTTCAATTGGAGGTAAGATTTCTGTTGAGAGTAAATTAAAAGTTGGAACTACTTTTACTGTTGAACTTCCAATTATAAGATTTGAAAAGAAAATTATTGAAAGAGATACGTTACAACAGCAAAGATATTCAAGCAATGTTTTAGAAAATTTAAAAGTTCTTTTAGTTGAAGATCATCCTATAAACGCATTAGTTGCAAAAAAAATGTTGGTTAATGTGGGTGCAAAAGTTATTAATGCAAAAGATGGTCAAGAAGGCATTGATTTGTTTAAAAGATCTTCAATTAACTATTACGACATAATATTTATGGATATTCAAATGCCAAAGGTCGATGGTTATGAAGCAGTAAAAGTTATTAGAAATTTAGATCGATCTGATGCAAAATCTGTTCCTATTATTGCTATGACTGCAAATGCTTTTGTTGAAGATGTTAGAAAATGTCTATCTTGTGGTATGAATTCTCATATTGCTAAACCGATAGAAATGAATAAATTAATTTCAGAAGTTAAAAAATTAACTGTAAATAAAAATATTTCATGAAAATATAAGGGCTAAATTTTAGCCCTTAATTTTTTAATTATTGAATAATTGTTTAGATGCGTATTTTGGTGCGCTAGTAACATTTATTCCTAGTTTTCTTAATCCTGCTTCATCGCCATTTGTTGGAATGTGTGTTAGATGGGCATCAGTACCTTTAAGATTTTTTAATTGATTCATCCCAGCCTCTGCAGCGGGGTTTGTTGCGGCAGATACAGCTAAAGCAATTAAAACTTCATCCACATCTAAGCTGATGTTTTTATTTCCAAGTAATTCTTGTTTCATTTTAGTAATAGATGAGACAATTGATTTAGGAATTAAATCAATTTCATCAGGAATTTTTGCTAATGTTTTAATTGCATTTAAAATCAAAGCAGAAGAAGAGTGAAGTAGAGGAGAATTGAGTCCGTAAACGACTTCAGAAGTAGGTAATTCTAGTGCAGAAGCAACAACTATACCATTGTTCCCTTTATTTTGCTCAATCCCTTTTTGTCTCATTTTTTCTGAAAAATTAACAACAATTCTATCTGTTGTTTTTATATTATAGTCTTCTAAAAGCAGAATGATTTTATCAACTGCTTCTTGAGTTCCAAAGCCCATTGCATATTCACAAGAGGTTCTAAAATATCTCCTAATTATTTCTTGCTTTGATGCCTCTTCACAAATTTGATTATCAACAATTCCTTGAGAGATTCTATTTACACCCATATCTGTTGGAGATTTATAAAAAGATTGAGCACCTATAATCTTTTCAACAATTCTCTTTAAGAGAGGGAAAGCATCCAAATCTCTATTATAGTTAATAGCTGTTTCTCTATAAGCATCAAGATGGAAATGATCAACTCTATTAATATCTCCTAAATCAGCTGTTGCAGCTTCATAAGCTACATTAGTCAAATGGTTTAGAGGTAAATCCCAAACAGGGAAAGTTTCGAATTTAGCATATCCCGATTGAAGACCTTTTTTATAATCATGATATAATTGAGAAAGACATGTTGCTAATTTACCACTTCCAGGTCCTGGGGCAGTTACAATAACAATATCTCGATCTGTTTCAATATAAGAATTTACTCCGTAACCTTCTTCACTTACAATTAAATCAATTTGAGTAGGGTATCCTCTTGTTTTTTTATGAGTATAAACAGCAATTCCTCTTCTTTCTAACAACTGTTTAAATTGGGTAGCAGCTGGTTGTTCTTCATATCTAGTAATTACTACAGCTTTGACTCTTAATCCATATTCGCTGAAATCATCAATCATTTTTAAAGTATCAACATCATAAGTTATACCAAAATCGCCACGAATTTTTTTTCTTTCAATATCACCAGCGTAAATACAGATAATAACATCAATCTTGTCTTTTAATTTTTTGAAGACTTCAATTTTTACATTTGGATTAAATCCAGGAAGAACTCTTGATGCATGATAGTCATACATGAGTTTCCCGCCACATTCTAAATAAAGTTTGCCATGAAACTTTTTCATTCTATCTAGAATAGCTTCTGTTTGCTTTTCTAAATATCTTTGATTATCAAAACCTTTTTTCATCATGGAATCTAATTGTAAATATTTTATTTTGAGTTGTAAATATTTTATTTTGAATAAATTAATTATTATATAGAAAAAAATTGAAGGGGAATAAAAAAAATGAAGGCAACCCACTTGCCACCCAGATGGTGCTAAACGAGTTGCCAAAACTTCGATGTATAGGAACTGCTGATCTAGTAGTTACCTTTGTATACTTACTAGTCCTATAATTCATCATTTTTATAGCGAGGGCAAGACTCGAACTTGCGACCTACGGGTTATGAGCCCGTCGAGATACCTGCTTCTCCACCTCGCGACGAATAACTATAGAGAAACTACAGTGTTTTATAATAAATGTCAAGGACTTTGTGGAAAATAATAAATTATGATAAATAATACAGAAAAAAATTAAAAGAAAAATTTCAAAATCCTAAAAAAATACTGTTATAGTTTCGTTTTGCCATTATTTATCAAATTTATATTCTGATTTGTGTCGAAATAACCTAAAAAAAGCGAGTATTTTTTAATCTGTGTCAAAATGAGTCAATCTATAATTTTTTTATATAAAAAAGAATAGATTTTTTACAATAAATCTTTGATTAATTCTATTTATTAAAAATAATTTTTTATATTGTAAGTAATTAATCTATTAATTGTATTTTTTGGCACGGAAATTGCTTGCATATTAATGAACATAAATAAATAGAAAAGATAAAGATAGAATAATTATTGGAGGCAAAATAATGAGATTTTATTTAAATGATACAAACCCAATTTTAAATGGTGCATGGACTAACTGGTCAAATATGCAAAGCAAATATCCTCCTTTGGATATAATTGAAACAAAAGATAGTTATTTAGTTGAAGTTGAACTTCCTGGGTTCAAGTTAGATGATATGGATATAAAACTAGAGAAACATGTTTTAAGAATTTCTAGTAAATATGAAAATTGCAATAGTGATAATAAGAGATATATTATTCGTGAAAGAGTATGCAAAGAATTTGAAAGAACGTTATCAATAGGTTCTGATATTGAAGAAGAAAAGATAGTAGCAACTTTTAAAGATGGTATTTTACATATCACTCTTCCTAAAAAAGAAGAAGTTGTACCAAAAAAGATTAATGTAGCTATTAACAGCTAATTAAAAATTATATATAACTCCCCCTAAGAGCTGGATGGATATCCAGCTCTTTTTTGTATTGTTAATTTTTATTTAGTTTGAAAAGGATAAAATAATTTGTTTCTAAATCTAAATAGTCAATTTTTTTAAAACCAAATTTATT
The DNA here is from genome assembly GCA_965140795.1 of Sphaerochaetaceae bacterium. Lineage (GTDB taxonomy): Bacteria > Spirochaetota > Spirochaetia > Sphaerochaetales > Sphaerochaetaceae > Pleomorphochaeta. The sequence goes on from OZ223470.1 coordinate 1,696,856, forward strand.
AAGATCTTTTATAAGATTTTTTTCTGAAATTCTGTTTTCTATAGGCGGCCCAAAATTTGTATTTTCTTTTTTACATTCAATTATTGCTAGTCTGCCGTTATTTTTCATTACTCTAGCTATTTCTGAAAAAATTATTCTTTTAGATTCTTCATAATTTGTTGCGTGTAGAACAGTAGCAACTAAACATATATCAATTGTATTATCAGTTAAATTAATTTTTTGTTTTATGTTGGAGTTAATAATCTCAATATTATTAATTTTTTGTTCTTTAATTCTATTTGAAAAATTATTTATAATTGACTGATTATAATCTATTGAATAAATTTTCCCTTTATTCTTTATTAAATTACTAGCATATATTGAGTAATCTCCTGCCCCACAACCTAAATCTAAAAAATTATCGTTTTCCTTTAAGTTTAATTTATTAAATATGTTTTTATAGTTATGCATTGAAAAGCTACTTGGTCCATATTTCTTGTGATTTTTATGGCAATTGTGTTCTTTTTTGCATAAAATTTCTTTATTCATATGATTCTCCTTTATAGATAATATATAAAAGCATCTATTTTCATTTGATCATTTTCATTTTTGTTGCCGTCAAAAGTAAGATTTAGAATAGGTTTTGATGCTTTATCTTTGAAACTTTTTTGGAGCATACTAAGTACAATTGCAGTGTTTTCATACATTGATGTTGCAGTAATTATTCCATCAATCATTTTTGAATTTGTTAATTGTTTAGCTTGACGATATCTGCCATTTGATCCTGAAAAGTATCCAATGGTATTATTTGCTCGTTTTATTAAGGTGTTTATATTTTTTTCGAAAGGGCTCCAACGCCTTAAATTAGAAGAAATAATATTAATATATGATTCAAATTCTTGCAGAGCTTGTGTTGTTTTTGAATTGTTTTTATTGATGTTCTGAGTTACGTAATCTTTCCAAAACATTAATAGTGTTTCACTTAAAGGACTATAAACTATTTTATAATTTTTTTCTTCTAGTGTTTTAAATGTTTTATTATTTAATACATCATCAAATAAAATGTTTACTTCTCCAATAACTAAAATATTTTTCTTGTAAGTTTTTTGCTCTAATTCTTTTTTTATTGATTCAGCTATTGTCTTTAAATGTTCAATAGTTAATAAATCATTATGTAAAAATTCTAATATTATGTTTAAGTATGAGTTTCTAGATTCTCGTGGGGCACATAAAATTAAGTCTCCAGCTAAAATACTCAAATATAATTTATTAAAAGAATAAGAATTAATGAATAAAACATCTTCTAAATAAGGGGATATTATTTCTATCTCTTTAAATCCCTCTTCATCTAATTTTGTTCTTAATAACCTACTATATTGACCGTTGGTTTCAGCTCCTTCATTTTGTAAAACTAATAATGATGTGTTTTTATAATCAGTTTTTTTCAATTTATTAAATAAATTAAAAACATTACCAAGTAGTGCTGTTAAAGAAAAATACTCTTCAGTTATTGTATATTTTCTACCAATTTCAATTGACTCATTTGAAGTTGAATCTATAATTTTAATATTATATCCCATTTTTAATAAGATAGGCTCAATTAATTTCGAGTATGGATATATATTAGGTATAAATATTTTCCTATTACTATCAATTTTATTGATATTAGTATTAATAAAGGTTGCTTTATGTTCAATTTTGTTTAGATAAAAATTCATATTTTCAGCATTTTTAATTTTAATATTTTTTATACTATTTATAAAAGCTTCAACTCTGGTAATAATGCCTACATCAGAGGAATGTTCATCAATTTCGATATGTAAATAGGGTTTATTTTTCATACCTTCTTTAAAGAAATGGGATAATACAGAATCTGGGCCACATCCATGATGTGTTAATAAAATAGGATAAAGATTAGGATGCTTTTCAACAAGTAATGATGGTTCAAGTATATGTTGTCCGAATGGCCAATACATATTTGGATGTTCTTTTGAAATATCACCTTCTGGTAAATCATAGAAAGGAAAAACTTTGTACCCCATATTCATAAGCTTGTCAGGAATGTTCATGTTTAACATAGGATCTGCTACGCCATAAATCTTGGAGATAATCACAAAAGCTTTTTCATTTGGTTTTAAATCCTTCATTAACTTTTTGCTATGATTTTCAATTAATTTTTCAAAATTTTCTGCAGCTTTCATTCCTTTTTGTAAAGCTTGTTGTATTTCTTTTTTGCTTTTATTTATTTGTAATCCTATTTTAAAGAAGCTTTCCATCATTTCTTTGGGACCTAAATGAACAGCCATAGTTGGTGATAATAATTCTATTCCTTTCTTATCTAAATCCATAGCTCTGTTCATTACTTTAAAAGCTAATTGCATAAAAGCACATCCATAATTTTTTCTAGTTTTGGAACCTGGATGATCAATTGTAACTAAATCAGGAAAGAATATAAAATCTACTTTTTTTTGCATTAATTCAGCTACATGTCCTGTTATTAATTTTATAGGATAACAAGTTTCTTCCATAGCATATTGTTGCCCTAATGCTATTGTTTTCTCATTTGTAGAATTGGATAGAATTACATTTAAATCCAATTCTTTGAAAAAAGTATTGAACATTGAGAACATTCCATAAGTAAATAGAGCTCTTGGTATTCCAACAGTCTTTTTACTAGGATCATTGTTTTTGGGATTATAATCTGAAAAGATAAGAGTTTTAACATCTTGATCGAATTGACTTTGATTTTTTTCTTTTTTATTTTTTATATAATTAATTTCAATAAGTTTTTTATTAATTTCTAAACCTTTGAATTTAGATTTATTATTAGTATTAACTTCTTCTTTTGCTAAAATTGCTACACCATAGGCTCCTGTAACACTAAAAAATTTTGGAACAATAATTTCTTTTTTTGTAATTTCTCTAAACGCATTTATAACCCCTTGATTATAAGCAACACCGCCTTGGAAGAAAATTTTGTTACCAATCTTTTTTTGACCAACAACTCTATCTATATAATTTTTTACAATGGAGTAGCATAACCCAGATACAATATTATTTAAATGTGCACCACTAGACAAACAAGCCGCAATTGAACTTTCAATAAATACAGTACAGCGTTCTCCTAAATTAATTGGGTTTGTGCTATTAAGTGCAATCTCACCAAAATTGTTAATTGGGATATTGAATTTTTTTGCTTGTTCTTCGATAAAAGAGCCAGTTCCAGCTGCGCAAATTTTATTCATTTGAAAATCAATAACTGAGCCATTATTTATACTGATAAATTTTGAATCTTGTCCTCCAATTTCAAAAATCGTATCTACATTTTTATCTATTCTTACTGCAGCACGAGCTTGTGAAGTAATCTCATCTTTTATAACATCCGCTCCAATTTCTTCTCCAATCATATATCGTCCGGATCCTGTAGTTCCGACTCCAATTATGTTTATAGTTTTTCCATGTTTTTCTTTTATAAAATTTAATCCTTCAATTACTGCATTTAAGGGTTTCCCTAAAGTCCTTAAGTATTGATAATCAATAATTTCCTCATTTTTATTTATCAAGACAAGGTTTGTACTTGTAGACCCTATATCAATCCCTAGATAGCAATCTGTTATTTTTGTTTTATCAATTTCCTCACAAATATGTTTGTTTAGACTATCTCCATTTCCAAAAGGTTTTAATTGAGGAAGAGTTGATTCAAGAATAGGGGGAGTTGAAGTTTTTGTTAAATTTATTATTTGATTAATATCGATTGGTATTTTCTTTTTATTTGCAATAAGTGCTGTGCCTAAGGCCCCCGAACAACCTAGATTTGAAGGTAATATTAATTCGCCATCTTTTAAATTTAGAATATCATTTATTGCATTTATAATGCCTTGGTTAAATGATACCCCTCCTGTGAATAAAATTGGTTTTGTTATTGGGTTCTTTTTGATTACTGTTCCTTTAAAGTTTCTAATAAGTGAATATGCTAGACCAAGTAAAATATCTTCTACAGCAACACCTTCTTGTTGATGATGAGTAATATCTGTTTTTGCAAAAACACTACATCTGCCAGCAATTCTAGGTATAGTTTTTGCTTTTTTTATCAATTGTGAATAATCAGATATATCTAGATTTAGTCTAGACATTTGTTCTTCTAAAAAAGATCCCGTTCCAGAAGAGCAGTTTGAATTCATTGATATTTCAATATTGGATTTCCCTTCGAAATTTATACCTGAGATAAATTTTGCGCTTTCTCCACCTATATCAATAATGGACCCTATTTTTTGTTTTTGAAGGCTTGCTCCTTCAATTACGGCTGTTACATCATTTATATATTCTATAAAGTTTTCTTTTTCTAGGTATTTGCTTCCACTTCCTGTTACTGCTCCAAACCCTATCTCTTTTATATTATATAATGTTGTAATTTCATTGATGAGATTTAGTAAAGTTTCTTTAATTTTTCCTTTGTGCATTTTATATTTACTAAATATAATAGAATTTTCTTCATTTATAAGTATTGTTTTTATTGCTGAATACCCGATATCTATGCCTATGCTATACATTTTTTCCTCCACAATTAATAAATAGATAATAATCAATTTATTAATTTATAATGTTTACATTTTGAATGTTTTATAGCACAATTATTTTACATAATTAGTATCTGTGGATACTTTTTCTTATTTTTTTATGGGAGTATACCAAGTTGGAAGAAATAATAAATATATTAAAAAAGTGTAAGGTTTTTTCTGAGAAAGATGAAAAAGATATTGAAAGTATACTTTTAAAAGTTAACTATAAGATAAAAGAATATAAAGAAAAGGATATAATACTATCTCCTATTAATAAGGCTGATAATGTCGGAATTATTTTATCAGGTGCAGTAAATATAGAAAAAGTCTTTCCAACAGGAAAGATGATTATTATTGAGAGAAGACAGATTGGGGATTTAATAGGAGCCAATTCAATTTTTTCTAAATATGAGTATTCTACTAATATTGTAATTTCATGCAAAGTCTCAAAGATTTTATATATCTCTAAAATTGATCTCTTAAAGATCTTTTTGATAGATCGTAAACTTATGTATAATTTTATAGAAATATTAAGCAATTACTCATTAATGTTTGAATATAAGATAGGTCTTTTATCTTTAAATTCTATTAAAGAAAAAATAGCAGGATATTTAATACATACTTTACAATTTGATGAGAAAATTAAAATTTCTTCAAATATTGTAGAATTACCTTTTTCAAAAAAAGATTGGGCTGAATTTCTAAATGTTTCAAGAACTTCATTATCAAGAGAGTTAAAAAGTCTTGAAAGAGAAAGAGTCTTAACTTTTGATAAGCGAAAAATAATAATTAATAATATGGAAAAACTAAATAGTATCATATCTTATTAGTGATTATATTTTTTAGTGTCTAAATTGCTCAAAAAAAATATGACTAAAATTATTATTGTGTCATTTTGACACTGTTTTGTTATGTGCTTTGCCCTGATTATTCGATATGACCCATATCGCTTATATTCAAGTAATTCTAAATTGTTGTTTTTAAACTGTTTGTTTATTTAAATCCTTTACATATAAGTAATTAAAATTATTTATATGCATTTTTAATTTTTTGGCACGCTTGTTGCAATGTTATTTGTATAAAAAATAAATGATAAATAATATATGTCAAGGAGGACAAATAATATGTATACAAACTTTAATTCACTATTTGATGATTTCTTTGATGCTTTTAATAATGCATCTCTAAGGGTTCCACCTGTAGATGTTTATGAGATGGAAGATGGCTACTACATAGATGTAGAATTGCCTGGTTACAAAAATGATGATGTAGATGTAAAGATTGATAATAATGCTTTAACATTATCTACAAGTGAAGAATATAATAAAGCTTTAGATAAAGAAGCAGAGAGTATAAATTATTTGGTTAAAGAAACTAATACTAAGAAGAAATTTAAAAGAACCTTTTCTTTACCAAAGGATGTCGACGAACAAGCAATTGTTGCAACATTTAATAATGGTATTTTAAATATTAAATTACCAAAATCAAAAAAATTGGCTCCAAAAACAATTGAAATTTTAACCCAATAGTAAAAATAAATTGATGTGGTTTTGGCTGGCAGTGTAAATTGCCGGCCATTTTTCTTTTAATGAGATTATTTCTTTTTTAAAAATTTGTTATAATGTCTAAATTTCATTAATATGACTATATGGTATATTAATGTAGTAAAGTGGATTTTATTTGAAATTATTGTTTTTTTAGAAGACTAAGCCGTGAGCGGATGGTTCCCAAAGGAACCTTCCAGCTCAAGTTTAATCATTTAATAAGATAAGAGCAATGAAAACTAAATCCTCATCGCCATTATTAATGATTGAATGGGATTGTTGATCTCCTGTAACTACTACATCACCAGGTTTTACAGTTGTTGTTACTGAATTTTCAGTTACAACGCCTTCTCCTTCTAAAATATAGTAGTATTCAGTTTCTTGAAGGTGTGTATGGGTCCCAATAGAACAACCTTTCTTTAAGGTTATTTTTGAAAAAAGGCGACTATGGCTAAGTTCATTTCCTTCAATAATGTTTTTTAATACAACTTGACCGTCCCCTCCTCTCATTTTGACTTTTACATCGGTTTTTTGATTTTCGTTTCTTATTACCATATTTTTCCTCCATATATAAATTATCATAAAAAGCATATAATATTCTAGAGTACATAAAAAAAGGGAAAAATCGATAATTAAGTATTTATTAAAATTTCCATTATGTGTATTATGTCTGCGGACAGGAGTTAAAAAAAATGAATGAAATACTTTATAAGGAAAAATTATCTGCAGAAGTCTTTAAGATGATTGTTCACGCTCCCCGAATTGCTGAAGCTCGAAAACCAGGACAATTCATTATTCTACAGCTAGGTGGAGACTATAATGAAAGAATTCCTCTTACTATTGCAGATGCAGATGCGGAGAAAGGAACTATTACGTTAATTTTCCAAGCTGTTGGAGAATCTACTCACCATTTAGCTATGTTAAATGAAGGTGAGTATATTGAGAATTTACTAGGCCCATTGGGAACTCCAACAAAAATTGGTAAATATGGAAAAGTTGTTTGTGTTGGTGGTGGTATTGGTACTGCTCCATTACATCCAATTGCAAAAGCATTAAAAGAATTAGGTAATGAAGTTAAAATTATCATGGGTGCACGAACAAAAGATCTTTTTGTTATGAAAGAAGAAATGAGTGCAATTGCTGATGAATTAATTTTAACAACTGATGATGGTTCAGAAGGTAAAAAAGCTTTAGTAACAGAACCATTAAAAGAATTATGTGAAAACTGGAAACCTGATTTAGTTGTTGCAATCGGTCCTCCTATTATGATGAAATTCTGTGCTTTAACAACTAAACCATATAATGTTCATACTATTGTATCTTTAAATACTATTATGATCGATGGTACAGGTATGTGTGGCGGATGTAGAGTAAGTATCGGTGGTGAAACAAAATTTGTTTGTGTAGATGGTCCTGAATTTGATGGACATAAAGTTGATTGGGACAATATGTTGATGAGATTAGGTACTTACAAACCTCAAGAAAAAGATAATCATCATAGATGCCATATTGGTTTAGATATTAAAGAAGGGGAAGCTTAAGAATGCATATTAGTAAAGAAGAATTAGATATGCAAGCAAAAGAAATTCTTGCTAAATTTAATGATAACGAAATAACTATTAAAGAAAGAGCGACTATTCCTCTACAAGAAATGCCAGCGCAAGATCCAGCTGTTAGAATTACTAACATGGAAGAAGTTGCTTTAGGTTATACCGAAAATCAAGTAAAAGTTGAAGCAATGAGATGTTTACAGTGTAAAAACAAACCTTGTGTTCAAGGTTGTCCTGTAGGTATTGATATCCCTGCTTTTATTAAAAAAGCTGCTCAAGGTGATTTTGCTGGTGCTAATGCAAAAATTAAAGAAAGTTCATTGTTACCTTCAATTTGTGGTCGTGTTTGTCCTCAAGAAAATCAATGTCAAAAGTATTGTACTGTTGGTAAAATGAAGAAAAATATTGGTCAAAGTGTTGCAATTGGTAGAATTGAAAGATTTGTAGCGGATTACTCTAGAGAAAATAGCCAAGATATAGTTCCAGAAGTAAAAGCAACAACAAATAAAAGAGTAGCAATCGTTGGTAGTGGTCCTGCTTCTGTTGCAGCTGCAGCAGATGTAAGAAAAGAAGGCCATGAAGTTGTTATGTATGAAGCATTACATAAAGCAGGAGGTGTATTAGTTTATGGTATTCCTGAATTCAGATTACCTAAAAAACTAGTTGAAAAAGAAATTAATAGCCTTGCTGACATGGGTATTGAAATTAATAAAAACTTCTTAGTTGGTAAAACTAGAACTTTAGATGATTTACTAGAAAAAGATAATTTTGATGCTGTATTTATTGGTGCTGGTGCTGGTCTTCCAAAATTTTTAAATATTCCTGGTGAAAATCTTATTGGTGTATTTAGTGCAAACGAATATCTTACTAGAAGTAACTTAATGAAAGCTTATGATCAAAAACATAGTTTAACTCCATTATTCCATAGTGAAAAAGTTGCTATTTTTGGTGGTGGTAATGTTGCTATGGATGCAGCAAGAACCGCAAAAAGATTAGGCGCAAAAGACGTTACAATTATTTATAGAAGAAGTGAAGATGAACTTCCTGCACGTAAGGAAGAAGTTGAACACGCTAAGGAAGAAGGTATTAACTTTATGCTACTTCACCAACCACATGAAATTGTTGGTAATGAAAAAGGCGAAGTAATTGGTGTAAAAGTTGTTACTTGTGAACTTGGTGAACCAGATGCTTCAGGAAGAAGACGTCCTGTAGAAATCGAAGGTTCTGAACAAATTGTTGATTTTGATACTGTTGTAGTTTCAATTGGTAATGCTTCAAACCCATTATTAAAACAAACTACTGAAGGTTTAGACGTTAATAAACGTGGTAATATCATTGTAAATGAAGAAACTTGTGAAACTTCCATTGAGGGTGTTTTTGCTGGTGGAGACATTGTTTTAGGCGCTGCTACTGTTATTCTAGCTATGGGACAAGGTAGAAAAGCTGCTAAAGCTATTAATGAATATTTAGCTAAATAAGTTATAAATAACTGTTTATATAGCCAATGGGGGACTCTAAATGCAGTCCCCTTTCATATTTTACTTGCATTATATTTATAAGATGGATATAGTATAGGCTATGAATATGGATTCTTTATATGGTTATTCTGTATGCCCAGTTACTGAAACAGAAAAATTTGCTGCAATTGATGAGGTAATAGACAACTGTACCGTTTTTAATGGGCTTCATAATAATAAGGAACGCTTTAGAAGAGCTGTACACAGAAGAGAAATAATTGAAACAACGGGGATCGGCCATGGTGTAGCCGTTGCTCATGGGAAATTGCCTTGTATTGACCATTTAAGAATTGGCTTAGGAATTAGTCAAAAGGGTATTGATTTTAAGTCAAGGGATGGGAAACCTGTCCATATTTTATTTGTTATTGCTTCAACTCCTTTTCATCAAATTAATTATTTAAAGGCTTTAGCTGTAATTTTAAGAGGTGTTAGAAATTTGGAAATAAAAGATGAAGTTATGAAAATTTTTGAACCAAATTTCAAGCCAGATTTAAGTATTGATTTTTTAACTGATTTAGTTAAGCAAGATTTTAATTGTATAAATACATAACATTTGTCATATCTTACAATAAATTTAATGAATTTTATTATTATTTAGTTGCACATCTTGCTTTTATCTGTGGTGTTTGTTATTATTTAACTAAACTAATGACATAAATTAATCCGGAGGTAGCTATGAAAAAGATATTATTATTAATTTCTATGTTTTTATTAACTTTTTATGGCCTTTTTGCCTCAAATGATGCGAATGTTTTGATTAATGGGCATTTAGGTGAAGATCTTCCTCCAGCAATTGTATTAGAAGTTAATTCAACTATAGTAGAAGAAAATGGTGGCGCTGTTGCTATAATGGATAATTATAACTTCACAACTAATCGTACATCTCAGACAATGCCAGTTTATGTTTACATTGGTTATTCTTCATATATGAATAGTTCAAATATTTTATTTAATTTAACTGTTTCTACAGATGGTTTTAAATCAAAAAATACTTCAGGTGTATTAGTTGGTTCTCCATTAGATGTTGATATTCAATTACACACAGAGACTTTATATTCTCCAACAAGTAAAATATTGGTTGGTTCTTCTGTTTTAGATTTTTATAATTCTAATATTTTCCAGGATTTATCATCAACTCCTGTCAGTTATGTATATTCTGTTGAACCTGGAGCTAGTATTAATGATTCAAATTTCTTGATTTGGTTCCTTTGGTCTGAAAAAGAAAATGCTCCTGCAGGACAATATGGCGCTTTAATTAACTTTTCAATAACAGCTAGTTAGAAGTTATAATTAAATCTAAGAAAATATCATTTTTATCAGTTGGAACACTTTCAAATAATAGATGTTTTCTACATATTCCTAATTTTTTTATATTTTTGTATTTTCTAAAGAATTTATCATAATAACCTTTTCCATGACCTAATCTTGAATTGTTTTTACCTAAGGCTAAGGAAGGAACTATTGCTAAAGTCTTTTGTGGATATTCTTTGATTAAATTATTATCTTTTGGCTCAATTGTATGATATAAGCCGTTAATGAGTTGTTCTTCCCAATTTTTATTTATATATACAAACTCAATAGTTTCATCAAAGGTTTTAGCAAGTGCTACAGCTTTATTATTTTCAAGACAATAATTTATTAGATTAATTGTATTAACTTCATTTTTTAAAGGATAATAAATTAGAATAGTTTCAGCTTCAATAAATAGCGTTGAATTTTTTACTTTATCAATAATAATTTGATCTTCTTTTGAAAAATCAAAATCTATATATTCTTTATTAATTTTATAAACTTTTTCTCTAAACTTTTTTTTATCCGACATAAAATGTAGCTCCAATTAATATTAATACTAAAAATAGAAAAACAAAATCAGAAAATTTATATTTTATTGAGTCCCTTTCAATAGAATGATTGTATCCTCTACTGTCTAAAGCATAAGCTATTTCATCAATTCTATATAGTAAATTATCTAATAAGGAAATACTATAATTTGCAATATATTTTAATGGGTGTTTTTTAATGTTTTCTAATCTTGAACTTCTAGCATCTCCAATTGATTGCGATACTTCAAAGATCAAAGGTAAGCACATAAGTGTTAATTCAATTTGGCTAGAAAATTTCCATCCATTAATAAAGGGTATATGATTTAATGTTTTTCCAAGAGATCTCGCTATATCACTAGGATCACTTGAATCAGCTAATAAAAAGCTCATTAGAATTGCTGTGTCAAATTTTAAAATACTATTAATAGTCTCTACTATAGTTTTATCGCTAAAAATAGAGGTTATTGCTATAAATAAAGATATTATTATAAAGAAAGTTAATTCTTTACCATATTTAATAATTGGCAGTTTAGTTATTATCATTAATATAAATGTTGCAATTAAAATTATTAAAGTTCCATAAATATTTGCTTTCACTAAGGTTGTACACAAGAATAATAATGAAAGTAATTTTATAAAGGGATTAGTTCTATTTAAGAAGGTGTTTGAATCTCTGTAGTGGAAAATTAGTGCTTGAGCCATGATAACTCCTCTATGGGAACTAATTCATTATCATTTTTAGAAGGTACATAAACACCATTATCTTTTAATAGAGGTAAAACATTTTCACTAGTATCATCCTTTACGACTTCGCCATTTCTTAAAAGAATAATTTTTTGAGAATGTGCAGCTATTTTATCAATTTCATGACTTACAATTATTATAGAATGGCCTTTTTCTTGTAGAGTTAATAAAGTTTTTAATACTTGAGTAACTCCAGGATAATCTAAATTAGCAAAAGGTTCATCAAGGAAGATAATATCTGGATCCATAGCGAGAATTCCCGCAATAGCTAATCTTCTCTTTTCTCCACCACTTAATTCTCTAGGTCTAGATTTTAGTTTATTTTCTAATGATAGAAGTTGAGTGACATTTTTTAACCTTTCTTTTTTTGTATTTTCATCTAGTTCAAGATTTTCCATTCCAAAAAGTATATCTTTTTCTACTGTTTGTCCAACTATTTGACTATCTGCATCTTGGAACACTAATCCAATTTTTCTGCGTCTTTCAATTTTTTTCTTAGAGACTTCTTCTCCTTTTATAATAATAGAGCCACTTTGAGGATTTAATAAGCCTTTAATACATTTTAATAATACAGATTTCCCTGAACCATTTTTACCTGCAATAATACATAAAGAGCCTTTTTCAATTGAGAAGTTTATATTTTTTAATATTTGTTTTTCCTTAGAAAAAGAAAAGTTTAAATCTTTTATTTCTAGAATTGTCTGTTTCATGTTTTGATATTACAAGGTAAGAAAAGTAATGTAAATATAAAGGGAATTAATTGTTAATTAAAAGTTGAAAAATAAGTTAACAATAAGCACCCCAAATGGAGTGCTTAAGTGTTATTTATTATTTATATTAGATTTATTCGTTAATTAAATATGGACCCATACCATTGAATATTACTTTTGCAACAAAGTTGCTGATTTGTACAATACTTAATTCACTATCATTTCTAATCCAACTCATAAATACTCTATGCATTGAAGAAGATATGATTAAACATAAGTATTCAATTTGTTCAATTGGTAAATCACAGATAGGTTCTATTACATCATATAGTTTAGAGAATAAAGCATCTCCGATATGATCTGAGAATGTGTTTGCAAAACTAGATTGTGCTATTTTTTTATAATAGTCTAAATCATCGTTAAAATATTTGTCTAAATTATAAAAGATATCAAAGAAGAATTTTGAATTATTTGAATATTTCAAATCTTTAGTAGCAAGTTGGAAAGCATCAATCAATTCTTGCTCAAATTCATCTAAAACATCAACAATCTTTGTATAATGAATATAGAAGGTTTTTCTACTAATATTAGCTTGTTTAGTTAATTCAGTTATTGTGATTTTACTTAATTGTTTTTTGTCTAGTAATTGAAAAAGTGCAAGTCTAATCGCTTTTTTAGTTTTTGCTGGTCGCCTGTCTTTGGCTCGTTTTTTTGTTTGTTCCATAAATTGTAACTCCTAAGTCGGGTGTTTATGTAATATCACTCATTACATAGGGTATATGGAAAAAAAAATCTGTCAATAGAAAAATGTTATAATATGAAAAATTTGTGATAAAAATATCCAAAAATGTATAAAATGTAAATAAAAATACAAAAATGGCACACTTTTTGTATATATTTCTATATTGAACTGTGAATAATTATATTTTTATTTACATAATGGGAAATAGTTAAATATAGGAGCTATATTGATAAAAAAATATCTATATATGCTAAAATAAATAGATTAATAATACAAAAATTTTGATATATTTATTAGTGTTTTCACTGTTTTTCTTAAAATTTTATTATTTTTTTGTTTTTATATTCTGAATGTATACTAATTGTATATTTGTAGATTATTTTTTATTATTTTAATTAATAATTTAAAAAAGATTTTATATTAAATTTTTTCGTAGAGGGCTTTATGTTTAGTTTTAGAAATGATTATAGTGAATTGTGTCATGAAAATATATTAAAGAAATTGGCTGAGAATAATCATGCTCAATTTGATGGATATAGTGATGATGTAGCAAGTAAGAGAGTAATTACTCAGTTAAAAAACATTTTAGATAATCAAGATGTAGATATACATTTTTTATCTGGAGGTACTCAAACTAATTTAGTAGCTATATCTACAATCTTAAAACCATATCAAGGTGTAATTGCTGCAGATACAGGTCATATTGCAACTCATGAAACAGGTGCAATTGAAGCAACTGGTCATAAAGTAATTACCGTAAAAGCTGAAAATGGAAAAATTAAACCTAGCATGATAAAAACTGTAATAGATGAACATTATAGTGATGATTCAAGAGAGCATGCACCTCAACCAGCTATGGTTTATATTTCAAATCCAACTGAATTAGGGACTGTATATACTAATGATGAATTAACTGATTTGAAAACTATTTGTAAAACTTATGATATTCCTTTATATATGGATGGAGCTAGATTGGCTCAAGTTTTAGCAAACAAGGATACAAATATATCTCTTAAAGATTTACCAAATTTATGTGACCTTTTCTATATAGGTGGTACAAAAAATGGTGCATTATTTGGTGAATGTTTAGTTATTTCTAATGAAAACTATAAAAAAGATTTTAGATATAATTTAAAACAAAGAGGTGCTTTATTAGCTAAAGGATTCTCAATTTCATTACAGTATGAAGCCTTATTTGAAGATGATTTATATATAAAACTTGGTGCAAAATCTAATAAAAATGCAAAATATATTGCAGATGAATTAAAAAAACTTAATATTAAATTTTTAGTTCCAGTGGAAAGTAATCAACTTTTTCCTATTTTTGATAATGAATTAATTGAAAAATTAAGAAAAGAATATTTATTTTATACTTGGCAATTTATAGATGAAAATAATTCTGCAGTTAGATTGTGTATTTCTTGGGATACACCTAATGAAATAGTCAAAAAATTCATTGAGGATGTTAAAAAGTACATTTAAATATTAATTAATTATTAATTAAAACTATATAGGGATTAGAAATATACTTCTAATCCTTTTTTTGTCTTTATAATTGCTAATTCTTGGTATATGATTAATTAGTGATAATATCACTTTGTTCTTTTGTTTTTTGTTATATCTTTTATATATAAGAAGTAAAATTGGAGGCTTGTAAATGAAAGCAACAATTGGATTAATTGGTTTAGCAGTAATGGGGGAGAACCTTGTTTTAAATTTAGAAAGTAAAGGATATAGTGTTGCTGTATTTAATAGAACTATCCAAAAAGTTGATAAATTTATTACTACTAGAGCAAACGGGAAAAATATTATTCCAACTTATTCGATAGAAGAATTAGTAAATAAAGTAGAAAGACCTAGAAAAATAATGATGATGGTAAGAGCAGGTGAGGCTGTTGATAAAAATATTGATCTTTTATTAAATTATTTAGAGCCTGGTGATATTATTATTGATGGTGGAAATTCTAATTATAAAGATACAAATAGAAGAATTAAATATGTAAATGCAAAAGGAATTTTATACATCGGAGCTGGTGTTTCTGGTGGAGAAGAAGGCGCATTAAATGGACCTTCTATTATGCCGGGTGGAAATATTGAAGCTTGGACTAATTTAAAACCTATTTTACAAGGCATTAGTGCAAAGGTTGAAAATGATGAACCTTGCTGTAATTGGGTTGGTCCTGATGGTGCTGGCCATTTTGTAAAAATGGTTCATAATGGCATTGAATATGGTGATATGCAATTAATTAGTGAAGTCTATGATGTTATGAGAAAGGTTTTGAAATTATCATATCCAAAAATGCATGATATATTTGAAGATTGGAATAAAAAGGAATTAAATTCTTATTTGATTGAGATTACAAGTAATATTTTAAAATATTATGATGAAGATAATACTCCTTTAGTTGAAAATATATTGGATGCAGCAGGTCAAAAAGGCACAGGAAAATGGACTGCTATTAATGCTTTGGATAATGGAGTTGACTTGTCTCTAATAACTGAAGCTGTTTATGCAAGAGTTATTAGTAGTGATGTTGATTCAAGATTAATAGCAAATAAAGAATATTCTTCAATAAGAATTGAAAGTGATTTTAATCAAGAAAAAACAATTGAAGATTTGTATGCTGCTTTATTTGTAGCTAAGATAATTTCTTATGCACAGGGTTTTGATTTAATAAAAAAAGAATCGGATAACAATAACTGGAATTTAAATTTAAGTGATATTGCATTGATGTGGCGCGGTGGATGTATCATTCGATCCTCA
This sequence comes from Sphaerochaetaceae bacterium, assembly GCA_965140795.1. Classification (GTDB taxonomy): domain Bacteria; phylum Spirochaetota; class Spirochaetia; order Sphaerochaetales; family Sphaerochaetaceae; genus Pleomorphochaeta. Next base: position 1,712,788 of record OZ223470.1, read on the forward strand.
TTTTTAAATAATATCAGTAATGCTTATAAAAATAATTCTAGTCTAAATAATTTACTTTTAGATGATTATTTTAAAAATATTGTTTTAAAATTTCATAGTGGTTTGAGATCTATTGTAGCATTAGCTGCTTTAAATGGTGTAGCTACTCCTGCATTAAGTTCATCTCTATCATATTTTGATAGTTACAGAAGTAGTAATCTTCCAACTAATTTAATTCAAGCTCAAAGAGATTATTTTGGAGCTCATACCTATGAGAGAGTTGACCAACAAAGAGGTAAAACTTTCCATACAAATTGGACAGAAAAAGGTGGAGATACATCCTCAACAAATTATTCTGTTTAGGAGGAATTATTGATGAAAGAACCATTTGTGTTTGTTATTTTTGGTGCTAGTGGTGATTTAGCACAAAGAAAATTGATTCCTGCATTGTTTAAATTATATACAAAAAAAATGTTTGATACAAAATATAATATTTTGGCTGTTGGTAGAAGAGATATAAGTGATCAAGATTTTAGGCATCAAATAGAAGAGTCATTATTAAATAGAGGCTTTAGAAAAGATGAAGTGGAAAAATTTGTTTTAAATATTGATTATTTTAAAATAGATTTAGTCCATAATATAGATTATGCAGATTTAAAACAGTTTTTAAATGCAAAATATGAAAAACAAAATTTTGTTTATTATTTTGCCATTGCTCCACATCTTTATTGTACTGTTGCATCAAAATTATATTCAACAGGATTAACTAAAGAAGAGGATGGCTTTAAGAGGGTTATAATAGAAAAACCTTTTGGCCATGATTTAAAGAGTGCAATAGATTTAAATAATGATTTACATGAATTTTTCAACGAAAGTCAAATTTTTAGAATTGATCATTATCTAGGAAAAGAAACGGTACAAAATATATTAGTAACTCGTTTTGCTAATGGTATTTTTGAGCCTTTATGGAATAGAAATTATATTGATTTTGTAGAAATTACTTCAGCAGAGTCTTTATCTGTTGGAACTAGAGCAGGATATTATGAAAAAGCTGGAGCCTTAAGAGATATGGTACAAAATCATCTTCTTCAGGTTTTAGCCCTAATTGCAATGGAACCACCAATTAATACTAGTTCGAAAGCTTTAAGAGATGAGATGGTAAAAGTTTTTCAATCTCTTAGACCTATTAGTAAAGAAGATGTTCCTAAATATGTAGTAAGAGGTCAATATGTCGATTCATTTTATAAAGGGGTAAAACAGTTAGCCTATAGAGATGAAAAAGGCGTTGATAAAGACTCTAAAACAGAAACTTATGTCGCTATGAAATGCTATATTGATAACTGGAGATGGAGTGAAATCCCATTTTATATTAAAACTGGAAAAGCTTTAGCAACAAATGTTACTGAAGTAGTAATTCATTATAAGGCTAATCCTCATAGTATTTTTAAGAATAATGATGAGATTGCACAAGAGCATAATCAGTTAGTAATTAGAATTCAGCCTGATGCAGGATTTTTAGTCACTTTCCAAATGAAAGTTCCAGGGGCTGGATTTAAAGTTCAACCTGTAAAAATGGATTTCCATTATAAATCTTTACAAGAGACTGAAATTCCTGAAGCTTATGAAAGACTTTTATATGATTGTGTAATAAATGATCCCACATTGTATCAAAGAAATGATGCAATTGAATTGACTTGGAAGTTTGTTCAACCAATATTAGATGCTTGGAAGGATAATGAAGATATACCTCTTTATGGGTATCCTGCAAGAAGTTGGGGGCCTCAATATATTGAGAATAATCTTTCAGAGAAAAATCATCACTGGAGATTTCCATGTAAAGATTTAAGTGATGGTAAATATTGTGAGTTATAGAGTATGAAAAATATGAAAAATATAAAGATCTTTGAAGATAAATATAATGCTTGTTTTGATATTGCTTTAATTTTAAAGAAATTAAATAAGGAAAAAGCTAATATCGCAATTTCTGGAGGTTCTTCTCCAATTTTACTGTTTGAGATTATGAGAAATATTTTTCTTCCTTCTGATTTTATTAATTTAAAATTCTTTTGGGTTGATGAAAGATATGTAGATGTTGAAAGTGATCAAAGTAATTTTGGTAATTTCTCAAGAATTTTAATTGAAAGTGGGATTATAAGAAAATCAAATGTTTTTCCAATGTTAAAACAGGCAGATCAAAACAAAGCAATTTTAGATTCAATAAATAATATTAAAGAAAATGTTGATTTTAAAAATGGTTATCCAAGCTTTGATTTAGTTATTTTGGGTGTTGGTGAAGATGGCCATACTGCTTCATTATTCCCAAATGATTTAAGTAAATTAGATTCAAATGAAATAGTAATAAAGACTTATCATCCAAAAACAAATCAAACTAGATTAACATTGACAAAAAATGTGATTAATAATTCTAAAAGAATAATTTTCTTAGCTTTGGGCGAGAGTAAAGCTAATATTATTAGTCAGATTATTATAAATAAAAACAAGACTTTGCCAGCTACAGCAATAGAAAAAGAGGATGATAGCATCTTGTGGTATTTAGATAAATATTCGGCCTCATATTTATAAAGGTTTCTATATTTTGTTAAGAGATTGTTCAAATATTTAATATTTTTTTTCTAAAATAAGTTAAAAAAAAGCATATTTAACACTTTTCTAACAATTCATTATAATTTCATTAACAATTTTTCTTTATCTTCTAATTAAAAAATAGGAGATAAAAATGAAAAAATTATTCTTAATTTTATTAGTAACAATGACAAGTTTCGCTTTATTTGCTCAAGGCCAAGGTGAAACAACAGAAAAACAAGTTAAAAATTACACATTTGGAGGATCTTCTACAGTTGCTCCAATTGCAAAGTCAGCAATTCCTGAATTTGAGAAAGAAAATCCTTCAGTTAAATTAGGTTATGAAACTTTAGGTTCTTCTACTGGTATCAAACAGTTAATTGCAGGTACTTTATCTTTAGCAGGTTCTTCTAGAGAATTAAAATCAAGTGAAGTAGATCAAAATTGTGTACCAACAACTATCGCTTTAGATGGTTTATCTGTTGGTGTTAACTCTTCAGTAAACGTAAGTAACTTATCAATTGCACAATTAGCAGCTATCTTTAGTGGTGAAATTACTAACTGGAGTGAAGTTGGTGGTAAAGATATGAAGATTGAATTGATTGAAAGAGATGAAACTTCAGGAACTTACGGATCTTTTAATGAAATCGTTTTAGATTCACAGGGTAAAGAACCAACTAAGAATGCAATAATCGCAAAAGAAAATGGTGAAGTAGCAACAAAGATTGCTTCAACTCCTGGTTCAATTGGTTACATTGGAATGGCTTTTAATAGCATCATTACAAATGCTGGTGGTAAAATCTTAAGCATTGATGGTGTAGATCCAACTCCAACTAATGTACTTAATAAATCATATCCAATTAGTAGAGCATTATATGTAGTAACTATTGGAGAACCAAAAGACGGAACAGTTGAAAAAGATTTCATTGACTTTCTTCTATCAAGAAAAGGTCAATCAATTGTTGAAGAATGCGAATTTATTCCACTTAACTAGTTAAAGTATGGCAAGAGAAAATAATAACAATAAACGTAGAGTTATTGAGCAAAGTAGTAAAATTATTTTACTACTTTGTGCTCTAGTTTCTATTATAGCTGTAATAGCAATTACTCTTTATATAGTAAATCAAGGTATTCCATTTTTTGGAAAGGTTCCTTTAAAAGATTTTCTTTTTTCTTTAAACTGGAGACCTTCTGCAGATATACCAAGTTATGGAATTGCAGCATTTATAATAGCAAGTTTTGAAGTAGTCTTAATCTCAATTGTTTTAGCTTTACCAATTGGTCTTTCAACAGCGATATTCTTGAGTGAATTCGCAAAAGGTAAATTATCTAAGATCATTAGAAATACAATTGAGTTATTAGCAGGAATTCCCTCTATTATTTATGGTTTATTTGGTATTGCAATAGTAGTTCCGGCTGTAAGAAATATCTTTGGGGGAAATGGTTATAGTTTATTATCTGCTAGTATTATTTTAGCAATAATGATTTTACCAACTATTATAAATATTAGTGAAGTTTCGATAAGAAGTGTTCCAGATGCATTAAGAAATGCTTCAATAGCAATGGGTGCAACAAAATGGCAAACAATATATAAAGTTGTTGTTCCTTCTGCTGTAAATGGGATAGTTACTTCAATTATTTTGGCACTAGGTAGAGCAATTGGAGAAACTACTGCTGTATTGTTAGTTGGTGGTAATGCTGCAGTTTTTGCAAAATCTCCGACTGATATGGGTAGAACTCTTACAATGAATATTATTACTGATATGAGTTATGCTGAAGGCACTCATTTATCTGCATTGTTTGCAACAGCAATGTTATTATTCATTTTCATCTTATTATTAAATTTTGTAGTTGTATTTATCTCAAACAAAAGTAAAGTTGGAGCAGGTGAATGAACAGAAAAAATACTAACAAAATTGCATTAATTCTTATTCAAGGATTTTCAATTTTAACAATTTTAATACTCGCTCTAATGCTTTCATATTTAATTTATAGAGGCTTATATAGTAATAAATTAGTTGAAAGGGAAGTAACAGATCAAGTTAATACAGAATTACCTTTTGAAATATATTCAAATAAAAATTCTAATTTGGATGAACTTGATTATTTTACTTTGAAAAAAATAGTTGAAGGTAGAGTATATTCTTTAAGAAAAATAAGTAATTTAAATAGAGATATCAATTTATATATTGATTCTTCTTTATTCCCATATTTAGAAAAATATTTATTAGTAGACAGTAGTGATTTAGAAGAAGACTATATACATATAGTAGATAGTGCTTCAATAAAAGATCAAAAAGATTTAATTAAATCTTTGAAAGCAGATGAAGGGGCCTTATTAATTTTAAATAAAGGTTCAGATTTAAAAGGTTTTAATTCAGTTACAATTAGCGATATGGTTATAGCTGTAAATCCTGAAGTAATGAGTCTTTATGAGAATAAAAAAATAGGTAACCTAAAACAAGAAGAAGTTAATGCCTTACTAGAGAGTAATTATAAGAATTGGAGTGAATTGAATGGACCTCCAATTGATATTACTTTAGTAAATTCGATTAACCAGGTAGAGAATGTTAATGGAGCTGTAAAGATAGTTGATGCAACATCCTACCAAGAGGCGGTTGATTCAGGCTTAAATATAAGTAAATTAAAAGTCTTCCATGAAGTATCTAAAAGGAATTTGAAACTTCATTATTTATTAAGTGAAAGTGAAGAAGAAGGAAAATATGGTGGCATATTAAGTATTATTTATAACACTTTAGTTATGGTTTTACTTACAATATTAATTGCAACTCCTATCTCTGTAGCTGGAGCAATTTATTTAGTTCAATATGCAAAAAAAGGACGATTAACAACTATAATAAAAGCTGGCATTGATTTATTAGCTGCAGTTCCTTCAATTATCTTTGGTTTATTTGGGTTATTAGTTTTTGTACAATTATTAGGTTTTGGTTTTTCATTAATAAGTGGTGTGTTAACAATTTCATTAATGATTTTACCTACAATATTGAGAACTAGTGAAGAAGCTATTAGAAGTGTAAGCCCCTCTTTAATTGAAGCAAGTAGAGGTTTAGGTGCCACAAAAATTGAAACAATTTTCAAGATAATATTACCAAGTGCTTCAAAGGGTATTACAACAGGTATTGTTTTAGCAATTGGTAGAGCAATAGGTGAAACTGCTGCATTAATTTTTACAATTGGATCTTCAACTTCTTTTGCAACAGGACTTAAGAGTTCTTCTAGAGTATTAGCACAACATATTTATTTAATAATTACCGAAGGTGGATCTATAGATGAAGCTTTTGCTTCGGCTTTAGTTTTAATAGTTTTAGTTTTAATTATAAATAGCATAACAAAGTTGATTATGAAAAAGGAAATAAAATAGATGAATGAACATTTATTTAAAGTAACTGATTTAGATTTATGGTATGGCGATCATCAAGCTTTAAAAAAGGTTAATATGGAAATTAAAAAGAATTCCATAACAGCTTTTATTGGGCCATCAGGTTGTGGTAAAAGTACTTTTTTAAGAGTTCTTGATAGAATGAATGATTTAATTGATGGTGTTTCTATAAAAGGTGAAGTTTTATTTGAAGGTAAAAATATTTATAGTGATATGGATATTTTGGAATTGAGAAGAAGAGTTGGTATGGTTTTCCAAAAACCAAATCCTTTTCCAATGACAATTTTTGATAATATAGCTTATGGCCCTAAATTGTATAAGAAATATAAAAAAGGTGAGTTATATGAAATTGTTGAAAAGTCATTAAAACAAGCTGCTTTATGGGATGAAGTAAAGGATAGATTGCATTCAAGTGCTTTAGGTTTATCAGGCGGACAACAACAAAGACTTTGCTTAGCCAGAACATTAGCTGTTAATCCTGATGTTGTATTAATGGACGAACCTACAAGTGCCTTAGATCCTATCTCTACAGCTAAAATTGAAGAATTAATGATTGATCTAAAAAAAGAATACACCATTATTGTTGTAACGCATAATATGCAACAAGCTTCAAGAGTTTCTGATGTGACTTCTTTCTTTTTAATTGATGAGAAAAGAAGAGGTTATTTAGTTGAAAGTGGAGAAACTAGTGAAGTTTTCTTAAATCCAAGAGATAAGAGAACAGAAGATTATATTTCAGGAAAATTTGGTTAGGCCGGAGGTTAAATATATGGATAAGAAACAAGTTTATCAAATAGATGAAAAAATTATGTTTTATAGAGAATTGCTAATGCAAATGGTAACAAGAGTTGAACAAGCAATTTTAAAAGCTACCATGGCAATGGAAAATAATGATGTAAAATTAGCTAATGCTGTAATAAAAGAAGATTTCTTTATCAATCAATTAAGAGATATGATTGAAAGTGATGCCGTTAGATTATTAATTAGTGAAGCTCCATATGGTCATTATATGAGACAAGTTATTGCAGGATTAAAAATAGTTACTAGTTTAGAAAGAATGGGAGATCATGCAACTCATTTAGCAAAAATGGTAGGTAAAGATACTTCTTGCAATGATGAAAGGGCCATATCAATAGTTAATGGTATTATTGAAATGTCAAATATTGTTGCTGATATGTTTAGAGGAGCAGTTGATGCTTTAATAAAAATTGATTCTAAACAAGCAAAAGAAGTTGCAAAAATGGATGATGAAGTTGATAAGAGACGTGAACTATTAAAGTCACAAATTTTAGAGTGTGGTCCATTTGAAGATATAAATTTAAGACAAAATATGTATAGTTATTATTATTTAGTAATTGAATTAGAAAGAGTTGGAGATCATATAACTAATATTTGTTCTTGGGTAGTCTATATGGATGAAGGTGTAAAACCTCACTTAAATTAAGATTAGTTAGTTTGATTTTTTGCTGCTATTGATTATATAGCAGCATTTTTATTGCTCTTTTAGCCAATAATAAATCTCTTATTCCACTTGACTTATAAATATATTTCCTAATGGATTAATTAATATAGAGTTTATAATTCTTTATAAAAAGTTCATTTGATTGGTTGATAAAAAAACTAAAGGCAAATGCCTTTAGTTTGTAGATATATATAAATCTCTTTATTTAAATTTAAGCTTTATACATAAGATCGCTTTTTTTAAATAAAGATGTTAGCACGTTATTTGTTTTAGAAATGGTGAAAATGAAAGTGGAACCTTTGTTTTCTTCGCTTTCAACTTTTATATCTCCAGAATGTAATAATGCTATATGCTTAACAATAGAGAGTCCTAAGCCAGTACCTCCACTATCTCTAGATCTATTTTTATCAACTCTATAAAATCTTTCAAAGATTCTATTGATATCAGCTTTAGGAATTCCAATTCCATTATCAATTACTTTAAATATTATCTCATATTTCTTTTCACTTACACTTATTGTAACTTTGCTGTTTTCAGGGCTGTAATTTATTGCATTGACTACTAAATTAATCAAAGCTTGACGAATTAAGCCTTCATTACAATAAATTTCTAAATTCTTCAGATAGTCTTTTTTGATAGAAATATTCTTCTTATTTGCTAAAGGTGTAGCTGTTTTTATAACGCTTTCAACTATTGATTCAACAGGTATTTCATCCATAGCTGGTTTTGCTTTATCTTTCTCTAATGAAGATAATAATAATAAATCTTCAATAATAGCTTTCATATTTTTATAATTGATAAATAGATCTTGGTAGAAATCTAGTCTTTGTTCATCGCTTAATTGGCTATTAATTAAAATTTCTGTAAATCCACCAATTGCTGTTAATGGTGTTTTTAACTCATGAGAAACATTGCTAACAAAGTCTTTTCTAATCCGTTCTAATCTGTTTATTTCTGTCGTATCAACTATAGTTAATAGAACTCCTTCGCAGACATCGTTTCTTTCCATACAGTTGATGTTTATGTGTAAATTCTTCTCTTTTCCTTTTCCATATAACTGAGCCATATCACCAGTATAGTTTTTATAGAAGCATAATTCTAATTCACTTTTTTCAAAATTATTTAGTGCATTGTTTACTTTTGTATTTAAATCGATATCACTAATGATATCTCTTATAAACATATTTTTGGAAATAACTTTTCCCAAAATTTTAACTGCAGCTTTATTACATAATACAATTTCTTTATTTAAATTTAAGAAAATAACACCTTCTTGCATGGATTCAAGAACTAGAGCATACTCATTTTTCTCTCTTTCTAGATTAGAAATAATTGTTTGTAATTCTTCTGCCATGTAATTTAGAGTTTGCGAGAGTTCTTTTATTTCTAGAGGAGATGTTATATGTGTTTTTGAACTTAAATCTCCTTTTGCATAATCTTTACTAACTTCAACTAAAGATTCAATTGGAATAAATAAATACCTTAATATTAGATAAAGAGCTATACTAACAATACTTATAATAATTGCTAATATGGGTAAGATTGCATATAAGAATTGAGAATTTAAAAATGAAAATTTTGATAGAGGGGCAGCAACTCTTATATAAATATTTTTTGTTGCTGAATAAATTGCACAATATAGAGTATCATCTTCTGTAGTTTTGCTTGTTCTTTTACTGTATCCAACATCATTGGCTCTAGCTTGTTTTATTTCTTCTCTATAAAAATGATTATCCATTTGACTAGGATCTTTTTCACTATCAAAGATTACCACACCATCTGTATTAATAAGGGTTACTCTAAGTTTATTTGCTAATGAAAAATTCTTTAAAGTATTATTATCAATTGTTTCAAAAGAATCTAAAAATAAGGCTTGTTGTTTTAATGTTTCTTTTTCTTCAGATGTAATTATGTTTGTAAATACTTTTCTAGAAGAGAAGAAAGAAGAACCTAAAACCAATATAATAGTACAAAACAATAAAAGGGAAATTTGCTTTTTAAATTTCACTAACTAATCTCCTATATATTTATAACCAACACCCCAGACAGTTTTTATTCTACTTCCATAATGTTTTAATTTTTTTCTAAGTGCAACGATTTGAACATCAATTGCTCTTTCTGTGACAGGATAATCAGATCCTTTAATTTTAGTAATTAATTTCTCCCGAGAATAAACTTTTTCAGGATTTTGAATTAACAAAGCTATTAAATTGAATTCTGTAGCAGTTAAGATTATTGGATTATTATCAATTAAACAGATTCTTTTTGATGTATCAATATTAATACCATTATCACTTATTGCTGTATTATCTTCATCTTCGTTCGTTCTTTTTAACAATCTCAAGGCAGCTTTAACTTTAGCAGATAATATTTTAGGGCTAAATGGTTTTGTTAGATAATCGTCAGCTCCTAGTTCAATTGCAGAAATAATATCACTATCATCACTTTTTGCTGAAGAAATAATAATTGGAGTTTTTATATCTAATTTATATCTAGCAATTTTTAGAATCTCAAATCCATTTATATATGGAAGCATTAAATCTAAGATAATGCATTCATAACTGTTTTTTGTTAGTGCATCAATAGCCGCTTGACCATCATAGACGTTTTCTGTACTAAAGCCTTCGGATTGTAAGTGAAAGCTTAATAATTTAGAAATACTTTTGTCATCTTCAATTATTAATATTTTGTTATTCATGTGATAATTTTAGGCTTTAGTTTAATAATTTTGCAATAGTTTACCCCCTATTTAACACAAAATTAACAATTACTAAATATTTTTAAAGAATAGAATCTATTGGTAATATTTATATATAAAATATAGAAAATATTTGTTAAGAAAACTTTATGAAACTAAAAGAATTTAGTTATTTGTGATAAATATTTGTTATTTTTTTATTTAATGTTCAAAAAAGATTTTAAATAATTTATAGTACTAGATAATGGTTTTTGCAACAAAAGTGTTGCTAAATCGTTAAATGTTTATTTATTTATTACATTTTTAATAAAATTGTAATATTTGTGTTGTAAAAGTGTTGCATTTATTTTTTCTTTTATATAATGTACACCTATGACGAGGTATTTACAATTATGATAAATAAAGTTGCAATACTGATGGGAAGTCTTAGTGACTTCGACAAAGTTAAGGGTGCTTTAATTATTCTAAAGGAACTAGAAATTCCTTATGAAGTTAAAGTTTTAAGTGCACATAGAACTACCATGGAAACTTTAGAATTTGCACAGAGTGCGGATAAGGAGTATAGCGTGGTAATCTGCGCAGCAGGTATGGCTGCACACTTAGCAGGTATTGTTGCGTCTAACACCTTGATACCAGTCATAGCAATCCCGATATCATCTTCTTTAAACGGTATGGATGCGCTTCTTTCAAGTGTACAGATGCCCAGCGGGATTCCTGTAGCTACTGTAGCAATAGACGGGAGTAAGAATGCTGCCCTTTTGAGTGCTCAGATTATAGCATTGGAAAATAAAGAAGTATTGTCACGCTTAATCAATTTTAGAAAACAAAATAAAAAATCTTCATTAGAAGCTAATGAGAAACTAAAGCAAATCCTGTAAATTTTTTACGGGATTTTTTTATTGGAGTGGTAAAAATGAAAAAATTGGATTTACTTTATCAAGGTAAGGCTAAAAAGGTTTATCAAACAGATGATGAAAATTTATGTATTGTTGATTACAGCGATTCAGCAACAGCTTTCAATGGTGTAAAAAAAGGTACAATTGAAAACAAAGGTATTATCAACAATCAATTAAGCAATTATTTTATGAAAATAATTGAAGCAAAGGGTATTCCTACTCATTTAGTTGAAGAGATTAGCCCAAGAGAAACTTTAGTAAAAAAATTAAAGATTATTCCTCTTGAAGTTATTGTAAGGAATATTGTTGCAGGTTCTCTATCAAAAAGAATTGGTATTGAAGAAGGTTTTGAATTAAAAACTCCTGTAGTAGAATTTTGCTATAAAGAAGATAGTTTAAATGATCCAATGTTAAATATTTCTCATATTACTTCTTTAGAAATTGCAACAAAGGATGAAATTGATTTAGTTAGTGAATATAGCTTAAGAATTAATGAAATTTTGAAAAAAGAATTAATTGATAAAGGTATTATCCTTGTTGATTTTAAGCTTGAATTTGGTAAAGACAAAGAAGGTAAAATTTACTTAGCTGATGAGATTTCTCCTGATACTTGTAGATTTTGGGATTCTCAAACACGTAAAAAATTAGATAAAGATAGATTCAGAAGAGATTTAGGCCAAGTTGAAGATGCTTATATTGAAGTTCAATCTAGGATAATGAAATAAAAATGTTCGATAAACTTAGAGAAGAATGTGGTGTTTTTGCAATAAGTGAAGCTGACGATACTTTAGACATTGTAAATACTAGTTACTTAGCTCTTTATGCTTTACAGCATAGAGGGCAAGAAGGCTGTGGTATTTGTACCAATAATAAAGATTCTTTATCAATTTATAAAGATGTTGGACTAGTCAGTGAAGTTTTTACTAAAAGAAATTTAGAAAAACTTCCAAAGAGTTCAATTGCTATTGCTCATGTTAGATATGGCACTACAGGAAATAATAACAGGCAAAATGTACAACCTCTTTTAGTTAATCATAAAGAAGGTAAAATGGCATTGGCTCATAATGGTAACTTAGTTAATGATCATATACTAAGAGATAAACTAGAATCAAAAGGGCTAATATTTCAAACTACTAGTGATACAGAAGTAATTGCCTATTTAATAACAAAAAATCGTTTAAAAAGTGATTCAATTGAAGAAGCCATTGAAAAAACAATGTATGAGATAAAAGGTGCTTATTCATTAGTAATCATGACCCCTTATAAATTAATAGTTGCAAGAGATCCTAGAGGTTTTAGGCCACTTGTTATGGGGAAATTGAATGATCGATATGTATTTGCTAGTGAAACCTGTGCTTTTGATGCGATAAATGCAAAATATATTAGAAGTGTCGAACCTGGTGAAATTATTAGTATTAATAAAGGCCAAGTAAAATCTATTAAAACTCATTGTAATAAATATAAGAGAAGCTTATGTGTTTTTGAACTTTTATATTTTAGCAGACCTGATAGTAAAATAGATGATATTGATGTATTAGATGCACGTTTAAAAGCTGGGGAATATTTATTTAAAGAAAATCCTATCGATGCAGATGTTGTAATTGGTGTTCCTGATTCAGGAATATTAGCAGCAATTGGTTATTCTAGAGCAAGTGGAATCAATTACGGTGTTGGGTTAATAAAAAATAAATATATTGGAAGAACCTTCATTCAACCTAAACAGACACAAAGAAATTCTTCAGTTCAAATCAAATTAAATGTAGTCGAATCCGTTATTAAAGGTAAAAGAGTTGTTTTAATAGATGATTCTATTGTTCGTGGCACTACAAGTGTAAGAATTGTTAAACTCTTGAGAGATGCTGGAGCAAAAGAAGTTCATTTTAGATCTTCAGCTCCTATGTTCTTAAACCCTTGCTACTTTGGAACAGATATAGATAGCAAAGATAATTTATTCGCTTGTAAATATACCAAAGAAGAAATGAGAGACATCTTGAATGCAGATTCACTTGAATTCTTAAGTGTAAAAAATGTAGTTAATTTAGCAAAAGAAAATATTGGATTTTGTACAGCCTGCTTTAGCGGTAAATATCCTATTAAGCCTAATGGCGAAAAACTAAAATCTCATTTAGAAGATTAAGGAAGTTTTATGAAAACTAATGAAATGTATAAAGACGCTGGTGTCGATTTAGAAGCCGGATATGAAAGTGTTCGTTTAATTAAAGAAAAAGTTAAGCAAACTTATAACTCTAATGTTTTAAGTTCCTTAGGAGGCTTTGCTTCTTTATTTAATCTAGATTTAAGTGGTATAAACAATCCTGTTCTTGTTAGTGGAACTGATGGTGTAGGTACAAAATTAAAGTTAGCCTTTCTAGCTCAGAAATTTGATACTATTGGAATTGACTGTGTAGCTATGTGTGTTAATGATATTATTTGTACTGGTGCTAAACCTTTATTTTTCTTAGATTATATCGCTGTCGGTAAAAACAATCCTAAACAAATTGAAGAAATTGTAAAAGGTATGTGTGATGGTTGTATTGATTCTCAATGTAGTTTAGTTGGTGGAGAAACAGCTGAAATGCCAGGTTTTTATAAGATTGGTGAATTTGATGTGGCTGGATTTGCAACTGGGGTTGTTGATAAAGATAAGATGATTGATGGTGAAAAAGTTAAAGAAGGTGATTTAATTTTTGCTATTCCATCTTCTGGTGTGCATTCAAATGGATTTTCACTTGTTAGAAAAATCTTCCATACTAAAGAATCTTTATATAAAGTTTATGATGATATTGATAAACCATTAATTGATTATTTATTAGAACCAACCAGAATTTATGTTAAAGATATTTTAAAATTACAAGAAAATGTTGAATTAAAGGGTGTCTCTCATATTACTGGAGGCGGATTTTTTGAAAATATTCCAAGAACTATTAAAGCTGGTTTATGTGCAAAAGTTTATAAGAACAATATTAATGTATTAGACGTTTTTAAAGTTATTCAAAAAGAGGGAAATCTTGATGAAACAACTATGTTTAATACTTTCAATCAAGGGGTTGGATTGATTTTTATTGTTGATAAAAATGATAGTGAAAAAGTTAAATCCTTAGTAGATGATTGTTATTTGATTGGTCAGATTGTTAAGGGTGAGGAAAAAATAGTTTTATGTTAAATGTTGCTGTTTTAGTTTCTGGGAGAGGAACAAATTTAGAAGCAATTTTGAAGGCAAAATCAAAGGGAAATTTGCAAAAAGCTAATATATCTTGTGTAATTAGCAATAAAAGTGATGCATATGCATTACAAGTGGCAAAACAATATGGTGTTGAAGGTTTTATTATTGATGCAAAAAAGCAAGTTGAATTTGAGAAAGAATTATTAAATCTTTTAATTAGTCGAAAAATTGATTTAGTAGTTTTAGCTGGGTTTATGAAAATTCTTTCCTCTTTATTCATTATTTCATATAATAAACCAATAATTAATGTGCATCCTTCTTTAATTCCAAGTTTCTGTGGTAAAGGGTTTTATGGACTGAAGGTTCATGAGGCAGCTTTAGAAAAGGGCGTTAAAGTTAGTGGTGCAACAGTTCATTTTGTAAATGAAATTCCAGATGGTGGAAAAATAATTTTACAAAAAGCTGTTGAAGTAAAAGATGGAGATGATGCACCAACTCTTCAAAAAAGAATTATGGAAGAGGCCGAATGGATTATTTTGCCAAAAGCAATTGATATGTTATCAAAGGAAGGTTTATGATTGATATTTTTGATTTTTATTCATCTTTAGAATATCCAGGAAGAAATATTACTATTGGAAGATTAGATGATGATTCGATTTTTTTCTGTTATGGAATTATGGGACGTAGTACTCATTCTAAAAATAGAATTTTTGTAAAAGATGATGGAGTTGTTAAAACTAAAGCTTTTGATGAAAGTCTTTTAAAAGATCCTAGCTTAATAATTTATAATGCTGTTATTCCTTTGGAAAATGGATTTATAGTAACTAATGGTGATCAAAGTGATACAATCCATAACTATTTAAAAAATAATCAAACCTTTGAAGCTGCTCTAGATACTAGAGAATATGAAGATGATGCTCCAAATTATACTCCTAGAATTAGTTCTTTAATAACTTTTAAGGATAATGATTTAGAAAAACTTAAAATAGCAATTCTAAAAAGAGGTATGGAAGGAGTTAGACGTTATTACTTCAATTATGAAAAAATTGAAAAAAATACAGCTTTAATTATTACCACTTATAGTGAAAATACTAACCCATTAAAATCATTTGTAGGGGAACCTATTGAAGTAAGTTTACCAAAAATAAGCGATATTAAAGAATTAACAGAAAAAGTTTTTGCAGCTCAAAATGACGCAAATAAGATTTCTTTATATGGTTTGAAATATAAAGATGGTAATAGTGAAGATATAATAATAAATACAAATGGGGATAAATAATAATGGACACAATTAATTTAAAATATGGATGTAATCCACATCAAAAGAATGCAAAGATTTATGCTGAAAATTTGCCAATTAAAGTTTTAAATGGTAATCCTGGATATATTAATTTAATGGATGCCTTAAACTCTTATCAATTAGTTAGAGAATTAGATTTAGCTTTGGATTTACCAGCAGCTGCATCGTTTAAACATGTTAGTCCTGCAGGGGCAAGTGTCTATTATCCACTAAATGATGCTGAGAAAAAAATGTATTTTGTTAAGGAAGAATTAAGTGATTTAGCTGTTGCTTATACTAGAAGCAGAGGTGCAGATAGACTTTCTTCTTTTGGCGACTTTGTAGCATTATCTAGAGAATGTGATGAAAGTACTGCAAAATGCATTAGAAGAGAAGTTTCCGATGGTGTTATTGCTCCAAGCTATAGTGAAAAAGCATTAGAAATTTTACAAAAGAAAAGAAATGGTTCTTACACAGTAATTCAAATAGATAAAAATTATTTACCACCTAAAAGTGAAAAAAGAGAAATTTTTGGAATTACATTTGAAATGGATCGAAATGATGTAATTTTTGATAAATCATATTTAGAAGAAATTGTAACAAAGAATACTAATTTAGATGAAAGTGCAATTATTGATCTAATTGTTGCATCAATTTCAGTTAAATATACTCAATCTAATTCAGTTTGTTATGCTTATAGAGGGCAGACAATTGGTGTTGGTGCTGGTGGACAAAGTAGAATCCATTGTACTCGATTAGCCGGAGATAAAGCTGATAGATGGTTATTAAGAACTCATCCAAAAGTATTAAATCTTCCTTTTAAAGAAAAACTATCTAGAAATACAAAAGATAATGTTATTGAACAATATTTAAATGAAAAGAGAGAGATTGATTTATTTAATGAAGAAACTCTTGCACAATATTTTACTTCTCCAGTTGAAGAGTTAACTGAGGCAGAGAAAGCTGAATATTTGAAAAATATTAGAGGTGTTAGTTTATCCTCTGATGCTTTTTTCCCATTTGAAGATAATATTTTCAGAGCTTATAGAAGCGGGGTTGATTATATTGTTCAACCTGGTGGTTCTATTCGTGATGAACAGGTTATTAAAACTTGTGATGATTTAAATATGGTTATGGCATTTAGTCATTTAAGATTATTCCATCATTAGGAGATTTAAGGGTGAATATTTTAATTGTTGGTGGCGGTGGTAGAGAGGATGCAATAATTTGTAAATTGCTTGAAAATGAATCTATTGAGAAAATATTTGCCCTCCCTGGTTCAGGAATCAAAAGAGAAAAAGTTGAATCTTTTGATATCAAAACTACTGATTTTGATAAAATAATTAAATTTTGTGAAACTCATATAGTTGATTTTGCAATTGTATCTCCAGATGATCCTTTAGTTTTAGGTTTAGTTGATGAATTAGAAAAACTAAATATATTAACTTTTGGACCAAATAAAAGAGCTGCAATAATTGAGGGAAGTAAAAGTTTTGCGAAAGAATTAATGGTAAAATATAATATTCCTACAGCAGAATATGCTTCATTTGTTGATAGCGATAGTGCAATTAAATATCTTGAAAATTGCAGCTTTCCCGTTGTTATAAAAGCTGATGGTTTAGCCTTTGGAAAGGGTGTAGTTATTTGTGAAACAAAGTTAAATGCAATTGATACTATTATAGATTTTATTGATAACAAAAAGTTTAATCAAAGTAGCAGTAAAATTATTATTGAAGAGTATTTAGATGGATATGAAGTTTCAATTTTAGCTTTTTGTGATGGTAAAAATATTAAGCCTTTAACTTCTTCTATGGACCATAAAAGAATATTTGATGGTGATGAAGGGTTGAATACCGGAGGTATGGGAGTTGTTGCTCCTAATCCATATTATACTGATGAAATAAAACAATATTGTGAAGATCATATTTTTTATAAAACTGTTGATGCAATGAATCAAGAGGATCGAACTTTTAAAGGTTGTTTATATTTTGGATTAATGATTTTAAAAGATAAAGCTAAAGTAATTGAATATAATTGTCGATTTGGAGATCCAGAAACTCAAGCTGTTTTGCCGTTATTAAAAAGTGATTTATTAACAATAATGATGGCCTGTACAAAAGGGAATCTTAATGATATTGATGTTGAAGTAAGTGATATGACATCATGTAACTTAGTTGTAGCTAGTGGTGGATACCCAGAAAGTTATGAAAAAAATAAAGAAATAAAGATTTCAAAACTTGAGAATTCTTTTGTTTATTATTCTGCAATAAAATCTGAAAATAAAAAAATTTATACAAATGGTGGTAGAGTATTAAGCTTAACTGCAATCTCTCCTAAGTTAGAAACCTCAATTAATATGGTATATGAAGATGTAAAAAATATTCAATTTGATAACATGTACTATAGAAAAGATATTGGACAAAAAGCCTTAAGAAAATAAAGTGGGAAGTTATGGTTAAAACTGTTTATGTAAAGAAAAAAAATAATTTTAAAGATAAAATTTTAAGAGATGAACTAAATCAATTATTAAATTTACAGATAGAAAATTTGGTTACATATAATAGATATGAAGTTGAAGGATTAACTGAAGAATTATTTGATAAAAGTGTTAAATATGTTTTTAGTGAAATAAATTTAGATGAAGTTTTTTATAAATTACAAAAATATCCTTTCATGTTTGCAATAGAATTACTAGATGGTCAATTTGATCAAAGAGCAGATTCTGCTGCAAAATGTATTAATTTATTATCTGAAGGTAAATCTATTAAATTGAAAAGTGCAACAGTATATGCGCTTGAAGGGTCTTTAAAAGAAAATGATTTAGAGAAAATAAAAAAATATTTAATAAACCCTGTTGAGTCTCATGAAGCAAGTTTGATAGAAAGAGAACACATTGAGACAGTTGAAAAAAAGATTTCTGAAATCGAGATTATCAATGATTTTATAAGCTTTGATTTAAATAAACTAATAACTTTAAGAGAAAGTTATGGATTAGCTATGGATATTGATGATTTAAAACTATTTCAAAGTTATTTCATTAAAGAAAATAGAGATCCAAGTGTTGTTGAGTTAAAAGTTGTTGATACCTATTGGAGTGATCACTGTAGACATACAACCTTTAATACAATTTTTAATGAAGTCTTAATAGAAGATGAACAAATTAGAAAAACATATGAAGATTATTTAACCACAAAGCAAAAGTTAAATTCTAAAAAATCTAATTGTTTGATGGATGTTGCAACTATTGCTTCAAAAGCTTTAGTCAAAGAAGGTTATAATAAAGCAGTTGAAGTAAGTGAAGAGATTAATGCTTGTTCTATAAATATTAAAGTTGATGAAAATAACAAGGATGAAGATTACTTGTTATTATTTAAAAATGAAACACATAATCATCCAACAGAAATTGAACCTTTTGGTGGAGCTGCTACTTGTATTGGTGGAGCTATAAGAGATCCATTATCTTCAAGAGCATATGTTTATCAAGCTATGCGAATAAGTGGTTGTTCAGATCCTAGAGAGTCTTTTAATCAAACAATGAAAAATAAATTACCACAAAGAACAATTGCTAAAGTTGCAGCAAAAGGAAATAGTAGTTACGGTAATCAAATTGGTTTAGCAACCTCTTTAGTAAAAGAATTTTATCATAGTGGTTATAAAGCAAAACATTTAGAATTAGGAGCTGTAATTGCGGCCGCAAAGAGAAAAGATGTAGTTCGTGAGACTCCTATTTCTGGAGATGTAGTTATTTTATTAGGTGGCAGAACAGGTAGAGATGGAATCGGTGGAGCTACAGGTTCTTCTAAAGCCCATGATAAAAAATCCTTACAATCTTGCGGAGCCGAAGTTCAAAAGGGAAATGCTATTGAAGAGAGGAAATTGCAACGCTTCTTTAAAAATGGTGAAATAACAAAACTTATTAAACGTTGTAATGATTTTGGTGCTGGTGGAGTTTGTGTTGCTATTGGAGAGTTAGCTCCTGCTTTAAATATTAATTTAGATAAAGTACCTTTGAAGTATGAAAATTTAAGTGTTGATGAAATTGCTATAAGTGAATCTCAAGAAAGAATGGCTATTGTTGTTAGAGAAAAAGATTGTGAGTTCATTATTAATGAAGCCAATAAAGAAAATATTGAAGCAACAGTAGTCGCAAATATTACTGATGATGGCAAATTGACAATGACTTATAATGATGAGATTGCTGTTTCAATTGATAGATCTTTCTTAGATACAAATGGTAGTGAAAAATATACTGATGTTTTGATTAAGAAAAATGATGATTTTGAGAAATGCTCCACATCAGATAATCTTGAAGATTATTTAAATGATATGTATCAAAAATTAGATTATTGTTCTCAAAAAGGATTAAGTAATATTTTTGATTCGACTATTGGTGCGGCTAGTGTTTTAATGCCTTATGGGGGTAAATATCAAAATAGTAAAGAGCAGGTAATGTGTGCAAAAATTCCTGTTTCCACTAACACTAGTACAGTTTCTCTTATGAGTTATGGATTTGATCCAAATTTGGTTGATTCAAATCCATATAAGGGTAGTTATTTATCAATATTGAGTTCTGTATCAAAATTGGTTGCTAGTGGAGCTCCTTTAAACAGTATTTATTTATCATTGCAGGAATATTTTCCTTCAGTGAAAAATGATAGTGAAAGATGGGGAAATGTATTAAGTTCATTACTTGGAGCTTATAAAGCTCAAATGGATTTGAAACTAGGGGCTATAGGCGGTAAAGATTCAATGAGTGGAACATATGAAGATTTAGATGTTCCAAAAACTTTAGTATCTTTTGCTGTAGGTACCACAAAAGTTGAACATGTTAAACCATCTCTATTTATGAAAAATAATTCAACTGTTATAGCTTTGCCAATTATTGATGATGTAAAATTATATTTTGAAAAAATTGGAAAATTAATTGATAGTGATTTGGTAATATCTTCATATTCTATTGAAAGAGGTGGAATTTTAGAAGCACTAACGCAAATGAGTTTTGGTAATAGAATAGGAATAAATATTTTAAATGATGTTGATTTATTCAAATATAAAATTGGTTCCATTGTATTAGAAGTTAGTGATATTAATAAATTTAATAGTACCTTAGAGAATACTTCTATTAATTTTGATATAATCGGTAATACAATATGTGATTATTATTTGAATTATAAAGATGAAAAAATTGATTTATTAACTCTTCAGAATGTTTCAGAAAGTGTTTTAGAGAAGGTTTATCCAACAAAAGTAGAAGAAAAAGATATTGAAATCTCTAATGTTGATTATGAATGTAAAAATGTATTATATGCTAAAAATAAAATTGCTAAACCAAAAGTAATTATTCCAGTATTTGTTGGAACTAATTGTGAATATGACAGTGCAAAGGCTTTTAGAGATGTTGGTGCTGAAGTTGAAGAGGTAATTATTAATACCTTTAATAAGTATACTCTTGATGAAAGTATAAAAGATTTTTCAATGAAATTATCTAATAGCCAAATATTATATTTCCCTGGTGGATTTAGTTCTGCAGATGAACCTGAAGGTAGTGCAAAATTTATTTCCAGTTTTATTCAAGCTCCAAGAGTTACTGCAGCAATTAATGATTTATATAAAGAAAGGGAAGGTTTAATTTTAGGAATATGTAATGGATTCCAAGCTTTAATTAAATCTGGGTTATTACCATATTCTGAGATTTCAAAAATAGATTCAACTAGTCCTACCCTTACATATAATACAATTAACCAACACCAATCATCTTTGATAAATGTCAGAATTTCTTCAAATAAAAGTCCATGGTTAATGCATTATAATGTAGGGGATAATTTATTGATTCCAATCAGTCATGGAGAAGGTCGTTTTACATGTAATAAAGAACATCTTGATAGGCTAATACAAAATGGTCAAATTGCTGCTCAATATTGTGATTTTGATAATAAGCCTTCTATGGATACTTTCTATAACCCTAATGGTAGTATTTTTGCTATAGAAGCAATTACAAATGAAGATGGAAGAATATTAGGTAGAATGGGGCATCTTGAGAGATGTAGAGAAGATTTATATAAGAATATTAAAGAATATAAAGCTAATAATTTGATGTTTAAAGGGGCAATAACATATTTTAAATAATTTTACTTGTATTTGTTAGTAATATACTTTAATAATAAAATCATTATATATGATTATTATTATGTAACTAAATATAGTTGTTATGTGTTAATGAAGATGTAGACATTTTTTATGGGAGTTTATATATGAAAAAGAAATTTTTAACTGTTACCTTTTTAGTTTTGCTAATTAATATGAGTTTGTTTGCTAGAACTACTATAGTTCACTCATCTTATTATGATGATGGTCCAAATCCTTTATTTAATGATATTTATTCATCTTTATTATTCAATACCACTGCTACTCAAGATTATGATGCTGCAAATGATGATTTTTTATTATTATATGGAGCAAATTTTAGTGGTTCTGTATATTTTATGGATGTACCAGTTGGTGTAAATTATAGTTTAGATTTACTTCCTATTGAGAATCGTACTTTCATGATGGAAGGTATGGTAGGTCTATCTATTAGATCAAATACTGAAACAACTCAAGAGAGCTTCTTTAATTTAGGACCTGCATTCTCTATTGTTGATAATAGTGAATCTTCTCTTGATCCATATTCTTTAGTTTATTGGGGTGTTGGTCTTAATACAGGTGTTAGAGTATCTGCTGCTAATATGAAATATTTTACAATGGATTTAGGACTATCTGGAAAAGCTTTATGGTTAGATTCATATAATAGTAATCTTCCTCTACCAACTTCTTTCACTGCAAAAGATTTTAGATATTCGTTCAGTGGATATATTGGTTTCACATATAGATGGTTTGCTCCAGATTGGAGTGATAAAGACTTAAATGTAATAGTTGCACTATAGATTTATTTTAAATTAATTGCTCTTTGTAAGACTTAAAATCTTACAAAGAGTTTTTTGTTTTTAGTTGATGAAATTTTTGATAGACATAACATTAAATTCGTTCTTTTTAAGATACTTTATTGCATCGAGAGCTGCTTTTGCAGCACTAGTTGTAGTTGTATAAGGAATTTTTTGTTTTAGGGCTTCACTTCTTAAATCATCATTACTCATTATTGAATGGAATCCCATTGGAGTATTAATAATTAAATCAATTTTTTTAGCTCTAATATAATCAACAATATTAGGATTCCCATCTTTAGTTTTTAACATTACTTCACATAATATCTTATTTTCATAAAGATATCTTGCGGTTCCTCTAGTCGCTGCAATGGTAAATCCAAGACCAATTAATTCTTTTACAATTGGTAAAATTGTTTCTCTGTCTTTTTTATTTACACTGATTAATACTTTACCTTTTGTTGGTAGCTTGTTCCCTGAACTAATTTGACACTTAGCAAAAGCTTCGCCAAAAGTGGTCCCGCTTCCTGTTGTCTCGCCTGTACTTCTCATTTCAGGGCCTAATACAGGGTCAATGTTTACAAATCTATCGAAGGAGAATACAGCTTCTTTAATTGCCCAACCAATTGTACAAGAACCTGATTCATATTTTTGATTTTCTTTTACTAAATTCTGTTCGATAAGATTGATATTTGAGAAAACTTTTGTAGCAACTTCAATTAAATTGATTTGTGAGTATTTGGAGATGAACGGAACAGTTCTACTTGCTCTAGGATTTAATTCAATAATATAGAGAGTGTCATCTTTGATTGCAAATTGCATATTAACAAGACCTATAATATTAAACTTTTTACATAATTTATAAGTAGCTTCTTTCATCTCGATTAGGTGTTTTTCTTTTATTTTATAAGGAGGAAATACTGCCGCACTATCACCACTGTGGATTCCTGCTGCTTCAATATGTTGTAAAATACCACCTACAAATAATCTTTCTCCATCAAATACTCCATCTAAATCATATTCAAAGGCATCTTCTAAGAATTCATCAATTATTAAAGGTTTTTCTTGAGTAATTATCACATTCTGTGTTTCTAAGAATTCTTTTAATGAGGTAGCATTATAAGCAATAAACATGCTTTTACCACCTAATACAAAAGAAGGTCTAACTAGAACAGGGTATCCAAATTTTTCAGAAATATTGAATACTTCTTCTTTGCTGTAGGCAATACTGTTTTTAGCTTGGTTTAAATTTAAATCAATAATTGCTTCCTTAAAAATTGCTCTATCTTCGCTAGCATTAATTCCTTCTACACTTGTTCCAATAATATTAAAACCAGCATTTCTTAAATCTTCTGCAATATTTAAAGGTGTTTGACCACCAAGTTGTATTATTACATCTTTAATTTGTTCTCTTTTTAATATTTCTATAACACTTTCACTGTTTAATGCTTCAATATATAATCTATCACTAGTATTGTAGTCTGTACTTACAGTTTCTGGGTTTGAGTTAATTATTAAAGTCTTTCTGTTTAATTTTTTATAAGTTAAAGAGCAGAGAGAACAGCAAGTATCAAATTCAAGACCTTGTCCAATTCTATTTGGCCCACTAGCTAAAATTGCTATACCTTCATCCTTTAGTATTTCTCCTTCAGCTTCTTCACCATAAGTATTATATAAATAAGGAGTTAAAGCTTTAAACTCACCAGCACAAGTATCAACAAAGTGAGGAGTGATATGTATATTAAATTCATCTCTAAGTATAGAAATGTCTGCTTCTTCTCTATTTGTTAGAGTTGCAATCCTTTTATCGCTCATTCCAAATTGCTTAGCTTTTAAAAGTAAGTCTTTGTTTAATTGAGAATTTTTAATTTCCTTATCTAGTTTTGTTTGTTCAAGTAGTTGATATAGAAAGAATTTATCAAAGCCAGTAATATTTTCTATTTCATCAATTATACCCTCCCCAAATTCAGCAATTTTTGTGTATGCAGAGAAAATTCTAAGTGGGTGAGCATTGTTTAAATATAAATCAACATTATCTTTTAGCTCTTCAAGACCTTCAAATCCAAATTCAATTGATCTAATTGCTTTATTTAATGCCTCTAAAATAGTTCTTCCAATTGCAAGAGATTCTCCAACACTTCTCATTTGGGAACCAATAGCAGAAGGTGGAAGAGGGAATTTTTCTAATTCAAATCTTGGTACTTTAACAGCACAATAGTCGAGTGCTGGTTCAAAACAGGATACACTTTTACCAGTAATCTCATTTACAACTTCATCTAGACTATATCCTATAGCTAGTTTTGTTGAACAATGGGCAATAGGGAAACCTGTAGCTTTTGAAGCAAGGGCTGAAGATCTTGAAACCCTTGGGTTCATTTCAATGACTACCATCTCTCCAGTATTTTTGTTCATGGCAAATTGTACATTAGATCCACCACAGTCAATTCCGACTTCTCTAAGGATTGCAATAGAAGCATCTCTCATGGCTTGATATTCTTCATCACTTAAAGTTTGAATTGGAGCTATAGTAATAGAGTCCCCAGTATGAACTCCCATTGGGTCAATGTTTTCAATAGAACAAACTACAATAGCATTGTCATTTTTATCTCTCATAACTTCCATTTCAAATTCTTCCCAACCTATTAAAGATTGTTCTATTAAAACTTGAGATGTTGGACTTTCTAGTAAAGCATTTTTAATTAAATCAATGTACTCTTTTTCGTTATCAGCAATAGCACCACCTCTACCACCTAATGTAAAGCTTGGTCTAATAATTAATGGAAATCCAATAATTTTTGATAAAGTTATAGCTTCATCTAGATTATTTGCTATACCACTTTGAGGAGAATTTAGATTAAGTTTTGAAACTAATTCTTTGAATTTACCTCTATCTTCCGCTTTTTCAATTGATTCTACACTAGCACCAATTATTTCAACATTATATTTATCTAAATATCCCTTATTTTTTAAGTCTAAAGTAAGATTTAGTGCTGATTGACCACCAACAGTTGAGAGTATTGCATCTATTTTTTCTTTCTTAAAAATAGCTTCAACATATTCACAGGTTAGTGGTTCCATATATACTTTATCGGCAAGGGATGGGGTGCTCATCATAGTTGCAGGGTTTGGGTTAATTAGAATAACTTTATACCCTTCTTCTTTTAAAGCTTTAATTGCTTGAGTTCCACTATAATCAAATTCACAAGCTTGACCAATAATAATTGGGCCACTACCTATAACTAATATAGTTTTTATATCTAATCTTTTTCCCATTATTTAACCTCACTTAAAAATTCATCAAATATCCATAGGCTATCTTTAGGACCAGGACTAGCTTCAGGATGGAATTGAACACATTTTATATTTTCTTTAGGGAATTTCATTCCTTCAACTGAATTATCATTAGAGTTTATAAACCAAAGTTCTGCACCTTTAGGTAGCTCAGAACAAACAAAACTGTGGTTTTGGCTTGTTACAAAAGTTTTTTTAGTGAAAATATCTGTAACAGGTTGGTTGGCTCCATGATGTCCAAATTTCATTTTTTCTGTTTTTCCACCTAAAGCAATTGTTATAATTTGATGACCTAAACAGATTCCAGCAATAGGAATTTGAGATTTACAATCTTTAACTAATTTGATAGCTGCTTTTTGTGTTTCAGGATCTCCAGGGCCATTGCTTAAAAATAATAAGTTAAAACCTTTATTTAAAATTTCTTCTTTTGTTGTATCTGAATTAAATAAAGTAACATCAACATTTCTTTTATATAATTCTTTAACAATTGATTTTTTTATACCAAAGTCAATTAATGCACATTTAATCTTATTATCATTATTTATTGGTGTACCAATTATTTCTGGATTTAGAGTTGTTTTTTTTGTAGAAACATTTTTGCATTGGTTCGTTTGTGAAATAAAAGGAAAGGATAATAAATATTTTTGAACAAATTCTTTATCTTCCTTTCCTAAATTATCTTCTTTAATAATAATAGCTCTTTTAAAACCGGTGTCTCTAAGATGTAATGTTAAGGCTCTAGTATCAATACCGGATATTCCAATAATATCATTATCAATGAGATAATCTTTTATTTTTTCCCGGGTGTTAAAAACTGCTCCATTATAATAGTCTTTTACGACAATAGCACTGACATGAACCTTTTTTTCTAATATGGTTTCTTCCTCATTTTTTAATATTCCATAATTACCAATTTGAGGATATGTAAAACAAACCATTTGTCCAGTATAAGAAGGATCACTGAGTATCTGTTGATAACCGCACATACTTGTATTAAATACAATTTCACTAGTACTAGTATTTAAATTAATATCTTTTAAATTAGGGATTTCTGCCCCAAAAGATATGCCTTTAAAAGTTGTACCATCTTCTAAAAATAATGTTGCCAAAATGTTGTCCTTTTTATGTTTAATTTGATTTAAAAAACTTAAAAACTTAAATTGTTGACATCATAGATTATAATTGTTGCAAAATCAAGTATTTTAGCAACAATTTACGAATATTTTTTGAATATTTATTTAATAATTGTTGCAAAGTTGTTGTATTTAGATAAAAATTTAAATAATTGTTGCATTTTTATTGAGAAAAAGCATAAAAAAAACGGAAGTAAAATACTTCCGTTACTATTAAGATGCCGCCTCCAGGAATTGAACCAGGGACACAAGGATTTTCAGTCCTTTGCTCTACCAACTGAGCTAAAGCGGCGTCAACGATGTTGTTTATACACTGTAGAAAATTTATTGTCAACACCTTTTACCAAAAAAATTGTTTTTTTGAAGTATTTGCTTGTTTTTTTTTGCATTAACAAAAGTTGAACTAAAAATATTATTGAATAATTATTATTGCTCATGATATTCTAATATTCATGGAAAAAGAAAAATTAGCTCAAGCTATAAACTGGGAAACAATATTAAAATTATATAATGATGATTATGAAAGAGCCTGTAAAGTATGGGATTTATATAAGCATATGTTTTTATTTCCAATTAGTAGTGATTTTTCTTTATGGTCTGTAAAGTTGAATGTTTCAATAAATAAATTATTTGAAACATATTCTATTATAAAAGACAATTTTAAAGATTTATTAAGTGAAACAAAAATTTTAGTTTATGGAGATACTTATTGGCCAAATCAAATAAATGATTTTCCTTATCCTACTAGAGTTTTATATTGCTTAGGAAAAGTAGAACTTTTAAGTAAGACAAGTGTATCCATCATAGGAACAAAATCTCCAGCTGCAAAATCAGTTGATAAAATAGATAAAGTTGTTGATAATTTGATTAAAAATGAAATTTTTGTAAATAGTAGTTTATCTTTTGGTATTGCTGGTCATGCAGCAGTAAAAAGTCTTTCTAGTTTTGCACCAGTTATTGCGGTGATTCCCACCTCTTTAGATAAGTACTATCCAAAAGAACATAAAGATATACAATCGTATATAGCAAAAGAAGGTGGAGTAGTAGTGACTAGGGTTGCTCCAAGAGATAAAAATATTAAATGGAATATTTTATTAAGAAATAGACTTATGAGCGCACTTTCTTCTTCTCTGTTAATATTAGAAGAAGTAGATGGTGGTGGGGCTATTCAAATTGCTGATTTTGCTCTAAGTAATAATAGAGATGTTTATTTCTTTAGTTCCCTAAAATCTGATTCTTCAATTTCTTGGCCACAAAAGTTAATTAATAAAGGTGCTAAAACCTTAAGGTTCCCCAGTGATCTTCCTAAAGCTATAAATGGTATTGTCCCTGTAAAATTGAATAAAAAAAGAGAATCTGAAGAAATTGTTCAAATGAGATTATTTTAATTTTAAATATTAGGCTAATTTTTTGAAATAATTACTATAAATCTTGACTAAAAAGAAGACAAAAATTACTATCGTTGATATGGATAAACAACTAACCGCAAACGCATTAAGAAAAAAATTTATAGATTTTTTTGTATCAAAAGACCACAAACAAATTAGTGGGGCTTCATTGATTCCTGAAAATGATCCAACAGTATTATTTACAACTGCTGGAATGCATCCTTTAGTACCTTATATTTTAGGTGCTGAACATCCTTCTGGAAATAGACTTTGTGATTATCAGAAATGTATAAGAACAGGTGATATTGATTCAGTAGGGGATCCACATCATTTAACTTTTTTTGAGATGTTGGGAAACTGGTCATTAGGGAGTTATTTCAAGAAAGAAGCGATAGCTTTTAGTTATGAATTTTTAACAAAAGAATTAGGTATTAATCCAGAAAAATTATCAGTAACTGTTTTTGCAGGAGATGATCTTGTTGCAAGAGATGAAGAATCTGCAGCTGAATGGAAAAAACATGGTATTTCTGAGGAAAGAATTTATTTCCTACCAAAGAAAGATAACTGGTGGGGACCAGCAGGTGAAACTGGCCCTTGTGGACCTGATAGTGAAATGTTCATTGATACTGGCCGTGAAAAATGTAGTGAGGATTGTAAGCCTGGTTGTTCTTGTGGAAAATATTTTGAAATTTGGAATGACGTATTTATGGGATACAAAAAACTTGAAGATGGCTCATATATTGAGATGGATAGAAAATGTGTTGATACCGGTATGGGTATCGAAAGAACAATTGCTATTCTTCAAGGCAAGAAAAATGTTTATGAAACTGAAGTATTTACTCCAATTATCTCTGGTATCGAAGAATTATCAAATATAAAGTATGGTGATTCTGATGAAACTGATATGTCAATTCGTATTATAGCAGACCATATTAGAACAAGTTGTTTTATCTTAGGCGATCAAAGAGGCCTAGCTCCATCTAATGTTGGTCAAGGTTATATTTTAAGAAGATTAATCAGACGTGCTATTAGACATGGAAGAAAAATTGGTATTGAAGGTTCTTTCTTAAGTGAATTAGCAAAGATTGTTATTGATCTTTATAAAGACGCTTATCCTGAATTATTAGAAAACGTTGAATTTATTCATAAAGAACTTGAATTGGAAGAAGATAAATTTAGCAAGACTTTACAAAAAGGTGAAAAGGAATTTATGAAAATGATTCCTAATATCTTAAAAGGTAAAGCAAAAATGATTCCTGGTAGAATGGCTTTTAAATTATATGATACTTATGGTTTCCCAATTGAATTAACCAAAGAGTTGGCTCAAGAAAATGGATTAAGTGTTGATGAAGAAGGTTTCTCAGTAGCTTTTGAAAAACACCAAAGCCAAAGTAGAAGTGGTTCAGAGCAAAAGTTTAAAGGTGGTTTAGCTGATCATAGTGAAAAAACAACAGCTTTACATACTGCTACTCATATGCTTCACCAAGCTTTAAGAACTGTCTTAGGTGATCATGTTGGTCAAAAAGGTTCAAATATTACTGTTGATAGATTACGTTTTGACTTTACACACCCTGAAAAAATAAGCAAAGAAGACCTACAAAAAGTTGAAGATATGGTTAATGCTGAAATTCAAAAGAATCAAGATGTTATTTGTGAAACTATGACTTTAGAAGAAGCTAAAAAACAAGGTGCAATAGCTTTCTTTGATAGTAAATACGGTGAACAAGTAAAAGTGTATTCTATTGGAAATTTCTCAAAAGAAGTTTGTGGTGGTCCTCATGTTTCTAATACTAGAGAAATGGGCCATTTCAAGATTTTGAAAGAACAATCTTCTTCTGCTGGAGTTAGAAGAATAAAAGCTAACTTAATTAAAGAAGATAAATAGTTTAATTAATTATATTTTTTATTAATTATAGCCTCTAATTTATTATTATAATTTCATTTGAAGTTAGTAATATTGTTTAGAGGTTTGTTTATTTAGTAACATTAGCATTTTTTTTGGGCACTGTTTTTTACTTTTTAGAATATATATTTTACAAAAAGGATTTTAATAATTAGAATAAATACATACTATAAAACTAATAATAATTATTTAGTTTTTTAGTTGGAGGTTTTATGCCTAAAATAAAAAAAATTGTTTTATTTTTTTTAATTATTATTACCTTTTGTTTTATAAGTTGTAATTCGAATGATCCAATAATAACAATTGTAAATAAAAACTTCACGGAACAGAGAATTAT
Source organism: Sphaerochaetaceae bacterium (assembly GCA_965140795.1). Lineage (GTDB taxonomy): Bacteria > Spirochaetota > Spirochaetia > Sphaerochaetales > Sphaerochaetaceae > Pleomorphochaeta. The sequence continues at coordinate 1,743,220 of OZ223470.1, forward strand.
TGCAGAAGTTTTAAAACAATACTTAGAAGCTAGAGGCTTTAATGTAGAAGTTAAAGAGTTAGGTGGAACTTTACAATGTTTTAATGCAATAAAAAGTGGTGATGCCGATTTATATTGTGAATATACTGGCACAATATATAGAGCAATTTTTGGGCAAGCGGACAATCTTAGTATAGAAGATACATATAATTATGTGAAAGATAGATGTGAAGAAGAATTTGGTATCACATGGTTAAGACCTTTAGGATTTAACAATACTTATGTAATAACAGTAACTCAAGATCTAGTTAATAAGTATAATCTTAAAACTATTTCTGATTTAAAGCCATTTGCAAATAATTTAGTATTAGGTGGACCATTTGAATTTGCTGTGAGAGAATATGATGGCTATCCTGCTTTAATAAGAGAGTATTGCTTTGAATTTAAAGAATATAAAGCAATGGATCCAGCATTGACAACTAAGGCTTTATTAAATGGATTGATAGATTTAAACACTTATTTTTCTACAGATGGCAGAATTGCTAAAAATAATTTCATAAATTTAGAAGATGATAAGAATGTTTTTCCACCATATTATTGCACTCCAATCATGAAAGAAGATTTTGCAAAAGCAAATTCTGAATTAGTAGCTGCTTTGAATAAATTAGAAAATGTCATATCAGATAAAGATATGCAATATTATAATTTAATTGTTGACGAAGGGTTAAGTATTGAAGAAACAGCAAAGAAATTATTAGAAGATAAAGATTTGATTTAACTTTAAATCTTTTATAATGATTAAGTTCATAAGAGAGTGTAAATGAGAAAAAGAAATAAAATTATATTCATTTTTTTGATAGTATTAATAATCTCTTTCTTTTTAATAAATTGTAATTCTCAACAAAAAGATACAATAATTGTTGCACATAAAAATTATACAGAACAAAGAATTATTGGTGAAGTTATTGGTCAATATTTAATTAATAAAGGTTTTGATGTTGAAGTGAAAGAATTAGGGGGCACCTTACAATGTTTTAACGCTCTTCAAAAAGATGGGGCTGATATTTATTGTGAATATACAGGGACAACATACAGTTCAATATTTAATCAAACAAAAACATTAGGTAAAGATGCAATTTATGATTATGCAAAAAAACGATGTGAAGAAGAGTATGGAATTACTTGGCTTGAACCCTTAGGTTTTAATAATACATATGAATTGGTTGTTAATAAAGATTTTGCTAATAAATATAATCTAGAAAACATATCAGATTTAAAGCCAATTGCAAACCAATTAATTTTAGGTGGAGATCAAGAATTTCCTATTAGAGAAGGCGATGGATATTCTGCATTTATTGAAACATATGGTTTTGGATTTAAAGAATATAAAGGAATGCGTTATGGTGAAACTGCTCAAACCTTATTAAATGGAGAGGTAGATGTATTAGCCTATTATTCGACTGACGGTAGAATTTCAAAATATAATTTTGTAAGTTTAATAGATGATAAAGGTGTTTTTCCTCCTTATTATTGTACACCAATTATGAGAGAGAATTTTGCAAAACAGAATCCAGAAGTAGTAGATGCACTTAATTTTTTAGGGGATAAATTTACAGATGCAGATATGCAAAAATATAATTTAATGGTTGATGAAGGCTCTAGTATTAAAGAAACTGCAACAAAAATGTTACAAGATAAGGTATTAATAAAATAAGAATATAAAAGAGGCTGTTTCAGAATTAAACAGCCTCAGTTTAGATAAAAAACTTTATTTTACAGAAGTTAAATAGAATTAAAATAAAATATTATCCTTTAACACTTCCTAAAGTGACACCTTGAATAATAAATCTAGATAAGAATAAATAGATTATAATTAGAGGTAAAATAGCAACACAAACCAACATGTATACTTTTCCATAATCGAATTTCATATAATCAGCACCTCTTAATTGTGCAATTAGTATTGGAATTGTTTTTTTATTTTTTGAATTAATGATTAATGCAGGCATGAAATAATTATTCCAACTACTTACGAAACTGAAAATCATTTGTAATGCAAAAGCAGGTTTTAAAATTGGAATAACAATTCTATTAAATGTATAAAACTCATTTGATCCATCAACTCTAGCAGCTTCAACAATTTCAAAAGGAAGAACACTTTGCATATATTGAATCATAAAAAATACTACAACTGGTGCAGCCGCTCCTGGTAATATTAAAGGATAGAAGGTATCCATTAGACCAAACTTAATCATGAGTTTTATAAAACCTAAAGCAGAAACTTGAATAGGAACCATCATTACTAACATAATAAAACTAAATGCAAATCTTCTAAGTTTAAAATTGTACATATAAATACCGAAAGCTGTCATAGAAGAAATATATACTGTTAATACTGCAGTACAAGTAGAAATATATATACTGTTTAATAAACCTCTTAGAATCGGAATATTTGCATCATTAAATAAATTTCTTGCATTTCTAAAGAAATATTGGCTAGGGATAAAAGTAAATCCTTTTTGAATTTCTGAATTTAGTCTAGTTGAATTTATTAATAGAATAAAAAAAGGAAATAGACAAATTAAGCATAAAAGAATAAGGAAAAGGTAAGAAAAAAATCTTGAAATCTTAAGGCCTTTTTTATAGTTATAACTAAAGGGTTTTATTTTTTTAGTATTATTCATTATTTGTTTTTCCCTCCCATTATAGAGTTTTCTCTCATTAGACTTTTATAAACAAAGATTCCAAGGAAAGCTGTAACAATAAAAATAAGTACTGATAAAGCACCAGCCATGCCATAGTTTTTACTTCTTAGATGATTGTTTAAATACATAATCAATGTTTCACTTGTTCTATTTGGAGTTCCTGCTCCATCAGTTAAGATTTGTGGAACGTCAAACATTTGAATACCTCCAATTATTGAAGTCATTAATGTATAAACAAAAATAGGTTTTAAAAGTGGTAAGGTAACTTTGAAGAAAGTTTTTGAAGAGGAAGCTCCATCAATAAACGCAGCATCAAATAAACTTTGATCAATTCCCATAATACCGGCCATTAGTAAAAGAGTAGTATTACCAAACCACATTAAGAAATTCATAGTTGCAATTAAGCCCCTAGTAGTTGCTGTTTGTGTTAAGAATCTAACTGGTTTTTCTGCTAAATTAAGTGATGTTAGTATTTGGTTTACTGGCCCTACATCAGAAAATAAAGTGAAAAATAACATTGCAAATGCACTTGCCATTATAAGATTAGGCATATAAATAACAGTCTTAAATAATTGTTTACCTTTTAAATTTAATCTATTACTGGTAAACCAAATTGCTAAAAGTAATGCAACTAAAATTTGAGGGATAAAACCAATAATCCAAATTATAAAAGTGTTGATTGCAAATTTAGGGACTTCAGTTTCAAAAAGTACTTGGTGATAATTTTCCCATCCAATAAAATTAGGTCCAACTTCAGTTAATCCAATTCTATAGTTTTCAAAAAAACTATAGTAAAAGGTTGAAAGTAGCGGCACCAAAGAAAATATTATGTAAATGATAAAAAAAGGTAAAATAAAAAAATATCCCCAGCGAGAATAACTAATTGACTTAGTTTTTAATTTCCCTTTTTTTAATAATTTTTTTTCTTTCATCTGTTTCTCCTTATTAATTTTTGGAGCAAGACTTTTTTGCCTTGCTCCAAAATTAAACAACTAGTAAGATAAATTTTATCTGGATAGGTTAGGATATTTTTCTATTACTGAAGTATAGAAGTTATCGTAAGCTTGTTGTTTTGTTACTGTTCCATTAAAATAGTCAGCAAAAGCATCTTGAATAGATTCTGTCATGCCTTGATCGTAAGGCCCCATAGTGCTTCTATCAATAGAAGTTGCTGAATCTAAGAACATTGAAATATGGTTTTGTCCACCTAAGAAGTCGTTCTTATAATCGCTATTAGCTAATTCTTCCATTGCTGCTACGTTATTTGTGAAATCACCCATATCTTTAGCAATTGCTACTAATGTATCTTTATCACAAGTCATTGTGTACAATAAGCTCTTAGCTAACTCAAGGTTATCTGATCCAGTTGCAACACAAAGCCAAGTTCCACCCCAACTAAATCCTTGAGGTCCAGTACAAAGTCCCCAGTCACCATAACTACCATTTCCAATAGTTTTTGGGCCTTCTGGATCTTCTAATACAGCAGGTGCTAAACTAAAGTCTACGAACCAACCTGGACCAAAGTAACCAAATACTTTACCATCTTTTGCTGCACCAGCCCAAGATTCAGCTGACCATAGGTTTGCTTTATTATTATATCCCATATCTGTATAAGTTTTAGTTTGTGTTATCCAGTTTTCAATTGAATCAGAGATAGTAATTTTACCATTAGCATTAACCCAAGGTTTTTCTGTGTTGTCACTAAAGATTCTAAATGCATCATCAAAACCACTTAGCATGAAATAACCTTTTGCTTTAGCTTCTTTTGCAACTGCATCAAATTTTGTCCAATCGCTTAATCTTTTTTGTACTTCTTGAGGGTCATCTGTACCTAAAACATCTTTAGCAATTGATCTACGATAAATAAAACCGCCTGGACATGATTGCCATGAAAGACCTTTAAGATTTCCATTAGAATCAGTCATAATGTCTTTAGTATATTTGTACATACCAGAGACATCAGCTTGAGTTAGTCCAACATCATTTATTACATCTAGACAATAAGGAGTGTCTACATATTTTAGTGCATAGTCTGCTTCTACTAAGAATATATCAATCTTATCATCATCATTTGCATTGTCTTGTGCTAATAAAGCTTCATCTAATTTATTTTGATATGCGTTATCAGCATTAGGAGTAATAATCCAGTTTACTGTAACTCCATCAGGGACTAATCCCTTTGCTTCAAAATAGTCATTAAAACGAGTTTGGAACTCTGTATTCCAACAATAAATGTTAAAAACTTTGCCTTCTGGTTTTTCAACAGATTCCTGTGTTCCATTTGCAAACAGCATGCTAGAACATAAAATAACTGACAAAATAATTAAACTAATCCTTTTCATTTTTTCCTCCAATTTATATATGTGCTTTTTAAGCATTATATTTTTTCTACAGTCCCGCCTCTAAGTAGTTTTCCTGTAACGGTAATAATTTCAGGAATATATAGAGTTGGCTCTTCAATTTGATCTATTAATTTTTGAGCTGCAATTTTTCCAATTTCTTCAGAATCTTGTTTGTAAGTGGTTAATTGGGGTCTAAGAATTTGGCTTAACAAAACTCCGTCATAACCAACAACACTTATATCTTCAGGAATTTTTAAGCCTCTTTCTTCAATTACATTTTTTCCACCAATGAATGAGAAATCATCAGGATAAAGGATACAAGTAGGTTTTTTATCTAAATCTAGTAATGCTTTAGTAGCGAGTGCACTTAGTTTAGGATCGTGATAACGTGCTTCTTTAATTAAATTCTCATCAAGTTCTAAACCAATCTTTTTGCAAGTGTTTCTAAAGCTTGCTAATCTTTTTTGTGTAACAGAAGTGTTTTCACCATGAATTATTGCAATGCGTTTATGGCCTTGTGAATAAACATATTCAGCGATTTGTTTCATACCATCTAGGTTGTCAGATAAAACAGAAGTACATTTATTGTATACATAATCAATTGTAATAGTTGGAATTTCACTATTTACTAATTCAATTACATCTGGATTAGTAAAATCAACACTAGCAATTACAACACCATCACAACCTCTATATTTTGCATGTTCATAAAAGCTCATTTTTCTCTCGCCAAGGTTTCTGCTTATAAAAGTAATATCGTAACCTTTTGATTCTGCAGTAGACTTTATACTTTCTAACATTCCTGAAAAGTATTCGTGTCTAAGTCCACTAGATGTCTTATCTACAAATAAAACTCCAAGGTTTAATGTTTTATTAGTCTTAAGAGATCTTGCTGCTGAATTTGGTAAATATCCTAATTTACGAGCAGCAGCTCTAACTTTTAGAGCTGTTTCCTTGCTTATATCTTTTTGTCCATTAAGTGCTTTTGAAACTGTAGAATTTGAAACCCCACAATATTCTGAAATATCTTTTAATGTAATCAATTTTAATTCCTTAAACTTACTAAATCGTTTTCGTTCTTTTATAAAATTAGTATCAATCGCATTTATTAATCTGTCAAGAAATATTTAGTATTTTTGTTCATTTAATTATTAATACTCATTTTATAAAATATTTGTATAAATTATTAATATTTTTTTACCTAGTGGGAAAATTTATATAAAAAAATCTTTACAAATAAAATATTCATGATATAAATTATATTTATGTTCGAAAACGATTTCGGAAGTTTAAATATATCATTTTGGAGAGATATGCAATGAAATTTGGAGAATTTGACGATAAAAACATGGAATATGTTATAAAAACACCACAAACACCACAGCCATGGATAAATTATTTGGGTAACGATGGTTTTTTTTCATTGATATCTAATACTTTAGGAGGATATGCTTTTTATAAAGATGCAAAACTTAGGAGATTAACTCGCTATAGATATAATAATGTTCCTTTTGATTTTGGAGGAAGATATTATTATATAAAAGAAAATTCAAATATTTGGAATCCTGGATGGCAACCTGTTAAAACTGATTTAGATTTTTATGAATGTAGGCATGGTTTAGGATATTCAAAATTTAATTCAGCTAAAGATAATTTAAAAGTTGAATTAACGGCTTTTGTACCATTAGAAGAAAACTGTGAAGTACATAAATTAACTTTTAAGAATTTATCTAAAGAAAAAAAATCTTTTCAAGTATTTAGTCTTTTAGAATGGTGTTTATATAATGCTGTAGATGATGCAAATAACTTTCAAAGAAATCTAAATATTGCAGAAGTTGAAGTAGAAAATTCAGTTATATATCATAAATCAGAATATAGAGAAAGACGAAATCACTATACATTTTTTTCTGTAAATGAAGAAATTAATGGTTTTGATACTGATAGAGCAACTTTTTTAGGGCCATATAATGGTTGGGATAAACCTATATCTGTTACTAGTGGTAAGTGTTTTAATAGCATTGCTAGTGGAAACTCTCCAATAGCTAGTCATCAACTTGATATTGAATTAAATAGTGATGAAGAAAAAACCTTAATTTTTATTTTAGGGTATGTAGAAGTTGATAAAGATAAAAAATTTATTGAAAAAAATGTAATTAATAAAGATAAAGCCTATACCTTAATAAATAAATTTAATTCTATAGATAAGGTAGATCAAGCAATTGATGATATTAATAATTATTGGAGGACCTTACTTTCTAATTTTATTATTGATAGTAAAGATGAAAAATTAAATAGAATGTCCAATATCTGGAATCAATATCAATGTATGGTAACTTTTAACTTAAGCAGAAGTGCCAGTTATTTTGAATCTGGAACAGGAAGGGGAATGGGTTTCAGAGATAGCTGTCAAGATTTATTAGGTTTTGTACATTTAATTGGAGATCGTGCAAGAGAAAGAATAATTGATATTGCAAGTATCCAATTTGAAGATGGCAGTTGTTACCATCAGTATCAACCATTAACAAAACGTGGTAATGCTGATGTTGGTTCCGGTTTTAATGATGATCCTCTCTGGTTGGTAGCTTGTGTATCTAGCTATATAAAAGAAACTGGAGATATAGATATTTTATCAACTATGGTTCCTTTCAATAATGAAAAAGGGTCAGAAAAACCTCTTTTTGAACATTTGAAGAGAAGTATTCATTTTACTATGAATAATCTTGGACCGCATAATCTTCCATTAATTGGAAGAGCTGATTGGAATGATTGTTTGAATTTAAATTGTTTTTCAGAAGAGCCAAGTGATAGCTTTCAGACTTGTAGTAATTTTGATTCAAAAAAAGCAGAGAGTGTTTTTATCGCTGCAATGTTTGTCCTATATGGTAAAGAATATATAAAATTATGTGAAAATTTAAATTATTTTGATGAAGTAAAAGAAGTTACAAAAGCTATCGAATTAATTAATGATGCCGTTTTGGAATTTGGTTGGGATGGAAAATGGTTTAAGAGAGCTTATGATGCTTTTGGAGAACCTATTGGATCTAATACTTGTGAAGAAGGTAAAATTTTTGTTGAGCCTCAAGGACTTTGTACTATTGCTGGAATTGGTAAGGATAAAAATTTTGGTAAAACAGCTCTAAATTCTGTAAGAGAATATTTAGTTAATGATTATGGTGTTGAATTATTACACCCTTGCTATACTTCATATAAACTAAATCTAGGAGAAATTTCTAGTTATCCTCCAGGATACAAAGAAAATGGTTCAGTATTCTGCCACAATAATACTTGGATTGTTTTAGCTTATGCTTCATTAAAAGATAGTGATAATGCTTTTGATATTTATAAAAGAACTTCTCCTGCATATCTTGAAGATGTTAGTGAAATTCATGAAACTGAACCTTATGTATATAGTCAAACTATAGCTGGAAGAGATGCTCAATATTATGGAAAAGCAAAAAATAGTTGGTTGACTGGAACTGCTGCTTGGAGTTTTGTTGCATTAAGTCAGGGGCTTTTTGGAATTATTCCTGAATATGAAGGATTAAAAATAGATCCCTGTCTTCCACAAGATTTAAAAGAATTTAAAGCAATTCGTCATTTTAGAGATGTTACATATAATATAGAAGCAAAAAATTCTTTAGATGGTAAAAAAGGTCTATTTGTTGATGGTGTTTTAATTGAAGGTAATACTATTTTTTATAATGCTGATAAAGAAAACGTTAATGTAGAATTGTATTATTAAAAATAATTTTATCAGGATTTTAAATTGATATTTTAATCAATTTTTATAAATAAAGATTATAAACAAACTAAAAAGCTTAGCTAAAAAAATATAGCTAAGCTTCTTTTAATGTTAAGTAAATATTTTTTATGATATTTCTTTAGGTTCTTCTTTTGATAAGATTTCCATAAATTCTTCACCATTTATGGTTTCTTTCTTGTATAAGAATTCGGCAATTTCATGGAGTTTCTTAATGTTTTCTTGTAATAATTTTTTAGCTTTTTGATATTGTTCATTTACAAGTTTTGTAACCATGTCATCTATTTTTGAACTTGTTTGTTCTGAACAAATTAAAGCAGAATCACCACCTAAATATTGGCTACCTTGATTTTCAAAAGCAACCATTCCAAATTCTTCACTCATACCAAATCTAGTAATCATTGCTCTAGCTAGTTTTGTAGCTTGTTCAATATCGTTGCTTGCCCCAGTTGTAACTGAATCAAAAATTAAATCTTCTGCAACTCTACCTGCTGTAAAGATTGCTATCTTATTTTCTAATTCTTGTTTGCTTAGTAAATTCTTTTCTTCTTCATCTATCTGCATTGTAAATCCTAAGGCACCTGAGGTCCTTGGTATAATCGTAATTTTAGAAACTGGAGCTGTATTGGTTTGTAGTGCTGCAACTAAAGCATGTCCTACTTCGTGGTAAGATACAATAAGTTTTTCTTTATTGCTTAATACTTTGTTTTTCTTTTGATATCCTGCAGCTACCACTTCAATGCTGTCTTGTAAATCTTTTTGAATTACTTTTGTTCGTTTGTTTCTAACCGCAATTAATGCAGCTTCATTTACGATATTTGCTAAATCAGCGCCGCTCATACCTGATGCAGCTCTAGCAATTTCGTTGAAGTTTATATTGCTTGCGATTTTAATATTTTTTGCATGAACTTTTAAAATTGCTTCTCTTCCTATTAAATCAGGTAATTCTACAGGAATTCTTCTATCAAATCTTCCGGGTCTCAGAAGAGCTGGATCTAAAGTTTCTGGTCTATTTGTAGCTGCAAGTAATACAACACCTTTTGAACTATCAAAGCCATCCATTTCTGTTAAAAGTTGATTTAAGGTTTGTTCTCTTTCATCATTTCCACCTTGAGGTGAGGTTGTCCTTTTCTTACCAATAGCATCGATTTCATCAATAAATACTATACAAGGCGCTTTTTTATTTGCTTCCTTAAATAAATCTCTTACTTTTGCTGCCCCCATACCTACAAACATTTCAACAAATTCTGAACCAGAAATTGAGAAGAAAGGAACATTTGCTTCTCCTGCTACTGCTTTTGCTAATAAAGTTTTACCTGTTCCTGGAGGGCCTACTAATAATGCGCCTTTAGGAATTTTTGCTCCAATTTGAGTATATTTTTCTGGCTTATGAAGAAAGTCTACAATTTCAGTCAATAAATCTTTTGCTTCATCTTCCCCTGCAACATCATTGAATTTTATTCCAGTTTCACTTGGTACATAAACTTTTGCATTACTTTTACCAAATTGCATTGATGAAGAGAAGATATTGCCACCTCCACCGGCGGAATCAGTCATTTTCTTTTGTAGATATCTTCCTAAAAGGAAAATTAGTAAGAAAGGTAATAGCCAAGATATAAGCATAGTAATTAGTGGGGAAGTTTCTTTTGGTGCTACTCGTCCAAAAGAACAACCGGATGCGTAAAGTCTATTTACTAAATCAGGGTCTTGGAAAGTTGTTGTTCTATATAATTGATCATATCCATTATTTGTTGTGAAAATAATATCATTGCCGTTTATTTCAACTTTTTCAATAGATTTATTATCAAGCATTGTTAAAAAGGTACCATAATCTACTTTTTGATATTGGGATTGATTATAATAAGGTACGATAAACATATTAATAAGAATAATAGCAACTAGAGTAATTAAATAAAATTTAATCAATGAGTTGTTATTATTTTTTTTATTATTAAAGTTGTCAGCCATTTGTCCTCCAAAGTGTTATAAACAATAACATTCAGAAAATAGTAATAAATTATGGCAAAGGCTATTATAATTTATGGAGTTTTTGTGTAGAAATGCATACTTTCCCCTTCATCTAAGATAAAGGTATCTTTAGGTTTTAGTAAGGTTATTAAAGAAATATATAAGTCTCCAATAGCTCCACTAAAGTTTAGAGCAAAAAGTAAAAGCATAGTATTATAGTATTCGACGCTAACATTATTTAATATTAAAAGTAAAATAATAGATAAAATTATCACAGGAGCTAAAGCAATAATAATATAGGAAGATTTATCAAAATATCTATCTTTTGCTCCTGCACTAGCATAGAAAAAAGTAAAATTATAAATAGCTTTCTTTTTTGAGAAAACTTTTATAAAAAAACCGTGAATTAATTCGTGTAATAGCATAAATACATAAAGTAATATAACTAAAACAATTATGCTTCTTATTGAAAATAATGGGCACATACTAATTTTTAATGTATAAAAAAATAAGAAAGTAAATATAATTATCAATATATTAAAACTTATCAAGTATTTCTTTTTATTAAAATCAATGTATTTTATTTCTTTGTAGTTTTCACTTAGTTCAAATATTGCTTTCATTTCTCTTCTTTATTGTTTTTGTAGCAAGTTGTCCACAAGCACCATTTACTTCTCTACCTCTAGTAAATCTTCTTGCATATTTGATATTAAATTCATCTAAATATTTTGTGAATTGATTTATTTCTTCAGTTGTTGGTGTTTTATATGGTAACTCAGCTGCAGGGTTCCAAGGAATTAAATTTACTACTGCTTCAAGGTTATTTGCAAAACTAGCCAATTTTTTTGCTGCATTTAAATCACAATTTAATCCACTCAACATACAATATTCTAAGGTAAAACGAGATCCACATTTATGTTGGTAGTGTAATAGACTTTGTTTTAGTTTTTGTAAATTAAAGGTTTTGTTAACAGGCATTATTTGATCTCTTAAAGAATTTTCTGCACTAACAAGAGATACTGCTAATTTTACTTTTAAATTTTGTTCTGTCAATTTTGTAATTCCATTAACTAAACCACATGTACTTATTGTAATTCTTCTTAAACTAATATTGAAAGAATCTTCTCTATGAAAGAAATTAATTGATTTATTTACTTCTGCAAAATTTGCTAAAGGTTCTCCCATACCCATATATACGATATGTGTGATGTTCCCTAGACGTCTTAAATGAATAAATTGTTCAATAATTTCTGCAGCACTTAAGTTTCTAATTAAGCCCATAGTTCCTGTTCTACAAAATTTACAGCCCATGGCACATCCAACTTGAGAAGATAAGCAAGCTGTTTTTCTATCATTTTTATCAACTAGCATTACACTTTCAATTATGGAACCATCATTTAATTCAATCGCTAATTTTGTTGCTCCACTTTCATCTACTTGAGTATCTATAATTTTTGAAGAAATTGCTGAACCATATTTTGCTTTTAATTCTTCTCTTAAAGCTTTTGGTAGGTTACTCATTAGATTAAAATCATAAATTCCTTTAATTAACCATTGATTAATTTGTTTTGCTTGGAATTTTTTATCTAAATTTAAAGTATTATATATTTTATCTATCTCTAATCCATAAAGGGATATATTATTCATTTTTTATTGCTCCTATAAGGTTAATATATATGTAATTTTATAAATATAAAAGACTAGCAGATTTATATTTATTTTAGTTACTTATGTCAAGAATGTATTAATTTATTTTGCTAATTTTAATAAAATATTATTTCTATTAGTTTAGAAATTATATGTTAAATTTGTGTTAGCATAGAAAATATTTTATATAATGTAATTATTTTACTGTTCAAGTATACTTAAGTTTGCTATACTGTGTAAAAGATATATTATAGAATAAGGAGTTTACAATGAAGAAAAAAATTTTATTACTCGTAGCCCTAATGGGTTTAGTTCTTGTTCCAACTTTTGCAAAAAGTTCAGACATGAGTGCTGGTCTTGCTTTAGGTACAATCAATGGTGTCGGATTTAAATATAATTTAGACAAAGATTTTACTGTAGGTGGAACATTAGGCCTTGATGTTGTAACATCAGGTACTCTTAGCGTAGAAGCTTTTGGGCTTTATAAAGTTGCTGAAGTAGAAGTACAAAAAGAAAATTTTGATATAAATGCTGGTGGTGGAGTTGCTGCAAGTTTTATTAATGATTTTAATTTTTCAGTACTTGGTATGGTTGAAGCTTCTTATAGTTTTAAAGGTGATTATCCTATTGATCTTTTATTACGTCTTGAACCTGGTTATACTTTTGGTAAAACATTTGTTATGCATGGCTCAATTCAAGGTTTATGGAGATTCTAATTTAATACATTACTAATGTAACACAACTCTCAGTTAGCTAGTGAGAGTTGTTTTTTTTATATTTACTCAATTCGCCTAAAAATCTTTCTCTTATTTTTGCTTTAATTAAAATATATTCTTTTTCATATTTTACATCTAAAACTAATGCATTTCTTTTTGCATAATAAACTAAATCATGTCTGTTATTAGGAAGTTGGAAATATGATATTTCTTCGTCTTCTTCATAAATTTCATCAATTTTTTTTAGTACTTCTAAAATGTTTTTATCATCTTTAATGCTAGTTTCAATTAAATCTGGTTCTAAAGCTTTTAATCTTGATTTATCAAATTCATTTTGCTCTAAGTCACATTTATTTAGCATAACAACGGTTGGTTTATTTTCACAGTTTAATTGTTTTAAAGTGTCTTTTGTTGTCTTATAACAGCCTAGTAAATTTGGATGAGATACATCTAATACAATCAAAATTATATCTGCATAAGTAGCTTCTTCAAGAGTTGAATTGAAGGCCTCAATTAAGTCATGGGGTAAGTCACTTACAAAGCCAACTGTATCTGAGAATATCATTTCTCTGTGACTTGGCATTTTTATTTTTTTGCTAGTTGTATCTAAAGTCGCAAATAATTTATTTTCTACTAAAATATCACTATTTGAAAGTAGTTTTAATAAAGAGCTTTTGCCGCTATTTGTATATCCTACAATTGCTATTGTTGGAATATTTGAATTTAATCTAGTTTTTCTTTGAGTATCTCTAATTTTTTTTACTTTTTCTAATTCTTTCTTTGTTTTTGCAATTCTATCAAGGACTAAACGTCTATCTATTTCAAGTTGAGTTTCACCAGCTCCTTTATTTGATTTTGTACCACCTCTTTGTCTAGATAAATTAGTCCATGCTCTAGTTAATCTAGGCAGAGAATATTCTAATTTAGCCAGTTCAACCTGCAATGTAGCTTCTTTAGTAGAGGCCCTATCACTAAATATTTGTAATATTACTTCTCGTCTATCTATTACACAGACATTTAATTCTTTTTCTAGGTTTCTTTGTATATTAGGTGATAAATCATTTTCAAAAATAAATAAATCTATTTCATTGTATTCAGCAATTTCTTTTAACTCTTCAACTTTTCCTTTTCCTATATATGTATGACTGTTTTCTTTTCTTAAATATATAATGATAGAATCTATAACATTTACATTCATAGTAGTTGCTAAAGAAATTAATTCATTTTTTCTAATTACTGGGGACATTGGATTTATATTTTCTTCTACAATAATAATTATAGCTTTTTGCAAATTATTGTTTTTTTCTAAATCAATTGGTTTGTTTTTTGGCAAATTTTTTTTAACCTCATCTTTTTTTATATTAAATAGATTAACTGTGGTTTAATAAGTTGTCAATCTATGATATATTCAAGCGACAGAACTTATCCTAGTGAGGTAATTATTATGAGTTTAAATTGTGGTATTGTAGGGCTTCCAAATGTTGGAAAGTCAACTATATTTTCAGCATTAACTAGTGCTCCAGCGGAGTCAGCTAACTATCCATTTTGTACAATTGATCCAAATGTTGGTATTGTTAATGTTCCTGATCCACGTTTAGATAAAATAGTTGAGTTAATTCCTCCAGCAAAAATAATACCAGCAACTTTTGAATTTGTAGATATTGCAGGTTTAGTTGAAGGGGCTTCTAAGGGAGAAGGTCTTGGTAATAGATTTTTAGCATCTATTAGAGAAGTAGGTGTTTTAGCTCATGTAGTTAGATGTTTTGATGATGAAGATATTATTCATGTTAATAATAAAATTGATCCTATTGGTGATATTTCTACAATTAATATTGAGCTTGCTTTCTCTGATTTAGATACAGTAGAGAAACGTTACGATAAGATGTCTAAAATGGGTAGAATTAATAAAGAACAACAAAAAATAAATCAAAAACTTTTACCAATATTAGAAAAATTAAAAGATTGTTTAAGTGAAGGACAATTAGCAAGAACTTTAAATTTGGAAGAAGAAGAATTAGAAGAAATTAAAGATTTACACCTAATTACACTTAAACCAGTTATTTATGTTTGTAATGTTGATGAAGATAGTCTTGAAGAAGATAATGAATATGTAAAGATTGTTAGAGAAATTGCTGAAAAAGAAAACTCTGAAGTTATAACTATTTGTGGAAAGATTGAAGCTGAAATAGCTGAAATGGAAGATGAAGCTGATAAGTTAGAATTTTTAGAAGCTTTAGGTTTAAAAGAATCAGGATTGAATCAACTAATAAGAAGTGCTTATCATACTTTAGGGATGAGAACCTTCTTTACTGCTGGTAGCGATGAAGATAGAGCTTGGACTTTTAAAGCAGGTTATAAAGCACCTCAAGCTGCAGGTGTTATTCATACTGACTTTGAGAAAGGCTTTATTAAGGCTGAAGTTTATAACTGTGAAGATTTATTTGAATATGGTAGTGAACAAAAAGTTAAAGAAAAAGGTAAACTAAGAATGGAAGGAAAAGAATATATTGTCCAAGATGGCGATATAATGCATTTCAGATTTAATGTTTAATTTTTAATTATTTATATAAAAAAGAGGACTATGCAAATTGCATAGTCCATTTTTATGAATGAAATAAATAGCAGCAAAGAATAATTGCTGTAATCTATTTATTACCAAGTTAATTCAAATTGTAGTGGTTTTGCAAGTAATAAGAAATCAATTAATGGGAAACTATAAGTAAATTGATTATCTGAAACCTTTGTTCCACTAGAGAAAGTTTTAATTGGGGCAGGAGTTTCAAAATTCAAAGTTATAGTAGAATTTCTAATAGCATCAGGACCTTCTTCTCCTAACATAAAACTAATCATTTCTAAATAATCATCTTCACTTAAGCCTTCATTATATTCAGGGCCAAATGGTTCAAAGTTTGGATCTGCTAAGAAAGGAATAGCTTTTGTTAATTGATTATAATTATTTAAATCTAAATAAAAATTTAATTTGTTATTATTTAAGGTTAGTATGGTCTGATTTTCTGTTTCACCTAAATCAGAGATTAAAGTTGAAAGGGAAGTAAAATCAAAAGAGCCAACATAGCTATTTTTACCTACCTTAGTAAATAATACATTTGTAGTAGTTGCATTCTTAATTAATTTATTAGATGTATCTTCAATAGCTAAATCCATAATGGGTTTATCATTTTCATCTGTAGAAAATTCAGAAAAGTCATTTAATACATCAATAAAGAATTCTTCAACACTTATTGCAATATTAGAGCTACCACTTTCATCATTATTTATTGATAAGTCTTCTGTAACAACACAACTCATTAAAAAAGGAATTGTAATTGCTAGCAAAATTATATATTTTTTTAGTTTCACTAAAATCTCCTAAACACAATTTTTAATAATAAAACAATATTATAAATGAAATAAGGGTGCAAGACCTAATGATAAGTCTACATAAATAAAACATTTAAAGTAAGACCTGAATACAAAAAAATAAATAGTAATTTGATTATTTTCGTAATTCGTGTAATATTAGTAGAAAAGAAAAGGTGATAAGTGTTAATTATTTAGCAATAGAAATAGCTATTTATCACTATTTCTTAATTTTTTGTGTACGAGAAATTGGTGCAAGCGTTGACAAAAATAGAATCCCTTTTTATATATTGTATAACAAAGGTGATAAATTTTGTCACTATTGGAGGAATTGATGCAAGATTTGGATGGCCAAAAAACGTTAATAATCGTTGAGTCTCCTACAAAAGCAAAGACAATAAAAAAGTTTTTACCCTCAAATTGTACAGTAGTTGCAAGTAATGGGCATATTAGAGATTTAGATGAAGATAAAAATGCTGTTGATATAGAAAATGGGTTTAAACCTCATTATATTATTCCAAGTGAGAAAAAAGCTTTAGTTAAAACTTTAAAAGATGAAATAAAAAAAACAGATTTCTTATTATTAGCAACTGATGAAGATAGAGAAGGTGAAAGTATTTCTTGGCACTTATTGCAAGTGTTAAAACCAAAAGTAGATTATAAGAGAATGGTTTTCCATGAAATAACTAAAAAAGCTATTTTAGGTGCATTATCCTCAGGCCGTGATTTAGATATGGATATGGTACATGCTCAGGAAGCTAGAAGAATTATCGATAGACTTTTTGGTTATGATGTATCAGCTTTAGTTGGACAAAAGTTATCTTCAAGAAAATTGAGTGCAGGAAGAGTTCAATCTCCTGGCTTAATGTTAACGGTAGAACGAGAAAAGCAAAGAATATTATTTAAAAAGAGTTTTTACTTTGATGCCAAGGCAACTTTAGATACAGGCAAAGGTGTTTTTGATGCTAAATTAGTAGAGTATAATTCACAATCTTTAGTTTCTAGTAAAAGTTTTGATTCTATCACTGGTGAATATAAAAATGATAATTCTCTATTATTAGATGAAAAAGCTATAGATAAAATTATTAATCAAGTTGAGGGTGGTCCTTTTATTGTTGATGAAATAATTAGTAGACCTACTACTTCAAAACCTAATGCCCCTTTTATTACAAGTACTTTACAACAGGAAGCAATAAAAAAATTACATTTTAGTTCAAAACAAACTATGAGAGTTGCTCAAAAACTATATGAGAATGGTTTAATTACCTATATGAGAACTGATAGTCCTTTTTTAAGTGAAGAAGGAATTAATGGGGCTAGAAATAGTGTTTTGAAATTATATGGTAAAGAATATTTATCCAAAACAGTAAGACAATTTAAAGCTAAAAATGCTGAAGCTCAAGAAGCTCATGAAGCAATTCGTCCTGCAGGTGATACTTTTGTATCCCCAAAAGAAGCGGGGTTAAGTGGAAATGAGTTCTCTTTATATTCTTTAATTTGGGCAAGAACTTTAGCAAGCCAAATGGCTGAGGCTAAGAAACAAACTACAACAGTAAAAATTAGTTCTAATGGTGCAATTTTTAGTGCTAGTGGTACACAAATAGTCTTCCCTGGTTTCTTAAGGGCTTATGTTGAATCAAAAGATGATCCTGAAGCAGCTTTAGATGATAAAGAAACTTTCTTGCCACCTTTAGAAGAGAATCAAAAACTTAAATTAGAAAATTTAGAAAGCCAAAAACATGAAACTAAAGCACCTCCTCGTTATACTGAAGCTAGTTTAGTTCATGAACTAGAACAAAGAGGTATTGGTAGACCTTCAACTTATGCATCTATTATTGATACTTTGTTAAATCGTCAATATTTAATAAAAGAAGGTAGTGCTTTAGTTCCTACTTTTATAGGTTTTGCGGTTTGTCAATATTTAATAAATTCATTCCCAAAATATGTTGATTATGATTTTACTAGATTACTTGAAGCTGATTTAGATGAAATTGCTAATCATAAAATTGATAAAATTAATTTATTAGAATCTTTTTATTTAGGTGATAACGGATTACAAACTAGAGTTAAAGAACAAAAAAGTATAAATGATAAAGTTGAAGCGAAAACTATAAAATTACCTCAAATAAGTGATGACAATCCAATTATGATAGGACCTTATGGGCCTTATGTCTTAGGAAATGTTGTTGAGGGTAAACCAGAATATATTAATTTACCTAAAGAAATGGTTCCTGGAACAGTTACTGATGAAGAAATTAAGGAATTAATTAAAAAAGGTAAAGTAAAAAATGAGCCTAAGTTATTAGGGCCTGATGATGAAGGTAATGAAATATATTTATGCTCTGGTAGATTTGGACCTTATTGGCAAATTGGTAAAGAAGCAAAAGGCAAACCTAAAAGGGCAAGTATTCCTTCTTGGTATCAAAAAGAGGATGAGGCTCAAAATAATATAGAATTTGCAAAGAAATATCTTTCTTTGCCTAGAGAATTAGGTGAGAATGATAAAGGTGAAAAAGTTATTGCTACAAAAGGTAAATATGGTCCATATATTAATTGTGGCGATTTAAATGTTAATTTAAATAAACGAGACCATGATGAACAATTATTTAGTGTTAGTTTAGAAGAAGCACTTAACCTGATAGAAAATAATGTAAAATCCGCAAATGATAAAGGGAAAGCTAAGACCAAAGCAGAATTGAAAGATTTTGGTGAATTTGTTGGGGGAAGTGTTAAATTGTACTTGGGTAGATATGGTTATTATTTAAAACAAGGCAAAACCAATATTCCTATTGATGATGAACAAGCTAGAAATGATGAAAGCTTAGCAATGAATTTATCAAAAGAAGTTATTCAAAGATCAATAGATAAAAAGAAAAAGAAGAAAAAATAATAATTTTATATATTTAAGATCCCTTCAAGTTTTGTAAAAAAAGTTACTTGGAGGGCTTTTTTTTATTATAAGTTGCAATTTTAATATTTATTAGTGTATTGTTTATATAGAAGGTAATCATATGCAAGAAAAAAATAGTTCTTATACAGAAACAGATGAAGATAAAAAAGATAATAAATTTATTGTTGAGTTATCTAAAGAATTGAATCTTGCAAAATTCAAAATAATAGCATGCTTTGATAAACTCTCAATAGATTATAATGATAGTTATTTTAGAAATCGATATCCTTTATTAAAAGATATCGTTTGTTCCTATTATGGTTTATTAAATTCTTATATTAGAAATGATGAAGCTAGAAAAGAATTAGATAATGAAATAAAAAGATTTGATGAAATATATATTGATACAGCTCCAATAATTCATGAAGATTGGTTTTTATATTTTATTGCAAATGTAATTCCATATTTGAGAAAAAGAAGAAAAAAACTTGTAGTTTTGGAAAAAACCATGGAAGAGTTATATGGTATTTCTCACAACGAAGAAAAAGATTTAGAAGTAAGATTAAGGGCAAATGTTAGGCCTTATTTTTTAAAATATTTAGCAAGAAAAGGGTTATTAAAAAAAGTAGATACTGGAAGTAAAGGAATTGCAGATGATCATCTAATTAGACTTTTTAGGCGAAGAGGGAAAAATAAGAAAATTCTCTTAATAACTCAAGATAGATATTTAAGTGAAAGAGTTGTTCAATTAGGTGAAAATTTAAATAGAAATATTGAAATTCCACAGCATTCTCTTTTCGATAGATTTATTAGTTGGAAATTTGTAGATGAAGATATTGTAAAAAAAGTTGTAGCCTGTGAATTATTAAGTAATGGAGATTTATTGAGATTATATATTTGTCAACATTGCGGCGATAGCTACTATGATAAACTTTTTGATTGTGGTGGCTATGTGCTTTGTTCTAGTTGTTATTATGATATTGAAAGGCAAAAACATAAGAATCAATTAAATAAAGAAAGAGAAGAGCAAAAAAGGCTAAAAGAAATAAAAGAGATTGAAGAAAAACGAGATATAAATGAGAAAATTCTTACAGTAGGAAAGGTAATAAAAAAGAAGCAACGGAAGTCACTTCTTATAGTTATATTAATTTTAATTGTTTTAGTATTTTCACTATATTTGTTTATTTAAAAGGCTGCTTCTAAAAGAAACAGCCCTTATTTAAATTAGAAAGTAAATTGTCCATTTTTGTAAATTTGAATTTCTTTACCATCATATGTTGTAGCATAAATATTTAAATCTGAAGAACCAATCATAAAGTCTGTGTGAACTCTTGAAACATTACAACCATATTTTTCAAGTACTTCATTAGAATCTAATTTTTCTTCTGTATCTAAGCAGGATGGATATCCAGCTCCTATTGCTATATGGCAAGAAGCATTTTCATCAAAAAGAATTTCATTAAAGACTTTTCCACTTTGAGCAATTGGAGTCCTTTCATCTACAAGTGCGACTTCTCCTAAATATGATGAATTTTCATCAGTTTTCAAATAATGATCTAGAACTTCTTGTCCTTGTTTAGCTTCACATTTAACAACCTTACCATCTTTAAATTCAAATCTAATATCATTACAGAGAGTTTGAAGTACTGTAACTGGTTTTGTAGTTGTTACATAACCATTTGCGCTGTATTTATCAGGAATGCTAAAATGTTCAAAAGTAGGAAGGTTTACAAATATATTTTTTCCATTACATTCATCACTTCCTCCTAACCAAACAGCTTCTTTTCTTAAAGAAATAGTTAAGTCAGTTCTAGGACTTACATAATGAAGAGTTTTAATATTTAAATTGTTAAGATATTCATTACCACTTTCAAATTCTTTATCAAAATCTTTCCAAGCTTGTATTGGATCATCTCTATCAAGCATCAAGATCTTTGCTAATAAATCTCTCATATCTTCAGTAGTTGAATTTAAAACTTGTTTTGCCCATTTTTTCATTGGGTAACAAATAATACACCAAGGTACTTCAAAATTTTGTCTTGCAATACGACCATATTGCACTAATTCACTTTTTGACTGAATATGTGAAGCTAATTTATTTTTATCTACATCGTTTAAAACCATGTTATTTTCTGCATCAGGAATATAAAGCATTGCCCATTTTTTATCAGTTCTTTCTTTATCAATAGCAGTTAGATATTTTGGGAAAATTGATACTTTATCAATGTCTTGTGAATCACATCTTGCTTTTATAAGAGCTGAGTCTAAAATATCAATATCTACATTAATTGCACCAATTTTATATGCATCTTTAGCAACTTTTACAGCAAATTCATAATAATCAGGTGCACATCTGATTATAAGATTCATGCCTTTTTCAAAACCTAATCCTAAATCTAAAATTAATTGAGAGTATAATTTGTCAAAGCGATTTTTTGTCATTTTAATCCTCCTAAAACCACATAATACCTTTAGATGATATTACTTTTATCGTATTAATTCAATTCTTAGCTAAATTATTAAAATCTAAAAATTTTTAAGTAATTTATAAAAATTTTCTATTTCGGGATTCAAAAAACAATGTGAGAATAAACAAGCAATAAAGTTCTAAGGAGGAAAAAATGAAAAAATTAACAATAGGATTATTGCTCTCTCTCGTTTTAATTAGCCCTGTTTTTGCTAATGGTCAAGCTGAAAGTGGAAGTGACGAAATAGAAATTGGATGTGCAATTTACAAATTCGATGATACTTTCATGACTAATACTCGTAATGCATTTGCTGATGCAGCACAAGGTAAAGCAAAGGTTAACATTGTTGATTCAATGAATGTACAAGCAACTCAAAATGAAAAGGTTGATTTATTTATTACACAAGGTGTTGATGCATTAGCTCTTAACCCTGTAGACCGTGCAGCAGCTGGTGTTGAAATTGAAAAAGCAAAAGCAGCAAATATTCCTGTAGTATTTTTCAATAGACAACCATTTGATGAAGATATGGCTAAATGGGACAAGGTTTATTATGTAGGTGCTAAAGCTGAAGAATCTGGAACAATGAGTGGACAAATTGTAGCTGATTATTGGAAAGCTCATCCAGAAGCAGATAAAAATGGCGATGGTGTTTTACAATATGTAATGATTAAAGGTGAACCTGGACACCAAGATGCTGAATTAAGAACTGAATATTCAATTAAATGTTTAAATGACAATGGAATTAAAGTTGAAAAATTAGCTGAAGATACAGGTATGTGGGACCGTGTTAAAGGTCAAGAAAAAATGGCTGCATTCCTAACTTCAAAAGGCGATTCAATTGAAGCAGTATTTGCAAATAATGACGATATGGCACTAGGTGCAATTGAAGCATTAAAAGCAGCTGGTTATTTCTCAGGCGACAAATATATGCCAGTAGTTGGTGTTGATGCAACAGCTCCAGCACTACAAGCATTAAAAGAAGGTACTTTATTAGGTACAGTATTAAACGATGCTGTTAACCAAGGTGCTGCAACATTCAATATTGCTTATGAATTAGCAAAAGGTAATGTACCAACAGCTGCATCAATCGGTTATGAAATTACTGATGGTAGATATGTTTGGGTTCCTTATCAAATGGTAACACAAGACAATTACCAAGATTTTATGTAGACTAAAAAATTTAGTTTAACGCTCTAGGATGATGTGTAATTGTCCTAGAGCTAATTCTTAAAAAGGATCTAAGATGGAATATATTTTAGAAATGCGTAATGTAACAAAAACATTCCCAGGTGTAAAAGCTTTGGATGATGTTACTTTACAAGTTAGACCAGGTACAGTTCATGCTCTAATGGGAGAAAACGGAGCTGGAAAATCGACATTGATGAAATGTTTATTTGGTCTCTATAAAATGGACTCTGGAAATATTTTATACAACGGCGAAGAAGTACAAATTAATGACGCTAAAGAGGCTTTGCATCTTGGTATATCTATGATTCACCAAGAACTTCATACAAACCCTCATAGAAGTGTTATGGAAAATGTTTGGCTTGGAAGATTCCCAAAAGTAGGGGGTCCCAAATCTCCTTTTGTTGATCACAAAAAAATGTACAAAGATACTAAGGAATTATTGGAGAGTTTAAACTTAACAATGAAGCCAACAGAACTATTGAGAAATTTATCTGTTTCTCATGCTCAAAGTGTTGAAATAGCAAAAGCTGTTTCATATGATTCGAAAATTATTATTATGGATGAACCTAGCTCTTCATTAACAGAAAGTGAAGTAGCTCATCTATTTGGAATTATAAATGGATTAAGAGACAGGGGTGTTTCAATAATTTATATCTCTCATAAGATGGAAGAAATTTTACAGATTTCTGATGATGTTACAATTATGAGAGATGGTCAAAATGTTGGAACATGGAAAGCTTCTGAGTTAACTACTGATTTAATTATTAAGAGAATGGTTGGTAGAGATTTAACTCATAGATTCCCTGATAGAGCTCCAAAAATTGGTGATGAATTATTAAGAGTTGAAGATTATACTTCTCCTAATCCTCTTTCATTTAAAAACGTTTCTTTAACTTTACGAAAAGGTGAAATTTTAGGTATTGGTGGTCTAGTTGGAGCACAAAGAACTGAAGTAATGGAGTCTATATATGGATTAAGAATCCATACGACAGGTAAACTTTTCTTAAGAGGAGAAGAAATTGAAGTCAAACGTCCAATTGATGCTATGAATAAAGGTATGGCTTTATTAACAGAAGAAAGAAGAAGAACAGGTATTTTCCCTTTATTATCAGTTAAAGAAAATTTACTAATTGCTCATTTAAAAGATTACGCTAAACATGGGCTTTTGAAAAATGATGGTATGGAAAAAGATTGTGTTGAACAAATAAAAACTTTAAGGGTAAAAACACCAAGTACCAAGACTTTGATTAGATCTCTTTCTGGAGGTAACCAACAGAAAGTACTATTTGCTAGATGGCTTTTAACTCAACCTGATATTTTAATTTTAGATGAACCAACTAGAGGTATTGATGTTGGTGCTAAATATGAAATTTATTTATTGATGAAAGAAATAGCAGAACAAGGTAAGGGTGTTATTATGATTAGTTCTGAAATGCCGGAATTATTGGGAATGACAGATAGAATTGTAGTAATGAGTGAAGGTCGCGTTGCTGGAATTGTAAATAGTAAAGAAACTAGTCAAGAAGAAATAATGACACTTGCAACAAAATATGTTGGTTAGGGAGAAATATGATGGAAAAATTAGCTAGAAAAAATAACCTTTCAAAAGATAATTTAAAAGTGATATTAATGGATAAAGCAATATTAATTGTTTTGTTTGTTTTAATTGTAATAATTGCAATTATTAATCCAAGAATTCTTAGTTTAAGAGTTTTAAGAGATGTTTTAATGCAAAGTTCCACAAAGATTATTATTGCGCTTGGTATGATGCTAGTAATCTTAATTGGTGGTGTTGATCTTGGGGCTTCAAGACTTGTTGGTATGGCTGCTGTTGTATCTGCTTCATTGTTGCAAACACAAGATTATGTAAGAAGATTCTACCCAGAAATGGGAAATTTACCAATTATTGTACCTATTCTTGTTGCTGTAGTTTTAGGTGCTGTTTGGGGTGTTTTAAATGGTGTTGTTGTCGCAAAGTTCCAAGTTCCTGCATTTATTGCAACTTTAGGATCTATGTTGATAATATATGGTGTAAACTCAATTTATTTTAATTTACCTCCAAACAATTCGCAACCAATTGGTGGTTTAAGAAGTGATTTTACTTTCCTTGGTTCAGGTTCTATAGGGCCGATTCCTGTAATTGTAATATTTGCTTTAATTGCAATAGTTTTTATGTGGGTTTTATTAAATAAAACTGTGTTTGGTAAAAACATATATGCTGTTGGTGGAAATAAAGAAGCTGCAGTTGTTTCTGGTATTAATATTACATCAATTATCATTGGTTTGTTCATCGTTTGTGATTCATTAATTGCATTTGGTGGTGTTTTAGAAGCTGCTAGAACTGGTGGTGCAACAAATAACTATGGTGTCGGATATGAATTAGATGCTATCGCATCCTGTGTTGTTGGAGGTGTTTCTGTTACAGGTGGTGTTGGTAAAGTAAGTGGAGTAATCACTGGTGTATTAATCTTTACCTTTATTAACTATGGTTTAACTTTTATTGGTGTTAACCCTTATTGGCAAAATATTATTAAAGGTATGATTATTGTTTCTGCAGTTGCCTTTGATATACAAAAATATGTACAAAAAAAGTAGTCTTTATATTAACTCCTTTATTATTAATTATTAGAGCTCTTCGGAGCTCTTCTTTTTAATACAAAATAAATAGTTTTCTTTGGACATCTTCATCAAACATAGTTTCTTTAGTGACAAAAATATAATCAATATCTTGTTTATTTACATCATTGCCGTTAAGAATTTCACTTGCTGCATAGACTCCTTGATAACCCATAGCAAAACTGTTTAAAATTAAAAGTTCATCTATTATGCCAGTTTCTAAATTTTGAATATTAGATAAAGAATGGCTTGTTGCCATATAATAGATATTATCTTTATGGTTATGTGAGATAAAATATTTAGAAACACCTTCTGAAGAATCATCATCAAGGGCAATAATATAATTAATTGTTTGATAGTTATTTAAATAATTATCAAGAATCTCTTCTATTCTATTAATATTGCTTCCTGCATATAAGGAATTGCATTTTATATTATCTTGGGATTTGAGCACATCCATAATACCTTTTTCTATATACCTACTAGATGAAACATTTTTACTTCTACTTACTAATAGAACGTTGGTTTTTTCACCATTTATTTTATTAATAATTTTTTTAGCGACATTAGTTCCAATCTGATAAGTATTTGTCATTACTGAAGCTGTAATTATATCTCCGTCGTCATCGATTTCATTATAAAGTTGAACAATTTTAATTCCTTTTTCTTTTGCTTCTCTTAGTGGTTCAATTAATGCTTTATTATCACTAGGTGTTATTACAATAGCATCAACATTTCTTTCAATAGCGTCTTGAACAAATTCAGTTTGAACTTTTATATCAGATGCACTGATTGTAGAAAAAAATTCTACTGAGGTTTGCGTATCTGTTCTAGCTTCTCTTGCTCCATTTCTCATCGCACTCCAGAATTGGCCACCTTCTTTCATTCTGATAAAAGCAATTTTATAAGGATGTGTTTCATTAGTTTGTCTTTGATTAATGTATATGAAAATAGAAATAGACATTGCGAATATAATTAAAATTATTGGTATTATTATATTTCTCTTTTTCATTTTATAGTCCTTTTGATTTTGTGATTTGTTTGATTTGTTCTAGATGTGGAATTGTAATTGTAACTTTTGTACCTTCATCAATCTCAGATTCAATATTCAAACCATATTCATTGCCATATGCAAGTTTTAATCTCATATTAACATTATATACTCCAATTCCATTTCCATCTTTTAAGTGTTGTTTTTTATCTGTTGTTAACAAAGATTTTCTCACTTCTTCACTCATTCCCGTTCCATTATCTTCAATAATAATTTGAATTTTATTAGCACCCATTTTTTGTGCTCTGATTTTAATTATTCCTGGATCCATTAAATATTTTATTCCATGATAAATACTGTTTTCAACAATAGGTTGAGTAATTAATTTAATGGTTTGGCATAATTTAATATCTTCTTCAATTGAGATTTCAAAATTAAACTTATCAACATAACGCATCTTTTGAATTACTAGGTAATTTTTACAATGCTCTAATTCCTCTTCAAGTGTAATAACTTCATGACTTTTGGAAATTGATATCCTAAAAAGCTTAGCAAGTGCAGAAATAAGAGTGATAACTCCTTCATCATCCCCTTGTTCTGCCATCCAAATAACTGAGTCTAAAGTATTATATAGAAAGTGAGGATTAATTTTTGCTTGTAATGCTTCAAGTTCACTTTTTCTTTTTAACTCTTGTTCTTCAATTATTTTTTCCATAAGAGTTTTCATTCTTTTTGACATTTCGACAAAAGAATTTGAAAGTGATTTTACTTCTAATGAAGCTCTATCAATTATCTCTGGAGAAAAAGCTTCTTTATGTATATTCTCCATTTGTTTTTCTAAAACTCTAATTGGACTTGTGATATAGTTGGATACAATTTTTGCAATTAAAATTGTTATAAATATACTAGCTGCTAAAATTATTATAATTGCTATAGTGAATGAGTTGAAACTTTCTAGTAGCATTTCATTTGGAAAAGCAACACCTACGATTCTCCATCTTGTGTAGTCAATTGTTTGGATAACTTTTAATTTATTTTCGCCTGAATCATTAGAATAATATTTTCCATAAATTTTTTCTTTAATATCATCAATATTTTCAAAGAATTGGTCATAGTTTATTAAAGTTTGTTTTGGGTGAAATACTATATTATTATCTTGATCAATTATAAAAGCATACCCTGTTTTACCAATGGTCGCATAACTCATTATTTCTTTTAATTTAGTGTAACTAAAGTCAATTAGCATTATTCCAAGTTGTTCAACTCCGTTTTCATCTATATAATTAAAACTTTTACTATAGCTAATTACCCAAGGATATCTTAGAGGGATAAGACGTTGAACATGAGCTCTTGAGAAATAATAATCTCCATTTCCCTTTAGTGCATTTTGGAACCAACTTTGTTGAGATATTTCATTTTTATCTCTTAAATTATTAGCTATTGTACCACCTATTATTGTTCCATCACTGTTGAAAAAGTTTATAGTAATAATATCATTTCTAGAATCTAGAATAGTGTTTAATCTGAGATCAATACTTTCTTTATCAATTAGGTTGATGTTTGTGCAGTAGTCTAGAGTGGTATCACCAATTTGCATAACATCCGTTATAAAAGAAGTTATGCTTCTGTTTGCTTGAGTTACAGTTTGTGTTGTGTTAATTTCTATATTATTTTTAGTGGATCTATAAAATTGAACAGTTATAGTAATCGTAACAACTGAAACAACAATAATAGTAAATAAAATTAAAATTCTAGCGAAAATATTATTAATTGAGGATTCACTTGTCTTCATTTTATTCTTTTATCTTTTGTTTATAAGTTGAAGGTGAATCCCCTGTAATTTTTTTAAAACAGAAAGAAAAGTAGTTTGAATCAGAAAATCCGACTCTCTCGGCGATTTGATAAGTTTTTAAGGCCTCTTTTTTTATTAAATTCTTGGCATGTTCAATTCTTGTTTGAGTAAGTGCTTTGGTAAAAGGAGTTTTAGTTTCTTTTTTGAAAGTACTGCTAAAATAAGCATTGCTTACACCTAATGTGTCGCAAATTACATCTTGATTAAAATTTTTATCTTGGTAATTTTGTTCAATTAATTTCTTAGCTTCTTCAACAAATTTTATTTTGCTTGATTCTCTTTTTTCTTGAATCTTTTGGTTAATTTTTATAGATATTTCTTTGATTTGTGGAATAACAGTATTAATTGTATTTACAGAAGAAATTTTATTTATTAATCCTAAATATTTACTAAGATTTATATTATAGCTTAGTGCTAAATTTGTTAATAAAGACAATATTTTCATTATATATGATTCAACTTCCAAAGGGTTATAATTTGAATCTTTACTGAATAATAAATCAACAGCTTGATATATATCTTCTTCACTTCCTAGTTTTATAGAAGAAATTAAGTTTTCAATATAATTATCTTGAAGATTTTCTGTAGCTTCAATTAAGCTAATAGGTTCTAAATCTTCTATAAAGAAAATATTTTGATCTTTATAATAAGCTTTATAGTTGATTGCTTGTATGCATTCTTTATAAGCAATATTGAGATCTTTTATATCATTTATAATTTTACTTATTCCTATATTGCATTTAGATTTTGTGTAAAAATGAATAAATTGACTAATTTCTTGAATTTGTTTTAGAGTCCTTTTTTTAAATAATGGTTTTTCAATTGATTCTTGACCTTTTAATGAGTAGTAAAAAGTAAGAATCATTTTGTTATTAATAATTGACTGAATAATGTTATTTTTTGAATCAAAATAATTTTTTAAAATGTCTTTTATAGTTAATAAATTTAATTCTATATCATCATTTATTTCCGGTTCAATTAAACAAGTCATGTAATAGCTATGATAAACAGGTAATCCATATTCTTCAGCTTGTTTAGTCATTCCTTGATAGTTTCCTAAATAAATTTCGTTTATTGTTTTTTCTTTAATTGCAGGTATTAAATTGTTATATATTTTATTTAGTCTCTCTTTGTCTGTTCTTAGAGCAATTTCATTATCTAATTTGATTTTTATATTTTTTAATAGTTCAATAATGTCATTTTTTGAAACAGGTTTTAATACATATTCAGTTACATTATATTTTATTGCTGTTTGGGCATAAGAAAATTCATCATGTCCAGATAGAATTACGATTGAAGTAGTAGGTGAGGTTTTTCTTAGTTCTTTTATTAATTCTATACCATCCATGTATGGCATTCTAATATCAGTAATTATTACATCTGGAGCTTTTTCTTCGATTAAATCTAAAGCTTCTAAGCCATTTTCAGCAAAGCCTATAATATCAAATCCATATTCATTCCAAGGAATTAATCCTTTAATTGAATCTCTAATTCTAGACTCATCGTCAACTATTATTATTGAATACATATTTATATTTTAAAATATGTATTCCTATATGGCAACTAATTTATTTTCTAGAATTATTTTGATTTTTATTTATTAAATAGATATTATTTGTATAATAGAGTGTAAATTGAATAGTTAGGAATTTGTATGAAAAAAATAGAAGTAGTTGCAGCAATCATTATAAAAGATAACAAAATATATTGTGCTAAAAGACCTGATAAGGGAGAAGTTGGGTTAAAATGGGAATTCCCAGGTGGAAAAATTGAAAAAGATGAATCAGCTGAAAATGCACTTATTAGAGAAATTAAAGAAGAATTAAATGCAACTATTGAAGTCGATAAATACTTTATGACGGTTGAACATCAATATACTTCCTTTTTTATAACTATGCATAGTTATTTATGCTCAATTAAAACAGGAGACTTAAAAAGAAATGAACATGTTGCTGATACTTGGTTAGAAGTTGGTAACTTAAATTCTTTGGATTGGGCCCCTGCAGATCAACCTATTGTGGATAAACTAATTAATACTATTCAGCAGTAGTAAAATATTCATAGATATCATCTCTTACTGGAGTTTCAAGAGTATAGTTTATTTTAAAAGCAGAGGTATTATCAATTTTTATTTGTATTGCATCATCTTGTGGATATATTTCTCCTAGAAAGTAAAAATCCTTAGAATTATTAGTAGCTTTATTCTTTCTTACAAATAAATAAATCTTAGTATTATTTTCTTTAGCTCCATATATTTTTTGCCAGTCTATACTATTTATAGTTCTATTCTTTTTTGAAATTGCTATTATTGAGGTGGGAGAGGTGAAATGATCTTGATAGTTTATTGCATCCTCTTCTTTTTCATAATTTATGAATACAGGTAAGGTATTAGTATTTTTATCATACATATATCCATTCATAACAGCAGAGCAATCTTTTTCCCAATTTAAAGCCTTACAGACTTCTTCATAAGAATATTGTTTAAATAAAGTTAATTGAGTGTTCTTATAATTGTTTTTGTAATTTTCATTATATTGAGAAATAGAATAGTTAATTATTTCTTTAACACAGTTGATGAAAGTTAAATGTTTTAGATATTTTTTTAATTGACTTGTTGGTTTTATATAATTATCAAACTTTTCAACTAAAATACAAGCTTTATGTTTTTATATACTTTTTTGAGTTTTTGGAATTATATTATATTGATGAGATAATATTTTATAAGCAACTTTTTGTTGTTTTGTTATATAAGGAATTTGTATTTCAGCAACTTTTTCATGCGAATCAATTAACTGATTTAAAAGATTAATCGATTCATAATGTTTACCTTTTGCAATCTTAGTTGATAAATAATTAAGAGCAAAGAGCTCTTCATTACTAAGGGTGTAAGGAAAATTTTCTTTTTCACATTCTTTTATGAGTTGATAATAGGAGCCATAGTTTTCAATTACTAATTCAAAGGAAATTTCTGCATACTTATTAAATTCTTCAAAGGATGGGATATGTGATAATTCACTTTTCAAATATTTATAAGCTTCTTTAATATTCTTTTTAGTACTTAATTTGCTATTATCTATTGCACTGTAAATTTGATGTCTTGAGATTTGATCAAACTCAATAGTTGAACAACCCGATAAGAATGCTGAGCCATCACTTACTGTTTTCCTAATTGTTTCTCTATTAAAAGATTTATCTGAGGATAGCGCCATAGGTATACAATAATTGTTTTCATAATTTCCAATAAAATCTAAAACTACTACAAATTCTTTATCAGGATATTTTCTTAAACCTCTACCTAATTGTTGAGTAAAAATTACAGCAGATTTTGTTGGACGAAGTAAAATAATTTGATTTACTGATGGAATATCAACACCTTCATTAAAGATATCAACACTAAAGATATAGTCTAAATTTGAATCATCAATATCATTACTTCCTAATCTTTCAATTGCTTTTGTTCTCTCTTCAATACTACTAGTAGCTGATAGTGCAATTGTTTTATAGCCCTTTTTGTTAAACTTATCTGATAAAAACTTCGCCTTTTTAACCTTTGGTACAGGCCTAGGTGCGGGGTTAATTTTTGATGGTAAATTGTATAAAGGATCTAATGATCAAGCTGGAGAAATAGGACATGTAAGAATTGCTGAAGATGGACCATTTTGTTATGGGAAATTTGGATCTGTAGAAAGTTATTGCTGTGGTGCAGGAATTTCTATGCTTCATAAAAAATTATTTAATGAAGATTTAAGTGCTAAAGAAATTTTTGATAGAGCAGAAAAAGAAGCAGATATAAAAGCTATAAAAACAGTAAAGATTAGTTCTCAGAAATTAGGGTTAACTCTTTCAATTTTAATAGATTTATTAGCCTTAGATTGTATTGTGATTGGTAGTATTTATTCTAGAAGTAAAGAGATTATTGATAAGTACATGATGAGTGTAATAGAAGAAGAAATCCTTCCTATTAATAAAGATTTATGTAAAATAAAAACATCATTCCTACAAGAGAATTTGGGCGATTATGCTGCTATCACAGTAGCACAAAGAGGGTTAAAAAAAAGTGAATAAACACATTGAAACTTTAATAGAAAGATATCCTAGTTTAGAAAATTCTAAAGCAGCTATTTTAGAAAGTTTTGAAATAATTAATAATGCTGCAATGAATCATAATAAGATTTTAGTTTGTGGTAATGGTGGTAGTAGTGCAGATAGTGATCACATCGTTGGAGAATTAATGAAGTCTTTTGTTAAGAAGAGACCTGTATCAAATTCTATTAAAGAAAAAATAGATTTGATAGCTCCAAATGATTCAGATATGATTAATAATAGTCTTGAAGATGCAATACCTGCTATTAATTTGTCACAACATAGTGCATTAAATACAGCTTTTTCAAATGATGTAAATCCTAATTTAATATTTGCACAATAAATTATTGGCTATGGAAACAAAGATGATATTTTAATTTGTATTTCTTCCTCTGGTTCTTCAAAGAATGTCGTTTTTGCAAGTATTGTTGCAAAAGCTAAGAATATGAAAGTTATTGGGTTGACTGGAGAAAGAGAGGGGAAAGTTGATAAATATTGTGATGTTGTAATTAAAGTGCCTGAAGTTGAAACCTATAAAGTTCAGGAATTACATTTACCAATTTACCATACACTATGTTTAATGATTGAAGATTCAATTTGGCCTTAAAAGCTATTTACAAATTAAACAGCTTTTAAGCCATAGAATTAAATAAAAGAAATTCCATTTTTCATAGAGTTTATATTAAAATATTTACAAATACTTTGACTCATATCAGAAAAACTATTTCTTATTCCAAGGTTATTACTTGTTTTTCCTTTTTCATACCATAATATAGGAACATATTCTCTTGTGTGATCGCTTCCTTTGACTGTTGGATCACATCCATGATCTCCTACTATAATTAATAAATCATTTTCTTTAATATTATTTATTATTTGTCCAATTGCAATATCAATATTATTTACTTCTTTACTGTATCCTAAAACATCTCTTCTATGACCAAAAATCATATCAGTATCTACTAAATTAACAAAAAGCAATTCAGGTTTTTCATTAATTTCTTTTGATAAATCTATCATTCTTTTTATACAATCTTCATTCCCTGAATCATGGTAGGATTGATTTATTCCAGATTCATTAAATATTGGTCCAATTTTACCGATCGCAACAGTATTAATTTTTTTGTCTTGAAGGTGATCTAATAAACTTCTTTCAGGTAGTGAAATACTAAAATCATGTCTATCTTTTGTTCTTTTATAGGTATTTCTTTCTTTAATAAAAGGTCTTGCAATAACTCTTCCTATATTGTATTTATCGCAAAGTTCTCTAGCGACTTCACAAATATCATATAATTTTTTTAAAGGAATAACTGTGGTATTTGCGGCTATTTGAAAAACGGAATCAGCAGAGGTATAACATATTGGAAACCCCGTTTTATCATGTTCTGCGCCTAATTCTTGAATTATTTTTGTCCCAGATGCAGCTTTGTTTCCTAAAATACCTTTTATTTGGGTCCTTTTACAGAGTTCATCAATTAATACTTTGGGAAAAGATGGGTAGGTCTGTGGAAAAACTGTAAAAGGTCTTTCTAATATGATTCCTGCCATTTCCCAATGTCCTGTTGTAGTATCTTTTCCTGGTGATTTTTCAGCCATTATTCCATAACTTGCAATAGGATTATCTACTTTTTCGCATCCTTTAAGTTCTTCATTAATTAAAAATGAAGCATTTCCCAATCCTAATTTTTTTAAGTTAATCCAATTAACTTTTGTGTTTTCACAGATATGTTTTATGGTATTTGCTCCAGAATCATTATAAATTTTGGCATCAGGAAGAGCCCCAATCCCAAAACTATCAATAACAACTATGATTGCTTTTTTCATTTATTTCTCCAATATTTATGTAGTATGTCTCAATTAATTAAAACAACTGCAAATAAAATTGCAGTTGTTTATTGTTTATAAAATTTTTATTTTATGCTTCCCATTGTTAAGCCTTTTACAAGATGCTTTTGAGAAAATAAACCAAATACTATTAACGGTAAAACAGTGATTATTCCAGCAGCACTCATAGTGCCCCAATCAATTGATTTTTCGCTTACAAATGAATTAACTAAAACCGGTAATGTTTGAGTGTTTTTTCCACTTAATATTAAGGCAAAAAAGAATTCATTCCAAACTAATAAGGAAGAAAGTACTGCGGTTGCAGCAAGTCCTGGAGCAGCAAGAGGTAATACAATTTTTCTTAATGCATAGGATCTATTACAGCCATCAATCATCGCTGATTCTTCAAGTGATGAAGGAATATCTAAAAAGAAACCTCTCATCATCCATATTACAAATGGTAATGATAAAAATATACCCATAATTACTAATGCAATATATGTGTCAGAAATATTTAATTTTACTGCAATCAAAAAGAATGGTAAGACTAATACTACTGGTGGAGTCATTCTAGCTAATAAAATAAATAATAAAATTTTGGGGCTATTTTTTATTTTGAATCTTGCTAAAGCATAAGCAGTCGGGGTCCCAATAATTAATCCAGCAATTACTGAAAGTACAGTAACAATACAACTATTAAAAAAGCTTTTTAATAAAACTTTGTTAGAAAAGAAAGTAGCATAATTATCTAAAGTTGGTATAAAGCCAAACCAATTAGGTGAAAATTGTGCACTTTTTGGTTTAAATGAAACTAAACCAATCCATGAAATAGGATATAGTGTCCATATTAGTAAGAGTATTACTACTATGAAATAAATAATTTTCTGTTTTGTATTATTTTTTTTATTTATCATGAATCTACTCCTACTTTATTCAAATAAGTAATAGTTAATCCTAATGCTAATAGCATTGTTATTATTCCTACAGTACCTGCTAATCCCATTGAATAAGATTGGAAAGCTAATCTATAACCATAGTATGATATTATTTCAGAAGAGGATCCTGGACCTCCACCAGTCATTATACTAATTGTATCAAAAACTCTTAGTGCTGTTAGTGTTCGCATAACTAGAGCTACCAATATTGATGATTTTAATAAAGGTAAGGTAATATGCCTAAATTTTTGCCATGCTGTTGCGCCATCAACTTCAGCAGCTTCAAAAGGAGAAGTTGGTAATGATTTCATTCCTGCTAGTAATACTAAAACTACGAATGGTGTAAATTGCCAAACATCAACAATAATTAACATTAGCATTACTGTTTTTGAATTTGCCAGTAGTGGGGTTTCAACAAGTGAACCTAGTCCAATATTTGTAAGTAATTTTGGAATTGGCCCAAAAGTATTATTTAAAAGAAATTTCCAAGTAAACCCAACAACAATTGGAGCCATCATAAAAGGAATTAAACAAATTGATTGTATTAATGAGTGTCCAAAATAACCCCAATTTAATACTGTTGAAATAAGTAACCCTAATATCATTTCAATAATTACTGCAAAAACTAAAAATAATAGAGTTCTAGTCAAAATCTCATAAGTGAATGGATCTGTTAATACTGTAATATAGTTTTTTAATCCAACAAATTTTATTCCTAATTCAGGTCTAATTAAAGTCCATTTTACAAAAGTTATTCCAATTGCATAACATAAAGGAATGACGAAAATTATTCCAAGAACAATAAGTCCAGGTGATAGATATAAAAGATCTTCTCTTTTATTTTGTAATCTATTTTTTTTCATATAATCTCCATAACCTAGAGAAGCCTTAAATATTTTATATAGAGGGCTTCTCTAGTATTCCTTTCTTAGTAGTATCCGTTTTCTTTTAATAAATCTTTAGTTGATTTTGCTGCTTCAGATAATAATTCTTGAGCTAATCCATTCCCTGAAATATATTCAGATACCATAGGAGCTATGAATCCATTAACAATAGACATTCCTTCTGGAATTAGAGGTACCATTGGTGTTGGGATACATGTATCTAAAGCTTCTTGGAATTGAGGTATCCAAGGTAATTCTTCAATTAATTGAGTATTATTCATAGCACTTAATCTTGTTGGGATAGTTCCAAGGTGAGCGGTTTGTGCTAAAGCATCAGTAGATGTTGAATATTTTATCCATTCAAGTGCTTTGTCTTTTTGTTTACAAGTATCTGAAACTGCAAAACCCCATGAGATAAATAATCTAGGTCTTTTCTCGTTAATAGCATTTTCAGGTTTTGGGAAACCTACAAAAGATGCTTTG
Source organism: Sphaerochaetaceae bacterium (assembly GCA_965140795.1). Classification (GTDB taxonomy): domain Bacteria; phylum Spirochaetota; class Spirochaetia; order Sphaerochaetales; family Sphaerochaetaceae; genus Pleomorphochaeta. The sequence goes on from OZ223470.1 coordinate 1,779,911, forward strand.
CCCACAACTTTTGAGCTTTCAGTATCATCAACATGGAACATAGCTGTAGTCCATAATTCTGCCATTGCACTTTTACCCATTTTGAATTCAGTCAAAGCTTCTTGGAAATCATATGAGTAAGAAGAAGGACTTGAGTAATTAAAGAAATCTTTTACTTGTTCTAAACTTTCTACACCAATTTCATTGTCAAAAATTGGTTCATAATTTTCATCAAGAAGATTTCCACCATTGGCCCATAATCTATTCATAAAATGAGTTGCTAAAAAGATGCTTCTTTTTCCCATTAAGGTAACTCCATATAATTCTGGAGGTCTAGTAAAGAATTCTGCAATATCTCTATATTGTTCTAATGTTTTTGGAGGTGTTAATTCGTAGCCATATTTTTCTTTGAAGTTTTTCTTTTCGGTTTCATCTTCAAATAAATCTTTTCTATAAACTATTCCTCCGACTTCATTCATATAAGGTATAAAATAATAATTTCCATTTATCTTAGCACTTTGTAAACCTGGCATATCTTCAGGTAAAGTAGAATTATTTTCTATAAATTCATTTAGAGGTTGAATATATCCAGCGTTTGCTAAAGTTGGGTACCAAAGTAGAGAAATATAAGGAACATCATATTCTCCTTGATTTCCTGTATAACTAAGCATTAGTTGATCAAAATAGTTTGCATAAGGATGTTGAGTTATTTCTAAATCTATTCCTGTTTTAGCTTCAAATGGAGCCATTTCTGTTTTCCAAGCTTCTGTGTGAGTTCCTCTTTCACTAACTAATTGTAATGGTTCAATTTCTTTAGTTTCATTAGTACCATTAGCAATAAGAGAAAAGATAGGGATTGTTGATAAAATTAAAATTGATAATATATTTTTTGTTATTTGTTTATAATTCATATTAGTTTCTCCATTTTTGTTTATATGTGGATATTGCAGCTTTTAATGCAATCTCTATTGATGCATTAACTCCTTTTTCAATAAGTTGATTATTAATATTCTTTACTGATAAATCCATGTCATTTTTTTCAGTTTGATTAAATCTATTCTCATAAATAGTTCCAATCATTGCTGTTGAGACTCCTCTCAACATTCCAATAACAAATAAAGCTGAAGCTTCCATCTCGAGTGTTTTTACGCCTTTTTTTGTCCATTGTAAAAAGTAGTCTTTTGAACGAGAATAAAATGCAGAATGTGTCCAGTTAATACCTGTATGAATTTGGATATTACTTTTTTCACCTTCATTTATTAAATTATTGTATAGAATTGGGTCTGCAATTGCAGGGTAATTTTGAGGTACATAATATTGAGTTAACCCATCATCTCTAACGCAAGCCATTGGTATTGAAATATCTCCACGATTTATTTCAGGTTGTATTGCAGCCATGCTACCAATTCTTATCAAAATCTTTGCACCTAGATTAATAAGTTCTTCATATACTATTCCCGCGGCCGGTCCACCCATTCCTGTAGAAGTAACAGAGACAGGAATTCCTTCATATGTCCCAATATAAGTTATTAAGCCTCTATTTTCTGCAATTTTTGTAGGATTTTCTAAAAATTTAATAATTCTTTTTACTCTTCCTTGATCTCCTGGTACAATAGCTATAGGAGCTATGTCTCCTTTTTTACATTGAATATGGTATTGGGACTTGTTTTCGACGCCGGTTCCTTTACCATAATCAATCTTTTCCATCCAATTTTCCATTAAATCCTCCTTGAAATTTTTTTTATAAAGATCGTTTTCTTACTACTAGTAATTCAAAATTTTCACTATCAATTAAATCAATTGAATGCATTAAAATAGTGCCATTTGCATCAAAATATGTTTCATTTAATTGAACAATTGGTTTTCCTATTTTTATTGATAGAGATTCTGCTGTTTCTTCATCTGCTGCAACAGCAGATATTTTTGTTATTGCATGATCAACTGTATATTCAGTAAAATTTTCAATTAAATTGAAAATATTGGTTTCTGTATCATTACTTCCTTCAATTTTAGATAGGAATGATTCTGAATCATTGTTGTAAATTTTAGGATTTATATAACAAATTCCTTTTATGATTTCTGATTTATCAGCTAAATAGGTTTGTACGATTTTAATTATTTTTTGATTGTTCTTTATTTTTAGATATGAAGCAATTTCTGAGTTAGTTAAAACGATATCAATTTGATTTTGTTTAAATTCTAGAGTTTTTCCCTCAGATGCAACAATTTTTTGAATTCCGTGTAGATTATTTAATGCTGTAACAACATTTGCGCTTTGTTTATTTATGAATGTTCCAACACCATGTTTTTTTATTAATACATCAGCTTTCTCAAGATTCTGTATAGCTTCTCTAACTGTATTTCTACTTACTCCCATATCTTTAGACAGTTTTGCTTCACTAGGAATTGGGCGAGAATTATCCCATTCTTTTATTAAATTTAGAATTTCTTCTTGTACATATTCATATAAAGGTTTTTTTTGGCCAATTTTTTTCATTTAATATCTCCGGTATACCACAAGTGTTTAGACGTCCAACGTCTAATATCAATTGAAGATTAACTTATGATTATTAGTCTGTCAAGTTTTAATTTTTGAAAAAGATTAAGTAGTGTGGGATAAAAAAATAATTAAATATCTAATTAATTAATAAAATTAATAATTTGGTTTATTGTAAATTCTTGTTGCTCATCTCTAGTTATTGTTGGAGTCCCATCTCCTTTTTGATTGCCATAGTTTCCAAAGAAGGCATGGTTTCCGCCTTTGATTTCAATTTTATTTTGGATTGTATCTAATTTAGTTTTATCTAAAACCATATCATTTGATCCATATAAGCAAAGAACATTATTTATAGCATTATTTATTGGATAAGCAGCGAGTAAAATTAAACCAGAGATTTTATTATAATTTTTTTCTATATAGCTGCTTGTCATAGCACCACCTAGTGAATGTCCTCCAATATACCATTTATTGATCTCATTATATTTTTCAATTATTTTATCAGCAGCATTTATATTAAAAACAGCTAAGTTGAAAGGCATTTTTACAAGATAACAAGTAATCCCTTTATTTGATAATTCTTTTAATAATGGAAGGTAGGCAATGTCTTCTACTTTTCCTCCAGGATAAAAAATTAATCCAATTTTTTTATCCATATCTTTATTTGGTAAAAGAATTGTTAAATTATTTTCTTGAATTACATTTTCAGATTCTAATATTGAATTAGCTTTATTATCAGCTTTGTAGTAATTGCTAGCATAAATTAAAAAAGCTAAAAATATAATTATAATAAAAGCGAAAATTGAGAGTAAGATTTTTTTTAAAGTATTTTTTTTCATAAGCATTATTTTTAATTAAATATAAAAATATAAAGAATCTAAAAGATATTCAACTGAATATTTATATGAAAGTTTATATAAATAATTTTTTAAAGAATTAATTGTTTTTTTATCATTTTTAAAAGATTCTAATAATGATAAGAATTTAGTTTTTTCCTCTTCTGTTGCATCATTTTTAAAATAACCCCATATATGTTGAAGTGAGTTAATTTGATTCTTTTTAGTCATTTCAATTTCTAAAGCTTCTTCAATGAGAGTATAAAAATCTAAAGCATTATATTTTGATTTTTCTTTTAATAATTCTCTAATTTGGTTATAGATTTGAGGTGAAGCACTTAGTGTAAAATATTTGTATCTAGTCCATTCTTTTTCTAAGTTTTTAATTTTTTTATCACTTGTTGTTAGTAAATTGCATTTGATTGCAGAAAGATTTTTATCTTTTACTTCAAGCATTATATCAATATCTTTATTCATTAAATTTTTATAAAAAGATAAGAATTCATTAGCATTTATAGTTTTTGAATGAGCTCCATTTTTATAATTATTAGCACTTTGAGAATAATGAATCTTTTGTTTACCATCGTATAGATTCCAAGTTTTATTACACTTTTCGATAAGTTGATACTCATTTAGGCTATTGTTTTTGGGTGGGTTAAGCTTATGGTGTAAATTATCAAAAACAACAGGGATATTAGTTTTTGATGAAATATAAAGTATTTCTTCAATATTATAGGACTTGTCATCATTTTCTATTATAAGTCTATCTTTAATTGATTTATCTAAATTTTTATAGTTATTAATGAATCTATCAATAGCTTTTTCTTTGTTTGAATAAACCCCTCCAATGTGGAGAACTATTTTGCTTGAGTTATCACAATTTAGTGAATTGAGAAATTTTGCATGATATCTTAATTCTTCAATTGAATTTTTTACAACTTCATCTTTTGGAGAATTTATAACAGTATATTGGCCTGGATGCATTGTGACTCTTATATTATTAGTTTTTATAAGATCCCCAATATCTTTTAATTTAGACTCGAAAATTTCCCACCAAGGAATTTTATTTATTGGATGAGAGGCAAGGGGAATAATATCGGAGCTTATACGAAATAATTTTATGTTGTTTTTAATGTTATAGTGGATTATTTCATCTAAAGCATCTAGATTATTTTCAATAACTTGGAAGATTTTATCTTCATCATAATTTTTAATATATAAAGTTGATAATTTAGTATTTGCACTGCCTAGATGTATACATGCATATCCAATTGCCATTTTCTCTCCTAATATTAATTATTATTTTCTTTTATTAATTGATCTCTTTTCTTTCTAAATTCTGCTATTGGTCTATCTCCAGCAATTAATTTTTCATCCATTTTTAATTCTGAGTGTTTTGGAAGTTGAGTAATAACAACTCGTTTGTCTTGTCGAAGAATTACTTTGCTATAAATCTTACCAACAAAACCAATGAAGTGCTTAATTCCCCAAGCAGGCATAAATGCTTGATAGAATCGAAGATAAATCATTGTGTTTTCATTATCTATTGGAGCAAAAGCTGCAAAAATTCTAACTTTTTCTGCTATTATATTATGCCAAATATTAGGCATTATAAGTTGAAGTGAAAATAAGGATTTTTCATCTCCCATTTCAGATGCACTTTTTGCTTCTGTTTTTCCATCATCAACTATATTTTTTACATACCAAGTTAATTTATTTCCTTCCCACTTAACTTTTGGTCCATAAACAATAGTTTTGTTACCTTTTCCAATAGTATTGTGATGTACAAAGGGAACATGAACTACATCCATTTGGTTTTCAATGCATCTTGTATAATGCATAGGCCAAAGATCTTTTATTTGCGAATAATTAAAGCCATGTTTTAAATCTTCAAAGAAAGGAATTGGTGGAAGATCTTTTGTAGCCTCACCCCAATATAACCATATAAAACCATATTTTTCTTTTGCAACATAAGCGTTTACTTTGTATCGAGAGGGTACACTTTTTATTCTTCCATTAGCTGGAATTATTTGAACTTTACCCTTTTTATCATATTCAAATCCATGAAATGGACATTGAGCATGATTATCAACAATTTTACCTTTACTAATTGAAGCTCCTCTATGACAACATTGATCAAAGATACAAGCGATTTCATTATCTTTGGTTCTCCATAGAGCTAACTTTTCACCTAGTCTAGTAACACCTATAATACCTTTTTTAGGAACTTCTTTTGAATCTAAAATAGCGTACCATTGGTTTCTTATCATTTAGAACTCCTATTAAAATTGTCTATAATAAAATATGTTATCATTAATATTCTTTTTTTGTTATTGCATAGATATCAGCTAAGATAAAGCAGATAATACAGATTGTAGTTGTTACAATAACTGAAGTATACATACTATTGAAAACTGTTATATGTTTGATAATTATACCGATATATGCCCAGATAAATACTAATCCATAGAAATAATCTCTGTTATATAAAAGCGTAATTATTCCAATAATAGCACCAATAATAATAACTACTACTGTCCAAATGTATTCAGGTATTCTAAAGCCATTAAAGTTTAAACTCACTAATAGTGCTGTAGCGTTTGCTATAGTAGCTACACTAATCCATCCAAAGTAAATACTAAAAGGAACTTTTACAAAAAATTTCTCTTTTGCACTTAGTCTTTCTTCTTTGCATGCCATTACAATATTAATAAGAGAAATTAATATAATTATCATAAATATCATGGATAACCATATTATTTGATAATGCCAAGTAAAAATCCAAACGGAATTAGCAATAGAAGATATTATGAAAAAAGTGCCAATTTTATTTAGTAATTCGTTACTAATTTCATCATTTTTATTTATTATTCCTAGTTGGTAAATTGTAAATAATAGTAATAGGACGTAAATTACTCCCCAAATTGCAAAAGTAATTCCAGCAGGTGCAAAGAGGTTTGGATAAGCATCTGAAATCATACCTGTATCAACACCATTAATTGGAAGAGTGTTTGCTAGAACATTTATTACAATCATTACAACAAATGTTAATACTACAAATATTTTGTTTATAGTTCTCATAATCTTGCCTCCATATAGTTCGATTATAGCACATAATGCATTTTTTTGTAGTTAAATTATTTTACAATGGACATAAGTTGTTGTTTAGGAATAAATTATTAGAATAATAATAAGGAAACTATATTTAATAGATTTTATAGAAAAAAGAAAAATGCCCCGTAGACGATTCGAACGTCCGACCCCTTCCTTAGGAGGGAAGTGCTCTATCCAGCTGAGCTAACGAAGCAAAATATTAATAGTTAAAATATATAAATATTCTTCAAAAATTTATATTACACATCAAAATACCATATCAATTAGTTAGTGTCAATTATATGTATAATTGCATTGTTTGGTTAAGATTTCTTTAATATATTTATATGTTTAATGATATCTCTAGTAATTGATTCCGCTATATAACTCGGAAAGTTTTTTGGTAAGTTATTATTAATTTTTTGAAGCGCAGATTCTGTATTTTCTATTATTTCTTCTATAAGCAAACCATATTTTTTTTGATTTATATTTAAATAAATTGATGTATTATCCCAATGATATTTTTGTATTTTTTCAATTTTATATTTATTGTTATTTGAATTTCCTTTTACTGCCATAGCTAATTTTATTTTTGATTTGTGAATTTTGTTTATTGTATTCCCAAGATAAGGTGCGAATGAAAGAATATCATAAAAGGGTGTTAATCTAAAAGAATCTTTTTTTTCAATAAAAATACTATAATTTTTTGCATGTGCATCAGTTGCTGAAATTAGCCAATTCAATAATAAAGCTTTAAAAAAAATGATAGAGTCATTTTTGTTATTAGATCCTTTTAATATATCAATTATATCTTTTGGCCCAGGCCCACCATCATTTTGATATTTAAGATGATATGGAATATTTAATATTTGGCAAAAATCTTCTTGAGGAAGTCTATTTATTATTTTTTTTTCGTGGCTAATTGCTCTATCAAATCTTTTTACGGCTAAAATTTTTTCTCCATCAAAAGATAAAATTTTTGACTCAGGTACTTTTAAATTCATATGATTGAAAAAATTATTACAATACCATTCATTTTCTATAGAATCAGATAAATCAATGCCACTTTGTGTTATTCCGATTGGTAATTTGAAGATATGAGTAGTTGGAGTAGTTCCTAAAGCTTCGTTCCATTCTCCGTTATGATATAATAATGCAATTTTAGATTGAGAGCCTGATAAAGAAATTTTATATGGTTCTGAATCATAATTATAATTCCCTGTTTTTGTATCGCGTATTAAGTTGCCTATTTCTTTTTCTTCTAAAGTTTTTCCCTTTATTTCTTGTTTTGTTTGCAATAAACTTGGATCCTCTGATATTTGTATTGCACCAATACAATCTTTTCCTATTTCAGATAATAGACTAAAGGAATCACTTTTTTTTATTTGAAATTTGCGTTGTAAAGCTTCTATGACTTCTTTTTTTTCAGGCAATAAATTTGAAAAAAAATTTTCAACTATTTCATTTGTATATTTATCTTTCCTTAGAGGCATAGATAATGAAAGGCTTCGAGAATAAGGTGATTCTATCCATGAATCAATATATTGAAAGCTTTCTTCTCCTGAGTTTTTTTTCTCCCATGTTCCTACTAAAATATTATTCATTGCCACATAAAGTTTTTTCACCAGTCTACCTCAGAATTCTTTGAATCTTCATTTTTTACAAGCTCAATATGATAATCACAAGCTTGAATAAAATTCATAAAACTTTCAATTGTACATTTTATGTTCCCATTTTCTAAAGCAGAGATTGTTTTGGGTAATACTCCGGATTCTTCAAATAATTGTATTTGAGTATAATTATTTGACTTTCGAATATCTTTTAGTAATGGTCCCAATTGAATATGTGTTCTTATAATTTTGTTTTTCATGATTAGATTATAATTTATAAAAAGAATTTTGTAAATATACCTTTAAAGGTATAAATCTCAAATATACCTTTAAGGGTATAAAAGTATTTTTTACCTTATCAGGTAAATATTAATTATAGGTGTTAAATAATCCTTTTTTAAGTTTAAGATATTTTTTTCTTTAAATTTTAATATTTTTTATTATTGACACTTTCCAAATAAATGTAAAAATAGTATTATATATTATAAATACACATAAATTTAAAAAATAGTGTAATAATGGAGAATTAAATGAAGTCATTATCATTAGATTGTTTAAAAACTAATTTAAAACAATTGACTCAAAAAGTTGAAAGTAACATTTCAATTAAAAAAATTATAAATCAAATTGAAATTCCCAATTCAAAAAAATATGATTTTAATGAATTAAAAATCGGAAATCATGTTGCAAAAGTTCCAATTGTGCAAGGAGGAATGGGAGTAGGTATCTCTCTTTCATCTTTGGCTAGCGCTGTTGCTAACGAAGGCGGAGTTGGCGTTATAGCTGCTAATGGAATTGGTCTTTTGGATAAAGATTATTTTAAAGACGGAGCTGGTGCAAGTGAAAGAGCATTTAGAGAAGAGATTAGAATTGCTAGAAAAAAGACTGATGGTGTTATTGGTGTTAATATCATGGTTGCAATTAATAATTTTAAAGAAATGCTTAATGTTGCAATAGAAGAAGCTGTTGATGTTATTTTTATGGGTGCGGGATTGCCTATAAAGAACATTCCAGTAAAGAGACTAAGAGAAAAAAATATTTGTCTTGTTCCAATTGTAAGTTCTGCAAGAGCTTGTGATTTGATTTACAAAATGTGGTCAAAAATCTACAAAGATGTTCCTGATGGAGTAGTTGTTGAAGGTCCTTTAGCAGGTGGTCACCTAGGTTTTGAAAAAGAACAAGTTAGTCAAAAAGAATATCAATTACCTCATTTAGTTAAAAATATTAAAAAAACTTTAAAGAAATATGAAGTTGAGTTTAATAAGCATTTACCTTTAATTGCAGGTGGTGGTGTTTACACAGGAAAAGATATTCATGAAATTATCAAAGCTGGTGCAGATGGTGTTCAAATGGCAACTCGTTTTGTTGCTACAGATGAATGTGATGCTGATGAGAAATTTAAATTAGCTTATGTTAATTGTAAAAAAGAAGATATTGGTTTTATTAAAAGCCCAGTAGGTATGGTTGGTAGAGCTATAAGAAATAGCTTTATTAAAAATAGTGAAGAAGGGAAAAAGCTTAATTTCTCTTGTAACTGGAGATGTTTAGGATCCTGTAAAGCAAATGATGCAAACTATTGTATTTCTATAGCCTTAAATAATGCTAGACTTGGTAAAATTGATAAAGGTTTTGTTTTTGCTGGAGCTAATGCTTATAGAATTAAATCAATTGTATCGGTTAAAGAATTAGTAAGTGAATTAAGATCTGACTATATTAAAGTTTTAAAAACTGAAAGTGTAAATAATTTTAAAGCGATTTTAGATAAATTAAATAAACTCTATCAGAATTATCAAGATAAATTACAAATTGAATTATCTTATAAAAAGGCTTATGAAAAAGCTTTAGCAGGATTTAATGATGCAATTATTCCTGAATTAAGAAAGCAATATAAAAAAGCAAAAGCTAGTACAATGAATGTCCAATTAATGTTGGAAGAAAAATTATTAGTTGCTTGGAAAATTATTCTTTAAGTTTTTTCTTAAGGATTAAAAAAGAGTATGAAATTTTTACTTCATACTCTTTTTTTTATATTAATTGTTTTTAGATTTCGTATTCATCATCAAAAATGAATTTATTTATAGCTTTAGCTATTCCATTATTATCATTAGTATCTGTTGTATATTTTGCTATTTCTTTTACTTCTTTTTTTGCATTACCCATTGCTATAGAAACTCCTGCTTCATTTAGCATTTCAACATCATTATAGTAATCTCCAAAAGCCATGATTTCATTTTTGCTAATATTAAAATAATTAGCTAATAATTCAATTGTTCTCCCTTTATGAGAAGAGGACGGAAATATTTCTATAATAAAAGAGGAAGATTGAACTATTGATAGAGATTTAAGATTTAAATCTAAAAGAGCTTTTCTAGTATTTTCTAATTCTTCTGGATTATCATTTTTTGCAAGCATTTTGTATGGAGCATAATTTTCTTTTTCCCATATTTCTATTTGTTTAAATAAATCTCCAATTTTTCCTTCATATCCACACATATTAATTTGATGAGATACCCATTGATTATCGTCATTAAAATAATAATCAAATAAATCAAAAATTTGAGGTGTTGAATTTGTTTTTTGAATTACAGGAATTACCTTTTTTAAATCCTCAAGATCAATTCTAGTATCTTGGATTATATTTCCTTGCCATTCAACATATGAACCATTAAAACAAGAATATATACAAGGAATTCCTAACTCCTCTTCAATAAAAGTTAATCCACCTTTAAATCTACCTGAGACTAAAGCTATCGGAATCTTTTTCTCATTCCAAACTTTTTGTAACATTTCTTTATCTTTTTTATTGATTTGGCTCTTTGAGTTAAATAGTGTTCCATCGATATCTGTACAAATTAATTTAATATTATTCATTTAAAAATCCTTTAATGTTTTTTATCATTAAATTAATTAAATATCTAGGGTTTAAAAAATTATATATAATTCTTATATATGTTATTTTTAATTAGTATTTATTTATTATCTTGAATTGTTATTTTCCTGGTGGTATTCTTTTTATAATATCTAATTGATTAAGGATAAAAATTTTAAGTTTTTACCTTTATATTTTAAAAATTAGATATTAGGGAAAAATGTTAGAAATAAAGTTAAACGATTTATCTTTGAAATATAAAGATAAGAAAATTTTAGATAAATTTTCATTACAATTTAATGATAAAGCAAAAATTCTAATAGTGGGTAAATCTGGAATAGGTAAATCTACTATTTTTAGAATTCTTTTAGGTTTTCAAAAATTCGATAGTGGTCAATATTTAATTAATGACAAAGATTATTCTGATTACGATATAGCAGAGATTAGAAAAAAATTTGCATATGTAGACCAAGAAAATTCATTGAGAAAACTTTCTGTTAAGAAATACTTAGAAGAAATTTCAAAGTTTAATAATAATACTTTTAATTCAGTTATAGATGAAAAACTTTGTGATTATTTTGAGTTTGAAAAGCCTTTACTTGAGAAAGAAATTTCACAATTATCTGGTGGTGAAAAACAGCGTCTAGCAATTATGATATCTATTATGTTAAACAGACCCATTTTCTTATTAGATGAGTGTACCTCTTCTTTAGATAAAACTTTAAAAAAGAAAGTTGTTAGTTATTTCAATGATTGTAAAAAGTGTGTTATTGCTATAAGTCATGACAGTGTCTGGGATGATGCGGATAATTTTAACAGGGTAGAATTATGAATACAATAAGTTATTGGGGAATTTTCTATTTATCATTATTGATAATACCGACTTTATATATTAACTATCTTTTAGACATACAAATGAATAAAAAGATTGTAATTTCTGTTGTTAGGATGATAGTTCAATTAAGTTTAGTTGGTTTTTATCTACAGTATATTTTTAAAATAAATAATAAATTTTTAAATATTTTATATATTTTAATTATGATGTTTGTTGCATCAATCTCTATTTCAAATTCTACTAAACTTAAACAAAAGAAATTATACTTTCCAATTTATATGTCTATGATTATACCAAATTTATTTATGGTGTTTTTCTTTAATTTTGTAGTAATACGATTAAATAATATTTTTGATGCAAGATATATAATAACTATAGGAGGAATGCTTTTAGGAAATGTTTTAAGTGGAGATATTGTTGGTGTAAATTCTTTCTTTAAAGATGTAGAAGAAAATAAAAATGTAATAAATTATGATCTATCTTTAGGGGCCACCTTATTACAAGCTATAAAACCATATATTAAAAATGCACTAACAGCTTCAATTAGGCCAACTGTATCTTCAATGGCAACTATTGGATTAGTTTCTTTACCTGGTATGATGACAGGACAGATTTTAGGTGGTAGTGTTCCTTTTGAAGCAATTATGTATCAAATAGCTATAATGATTGCAATTTATGTTACTAGGTATATAAATATTTTAATGTCTATAATTGTGTTAAATAAGTATATTTTCGATAAAAATAATCAGATTAATTGTTAATTATTTTAGATTAAGCTTAATTTGATCTACATTTTTTATTGAAGTTGATGAGTTTCCTTTAAAAAGCTTATATGTAATTTAGTAGTGTTGCTTTTCTACAAAAAAAACAATATTGAGTAATAATATGCATTAAAATGGTTAAAAATAATTTAAAAACAATTAATTTCACTATTTATTTGAAAATAAGTTGAATGTTTATGCAGTTTATTGTATATATTATTCAATAATATTTTAAAAAATATTGTTAAAAATCACTTAGTTAGGAGGAAAACTAAGATTTATCTTAGTATGAGGGAACTATGAAAAAGAAATTAATTATGTTGGTAGCATTATGTACTTTAGCAACTGCACTTTTTGCAAATGGTAGTTCTGAAGAACAAACCTACAATATTGGTTTTATTGGCCCAATGACAGGGGACTATGCAAACTATGGTATTCTTTGTAACAACAGTGCTAAACTTGCTGTTGATAACTTTAATAAAGCTGGTGGAATTAATGGTGTAGATGTAAATCTAATTACAGAAGATTCTGAAGGTACAATTGAAAAAGGTAACTCTGCAATTGAAAAATTATCAAGTTCAGATAAAATTTTAGCTTTAGTTGGTCCTGTATTTACTGGAACTACTTTCGCTGTTGCTGAAAGATGTCAAAACGAAGGAATCCCTTTAATTACTCCATCTGCAACACATGCTGATATTACTGCTACTGGAGATATGATTTTCAGAACAGTTGTATCTGATGGTTTACAAGGTGAAGTAGCTGGTCATTATTTCTATGAAGTATTAGGTTATAAAAAATTAGCTGTTTTATATGCTAAGAACGACTATTCACAAGGTTTATATGAAAGCATGAGTGCAACATTTGAATCACTTGGTGGTGAAATCGTTTCTGCTGAAACTTGTATGGTTGGAGATAAAGACTTTAAGACTCAATTAACAAAGATAAAAGCTGTAGGTCCAGATGCAATTTATATTCCAGATTATACTGCTGAAATGGCACAAATTCTTGAACAAGCTAGTCAATTAGGAATTAAAGCTCCATTCGTATCTTGTGATGGCTTCTCAAACCCTGAAATTTATAACTTAGCAGGTGACTATACAGACGGTGTTGTTTATGTAGGTCCTGCAAAAGTAAAAGAAAGCGATGCATTCAGTAAATTTGTAAGCGAATATCATAGTGTATATGGTGTTGATCCTGATTCATTTGCAATCAATGCTTATGATGGTGCAAACATTATCTTAAATGCTATTAAATCTGCTGCAGATGATGGAAAAGTTACAAGACAAGAAGTTAGAGATAACATTGCTGCAACAAAAGATTATGAAGGTGTTGGTGGTTTAATTAACTTTGCTCCTAACGGTGACTTAGTTGCTTACCAAGGTGTATATAAAGTAAATGGAACAACTCCAGAATATATTGGTGCATTTAAAGTAGTTAATGGTAAACTTGAAAAAGTCGAATAAATTAAAAATTAAATAACTTATTAGCCGGCTTTTTATTAGGGCCGGCTTTGAGTTTGAAATACAAAGAAAAATAATAAATATAAATAATAATTAAGGAGACCCAGCGTGGGATCACTTTCAGAATTTTTACAACATTTTGTAAACGGTTTAACACTTGGAGGCGTTTATGCATTAATCGCTTTAGGTTATACAATGGTTTATGGAATTTTAAAATTTATTAATTTCGCTCATGGCGATGTTTTAATGGTTGGTGCATATATAGGTTTATTTGTGTTTGATGCTTTAAGAGGTAGTGCTCCATTAGGAACCTGGACTTTTATCGCCTTCTTTATCGCAATGATTGTTTCAATGATTTTAACTGCTGCTTTAGGTATGGTTATTGAAAGGGTTGCTTATAAACCTTTAAGAAAAGCCTCAAGATTAGCTCCACTTTTATCAGCAATTGGTGTTTCATTTATTCTATCAAATGCTGCTGCGTGGGCATGGGGTACACAAAGTAGAAAATTAAATTATCCATTCGATAATACTCCATATGAAATTGGTGGTGTAGTTATTACTCCACACCAAATTTTAGTTTTAGTTGTTTCTCTTCTTATGATGATTGCTCTTAAAATATTCGTAGATAAATCTAGAATGGGTAAAGCTATGAGAGCAACAAGTTTGGATCAAGATACAGCAAAATTAATGGGAATAAATGTTAATGTAGTAATTAGTATTACATTTGCTATCGGTTCAGCTCTTGCTGCAGCTGGTGGTATGTTAATTGCTTTAGACTTTAAATGTTATCCTTCAATGGGTATGATGCTTGGCTTAAAAGCATTCGTAGCTGCTGTTGTTGGAGGCATAGGAAATATAGGCGGTGCTATGTTAGGTGGTATCACTCTTGGTTTATTAGAAACTTTTGGTGTTGCTGTCTTTGGTATCCCACAGGCTATGAAAGATACAATTTCTTTTGCAGTATTGATTATTGTATTACTTGTTAGACCACAAGGACTACTTGGAAAAGTAGTAAGGGAGAAAGTATAATGTTAAATTTTTTCTTACTTATTTTAATTTATAGTGGTATTTATGCTTTAATGGCAATCGGTCAGAATTTGATTACAGGTTATACAGGTTTATTAAGTCTCTGTCATGCAGGATTCTTTGCAATTGGGGCTTATGTAACTGCAATTTTAACAACGGCTTATGGTTGGCCTTTCTGGTTAACTCTTCCTTTCTCGATGTTATTAGCAGCATTGTTTGGAGTATTAATTGGTCTCCCAACTTTAAGATTGAATGGTGACTATTTAGCAATCGCAACTTTAGGTTTTGGTGAGATTGTAAGAAATATTTTAAATAACTGGGATAGCTTAACTGGTGGACCAATGGGGATTCAAAGAATTCCTATGATTAAAGTTTTTTCTTATACAATTAGTCCTTATAAAAAAGTCGGCTTCTTAGTAATAGTAATAATTTTAGTACTTATTGCTTACTATCTTTTCGAACGTTTAGGTAGAAGTAGAATGGGAAGAGCTTTGCAAGCAATTAGAGATGATGAAATTGCAGCTGCTTCTATGGGTATTAATGTTACAAAATATAAAGTATGGGCTTTCGCAATTGGTGCTTCAGTTGCTGGTGTTGCAGGATCCTTACAAGCTGTATTTGCCCTTTCCGTTACTCCAAACTCATATACATTCATGGTATCAATTATGGTTCTATGTATGGTTGTTCTAGGAGGAATGGGAAATTACAAAGCAGTTATTTTGGGTGCTTTTATTATTCAATTAATTAGTTATTTCCCTCAATTAACTGGTCTTTCAAGTGTAATTCCACCTCAATTTAAACAAATTTTATTTGGCTTAATTTTAGTTGTAATGATGATTTGGAGACCTCAAGGTATAATTGGGGCTAGAAGTTATCGAGTTGGACAAAAAAAGAAATCAAAGGTTAAGGAGACAAAATAATGAAGTTATTGCAAACTGAAAAATTGACTCGTACCTTTGGTGGGGTTATGGCTGTTAATGAAGTAGACTTTTCTGCTCAAGAAGGGTTAATCACTGGTTTAATTGGTCCTAATGGAGCAGGGAAAACCACTTTATTTAATAATATGACTGGTCTTGATACTCCTACTGCTGGTAAAGTATTTTTTGAAGAAAAAGATATTACAGGTTTACCAAGTCATAAAATTGCTAGATTAGGGATTGCTAGAACTTTCCAAAATATTAGACTTTTTAAAGAAATGTCTGTAATTGAAAACATTATGATTGGTCGTCATTTTATGACAGGCAAAAATCCTACTAAAGGTAGATTTGTTAATGCTATTAAATCTTATGTTTTTATGGAAAATGAAGAAGAGATTATGCTTGAAAATGCTCATAAATGGTTAAAATTCTTTGATATGGGTTCTTTAGCAGATGAAGATGCAAAAAATTTACCCTATGGTAGACAAAGAGAATTAGAAATTGCTAGAGCATTAGCTTCAAATCCTAAGATATTATTTTTGGATGAACCTGCTGCAGGTATGAATCCTCAAGAAACTGAACACTTAATGGATACCATTAGAAAAATTCGTGATACAGGTGTTACTGTTGTTTTAATTGAACATGATATGAAATTAGTTATGAGTATTTGTGATAATATTACTGTTTTAAACTATGGTCAAAAAATTGCTCAAGGAACACCTAAAGAAATTAAGAATAATCCATTAGTTATTGAAGCTTATTTAGGTAAGGAGGAATAAAGTGGCATTATTAAATTTAGATAATATTAGTGTTTCCTACGGTGCAATCAATGCTCTTAAAGAAGTTTCAATGCATGTGAATGAAGGGGATATTGTAAGTCTTATTGGAGCAAATGGGGCTGGTAAAAGTACCTTATTAAAAGCAATAGTTGGGCTTGAACCTTTGGTAGATGGTTCAATAACTTTTGAAGATAATATTATTTGTGATTCAAAAGGAAAAAGTTTGGCTACAGAAAAAATTGCTATGAAAGGTATTGCTTTAGTTCCAGAAGGAAGACGTGTTTTTGCAGATATGAGTGTAGAAGAAAACCTTGATATGGGTGCTTTTATGGTTAGAGATGATGCTTTAATCAAAAGAAAAAAAGAAGAAATGTATGAGTTTTTCCCAATTCTAGGTGCACGTAGAAAGCAAAAAACAAGATCTTTATCTGGTGGTGAACAACAAATGATGGCAATCGCTAGAGCTTTAATGAGTTCTCCAAGATTGATTTTATTAGATGAACCTGGACTTGGATTAGCTCCATTAATCATTCAAGATATTTTCGATAAAATTGAATATATTAATAAGAATGAAAAAGTAACTGTATTCTTAGTTGAACAAAATGCAAAAATGGCATTAAAGGCATCTACAGAAGGTTATGTAATGGAAAATGGTAGAATAGTTTTATCTGGTTCTTCTAAAGATTTATTAAATAACGATAGTATTCAAAAAGCATATTTAGGTGCTTAAATATTATTAAGAAATAATTAGCTTGCTCTTAATTGAGCAAGTTTTTTTTGAGGAAATTTGTAAAGTAAACTTTATAATTTAAATTAGGAAAAGATAGTGAAAAATAGATTGGAAGAATTTCGTAAGTTAAAAAAAAATTAATCAAGAAGATTTGGCAATTGATTTAAATGTGTCAAGACAAAACATATGTTCTTTAGAAAAAGGAAGATATAATCCATCAATAATTTTAGCCTTTAAAATAGCAAAATATTTTTCTACAACTATTGAAGAAATTTTTATCTATGAGGAGAAAAAAGAAAATGAGTAGCTTAACTATTAAAAGATTGAAGAATGCATTGTTATTAACTAAGGATGAAAGAGGCTTGTAAATACAGCAAAAAATTAATTCTAAAGCTTCAAAAATTGAAGATATTCTTTTATTGATTTTTTTTGGTTTAGCTTTTTTTTAATCAAAAGAAGTTCATGTAATAATTTTTATAGCTTTTTTAGTCATAATTAAAACAATGTTAAAAGTTTATTTTTTGATTACCAACAATAAAGTAGAGATATAGGTATAAAAAAGAACTAAACCATAATAATTATGATTTAGTTCTAAATACCAATTAAAAAATTACGCTATGTTATTAATAATTTTTTAGAGTATATATTATTTCCTTACTAGATGAAGAGCAAAACCAGAAACCTCTTCATTGAAATAACATACTTTTAATTGATTATTGTCGTTGTATTTGAAAGAGCTTTCTTTAGGAGTAAAACCTTTATCCTTTAAGTATTCAATTGCTCTTTCAATATCATTGCACTTAAAGCCAATATGTCCTTTCTTTGCACTAATCAAAGAAGGAACAACTTCTATATAATTTGAAACGAAGGAACTAGATGATCCTCTTTTCAAATCTAAACCAAATAATTGTAAAGCTGAAATTGTTTTTTCAGAATCTTTATCATCTTCAATTCCAATATGAGCAAATTCAAAACCTTGTAATTCAAGCATTGCTGCTTTACACATATTAGTAATTGTATCCCATTTTTCGTTTTCGATTAAATCAGCTTTAACCATCCAAGATCCGCCTGTTGCTAAAACATTTTTAGTCTTTGCATAATCTTGTAAGTTAGCAAGGTTAATACCACCTGTAGGCATGAACATAAGATTAGGGAAAGGACCTGCAAAGTTCTTTAGCATGTTAATTCCACCTGATGCTTCAGCTGGGAAGAATTTTAATACATCAAAGCCTCTTGCTAAACCTTTTTCAATATCACTTGGAGTACAAACACCTGGAATAATTGGAATATCATTAGCAACACACCAACTAACAGTGTCTTCATTGAATCCAGGAGAAACTATGAATTTAGCACCTGCATTTACAGCCTTTTTAGCTAATTCAACATTTGTTACAGTTCCTGCCCCTACAAACATTTCTGGATATACTTTAACTATATTTTTAATGCTTTCTTCTGCTGCTGCAGTTCTAAAAGTAACCTCTGCACAATTAATTCCACCATCAAGTAAAGCTTTTGCTAAACCAACTGCTTTATTGGCATCATCTAATTTTACAACAGGGACAATACCGATGTTATGAAGTTTTTTCTTTAATTCTTCAGTCATTGTTTTTCTCCTTATTTTTCAAAAATGGAACAATGTTCCAAAAATCTTGACAATTAAGATAATAACCTTTAATATGAAGTTTATCAAGAGAAAGTTTAATAAAAATTGAACATTTTGGAGGAACTTATGGGTAAAAAGTTTGTTAGCTTCGGTGAAATAATGCTTAGATTAAGAAGTGAAGAGCACGAAAGACTCTTTCAGACAAAAAAGTTAGAATCAACTTTTGGTGGTGGAGAAGCTAATGTTGCTGTATCCTTATCAATTTTTGGCAAAGATGCAAAATTTGTTACAGCTTTACCAAACAATGCTGTAGGTGAAGCAGCTACTAGAGAATTAAACAAATATGGTGTTGATACATCTGATGTTGTTTTAACAGAAGACGGAAGAGTTGGTATTTATTTCTTAGAAACAGGGGCAAACCAAAGACCATCCTCTGTTGTTTATGATAGAGCAAATAGTTCAATTGCTTTAGCAAGTCCTAGTGATTTTGACTTTGATGCAATATTCGAAGATGCTGCTTGGTTCCATATCACAGGTATTACTCCTGCATTAAGCCAAAATGCTGCAGATTGTGCACTTGAAGCAATGAAGAGTGCAAAAGCAAAAGGTTTAACAGTTTCTATAGATTTAAACTACAGAAAAAAATTATGGAAATATGGAAAAACTGCACCAGAGGTTATGAGTGGTTTAGTTCCTTATGCTGATGTTGTTATTGCAAACGAAGAAGATGTTCAAAAATGTTTAGGCATTGAAGCAGATAGTGATGTTACTTCAGGCGAATTAGATACTAGTGTTTATCAAGATTTAGCTAAGAAAGTAAAAGCACAATTCCCTAATGTAAAACAAGTTGCAATTACTTTAAGAGAAAGCAAAAGTGCTGATAGAAATGGTTGGTCTGCTGCTTTATTAGGAACTACAGGTTTCTATTTATCTAGACATTATGAAATTACAGATATTATTGATAGAGTTGGAGGAGGAGATTCATTCTCTGCTGGTCTTATTTTTGGGTTAAGTGAATATAGTGATGATGAAGAATATGCACTAAATTATGCAGTTGCTGCTTCTTGTTTAAAACATTCAATCAATGGAGATTTTAACTTATCAAGAAAGAGTGAAGTTGAAGCTTTGTGTAAAGGTGATGGATCTGGAAGAGTTCAACGCTAAGTCATTTTTGTTTTTGTTACTTCATATTATTTACATTTGTAAATGGTGTGGAGTTTTTTTTAGTCCAAAATTATAACCTATAAATTATGTTAAAAATCTTATATAATTAAAAAATCTAGCAAAAATAGGAGAAATGAATGTCAACAGTAACCAAAAAAGCCCTTGCATATAGTCTTAAAAAATTATTAGAAACAAAGACTTTAGATAAGATTACTATAAGTGAAATAGTTGATGATTGTGATTTAAATAGACAATCATTTTATTATCATTTTTCAAATATTTATGAGCTAGTACAATGGACATTCTCAAAAGATGTTGAGAAGCAATTGCAAAATAAAGTTAATTATAAAAATTGGCAAGAAGGCTTTTTAGTTATTTTATCTTATTGTAAAGAAAATAATTTAATAATATATAATCTTTACCATAGTCAAGGTAGATCTATAATTGAAGATGGTTTAAAAGAATATGTTAATAATTTGCTTTTAAAAGTTATTGAAGATGAAATTAAAAAGCTAAATGTTAATGTATCTGAGAATGATAAACTTTTTATTGCAAATTATAATATGTTTGCCTTTGTAGGTATTGTTATGTTATGGATCGATTCTAATATGATTGAAGAACCTAATTTGATAATCGAAAGAATTAATATATTAATAAAAGGTGATTTCGAAAAAGCTTTACTAGCATATTCAAAAATTTAATTATACATTTCCCTCTCTTTGTCAAAAATTCATACAATCCTTTATTTCTGTAAATTTCTTTAGATAATTTTATTGAATATATTTTAATCAGATTAATCATAGGAGTATTAAAATGTATTACAGTAAAGGAAATTTTGAAGCTTTTTCTACACCAGAAAAACCAAAAGATGTGGAAAATAAATCAGCATATATTGTAGGTGCTGGCTTGGCATCACTTTCAGCAGCATGCTTTTTAGTTCGTGATGGACAAATGGATGGTAAAAATATTCATATTTTTGAAGAGTTAGATATTGCAGGTGGAGCTTGTGATGGTATCCACAATTCTGAAAAAGGCTTTGTAATTAGAGGCGGAAGAGAAATGGAAGAACATTTTGAATGTTTATGGGATCTCTTTAGATCAATCCCATCTCTTGAAGATAAAAACATTTCAGTATTAGATGAATTTAATAGATTAAATAAAAAAGATCCAAATTATTCTTTAATGAGAGTTACTCAAAATAGAGGTGAAGATGCTCATACAGATAAGAAATTTGGTCTAAGTGATAAAGGTGCAAAAGAATTATTAAATTTGTTTTTTACCCCCGAAGAAGAATTAGCTGATAAAAATATTGAAGATTATTTATCAAAAGATTTCTTTGATTCAAATTTCTGGCTATATTGGAGAACAATGTTTGCCTTTGAACAATGGCATTCTGCTATTGAAATGAAAAGATATATTCAAAGATTTATACATCATATTGGTGGTTTACCAGATTTTACTGCATTAAAATTTACTAAATATAATCAATATGAATCTCTTATCTTACCAATGATAAAATACTTAGAAAAACACGATGTAGATTTTCAATATAATGCTACAGTTACAAATGTAGTTTTAGATAAAGAAAAGCACTACGCAAAAAGATTTGAATATATCCAAAATGAAAATGCTAAAGAAATTGAATTAAGCAAAAATGATTTAGTTTTTATTACAAATGGTAGTTGTACTGAAAATTCAAATTTAGGAGATCAAAATACTCCTGCAAAATTAGATAGTTCAATTAGAGGCTGTTGGAGTTTATGGAAAAACTTGTCCAATCAAGATAGGACTTTAGGAAATCCAGAAGTTTTCTGTAGTGATACTGAAAAATCAAACTGGGAATCTTGTACTGTTACTACTTTAGATAATAAAATTCCTCCTTATATTGAAAAGGTTTGTAAAAGAGATCCTTTTTCAGGAAAAGTTGTAACAGGTGGTATAATTTCTTGTAAAGATTCTTCATGGTTATTAAGTTATACACTAAATAGACAACCTCATTTTTCTAAACAACCAAAAGATCAATTAGTTATTTGGGTATATGGACTATTTACAGATGTTGATGGGGATTATGTTAAAAAACCAATGAGAGATTGTACAGGTGAAGAAATTACAAAAGAATGGTTATATCACTTAGGTGTTCCTCTAGATCAAATAGATGATTTGGCTAAAAATAGTGCTAATTCTGTTCCTTGTATGATGCCATATATTACTGCTTTCTTTATGCCTAGGAAATATGGGGATAGACCTTTAGTTGTTCCAAATAATTATGAGAACTTAGCTTTTATTGGTCAATTTGCTGAAACTCCAAGAGATACAGTATTTACAACTGAATATTCTGTTAGAACAGCTATGGAAGCAGTTTATACTTTATTAGATGTTGATAGAGGTGTTCCTGAGGTATTTGGTTCTTTATATGATATAAGAGTATTATTAGATTCATCACTAAAAATGTTAGATGGAGTCTCTCCTTTACAAACATTAGATTTGAGCTTAAAAGAAAAAATGGCAATGAAGAAAGTTTTAGGAAAAATCAAGAATACGGATATTGAGAAATTATTAAAAGAATATAAGATAATATAATTGTTA
Organism: Sphaerochaetaceae bacterium; assembly: GCA_965140795.1. Taxonomy (GTDB): domain Bacteria; phylum Spirochaetota; class Spirochaetia; order Sphaerochaetales; family Sphaerochaetaceae; genus Pleomorphochaeta. Next base: position 1,802,656 of record OZ223470.1, read on the forward strand.
GGGGCTTGATAGCCCCTTATTTTTCATAACCAAGCATTGCTGATATTTTATCACAAGTATCAACAATTTTATTAATAACGTCATCTTTGTTTTTATCTTTAAATCTAAAGACAGGCCAAGATACACTAAGAGAGGCAACTACTTTGCCACTAAAATCTCTTATGCTTCCACCAATACAAGTAATACCTTCTTCATGTTCTTGCTCATCTTGAGCCCAGCCTTGTTGTTTTACAATATCGAGTTGTTTCTCAAGATTTTGTTTATTAAGAGTATATTTAGTAAAAGGAATAAATTCGGTAGCCTCAATATAATTATTAATATCTTCTTTGTTCATATCACTTAGTAAATTTTTACCAATAGCCGTACAATATAATGGGATTCTTTTTCCTACTCTTGAATACATTCTTATAGTATATGAGGACTCTCTCTTTAATACATATACAGCATGATCTTCATCTAAGATTCCCATATGAACAGTTTCTTTAAAATAGTTACAAAGTTCATCTGCAAAAGGGGCGGCAATATCAATTAAATTTATATGGGATAGACTATTCGAGCCAATGCTGAACATCTTTAGCGTAAGGCTATATAAATCATTTTCGTCTTTATAAATATATCCCAAATTAATTAAGGAACCTAAAAATCTTAATAAAGTAGGCTTTGGTAATTCAGTTATTTTTGCCAATTGTTCAAGATTAATCTTTTTTATTTTTGATAGGGTTTCTAGAATTAGTATTGTTCTAGTAACTGCTGATAATTGATTTTTATTTTCCATTAATTATTCTCTCGGTATTTTTTGTTTATTATATATTATTTTCAATTTCCATCAAAGAGATTTAATCAATAAACTTTTTTATTGAAAAAATAATAAATTTGTTTATTGACTTTAAAATAGTTTATTACTATATTGTTTTATATCGAACAGTTTAGTATTAAACTATTGCTCTGATCAATAGTATTTAATACTATTAATAATTAATTAATCTTATTATTGAAGTGTAATAATATCTAAAGTTTTCTTCAATAATTTATTTATGGAGAAATATGTAAATGGAACAAGATTTAAATTGTGAACTTATACAGTCTATTTTCCAGTTAAAAAAAATGATGCACAAAGGTTTTGGTTTTGATCCTGCTCATAAAAAGATTTCAGCTACTGAACTTATTATTATGAATGAGATTATTCATAATACAAAAGATCCAGAAGGTAATGTTAAAATTTCTGATATTAAGGGTTTTTTATCTTTTTCAAAAGGTGCTGTATCTCAAAAATTAGCTTCATTAGAGAAAAAAGGATATATTCAAAGAACAATTAATAAGAATAATAGACGGAATATTATTGTTACTTTAACTCCAGAAGGTCATCACTTAATGCATCAGCATTATTCAAGATTTACTGATAAATTAAGTCAAATTATAAGCCGTCTTGGTGAAGATAATGTAAAACAAATGATTCTACTTATCAATAAAATGATTGAAATCACTGATGAGATTAACAATGAATCAGCTCAAGACAAATAAGAGTTGTACAAATTTTAAAAATAAAAAATGGAAATAAATAATTATAAAAATACCTAATTCAATTTGTTTCTTATTATCAAATTAAAATTAATGTTTATTTTGATTTTATTAAAAGAAAAAGTAGAGAGGTTATTATTTAAGGAGACAAATTTAAATGATAAAAATATTCAAGTATTTAAAGCCAAAAGAATGGTTTATGGCTGCTATAAGCTTGATTTTTATAGTTTTACAGGTATGGTTATCCCTAAAATTACCTGACTATATGTCTGAAGTCACGCGATTAACTCAAACAGCTGGTAGTGAAATGAAAGATATTTGGCTAAATGGTGGCTATATGCTTTTATGTGCTTTAGGCACTGTTTTTACTGCAGTAGCAGTAGGTTATTTTGCAGCAAGAATTAGTGCATCTTTTTCTCAAAGATTACGTAGCTTATTATTTAATAAGGTAGAATCTTTCTCTATGGAAGAGATTAATAGATTTTCAACTTCAAGCTTAATTACTCGTTCAACAAATGATATTACTCAAATTCAAATGTTTATCGTTATGGCTTTGCAATTAGCAATTAGGGCTCCAATTATGGCTGTTTGGGCAATTACAAAAATAGTTGGAAAGGGAACTGATTTTGTTTTAATTGTTGCTATTGCTGTTTTCATTGTTTTATCAATGGTATCAATTTTGATGGTAAGAGTAATTCCTAAATTTAAGAAAATGCAAATTTTAACTGATAATATTACAAGAGTTACAAGAGAAAATTTGTCAGGATTAAGAGTTGTAAGAGCATATAATGCAGAGAATTACCAAGAAGAAAAGTTTGAACAAGCAAATGAAGATTTAACAAGTACTCAAATGTTTACAAATAGAGCAATGGCAATCATGATGCCTGTTATGACTATCATAATGAATGGTCTTTCCCTTGCCATATATTGGGTTGGTGCATATTTAATTAATGCAGCTTCTATGATGGATAAATTAACTATTTTCTCAAATATGGTAGTTTTCTCTAGTTATGCAATGCAAGTAATAATGTCTTTTATGATGCTTGTTATGATTTTTATTATGTTACCTAGAGCTGAAGTTGCAGCTAAACGTATCAATGAGGTATTGGATACAGAACCAAAAATTAAAGACGGTAAAAAGACAGCAAAAGATATAGCTATAAAAGGCGAAATTGAGTTTAAAAATGTTAGTTTTGCTTATCCAGATGCTACTGCGCCAGTACTTCAAAATATTAGTTTTAAAGCAAAAAAAGGTGAAACTGTAGCATTTATTGGTTCCACTGGTAGTGGAAAAAGTACCTTAATTAATTTAATACCTAGATTCTTTGATGCAAGTGAAGGAGAGGTATTAGTTGATGGTGTTAATGTTAAAGATTATCAATTAAAAGAACTATTAAATAAAATTGGATATGTATCTCAGAAATCAGTTTTATTTAAAGGGACAGTTGAATCAAATGTATCCTATGGTGATAACGGCATTAATGATTATAGTCAAGAAGCTGTAAAAAGGGCTATCGAAATTGCTCAAGCTTCAGAATTTGTTGATAATATGGAAGGCCGTGAAGAGGCAGCTATTTCACAAGGTGGAGCAAATGTTTCAGGTGGTCAAAAGCAAAGATTATCTATAGCAAGAGCTGTTTGCCGTAATCCTGAAATTTATATATTTGATGATTCTTTTTCTGCATTAGATTATAAGACAGATAGAGTATTAAGAAGTGTTCTTAAAAAGGAAACTTCTAATGTAACTAGTATTATAGTTGCACAAAGAATTGGAACTATAATTGATGCTGATCAAATCATTGTACTTGATGAAGGTAAAATTGTAGGAACTGGAACACATAAAGAATTATTGAAAAATTGTGATGTTTATAAAGATATTGCAATGTCTCAACTAAGTGAGGAAGAGTTAGTATCATGAGTGAAAATAAAGTAAAAACATCAGGTCCTTCTCAGAATAGACCAATGGGTGGTCCAGGCGGTCATGGTGGCATGATGGCTAGTGGTGAAAAAGCTAAAGATTTTAAAGGTTCTTGGAGTAAATTAATTAGTTTTAGTCATAAATACTTACCAATAATTATAACAGCACTAGTTTTAGCTGCTATTAGTACAGTATTACAAATTGTTGGACCAAATAAATTAAAAGATATGACTAATGAAATAGTTAAAGGCTTGCCAGCATTAGTTAATGGAGCTCCAATAGTTGGTTCTATAGATTTTACAGCAGTATTTAATATAGGAATAATACTTGCAATATTTTATGCAACCTCAGGGATTTTAGCTTTTTCAGAGAACTATATTATGGCAACAATCACTGCTAAAATTGCTAAAGAATTGAGAACTGGAATTTCAACAAAAATTAATAAATTACCTTTTAAATATTTTGATAAAGTTAGTTATGGGGATGTAATAAGTAGAGCAACAAATGATGTTGATGCTATTGGGCAAACTCTTTATAGAAGTTTAGATAGTTTAGTTAGAGCAATTACAATGTTTGTAGGTGCTTTGATAATGATGTTCTATAATAGTTGGATCCTAGCTTTAGTAGCAGTAGGTTCTATATTATTAGGCTTTGTTTTAATGGCATTAATTATGTCTAAATCTCAAAAATATTTTAATGTTCAACAAAAAGGTCTTGGTGATATGAATGGTCATATCGAAGAGATTTATACAGGTCATACTGTAGTTAAAGCATATAATGGTGGAGAAAAAGCAAAAGCTGAATTTGAAAGAATTAATACCTCCTTATATGAAAGTGGTTGGAAATCTCAATTCTTATCAGGACTTATGATGCCAATTATGAATTTCATTGGAAACTTTGGTTATGTTGCAGTTTGTATCGTTGGTGCAGTATTAGCTATGAATAATACAATTTCATTTGGTGTTATTGTTGCTTTTATGTTATACATTAGACAATTTACACAACCTTTATCTCAAGTAGCACAAGCTATGCAACAATTACAAAGAACTGCAGCAGCAAGTGAAAGAGTTTTCGAGTTTTTTGATGAAGAAGAATTAAGTGATGAAAGTCAAAAACTAGTTAGATATGAAAATATCAAAGGTGATGTAGAATTTAAAAATGTACATTTTGGATATGAAAAAGATAAACCAATTATTAAAGATTTCTCAGCAAAGATAAACGCAGGACAAAAGATAGCAATCGTTGGTCCAACTGGTGCAGGTAAAACTACAATGGTAAATCTTCTTATGAGATTCTATGAAGTAGATAGTGGTGAAATTTTAATTGATAATGTACCAATAAGCCATGTCCCAAGAGAAAGTGTTCATGAACAATTCTGTATGGTATTGCAAGATACTTGGTTAATTGAAGGTTCTATAAAAGAAAACATTGTTTATAGTAAAAAAGGTGTTAAAGAGGAAGAAGTAATTGAAGCTTGCAAATTAGTTGGCTTGGATCATTTTATAAATACTTTGCCAAATGGCTATGATACAATTTTAAATGATAAAGCAAATTTATCAGCAGGACAAAAACAATTAATCACAATAGCTAGAGCTATGATTCAAAATGCTCCATTACTAATTTTAGATGAAGCAACTAGTTCCGTTGATACTCGTACAGAAAAACATGTACAAGAAGCTATGGATAAATTAACAGTTGGTAGAACTTCATTTGTAATTGCACACCGCCTATCAACAATTAAAAATGCTGATTTGATTTTAGTTATGAAAGATGGTGATATTATTGAAAGTGGAACTCATACTCAATTATTAGAAAAAGATGGTTTCTATGCCGATTTATATAATAGTCAATTTGAGTTGGCTAGTTAATAAAATTATTATACTTATTTTGATATTAATATGCTTTGCTTTTGCAGAGCATATTTTTTTGCCAATTACGAATATAATATTCAACTAAAAATTAGTTTAATTTACTGAGGGAGTCTATAAGACTTGTTTTTAATTTTATTTGTAGCTAGTATACTTCAAATATGGCTCAATTAGATAAAAATAGTTTGCGATTCTCAAATAAATATTTATTTGTCTTAATTTTACCTTTGCTAGGAGAACAGTTTTTTTCCATTTTAGTTGGTATTATTGATTCAATAATGGTTTCCTCTTGTGGTGAGGCAGCAATTAGCGGGGTATCTTTAATTGACACGATTTATTTCTTGTTTTTTTATTTAATATCAGCTTTTGCAACTGGAGGAGCTGTTGTTACTAGTCAATATTTAGGCAGAAGAGATTATAAATGTGCAAAAGGCGCAGCTAAGCAATTAATTTATATTACTTTGCTTTTTGGTGTTTTAATTGCATTAATATTTATTCCTATTCAATCACAAGTAATTTCTACAATATTTGGAAATTTAGATAAATCTGTATTTGATCAAAGTCTCATTTATTATGATTATGTATTTTTATCTATCCCTTTCTTGTGTTTGTTCTCTTCTGGTTCAGCTCTTTTTAGATCAGTGGGAAACAGTAAAATTTCTTTGCAAGTTTCAATATTGATGAATGTTTTAAATGTACTTTTAAATGCTATTTTCATTTACGGTTTAGGCTTTGGAGTTCGAGGTGCTGGTATTGCAACTTTAGTTTCAAGAATGATTTCAGGCCTTTTAATGATAATCTTTATTACAAAAATGAATACTGAGCTAAAATTAGAAAAATTATATAAAGTTAAATTTAATTGGGAATGCTTAAAGAAAATTTTTGCTATAAGTTTACCAAATGCTATTGAAAATAGTGTTTTCCAATTTGGTAAAATAGCGGTACAAAGTTTAGTTGCAAGTTTGGGGGTAGCATCAATTGCTGCAAATGTTGTTGTTGGTAATTTGTGTACTTTTGCTAATTTGCCTGGAGTTGCAATATCTTTAGCTTCTACTACAATAATTGGGCAATGTTTAGGAGCAGGAGAAAAACAACAAGCAAAACATTATACAAAGATTTTATTAACAATATCCATCATTTCAATATCTTTCTTTTCTTTTATTTTGATATTAATTAGAAATCCTGTAATTAAATTATATAATTTATCATCGAATGCTGCTTCCTTATCAAGTAATGTAAGTTTTGTTGTATTAATAATGACTGCAATTTTATGGAGTTTTGCTTTTGCTACTCCAAATATTTTAAGATCAGCAGGGGATGTTAAATATACTCTATTGTGGTCTTTAGTTAGCCTATTTGCTTTTAGAATTTCTGGAGCATATATTTTTACTCAAGTTTTAAATTATGGTTTAATGGGTATTTGGCTTGCAATGATTATTGATTGGATATGTAGATCAATTTGTTATTTAACAAGACTCAAAGGCAATACTTGGCTGAGCAAACAAGTTATTTAATTTCATATAATTGGCAATTTAATATTGCTAATTTTTTTTGCTTTTTTCTTTAAAAAAATAATGTTGACAAATTCAAAATTGTCTATTAGTATTCAAATACAATATTTGTATACAAATTTTTATTTTGTATACAAATATTAAAGGAATAATATGAGTGAGTTTGTTGATAGTGCGACATTAATTTTTGAAACACTAAAAAAAGAAATATTAAGTTTAGAAATAAAACCAGGAGAACCAGTAATAGAAGCTGATATATGTAAACGTTTTTCTGCGTCTAGAACACCTGTTCGAACAGCATTTCATAGATTATCTGATGCTGGTTTATTAGAAACTGTTAGATATAAAGGCTCTAGGGCTCCTTTGATAAATCAAGAAATCGTAAGACAATTAATCTTTATGCGTATTGCAATTGAAGAAAAAGTTTTACTCGAATATATAGACCTATTTGATCAATATTCAATTGCAGATGCATATAACGCATTAAAGAAACAGGAACTGAGTTTAGAAATTGGTGATTTTTCAATACAACAATTTTATAAAGAAGATGCAGATTTTCATAAAATCTGGTTTCAAAGATGTGATAAGTATTATTTATGGACATTATTACAAGATTTAAGCATTGATTATACTCGATTTAAAACTTTAGATATTGTTACTAAAGAGCCTTGCGCTGAAATTTTAAAAGAACATAGAAATATGTTAGAAGCTATAGAAGCAAAAAATAAAGACGAAATAAAAAATTTAATTAAAAAACACTTAGAGGGTGGAATAAGAAGACTCGCATTAATGATGGAAACTAAATATGCATCTTATTTTATTCGTTAAGTAAAAAATTTGGAGGATACAATGGATATTCGTTATTCAACAGGAAAAGAACCTTTTAAAACAATGACAACTGAACAACTAAGAGAAGAGTTCTTAATTCAAAACATTTTTATTGAAAATGATGTAACTGCAACATATTCTCATGTTGATAGAATAGTTACTATGGGGGCTATGCCTACAGACAAAGAAGTATCAATTGATAAAAACATCGATGCAATGAGTGATTTTGGTGTTAATTTTTTTTTAGAAAGAAGAGAATTAGGAATTATCAATATTGGAGAAAAAGGTGCAGTTAAAGCAGATGGTAAAGAATATGTTTTGAATCATTTTGATGCTTTATATTTACCAAAAGGAACAAAAGAAATTTTATTCTCTAGTGCTGATAGTAAAGCTCCTGCAAAATTATATATGAATGCTGCTCCAGCTCATACAGCTTTCCCTGCAAAATTAATTACATTAGATGATGCTAAACATTTACACTTTGGTTCAGCTGCAGAATGTAATGAAAGAACAATTAATCAATATATTCATCCAGATGTATTGGATACTTGTCAACTTTCAATGGGTCTAACTCATTTAGTTGAAGGTTCTGTTTGGAATACAATGCCAGCTCATACTCATGAAAGAAGAATGGAAGTATATTTCTATTTTGATGTTCCAGAAGATCAAGCTGTGTTCCATTTAATGGGTGAACCATCACAAACAAGACATATTGTTGTTCATAACGACGAAGCTGTGATTAATCCAAGTTGGTCAATTCATTCTGGTTGTGGAACTAAAAACTATACTTTTATTTGGTCCATGGTAGGTGAAAATAGAACTTATACTGACCAAGACTGGATTAAAACAGAAGACTTGAGATAGGAGAATTATTATGAGTGTTAACTTCTCATTAGAAAATAAGGTAGCCTGGGTAACAGGAGCATCCTATGGGATTGGATTTGCAATAGCATCAGCATATGCAAAACAAGGAGCAAAGATAGCTTTTAATGACATTAATGAAGCATTAGTAGAAAAAGGTATTAAAGCATACAAAGAAATAGGAATAGAAGCAAAAGGGTACGTATGCGATGTAACAAAAGAATCTGAAGTACAAGAATGTGTAAAAGCAATAACCAAAGATCTAGGAAGCATAGATATATTGGTTAACAATGCAGGTATTATAAAAAGAGAAAGCATGTTAGATATGAAAGTTGAAGACTTTAGAAAAGTAATAGACGTAGATTTAAATGCACCATTTATAGTATCAAAAGCAGTACTACCACAAATGATAGAAAATGGACATGGAAAGATAATAAACATCTGTTCAATGATGAGTGAGTTAGGCAGAGAAACAGTATCAGCATATGCAGCAGCAAAAGGCGGACTAAAGATGCTAACAAGAAATATCTGTAGTGAATTTGGTGAATATAATATACAATGTAATGGTATAGGACCTGGGTATATAGCAACACCACAAACAGCTCCATTGAGAGAAAAGCAAGCTGATGGCTCAAGGCATCCATTTGATTCCTTTATAATAGCAAAAACACCAGCAGCAAGATGGGGAACACCAGAAGATTTGATGGGTCCAGCAGTATTTTTAGCTAGTGATGCATCAGATTTTGTAAATGGTCATGTCTTGTATGTTGATGGTGGTATTTTAGCTTATATCGGCAAACAACCTAAATAAAATCTGATTTTACTCAACATATGATTTTAACTAGCTAATGAAAGATGATATTCATTAGCTAGTTTTTGTCTAAGGAGGTATGTGTGAGAAAACTCTTTATTGTTTGCATCTTTGTAGTTTTTCTGTTTAATGGTTGTAAGGAAAACTATGAAAATGAACTCTTAAGCGACGATACTGTTGTATTAAGATATGCAGAAACAGAAAAAAAAGGGACATATTTATCTAACATAAGTGATTATTTTGCTCAATTAGTTCAACAAGAAAGCGATGGTAAAATAATTATAAAAGTATATTATGAAGGCGAATTAGGCTCAGAAGAAGAAGTTTTGACTCAATTGCAATTTGGTGGAATTGCTTTAGGTCGAGTTAATGTTTTAGCTGTATCAGAGCAAGTACCTTCTTTTATTACTAGTTTTTCTAAATTAATTGGTAGCTCTTTTGATAGTTATTTAGATTATATTGAAAATAATGATAATTATAATTTTGCTTTTCAAAATGAAAAGTTGTGTCCTTTAACAATTTTACCTCCAAGTAAAAGATGTATTTATAGTGATGAAAATATTGATTTTAATAATTATAGTCAAATAAGAGTTGGAATTGATAATTCTCAAATGTATCAGAATTTCTTACAAAGGTGGGATATTAATCCTATCTTTATAGGAAATATTGCAACATTCCCTTCTTTAAGAAATGGTTTTATTGATGCAAAAGAATCTACTTTATCTTCTTTTGTTGATTGTGATGAATATCCCTATATACAAGAAGTTGCAATTTTAAATCATGTTACGCTTCCTTCTATTATATTATTTAGCAATGAAGTTTTAAATCAGTTGTCTCGTGATGAAGTAAAAATATTAGAAGAGTGTGCTCTAAAAACATTAGAATATTCTAAAAATTATATTGCTCGACAAGAATATTTAGCTATAGAACAAGTAGCTAGCGATAAAAACATGAGGAGGTTTTAATGAAACGTACTCATGATTCAATATTTTTTTCCGTTGGTAATCAGATTAATTCTTTTTTAATATTAATATTTATTTTAGTAGTAGCTTTCTCTTTTTTTGTTAGAACTACTATGTTTGATTATATTAAAAAAAGTTCTAGCAATAATAATATTTCATATGAAATCATATCTCTTAAATCAAATATCTCTGCTTGCAATGAAAGTCTAAATATGTACCTTAGAACAGGCAATAGACAAAAATTAAATGAATTTAATATTGCAAGTGATAAATCAAAAGAAATAATTGGCGAATTAATTCAGTCTATTAATGATAGTGAAAATTTATATTTATTAAAATCAATTGAAACTTCTTTTAATAACTATTTTCTTGAAGGCTGTGCTGCTTCTTTTAACTATAATACTAATAACTATGAATATTATAGCAAGATGTACTTAGCTGAAATTATTCATGGTTATTTACAAAAATATTGCGATGAATTGTTAAATAATTTGATATATAGCGAAAGACAAACAAACCAATATTTAGATAATAGTTTTCACCGTTATTCAACCTTTCTGATTTCTTTTTTAATAGCTTTTTTCATTTTCTTAATAGCAGTGTTTGTGCATATATATTCTAATATTACTCATCCTCTTATGTTATTGGTACAACAAGCGAAGAAAGTATCAAAGGGTGAATTACAAGCAAGAGTTAAAGAATTAAAACGAGATAACTCTATGGGACTTTTAATTCATACTTTTAATAAAATGGTTCAAGATATTAAAAATATGATGCATGAGGTAGAAAAGAAAGTTACTCTTGAAAAAGAATTAGTTGAACAGCAAAAAAAGAATGAAGAAAATCTTAAATTATTAAACCAAGCACAGTTTTTAGCTTTACAATCACAGACAAATCCTCATTTTTTATTTAATACATTAAATGCAATTTCTAGAATGATTACACTTGAGAGAAATGATGATTCGTTAGTTATGATTGATTCTTTATCTAAATTATTAAGATATAATTTATCAGATGCTTCAGAACCTGTTTTATTAAAAGAAGAGTTAGACATTACTAGTGAATACATTAAAATACAACAAAAGAGATTTAATGAAAGATTAAAGTATTTTATTTGTGTACCACAAGAATTACAAGATGAAGTCTTTTTACCAAAATTTACTCTCCAACCATTAGTTGAAAATGCTATAGTACATGGTTTAGAGCCTAAAAAGGAAGGTGGAATAATTAGGATAAATGCTAGAGTAAAAGAAGATTTTGTAATTTTAGAAGTCGTAGATAATGGAATTGGTATAGAAGATAAAATAATCAAAGCCTTTGAGAATAGGGAAGAAATTTTTTGTAAAAATAGGAAACATTTAGGCTTATCAAATACTCGCGATAGAATTGAAATTTTTTCTGAAACTAATGATTCTTTTAAGATTGAAAGAACAGTTTTTGGTGGAACAAAAATTATTATTAAATTAAAAACAGATAGGGAGATTACAAAATATGTATAAAATATTAATTGCTGATGATGAAGCTTTAGAAAGAAAAGTTCTAACTTTGTTTTTAGAAAGATCTAATTTACCTATAGATACTATTTTAGTTGCAGAAGATGGTAATGATGCTTTTGTAAAAGTTGTTTGTGATAAACCGGATATAATTGTTTTAGATATTAATATGCCAGAAATGTCAGGTATAGAAGTCTTAGCGAAAATTAGAAATGAAAATATAGAGGCTAAGGTAATTATATCAACTGCTTTTGATGAATTTGATTATGCTGTTAAAGCTTTAAAGCTTGGAGCTATAGATTTTTTAGTTAAACCTGTTCAAAGAAAGACTTTTTTAAATGCAATTGAAAAGACAATTGAGAGACTAAGAATTGAAGAAAAAAATAAGAATAAAATGCAACAATTAGATAATGTAATTGAGTATTTTAAACAAAACCCTGTCGAAAAAAATACTAAAAGTGATGATGCTATTCCATTAGCAGTATTATCTATAAAAGAATATATTGAAAAGCATTATACTGATTATATAAGTTTAGATGAAATCATAAGTGATTGTGGTTATTCAAAATATCATATTTCACGTTTATTTAAGAATTATATGAATTGTACAATTATGGAATATTTATTAGAACATAGGATTAACATGGCTAAGAAATTATTAAAAGATACTTCTAAATCCATTAAAGAAATAGCCGGAGGAATTGGGTATAGTGATCCAAATTATTTCAGTCTAATTTTTAAAAGAGAAGAAGGGGTGAGTCCTATTCAATATAGGGCAGCGCAAAGATAATTTATTTATCTATAAAATATTGCTGCTTTAGCAATATATTATAGATTTAAAGCAATATGCTCTAGTGTGCGATTTGAAAACTTATTTTAACCTATAGCTACTTTTAGGAGGATCTTATGTTTAAGAAATTATTATTAATCTCAATGGCATTGTTAGTAAGTACATCAATGCTTTTTGCTCAAGGTGGCAGTGAACAAGCAAGTTCAAATGGGGGACCAGATAAGGTTTATACAATGCAAATCGCTCATGCTCAACCTACTACTAATCCACGTCATATTTCTTTAGAACATTTCAAAGAAATTGTTGAAGCAAGAACTAACGGTGGAATTAAAGTTGAGTTATATCCAGCTGGCCAATTAGGTACAGAAAAAGAAATGTTAGAACAAGTTTGTTCTGGTGTTATTCAAGGTATGAGGGGTGGACAAATGGATTTTGTTCCAAAACTTTTAGTATTTACTCTACCTTTTTTATGTGAAAATAGTGAACAAGTTACTCGTTTAATGAATAGTGATTTAGCAAAAGAGATCTGTTCTTCAAGTAAAGAAGATGGTGCTTTAATCTTAGGTCTTGGTGATGCTGGTGGATTTAGACAATATTCAAATAATGTTAGACCAATTCATACTCCTGCAGATTTAAAAGGATTAAAAATGAGATCAAATGGTATGGATACTATTGATAGAACTTTCAAAGCATTAGGGGCTTCTGTTGTATCAGTTCCTTACTCTGATTTATATATGGCATTAAAGACTGGTGTTGCTGATGGTCAAGAAAATCCATGGGTTAATGTTGAAGGTATGAAATTCTATGAAGTACAAAAATATTTTACTGAATTAAATTATCAATTCCATCCAGATCCATTCTATGTAAATCTTGATTGGTATAATTCTCTTCCTGATGAATATCAAGAAGTATTAGAACAAGCAACTAAAGAAATGATGGAAGTTAATAACCAAGCTATTGCAGATAACCAAGCTAAGGCCAGAAGTGTAGTAGATGCTAATTGTGAAATTTATACTCCTACAAAATCTGAATTACAAGCATTTAAGGATGCAACAGAAGTCGTATATCAACAATATATTGATGAAGGATTATTAACACAAAGTGAATTAGATCAAATGAGAGCTATTGTTAAAGGTAATTAATAATCAAAGCTGAACAATTGTTTTAACCGGCCCTTTATGGGTCGGTGTTATTAAGATATTGGAGGTGTATTATTAATAGTCTTAAAAATATCTCGAAGAAAATATATAAAATATATTTTGGTATAGGGGTCTTTGCTGTAGCTTTAATTGCTTTTTGTGTAATTTTTTCAGTTATAGCTAGATACTTTTTTGGCATTTCATTTTTATTTCTAGAAGAATTTATTACAACAGTATTTGCATTTACAACATTTTGGGGAATGGGAATTTGTGTAATGGAAGATGAACATGTTGCAATCTTATCTCTTTATGAAAGATTTAGTTCAAAATTCAAAGTCTTTGCAACAATTTTTAATTATATAGTTATGTTAACAGTAGACATGGCAATGATTATTTATGGTTTTAAATATACTGCTAAATTTGGGCATCAAATTTCTATGGGTATGGAAATACCAATGAAATATATGTATGGAATTATTCCAATTGGTTGTGCAATAGCTTTAATAACAATGTTGGTTAAGTTTGTTGAATATTTACTTAGTTTAAAACAAAGGAGTAAATAATATGGCAGTAATATTTTTGCTATTATTTTTAATAATTTTTGCTTTAATGGGCACTCCTTTAGCTTTTGCTATTGGCGCTTCATGTATGAGCTTTATTCAGTCATTTAACCCAAATTTTATGCAAATGTTACCACAAAGAGTTTGGGGTGGTGTTTTTTCATTTGTTATGGTTGCTATGCCATTATTTATGTTAGCTGGGGAATTGATGAATACTGGTGGTATAACAAAAAGAATTGTTGATTTTTCAATGTATTTAGTTCGTCCTTTTCATGGTGGATTAGGGGAAGTAAATATTATAGCATCAATGATTTTTGGAGGAATTTCAGGATCTTCTGTAGCTGATACTTCAGCTTTAGGATCAATATTAATTCCTTCAATGGAAAAAGAGGGTTATCCATGTAGATTTGCATCAGGTGTTACTGTTGCCTCATCCACAATGGGAATGATAATTCCTCCTTCTGTTCCAATGATTGTTTATGCTATGGCATCAGGGGCTTCAATTGGTAAATTATTTGTTGCAGGTTTAATTCCTGGAGTTTTAATTGGGCTTTCTCAATTGATAGCTGTAAACGCTATTTCAATAGAAAAAGGTTATCATCCAGAAAAAATTCCTTTTGTTAAAAAAGATTTTTTACATACAATGTTATATGGGATTCCAGCTATATTAATGCCGGTAGTAATTGTTGTATTTGTATCTTTTGGTATTTGTACAGCTAGTGAATCTGCTGGAATAGCAGTTTTATATTCATTGTTAATTGGTTTTTTCTTTTATAAAGAATTAACAGTTAAAGATGTAATCAATGCTTTAAAAAAGACTTTAGTATCATCTGCTGCAATTATGATTATCATTGGTTTTACAACTATATTTACTTGGTTGTTGACTATTGCTAATATACCAAGCCAGATAGCAGCTTTTTTCTTAGCTTTAGAGTTGCCCGTATGGGGTTATGCATTGATTTTTGATTTAGTAATTTTAATTATTGGTACATTTATTGATGTAACACCAGCAATTTTATTATTAACTCCAATTCTCCTTCCTGTTATGGAATCGGTTGGTATTTCAGCATTACAATTTGGGGCTATGTTAATTACAGGGTTAGCTATTGGATTAGTAACACCTCCTGTTGGAATGTGTTTGAATGCTTGTACAAAAATAACTAAAATGCAAATTGTAGAAATTTTTAAAGGAGCTCTGCCTTTTGTTGTTTGTAATGTAGTGGTATTAATTTTAATTAGTTTATTCCCCGTTTTTACAACTTTCTTACCATCATTGATGCATTAATTATTACAGCATATGAGATATTTTATCTCTCATATGCTTGTTTGAATTGGGATGGATTAATACTGAATTTTTGACTAAAAACTTTGGAAAAATAGGCTGAATCCATATATCCTACAGCTTTAGCACTATCTTTAACACTAACCCCTTCTTTTAATAATTCTTTTGATTTATCAAGTCTTATATTTGTTAAATAATCTATAAAACTAATATTGTTATACATTTTAAATAATTTTGAAAAATATTTAGTATTCATGTTTAACAAGGAAGAATAATATTCCATTGTTAATTGTTTATTGTAGTGTATTTCAATCTCTTTTTTTATAGCTAAGAATATTCTTTGGTATCTGTCCCTTCTATCTTCTTTTAAGGCTTTAACAGCATTATCTATCATATTAAAAAAAGTAATTTCAATTTCTATTATTGATTTATGAGGTTTTGAGATAGTGAAAAAAGGTATTTTTTTAGTTAAAACATGATGCAAAATTAATACGTTTTGATAATAAGTTTCTAAAAGGGCATTTTTTTCAAGATGAGAGATAGAATCATAAAATCTATGAGCTATTTCTCTAGCTCTTTTTTTATTCAAATCAAATATTGCAGTTTCTATTTCATCTATATAATTAATGGATGAATTATATAATATATTTTCATCAATATTATTAAATTCATGTATTGTTTCATTATTTGTTCTAGCGATATTGTAAGCAATTGAAGCTTCTCTAATTGATCTAGGTAGTTCTTCAATTGAAGTAAAGACACTACCAATTGCTATAGTGATTTTATTAAATTTAGCACTAATTATAGCGTTAGTATTATAATTTAATTGTTTAAAAAATTTGCTTTTATTTTTTGGGAAAACAATTATTGTTGTTCTGTCTGTAGTTGGGAAATAATAAAATCTACTGTTAATAAATTCCTTTTGGGTAAAAAAATGTTTTAATCTATCTATATTAACTTCACTGACGATTAAGCAAACTCCTTCAAAAAAAGTATCATCTTTCAAATTGAAATACTTTTTTAATACTTTTGAATCTATCAATCCATGTTTCATTGAAGCAAAAAATGAACGTGAGAATTGATTTATTACAGTTTTAAATTCTTCATTTTTTGTTGATGTCTCAATTTCTTTTTTTTCGATAAAATCTTCTAAAACTTTATATAACTCTTTTTTATTAATAGGTTTTACAAGATATTCTAGAACTCCAATAGAAATTGCAGATTTTGCATAATCAAAATTACTCCAAGCAGTTAAATAAACAATAGGGGTGTTTTTATCTTTTTCTCTGATAATATTACCAACTTCAATACCATTAATTAATGGCATTTTAATATCGAGAATTATGAAATCTATAGTTTCTTGATTATATACCTGAATGGCTTCTTTTCCATTTTTTGCTTTAAATACATTGAAAGGAAGTTCTTTTTTATTAATTAAAAATTCAATTGCATCACGTTCTAATTGTTCGTCATCTGCTATTAATAAGTTATACATTGTTTTCCTCAAAAGGTATTTGGATTTCTACTTTGCAACCTTCAAAATCATTTAAAGGTTTGAAATTTATAGTTGCTTCATTCTTAAAATATATATTTAATCTTTCAATAATGTTAGAAATTCCTATGTTATGTCCTTTAGTATTTGCTTCAATATTATTGATTGTATTGATAGGGTTTTTGAAACCAATACCTGTATCACATATATTAATAATTACCTGATTTTTATTTTTATATGCTTCTATATCTACACGACCGCCTTCTTCTTTTGGTTCAATTCCGTGGTTAATAGCATTTTCAACTAATGGTTGCAAAATTAGTGGTGGAATTAAAACAGTTTTACATAATTCTCCACATTTAATTGAATATTCCAATCTTTCTTTGAATCTAGCTTTTTGTATTTTTAAGTATTGTTTTATAAAAAATAGTTCATTTTCGATTGATATTTCATCTTGATGTTCTAGAGAATATCTAAATATTATACTTAAACTTTCTATTAATTTTCCTGTTTGTTCTGCGTTTTCAAATAGTGCAGTTAATTGGATAGTATTTAAGGTATTAAATAAAAAATGAGGATTTATCTGTGCTTGAAGGGATCTAAATTTTGCTTTCTCAAGTTCTTTTTGTAGTTTTAATTGATCTATTTCTTTTGTATGAATTTCTTTTTCAAGAATATTGTTTTCATTTATTAAATCTAATCTATCTTTTAAAGATGTTGTCATATTTTTAAGTGATTCTTCTAAAAAGACTAACTCTTGAGGCCCCTCTATTATTTTATGTTCATTATCAAAATTACCGTCAGATATATCTTTTGCCGTCTTTACCATTTCATCTATAGGGTCCAACATTCTTCTTGTAGTTCTGGAAGTTGAGATAATATAACCAATTAATAAAATACCAAATAAAATTATAGAAAATAGTCTTAAACTTTTTAATTGTTGAGCTCTAGCTTCCATGATTTCAACATTTTCTTTCACCATAGCTAATAAATATTGGTTTGTTAAATACTTATATATATAGTCATAAGTATTACTAATTCTATAATAAATCTTATAAAATTCAGCATCATTATTTAGTGAATCCGAATTTAATTGGTTTAATAATTCATTTATAGTATTTTTACCATTAATTATTCCACTATTTAAAAAATATCTTGTAGGGGAATTCTCATATTCTATTTTTAATTTTTCTATTTCATTATCAATATTTATTAAGATAGCTTTTTGTTTAAGTAATAGTTCTTTTTGTCTTTGAGGAACTTTTGATGTTCTATATTCTTCAAGTAAAATTCTACTTTGTTCAATTTCTGTGATTATATTATGTACTAATAAATTTTCACTTGAGTTTTTTTGTTCTTCATTGAAGATTGTATATATATAATTAAAAAGAAATAATGATATAACAAAGAAAATTACTACGGTAAAAAAGTTATGCTTAAATAGTAATTGATGTATGTTTTGTCTTTTATTAATTTTTCTTTTAATTGTTAATTTTTTTAAGAATTTTTTAGCCATAATTTATTATAACATGGGAAATTATTATTAAAAATTCAATAAACTTGTAAAAAAGGAAAAATAAAGGTGAAAAATGGAATTTTTTCTCACTATGCAATTAACAGTTTCTAAACAAATAATAATGTATAAATTGATAGAAAAATTATGGAGGACATAAGTTTTATGAAAAAATTGTTAACTTTGGCAGTTTTAGCTCTTGTAGCTATTACTCCTATGTTTGCTCAAGGTAGCGATGAGGCACAAAAAGGTGATAGCCCTATTGTATTAAGATTAGCAGATAACCAACCTATTGGATATCCTACAGTTGTTGGTGATGAAAAGTTTGCTGAATTGGTCGAAGAATATTCTAATGGTAGAATTAAAGTTGAAGTATATCCTCAAGCAACATTAGGTGATGAAAAGTCTTGTATTGAACAAGTTCAATTTGGTGGGATTGACTTTACTCGTGTTTCAATTAGCCCTTTAGCTTCTTTTAATCCTTTATTAAATGCTTTACAAATGCCTTACTTATACAGAAACGCAGATCATATGTGGAACGTTTTAAATGGTGAAATTGGGAACTATTTCTTACAATCAATGGAAAACAGTGGATTTGTTGGTTTAACATATTTCGATTCTGGTGCAAGAAGTTTCTATAATACAATTAAACCTGTTTATACTGTTTCTGATTTATCAGGTATGAAGATTCGTGTTCAAGAATCAGATTTAATGATGGGTCTTGTTGAAGCATTAGGTGCAACTCCTACTCCAATGAGTTATGGTGATGTTTATTCAGCTTTACAAACTGGCGTTATTGATGGTGCAGAAAATAACTGGCCTTCATATGATTCTTCAAACCATTATGAAGTAGCTAAGTTCTATTCAATTGACCAACATACACGTGTTCCTGAAATGTTATTAGCTTCAAAGACAACTATGGATAAATTAAGCAAAGAAGATCAAGAAATTATCAAGAGAGCAGCTAAAGATTGTCAAACAACTCAAATTGCAGCTTGGACAGAATATGCACAAAAATCACAAGAAAAAGTTAAAGCTGCTGGTTGTCAAATTAATGAAATTACAGATCAAGCTGAATTCGCAAATGCAATGCAACCTCTATACGACAAGATGTTAGATGCTGATGGAAAAGCTTGGGTAGCAAAGATTAGAGCAGTTAAATAATAAGTAATTAGCTTTTTAATTGAAGGGGTTCTTATGGAACCCCTATTTTAAGTTAGGTAGGAGCTCAAATGAGACAATTTAAAAAATACTTGGATAAGGTTTTCAATATAGTCTTATTTATAGGTATGTTCTTAATTATAGCAATGGTTCTAATTGTTTTTGCTAATGTTGTATTAAGATACGGATTCCAAAGTGGAATTAAATGGGGCGAAGAAATTCCATTGGTAATAGTAATTTGGTTTACTTTTATTGCAATGGCTTTAGGGGTAAAAGAAAATTTACATATTAGTATTACTTTATTGCCAAAACATCTTCCACCTCATGTCGAAAGATTTTTAAGAATATTTAAGTATGTTTGTGAAATAATTTTAGGTGTTATATTATTTTATTATGGTTTAGGCTTAGCAAAAAACGGTTTAAGAAGTTTCTTGCCTGCTACACATATTACAAATGCTATTAATTATATAGTTTTACCTATTAATGCAATTTTCATAATATTATATGCGATTATTTATTTATATAGCGCAATAACTACTAAAGACTTAGACAAAAGTGAGGTACTTCTAGATGATTAATTTAAGTTTAGCTTCAACAATATTAATTGGATCCTTTATTTTATTATTAATTTTAAGAATGCCAATTACTTTTTCTTTATTTCTTTCTTCAGTAATAACAGCTTTATATTTACATATACCGCTATTAACTATTGTTCAAAGATTAGTAAGCGGGGTTAATTCGTTCTCTTTATTAGCTATTCCATTTTTTATTTTAGCTGGAGAAATGATGAGCCGTGGTGGTATTTCTAGAAGATTGATTGATTTTTCAAACGCAATTATTGGTAGATACCGAGGTGGTTTAGCGCAAGTAAATATTTTAGCTAGTATGTTCTTTGGTGGTATCTCTGGTAGTGCTGTAGCTGACGTATCATCAATTGGAACAATGATGATTCCAATGATGAATGCAAAAGGTTATGATGAAGACTTCTCTGTAGCTGTAACTGTAACTAGTGCTTGTCAAGGTGTTATTATTCCTCCAAGCCATAATATGATTATTTTCGCTTTAGCTGCTGGTGGTGGTGTAAGTGTAGGAAAATTATTCTTAGGCGGTTTAGTTCCTGGTGTTATTCTAGGTGTTGGCTTGATGATAGTAACATATATTATTGCAAGAAAAAGAAATTATCCTAAAGAAAGAAAATATACATTAAAAGAAACTTTAAAAGTTAGTGCAGATGCAATTCTAGGTATGCTTACAATGATTATTATCATTGGTGGTGTAGTTACTGGTATATTTACAGCAACAGAAAGTGCTGCAGTAGCAGTAGTTTATTCCTTTTTTATTACTTTCTTTGTTTATAAAGAAATTAAATTAACTGAATTAAAAGAGATTTTATTAGCTTCCTTAAAAACCTTAGCAATGGTTATGAGTTTAATAGCTGCGGCATCTTCTTTTGGTTATTTATTAGCTTTTTTAAGAATCCCACAAGCAATAACAAATGCATTAATTGGAATTAGTAGCAATAAGATTGTTCTTCTATTATTAATTAACATAATGTTATTATTGTTAGGAACAATCATGGATATGGCTCCATTAATTATTATTTGTACACCTATTTTATATCCAGTTGTTGTTGGTGCTTTAGGTATGGATCCTGTTCAATTTGGTGTTGTAATGATCTTAAACTTAGCTATTGGGTTATGTACTCCACCTGTAGGATCAGCTTTATTCGTTGGTTGTGCTATAGGAAAGATTAGTATAGAAAAAGCAACAAAGAGTATGCTTCCATTCTATTCTATTATGATTATTGTACTTCTTTGTATTACTTTTATTCCACAATTAACATTATTGATTCCATCACTGATGGCATAAAAAATAAGTTATATTTAATAAATAGATAGGATTGCAAAATTAATGCAATCCTATTTTTGTTATGGACTTGAGTCTGTTCATGAAGCGATGAATAAGAGCTTCATAAATAAAAACCACCTGCTATGCGGGTGGATAGCAAAAGTTATACAAAAACCTCGTTTTATTATAGAATTTGAATGCTACTCCAAAACTATAAATAAAAACGAGGTAATAATAAATGGCAAATAAAACAAACAGTTTGTCACACACAAAATGGATGTGTAAGTGCCATATAGTATTTACACCAAAGTATAGAAGAAAGATTATTTACAATCAATATAGAGCAAGTGTAGGTGAAATATAAAGAACCTTATGTAATTATAAGAAAGTTGAAATTATTGAAGGCCATTTGATGGAGGATCATGTATATATGCTAGTAAGTATACCACCTAAAATAAGTGTATCGAGTTTTATGGGATATTTAAAAGGGAAAAGTGCCCTTATGATATTTGATAAACATGCAAATTTAAAATACAAATTTGGAAATAGACATTTTTGGGCTGAAGGATATTATGTAAGTACTGTGGGCTTAAATACTGCAACTGTACAAAAATATATACAGGAGCAAGAAAAACATGATATAGAACTAGATAAGTTAAGTGTTAAAGAATATGAAGACCCTTTTAAGGGTAGCAAGTAGTACAAATACTAATTGAGTAGTTGCAAAAGAGACAAAGGCACGCAGATTGGACGGGAGTACACGGTAGCGTCTTGAGACGTTGTCGGTAAACTCGAGGCTTATAGCCTCAGAGCAAACCACCCTTTTGAAGGGTGGTTATGATTTTATAGTTATTATTATATTATTAGTGATTTTTTTAGTTTTCTGTTTCTTTTGTTACTTCCATATTTTTAGGAAGAGTTAAATCTAGAATTAGAGAAATAATAAATACTATTGCAACACAGTTGTTAGATAATTCTTCTGCAACTAAAGTTGGGAAGATATTAAATAAAGCAGCTTCTGAAGGGAATCCTAAACCAATTGCTAATGAGAAAGCAGCTATTAAAGTATTTCTTTGAGAGAAGCCTGATTTAGCTAACATTCTTATACCGGAGATTACAATTTGTCCAAACATAAGAATTGTACAACCACCTAATACAGATTCTGGTAAAGTATTAAAGAATGCACCAATTGGGGGGAATAAACCAGCTAAAATTAAAGCAACACCACCTGTTGCGATTGTGTATCTATTTACAACTTTTGTCATTGCTATTAAACCAACATTTTGTGAGAAAGATGTTACAGGTAGACAGCTAAATAAACCAGAAATTGATGAACTATAACCATCACAAGCTAAAGAACCAGAAATTTCTTTTTCACTTGGTTCTCTACCAATACCCATAACAGCACAAGCGGTTGTGTCTCCAATGGTTTCAGTAGCAGAAACTAAAAATACTAAAGCTACAGATATAATAGCACCAATATTGAATTCAGGTTTTACAGGTAAGAATTTTGGTAAATCAAATAAAGCAATATTATGGAAAGCTGAGAAATCTACTTTGCCCATAAATAACGCAACGATATAACCAACAATTAAACCAAATAGAATAGCTAGTTGTTTTAAATATCCTTTTGCAAAGATTGTAAATAATAATAATGATAATAGAGTAATTCCACCTAGTAGCATGTTTTGTGCTGAACCGAAGTCTGCTACATACCCACCACCAAAGCTTCTTGCTCCAACAGGTAATAATGAGAAACCAATTGATAGTACTACGCAAGCTGATACTACAGGAGAGATGAATCTTTTCCAGTATTTAGCTAATAGACCTAATGTTCCTTCAATTAAACCACCAATTATAATTGCTCCAACAACAACTGGATATCCAAAATTTGCTGCAACATAACTTAGTATAGCTACGAAAGTAAAACTAACTCCCATTACAACAGGAAGCCCTGAGCCGATTCTCCAAATAGGGAATAGTTGTATTAAAGTTCCTATTCCAGCGATGAACATACAGTTTTGTAATAATGCAGTTGTAAGATCTTGACTAAGATTTCCGCATCCGGCAACAATAACAATTGGTACGATATTAGCAACGAACATAGCTAGAACATGTTGTAGTCCAAAAGGTATTGCTTTCCCTAGAGGGACTTTTCCATCTAATTGATAGATATTATCAATTGATGCGGTAGAATTTGAGTTTTTCATATAAAAATGCTCCTAGATTAATATATATATAAATTTTTTTTGAAACAACGAATTGCAACAAAATATCCAAGAAGTTATGATATTGCAACTAAATGCAACACACAAGGATTTTTTAAAATTTTTAATCTAATTGGTAATAATTTATCGATTTTATCAAATATGTTATATCTATAGTTTATTTTTGTTAAGTAAAAATAATCTCTAGATTTATTCCTAGAGATTAAAATTTGATAAATTGTATGAATTTTGATATTTGATTAAAATATATATTTGTACCCTATAAATAAAGTCGCAATACTTGAGGATAGAACGGTAGAAAAATAGTCTTCAACTGAAGTTAAATTACAAACAGGAATACCAAAACCTTGGTTTGTATAACTATATCCTATTAAAAAAGGCATAGAATTTATGAAAATACTATTGTGCTCATTTATGTTATAAATTTCTCTTATTAAAAAAGTTGCAAATATATTTAAATAAATATGGGGCTCTGTTATTACAAAAAAACCTGTACCAATTATAGTTTGGAAAGTTCCTTTTTCATTAGGAATATATTCATTTAAAATTTTAATTATGCTAGCTCTTAGTGTTATTGGAACCGCAGAAGTTAAATCTGTTTTTAGAAATCCAAAACCTAATCCTAAAGCTGTTTCAAGTTTTAAATCAGTATTTAATTTATTTGTTAATCAAAGATCTGTAAAAACTGGACTCATAGAAAAGGATATAGAGGTATCATTTTTTTGAGCAAAAAGCGAAAATAGAATAGTAGAAGACAAGATTATAATTAAAAACAATTTTTTCATAATTTCTTCCTACCTAAAATAATTGTAATATAGTTGTGTTTAGAGTGCAAATCTTATTAGGTAATAACAAAAACTTTAAATTTATTTTAAATAAAAAGTTTAATAATAACTTAACATTGATTAACCTGTTTAGTTTTAAAAAAAAAGAACTGCTACAAAAACTTTTAACATTTTTGTAACAGTTCAAGACATAATCTAAGAGGAGTTTATTTAAAGTTTGAATTTTAATGAATTTTCAATATCATTAATCATTCTAAAATAAGTTCCTTTTTTACTAATTAAATTTTTATGATTTCCCATTTCTTCGACTATACCATTATTTAGGACTAATATATTGTCAGCATTTTTAATGGTATTTAATCTATGAGCAATTATAATTACAGTTTTGTTTTTGGTTATTATATCTAAAGCTTTTCTAATTTGAATTTCATTATCCATATCTATTGAAGCTGTAGCTTCATCTAATAGGATAATTGGTGCATCTTTAATTAAAGCTCTAGCTAGACTGATTCTCTGTCTTTCTCCACCACTTAATTTTGTACCACCTTCACCTACAAAGGTATAATAACCATTTTCAAGATTTAAAATATCTTTATGCACTGAAGCTAATTTTGCGGCTTGAATAACTTGTTCTTTAGTTGCGTTTGGATTACCCATTAAGATATTATTATATACAGTGTCACAAAGCAGATAAACTTCTTGAAATACCATACTTAATTTTGATAAAAGTAATTCTGGTTCAATTTCTCTTATTTCTGTATCGCCTAATAATATTTGGCCATTTTTTATATCATAGAAACGAGCTATAAGATTCATAATAGTTGTTTTCCCACAACCTGAAGGGCCAATTAAAGCCGTTGTAGTGCCTTCTGTTGCTATAAAACTTAAGTTTTTTATAACAGGAGTTTTTTCTTCATATTCGAAACTTACATTTTTAAATTCAATAGTGTTGTTTTTGTTTTCTTTATCTTTTATAAATGGTTGTGCTTTTTCATTTTCAATACTTAGTAATTTCTTTTGAGCAATTTTTAGATATTGAGTTTCAGGATATATTACTGCAAATTGTCTTAGAGTATTAACTAAAGCTAAAAGCATAAGTGTAAAACTAAAAAAGGTTATTTTTGTTATTTCATTGGCAATTAATGCTTTTGTTGCAAATAAAAGTACAATGGGATAACTAATATCAATTAAAAAATTGAAAGTCATAACAAAAGGTGCAACACAAAGTTCAAGTTGAATGCTTTTTTTGTATAAATGTTTAAAGGATTCTTCTAGTCTCTTAAAGTTTTTACCTACCATTGAATAAGCTTTAAAAACTTCAATCCCATTAAAAAATTCCAACATTCCACTTACAACTGTATTTAGTATTTTTTTCTGTTTGTAGCCAGTTTTTTCAACGATAACTCCAGAAAAATATACTAAAGGAAGTCCTACTATAACAAAAGCAAATTCTATTAAGGCAAGTTTTAGATTAACTGTGAATAAAAGAACAATTATATAAGTAATAATTACAACAAGTTTGATTAAATCTGAAACTCTGTGTGTAATGATTTTTTCTAATGATGCCATATCATTTGTCATTATGCTGCTTAGATAACCAATATTTTTTTTATTAAAATATCCTAAATGAAGTTGTCTAAGATGTTCGGCTAATGAAATTCTGAGATGTTCAACTGCTCTTGCACCTCTGATTTGAATTTGAGAATAACCTTTGCCTCCAATAATTATTCTTAATATAGTAGCAACAAGAATTATTAATGTATAATTTAGTAATTTAGATTTTGTAATTGAAGAATTAAATAAATCTATTATAGTAAAGTACATTATCATATACGGTATCATTTGAAATAAAGCATCAATAACTAGTAGAATAGTTGGAGTTTTTAATGTGTTATAGTCGGCTTTTAATATTGATTTTAATTGTTTACGCATTGATCTCTCCTTTATATATATTCCAAAGTTTTGCATATAGGTTATTGTTTTCTAAAAGTTTTTTATGAGTTCCACTTTCAATAATTTCACCTTTATCAATAACGATAATGTTGTTAGCTTCGCTAATGGTATATAATTTATGAGCAATAATTATTGCAGTTTTATCTTTTAATAATATCTTTAAAGCTTTTTGAATTTCTAATTCATTATCAATATCACTGTATGCAGTAATTTCATCTAAAACGACAATTTTAGTGTTCTTTAGAAAAGCTCTTGCAATAGCAATTCGTTGTTTTTCACCGCCACTTAGTTTGACACCATTTGGCCCAAGCATAGTATCATATTTGTTTTCTAGGGAATCAATAAATGTGTGAATTTGTGCTTTTTTTGCTGCTTCAATGACTTCTTCTTTTGAAAAATCTCTTCCCATTTTTATGTTTTCAAATATAGTGTCATTTAACATAAATACATCTTGAAAAACAAAAGCAGTCTGTTTCATTAGAGATTCGTAACCATAAGCTTTAATATCAATCCCATCTATTGTAATAGATCCTTTTTCAATATCATAAAATCTACCTACTAATTGACCTATTGTAGTTTTTCCTCCACCACTAGGACCAACTAAGGCTGTTATTGTATTTGCTTTTGCACAAAAGCTAATGTTTTTTAAAACTTCTTTATCTTCATATTTGAAACTAACATTATTAAAATTTATTTCACCTTTTTTTATTGGGATATCCATTTTACTATCATATTGTGGGGCTTGTTTTAAAATAGAATTGATTTTGTTTGCGCCTTGAAGAAGCATTTGAAAACTAGATCCAAATTCTAATAAATTTTTAAAACTTGAAAAGAAAGTCATAGATAAAACAATGAATAAAGCAAAAGCTGCAATTGTAATTTTATTAGTGAGTAATAGGGCACCACCTACAGGAATAATAAAAATTAGTGAGGAGTCAATAACAGCTAAAAAATATACCCACCATTTAGCTCCCATGATTGTCATATCTTCCCAAAGATCTGCATATTCTTTTGTTACTTCTTTGTATCTTTTGAATTTTCTTGCACTCATATTAAAAGCTTTAAAAACAATCATTCCGTTAATATATTCCATTAATGCACTATTAAGCCTTAATACTACATCATTGTATTTCCCCATTCGAGTTTCATATCCTTTCATCATCATATATTGGAAGAAAAGTGAAAGAAGTAACGGAATAAATAAAAATATTCCTAATTGCCAATTTATGATTATTAAAAAAATAATTATTGCTAGAGGTGTTACAATTGCAGCTACTAAATCCGGTATTTGATGGGCTATAAATAATTCAAGTTTTTCAACATCTTCATCGATGATTCTCTTTATGTTGCCACTAGTGTGGTTTTTTATAAATCCCATTGGTAAAAATCCTAATTTTTCCACAACTTTCATCCTGATTTGATATAAAATTGTAAAAGCGGAGACATGTGACAACATACCACTTAAGAATTGAAAAACTATCCTAAGTAAAGATAATATAATTGTTGCAATAACTAGGGAGTATATATGTGCATAATTAATATTATCCCTTAATAAAGCTTCAATTATAAAATAAAATAAAACAAATGGTGTAAAACTTAATAAAGTTGAAACAACAGAAAAAAGGCCACTAAAAATTAATTTTATTTTATGGCGTCCAGAATTTTCTAGTAGAAATTTAAATCCTGAATTTGTCTGAGTCGACATACTAAAAACTCTCCTTTATTAGCAAAAGCTAACAAATTAGAGGTTAACATATAAATTTTGGTATTACAATAGTTATTTTTGTAAACTATTATACAAATTTAAAATTTTTTCTATACAAATAATTAGCAGTGGAAAACAATTCTAAGCTATATTTTGTTGAAATTTTATATTCTTAGAAGAATAATTTTTAAAATATTTTAAATTATATTATGTTTAGACTTTACAACTAATATATTAGAATGTTAGAATATTTGTAATGATGCAATGGAGGAAATATGAAACTAAATTTAACTGAATTACAAAATAAAAAACAATGGATAGAGAAGGGGTATTTACTATCAAGTTATAATAGAGAAAAAATGGTAAAAAATACTTTAGAAAATCCTAAATGGGTCCATTTTGGCGCTGGGAATATTTTTAGAGGATTTCCTGCTGCATTAATGCAAAATTTATTAGAAAAAAATATTGAAGATACAGGAATTATTGTAGGTGAAGGTTTTGATTTTGATATTATTGAAAAAATTTATCAACCACATGATAATTTAAATTTATTAGTTACTTTGAATGCCGATGGATCAATTGATAAGAAAGTAATTGATAGTTTAGCTGCTTCGTACAAATGTGATTATAAATTTAGTTCTGATTGGGAAAACCTATTAAATGTTTTTGCAAATAAATCATTACAAATGGTATCATTTACAATTACCGAAAAAGGTTACTCTCTAGTTGATGGTAAAAATAATTATTATCAAATTGCTTTAGAAGATTTTAAAAATGGGCCTGAAGCTTCAAAATTATTTTTATCAAAATTAACTGCTTTAGTTTATAACAGATATAAAACAATTGATTGGCCTTTAGCCTTAGTAAGTATGGATAACTGTTCACATAATGGTGAGAAGCTAGAAAATGCTGTTAAGACAATTGCAAAAGAATGGGCTAATAATGATTTGATTGATAAGAAGTTCTTAACATATTTAGATGAAAAAGTTTCATTCCCT
This sequence comes from Sphaerochaetaceae bacterium, assembly GCA_965140795.1. GTDB lineage: Bacteria > Spirochaetota > Spirochaetia > Sphaerochaetales > Sphaerochaetaceae > Pleomorphochaeta. Next base: position 1,831,880 of record OZ223470.1, read on the forward strand.
TGGTCAATGATTGATAAAATTACACCTAGACCTGATGCTTCTGTTGTTGAAATGCTAAAGAAAGATGGATTTGAAGATACCGAAATAATTGTTACAGATAAAAATACTTGGATTGCTCCTTTTGTTAATGCTGAAAAACCTCAATATTTAGTTATTGAAGATGATTTCCCAAATGGAAGAGTAGCTCTAGAAAATAGTGGAGTATTTTTTACAACAAGAGAAACTGTAAATAAAGTTGAAAAAATGAAAGTTTGTACTTGTTTAAATCCATTACATACTACTCTTGCTATTTATGGTTGTTTATTATCATATAATTTAATTTCTAAAGAAATGGTCGATCCACAACTTAAGAAATTAGTTGAAATTATTGGATATGAAGAAGGAATGAAAGTAGTAGTAGATCCAAAGATTATTAATCCAAAAGATTTTATAGAAGAAGTATTAAATGTTAGATTTCCTAATCCATTTATGCCTGATACTCCTCAAAGAATTGCTTGTGATACTTCTCAAAAAATATCAATTAGATTTGGTGAAACTATAAAAGCCTATATAGAAAATTCTCAACTAGATGTTAATTCTTTAAAATTTATTCCATTAGTATATGCCGGTTGGTTAAGATATCTTATGGCTATTAATGATAATGGAGATAAATTTGAGTTATCCCCAGATCCATTATTGGAGTCAGTTACTCCTTTTGTAAAAGATATAAGATTAGGAGATAAAGGACCTTTTGATGTTCAATTAAAAGAGTTGTTAAGCAATGAAAAAATATTTGGTGTTGATTTATATGAAGTTGGATTAGCTTCTTTAGTTTTATCATACTTTGAAGAATTAATTGCCGCTAAAGGTGCTGTAAGAGCTACTTTAGTAAAATATTTAAAATAATAAAATAATAAGAGATAAAAAAGCTGTTGTTTAATGATATGGTACCTCCAAAGTAGACAAAATAATTTTTGAAACACTTTGGAGGTATTTTTTTTATGGGAAGAAAACCAAAATTCAGTAAAGAAGTGAAAATTAAAGCATGTGAAGATTATAAAAATGGAAAAGGTAGTTTTCAGTCCATTGCTTTTGATATTGAATGTAGTAAAGAAACATTACAAAGATGGTACTATAGATATTTATCCCAAGGGCCTAGTGTCTTTGATTATTCAAACAAAAATCGAAGTTATTCTAAGGAATTTCAAAAAAAAATTGCTAGACTTTATTTATTTGAAAATAAAAGTATTATTGAACTTTCAGCAAAATATAATATTGCTATTTCTGTATTAAGACATTGGATTAATAATTTTAAAGATAATAAACCATTTAAAGATTATAATTTTAATAGTAATATATATAATATGAAATATAGAAAATCTACAGCGGAAGAAAAAATTAGAATTGCTAAATGGGTCATCGAAAATGATATGAATTACAAAGCTGCAGCAGATAAATTTGTACATAAATATTCTAATGTTTATTCGTGGACAAACAAATATCTTTCAGGAAATGAAGAATCTTTAAAAGGTCATGCTGGTAGACCTAAAAAAGCAAAAATAAAACTTGAAGAATTATCAGAAGTGGATCGCTTAAAATATGAATTAGAAAGAGAAAAAGAATTGAGAAAAGATGCTGAATTCAAATTAGAAGTCTTTAAAAAAAAAGAGGAATTTGCAAAAGCCCGTCAATCTCAGCGATAAGACAACAAGAAATATACGATGTTATCGATTATTATGTTGAAAAGGGCCATTGCGTATCTAAAATATGTAAGATCCTCAATATTCCAAGAAGTTCCTATTATAAATATAAAAATAGAGAAGTACCTCAAAAAGAGAAATTAGATAATATTATATGTAATTTAATACAAGAATACGATGCAACTTATAATCATATTTTAGGTTATAGAAGAATGACTATGTATATTAATAAATTAAATCATATGAATCTTTGTGAAAGTTATGTCCTTCGACTTATGCGTATTCTTGGTATTCATTCTGTTATAAGAAAAAAAAGATATAAATATGTTAAAATAAAACCAGAACAAGTAGGTAAAAATATACTAGCGAGAGACTTTACAGCTTCAAAACCTAATGAAAAATGGCTTACTGATGTTTCTGAATTTAAAATCCCTAATCAATCTAAAAAGCTTTATCTTAGTCCTATTTTTGATCTTTATGATAATAGTATAATTACATATAACTTATCATTTACAAACAATAATCAATTAGTATTCAAAATGTTTGACAAAGCCATTAAAAAATACCCAAATGCAAAACCTCTTTTTCACTCAGATCGAGGTCTCCAATATACCTCTAAAGTATTTAAAAATAAATTAGAGGAAGCGAATATGACACAAAGTATGTCTCGTGTTGGCAAATGTATAGATAATGGGCCAATGGAAGGATTCTTTGGAATACTAAAATCTGAAATGTTTTATCTCAATAAATACAAAGATTTTGATGAATTAAAAAAAGATATAGATAAATATATTTATTTTTATAATAACTATAGATTACAGAAAAAATTAGAAAACTCAGCTCCGTTAGAATATCGAAGCCGAGTATTAAGCTCATAATTTTTAAAAATTACAGTGTCCAATTGACAGGTACCTGTTCATAATTACAACAGCTTTTTTTATTTTCATTTTAATTAAATTATAATGATAATTTTTTTATTTTGATTTCTGTTTTAAAATATGTAGGATATTGTTCAACTAATTTAGGAATTTCACTATCAATTTTATTAATATGTTTTTTTATTATGTTTTCTACAAGTAATTGGTTATTGCTACTTATTGCATCAATAATCTCATTATGATGTCTTAAAATAGTGTCTTTGTCTAAATTGTTTCTAAATGATAAAAATCTTAATCTATCATAGTTAATGCATCTTTTATTAATAATCTTCCAACATTCTTTTTTATTTATTAAATCAAAAGTAATTTTATGAAAAGAAATATCAGAGCTAAAGAAATTGTATAAATCACTATCTTCTTTTAATATTTCTTGATCTAAGATAGCTTTCTTATACTTTTTGATTTCAGTTTCATTGATTAAAGGCATAACTTGTAAGAGGGCCTTTTCTTCAAGGCTGCTTCTTAAGAATTTTTCTTCATCAACTAATTGTAAATCAATTAGTGAAACCCTTGTACCGCGTTGTGGGAAAATATCGACTAGTCCATCAGCAGATAATTTCATAAGTGCATCTCTAACAGGAGATCTGCTAACTTGGAGCTGGTCACATAATGTATTAATTTTTAATTCTTTTCCTGGTAAAAAGGATAAAGATAATATTTCTTTTCTTAATATGTTAAATATTTCATCACTTGCAGTACTTCGTAGGGTTCTAGGCATATATAGTTCCTTTATTTGTTACTTTTTTCTATAGCCTCGATTAATCCATTTATATATGTTACGCCTAAAGCTCTATCATATAAACCATAACCTGGCATAGCTTTCTCATCCCAAATCATTCTACCATGGTCTGGTCTAATTGGGCCTTTGAAGTTTATATCATACAATGCTTTTACAATTTCATAAAGGTCAAATGAACCATCTCTAGATAAATGTGCAGCTTCTTCAAATACTCCAGGTTTATAGTGATGAAGATTTCTTACATGAGCAAAATGTATTCTACCAGGAAGAGATCTTATGATGTCTGGTAAATCATTGTTTGGATTTGTTCCAAAAGAGCCTGCACAGAAAGTTAATCCATTAAATGGAGCATCAACTGCTTTCATTACTTTTAAGATTTTTTCTTTTGATGTGATTATTCTAGGTAAATTAAATACAGGCCAAGCTGGATCATCTGGATGAATTGCCATATTGATACCATATTTTTCACAAGTAGGTTGGATTGCTTTTAAGAAATATACTAAATTGTTAAATAATTTTTCTTCATCAACATCTTTATAAGCTTCAAATAATTCTTGAACATGAGCTAGTCTTTCTGGTTCCCAACCAGGCATAGCAAAACCTTGTGAAGATTCATTTGTATTTTCAAAGAAAGCTTTAGGATCAATATTATCAATTACACTTTGATCGTAAGCTAATACTGTTGAACCATCTTCTCTTTCTTTTGCAAGATCTGTTCTAGTCCAGTCAAAAACAGGCATAAAATTATAACAAACCATATTGATGTTTGCCTTTCCAAGATTTTCTAAAGTTTCAATATAGTTTTTAATGTATTTATCTCTATCAGCATTACCGATTTTTATTGAATCATGAATGTTTACAGATTCAATACCTGATAAATTTAAACCTGCAACTTCAATTTCATCCTTTAAGGCTTTAATTGCTTCTAAACTCCAAACTTCACCAGCTGGAACATCATATAATGTAGAAATAACACCTGTTACACCAGGGATTTGGTTAATTTGTTTTAATGTTACTGTATCAAATTTTGAACCGTACCATCTTAAAGTCATTTCCATGATTTTCTCCTAAATAACTTGATGTTGTTATTCTAACATACTAATATATTAGTTGTAAAGGTTTGTTTATACTATTTTTAGTTGTTTTGAGTATAATAGAACAATAAAAATATTTATTTTTTGTAGAAAAATCTTTAACAATGAGTTAAAATACAGATAGAGCAAGGAGAAACCTAATGATTATTGAACGAAGAATGACTAGACACCCAATAACATGTAATCCAGAGATGTCTTTAGCAGATGCTTCTGCATTGATGAAACAGGAAAAAGTTCATCGTTTACCTGTATTAAATAAAGAAAAAAAATTAGTTGGGTTAATTACTGAAAAAGACATTTTATATGCCTCTCCATCTCCAGCGAGTTCTCTTTCAATACATGAAATGGCCTATTTATTAAGTCGTTTAACAGTAGGCAAAATAATGAATAAAAATGTTGTAACAATAGAAAAAAATACTACAGTTGAAGAAGCAGCAAGATTAATGGTAGACCAAGATTTATCATGTCTTCCTGTTTTAGAAAATGGTAGATTGATAGGCATTATTACAAAATCTGATATGTTTAAGATTTTATTAGAGTTATTTGGAGCTAGACATTTTGGTGTTAGGGTTTCTTACCTTGTAGAAGATCAACCAGGTACTATTGCACATATTACAACTGCATTAGAAAAAAGTGGTGTTGATATTATTACATTTGGGACATTTATGGGAACTGATCCGACAAATGCAATTTGTACTATGAAAGTACAAGGTGCTCCAATGACTAAAATTATCGAGATTATAAAACCGTTTGTTTCCCAGATCCTTGATATACAGGAGGTCTGATGGCTAGAAAACGAAAGAAAAGTCCTCAGAATCGACAAAATGCGGCTGGAAACAGTCGCATTTCTGTCATGAATGAGGAAGAAGATACTTATAATCCTTTTAAGGATATTAAGAAAATAAATGCTGTTACAAAAATAAATACATCAAAAAAAAGCAAAACTGTAAAAAATAAATCTAAAAACAATAATTTAGTTGTTGAAGATTTAGGAGATGTTTCTTTTGCTCAGGTTTTTGAGCAATGGGAAAATGGTGGTGTTGTAAATAAAAAATCAATAGATAAGAAAGATGAGAAAAGTGAAGATTTTTCTACTATTTTTGAACAATGGGAGATTAGCCAAGGTTTAGAACCAAAATATGGTAAGAAAGTAAAGGATAATCCAAACAGGAAATCTAGTAATTATTCACCAACAAAAGATTTTGGTCAAATATTGAATGAGTTTGAAAAGGGTCCTATAAAGTCACCTTCTAAAAAGCAGAAATCAAAAAATAAAGAAAAGTTTGATGCTATGAAGGATGCAACAAAAGTAGAGAATACTACTTTAGAGCCCAAAGAAAAACCTTCGAAAGAAAGAGAAATAATAAAAGATAGTAGAGTTGATATTGCTTGGCCAATGGAGAACTCTAAGGATGTTTTTGTGTCTGAAAATAAAGAAATATTGGTAGAAATAGAAAATAAAGATGAATTAGAGAAGAATACTTCCCAAAAATATTATAAAAAGAATAAATGGAAAGATCAGAAAGATGATAATTCTAACAAAGTTAAATGGGACTTTAGTGATATTTATAATTCTTGGGAAGCTAAACATGATGACTCTAAATCAATTGAAGAAAAGAAAAATAGGGAAAAGAAAGAATCTAAAGGTATTTCAATTTCTTATTTAAGAAGTATGTCTCCTGAAGCTGAATTAGATTTGCATGGAGAAACTAGTGATATAGCTGCTTTAAAAGTTAGTGAATTTTTAAATAATTCTAGAAATAGAGGTTTAAAAAAAGTCAGTATCATTACAGGAAAAGGTTTACACAGTGAAAATGGCAAACCAGTTTTAAAAGACATAGTACTTGAAGAAATAAGATGTTCAAATATTGTCAGAGAAGCCTACCATCCAAAGGCAATTAATGGTGGTTCTGGTGTTATTTGGATAATTTTTAAATCTATAAGTGAGAAAAAGATTTATTACTAAGAATTATTAAAAGCAAGAAAGGATACAACTTTCTTGCTTTTATTTATTAGCATTATATAAAACATAAACTAGTTTTTTATCTTTCTCTGTAGATAATTCGACCTTTTGTTAGGTCATAAGGAGAAAGAGCTACTCTAACAGTATCTCCTGGAACGATTCTAATGTAATGTTTACGCATCTTACCTGATAAGTGTGCTAAGATAACATGTTTGTTTTGTAATTCTACGCGGAACATAGTATTTGGTAATGCTTCTTTTACTAGCCCTTCTACTTCAATTGCTTCTTCTTTGGCCACATAGCCCTCCATTTTTTATTTTTTTAAAGAAACTTTTCAGTATTTTATAACTGAAATTTTAATTTTAATTTATTAATTTAAACAAGTTTTTTTAACTCACAAAAAGAAATATACTTCTTTTTTAGAATAATATCAATATTAGGGTATGGTTTAAGTTTTTATAATAAAAATTGTAAACTAGAAATTTTTATAAAATTTAGTTATATTACATTAATAAGAGAATATTGTTCTTAAAAATATTTGAATAATGTAATGGACTTTAAAAATTATGAGGGACTCTGTCCCACAATTATACATTAGGTATCATCTTTAGTTATGTGATAATTTGAAATTAAATATATTGATATTATATCAATATTTATATTAGGAGAAAATTTATGATTATATCTACAAAAGGTAGATACGCTTTAAGAGTGATGCTTGATTTAGCACAAAATGCTCAAAATAATTTTATTTCTTTAAAAGCTATATCAGAAAGGCAAGGAATTTCATTAAAATATTTAGAATCAATTATAGGCGCTCTAAATAAAGCCGGTTTTGTTAAAAGTTTGCGTGGAGCAAATGGTGGTTATAAATTATCAAGAATGCCAAAAGAGTATAATGTTGGTGAAATATTGAGAGCTACAGAAAATAATGGTATGGAATTAGTGAAATGTTCAGGATGTAAATCTGATACTTTATGTTCTCGTGCTGATAATTGCTTAACTCTTCCTGTTTGGATTAATTTAAATAATATTGTTAATTCTTATTTAGATAATTTAAGTTTATTGGATATTTTGAATCAAAATTACAAAGTTTAGATTTCATTTTTTTTAATTTTATATCCTATTGACTTAATAGGATATATTTGTTATCTTTAAATCATACAAGAATAATAGGAATTGAAATAATAATGAGGAGTAATTATGAAAATATATAAGAGGATAGATGAATTAGTTGGTAATACCCCATTATTAGAATTATCTAGACTTAAGAAAGAATATAATTTAGCTGGAAATATTATAGCAAAATTAGAATATTTTAATCCATCAAGTTCTGTTAAAGACAGAGCCGCTAGAGAAATGATAGAAGATGCTCAAAAAAGAGGATTATTGAATAAGGATTCAGTAATTATTGAACCTACAAGTGGTAATATTGGTATTAGTTTATCAATGATGGCTGCAATTAATGGTTATAAAGCAATTATGGTTATGCCTTCCACAATGAGTGTTGAACGTCAAAAACTTATGAAAGCATATGGTGCAGAAATAGTTTTAACTGATGGTGCATTAGGAATGAAAGGTGCTATTGATAAAGCAAATGAATTAGCAAAAGACATTGAGAATAGTTTTATTCCAAGTCAATTTGATAACCCAAATAATCCATTAGCACATTATAAATATACAGCCAGAGAAATTTGGGCTGATACAGCATCTAATATAGATATATTTGTAGCTGGAGTGGGTACTGGTGGTACTTTAAGTGGTACAGCGAAGTTCCTTAAGGAACAAAATAGTGACATACGAGTTGTTGCAGTGGAACCTAGTGGTTCACCTGTAATAAGTAAGGGAGAAAAAGGTCCTCATAAGATACAGGGTATAGGCGCTGGCTTTATACCAGGTAACTTAGACGTTACGGCTATTGATGAAGTAATAGTTGTAGATGACGCTGATGCTTTTGCTTCTTCTGCTGCGCTAGCTAAAACCGAAGGCGTTTTAGTAGGTATTTCTTCTGGAGCTGCACTTAAGGCGGCCATAACAGTGGCTTCTCGATTAGAGAATAAAGATAAAAATATTGTCGTATTATTACCAGATACAGGCGAAAGATATCTTTCAACAGCTTTATTTGAATAAATATGATTTATGCGGATAACGCGGCTACAACAAGAATGAGCAATGAGGCTCTAAAAGTTTTAAATGATTATCTAATTGATAATTATGGCAATCCCTCTAGTTCTCATTTGTTAGGAAGAAGAGCTAAGGATGCTTTAGTAAAAGCTAGAGAAATAGTTGCAAAAGAAATTAATTGTTTTCCGAGTGAAATTCTTTTTACTTCAGGAGGCAGTGAAAGTATTACACAAGCAATACTTTCTGCTGCTGCTTGGGGAAAGCAAAATGACAAGATGCATATTATTTCAAGCAAAATAGAACATAAAGCAGCTTTGAATGTCTTAAAAAGTTTAGAAAACGAAGGCTTTAAAGTTGATTATATATTACCTGATAACAAAGGTGTTATTAGAGTTGAAGATATAAAAGAGAGCATTAATGACAAGACAGCTCTTGTCAATATAATGTATGTTAATAATGAAATAGGATCTATACAGCCAATTGATGAAATTGGCTGTATTTGTTGTGAATATGGTGCTCTGTTTCATAGTGATTGTGTTCAAGCTATAACGCATTTAAATCTCGATGTTAAAAGAAGTAAATTATCTTTTGCTTCTTTTTCTGCTCATAAATTTCATGGCCCAAAAGGAGTTGGTTTTTTATATTATAATAAAGGCTTAACCCTTAAAAGTGTTGTTTATGGGGGTAGTCAGGAAAGAGGTTATAGAGGTGGAACAGAAAATGTAGCAAGCCTTTTAGCTATGGCTGAAGCCTTGAGTGTTGAAAATTTAAATAGAAATAATAATTTAGAATATATTAAAACTTTAAAAGATAGTTTAGAAAATAAATTATTAACTATAGAGGATTCCTTTTTAAATGGTGGAAAAAATAGCAGAATCTCTACAATAATTAATATTGGTTTTAAAGGTATTTTAGCTGAAGATTTATTACTTATTTTGGATAAGAAAAATATTTTTATTTCAGCCGGGTCAGCTTGTACATCAGGGTCTATTGAACCAAGTCATGTCCTATTGGCTTTAGGTTTGAGTAAAGCTGAAGCGAATAATTCTATTAGGATTTCCATAAGTCGCTTTAATAAAGAAAAAGAAATTGAAGAAATTTATAATTCTATAGTTGAAGCTGTTAATTTATTAAGAAGTTATAATTAAGATTGGAGTGTAAATGGAAAATTTACTTATCGCAATGAGTGGCGGAGTAGACAGTAGTGTTGCAGCCTATTTAGCAAGATCAAAAGGATATGCTTGTAGTGGAGCTACTATGAAATTATATGAAGATTCTTCAAATGGCTGTAATATTAATACTAAAAGTTGTTGTGCTTTATCTGATATTGAAGATGCAAGAAGTGTATGTTCTAAATTGAATATTGATTATCATGTATTCAATTTTAAAGATTTATTTAAAGAAAAAGTTATAGATAAATTTGTTAATTATTATGAAAATGGATTAACACCTAATCCTTGTATTGATTGTAATAGATACCTTAAATTTGAATTTCTATATAGAAAAGGTAAACTTTTAGGTTTTGATAAAATTGTAACTGGGCACTATGCAATTATCGAGGAAATTGATGGCATTTTCTATCTAAAAAAAGCTGTAGATAGCACTAAGGATCAAAGCTACTTTTTGTATGATTTAAATCAAGAACAATTATCAAATATACTCTTCCCGTTAGGGCCTTTATTGAAGAGTGAAGTTAGAGAAATTGCTTTAGAAAACAATTTTATTAATGCTAAAAAGAGTGAAAGCCAAGATATATGTTTTGTCCCCGATGGTAAATATGCTTCTTTTATTAAAAATTATACACAAAAAGAATATGAAAAAGGTGATTTTGTTGATACTGAAGGTAATAAAATTGGTACACATTCAGGTATTATTAATTATACAATTGGACAAAGACGTGGCTTAGGTGTTAGTTATAGAGAGCCTTTGTATGTATCAAAGATTAATAAATTTACTAATACTATAACGCTTTGTACAAAACAAGAATTATTTAAAAGGAAATTTGATGTGAAAAATATAACTTATATTTTTTATAAAGAATTGAACAATCCAATTAAGATTCAAGTTAAAACAAGATATAGACAAGTTGAAAAACCTGCTACTTTAATACCGACTTCAAATAATACCGCTCATATAGTTTTAGATGAGAGTCATGATGCAATAACACCTGGCCAAGCTGCAGTATTTTATGATGGAGATATTGTTGTTGGTGGTGGGCAAATAGTATAAAAAAATAGCTACAATTAATTTTGTAGCTATTGATGTTTATTAGGTATATTATTTACTAAAAGTAGTTATATATCCTTGGATAAAGATAATTAATACAATAATAGGTAATATGTATTTTACATATAATCTTGACCATTTAGGGAATTTAATTCCTTTTCCTGTATCTGCTTCTTTCAAGAAATTATTAAAGCCCCAACCATATCTTTTATTACAACAGAATATTAAGAATATCATTGAACCTAAAGGTAATAACGTTGAGCTTACAAAGAAATCTTCTATATCTAAAATATTTAATCCATGACCAAGTGGATGGAAATCTGCTAGTACATTGAATCCTAAGATACAAGGCATGGATAGAATTATTACAATAAATATATTAATTATTGCAGCTTTTTTTCTTGAAACTTTCCAGATATCAATCCAATAAGAAATGATATTTTCAAATACAGCAATAAGTGTTGATAATGCTGCAAAACTCATAAATATAAAGAATAAAGTTCCCCAGAATCTACCACCTATCATTTTATTAAAAATATTAGGTAAAGTAACAAATAAAAGTCCTGGGCCAGCGCCTGGATCAATATCAAAAGCAAAACAAGCTGGGAAAATAATTAAGCCACTTACTATAGCAACAAAAGTATCTAGTCCAATAATTCTTAAGCTTTCACCTGTAAGAGTGTGTTTTTTATCAATATATGAACCAAAAATTGCCATCGAGCCAATACCGATACTTAAAGTAAAAAAGGCTTGACCCATTGCTGCAAAAATAGTTTCGGAGATACCATTTTTTACCATATTAGAAAAATTAGGAGCTAGATAAAATTTTAAACCTGTTGATCCACCATCTAATAATAAGGAATTAATAGCCAAAATTACCATCAACCCTATTAAAGCACTCATCATAATTTTTGTAATTTTTTCTACGCTATTTTCCAAGCCTCCTGCAACTATCACTAATGACAAAACAACTGCTATGATCATCCAAAAAGTTTGAGAAAGTGGATTTGCTAATACATTATTAAAATATTGTCCAACTTGATCTGTATTTAAGGCTGTAAAACTGCCTTTTGCTGTATGGAACATATATGAAAACAACCAACCTGAAACTGTAGTATAAAACATCATAAGAAAATAGTTACCTAAAATAGCAATATGTCCATAGTAGTGCCATTTTGTACCTTTTGGTTCAAGAGTTTTTAAGGCTCCTGCAATATTTTGTTTGCTGGCTCGACCAATAGAAAATTCCATAACCATAATAGGTGTTCCTAATATTATTAGAAATAGTAAATAGATTAAAACAAAAGCTCCTCCGCCATATTTTCCTGTAATTGCAGGGAATCTCCAAACATTCCCAAGTCCGATAGCGCAACCAGCCGAGAGTAGAATAAAACCTAGTCTACTCCCAAGAGATTCTCTCTCTTTTTCCATGATTTAAGCTCCTCAATTTTTTTAGTTTTTTAGTCATTGATAATTAAAATTAAATTTAAGCAATGTATTAAGTTAAAGAATGCAAAAAATGCTAAAAGCAAAAACATTCTAGTTATAGTAATACGCATATGTAAAGAAATCAATAAATTATTTATAAAAATAATAGGGTTTTTTTATGATAATTATATTTTATTTATTTTAAGATGTTGACACTTTTTTATATAGAAAAGAAAATAGGAATATAAATTTAGTAGGGGGGGCAAAATGGCCAAAATACTAGATGCATATCTCAAAGAGAATATGGATAAAGGATTAGATTCAAAGATGGTTGCATATGTAGCATCTTTAGAAACTGTAAATGAAGTTTCACCATCTGTAGCAGCTTATATTGTTAATGAATTAGCTGATCAAAGATCTAATTTAAAACTGATTGCTAGTGAAAATTTTTCAAGTGAAGCAGTTCAGTTGGCTATGGGGAATTTATTAACTGATAAATACAGTGAAGGATTTCCTTATCACCGGTTCTATGCTGGTTGTGATAACGTTGATGCAATTGAGGCTGAAGCAGTAGAAAAAGCTTGTAAATTATTTAATTGTGATCATGCATACGTACAACCTCATAGTGGAGCAGATGCTAATTTATGTGCTTATTGGGCAATTTTAAACCATAAAGTTCAAGTTCCTAAATTAGAAGAAATCGGTATCACAAATCCTTCAGAATTAAGCAGAGAGGATTGGGATAAGGTTAGAAAGGCTGTTGGTAATCAACGTTTATTAGGTATGGATTATTATAGTGGAGGGCATTTAACTCACGGCTATAGACAAAATGTTTCTGCTCAAATGTTTGATGCATATAGTTATACAGTTAATAAAGAAACTGGTTTATTAGATTATGATGAATTAGAAAAAATGGTTAAAGAAATTAAACCATTAATTTTCTTAGCTGGTTATAGCGCTTACCCTAGAAAGATTAATTTTAAGAGATTAAGTGAAATTGCTCATGATAATGGTGCAGTATTTATGGTAGATATGGCTCACTTTGCAGGTTTAGTTGCAGGAAAAGTATTTACTGGTGAATATAGTCCATTCCCTTGGGCTGATGTTGTGACTACTACTACTCATAAGACTTTAAGAGGTCCTAGAGGTGGTATGGTTTTATGTAAAGAAGAATTTAAAGAGGCAGTTGATAAAGGTTGTCCTTTAGTTATTGGTGGACCATTACCTCATGTAATGGCTGCAAAAGCTATTGCATTTACAGAAGCTTTGGATGATTCTTATGCACAATATGCAAAAAAAATAGTTGAAAACTCTAATGAAATGGCTAATGCATTTATTGAAAGAGGTGTTAAGGTCGCAACAGGTGGTACAGATAACCATTTGATGTTATTAGATGTAACTAATTTTGATTTAAATGGTAAACAAGCAGAATATGTTTTAAGAACTGCTGGTATTACTTTAAATAGAAATGCTTTACCTTTTGACCCTAATGGACCTTGGTATACAAGTGGTTTAAGAATTGGTACCCCTGCTGTAACTACTTTAAATATGGGAAAAAAAGAAATGGTTGAAATAGCAGATATTATTACTACTGTTTTGAAAAATTCTACTCCTACTATTATCAGAAAAGGTAAAAATGCTGGTAAACCTTCAAAAGCAAAAGCCGTTTGTAAAGAAGAGGTAAGAATAGAAATGAAAGCTAGAGTTAAGAGTTTATTAGATGAATTCTTATTATATCCAACTCTAGATTTGGATTTCTTACAAAAGAATTTTCCACTTAACTAGTTAAGTAAAATTGTTATATTAAAGAGGTTGTTGTTTTGGCAATAACCTCTTTTTCGTTTAATAACAAGAGTGAAAATTATTTCTCAAAAATAGCGATTTTTGCTTTTAAAACATAAAGAACAGTAGTATTATATTGGCATGAGTACATTATTAATACAAGGTGGTCTATTGGTTGATACTGAATGGACTAGACATGCAGATATTTTAGTAGATGGACCTAAGATTGTTAAAATTGCAAACAAGATTAGTGAAGAAAGCCTTCCTGATGGGACAGAAATTGTTCAAGCTGATGGATTATGTGTGCTTCCTGGACTTATAGATGCGCATACACATTATCATTTGATTAGCAGAGGAACAGTTACTGCAGATTCTTTTGAAGAAGGAAGTAAATTAGCAGCTTTTGGTGGTGTTACTACCGTAGTAGATTTTGCTGACGATGACAAAAAAGGTGATTTAAAAGCTTGTGCAAGAGCTAGAGTCAATGCTATGAAAAAATCTATGGCGATTGATTTCTCTCTACATCAAGGAGTATATGCTTATAGGCCTGGAGTTGAAAAAGAACTTGAGGAACTAAAAAAAACAGGAATTCGTACAATAAAAATATTTACAACATATAAAAATGTTGGCTACTTAATTGATAACCCAGATGAGTTAAAAGAATTATTCCAAAAATGTAAAGATTTGGATATGCTAGTTTGTGTTCACTGTGAAGATGATGCTTTAGTTACAAAAATTAGTGATGAATGGAAAGGTACTTATTTACCTAAAGATCATGCTGATTTGAGACCAAGCGAAGTTGAAGCTCGTGGAATAGAAACTGTTGCAAAGATTGCTCTAGAGTTAGATATGAGTCTTTATATTGTTCATTTATCTTCTAAAAAAGGATTAGAAGTAATTAGAAAATATAGAGATGAAGGATTAGATATTCTTGTTGAAACTACTCCTCACTATTTATTTTTAGATAGAAGTAAATTAGAAGGAGATAAAGGTCCTTTATATGTTATGACTCCTCCTTTAAGAGATAAGGAAGATAATTTAGCTTTACAAGAAGCTTTAATGCATGGTGAAATTCAAGTTGTAGCAACTGATCATTGTACTTTTACTTATGACCAAAAACTAGAACAAACAGATTGTAGATACACTTATCCTGGTATTCCAGGTACTGAAGAGCTATTAGTTTTATTAAATACATTTGCATTTAATCATGGTGCTTTTGGTTTATCACAAGTTGTAAATCTATTATCAACCGGACCAGCAAAAGCTTTTGGACTTTATCCTCAAAAAGGGAATTTAAGAGCAGGAGCTGATGCAGATATAGTTCTATTTGATCCTGATGAAACTTGGACTATAACAAATGATAATATTCATTCTGCTTCAAATTATTCAGTTTATGATGGATTTAAAGTTACAGGTAAGGTGAAGGCTACTTATTTAAGAGGCCGCTTGATTATGAGCGACGATGTTTATTTAGGAATTTCTGGTGATGGATTGTTTGTAAAACAACAAGAAGTTCATCAAGAAAAAAATTTTTGGAAATAATAGAAATTATTAATAAAATTAGCCAAGGTTAATTAACCTTGGCTTATGTTATCTAAAGAGGTAAAAATGGATATTAAAGCAATTTTGTTTGATTTAGATGGGGTGTTAGTTGATTCAGAAAAAGTAATAGGAAATATAGCAATTCAAGTATTTAACGAATTAGGTGTTCCCGCTAAAGAGAAAGATATACTCCTTTTTATGGGAGGAGGAGATCGCTATTTTGTTGATAATATTGCAAACCTATATAATAAAAAAGTAGATTTCCAAACAACATATAATAAAATATATGAAAGATATTATGAAAGTGAAATTCCATTAGTAAATGGAGCTCTTAAATTTATTAAACAAGCAAAAGCTGCTGGTTTTAAAATAGCAATTGTATCTAGTGCAAAAAAGAAAAAAATTTTAAAGAATTTAAGTGCATTAAATCTTGCAGAAGATTATTTTGATTTAGTTGTTTCAGGAGAAAATATTGTAAGAAATAAACCTAATCCTGATATATATCAATATGCTGCTTTGCAATTAAAAGTTCCTTATGAAAATTGTTTAGTTTTTGAGGATAGTCTTTTAGGTGTTAGAGCAGGAACTGCAGCAAAATGTAATGTAATTGCTTTATCTACTAACGTAGAAGCTAAGAGATTAGAAGATCTTGGAGCTTTCTTTGTTTATGATGATTTTGATTCAATAGATGATTTTGAAACTAAACAAGAGTTAATGGATTTTATTGAAGAATGTACAAAAGATGAAAGAAAAAAATTTGGTGCTGTTAAATGTTTTGAAAAAGAATATCCTTTACCAAAAGAAGTATTAGTTGATAGTGCTATTAGAATGGCATACAAAGCACAATCAAATGCATATACTCCTTATTCAAAATATAATGTAGGGGCTGCAGTAGTCAGTGCTTCAACTAATAATATTTATTCAGGTTGTAATGTTGAAAATGCTAGTTTTGGAGCTACTATTTGTGCAGAAAGAAGTGCGGTTATGAATTTAATATCAACAGAAGGTCCAACAGGAATTAAAATTGTTGTAGTTATTACTAACGATAATCCACCTTCTCCGCCTTGTGCTGTATGTTTACAAGTACTGAGTGAATTTTGTAATGAAGATACCGAAATACATATGCTAAATAGAGAATATGCAAAGGATAAAACAAAAGGATCCCATGAAGTGTATAAGTTTAAAGACTTACTACCTAAACCTTTTGTATTATAATAAAGATTAAAAATAGTGCTAAAATTAGCACTATTTTTTTTAATCTAAAATCCCAAAAAATATAACAAATGTATAAAATTTGAAATAGTTCTTTTCCTTATAAAAACAAATATAATAATAAATATTAATCTATATAATTATTTGTATAATAATAAATTATCTACAAAAATGTGATTATTATTACATAATGTTTTATGTAAGCTGATAATGGATAATAATTTATTAGTTGCCTATTCAACATTTGTGTACTAAACTAATAATCTACTTGAAATTTTTTGGGGGCGGAAAATTAATAAGCAAACTACAAAAAAGCAAATTGCTATAACTTTGATAATTTTTTTGACTATTTTCTTAATAGCTCAAATTGCACCGATATTTACACAAAAATATAAGAAAAGTGCTATTTTTACTCAAGAATTTGTGTTAGGAACTGTTACAGAGGTTTTAGAAGATAATACTGAGGCTGATCCATTTGTAGAAAACAGATATAGAGGTTATCAGAAGTTTGTTGTTAGAATCGAAGAAGGGAGTCAAAAAGGGCAATCATTTACCATCAATCATACTTTAAGTTCTGTAAGAAGCGCATATGCATATAAAGGGTTAAAAGCTATCTTTACAGTAAGAACAGATTTAAATGGGAAAATTGTTGTCTGGTTATATAATTATAGAAGAGAATATGGAGTTTATTTCTTAGCCTTATTATTAATTATTTTAGTATTGTTTATTGGAAAGAAAGAAGGCTTAAATAGTTTATTAGCTTTAGCTTTTACAGCAACTATTTTAATTTATATAATTGTTCCAGGGATGTGGATGCCTCATCCTATTTTGGTAGCAATAATAAGTTCAATTGTTATTTGTTTAGTTAGTTATTTATTAATTGCAGGGTTTAGTAAAAAAGCCTTAATTGCTTCAATTGGCACTTTATTTGGAATTTCTTTAGCAGGTTTTCTAAGTTATTTTATGGGTCGTATTCTTAATTTGACTGGTGTCGATATGGAAAAGGGCGAGGCTCTTTTATATTTAGCTCAAGATCGCAGTTTTAAAATAAAAAATCTATTATTTGTTTCAATTTTATTTTCTTCTTTAGGTGCCACTATGGATATTGCAATTTCAATTGCAAGTAGTAGTGAACAGTTAATTTTAGCAAATCCTAATATAGTCAAAAATGATTTATTTAAGTCTTTAATGGCTGTTGGAAAAGATATAATTGGGACAATGACTAATACTCTTGTTTTAGCATTTTGTGGGGCTTCATTACCACTTGCTATGATGATTTGGGGCTATGATATGTCTTATAGGCAATTCATAAATATTCCAATTATTGTAATAAATATTTTACAAGCTTTTTGTGGTTCAATTGGAATGGTATCAAGTGTTTTATTTACAGCAATATGTGCAGTATTGCTTAATTATAGGAGGAGAAAATGAAAAAATTAAAGTTTAGATTTGCTCTATTGTTACTTCTTTCGCTGTCGCTTTTATTCAGTTGTACAACAAAAGAACCTGTTGAAGTTCAAAATGTTGCTACAGTTCAAGAATTTGATTATGTAAGAAGTGGAGAGGTTGTAAAAGGGGAACCTACTCAAGCTGATGAATTAACAATTGCTGTTGCTGCTACTGCTGATGTTCATGGTAGAATTTATCCTTATGAATATGCTATTGATTCAGTAGATGCTGATGCAGGATATTCAATGACTTATCCAATTGTAAGTGCTTTAAGAGATAAATATCCAAATGCTTTAGTAATTGATGTTGGAGATACTGTTCAAGATAATAGTGCAGAGTTATTTAATGATATGGATATTCATCCCATGGTAGAATGTATGAATTATATGGATTATGATGTTTGGGTCCCTGGTAATCATGAATTTAATTTTGGACTACCATTTTTAGAAAGAAATTTTGAAGCTTTTAATGGAAGAGTTGTTTGTGCAAACATTAAATATGCAAGCGATCATAGTGACTATTTACTTCCTTATCAAATTTTTGATATTGAAGGTGTAAAAGTTGCTGTTATTGGTGGTGTTGCACCTCATGTTCCACAATGGGAAGCTTCCGCTCCAGAACATTTTCAAGGCCTTGAATTTATTTCTCCATTGCAAGCAACAAAGGATACAGTTACCCAATTAAAAGATAACGTAGATGTTATTATTGCAGCAATGCATATGTCAAGAAATGGTCAATATGAAGAAGAAAATATTAGTGGTGTATTCCAATTAGCACAAGAGATACCTGAGTTGGATTTAATTATTGCGGGTCATGAACATGCAACTTATTGTGAAAAAATAAATGATACATTTGTTATGGAACCAGGTTGTTATGGAAATAAAGTTTCAATGAGTACAATTAATTTAAAGAAAGAAAATGGAAAGTGGAAAATTTTAGACATTGCAGCTGAAAATGTTGTAACTAAGGGTGGAGATCCTTCTAATGAAATCCTTGATGAGTTTGATTGGGTTCATAAAACTAGTATTGATGATGCAAATACAGTAATTGGTGAAATTGATAGTGATTTCTTAGCTGATGGAGTAGACTACATTACTGGTGAATCAAAAGTTACTACTATGCCAAGGACACAAATTGAGGATACTCCTGTTATTGATTTAATTAATACCGTTCAAATGAAATATGCTAAAGCTCAAATTTCTTCTGCAGCATTATTTAATTTTGGTTCTACCTTAAATAAAGGCGATTTTAAAAAGAAAGATGTTGCTTTTATTTATAAATATAATAACACTTTAATGGGTGTAAATATTACTGGTAAGAATTTATTAGACTATATGGAATGGAGTGTAAGTTATTATAATACTTTTAAAGATGGAGATGTAACAGTATCATTTAATCCAAAAGTAAGAGGTTATAATTATGATATGTTTGCGGGCATTGATTACAAAGTAGACATTAGTAAAGAAGCCGGACATAGAATTGTTAATCCTACAATAAATGGAGCACCAATAAATCCAAATGCAGTTTATAAACTAGCTTTGAACAATTATAGATTTGGTACTTTAAAATCTAATGGTTGGATTAATGATGAAGATGTTTATTATGATAGCTATAACGAAGATCAATTAAATGCTGAAGTTAGAGCTTTGATTGCTAAATATGTTCAAGAAGAATTAATGGGTGTATTGAAACCAGAATGTGATCATAACTGGGAATTAATTGGTATGGGTGATACCTTTAATAGAGCAGATGTGATTGAAAAAATTAGAAAGGGTGAGATTTCAATACCTACTTCTGAAGATGGTAGAACATTGAATGTTGAAGCTGTTAATATTTATAATCTATAAATTTTAACTAATAAAAAAGGGGTATTCAATATTGAATATCCCTTTTCCATATATATCTTTTATTATTATTTTTCCAAATTCATCATTTTATCAATACGTCTTTGATGTCTGTCTCCAGCGAATTTCTCATCTATAAAAGCATCAAGCATATCTAAAGGATTTTCAGGATAATCAATTCTACCGCCAAATGCTATAAAGTTAACGTTGTTGTGTTGTTTTGCCATTTGTGCTGCAAAAATATTTTGAGGAAGAGCACATCTAATGCCATCAATTTTATTTGCGCTAATTGAAATACCTATTCCAGTTCCGCAACATACAATACCAAATTCATAACCACCTTTGAGATATTCCTCACAAGCTAATTTTGCCATATCAGGATAATCAACAGATTTTTCTTCTGTTACTCCTAAGTGATTTACTTCATAACCTTTTGTTTCAAGATGTTCTTTAATCTTTTTAGATAACTTTACTGCACCATGATCATTTGCTAATACAATTTTCATTTACTTTCTCCTAGAAACAATATAACAAAAGATAAAATCTTTGTTAATAATTATTGTTTATAATTAGATAAAATATTAAAAAACTTTATCTTCAGTTGGAATTGAGGTTAAGGCTCCATTTTTACTTACAGTTATAGCTGCTGCTTTTGTAGCAAAAAATAATGCTTCTTTATAGTTGTAGCCTTTTATTAATGAGGCAATGTAATATCCCATAAAAGTATCTCCTGCAGCTGTAGTATCAATTACAGGGGCTTCAATTATTTCTTGGAATATTTCATTCTCTTTATAACAATAATATGCACCATCTTTTCCAATAGTCATGATTATATGTGAGGTAGGGAATTTTTTATTGATTTTCTTTAAAATTTGCATAAAATCTTTGGTGTCTTCAGCTTCAGATATTTGAGCTGCTTCGACTTCATTCACAAAAAAATATGAAATTTTTTCTAAAGGTAACTTAAGAATATCTTTTGTAAAAGGAGAGGGGTTAAAGCAGATTTTGAGACCTTTCTCATATCCTTTGTTAATTAGATATTCAATATTGTTAATTTCATTTTGTAATATTAAATAATCACCGTTTGAGAAATTTTCTAAAGTTTTATCTATTTCTTTAGTGGTATTTTCGTAATTAGCTCCTGCGCTGAGTATAATAGAGTTTAGCCCTGAGGTAGAAACTTGTATTATTGCTTGTCCAGTTACTTCAGAATTAGTATTAATAAATTCTGTATTTACCTTAAAACTATTCAATAAATCTAAAAGGAAAAGTCCATCTTTGCCAATTTTCCCAGCCATATATACATTACAACCAGCTTTAGCTAAGGCTCCGGCTTGATTACAACCTTTCCCTCCAGCATTTATTTTAAAGTTTTGTGAAGAAATAGTTTCTCCTGGCATTACAATATGATCAAGTAAAAAAGTTTTATCTATGTTTAAAGAACCATAATCTAAAATTTTATTCATTTAATTTACCTTATAATAATATAGCACGGAGAAAAATCTCCGTGCAAAGTATATACAAACTGAAAGAATTAACTTTCGAGTTTTAATTTAATGATAGGGAAAAAGCTTTTATAATTAATGCTGCAACTAAGGCTCCTGGATCCAAAAGTTTCCTTGAAGCTTCTCCTCTTGTAGCGGCTCTACCATGTACAGCTATCATCCCATTAGTATTTTGATATCCTTTATAAGCAGCTTCAGCAGCTTCATTTGCACTATCTTTTAATGATTTATCAATAGTATTTTTTAAAGTTTCTACAGCAGGATATAAACCATCCACAAAAGTTTTTTCACCAATTTTTGCTTTTCCACGATTTATAACACCGTTTAGATATTCTTCAAAAATAGCTACTACATCTTCTCTAGATAATTCAGTTTTACCTTTAAGACCTTTTCCTGCTTGCATTAATCCGCTAGCCATAAGAGTTCCCATAGTTGATGGAACTTTGATACTCATTGCTTTTCCTGCAAAATATAAAGCTTTACCACAATCTGTTTGAGGATTATCTAATAAACTTTGATAAGCAGCTTCAAAACCATCACTCATGGTTAAACCTAAATCTCCATCACCAACAATACTATCTTCTTCAATTAAGTGAACTTTTTCTTCACTCATTATCTTAGCAGTTTCTTTTAGAAAATTTACAATAATTTCTACGTCCATATTCATTTCCTATAATTGTACAAAGAAAGGTGTTTGAGCTGGAGCATCAAGATATTTCTTAAGTTCATCGTCTAATTTCATCATAGAAATTGAAACGCCAGCCATTTCAATAGCAGTTGCAAATTCGCCTACATAGTATCTATGTACTTTAATTTGTTCTCTTTTTAGAATTTCATCGATTTTTCTTACAATAATATATTGTTCATCTAATGGTGTAGCCCCTAAGCCATTTACCATTACTGCAACTTCATCATTAGCCTTAAATGGAATATCTCCAATAATTTTTGCAACCATTTCTTCAGCTACTTGATCAGCAGGTTCTAATTTACCTCTTCTAATACCAGTTTCTCCATGGATACCCATTCCGATTTCCATCTCATTTTCACCTATACTAAATCCAGGTTTTCCTACTCTAGGTACAATACAAGGAGTAAGAGCTACACCCATTGTTCTAACATTGGCACATGCTTTTTCTGCAACTCTTTTTACTTCGTCTAAACTAAGCATTGCATCAGCTGCTGCACCCGCACATTTGTATACAAATATTATACCAGCAACTCCACGTCTAGTATTTTTTTCACCAGGAGCTGAAGGTCCAGCAGAAGCTACATCATCACCAGCAACTACAGATTCTACTCTAATATCTTCTTCAAAATCTGCTTGTTCTGCAGCCATATCAAAATTGAAAATATCACCATTATAGTTACCGTAAATGTAAAGAACACCAGCACCACTGTCGATATATTTTGTACAAGCTAGCATTTGATCTGGACTTGGGCTTTGGAATACATCACCAACTGAACAAGCATCAAGCATACCTTTACCAACATATCCTAAGAATAAAGGTAAGTGTCCTGAACCACCGCCTGTTGCAATTCCAACTTTTCCTTCTTTTTTATTTGCTGTTACTAAACAGTGTACATCATCGTTGGTATAAGTTATCAAATCAGGATGAGTAATATATAACCCCTCAAGCATTTCTTTTACATAATTTTCTGGTTTGTTAATTAATTTTTTCATATTTATTCCTTATCTATAATACTATTTCGAATTTTTCATTTTCATTTAATGAGACCATTACACAATCATTTTTATAAGTTCTTTGTGGAAGAGCTACCATAACATGACCTTTTGCTTTTTCAATTGAGAAAGGACACAAATGAGTTACTCCAATGTTTAATTTTACAATTGTTCCTTTTGGAACTATAAAAGCTTGTACTTCTTCAATATTCATAGTGTTGCTTGGTGGAGCTACATGAATTACTATATCTGTATCAAGTGGTAATAAGACTTCTGAACACTGATTATGATATTCCACTTCATCCACAATCATATTTTCTTTTTTGTATACGATTAGTGATGAGAACCCATAAGACATGTTTGTTGTATTAGCAACATCTAAATGATCTGGGAAAAAATCTCCGAGATTATAACCTTGTGGATTGCTTAAATTATAAAATGTTCCAAATTCTTTAAAGTCATCATTTGATAATTTTTTTGCCCTAATTTTTTTCATATCTCCTCCAATTAATCATTTTTTTTATTTTTTTGATCAATATAAATACTTGAAAGCATTGTTACTACTAAAATTAATCCGAAAACAAATGTTTTCATAAAGGAGCTAATTCTCATGATGTTGAATGCACTAGAAACAAGTTGAAGTAAAATAACAGCAAATGCTACACCAATAACATTAGATTTACCACCATCAGGATCCGTTCCACCTAATACAACGATTAAAAGAGTAAGTAATGTATATGATTTACCATAATCACTTTTTGCAGAATTGTAGTGGCTAGATATTAAAATACCCCCAATAGCTCCTAAGATACCGCTTGTCATATAAGTTAATAAAGTAACTTTTAAGTTATTTATACCAGCATATTTTGATGCAATTTCATTTGTTCCCATGAATTCTAACTGATGTCCATAAACAGTTGAGCGAAGTAAAAATGCTATTACTATCGTAACTACTAAGAACACATAGAAAGGAATTGGAATACCAAATAAAACTCCATTTGCAATTTCTCCATAAGCTTCAGGTAATCCAGTAATTGCAGGACCTTTAGTAATTGCTAGACCTAAACCTTGATATAATTGTAAACCACATAAAGTAACAAGCATTGCAGGTATTTTTAAATATCCAATTAAAAATCCATTAAAAAGTCCACATAATGCCCCAACAAAAAGTGCAATTAAGATTGCAAAGAAAATTGAACCTGTGGTTCCACCTCTTTGAATCATATAAGTAGCTCCAACAATGCTAGCTAAGTTTGCAATACCAACAAGAGATAAATCAATTCCTCCTGAAATCATAGCAATCATCATACCAAAACATAGAATTCCATATTCTGGTAATTGAACAAACATCCCTCTAATATTAGCGATTCTTAGAAAAGCTCTAGGTTCTAAAATGCTCATTATTACAAATATTGCTATACCGATTATTATAATCATTAAATTGTTTTTATTTATTTTTTCAAAACTAGTTTTTGTCATATTTAACCTCGTTATACTTTTGCGCTATTTGCAATACGTTTTGCTTTAATAGATGTAATTCCTGTACCTAATACAATAATTAATCCAACAACAAAAGTTTGTAAGTGAGTAGGAATTCCCACAAGAACTAAGTTGTTTTGAACAATTGCAATTAAGAGAACTCCTAATATTGTTCCAAGTACTGTTCCATGGCCACCTGTTATTCTTGTACCACCAACTACAACAGCTGCAATAACCATCATCTCTGATCCCATTAAGTTTTGAGGACTTGATTGACGCATTAAAATTGTGTAAGTTACACCACCAATTGCAGCTAATACTCCACCAATCATATAAAGGCTTGATTGAATTTTCACAACATTGTATCCAGCAATTCTAGCAGCATTTTTATCTCCACCAATTGCATAAATTCCTCTGCCATAAATGGTGAATTTTAATACAACATATAATACAATTAAGAAAATAATTGGGATAAGTATTAGACTAGTCATTTGATATGTTATTCCTGCGCTATTTGTGTATGAGAATAAGAAACTTTTAGAAAGACTATCTATATGTTCTGGTATATTTGAAAATTCCTTTGTTCCTAAGAATGCTAAAGTTGCACCATTTGCAATGCTGCTAACAGCTAAAGTAGCAATTAGAGGAGGTAATTTTTTCTTGGCAATTAAAAAAGCATTTAATGCACCAAAAGCTAATCCTATCAAACTAGCTACGATATAGAAAAATGCAATACTATCTATATTATATTTTAAAATTAATTTAATAGTTGCATATGCTGAGAAACAAGCAATAGCGGGGAAAGAAACATCAATCCCTCCACCGATTATTATCATCATTTCTAAGCCTGCAAATATTAATGTAATTAACATTGCTCTTAATAGAGTAATAACTGTACTAAAAGATAAGAATGCAGGATTTGCTATTCCAATAATTGTACATAGAATAATAACGGTATAAGCTACAATAGCTTCATTTGTAGAAAATATTTGTTTTGTTTTAGTTGTCATTATTTTCCTCCACTGTAGCTTCTTTGATTTTTCTTGCAATTTGATCTTCGCTATAGTCTGCAGTAGTAAGAGTGCCTGAACTAATTCCATTACTCATAATTATTAATTTATTACAGTTGTAATATAATTCATT
This sequence comes from Sphaerochaetaceae bacterium, assembly GCA_965140795.1. Taxonomy (GTDB): domain Bacteria; phylum Spirochaetota; class Spirochaetia; order Sphaerochaetales; family Sphaerochaetaceae; genus Pleomorphochaeta. The sequence continues at coordinate 1,857,708 of OZ223470.1, forward strand.
TAAATCATCACTTATGATAATAATCCCCATACCTTCTTTTGCTAGATCATGAAGTATTTTATGAATATCAAATTTAGATCCAATATCAACACCTACAGTTGGACCATTTAATATTAGTAATTGTGGATGTGTATTTAACCATTTTGCAATTACCATTTTTTGAGCATTTCCACCTGATAAGGTTCTTATTGTTGCTTGTGGAGAAGATGCGACACAACCAATTTTTTGAATCCAATATTTGGTAATTTCTTCAATTTCTTTAAGATCTAATTTGCATTTCTTCATATAAGTTTTTAATGAAGCTGCAACAGTATTATCACTAATAGATCTTGATAAGAATAAACCTTGTGTAAGTCTGTCTTCAGGGACATAACCAATACCTTTGTTTACAGCATCAAAAATTGAAGTAATTTTTACTTGTTCGTTGTTTATTGTAATTTTTCCGGAAGTTGCCGGTGTTATTCCAAATAATGTATCTCCAATCTCAGAACGCCCAGATCCTAATAATCCAGTTATTCCTAAAACATCCCCTCTATTTAATGAAAAATCAACATCTTGAAAATATCCATCTAAAGTTAAACCTTCAACTTTACATACTTCATCGCAACAAATTTCTGGAGTATAAATTGTATCAACAATGTCTCTACCAGTCATATATTTAATAAAGGATTTCCTATTAAAATCTTCAATTAATCCTGTTGCAACATTTTCACCATTCCTAAGTATTGTTAGTCTATCTGCAATTTCAAATATCTCATCAATTTTATGGTTTACGATTACAATTGCCATACCTTTAGCTTTTAAATTAAGTAATGTTTGATTTAATAATTCAACTTCTCGTGCGGTAAGAGCCGTGGTAGGTTCGTCTAGAATTAATAGCTTTGCATCATTAATAATCGCTCTCGAAATTGCTACCATTTGTTTATTTGAAATTGATAATCTTTCAACTAAAATATCTGGGTCAATATCGGCACCAACTAAAGCCATAGCCTTTTGTGCTAAAGCTTTAGCTTCTTTCCAATTCATTTTTTTCTTTTCATTTAACAAGTTGTTATTCATTGCAATATTTTCTGCAACAGAGAGATTAGGAAATACTGCAAAATCTTGATAAATAACCTGAATACCTTTATGTATTGATGTTATAGGGGTTAAATGTGATACCTCTTCCCCATTAATATAAATACTTCCAGAAGTTGGTTCATGCGCACCTGAAATTACTTTTATTAATGTTGATTTACCACAGCCATTTTCACCGGCAAGACAGTGAATCTCTCCAGTATTAATTGTTAAATCAACACCTTTAAGAGCCTTTACGCCTGTAAAATATTTTTTTATTTTCTCAAGACGGATAAATTCTTCAGTCATTGTATATACTCCATTAACTCAAATAAGGGGATTTGGAAAAATCCTTATCCCCTTAATATTTGCTTTGATTTATTTAGAAATCAATTGCTGGATCATTAACATTTTCTTTTGTGATGTCAATCCAAGCTTGTCCAGATAATACTTTGCCGTTTAATTGTAGGTCTGTATAACCAGGAATGTTTAGATTACAACCACTTGTGATGTCTTCTCCGTTTAATACTTTAAGAGCTAATTCAATCATTGCTTTACCTGCTAGTGCTGGATCCCAGAATGAAGCCATTTGAATTGTACCATCTTCAATGTATTTACCTGCAACAGAAACTAATGATGTTCCTACAATTGCAATCTTACCTTGTAAGCCTAATTCTTGTACTGCTAAAGCTGCGCCAGCTACATCAGGCATTGCTGAACCTTGGATAGCTTTAATGTTAGGATTAGCTGTTAGAACTTCTTTAATTTTGTTGTAACATTGACTTTGGTTGTCAGCTGTTTCAATTTTGTCACCATATTGACTCATGTTAGGGAATTTTTCTTCTTGTAATGCTTTAGCTGCATCAACCCATTGGTTATGTGATTCTGAAGTTAAAGATCCAACTGTTAATACATATTTGCCTTCTCCATTAACTAATTCACCAATTTTTTCCATGAAGTGTCTACCATAGTCAGCATTGTTGAATGCTTCAATATCATAATCGATATTGCTCATTCCTGATGCTTCATGTGTGATAACAACGATACCAGCTTCACGAGCTTTCTTTAATACTGGTTCTAGAGCTTCAGTTGAGAAAGGAACTACACAGATTGCATCAACACCTTGAGAAATTAAGTCTTCAATAGCTTGAGCTTGTAGAGCCCCATCACCTTCTGATGGACCTGTATAGAATGCATCAACATTATGTTCATCAGCATATTCATTTACACCAACTTCCATTCTTTGGAACCAAGAAATACTTGTTAATTTAGGAACTACTGCGATTCTGTAATCTTTTGCTCCTGATCCTTTTTCACTTTCGCCATTTGCAAATGCAACAGTAGAAACCATTAATAACATAGCTAAAGATAAAGCTAGAAATTTTTTCATATTATCCTCCTTAAAGATATACTAAACAAAACTGGTTTTGTGTTTAGTAAATTGAACATCCTAATTATAGGTATCTACAGAGAAATTTGTCAAATTTAAATCAACAAAAAAATATTTCAGTACTAATATTTTTTATAATTATATATTATATAAGGAATTAAATAAAAATTTTTTTGTTTAGTATTTGTTTAGTATTTACTAAATGTTAAGTAATATATTTTCTTGACAACTAAAAAAAATTATGCTTAACTTGAACTTGAAGGATTAAATTATGACCGTAAGAGAAATAGCTAAAATCGCAGGAGTCTCTCCTGCTACAGTGTCTTTAGTAATTAATAATAAAACAGGAGTAAGTGAAAAAAAAAGAGCTGAAATTATTAAATTACTTAAAAAATTGAATTATCCAATTAATTATACTGTTACAGATAATAATATAATTAATGAGAATAAAAATTTACTTTTTATTAAAATTATAAAAGATGGTGTTTTAGTAGAACAAAATGCGGGGTTTATTTCTAAAATAGTAGATAGTATACAAAATGATTGTGCTAGATTAAATTATAATTTACAAATGGTCACATTCGATAAAGATTATTCAAAAAACATTAAAAATTTAAATTTTTCAAATGTTGATGGAGCTTTTGTTCTTGGAACAGAATTACTAGATATAGATTATAAAGCTCTTGATTCTATTTCAATCCCATATTTAGTTATAGATAATGCTATGCCAAATTATCCTTGTAATTCAATTACAATGGCTAATGAAGAAATGGTCGATTTAGCTATTAGGCATTTAGGTGCAAATGGGGAAAAAGATTTTGGGTATTTTAGATCTTCTTTTGATTCACAGAATTTTTTAGATCGACATGAAGGTGTTATCAAGGCCATAAATAAATATGGTTTATATTATTCAAAAGAAAGAGAGTTTAGATTAGAAGCTACATTAAAAGGCAGTTATAATGGAATGCTAAATTACTTGAAAGAAGAAAGACGTATTCCAAAGGTTGTTTTTGCAGATAACGATATTATTGCTTTAGGTGCAATCCAAGCTTTGACTGCTTCTGGTTATAAAATTCCCGAAGATGTCTCCATTATAGGTTTTGATGATATCTTTTTGGCTGAAACTTCTATGCCTCCATTAACAACTATGCATGTTCAAAGATCTATGATTGGTCAAATGGCAGCAATAACACTTGTCAATGAAATAAGAAGGAAGCATCCGTCCTATTATAAACTTACTGTTGGTGGAAAATTAATTATTAGAAATAGTACTAATTAATCCAAAAATTATAGCTTTATTTTGGTGCTCTTAATTTATTATCTTTCTTGTTTTTTGTTGATTAGTGGAGTATCATTAAAAAAAGGAGTTTTCATGGATAGAGTACTAGTTTGCGGGCATAAAAATCCAGATATGGATAGTGTTTGTAGTGCCTGGGCATATGCTAAATTAGAAAATTTAATTAATAAAAATAATGATGATATAGAATATATAGCTGCACGTTGTGGTAACTTAAATGAGAGTACAAAACAGGTTTTTAGGAAGTTGGATATTGAGCCTCCTAAATTTGTTAAAGATGTTAGGACTAGAGTTTCTTCTGTTTATGTTAAACCAAATATATCAGTAGATTGTGAAGAACCTATACATGTATTGATGGATATATTTACTCAAAATGAAGTTTCTGTAGTTACAATAACCAAAAATGGAAAATATCATGGTTTGTTAAGTATTGATGATGTAAATAGATATTTTTTAAGAGATGCAAGTTCTCAAAAACCTTATTATGATATTAATATTGATAAAATTACTAAAGTTTTAAAAGGTCGGTTTTTAACTAAAGGTAAAAAAGTAAAACATAGATTGCAAATAATGGTTGCTGCTATGAGTTTTACAAAATTTAAACAAGTGTTTGATGAAATTGATGATGATAATTTACCTTTATTGGTAGTAGGGGACAGATTAGAACCAATCTTAGAAGCTATTTATCGTCAAGCTCCCTTAATTATCTTGACTAAAATGAGTGATAAAATAAAAAGACTTGTAAATTTTGATAATTATGAAGGCACTGTTTTTTTAAGTGAGTGTCATACAAACGAAACTTTAAGACTTTTAAGATTGTGTACTCCTATTGAAGATTTATTGGAGAAAAAGCTACCAAGTTTATTTTTGCACACATTATTTGTTGAAGGAAAAAATACTTTAATAAATAGTCATTTTAGAGGGCTTCCTGTTTTTGAAGAGAATGAATTTAAAGGTTTTGTTACAAGACGTTGTTTTATTGAAAAACCTAAAACGAAAATTGTAATGGTTGACCATAATGAAAGTGAACAGGGTATGCCAGGAATTGACGAGGCTGATATTGTTGGAATTATTGACCATCATAGGTTTAATGCTTCTAAAACTAGTAATCCAATTTTTATTTATAGTGCTCCATTAGGTTCAACTTGTACTTTAGTCGCTCAATTGTATGAAAGATACAATATTGAAATTTCAAAAGAGATCGCATCAATTTTATTGTCAGGGCTTATTAGTGATACTGTTATTTTGAAAAGTCCAACAACAACTCAAGAAGATATAAGAATTGCTAAGGTATTATGTGAAGCTGCAGAAATTTCAGATATTAAAGCTTATGGAGAGGATATGTTTGCTAGTGGCATTTCAATAGCTAAACAAGATTCAAGAACTGCAATTGAAGGTGATTTTAAAATTTACAAAGAACATGGTCTAAAAGTTGGTATTGGTCAATGTGAAGTTACTACTTTAAAAGATATTGATGACTATAGAGAAAAATATTTAAAAACTCTTGAAGAAGTTAAAAGAAGTAATGGTTTGGATTGGGCTTTATTCTTAATAACTAATGTTGTAAAAGAAAATAGTATTTTATTAACTACAGGTCTTGATACTGTTGAGTATAAATTTATTTATGAAAAACAAGCTGATAAAACTTTTATGTTACCTGGGGTTTTGTCTAGGAAAAAACAATTATTACCTGAGGTTATTAGAGTTTTAGATGAATAATTAATTTGATTGGAGTTGACTAATTTTAACAATATCGCCAATTTTTAAAGTCCCAATTTTTGCTAAATTTTCAGCCTTTATTCCTACTGTAATAGGATTGTCTTCACTGACAGTCCTAATATAGCATTGGCCTTCATTTATATTATTGTTACTTAGGGTTAAACTGCTTTCAACTAAGTATCCATTAGAAAATTGAAGAATCAAATTATTACTATAATTAAAATCAGCCATCAATAAATCTTTTGTCAAAATATTTAAAGTTATATTTCCATAAGCATCTATTGATGCAATTTTCGCATCAATAGTAATATTTTTATTAATAGTTTTAGTTTCTAATTCAGTTGTACTTCTGCAGCCTATTAAAGATAAAGCTATTATACTTAAAAAAAGGCAAATCCATAAGTTATTTTTTCTAATCATTCTTCATAATACTATAGCAGAATTATAATAAAAAGTTTATAGAATTTTTATAAAAAACAAAAAATGTTATTTGATTTTTATTTTTTATGTAATTTTATATTCTATTATGACATTACTTTCATATTCACCAGAAGGTAAATTTGGATCGCCTGACCAATATAAGAAAAATTTAGTAACAACTATATTTGTATTTAATCCAGCATATAATATTCCATTATTGATTTTATAGGATACATCAGGACGAATTTGAGTGTTGTTTACACCTTTTGAGTTCTTAGTTTTTTTGAATTTTTGAGGGTTTATAACAATTTTAACTGATTTGTTTTTATTTAAATTACTATTTACTTTAATTGTAAAATCACCAGTCTGACCATTTTCAGTTAATGGTGCAACTAAAATTTCATATTCTTTTGTTTTGTCCGCAATTAAATCATCTTCATAAAATAAATTATATGAAACTTCAGTCTCAGGTATTGTAGCTACAAGTGAAACATCTGAAGCTTTAGAATATATTGATGAAATTGTAAAAGTGAAAACAATAATTAATATTAAAATTTTCTTCATTTTCCCCCTACCTTATTACGTATTAGTATAAGATACTATTTAGCTTTTGACAATAGTTGAATTATATAAATCTATAATACTGAACTAACTGTATTAATTGATGGTAATAGCTTTAATGCCTTAACAACCTTTTTAAAATCATCCTCATTGTCAATTTCAACTGTAAAAGTACCAATAAGCCTTGAATTGTCCATGTCGTCATCATAGAGCCTTCCACCAATTAAGTGTCCATGATATTTCCTTATTGCTCCCTCAATTTCGCTAAATAAGTCATAAGTTCTTTTGCTAGTTACTCTAAATTTTCTAGTTGGTTTTGGAGAATTAGTTTCCCAAGCAACTTCAACACTTCTTTCCTCAATTTCTTTCATGTTTTTTAAGTTAGGACAATTTTTCTTATGTACAATTATTCCTCTTCCTCGACTTATGTAGCCAACAATATCATCGCCTCTTTGTGGGTTACAGCATTTTGCAAGTGAAATCATTAAATTGGTTTCATCTCCAACTCTGAAGGTTAATCTACTTTCATCTGTGACATTTCTAATTATTTCACCTTTTTCATCAACTTTTTCTCTTTGAGGTGCAACAATTTCTGAATCGGTGATAACACTTTTTGGTGTAGCAATGATATTTTTATCTATTATTATATTATCATTTTTATTTAGCCAAGTTCTTATTTTTTTTCTTGCACTTTGAGTCTGAGCAAGTCTTAACCAAGATAGGTGAGGATGTGCATTTGGATTAGTCAAAATTTCAATTACTTGAGTATGTTTTAATCTTTGATCTAATGCAATTATTGAACCATCAGCTTTTGCTCCGGCAGTATGATTACCAACTTCAGTATGAATTCTATATGCAAAATCAAGAGCTGTAGAATTCTTTGGTAATTCTACAATATGTCCTTGAGGGGTAAATACACAAATTGTATTTTTTAATAACTCATCTTTAATGTCATCCATAAAAGATTCATTATGTTGAATTTCATTAGACCATTGTTCAAGAGTATTTAAAATTTTATTAAATTGAGCATCATCCATGCTTATATTATCTTGAGAGCCACTGTTTACTTTATATTTCCAGTGTGCGGCGATACCATATTCAGCGGTTTGATGCATGGCTTTAGTTCTTATTTGTATTTCAAGCAATTTACCATCAAGGGCCATAACTGTTGTATGAAGGCTTTGGTAGTTATTAGCTTTTGGCATTGCAATGTAATCTTTAAAACGGCCTTCAATTGGGGGCCAGAGTCTATGCACAATACCTAATAAGGTATAACACTCAGCTATAGAATCACAGAGGATTCTTACTCCTAAAAGATCAAAGATTTCTTCGATATCTTTTTTCCTTTTTTTCATTTTTAAATATACAGAGTAAGCATGTTTTGCACGACTAGTAACTATTACATTCCCAAGGTTATCTTCAGCACAAGCTTGATAAATTGTTTTTTCAATACGTTTTAAATAAGCTGCTTGTTCACCTTTTTTGCTTAATAAATAACCTTGTACATAATCGTATGTTTCTTTATTGATTGTTTTTAATGATAGGTCTTCTAATTCATCTTTAACCCAAGAAATACCTAATCTATCAGCTAGAGGGGCATATATATCTAGTGTTTCTGTAGCAAATTCTTTGGCTCTTTCAGGGGTTAAGAAATGAACTGTTCTCATATTATGTAATTTGTCGGCAAGTTTTATGATAATTACACGAGCATCTTTACTCATTGCAAAGAACATTTTTCTTATAGTTTCGGCTTCTTGTACTGATTTATTATCTGTTTTTAATATTTCTATCTTTGTAACACCATCAACAAGATCTGCTACTGGTTTTCCAAATTTTTCTTTTAATTCATCATATTCAGCAGTGGTGTCTTCTAAAGTATCATGTAATAGGCCCGCACAAATTGTATCTCCATCCATATTTAACTGGATAAGAATTTCTGCAACGGCTAGTGGATGTATTATATAAGGTTCCCCACTTTTCCTTTTTTGTCCTTCATGTTTAGTGTTGGAAAAATCAACAGCTTCTTGTATTTTAATTTGTTGATTTTCTGGGTACTTCTTAGTTTTCATTAAGAATCTTTCAATTAATCTATCGCTCATATATCCCCTTAACAACTCTATCCCTATTAGCTAAATCTTTAAAGATTTCTATTTCTTTAAAACTATTTGCTTCTAAAATATATTTTACAGTATTACACTGTCTACTATCACATTCAAGAAAAATTGCATTTTTATTTGAATTGAAGTGATTTTTTGCACTTGTAATAATTTTTCTTATAATATCTAAACCATCTTGGCCAAAGCCTTCTAAAGCCAATATAGGTTCTTTTTTTACATCCTCATCTAATTCTTCACACCATTGGTTAGTTAAATAAGGAGGATTACTTACAATTATATCATAAGTTTTACAGTTTTCTAATAAATCGCTTTTAATGAAATTTATTTCTTTTGAATATAATGCTTTAGCGTTTTTTTGAGCAATTGTTAGGGCTTTTTCACTTATATCACATAAACTTATGCTTGTTAAATTTGTTTCTAGCGCAACTGATAGGCCAACACAACCAGTGCCAGTACATAAATCTAATACATCTGGTTTGTAATCTAAGGTATTAATATAATTTATAGTAGCTTCTACTAATGTTTCAGTGTCCGCTCTAGGAATTAATGTATCAGAAGATACTATGAAATCGCGTCCATAAAATTCTTTTTTACCAATTATATAAGCTATTGGTTCATGGTTAAGTCTTCTTTTTATAAGTTGAAAGAATTTATCTTGTTCTTTTTCATGTATTAATTTATCTGAGAAAGTTATTTGTTTGACTTTATTTAAGCCACAAGCCTTTTCGAAAAGAATTGACGCATCTAAAGAAGGAGTATCAGTGATACTCCTTAATTCGTTTTTTGCTTCAAATAGTAATTCTTTAACAGTTCTCTCCATAAATCTTATGCTTCTTCCATTGCTTGTTCGCCAGCTGCAATTTTTAGAGCTTCAATTACTTCATCTAATTCACCACTTAAAATTATTTCTAATTTATATAGAGTCAAATTTAAACGGTGATCAGTTAATCTGTTTTGTGGGAAGTTATATGTTCTAATTCTTTCTGATCTATCACCACTTCCAACTTGATTCTTTCTAGCTTCTGATCTTTCTTTTCTCTTTTTATCTTCTTCTAAATCATAAAGTCTTGAACGTAAAACCCTTAAAGCTTTATTTTTATTTTTTAATTGAGATTTTTCATCTTGGCAGATTACAACAAGTCCTGAAGGAATGTGTGTAAGTCTAACAGCACTGTCTGTTGTATTAACACATTGACCACCTGGACCACCAGCTCTCATAACGTCAATTTTTAAATCTTCTTGTTTGATTTCAATATCTGTAGCTTCAGCTTCTGGTAATACTGCAACAGTAACTGCAGAAGTATGTACACGTCCACCACTTTCAGTTGCAGGAACTCTTTGAACGCGGTGAACTCCACTTTCCCATCTTAATGAACCATAAACATCTTTACCGCTGATTGAGAATACAATTTCTTTATAGCCTCCTAATCCGGTTTCATTTGTGCTCATGATATCTATTTTCCAACCCATTTTTTCAGCATAATGGGAATACATTTTAAATAAATCAGCACAGAAAAGGGCAGCTTCATCACCGCCAGTTCCAGCTCTGATTTCCATAATAATATTTTTACCTTCTAATGGATCTGGTGGAATAAGAAGCATTTTACATTTTTTCATAGATTTTTCAGCAGCTATTTTAAGTTCAGTAATTTCTTCTTTAGCCATAGCTATCATTTCTGCATCATCTTCAGCTTCTAATAATTCTTCAGCATCTTGAATTTCTTGATTTAATTCTTGTAATTTTGTCATTTCTTCAACGATTGGGGCTATATGAGCTCTATCTACCATAAGTTTCTTATATAGATTCATATCACTCATTGTTTGTGGATCGCCTAATTTACTATCAATCTCTTTCAATTGACTTTCATATGTAGGTAGTTTTTCTAACATTTATATATTATCTCCGTTGGATTTGTACTTCAAATATAATTGATTTTGTATATTTTGAATAGACTTATTTGCATGATGAAATATCATACAATTTTGTATGACTTTATAATGTTAAATTAAGTCGCTATCTGTGTTTATCAGGTGTGTATCTTACTACTAAATGAACTGTAGCAGGCGCATTTGTATTACAGCTGATGGTATGCTCAATATCACAGTGATACATTAAAAAATCACCTTTTTTCATTGTGCATTCATTTTCTCCTGCTTTAACTTTAACTGAGCCTTTAATTACAGTTAAGAATTCTTGTGTGCCAGCAAAATGTGGTTCACTAGGAAGTTGTGCATGAGGTTCAAAATTAATTAAGTACATTTCTAAATCTTCAACCATTGTAAGTGGTGATAAAATTCTTATAGTAACACCATTTTCTGTGGTTTCAATAACGTGACCTGATCCAGAAGTTGGATTTTTTATAAAATCTCTTTTTGGTTGAGGGTTAATATCTAATATATCTTGAATATCAATGTTCAAGCCTCTAGCGATTTTCCATACAGTAGCAATAGTAGGATTTACTTTATCACTTTCAATTTGACTGAGCATAGCTTTTGAAACACCACTTCTTTCACTTAGTATATTAAGTGTTAGGTGCTTTGATTGTCTAAATTTTTGTATGTTCTTTCCAATTGGTGGAGGTGTTTCCATATTAATTCCTCTTTGTATTATTAATTAAATAATATATTAATTAATTCTTGTCCATAGTCTTGCAATTCAATAAGTATTGATTTTTCTTTTTCGCTTGTAGTGTCTGATTCTAATTTTTCTTTTATTTTTCTGTTATAGAAGTCTAAATTAATCATTACATTTCCAGGAGGACTTACAATTCTATGGGAACAGAAAGATTTCCATTTTTCTTTTTCTTCCTCAGTTTGATATTCTAAATAGTTTCTTAAAATATGTCTATAAACTAATTCTTTTGCTCTTTTGTCATCAAAATCTATTGCTTTAGCAAGTTTTAGTTTTTCTTTTTCCCCCGCATCATGTATAAGTTGGAATCTTTTACTATCTTCATCTTTAAAAAATCCTTCATAAAGTTGGAAATCAGAATCATCAATACTTTTTATATCTGAATTAAGTAAAGCTTTTCTAATTTTTAATATTATTTCAGGGTGTTCTTTTAATGTGTTTGCTCTTGAAAGCGTTTCTTGTCTATCAATATCTAATTTTTTCTCTAGTTGCTTATTTAGTATAACAAGAGGACTTACAAAAGGACATTTATTATATGCTATGTTCACAATTCCATGAGTAAATAAAATGTTTTCTTCATCAGCTTCAATTAATGGAGTTATATCTTCTTTTAAATTAAAACATATTACATTATTAGGATTATTAACATCATAAGTTATTGGCATAACAATTGATGTACAGCCATTTTTTGAAGTATATGAAGGATGAGTATGTAATATGGGTTCTCCAAATGGTGCTTTGACTACATTTTTAACTAATTGTTTTTTTCTATGTTTAAAACTCCAATCATATAATTTAGGTTGATGAGTTTTAATAAGTCTTGCAACTTCAATTGTTGCTCTAACATCAACTAAAGCATCATGTGCTCCAGTTTGCTCAATATTATTAGCTTCAGTAATATCTGTTAATTTAAAAGTTGGGTTGCCATTTTCTTTTCTAGCTGGCCAATTCATATTATCTGGTCTTAAATCATAAGCAGCTCTCACTAAATTTATTATATCCCATCTTGAGCACCCATTTTTATATTCTCTTTCATATGGATCATATAAATTTCTATATAAAGCATTTCTAATAAATTCATCATCAAAATTTATTGAGTTATATCCTGTAACAACTGTATTAGGTGTTAAAAATTCTTTTCTTATTTGTTTTATAAATTCAACTTCATTTAATCCTTTTTTATTTACTTCTTGAGGTGTAATTGATGTTATTAAACAAGACAAAGGATCTGGTAGGTAATCTTGTGTTAATTTACAATATAATATTATTTCTTTTCCAATCTGATTTAACTCTAAATCAGTTCTTATTGCTGCAAATTGAGCTATTCTATCATAATGAGAGTTCAAACCAAATGTTTCTAAATCATACCAAAGTATTGATGGTTTTTCTTTTTTTATATTCATGATATAATATTACCATATTTTCAATTTGTGAAAAAGCTTATTTGTGAATGGAGAGGTATAAATGAAAAGGATTTTATTAATCTTACTGATTAGTTTGTTGTGCAGTTCTTTGTTTGCCTCTAGTGTTAGTGATAAGGAAGTATCAAATGCTTTTGTTGCTATAACTGATTTAGGTTATATTGCAGCATCTAATTTTATTTCTTTAAAAAGGGTAGATTTTGATTCGATTGCAATTAAAATATCTTCAAAAAATTCTTTACCTGAAGCTATTTTATTAAGTAATGCGGATTTATCGACTTATATGCCATATTTTTTGAATGAAGATTCTTCTGATGGGTATTTTGCATCTCTTATTCCTTCTATCAATCCAATAGTCAAAGATAGACTATTGATTAATGATTGGAAAGAAGGAGAAGCTGTTGTGACTGGAGCCGCTGTTGTTGTTTTTCCAGATGGTATGACTTTTCAAAGTCTTATAACTAATGCAACTTCAGGACAATTCCCAAATGTTGGAATAAGTTTTAGCTTTAATGTTTCAGGGAGTCTTTTTAGTGAAAGTCTCCTAATTAAAGGTGTTATTATTGTATCTTCTGATGAGTATGGTGTCCCAATTATTAATCCGATTAGACTCAGTGTTAATGATAAGGATTATAATTTATCTTTTTTTGAGAAAGCTCCTTTACTGTTAACAATGAAAAATGATGTTTAGAGGATTACACTATGAAGCGCTTAGTGCACTTAATTTTGCTACTTATATTTATTAATTCATTGTTTGCAACTTCTTTAAGTGAACAAGAAATTAATTATGCTTTAACATGTGTAAAAGATGTGGTTTTTGTCTCTTGTGATTACTTTATTTCAGAAAGTCAGCCTCAAATCCCAAATTTGAAAGTTAGAATACCTAAAAATAGTGGAATATCAGATGCTATTGTTTTCGATAATTGCGATATGGCAACCTTGCTGCAATACTTCCCTCAAAAAAATATAAATTCAAATAATATAATTGAGTCATTAAAAGAACCTTTAGCAATCTATGTTAGAGATTCTTTAATCAATAATGATTGGAAAGCCTCTGATGCTGTTGTTTTGGGAGCTGTTGCTTTAGCCTTTAAAGATAATGAATCAATAAATCAAGTTGTGTCTAATTTAGTAGATGGAATTTATCCAAGAGTTGGTGTTGTGACCGACCTTACAATTTCTGGAGGGTTATTTTCTTATCCTTTGAATGTTAAGGGTGTATTTGTTTTAGAAGAAATAGATGATACTTTAGGCGTTAATCCCATGCAAATGAGTATTAATGGTGAAGAAATTGATGTCTTTCAATATTGATAAATTGCTTTTATATTAAATTTTGTAGGTATTTAATTTATATATATAAAAATAGTAGAAAAAAAAATAATTATAATTTATGATTGAATAATATATATAGTAAATCCCTTGGAGGCGTTTAATTGAATACAGAAGTAAAAGATTTTTTAATTAAATGGGGACTTGATGCAGAGTCTATTTCAATAGATAACATGGTAGATAGTTTCCTAAGTGAAATGAATAAAGGTTTAGAAAAAGCTCAATCGAGTTCTTTGCCAATGATTCCAACCTATATTGGAGAAGGTTCTCCAATTGTTCCAGGTCAAACTGTCATAGTAATTGATGCTGGTGGAACTAATTTAAGAACTTGTTTAGTTACTTTTGATGAAGATTTAAAACCTGTAATTTCCGATTTCAAAAAAGTTTCAATGCCTGGTATAGATAAAGAGGTTAGTGCAAAAGAATTTTTTACTGTTTTTGCTAATCAAGTTGAACATATAATTGATAAAAGTGACAGAATTGGTTTCTGTTTTAGTTATGCAGCTCAAATCACAGAAGATAATGATGGAATTCCTTTAGTATTTTCTAAAGAGATTAAAGCTCCTGAAGTTATTGGTAAAAAAGTTGGTGTTTCATTATTAGCAGAATTAAAATCTAGAGGTTATTTTGTTGATAATAAAAAAATTGCAGTTGTTAATGATACTGTAACAACTCTTTTAGCTGGTAGAGCTCAAGGTAATACAAATTATGATGGTTATGTTGGTTTTATTTTAGGTACTGGTACTAATACTGCTTATTTGGAAAATACATCAAATATTAAGACTTTGAGTCAAACAAATTTAGATCATATGGTAATAAATGTTGAATCTGGAAGTTATGGCTACTCAAATGCTAAAATTGATGAGTTATTCTTATCTACAACAAAAGATCCAAATACTTATCATTTTGAGAAGAAAATAAGTGGGGCTTATTTAGGTCCAATGAGTTCTTTAGTTTTACATAAAGCAATTGAAGAAAATGTACTATCTCAAGATTTTAAAAAGAAATTTGAAGAAGTTGGAGATGTTAACACCACAGAAATGAGTCATTATTTGGAAATGCCATTTAATACTGATTATAAATTAGTTCAATGTGTTGCAAATAATGAAAAAGATGCAGAAAACTTATGGTACCTTCTTGAAGCTATAATTAAGAGAGCAAGTAAGATGACTGCTGCAAATCTTGCTTCAGCTGTATTAAAAACAGAATATGGTAAAAATCCACTACATCCTATATGTATTAATGCCGATGGTACTACTTTCTATAAAACAGAATATCTAGAACTATATACAAAATATTATTTACAGCAGTTCTTACAAGAAAAACATAATCGTTATGTGAATTTTGTTAGGATAGATAATTCTCCAGTTATTGGGGCTGCAATTGCTGCTTTAGGATTAAATTAGTAATTATTATTTAAGAAAATATAGTTAATACTTGGTACAAATATGTATCAAGTATTTTTTTTATGCATTGTTACTAAAAATTAATACAGATTATTTTGGTTAAAATGATGAAATTTGTTATTAGATGCCTTATTTTGATAGAATTTAAGCCTTATGTGTTTTAAACGTATTTAAACTAGGTAAAACCCCTAAGAATCTTATTTTTTCATTTAGAATTACTATACATAAATAAACTATAAATATATTAAGTAAAAATTAAGATTACAAAATTATATACCGAATTAGGAATAATTAATTAATTTTTATAAAAATAAGGATTAAAAAAATTCCTATCAATATGTCTATCGATAGGAATTATCTTTATTATTTATCTGCTTTTTTTAGCAGTTGAGTATGTAAATTTAATAGATAATTAAATAATTCGGGTTTATCCCCTTTTACATCAACTAATATTCTAAATACGGCTTCAGTTCCTGAGCCTCTCATCCAAATAAAAGCAATATTATCATCATTATTATCTTTAAATATGATTTTATATCCACCTTTATAAGGAGGTGTTCTATATTCACTTCCAATGCCCTTTATACAATTAGTTCCTTCCATCTGATATACTTTATAACTTTCTATATGAAATTTATTTTTTAAGAAATCTTTATTTTCATTATAGTAATTTAAAAATTCACTCTCATAGTTGTCTTTTAATATTCCATGATCGGTGGTAATTTGCAATTTTGCATCTGTTGAAAAAGCATCAAGAGTTGTATATTTTGGTAGACTATTGATAAAGTTTTCAATTGAGAGTGTATCATTTTTGTAATTGATTTTATTTCTATAAAAATCAAATATTTCTTTATTGGATAATAAGTTTATTAAACTTAATAAAGTGTTTAATGGATCTCTTACTTTAGCAGGGTGGGTAATATTTCCTCCATTAGACCCTTCTCCAAATATTCTTACTATATAGCCTTCATCACGTAGCATTTGGGCTTTTTGAACTACATTTGCCTCCCCAACTTCAGCTCTATAAACTTCAACATTTAAGGCTTTGGCTATATCATCAATGCGCATTGATGTTGGACCATTTACACTAATTGCCATTTTTTCTGTTGGATATGAAACTCTCATTGCACTTAATTCTGCCATAACTACAAGAGCAAAAACTTCTTGTGCTTGTAATATTTCAGCTTTATTTGTGCTATCTTTAATATAAACTAAGTTTCCTCTGTCACCATCATTATCTGGAACATATCCTACTACAAAAGCACTATC
The DNA here is from genome assembly GCA_965140795.1 of Sphaerochaetaceae bacterium. Lineage (GTDB taxonomy): Bacteria > Spirochaetota > Spirochaetia > Sphaerochaetales > Sphaerochaetaceae > Pleomorphochaeta. The sequence continues at coordinate 1,874,325 of OZ223470.1, forward strand.
TTCTTTATGTTTTTCTTCTAAAATAGATCTACACATTTCAAGATTTTCACCCTCTGGAACAATTGGATGAACAACTTCTCTAGGTTTATCATTTACTGAGTGTACTTTTATATTTAGTTCTTTAAAAAATTCTTTATCTATACTTAGAGTTCTAGCACTACCATTTAATTCTGCAACAATGCCAATTTTATTATCAGTTTTCTGTTTTAAAGAATTTAAATAGTGTTCAATATTTTCATTCTTGCTAGCAGTTATTAGGGCAAATTCTCTATAATTTTCTAAACTTTTTGTTTTGTTTTGTGAGACTTGTATTAAATTAGTTTCTAATTTTTCTTTTTCTAGATTACTGACTAAGTTTTTAACAAATATTGAAGCTTTTTGATTTTCCACAAGAGATGTAAAAATTTGAGTTAGTTCTTGGGATTGACTTTTATTAAAAACACCCCCATTTGTTCCAAATTTTATACCATTATGTCCAATTGGATTATGAGAAGCAGAAACATATAAAAACGCATCAATTGACTTATCTTGTGAGGATAATGCCATAATCTCTGGAGCTGCAGCAATAAAAAGATTAACAACTTCTATATCTAGAGCTAAAAAAACTCTACTTATGACATCAAGAATTTGTACTCCAGTAGGTCTTGCATCCATTGCTACTACTATTTTTTTTGTGTTAGTTTTTTTGTTTAGTTTATTGGTGTTAATTTCTTCATCACTTACACAATTTAAGTATTTTGCTAAAGAAAGGGCTATTAATGCACAAAAGTATTTATCTGCAACACTTATTTCTTCAGTGTTATCTTCTTCATCATTGCTAATTGCAAAAACTTTTCTCCAACCAGAGGCCGAAAGGATAAATTTTGATAATTTTTCTTTTAATTCTTTTGAATCTAAAACTGGATAACATAAAGGATTAATAGAAGAATCAGCAATAAATAAATTACTTTTTTTGTCTTTAAATATCATAAAAACTCCTAATATAGATTATAAAAATTGTTTAATTAATCTACTTGAAAAATATATCAAAAATACAAGGGACACAATAGTATATAGTAAATATGAAAAGAATATTGCTTTTTTGTATAAATTTTACATATTTTACTTGTCGCTAAAACGAGTCTTTGATAATCTTTTTGTATGATTAAAAACTGTATTGCAATTCATGATTTATGTTGTTACGCAAAGAGTTCTTTAAGTGTTGTTATTCCAGCTTTAGAGAGCTTAATGGTAGAAGTTTTACCTTTACCAACTGCTTTGTTATCTTCTCAATCAGATGGATTTAATGATTATTATATAAAAGATTTAACCTATGAAATAAAAAATGTTTTAGATGTTTGGGATAGAGAAAATATTAAATGTGATTGTATATATAGTGGTTTTCTAGCTAATGCAGAACAAGTTAATATAGTAGAAAGAGTAATTAATTCTCAAAAAGAAAGTAGACCTTTGATAATAATTGATCCAGTTTTAGGTGATAATTTAGAAACTTATTCTCCAATTACTAAAGAATTGATTGAAAGAATGAAATATTTAATATCTTTAGCTGATGTTATTTGTCCTAATGCTACTGAAGCTGCTTTATTATTGGGTGAAAGCCCTAAAGAAAACTATAGTGATGAAGAAATTGAAGATTTTTTACATCGGTTAGTCTCTATGGGACCAAATAAAGTAGTGATTACTAGTGTATTACAAGAGAATTCAGATACCGTGGCAACTGTTTCTATTAATAATGGAAATATTTATTATCATTATAATAAAAAGATTGATATTTCTTATCCTGGAACAGGTGATTTATTCGCAAGTGTTTTAACTGGTTTATTATTAAAAGGTTATGAATTTGAGAAGATTTGTGATATTTGTTCTACTATTTGCTCCAAAGCTTTAGTTAATACAAAGAATTTTGGTTATAAAAAAAGGCATGGAATTTCTGTTGCTTCAATAATTTCTTATTTAGAAACTTTTAATTAATTTCACTGATACCTAAAGAAAAATCTCCAACAATTTTTATTAAATTTTGATCTCTTTTGATTTCTAATTTTCTTTCAGGCATATGAATCTCTAGAAGAGTTTTTAATTTTTGGATAGCGGCATCTTCAATTTTTATTTTGTCGGCTTTTGTAACCCAGCTTAATGTTCTAATATCAATATCTAATAAATACCCTCTACCAAATTGACTTCCATAACCAGTAGTAAATTGAATCCCTGTTGAAAAAAGGCCATCATAATTTGCGCTAGAAGTCTTTCCTCTCTTTTCTCTTTTTGGATGGAGAGGAAACAAGGTGCCAAATTCATCTTCTAAATAATTGTCTAGTTCCATACAAATTTTATGTAATCTTGATTCTAATTCTATTTGTTTGGGATGCATTTATTCTAAATCCTTTTCATTGAATCCATATTTGTCTAATATTTCTTGGTACTTTTCATTATTAGCACTTTTTTGTCTTTGTCTTTCTTCATTATCCTTTTCAAATACTTTTTCTAATTCTTTTGTATCAATATTTTCTTGAGGTAGTTCAGTTTTCTTCTTTTTGCTAAAGAAATGTGATTTCGTATTGGTATTTTCAATTAATGTAGTTTCTTTTTGGTTTTTATCAATTTGATCAAGGTAAGTAATACTTTGATCTAATTGATTTTCTAATTGAAAAACTTCCGCTTTACTTTGGGGGTCTGTTTTGAGTTTATCGATGTCTAGAACATGAGAGAAATCTTCTCTTTTAATCATATTTTTAATAAATTCAGTTAATTTTTTCTCTTCTTTTCTATATAACTGTTCAGCGCTATCTATTAATGTATTGATTGCATAAGTAGAAGTATCATCTAATTTAAAAGAATCTCCTTTTAAATTGTAATGAATTCTAGTAAATTCAACGTCTTTTATATTTTGTGCAACTAAAGCCGCTAATTGCATTTGACTTGTGGACGCAATTTTTTGTATAGGGGCACCTTTTGATGGATCTATCCAGCTCATTAGACCTCCACTAATATCAATATCTTGCATTGAATAATCATTGCTTGCGGTTGAAAGGGAAAGTATGTGGAATTTTTTACAATTTGGATAAAGCTTTCTAGCTGCGCTATAAGCTAAAAGAACAGGATTATTAGCAATAATACCTCCATCAATTAAATATCTTTTCTTTTTGGACTCTTTATCATAAAGAATAGAAGGGGGAAAATATGTAGGAGCTGCACTAGTTGCTCTAGCAGCTTCTCTAACATAAAAGTCAGAATTTTCCCAGCTTTTAAAATTAAAAGGAATTCCTTCTGCAGCATCATAGGAAACAACCATTGTTGGAACAAGACATTGTTTCATTTTTGCATTTTGAAATGTTTTATATAAAAAGTTTTCTATATGTTTTGCATCATATTTATCTTTTAATAAAGTTCCAAAAATTCTAGATTCTGAATGAAATATAGATTTACCATCATTTACATAAAAATCTTTTAGAGAGGAACAATCTGTTCCTTTTGTAATTAATTTTGGAGATTTTGGGTCTTGAGGTTTTATACCTTTTAATTTTTCAAGAAAAGATAAAGTTGGTGTTTCATAGGTCTGTAAAAAATCTTCCCCTTCTTCTTTATTTAGGTTTGAAATTAATGGAGAGGTGGATAGCCCTAAAGCAATTAAGCCTCCAGTTGAAGTACCTGTAATTAAATCAAAGAACGAGTAAAAAGGTTTTTTAGTTTCAAACTCTTTTAATTTCTTATCTAATTTCGATATTACAACAGCTGGAACAATCCCTCTCATTCCTCCACCATCAATGCTTAATATATATCTTTCTTCAATTGGTTCTGTTTTTTTCTTTTTGCTAGGTATTAGCATTTTATCTCCTGTTTTGTGTACATTATATATAAAACAAATAAATAAATAAATCCGTTACTAATATACAAAATTTATTAAAATATGTTTTATAATAGAATTACACCTTTTAAAATATAATATAAATAACTATTTTAAGATTATAAAAAAGGAAATAAAATTGAATTTATTAGATGAATATAAAAATTGTAATTTATGCCCAAATTATTGTGGAGTAGATAGAACTAGTAATAAATTAGGTGTTTGTAATGAAAGTGATGTAGTAAGAGTTGCTTTTAGTGGGTTACATAGAGGAGAAGAACCTCCTGTTACTGGGGAAAAAGGTTCTGGCATGATTTTCTTTTCAGGTTGTCCTTTACATTGTAGATACTGCCAAAACTATCAAATCAGTGGTGGGAAAAAAACTAGAGATGGGAATGTAGGTATAAGCATCTCAATTGATGAATTATCAACTCTTATGTTGGAATTAGAGAAAAATGGAGCAAATAATATCAATTTAGTAACTCCAACTCATTATATTCCTTCAATAGTTATAGCGATACAAAAGGCTAGATTAGCGGGAATGAAATTACCGATTGTTTATAATACAAGTGGATATGAAGATGTTGAAGCTTTAAAATTAATTGATGATTATATTGATTTATATTTAATAGATTTAAAAACTTTAGATAAAGAAGTTGCAAAGAAATTTTGTGGCAGAGAAAAGTATGTTGAGGTTATAACTAAAGTTTTTGATTTCTTAGTTGAAAAGCATCCTAAATTTGAATTTATAGATGATTTAACAACCCCAAAAGGCTTGTTAGTTAGACATTTAGTTTTTCCTGATTCAATAAAAGCTAGTTTAGAAGTTTTAGATTATTTTGCAAAATATTTAAAGGATAAATGCTTTTTATCATTAATGGTTCAGTTTATTGATCCAAAAAATGTCAAAACTTTTGAAAAAATTAGCAGCGGCGATTATGATTTATTATTAGATTATTTAGATATAAAAGATATAGAAAATGGATTCGTTCAAGAGTTAGGTGATAATATAGATTGGATTCCTAATTTTAAATTAGATAAACCATTCCCTGATGATTTTTGCGATACTTTAGATTATTATTTAGACTTAAAGAGAAAGAGAGAAAATTATGGATTATGAGATTAGAGAAGCAAGTTTTGAAGATATTGATAAATGTATGGAATTAGCTAAGTTTGCATGTAAATTGATGGTATCAAGAAATAATCCACAATGGTTAAATGGTTATCCTACAGTAGAAATTTTAGAAGATGATGTTTTAAATCATCAATTGTATGTTGCTTTTGATAAAGATGAATTAGTGGCAATGGCTGCTATTCAAGAAAAAAAAGATGAAATTTATGAAGAATATGATTTTTGGACAAAAGGTCCATATATTTCAGTACATAGAGTTGCATCAAGAAGATCAGGATTAGGTAGATATTTTTTGAATATGGCTATAGATAAAGCTAAAAAAATAGGTGCCAATGTTAGAATTGACACCCATATAAAAAATCTTCATATGCAAGCTCTTATTGAGAGCTTAGGTTTTGTTGCTGTCGGTGAGACAGATTATGGTTATATTGATAATACTTTAGCAAAAACTTATGAGCTAGTATTAATTAACCAATAGTAGTTCCATAGAATTCATTTCCTCTTAAAATATTAAGAGTGTTTTCTATGTTTCTTCCATCAGCACAGATAACTTTCATACTATCTTCTTGTGCGCCTTTACTAGCAATTGGGTCGAAAGGACAGTTTTTACCTGGGACCCATTCATTTCCTACCATTTTTCTAAAGTCTTCCCAATTTATAGAATCAATTGGTTTCGCATCTTTATCTAATTTTGGGTCTGCTGTATAAACTTTTGCGATATTAGAAAGATTAACTATTAATTTTCCACCAAATCTTTTTGATAAAAATACTGCATCAGTATCTGTCGAGAAGCCTGGTTTCCAGCCTGCTGCTACAAGTACTTGATTAGTGAATTTAATATCAGCATTTGGATTTGTAATAACTTCGTCTGAACATAAATCGCTGAAAATTGAATATACTAATTGAGCATTTAAATGAGTTGCTTTTATGCCAATCCAATCCTGAATATCATTGTTTGTATCATTTACAATTTCTCTATATGCATTTTGATATACTCTAGCTGGGGCTCCACCCCCACAAACTAAAATCAATTTATTCTCTTTATTTTCTTTTAAATATTCACGAATTGCTTTGTTGAATTTGCTTAAAAAATCAATATCTACTTTATCTGGTGCAATAATTGATCCACCTAAAGATAATACAGCTAAATTACTCATTAAATATCTCCTTATTATTATTTAATCATCCTTTAATTTTATAAACAACAATCATAAAAAATTAAAGGGCAAAATGATAAAAAACTTGATAGAAATAATAAAATGTGACAATAAAAAAAGTTTTTTACTAAATGGAGGGTTTTATGAGTATGTTTGATGATCTAAATACTATAATTATTGAAGGTCGATTAACTAAAGATCCAAATGTTAGAGATCTAAAAAATAATAGTTGTGTTAGTACGTTATCTATAGCTGTTAATTCATCATACAAAGCAAAAGATGAATTTTATGTAAAAGAAGTAGGCTTCTTTGATGTTGAGGTTTGGAATAATGCTGCTAGAGCTTGCAATCAATATTTGAAGAAAGGATGTAAAATTAGAGTAAGAGGACAATTGAGACAAAATAGGTGGGAAAACAAGGATGGTAGCAAAAAGTCAAAAGTAATTATTAAGGCCGAGTCTGTAGAATTTAATAGCAAAGAATTTCAAACAGATGGAGAAACTTCAAAAGATAAAAAAGGAGAAATAGAAACATCTCTTGGAATTAATATTGTTCCTACTTTTTAATTTAGACTTTATGCATCAATTAATATTGGTGCATTATTATTGACAATTTTAATTAAATTGATGAACATATTTTTATGTTTAAAAAATTTAATATAATTGTTTTCTTAGTAGTTTTGATTCTTTTTGTATCTTGTAAGCAAGAAGAAAAATTTCAAACACAGACTCAAATAGCTTTAGGTACTGTATGTTCTATAAAATTAGAAGAAAGTGTTGATGATTCAGTATTTTCCAATTGTTTTTCTATATTACAAAATGTTGAAAAAGAGATAAGTCGTACAAATGAAGAAAGTTATATTAGTATTTTAAATAGAGATAAAACTGTTCAAGTTAATCAAGAAGTATTTGATTTATTTAAGTTAGCAATTTCTTTAGCTCAATTAAGTGATGGTAAATTTGATGTTGCAATGGGTTCTGTTGTAAGTTTATGGGATATTGGTGGAGATAATCCACGAATTCCATCAAAAGCAGAATTAGATAGTGTAAATGTTGATTATACTCAAATTAAATTAGATAAAGATGCTTTAACAGTAGAAATACCACAAAATATGCAAATAGATTTTGGAGCATTAGGTAAAGGCTATGCTGCTGATAAACTTGTTGAATATTTAAAAAGTGAAAATATTAATAAAGGTATTATTAATCTAGGCGGAAATGTGGATGTCATTGGCCAAAAATCTGATGATAGTCTTTGGACTATTGGTCTTCAAGATCCGAATAATCAAGAAGAAATATTTGCAGCATTAGATGTAGGTGATGTATCTATAGTTACCTCTGGGACCTATGAAAGATATTTTTATCAAGATGGCGTAAAATATCATCATATTTTAGATCCTGATACTCTTTATCCAAGTGATAGTGATATAATAAGTTCAACGATAATCGGCAAAAAATCTTTAATCTGTGATTGTTTATCTACAACTAGTTTTTTATTAGGGAGTGAGAGAGCATTAGAATTATTAAAACATTTTGATGGATACAGTGGTTTTTTCTTATTAAAAGATAATTCACTGGTTCATTCTGACAATTTTGATTACAAATATCAAAGAATAACTAATTAATATATTCTTCTTTATTGTTTTCATAGCCAAAAGTATCTCCTCGAGTTACTGTCGTATAAAAATCTTCACAGCTATCAGTATCTAGAAAATAAAAATTTTTGAACTTTCTATTAATAGTTCTAGTTGAGGTTTCAAAAGTAGTATCAACAGCAGCTTGAGATAAAGGAAATATATTTTCCCAAAGTCCTATACTCGCTAGAGTTTTTGCAGTTTTAAGAACATCTTCACTCGCAAAACCTTCGCAATTTGGACTAATTTTATTTGAATATATTAAACAATCTATTACTTTTGAGTTAAAAGAAGGATCTTCTAATATTAAAATACATCCATTATTAGAACTTAACCCGTTTTTATTTTCACTTATAAAAACATCGGAGTCTTGAGTCTCTTTAAAGGCTATTACAATGAATTCTCCTTCATTAACATATATATCTGGGAATATATATCTATCGTTATAATTGTCATTAAATCCATCAGAGACAACAATGCCAGCTAAAGAGCCACTCTTTGTTACAATCAATTCTACTTTATCGCAATTAGATGAAGTGCCTTTTGTTGAAACTTCACTTATTAGTAAATTTGCTCTATTTTTATTCTTTGTATAAACATAGGAGTTGATAAATGTCGAATTTCCATTTAAATCTTCAGCTTTTATTTTTATTATGTATTTTTTACCTGGAATTAATTTATCTTTTCTGTAATAAGTTATTTTATTGTTTTTGATTATAAAATTATCTACATCTGTATTATTGAAAGATATTTTTATATTTTCTTTAGAAGATAAAATTTCGTCAAAAACAATTTCAACAGAATAAGGACTATTACTTTCTATATATTTTAGTTTAGGTGGTGTAGAATCAATAGATGTTAAAAGATTATATGATTTTATTATTTTTGTATCACAAGCAGTGAAAAAAAATAGTAATAAATAAAAAATTGTAAAGAAATAAAACATTTTTTTCATATATTATAGTATTAAGATTTTTTTTATATTGCTTGAAAAAAGAAAAATCTTTAAAATCAAAGAAAAAAAATGAAGGACTTATTATGGCAAAGTTGTGGCAAAAAGAATATTCTTTAGATTCTTTAATGGAAGATTTTACTGTTTCAAATGATTATATCTTGGATCAAGATTTAGTAATTAGTGATGCATTAGCATCAATAGCTCATGCAAGAGGCTTAAATAAAATAAACATTTTAAGTGATGAGGAATTAAAAAAAGCAGAAAAAGGATTGAAAGAGATTATTGATTTAAAAAATCAAAATAATTTTCAAATTACTAAAGAAAATGAAGATTGTCATACAGCAATAGAGTCATATATTACCACCCAATATGGGGATGTAGGTAAGAAAATACATACAGGAAGAAGTAGAAATGATCAAGTTCAAACTGCTTTAAGACTTTGGATGAGAGAGTTTGCTACTAAATTATCAATTGAAACAGCTGAATTAGCTCAAGCCTTATTAAAATTTAGCGACAAATATAAAGATATTCCAATGCCAGGAAGGACACATATGCAAATAGCAATGCCATCTTCTGTTGGACTTTGGGCGGCCTCTTTTGCTGAAGAATATTTAGATGAAGCAAAAAGGATAAATTCATTTATTTCTGTTTTGGACCAATCTCCTTTAGGTTCAGCAGCTTCTTATGGTGTTCCTTTAGATTTAGATAGAGCTTATACTGCAAATCAAATGGGATTTGAAAAAGTTCAAAAAAATGTTCTTTATGCAAATAATTCTAGAGGTAAGTTTGAAGCAATGTTATTGGATTTATGCGATTATGTAGCACTTACTTGTAGTAAATTAGCTCAAGATTTAATATTATTTACTCTTCCTGAATTTGGATATTTTTCTTTACCAAAAGAATTGTGTACAGGAAGTTCAATTATGCCACAGAAGAAAAATCCTGACGGACTTGAATTGGCTAGAAGTAGATCAGCTGTTGTAAGTAGTACTGCATTTAGAGTTAAGTCTATAATAAGATCATTACCTTCAGGTTATAATAGAGATTTCCAAGATACAAAAGAACCCTTATTAGTTGGTTCAAAAGCTACTTGGTCCTTAGTTGCCATTATGTCTAGAATGATAAATAAGGTTGCAGTAAATAAAGATAATTTAGCAAATGCTTGTGTTAGTGAGCTATATGCTACAGATGAAGTTTTAGAAAGAGTTAAAAAAGGTGAAAACTTTAGAGATACTTATAAAACAGTCGGAATGAATTTAAATACAGTTAAAAAGTATAATCCATATGAAACTATAAAAAATAGAACAAGTATTGGAACTACAAATAATTTATGTTTGGAGGAAGATTTTACTGAATTAAAGCTTTTATTTGCAGATAATAGCGAAAAATTAGCAAAATTTAAAACTGCATATAAACAACTTTGTGATAAAAACATTGAAGTTGTGAATATCTAAGTATAAATATTATTAATTTATTATTATTTGTAATTGAAAAATTATAATTAATTATAGTATTCTAAATTTATGAGCATCATTAAACCCCACAAACTCGGTGTTATTGCTGGCCCGGGTAGTGAATATTTTACAAGCAAAGTCGTTAAGCATTTGCGTCGGTTATATAAGGAAAGATACAATAAGTTATCTGGTGCACTTGCAAAGCGACATGATATGAATGAGGAACAGATCTTACAGATGGTCACCTTGATAGATGACATGAATAGTAAGAAGATTCCTAGAAGGAAGTGTCCAACACAATTTCAGTGTCCGGATTTCACTATTAGAGCTAAATATACTAGATTTGCAAATGGCGAAGAGAAGGCTGAAATTCTCGATCCTGTTAGAGGCTTAAGAATCTTCTTTATTTATGATTTATCTAATATGGAATTGATTAAAGTTAATGGAGCAAATGAACCTTTAAGACTAAGTGTTAATGACCATTTAATGTTCTTGTTGACAACAACACATGCACTTAAATTGGCTGGAGCTTCATCTATTACTTTAGTATTACCTACTTTCCCATATTCTAGACAACATAAAAAGAATAGTAGAGAAGCTTTAACTGCAAGTCTTTTCTCTCATATTTGTGATATGCTAGATGTTGAAAGAATTATTACTTTAGACATTCACTCAAGAGAAATTGAAAATAGTTTCATGAAAACTCATTTAGAGAACCTACATGGTTCCTATCAGACTTTAATAGCTTTAAGTAGATTAGTTGATCTAAGCGATCCTGATATTGTTGTAGTATCTCCCGATACTGGAGCTATTTCTAGAAATAAATTCTATGCACAATCTCTACATAGACCTTTAGCTGTTTTATATAAAGAAAGAGATTACTCAATAGTTAGTACAGATGCAAATCATACAAATATCAAAAATATCAACTTATTAGGTGATGTTGAAGGCAAAACTGTGTTGATGGCTGATGATATGATTGCTACCGGTGGTACTATGATTACCGCTATGAGAGAACTAATGAGACGTGGTGCAAAAAAAATTATTTGTATGATTTCATTACCTTTCTTTAATGGTGGTGGTATAGAAAACTTTGATAAAGCATATAAAGAAGGTGTTTTCTACAGAATTATTGGTACAAATTCTGTTACACATGGTCATGATTTATTAGATAAACCTTGGTTTGTCCAAGCTGATATTTCAGAATTATTTGCAAGAACAATTAGTAGATTACATCATGGTAGATCTATCAGTCCTTTATTGGATAATAGAAGATTCATTCAAAAACTTATTGATTCTCAACAAGCCGCGGGGGCTAATGAGAAGAGTATTAAGAGTGAAAAAATTAAAGATTAAATTTTATAAATAAATAATAATCCACTCTTTTGGCGTTTTGTTGAAAGAGTGTTTTTTTGTTTATAAAAATAGATAAAAAATAGTAAGAAGTAAATAAAAAAAAAGTTGTAATAAAACGAATTAATAGAAAAAAGAAAGACAGTTTATGCTAAATTAAAATTATTTTTATAAAAAATTAGGATTACCTAAAAGTGAAGATTTTTTTTAATTGAGGATTTGTTTTTTTGTTGAGTTTTATAACAATATATTATATATTTCTTAAATCAAAACTATATAATTAAATAATAATTAAATTAAGGAGCCCGTTATGCAAATGTCCCGCAGAATTTCTGGATTTCAATGTTCGCCAATTAGAAGATTATCTCAGTATGCTGTCGCGGCCGCCCAAAAAGGAGTAAAAGTTCATCATTTAAATATAGGTCAACCTGATATTAATTCACCAAAAGAAGCTTTAGATGCAGTAAGAAATTATTCTAAACCTTATATTCCCTATGGTCCTAGTGAAGGATTATATGAATTAAGAGAAGGAGTTGTTAATTACTATAAAACTATTGATGTTGATATTGATGTTGATGATGTTTTGATTACTACTGGAGGTTCTGAAGCTTTACAATTTGCTTTTATGACTTTATGTGATCCTTATGATGAAATAATTATTCCCGAACCTTATTATACTAATGTTACAAGTTTTGCAAGAACAGCTATGGTTGATTTAGTTCCAATTACTAGTAGAATTGAAGATGGTTTTTCTTTACCTCCAATTGAGGAATTCGAAAGAAGAATTACTAGAAAAACTGGTGCAATTTTATTGTGTTCTCCTAATAACCCAACTGGTCACATTTATACAAAAGAAGAAATGTTAACTATTTTAGAATTGTGTAAAAAAGCAGATATTTTTTTGATTGTTGATGAAGTATACAGAGAGTTCTGTTATGAAGATCAATTCTATAGTGTTTTAAATTATACAGATTATGAAGATAGAATTGTTTGTATTGATTCTTTTTCTAAAAGATATAGTATGTGTGGATCAAGAATTGGTGCTGTGGTAACAAAAAATGAAGAATTTAAAGCAAATATTTTGAAATTATCACAAGCTAGATTATGTCCACCTGATATTGAACAAGTTGCTGCACTTGCAGCTCTCAGTACAGATTCTTCTTATCTAGATAATGTTAAGAATGAATATAAAAAAAGAAGAGATTTTTTAAGTGCTGGTTTACAAAAAATTGAAGGTGTTATATCAACAACTCCAAAAGGTGCTTTTTATATGGTTGCACAGCTTCCTGTTGATGATGCAGAAAAGTTTGCAATTTTCATGTTAAGTGAATTTAATTATGAAAATGAAACTGTAATGATAGCTCCCGCTGAAGATTTTTATGTAACTCCAAAAATTGGTAAAAAACAAGCAAGACTAGCATATGTATTAAATACAGATGATTTAGCTAGAGCTTTGATTTGTTTAGAGAAAGGATTAATTGCTTACAAAAAAAAGTATTTATCTTAAATTAAATTTTTAAATTAATATATTAAAAAGAAATCCAAAGTTATTTTTTTAACTTTGGATTTTGTTTCTTATTCACTAGTCAATGAATGAATAAAAGGTATTAGTACTGATAAAGCAATCTCATTATGACCGCCCTCAGGTATAATTAAGTCAGCATATTGCATGGTTGGGAAAATAAAGTTATAAAAACCAGGTCTTACAACTTCAAGATATTGATTTATAACACTATCAACAGTTCTTCCTCTTTCAGCAATATCTCTTTTTAATCTTCTAATAAATCTAATATCATCTGGAGTATCAACATATAATTTTAAATCTAAGATATCTCTTATCGCTTTATCATAAAGGACCATTAGCCCTTCAATGATTACAAGTTTTTTTGGTTCTACGTGTAAGGTCTCATCATTTCTTCTATGGTGTACAAAGTCATATTCTGGCATATCAATAGCTTCACCACGTTTTAGAGCTTGTAGATGTTCATATAATAATTCCATGTCAAACGCATCAGGGTGGTCGAAGTTAAAAGCGGTAATGTTTTCATTATTAATAAATGTAGCGCTTTTATAATAATTATCTTGAGGAATAAAGACGAAATCAGAACAAACTTCGCTTATTTTTCTTACAATAGTGGACTTACCAGAACCAGAGCCACCAGTTATACCAATAATCTTAACTTCCATTAATTAATCCTTATTCGGAAATAGTTTTATAAATAATACTATTTTAGAATTTAAAAGTAAATAAATTACTTAATTTGTTGAAAAAATTTACTATAAATAATACAAATTTTAATGATTAATTGTTGTTTAAGTTTTAAGTTCTGCATACAATGCATTTATGATTTACTATCTTGCGTATTTTTTTGTTAATGCAACTTTTGTAATTGTTAATCCTTACCTGCAAGTTATGTTAGATAATTTAGGTTTTGGATTTAAGGCGGTTGGAGTCTTTATAGCATGTTTTGAAGGCTTTGGAATTTTAGGGCCTTTGTTAGTGGGATATTTGGCTCATAAGAAGAATTTATATAAAGAAATGGTAATATTATCGTTAATTATCGGTAGTATTACTTTTTATTTGCTTGCTTTTGCTAATAGTTATCTCTCTGTTATATTGTTAATTACAGTTACTGGCTTTTTCTTTAGGGCTGTTGCTCCTGGGTTAGATTCTATTGGAAATTTAGCAGTAAAAGGAGATAGTTCAAAATATACTAAAATTAGAGCAGCTGGAACAATGGGATATGCTGTAGTCTCTGCAATATTATCCTTTATTAAAAAACCTAATATTGATTCAAATATGAGTATTGGAGTTTGGTTTATTATTATTTGTTTAATGTCTGTATTTACTATGTTTTTTGTTCCAAAACAAGAACCAATTGTTATTAATTATAAAAGACCATTAAAAGAAGATGGTAGTGAAGACGTAGAAGAAAAATGGTATAACAAAGGATTAATTATTGGCTTAATTGTTATTGGGTTAAGTAGATTTTCTTTATCTGGAACATATTCCTTTTTATCTTTATATTCAATTAAAGAAGTTGGTTATACAGATTTAACTACTTTAAATTTAGTTGCTACTTTAGCTGAATTTTTTGTAATGCTATATAGTGGTTATTTATTGCAAGTAAAAAAAGTAAAACCTTTGTATCTATTATTGTTAGGTAGTTTAGCAATCTCTGTTCGTGTTTTAATTTACGCCTTTTTACCAAGTGTTAAATTTTTATTATTAGCACAAACTTTACATGGACTTTGTTTTGGAGCTTTTCATCCTGCTGCTATTGTATTTATCAATCAACATGTTAGAAATGATAAAGTAGGTGTAGGAATTAGCTTATATTATGCCCTATCAACAGGATTGCCAGCTGTTTTAGGTTCTACAATTGGTGGTGTTTTAGTTTCTAATTATGGTTTTAAGACTTTATTTATTTTCTATTGTATAATAGGTTTAGTAGCAGTATTTACAGGAATTATTTTCCATAAACCTTTGAATGAAAAAATAGAACATTAGATCTAAATTATATATAAAATTTGGGTTGTTTTGAATTTAAAAAATGTTATAATTTGGGGAGTTTAGGAGTTGGGTTATATGAATTATGATAATTGGGATTTAGAAAAAGCTAATATTTCAAAAGAAAAGATAGAAAAGAATTTAAAAGAAGCTTCAAGATTAATAGAGGCTGATATATATTCTATATTAAATATTATTGAGAAATATGACCCTTTAGTAGTCTTAAAATCTATAGCAATTTATGTTGATGAAATAGTAAGTAAAAATCAAGAAAGGAAAGATGTTCAAGCTAATATTTATGGGTTGATGAGATTTTTAATTAAATGGATTGCAACAAATCCTAATAAATTTCCAGAGAATCAAGATGTATCAAATTTTGATAAAAACAAATTGAAAAAAATATATGGTCAATTAGAATCTCATACAATAAAATATTTAGATAATTATATTTTACATGAAGTAGAAAAACCAAAAGATAGAGCAGAGATTCAATCAATTTATCATAAATATATAAAACCTTTACCTATAGAATACGAAAAATTAAATGATAAAATTCTAGAGTTAAAATGTTTATTACTTCCTTTTGTTGATGAAATATCAAAGACTTTTGATTCTGATTTAGAAGGAATTTTAGAAGCTATTAAAATTGTTACTTATAATGGATTTAAAGCAATGGAGTTATTAGATCAAGAAGTAACTATCTTTTCAGACAAAACTCAAGAGAAAATTCAAAAACATAGAAATGCAGGGAATACTGAAAGTGATAAGGATTTATTAAAAAGAATTATCAGTGAAGAAAATTGGCAAAGTTGGTTTGATGATATTAGATATAAAAGTGAAGGATATGACTTATTTTTTGTTAACAAATTAACTAATTTATCTCAACACGATATAGATTTATTATCTGTAACTGCAGGAACTGTAAATACAGAGAATTATTGTTGGTTAAGTGAAAGTGCAGGATTGGATGATTCAATTTTTATTAAAATTAGAAATAGAGCTTTTATATTTGATGGAATGTTTGCGATTGATAGAACTTATGCAGCGATAAAAAAAGCAGTATTAAATAATAATCCCTCATATAGAGAGTTTTGGGAATCTAATGAAAAAAGAAAAACCGCAATGTTGCCTTTTTCTATTTTTGCAGGAGTTTTTAGTAAACTTGGTTATACTTTGAATTATAAATTTGAAAATACTGTTTTTACTACCTTTTTTGAAAATGATAAAAACAAAGTTTATTTACAAGTCCCTAAGGCTCATGGATATATAATTCCATTAAACCCGATTAAAGAAATTGAGTTAACAGAAAATGCTATTCATTGTTTTAATTCTAGTGTTTTAGATTTTGATAAAATTTCTGATCCAATTATTTTAGTTATGGATGATAATGAATTAGAAGATGATATTTTTGTAGAAGATAATTTATATAAAGTTCGACTTTCTTATGTAGTAACTTTGATGGATGATTTTTCAAAAATTGTTGATTTTAAAAAACTTATATTTAATCTCTCAGAAATAGAAGCAAATGAAGACTCTCATGATCATCATCATGAAAAATTAACTGAGAAAGAAGAAGCTAATATAGATAAAAATGAAGCTGCTTTAGCTATTGAGACAGAAAATAATGTTTTAGATGAAGTGGCTTTTGATGAAGATGATTTAATGGATGAAATTGCTGATGAAGAGCAGGACCTAGAGAATGAAGAATCTCTAGATGATTATGTTGAATTAAAAGAATCATTAGAAGAACAATTTTCTGATAAAAAATATGAAAGTGATGAAGAAGAAATTTTAAATGTTGGTTATGAGCAATTAAGTAAATATGAAGAAATAAATACTTTAAATGATTTAGAGCTACAAGAAGACTTAGAAGAGCAAGAAGACTTAGAAGAGCAAGTAGACTTAGAAGAACAAGTAGACTTAGAAGAACAAGTAGACTTAGAAGAACAAGTAGACTTAGAAGAACAAGTAGACTTAGAAGAACAAGTAGACTTAGAAGAACAAGTAGACTTAGAAGAGCAAGAGGACTTAGAAGAGCAAGAGAACTTAGATGAATCCTTTGAGATAGATGATTTAATGGATGAAATAGCAGAGGAAGAATTAGCAGCAGAAGAAGAATCAAAGAAAAAGAAAGATATCCAAAGTGGATTTTCATTTTTTGATTTATTAAACAATGTAGCACAAGGAAAAGATCCTTTAGGACGTCAAGATTCTCAAGGAGAACAACTTGAAAAACAAGAAACTAAAGAAGAGTCAGTAGCAATTGAAACAGACACTCATTCTGAAGAGAAAAAGTTTGGTGATAATGTTGAAAAAGGTATTCCAAGAAATAAATCTAGTTTTTCATTTTTTGATGTTTTAAATAACGTTGCTAAAGGAAAAGATCCTCTATCTCAAGAAGATTATGATATTATAGAAGATGATAAAAACGCTGAAAAAAATATTGTAGATAATAATTTCGTTGATTCTATAACTCAAGAATTAGATAAAATAGATCAAGATGAAAATGATTTAGAAAATTATGGGTTATCAACTGATGATGAAGAAAATTTTGATGAATTAGAAGACTTTGATGAATTAGAAGACTTTGATGAATTAGAAGACTTTGATGAACCAGAAGACTTTGATGAACCAGAAGCTTTTGATGAACCAGAAGCTTTTGATGAACCAGAAGCTTTTGATGAACCAGATGTTTTTGACGAATTAGAAGATCCTGATGAATTAGAAGATCCTGATGAATTAGAAGATCCTGATGAATTAGAAGGTCCTGATGAATTAGAAGATCCTGATGAATTAGAAGATCCTGATGAATTAGAAGATCCTGATGAATTAGAAGAACCTGATGAATTAGAAGAACCTGATGAATTAGAAGAACCTGATGAATTAGAAGAACCTGATGAATTAGAAGAACCTGATGAATTAGAAGAACCTAGTGAATTAGAAGAACCTAGTGAATTAGAAGAACCTAGTGAATTAGAAGAACCTAGTGAATTAGAAGAACCTAGTGAATTAGAAGAACCTAGTGAATTAGAAGAACCTAGTGAATTAGAAGAATTAGATAAAATTGATGAACTAAAAAAAGAATGTATAAATGTCGATTTGAATGATTATAAGTCTATTGATGAAAAGAGGATTTATGAAACTAAATTTAGTACTTTGGATGAACTTTTCCCAAAAAGAGTATATGAAATTATTTCTTCAGTTCATGAAGAAACTAGCTCTTTCTTTGATATTTGTAAGGAAAGTGATTTAGATTTATTACAGAGTATTGATTATTTAATTAATCAAACTTTAGAACAACAACAAATTGATAAGCGTGAAAAAATGTTTACTATTCCAGGGTATGATTTAACTCTAGTTTTAGCTTTGGACAATAAAGATAAATTAAAGTTGTGGGAAAGAAGAACTAATTTAGGGGCTGTTATGTATTCTCAAGAAAAGGATCATTGGAATGCTCTAATTTTAAAATATGATAATAATAAAATATTAAATGATGTTGAACAAATTGTAATTACAAAAGACAGTTTTGCACCAGCAGATTGGAAATTTGTTGTTTCAACAGGCAATAGAATTATAAGGAATAAAAAATAAAATGCTAGAAGATAGTTTGTCACAAAGATTAAAATTTGCCAAAGAGCTTGCTTTAAAAGCAGGCCAATTTGCTTTAAATAAAAGACAAAAGCAAGATTTTCATATATCTCAAAAAGGCTTGAATGATTTTGTAACTACAGCAGATAAAGAAACTGAACAATTGATATTTGATGCTATAAAAGCTAAATATCCAAAAGATGGCTTCTTTGGTGAAGAAAGTGACTCCGTAGATGGTGAAGGTAGGTGGGTTGTTGACCCTATTGATGGGACAACAAACTTTTTTAGGAACCTATCTAACTGGGCAGTTAGTATCGCTTATGAGAAAGAAGAAGGAAAGCCTTTAGTTGGAGTTGTTTATGCTCCAAGTTTAGAGGCTCTTTTTTATGCCAGTAAAGATGGAGGAGCTTTTAAAAACGATAAAGAAATAAAAGTATCTAATATAGATGATTTTAAATATTCAATAAACGTATGTGTTCCTCCTCATAGATATAAAGATTTATATTATGATTATATGGAAAAATTCATTTTAATTGGAAATAGCTCAAGTGATTTAAGATCCTATGGCTCTTGTGCATTAGAATTATCTTATATAGCTAGTGGATCTATTGATAGTTATTACGAACTATGTTTAGGGTATTATGATTTTGCTGCAGGAAAAATAATTTTAGAAGAAGCTGGTGGCTCTCTAATTTATAAGACAAATAAAGCAACTGGAAGATTAGATTTGTTAGCAACGAATTCTAAATTAAATGATTGGTATAAGAAAAATAAAATTTTTTAATGATAAAAAGAGGTAAAATGAGTAATTACAAACTAATAATTTTTGATTTTGATGGCACTTTAGTGGATTCTTCATCTGGAATCTATAATACTGCAAATTGGTCAGTAAAACAAATAGGTTTGAAAGAGGAAACTGATTTAGAACAATTAAATAAGTTTATTGGACCTCCTTTAAAAGACTGTTTTAAATTAACCTTTAATCTTCCTGATGAATTAATGGAAAAAGCTTGTGATATATATCGTCAAAGATATATAGAAAAAGGACAATATGAAGTTGAAGTTTTTGAGGGTGTAGAAGATGTTTTAAAAGAGTTAAAAGCTAAAGGATATATTTTAGCTGTAGCTACTATGAAATATCGTGAAGTTGTTTTCACTATGTTAAAATATTTAAAGCTTGATGGCTATTTTGAATATATAGATGGAACAAATATTGAAGGTACAAAATATAAAGCAGAAATTCTAAATGAAATAGTTGAACATTTTAATGTTGATAAAAAGGATGCTGTTTTAATTGGTGATACATATCATGATGAAACTGCAGCTGTAGAAGCTGATGTTGATTTTTTAGCGGTTAGTTATGGTTTCGGATTTAATGAAGAAACAAAAATTGAATCTTCTATGATAGGACTTGCTACAACACCTAAAGATATATTATCATACATCGTATAATGAAAATAATATTTGAATATTTTTATAAATAAATCAATAATATAGGAGATTATTATGGATAACCTAAAAAAAGTTGAAATATCTACAAGTGATGCACCATCAGCTATTGGCCCATATAGCCAAGGTATTACTGTTGGTCCTTTTGTTTATTCTTCAGGTCAAATTCCAGCAAATCCAAAAACTGGTGAAATAGTTGGTGGAATAAAAGAACAAGCAACTCAATCTTTAAAAAACCTAAAAGCAGTAATTGAAGCTGGTGGTAGTGATATGGAACATGTAGTTAAGACTACTGTATTTTTAAAGAATATGGATGATTTTGCAGCAATGAATGAAATTTATGCTCAATTCTTTGATAAGGGTATAAAACCTGCTCGTTCAGCTGTTCAAGTTGCTAAATTGCCAAAAGATGTATTGGTTGAAATCGAAGCTATTGCTTTAGTAAAATAGTTTTTATTACTATCAAGTAACAAGCCTCTTAAATTATATTTAGGAGGTTTTATTGTATAAAATTCTCGAAAGTAGCATTTACACATTTAGCTAAATCTTGAGGATTGATAATTATTTGCAATCCTCTTATTCCTGCACTTATGTAAATTTTTTCTTCCATTTCTGCAAATTCAGATATGTAGGTTGGATATTTTTTTATCATTCCAATAGGGGAACAGCCCCCTCTAATGTATCCAGTTGTTTTCTTTAAATCAGATAGTTTAACTAAATCTAGTTTGCTAGATTTTGTAATTGCTTTTGCTTTTTTTAAACTAATATCAAATTCTGCGGGTAAACAAAAAACAAATATTTCTTTATTATCATTTATCATGACAATTGTTTTATAAACTAAATCTAAGTCTAAATTAGCATTTCTAGCAACATGAATAGCATCTAAATTATTTTCATCAACTTCATATTCTTTTAAATCATAATTTATATTTTCTTTTTCAAGAATTCTCATTGCATTTGTTTTTTTTATTGAAGACATATAAATAAAATAATGATTGATTAAATTTTAGTAAATAGTAAATAAAAAATCTCCTCAATTTGAGGAGATTATTGCTAAAAAATACTATTGTTATTTTTCATCGATAGCAAATGGCGTACCCAGAGCAGAAGGGGAAGCAAAGCTTCCTTTTGATTTTATGCTATTGATTGTCATAATAATTAATGTAATTATTGTGATAAAATATGGTGCAATAGCTAAGAATTGAGCAGGAATTATCATTTTGAAACCTGCGGCTTGTAAAAAGAATTGCAGACTTGTAATTCCACCAAAAACTAAAGTGCCAATAGCTACTCTTGCAGGGTTCCAAGCAGAGAAAATTACTAAAGCAATTGCAATCCAACCGATACCACCAGTCATACTATCATTCCAAGATGGAGTGAAGCTTAGAGATAAAGCAGCCCCACCAATACCAGCAAAAGTACCGCCAAAAACTGTATAAATATAACGAGTCTTATTTACATTAATACCCATTGCTGCAGCAGTTCTTGGAGCTTCTCCAACACTTCTTAAAGATAATCCATATTTTGTTTTGTACATAAAATACCAAGATAATGGTAGTAGAATATATAAACAATAAGTTAAAATTGAAACATTAAAAAAAGCGCCAATAATTGGTATCTTATTTAGTACAGGGATTTGGATATTATTAAAAGTTTTTGGAAGGTTTAATCCAACTAAGTTAAGACTGTTTTCTACAGGGCCTAATCTTTTTCCTAAGAAGTTAGCTAATCCGGTTCCAAACATTGTAATGGATAATCCAGTTACAACTTGATTTGATCTAAGAGATATAGTTAAGAAGGCATGCATTAAGCTAAAAATTGCTCCAGCAATCATTGCAAATAAAATACCTAAGAATAAACTTCCTGTGTGATATGTCATTGCAAATCCAGAAAGAGCACCCATTAACATAGTTCCTTCTAAGCCTAAGTTTAGAACCCCAGATTTTTCAGTAAATACTTCACCTAAAGTAGCATAAGTTAAACTAGTTCCCATTGCTAAGGTTGCAGCTAATAATTTTGTTATTAAATCAATTGTATTCATTATTTGTCCTCCTTAACTCTAGCAGCAGGTTTAATCCTATGATCAATGAAAATGCTACCAGCTAATAAAGGAATTAAAATTAATCCTTGTAATACCTCACCCATAGCTGAAGGTAATTTCATTGTGATTTGTAAAGCATCTGAGCCAGTTTGTAGAGCAGCTAAGAAAAGCGCAACAACAACTGATACAAATGGATTTAAACCACTCATCCATGCAACTATAATCCCAGTAAACCCATATCCACTATTTACACCTTTTGTTAAACAGTGAGTTACTGCAGCAGAATCAATTCCCCCAGCTAATCCAGCAATTGCTCCTGAGAAAATCATTGCTATAATAATATTCTTTTTTATTGAAACCCCTTGGCATCTAGCAGCTTCGCTATTTTTACCAATCATGTTTAATTCAAAACCCCAACGAGTTTTGTAAAGAATGAAATATAAAATTACTACTAAAATTAGTGCAATAAAAATACCATAGTGTACTTTTCCCCAACATCTTTGAATCCAAGCAACTTCAGGATATTTTACTGTTCCCATATTACTTTTTGGAGCCTTCCAAGCTGAAATATAAAGATATTCAGCAATACCAATAGCAATATAGTTCATCATCAATGTAGTTAAGGTTTCATCAACTTTCCATTGAGCTTTTAGTGCTCCTGGAATACCTCCCCATAAACCACCAAAGATAATTGCCATTAATAATCCAATAGGTAATAATAAAACACCAGGTAACCAAGTCCAGAACTGCATTACCCAAGTAATACCAATTACACCCATAACATATTGGCCTTCAGCACCAATATTCCAAAATCTTAATCTAAAAGCTATACCTACTGCTAAACCACACATTAATAAAGGAACCATTTTTACTAAGGTATATTGAATTTTTGTATTAGATCCAAAAGCCCCTTTAAAAATAGCTCTATATGTTGCAAGTGGATTTGCATTAGATAATAGTAAAACAATTGCCCCTAAAACTGCTGATATTAATAAAGAATAAAGCGGAATTAGGATTTGCATTTTTTTTGATTTTTCATTTCTTTTTTCAATTACGAATCGCATCTATTAACTCCTTTTTACCCCAGCCATTAGAAGACCAATTTCTTCAGTAGCAGCATTTTGAGCATCCATTATATCCATAATTTTACCTTCGAACATAACAGCAATTCTATCACAGACTGTTTTTAGTTCATCAAGTTCTTCACTAACTAATAATATTGCAGAACCTTTATCTCTTTGAGTTATAATATTCTGTCTAACTGATTCAATTGCGCCAACATCAAGGCCTCTTGAAGGGTAAACAGCAATTAAAATACCTCTACAAGAGTTAATTTCTCTTGCTAAAATAGTTTTTTGAATGTTTCCACCTGATAAGAATTTTGCACTAGTGTATTGATTTGGAGTTTTAATAACAAATTTTTGAATTAATCTAGAAGCAAATTGACGAACTTTTGATTTATTGATCATATGATGATGAGATAATTCTTCAGTACGATATTTTTTCATACTTAAGTTCTCCCCAACACTCATATCACCAACAATACCCATTCTTCCTCTATCAGCAGGAATATGACTTACTCCAGATTTAATAATTTGTAATGGTGTTTTATTGGTATAATCTTTTCCATCAATAGTAATGGTTCCAGAATCAATTTTTAATAAGCCAGTGATTACTTCACTCAATGGTTGCTGTCCATTACCAGCAACTCCAGCTATGCCTAAAATCTCACCTTCACGAATTGAGAAAGAAATATCATCTAGAGTTTTTCTTGCATGAGTTTTAGAGTTTACACTTACATTTTTAAGTTCAATTCTAACTTTTCCTGGATTGAAAGGTGATTTATTTAATTCGAATAAAACAGGTCTTCCAACCATTAGATTAGCAATTTCAGAAAGTTCTTTAATTGAAGAAGTTGGTTTTATGCCAACACATTTTCCTTTTCTTAAAACCATTAATGTTTCAGAGAATTCTAATACTTCAATCATTTTGTGAGTGATAAAGATAGCACTCTTTCCTTCACTTAACATTTTTTTAAGAATTTTATTTAATTCTTTTGATTCTTTTGGAGTTAAAACAGCTGTTGGTTCATCTAGAATTAAAATATCAGCACCGCGATATAATAATTTTAAAATTTCAACTCTTTGTTGTTCTCCAACTGTAAGTGTTTCGATTAATTTAGTTGGGTCAACTTTTAAATCATATTTTTTACTTAATTCAATAATTTTTTCATTTATTTCAGAAATTGGAGGTACCGTTGGTAAGTCTTTTAAACCAAGGATAATGTTTTCTGCAACAGTTAAATTACCTACTAACATGAATTCTTGGTGTATCATACCAATTCCTAGGGCCATAGAATCTTGAGGTGAATTGATTACTACATGTTTGCCATTTACATAGATCTCTCCCTCATCTGGTCTATATAATCCAACTAGCATATTCATCAATGTGCTTTTCCCAGCCCCATTTTCGCCAAGTAGTGCTAATACTTCTCCTTTGTGAAGTTGGAGGTTAACATCTTCATTTGCGATTACTCCAGGGAAACGCTTAGTAATATTTTTCATCTCAACTACGAGAGGTCTTTCCATTTTGATAATCCCTATACAATTTTTAATAAATTTTTTTAAAAATAGGGGTAGAAGATAATCCTACCCCCATTAACCAAATACTTATGGTTGATCAGTATTATTTAGCTGATCCGATAACTCCGTCAACGAACCAATCCATTGTTAACATATCGCCATCGCTCATTTTTTCGCCAGCGTTTTGTTTTACTGTACCATCGTTGTCAGTTAATTTACCCCAGAATACATCAAAAGTTCCGTCTCTCATTTGATCTTCAATAGCTTCAACGTTAGCAACTGTTTCAGCAGGAACTAAGCCAGAAATTGGAGATAGATGAATCATTTCATCTTCTAAACCACCCCAATATGATTGAGATTTCCATGTTCCGTCTAATGCTTTTTGAATTTCAGGAATCATGTAATTTCCCCAGTTCCACATTGGTGATACTAGAACATGGTCGCTACCTGTTAATGACATAAAGTCTGCATTGTAACCAATTGCATATTTACCTCTAGCAACAGCAGCTTTTGCTGGTTCTGTAGTATCTTGGTGTTGAGCAATAACATCACAACCACCATCTAACAATGATTCAGCAGCTTGTCTTTCTTTAGAAGGGTCAAACCATGTGTTTGTCCAAACAACAGTTACTGTAGCATTAGGATTAATACTCTTTACACCAAGTGTGAAAGCGTTAATACCACGAACTACTTCAGGAGTGTTGTATGCGCCAACAAAACCAATATGGCCTGATTCACTCATTGTACCAGCGATGATACCTGAAAGGTAACGCATTTGATACATACGACCAAAGTAGTTCGACATGTTTACGTTATCTAAATAACCAGAACAATGTTCAAAATAAACATCTAAATGTTCTTTAGCAACATTTTGCATGTATTGTTGGTAGTTATATGAGTTAGCAAAGATGATTTTACAACCTTCGTCAATTAAGGATTCCATTGCTCTTTCACTTTCTTCGTTTTCAGCAATGTTTTCCATTCTAATCACTTCAATTTTATCACCGAAATGTTCTTCTGCAGCAATTGTTCCTTGGTCATGCATGTAAGAATAACCAAAGTCGCCAGGTGCTGAAACATAAATAACACCAACTTTTAATGGAGCATCACTGCTAGTTTCAGTTGTTTCGGCTTCTCCCCCAGCAAAAATAGGAGCGAGTGTTAACAGAGCACAAGTCAACAAAATAGTTAATTTTTTCATTATTTTTCTCCTTCTCTAATGAAATAATTGTGATATAAATATCACATTTAAGTATAGGGTACTACTTTATTGTTGTCAAAAAAACTTTTAGAAATATAGTTTTTTTTGAAGTAGTATTATTTTCCATTGTTGTTGATTTTTTATAAAAAGGCAACATTAAATAAAAAAATATATATTAATTTTTGCTTGATGCAACAGATTTGTTGTTTTTGAAAAGTAAAATAGGAGATATGTCTTTGTTTTTGTAGCTTTTGAGTCCATTTTACTAAAAAAGTGTAATGGAAAAGTAAAATATATTTGTATTATTTTTGCTTATTTTATGTATAGCAAATATTAAATTTTGATACAATTTTTTAACTTATGATTAGTAGTTTGTAATAAAGAATTTATAAGATGTAAAAAATGTTTAAAATTTTTATTGCAAAAATCATATTTAGAAATTTATAATAAATCTAAAATCCAAAATATTGTTATATATAAAAAATCAAATATTTCTAATTTTTTTACAATTTTTTAGCAACTTTTTTGATTTTTTTTTGTTTAAGCTTTTGTATCTTATTTTTTTGAAATTTTTTATAAAGTAATTGTTATAATCATTGTTGCTTAATTATATTTAAGGTAGAAAACAAATTATATAATAAATTAAGGTACTAGACTTTTAGCAATTTATAAGTCAATATAATATCATAGAAAAAAAGGAGTCAATTGTGCGCCTTAAACACAAGAAAATTATAATTTTATCTTTAATATTAAGTTTATTTTTTAATGCAAATATATATTCAGTAGCTGATTTACAAGATGTTTCTGGATTTGTGATTAATTCTTCTCTATATAGTAATATAGATATGGAAGATGATTTTGATTTAAGCCTACAATCTTTTTCAGAGCAATTAGGTTTAGTAGATACAAATGAGATAGAATATGATTCTAATCTTTTTTTATTGAGGGCAATTAGTGACTCAAATTATCCTATAACTCCAGGTGATACTTTTAGAATTGAATATTTAGATGGAGATTCAACTGAACAAAGAATTTTGCAAGTTGATAGTAATTATGAATTAACAATTCCTCTAGTCGGTTCTATAGATGCAACTGGCATGACTTTGTCTCAATTAGTCTCAAAAATCAAAGATGATATTTCTACTTATTATGCATTTTCATCTCCTCAAACTGCTTTAGTATCTTTAGGAATTTTTTCTGTTGATGTAATTGGTGATGTAATCTCTTCAACAACTTTTGCTGTTAATGGATTAACTCGTTTAAGTGATGTAGTTAAAATAGCCGCATTTAATGCTAATACTAGAGATATTGAAATAAGAAATAAAGCGGGTGAAATATTTCATTACGATTTATATTTAGCTCTTAAAAAAGGTGCTGTAGATCAAAATCCTTTGTTAAAAGTTGGAGACACCGTAATTTTAAAAGAAGCTGATAAAACAATAAATATAGTTGGTAATGTTTATAAACCTGGAACTTATCAAATAAAAGATAATGAAACTTTAAATAATATAATTAATTATTATTGTGGTGGTTTATTAACTAAAGCAGATAAAAATAATATTTATTTAAGCAGATTTGATGAATTATCTAATAATTATTCAGAAGATAATATTGAATTAAATAGTACACAAAAAATTAAAAATTTAGATACAATTATTATTCCTAGCATAAAAATTGAAAAAAGTAGTGTAAGTGTTGAAGGTGCAATTAAAGATACAAATATTAATAATGCTACTACTACTTCTCTTTTAACTATGCCTCAAGGGAAAATAATTTATAATTTTTATCCAGGTGAAACACTTGAGCAAATGTTAGAAACAATTTCATCAAGATTTATGGTAAATAGTGATTTAACTCATGCTTATTTAATTAGGAATGATGAGAAAATAAATATTGATATCTTGTCATATTTAACTAAGAATATAAATGATAATGTTAAGCTAAAGGCTGGCGATAGAATAATAATTCCAATTGATAATAAGTTTGTTAATGTACAAGGAGCTGTTGAAAGAGCAGGTGCTTTTGCATATGAGCCAAATAAAAAATTAGAATATTATATTTCATTAGCTGGTGGATATAGCCAAGATGCAACAAAAACAATTAGTATTACAGATTCTCAAGGTAATAAAATAGCAACTGATGCTATTATTCCTTCAGATGCTACAATAAATGTTAAAAAGGATACTTATAGAACTGATGTTGCAACTGTTGCTTCAATTATAGCAATTGTAGCCTCAGTAGTATCAATTATTGATACTTCTGTTGGAATCTTTAGTGGGAATTAATTTAGGAGTTTATTTTGGAATTTAATGATAATAATGATATAAATGAAGAAGGTATTAGTATTTCAGAGTTATGGGAGATATTTAAAGCTAGATTCTCTTGGTTTATAGCTACTTTAATTATAGTTGTAGTTGCAGCTGTAATTTATCTTCAATATGTTATCCCACAGTATTCTTCTAAAGTTACTGTATTAGTAGAACCAATAACTACTTCATCATCCTTAGATGATTTGATGATTTCTAATTTGAGTGCTAGTTCTTCAAAAATATCTACTGAAGTTGAGTTAATAAAAAGCAGATCAAATATTGATGCTGCTTTAAATTTAATTGATTTGTCTCAATATAAAGATTCTGTTGGAGTCCCTTATAGTGAATTTTATAAAGTAGGTCCAAATAGTGATAAAATTTCTGTATCTTCTGTAAAAGATACAAAACTTGTTTCAATTACTGTTACTGATGAAAACCCACAGTTTGCTGCAGATTTTGCAAATGCTCTATCCGTTAGTTATGATAATTTATTAACTAGTATTGCGAGAAACTCAAAAACCACTCAGAGAGAATTCTTAGAAAAACAGATTCCAATTAATGAAAAAGAATTGAAAGATGCTTCAGACAAGTTAAGTGATTATAAAGAAGAATCAGGAGTATTACAGTTAACTGAAAAATCTTCTCTTTTAGTAAATCAGATATCATATTATGAATTAAGAAAAGAACCATTAAAATTACAAAAGATTGAAGCTGGAAGTAAAATTGATTCAGTTTATTCTGCTTTCCTTGATAAAAACATTGTATTACCAACAGTAAAAGGTTTAACAGATAGTAGTGATTTCCAAAAATTAAGACAAGAATATGAAGCAAGTGAATCTGAGCTAATAATGTATGATGCAGTAAATAATTCTACAGTTTCACAAAATACAAATAAGGGTATTGATTCTAGAACTAGTGAATTAAGTAGTACTATTTCATCAATTTCTAAGAGAATGCTTGATAATATAAATAAACAATTGAATTCATATAAATCAGGTGATGTTTATGATTCTGCATTGTTAAATGAATATGCAAAAGCAGTTCTAACTAGTGAAATGTGTGATGTAGGTTTGTTTGTTTTAGATCAAAGAGCAAATCAATTTAATAGTGAATTAGATCAATTACCTATAATTGAAAGAAAAGTTTCAGAGTTACAAAGAGACGTAACAGTACTACAACAAATCGGTGTTCAATTGAGAACAATGCTTGAAGAGGTAAAACTTGTTGAAGCTGCAGTAAGCGGAAATGTTACATTAGTTGATAAAGCTATTGTATCAGATAGACCTGTTAGTCCAAATACCTTGTTAATTTTAGCTGTTGCAATATTGTTAGGAGCTGCTTTAGGTTTCTTATTAGCTTTAGTAGTTGATATGGCTGATAATACAATTAAAACCACTGAACAAGTAAGAAAAATATTGAAGAATTCAATGATTCCATTATTAGGTTGGATTCCTCTTGTTAAAGATAAAACTGTTAATCCCTCAAAGGAAAAACAGACAGGATATCAAACTCTTTCTGTTTATGAAGATCCAATTGCTTTTGAAAGTGAAAAATATATGGCAATTGTTTCAAACATTATTTATTCAGGAGAAGTTGGAAAAAATAGAAGTATTACAGTTACTTCTTGTGATGTAAGTGAAGGTAAGAGTTCTTTAGTAGCTAATATGGCTTTATGTCTTGCTAATATGGGAAGCAGAGTTTTATTAGTTGATGGAGACTTTAGAATGCCTTCAATTGAAGCTAAGTTTGGTTATTCAAGAGCAAAGAAAGGTCTTGTTAACTTGATTCAAGAACCAGATATTAAATTTGAGGATATCATATTACAACCTATTGAAGAAATGCCGCTACTTCAAATCTTACCTCCTGGAAGATTACCTTTAGTTCCAATTGCAATATTAACGAATCCAAAAATGGATTATATAAATTCATTGATTGGTCCTTATTATGATTATATATTAATTGACGCTCCACCATTAGAATACGCTTCAGAAGTAATGACTTTTGGTGAAAGATTTGATTCCTTAGTAATTAATGTTAGAGCAAATGTTACTACAAAACCTGCATTAAGAACTTTATTACAATCTTTAAACAGAGTTGAGAATAAAATTTCAGGTATTGTATTAAATGGTTGTTTACCTAAAGATGCAGAAACTACTGCTAATGTAAGCTCTAAATATGGTTATGGCTATGGTAGTAAATATGGTAGTAAATATTTCTATGGTTCTGATAAAACAAAGAATAACAGAGCTATTACTTCAAGACATAAAGCAATTAGAATATATAAACAAAGCTTGAGATATAGAAGAATTAGAGATACTGACTGGCAGAAAAAGAGACCTGTTGCTCCTTTAGCTAATTTAAAGGCTAACTGGAAAAAACCTGAGGATTTCTCATCTACTGTATTAAAAACTTCTTATAGAACAAATGATGAAGTAAATTATGATTCAATTTTTGATTTCTTAGAAAATGATCCATTAGCAAGTGGCAAAGCTACAAATAAAGCTAATAATAAGGAACCAGAAAAGAACAAAGATAAAAATAATTAGAAAAAATTAAAGAATTTGATATTCTTTACTTGATTTTGAATTAATTATTTTATAGTATGAAAAAAATTTGGATTAAAATTAAGTATGGGAGTAGTTATGAAGTTAAAAAAGCGTTTAAACAGCAGAAAACATAAAAATTTAGCTACTTCTATTTCTATTTATTTATTATTAAAAAATCAGTCTTTTATAGGCTGATTTTTTTTTGTAAGGAGAGCATATGGATAATTATTTTGTAGGAAGATCTTTGTGTGTTATTGATGATTTCAATATTGAAGAAAGAGCTTATTTGTTTGATAAAGTAAAAACTTTAAAAAAAGCTATGGCAAATGATGATAAGAAAGTATTAGATTCCTTTAGAATAAACAATCCGGACTTTGGTATGTATGAAGTCTTCTTAGAAGATTCAACTAGAACTAAAGAATCATTTAAAAATGCTGCAAAATTTCATTTAACAAAAGTAAGTGAATTATCTGTTACAACATCATCATTCAATAAAGGAGAAAGTTATAGCGATACCTTTAATACATTAGCAGGATATTCTAATTCAATCTTTATTATCAGAAGTAAAGTTGAAGGCGTTTGTGCTCACTTAGAAAATCAATGTGCCCAATTCGCAAAAAGAAACAATTTAGTTAGAAAACCATCTTTTATTAACGCTGGGGATGGAAAACATGAACATCCAACTCAAGAATTATTAGATGAATATACTTTCTTAGAAGATAATGATTTTAACTATGATAGTTTGCATATAGCTTTAGTTGGAGATTTATTCCATGGTAGAACTGTTCACTCAAAAGCTAATGGCTTGAAGCTCTTTAAAAAAGTAAAAATTGATTTAGTAGCTCCTAATGAATTAGCAATGCCAGAAACTTATATTTCAATAATGAAAGAAAATGGTTTTGAAGTTAATATATTTAGTTCTATTGAAGAATATTTAGAAAGTTCAGAAGTTGCAAATAAATGGTATTTTACTAGACCTCAATTAGAAAGAATGGGAGAACAAATTCTAAAAAGACAAGATCAACTAAGGGCTTCAATAACGTTTAGAAAAGAATTTTTAGATAAGTTACCAGCAAATACAAAATTCTATCATCCTTTACCAAGACATAAATTAACTCCTACAATACCTACCTTCTTGGATAAAACAGAATTAAATGGTTGGGAAAAACAATCTATTAATGGTATGTTTGTAAGAATTGTTTTATTAGGTATGTTAGGTGGATCTTTAGGTAATGATTTTAATCCTAATTTAGTAAAAAAACCTAACTATACAGATGAAGAATATATTATAAAAGTTGAAACAGATAAAAATAAAAATAAGAAAAAAGATTATAGTGAAGGTGTAAATCCAATCGATACAGGTATAGTAATTGATCATATCTGTAAAGGTGATACTCCAAAAGAAATCAGAGAACATATGGCTTTAATTAGTAAAATCATGGAAATCGAAGATGGTAAAGGTGGGGAATGGGTAAGCTTAAGTTCAGATGGCCAGTATAAAGGAATATTATTTAGACCAGGTAATAAAATATTTTCTAGAAAAGAATTAAAACGATTAGCTGCAATAGCTCCAGGCTGTACATTGAATATTATTAAGAATCATGTTGTAGTAGAGAAGTATAGAACTACAATGCCACCAAGAATTTATAACTTTGATGATTTATGTTGTAAAAATGAAGCTTGTATTTCAAATCCTGCACAAGGTGAGAATGTTGAAGCTATGTTTTTTAGAACTAAAGATCATAAATTTATATGTAGTTATTGTGGTAAAGCTCATAGCTTTAAAGAAATATTTAAATAAGATAGGGAGATGTTATGAACTCAGTAGACAAAGTTAAAGAAAATTTTGCAAATCAATTAGCTGATATTGCTTTAGAATTAGGTGCTATAAAATTACAAGTAAAAGAACCTTTTACTTGGGCAAGTGGATATAGAATGCCAATTTATAATGATAACAGAAGATTATTAGCAAGTCCAAAAGCAAGAAAATTAATAGCAGACGCTTTTGAAAAAATTTGTGAAGCTTTAGCCTTTGACCCAGAAAACATAGCCGGAACTGCAACTGCAGGAATACCTCATGCTACAACTTTAGCAGATAGATTAAATAAAAGTTTATCATATGTAAGATCCTCTTCAAAAGATCATGGAATGAATCAAAAGATTGAAGGTTTAGGAAATTCACACTCCTATGAAAATCAAAAAGTTTTATTGATTGAAGATTTGATTTCAACAGGAGGCTCTTCAATTAAAGCTGTAAAAGCAATAGTTGAGAGTAATGGAATATGTCCTTATACTTTGGCAATTTTTACTTATGGTTTAGATGCTTCAAAAGAAGCTTTTGAATCATTAGACCCAAAATGTGAAGCTATTACAATACTTGATTATGATACAATGATAAAAAGAGCTTTAGAGATTAAATATATTAATGAAGAAGAAGCTAATGAACTAAGAGAATGGAGAAAAGATCCTTTTGCTTGGGGCATTAATCGTGGATTTGAAAAGGTTGAAAGATAGGAGAGGATATGAATTATATTCAAAAACTTGAAGCAAGTGCTAATGAAGTAAAAAATATTGCTTGTATGGGATTAGATCCCAAATTAGAAGTATTACCTGAATCTGATGCTAATATAAGAGAAAGATTGAATGAATACTTTTACACTTTATTTAGAAGAATGAATTTATCAGGTTTAATTCCTTCAGCCTTTAAACCAAATATTGGTTATTACCAAGCCTTAGATAAACCTAGAGATGAAAATTTTGATGGTTCCTTAGCTCTTAATGATATTTTAGATTTACTAGACAATTTTTTCCCTACAATTCCTGTAATTTTAGATTCTAAAAGAGGTGATATTGCTAGAAGTAGTTTAAATTATGCAATTGAAGCTTTTGATTGTTGGAATTGTGATGCAACAACAGTTTCTCCTTATATGGGAACAGATTCAGTTTCTCCTTTCCAAGTTCAAGATAAAGGCTTATATGTATTAAATAGAACTAGTAATCCTGGTGGAAAAGACTTGCAGAATTTGATTTTTGATAATGACACTTCTCTTTATTTAAAGGTCAGTGAAAAGATTGTTGAATGGAGCAAAAAAGAAATTGGAATTGGTGCTGTAGTTGGAGCAACTTCTATGAAAGAGTTATCAGATATTGCAAAATATTATAGTGATAAACAAATTCCAATGTTAATTCCAGGTGTTGGCTCTCAAGGTGGAAGTGCAACAGAAGTAATTAATAGTTTAGAAGAGGCTAATTATCCTCTATATCTTGCTAGAATAAACAGCTCAAGTGGATTAACTCATCCTTGGAAAAAAGGTGTAGCTCCTGAAGACTGGTTAGAATTATGCATGAAACAAATTAAAGATTTATTAGAAGAGACAACAATTTAAAGATTATGAAAAAAACATTATTTGAAACCCTATATAGAAATCATTGTAAAGAGGATATTCCTTTGTATTTATCTACAGTAAGTGGAGTAATTACAACAAATAAGAATATTATTAATTATGTTGATAAGAATGTTAAAGCAATAGATATAATTACTACAAAAAGTTATCAAGTAACACCTAATTTAGGTAATAGAGAACCAATTTTATGTGAAACAGAAACTGGTAATTTTGGAAATTCAGTAGGTCTTAGAAATCCTGGATTGGATATTGCAATTGAAGATGTTAAGGCTTTAAGAGCTTCAAATATAAGTGCATTTTTAAATGTTAGTGTATCAGCAAATACAATTGAAGATTTTATTACATTATGTAAAGCTTTCAATGGAATTGCTGATTCAATTGAATTAAACTTCTCTTGTCCTCATGCTTCAAAAGGTTTTGGTGCATCAATTGGGTGTGATATTAATATAGCAAGTACCTATGTTAAAGAAATCAAAGCAGGAGTTGATAATTTTAAAAGTTTATTATTTATCAAATTAACACCTAATGTAGATAACATTGGTGATATTGCTTTAGAATGTGTTAAAAATGGTGCTGATGGAATTGTAGCAATTAACACTGTTGGGCCAATTGTACATATTGATCCTGTATCTAAAACACCTATCCTACAAAACAAGTTAGGAGGAAAAGGTGGTAAAAGCGGTAATTGGGTATATGATAGGGCCTTAGAATGTATTAAAGAAATTAGAGCAAGTATTGGTGATGAAGTAATTTTACTTGGTATGGGCGGTGTAGATAATGGGCTTAAAGCTCGTGAAATGGTAAATGCAGGCTGTGATGCAATTGGTATTGGTTCTGCCTTCGGTAGAGTAAAACAACAATTTTGGAATGACTATCTAAATGCAGTAAAAAATGAATATATCACTAATGAATTAAAATCAGATGTATATTTAGCTAAAAATAGACAAATGGAATATAAGGAAATGAAAATCAATAAAATTGATTTTTATGGTAAAGACACTATCATCTTAGAACTTGATAAGAATTTGAGTTGTAAAGCTGGAGAATTTGCATTTTTATGGTTACCTACAATAGGCGAAAAACCTTTCACTTTGGCTAATGATGAACCAGTTACTTTTGTAATAAAAAGAAGAGGTGAATTTACAAAGGCTTTATGGGATTTAAATATTGGAGATAGTGTCTATGTTAGAGGCATCTATGGTAAAGAATTAGAAAATCGAAAAAGTGAAAATGCTTTATTAATTGCTGGAGGTACTGGAGTTGCAGTATTACCTGCTTTATGTAGAAAATTAAAAGAAGAAAAAACAAATATAAAAATTTTAATTGGAACTACTGAAGAAAGCAGTAAAGATGCTCTTTTAGAATATGCTCTAACTCCTTATGGTAATTTCAAATGTGTTAGTGATAATGGTGTAGTTGCAAGAGTTTTAAATGAATTAGATGATATTGATATCCCTTTTGATACAAATGCATATTTAGTTGGTCCAGAAATATTTATGGCTACTGCAGCAAAAAAATTACTTAGTAGAGGTTTTGATAAAGATAATTTATATTTGTCAATGGAAAAAAGTACTAGATGTGGTGTTGGTATGTGTGGGGAATGTGTTTGTGGAGAAGTATTAACTTGTCAAAATGGAACATTCTTAAAATATGAATATTTAGAAGAATACGCACCAGAAATAATTAAGAGGTAATTATGGTAGATCCTCATGTCCATCTAAGAGATTGGAATGATTCAAAAAAAGAAACAATTTATCACGGATTAAAAGTTGCATATGAGTGTGGAATAAATGAAGTATTTGATATGCCAAATACTAATCCGCCTTTAGTTGATAGAGAAACAATTTTAGATAGAATTTCTGATGCAAATCAAGCAATAATGCAATTGAAAAAGAAAGATCTATTTTATCATGTTTATGCTGGGTTAACAAAAGATGAAAAACAAATCAAAGAAGTTGTTAGAACTTATAATGAATTATTTCCTTTAGTTATTGGCTTAAAGCTTTTTGCTGGTCATTCTACAGGTGGTATGGGGATTATTAAAGAAGAGGATCAAAAAAAAGTTTTTAAAATATTAAAAAAAGAAAACTATAAAGGGGTAATAGCAATTCATTGTGAAAAAGAAAGCTTATTAGATAATAATAAATTTGATAAAAAAAATTTTTCAACACAAAGTATTGCTAGACCAGAGATTGCTGAAATTGAAAGTATAAAAGATATGATTAATTTTGCTAATGAAGTAGGTTTCGAAGGAACAATCCATATTGCCCATTTAAGTACTCAAAAAGGTTTAGAGATAGTTAAAGAAGCTAAAACAAAAGGATATCCTTTTAAAATTTGTTGCGGGGTTACTCCTCATCATGTTTTATTGGATAAATCTTGTGCAAATGATAAATCTTTAGCAAAAATGAATCCTCCATTAAGAGAAAAAACAGATACTTTAGCATTATTAGAAGGACTCCTTGATGGTAGTATTGATTTTATAGAAAGTGATCATGCTCCACACACAATTGAAGATAAAAAAAACGGTGCTAGTGGTATCCCAGGGTTTTCCTCAACTTTGTTATTAATTGATAAACTAATTGAAAATAAAATATCTAGAGAAAGATTAAAAAATTTAATGGGCAAAAACGTTTATAGAGTTTTTAATTTAGATATGGAAGGAATTAATTTTAATATAAAAAATGTTCCAAAGCTTAAAGAAATTTCTGATAGTGTTGCAAAAGAGTATCCATATGATGCTTTTATTTCTTTAAGAAAGTAGAAATAAAAATTTCACTAAATAAAAATAATTTGGGTATTATTTTTAGTAATATTTTTTTCAAATTTATTTTATCTCGTTGAGACTACTTTTTTTAATTATTTTTAGCTTAAAAAAGCTAAAAATATAAAGAATTTTTTAAAAAAAATTAAAACCTTAAGATAAAAAAGAAGATATTGATGAAAAGTAATAATTTCTTAATTTATTTGAGGTTGAAAGAATATAATCTTTATAATATATTGTCTTTATTAGATGATATATTTTTTATTATCTTATCTTATTTTTCGAGGAGGAATTAGATGTCAGACGATAGTGGCAGTCCTTTGCCTAGGCCTTTTAAAAAATTAATCACAGTTTCCTCCTATATGCATAATTAATTATTCATTATGCGCTCTAAGGGGAAACTTCTTGGAGGATAATTAAAATGATTACAATTAGAAATAATGTAGTATCACGTATTCCAGGTGATACTCCACATAACACAGATTATGTTTGGGTTGATGCAAGAGACATCAACAGAGATGATATTGCTGTTCTAGAAGAAGAATACTCAATTGATAGTGAATTACTAGCCGATATTATGGACCCTGATGAACAAGCTCGTATTGAAAAAGAAGATGATTATACAGCTTTAATTGTTAGACTTCCTGCAAAAGATGATGATTGTGAAGGTGTTAATCAATATGCAATTCCTTTAGGTATCGTTTTATATAAAAATATGGTAATAACAATCTGTCAAAGTGATTCAGTAGTATTAGAAGATTTTGCTAGAAAACGTTTTAGACAATACCCTGTTGAAACTAAAGAAGGTTTTGTAATTTCAATTATGGAGAGAGCTGCTTTAGTTTATATCAGGTTGCTAAAATATATAAATAGACAAAAGAATCAAGTTGAAGAAAAGCTAAGTGGAGTAGTAATGAATAGAGAATTGCTTCAACTTATGCAAATTCAAAAAAGTTTGGTTTTCTTTAAAACCAGTTTAACCACAAATGAATTGCTTCTAGAAAAACTTCAAAAATCTCCTTATTTTCAATTAAAAGGTGAAGAAGAAATAGATTTTTTAGAAGATACAATTACTGATAATAAACAGGCTATTTCTATGGCTAATATTTATTCAGATTTGTTAGCTGGTACTATGAATGTTTTTGGTTCAGTTATTAGTAATAATATGAACATAATAATGAAAAGATTAACTATTTTATCAATTGCATTAATGTTCCCTACTTTTATAGTAAGTTTCTATGGAATGAACGTTAAGTTGCCCTTTTCTAATATCCCATTTATTTGGACTTGGTTATTACTTTTATGTGTAATCTCAGCATTAGTTGGTGCTTGGTTTATTTCAGATAAGAGAAATAACAATGTAATTAAGAAAGCTAATGCTTTTGAAGAGAAAAAAAAAGAAAGAAAAAATAGAATAAAAAAGAGAAAGTTTTTAACCTAATAGAATTAATAGCAATTCATTGAATTGCTATTTTATTTATTATTTTTTTCTCCAATTATTTGATAGTGTGTTTTTCTATAGATTGAAGGGGAAAAACCAGTATTATCTTTAAAGCATTTTGAGAAATGGAATTGGCTATTATAATTCAATTTAGCAGCAATTTCTTTTATACTTAAGCTAGTTGTTGCAAGCAAAGATCTTGCAGCTTCAAGTTTCAAGAGAGAAAAATATTTTATAGGTGGAAAATTCATTTTTTTGCAAAATAATCTATTAAAATATATTGGATTTAGTGATACATAATTTGCTAATTCTTCTAGACTAATCGTATCAAATAAATGCATTCTCATATATTTTAAAGCATTTTCAACTGCAACATTTATACTTTCTTCTTCTTCATAATTTTGATCAATGCTATATAAGAAACCTAAAAGCTTATGGCAGCTTGATAGCCTTAAATTAGTGTTTTTGCTAAGTCCATTATCTTTAATCCACTCAAAGAAAAATCTTTTATTTTCATTTATGTTAATTGGTCCTTTTTGATTTAGGTAATCAATTAATTTTCTATCTGCATCATCAAATTCCATTAATACAGCATAATATGAAATAAAAGAATCTTTATCCGCAGTAATTTTATGCTGAGTAAGTTCTGAAGTAACATAAACTTGGTTTTCTCTAATACTGTATTTTTTCTTGTTCGTGAAGAAAGAACCTTCTCCTTCTAAGAAGTAATGTACCTCAAATTGATTCTTTTTATGCTCATGCAATCTTTGATGCCAAGCTAAATCTTCTTCCTCATGAAGTTGTAAAACAAATACACAATCTAAAATATCCATAAGTTAATATTATATATGTAATATAAATTTTGTCCATGTTTTTATTAGGATTTCCATGATTATATAATCGTATAGATATATCTAAGGAGTTTTACATGGCAATTACAGTTGGAATTGATTGCGGGACTCAAAGCACAAAAGTATTGTGTTATGATTCTGAAACAAAAGAAGTGTTAAAGGTAGCTAGTTCCTCTCATCAATTGATATCTAAAGATGATGGAACAAGAGAACAAAAAGCTTTTTGGTTTATTGATGCTTTAAAAGATTGTTTTACCCAAATTCCATTGGAAATTAAACAAAAAATTGAAGCAATTGGGGTTTCTGGTCAACAACATGGATTCGTTCCATTAGATAAAAATGGGGAACCTTTATATAATGTTAAGCTTTGGTGTGATACTTCTACAGCAATGTATTGTGACATATTAACAGAAAAACTAGGTGGTGAGGAAAAAGTTTTTTCTTTGATTGGCAATCAAATATTAGCTGGTTATACAGCTAGTAAGGTATTATCCTTGAAAGAAAATCATCCGTCCTTATATGAAAAATTAGCTCATATTTTATTACCCCATGATTATATAAATTATTATTTAACAAATGAATATGTTATGGAAGAAGGAGATGCTAGTGGTACTGCTTTTTTTGATGTTAAAAATAGATGTTGGTCAGACGAAGTTCTAAAGGCTATTGATGATGAACGTGATCTAAAAGCTATGTTGCCAAAACTTTTGAAGCCTTCAGAAGTGGTTGGCCTTGTTACTAAAGAGGTTGCACAAGAGTTGCAAATTAATGATAAGGCTATTGTTTCTGTAGGTGGTGGAGATAACATGATGGGCGCTATAGGTGCTGGTTGTACTTCAGATGGAGACTTAGTTATGAGTCTTGGAACTAGTGGAACTTTATTTGGATACAGTGAGAAATTAATTGCTGATAATAAAAATCGTTTAGCAGCATTTATTTCAAGTAGCGGTGGCTATTTGCCATTACTATGTACAATGAATTGTACTGTAGCAACTGAACAAATAAGAGAGCTTCTAGAACTTGGAGTTAAAGAACTAGATGAA
This sequence comes from Sphaerochaetaceae bacterium, assembly GCA_965140795.1. GTDB lineage: Bacteria > Spirochaetota > Spirochaetia > Sphaerochaetales > Sphaerochaetaceae > Pleomorphochaeta. The sequence goes on from OZ223470.1 coordinate 1,914,580, forward strand.
ATTGCAAGTACAAGTAAACCTGGGGCAAATGGGATTATTTTCTTACCATATTTTAATGGGGAGAGAACTCCAAATTATCCTAAAGCAGAAGCTGTTATCGCCGGAATGAACATGACAAATACAAATAGAGCTAATATTGCTAGAGCTTCATTAGAAAGTGCTATTTATTCTATGAGAGTAGGACTTGAAGCTTTTAAAGATCAAGGTTTTGAACCAAGTAAAATTATTTTAATTGGTGGAGGAGCTAAGTCAAAAATATGGGCACAAATTGTATCTGATATGTTTAATTTAAAGGTTATGACTCCAAAAATAAGTGAAACTGCTGCATTTGGTGGTGCATTACAAAGTTTAGCAACTCTAATGAAAAAGAGTGTTAAAGAAATTACAGATGAACATTCTCAATTTAATGAAGAAAGAATATTTACACCTAATTTAGATAATTATGATTTATATGAAAAAGGTTATGAGAAATATTTAAAATATGATTCTTCATTAAGTAAATTATTTAGATAGGAGATAAAAATGGACTATTTTGTCGGAAATAAAGAGTATTTTAAGAACATTGGTAAAATTAAATTTGAAGGTAAAAACAGTGATAATCCTTTAGCATTTAAATATTATGATCCAGAAAAGAAAATCAATGGAAAAACTATGAAAGAACATCTAAGATTTGCAACAGCTTATTGGCATAGTTTTTGTGCTGATGGTTCAGATCCATTTGGTAAAGCTACAATTGATTTTCCTTTTACAGATAATGATGAAATGCAAAATGCAAAAAATAAAGCTGATGCTGCTTTTGAATTTTTTACAAAATTAGGTACTCCTTATTATTGTTTCCATGATGCAGATATAGCACCAGAGGGAAATAATGCAAGTGAATATGTTAAAAATTACAATGAGATTGCTGACTTATTGTTAGAAAGACAAAAAGCAACAGGAATAAAATTATTATGGAATACCGCTAATGTATTTTCTAATCCTCGTTATATGAATGGGGCAATTACCAATCCAGATTTTGATATATTAACTAGGGCTGCATTACAAATTAAGACTTGTGTTGATGTTAATGTAAAACTTGGTGGTGAAAACTATGTATTCTGGGGTGGTAGAGAAGGCTATATGTATCTCTTAAATACTGATATGAAGAGAGAAAGAGAACATCTAGGTAAATTCTATAATATTGTTAGAGATTATGCTAGAAAAGCTGGATTTAATGGAACATTCTTAATTGAACCAAAACCAATGGAACCAACTAAACATCAATATGATTATGATGCACAATCTGCAATTGCTTTTATAAATGAATTTGGTTTACAAGATGATTTCAAATGTAATATTGAAGCAAACCATGCAACCTTAGCAGGACATACTTTTGCTCATGATTTACAAGTATGCGTTGATAATAATATGCTAGGAAGTGTTGATGCTAACCAAGGTGATTATCAAAATGGTTGGGATACTGATGAATTCCCAACTGATGTATATGAAACAACAAAAGCAATGATGGTTATTCTTAAAAATGGTGGACTTCATTCTGGCGGATTAAACTTTGATGCTAAAAGAAGACGTAATAGTACCGATTTAGAAGACTTATTTATTGCACATATTGGTGGAATGGATAGTTTTGCCTTAGGTCTAGAATTGGCAGATAAAATTATCAAAGATGGTAAAATTGATGAGTTTGTAAAACAAAGATATTCATCATTTGATTTAGGTAAAGGCCAAGATTTCGAAAAAGGATTATTGGATCTTAATCAACTTGCAAAACTAGGAGAAACTGCTGTATGTAAGAAAACTTCAGGTAAGCAAGAATACTTAAAGAATTTGTTTAATTCATATTTGTTCTAAAATAAATTAATACATTATATTTTAAAAGAATTGTTATAAATTATAGCAATTCTTTTTTTTATGTTTGATTAATGGTGTATAATATGAGAAAGGAGTTTCTTTATGAATAATGAATTAAAATATGTTGGAAATCTTAAACAACTCTTTAATGTAAGAGAAGTTGAATTAAAAGAAGGAAAGGCTAACAATGTTAGAATTTTAGAAGTTAACAATGGATCTGGTTTATATTTTGAAATTAATGTTGATAGAGGATTTGATATTCCAATTTTAAGATATAATGGAATTAATTTGGGGTATATGGCTCCTTGTGGTAATTCTTCTCCTCAATATTTTGATGATAAAGGATTAGGGTTTTTAAAAAATTTCAATGTTGGATTTTTAACTACTTGTGGATTAAAATCTGTAGGAACTCCTAGTACTTTTGAAGGTAAAGAATATGGCCTTCATGGTAATTATTCAAATACTCCAGCAGATCATTATTATTACAAATTTGATAAAGATGAAAATGGAGCATTTGTCGAGTTAAATGCCACAGTTTATGATGCAGTAATTTTTGAAGATAAGCTAAAATTAGATAGAAAAATAAAATGCTATTACAAATCTAATAAATTGGTTATAGATGATGTTGTAACTAATGAAAGTTTTAATAAAGCAATTCATAATATTTTGTATCATATGAATTTAGGTTATCCACTATTATCAGCTGATAGTAAAATGTATTTGAATTCTGAAAAAATTACCCCTAGAACAAAAAGAGCAAAAGATATTATAGATTCATATAATATTATTGAAGAACCTCAAGAGGAATATGAAGAAGCTTGCTATTATCATAAATTAAAGAGAAATAGCAAGGGTGAAGCAGTTTTTGGAGTATTTAATCCAAAATTAAATACAGGAGTAGCAATTACTATTAATTGTGAAAACTTAAATAATTTAGTCGAATGGAAATTAATGAAAACTAGAGATTATGTTTTAGGTTTAGAACCGACTAATAACTTGATTGATGGTTTAGAGGATTTAGCTTCTAAGAATTTATTAAAATATTTAGAACCTAATGAGCAAATTAAATATCATATTGAAGTACAAGCAATAACTCAGTACACACAATATGATGAAATCTTTAATAAATAAAATTTATATTAACCATCCAAATTGGATGGTTAAATTTTAGTATCTAACAAGGTATATTATGATTTAGAGGCCCTCTACCATGTCCAATGTTTAAATTATATTCTATTGCTTTTGTTAAATATTCTTTTGATTTTCTAACCGATTCATTGATTGTTAGTCCTTTTGCTAAGTTAGAAGCTATTGAGGAGGATAAAGTACACCCTGTCCCATGAGTGTTTAAATTATCTATTAATGGGGCTTCAAACCATCCTTGATAATTTTCACTAATTAGAAAATCTGAAGCCATGGTATCTAAATGTCCTCCTTTGATTAGAAAAGGGACTTTATATTTTTCAAATAAAATAATACCTGCCTTTTCCATATCTTCTTTTGAGTTTATTGTTAATCCAGATAGAATTTTTGTTTCAAATAAATTTGGTGTTATAAGAGTTGCAATTGGAAAAAGATATTCACTTAATGTCTCAATAGCAGATTCATCAATTAGTTTTCCATTGCTAGTTGCAATCATAACTGGATCTAATACAATGTTTCTTGCCTTATAGAAATCTAGTTTCTCTCTAATAATTTTTATAATTTCTCTATTTGATACCATTCCAATCTTTATTGCATCAGGAAATATATCTGTAAAAATAGCATCTAATTGGGCTGCTACTATATTTTTCTCTATTGATTGAATTGCATTAACCCCTAACGTATTTTGTGCAGTAATTGCAGTTATAACACTCATCGCATAAACTCCATGGGCAAACATAGTTTTAATATCTGCTTGTATACCAGCCCCGCCACTAGAATCACTTCCAGCAATTGTTAATACTTTCTTCATTTAACTCTCCTATTGAATTAATACAAAGATCACAAATTTTCTCGTAATCTTTTGCTTCGTTATTATTTAAAATTCCAATAGTTTTTAAATTTAATTTTTTAGCACTTTTTAAAGAATGAATGGCATCATCAATTACTAAAGTATTTATGTGTTCTAAATTATAGTTTTTTATAATCTTTTCAAAAAATAGAGTGTTTGCTTTTGAAGTATTATATTCACTTTCAGTGATTATAGAATCTAAATATGAATCTATATCATTTTTTATAAAACATTCTTTTAGTAATTCTTTTCTACTTGCACTTGCCACTAAAAGTGAATAATTCTTTTCTTTTAATTCTTTTAATAATTCTTTTGTTCCATTAAATAATTCAACTTCGTTAATATAGTTGTATTTTAATTTATCTTGCAGAATTGAATTAATTTCATCAAAAGACTCTTTAAGTTTATATTTCTCTTTTATATAGTAAATTCCTTCATCAAAACTCATAGTCCAAAGCATATCATGCAGGTTTTTTTCTACGTTTATTTTTTTGTTTAATAAGAAATTTAATACTAAATTATCCCAAACCCATAAAGAATTAAGAATAGTTCCATCTGCATCAAAAATTATGGTTTTCTTCATAAAAGCTGGTTCTCCTTATTATTTTTTTCAAATTTTTCGCTGCTGTTTTTACATCTTCTTTAGCAAAAATAGCACTTATTATAGATACTCCATTGATGTTTGTGTTAGATAGGAGAGGAATATTAGTTTCATTTATTCCTCCTATAGCTACAACTGGAATATCAACATTTTTTGTTATTTCTTTGAGGATTGAAATATTTAAATTTTGTGCATCATCTTTTGAAGCAGTTGGAAAAATTGCACCAACACCTAAATAATGAGCGCCCATGTTTTTTGCTTCAAGAGCTTGTTCAATATTTTGTGCTGATATTCCCAAAATCATTGACTTTGGTATGCTTGATTCAATTAAATATTTTTTAAGATCTTGTTGTCCTAAATGAATCCCATCTGCATTACTTTCTATAGCTATTGATAAATCATCATTTACAATTAGAGGGATATTGTTTCTATAGCAAAGAGGCTTTATGTTACAGACTTCTTTTATGAAATCTCTTTTAGATAAATTCTTTTCTCTAACTTGGATCATAGTCGCTCCACCAGCTATAGCTTGTTCAACTATATCATAAATATTTTGGCCTTTTTTTAACCAGCTTCTATCTGTAATTGCATACAGCTCTAATTGGGTTTTATTGAATTTCATATTTTATATTCTCTTTTATTTTTTGTGTATCTATTTTATTGATGGAATCTATCAATAAAGTTCTATATGAAGCATTACCTTGATATGGTTGCATTAATTTATATGCAATCTCTCCTGCAATATTCATTTGAGATATAGCACTAAGGGTTGCACTAAAGTAATTTGTATTTGATGCAACATGAGCTGCTATTAAACTAGTTAGCATACACCCCGCCCCAGTTATATTTGCCATCATTTGATTGCCATTATATAAAAGGGCACATTTTTCACTATCACAAATAACATCAATTTTACCACTTATAGCAATTATTGCTTTAGTTTCTTTACTCAGTTTTTTTGCCATATCTATAATTGCTTCTTGATTTTCTAAAGAGATACTATCTGTTTCTTGAGCATCAACACCTCTCGTAGAGTTTTGATTTAGTGCAATACTTTTTATTTCACTAATATTTCCTCTTATAACAGCTATTTTTGCTGTTTTAAGGAGTTTATCAATACATTCATTTCTAAAAGTTGAGGCCCCCACTCCTACTGGATCTAAAATAATAGGAATATTATTTTTATTCGCAGTTTTCGCAGATATAATCATGCTTTCAAAAGTCCTTTCGTTTGCTGTTCCAATATTTAGATAAAGAGCATTAGAAATTTTAGTTATTTGTGCTACTTCTTTAATACTGTCAGCCATGATAGGTGAAGCATTAGCCGCTAATAAGATGTTTGCAACATCATTAACTGTTACGTAATTTGTTATACAATGTACTAGTGGTTTTACTTTATCTATGTTATTAATTATCATTTTTTAATCCTTTTTTAAGTAGAGTGTTATAAATAATTACTAATAATGAAGTAATTATTATTGTTGGTATTGAAATTCCTAAGAAGAAATCAGACGTGAGAAATAATCTATATAATATAAAGCCAATTATAAAAATTATTATGTTGGAATAGTTTACTTGTTCTTTTTGAACATCTTTTTTGAATAAGAAATAATCAGTAATTTGTATTGCAGCCATTGGTACAAATACAGAACTGATAAGATACAAGAAGGATTCTAAAGAATTCTGATTCCAAAATAATGAAATAATTAGGCCAATTAAAACACAAATTATAGAAACTTTTTTTTCATTAAAATTAAATACTGAAAAACTAACACCGCATGAAAAGGCATCTAAGAATGTGGTTGTTATTGTAGATAAAACAATTATTAATATTCCAATTATTCCCATATTAGAATTAAGTAAAATTAGTGCGAAATTACTTTCTTTGGCAAAAATAGCACAGCCTAAACCTATTATATACATCCAAGAACTTGCAAAAAAATAAGTTACTGAGCTTAAAAGAGGAATCTTTTTATTACTAGTTTTACTATTAGTATAATCACCAATTAAAGGTAGCCAAGAAAGTGGCATTGCTATAGCTAATTCTAAAGCACTAAAAAAACTTAATGTTGAATCGTTAGTATATGAGTTTTGTCCTTTGAAAATGGTTTTACTTATTATTATAGATAATATAAATAATAAAGATATTATTATAATTGGAAAAATTTTTACTTCTTTGAATTTTACTATTAACCAAAGAATTATTAATAATGCAATGATAATAGCCCAAATTCTTATTGAAATATTTGGAAGTAAGATATTTGCAGCTTGAGAGCCTGAAAATATCATAACAGCTGTCCAGCCAATTAATTGAATCCCATTAAGTGATGCAAAAAAGGCCCCTCCAGCTTTTCCAAAAGATCTAGCAGTGCTTTTCATAGTAGAAAGTTTAGTATTTGTACTTATTATACCAACTAAATACATAAGAAGGCATCCAATAATATGCCCTAAGATAATTACAATTATTCCTGTCTTTAATCCTAAAGGAGCGAATAATGTACCTGTAAGAATTTCAGCAATTGAAATTGCTGCTCCAAACCAAATTAAAATTGCGTTTAGATAATTCATAAAGAAAACATCCTTCGAACCAATATCCTGATATTTTAGAAAGATGTCATATATGAAACTCCCTCCGCTGGTATTATCCAGATCAGGTTAAGGGTCGAAGTTGATTACTTCCTCTCAGCTTGCTTACAAGCTCCCCTGGTTCTAATTAATTTTATAAAAATACTAGCATTAATTTTAAATGCTGTAAATTGCTATAGTGCTATTAATTATTATTTAATAACTCTAAAAATAAATCCACTAAGGTAATTACTTTCTGGGAAAGAAATTCTAACTGGATGATCACTTGCTGCACTAAGTGTCTCTAAAATTTGAATTTCATAATTATTATCAATAGCTGCCCAAGATAGAATTGTTTTAAATGTTTCTAAATCAATTGCACTTGAACAAGAGAATGAAGCAATAATCCCATTATTCTTAATTTTTTTCATTGCCATTCTATTTAAATCTTTATAAGCTCTTGAAGCATTGTCCACTTGGCTTCTTTTCTTTGCAAGTTTTGGAGGATCTAGAATCATTAAGTCATAATAGTTTTCTTTGATTTCTCTCATCTCTTCAAAAATATTACAAACTTTTGTTTCAACTTTTTCTCTAGTACCTTCTGCAAACTTATTGTTGTTAATGTTTATATGAATATTTTTCAATAAAGATTTTAGTGCAAAATTTGAAGAATCTAAAGCATCAACATGTTTTGCCCCAGATTTTAAGGCATGTAGGGTAAATCCACCAGTATAAGAGCAACCATCTAAAATAATTTTGTTAGCACAATATTTTTCAATTTTTACTCTATTATCTCTTTGGTCACAGAAGAATCCACTTTTTTGACCTGTTCCAGGAATAATTTCATAATCAACACCTTCTTCAGTGAATTGAATTGGCTCAAATTTTGTTTTAGGCGTAAAATATCCATCTTCATTAAAGAAAAAAGTTTCTTCTTTAAGTTTTTCAAGTCCACAGAAATTCTTATCAGTATTTAAAATGATAAGACTTGGTTTTAATTTTTCAAAAAGTGTTTTTGCGACAATGTCTTTTATCGCATAGGCTGATCTAGAACTAATGATTATTCTAATAAATCCATTATAAAAGTCAGCAACAATTCCTGGAATAAAATCAGCTTCAGAAAAGATAAGTCTATAAGCATTTGTTTCAGCCTTTTTAATTAAATCAGCTCTTCTGTTGATAGCTTCAATTAATTTGGTTTCCCACCAAATATCATCTATTATTTCATCGATTTTCCAGCTTAAAAGATGAATTGGGGTATTAGATAATTTATCATAATATCCATAACCGATAAAGCTGTTATTATAATCTACAACTTTACAAATACAAGGAGATGTTGCATCTACTTTATTGATTGCACCTGAAAAAACCCAAGGGTGATGGTTTTTAATTTGTTTTTCTTTTCCCTTTTTTATACTAATCGTATTCATGTTTCAAAGAATAGAGTTTTTTTATATAATTGTCAAAACAATAGTTGATTAAATAAATGTAGTTGTTAATAATTACAATATGAAAAAACAACCAATAAGAGCAGTATTATTTGATTTGGATGGAACTTTATTATATACACTTGAAGATATTGTAGCTTCAGTTAATGTTCCATTAGTTAATAGAGGTTTAGAACCAATAAATATTGAAGAATGTAGAGAAATAGTTGGACACGGTTTAAGGAATGCAATTGAAACTAGTTTTGTAAGAAGAGGCTATAAAGCTGATGAAAAAGAACTTGATCAAGCCTTAATAGAATTGCAAACCTATTATAAGGAAAATCCTACAAAATATTGCAAACCTTATGATAAAATTAACGATACTTTAAAGAAAATAGATATTCCTTTTGGGATTTTCTCAAATAAAGATGATAAAATAGTAAAACAAATAGTCCCTATTGTTTTTCCAGGAATAAAATTTGATTTTGTTTGTGGTGCAAAAGATGGCATATTAAAACCTAATGGTTCTAGAGTTATAGAATTTAGTAATAAAGTAGGGATTGATGTAAGTCAAATGTTATATGTAGGGGATAGTGAAGTTGATTATAAAACTGCAGTAGATGCAAAATCACAAGTCTTATTAGTAACTTGGGGTTATAGAGATAAAGAAGAATTAGTAAAATTTGAAGTTCCAACAGTAGATAGTGTTGAAGATTTATGGAGGTTTATCAATGCAAATTAATAAAGAAGAAATAATTAAAAAAGCTAAAGATTATATTAGTGCTGAGAGAAATGATGTTTTTAGAAAAGAAGTTGAAATAGCTTTAGAAAATGAAAATTTTGATGATTTGTATGACAGATTTTATACCACTTTAGCCTTTGGTACAGCTGGTATGAGAGGCGTTATCGGTGGTGGAACAAATAGAATTAATACCTTTATGGTAAAAAAAGTTTCCCAAGGATTAGCTTCTTATTTGGTATCAGAAATAAATAAACCTTCAATAGTAATAGCTTTTGATTCAAGAAATTATAGTAGTGAATTTGCAAAATCAGCTGCATTAGTTTTAGCAGCTAATAAAGTAAAAGTATTTCTTTATGATAGTTTAAGACCTGTTCCAATGTTATCTTTTGCTCTTCGACATTTAAAAGCAAGTGCAGGTATTGTAATTACTGCTTCTCACAATCCAAGTAAATATAATGGTTATAAAGTATATTGGTCAGATGGTGGACAAGTAACTCCTCCACATGATATTAAAATAGCTGAATTAGCTAATAATGTATTACTAAATAATATTAAAGAAACATCAGAAAAGGAAGCTAGAGATAATTCGTATTTAGTAAGTGTAGATGAAAGTGTTGATGAAGCTTATTATGATATGGTTATTTCCTCCATTAGAAGAAAAGAATTATTTAAAGAAACCAATATCACAGTTGCATATACGCCTTTACATGGTTCAGGTAATATTCCTGTAAGACATATGCTAAATAAATTAGGTATTAATACTGTTGTTGTAAAAGAGCAAGAAGAGCCTGATGGAAATTTTCCAACAGTTAAACTTCCTAATCCTGAAAGTGCTCAAGCTATGGAAAAAGTAATTGAATTAGCTAAAAAAGAAAAAGCCGATATAGTTTTAGGAACTGACCCTGATGCAGATAGATTAGGTATTGCTATTCCTAAAAATAAAGAAAAAGATGAATATCAATTATTAAGTGGAAACCAAATTGCTACTTTATTATGTGATTATTTATTAGAGACTAGTAAAGAACAAAATAGAAGTGGAATCCCTTTTGTTGCTAAGAGTTTAGTGACTACAGATTTAGTTAAAAAGATTACAGAAGCTAATGGTGGTATTTCAAAAGATGTTCTAACAGGATTTAAATATATTGCAGAACAGATTAAAAACTTAGAAGAAGATAAAGAAAAATATTTCTTATTTGGTTGCGAAGAAAGTTATGGTTATTTAAGTGTTCCTCAAGTTAGAGATAAAGATGCTGTTTCCACAAGTGTTTTAGCTGTTGAAATGATGTGCTATTTAGCAAGTAAAAATATTTCTTTACAAGAAAGACTTGATTCAATATATGAAAAATATGGCTATAGCACTGAAGTTGTTTTCTCAAGAGACTATGAGGGTGCAAGTGGAAAAATTGAAATGGATAATATCATGAAATCTTTCCATCACTTAGAAGTCGGAGATATTCTAGTTGATAGAAAAATTTCTGAAATCCAAGATTTAATGAAAGATTGTAATGATTTTCCTAAATCTAATGTTGTAATTATAAAGTTTGAATCTGGAGAAAAATTAGTCGTAAGACCTAGTGGAACAGAGCCAAAAATTAAATATTATGTATTCTTAAACGGAGAAAGAAAAAGTCTAACTGGAAAACTACCAAAAATCATAGAAGAGTTTAAAGCGTTTTAAATATGTAGTTTTATGATTTAACTTTAATTATTGTATCTATTACGTTATTATATAGTTGTTGGAGGTACACTGTGGTTTATTTATATTATATAAAAAGTTTGAAATCTATCCTTTTGAACCCTTTTTATAAGAACAAAAATATTGGGGATTTAAATAGTGAAGAACCTATAACAATCTTAAGTGCCAATACAATTACAAAAGATGATAACGAATATATTACTCAAGTCTGTTTTGAAGAGATAGATCAAAGTGTTAATTTATGGATTCAAGAAAAGAGATATTATTTAAGGTTATTAGCATCAACCTTTGCTTTTTTCATAATGTATTTTTTCTTATCTTTAGTTATTAGAGATCCTATTCCTTTATTAGATGAATTTGTTGGCAGTGGAGCTTTTGCAATTTTTGTTTGGAATTTCTTTTCTAAAAGAGATAAGAAAAGTGCTATTGCTAGAAAAAAGAAGTTGGAGATTAAAAGACAAGTTAATAGTGCAAATAATAAAGAATTAGATGTGCTTAAAAAAATTGAAGATTATATTTTTAATTTAAATTCAAGAGATAATCTAGATATAGCAGATGCAATAACTTTAGTTGAAGGTGATATTGAAAACTTTCAAGTAGAAGAGGCTGAAAAACAATATTTAAATGATATTTTAAGACTTTTAAAACTTAAATTATTTGAAAATAATAAGATAGAAAATTATTATAAAAAATTACTTAAAGTCAATGAATCCAATATTAAGGATGAGGCTTTAAGTTCTAGGTTGATTGAATTTGGAAAAACCAATAAATTTGATTTGTTGCTATTATATTTAATAATTGCGATAGAAAAAGATAGGGCAAAATAAAAGATAATGTAATTAGTTTTATTTATGGATATAGATAGACCTAATTACATTTTTTTTGCTCAAGAGGTTTGTAGATATTATATTTTAGTTTCAATAATTATTTTATTTTATCTCAGTTATAATAATAAAGAGCTTTTATATAAGCCAATAATTTTTTTATTCATTCCATTTTTATTAATATCAATATTCAATATTTTAAATATCCCATTTTGCTATAAAATAGTTATAATTTTAGTTTTTATGTTTTATTTATTAGCCTTAGGTGTTAACTCAAATCATATTTTTAAAGCATCTTATGATATGAATTGTATTAATAGAATTGAAGGGTATGTAATTAAAGATCAAAGTAAAACTAAAAAAGATTTTTACTATCTTAAAATAAAAGCAGATAAAGCTTATCTAAAAGATAAGAGTTGTATTAGTGTAAAAGGTGATATACCAATATTATTTAATAAAGATTATTCTTTATTGTTTTTAACTCCAGTAATTATTGATGTTGAGTATTGTGAAGATATTGATCTATTTAAAGCAAAACAAGTGCAAGTTATAGAAAAAAATAATAACTTATCATATTTAGTTGATAAAATTATTTTTAGAATAAGAGATAATAGGGTTTATATATTAAAGAAAATTAAATCATATATTCATTGTCCTTTAGCTAGGATGTTATTACTTGGGCGTTGTGATCAACAAGGTTTTATTTATAAAGATTATGCATTAAAATTGGGCTGTGCTCATTTGTTAGCCCTATCTGGGATGCATTTATCTATAATCATACTATTTTTTTCTAAAATACTTACAAAGTTTTTTTCAAAGAAAGTCGCGAAATATATTTCAATAATTTTTGTTGTATATTTTATATATATTACGGGTCCCCTTCCTAGTTTAATTAGAAGTTTTATAATGTTTATACTTGGCTTTTTCTCAATAAAAGGAAATCTAAGAAGTGAATTGATTTTATTGTTTTCGGCCATACTTCAAGCAATATTTTTCCCTTTTACTTTTATTAGTGCAGGCTCTTTATTTAGCTATGGAGCCTTAAGTGCTATTTTTATTTATTCATCAATTTATAAAATAAAAAATAAAATGATAGCTTCAATGATGACTACAGTTTTTGCAATTTTAGTTACATATCCACTTTCAATTCCCTTAGGAGGTTCGTGGTGTATTTTATCAATTATTTTAGCTCCTTTATTAACAATTTTTATAACCTTTGAGATGTTTTTATCTATTGTGATTTTGATAAATTCTGTAATAGTTGATTTTGCTTATTATTACATTTTTAGAGAAAATCCTTCAATTCTTAGAGCAATATTAGAGTTGGGTGAGAATTTAATTAAAGAGATAAATTATTATTTGCATGTAATATTAAACTATAATGAAAGAATTATAAAAGAAGCTTTTGTTTTAGGTGAAAAAGTAGCTTTAAAACTACCGAGTTTTTTAATTAATGAAAAAGGTTATATTTTCTTTGTTGTGATAGTATTGACCACTACAGGAGTGTATTTGTATTCTAGAGTCAGTTTTAAATTTAGGAGCAAACAAAAACATGAGTTGGGATTTCCAATACGAAAGTAAAAGCGCAATAGTAGAACTGTTAGAAAGAAATGAATTAGCAATGAGTAAAAAATTTGGTCAGAATTTTCTATTATCAAAAGATGTTAGAGAAAGAATTGTTGGTTATATGAATCTATCAAAAGATATGAAAGTATGGGAAGTCGGACCAGGCATTGGTGCTATAACCTCTTTAATATTAGAAAAAGATGTAGATTTAACAGCTTTCGAAATAGATCATGGCTTTTGTAGATTATTAGCAAATGAAGCTTTTGAAGATGAAGGTAGATTCACACTTGTTGAAGGGGATGCTCTAAAAACTACTATAAAAAAATTTAAAGAAGATAAATCTACTCCTGATGTTGTATGTGGGAATTTACCATATAATGTAGGTAGTGTTTGTATTGCAAAATTGCTTGAGAATAAATGTCATCCTAAAAAAATGGTTTATACTTTGCAAAAAGAAGTTGCCCAAAGGCTTTGTGCCGAAAGTGGTTCAAAGTTATATTCTTCTTTTTCTGTTTTAGCTCAAATTGATTACAATGTTAATATTGTTATGGATATAAATAGTCAATCTTTTTATCCTGTTCCAAATGTTGTGAGCAGTGTTATTGTAATGGATAAAAGGAAAACTCCTTTAGTTTCAGATGAGTTGAGAGATATCTTTATTATGGTAGTAAGGGATCTTTTTTCCAAGAGACGAAAAACTATTAAGAATAATATCATAAGTGGAAAATTTGGAAAAATGTTTGAAAAACAGCAATTAATTACTGCTTTGGAAAATTCTGGTATATCCCTACAGAGTAGAGCTGAAAAATTAGATATTAAGGATTTTATTAAAATTTCTGAAGAAATAAAAAAAATAAAAGAATAAAATATTAGCTTATGTCAAAAGCTTACTAAGAGTAAAACACACTTAATTGCTTATTGGTCAAAGAAATAAGCTTTATTTAGTTTTTGAAAATATAATGAATAAAAAAATGTTATGAAACTATTGTCAGAATTTGTTTTATTTACTATACTATATATGCTTATTTGTTAAAGATAAAAGTAATTAGGAGAGTTAATATGCTTAAAGTAATGACTTTAATAGCATCTTTATTAATTGTTACTCCAGCCTTGCTTTTAGCAGCAGTATAATTTTTACTATAGGTTTGGACTAATTAATAAAGGTAAAGGTTATGAATACATTTCATAACAAACTTACTTAATTAAAAGGGAAATTTAATTAAAAATATATTGGGGACGAAATCGTCCCCAATTTTTTATATCATTTTATGAATAATTTGTTTTAGTTTAATGTAGCAGCTTGAGCTAAAGTAATAGCACTAGTTACAACGATATCTTCAACACTACATCCTCTTGATAAGTCAGATACTGGTCTAGCAAAACCTTGTAGAATTGGGCCATAAGCTTCAGCGCCAGCTAAACGTTGTACAAGTTTATAACCAATATTACCGGCTTGTAAGTCAGGGAAGATTAATGTGTTAGCATGTCCTGCAACATTTGAACCTTTTGCTTTAAATTCACCAACTTCTTTAATTATTGCAGCATCTAATTGTAATTCACCATCAACAGCTAATTCTGGACATTTTTCTTTAACCATTTGTGTAGCTTGTTGTACTTTTTCTACTAATTCACCTTTTGCAGAACCTTTAGTTGAATATGATAATAGAGCAACTTTTGGTTCAGCTTCTAAGAAAATTTTACAAGATTCAGCAGAAGCTTCAGCAATTGAAGCTAATTGTTCAGCTGTTGGGTTAGGGATAGTTGCACAATCTCCAAAAATGAAAGATCCATTTGCACCTAAGTTAGTTTTGTCTGTAGCCATTACGAAACAACTAGAAGCACTCTTGATACCAGGTTTACATTTAATAATTGTAAAACAAGCTTTTAATACATTACCAGTTGTATTTAATGCTCCTGCTACCATAGCATCAGCATCTTTTAATCTTGCCATCATTGCACCCCATTTTAGTGGGTCAATTATTTGTTCAAAAGCTTCTTCTTTTGTCATGCCTTTATGTTTTCTAAGTTCATAATATTCATTAGCATAAGCATCTCTTTTATCTGAAGTTTCAGGATCTAATAAAATTAAAGAAGATAGGTCTACACCTAATTCTTTTGCTTTTGCTTCGATTTCTTCAACTTTACCTAATAGAGTAACAGAATTAGCTAATTTTTCTTCCATTACTTTTTGAGCAGCTTTTAGAGTTCTTTCTTCACATCCTTCTGGAAGTACCAAATTCTTTTGAGCATCTTTTGCTTGTGTTTTCATTTTTTGTGCAAATGTCATTATATATCTCCTAAGATTTAACAATTCATTATTTTCATACTATCATAATGAAAATTATTGATAAATTACTTTGATAAACCTTTATCGGATATTTTTCTAAAAAGTTTAGTTATTTGAAAAGTAATAGGATAAATATAAAAAATAATAATACAATTTTATTATAAGTTTTACTTATTGGATAATAAATTTCCATGCTGGAATAATATCAATTGTTATATTATTAATATTAAGAGGTTTTTCTTCATCATAAGTTATTATATTTAATTCATTACATTTTTTGAATTTATTAAATTTTAGTAAAGTGTTAACTTCTCTTTCTAAAGTTTCTTGTGCACTTATAGAATAAACAACTTGAATTGCTGGTTTTGTTTCAGGAATATAAAAATCTATTTCAATGTTATCTTTGTAAAAAAATACTGAATTTTTATTGTTTGCGTTATTTGTTAGATAAATAGCTATCAAATTTTCTAATATAGCTGAATCTTGATTTATTAAAAAAAGATTTAAAATTCCAGTGTCATAAAAATAATATTTTGTATTGGTTATTTTACTTTCAAATGAAGAATTTATATTCTTAATATCAAAAATAAGATAATATTGTTTCATATATTCTAGATATTGAAGTATGGTTTGTTTTTCTACTTTTAATTAAATTTGTTAATCTTGTAATTGAAATAGGTTGTATAACAAATTCAGCAAGCTTTTTTGTTAAGACAAAAAAATTGTAGAATATTGAATTTAATAAAATATGTCTTATAAACAAGACAATATTTAAGTATAACGATTTTAAAGCCATGAGTAATATTATTTTATATATAAGGTAAAAATTAAATATTATGAGTTTTTATAATTATTAACTATAAATTTAGATAATAAAAAATATAATTGTTATTTCTTTTTTGAATTTGGCTTGAATGAAATGTTTGCCTTGATGTATCTTTGCTTTATATAAGGATGAAATTAAATTATGAAGATTGGTGTATATGGTTTAGGCCGCTTTGGTAAGTTTTGGGCTCAAGAATTTGCAAGACATAATAATGAAGTTTTAGGATATAGTAGAAATATAAAAGAAGATATTGAAGGGGTGAAACAGGTAGATGAAGATACCTTTTTGGCTTCCTGCAATGTTATATATTTCTGCGTTGCAATCAGTGCCTTTGAGAAGGTTATTAAGAATGTAAAAGATAGATTGAAACCTGGAACTATAGTTGTAGATACTTGTTCTGTAAAAGTTTATCCATCAAAAATTATGAGAGAAAACTTGCCAAAAGATGTATATTCAATAGCATCTCACCCAATGTTTGGACCAGATTCAGGAAAAAACGGGGTAAAGGGTTTACCTCTTGTCATTTTTCCTATATCTTGCCCTAAAGATGTTTATAATGAAATCTTAAATGGTTTCAAATCTTGGCAGCTTGAAGTACTAGAGATGTCTCCCGATTCACATGATAGAGAAGCTGCTTGGTCGCAAGGTATTACACACTTCGTAGGAAGAGTGCTAGATGAACTTGCTCTTCAACCAACTGAACTTGCTACAACAGGTTATAGGAGGTTGATGTCTATTGTTGAACAAACCTGTAATGATCCTATTCAATTATTCCATGATTTACAGAAATATAATCCTTATGCGAAACAAATGAGAATGGGACTAAAGGGCGCTTTAGATTATGTTATGCAGGACTTAGTATCCCAGGAGGACTAGGTGAATGTTTGTGTTTACACATTGGGCTGTAGACTTAACCAATGTGAGAGTGAAGGAATAGCAGACGCTTTTGCAAAAGAAGGTTTTTCTATTGTAAAAGATAAAGACGTAGCTGAAATATATATAGTAAATACTTGTACAGTAACAAGTAAAGCTGAGCAAAAAGCCAGAAGAATGATACGTAAATTTGCTAATATAGGTATTTGTGTAGTAACAGGATGTTATGCACAATTAAATGCGAAGGAAATAAGAGAATTAGCAGAAAATATAGTTGTAGTTCCATTATCAAAAAAAGCTCAATTATTAAAACTGCCAACACATATTAATGCAGCATTACAAAGTGGTATGAACTTAGAGAGTGCAATTACTACCTTTGTTGATGAAGATGCTAGTGTATTTGATTATGCAGCCGCATCATTTTCTTATCACAATAGAGCTTATTTAAAAGTTCAAGATGGTTGTGATAATAATTGTTATTTCTGTAGAGTTCATATTGCTAGAGGAAAGGCTGTTAGTCTTGATAGCGATATAGTAGTTGAAAGAGCTCTAGATTTAGAAAAACAAGGTTATAGTGAGATTATGCTTACTGGCGTTAATCTAACTATGTATGACCATAAAAATGATGGTTTAGGTGGATTATTAGAAAAACTACTTAAAGCTTTAGGCCCAAATATTAGATTAAGATTATCTTCTTTAGAAGCTGATCATATTGATGAGAGACTTTTAGAGACTTTAAAAGATCCTAGATTACAACCCCATTTCCACATTCCTGTACAAAGTGCTAGTGATGTTGTTTTGAAAAGAGTAAATAGAAAATATGATAAAGCTCATTTAACTTATGTGGTTAATAGATTAAAAGAAATCAAAGATGATCCATTTATTGCAGCAGATATTATTTCTGGACTTCCAGGAGAAGGAGAATCAGAATTTAAGGAAACTTATGAATTCTTAAAAGAATATGGTTTTACTCAATTGCATGTTTTCCCATTCTCACCAAGACCAAATACTGCTCTTTATAAATCTAAAGATAAAGTCCCTGAATATGTTAGAGATGAAAGAGCTAAAGAATTAAGAGATTTATCTAATGAATTATATAATAATTACTTAGAAAGACAATTGAATAAAGAGTGTGAAGTAGTTCTTCAAAAAAGAAAGAATGGAAAGTTCACAGGAGTTACTGGAAATTATATTGATGTAACTGTTGATGAAGCTCCAGCTTTTGCAGCTCCAGGAATGCTATTTAAAGCAAAATTTGTTGATATTTCTAAGAAAAAACCTATAGTAAATATTATAATTTAAAAATTTATATTTAAAGATGAATTTTAATAAAGATAAGGATATTTGATTTTATATTAAATATCCTTATTAATTTTTAATTGTTATAAATAATTATTTTTACTACATAATTGAACTGGTTTGTCTTTTTTAGACAAACTTAATTTTATTTAATCAAGTATACCACATTATCAATTAGATATCCTTTTTGATTTGGATATTCTTTTAACCCTCTGTAATAAAAAAACTTGATTTCATCTTCAATTATAAAAGGTTTTATATTGTTTTTTAAACATTCTCTAAACATTATTAATCGACTAACTCTTCCATTTCCATCTTGAAATGGGTGTATTATTTCAAATTTATAATGAAAGTCAACTATATCCTCTAAGGTTTTATTATTGATAGTAGAATATTCAGTTATTAATTTTCTAATTTCAGCAGAAACTTTTTTAGGGGCCGTTGTATTTATTCCTCCAACGGTATTTTTTCTTTGTTTGTAATCTCCTACATTAACCCATTCTAAACGACTATCAGAGGTACTATTTTTAAGTATAAAATGGGATTGTTTTATAATCTTTTCAGATAAAGGCTCAAAAATACTATCAAGTAAATAATCAAATGCTTTGAAATGATTTGCAATTTCAATGATGTCATTTGTATTTTTTACTCCTTCAACTGTATTTGTTTCATAAATATATCTTGTATCCTCTTCACTTAATTTATTTCCTTCAATTTTATTTGAATTATAAGCAAATAGAATTTGAAGTTCATGATATAGACCCTTGGGTAATTGAATTTCTTTTATAAATATTTTTTTGTAAGATTGTACATTAGGAAGAAAGAAGTAGTTTTTTTAAAAAATATTAGAAGTAAGTCTATTATGCTAATTGTGTAAATTAAAATGACAACTAGTAATAAATATAAAAGGTCACGTCAATAATAGTTCGTTGATTTGTTATTAGTAATTTAGGTAATAAAGACGGTATATAAGATTTTAACTTTTTTTATTGTTTAATTTTATTCTATAAATTGTAGTTACTGTTTTTCAATGTTGATTCTTTTGATTTCTGTATTCTCTTGGACTCATTTTACAGTAATTATTAAATGCTGCAGAAAAGGTAGCAGGATTATCATAACCGACAGCAATTGCTATTTCAGAAATAGTAGTAAAGGTATTTCGAAGTAGAAATTTTGCTCTGTCCATTTTTAATTCTCTTACCTTTTCTCCAGGAGCACAATTAAATACAGTTTTACAAATGCGATGTAAATGAGCTTTGGATGTATTGCTTTCACTACATAAGTCTTCAATCGACCAAGGCTCATCGATTCTAGTTGTAACAGTTTCCCATAATTTAGCTAATTTTATTCTTTTCCATTTATTTTCGATATCTTCAATCCAGTTTAAAGATCTCTCTAGTGTAATTAAAAATAATTGTTCATATAACCCAATTGCTTCAAAACTTTTTGCATCTTGATATGCGTCTTCTTTAAAAAGTTCTAAAATGTATTGTTTTAATAAATCCCCTTTTTCAAAGGGTAAAACACTATAATCTAAAAAGGATAGTTGTATTCTTGTGCTAGTTTCAAGTACTGTAAACCAAATCATTTCCAAAGGTGTATCGCCATAGGCTTCTTCTTTATGGCCTTGTCCTGTTGAAGTTGAAATAAATACTTCATTTTTATTTAAGAAGAATTCACTACCATCTTCCATTGTTAATTTTGCTTTGCCAGATAAGCAAAAAACAAATACATGATAACCTCTATTTGCAATCCTTTTTACATAGAAATCATTGTCTAATATTCCATATCCACCTTGTGTTATTTCACAGGTTTTAAAGGGCTCTTTTTCAAGCATTAGATTAGAAAAGTGTCTTTTATCAAATAGTTTTGGTTCATGAACAAACTCTCTTAATATTTTCATATATAGAGAATAACATGAAATTTTATATAAATAAAGGATGAGACAAATTCAAAAGTTTTTGAGCATATTTAGTATTTTATTTCTTATAAACTCTTGTATACTGCTTTCATTAATAAAATACTATGGAGCAAGAAAATGGAAGTTTATAATTACGATCACTGGCAAAAATATAAGACAATTTCAGGTATAGATGCAGATTTAGTAATATCAGCAATTCAGAAAGAAATTAGAAGAAATCACGTAGAAAATGCAACAACTTTAGCATATGAAATGTTGAAAACAAGCCGTGAATTAGAAGAATATCTATGGCAACGTTTGAGAGTTATCAGTGTAGAAGATGTTGGTTTAGCAAACCCAACAGCAGCAATGATGATTCATAGTTTAGATGCAATGAGAAACACAATCCCACAAGATGGAGATAGAGGTTTATTTGCAATTCATGCAGTTAGATATTTATGTGAATCAATGAAAGATAGAAGTAGTGATGAGCTTTATAACTGGGTTATGAAATGCTATGCAAATGGTACTATCAAACCAGAAATTCCTGAGTATGCAATTGATAAGCATACAAGATTAGGCCAAGAAAG
The DNA here is from genome assembly GCA_965140795.1 of Sphaerochaetaceae bacterium. Taxonomy (GTDB): domain Bacteria; phylum Spirochaetota; class Spirochaetia; order Sphaerochaetales; family Sphaerochaetaceae; genus Pleomorphochaeta. The sequence continues at coordinate 1,935,617 of OZ223470.1, forward strand.
AAAAATGACTGAAAAGGAATTTTATCTAGAAGGTTCAAAAGTTAGTCCAGAATGGAAAGAAAGAAATACAACTTATAGAGAACGTATTTTAGAAATTATTGGGGAACAAGAATAAAAACTTATTTTTAAGTTATTGTTAATATAAAAAGGTATTAATAATTTTTATTGTTAATATTTTCAGGAGAGAGAAAATGAAGAAGAAGTTATTTATTTTAAGTTTAGTTTTACTAATTAGTTTACCTATATTTGCTAATGGTAAAACTGAAAGCAAAGATGAAGAAAATGTTGTTACTACAGTTTGTAGAGCTTCATATGCAAACTATGATTGGTATAATCAAATGAACCTAGATTTTGAAAAAGAAACAGGAATTCATGTTGATGTATCTCCAACACCTGGTAATGATGATGACCATGTAATGAAAGTTAATTTAGATTTATTAGCTGGTGGAGATATTGATGTTATTCAATCTTTAGGTCCTAAAACTTATCAAAATAGAGTAAGAGCTGGATATTTTGTTCCTTTAAATGATTTAGTTAAAGCCTCTGGTGTAGATGCAGAACAAATTTGGGGTACAAATATTCCTTACGAAACTGATGGGAATTATTATTCAGTACCATTAAAGAAAGAAGTATTCTGTGTATTATATAACAAAGATTTATTTGATGCTGCGAATGAACCTTATCCAAGTGGACCTTGGACCTGGGATGATTATCTAGCAATTGCACAAAAGATAACAGATGCAGATAAAGGTATTTATGGTTCATTTATTTTAGCTGATAATCCTTTCCAATTTTTCCAAGCAAAACAACAAGGTGCTGCTTTATATACTGAAGATGGTATGTGTAATTTCAATAACCCACAAGTAAAAGAAGCTGTAAAATTCTATTATGATTTAGGAAATAAATATAAAGTTCAACCAAGTGTGTCAGAAATGCAAGCAGAAAATGTTTCTTGGAACTATTATGCTATGGAAGGAGACCATCTTGCAATGTTCCCTCAAGGAAACTGGTTCACACGTTTATTAAACAGTCAATCTGATTATCCAAGAGATTGGAAATATGGTGTTGCTCCATTACCAAGTGCTGGAGAAAACGGAAATAACAACTTAATTTCTATGGCTTATTCTAGTATTAATAAAAATGCAAAACATAAAGATGCAGCTTTAAAATATGTATTATGGGTTGGACAAAATCAATGGAAATATGAAGGTGGTATTCCGGCTTTAGCTAGCTTAAGTGAAGAAGATAAAGTTGAAGTATTTGGTCCAGTTGCTGATGCTTCAAATGGTCAAGTAACACTTGATGATTTATATAATAGCTTTATTGATAATGGTATGGGCAATCAAAACTCAGATATTTTAGGTGATGTATCTAGTGAATATAATGCAATTGTAAATGAAGAATTACACAAATACTTTATGGATTTAGAAACTTTAGATAATACTTTAGAAAACATTGAAACAAGAGTTAATGAAGTAATAGAAAATGTTAAATAATTAAATTAATATAACTGTCCAAGATAATTGGACAGTTATATTTAATTAAGTTTTGGAGACTTTATGAGGAATAAAAAAAATAATATTCGATATAAAGATAATAAAATTGCATATATGTTTATTGCTCCATTTATTATTATGTTTGTATTTTTTAAATTTTATCCGATTTTATATGGATTTCTAGTTAGTTTTTTAAATAGAAATTCTGTTCAGAGATTAAATGATATAACTTTTGTAGGTTTATCTAATTATATAAAAATTTTATCTAGTAAAACTTTTTGGATTTCATTTGCTAATACTATGATTTTTTCTTTAGTATATACGGCTGTTTTAATGATACTTTCAATGTTTTTAGCAATTTTGTTTAATAAAGAATTTAAAGGTAGAGTTATTGTACGAACGTTTTTTTACATGCCTTATGTAACAAATATAATTGCTGTAGGTATTGTTTGGAAATATTTATTAAATCCTACTAAAGGTCCTGTTAATGCCATTTTTAGGCTTTTAAATTTGCCTGTAGTGCCTCAATGGTTAAACAGTCCAAGTTTAGCATTGATTGTTACTGCTTTAATTGGAGCATGGGTTGCACTGGCTTTTAATATAATTACTTTTTTAGCTGCTTTACAGGAAATTCCACCATACCATATAGAAGTTGCTGAACTAGAGGGAGCTACTTTTTTCCAAAAGGTGAAAGAAATAATTATTCCTCATTTAATGCCGACTTTCTTTTTATTATTGGTAATTACTATAATTAATTCGTTCAGAAACTATTCAATTATTATCAGTTTAACTAATGGTGGACCTGGTGTTGCAACTAAAGTACTTGCTTTACAGATTTATGATGATGCATTTACTTATATGAAATTTTCTCTAGCTGCTGCAGAAGGGGTAATTTTCACTGCATTCATTATTTTTATAAATGGCGTTGTTCAAAGGATAAGAAATATATGGATAAATCAATAAAAAAAAGTAATCTAGTATTTACACTAATTATGTGGGGTTTAGGTATATTAATGTTATATCCATTTATAATGATGATTGCCATTTCTTTTAGACCAGCGGGTTTAGCATATAAGCCTTTGTTTTATAGCTTTACTCCAATATTAGATAATTATAAGACGGTATTTTTTCATAAGAATTTCTTTGATTGGTATGGTAATACAATTCAAACTGTTTTAATAATTATTGTTTTGAGATTAGTTGTTACACTACCAGCTGCATATGCATTTAGCAGATTAAAATTTAGATTTAGTAGCTTAATAATGGCTGTTTTATTAGCAACCTTAATGATTCCTGGTGAAACCACAATGGTTCCTAGATATTTGTTCTTTAAGAATTTGCATTTATTAAATTCATTATGGGTTATAATTTTACCAGAGGTTAGTGAAGTTTTTTATCTCTTATTGCTAACAGAGTTTTTTCAATCTGTACCAAATGATTTCTGTGAAGCTGCATATATAGATGGAGCAACTCATAAAACAATATTATTAAAATTATTTATTCCTCTATCTGGTCCTGCTATAGCTACTACAATATTATTTAGTTTTATTAATATTTGGAATAATTTTTTAGACCCTTATTTGTTTATTAATTCAATAAATACTCAATTAATAACACCTGCTTTAAAGTTATTCCAAGAACGTGGTGGTGCAGATATTCCAGTGCAATTAGCGGGCGCTTCTTTGGCTGTTATACCAATAATAATTTTATTCATTATAACGCAAAAATATTTTGTTGAAGGGGTTTCTTCTTCAGGAATTAAAGGATAAAAAATAAAGTTTTTATGGAGGTTTTATGAGCGATTTTATGTCGTATGACCCATGGGCACAAATTAAAACAAGAAATGGTCTCTCAGGAGATGAAGTGATTTCTTTACTTCAGAAATCTATAAGAAGAGGTCTAGAATTTAATGCTTTATGTGCTGCATATGAGATGTATATTACTTCTCCCCAATTTGAAGATAAAATGTGGAGACGTTTATTGAGTATTAGTGTGGAAGATATTGGTTTTGGAGATATTCATGCACCAGAATTGATTTATACATTAAACAATGTTAGAAGAGAGTTTTTGTATAATGATGGAGATAGACCAATGTTTTTTGTTCATGCAATAAGATATTTATGTAAACAAAAAAAAGAAAGATCTAGTGATAATGTAAAGAATACAATTATAAAAGAATTTGCTCATGGAAGAGGGGTTCAAATGCAAGATTATGCTTATGATGTTCATACCAAAAAAGGTAGAGAATTAGGTAGAGATGAATTACATTTCTTAACAGAAGCAAGCGTTGTAATACCTCAACTTGAAGGTGCAGATATTAAAAAGATATATAATGATTATATTGAGTATTGTAAGAAAGAAAAGGATGATAAAACAGAGAGTGCTGTTCAGCCTTTTGAATATAATTCTTGGCAATATTAGGTATTATAAATTTAGTGATTATGCTGGTATTTAATTCAATTAAATACCAGTATTTATAATTATGTTGTCCATTCTCTATTTTGTAAAACTATTCTATACCCATCAATATCTTCAAAGGTTTTTCCAACAACATCCCAATAAACATTATAGGATTTTACTTCTTTAAAGCCAGCTTTTATCATTTGTTTGCATGTGACTTCCCAAATATTTGTATCAGAAAAATAAAAAACTAATAAATTTTCTTTTGTAGGGGCACTCCCAACTATATCTCCATCTTTATGAGTAAATTCTAAATGATAATTATGTTTTTTATGGCCTATAATAGATCCATTAAAGCCTTTATGTCCTTCAAAATGGCCCAATAGTTCAAAACCTAATCCATTTATGTACATTTTAGTTATTTCATCAAGATTATCTGTTGCTCTAGCAATTCTAAGTTTTGTTTCTTTAGGAATCATTATATATCCTTTATTATTTTATACCAAAGTGTAATACATCTTTTTTACATGCAACAATGCATTCTCCACATAATATACAATCAGATGTATTAATTGAATTATTTTTTACTTCTTTTACTACATTAATGCTCATGGGACATTTTTTATTGCAAAGGCCACATTGAATGCAATTATCTGCATTTGCTTTAATTCTTAGTTGTGGAATTCTTAAGAATTTGCCTACATGAAAACCTGCAACTAAAAATGGGGACATCCAACAAATGGTATGGCAAGCACCTCTTTTTCCAATGATTATTGTTAAGAAAAAGAAGGTTAACAAAACAAAATAATAAATTATATATTTTACTGGAGCATCAACTGAAATAATATTTTCAGTCATATATAAAGGTTTTATTGACTTAATTCCCCCTGAAAGAATAAACATAATAATGATTATACTGAGCCAGATGAAAAATATAGAATAACGAATTATTTTTAATTTTTTGGCATTAACATTTTTATTGTTTATTTTTAATGAAACATCACTTAAAGCAGCCATAGGGCAGATCCAACCACACCAAGCCCGACCAAAAAATATAGAAAAAATAAACATAAATATGAAAAGTAAAATACTTCCAGAAATAATCCCATTCATAGCGCCATTAATAGAAATATATGGAGAGAAGAAATTTAATGTTATAGGAAATAGTAAAAGAAATATAAAGGTTATAGTAGTTCTGATTTTTTGTGTTTTACTCATTTTTTTAATCCTTTTTAGTTTTATTAATAGAAAGCTTATAATATTTATTGATTTAGAAAAAGTTATTTTTTAATTAAATGTTTAATAATAACTATTTAATTAGATTACATAATAATTGATTTTTTATATGAATAGATTTTAATATATAATTTTAATTATAATAATTTTATGATATTATCTAAGTAAACTAGTATTTTTTATATTAAAAGTACTATAGGAGTAATAATAGATGTCTTTAAATCAAATTTTTGAAAGTATGAATCGTGTGATACCTAATAACCATATTGTATTGTTATATGAGGAATTTGATAATGATTTGAATACTGATGTTATTGTCGCTTATATTGTTTCAAGAATTCAAAAGAATGAGAAATGTATTTATATTAATGGTGATTTGGATACTGATTTAATAAAAAAGAAACTATCAAATTTCATTGATTTAAATCAGGTTATACAAAGTAATCAGTTAAGTTTTTTAGATAAAAATGAAGCTTATTCCAAAGATGGGGATTTTGAACCAAGGAAAATGCTAAATTTATTAAAAGAATTAGCAAATTCTGCTTTATCTCAAGGATATTCAGCTTTAGCGGTTACTGGAGAGTTAAGCTGGGTTTTAAACTATGATGATGGGTTTAAAAGAATAATGGATTATGAGTATTTATTAAATGAAGAATTATTTAACTCTTATCCAGTCTCTGCAATATGTAGATATAATATAAACAAGTTTTCAAATAAATTCATAAAAACAATAATAGAATTACATCCTTTAATAATTTGGAAAGGTCAATTATATGAAAATCCTTTTTATTTTAATTTAACAAATTTAAAGGATGATGATGTTGATGACTTTATTGTTAATGAAATGATAAGAAACCTCATTCGATTATCTAAGAAAAAGAATCGATGTAGAGATGAGATAAGAATTAATGAAAAGAAATATAAAGAACTTCAGTTAAGTGTTTTAGAAAATATGGTTATAACTTTAACAAGTTTTTTAGAAATCCATGACCAATATACAAAAGATCATAGTCAAAATGTAGCTAATTATTCTAAACAAATAGCTCATCACTTAGGATTTGAAGATAGTAAAATATCAGAAATTTATTATGCGGGGTTAATTCACGATATTGGTAAAACAATAATTCCAAAAGAAGTGTTAAATAAAAATGATAAGTTAACTGAGGATGAATATGATATTGTTAAAAAGCATCCTAATTATGCATATCAAATATTAGTTAAAAATAAAGATTTGAATCATATTGCAAATATAGTTTTAGAACATCATGAAAGATGGGATGGGAAGGGCTATCCAAATGGGAAAAAAGGTGAAGATATTTCTTTAGAGGCTAGAATTATATCTATAGCTGATGCTTATGATGCTATGGTTTCAGATCGCCCATATAGAAAAGCTTTTACAAAAGAAATCGCAATAAAAGAAATTTTAGATAAAGCAGGTACTCAATTTGATCCAGAAGTTGCTTATCTAGCAGTTGAGAAGGTATTTAGTCGTATGTAGTGTTTATTTATGGAGTCAATATATGAGAAAAACAACAGAAGTTTTCTTAAGAGAAAAGAAAGAAAAAAGAGAAGTCGCTATTACTGATTCTAGTATGCCAACAATTAGTAAACAAATTATTGAGAAATGGCAGAGAATTATTAATATAATGGCAAGAATTATTAATGTTCCAGCTGGATTAATTATGCAAATTACTGAAAAAGAAATGGTGGTTTTTTTAAAAAGCCAGAATGTGGATAATCCATATGAAGAAGGTGATAAAGGCCTTCTAGGTTCTGGTTTATATTGTGAAACAGTAATTGGGGACGATAATGAACTATCGATTGATGATGCTTTAGACTCTGAAATCTGGAAAGATAATTCAGATGTTAAACTAAATATGGTTTCATATTATGGGGTTCCTATTCATTGGCCTAATGAAGAATTCTTTGGTACAATTTGTGTTTTAGACAATAAGAAAAATAGTTTTAGTATAGATTATAAAAGCTTATTAAAAGAGTTTCGATCTGCAATTGAAGTTGATTTAAAGGATTTAGTCAATGAAAGAAAACTTAGATATTTGGCTGAAATGGATGTTTTAACTTCTTCGTATAATAGAAACAAAACCCAAGAATTTTTAATAAAAATTTTTGATAAAGCAAAAGCAACTGGTGATAAGTTTGCTATCGCTATTATGGATATCAATAGATTAAAAGAAATTAATGATAGTTATGGTCATGTTTTTGGTGATAAAATAATTAAAACTTTTGCACAAGGGTTTAACCAACATAAAAGAGAAGAAGATTTTTTTGGTAGATGGGGTGGTGATGAATTTGTTCTTATATGTCCTAATTATGATTTAAAAGAAATAAATTTAATGATTGAAAATTTATATAATAAAATAACTGCTAAAATGGGATTTATAGTTCCTTCTTCAAGTTTTTGTTATGGGTGCGCAGAATTTTTAGCCAATGAAAATAATTATCAGAAATTATTAACAAGAGCTGATGATAATCTATATAATTGTAAAGAAAAAAATAAAATTTATAGATTCCCTAGGAATTAATAGTTTCAATCCAATTTATTAAGTTTGCCTTTTCTGCTTTAAACTTTGCATCGAGAGTGATGCATTGGCAAGAAGATATGATTTTATTGTCTTTTTCAATTAAAGATTTAATATTCTCTAATGGTGTATTGTCACTGCCTTTGCAAGTGTAGAAAATATATATATTTTTATTTTTTATGATATTTTTTAAAAATAGAGAATAAATTTCAGGACTTAGTTGTCCAGCCCAAATAGGGGAGCCAATAATAATTGTATCATAAGCATCTAAATTAGATTTCAATGGTTTTAATTTTGGATATTTTTTAAATATAACTTGGAATCCTCCAAAAACATATTTTAAAAAACCTTTATATTTTATTTCTTTGTAAGGCTGAATTTTTTCAAAATCTAATTGATATTGTTTTGCAATATTTTTTGCTAACCCTTCAGTGGTACCTTCAAGTGAATAATATAAAATTAAAGTTTTTGGCATATATGGCTCCTTTTTAAAGCATCTTTAATTTAAGTATATGTGTTTATGCTTAATAAGTAAAATAGATTTAAAAAAACTAGCCTGATTAGTTTTAATCAGACTAGTTTTAATGTGTAAACATTGAGTATTTATTTAATCAGATTAGGTAAAGCTAGACTGATTTGAGGGACATAAGTTACTAAAATTAAAGTAAAGATATTTGCTAATACAAATGGAGTTGCTGCTTTAAAAATTTTTATAATACTCAAATTAGTAATAGAGGAAGCAACATTTAAACACATTCCAACAGGGGGTGTTACGAGTCCAATTGCTAATCCAGTAATTAAGATTGCTCCAAATTGAATAGGATCAACACCAATGCTTGTCATAGCTGGTAAGAATACTGGAGTTATTAACATAAGTGCTGGACTTACATCTAAGAACATACCAATGAACAAAATAATTAAATCAACAAATAATAAAATTACCCATTTTGATAAATGCAAGCTTTCAATAAATAGAAGCATATTTTCAGGAACATGTTCTACTGCAAGAATCCAAATAAACATTTTTGAAAATGCAATAACAATCATACAGCTTGCACTCATTTTTATTGTTTGTTTTAATATAGGTATAAAAGATTCTTTCTTAAGTGTTTTTGTAACAAAAAATCCTATAATAAAAGCATATAAAGCTCCTAATGCTGCAGCTTCAGTTGTGGTTGTAATACCAAATACAATTGCTCCAATAATTAATAGAGGCATTAAAAGTGCTAAGATTCCTTCCTTGAAAAGTTTTCTTGTTTCTTTTGAATTTATCCTTATGTTTGTTTTTGGTACATTTCTTTTTTTTGCTAAGAAAATTGTAATTACAATCATAAATAAACCAATTAAAATTCCTGGAATCATTGTTCCAACAAACAATTTACCAACAGATTCCATCGAAATCGATGCATAAATAAGCATTGGTATACTCGGCGGTATTATCATTCCCATCGTTGAAGAGGCAACCGTAACTCCTGATGCAAATTCTTTGCTATATCCATTTTTTTCCATTTCAGGGATAAGAATTGCTCCAACGGATGCTGTATCTGATACTGAGGAACCAGAAATTCCACCAAAAACCATACTTACCATAACATTTACTACAGCAAGACCACCTCGAACTCTACCAACAAGTACCATCATTAAATTTACCATTCTTGCTGTTAGATTACCTGCATTCATTATTAATCCCATTAAAATAAATAGGGGTAGTGAGAGTAAAAGGAACGAATCCATTCCTGAGAAAACTCTTTCTGGAAGGAGACTGATTAAACTTGGATTACAAAACATGAAATAACAAGTTCCAGATAAGCCTAATGCATATCCTATTGGCATTCCTAATATTATAAAACAAATTAATGTTATTACTAAAAGTGTCATAATTATTTTTCTCCCTTAATTAATTTAATGAAATCACAAATAATCTTAGAAATTAAAAATATAATAGAAAGAATAAATCCTATTGGAATTGAAATTTGTGCCCACATTTGTTTGATATGTAATACAGGAGTTGGGAATTGTCCTACATTACCAATCCATTCAAAGGAAAGCTTTAAAATAATTGAACATAAGAATAACATTAGAAAATTTATTATTATATTTTGTATATTTTTTAAAGTCTCATTTTTAAATGGAAAAAAATTCACTTTGATATGTTCATCATAAAATATTAAGGCAGCAGCCCCTAAAGAAGTAATGTAAATAAATAGATATTCAAGAATCTCGTTTCCGCCATAAATACTTGAATTAAAAAAGTATCTTAATATTACAAGAATACACATAAAAATAAAAATGAATGCTAGTAAAAAGCTTAAGATAAGTTCAATGATATTTGCTAATTTTTTAAAAAATATATTTAATTTTTGCAAGATATACCTCCTAGTAGATAAATAACCTATAGAGTTTATCTATAGGCTATTTATTATTTCTTATTGATTAGCTCTATATTCTTCTAAGCGTGAATTCAAATCATCTAAATCAGCTTGAGTGAAATCGCCTTTTTTAATAAAGTAATCATAAACAGGCCCCATTTTGTTTCTGAATAATTGAAGGTTTTCATCTGAAATTACATTTGTAATTAAGTTTTGCTCTAGTTCTTTTGCAATTGGTTCTTCGGATGCTAACCAGTTTTCGGTGCTCCAATCCATTGCTTCTTTAGATACTTCATTAAAGATAGTTTTTAAATCATCAGGAAGGGCTTGATACCAGGTATTACTTACAAATAGACAGTCTGGGCAAATGATATAGTTACCGATTGATAGGTATTTTTGTACTTCATCAAAGTTCATATCATAAGTATTTGAGAATGGGTTTTCTTGACCATCAACAACACCAGTTTTTAAAGCCATATATGTTTCTTTATATGGAACTTGTTGTGGATTTGCAGAAAGGGCATCCATAGCTTTTAGTACAGGTTCTAATGGTGGGACTCTCATTTTTAAACCTTTAATATCATCTGGGGTATTGATTGGGCGTACATTGTTTGTAAATTGTCTAAAGCCACCAGCAATACCTGTTGCAGGGATATAATAACCATTTTTTTGAGCATCTTTTGCAATAGCTTCTTCAAAATCTGAGTGAAGAATATAATTAAATTCATTAGATGAGTTAAATACGAATGGTATATTATAAATCATATATTTAGGATTAGCTTTCTCAAATTGAGATCCTCTAGCTCCTTGAACATTGTTTGTTTTTACCATGTCGATTACTTCAGATTCTGAACCTAGAACGCCATTAGCATAAATTTCAACTTTGATTCTTCCATTTGTTTTTTCTTCAAGTTCTTTTTTAAAAAGTTCCATAGATTGATGTCTAACACTTTGTTCTGACATTGAGTGGGCAAACTTAAAGACATAAGTTTTTTCTTCAGCTGCTCCTTCTTCTTGACCTTGTGCAAAACCAAATGCACAAATTGTTGTTAACAATAACAACAAAATAATACTTTTTTTCATTTGTTACTCCTTTTGTATATAATTTTTTATATTAGTTAAATGAAAATACTATTTTTATACCTTGTTTAGCTTCAAGTTTTTTAAAGCTTTCTTCCCATTTTGAAAGTGGTACAACATCACTAATCAGTGGGTTTAAATCAAGCTTTTTACTTGCTACTAAATTAATTGATCTATCCCAAGATGTATAAGCTGTTGACATATTGAAGACAAGGGTTAAGACTTTTTTCATAGCTGGTAAGTAAGGGAAATTAATTGTATCTCTAACAGGAAGACCAATTCCAACAATTGTTGCATATTTTCTTGCTACCGCTATTGCAGATGCAATTCCTCCTTGAGAACCGCTAGCTTCTATTACAAAATCTGCACCTAAATCATTAGTATGTTTTTTAATTATTTCTTGAGCATCTTCTTTCATAGAATTGATAAATAAGTCTATATAACCGGCTTTTTTAGCAAGTGGGGCTCTAATTGCTTCATCTTCATCTGTTCCTAAAAGAAATACTTTTCCAGCTCCAACAGCTTTTGCAACCATACAGGCCATAAGACCAATGGGGCCAGGTCCAATTACTACAACATTATCTCCAGCGTGAATATTTCCTCTTTCTATTACATCTGTAACAACATTAGCTAAAGGTTCAATTAAAGATCCTTCTTCAAATGAAACTGAATCAGGTAATTTATGTAATAGTTTTGGTTCTGGATATCTCATATATTTTGTAAAACATCCATCTATTCCCCAACCAGGAGATCTCTTAGAATTACAATTTTGTATATTACCTGTTCTACAGTAATAACAGGTTCCACAAGCTAAGGTATGAGGTTCTCCAACAACTCTATCTCCAATTTTCCAATTTGAGACATTTTTACCTTTTTCAACTATAATTCCTGAAAATTCGTGTCCAAGAGTTACAGGAGGCCAATATGGGAACTGATCATGATAAATATGTAGATCAGTTCCGCATATTGCTGCAGCTTTTATTTCAATCAATACTTCATTGTCGCCGATTTGAGGTTTTTCAATATCTTGTAGTTCTAAAAAACCATCACCTTTTTTGTATTTAACTAAAGCTTCCATTTTTTGTTCCTATATTAATATTTATAGATATGCACTATCGTTATTTGCTAAATCATAACGTCTACTAGTATGTGAATGAGCTGCTAAAATCCAGAAATAAGCATTTTTGTTACTTGGAGCAGCAACGGTTGGATGATAACCATATGGTGCTAAAATCATATCGCCATCTCTTACAATATGAGCATTAGTTACTTCCCCAGATTTTTCATAGCTGAGATGAATTCCAAACTTTGGAGCTGGCATATCAAAATACCAATACCCTTCTTCTAAATCTTTTTCGTGTTCATGTGGGGGCCAGCTTGACCATTTACCTTCTTCACTCCAGGTTAAGCCTGTTATTAATCTAGAAGCTTCTACTTTAGGACCTAAAGTCATATAAACATCTCTTTGATAAGGTTCTTGTCCATGAATTTGTTTTGTATCTCCAATAGGTTGAGTGTTATCAAATTTATGGAAGAAGAATTTTCCAAATCCATCATCAATAGCTCCACCAATGTAAAAAGTACATTCACTATCAGTTCTAATTACTACAGAGGTTTTAGATGTGATATAAAACGAATCAAATTTATTCATTGAATATTCTTTATCATCAATTTTTAATTTTGCTTCGCCTTCTATCAGTACAAAAGATAATTCTAGTTTGTCGTTTACTATATTTTGAGACATAGATTTCTTTAAATCTAATCTGTAAGCATATAAAGCTTTTGTAAGTGTAGACTTTTCAGGACTAATTATTTCTTGTAAGCCATACATTTTCTTTGTTGAGATTTTCCAATCGCTAATTGAATTTGTCATAATTTTTACTCCTTTCTTAGCTCGATAGTGAAATATTAGCACTCAAATTTCTATATGTAAAGATATTTTTAAATAAATTTGTAAATACATTTTAACATAATTATGTAAATTGTTATTGACAAATATAAATTAATGCCAAATAATTGAGTTTGTTAATCGAAAAAAATTATGAAAAGGAGAATAAAAGATGGCAAAATTTAAAGTAATTGTTACAGATGATCGTTTCTCATCTTATGCCCCAGAAAGAGAAGCATTAGCAAAAGTTGATGCTGAATTAGTAGTTTGTGATGCAAAATCACAAGAAGAAGTACAACAAATTGTTGAAGATGCAGATGGTGTTTTATTAAATCTACACCAATTAGGGGCACCAGAAATTGCAAAAATGAAAAAATGTAAAGTTATTTCTAGATATGGTGTTGGTTATAACAATGTTGATGTTGATGCAGCAACCCAAAAGGGTATCTGGGTTTCAAGAGTTCCTGATTATGGTGCAGATGAAGCTGTTTCTGACCAAGCAATGGCTTTGACTTTGGATTGTATCAGAAGAACAACATTCAAATATAATAGAATTCTTAATGGTGAATGGAATTTGATGTCTGTTTATAAAATCCATCAAGTAAAGGATTCTGTTGTTGGTATTATTGGTTTTGGTCATATTGGATCAAAATATGCAAAAAAAATTAGTGGTTTTTCTCCAAAAGAAATTTTAATTTATGATCCTTATAAAGATGAAGAAGAAATTAAAGCTGCTGGTTGTAAAAAAGTTTCTTTAGACTATTTAGCTGAAAATTCTGATATTATTTCTATTCATTGTCCTGAAAAAGCTGAAACAGCAAATATGATTGATAAACATTTCTTGTCTTTAGTTAAAGAGAATTTAATTCTAGTTAATACAGCTAGAGGTGGAATGGTTGACGATGATGCATTAATTGAAGCTTTAAAAGCTAAGAAGTTATCTGGTGCTGGTTTAGATGTATTTAAAATGGATCCAGTTCCAAAAGATCATCCATATAGAAATTTAGATAATGTAGTAATTTCCGATCATACAGGTTTTTACACTGAAGAAAGTTTAAATACTTTGAAATACAAAGCAGCAGAAAATATTGCTCAAGTATTATTAGGTAATAAGCCTGTTTATCCATTAAATGATATTAAATAAGGAGATTTTGATATGACTGTTGAACAATTAAATAAAATTGGGGTTGAATTTGAACAAATTCTAAAATTAAAGAATAAACCTGTAGGTATTACTTTATATGAAAATGTTGAAGATGTTCCTAAAGAATATCAATGGATTGAAAGAAAGAAAGTAATTTGTAATGTAATTGGTTTTTCAAGATATTATGAAATTCCAGTAGCTATTACTAAAGAAAATACTAATAAATTATGTCCAGTAGCTGATTTAGCTATGGGTATTGGTGAAGTTCCTGAAGGATTTGCTAAAAATGTAGTAGGTGCTTTTGCTAAAGATTTAGAACAAACTTCAGTAGTATTTAATGGTATGAAGTGTTTTGAAAAAGGAAAATATAAAGCTGTTAGTGTATGCCCTTTAGATATTATTCCTAATATTCCAACTGTTATCCAAATTTGGGGGAATCCAACTCAAATGTTAGAACTTGAATACGCTAATACTTGGAATCATGGCGATGGAAAAGTTGAATTGAAGACAAATGGCCATGGTGCTAGTTGTTATGAGACTTTATCAATGCCTATTTTAGAAAATAAACTTTGTTTTGCAATTGCAGATTTAGGTGATAAAAGACATGGATATGCTTCTGATTCAGATATGATCATGGGAGTCCCTCCAAAAATGATTGAAGAATTATTAGAAGGCTTAAAAGCCACTATGCATACTTTAAATCGCTTACCTGTTTTATATAATTTTGATGACATTGATTTCCCAGTTCCTGCATATTCAATTGCACACTCTCCATATGTAAAGAAAAAATAAGGAAAATAACATGGAAATAAAAGATTTACTAGAAAGAGTAGGTGTTGTTCCTGTAGTAAAAGCATACTCCGTAGATAAAGCTTTAGAGTTAGCTAAACTATTACTCAAAAAGAATATTAATGTAATAGAAGTTACTTATAGAACTGATTCTGCTGGTAAAATTATTAAGGAAATTTCAGAAAAATATCCTAATATGAATATTGGTGCTGGTACAGTATTAACTTTAGATTCAGCTAAATCTGCAATTGATAATGGTGCAACATTTATTGTTGCACCAGGATTTAACCCAGAAATTGTAAAGTATTGTTTAAAAAATAATATTTTATGCATTCCAGGAGTTAGTAATCCATCTCAAATAGAACAATCTGTTTCATTAGGGTTATCAATTCTTAAGTTTTTCCCAGCAGAATTATCTGGTGGAGTTAATATGTTAAAAGCTTTTTCTTCCGTCTATCCAGATGTTAGTTTTATGCCTACAGGCGGAGTAAAAGAAAACAATGTTAATGATTATTTAGCTCTTAATAATGTAGTAGCTTGTGGGGGAACTTGGATTGTTCCAACAAATAGTATTGAAAGTGGAGATTTTGATAAAATTGAAGAATTGCTTGATGTTTGTGTAAAAAAAGTGATGAATTTATCAATTGCACATAGTGGATTATACATCGGGAATAAAGAAGTAACTGATGCATTTGGAAGAGAGTTTTCAAATATTTTTCAAATAGAAAGCAAACCAGGTAATTCTTCAATGTTTATTGCTAGTGATTTAGAATTTGTTTATGAACCAATGAAAGATCAGAGCTTTCATATAGGTCTTCATACAGCATCAATTGTTAGAGCATTAAATTATTTAGAACCTTATGGTGTAAAAGCTCTTGAGGATACTAAAAAATATGCTAATGGGAAATTGAAAGCGGTATATTTAGAAATTCCAAATCTTAATTATTTGATTCATTTGGTTGAATAGGAGAATTTATGAAAATTGTAACTTTTGGTGAAATAATGTTGAGATTAAAATCAATCCAAAATGAAAGATTATTTCAATCTCCATTATTAGAAGCAACCTTTGGTGGTGGAGAAGCTAATGTAGCTGTAGCTTTATCCCATTTAGGACTTGATACTGAATTTGTTACTTTATTACCTAAGAATACTATAGGTGATAGTTGTAAAAATACATTAAGATATCATAATGTTGGCACCAACTTTATTAAACAAACTTCTGATAGATTAGGTATTTATTTCATTGAGGCAGGAGCTAATCAACGCCCTTCTAAGGTAGTTTATGACAGAGCTGATTCAGCAATTAGCAAAATTGATGATAATCAATTAGATTGGGATAATATATTTAGTGATGCTGCTTGGTTTCATGTTTCAGGAATAACTCCGGCTATCTCTGAAGGAGCTGCTTTACAAGTAATTTTAGCAATGAAAAAAGCTAAAAAAAATAATGTTCCCATTTCTTGTGATTTAAATTTTAGAAAAAAATTATGGAAATATGGTAAGAGTGCTCAAGATATTATGCCAATATTAGCTAGATATGCTGATGTATTAATTGGCAATGAGGAAGATTTTCAAAAATCATTAGGTTATGAAAATGATTCAGACGTTGAAGGCGGAGAATTAGATAAGTCATCATATTTAAAAATGTGTGAAAAAATCTTTAATGATTATCCTAATGTTAAGAAAATAGGTATTACACTCAGAGAAAGTTTTTCTGCTAATCATAACGATTGGAGTGCCTTATTAGCTACAAGAGATTCAGCATGTTTTTCAAAAAAATATAGCATTAATGACATTGTAGATAGAGTAGGAGCCGGAGACAGCTTTTCTGCAGGCTTAATATTTGGTCTTTATCAAAATTATTCGGTTCAAGAATCTTTGGATTATGCTGTAGCTCTTTCTTGTTTAAAACATTCGATTGTAGGCGATTTTTCATTGATAACAAAAGATGAGTTAATACAATTAGTAAAGGGAAATGGTACTGGTAGAGTGCAAAGGTAACTTTTGGTATTTCTGTTGCTAAATATTTTTAGTTCTTCATATTGTACTTTTAGATATTTAGCAACAGTTTTTCTTTAAATTATCCAATTTTGTTATTTTTATAATGTAAAATAAATTAGTTGAATTAAAAAAAATAATATGTTATTTTGTTATTACAAATTAACAAAATATTATTCATGAGGTTAATAAGTGATAGATAACTTTTTTTTTAAAACACAGCTTAAAGAAGAAAGTTCCAGTCCCTCTATATTATCAATTAGAGGAGATTCTTTTGGAATTTTGTAAAAAAGCTGAACCTGGAACTTTTCTTCCAACAGAAGATGAGTTAAGTAAAATTTATTCAATTAGTAGACCAACTGTTAGACAAGCATTAAAAGAATTAGAAAATAATGGAATTGTTTTAAGAGAAAAAGGTAAAGGTACTTTTGTAAAAGAGAAAAAGATTGAACAGGATATTGTAGCATCTTTTGAAGATTTTGAAGAAAAAATGGAAAGATTAAAATTCTCAGTAAAAAGAAAAGTTTTAGAATTTTCTAAAGTTATTGCTGATGAGAGTTTAGTTGCAATATTTAAATGTGCAGATAATCAAGAATTCTATAAATTTAGAACATTGAGATATGTGGATGATGAACCAATAGTAATTTCTTTAATATATATTCCTGTAAGATTTTTACCAGAGTTGGATGAAACAACTTTAGCAGAAAAATCTATTAGAGATTTATTAATTAGAGATTATGAATATGAAGTAACAAAATATGAAAAAGTTTTTGAAGTAAAAAAGATCAGTTCTTTCGAAGCTCCCTTGTTAAATGTACCAGAGAAATCCCCTGTTCAATATGTTCAAACAGTTAGTTATATTCATGACTCAATACCAATTGCTTTATCAATGGAAAGATACAGAAGTGATAAATGTTCGTTCTCCTTTTCAATTGAAGCACATAAATAATTAATAAATTTAAAATCTCAAAGCGAATTTTTTTGACTTTGAGATTTTTTTATCTTTTAGTTTAAATTATAAAAATTATTTATAATTTCTACCATTTCTTCTGGAGTGTCTTTGCACTCATTTTCTAGCCATTTTACAAGTAAATTAAAGAATCCTCCAGCATTAAAATAGGCAATATATTCAATTTCTGTTTTCTTTTTAGTATCTAGTAGAAATGCTTTATATTTTAGATAAATTTGAGGTAGTAATTTATTAAATTGAATAAGCAATATATATAATAAATCTTGTTTATTTAATAAAAATAAGAAATCTTTATGTTCACCCCAGAAGCTAAAGAAAATCTTAGAGACTCGATTAAGATAAACATCATCTCTATGTTTAAACTGATGAAAATATTCAATACATAACTCTTTAACATATTCATTTAATAATTCACCTTTAGTTTTAAAATTTCGGTAAAATGTTTTTCTTGATAAACCAGCTTTTTCACAAATCTTTGTTATAGAAATTTCTTTATATTGATATTCTTCCATTAATATTAAAAAAGCTTGAGTTAGCCAGTTTCTTGATTGTTGTTTTTGTTTATTCATTTCTTAACCTGTCTCACTTTGTTTTGTTTTGTGACATTTTTTTATAGCTTTATTGATTCTAATATTTTGTTTAAGCATACTTCTAAATGATAAATAACACAAATTGATTTTTATTAATGGAGATTTATATGAATAAGAATACATTTTTTGAAATTATAGGTAAATATAATTCAAATACTCTAGTTTTTCAGTTGATATTAATTGTTCTAATTTTAATGAGTTTAATCTTGGCTTATAGAAATAAAAAGTATTTTTTACCAAAAGTATTTTTAGGTATCAGTAATATTTTTGTTTCAATAGTATTTTTTATGTATTATGGGAAATATCCAATTCAATATTATTTTGCTGCGCCACTTTTTTTCTTATGTGGAAGTTTTTTTATTTATGAATCATTTAAAAATAAAAATGATATATTAAACAAACCTAATTTTTTAAATTTTATTTTCTTTATTATAGTTTTATTATATCCCTTAATTAGTTTTCTCTTAGGTCATGAATATCCTCTTACTGCTTTATTTTTAATGCCTTGTCCTTTAATTAGTTTAAGCATTGTAATTTATTCTAATTATAATAATAAAAATAAATTATTAATGATTTTACTTATTATTTGGGGAATGACTGGTGTAAAATCGATTATTTTTGAAGCTTATGAAGATATAATATTATGGGGCTGTGGATTCTATGGTATTTATATATTGATAAAAGATCATAATAATAAAAGAGAGTCCTTTTAGTTGAATAAGAATCAACTAAAAGGATTTTTTTATATAGCCATATATTTTAAATTATTAATGGCTTGATTGATGTTAATTGATGAATCATATAAATCTAATACTCTGTTACAAAAACTTGAAGAAGAGAATTTAACTTTTGCAAGATTTTGAGCATTATCACTCATATTTTTTCTATTAGTCTCATCTTTGAAGTATTTACTAAATATAGAATTGGCTTCAACTTGGTTATTAAAATCCCATCCATTTACATAATTAATTAAAACATCCTCCAAACAAGGATCCTTTTTACAAAGAATTGGAACCCCGCTAGCTAAAGCTTCAATATATGTTAAACCTTGAGTTTCGCTAGAAGAGCAGCTCATAAATAAATCAAAGCATTTATAGTAATGATGAATTAATGAAGGATTAATCATAGATGTAAAAATAATTTGTTTATCTATTGATTTACTTTTTTCCATTAATTGTTCTTTATAAGGGCCATTTCCTACAATCATCAAAGTAATATTTTCTTCAGGAATATTTTTGAAAATTTCAAATAATTCATCCAAGTTCTTTTCTTTTGCAATTCTTCCTACAAAACCAATAATAAAATTTCCTTCTTTTATTTTTAGAGAATTTTTTATTTGATTTATAGTATTTTCATCTTTTGGTTCAAGAAAAGCTGATAAATTTATTCCACTAGGGATAACTGATATTTGTGGAATAACATCATAGCTCTTTAGTAATTTTTCAACTTTTGTTGTTGGTGCGATTACATTATTACATTGATTTAATATATGAGCTGAGAATTTAGAGGCCATATAGTGTCCAATTTTAGCGTTAGGAGAAAAGTAATGGGTATAATCCTCATATATTGTATGATATGTATGAATTAAAGGTACATTTAATTTTTTAGCAATTTTTTTTGCAATGTGGAATGTTGAAAATTCACATTGAGAGTGAACTATATCAGGTTTCCAATCATATATTGCTTTAAGTTCCTTGCTCATAAAAGATATATTAAGTTTAGCTCCTGGATAGATTTTGTTAAAATCTATGGATCCTAGGTATATGATATTGTCTATTGTATATGAGTGATGAGAATTAGCTAAGGTGATAATTTTAACACTATGTCCCTTTTTCATTAATTGAGAGACAAGAGAATCAACGGATGTTACAACTCCGTTTATAAATGGTTTATATAAGTCAGTAGTAATTAATATTTTCATATTTTTGCTCCTTGTTATTTAAACAATTATTAATATAGCTCAACTAGTTAAAGTGAAATTAAACAAATTAAATAAATTGTTTAAATATAAGGATGCATAAATCATACCAATTAAGAATTAGCAGGGTATTCTCATTTTATTAGGAATTAAAAACAATTTTTTGGTGATTTTTGCCATATGATTATGAAAAAATCCCAATTCTATATTAAAAATCCAATAAAGATTCAATTTGCACTTCTTTAAAATCTTTTATATGAAAGGCTGTTTGCTTTAGATTATTAATAGTTTCTGTATCAGCTCCTAAACTATTTACAGCAACTATTTTACCGACATTTGCTCTAGATGCGCTAATTATACCACTTTTTGTATCTTCAAAAACTATACAATTAGAGGCATCAATATTCAATTTTTCAATCGCTTTTAAATAAATAGCAGGATTTGGTTTACTAGGTAGAGAACCGTCACTAGATACAATGAATTCTTTTTTAAAGAAACGAGATAAAGAGAAGAATTTCTCATATTCTTCCATTAGTTCTGGTGGTGCACTAGTAGCAATAGCAATTTTTATATTTTTTTCAACTAATTTTACAAGGAACTCTTCAAGACCTGGCGCAAGAGATAGAGAATTTTTTTCTAATTCCATTATTTTTAAATATTCAATATCTTTTTCTTTAGATAATTTATCTATGGTTTCTTGATCTAATTTTTTATCAAAAACTTTTTCTAAAGTTTCATAGGTGGTTCTCCCATTTAAACTAAAGTATTGTTCTCTAGTATATTTTTTGTTTAACCATCTCTTGATACAGTTTGACCAGGATTCATAGTTTATTTCAGTATCCCAAAATAAAGTACCATTAAAATCAAAAATTACTGCTTTGTTGCACATCGTGATGTCCTTGTAAAAAAATTTTCTTAATAATATATGATAATTCAAAATTAATCTATTTGAAAAATCCTTTTACTTATACTAATGTTTTTTATTTCTAAATTCTTTTAAAGACATATTATATTTTTCAAAAGATTTTCTAAAATAGAAATCAAGATTAACATCACTAATGATTATTATTGGGAAAAGAAAAACTATAAATAAATCAAAGTTTAATAGTTTAAATAATTCAAATGGAGAAACAAGAAAACGTCCTATTACCAATAATGATAATCCAATAAATATATTTATTAAAATTTTAATAAAGGAAGGGATGTTTGTTCTTAAATAAAACCATCTAATGATAGAATCATTTAAAAATATAATTATTGAATAGTAAATAATGCCTTCTATAAACAATTTAGGATAAGAAAGACTATTATAGGCATAATAAACAGTAATCAATGAAAGTAAAAAACTAAGAGTTAAATAAATAATAAATCTTTTATTACAATTTTTCATTAATAAATCTCCTCTCTAAAGCCCAATTCTTTTTTTGAAGTTTTCATAATAAGTTCTTGTTACAGATAATTTATCACCATTATCCATTTCAAGAACTAATTTTGATCCAATCCAAGGAATAATTTTATTTATTTTTAATATATTTATAATATGAGATTTATTAATCCTAAAAAAGTTTTTTAATAATAATTGCTTTTCTAACTCATATAACTTTTCTTTTACTTCTAGCTTTTTTTCTTCAGTGACGACAAAAGTTCTTTTATCATCACTTTCAAAATATATAATATTTTCAAATTTTAGCATAGAAATATTATACTCATTATCTTTAGCAAAGATATATTTTTTTTCTGCATAGTTTTTTTCATAAAAAACGAATGCAGCTTTATCATTAATAGTAAATCCTTTTTTAGTTAATTTTTTTTCTAAGCTTTCACGGATTGATTCATCGCAAATAAGTTGAATATCCATTAACTCTCCTAATTAATAAAAACAATATTTTAATAGCTTTATTCACTGAGGAATAGTGCTGCTTTATTATCAAAAATTAAGGAGACCTCATCACCTTCATGATAAATTTTACTATTAATTTTAAAATCAATAGAAGCTTGAATTATTTGTCCTGGTTCCAACTGCAATTCATATTCTGTATGACTTCCAACAAAAATTGAAGTTATAACGGTAGCTTGAACTAATCCTTCTGTTTTATCTTTAATAACTATATTCTCTGGTCTAACAACTAGTGAAGCTGTAGAACCATTGGTAAATATTTTATCAGTAATTTCAACTTTAGGCGATTCAATTTTGACATTGCCAGGCAAAATTGCTTCAATTGTTTTCCCCTTATCTTTTTCAACAATAGTTTTAATGATATTTGCTTGTCCTATAAAATCAGCAACAAAAGCAGTTTTAGGTCGACTATATATTTCTAGAGGTGTTCCAACTTGTTCAATTTTACCTCTACTCATAACTACTATTCTGTCTGCTACAGTTAGTGCTTCAGCTTGATCATGAGTTACATAAAGGCAAGTAATTCCTAATTTCTTTTGAAGTTTCCTTATTTCTGTTCTCATGTGAATTCTTAATTTTACATCTAAATTTGATAAAGGTTCGTCCATCAATAATAGGTGAGGTTCCATTACAATAACTCTAGCTAAAGCAACTCTTTGTTGTTCTCCACCTGATAGTTCGTTGGGATATCTTCTTTCTGCATTTTTTAAACCAACTAAATCAAGTGCATCTAGAACTTTTTTGTTAATGAGTCTTTCGTCCATTTTTGTAGTTCTAAGCCCATAAGCTATGTTGTTGTAAATTGTCATATGAGGGAAAAGTGCATAGTTTTGGAATACAAAGCCAATTCCTCTTTTGTTAACAGGCGTGTTTGTCATATCATGACCTTGAATTGTAATGGTTCCTTCTGTAGGTAATTCAAATCCTGCAACCATTCTTAGGGTTGTGGTTTTTCCACATCCTGATGGTCCTAAGAATGTTACCATTTCTCCTTGTTTAACTATTATATTTGCATTATCAACTGCACGTACAGTTTCTGTGCCTTTACTAAAGACTTTAGATACATTTTCTATTTTTAAAGCAATATCGTTCATATTACTGGTTCTCCTTTGAGTTTTTCTTAAAGTGATTGGAATAAGTTTTTAACATAAAGTTCATTAGAGCATCTGCAAGAAATACAATTATAATTAATACAACAGAGAATGCACAAGCTTGTGAAAATTGTAATTCTGTCATGCTCTCTAAAATTCTTGTTGTTAATAATGTCCATCTAACAGAAACTAAAAAGATTGTTGCACTAATAGCAGTCATACAGTGTATAAAAAGATATCTCATTCCTGTTAATACAGCTGGTATAATTAATGGAACAGTAATATGTGTAAAAGTTCTAGCTGAAGATGCTCCTAAACTCATTGACGCTTCTTCTAGTGCTGGATCTATTTGTTGTAGAGAAGTCATTACTGATCTTATTCCTGTTGCATAGTATCTAAAAATATATGCTGCTACTAATATCGTCATAGTGCCTGTTAGAACTATTGGTTTGCTGTTAAAAGCAACGATATAAGCAATACCAACAACAGTGCCAGGAAGAGCATAGTTTAACATACTTGCTAAATCTAGAGCTCTTTTTGAAACGAAATTTTTTCTCTCAACAATATATCCAATAATTATACCTAAAAGAGTTCCTAAGATTGTGGATGTTATACCAATTTTTAAAGTATCAAGAATAGCTTTTTTACCAAAAGTGAAAACATATTTATAATTTTTTAATGTAATTGAATTATCAATACCCCAAGTTTTAATTAAGGATCCCCAAAGAATAATAAAGTAAAGATATAAAATGAAAGCAATTACTATAGAGCAAATTGTCCACATAACAATACTTACACTTTTAGGTAGCTTAACGAAATTAGATTGAGCTCCATTTTTTCCAGTTACTGTAACAAAGCTTTTATTTCCAACAACCATTCTTTGAAGCCAGAAAACTATAAGAGCTGGAACTAGTAATAAAAATGATATTGAAGCACCACCGTGGATATCAAACAATCCAGTTATTTGTAAATAAGCTTGAGTTGGAAGAACTGGAAAAGCTTGTCCACCTAATATTAATGGGGTTGCAAAGTCAGCTAGTGAAGAACTAAATAATAATAAAATTGAATTTCCTATAGCTGGAATTGATAAAGGTATAGTAACTGTTTTTAATACTCTAGCTTTTGAGGCCCCCAGTGACATCGCGGCATCATCTAATGATGCATTCATTGTATTTAAAACAGCAGAAATTACCATAAATGCAACAGGGAAGTAAGTAAGCGATTCACTTAACCAAGTTCCTAAAAAGCCATAGATATTTAAATTCTCAATTCCAAAGAATCTTAGTAGCATTCCATTAGGCCCTAAAGCAAGTGTTAAGGAAATACTACTTGTAAATGGAGGAGAAATTAATGGCAATAAGGTAATTGCACTAATCAAAATTTTTAATACTTTTGGCACAGATGTTCTAGTGACAATTAATGCAAAAAGATATCCTAAGAAAGTTCCTGTAACACTTACTGATATAGCAAGAATTAAGGAATTGAATAAAGCTTTTATAGTATATTTATCACCAATATTTTCTTTTATTCCTGAAAAGGATAATTGCCCGTCAACTATAAAAGCTGATGCAAATAATTTAATAAAAGGGAATAGAATAAATATAGCTATAAATCCCCAGATTGCGACAAGGAAAAAGAATAAATAGGGATCTTTTTTAAGCATTGATGCTTTGGTTTTCTTTTCCAATATATGTTGATTTCCCAAGAAAATGCCTCCAAATAGTTTTTAAAGCCCATAGTTCCCCATGGGCTTTTAAGATAGATTGAAAATTATTGTTGAATAACTTCATCAACAAATCTGTTAACAAACTTTTCTCTGTTTTGACCTTTCCAAGAACTATCAGCTTGTAATAAATTTACTTTAGACATGTCTAATGCAGGATCATCAACTTGTACATCTGGTCTAGTTGGGATATATGAAATTGAATTTGCAACCATAATTTCACCTAATCTTTTTGTTGAAGCCCAATCTAGAAGTTTTTTTGCAGCTTCTGGGTGTTTACAATTTGCTAACATACCTGAAGCTTCAACACCATATGTAACACCTTCAACAGGATAAGAAATTTCTAAAGGATAACCTTGATGTAAAATATCTAATGCATCAACAATATAGAAGATACCAGCAGCAGCTTGTCCGTTAGCTACAGGAAGTGCTCCACCAGCTCCACTCTTTGTATAAAGTTGAATATTAGCATTTAATTTCTTTTGATATTCAAATGCTGCATCTTCACCAAATGCTTGAACTAGAGAATAAATTCTTTCTGTTGCTGTACCAGATGTTCTAGCATCTGCCATTTGAAGTCCATTTTTATAGACTGGATTTAATAAATCATTCCAACTTGTTGGTGCTTTTAGATTGTTTTTAGCCAAGAAATCAGTATTTGATAAGAAACATAAAGGAATAATTCCAATTCCTGTCCAATAACCATCTTGAGATTTAAAGTTTTCAGGGATTTTTGCAGCTTCTGATGGTACATATTTAGCAAATACACCTTCTTTTACTCCAGCATCATAAGTATCTGATGGACCACCCCATACACAGTCAACTTGAGGATTTGCTTTTTCTGCTATAACTCTAGATAAAGCTTCTCCTGAAGATAACCGTACAAAGTTTACTTTGATTCCAGTATCAGCTGTGAATTGTTCAAATATTATTGAAGCATATTTTTCAGGCATAATTGAGTATACATATACCTCATCATTTTCTTCATTAGCTCCTTGTGCAAAAACAGGAAGAGCTACAAACATACATGTAATAAGCATTGCGATTGTAATAAATTTTTTCATTAACATTTACTCCTTTTGTATATTGTTAAACTAGAGGAAATATATCAGATATAAATTTGTAATATTTTATAAAAAGAGTAAGATGCATAAAAAAGATAGTAAGTTACTTTTGAAAAATATTTTATTAATTTTTTTTCAAATGTAGCTTATTTTTTGTTAAGTATTTATTAATTGTTTAGAATGATTGTTTCACTAATTTCTGTAACAATTTTATGAAACGTTTCATAGAATTGTTATTTATACATTCAGAATGCTACTGTGTAAAAGATACTTCAATTTTTGTAAAAATTGTCTAGATTTCAATAAAGTATATATGAAATATATATAGCTGATTTTTATCAGTTATATTTTAAGTTGCTTTTGGTAAATATTAATCATTATAAATTATTAAATTATCAGTTTTGAGTTATCAGTTGTATCAAAATTATAGTATTTTATAGACAATTTTATATGAAAACCAATATTAATTTACAAATGTGAATAAACATGGTACTTTTTTTATTGGGGAAGACAAAAATTTTGTTAAATGATTTTAAAAGGAACTTGCATAATTCTATTTATTATTCATTTAATAAATAGTTATAATTTTAATTCAGTTAACAAATAATTAACTTCCTAATTTTTATTTGGATTAGGAGAACTATATGAATTTGAAATTTATTGGGGAAAACAGAATTTCAAAATCAGCATTCAAAATATTACTGCTAATGCTCACTTGTTTTATTATTAATTTTATAGTTTTTATTATAAATGATGAGTTTGGGTCACTGCAGCTATTAAGTTTAATACCAATGTTAATTGGTGCGTTTTTCCTAAATATTTTAGGTAGTGTTCTAATAGCAATTATTTTATGTTTCATATATAGCCCTTTTTTATTTTTTTCTAATCTTTATACAACTAATTTTGAAATTGCTGGATGGGGAATAAGAGTAGTATGTTATTTAGTTATTGGATTTATTTTGGGAATAATTTTTAAAGAATTAAAAACCTATCACAAAAAATTAATAGAAGAAAAATTTAGGTCACAATTTTCGAATTTTTATAATTTATTTAAATTAGTTCCTGATATGGTTAAACTAAATGAAAAGCATGATAAGTATATTTTAGTTTTTTTAAATTTGCTAAATAATGATGAATTAAGGAAATATATTGAATTTGATAATTTAAGGACTTTTATTATAGATGAATTTACAAAAATTCAAAATATTTTTAATGATGCTCAGATTTATTCATATTCCTTTAATCAATATATACTTTTAATAAAAGATAAAGATATGGATGAAAAAAAATGTTTTAACCTTTTATCGCCTCAAATAAAAAATTCATCGCTCTCTTGTATTGTTAAAAATTACTCAATTAATTTCATGATAAAAGGTGGTATAATCTCTAGTTCTGTTGATTGTGTAAATCCAAAAGAATTGATTCAGAAAGCAAGAATAACTTCGGAACAAGGAAATTCCTATGAATTAGGTCTTAATTTATATAAACAAGATTATATTGAGGAGAGGAAATTATATTATGAGATTGCTACATCTCTAAATGATGCTATATTGAATAATGAATTTTTTATTGTATATCAACCAATTATAGATTTGAAAACTAGAAAAATAGACAGTGCTGAAGCTTTATTAAGATGGGATAGAAAAGAAAAACAGGAAATAAGTCCGAGCATATTTATTACAATAGCCGAAGAAACGGGTTTGATTGTTGAAGTAACAAAATGGATAATTACAAACGTAATAAATAATTATTTCAATTTTAAAAAACAATCAATTGATATTATTCAAACTATAAATATCTCTGCTGTAGAATTAAGTGATTTTAAATTTAGCAAATGGGTCAAAAATATCATTGAAGAAAAACAAGTTAGTCCTAGTAACTTTAATATTGAGATAACAGAAAGAGTAATCTCATCTAATAGTAAAACATTAAAACATACATTAGATTTATTAAAGAAAACAGGTTGCAAAATTGAAATAGATGATTTTGGGACTGGATATAATTCTTTTAAAACTCTAGGCGAGCTCCCTACTGATATTATTAAACTTGATAAGTATTTTATTCATAGGATAAATGAGAAGCAAATTTATACAATGATAAAATGTTTGATAGATTTGATTCATAAAATAGATGGGATTGTAATAGCTGAAGGAGTAGAAACTAAAGAACAATTTAAAATCTTAGAAAATATGGGTTGTGATAAAATTCAAGGATTTTATTTTAGCAAACCTTTAGAGATTAAAAATTTTTATTCATATTATAAAGGTTTTGATTTTTCTAAATATGAATAAAGGCTTTTTTATATATTTGTTATAACTTTTAACTGTAAAGGTAATTAATTAAAAAACTTTACAGTATATATAATCATTGCTATAGTAAATTATTGTTAGGAGGCCTTACATGAAAAAACGCTCTTCGGTTAAATATATTCGTATGGCAGTGCAAATAGTCTTCTTTTTGCTTGTTTTACTAATTGTAGTTGCTCATTCTTTTGAAGAAGCAGGGGTTACAGTTCCATTAGTAAATGGAGCATCATTACATGCCGTTTGTCCTTTTGGTGGAGTAGTTACTATTTATCAATATATAGCTAGTGGTACTTTTGTTCAAAAAATTCATGAAGCTTCATTTTATTTAATGATTATTGTCTTTTTTACTGCAATAATTGCAGGGCCTGTTTTTTGTGGCTGGGTTTGTCCTTTTGGAACTTTTCAAGAATGGATAGGTAAATTAGGTAAAAAGATATTTCATAAAAAATTCAATCATATAATACCTAAAAAAATTGATTCTGTATTACGCTATTTACGCTATTTAGTATTGATTTGGGTAGTTGTAATGACTGCAGTATCTGCAACTTTAGTATTTGCAGCATATGATCTTTATTATGCCTTATTTAATTTTTGGACAGGCGAGGTTGCAATTACTGGTTTTATTACTTTAGGTGTTATAATTATTCTCTCCTTGTTTGTTGAAAGACCTTTCTGTAAGTATGCTTGCCCCTATGGTGCTTTATTAGGATTAACAAATTTTATTAGAATTTTTGGTATTAGAAGAAATGAGAAAACATGTATATCTTGTAGTGCATGTGATAAAGTTTGTCCGATGAATATTAAGATTTCAGATAAATCAAAAGTCAAAAATCATCAATGTATTTCTTGTTTAGCTTGTACTTCAGAAGTCGCTTGTCCTGTTGAAAAAACATTAGAGATGAGTACTACAAAGCTAGAAAAAAACAAAGGGTTAACTCTTAATTATAAGAAGACATCCTTATTTGTTTTGATTGTTATTTTAGGTAGCATAATTGTTTTAACAAGTTTTGGTCTTTGGAAAACTGAAAGTTCAAAAGTACCAATTAAAATAGAAACTGGAGAATTTGCTGGAATGTCTGATCCTTCTGATATTAGAGGCTCCTATACTTTTGGGGATATTGAAAATAGTTTTGATGTACCTGCTGAAATTCTTGCACAAGCATTTGCATTAGATACAAGTGAAAAAGCTGCTGGAGAATATAAAGCTAAGGATTTAGAAACTGTATATGAAGGTTTAGCTGTTGATGGAGAGGTTGGTACCGATAGTGTTCGTTTATTTGTTTCATTATATTTAGGTATGCCTTATGAAACGGAAGAAACCACTCTATTGCCAAATCCTGCTTTAAGTATTCTTAGAGATAAAGGTGTATTAAGTGATGAAGAATTCCAAGTTCTTAAAGAGAGGAGTATTTCTCCTACATCTTTAGAATTAAGTGTTCCTATTTTAGATACAACAAGTTCTTCGGATAATGTTGATATGACTGTGAAAGGAAGTACAACTTTTAAAAATCTTCTAGACTGGGGAATGAGTAAAATTCAAATTGAAGAAATCTTAGGCAAATCATTTAGTAATGATAATCAAAGTGTAAGAGATTTCGCAATAGAAAATGGATTAGAATTCTCTGAATATAAAGCTGCAATCCAAAATGTATTAGATACATTATAGTAATAATATTCTTATCAAACTTTAGCTCTATAAAAATTTTTATAGAGCTATATTTTTTATATAGTGTTATAATTGTTATAATATATATTTAGGAGATGCATATGGCTTTTGATTATAAAAAAGAATTTAAAGAATTTTATTTACCTAAAAATAAACCTCAAATAGTAACAGTCCCAAAAATGAATTATATTGCAGTTAGAGGGAAGGGTAATCCTAATGATGAAGATGGAGAATATAAAAATGCCTTAAATGTATTATATTCTTTGGCTTACACTTTAAAGATGAGCTATAAAACTGATTATAAAATTGATGGGTTTTTCCAATATGTAGTTCCTCCTTTAGAAGGTTTTTGGTGGCAAGAAGGTATTAAAGGTGTCGATTTAAGTAATAAGTCTACCTTTAATTGGATTTCAGTTATTAGATTACCTAATTTTATTACAAAGAAAGATTTTAATTGGGCTATTGATTTAGCAACTAAAAAGAAGAAAATTGATTGCTCTAAAGCTGAATTCTTAACACTTGATGAGGGTTTGTGTGTTCAAATTATGCATATTGGACCTTATGATATGGAACCAAAAACCATAAAAATTATGAATGATTTCATAAAAGAAAAAGGTTATAAAACAGATATAACTGATGAAAGACTTCATCATGAAATCTATTTATCTGATGTAAGAAAAGTGGATCCTTCAAAATGGAAAACAGTAATTAGGCATCCAATTAAAACTATACTATAATTATTTGTTGTTTTTTTATAAAAATTATTGGCAATT
Organism: Sphaerochaetaceae bacterium; assembly: GCA_965140795.1. Taxonomy (GTDB): domain Bacteria; phylum Spirochaetota; class Spirochaetia; order Sphaerochaetales; family Sphaerochaetaceae; genus Pleomorphochaeta. The sequence goes on from OZ223470.1 coordinate 1,966,555, forward strand.
TTCTTTTTATATATTATACTGTCCGTAATTATGTCCGTTAATAATATAAACTTACCAAAGATAAATTTTTATCTTGACAAATCAGATCGTAATGGATTTGTGCCTATCCATTTATGTATTGTAATTAATAAAATTAAAGTAAAACTTTCAACTCGATTAAAAGTTTTACCTAATAATTTTGATAAAGATTCTCAAAGAGTTCTGCCTAATGATATTAATTCGAAATCAAAGAATGCCTTGCTAAATCAGTTGAATTCTAGGTTTGAAGATTATATTTCTTTGAAATATAATAAAATAATTGATATTAATGAAATAAAAGAAATGTTGCATGAAATAATTGATTCACATAAACCTATAAACACTGTTACAGTTTTGGATTCTTGCAAGGATGAAAAACCTATTACTTTTATTGATTTATTTGCTGGTGCTGGTGGATTTAGTGAAGGTTTTCTTCAAGCAAAGCAGTGTAATAAATACTTTGAATTTAAATGTGCTAGTGATATAAATGAAAATTGTGAGCTTACTCATATTATGAGATACAACATACAGCTTGGACTCGATACTGCTTTTTTACGACAAGATATTACAAATCCAGAATTTATACATAATTTGCGTGATAAAATAGGTGATAATGAGATTGATGTTATATGTGGAGGTCCCCCTTGTCAAAGCTTTAGTCTTGCTGGAAAACGAAAAAAACATGATAAAAAAGATGATTTGTTTTCGCATTATTTAGAGGTGATAAAAGTCTTTAGACCAAAATATTTTGTAATGGAGAATGTTAAAGGTATTCTAACAAAAGATAAAGGGAAGATAAAAGAGTTAATTTTAGAGAGTATTCGATCAATAATCAATATAGAAAGATTACCTAAACTTGTTAAGTTTATAGAAGATCATTCTTCTGAAGTTGATAATGAAAATTATGAGTTAATTAAATATTTCATTCTTCGAATAGAGATGGAAGGCTTAGAAAACTCTGAATTAGCTGATAAAAAAGCTAAGTATATAGAGATTCTTGAAAAAAAATTCAAAATTTTGACATCTAGAATTGTTGACTATAGAACAAGTAAGACAGATAAAGATATTAATACAATTAGGCATGGTTTATATTTGCTAAAAAGGAATAATGAACTATTAAAACTTCAAAGATATGTAAAAAAGGAGAAAGATGCTTCATATATAGATAATGATCATTTTTCTTACGATTTTGATCTTTTTATTGAAAGTCTTGATTCAGAAAATATTATAAATAAAATCAATGAATCTTTTTCTAGCTTTTTTATAAATCAGAAAAATCAAAAAGAAATTGATGAAATTCTTTTTGCCTTGAAAATTTATTTATATTCATTTGAAGAATGTAATTTGTCTTTAGAACGATTATTTATAAATAATAGCACATTAAAAAATTTTAGAAAAATTGTTAATGATTTAAGTTTATATTCAATTTCAGACCCATTAATAGTAAATGCTTCAGATTATGGTGTTCCCCAAAATAGAGAAAGGGTTTTATTTATAGGATGTAGAAAAGATCAAACCTTAATAAATAAAATTCCTAATACAGTCAAAGAGGGAGAGAAAGTTACTGTAATGGAAGCTTTAGAGGATTTGGCTTCAATTGGTAATAATGAAACTGTGGATGATTATTCTGCAAATTTTTCAGAAGTAATTTCGAAATTCCCCAGAAGATTAATTTCTGGTAGTCTTTCAGGATCAGATGAAAACCGAAAAACCTATATAGAGTGGTCGAAAGAAGGTCGTTTACTTAATAGATATATTGTTGCCACTCCAGTTTATGTTAGAGATTTCAATCAATTACATGATAAAGATTTTCAATATAAGATTTTACATAACCATCAAATGAGTAATCAAGCTGAAAAAGTCATAAAACGCTTATCTATAATATTAAAATATGGAAATTATGATAAAGCAAAAAGTGAATTAAAAAGGAAAAATCTTGAATCAGCAAAAAGGAATTATAATGTACTTTTAGCTAATACACAAAGTAGAACTATTGTTACAATTCCTGATGATTTTATTCATTATAATTTTCCAAGGGCTCTCACAGTTCGTGAAATGGCAAGGCTTCAATCTTTTGATGATAGTTTTGTATTTCAGGGGAAAAGATCTACTGGCGGTAATATGAGAAGAATAGAAGTTCCTCAGTATACTCTTGTAGGGAATGCTATACCTCCATTATTGGCAAGAGCTATCGCAATGGAAATATTGAGGTTTATAAAATGAGGCTTTTAACTAATTTTGAGATAGAAAATACAATTTATTTTGCAAAAAAAAGGATTGATTATACATTAATTGAGCCAACAAAAACAGGATTAGAGAAATCAATAATGGATGCTACAGCATCAGTTAGATTGTTTTTGAAAGATAATGAATTACATGATTATGAATTACAAAAACAAGGACAGTCTCATAAAGTAATCATAAAAGCATATTTATTAAATAATGAAGAAATAATAGATACTAATGTTTCTTTGTACCGGCCATTAACGAAAAAAGGAGACCCTAGAATTTGGATACGTAAATTAAAAAATTATGTAAGACCCAATGATATCCTTTCTTTAATTAATTATAATAATAATTTGATCTGTATTAATATTTCTAAAATTTCTCTGTCTTTATTAGCCTCTATTAATGCTTTATTTGAAGATGTTTTATCTGATATGTCTTATGATAGTAGTATTGCAAACGAATTATTTTTTAAATTAAAAAAAATTGCAAAAAATGGTCCCTATCGTGGTGAATTAAATGATACTTCGATTGGTTTTTTGCTTGAATCTTTGTTAGGTATTTCAAGAAATTGTAATGAGCAACCAGATTATAAAGGGATAGAAATCAAATCTCATAGAGCATATGATAATGTAACAAGACAAAATCGGGTTAATTTATTTGCAAAAGTTGCTGATTGGGAACTTAGTAATCTAAAAAGTTCAAGAGAAATTTTAGAAGCCTTTGGATATGAAAGAGATAATATATTAAAATTATATTGTACTGTTTCAACTCAAACTTTTAACTCTCAAGGATTAAGGTTTAGAATTAATGAAGATAAAAATTGGCTTGAAGAATTTTGTAATGATAATAATATAAAAGATGTTGCAGTTTGGACATTAAAAAGACTGCATGAGAAATTATTGATTAAGCATAATGAAACATTCTGGGTTTCTGCTAGGAATAAAAAAAATATTAAACTTGGATATGAAGAATTTTGGTATACTGAAGTTGTACATACGCAAAAACCTATTACTGCTCAATTTGATTTATTGCTTTCTCAAGGTCAAATAACCATGGATCATTTAATAAAAAAGAATAAACAAAATAAAGTATCAGAGAGAGGTCCATTGTTTAAAATTGATCCAAAATATTTAGATAGACTATTCCCTATTATTGAAAAAAAATCTCTTTTAGATTAATGAAATAATTTATTATTTAGGTTTATATAATATTTGAATATTTTTAGACTTTAAAATATTAACTTTTCATATGTTTTACTTTTGCTTTTATAGCTAAGCTCGGATTTTCTTTATTATTCAGTGAAAACTTATCATCAATTAAATATCCTGAATTTTCATTTTTATCAGTACTAACTAGTTTATATAATCCTTTACCGTTGATATCTGTCGCATAAATTTCCCCATTAATATTTGTCCTGTTTGCTTTTTCTGGGATTTTTATATTATTTTTTAATTTAATAGAAATATTCAATTCTTGCCTCATATCTTTTCCAATTAATTGTACCATATAAATAGAGAATTTTTACGAAAAATTTTTTTAATTATTATATTTATTATTCCAAATTTGGTAACTTGAAAATTAAAATTCTTATTTTCTTTACTTTGAAATATATTAGTTGTATAATGAATATTAATATTATTTAAGGCTAATTTCTTGTGGACAAAAAAAGTATAAAAAATATATCTAAGAAAACTATAAATAAGATTGATTTAAAAGTTGAAGGCGATAAATTATGTTTCCCATATAGTTTATGCTTAGCTGATGATTTATCAGAAAAAAGTTTTAAAAGAGAGAATCCATTTTTATTATTTATTCCTATGGATAAAAGTTTTCCAATAATTTTTTTTGCTATAATTAAATATATTAATATAGCAAAAAAATATCATTGTCATAAAGAAAATTATTCTTTTAATAAATTTCAAGAAAAATTTTCTTTAAATTCTAAAGTTTGTATTGGCGATAAAATTGCTATACTAGAAAATATAATTGATACACAAGAAAAAAAACAAATTTGCTTATCATTTGTGGATGGATCAAGATTTTTTTATGATTCTAAATATTATAAAATAATTAAACATGCTAAAGAAACACTAAAAATATCTAAAAGTACTAATACTAAAAGTATTGAAATAGAGAAAAAATGGTTTCTAAATAAAGAAAAAAATGGATATACTTTTTTAGACTATTTGAAACTTTCATATGGAGTTTTTGAAACCTCTATAATAGTTGTAACAAATAACAAAAAAAAGAATAAAGAAATATTACATAATATTTCTTTAGAGAATACTTATTTGTCTGATTTGTTAGTTGTTTCTGAATTTGATCCTAAAACAAAAAAATTAAAATATCAATCAAAGAAAGTAAGTGGGAATGGTTTGATTTTTGCTAATTCTATTGATTACTGTAATGAAATATTTAATATTGAAGGAATTAGTGTAAAATATATTTTTTATGAGGATTATGCTGGAACTAATGTATCAAAAGATTATTTTAGCATGAAAAAGGTTATAAACAATAAATTATGCAATTTTTTTGTTCTATCCAAAATATCTTCTTATTTAAACATAAATTTAGATAAGTATTCTAAGTTGAAATTTAATTATTCAGTTTTAGGAAAGAATCATAATATTAACAATATAAATTTTAACTCATATTTAAAGCAGTATAATAGAATTAAATTAAATTTTATGAAACAGTTATTTTTAGTTAATTTTTGTGACATGCAACAGCCAATTGAATTACTATTTTCGAAAGAAGATGAATTATTACAATTAAATCAGAAAATATATAATTTATTTAAGTCAAGTAAAGATGAAGGCACTTTTATATTTAATAAAATAAAATACAAATTATTTAAATTTATGGAGATATTGAGAATTTATCCAATAGTAGAATCAAAATTTATTAATAATTTTTATATTGATTATCAAAATTTATTTGATGAATTTTTAAAAGATTCATTTTCATATAACGGAAAGTCTGATTTGATTTGTATCAATAAAATAGTAGAAAATTTATTTAAAAAATATTTATTATCAGATTATGAAAATAAAAAATTACAAATTATAGTTGATTGGGGTAAAAAACATTCTAGTGGTGTTATAGTTGTTTCAGATAGTATAGATGAAGATAATTTAGAGAAATTTAGACAATATTTAGATGAAAAAATTATTAAAAATTCTTTTAGGTTGATTAAAGAATCTATGTTAATTAATGAGGACAATCTTTTTGATGAAGTGTTAATCTTAGGGATCCCAAGGTTTGTAAAATTACAACAAATTCTTTATTTAATGAAAGTCAGAAAAATATTTATTGTTATTAATTTAATTGATGCGTTTTTATTTAATAAATTTTTGGTAAATAACAATACCCAAAAAATTATTTCAGATCTTAATTCAAATAATGATACTTCAATTTGGTTATTAGAAGAGAGTAAGGAATCTTTGGAAAGGTTTTTAAAACTAGGCAAATCTTCATCCTCTGTAAATTTATTCACAGATGATGATAGAGGAAAAATATTATTAAAAACAAGAGTTAATGAAAAAACTTCAGATATTGATTCTGACAAAAGAGTAGATAATGTGTATATGGTTGATTTTTCTTATAATAAATATGCTTTCTTTCTTAATTCACATAATTTACTTAGAATAAATTATTCAACTTTTTTAAAAAATAGTTTTAATTGTAAAGTTAATGATTTGGTAGTTAGTGATTTTATAATAATGAGAGAAACTGATTTTGATTTAATAAGTACTTATGCAATTCTTCTATTAAAAGAATCAGGGCAAACTGATTTAATAAAAGTGTCGCAAGTTTGGAAAGAAAAATTACAAGAAAAAGCTTTTCAGATGTCTATTTCATCAATTATATATCAATTGAAACGGATTGGATGTAAGAGAGGCGAAGCCACAATAAAAAATTGGCTATATAATTCAGAAATAATTTGTCCTCAAAAAAAAGAAGATTTAGAAAAAATTTCAGAATTTTGTAAGCCTAATTCTTTTAATACTGATGAAGTTTATTACGCTTGCTCAGTAATAAAAGCTAAACATATTCAAGCTGGGGCTGAAATCCAAAAAAAAGTAAAAGAATTTTTATCTAATTTAGATTATGAAGATTTAATACGATTAAGGGATTATCCTGATTTTTTTATTGATGGAATAGGTAAGATTTATTTGTTAAGAGTTGAAGATATAAATAAAATTGATAATGTTTATTATAAGAATCTTAATAAAATAAATATTGATAATTAAATATTAGTTAATTTATAAATTTTTATAGAATAAATTGGAGTATTAAATGGAAGATGATCAAAGACGAAATAATATTACTAAGTTTGTAAAAGAAAATTATATTGGACCTTTATTTGCTGATAAGAAAGAAGTTATAAAAGGAAAATTTCCTAAAGATTATTATTATTCTGGGATTCTGTTTCCTAATAAAGTTTCTTCCAATGATACAGAAGAGCAAGAGTTGGAAGTTAATTATTTTGAAGAAGAGTCTTTTAAAGCAAAGGATGATGAATCAGATAATTCAAATGAGCTTTTTGACGAATTTGATGCTATAAATAAATCTAATCAAATTATGTATCAGTCAGCAATCAGTATTACCTTTAAATTAAGTTCTTTAAATACTCTTTTAATTAATATTTCTGGTGGATGGTATGATAATCAATCTACAATTGGGAGAAAATATATTGATGATAAATTAATAGAATATCAAAATTTAGTATTTGTTAGACATGAAATAAATGAAATTATTTCATGTAAAAAAATAATCCAAAATAAAATGCATTTGCCTATCAAAATTAATTTAGATAATAATAGAGAATGTCCGTTGAAGTTAGAATTAGTAATGATTAAACATAATTCTGACTTTGTTACTTTGTCTCTTGTAAATAGAACCCTGTTTAATAAAGGCGATCTAGATTCGAAATGTTTATTTCAAGCAAAACTTATTTTAACATCACAAAATGAATTTGAAAAAATCGATATAAATGATAATAATATTAATGATGTGGATATTGCTTCAAATAATTTACTTTATAGAAATAAAAATGTTTTTTCTTCTGGGCATGGTTGTTCGGTAAAATGGGAAGGCGATTCAAATATAAAAAAAATTGAAACTACATTTATGCCTGAATATACAATGAATACTATTAGTTATATTCATCCTAGTTTGAAAAAAGAAGAAATTAAATTTTCCATGCGAAGTTTATCAGGTATTGATGGAACTGATGATAAAACAATATTTCATATTTTAAATAAGCTAATTCTATCTTATTCATCTTGGATAGATTTAACTTTTAATGAGCATAAATTATTACATTTGTCTAATATAAATTGTGACACTGCACGATTACACAAAAAAGAATGTTTGAAGTCTCTTGATAGAATGAAAATGGGACTTGATTTGTTAAAAACTAATGATACTGTATTGAAAGCATTTAAATTAATGAATGAAGCGATTCTTTTACAACAAATCCATTATAATTTGCCAGAAAAAGAAATTGAACTGAATGATAATGGTGAAATACTTTTTATAAATGAAGTTGAAATTCCTGATATTTATGATTCAAAAAAATTTAATGAATTAAATACACATTATGGATACTGGAGACCTTTTCAAATAGCTTTTATTTTATTGAATATTAAAGGTTTAAGTTTCAAAAACTCTTCAGAAAGAGATATTTTAGATTTAATTTGGTTTAATACTGGAGGTGGAAAAACTGAAGCTTATTTGGGGTTAACCGCTTTTATAATTATGCATAGTAAATTGTGTGATAAAAGAGAGTCCGGGACCCGTGTAATTATGAGATATACTTTAAGATTGCTTTCAACACAACAATTTAATAGAGCCACAGCATTAATTTGTGCTTGCGAATATATTAGAGCAAATAATACAAATATTCTTGGAAATAATAGAATTACTTGTGGATATTTTGTTGGTAATAAAACAACTCCAGGAACGTTTAAAGATGCGAATAAAATTTTAGAAAATAATCGCAACATAAATTCTTCAACAAGTTTAGTCGTATTAAAGTGTCCTTGGTGTGGCGCGCCAATGGGAATAAAATGGATAAAAAAACCAAAACAATATAAAGGAAAAAATACTACAATCTATAAAGATTTTGTGAAAAAAAATTTAGGCTATGAGTCCGATGAACGAAATTTTGAATATAAATGTCAGAATCCTAAATGTTTTTTTTCTAAAGATGGATCTACTTTACCCATTTCAGTTATTGATGAACAATTGTATGCTTCACCACCTTCTTTATTGATTGGTACAGTTGATAAATTTGCAATGATCCCTTTTTATAAAGGTTCTTATAACTTGTTTGGGAATACTAAAAAAGGAGTACTCCCTCCAGATTTGATAATACAGGATGAATTACATTTGATATCGGGGCCTTTGGGCTCGACTGTTGGAATTTATGAAACTTTATTATTTACTTTATGCCAAGGGAAAAGTACTTATAAACCAAAAATTATTGCATCAACTGCAACAATTAGTCATAGTAAAGATCAATGTAAAAATCTTTATGGAATAGAAAAAGATAAGGTTAAACAATTTCCACCTAAAGGCTTAGATTACGATGATTCATTTTTTTCTTATGAGTCGCATGACAAAAAAGGAAGATCATATGTTGGCGTATTAACCTCAAATCTACATTCTGGATCTTGGTCTGCAATAAGATTATATTCTATGCTTATAGCTGCAGTTGGTTTTTTGGATGTTAATTCACCTTTTTTACGAGATCCTTATTGGACTATCGTAGGCTATTATAATAGTTTAAAAGAATTAGCAAAGGCTTCAATGTGGGCAAATGCTGAAATAAAAGAAAGATATAATAATATTTATAAAATGTATAAAGATAAAAACCTAATTGTTTCTTACAAACGTTTGGAGCAAGCAAATAATTTTGTTGAGTTAACAAGTCGAGCAGATAGTAATACAATAACAAAAGATTTAAAAAGACTTGAAAATGGCAACTGTAGTGATGAATACGGAAATAAATCTTTAGATTTTTGTTTTGCAACAAATATGATTTCTGTAGGTGTAGACATTGATAGATTAGGATTAATGGTGATTAATGGGCAACCTAAAACTACTTCTGAGTATATTCAAGCATCAAGTAGAGTTGGAAGGAATGATAATAATCCTGGACTAGTTTTTACGCTTTATGTTAATACTAAAACTAGAGATAGATCTCATTTTGAAATGTTTCAAGATTATCACTCAAAAATTTATTCAAAAGTCGAACCGACAAGTGTAACTCCATTTTCTGAGCCCTTGATAAGACGAGTATTGCATACTGTTGTTATTTCTTTAGTTGAATATTTTAGGTTAGAAAAAAACATTCCTTTATATAGAGTCCCTTCTGAAGATTTAATCAAAAAAATTGATAGTTTAATATTAGAGAGAGTAAAAAAAATAAATCCAGAAGCAATTGATGATGTTAAAAAAATGCTAAAAAATATTTTTGAAAAGTGGGATATCAATAGATATGATTGTTTTGAAGATCGATCAAAATCTAGTGATAAAAAGCCTCTTATATATAGAGCTGGAACTAATGTAACAAAGCAAAGAGAAGACGAAAGTTTCAAGTTAATGATGTCAATGAGAAGTGTAGATAAAGAAAGTATTATTAAGTTAAAAAATATAAAAAAATAAAGAGGTGAGAAAATGAGTAATAATATTGATTTTACTAGAAAGAATAAATTAATCGATACCTATAGTGTTGGAGCTTTATTTCCTTTACAATCTGGGCAAACTGCTATTATTTTAGGCTTGGATTCTTGGTTCAATGGGAAAAATCCTTTAGATTGTGGAGCAAAAGAGATAATAGATAAACGATTTGCAAAAAGATTAAAAATTAAACATTTTTTTGAACCCCCAGTAATTGATGCGAACAGGATAAAATATAGTGATAATAATTTGAGTATACCTGCATTTCGTTTTCCCACATTATTTTATTGTCCTTCTTGTGGGATGATGAGTCGAGATACCTCACAATTGGATCCAATTACAAAATGTATACATAGTGAATGTAAAAATACAAAAAAAATAATGGAACAGGAGCGTTTTTTAGTTTATTCAAAAGATTTTGATTATATTGATGATTTTCCAATTTTGGAATGGATTCATAAAGGCCAAGAATGTCCTTCTGGTGGGAAAATTGAAAATATTAAAAGAAGTGTCAGCAATATAAGTTTGGGATTTGATGGGATTTCTTATAAATGCACTAAATGTGGGGTATCAAGAACTTTAAAAGGGATTTATAAAAAAAATGCATTGGATAATATAGTTAATTTTAGCGATAAAATTTGGTTAGAAAAATTTAATATGAATGATTTTGAAACTAATAAAGTAGAAGTATCTGTTGGATTACGCAGTGGTAATAATATTTGGAATCCCAAAATATTTTTATCTATACAAATAGATGATTTTGAATATAATAGTAAATTTGATAGAGCTAAAGAGTGTATAATTGAAAATGATACGGTTTTTTCATATTTTTTAAAAAATTTTAATTCTTATAAAGATATAGGGGAAGTAGAAAAAAGATTAATTAAAGATCTTTTTGAGAAAAGTGATATTGATGATGAGAACTTGATTGAAAAAGTTATTGATGAGGTATTAATTGGAAAAGAAAAAAGAGAAAAAATAGGTTTAAATAATGATACTCATGATTTTAATAATTTTGTTGTAGAAACAGAATATAGATATCAGGAATATAATATTTTAACAACAAAATCTGAAATTGGAAGTATTAATAGCAGTATACATATTATTCCGATTCCAATAAATAAGTATTCTTTTGAATTTTGTTTTTTTGATTCAATAAATATTATTCCTCATATGGTTATTACAAAAGCTTTATTAGGTTTTACACGTGATTATGATAATAATTTATTAAAAAGAGCAAAAGATAATCTTAGTAGCAATAAAAAATTAAATTGGATACCCGCTGTTGAAAATTTTGGAGAAGGCATATTTATTAAATTTAATAAATCAGCATTAGAAAAATGGGTGAAAAATAATTTTGTAAAAGATCGAATTAAATTAATGTCAGATAATAGAAGAAAATATAATAGCTTTTGTTCAAATGCTAAAAATATAAATCCTATTTTTGTTTTAATTCATACGTTTTCGCATATATTAATAAATGAATTAAGTTTTTTTTGTGGGTATGGTAGTTCCTCTTTGCAAGAACGAATATACTGTGAAATTGATGATGATAACTTATATGATATGTGTGGAGTGTTAATTTATGTTGCTTCGGGAGATATTGATGGTTCATTAGGCGGTTTAGTAAAGATGGGTAATCCAGGAAATTTTGAGAAAGTTATTAAATCTGCAATAAATAAAGCAAAATGGTGTTCTTCTGATCCTGTTTGTATAGAAAGTAAAGGTCAAGGTCCTGATTCTTGTAATTTGGCAGCCTGTAGTAATTGTGTTTTGTTACCAGAAACTTGTTGTGATGGTATGTGGAATCAATTTTTGGATAGGGGAATGCTTATCGGTGATTTAAAAGAAAAAGAAATAGGATATTTTGTTAATACTGAAATTTTTGAATGAAAAATTTTAAAGTATATTTTTATTATTATTTTAATCTAGAATATTAAATTTAATTTTTTAGTTGACGGGGTGGAAAAACCATGTTATAAAAAATTGTCAGACAATCTGACAATAGTTAAAACAAAAAGTTAAAAGGAGAAGAAGATGAAAAAAACAAGATTATTAATTGCATTAATTATTTTTTCAGTTGTAACACCTTTATTCGCACAAGGAAGTTCTGAAAAATCTGGTGCAATTGAATTTAAGGTAGTAGGGAATAACTCTTCAGCATTAGCAACAGAAGCTGTTAAAAAAATGGCTGCTGAAATAGAAGAGAAATCTAATGGGGAATTAAAACCTGTTCTCTATTTGGAAGGCCAATTGGGTGATAATGATGAAGATCTTTGTACAGGATTATCAGAAGGTAACTATGAAATGCTTTTAAATGCTGAAATGCTATTTAACTGGGCAGTTCCTGAATGGATGGAATTATTTAATATGGCATTTATTTTTGATAGCCAACAACATTTACAAAACTTCTGGAATAGTGATGTTGGTTCAGATTTAGCTCAACAATTAGCAGATAAGTATAATGTTAAAGCTTATTTAAATACTATTGCATTACGTGGACCTCGTTACTTAACAGCAAATGTTCCTGTATATAGTGTTAGTGATATGGCAGGTATTAAATTAAGAACTCCAAATAATGCAGGTGTTATTGCTTCTTGGAGAGCAACAGGTGCTAATGTAACTCCTGTAGCTTGGGGTGAATTATATGGTGCTTTACAAAATGGTATCGTTAATGCTCAAGAAAACCCATTAGCAAACATTGACCAAGCTGGTATGTATCAAGTTCAAAAATATTTAATGCAAACTGAACATCAATATACAAACTATTTTATTTATATGGCTAATGATTGGTGGAATACTTTAAGTGATGAAAATAAACAAATTATTTCTACAGCTATTGATAATGCATTTAAATGGCATAATGAACAAGTAAACGCTGAAGATGAAGATTTCTTAAAGAAATTTGATGAAAAAGGTATGATTTTAGTTCCTAAATCAGAAATTGATATTGATTCATTTAAAAATACTATTACTCCAGTATTATTAGAAAATAATAAGGATAAATATCCTGCTGGAGCTTATGATTTAATTCAGAGTTTAAAATAATTTATTAAAGGAGATTGGGAGTTATGTTTGACAAAATTGCATTAAAATTTGCAAAAGTATCTGACTTTTTTGAAAAGATAGTAAAAAATGTATCAATAGTTGTATTGGTGGTATTAATCTGTACTGTTTTCTTTCAAGTCTCAAGTCGAATACTTACTGGAAAGTCTTTTCCAGAAATTGAAGAGTTTTCAATTATTATGGCTGCTTGGCTAGGTTTCTTTACTCTTTCCTATGCAGCAAAAAAGAAAGTTCATGTTAGAATTGATGTTTTTGTTGGCAAACTTCCATCTTCAGTACAGCATGTAATTAGTATCATTATTTCATTTGTTACATTATATGCTTCAATCTATCTTGTTTGGTATGGCTGGTTATTAGCTGAGAAGAAGATTCAGGTACCACTTGCTATATTGCCAACTAATGCTGGTTGGTGGTATGTGGCATTTCCTCTTGGGTTTTTCTTTACTAGTTATTTTTTACTAGACCATATCATTCAAGAGATAAAAGAAATTAGAGACGAAAATAAAAAAAGTAAAGGAGAGGTTGTATAATGTGGGTTATAATAGGCTTTTTAGTAATGATAACCATTGGTGTACCTGTAGGGTATTCAATGATTCTAGCAGCTTTCTTTTTTGTAAAATTTACCGGTGTTGTTAATTTTACTTTAATCCCATCAGCAATGGTTAGTGGTGTATCCTCATATACAATGCTTGCTGTTCCCTTTTTTATGGTTGTTGGTGAATTAATGAATAGTAGTGGAATAACAAAGAGAATTTTCACTTTTGCAGATAGTTGTGTTGGTCATATTACTGGTGGATTAGGTCATGTTAATATTTTATCAAGTATGATTTTCTCAGGTATGAGTGGGGCAGCAGTAGCGGATGTTGCAGGTCTTGGAGCTATAGAAATTAAGGCTATGAAAGATCAAGGCTTTGATGCAGATTTTGCAGTTGGTGTTACATCTGCTTCGGCAATTATTGGTCCAATTATTCCTCCTAGTAGTCCTATGGTTTTATTTGGTATTGCTGCAGGTGTCTCAATTGGTGGTCTATTTATGGGTGGTATTACAGTTGGTATTATCATGGGGTTAGCTATGATGTGTACAGTTTATGTAATAGCTAAAAAACGTAAATATCCAAAACATGCTAGATATCCATTTTCTGTAAAAATGAAAGCTTTTGGTTCTGCTTTGCCAGCATTACTAGCTCCCGTAATCTTAATTGGTGGAATTTTTTCTGGATTTTTTACTCCTACAGAAGCTGCAGCTGTTGCTGTATTTTATTCCTTAGTAGTTGGTCTTTTTGTTTATAAAGATTTTAAAATTCGAAATTTAAGAAAAGTTTTGATTACTTGTGTTGAGAATTTAGGTATGGTTATGCTTTTAATGGCCTCTGGAAAATTGTTTGCATGGGTTCTAGGAATGGAAAAAATTGCAGAAACTTTTTCTTATTTAATTTTTAATTTAACAAACAACAAATTTTTTGTTATTTTATTAATGAATATAATTTTACTTTTTATGGGAACCTTTATGGAAACGAATGCTAGTATTTTTATACTAACTCCGATTTTATTGCCTATAGCTAATACAATTGGTATGCATCCTATTCAATTTGGAGTAATTTTCATTTTTGCTTTAATGATTGGGCTATTAACCCCGCCTATGGCAATATGTTTATTTTTAACTTCAAAGATTGGTGGTGTAACTTTTAAACAAGCATTCCATGCTGTTAAACCGTATTATATTGGGTTGTTGGTCGTATTGTTTTTGATAAATATGTTCCCACAAATAACTTTGTTTGTACCAAAATTATTATTAGGGCAAGCATTTTAGTTGAGGGGTAGTAGATGAAAGTAATAAAAAAACAATCAATTGTAGATATGGCAGCAGAACAAATAAAAGAATATTTGGCAAGTGATGAGATTCAAATTGGTGATAAACTTCCAACTGAATATGAGATGTGTAATTCTTTAAATGTAAGTAGAGCTACGTTACGTGAAGTATATAGAAAATTACAATCGCAAGGTTATTTAGATTTAAAACCTGGTAGAGGAGCTTTTGTTAAAAATAAAGAAGCCGATCTCGTACAGCAGGCTATTAATTGGTTTAGAGATCATGATGCTCAAATGCAAAGTTATCTTGAAGTAAGATTATATTTAGACCCTTTAGCTTCAAAACTTGCAGCAAAACATAGAACTGAAAAAGATATTCTAATATTAAAACAAATCCAAGTTGAATTCGAAAAAAGTTATTTTGATAAAGACAATAAGAGAATGGCACAATTAGATGCAGATTTTCATAAAGCCATTGTTGATATTTCAAATAATGAATTGTTAATGGCCTTAATCAACATTGTTAATTATTACTTTGAACAATTAAGAATGACAAGTTTTAAACTTCAAGAACATGCCTCTCATGCTTTAGAGCCTCATAGAAAAATAATTGAAGCAATTGAAGCTGGTGATGTTAAAAAAGCAGAAGAAGAAAGTGTAGAGCACATGAAAATAGCTCTACGTGACTTATGCGGAGAAAATAATACTGCTTTATTATAAGGAATAAATAAATGGAATATCTTAAACAGAAGTGTAAAGCACTGAGAATCGATGTGCTTAGGATGCTTAATGCATCAGGGAGTGGTCATACTGGTGGATCTCTCTCTGCTATTGAATTAATGGCAGGTTTATATTATGCAAAAATGAATATAAGCGTTGAAAATCAAAATGATCCTCTAAGGGATAGATTTGTATTAAGTAAAGGCCATGCTGCCCCTGTTCTATATGCAATTTTAGCAGACAAAGGATTTTTCCCAAAAGAAGAATTACTAACTTTAAGGAAACTTCATAGTAGATTACAAGGTCATCCTGATTCAAAGAAATTACCAGGAATTGAGGCTGCAACAGGTTCTTTAGGGCAAGGTTGTTCTATAGCCGTTGGTATGGCAATAGCCGCAAAAGCTCAAAAGAAAGATCTTAATGTTTATACTCTAGTAGGTGATGGAGAGATTCAAGAAGGACTCGTTTGGGAAGCTTGTATGGCTGCAGCATCCTATAAATTAGATAATTTTACTTTAATTGTTGATAATAATGGACTTCAGCTTGATGGTCCTTGTGAGAAAATTTTGAACATGGGTAATCTTTGTGATAAATTTGAAGCTTTTGGCTTTGAAGTTATAGAACTTGAAGATGGAAATGATATTGAAGTAGTTGTTAATGCTTTAAAGAGTAAACCCAAAAAAGATAAACCAACTTGTATTATTGCACATACAATAAAAGGTAAAGGGGTCTCTTTTGCTGAGAATCAAGTAGGTTGGCATGGTAAAGTTCCTAATGATGAGGAGTTAGAAATTGCATTAAAAGAATTGCAGGGAGATGAATGTGATGACTAAGAAAATGATTCGTACTGGTTATGGTGAGGCCTTAGTTGAATTAGGGGCGAAAAATGATAAAGTAGTTGTTCTTGATGCAGATTTATCTCATGCAACAATGACTAATATGTTTGCAAGTAAATATCCAGATAGATTTTTTAATATGGGAATTGCTGAAGCAAACATGGTTGATGTTTCCGCTGGTATGTCTACTATGGATGTTATTCCTTTTTGTAGCACTTTTGCTCTATTTGGTACAGGACGAGCATATGAACAAATAAGAAATAGTATTGCATATCCAAAGTTCAATGTAAAAATATGTTGTACTCATTCAGGGATAACAGTAGGTGAGGATGGAGGAAGTCATCAAGCTATTGAAGATCTTGCTCTTATGAGAGTTATTCCAAATATGAATGTTGTTGTTCCTTGTGATGCTAATGAAGCAAGAAGAGCAGTAATGGCAATTTCAGAAATTGATGGGCCTGTATATCTAAGATTAGCTCGTTCCCCAAGTGAAGTATTTGATTTTGATATGCCTTTTATCTTTGGTAAAGCTAATGTTTTGAAAGAAGGAACAGATTTAGTAATTTTTGCTTGTGGGATTATGGTTAGTACTGCTTTAGAGTGTGCTAAAAAAATGGTAGAGGAAGAAAATATTTCAATTGCTGTTGTTAACATCCATACTATAAAACCTATTGATGAAGAATGTATTTTAAAATATGCAAAAAAATGCCACCGTGTAGTTACTTTAGAAGAACATAGTGTTATTGGTGGATTAGGGGATGCTGTTGCATCAACTTTAATTGGTAATGGTGATTTTGTATTTGAGAAAATAGGAGTACAAGATCAATTTGGTCAATCTGGTAGCCCTGATGAATTGTTAGAAGAATATGGCTTAAGTCTTTCAAGAGTGATGGAAAAGGTTAAACATATTATTAATAAATAATAAGAAGTATTTATTAAAATATAAACAAGTTATTACACTAAAGTTTTGTAATAACTTGTTTTTTTTAATCTAAATATATTATGCAATTTCTTCCTGAATCTTTTGCTCTATATAGTCTTTTATCTGATAAATTTATTATATTTTCAATTGTTAGATTTTGTTTGTTGAAATATAGAACATCAGAAATACCAGCGCTGAAAGTAAACTTTATTTCCTGTTTTTTGTAAGTAAAAGTTTTTTCTCTTATAATATTTAAAAGTTTTGTAATTAAATGAACTGTATCCTTTCTAGTTTTATTGTAAGAAAGGATTAAAAATTCTTCTCCACCATATCTTCCTAATAAATCATTATCACTTATATTTTCTGAAAGTATTTTAGTGAATTCTCTTAAAATAAAATCTCCTGCAACATGTCCATAATTGTCATTGATTGATTTGAAAAAATCTATATCCAAGATTGAAATTGAAAAAATTGAATTATTTGTTTTATATTCTTTTATAGCAGCATCAATTTTTTCAAAAATATATCTTCTATTATATGAATTTGTTAAAGCATCTCTAATTGATAATTCTTTAATTTGTTTTTCAATATTTCTTTTTTCAGTAATATCTATCATTACTGTTAATAGATATTGTTTATTTTGATTTGTAATATTTACACTTGAAAAAAGTCCATAAAGAATATTGCCATTCTTACATTTTACTTGTAATTCAAAATTGTTAATTTCACCAGTTTCTAATAATTGTTTTAAAGCTTGATTGTATCTATCTCTCTCAGGGAAAATCCCTAATTCTTCGGTTGTTTTTCCAATAACTTCATCATATTCAAGTCCTAATTTATTAATGAAGGCTTTATTTACATTGGTTAAAACTTTATCTGGTAATCTTGTTAGTATCATGAGGGATGGATTATGGTTAAAAATACTTGTAAATTTTTCAAGTGCTTCTTGTTCTGCTGAGATGTCTTTTGAAATTTTAAAGATACAATCTTGGTTATTCCATTTTCCAAACAATAAGTGAGTTTCTACTGGAATGATTTGTCCTGTTTTACTACACAATTCAAAGGGACAGGAATTTTTATTACCATCAAACATTTGTTGTAGTAAATGTTTAGCTGCTTCTTGTTTATCTTTTGGATGAAGATTTATTATATTTAAATTTTTTAGTTCACTTAATGAATATTCAAGCATTTTTATTGCTGAATTATTAGCGTGTAAAATATTACCTTTCTTATCTGCTATAAATACATAATCAGTAATTGTGTTGAAAAAGTTCTCAAAAGAAGTTTTATCTTCTTTAATTTTTGTTAAATAATAATGGTTGCTATATAAATTAGAAATTATACCAGAGATGGTTGCAAGAAGATTTAAATCTTCTTCTTTCCATTCTCTTTGTAACTTGCATTCATCAAATCCAATAAAGCCTTTAATTTTGTTATCAATTATTATTGGATAAACAATAATAGATAAAATGCTTTGTGGTTCAAGTATATCGACTAAATCTTTTGGTAGTGTTTTTATATCTTGAGAGAAAATTTTTCCATCACTTATTAATAATTTTTTCCAAGAAGGAATCATTGAATAGGGAATGTTTTGTAAATCATCTTTTTGAGGAATAATATCAGAGTTACACCATTCATATTCATTACTAGTTTCGCTATTATCAATATTATCAATAAATATGTATGTTCTTGAAACTTGGGTATACTCACCAATAATTTTAAGTATATTATTCATTTGTTGCTCAAAATTACTTGTTTTTACTTCTATTAATGCGATTTTTGATAGTAACTCTAAGTTCTTCATATAATATCCTTATTTTTAGCTAGTAATGTTTTTACAAAACAAAATATTTTTTCTATTAAGTATTTTACTATGTAATTGTTTATCCCTCAAGGATATTAGAATACAAGATTTTTGATTTTATTTACGGATAGCTATAAAAAAACATAACAAGAGGCTCTCTTGTTATGTTTTGGTTAAATTATATTTTATATTTTATAATTCTAATTTGTCATTTTTTTTATTTCTCTATGGTTGGTCTTAGGTTCTTGAAGTAATACCATGGTAGATTCTGGAACATCTTCTTTAATCCAAACTGAAGATCCAATAATACAATCTTTTCCAATTGTTACATCTCCAAGAATTGTAGCATTAGAATAAATTGTAACATTGTCTTCTAAGGTTGGGTGTCTTTTTGCTCCTTTTATTATTTTACCAGATGAATCTTTTGGAAAACTTAAAGCTCCTAAAGTAACACCTTGATAAATCTTTGCATTAGTTCCTATAACAGTTGTTTCTCCAATTACAACACCAGTACCGTGGTCAATAAAGAAATAGTCACCAATCTCTGCACCAGGGTGAATATCAATTCCTGTTTCTTTATGAGCCCATTCAGTTAACATTCTTGGAAGAATTGGAACTCCAGTTTTATGTAGATTATGTGCAACTCTATAAACAGTTAAAGCTTTTATATAAGGATAAGATAGAATTACTTCATGCAAATTGGTTGCTGCGGGGTCATTTTCTAGTCCAGCTTCAGCATCTTGTTTTATTTTCTTTCTAATTGAAGGTAATTCTTCAAATAATTCTTTTAAGGCTGTATCTGTTTTTACTCTACTAGTTTTAGCATTTTCACATAAATCATCGCATTCATGATTATAAGATAAATATATTAAGTTAGACAAAGTCCATTTTACTGTATCAAGTTGATGAATAATTATATCTTGAAAGGATTGTCCTGCTGCTCCTTCACATCTGCCTGGAAACATCAATTCTAGTAGATCATTTGCGCATTGTTCAACACAAACACTACTTGGGAGAGGTTTTAAGCCAATGAAGTTAGCACTTTGATTGGTTATACGATCAAAACTTTCTAAATAATTTTTGTAATTTGTATTCATTTATTATCTCCTAGTGCAAATATACAAAAAAAAATTTAAATAAACAATAAAACCGATGCGTTGCATCGGTTAATAGTTAAATAATATTTTTAAATTTTATTCAGTTTCTTCTTCTTTGTTTATAAGTTGATGAATTCTGTCATAGAATTTTGTTGCTAAGAAAATAGAAACTAATAATTTTATTACATCGCCTAAAATAAATGGAGTTAATCCTAGTGCAAATGCTTTTGACCAGTTAATACTAGTTGCGTATTTTAACCAAGGAATACCTACTAAATAAATTACTATTGTTGATAATAATGCTGCAATAATGAAATATGGAAGTTTCTTTTCTTTGTTTTTGCTTAAATCAGAAATAAACCCTCCAACAATTGTAGCAAGTAACATTCCAAAAATGTAACCTCCGGTAGGACCAATTAGTGCTCCAATACCTCCACCACTTGTGAAAATAGGTAATCCAATAGTTCCTAGTACTAAATAAATAATAAAGGAATAAAATCCAATGCTAAGTCCACCGAGTAAAGCCGCTAAAATTACAAACATTGTTTGTAATGTAATTGGTACTGGGGGTAATGGAATTCTTATAAAAGTTCCAACAATTATTAGTCCTGTAAATAAGGCTGTTATTAATGTTTTTCGGGTGTTCATGGTTTGAATATATCAAATAAGAATTCAATTGTAAACATATTTTTTAAAAAATAGTTAACAATTTTATTTAGAGTATAAATTGTTGATAAAATACAAAAATAAATATATTCTAAAAACAATTATGAGTTTAAAAAGTAAAGTATTAAATTATTTAGATATGAGTGATGATGAATTTGTTTCTGGACAACAATTAGCAGACGAATTGAATGTTAGTAGAACTGCAATTTGGAAAGCTATTTCAGAATTGAGAAAAGAAGGAGCCTTAATCGAGGCCGTAACTAACAAAGGTTATTCATTGTTAAGAGAATCAACAAAATTATCTCTTGAGAGTTTGAAAAAAGAACTCCCAAATTATGATATTCATTATCTAGAAGAGGTGGATTCAACTAATACATATTTGAAAAGTATTGCTAAAGAAGATAGCGATAAAAAAACAGTTGTTGTTGCTTCAAAGCAATTAAAAGGCAGAGGTAGAAGAGGTAGAGAATTTGTATCTCCTGATGGAGGAATTTATCTAAGCCTTTTAATAAATTCAAAGGATAATAATGATAATAATTTACTAATTACTAGTATTGCTTCAGTTGCAATTTCTAGAGCTATTAAAAAAGTATGTAATGTTGATTCTCAAATAAAGTGGGTAAATGATATTTATATTGAGGATAGAAAAGTTTGTGGAATTTTAACTGAAGGTATTATTGATATGGAAGCTGGTAGAATTAGATCTATGGTTGTTGGAATTGGAATAAATTTTTCAACACCAATGAAACAATTTCCATCAGAAATAAGAAATATCGTAACCAGTATTTATAAAGATGAAGTGGCTATTCCTAAAAAGGTTAATAGAAATATTTTAGTTAAAGAAGTAGTAAATGAAATATATAAAATTTGGGAGGCTTTACCAAATAAAGATTTTTTAGATGAATATAGAGAAAAATCTAATGTTTTAGGACATAAAGTATCAATCTATAATAAAGATAATTCTGTACAAACAGCCTATGCCAAAGACATAAATGATAAAGCTCATTTGATTGTTGAATTAGAAAATGGGGATGAATTAGAATTAGGTACTGGAGAAGTTACATTAAGAGTAACAAAATAGATATTTTAATCTTGAATAGATATTATGATATTTGTATCATAAAGCGATTGAAAATTTTACAATAAGGAAAAATAAAATGTTACAAGAGATAAAAGAACAGTGGAAATCACTAATAGAAGAACAATTGGTAGCTTATTATAAAGAAATAAATAATGAAGAAATTACTTTAGCTCCATTAGCTATACAAGTTCCACCAAAACCAGAATTGGGAGATGTAGCTTTTCCTTTATTTGCATATGCAAAACAATTTAAAATGGCACCTGCAAAAATAGCCCAAACAATAAAAGAAAGAATTGGAAATTTATCTGATAGACCTTCTGGTGAAATGCTTTTAGCTGGTCCATATTTGAATGTAAGATTAGATTTTTCTGCAATTATAAAGGGTTTAAAATCCAAAGTTGATTTAGAGAAAGAACACTATGGTAATAGTAATCTATACAACAATAAAAAGGTTATGATTGAATTTAGTTGTCCAAATACTAATAAACCACTTCATTTAGGACATATGAGAAATGATAGTTTAGGTGAAAGTGTTTCAGCTATTTTAAAAGCAAATGGTGCAGATGTAAAAAAAGTAAACTTAATTAATAACCGTGGTGTTCATATTTGTAAAAGTATGCTTGCTTATAAAAAATTTGGTAATGGAGAAACTCCAGAAAGTTCAAATATAAAAGGTGACCATTTAGTTGGTAAATATTATGTAAGATTTGCCCAATGGGAAAAAGAAGATCCAACTGCTGTTGATCAAGCCAAAGAAATGCTTGTTAAATGGGAAGAAGGGGATGCAGAAACTATTGCTCTTTGGGAAAAAATGAATGGTTGGACTCTTGATGGACTAGCTGAATCTTATGAAAAAACAGGTGTTAGCTTTGATAAGTACTATTATGAAAGTAACACTTATAAACTTGGTAAGGATAAAGTCTTAAAAGGTCTTGAAGATGGTGTTTTTTACAAAGCAGACGATGGTTCAGTTTGGATAGACTTAGATGATATAAAACTTGATAAAAAAGTACTATTAAGAAAAGATGGAACTTCTCTTTATATGACTCAAGATATTGGTACTGCTATTGCAAGACATGAAGATTGGCCATTTGATTCTTTAATTTATGTTGTAGCTAGTGAACAACAATATCATTTTAAAGTTTTATTCCATATACTAGATAAATTAGGTTATAGCTGGGCTAAAGATTTACATCACTTATCTTATGGTATGGTTAATCTACCAAACGGTAAAATGAAAAGTAGAGAAGGAACAGTTGTTGATGCTGATGATTTATTTGATAACCTATCTGAATTAGCAAAGAAAGAAATTCAAGAAAAAGAAAGAGAAAATCTTGTTGATGGCCTTGATAAAACAGCTAATGCTATTGCTTTAGGTGCTTTAAATTATTATTTATTACAAGTTGATCCAACAAAAGATATGACTTTTGATCCAGAAAAGAGTATTTCATTTAATGGTAATACTGGCCCTTATTTACAATATATGGGAGCTAGAATTTCTTCTATGCTAAGAAAGTTTGATGAAGTAAAAGATGATTATAAAGATATTGAATTTGATGCTTCTTTATTGAATTTAGAAGAAGAAAGAGAGCTTGTTAAAATGATTGCTAACTTCCCAGAAGTTGTAAAAAAAGCGGGTGAAAACTTTAATCCTTCATTAATTTGTTCTCATTTATATGATATTTCTAAGATGTTTAGTAAATGGTATCATGATAATAAGATATTAATGGCTGATGATAAGAGTATTGTTGTTGCTAGAATTACTCTTTCTGAGATGGTATTACAGGTTATAAAGAATTCCTTTAATCTTGTTGGTATCAGTTATTTAGAATCTATGTAATTTTTAGAAATATAATATTTAAACATTAAAGAAATGACTTTTAATTATTTAAGAGTCATTTCTTAGTTATAAGGGAAAAATATGAAAGTTGTTGTAAAAAGTGAAGATGTTAAACTAGATGATTTAGGCAAAGGAGTTAGCAGAAAAGTTCTCTCTCACAGTTCTAATTTAATGATGGTTGAAGTTCATTTTGAAGAAGGGGCTTTAGGAGAATTACATTCTCATTCTCATGAGCAATGTACTTATGTTGCTGAAGGTGAGTTTGAATTTACTATTGGAGATAAAAAAGAAGTAGTAAAGAAAGGAGATTCAATTTATTTTGAATCTAATATCCAACATGGAAACATTTGCTTAAAAAAAGGTCATTTGGTTGATGTTTTTACACCAATGCGTGAAGATTTTTTAAAGAAATAGAATTAATTTAATTCTTTGTATTCTTTAACAAATCTAGTTATAAATCTTTGCTCTTCCCAAATTAATTCACCATTATCTAAAAAAAGTTCATTTTTTAAATATTTTATAAAGGTAGAGGAAAAGCTTTCAATAGCTAAATCTAATTCACCTATATTTAATTTATTAGTTTCATTTAATACTTCTAGTACAATCTGTGTTTGCGATATTATCATTGCATCAATTGATAAGGATATAGCTCTTGCTCTAGTGTCAATAAACTTTTGCATTTCTACAATTCTATAAAAATTGAATAAAGTTCTGTTTGAGTAAATGCTATGCCAATGATCAACAACATTTAGAAGAACCTCTTTTGCTTCTCCTTCTAGAGAAAAATTAACTTTATTCTTTGCAGATAGTTTCTTCCCATACAAATACATTTCATTGATTAATTCATCTTTGTTTTTAAAATGTGAGAATATAGTACTTTTGGTAATATTAATTTTCGTTGCTAAAAGGGATAAAGATACATTATCTAATCCTATTTTTGACCCTTCATTAATAAAAGTTTTAATTAAGTTTAAAGCCGTAGTATTTGTTTTCATAACTATATATTACCGACCAATCGGTAGTTAATCAACATGTAAATTCTTAATTATTAATATTTTATTTTAAAAAATACCTTGTTTTGATTTTTAATAATTGTTATAAACTAGATAGAAATTATAAAAACAAGGATGTAGAAACATGTACGCACTCGTTGAAATTCTCGGAAAGCAGTACAAAGTTGTTGAAGGTGATACAGTTCAAGTTGATTTAGTTAATCAAGAAGCTGGATCTAAACTAGAATACAACTCCGTTTTAGCCTTAGTTGGTGAAGACGGTGCTAAGTTTGGTACTCCTTATGTTGATGGTGCAAAAGTTGTTGCAACAGTTGTAGAAGACATTAAGGGTGATAAAGTTAAAGTTTATAAGTTCCATCGTAGAAAAGGGTATCGCAGGACTCAAGGTCATCGTGAAAAATACTCATTGATTAAGATTGAACAAATCGCAAAATAAGGAGAAGAGAAATGGCACATAAGAAAGGTGGCGGCTCCTCTAAGAATGGTCGCGATTCTAATGCACAACGTTTAGGTGTTAAACGTTTTGGTGGTCAGCTTGTAACAGCTGGTGAAGTTTTAGTTCGTCAACATGGAACTAAGTTCCACCCTGGTGAAAACGTAGGTTGTGGTTCTGATTATACTCTATTTGCAAAAATTGATGGAAGAGTTAAATTTACTGAAAGAAAAAACAGAAAGTATATTACTATTGAAGCTGTTGACGGTGAAGTAGTTGTTAACGATTTCACAAACCGCAAATGTATTGCTAAGTAAATAAGAGTACAAAAACGGTAAAGGGTTTTTATGTTTGGATTTTCCGATGAAACCTATTTAGACGTTGCCTCTGGAAACGGGGGCAGCGGCTGTGTGTCTTTTAGACGTGAAAAATATGTTCAAAAAGGCGGTCCTGATGGCGGCGATGGCGGCCGTGGGGGCGATGTAGTATTTGTAGTAAAAAATAATATTAGAACATTATCTCATTTAAAATTAAAAAGAGTTTATAAAGCTGAAAACGGAAGAAATGGTTCTTCTCAAAGATGTTTTGGTGCTGATGGTAATGATGTTGAAATTCCTGTACCTCCTGGAACTGTAGTTAAAGATGCTCAAACTGGTGAAATTATTAAAGATTTAACTGGTGTAGATAGATGGGTATATTTAAAAGGTGGAAAGGGTGGTTTAGGTAACTGGCATTTTAGAACAGCTACAAGACAAGCTCCAAAATTTGCTCAACCAGGGGAACCTGGCGAATCTCAAAGAATCGGTATTGAATTATTAGTCATTGCTGATATTGGATTTGTAGGTTATCCAAATGCTGGTAAATCATCACTATTAAATGCACTTACTAATGCTAGAAGTAAAGTTGCTGGTTATCCATTTACAACCAAAATACCACAACTAGGTATGATGCGTTATGGTGATAATGATTTAGTTCTTGCAGATATTCCAGGTATTATTGAAGGAGCCAGTGATGGCCTTGGCATGGGATATAAGTTCTTAAGGCATATTAGTAGAACTACTGGTTTAGCTTATTTAATTGATTTATCTGATGATAGATATTTAACTGCATATGAAACTTTATACGATGAATTGAAATCTTATAGTGAAGAGTTAGTTGATAAACCTAGTGTAATTATTGCAACTCATGTTGATGAAGCTGACACTGATGTAAGATTAAAAGAATTGAAAGAAAAATATAGCGATAAACAGGTAATTGGTTTATGCGTTTATTATGATATTGGTGTAGAAGAAGTAAAACAAGCTTTTATTAAGATGGTTAATGATAGCGAAAATGGTACAATCGAAGAAAGAAGTGAAGGCTCTAATGGAGGCTTTTCTACAACAGTTGATACTGAAGCTTATTATCCAGACTCTCTTGATGAGGAAGTCTAATGAAATATTATGCTATGTTTGGAGGCAGCTTTGATCCTATTCATTTAGGTCATTTGCACTTAATTCATAATGTATATCAAAAAACAAGGTACAAGAAATTAATTCTTGTGCCTTTATTTGCTAATAAATTTAAAGAAGATTATAACACTATTGATTCTCTTGATAGAATTAATATGATAAATTTAGCTTTAGAAGATTATAAAAAAATATATCCTGAAGATAAAGATATTGAGATTATTCTTGATACCTGTGAAATTGATAGAGGTGGATATTCTTATACTTATGATACTGTAAGATATATATATGAAAATTATAATCTAACAAATAAATTAGGTTTGTTGATGGGAGATGATTTAGTACCTACATTAACAAAATGGTATAATTTTGATAAACTAAAAGAGCTAGTGAAATTTATTATTTGTAATAGGAATAATGAAGAGCTAGAAATCGATAATTTAGATTATGAAATAGTGAATAATGTGATTTTTGAAGATGCCTCTTCAACAATTAGAGCTTTTGTTAAAGAAAATAAAGATGTTTCATCTTTAGTTTCTCCAGGAGTATATAAATATGTCAAATCTCATGAGCTGTACAGACGTTGATAAATATGTAAAAAGTAAAGTTAAGCCCAAAAGATATTTGCATTGTGTTTCAGTTGCTGAAACTGCAATATATTTAAATTCTAGGTTTAATTGTGAATTAGATAATGATGATTGTTATAAATGTGGCTTACTTCATGATGTAGCAAGAAACTGGGAAGCAGGAGATCTTTTGCTATATACAAAAGAACATTCAATTGCGCTTGAAAAGGAAGAAGTCCATCATCCTGTTTTATTACATGCTCCAGTTGGTGCTTCTATAGTAGAAGCTTTAGGTTTTGATGATTATGTAAAAGCAATAAGATGGCATACATTAGGTAGTAAAGATATGGGACGTCTTGGTTTAATATTATATTTAGCAGATTATCTAGAACCAAGAAGATCTTTTTTAACTGATGCTCAAAGAGTAGCATATAATAAAATGGAATCTTTAGAGATTATTTGTTTAAATGTTTTAAAACAAATGAAGCATCATTTTAAAGATAATGCATTATCATTTGCAACATCTACTAAAGGGCTTTATGATTACTTAAAGGAAGGTGGAACTTTTTGAAAAAATATCTAATTCTTTTAGTATTAATATTTGCTTTTATCTCATGTAGAGAAAATGACAATACTGATTATGTTTTATTAGCAGATGGATATATAGAGAATTATTTAATTGTATTGAATAATGATTCTTTGATATGTATTAAATACGACAATAGAGAAATAGATAGGCAAAAATTATCACAAATTTTAAATATAACTGCAAATATTGAATTTGAATTAGATGATAATGTTAAAGAGCAGTTAATTGAAGATATAAAGAAATATGAAGAGGATGAGACCTCATTGATTGAGGTTTTTGTTAATAATAAGAATCAAATAATAAATGATGTACAAAGTTTGTTAAATAATAATATAGATGCTGACTTATCAACTTTTTTTGATAATATAGACAAACAAAATGTATATTATTTTGATGATATAGATACTATAAAAGATAGTGCAAGCTATTTAGAGATTTGGCTAGAACAGGTAAAAGATTTAGCCTCAAGGAAGGATTTATGAAAGCTGAATTAAAAGATAAAACTGATGAAATTGTAAAATATTTAGATGATCAAAAATGTAGAGATATTAATGTTATTGATGTTGAGGGCAGATGCTCTTGGGCAGATGTATTTGTAATTGCTACAGTTACAAGTGTTGGACATTTAAGAGGTGTCGCACATAATATATGGAGTGTATTAAATGATTTAGGTCTTGAAGTAAATGATAGACATAAAACTCCAGCAGGGGATGGATGGGAACTTATTGATTGTAATTCAGTAGTTATTCATTTGATGAGCGAAGAATTAAGAGATTTTTATTCTTTAGAAAAGCTTTGGAAAGAATCAGAAAAATAACATTATAGCCTTTAGATTTAGTCTAAAGGTTTTTTTATATGGATTTTAATATATTGTGTAATGACTATATTTTTCAAATAAGAATATTTAAGATTTTGCAATATTATGTTTATTAGTGTATAATGGAAAAAAATTTTAGGAGAGTTTATATGAAAAAAACTTTTATTACTGTTCTAATGCTTGTTGCTTTGTTAGGATTAGTAAGTTGTGCAACTTCTAAAGATGTTATTATTCAAGAACCTGTTGAGCCTACAAATACTATGTTAGACTCTTTACCTGATTGGATTTTAAATAATCCAAAATCAGCAGATATGTATTATGCAGTTGGTACAGCTAAGGCTGCAAATTTACAAACCTCTATTAAAAGAGCAGAGGCAGAAGGACGAACTGCTATCTCAGAATGGATACAAACTAGTGTTAAAGAAGTTATTAAGACTTATGTAAATGATGCTGGTTCTGGTGATGATAGACAAAATGTTGATGCATTTGAGGCAATTTCAGTTCAAGTTTCTGAAAGTTGTTTACATGGTGTTACAAGAGAAAAATTATTCCAAGATGAAGATGGAACTGTTTATGTATTAATGGGAATTCCTTTAAGTAATGTTGAAAAAGCTTTTGAACCTGCCTCACAAGCCGTCGCAAATGTATATGAAGAAAATGAAGCTGCAGCAGCTGCAAATGATAAAATGGCTGAGGCTTTTGCTAAGTTATTAAATGGTGAAATTTAATTCATAAAGAACATCTATGAAAAGGTTATTAATAATTTTTTGTATAATAATCTTAACAACTAGTTGCGTTTCTATTGAGAATGAAGAAGTGCAACTAGTTAAAAATAATTCAATTCAACATGACCTATCTTTGATAAACTTGAGTGAATATAAAGATAATGTTTATGTTGGTGTTTCAAGTGTTTATAGTTCAAAAGAGAAAATGCTTGAAGTGGCTATAAAGAATGTAGCAAAAAATATCTTAATAGATGAATACCTTGTTTTAAACAAAATATTAATAAGTGAGAATATATCTGATTTAGGTTATACAAATTTTAAAAGTAATGAGTTATTTGCCTATCAAGATAAATATTTGCCCCAAATAATTAATTCTATAAAAATTCTAAAAATATATTTTTCAAGTGAAGCTGGTTGTATTGTGATTGCAAAGGATACAAGAGTTAGTGGTGAGAGGCGAATTTATGAAGTTAAATATGATGAGAATGGTATTCCAACTTGGATTTATAATCGACCTGAAATCAAAGGTTATTTTGTAGGTATAGGTTCAACTTTAGCATATAGATTGCTTGTTGATTCATTATATGCTGCTGATCATGAAGCAGTTTATGATATTTCTTCTCAATATGGTAATATAAAATCATATTTAAATAATTATTATGTATTAAAACAAACTGGTTCTTTTTCTGTATCTATAGATGGAAAAGTTCATAACGAACTTGCTATATTGGGTAATTTAAAGCATGTTGATTATTGGTATGATGAAAAAAATAATATGTTTTATAGTTTAATGATAATGAAAGATAGTGGGAGTGATTAATGAAAAAAATATTAATTATAGTATTATCGTTTTTAATGCTTATTAGTTGTGTAACAAAGTCTCCATATATAACGGAACATCCTGAGTTTACAGAAGATGGTGCCCCTTATTGGACAGTTTTAACTCCTTTAGATACTTGGAGATATTATGGTGTTGGAATGGGAAATCTATCTAATGCTATTAATAGTAAAATGAGAGCAGAAGCTCAAGCTAGAGATGAAATAGCAAGGCAAGTATCAGTTTTAATTAATACAGCAGTTAAAAATTATACAAATGATGCGGGTTTTAGTAATAATACACAAGAATTATTAGCTTTTGAAAATATTTCACTTCAAGTTGTTAATACAACGCTTAGAAATGTAATTATTGAAAACACTTATCAAGATCCAGAAACAAAAGCTATTTGGGTATTAGCTTCTTTTGAGAAAAAATATTTAAAAAATGCCTATAAAGCAGAGGCTGAAAATTTAAAAAGAAGTTTGGAGAAAAGAAAAATTGCTGCAATTGAAGATTTAGCTAAGAGTAAAGATAGAAATTCTCAAGTTATAGAACAAATTAATTTAGCGAATAATGATAATAAAGCTCAACAATTAGAAGCTTTAGCTAAAGCCTATAAATTAATTGTAGATACAAAAAATAAAGAAATAGAAGATTTAGAAATACAAAGTTCAGCTGTTGATGTAGATGAAATGGTTGAAAATTTGACTAAAATATTAAAATAGATGGAGATTAATATATGAAAAAATTTAAATCAGTTTTATTAATAGCTCTTGTGCTTGTTGTTTTAACATCTTGTGCTTCTTCAATGGGAGTAACAAGACTTGATGAAAGCTATAATGAAGATTTATCAGGCTATTGGAATGATACTGATATTAGATTAGTTAGTGAAACTTTAGTTAATCAATGTTTGTCATCCCCATGGATTTTAGATTATTTAATGGATAATTCAAATGTTAAGCCAACTGTTATTGTGGGAAATATTCAAAATAGATCTAGTGAACATATGGATACAACTATAATTAGTAAAAAATTTGAGATGGCATTAGTTAATTCAGGAAAAGTAAATACTGTTGCTGATTTTGAATTTAAGGATGATCTTAGAGCTGAAAAACTAGATCAACAGTATAATGCAAGTGTAGAAACAGCTGCTGAATTAGGTGAAGAAATAGGTGCTGATTTTATATTGCAAGGCAGTGTAAAATTTAATTTAGACCAAGTTGCAAATACTGCAATTAGAACATATTATGTGGATATGGAATTGATAAATATTGAAACTGCTCAAAAGGTTTGGTTAGGTCAAGAAACAGTAAAGAAGAAAGTTCAAAAGAATTATTATAGATTTTAATAGTTTATATAGGGAGTTATTGTGAAAAAGGTTGCTATATTATTGTTATTAAGCGTTATGATTATTTCTTGTTCTTCTACAAATGACAATTCAATTCCAAATTGGTTCGTTAACCAATATGATTCAACATATTCAAAAACAAATTTTATTGTAGCTGTTGGATCTGGTACAAGTAAAGAAGAAGCTGAAGAAAACGCTAAAATCTCATTATCACAAATTTTTAATACAAGCATAAAGAATGCTTTAGTTACTTATGATAATGATAATACATCTTCTTTAATTACTCGAGGATATATTGATACAAGTGTTGATGATTTATTGGGTGTAAAATTAGTTAATACACAATTAAATAATGATGGCATCTTTTTTGTAAGAATAGTTTTAGATAAAGCTTTAGCAAGTAATAAAATACGAGAGATAATAACTCCCAAAAATAATGAAATCAATAAACTATTAGTTAATTCAAATAATAATAGTTATGAATATTTGAAAAATTTAATTAGAGCTGAGAAAATAGCTTTTGAAAATCAAAAGTATTATGACCAATTATCTGTTTTACAAGATGCATCGGTCTCCTCTCCTTTGATTGATGTTCAAAATAAGATTTATGAAGTAAAGAATACCTTATCAATGGAATTAATTATAGATTCAGTAGATTTAGATACAAAAAAAGAATTACAAAAAGTTATTGAAACTATGCTTTTAAATAGTGGTATTTCAATAAAACCTTCAAAAGCAAAATTAAATGTTGAATATAAATATAGTTTTTCTGATGTAAAAAATAGTTTATATCAATGCAACTTTGATTTATATGTCCAATTAATTGATGATTCTAATTTAATTTTTTCAATAGATAAATCTTCAAGAGGGATTGGTATAAGTGAAGAAACCGCTAAACAAAAGGCAATGATAAAAGCAACCGAGATAATAGAAGGAGCGTTGTTTTAATGAAAAAGTTATTGCCAATAATGTTTGTTGCTTTATTATTTATTAGTTGTTCTACTTTTGTTGATATAACGGAAGCACAAACTTCTTATTATCAAGGTGATTATGATAGAGCTTATAATTATTTAGTTTTAAATTCTCCTCGAATAATGCAGAATCAAGGACAAATTGTTGGTAATTTAGATCAAGGGGTAGTCTCTCATGCTGCAAAAAAGTATTTAGTTTCAAATAGAACTTTATCAACTGCTGAAAAAGCAATTGAAGCTAATTTTACAAAAAGTGTTACAGCTAATATAGGCTCATATTTAATAAGTGAAAGTGTAAGGGATTACTCGAGTTCTTTTTATGAAGATATTTATACTAATATTTTCCAATCTTTAAACTATTATCATTTGAATAATATTGAAGATGCAATGGTTGAGGTTAGAAGAAGCTTAGAAAAATTGCAATTAAGAGAACAAGATTTACCAAAATTAAGAGCTACATTAGAATCACAATTAGCAGACAATAACGCAAAAGATATAGGTGATAAATTAAAATCTTTTGATTCTTCTTTTTATTCTTCAGCTTTAAGCTATTATTTATCAAGTTTGTTTTCTTTTGAATATGGAGATTATGATACCTTTAGAATATCTAGAGATAAAGGGGAAGCCACCTACAAGTTATTAAATAAATACTATGAGGATGATAATTATCAAGCATTCGATACATTGAAGAATGCTGGTAAGGATTCAACATTAATTAATTTTTTAGCTTTTACTGGGCTTTCTCCAATTAAGAAAACACATATAGATCGTAATGTTTTAGTTATTGATCAGTATGTTGATGATAATGGTATTTATCATCAACCTTATTATACAAATGTTGTTTATTCTGTTCCTGTAGTTAGAGGAACAACTGTTTCAGCAATTGAAATCATAGTAGATGGAAGAAAATATAATTTACAACCTTTTGAAAATTTAGGGCTTATAGCATATGAATCTTTAGAACAAACTTGTAGTTCTGAATATGTTAGAGCCTATATAAGAGCAGTATCAAGGGAGATTGCAAAAGCAACAGCTGATGCTTCAACAATTAAAGAAGGTGATACATTTGTTCAAAGTTCAATGTTTAGTGATATTTTTACCATATTTTCTTATGTAGCTGAAGGTAGTGGAGATTTAAGAGTGTCTCATTTCTTTCCCTCAATGTCTTGGATTGGTTCTTTTGAAATAACCCCTGGAATATATGATGTAAAAGTTAATTATTTAAATTCGAATGGTTATGTTATTTATAAAGAAGAATTTAAAGATTATCAAATAAGTAAAGGTAAAGCTAATTTATTAGAAGTCATAAGTGCTAAATAAAGAAAGGTGACTACCTAAAAGATAGTCACCAAAAATAATATAATGATATATATTATTAAACGTTCAATAATTCTTCGTCAGCACTAAATTCTTTATTTTTGATGTTTCTAAAGATTTCAACAAGTTTATCTACGGTGAGTTTTTTCTTTTCATCGCCTTTTACATCTAGAATGATTTCACCTTCGTCCATCATAATTAATCTAGTACCAAATTCAATTGCAAATTTCATATTGTGAGTAATCATCATTGCAGTTAAATTCTTTTCAACAATATATCTTTGAGTTAAATCCATTACGATATCAGCATTTCTAGGGTCTAAAGCTGCTGTATGTTCGTCTAATAAAATTAGTTTTGGATTACTCATAACAGTCATTAATAAAGTTAGAGCTTGTCTTTGGCCACCGGATAATAAGCCAACATTATCTTTTAGTCTGTTTTCTAAACCAATTGGTTCTAATAACTTACTAAATACTTTACGGTTTTCATTGTTTAAGCTTATTTTTAATCCTTTCATGCCTTTTGTAGATGCCGTAATCATATTGTCTTCAATACTCATATTAGCAGCCGTGCCCATAGTTGGATCTTGGAATATTCTTCCAATATATTTTGCTCTTCTGTATTCTGGGGTTTTTGTAATATTTTTTTCATTAAATTTAATCTCACCATTAGTTAATGGATAAGTCCCACTAATTAAATTGAAAAGAGTAGATTTCCCTGAGCCATTTGATCCGATAATACAAACTATTTCGCCTTCTTCTATATTTAAATCAACGCCATTAATTGCAACTTTTTCATTTACAGTTCCTGGGTAAAAAACTTTTGTTAAATTTTCTAGCTTAATCATTAGTCTTTTCTCCTTTTTTTGCAGTGCGTTGAATAGCACTCTTTTTTGCTGCTCTATTGCTAGCATTAGTTCTGCTCTTGGCAACCCATAGAGATACAATTACTAATACACCAGTTAAGAGTTTAAAATCGTTTGGAGTAATATGAATTAAATAACCATATTTTCTTCCGAAGAACATTAGTGTTTTATAAATAATAGCACCTAAAACTGCTCTTAAAGTTATTAAAGAAATTCTATTACTGCTGAATAAGAATTCACCAATCATAATAGCTGCAAGGCCTTGAACAACCATACCTTGTCCTAAGTTTGCATCTGCGAATCCTTGGTATTGAGCTAAAAGTCCACCTGATAATGCAATTAAACCATTTGATACGCCAATACCTAATAGTTTTAAATAATCTGGATTCATTCCTTGAGAAATGACCATTTGTTCATTTCCACCTAAAGCACCAACTGCTAATCCTAAATCTGTTCTAAAAAATACATCAACTAAAACTTTTATAATTAATACAACAAACAATGTGCCAATTAATACAGCAATTGAAGGATTAATAGAACCAAATCTCTCTGGGAGTAAAGTGTAGAAAGTATCAATTCTCAATAATGGTACATTAGCTTTATTTCCTAAAATTCTTAAGTTTATAGAATATAGCATGGTCATAGTTAAAATACCTGCTAACAATCCTGGAATTTTAAATTTATTATGAATTGTAGCTGTAACCATACCTGCAAGGGTACCAGCGAGGAAGGCTAGAATTAATGCAAAAAAAATGCTACCACCATTAATGATATGCATAGTTGCAACTGCAGCCCCTGTAGCAACAGACCCATCACAAGTTAAATCTGCAAAATCTAAAACTCTAAAGGAAATAAGAATTCCAATAACCATAATGGAAAATATCAATCCATCAACAAAAATCCCTTCTATCATAAAACACCTCTATCTAAGAACAATGACAGGATGCCACACCATGGCGGGCATCCTAAGAAAAATAATAAAAGATAAATAAAAAATATTTATTCTTTGCTAGTTTTAACACCATCTTGGATGATAACTGCAGCAGAATCTAATAAATCGTCACTGATTGTAACGCCTAGTTCCTTAGCAACATCAAGATTGAACCAAAGTTCAAAATCAGATGGATTTGTGAGGTATACTGAACCAATTTCAGATGGAGCAGTTCCATTCAAACAAGATTCAATTACCTTACCAGTTTGTATTCCTAGATTATAATAGTTAAATCCCCAAGAAACAAGACAATTTAATTCTCCTGTACTTGTTGGGTCAGCACTTAAATAAGGTTTATTTGCTTTTGTACAAACATCATCAATACTTGCAACAGCAGAAATAACAGTGTTATCAGTTGCTACATAGATAGCATCAACTCTATCAATGATTGATTGAGCAGCCATTTTAACTTCACTTGTATTTGATACAGCCGCACTAACAAATTCAACACCTAAGTCTTCACATGCTTCTTTAGCCATTTCCATAAGTACAACGCCGTTTGCTTCCCCACTTGCATAAACATTACCAATTGTTTTTGCACCAGTTAAATCAACTAATAATTTAATCTGAGCTGAAACAGGGTTTAAGTCAGAAACACCACAAATGTTTCCACCTTCTAATGAAGCGCTTACTGGGTCAGTTACTGCAGCGAATACAACAGGAATATCTGTAAATACGTTTGCAAGAGATTGAGCAGAAGGAGTAGCAATACCTAATACTACATCACAATTTTCACTTTTCAATTGCTGTGCTATTGAAGCAGCAGTAGAGATATCTCCGTTCGCATTTTGGAAATTATATTCAACTTCTAAGTCAGTTGTTGCAAGATAGTCTTGAACCCCTTGTTCAACAGCATCTAATGCTGGATGTGGTAATAATTTAGAAACGCCAATTTTCTTAACATTTGAATTAGTTACCTGTTCTTGACTTCCTTGAGCAAAAATACCCGAAGAAACTAAGCCTAAAATTAATAATAATGATATTATTTTGCGATTTTTCATACCTTTCTCTCCTACGATTATGAGTGCTAATATACAACATTAATCGTACTTTGTAAATTGAAATATGCAAAAAATGTAAAAATATTCAAACAATATGCAATATAGCTTGAATTGCTTTTATGTAAGAGAGCTAATGAAGTAGAAAGGGGAAAATAAAAAAGGCCCTAAGGCCTTTTTTTGTTTACAATTCCCAATCTTCATCTTTAGAAAAGAAATCGTCTTCGAAGTTGTTGCCATCAAAATCGTCGTCGTCAACATCAACTTCTATTTCGTCTAACTCATCTTCGTAATTCTCATCATCGCCGAATAAGAAATTATCATTGATTAAGTCTTCATCGTCAGTTATATCATCTAATAATTCATCATCATTAAAGTCCCCAACTGGCGGAGCGTCTAAATCTTCGATGAATTCTTCATCATCAAAATCTAAATCATTGAAGTATCTATCCTCTTCAAGATCTAATTCATCATCGAATTCGTCGCGTTCCATACTTTTATCTCCATTATTTTATTAGTCTCTAAAATTATGATAAATTAGTAGTATAAACTCGTCAATAAATAAATGATAAATTTATTGAATGATTTTGTTGTTTTATGCATGAAATGATTGAATTTTATAAATATTACATAAAAGTGAAAAAAAAGTTTTTTTTGTAATCTTTTTAGTATAGAATTGTATTATAAATATAGTATGTTTTTGATATAGGAGAATTTATGAAAAATTTAAAGAAAATTACTGTTACACTATTTATTTTAATCTCTACCTTAATTATGTTTAGTGCCTGTTCTACTACAGTTACTGTATCATATTTAAAACCAGCAAAATATGATTTAACTCAATATAAAAATTTAGCAATTGCATCAATGGGTGTTGAAACAGTTCCTCCTTTTTCTGGTAAAATGGTAACAGTTCGTTATGATGATTTCGAAGATGTTTTATTCTCTGGATATAATAGAAGAATCGCAAGTAATGTAGCTGAAGATTTTACAGATAATCTTTATATTGATTTGTATAAAACATCCTATTTTAATATAATTAAACCTGCTATAACTGATGTATATATTGATAGCTTAAAGTTTGGAGTTAATTCTTTAGATAAACTTAGAAATTTAGGTATTCAAGCCTTATTAGTAAGTCAAATTGATGCTTTTAATTATCAAGAATATCCTATAGTTGGTGATTATAAATTAATAGTTAACCCAGCATATGCAACAGATCCAACTCAACCACAATATATAGAATCTACTGAAAGAGATGTTACAATTATGCAACAAGCTATTGTAAGCTATAGTTATAGAGTAGTTGATATAAATACTGGTGAAATCTTAGCATCAAATTCATTTAGCCAAACAATAGATAATGAAGTAGATTATAAAGATAATTTAGTAAATCTTCCTTCAATGGAAAACTTATATAAGAGAGCTTTATTAATTGGAGAAAAACAGATTGTAAAAGACTTATCACCTCAATTTGTTTCAACTCATATTACTTTAAAGAAAAATAAGAGTGGTAACCCATATTTTGAAGCTGGTATGAATGCTGTTAATCAAGGTGCATTAAAAGTGGCATATGATAACTTTAATAAGGCTTGGAACTCTTCAGATATGTTTGAAGCTGGTTATAACTCGGCTTTATTACTCGAAGCTTTAGGAAATAGAGATGCAGCTATTGCAAGAATGAAAGAAGTATATAATTATTATAGCAATGTTGATGCCTATAACCAAATCACTAGAATGGAAAAATATAGATATAGTGATGATGTAGCTCAAAATCAAATTAATAATTAGGAATATTATGCAGAAAAATGAAATTTATGTTATAGAAAATGCTGATGCAAAAAGTGTTTTTGAAAATTTTAAAGGAGATGGAAAAATAGGAATTATTGATTTTTCAAATTCTTTAGTTGTTTTTCCAACTCCTACAATTGTTATTAAGAAATATAAATCAACAAAAGTTGATAATGCCTTTTCTCAGATAAAAAGATGGGTTAGTAGTGAAGCTTTTGATCAAGTTTTTGTTATTGATGGATTGAATTACTTAGAAAAGGATTTAGTTTTTAATTGGCTTTTTGATCATAAAAGTGTTAAAGGCTTTCCCTCTTTAATAGTATCAGGAAGTGAAATAAAACCATTTTGGAACGAAATAGGGGCACAATTTCTTAGTTAGATATTCTTTGTTTAGTTTTCTTATTAAAAACACAATTTTAGGGCTATTAATTTTATTAATAGCCTATTTTTATACTTCTTTACTTTTATTCTTCACTTTATTGACAAATTAGGATATACTTTGTTTATGGGTTTTATAGATTTTCATACACATATACTCCCTAATATTGATGATGGAGTTTTAGATTTTGAACAAGTTGAAAAGATGCTTGAAGTTTATTCTCAAGCAGGCTTCTCAAAAATTGTGTGTACTCCTCATATTTATAATCCTTATGTAAGAACTAATATAGCTGATATTAAAGATACCTTTAATAAGGTAAATGATATAGCTTCTAACTTTAATATAGAATGTATTATTGGTTCTGAGTATTATTATTTTAATCAATCAAGAATTGTTGGAATTCCAATTGCTTCAAAATATCAATTGGTAGAATTACCAACAACATTACCACCTAATGGGTATATTGATAAATTTAGTGCTTTAATAAAAACAGGGCTTAGAATAATATTAGCCCATGTGGAAAGATATCCATATTTAAAAGCAGGATCTGCTGATTTAGATAAACTTAGAGATATGGGTGTATATATTCAGGTTAATGCTTCTTCTTTAGCTAACAATAAAGCTATTGATTATGTTGAAGAAGAAATAGCCGATATTATTGCAACAGATAATCATGGTAATTTTAGATTACCTTTAATTTATTTAGAGCAAGTTGGAAGATATCCATATCTTGTAAAAAGAATGGAAAAAATAAAAATTTAATAGTTTGAGCCGAAGGGGGATTTCACATGTTATTAAACATGTCTATTGCAAATTTTAAATCTGTAAAAGATACCCAGACGATTTCGTTTGAAGCCTTAAGAGACAAAAGATTTTCTGATTCGAAAATTTTTCAAGTTAATGATACGCTTAGTCTAATAAAAAGCGCAGCTATAATTGGACCTAATGGAGCAGGAAAAAGTTCATTTGTACGTGCTTTAGAATCGTTAAAAAGTATTATTTGTGCCAGTGATGAAGTGGAGAATCCATTACAAGTCCTTTCCGGTACTAGTTTTGCTTATACAAGAGAAAAAAATACACCTTGTACAATTACCATTAGGTTTTTATTGGAAAAAGGAAATTTAGATAATATTGAAGAAGAACCTTCTATTATTGGTATTTATTCTTTTTCTGCTAATAATAAAAAGATTACTCATGAATCATTATATTTTGTTTTCAACAGAAGTAAAAAATTAATGTTTGAGAGAAGTGAAGTTGTTGATCCATTAGCTGATGAAGACTCTCCAATTTCTTATAAATATCGCTTCGGTAAAATGTATCGAGGAGAGAAAAAGAGATTAATTAAAAAGATTGATGAGAAACATTCTTTTTTAAG
This sequence comes from Sphaerochaetaceae bacterium, assembly GCA_965140795.1. GTDB lineage: Bacteria > Spirochaetota > Spirochaetia > Sphaerochaetales > Sphaerochaetaceae > Pleomorphochaeta. Next base: position 2,006,775 of record OZ223470.1, read on the forward strand.
TTCCGCTGCAATCAAAGGTAGTGAAACTACAACACCAGTAAAAGAATGGTTTGAAAATAATTTAAATATTTTACCTATGGGTGTTTCATCTATTAGTGAAAAATACATTATGGATCAAATTACTGATCATCCCGATTGGGTTCAACAATTAATAAATTTCTTATGGGCTTTAGATATTACAGATATTAAAAATATTCAAATAATGAATAATAGATTAGTTTTTTCTCACACAAATGTAATGCAATCCTATGCTACATATTATTCTTTAGAGAGCTTATCTTTGAGAAGACTTTGTTTAATTGGTATTGCTTTTTTTGAAAGCTTTATTCAACCAAAGACTATTATTATTGATGACTTTGGAATGTTATTACATCCATATGTTTTAAAACATATAATAGAAATTTTTGAAGATTGTAATAAAACAACCTATTCACAATTATTAGCTGTTGATTGTAATCCAGCATTATTGATCCCTGGCTTATTAAGAAGAGATGGAGTTTATTTTGCTCAAAAGAATGAAAAAAGTGAAACAGTATATTATTCCTTAGCAGATTTCAGATTCTCAAGAAGCAGAGATTTGACAAGTGAACAATATATGCATGGAGCTTTTGGTGCTCTTCCTTTATTAAGTGATTTTTATTTTATGAATAAAGAAGAAGAGGAGGAAAAATAAACTATGAATAAGAGAAAAAGAAAAAACAATTCACCAAGAAAAACTATGTTGATAGTATGTGCAAGCGAAAAAGAAGCTTTATTTTTCTCCCAAGTAAGAAAAGATGCTAGATATTCAAATCTTAGTGTTGAATGGGTAAAAGATGTAACTGATTTAGAAAAATTAATTTCATATACATCTAGAAGAAAAATGCACGGTAAATTTAGTGAAGTGTGGTTAGTATTCTCATTTGAAGATTTAGATATTGATGTTAAGAGTGTAAAAGAATTTATTCCAATTGCAAATAAAAAGAAAGTAAATCTTTGTTGGAGTAATCCAGGAATTAGTCTTTGGTACTTATTCCATTTCAGATCAGCTAATGGTTTAATTAATGATAGTTCAAGTATTGTTAATGCAATTAAAAAAGAAATTCCTGAATTTGAAGATACAGCAAAATATCTTAGAACTACTGGTTTAGACTTTTATAAAAAGATTTGTGTAAAAGATAATGATGCAAATAGAAATGCTAGATCTTACAATGAAGCGGTTGAATCTGTTTTAGGATTACCAGCTATAAATTATATTAATTTACATTTGGCTATAATTGAAAATTGTGGTAAAGCTAATTTTACGCAGAACCAAAGAACTATTGGAATGTAATTTAATTTTTAACTTATAAAACTATTTTAGAAAAACTAAGATAGTTTTATTTTTTAAGGAACATATATGAATGAAATCTTAAAACAATGTGATGGATATAAGAGATTAAAAAGCTCAGAACCTTTATATGATTTATTGGAACCTTATTACCATATGGAAAAAAGCATGCCTGTATTGTGTGCAACACCTTGGAAAATGGTACATGAAGTAAAAAATGATGTTGCAGTTTTGCTTTTACATGGATATACAGGATATCCTGGGGAGATGATATTCCCTGGTCAAAAATTATATGAGGCAGGTTTTGATGTTTATTGTCCTAGATATCCTGGTCATGGTGTTGGGAAAAAAGATTTTTTAAATACTAACTGTGAAGATTGGTTAGCTACTGCAAGATCGTCAATTGGATATTTAAAGAAAGAATATTCTGATGTTTATGTTGTTGGACACTCAATGGGTGGTTTAATAGCAACAATAGTAGCTAAAGAATTTGAAGTTACAAAATTAGCTTTAATCGCTCCTGCTTTTGCATTAAAAGGCTTTAATAAAACAAAAGTATTACTTTTAAGATTATTTAAAGATGAAGTTTCACAACCTTGGAAAATGGATAAAGATTTTTGGGGAATTTGTGAAAGGGATGAAAAGGATGATGCCTTTTTAGGAGAAAACTATTGGTCATATATAAATTTGAATATGATTTTGGAGTTAAATAAGTTAAGAGAGACTGCTCTAAATAGTTTAAATAAGATTAATTCAAAAACTATTTGTATTTTAGGAGAGTATGATTCTTCAGTAGATAATAAAAAAATTAATAAATTCTTGAAATCTAAAGTTAAAAGTCCTTTAGAAATCTTAGAAATTGAAGGGGTAACTCACCTTTGCCAATATTATAAAATTAAAGAAAAAAGAGATTTATGTAACGATACTATTGTTAAATATTTTCTTGATTAAGTAATACAAATGGAGTATTAGTAAGTGGATTATTTATAAACTGACTATTAAGGTTAAAATATTTTTTAATATTCTCTTTATTTATTACTTCATTTGTTAAACCTTGAGTAATTATATTATTTTTTATTAATACAATTTCATCACAATATTGCAGAGATAAATTTATATCATGTAAGGTTGTGATAATTGTTAAATCTTTTTTATTCACTAAATCTTTTAATAAATTCATAATTTCAATTTGATGCAAAGGGTCTAAATTAGCTGTAGGCTCATCTAATAGTATAATTTTAGTCTCTTGAGCTAGAGCTCTAGCTATAACAACTTTTTGTAATTCGCCACCACTTAATTGAGTTAAATTTTTGTTTTTTAAATTATTAATTTTTAATAATTCAATTACTTTATTAATAATTGGATTATTTTGTTTATTAAAATCAGAATATAAATATCTAGCTAAATTAATATATTCAATTACACTAATGTTTGGTATTTGTTTTGAACTTTGTTCCACATAAGCTATTTCCTTTGCTAAATTGTCTCTACTAAGGGTGTTTATATCTTCATTATTAATATATATAGAATCATTTTTTACTTTAAGAAGTTTTAAGATTGTTTTTAATAAAGTTGTTTTTCCACAGCCATTCGGTCCTAAAATACCATGGAGTTTTTTCTCATTAAAACTTAGGTTAATATTTGAAAAAATTTGATTGCTTGGATATTTGAAATCTAATTTATTAATATCTATTTTCATAATGTTTTTGCCTTTGTTTTTCTTAGAATATACAAGAAAAATGGAGCTCCAAATAGAGAGGTGATAATTCCTATAGGAATTTCAGTATTAGCAATTGCAGTTCTCGCAATTACATCGCATAAAAGGGTAAAAATTGCTCCTAGATAAAGTGATAAGGGTAGGACTGTCTTGTGTTTTATGGAAAACACTAGTTTTACTATATGTGGAATTACAAGGCCTATAAAACCAATAACTCCAGCAATACCTACACAAATGCTTGTTAATATTGTAGTTAATAATAATATTATTACTCTTTGTTTTTTTACATCTAAGCCTATAGATAAGGCTGTATCATCACTAAGTAGTAAAACATCTAATTCTTTAGTTTTAGATAGAAGTATTACTATTAAAAGTAGCATTATTGGTAATGTATAAAGAATTTTTTCATAAGAGCTTAAGCTAAAACTTCCCATTTGCCAAAAGATAATATTTTGTAATTTATCTCTATTGAAATAAAGAAGCAATGAGTTTAAAGCAGAGAAAAAGAAATTGATTGCTAATCCAGATAGAAGAAGTATTAAAAGAGAAGATCTATTTTTCCCTGCAAGAGTAAAAATTATAAAAGCACTTAGTAGAGCAAAAATAGAAGCAAAGAAAAAAGTTCCCCAAATCCCATTAAAATATTTTAATAAATTAAAAACACTAGCAATTGTTACACCTAAGGCAGCTCCTGAGGAAATTCCTAATAGATATGGTTCTGTAAGAGGGTTTTTAAATAGTGTTTGAAATATTGCCCCAGAAATTGCTAAACTCATGCCCACCATTAAAGCGCTTATTGTTCTAGGTATTCTTAAATTTAATACAATAAACTTATGTGTATCTGAAATATTATCACTTCTTGTAAGAATGGATATAATTTCTTTTAATGGAATTTTTACACTACCTTTAGAAATTGATAAAAAGATTATTATAATTCCTAATATAATTAATAAAGATAGTATTATTATATTTTTATTCTTCTTTAAATTCATCTGGATATATTATTTTTGCAAGTTCTAATAAACCTTGAGCATTTCTAACGCCTTGTCGATCTAGAAGATTGTTATCTATTTCATAAACATTATTTTCTTTAACTGCAGTTAGAGAAGAATAAGGTTTAGTGTTTGTAAATTGATTTTTAGAATCATAATATTTTGAAACAATTACAATATCAGGATTAGCTTCAATTAATTGTTCTAAACTATAATTCCAACCTTTAACATCGTTTGCAATATTATCTGCACCAATTAAATTAAACATTTCTCCAATAAAAGTATCTCCTCCGGCAGTAAAATCACCCCATTCTCCAAATCCTAAAGCATAATATACACTTTTGGGTTCTAAGTTTTCAGTTCTTTTTATAATTGAGTCGATAAGAGTTCTGTTTTCATTTATAATCTTTTGAGCTTGATCCTCTTTGTTAATTAATTTTCCAATTGTTCTTATTATATTAAATGAACCTTCAAAAGAGTTGTCATTATAGATGGCAATTGCTGGAATTCCTAAATTAGTTAGAGTTTCTAATAGTTCATTAGGGCAATGAGCTGATCCTATTACTAAATCAGGTTTTAATTCTATAATTTTTTCAATATTGGGATTTGTTATGTTTCCCACACTATCAATGGTGGAAACTTTTTCAGGAAAATCACAATAATCAGTTCTACCAACTAATTTATCAAAATCTAATGCGCTAATTATTTCAGTAATATTTGGGCCTAAGGAAATAATTCTAGAGGGATTGTTTGGGATTTCAACATGTCTATTGTATGAATCAATGAATTCAATACTTGTTGAAGGATTAAAATCTTCTTTAGTGCCTGCACTAAAAACAGAAGAAATTGATAACAAAATAATTAAAAAGAGTAAAATTCTTTTTTTCATAAAAATATCTCCTCATAGGAGACTTTGGCCATAGCCTAAAGTCCAGTAGGTTATGCAAAAAATAATGGTCTGACTTTAACAGTAGCTGGTCTGTAAGGATTTTCACCTATTTCATATTTGCATTTTTATTATAGATTAATAATCATAAGTTAATAAAGTGATAAGAGAATAATATTTATTAAATTCATATTAAAATAAAAGATATAGGATTCTATAAATAATTTATATTAACCTTTATCGATAATGTTGTTTCGATTGTTGCCATTATTATTAAATTCTAGTAATCTTACGTTAAACGTTTTTGATTAAAGGAGCTCTTAATTATATGAGTGTTAGAGTACGTTATGCACCATCTCCAACGGGTTTACAGCACATCGGTGGAGTTAGAACTGCATTATTTAATTATTTTTTTGCTAAAGCTCAAGGTGGAAAATTTCTACTTAGAGTTGAGGATACTGATAGAGAAAGATATAGTGATGAATCTTTAGATGATTTATATCAAACTTTGAAATGGTTAAACATTGAATGGGATGAAGGTCCTGTTGTTGGTGGAGAATATGGTCCATATATTCAAAGTGAACGTTTTGATCTTTATCAAAAGTATGCCAAGATGTTAGTAGAAAAAGATATGGCATATTATTGCTATTGTACTCCAGAAAGATTAGAAAAAGTTAGAGAAGAACAAAAAGCTAAAAAGAGTTCTACTCAAGGTTATGATCGTCATTGTAGCCATTTAACTAAAGAAGAAATTGCTGAATATGAAAAACAAGGAATTAAACCGGTTATTAGATTGAGAGTCCCTACGGAAGGAAAGACTACTTTTCATGATGTATTAATGGGGGATATTACTAGAAAAAATAAAGATATTTCTCCAGATCCAATTTTATTAAAGAGTGATGGTTTTCCAACATATCATTTAGCTAATGTTGTAGATGATCATTTAATGGGAATTACTCATATCATGAGAGCACAAGAATGGATTCCATCAGGACCATTGCATGTTATTTTATATAAGGCTTTTGGTTGGGACCCTCCAATTTATTGTCATTTACCAATGGTAATGGGTAAAGATGGTCAAAAACTTTCAAAAAGACATGGATCAACAAGTGTAAGGGATTTTAGAGAAAAAGGTTATTTACCTGAAGCTTTAATGAACTATGTAACTTTAGTTGGTTGGTCTTTTGATGATAAGAGTGAATTCTTTACAAAAGAAGAACTAGAAAAAGTATTTGATATTAATAAAATTCATAAAGCTCCTGGTGTATTTGATTATAAAAAACTAGATTGGTTTAATGGCCAATACATTAGAAAATTAAGTGATCAAGAACTTAAAGAAAAAGTATTACCTTATTTAGTAAAAGAAGGCTTTGTTGATAAAGAAATTACTAAAGAACAAGATAAAATTCTTAATGATTTAATACCTTGTGTTAAACCTAGATTAAAAGTTTTATCAGATATTGTTGATTTATCACGCTTTTTATTTGTTGAACCTGAAATTGCTCCAAAAGAAATGTTTGTAGCAAAGAAAATGGATTTAAAATCTTCTACTGAAGCTTTAATTAAAGCCTATGCAGTTTTGAAAGAAGGTTTAGATAATAATATAGATTTTGAGGAAATTGAAAATAGCATTAGTGATATAGCAAATGCAATGGAAGTTAAAGTTAATGGTGTATTTACTCCATTAAGAGTAGCATTAACCTCAAGTACTGTAAGTTTACCTATGCAAGATACTGTGAACTTATTAGGAAAAGAAGAATGTTATAAAAGAATTGAAAGAGCTATAGAAATGCTAAAGGGAGAGTTATAAGATGGCAACAGTAACAATGGATAAAATCGTATCATTATGTAAGAGACGTGGTTTTATTTTCCAATCAAGTGAAATATATGGTGGATTAAATGGAGCTTATGATTACGGTCCATTAGGTGTTGAATTAAAAAATAATATCAGAGATTTCTGGTGGAAAGAAATGACCCAAATGCATAATAATATCGTTGGTATTGATGCTTCTATCCTTATGGCTTCAAAAGTTTGGGAAGCTAGTGGTCACGTATCAAACTTTAGTGATCCTATGGTTGACTGTAAACAATGTAAGAGCCGTTTTAGAGCAGACCAAATAGATTTAAATGCTCCTTGTCCAGTTTGTGGCAATAAAGATAGTTTTACAGAACCAAGAAATTTCAACTTGATGTTTGAAACTCATATTGGTGCAAATAGAGATGCTTCTTCAGTAGTATATTTAAGACCAGAAACAGCTCAAGGTATTTACGTAAACTTTAAAAATGTTGTTGCATCTTCTAGAGTAAAAGTTCCTTTTGGTATTGCTCAAATTGGTAAATCTTTTAGAAATGAAATTACTACTAAAAACTTTATTTTCCGTTCATGTGAATTTGAACAAATGGAAATGCAATTCTTTGTAAAACCAGGTGAAGATGAAAAATGGTTCCCTTATTGGAGAGAACAAAGAATGGCTTTCTACGATAAAATGGGTATTAAAAAAGATCATTTAAAATGGCATCAACATGGTAGTGATGAATTAGCTTTCTATGCTAAAGATGCGTATGATATTCAATTCTTATTCCCAATGGGATGGCAAGAATTAGAAGGTGTACATAGTAGAACTGATTATGACTTAACTCAACACACAAAATTCTGTGGTAAGAAGCAAGATTATTTGGACCCAGTAACTAATGAAAGATATATTCCTTATGTAGTAGAAACTAGTGCAGGTTTAACACGTAACGTATTAATGGCATTATGTGATGCTTATGAAGAAGAAGAAATTGATGGAGATACAAGAACAGTATTACATTTCCATCCTGCAATTGCTCCTGTAGAAGTTGCTATATTACCTTTAGTAAAAAAAGATGGTATTGCAGAGATGGCTCAAGATCTTGAAAAAGAATTAAGAGCTGATTTTAAAACTTTCTATGATCAAAGTGGCGCTATTGGTAGAAGATACAGAAGAATGGATGAAATTGGAACTCCATATTGTATTACTTTAGATTATGATACTAAAGAGAATGATACAGTTACTTTAAGATTTAGAGATTCAATGGAACAAGTAAGAGTTGCAAAAAAAGATTTAGTAAAAACTATTAAAGAAGCAACAAAGAATTATAAGAGGAAATAAGATGAATAGTGCTTTACAAACATTACAAGATAGAGGGTTTATTAAAGCATGTACAGATATAGATGCTTTAAGTGATTTGATGGACAAAGAAAAGGTTAAGTTCTATGTAGGTGTAGATCCAACAGGTAAAAGTGTTCATGTTGGACATATGGTACCTTTCTTTGCTATGCATCATTTACAAAATGCTGGACACCTACCAATTGCTTTAGTTGGTGGGGGTACAGGAATGATTGGAGACCCTTCTGGAAAAACTGAAATGAGAAAGATGTTAACTCCTGAACAAATTCAATCAAACTGTGAAAGCATAAAAAAGCAATTAGGCACTGTTGTTGACTTTGAAGATCAAAGTAATAGTGATAAAGGCCAAGCTGTAATGTTAAATAATGCTGATTGGTTAACTAATTTGAATTACATTGATTTCTTAAGAGAAATTGGTAGACATTTTTCAGTTAATAGAATGTTAACTTTTGAATCATATAAACAAAGATTAGAAAGAGGTTTATCTTTTATTGAATTTAACTATCAATTATTACAATCTTATGACTTTTTAACCTTGTATCAAAAAGAAGGTTGTCGTCTTCAAATTGGTGGAGATGATCAATGGGGTAATATTGTAAGTGGTATTGATTTAATTAGAAAAATAGAAGGCGCAGAATGCTATGGCTTAACTTTTAACCTAATTACTAGAGCAGATGGTAAGAAAATGGGAAAAAGTGAAAAGGGTGCTGTATTCTTGGATCCTGAGCTATATTCTCCTTATGATTTCTATCAATATTGGAGAAATGTAAATGATGATGATGTAATTAAATTCATGAAATTATTTACTTTCTTAAGTCTTGATGAAATTGCAGAATATGAAAAACCTAATGTTAATATTAATGAAGCAAAAGCTAAACTTGCATATGAGCAAACAAAAATTGTTCATGGACAAGAAGAGGCCGAAAAAGCAAAAACAGCTGCAAAAGCTATGTTCAGTTCAAATGCTCCAGCTTCATTATCTCAAAGAGAAGGTATGCCTAGCTTAGAAATTGAAATGGATAAATTAAAGGAAGGTATTCCTGTATTAACTCTTTTCTCGTCAACATCTTTAGCTTCTTCAAATAGTGAAGCAAGACGTTTAGTAACTGGTGGTGGAGCTGTGATTAATAATGAGAAGATTACGGATCTAAAGTTCATTGTAACTGATAAGTTATTAGATGATGAAGGAGAACTAATTTTAAAAGCAGGTAAAAAACGTTTCTTTAGAATTATTGTAAAGTAAATTAAAATTAAGATTTTAATCTTAATTAGATAAAGGAAGGTAAAAATGGCAAAAAAACTTTTTACATTTTGTTTAGTTTTGGTTTTAGTTAGCTCAACAATTTTTGCTCAAGCAGAATTTGAAAAAGCTGACCAGGCAAATAAATTAAATGTTGAACTTGCTGTAATGGCAGGGCCAACTGGATTCTCTAGTGCTAAGATCACAAAAGATAACGGTAAAATTAATTCTGATGTAATAGTGAATACTAGCGTATATGCATCTCCAAATGAAGTTGTTGCAAAATTGACTAATGGAGATGTTGATGTGGCAGCATTACCTACAACATTAGCTGTAGTTTTATATAATAAAGGTGTAGATATTAAATTAGCTGCAGTAATAGGAGATGGCATGTTAAGTGTAGTATCTTCTTCTTCAAATTGGAGCAATACAAAAATTCAAATACCTGGAGGCCCAGCATCTTCACCAAATCAAATTGCAAGTATGTTGATAAGTGAAAATGGACTAAAAACAGAAGATTTTGATATAGATTATAGTATCACATCCTCTGCTCAATTAGCTCAATTATTAATTGCAAATAAAGCTGAAACTGCATTATTACCAGAGCCTTTTACAACAATGGTTTTATCAAAAAATCCTAACTTAAAAGTTGTTCTAGATGTACAAGATGTTTATAAGACAACAACAGGCGTTGATAATTATCCAATGACAGTTTTAGTTGTGCAAAATAAATTTGCACAAGAACATCCTCAAGCATTAAAAGCAATTTTACGAGCATATAAAGATAGTGTTGCATATGTATTAGCAAATCCAAGTGAAGCAGCTAAGACTATTGAAGCTACTAATATCATGCCTGCTGCAATGGCTGAACCTGCAATTCCAAATTGTAATTTAGTTTACCGTGATATGGATAATGCAAAAGATCAAGTATCTTCATATTTTGATTTATTATATAATTTTAATCCTAGTTCAGTTGGTGGACAAATACCTGATGAAGGATTTTATTTATAAAAAATGAATAAAAGTAAAAAAGCCTTAATTAAAACATTTGTGATAATATTTGCTATTTTATTATTTTTTGTAGTTTGGCAAATAGCATCAATGGCATTAAATTCTCAAATATTATTGCCATCAGTTCATGCTGTTTTATTGAGGCTTTTTACATTGTTTGGAGAAAAGAATTTCTTATATGATGTTTTAGCTACAGTTTATAGAGCTTGGTTAAGTTTCTTTATAATTGTGTTCTTTGCAACAATTTTTGGAACTTTGGCAGGGCGATATAAAGCTTTAGGATGGTTCTTAACTCCTGTATTAACTGTTTTAAAAACAACTCCAGTAATGAGTGTTATCTTATTAGCTTTTATTTGGTTTAAAACTGGTACTGTTCCTGTCTTTTCATCTTTTTTAATGGGTTTTCCTGTTATGTTTATGGTAATGGAAGGCGCTGTAGAACATTTAGAGAAAGAAATGGACCAAATGTGTTACCTGTATGGTTTTACTAAAACTCAAAAATTAAGATATTATATAATTCCCACATTATCAAAATCATTTTCACTAGGCGCAAAACAAACTCTATCAATGGTTTGGAAAGTTACAGTTGCAGCTGAAGTATTAACAATTCCAAAATTTGGTGTTGGTGCTAAAATGCAATTTGCACAAATTCAATTAGAGACAGCTGATGTTTTAGCTTGGACATTAATAGCTATTCTTTTATCTGCCATTGGAGATTTTATTTTTCATCTAGTTGAAGATATAATTGTGTTAACTTCTAGGAGAATAAAGGAGAAAAAAGCAAAATGAAAATTGTAGATTTATCCTTTTCTTATTCTTCTTCATTGATTTTTGATTATTTTAATTTAAATGTTGAAAGTAAATCTATTTGCTCAATCGTTGGAGCTTCAGGATGTGGAAAAACTACTTTATTGAAGTTGGTGTCCGGGCTTGAAAATCCTTTAAATGGTAAAATAATAAAAAGTGAAAGTGAAATTGGTCCTGTAAGTTATTTATTCCAAGAACCTAGATTGTTAAGAAGTCAAACAGCTTTTAGTAATATTGATATTATTTTAAAAAATTCAATTCCTAATACCGCTGAAAGAAAGGACAGGGTATTATATTATTTAGAGAGAGTAGGCTTAATCGACGATAGAGTAAAATATCCATATCAGTTATCAGGAGGAATGAAACAGAGAGTTGCAATTGCTAGAGCCTTTGCTTATCCTTCTCATTTAATACTTATGGATGAGCCAATGCAAGGTTTAGATATTAGCTCAAAATATGATGTTTTAAATTTATTTAAAGAATTATGGGATAGTGACCCAAGAACTACCTTATTTGTTACTCATGATTTAAGAGATGCTTTGATAATGGGTGAAAGTGTTGTTTGTTTGGGGAATCCAAAAAAGCCTAAATTATCAATTGATGTTAAAGATAAAAAGTTATTAACAGATGAAAAGATTGGTTATTATGAAAATCAAATTCTTAAAGCGATATTAGAATAAAAAAGCTCGGTTATGAAATAATCAAAACCAAGCTTTTTTTACTTTAAATTTATTCTCTTGTTATTAACGAGGAGATTCTAAATTTAATTATTATACTCTTGTTTCCCATAAACCATGTAAGTTACAGTAAGCAAAAGCAGCTATTAATTTATCTCCATCAGCTAATGCAAATGTTGCTTTAGGTTCATCAGAAGGAGTTAAATTTTTTCTTTGTCCGCCATGTTCAGTTTGGATATAAATCCAAGTGATGTAATGCTTTTCTGTCATTGGATGAGCTACAGAACCAACTTCAATAGTTACATTGTTTCCATCTACTTTTACTACAGGAACGTGTTTCTCGTTAGCTGCATCAACAGTATTAGGTTCAAGTTTTGTCATTTTTTCTCCACAGCATACTACTGGGACACCTGCATCATGTACTTTAGCAATAATGTTGCCACAATGTTTACAAATGTAAAATTCTTGTTCTTTCATTTTTTTTCTCCTTATTTATTAATGATAACATAAATTCTAACAAAATCAATATCTATTCACTAATGATATTAATTATTAATTAACACTAATTACTAATTAAATCAAGTCCTTTTTTAAAAAATTCTACTTTTGTGTAAAAAATATATAAATTTCATAATTTTAAGACAAAAAAACCTTACTATTATTATATTTTAGTAAGGTTAAAATATTTATTTATTTTTTTATACGTATCCTTGAGCAATCATAGCATCTGCCACTTTTAAGAACCCTGCAATATTTGCTCCATCTTTAAAATTGTTATGAGTGCTATATTTGTCAGCAGCTTCACTAATTTGTTTATAGATATTTTTCATTATACTTTCTAATTTATTATCAACTTCTTCTTTTGTCCAAGATATGCGACCACTGTTTTGACTCATTTCAAGACCTGATACAGCAACTCCACCTGCATTTGCAGCTTTTCCAGGTAAGAATAAAATTTCATTTTCTTCAAATTTTTTATATGCTTCAATAGATGTTGGCATATTTGCGCCTTCTCCGACTAGTTTTATTCCATTATCTACTAGGTGTTGAGCATCGAGTAAATTTATTTCATTTTGAACAGCACAAGGGAAAGCTAAATCGGCTTTTACATTCCATAATTCATTGTATTTTTCTTTTCCAGAATTTGGAATATATTTAGCGTTTGAATATTTTTTGACATATTCGCTTATTCTTCCTCTTTTAATATTTTTAAGAATTTTTATCCATTCCAATTTGTCTTGATTAATTCCCTCTTTATCAATTATTACGCCGTTTGAATCGCTTATAGTAACTACTTTTCCTCCAAGTTGATTAATTTTTTCAATGGTATATTGAGCAACATTCCCAGAGCCGGAAACTAAACATACTTTATTCGCAATTGAATCGTTTTCAGCTTCTAATACTGCTTGAGCTAAATAAATTAATCCATAACCTGTTGCTTCAGGTCTAATTAGTGAACCACCAAAAGATAACCCTTTTCCTGTTAAAACTCCCGTTACTTCATTTTGCATTCTTTTGTATTGTCCAAACATATATCCGATTTCTCTTGCCCCAACTCCCATATCACCTGCTGGAACATCAGTGTTCGCTCCAATATGTTTTGCTAATTCAGTCATGAAACTTTGACAAAATCTCATAACTTCATTATCGCTTTTCCCTTTTGGATTAAAATCCGCTCCACCTTTTCCTCCTCCCATTGGGAGGCCTGTTAATGAATTTTTAAAAACTTGTTCGAAAGCTAAAAATTTTAATATTGATAAATTAACAGAGGGGTGGAACCTCAGTCCTCCTTTATATGGTCCTAGAGCGCTATTTTGTTGAACTCTATAACCTCTATTGATTTGAAGCTTTCCATTATCATCAATCCAAGGAACTCTGAAAATTATAATTCTTTCGGGTTCAACAAGTCTATCTAAAACTTTGTGATATACGATTTGTGGTTCATCAGCAATAACAGTATCAATAGATTCTAAAAATGTAGTTACTGCTTGATGAAATTCTTTTTGACCAGGATCTTTTTTGATTGCCTCGTCTAAAATTTTTTGAGTTTCAATGTGCATAAAAAACTCTCCTTGCATTATTGTGAATAAATATTCAATTTTTTTGTATATTATAAACTTTATATAATAGTGGGTAAAGTAAAATTTTTTATTAAATAATGATGTATATATAAAAAGTATATGTTATAAGATTTGTATGAAACTCAATAAATTGAATAATTTTTACATAAATATAAATAAACCATGCTTAAACTTATATAAGTGTAATAACATAAATTTTGTTATATTATTTTGTGTAACTATAAAAATTTTGATAAAAATTAAACTCTCTTGCAAAAAAGCAAAAGAGTTTAATGTCTTAATAATATTTTAAGTAAGAACTAATTTTTTAGTTTTAATATGTTCTCTTTAAATGGAGGATAAATTATACCTTTTTCGGTAATAATAGCTGTAACATTTTGGTGCGGAGTAACGTCAAATGCTGGATTATAAACATCCATTTCTAACGGTGCAATTTGAGTTTCTCCTACAAAAATTATTTCTTTTTTATCTCTTTCTTCAATTGGAATTTCTGCGCCAGTTTCAATTGTGAAATCTATTGTTGATAAGGGAGCCGCACTATAGAAAGGAACTCCATAAGCTTTACAAATAACTGATAAGCCAAAACTACCTATTTTATTACAAACATCACCGTTCAGTGCAATTCTATCAGCTCCAAGGACAACTAAATCAATTTTACCATCTCTTATTAATGTTGCAGCAGTACTGTCTGTAATAAGTTTGCTTGGAATTTTTGCTTGAGTTAATTCCCAAGCAGTTAATCTAGCTCCTTGAAGGCGAGGGCGTGTTTCATCAGCATATACAAAAATATTTTTATTAGCATAGAATGCTGATTTTATTACACCTACTGCAGTACCCCATCCTGCAGTTGCCAAAGCTCCTGCATTGCAATGAGTTAAAATGTTTGCATTTTGAGGTATTACACTTAAACCATTTTCTCCAATTGCTTTATTGGTGGTTATATCTTCCTCTTGAATTAGTATAGCTTCATCTCTAATTATATTTAGTAAGTTTTTAGATCCTTTATTTTCTTGATAAACTTTGAGCATTCTATCAATTGCCCATTTTAGATTAATGGCAGTAGGTCTTGCATTTTCAATGAATTTACAAGCAGCAAGAAATTTTTCTTCATCAGAAATAAATTCTTTCAAAGCAAAATATACTCCATATGCTGCACTTGCTCCAATTGCAGGAGCTCCTCTAACAACCATATCTCTAATTGCAAATTCAATATCTTTATAATCTTTTGCAACAAAGATTTCAAACTTTACTGGTAGTAATCTTTGATCTATTAATAAGAGTTCACCATTTTTAAATTCTAAAGTATTAAAAGCTTCTTGCATTATTTGTCCTCTTTGTTTTTAGATAATAATCTATTCCATCTAAGTTTTGTTTTTTCCATAGCTAAATCTATGTCTAATGTTAATAGTTTTCTATTTTGCATTAGCATCTCACCTTTACAGAAAACTGTATCTACATCACTTCCCTGTGCACTATATACAACAGCAGAGAAAGGATCATTAATAGGGGTTAAATGAGGCTTATTGGTATCAATTAAAATGATATCCGCATCTTTACCAATTTCTATTGTTCCCACTTTATCATCAATTGATAAAGCTTTTGCTCCACCTAGTGTTGCCATTTTAATAATATCATAAGGAGTTGTTGCAATGGGGTTTAAAGTGCTTACACAGCTAATCATTGCTGCTAAGTGCATTTCTTCCATCATGTTAAGATTGTTATTTGAAGAAGCTCCGTCAGTTCCTATAGCTACATTGACATTAGCATTTTTGAATTTAGCAATTGGAGCTATACCACTAGCTAATTTACAGTTGCTACTTGGGTTGTGAACAATGCTAATACCTTTATCACTACATAATTTTATTTCATTATCACTTAGATAAACTCCATGAGCTAGTACAGATTTTATTCCTTTTAATGCATTGTTTTTTTCTAAATACATTAATGGAGTCTCCCCAAATTCTTTTAAGCAGTTATCTACTTCAGTTTTGGTTTCGCTCATATGAGTATGTAAATCTCCACCTCTTTCAAGAATCCAATCTCTTGCAAATAGATAAGTTTCTAAAGGAGTAGTGTATATAGCATGAGGGGCTACGTTGAATTTTATTAATCCGTTGGCTTTGCTTAAATATTTATCAGCTATTTTATTGCTTGGATTAAATCTTTCTTTGTTATCTTTTAAAGAGCCAAAGAGAGTCATTCCAATATTTGCTCTCATTTTTGCTTGATAAGTTGCTTCGCAAGTTTGTTCCATCATGAAATACATATCATTAAATGCTGTACAACCTGTACTAATCATTTCACCAAGTGCAATTTGAGAAGCCCAGTAAATATCTTCTTCTTCTAATTGTGCTTCAATTGGGAAAATTTCATTAAGCCAAGACATTAAATCAGGAGCGGTATCCTTATAGTTTCTCATGAGCCCCATAGAAGTATGGGTATGAGCATTAATTAGAGAAGGCATACAAATCATGTTTGTAGCATCAATTTCTCTATCAGCATGGAACAAAGGATTGTCGCTGATTTTTCCGTTTTCAATTTTTATATCTCCTCGATATGACTTATTTCTTTCTGTCATATCGAGAATTAATGCATTTTTAATTAATGTGTTCATAACATTAAGAATAACCGTTTAATGTTATAAAGTCGATGATTTTATTAATTTATTAACAAAAATATTATTTTTTAATCAAATTTCTTTTAATTTTTTTAGTACTAGTCATTACCATTGGTTTATCAAGAATTGTAACTTTTCCAATTTTTTTGTAGCCACTTAATTCTTTGTTAACTGTTTTAATAACCTCATCTATTTCAACATCAATTTTTTCAACTTTGTTTTTAAAATATTCTTCATTAGGATAAATAACAGCTTCAATACATTCAGCAGGAACGTTTTTCTTTTCTTGATAACCTCTAACTAAAATTTGATCAATTTGTGGATGAAGTTGGAATAAATCTTCAATTTCTTCAGGATAAACATTTTTTCCACCTTCAGTTACGATAATATTTTTAGCTCTACCTTTAAGATATAAGTAATTATCTTTATCTAGATAACCTAAGTCTCCAGTTTTTAAATAACCATCTTCAGTAAATAGCTTTTTCGTATTTTCTTCATCTTTATAATAGCCTTGGCATATATTTGGCCCTTTTACTACAATCTCTCCAACACCTGTTGCATCAGCATCAATTATTTTGGCATCAACTAATCTAAAGATTTTTCCAACTGATTCAATTTTGAATTTAGAAATTGGATTTAAAGCTAAAATAGGGCTTGTTTCAGTTAACCCATACCCTTGAATAAAATCTAATCCAAGTTGTTGATATTGTTTAAATACTTTAGGGGAAAGAGGCCCTGCACCACAAATTAGAATTCTATTATGAGCAAAACCAACTTTCGATAAAAGTTTTTTGTTAAAGAATCCCCTAAGAGGATTTGCTTTAAAGTACTTTTTAAAGAATCCATTTATAAACATTAAAGTATGAACAAGAGCATTAGTGAAGAAACCTTTCTTCTTAACTTCTTTCATCATTCCTGCTAATATTTTATTGTATAAAAGAGGAATTCCCATAAAGACTGTAACTTTACCTCTAGTTAGGTCATTTATCATTCTTGAAACAATAATGCCATGACCAAATACACATTCACATCCAAAAGTAATTGAAACTAAAAGAACAGCAGTACAGCAGTAGCTATGATGTAAAGGTAGTAATGCATATAAAATATCAGTTTCATCTAGTTGTAAGAATTGTTCATCTTTTGCTTGGAAAACATCACTTACAATATTTTTTTGTGATAGGACAGCTCCTTTTTCATTTCCTGTTGTTCCGCTTGTAAATAATATAGCAGCAATATCATCTTCATTGCCATTTTCTGCTGGTAATATTTTTTCAGCTTTACAATTCATCATGGCTTCATAATTTTCACTTTTTCCTGTGAGAGTCATACAAAGTGCAAATGATTCTAGATATGTTTCATCATACTTATCTAAAGATTCTAAAATGTTTTTATCAGCTAAAAAGAATTTACAATCGCTATAAGAAGAAAGTTGTTGAACTTTTTTTGTAGTGAGTTGGTTATCTAAAGGAACAACAACCCCACCTGCAAAATTGATACTTAAATAAGCAATTGCCCATTCAATACTATTTTTACCGTTTATAGCAACTTTATCACCTTTTTTAAGTCCGTTTTCTCTTAAGTAAGAACTAATGTTTAATAAATATTTATTAACTTCTTTATAAGTTAGTGAGAAACGGTTAGGTGTAAATTTTGTAAAACAAATTCTATTTGGGAATTTATCTAATGTGATATTGAAGATTTGTGCTAGAGTTGGCCAATCTCCATTAAAAGTTTTTCCTCTATAAGGCTCTAAATGCTTGTCCCATGAATATTTCATATTTTTCCCTCAGTTTTAAATACTAATAATATATTGACAATTTATGTTTATTTTGTCAATAAAAAAACTACATCTAATTGTTTGTAGACAAACAATTAGGTGAAGTTTTATTTTTTATTTATTATAGGATCATCTAACAAATAGAATATATCAGGGTAAATAACATCAGCATATTTTTCTAGGCCAGCTAAATCATTAGCTCCCCATAAGACTCCAACTTTATAACCTGCATTACTATTTTTTGCATATTTCATGTCAGTTATTGTGTCTCCTACCATAGCAACTTGAGAAGGATCTAAATCAAACATATTGCAGAAATGTATAAAAGAGTCTGGTTTAGGTTTTTGTGCTATATCATCATCTTTTGTTACAGTGTAATCAACAAATTCTTGTATTCCCATATATTTAAGAAAAATATTTGCAGATATTCTATTATCAACTGTTACAACAGCAATTTTATAGCCTAATTTTTTTAATTTTTGAAAAAGAGCTCTTTGTTTAGAAAAGTCCATTGATTTAATTTTTTCTTCAATAAAAATATTATTATATTTCATTATTTCTTTGGTATATTTTACTAATGTAGAAGGGAGCATAAGGTTTGTTATGCAATATCTGATGCCTTTTTTGGTAATATTATATTTATTATGTGAAAAAATAACACCTGATGCTATTGTGTTTCCATCAGCATCAATGCCTAATAATTTAACTAGATTGCGTTTTCTTTTTTCACGTCTTTTTTCATTTATGTTTTTAAAAGCTTCATCAATTGAATCTTCAATAACTTGATGCCAGACAGAGGCATAATTAAAGAGAGTCCCATCTTTGTCAAAGATGATAGCTTTTAAATCAATATTATTATCCATACCCCCCATAATATAGTATGGTAGCAAAATAAGCTAGTATATATTAAAAATATGTAATTAGTCTTTTGTTATGTCTAAATATAGAATATATTTGATTATATGAAAAATGTATCAAATCAATTAATAAAGCTAACAGATGAGTTTACAAAACAAATTGAAAAAGTAAAAGAGAACATTAATGAGGATATTTATATATATAATCCTTTAGTTTATGCAAAAGAAATGATGAATGAATATATAAGAGAATATGCTGTATCTCCAGTAGAAAATCTATTTTTGGGTATGAATCCTGGACCTTTTGGTATGGCTCAAACAGGAATTCCTTTTGGGGAGGTCAATATAGTAAAAGATTATTTAAAAATTAATAAACCAATATATTCTCCAAAAAGAGAGCATCCTAATAGAAAAGTTGAAGGCTTAGAAATTAAGAGAAGTGAAATAAGTGGACTAAGACTTTGGGATTTAATAAAATCTCATTATAGTGAAGCTAAAGATATGAAGCGACATCTTTATATAGCTAATTACTGTCCCCTATTATTTTTATCTCCTATTAAGACAGCAAGAAATATTACTCCTGATAAGTTACCAAAAGAAATAAGAGTTATGATAGATAGTGTTTGTGATAAATATCTTTTTGATACTATTGATCTCTTACAATGTAAAAGACTTATTGGAATAGGAAAATATGCTGAAAAAAAATTAAAAAATGATAAAATACCTTATTATTCAATTTTACATCCATCTCCAGCTTCTCCTTTAGCTAATAAAGGGTGGAAAGAGAAAGCAGAAAAACAATTGATAGAAATAGGAGCATTTAATGAAACTTAGTGAAAAATCATATGCCAAAATTAATCTACATCTAGCTATTGGCCCAAAAAGGAAAGATAATTTTCATAATATTCAATCTATTTTTGCAAAAATTGATTTATATGATATTATAGAGATAGAAGTTTTTGAAAGCGATTTGTTAGATATTGAGATTAAAGGATTAGAAGCTTGTGAAATAAAAGGGGAGGATTCTATTTCTAAAGCTATTAGACTTTGGTGTGAAAAAACTAAAATTAATTTAAGAATTAAAGTCTTTGTTGATAAACAAATTCCAATACAAGCTGGTCTTGGTGGTGGGTCCAGCAACGCAGCTGCAGTTCTAAAAATGCTTAATGATTGTTTTAACGATAGAGCTTTAAAAGATAATGAATTGTTAGAAATTTCTTTAAAAGTTGGTTCTGATGTACCATTTTTCCTTTATGATACTACTTTTGCTTATGTTGAAGGACAAGGAGAGATAATTACTCCACTTGATGCAAATTTTGACTATGGCGTTTATTTGGTAAAACCAAGTGTTGGTGTTAGTACAAAAGGAGCCTTTGATAAATTAGATTCAATTGATAGAAAAAAGTTAACTACAAAAGATGAAATAATTAGGATTTTTAATGAAGGTCTTAGCTCTTGGAAAGAAAATTTTTATAATGATTTTGAACTAGTTGTTAATAGTGAAATTTTATCAGCTATGAAAAGTGAAGAGTCTTGTTTTTCTCTTTTAAGTGGTTCAGGTTCGACTTGCTTTTGTATATATAACAAATTGAATAACTGTTATCAAAAGTTTACTTTTTATAGGAAATTTAAGCATAAAAACTATACTAAGAGTTGTTTTTTCTCAAATATCTAATATAATATTGTTAATACGAAACAAAAAAAGGAGATTGATATGGAAATAACGGAGGTTAGAATTCGTACTGTTAATGGTGATAGTAAGTTAAAAGCTTACGCTACTGTAACCTTTGATAATGAGTTTGTTGTTCATAATATTAAGGTTATCGAAAGTAAGAATGGACTATTTATTGCAATGCCAGCTCGATTAACTGCAAACAATGAATACAAAGATATTGTTCATCCAATCAATAGTAAATTTAGAAATAAATTACAAGATGAAATTTTAGCAGCTTATGAAAAAGAAGCTGAAGAGGAAAAATAAAGCAAAAAAATATATTTTTTTTAAAAAAGTGCTAGACAAATTCTTAAAAATGATGTAGCTTTCCTCGTGTTGTTGGGAAGTCGCCAAGTGGTTAAGGCTCTGGTTTTTGGTGCCGGCACCGGGGGTTCGAGTCCCTCCTTCCCAGCCTAATGCCTGCTATAAATAGCAGGTTTTTTTTATTTTTAAAGGTTCTTTACTTGACCTATAACAGCTATACATATAGTATAGCGACTGACACTAAAGTGTTTATCCCATGGTAATTGGATTAAGCCCAATGAGAGTATTAGGAGAAAAAAATGTCAAAACATGTTTTTGAAGCAACTCTTCGTACTTCCGATTTTGGAAGTGCCGGTTCTAGACGTTTATTACGCGCTGGAAAAATCCCTGCTGTTGTTTACGGAAGTAAAACAAAACCAATGCACATTGTAATCAATGCACATGAATTTACTTTAGCTTTAAACTCAATTTCAGAATCAACTCTTATCACATTAAACGTTGATGGAAATGAACATGAAGTTCTAGTTAAATCTTTCCAAGAAAATATCATGACAGATACTATCCATCATGTAGACTTCTATGAAGTTGTTCGTGGTGAAAAGTTACGTGCATTTGTATCTCTAACAATCGAAGGTAATCCTATTGGTTGTAGAAAGAGTGGTATTTTGGATGTTGTTTTACATGAAGTTGAAGTTGAATGTCTTCCAAAAGACTTACCTTCAGATATCAAAGTTGATGTTTCATCAATTGATTTAAATGGACACTTATCAGTAAAAGACATTATTGTTTCTGATAAAATTGAAATTTTAACTGATGGAAATGATACTGTTGCTACAGTTAAAGCTCTTAAGAGTGAAAAAGCTGAAGAAGCAACTGAAGAAGAAGTAGTAGTAGCTGAAACTACAGAGGAATAATTCTATGAAATTAGTACTTGGCCTAGGTAACCTTGGTGCTGAGTATAAAGAAACTAGACATAATTGTGGATTCAAAGTTGTAGAATTATGTGCAGCGTTTTTTCATTTAAAGATGAAAAAGCGCTGTTTTCGTTTATATGAAAGTGCTAAGTTAACTAGCTTAAATGACACCTATTTATTTATCAAACCTTTAACTTATATGAACAATAGTGGAGAAATTTTGCGTTATTTTAAAAATGTAAAATCTTCTGATATTATTGTAATCTGTGACCAAATGGACTTACCTTTATCTTTTATTAGAATTAAAAAAGGTGGAGGGGATGCTGGTCATAATGGATTAAAAAGTATAATTAAAAACTTAAAAGGCGAAAAAGACTTTACTAGAATCTATGTTGGAATTGGTAGACCAGAAAAAGGTAAAAGTGTAGTTGAACATGTATTAGGTGTTGAAGAAAACAAAGATCAATTTTATCAAGGTATAGAAAAAGCAAATGAGGCATTGAAAGCTTTGATAAATGGAGAGCCTATTGATAAGCTAATGCAGCAATATAATGTGAAGATTAAGTAGAGAGTTATGTAATAAAGTTACATTTGTTAATATTTGTGATTGACGAATGAGGTTTTTCTAGTCATATTTTTATTATTAGTATAATTTTTAGGTGGCTATATGGATCAATTCAATGAATATTTTATCAAATATCCTAATTTAATTAATAAAAAAATTGCTGTTGCATTTTCAGGTGGAAGCGATTCGTTAGCTCTATTATATTTGTTATCACAAAAAATTGATAAGAAAAATTTAATTGCCTTATATGTTAATCATGGATTAAGAGGTAGTGAAGAATTATCAATTGAAAGTGAAACTAATAAAAATAATTGTGCTTCTTTAGGTGTTAATTATAAAGAGATAATACTTGAAGAAGGTGTTATTGAAGCTGAAGAGGAAATAAGAAATAACGGCATTGAAGATGCAGCAAGGTATTTAAGATATCAAAAATTAATTGATTATTGCAAAGAAAATGGTTTTGAAGCTTTAGCTACCGCGCATACTATTGATGACCAACTTGAAACAATGATTATGAGATCTTTTAATGGAGCCTCTTTATTATCCTTATCTTGTATTAGAGAAATTAGGGAACAAGACTCAATTATGATAATTAGGCCATTATTAGCCTATACAAAAGATAATTTAAGATTGTTATTGAAAGTTGCAGGTTTAACTTGGAGTGAAGATTCTACTAATGCTAAAACTGATTATTTAAGGAATAGGATTAGAAAAGAGATTTCTCCTAAAATTGAATCAATATTTCCTGATGCAAAAAAGATTGTTTATAGAAATGCATTAATGTTTTCAGGTCTAGTATCTTTAGCTCAAGAACAAATTAGTTCATTAATTGAAGATAATAAAGTTAATAGAAAAGAATATTTGCTTCAAAAAGAAGTTATACGTTATAATGTACTATCTACAATTATTAAAAAATACGAGATTCCCTCCTTTAAAAAAGTTGTCCATATTGATAATGTAATAAGGAACAAAAAAGAAGGTAGTGAAATATTTGGTAATATTGAATTATTGATAAAAGATAATTCTTTTGTTATTAATGAGTTTGTGCAATTGCCTAAATTTAGTTATATTATTGATAAAGCACAGGATCAAGAAATAAAAGTTTTTGATAAAAAACTAATGATTTCTTCCCAAAAAAATGATAATACTAAATTATTAAGAATTGCTGATGAAGATATAAGTTACCCTTTAATTTTAAGAAACATTAGAAGTGATGATTCTTTAGTAACTGAAAGTGGGACTGTTGAAATATCAAAATTTTTATCTGGTTGGAAAATTAAAGAATCAGATAGAGATAAGGTATTAGTTTTAGAAGATAGAAATGGTATTGTTGCCCTCTTTGCAAAATATATTGATGGAAGAGATAGATTGGCAAAGAGAGTGAAAACTCCCCTTGAGGGAAAAACCGTTAGAATATATAGTATTGTTTAAAAGGATTATGTAGTGAATACAATTAATAAAATGGAACGAGCAAAAGTTGGAATTTATTTTGAAGATAATAATAACAACAATAAAGATAATAAGCCAAAAAACAGTAATGATTTTTGGAATGGTTTAAAGGGCGGAGGCTCTCCGAATAATAATGATGGCAAAGGACCCTTTAAAACACCTAAGAATAAAATATCCTTTGGTATTTTTATTTTTGTATTATTAACTTTTGGGATTTTAATGTTTGATAGTATGGCAAATGCTGGTGTACAAACAGTTCCTTATACTACTTTCAAACAATATGTTGCTTCAGGACAAGTCACTACTGTTGATATTGAAGCAAATCAAAAAATAACATTTGTTACTCAATCAAATGTTAGAATGAAAACGTTGATTCCTTATGCCGATCAAAACTTGCTAGATGAATTAGATGGAAGTGGAATTGTTGTTTCAGGTTCTGAACAACAGGTTTCATATCTTTCCTTGTTCTTAAGTCTTATCCCTTGGGTAATATTTGTTGGCTTTATGGTTATTTTATATCGTCAAGCTAATGGGATGAATTCAAAAATGATGGGTGGCTTAGGTAAAAATCTCGCAAAAGAATATAAACCAGATGAAAATAAAACAACATTTAAAGATGTTGCTGGACAATTAGAAGCTAAGAATGAATTGCTAGAAGTTGTTGATTTCTTAAAAAATCCTTCTAGATTCCATAAAATTGGTGCAAAGATTCCAAAAGGGGCTTTATTAGTAGGTCCTCCAGGAACTGGTAAAACTTTATTAGCTAAAGCTGTAGCAGGTGAAGCTGGAGTATCTTTCTTACATACTAGTGGTTCAGACTTTGTTGAAATGTTTGTAGGTATGGGTGCTTCTCGTGTTCGTGATTTATTTGAACAAGCAAGAAAAGCTGCACCATGTATTATTTTCATTGATGAATTAGATGCTGTTGGTAGAGCCCGTGGATCTGGTCTTGGCGGTGGTCATGATGAAAGAGAACAAACTTTGAACCAAATTCTTGTTGAAATGGATGGTTTTGATTCTGTTTCCAATGTTATTGTAATGGCTGCTACAAACCGTCCTGATGTTTTAGACCAAGCATTACTTAGACCAGGTAGATTTGATAGACAAGTTGTTGTTGATTTACCAGATATTAAAGAAAGAGAAGCTATATTAGAAATACATTGTAAGAAAGTTAGACTAGAAAGTGATGTTGATTTAAATAGAATTGCTAGAGCAACTCCTGGAAGTAGTGGTGCAGATTTAGCTAATATGATAAATGAAGCTGCTTTATTTGCTGCAAGAGAAAATAAAGAAACTGTTTCAATGAACAACATTGAAGAAGCTAGAGATAAAGTTTTATTAGGTGTTGCTAAGAAGAGTAAAGTAATGAGTGCAGAGGATAAGAGAGCAACTGCATATCATGAAGCAGGACATACTTTATTACACTATTATTTAAACAATGTTGATCCATTACATAAAGTAACAATTATTCCTCATGGTAGAGCTTTAGGTTTAACAATTAGTTTACCTTTAAAAGATGCATATACTTTAACAAAGAGTAAATTATTAGATAGAATTAAAATTACTATGGGTGGTTATGTAGCTGAAGAAATTGTTTATGGAGAAACCACAACTGGTACTTCAAATGATATACAACAAGCTACAAATATTGCTAAGAGAATGGTTACTGAGTTTGGTATGAGTAGTATTGGATTTATTAATCTAGGTGATGAAGATGAACCTTTATTCTTAGGTCGTGAAATTGCTCAGCACAAAAACTACAGTGAAGCAACTGCAAAAATCATTGATAGTGAAATGCTTAAAATATTGGATGATTGTTTAGATGAAACTCGTGATATCTTAACAACTCATAGAGATCAATTAGATTTATTAACTGATCGATTAGTTGAAAAAGAAACTCTAGATGATGCAGAAATAAGAGAACTTTTAGGTTTTGATCCAATAGAAAATAATTTAAGTTTAAAATAAAAAAGGATAAATATGGGACATGATTATTCTTTGACCAGAAACTTTTGTATTATTGCGCATATCGACCATGGTAAATCTACCTTGGCCGATCGCTTTATTGAGAAAGCTCAATTAAATAAATCAAGAGGACCTGCTCAAGATCAAGTTTTAGATAATATGGATATCGAAAGAGAAAGAGGCATCACTATAAAAAGCCAAGCTGTTACGATTCCTTATAAAGCAAAAAATGGTAAAACTTATAAATTAAATTTAGTTGATACTCCCGGTCACGTTGACTTTAGTTATGAAGTTTCAAGAGCTATTAGTTCTTGTGAAGGTGCTTTATTACTAGTTGACGCATCTCAAGGTGTAGAAGCTCAGACCTTAGCTAATTTATATTTAGCTATGGAACATAATTTGGAAGTAATTCCAGTAATTAACAAAGTTGATTTACCATCTGCAGATATTCCAATGTGTCTTGAAATGATTGATAACGATTTAGGCTTAGACCCTGATTTAACAGTTCAAGTAAGCGCAAAAACTGGTTTTGGAGTAGATGAATTATTTGAAAAAATAGTTGAAATTATTCCACAACCACAAGGTGATGATGATGATCCTTTAAAAGCTGTAATTTTTGACTCTCATTATGACCCTTATAGGGGTATTATAGTTCACTGTAGAGTTTTTGATGGTTGTTTGAAAAAAGGCGATCATATTAAATTTATGCACGGCGGGGTTGATTATGATGTTGAAGAAGTTGGAGTTTTCCAATTAAATTTCATCAAAACTGGTATTTTGCATGCCGGTGATGTTGGTTATTTTATTGCTGGTGTTAAAAAGATTGGTGATATTAGAGTGGGAGACACTGTAACTAAATTTGATAATATGGCGGATGAACCTCTAGAAGGATTTAGAGAAGTTCAACCTGTTGTATTCTCTTCAATTTATCCAGTTGATTCAAATGACTATGAAGAATTAAATGATGCAATTGAAAAACTAAAACTTAATGATGCTTCTTTGGTTTATGAAAAGGACTCTTCAGCTGCTTTGGGATTTGGTTTTAGATGTGGTTTCTTAGGTCTTTTACATTTAGAAGTAATTCAAGAGAGAATAGAAAGAGAATTTGATTTATCAATAGTTTTCACATCCCCTTCTGTAGAATATAAAGTACATTTGAAAAAAGAAGATGAAGTTATAGAAATTGATAATCCATTAGAATATCCTGATCAGGTATTAGTAGAATATAGTGAAGAGCCATACATTAGAGCTAATGTTATAACTCCAGCTGAATATATTGGACCTATAATGAATTTAGCTATTGAGAAACGTGGTGTTCAAACTAATATGAATTATTTAGATTCAAAAAGAGTTGAATTGCAATATGAAATGCCTTTAGCTGAAGTATTATTTGAATTCTATGATAGATTAAAATCTATTTCTCGTGGTTATGCATCTTTTGATTATCAAGTAATTGGTTATAAAAGAACTGACTTGGTTAGATTAGATATATTAGTTAATGGAGAACAAGTTGATGCTTTATCTCAATTGGTATTTCGAGGAAATGCTCAACAAAGAGGTAAGATAGTTTGCCAAAGATTAAAAGGTGAAATTCATAGACAACAATATAAAATAGCTATTCAAGCAGCTATTGGTGGACAAATTGTATCAAGAGAAACAATTTCTGCTTATAGAAAGGATGTTACTGCTAAATGTTATGGCGGGGATATTTCTAGAAAGAGAAAATTGCTTGAAAAACAAAAAGAAGGTAAAAAACGAATGAAGATGGTTGGAAGTGTTGAAATTCCACAACAAGCATTTTTGGCAGTTTTAAAAAGTGACGATACTAGTAATTAATAAAATTTTTAAAGAGTTTGTGTGTTTACATGAGCTCTTTTTTTGAGGTAAAAATGAAAGAGTTATTTGGAAAAACAAAAGGTGGAGAAGAAGTATTTAAATATACTATTGAAAATGGCAAGTATTCTTTAGAAGTATTAACATTTGGGGCTTTAATTTATTCTTTAAAAGTTCCTTCTAAAGATAAGAAAATAGTTGATGTTGTATTAGGCTATAATAAGTTTGAAAATTATCTAGATACCAATACTTTTTATGGCATGAGTGTTGGTAGAGTTGCAAACCGTATAAAAGATGCAAAATTTACTTTAAATGGTATTGAATATAACATAGAAAAAAATGAGGGTGAAAATTCACTTCATAGTGGATCTTCTTCCTTGGCTTTTAAGAATTGGTCTTGTGAAGAAACAGTGATAAATAATAATCCTGCTTTAATTTTAAGTGTTACTTCTTTTGATGGCGAAGGCGGATTCCCTGCTAATGTAACAGTTAAGTGTTTTTATATCTTAACTAGTGATGGACAATTGATTGTTAGATATGAAGGGTTTAGTGATAAAGATACCCTTTTGAATATGACTAACCATAGTTACTTCAATTTAAGTGGAGACCCCAAAACTACAATTTTAGATCATCAATTATTATTAAATTGTGACAAATATGTTGATATAGATGATAAATTAATACCAACTGGTGAATTACTATCTGTTGAAAACACTCCTTTTGATTTTAGATTATCTCATACTATTGGAGAGAGGATCAAGGAAACAGGAAATGGTTATGATCATGCTTTGTGTTTTGCAGATTATACCGGCCAACTAACTTTAGTTGGAACATTTAAATGTGATAGAACAAATATAATGATGGATATTTTTACGACTTTGCCATCACTTCAATTATACAGTGGCAATTCCATTGGTGAAAATGAGATTAATAAAGATGGATCAAAGGGTTTGAAAAATAGTGGGATTTGCTTTGAAACTCAATTTTATCCAGATTCTCCTAATAATGAGAATTTTCCATCAATTTTGTTGAGAAAATGTGAAAAATATGATCATACGACAATTTACCAATTTGGGACTTATTAATAAATAAAAAATAAATGTGTGAGAATTTAATTAATTTTCACACATTTTTTATAGTTTTATATCTATTTATTTTTTTCTTCGTCTTTTAAAGATTGTATTGTTCTTTTTAATTACTTCTAATGAAAATTCTTCAGGGACAGGATCAATACCTCCAATATAAAATCTGCTACAGCGTAATATTCTTACAATTCCTAAAATAGTTCCTTTTATAATCCCATGCTTTGATACAGCCTGTAAAAAATAGGTTGAACATGTAGGGGAATATATACAGGAGCCACCTATATAAGGTGAAAGAATGCCTTTGTATAGATAAACTGGTATTAAATATATTTGCCTTAGAAGCTTTTTTATTTTTTTCATATCATCAATATAGACAATGAATTATTAAAAAACAAGTTACTTTGTCACATAACGGGTGAAAAAAAATATTGATAAATAAAAACTTTTTATATAATATGGTTTAAGTATTTGACTTTTATATAAGTTAATGCTAAGTTAACAACATATTTTAGAATTCTAATGGAGGAATAATCATATGGCAGGTAATGTATCAAAGAACGCACGTCGTGCAGGTGCACAAGTTCTAACAAGTCGTTGGGGTGGTGCTATCAAAATGAAAAGTGTTTTTGAAAATGGTAGACTACGTCACGTTGCTTATTGTGAAAAAACTGGTAACACAGCTAGAAAAGCAAAAGACTTAATGTAAATAAAATATTAAATTTTAGTTAAACCGAAGTTAAAACTTCGGTTTATTTTTTTATTGAATAATTTGTGTAAAAATAAATATTGATATAAAACATAAAGAAAGGTATAGTGTATATTAAGTGGTAATGTAAATTATCAAATTTTGAGGTCAATGGAGAATTTGAGGTCTAAATTGGCAAGTTTGAATTATTTAAGTAATAAATAATCAAATTATTTCATTTTTTTTGTACCTAAAATTGAACTCATATGATATACTTCTATAGAAGAAGTATTTATTATACAAAAACCATTGAGATTTATATTAGGAGGAAAACCGTGAAACGTTTTTCAAGTAAATTAATGTCAGCATTGTTAGTAACATTGCTCATCGTTTCCGTAATAGGATGTAAGTCAGCACCAGAGCCTGTTGAACAAGTTCCAGCTGCAGCAGTTGTAAAACCTGTAGTTCCAGCTAAAGAAGAAGCTCCTGTTGTTGAAAAGGCTGAAGCTCCTGCTGAAGTTGTTGAAGCTCCTGTAAAAGAAGAAGCTCCTAAAGCGGAAGTTAAAGAAGAACCTAAAGAAGTTACAGTTGTTGAAGAACCTAAAATGCCTGAAGTTGTTTATCCTTACGGTGTAAAAGAAATTGTAAAAGCTACAGGTCATAATGTATTCGACTTATTTATTGTACATACAAACGATGTACATGGTAGATTAGAAGCAACAGATAGTAATATCGGTTATTCAAGATTAGCTACTATGATGCAAGTTGCAAGAAGTATTACTGATAATATCTTATTATTAGATGCTGGTGATGCAATCTCAGGTAGTAATCTTGTTAATTTATATAAAGGTGAAACTGCTGCTGTATTACTTGATATGTTAGGATATGACGCAATTGCTTTAGGTAACCATGAATTTGATTATGGTTTGGATAGAATTTTAGAAGCATCTAAAATTGCTAAAGAATATTCAAATGTAAAAGTATTATCAGCTAACACATTAGATAAGAACGGTTATTTATTATTCCAACCTTATCAAGTATATAACTTTAATGGATTTAAAGTTGGTGTAGTTGGTTTAACAACTCCTGATACTGCAGTTACAACTAATCCAAAAAATATTCAAGGTGTAACATTTGATGATCCAATGATCATTAAAAACGCTCAAGCTGCTATCGACTTAGCTCATCAATATGTTGACTATGTAATAGTACTAGGTCACTTCGGACTTGATGAAAATGGTCCAAGTGGATATACATCAAAATTAGTTCTTGAAAATCTAGATGGAATTGATTTATGGATAGATGGTCATAGCCATGACTTACTACCTAATGGTGAATATGTAAACGGTGCTTTATTAGTTCAAGCTGGTGAATACATGGAAAATGTTGGTGTAGTTGATGTTCTAGTTAAGAATAAGAAAGTTGTATCTCAAAACGCATTTGTAATTAAAGCATCTGATGTTGTAGATCCTGCTAACAGCCCATTAGCAAGTGCTTATGGAATTACTTCAGTTCCTGAAGATCCACAAGTAAAAGCATATATTGATGCTAAGAAAGCTGAATTAGATGCAGTTTATAGCAACGTTGTTGCAAGTGTTCCTTCAGTATTACAAGGCGAAAGAGCTGATGTAAGAACAAGAAAGACAAACTTATCACAAATGATTTGTACAGCAATGACTGAATCATCAGACGCAGATTTCACAATCACAAATGGTGGTGGAATTAGAGCAAGCATTGATGCTGGTGATGTAACAATGGGTGAAGTAATCACAGTATTACCATTTAACAATGTTGTAACAGTATGTGAATTAACTGGTGCTCAAGTTTATGAAGCTCTAGAACATGGATATAGTGCATTACCTAATGCTGCTGGTTCTTATGCTCAAACTGACTTAAAGGTTATTTACAACAAGTATGCAGAACCTGGTAAACGTATTATCAGAGTTTATGCTAATGGCAAAGCTATTAAGAAAGACTCAACAGTTTATCATGTAGCAACCAATGATTTCATGGCTGCTGGTGGTGATGGATATACAATGTTTGACAAAGTTATATCTATGAGAGATCTTATGAGTGATGTATTAGCTAATTACTTAGCAGAAAATTACCCAGTAAAATAATTACTAATTATTTAGTAAATAATAGGCCCACTTAATGTGGGCCTTTTTATTTGTAAAAATAGTTAAATTTATTGAAATTAATTATGTGCTAAATAAAAATAATGCTGGAATTTTTTTTATTTATCTCTTATAGTTATATTAATCGAATTTATTTTTTTTAAAAATTTTTTTTGATTAACAAATTATAAGTATCGTAGAATCGTTACTTACAAAAATAGTCATTGGAAACTTTAAAAAAAAGATTTTTTTTTATTTAAATTGTATTGACAGAAATGGCTCAATAATGTAATGTACCAATCGTTCGATGAACTTAAGCGCCTGTAGCTCAGTCGGTAGAGCAGGTGGCTGTTAACCACCCTGTCGGGGGTTCAAATCCCTCCGGGCGCGCTTAATTTTGCTCCCAATTATTAGGGAGCTTTTTATTTGCTCTAGGTATGAGAGCTGAATCATACCCTAATAAAACTTATTAGAAATGCTGTTCTAAAAAACAGTTTTGTTAGAAGAAAATACTTTCTTAAAGGAATTGACTATGGCAACAAGAAGAGGCCCACGTTTTAAAGAATGTCGTAGATTAGGTGTGAATGCTTGTGGTCACCCTAAGGCTATGGATCGTGCTAACGCTCCTGCTTTTCGAAAGAAACACAAAGTATCTGATTATGGTATGCAATTAGCTGAGAAACAAAAAGTTAAAGCATATTACGGTATCTTTGAAAAGCAATTACGTAATTACTATGCAGATGCAAGTAAATCTGAACAAAGAACTGGTGACGCTTTAATTACAACACTAGAATGTCGTTTAGATAACCTTGTATATCGTATCGGATTTGGAAACTCAATCAGACTATCACGTCAATTAGTTTCTCATGGTCACGTTTTAGTTAACAACAAGAAGGTTGATATTCCTTCTTACCAATGCAAAGTTGGCGATGTGATCTCATTAAAAGAAAAATCTCGTAAGAACGAACTTTTCAAGAAGAATTTCTTAGGTGCAGTAAAATTCAAATTAGCTTATTTAGATAAGAATGAAGAAGGTTTTGCTGGTACACTAATAAGAGTTCCAGAAAGAGCAGAAGTTCCTGTTGAAATCAATGACCAATTGGTTGTTGAGTTCTACTCAAAATAGACTTAATTATAAAGTCACAAAAAAAACTACTAGTCAGCATACTAGTAGTTTTTTTATTGTATATAAACTTTTAAATATTCTTTTTAAAATCTTCTAAGTTTAAGAATTCAAAGAAATGGCATTTTCCACTTTTTAATAAAACAGCAGTTACGCTTTTCTTGAATATCTTATCAAATAAATTTAATTCTGGGAGATCTTTTGGTTCTCTAGTTTTATTAATTACTTCTAAAGCGTGAGATTGAGATACCTTAAATACTTTTTCTACTTCACTTGCTACAAAGTCTCTTTGTAATTTAACATATTTCTCTTTTTGCTTTTTTTTGGTTTTTAATTCCATCCCGAATATTGCATATTTTTTTTCAAAATCTTCAAAATAGAATGTATCATTAATTTTGAAAATAAAAACGCCATATTCTCGAAGTGTAGAATCAGAACAGCCATACCAAGTTGCAAATGTTTTCCAAGTAATTTCTCCACCGTATTGATTTTCTAAATTATCTAGAAATTCTTTTGTTTCTTCATCCATATTAGTCCTTAGCCTATTTCGCTATCCTCCAAATTTATTTTATAATTAATAAAACGATATGTTAATCCTTGAATAATTATGTTGATTATTGTAGCATGCAACACAGATTATTGAAAGTGAATAGTATTGAGATAAGTGTAAAAGATAGGGTAGTTGGCGATGGATTATTTGATAAAAGATTTTGGTAAGATTCTGAAAAAGAATGCTTTAATGATGAGAAGGTTATTATTACAAGAAGATACTGATTGTATGAGAGTATATGACAGGAATCTTGAGGAACTACCTTTAAGCGTTGATTTGTATGGTAAATATGCTAGAATAACCGATTATAGTGAAGATGGACTTACTTCTGAGTTAGAAGAAACTGTAATTGATACAGTTAGAAGAATGTGTTATATCCAACAGGAGTATGTTTGCTTTCATAGGCGCGAAAAAAGACACAATAAAGAGCAACATGAGCTACAAAGCAGTAATAGTTTAGTAATCGAGGTAAAAGAGTTCTCACATCGATTTAAAGTCGATTTAATCAAAAGAATTGATACCGGTTTATTCTTGGACCATTATAAAACAAGAAAATTAGTTGAAAGTATTAGTAATAATTTGAGTGTTTTAAATTTGTTTGCATACACAGGTTCTTTTAGTGTATATGCAGCAAGTGGTGGAGCTAATTTAGTTGAATCTATAGATTTAAGCAAAACATATACAGATTGGGCTCAATACAATTTAACAATTAATGGATTTGAAGGAGACAAATATCCTTGCATTAATACAGATGCACTAGAATACATTATCGAAGCAGTAAGAAACAAAAAACAATATGATTTAATAATATTAGATCCGCCTAGTTTTTCAAATAGTAGAAAAATGAATCAGGATTTTGATATACAAAGAGATTATGTTCGATATTTAAGATTGATTAATAATTTATTAAGTAAAGATGGAAAGGTTATTTTTTCAACAAATTTAAGTTCTTTCCATATGGATCCAGGTCGTCTAAAAGGCTATAAAGTAGAAAATATTACAAAAGATATATTAGCAGATGGTTTTTCAAAGAAAAAAGGAACTTCTAGGACTTGGTTATTAGCGAAAGAGAGCAAAGTAAAATTAACTAAAGAAGATTATGAAGGGAAAAAATACTTTGCTAAATCTAAATCTTCAGAACAGAAGAAAAGGATAAATAAAATGGATAAAGATCCACAAAATGATTTAGAGCAAATTATTTCAAATTTAGAAAATGAATTTGATGGCAACAATGACAATGTAAATGATGATTTGACTTTACGTTGGGATGCAACCTATGAAAATAATGCTAAAAAAAGTAATTATGATAGGAAATTTAAAGAAAAGCGCAGTTATTCTAGAAATGACGGGGACAGAAAATACTCTAGAGATGATAGAGATAGAAGATATTCTAGAGAAGATACTGAGAGAAAATTCAATAGAGAAGATGGAGATAGAAGATACTCCAGAGATGATAGAGACAAAAAGTATTCTAGAGAAGGTGGAGAAAGAAGATATTCCAGAGACGATAGAGACAAAAAGTATTCTAGAGAAGATGGAGATAGAAGATACTCCAGAGATGATAGAGATAGAAAGTATTCTAGAGATGGTGGAGATAGAAGATACTCCAGAGACGATAGAGATAGAAAGTATTCTAGAGAAGGTGGAGATAGAAGATACTCCAGAGATGATAGAGACAAAAAGTACTCTAGAGAAGGTGGAGAAAGAAGATATTCCAGAGACGATAGAGACAAAAAGTATTCTAGAGAAGATGGAGATAGAAGATACTCCAGAGATGATAGAGATAGAAAGTATTCTAGAGATGGTGGAGATAGAAGATACTCCAGAGACGATAGAGATAGAAAGTATTCTAGAGAAGGTGGAGATAGAAGATACTCCAGAGATGATAGAGACAAAAAGTATTCTAGAGAAGGTGGAGAAAGAAGATATTCCAGAGACGATAGAGAGAAAAGATATTCTAGAGAAGGTGAAGATAGAAAATTCTCCAGAGACGATAGAGAAAAAAGATATTCTAGAGAAGGTGGAGATAGAAAATTCTCCAGAGATGATAGAGACAGAAGTTATTCTAGAGATAATAGTGATTCAAATTCTGATGCAGGGTTTACTCGTGAAAAACGCGTTAAAAGAAGTAAACCGGTTCCTTATGGTTTCGAAAAAAATAATAAAAATGAGTAAAATAAGTATATAAAATTTGCAATATTATATAACTAATATAAATTCATAAAAAATACATAATTGAACTAATACCCTTAGAAAACTAGTATAGGGGTATTTTTTTTAATACATATATAAAGTTTTTGACCAAAAATAAAATATATTATAATTTTTATATCTAGTAATCAACTTAATATTATACTAATATTGATATAACACTTGATGATAATAGAGTGTATAAGGAGTTAATATTATGGATAAGAGTGCATCGTGCGAATTGCGACGATTGACAAATCATGTCAGAAGAAAGTTGATGACTTTCAAGGGTGATAAGAATAATAAGAGACAGACATCCTCTCATTATTACATTATTAATTACATTGCTTCAAAAGGCAATGAAGACGTTTTTCAACGTGATATTGATCAAAGATTTTCTTTAAGACGTCCTACTACTACAGAGATTTTAAAATTGATGGAACGTAATGGCTTAGTAACTAAGAAATCAGTAGAAAATGATTTAAGATTAAAGAAAGTTGTTCTAACAAAGAAAGCAAAGAATATTGGTCAGGAATTTGAAGTTTTTCTAGAGGATATGGAAACTCAAATGGCAAAAGGTATTACTGATGAACAAATGGATGTTTTCTTTGAAGTCGTTGAAAAAATGAGATTAAATTTAGAAAACGAGGATTAATGAAAGTTAAACCAATTATAAGGAGCTTAAAAGGGTATTATAAAGAAACTTTTTTAGCTCCTTTTTTTGTTATTGCAGAAACATTGTTATTTTCTCAAATCCCTTTCACGATTGCAAAATTAATCGATGAAGGTATTAATTCAGCTAATCAACAAAATATAGTTGATTATGGCTTTAAGTTACTAATCATTACATTAATAATGGCAATATTTGGTGTTGCTGCAGGACTTTTTGCTGCTAGAGGAGCAGCAGGGGTTAGTAAAAATTTACGACGAAATTTATTCTTTTCAGTTCAGAAATATTCTTTTTCAGATTTAGATAAATTTTCTTCAAGTTCATTAATAGTACGCTTAACAACTGATGTTCAAAGGTTGCAAGGTGTATATCAAATGACAGTTCGAGGTTCTTTTAGAGCCCTAAGTAGTATTATTTTTTCAATTTACATGTCATATCTTATTAGTCCAAAATTATCAGTAACTTTTTTATTTGCTGTACCTGTTTTGGTGATTTTGCTAATTGTAATTATTAAATTAGCTTTCCCAAGATTTGATAAAGTCTTTAAAGAAATTGATGTGTTAAATAGGGTTGTAAAAGAAAATTTAGATGGTATTCGAGTTGTTAAATCTTATGTTAAGAGTGATTATGAGATAGAGAAATTTAAAACCGAGAGTTCTAAATTAGAAAAATTATATGTAAATGCTTATAAACTAATGGTTTCTGTAATGCCAATAATGCTTTTATGTGTATTTGCAATTACTGTTGTAATTGTAGCTCTAGGCTCAGAGATGGTTATCACTTCACAATTAACAACAGGAGAACTAGTTAGCTTGGTTAGCTATGTAAGTATGTCCTTGTTTGGCCTTATAATGTTATCAGCCGCATTTATAATGGCTATTGTTTCAGCGCCAAGTGTTAATAGAATTGTTGAAGTTTTAGAAGAAGATGTTGATATTAAAGATAAAGCTGGTAGTATTACAATTTTAGATAATGCGGATATTGAATTTAAAAATGTCAATTTTAGTTATTTAAGAAGAGATGATAAGCTTTGTTTAAAAGATGTTAATTTAAAAATTAAACAAGGGGAGAGAATTGGAATAATAGGATCCACTGGATCATCAAAAACTTCATTAGTAAATCTGCTTCCAAGATTATATGATGTTCAATCTGGACAAATTTTGATTGGCAATATTGATATAA
Organism: Sphaerochaetaceae bacterium; assembly: GCA_965140795.1. Taxonomy (GTDB): domain Bacteria; phylum Spirochaetota; class Spirochaetia; order Sphaerochaetales; family Sphaerochaetaceae; genus Pleomorphochaeta. The sequence continues at coordinate 2,044,204 of OZ223470.1, forward strand.
GAAATTATTCAATTGAAACATTGAGTAATGCAATCTCTTATGCCTTACAAAAATCTGTTTTATTTTCAGGAACTATAAGAGAGACTATTTTGTGGGGAAAAGATGATGCAAGTGATAATGATATCATAAGAGCTTGTAAAATTGCACAAATTCATAATTTTGTTATGGGTTTAGATAACAGTTATGATTATAAGATTGAAAGAGGTGGCGTAAACGTATCTGGCGGTCAAAGACAGCGTTTAGCAATTGCTAGAGCATTGATTAAATCTCCAAAAATTTTAATTTTAGATGATTCAACTAGTGCTGTTGATATGGCTACTGAAGCAAAAATTAATAATGGTCTTGCAGATCATTTACCAAATACTACAAAAATTATTATTGCTCAAAGAATTACTAGTGTTGAAGGCTGTGACAAAATAATTGTTATGGATGAAGGTAATATTGTTGGAATTGGTAAGCATGATGATTTATTAAAGAGTAATAATATATATCAAGAAGTATATTATTCACAAAAATAATGGTGATATCTATTATGATGGTATCAATATAAAAAATATTAAGAAAACTGATCTCCGTAGGGCCTTAGGTTTTGTTTTACAAGATACCAATTTATTTAGTGGTACAATTAAAGAAAATATCCGATATGGGAAACTTGACGCTAGTGATGAAGAAATAGTAGCTGCTGCAAAATTAGCAAATGCTGATCACTTTATTTCTTTGCTTGAAGATGGCTATGATACTTATTTAGATGGTGAGTATAATTTGCTTTCAATTGGACAAAGACAGTTATTAGCAATAGCAAGATGCGCAATAGCAAATTCTCCAGTAATGATTTTAGATGAAGCTACTAGTAGTATAGATACTAGAACAGAGCAAATAGTCCAGGAAGGTATGAACAAATTAATGGCTAATAAAACTGTTTTTGTTATAGCGCATAGGCTCTCTACTATTAGAAATAGTGATGTAATTGTTGTTTTAGATGGTGGCGAAATAATAGAAATGGGTAATCATTATCAATTGTTAGATATTAAAGGTTCTTATTACAATCTTTATACAGGTATAACAAAATTAGATTCTTAAATTAAAGAATAAATTTATGTAAATATAATTATGTTGTTTATAATTTATATAAAATAGTTTACAAGACAATAATAGTTTTATTGATACTTATGATACTTGTTTTTATCATTTTTAGTCATTAAAAGAGGGTTGTAATCTGTAATTTTCGTCGTTTATCAAGTTTTTTATAAAAAAAATATTCTTTTTTTAAAGTTTTTAATGTTTATAGATTACTTCTCTTGACATAAGTTTGGTGACGTATTACTCTTATATATTGAAAAAAGTAAACAAAAGGACGTTGAAAAAATGAATAAAAAACTTTTATCGACATTATTGGTGTTGTCGTTTGTTGTAATGAGCTTATTTGCTTATTCTGCTCCAAATGTTATTCTTAAATCTACTTTACCGGAAACTGATTATAGCTTTAAATTACAAAAACTTAATTCAGAAATGACTGGATTTGAAGATTTTAATGATAATTATACTGAAAATATTGTTCTTAATTCTGAAGTGGGTGTAACTAATGCCTTTACAGTATCAACAGTAGCAAATGGTAATATGAAAAATGATATTACTTTTATAGCTAGTGTAACAACAGGGGAATTTAAAGACTTAACAGATTCGAACTTTGATACAGGTGTTTATCCAAGAATTGTTGAATTATCTGAATCTGCAACAGCTGAAAATTTTAAACGTGGTGATGAAGAAGTCTCTTATGAGCTTAAAACTGCTGGGGATTTTACAGCCTCTTCTAGTGGTATATTTACAACAACTTTTACAAGAGGAATTCATTTATATGGAACTGAAATTGCTCGTTTTAAATTAGAATATAAAGATGTTAATAAAAATATCGCTGCAGGAACATATACTAGTGTAACTAAAATTGATATTAGTACCAATTAAATTTAATTGATTTTTTAATATTTATATTAAGTAAAAAGGCTATTACAAATTTTTGTAATAGTTTTTTTATTTCCTTAATATTTAATATATGTTATTTGGTTTTAAAAATGGGATGAAAAATTTATTAAAATAAATTTAAAATGTTGCGAACTTCTGATATGAAAGTTAGAATAGTTACAGTTGTGTTCGATTTTTTTCTATTAAATAATATTAAAAAATTATATTGACTTTTTTTATCTAATGAAGCATAATCCTTATAGATAATCAATTTCAATAAGGAATTAATATGGTAGAAAGAAGGCAAACAATACAAAGAGGACTCGTTCTAGATGCTGTGGTGCAATTATTTAATCATCCAACTGCTCAAGAAGTATATGAATTTATACATAAGAGTCATCCTAGTGTAGGTAAAGCGACTGTTTATCGTAATTTGAATTTACTTGTTGATGAAGGCAAATTAAGAAGAATTTTTGCCATAGATGGGCCCGATCATTATGATTCTACAACTGAAGAACATCAACATATTGAATGTCGAATTTGCAAAAAAGTAGTTGATGTGGTTTTACCGCTAGATAGTAATAGTATTATTAATGTTGAGAAAGAAACAGGGTTCTCAGATATTGATAAGAGTATAATCATTACAGGCATTTGTCCTGAATGTTTAAAAAAAACTAATCATTAATTAGTGAAGGAGTGAAATTAATGGAATTTAAAGGTTCAAAAACTGAAAAAAATTTAATGGATGCATTTGCAGGTGAATCACAAGCACGCAATAAGTATACTTATTTTGCATCAAAAGCAAAGAAAGATGGTTACGTACAAATCGCTAATATCTTTGAAGAAACTGCAAATAACGAAAAAGAACATGCAAAAATTTGGTTTAAATTACTCCAAGAAAACGGAGAAATCCAAGATACAATGTCTAACTTAAAAGCTGCTGCAAGCGGTGAAAATTATGAATGGACAGATATGTATGTAAGAATGGCTGAAGAAGCTAAAGAAGAAGGTTTTGCAAAGATTTCAAAACTATTTAGCATGGTTGCAGAAATTGAAAAACATCATGAAGAAAGATATTTAAATCTTTTAAAGAATATTGAAGATGGAATTGTATTCTCACGTGAAGGAGATATGATTTGGAAATGTTCAAATTGTGGACATATTCATATTGGACCAAAGGCTCCTGGCATTTGTCCTGTATGTGCTCATCCTCAAGCATATTTCGAATTGGTAAGCAAAAATTATTAGTATTTAATTTACTATAAAAGAAGATCTCAGTTACAAAACTGAGATCTTTTTATTTACTAACACAATAAGCACAATTGTATATTAGTTTATTGAGAATGTTACTTGGATATTACTGATATAATTACCAGGTTGAGTTATATCTCTTCCAGTCCAAGTTAATTTAAAATCTGCTACTATATCACTTGAATAGTAAATGTTATTGCTCAATGGGATTGAGTAATAATATGAATTGGAACCTAAAGGGTTGTTATTAAATATAGTTCCAGGGATATCACTTAAATTTTCTATTCTCATTGCTTGAGAATCAATAATATAGCTATCAACACCTTGAGCTATGTTTCCATTTGTATCTAACAATTGAAAGAGGCCTACTTCAAGGTTTATGTTTAATCCATAATTTTGTAATTGAGAACCTGTAATTCTTATAGAAAAAGGAGTAAGTTCCCAACTCTCGCTTAATAATAAGTTATTATTGTTATTATCTTGTGAAATAACTGCTTCAGCTGCTAATGGGCTATTATTATAAAAAATTTGAGCTGTTAAATCTTCTTCTGGAGCATCAGCAACTACAGTTGTATTTTGTTCATCTGAAAGAGTAAATGGATCATTATTTTCAGGCACGTCTGATACAACTACTTGTGCAGCAAACAGGCTAAGATTTATAAATAATAAAAAAAATAATAAATATGTTTTTCTGCTCAATTTATATTCCTCATTTAGTTTTCAACTATACTTATAGTAATATCTGCATAATATCTACCCGCTCCAATTGTACTATATTCAGGGCTTTGTATCTGAAATGTAAATGTTGGTAGATTAAGATTTGTGCTATCATAATATTCCCCAGTTAAAAAAGTTAAAATACCATTTGATGGAGTTTTATTTATAATAGTGGGGGACTGAGTTACAAATACTTTCTCTGTATCGTTTAATATATAATAGTTGGTAATGGTTGCATCAATTTGATGAGAAATTGATGTTAGAGTTGATCCAAAAAATGTTACAATAAAGTTTTGTGTAGTGAAGCCTGAATTTGTATTAAATGGATTAGTAACTTCACTTACAGAAGAATGTACGCCATCTGCATCAATAAAATACTCACCAGTTGAAATGTCTGTAGCCTCAGATATTTCTTGATAATATCTTTTAAGTGTTAATACTCCATCAACATCTGTGTTTATCATTACCTGTGGACTAGCATATAGAGGTAAGCAAAAAATTAAGCTTGCAATTATAAGTAAAAGTTTTCTAATCATGCTTCCTCCAAAAAGATATATTCCTAATATTACTATGTGCTCACACTATATTATAGCTTACTTCTTATGTCAATAGTTGTAACTTCCGAGCAAAGTACTTAAATTTTAAAAAATGTTAATAAAACTAAATAGGTAACAAAAATAAAGTATTTGAGTTAAAATATCAATATAAATGCAGGAATTTGAGAAAATTTAAACAACATTCATTAAAATAAAAAAGATGAATGTTGTGACAAATATGATATCTTTTTACTGTTTTTTATAATTCTACATCAAGGAAAGTTTTTGGATTTTCTGAAACAAATAAATCTATTTCTTCGTCAGAGAAAGGACTTTTCTCAAAAATTGAATAATATTCAGAATATGATTTAACTTTGAATAAATTAACAGAAAAATCTGTTCCAAAAAGAGACCTTTTAAGAATGTGATCTTTAATTTTTTTATTCTCTTCTAAGTTCACGAAATTTATTAATTCTACATAGAATTGTGGATTACAACCACTGAAAGAAAAATCTAAATATACATTCTCATATTTTTTCATCAAATCAATAATATTGTAGAACCATGGACTTGTAGGAACTCTTTCTGATTTAGGTTTAATCAAATTCTGAGCAAGAATTGATGCTTGTGGTAAGTTTTTAATTGAACTATATTGTTTTCCACTATGTGCAAAATCAATTTTTAAAGTTGGGTATTCTTTTAAAACTGGTTCCCAGGATTGAGGGTTTGTATATTGCCAAGCTTCTTTTGATGGAATTGTCCTAAACCCTTGATCATCACAGTGTGTAATAATTGGTAAATTATTTTCAGAACAAAATTCATAAATATATAACAGTTTTTTTAATTCTTTTTTATCTTTTGGCCAAGGGTTTAGTCCTAAAGGTGGATAAAATTTAATGCCATAAAATTTTTTCTTTGAATATTTGCTATTATTTATTTTATGTGTCTTATTTATATATGTTTGAATTAAATCTTTTATAAATTCTAGAGAATGGGCAGGTGTATTAATTCCCAATAAAGGGAAAAATTCTAATATTCCATTTGGATTGTCTAGACTATAATTTTTAAAAGAATCTAAACTATCTTCTACATATTTTAATATTTTAACTTCTTTGCTTAGTGGGTAATAGATATTATCAAGAGTTTTATGATTGTTAGAAAAGTCCATTAGTAAAGGAACTAAAGCTAATTTGTCATATTCAATACCTCGAAATACTAATTTATTATTAACAATATAAGGTTTAAAGTTTTTTCTATCTTCTTCTGAAAGTTTATCTTTATAATCCCCTCTAAGATCATTTTCCATCATAGAGAAAGTTTCGTTTATTGGTTTATCAAAAGCTAATAATAAATTAATCAGTTTATTATTTAATACTGAATAATGTACGCCACTTCCTTCTAAAATATATGAAGTAGAGAAGAATCCACTAGTTAATAAATCAGTGATACCTGAATTTAATGAGTAAATTGCGCTAACTAAGTCTGGATGATTTAAATTCATCGCATGCATGTGATCGTCAAAAAAATATTTCATATTGTGAGTATATATTAAAAAAATATAAATAAGCAAATAAAAAAAATTAAACTTAATTATTTTAAAATGTAAATGTCATAAGTATGTAATAAGTTAATATATTTGTTAGGGTTGTGAGAAAATTTAAAATAATTCTTTATCATACATGAATTTAATAATGTTATAACTAATGAATAAGTATTGTTGAAAGGCAACTTAGTTGTGTTGAAGATAAAATAATTATTATTGAAAACAAAAAGTATTGACATAAGATGTAATGTAATGTATATTTTTAACTGTAATTAGTAATAGGAAAAATTAGACTGATTATTTAGGAGAAACAAACATATGAAGAAAAGATTAATATTAATAACTACTATTTTAGCTATTGTTTCAGGGGCCTTATTTGCAGCACAAGTAGTAGATAACACACCAAACTATACTGATGCAGAAATGTCAGTATCGGGAGATGAAGGTTCTACCGTTGTAGCTGATGCTGCAAATGTTGCTATGGTTTTTGATTTAGAAGCTAAGACCGGGGACACTACTTGGGCCAATGCAAATGGTTATGAAGTATATGATGAAACCTGGGATGTTAGAGCGCCTTTTGATGCTTATTTTAGATTATATGCTTCAGATGGATCTTATGATTCTGCAACTCCATTAACAATAACGGTAGAAGTTGGTAATTTATATCGTAATGGGGAAACTACTAGTACAGAAGATGATTATTATGATGCTGGTGCTGGAGTTGTAAGTGCTGCTACTTTGGGCGGAAACTTTGCAACTGCAACGTATTCACCTTCTTCAAATTTAGAAAATTTTGCAATTACAACAAAAGCAAATCATTATTATGGTGTAAGTAGTACTACCGCAGATGATTCATTGACTTTCAAACTAAGTTATGATGGTAATGCTAATGCTCCTGCAGGTAGATATAAAAGCGAAGTAACAGTTTCATATGCAGCCCAATAATAATTAAAGAAAAACACACGATTATTAAAGCTCCTTCCCTGATGAAGGAGTTTATTTATGCCTAAAAAAACTCCTAGAATTATGAGATTTCTCATTCTAGGAGTTTTGTATTGAATAATAGTTTTTTATTTTTCTATACCCATTTTCTTTTTCATTTTAGCCCATGAGTCTTTTAGAGTTACAGTTCTATTAAATACCATATGTTCTTCTATGCTATTTTTGTTATCAACACAGAAATAACCATTTCTAATAAATTGTAAATAATCTCCAACTTTAGCTTCTTTAGCATAAGGCTCAATTTTAGCATTTTCAATTATTACTAATGATTCAGGGTTTAAATCATCTAAATAGTTTCCTGTATCTTTTCCAGGATATTCTGTTTCAAATAATTTATCATATAATCTTACTTCAGCATTTACTGATTGATTTACAGAAACCCAATGGCTTGTGCCTCTAACTTTTCTCTTGTCTGGGGTTGTTCCACCACGGCTTTCAGGATCATATGTACAATGAACTGTAGTAATTTTTCCATTTTCATCTTTTTCAAAACTTGTTGCAGTTACATAGTAAGTATACTTTAATCTAATTTCATTGCCAGGGTAGAGTCTATGGTATTTTCTTGGAGGAACTTCCATAAAGTCTTCTCTTTCAATATATACTTCTCTGCTGAAAGGACTCATATGAGTTTTTGAATTAGGATCTTCTGGATTATCAATTGCTTCAAAATATTCAACTTTATCTTCTGGATAATTATCAATTACTAATTTAATTGGATCTAAAATAGCCATAAGACGAGTTGCTCTTTTATTTAAATCTTCTCTAACACAGAATTCCATTAATGAATAATCAACTACACCTTCAGTTTTTGCAACACCAACTCTATCGATGAAATCTCTCATAGATTCAGGAGAATAACCACGGCGTCTTACACCGCTAATAGTTGGCATTCTTGGATCATCCCAACCTTCAACAATTTTTAGATTAACAAGATTTAATAATCTTCTTTTGCTCATAAGCATATAGTTGATATTTAATCTTGCAAACTCGTATTGATGAGGGGTGTGTTCAATACCATCAATTTCTGTTGCCCAATCATAAGCTGGACGGTGATCTTCAAATTCTAAAGTACAAATTGAGTGAGTAATGCTTTCAATTGCATCACTAATTGGATGAGTAAAATCATACATTGGATAAATGCACCATTTATCACCAGTTCTAGGGTGAGTTGCAAATTTAATTCTATATAGGGCAGGGTCTCTTAAGTTAATATTAGGAGATGCCATATCAATTTTTGCTCTTAGAGTATACTTACCTTCTGGATGTTTTCCATCTCTCATTTCAAGAAATAGTTTTAAGTTTTCTTCAATACTTCTATCTCTATCTGGTGAATTTTTACCAGGTTCTGTTAAAGTACCTCTATATTCTCTCATTTCTTCTGGTGTTAAAGAATCAACATATGCTTTGCCATCTTTAATTAATTGAACTGCTATTTCAAATAATTGACCATAATAATCAGATGCATAGTATTCATACTGTCCCCAATCAAAACCTAACCATTTGATATCTTCTTTGATAGAATCAATGTATTCGATATCTTCTTTAGCAGGGTTCGTGTCATCTAATCTTAAATGACATCTTCCACCATATTTCTGAGCTAAACCAAAATTGAGACAAATTGATTTGATATGGCCAATATGTAAATAACCATTTGGCTCTGGTGGGAAACGTGTAACTATTTCATTGTTTGGCACACGATTGTTTTCTAAATCATCTTCAATGATTTTTTCTAAAAAATTTAGGGGTTTTTCTTTTTTTTCTTCCAACTCCATTTTTTTCCGTCCTTTGCCCTTTCAAAGGGGCCTTTAACTTAAGGCAATAATAGCATGATGAGGTATTTAAAGAAAAGTATCTTATAAGAAATCGCTCTAAATATATTATTTTTTTATATATAGAAAGTCATTTATTTCTATAAATTCTTTATTATTGAATAAATAACCGAAAGAAATTGCATCCATAGCTGCAGGTAATGTTGCTGAGGATAAAAATTTTTCATTTATGAATAAATTAAAGCAATTAGAAATCCTTTCAATTTTTATATTAATTTTATCAGGTGTTTTAATAAAAGCTTTATCTATAAAAGTTTCAGTTTTATAACCATTAATAGAAGTAACAATGGAAATCTTTTCATTAAAGTTTAGGCTATAAAATGTTTTATCACTGATAGAAATTATAAAAGAATAATTTTTAGCTTTTGGATTACTTGAAAATGATAGAGTAAAATTTTCATCACTAATGCAATAGAAAAAACTATTTTTTCCTTTTGCTTCAAATTTATTATAGGATAATTTTTTTATATATCCTTTATTAATCCATTTTAATTCACGTGTTGTAATTTTTTTCATACGATTTTGATTATAAGAAACAATAAATAATAGTGCAATAATAAATGCATTGTAATATAATTATATTTAATTTAAAATTAGATTAAATTTTTTTTTGAGGTAATATATGGTAATAATTATTGGTGAATATGTTATAGATTTAGTTGATAATAATGAAGGTAAATATGATATTCATATTGGAGGTTGTGGCTTAAATAGTGCTGTAGCCTGTGCTAATCAAGGTGTTTCTACAATGTTTTTATCACCTATTTCTCAAGATGCTAATGGACATAAAGTAATTGACTTTTTAATTGATAAAGAGATTTTCTTTGATCCAGATTTTTGTAACTCAAGGGCTCCTTCAACTTTAGCCTTAGCTACTATAAGCGAAGATTCTAGTGCTAAGTATGATTTTTATTTAAAAAATACAGCATCAATGGTTTTATCTAGTGAACAATTATTAAATTCAATATCAAATCATTCAGATGTAAAAGCTATTCATGTGGGTTCTCTTTCAATGCTAATTAATCCAACAAGTTCTGCAATTTATGATGTTTTATCTTTTCTTGCCCCAAAACCTGTAGTTTTTGTTGATCCAAATATTAGAGCACAGGAAGTTGAAAAAATACCAAATTGGCAAAAGAAACTTTTTGATTTTTTTAAATTAGCTACAATCATTAAATTAAGTGATGAAGATTTGGCTTTTATTTTTCCAAATAATGATGAGAAAGCTGCAATTTTAGAAATAAAGAAAATTAACCCAGAGGCACATATACTTTTAACAAGAGGTAAACTTGGTGCTATTTGGTATACTCCAGATAATAAAAAATTCTCCCAAGACAATTATGAAGTAGAAGTTGTTGATACTATTGGTTCTGGAGACACTTTTTCAGGTAGTATATTAGCTTATTTATCTATGAAGGGTGTTTTTGGAGATGATGTTGATAGCCCTAAATTTAGAATAAATGATAATGTTATAAAAGAAGCTTTAAAGTTTGCTTGTTATAGTGCTTCCTTAAATTGTTCTAAAGCGGGGTGTAATCCTCCAACCTTAGAAGAAGTAAATAGTATTTTGTAATATATAGTGAGCAAAGCTAATAAACTCTATTAGATTTGCTTGCTTAATATAATCCATTTATATAGAATTATTTACATGAAAAGCACGTCAAAGAAAAAGATTTTAAAATTTATTGTTTTTGTATTAATTTTAATTTTTATAATAGTTTTTACTGTTTTTTTATATTCCTGGTCTAAGAAATTAACTCAAGATTATAAGAGAAACGAATTAAAGAAAAATGTACAAGAAATATTAAAAGTTGAAGGCGAAAAAGGTTTATTATCTTTAGCTGATGTTAATGTGGATGAAATCTTTTATTCGGAAGATAGTGTTTCTTTAGTTTTAGATGATACTTCAAGCTGGTTATATACTAGTGAAGAAATGCAGAATATTAAAGTTTATGAGAGATGTAAAGATAGTGTTGTTCATATTTCCGGTAGTCTAAAAACGAATGATATAATTACATATGAAAAAACAAATAAAACAGGTAGTGGTGTTATTCTTTCTTCAAAAGGAGATATCTTAACAAACTATCATGTTATTGAAGACTTAAATAATATTGTAGTTACTTTAGCAGATGGATCTTATTATACTGCTAGCATAATTGGTAGTGATGAAGTAGATGATATTGCTTTAATTAGAATAAATGTTGATAAGAAAAAATTAGTTCCTGTTGAACTTGGAAATAGCTTTAATTTAAAAGTTGGTCAAAAAGCCTATGCTATTGGTAATCCTTTTGGTTATGATAGAACTTTAACTACAGGTATTATTAGTGGATTAGATAGAGCTGTTGAAACAAGTGCAGGGTCTGTTATTATTGGTATGATACAAACTGATGCTAGTATTAACCCTGGAAACAGTGGGGGGCCTTTATTGAATTCTCATTTTCAAATGATTGGTATGAATACATCAGTTTATACAAATAATGGTAGTTCTGGAATGAATTTTGCAATTCCAATTGATACTATTTTATCAATCATTCCTGATTTAATTAATTATGGTAGAGTAATGAGAGGCTGGATTGATATAGTACCTGTTCAATTAACAAAACAATTAGCGGATTATGCAAAACTAAACATCTCTGAAGGTGTATTAGTAAGTCAAGTTGTTCCTAATGGAAAAGCCGCTGAGGCGGGTCTTCAAGGTGGAAATGTGAAGATTTCATATGGGGCTTCTACTCTTTATCTAGGTGGGGATGTTATTACAAAAATTGAAGATCAACCAGTAGCCACTTATAATGATTTTTATAATGCTTTATTAAGAACAAGAATGGGCGATAAGGTAAAAATTACAATTATAAGAAATGGTAAAGAATTAGTTAAGACTGTTGAATTAGTGAATAGAAGTGAGAATATAGATAAGGTTATTTAATAATGAGTGAAGAAATAAAAGTCGATTTAAAATGGGGTGGGGAACTTGTAGAAAATTATCATGAACAAGCTAAAGGTGGAAAAACGCTAGCTTTACATGTAATTGCTCCTTATGAGCCCTCTGGTGATCAAGCTCAAGCTATAGACAATTTAAGTGAAGGTCTAAAAAAAGGAGAAAGAACTCAAGTATTAAAAGGTGTTACTGGTAGTGGTAAAACCTACACAATGGCAAAAATTATTGAAAAAATAAATAAACCTACTTTAGTTTTATCTCATAACAAAACTTTAGCTGCTCAATTATATAGAGAGTTTAAAACTTTCTTTCCAAACAATGCTGTTGAATACTTTGTTTCTACATATGATTATTATCAACCAGAAGCATATGTTCCAGGTAAAGATTTATATATTGAAAAAACTGCAGATATTAACGATGAAATTGATAGATTAAGATTATCTGCATCTTTCTCATTAATGGAAAGACGAGATGTTATTGTTGTCTCTACTGTATCTTGTATTTATGGTTTAGGTAGTCCTGTTAGTTTAAGAGATATGGTTCATAATTTTAAAGTTGGGACAATTTTTGATCATAGAAGTGAATTAGAACAATTAGTAAGAATGCAATATGAAAGAAATGATAGTGTTTTAAAACGTGGTACATTTAGAGTTAGAGGCGATGTAATTGAAATATATCCTTCATATTTGGAGAATGCTGTTCGAATTACTTTAGACTGGGATGTAATTGAAGAGATTGCATGGTTTGATCCAATCAATAATAAGAAACAAGAGAAAGTCGATGGATTTTCTCTTTATCCTGCTAAACAGTTTGTAATGCCTCATGAAGCAGTTTTAGATGGAATTACTAGAATTGAAAATGAACTTAAAGATAGAGTTGAATATTTTAATTCTCAAGGAAAAGTAGTTGAATCGGAGAGAATAAAGAGCCGTGTTGAATATGATATTGAGATGTTAAAAGAAATTGGCTATTGTTCTGGAATTGAAAATTATTCTAGACAATTAACTGGAAGAAAAGAAGGTGAGAGACCTGCAGTTCTTTTAGATTATTTCCCATCTGATTTTGTTACTTTTATTGATGAATCACACGTTACCTTGCCTCAAGTTGGTGCTATGTATGAAGGAGATAGATCTAGAAAATTAAATTTAGTTAATTATGGTTTTAGATTACCTTCTGCTTTAGATAATAGACCATTAAAGTATGATGAATTTGATAAAATTGTTACTCAGAGGGTCTATGTATCAGCAACTCCTGGAAAACGTGAGTTAGAAGAAACTACAAATATTGTTGAACAAATAATTAGGCCTACAGGTTTATTAGATCCTGAAATTTCAGTTAGAAAAACTGAAGGTCAAATGGAAGATCTCTATAAAGAAATCAATTTAACTATTAAAAATAATAGAAGAGTTTTAGTAACTACATTAACAAAAAGAATGTCTGAAGATTTAACTGATTATTTAAGTTCTTTAGATTTGAAAGTTAGATATTTGCATAGTGATATTGGAACTATAGAAAGAGTAGAAATTTTAAGAGACTTAAGAAAAGGTGTATTTGATGTTTTAATCGGTATTAACTTACTAAGAGAAGGTTTAGATTTACCTGAAGTATCTTTAGTCGCAATATTAGATGCAGATAAAATTGGATTTTTACGTTCTGCAACTTCTTTAATACAAACTATCGGTAGAGCTGCAAGAAATGCTGATGGTAGAGTTATTATGTATGCTGATAAAGAAAGTTATGCTATGAAAGAAGCTATATCTGAGACTAATAGAAGACGTAGTATCCAAATGGAATATAATAAAGAACATAATATTACTCCAAAGACAATTGAAAAAGCTATTGAAGATATCATTGAAAGAGAAGAAGAAGATAAGAAAAATGATATAAACGGTGAATTAAATATAAGAAGAGCTGCCCATAATTTATTGGATAATAAAGATAGGAAGAAATATATTAAAGAACTAGAAAAAGAAATGTTTAAATATGCTAGAGATTTAGAATTTGAAAAAGCAGCTTTATTGAGAGATGAAATAGAAAAAATTAAAAACAATAGTTTAACTGTTTAATATTTAAAAAGTACTAAATCAAATCTTTTTCCAGTAATTTGGGGATATTGATGTTCAATCAATATATCCTCAGATTTTAATAATATATCTTGGTTTTGCTTAATATATTGATCAAGAGAATCTATGCTAAGACAATGTTTTTTAGCTGCTGGAGGAAGTCCTATTGCTAAGGTTCCTTGAATTCCATTGTTATCTGTAAGAGCGTTTATACAATTATAAGTTAAAACTCCTTTTTCTCCATCGCACCAGCCCATTCCTTCAAGTAGAGCTTTGGTAAAATATCCGTGAAGTCTTTGCCCGGAGCAATAAGTTGGTTCATGAGCATAATTATTTTTTTCGGTGGCACAAAGAATAAAAATATTATCTTCTATTGTACTTTCTTTACTTAATAGCTTTTTATAGGCTGAATCAAAAGTAAAATTACTTTCATCGATGGAATAAGTGGAATCTTGTTTAAAATTACCAGAATAACAAGAATCAACTATTATTAATTTTTTCCCTTTTACTAATTTTAATTTTTTATAGATTTCATTAACACTTAATATTTGATCATATTTAATTATATCAAAGCGATTAAATGAATCCCCGTTTTCAGAGTCTGTAGTTCCTAATAACCAACTACCAGTAGAATCTGAATGACCAGAATAATATATTATATTTATTGAACTATCATTTGAAGAATTTATTAATTCATCTAAGGCTTTTAATATATTAGCTTTTTTAGGATATTGATTAGTATTAATGGTTTGAAAATCATAGGAAGTCCCAATTTGATAAAAATTGTTACTAGTATAATTTATTTGATTTCTTTTACAAGATTCTCGAAAAGCTTTTTCAATCTCTCTAGCATCATTAATAGTTCCATTTAAACTATTAACATCGGTATTATTATAATCTAAAGCAATTGTTATTAAATTTATATCATAGGGTGTTTGTTTATAAGCTAATTCACAACTTGAAAATAAATAAAGTGTAATAAATATTAATGATAAAGTTTTTTTCATATTTTATTCCTTAATATTTATTATTTGTTAATTTATAAATTTGCTTTAAATAAAATTATTTTTATCTAATATTTGAATAATACTAAATCAAATCTCCCGCCAGAAACTTGTGGATATTGATATCCAATTTGTCCTGTGTAATAATATTTTAAAATTTTTGGTCTTACATATGCTATTAAAGAGTCAACACTTAAAATATCATTTTTTGCTGCAGGAGGAATATCTTTGTCGATTGTAGAACTGTTATGATTCCATCCAAGTCCGTTAAGAAGTTCATAAGTGAAATAGCCATGTCCAATATCAGAGCTTTCATAAGAATATTCAAAATATTGAGAAGCACTAAGAATAAATATATTTTCTGTATCATATTTGCTATCTGTACTAATAAATTTTTCAAAAGCATCAGCAAATGTAAAATCATAATCAGATATAGTATATGCGCTATCTTTGTAAAAATTACCGGAGTAACAAGAATCACTAATTATTAAAGTCTTGCCTTTAATATTATTTATAGCATTATAAAGATCACTTACATGGAAATTTGTATCATTTGCTACTAACCAACTGCCATCTATATCTCCATGACCAGAATAAAAAATTATATTAATAGAATTATCAGTTGAGTTTAGTGATAAAGTATTTAAAGCTGATATTATTTTTTGTTTGGTTGGATAATTTATATCATCTTGATTTTCGCCTATTTGTAAGTAATGTTCACTATTTAAAACAATATCTTGTTTTTCACTAAGCTCTATAAAAGCTTGTTCAATATCTTGTGCATCGTTTATTGTTCCAGTTAAATGCTTTTGAATTGAATCAACAGTATTATAATCTAAGGCTATTGTCATTAAATTAATTGTATAAGGATTTTGAGAATAATAAAGTTCACAGCTAGTTAAAGTTGTTAAGAAAAAAGTTAATATTAATAATAAATATTTCTTCATATTCTCATTTCCTTGTTATTAATCATAAAAGTGATTGCTTGGTTTTTTATTTATATAATAAGAAATCCAATCAAAACTTGTACTAAATCCTATACCTACAGATGGAGAAAGTAAGTATTTTCTATAAACTAAATTAAATATAAAGTCTAAACTATAATTATATGTATCAGTATTCTTTAAAATATAAGATGGAATAAGCGCTACATTTGCATACATTTCTCTATTTAAACTTTCACCTAAAGCACCAACTCCAAGAGAGCTTTTTAACTTAAATTTAAAGGAATCAGAAAAGTAATAGCCAAAATCTAATCCAAAAGCTACTGCTTTGAAATCTCTTAGATATTCATTATTAAATACAATTGATTGAGATACATGATAAACAGATATGTAAGGCCCAAATTGTAAATTGCCAAATTTTAAAAAGATTGGTTCAAAGTCATATGTTGAAGATAGTGATGAATAAACGGGTAAATCTGTTGAATCATCTAGTGTAATTGAAGGATGATAATAAAGGCCAAAGTCAAACTTAGCCCCAGCATCAAGTGCGAAAAGACTTGTTGTAGAAAAAAGTAAAATAAATATTATAAAAGTTTTTTTTATCAATTTAATGCTCCTATTATAATATTAAATACAACAATCAATAAAACTGCTTTAATTAATTAGTATATCATCCTTAAATCTCTTTAAATCCTTTAATTTTATACAAATATCAACAATCTCACTTTGAGGTTTCTCTCTTGTAAGTATTGAAAGGGTAATGTCATTATATAATAAATTTATCTTATAAAAAATACCTCTAAACTCATAAGATAAAATTTTTGCATTTTTCAAAATAACATGTGGTAGTAATTCTGTGATGTTGAATTTATCTTTTTCAATCAAATAAGCATTTTCATATCTAAAGAAATAATAGCAGTTTTCACTAGTTTTATTATCCAATTCATTATTAATTAATGCTACTGGAATGAAATTCCCTTCGCCAATAAATGTAGAAGCAAATTTTGTAGTAGGATTGTTATATAGCTCTTCTGCACTAGCACACATCTCTACTTTTCCATCATTCATTAATACAATAGTATCTGAAATAGATAACGCTTCACTCTGATCATGAGTTACATAAATCATAGTAATTTTTAATTTTTTTTGAATACGGCGAATTTCATCTCTAAGATGATTTCTCATTTTTGCATCCAAAGCGGAGAGTGGTTCATCTAATAATAATAGTTTAGGTTCAACGGCTAACGCTCTAGCTAAGGCTATTCTTTGTCTTTCTCCACCAGATAAACTTTCGATTTTTCTATTTTCAAAACCTTCTAAATCAACTAGTTTTAAAAGTTCTTTTACTTTCTTTTTCCTAATATCTTTCTTTATTTTTTTTATCTTTAGTGGATAAGCAATGTTCTTTTCAACATTTAAATGAGGATATAATGCATAATCTTGAAAGACCATAGCTATTTGTCTCTCATTAACTTTTAATTTTGAAATATCTTGGTTGTCGATTATTATATGACCTTCATCATTATCTAAAAGTCCAGTAATTAACTGTAAAGTAGTGCTTTTCCCACAACCACTCGGTCCAAGTAGGGAAATTAATTGGCCTTTTTCTAAATTTAAATCTATATCTAAAAGAAACTGTTCAAATTGTTTTTTTAATTTTAATTTTATTATATTATTTTCCATATTTAACTCTAATTTTAAATATATACCTTATTATCATTTTTCATATATTCACTTGAAATAAATACTATAGCACAAACAATTATTAATATAGTACCTAATGCACAAGCCCCTCCAAAATTATAAGAACCAATTAATCTATACATTGTTACTGGAATTGTAACTATTGAAGAGGAAGATAGAATTAAGGTAGCATTTACTTCTCCCATGCTAATAGCAAATGCAAAAATTGCTCCACTGATTAAAGAACTTTTTAATAGTGGAACTTCAATATCAATAAAAGCTCTAAATCCACTTGCCCCTAAAGTCATTGCACTATTTTTTAATGATGGAGGAAGTTTTCTAATTTCAGGAGTAATAGCTCTAATGTTAAATGGTAATACTATAACTAAATGCGCTAAAATAACTAATAAAAGCCCACCAGAGCTTTTTAATCTTGCAGATATTAAATAATAGCCTAATCCAATTATTACCGACGATACGGCTAAGGGGAGCATAGCTAATAATTCTACCAAAATAGAAGATTTGAAATGATCTCTTTTACTAGCTATTGCTAAAGATAGAGCCATAGGAGTTGATAAAATTGCAACTGTTAAAGCAATTTTTAAAGAATTAATTATTGAAATAAAACTTGATCTCATTATTCCTGTGGTACTACTTAGTCCAAATAATTGTTTATACCATTTTAAGGTTAAAATACTTTGGTCACTTCTAGTATTAGAAGCAAGAAAAGATTTTATTATAATTGAAATAATTGGGGACAATACAAATAGGATTACAAAAATTGAATAAAGAATACTAAGAATAAGTCCTATTTTAGTAACAGGTTTTTTCTCTTTTTTATATAAGCTTTTATAAATATTTTCTTGAGTTGTAGTTTTTCTTTGGAAGATATTATAGATAATTAAAATAATTAAACAAAATATAATTGAAATTAAAGCATAGGAAGCTGCGCTATTTAAATCCATAGATATTCTAGCTCTTCTATAGATTTCAACTTCCATTGTTGTATATTTAGGGCCTCCTCCTAATACTAAGATTATTGAGAAACTCGTAAAACAGAATAAAAATACTAATAATGAAGAAGATATTATTGATAAAATTAATCTTGGAAGAGTAATTGATATAAAGGTTTGTAATTTACTTGCACCAAACACATAAGAAGATAGTTCAAGTTTGTAATCTAGATTTTCCCAGTAAGTGGTTACTAAAACTAAAATAATTGGAAAATTATAAAAAGCATGAGCTATAATTATTGCTTTATATGAATATAGAATCTTAAGTGGGGGATTATCTAAATTAAATATTTTCATCAATAAAACATTTAGAAATCCATTGTTGCCATAAAAAGTTACAAATCCTAAAATTACCAGAATTGCAGGAAGAACAAAAGGAATTGTGCATATTGCTAATATTAATTTTCTTCCTTTAACTTGATAATTTACTAATAGATATGCTCCTGGCAGAGCAATTATTAGTGAAAGTAAAGTAGAGAAAAAAGCTTGATTAATTGTAAATAAAAGAATTCTTAAAGTATAAGGAGTTTTTATTAAATCTATAAATGGAGTGAATGTTACTTTCCCATCGTAAATAAAAGCTTTTGATAAAGTGCTAATTAGAGGAAGTAAGAAAACCAAAAATAATAAAATAAGAGAAGGTAATGGAATGATCTTTTCATAAAGATCTCTATTATCTATATATTTCTTTTTCATACTTTCCTCTAATATCTATATTACATTAATTATATAATAAGTAAATTAATATAAAATTTATTTGCTCATTACCTCTGTCCATTCATTTAACCAAGTATCTAGATTATCTTCAATATCATTGGCATCAAGACTTAAAGTAATTTGAGGTTTTGGAGCCCAATCAAATGCTTTTGGTAATTCAGTTGCTAAATTTGTAGGGTACATAGAGTTTGCACTAGCAATATCAAGTTGTGCATCAGTTAATAAGAAATCAACAAATTGTTTTGCTAAATCTTTTTTGTTACTGCTTTTTAAAATTCCAACACCTTCAATAGTTGCACTGTGACCTTCATCAAAAATAAGAGCTTGGTATCTTGTTGTATCTTCAAACATAACATGATAAACAGGGGATGTAGTATAAGAAAGTGTAATTGGAGCTTCCCCGGCTGTGAACATTCCATAAGCACTAGACCAACCTTCAGTAATTGTTAAAGCGTTGTCTTTCATATTTTCCCACCAAGTTAGATAATCATCACCAAAAAGTTCTCTTGTCCAAATTAAAAGTCCAAGACCAACTGATGAAGTTCTAGGATCAATTAATAATACCTTATCTTTATATTTTGGATCAGTTAAATCTTCTAAAGATTTAGGTAAATCAGCTTGAGCTATCTTTTCACTATCATAAACAAAAGCAAAGTTACCATAATCGAAAGGTAATAATCTATTTTGCTTATCGAATTGTAAGAATTCAGGGATGTCATTTAGAACTGGTGAATCATATGACTCAAATAAATTGCTATTATAAGCTTTTACTGCCATATCATCAGAAATTCCAATAATCACATCAGCTTTAGGATTATCTTTTTCTAATTCAGCTTTTGTTAACATTTCAATAGCATCCCCAGCTGAAACTAAATTTACATCAATACCTGTTTTTTCTTTAAAAGCTTCAACAACTTTTTGACCAGGTCCCCAATCTCCACAAAATGCATCATATGCATAAACGGTAATTTCATTTGATACTGCAGTATCAGAAGTTTCTTTTGCTCCAGCGGCAAAGAGAGTAGATGTTGTAGCAATTAAGGCCACAACAATTATAAAAAACTTTTTCATATAAAAAGCCTCCAAATTGAATTTGGCCTAAGGGTATTTAATAAAAATTTATTAAGATAAATAAAGAGGTCTCCCTACGCTGGTATTATCCAGATCAGGTAAACGGGTTTTATCTCAGGCATATAGCCACCCCAGGACATTTCTTAGATTAATAATGAGGAATATTCTTGTCAAGTATTTATCATTAGAGTAACATTAAAGAATGAAAAACTTATATTATAGTCAAGATATTGCTAGAATAGATGCTATGGCCCAAAAAGATTATAATCAACCTGGGTTAATTTTGATGGAACAAGCTGGAGTAAAAGCTTGGGAATATATGAAACATCATATTTTAAAAGATCAATCATTAGTTTTTGTTTGTGGTGGTGGAAATAATGGTGGTGATGCATTAGTTATTGCTCGTTGTGCATTAAATGCTGGCTATGAAAAAGTAAAAATAATTTATTGTTCTAATAAATTTAGTGAAAGTACAACTGTCCAAAAAAAGATTATAGATTCATATAATATTTTTTCTTTAAATATTAGTGATGATTTAGATTTAATAAAAAGTACTATCCTAAATTCAGATAATATTGTAGATGGTATTACTGGTATTGGTTTAAAAAGTCAATTAAGAGATAATTTAATCAATATTGTAGATTTAATTAACCTTTCAAAGGCTAAAGTTTTTAGTGTTGATGTACCTAGTGGAATAAGTGATTTAGTTTGTGCTCCTTGTGTGAAGGCCGATTATACTTTTTCGATGGGCCCATTAAAAGCTTTATATTTCTTTCCAAAGAATGTTATTAATTGTGGTAAAATTATTGAAATAAATCCAAGCTTTCCTTTGCAAGTAATTGATTTAATAGATCCTGTAGCTACTTTAAATAATAATTTACATATTACTGTTCCAAAGTTAGATAAAACTGCTTATAAAAAAACTAGAGGCCATTTAGCTATCTTTGGTGGAAGTAAAAAATATTCTGGAGCCATAAGACTTGCAAGTAAAAGTGCTTTTAGTAGTAGATGTGGTTTAGTAACAGCTTTTTGTGATAAAGAAATTTATGAAATTGTTGCAGTAGAAAGTCCATCTATTATTGTAAATAAAATAGAGGATAATATGAATTTATCTTCTTATGATGCAATTTTAGCAGGACCTGGTTGGGATAAAGATAGAGAAGCTTTATTAGAAGTAATTTTAAAATATAATAAACCAACTGTTATTGATGCTGATGGGATAAGAGCTTACGCTAATTTATATAAAATGGGTAAAATTAATGTACAAAATAATGATAAATTAATTTTCACACCACATCTAGGTGAGTTAAAAGCTTTAGCAGATTCTGTTTTAGTTGATTATTCAATTAATAATACTATTGATTTTATAAATACCTTAAATTTATTATCAAAAAAATTAAATGCTATAATTGTTTGCAAGGCTAGTATTACCTATATAGTTCATCCAAATAAAATTCTTCTAATAATCTATAAATTTAATCCAAGTATAGCTGTTGCAGGAAGTGGAGATGTATTAGCGGGGTCTGTAGCTGCTCTAGTTTCGTCAAAATTAAATTGTTATGATAGCTCTATAGAAGCTGTTAAAATTCATATCAATGCTGGGATAAAAGCAAGAAAAAAAGAAGGATTTTATTCTAGTGAAGAATTGATAAAATATATAGGGAAGCAATTATCATGATGCAAGTTTGGTTTTTAACTATAATATATTTAATTTATACAGGACTACTTTTAATTACTGGTGAATATGGGGTTAAGTTACCTATCTTGTTGAACATGAGAGAATATTTATTAAGTAAGAGATATTTATTCATTATAATAATGTTTGTAGGGTATATCTTAACTATATTTAATTGTTTTATACCAAATATCCCAGGACCAATATTTTTGGGTGATTTATTTCCAACAATTGCATTGTTTGTATCTTCTTTGTGGTATAATATTATCTTATTCAAAAGTAAAAAAACATTAAACATAAACCAAGAGAAAAGAAAACTATATAAAAAAATGGCAATTTTTATTTTTTCAGTTGCTGTTTTGCACCTATTTTTCCCAACTTGGGTTTTATTGTGAGGAATAGATGGAAGAGAGAATTACAACAGCAGGGATCTGCTTTAAAGATGATAAAGTTCTTATTGGAAAAAGAATTGATAAAGGTTCAATTGCTAATAAATGGGAATTCCCAGGTGGTAAAAATAGATGGGGTGAAAGTGTTGAAGACACTTTAAAAAGAGAATTTAAAGAAGAATTAAATGTAGATATTGAAGTAGGAAAAGAATTAGCTTCCTGTGACTTTGTAAACAAAGATACCCATTATTTTCTTAAAGCTCATCAAGTATTTTTAAAAAAAGATTTAGATGATAATGCTTTAAGTGTTCATACTGAATTAAAGTGGGAAACTTTAAATAATTTAGATAATTATAAATTTGCAGATAGTGATAAAAAAATTATTGAACAATTAAAAACTGGACTTAAGGAAAACTAGAATGCAACTTTGTGAAAAAATCGATGAAATAATTCAACCAGTTTCTGGTAAAACTATAATTGGAATTACTGGAGGCGGTGGAAAAACATCAACTTTGATTGCTTTAGGTAAATACTATCGTTCAAAAGGTAAAAAAGTTTTACTTAGCACTACTACGAAAATACAAACTCCTAGATTGTTCAATTTTGAAGTAGATTACGTATTTTTGAATGAAGGAGAATTCTTTAATCATGAACCAAATATTGGTGAATCTGTATTATTTGTTGAAAAGCATATTATGAATACCAAAAAAGCTATATCTCCAAGAAGTGAAATCTTATCAATAATAACAAAGAAATACGATGTAGTTATTTTTGAGGCAGATGGTGCTAGATGTTTACCCTGTAAAATTCATAGTGATAGAGATCCTGTTATTACAGAAGATATGACTTCTATTATTGCTATAGTTGGGCTTTCAAGTTATGGCGATATGGCGGCAAATGTTTGTATGGGTGAAACTTCTACTGAGATAGTTGATTGTAATTATTATCAAAAATTAATTAATAATGAAGAAGGCTTATTAAAAGGGATAGAGAAAAAACATAAGGCTGTTTTATTGTTTAATCAATGTGATTTAGTAGATACTAAAGTTATTGAATCAATAAAGCAATTAAAATCGCCATATCCAATATTAGTAGGGTCAGTTAAAGATAATATTTTCATTTAATATTATAAAACTTGTTATTACCTAAAAGTTGCTTTAAAATATTACTTATAAGAGGTATTTATAAATATATGGTAGAAAATGAAAATAGACTAATTAAAGATTTCTTTAACTTAAAAAGTTTATATATTTTCTTAATTTTTATTGAAATCGTTAATTTTAGCTATTCTTATATAGTTGATACAATTTTTTCAAGCAAAATAGTTATGTCTGCTTGCTTGTTCGTTTTATATATAGTTTATTGTTCAGTGTCAAGAAAAAAGCAAATAAAAAAAGATACCTTTATAAGTATAACTCTTGTTATATATTTTATTTATCTAATGATTTTTGTTCCTATTCATCTTTCAGTATTATCAATTGGGTTTTATATAATAGAAATCGCATTGCTTTTAATATTTTCAAATTATATGTTGATTAATAAAGTTTTCTTAAATTATTTATTTGTAATTTTGATTATGGTTATTGAATTAATTGATAAGCAATATGTCTACGGAAGTTATGGCGATTTTATATTTTTAATAGCGTTTTCCCTTTTTTCGTTATTAGGAATATTAATTAGTGATAGTATTATTTCTAAATTTACTGAGTTATTTACTCAAAAAGAAAAAAAATCACGAGAGATAATAGCTGTTAATACCTTTTATAAAAATATTTTAGATAGTGAAGGAATAAAATTGTTTTATTTCTTCCCAGATCAAGATAAAGCAATATTAATTAATAATAATTTTTCAGAAGGTGCTAATAGGGAAGTAGAACATTTTTTTTCATTTGTTAGGGCAAAAAAAATTGTTTCTATTGATTATTTTGGAATAATACAAAATGCAATAAAGATAGTTCACGATAGGGGTTTTTGTTCCATTATTTTACCTATTGCTTATAATCGACCTACACCAGTTTGGATGAAATTGGTTTGTACAAAAATTTATGATGAATCTATAGCGCAAGATAAAATTCTAGTTAGTGTTACAGATATTAACGAGTTAAAAACTGTAGAATTAAAATTTAAAAATGCTTTAAAACAATGTTCCATTTCCGTTTGGGATTATGATATTGAAAATGATAGAATTACTAGTTATACGGATTTAATTTTGGATTATTATTTTTATGGTAAACCTATTGAGAATGCTTCAGAAATCTTTATATCAAGAAATATGATTTATTATGATGATGTAAAAACTTTTTCTCAAGCTATTGAAAAGGTTAGGGCGGGAGATAATGAAGTAATCTGTGAAATAAGAGCCTTTCCAACTAGAGAGAGTGCTTATACTTGGGTTAGAATCAATTTTACTTGTTTTAAAAATACTCTTGGCGTTTCAACAAATGCTTGGGTATCTGTTGAAAATATAGATGATGCTAAGGCTTCAGAAAAATGGTTTGAAATTGAAAGAAATAAGACTTTAGACAATAGAACTGGTCTAATTGCTATGTCTGAGATGAATGTCTCTAGAAATCTTGTTAAAAATTGTAATGTCGCTGAACAATATAAGACTTTAAATCTCCGAAAAGGCCCTTCAATAAAAGATATGGTTGATTCTTTTTTGAAAATTGGTGTTATAGTTGAAGGTAAAGAGGTCATATCAGAAAGATTTACTCCAGAATATTTGTTAGAAAATTATGAAATGGGTAGAAGAGTTTTGGAATTTGAATATGAAATCATTACAAATGATAATTCAGTTTTATATATTTCCAACATTTTGAAACTTTTCTTAGATCTAAAAACCAAAGAAATTATTGCATTTTCATTTTTATATGATATTACACAAAGAAAAATATTAAATTTATCCATAGAAGCAATTTATAATACAAAATTTGTTTATTTGGCTTATGTAAATATATTAAATTCTCAGATGTCTATTCTTCAAACACAATTAATTGACGTTACTAATAAAGCAAATCCAAATCGGATTTATAAGTTAGAATGGGAAGCTTATGCGGATAAATATGTGCATCCTGATGATAGAGAATACCTATTAAGTAAAGTTTCTATTGAAAATGTTAGAAAAGAAATTAAGTATAAAAATAGTTTTAGCTTTACGTATAGGATTTCTGATCATGGAAATATGGTTACTTATAGAAGATGTCATTTTGTAAAAACAGAAAAAGATAGTCCCTTTATTTTAATTATGGAAGAAAATGTTACACATGAAATTTTGACAACAATAAAGGATGAATTAGTTTTAAAGGAAGCTTTAGTTCAAGCAAAACAAGCAGCTACAGCAAAAGATTATTTCTTATCCAGAATGAGTCATGAAATTAGAACTCCATTGAGTGCAATTTTAGGATTATCTGAAATTGGAATAAATAATGAAAAGATTGACACTAATGATTATTTTAATAAAATAAATGAAGCTGGAACCTATTTATTAGGTCTTATGAATGATATTTTGGATATGAATAAAATTGAAATGGGACAAATAGAGATTAATCCAGAACCAATAGATACTGAAAAATTTTATAAAATGATTATTACTATTATAAAAACTCAAGCTTCTAATAAGAATATTAATTTTATATTTAATCATAAAGGTAAGTATTATCGCTATCAAATTTTAGAAAAATTAAGATTGCATCAAATTCTTTTAAATGTTTTAAATAACGCTATTAAATATACACCGGTTAATGGAGAAGTAATTTATACAGTTGAGAACATTGAAGAGGCTGGTAATTTATTTAGTGTGCATACAATTGAAGATAATGGTGTAGGTATAAGTAATGAATTTGTTGAGAAAGTATTTCAGCCATTTACTAGAGAGAAAAATTCATTGAGTGATACTGAAGGTGGTACCGGATTAGGTTTAGCTATATGTGCAAATTTGGTAAAGCAACTGAATGGTAACATTTCTCTAGAGAGTAAATTAGGAAAAGGTACAAAAGTAACTATAAAATTACCTTTAATAGCTATTTCAGAAGAGCAATATATAGAAAAAAATAAAAATAAAAAGCCTATTCCAAAGAAAAATATATTTGTAAATAAAAAAATATTAATAGCGGAAGATCACAAAGTTAATGCTATGATTATTCAAACAATTCTAAATAATTTAGGTATAGAAACTGTTCTTGCAGAGAATGGAAAACAAGCTGTAAAAATCTTCTCTAATTCAACTGAAAAAGAGTTTGATATGATATTGATGGATATTATGATGCCCGAATTAAATGGATTAGAGGCTACAAAACAGATTAGAAATTTGGATAGAAAAGATTCTAAATCAATAGTAATAATTGCATTAAGTGCTAATGCCTTTGAAAAAGATAGGCAAAAGAGTATTGAAAAAGGTTTCAATTCTCATTTGAAAAAACCGATTGAAACAGATGTTTTATTAGAAACTTTAAATAAATATTTATAAAAAAAAAGAGGTTGCAATTTGCAACCTCACAGAATGTATAATATTTAAATGACTGTATTATCGGGAATAATGGCATTTTTTCTAATAACGATAATACCGTCCCTAATAGAATACATTTCTTTGTCTACATCTTCTCTTGGTAGATCATCAACACCAATTCTACAACCATTACCAATTCTAGCATTTTGGTCGATAATAGCTCTTTTAATAATTGTGCCTCTACCTATTCCAATATTTGGAATACCCTTTTTATTGTTTTCTTTTCTATTATCTGGAGTTTCGTAAGCCACAGCACCCATACAATAAACACTATCAAGGGAAGCTCCGCTTTCGATTATTGTTCTAACCCCAATAATAGAATTAACAATATATGCATTTGTAATTATAGATCCTTCACTTGTAAGTGAATTGCTTATATTACAGAAATTTACTTTTGTTGCTGGTAAATGTCTTCTATGAGTATATATTGGCATATCTTCATCATAGAAATTAAATTCTGGAGTCATAGAAGCTAAATTTAAGTTTGTATCAAAGAAAGCTTTTATTGTTCCAATATCTTCCCAGAATCCATCAAATAAATAAGCATTAACTTTTCTAGTTTTTATTACATCTGGAATTATTTCTTTACCAAAGTCTGTTAAATCATTATCTAGTACTTCATTCATTGTTTCTGCATTGAAAATATAGATACCCATGCTTGCTAAATATTCATTAGTTGGATTTACATCTTTACTTAATTCTTTTTGCATTAAAGCATTAGGTGTTTTATATTCAGAAATATCTAAATCATCGGCAGGTTTTTCTAAGAATTGTGTAATTTGACCATTTTCATCTGTTCCAATAATTCCAAGACCAGTAGCTTGAGCTCTTGAAATAGGTTTTGCTGCTATAGTTAAATCAGCACCAGATGCTTTATGTTTTTCAATCATACTGTGGAAATCCATGCTATATAATTGGTCTCCAGATAGTATTAGATAATATTCAGCAGTTGTGTCTTTAAAATGGATTAAATTTTTTCTTACTGCATCTGCTGTGCCTTGATACCAAGTTTCACTATGATAGGTTTGTTCTGCTGCTAAGATTTCAACGAATCCTTGAGTAAAAGTATCAAATTTATAAGTATTGTTAATATGATTGTGAAGCGAAGCAGAATTGAATTGTGTAAGTAAATATATTTGCATAATATCACTGTTGATACAATTTGAAATTGGAATATCAACAAGTCTATATTTACCGGCAAAAGGTACTGCTGGCTTAGCTCTATCTTTTGTTAGAGGATAAAGTCTTGTGCCTTTACCTCCACCTAGAATGATAGCTAGTGCTTCCTGTTTTTTCATGATAACCCCTTTGAATAGATTTTAAGATAAGACAAAGCAGATTTGTTCCAAGTAAAGTCAGAGTTCATACTTCGTTTTATCATGTCGTTTAATGTCTTTTTATCATTATAATAAATGTTTAAAGCTCTTCTTATTGTTTCTATTATATCATGGCTTTTTAGCTGAGAAAATAAAAATCCAGTACCTTCATTAGGATATTCGCCAATATCAAATATAGAATCAGCTAATCCACCGGTCTTTCTTGCTATTGGTAATGTTCCATATCTTAGAGAATATAATTGATTTAACCCACATGGTTCGTACCTGCTTGGCATTAAAAAGAAGTCACTTGCTCCTTCAATCATGTGTGCATATTTATTACTAAACATAATATTAACTGATAAATTATCATATTTTTCACTTAATTCAGTTAATCTGTTTTGTATATTCTCATCTCCAGTTCCAATTATAAGTACTTGAACATCTTCATTCTTTACAATTGTTTCTAAAGCATTTTCGCCATCTAATAGTTCGTAGAAACCTTTTTGTTCTGCAAATCTAGAAATCATACTGATTAAAGGAATATTCTCATTTACTTCAAGGTTAAATAATTTTTGAACTTCTTTTTTTAGTTCTTTTTTTCCATTAAGATCTTTATCCTCATAATGGGGTGTAAAGAATTCATCAGTTTTTGGATTCCATTCGTCATAATCTATTCCATTGATAATACCAAATAAATCACTTTGACGTTCTTTTAGTATATGATCTAAATTACAACCAAACTCTTTAGTTTGGATTTCTTTTGCATAAGTTGGACTTACTGTAGTTATATAATCACTATATATTAATCCAGCTCTTAGCATATTAATTTTTTTATCAACAGAATTACCTTCAAAAATTTCTTCATCAAGTTTTATTGAAGCTTTTAATGCTTCAAGTCTTGAAAAAACTCCTTGATAAGCAAGATTATGAATTGTAAATACTGATTTGCACTTACTAAAATATTTGTCTTTTGATTGCTTCAAAAGATAAGGTACAAGTCCTGTTGTCCAATCGTGAGCATGTAATATATCAATTTTTAAATCAAGTTCCTTACATAGTGGAAAAACTGATTTTGATAATAACATGTATCTTTCAAAATTATCAGCATATGGTGTAAATGAAGTATCTCCATAAATACCTTTTCTTTGAGAAAAGTATGGATGGATTAATGCATAATAGTCGACATTTTTTAAAGTTTTTTTAACTATGGAAACCTTTTTTTTCTTTGAATTTAATTCAACTTCAAATTCAGTAATTGGTTTTGAAAACTCTTTTAAATCGATAAAGCCATAAGCTGGCATTAGAATTGAAACCCTATTATCTAGGTTAGCTAGGGCAATTGATAAGGCACTTGCAACATCTGCAAGCCCTCCAGATTTTGAAAAAGGTACAGCTTCGCTTGTAATCATTAAAATATTCATATTTTATATTATACTTGCATTAATATTAAAATCAAGAAATAAAGTGAAATCTCAAAGAAAAAAATATTAGTAATCTGTAAGAAATTGTTACTTGAATAACAAAAATCCTCTCTGCAAACATTTATGCAAAGAGGAGCATTCTAATTATTATATTTCTAGTATTTATTGTGATTTAATTCATCAATATATTCTGAAGCTTGGTGTGCAGCAATAGCTCCATCACTTGCAGCAGTAATTACTTGTCTAAAAGGAGTATCTCTTACATCTCCAATAGCATAGAAGCCTTTTAATGAGGTTTCCATTGAGCCATTAGTTTTTACATATCCCCAATCATCAAGTAGTGATTTGTCTAATAAATCAGTTTGAGGAAGCATGCCTGCAAAAATAAATACAGCGTCAGTTTCTAAAGTTTTTGTACTTCCATCTTTTGTGCTTTCTAATTTTATTCCTTCGACTTTTTCACTTCCAAATATCTCTATAGGTTTATATTCTAGTTCTAGTTTTATTTTGCTCTCTTCAACTTGTTCTACTAGGTTAGCTTGAGCTCTAAATCTGTTTCTTCTATGAATAATTGTAACATCGTCAGATAGCTTGCTTAAATAAATTGCATCTGTTAGTGCTGTATCACCACCACCAATTACAACCATTTTTTTACCTCTAAAGAAAGGACCATCACAGGTTCCACAATAGGATACTCCCTTTCCAGAAAATTCTTCTTCACCAGGAATATTAAGATGTCTGTGTTCAGCACCTGTAGCCCAAATTAAAGCTTGAGCTTCTGCGGTATCATTTTTTAATTTAACATAGAATTTATTATCTTTTTTTTCAAAAGATACAAATTCATCGTAAATAAAGTTTGCTCCAAAGTTTTCAGCTTGTTTTTGCATTCTATCAGCAACTTCAAAACCTGAAATAGGTTCAAGACCAGGATAGTTTTCAATCATATCAATGTACATGAATTGACCACCTGTTGCTAATTTTTCAACAACATGTACTGTTCTTCCAGCTCTAGCGCCATATTGGGCAGCAGCAAGACCTGCGGCTCCGCCACCAATTATTAAAATATCTGTCTTTATCATTATTTTAAACCTCGTGAATATTTTATAGTTATATAATAACTAAAGCAAGGTTAAAAAGAAAGTTACAAAGTCACAGAACTATAAATGATAGAAGGTCCTTATTTAAAAATATTAATTTGCTTCTGCAATTTTCTTATCAAGAGCAATTTCAGCATCACTTTTTCTTATATAGCTTGGTCCAAAACCAAAAGGGGCAGCTCCATTTTTTTCGAATTCTTCTTTACCTAATACAGCTAGGTGATAACCTAAATCATATTTTGAATTGTCTACATATACTTTAAGATTAGGTAGTTTTTCAAATAATCCAACTTTAATTAACTTATCATAGAATTTTTGTGAATCTGGACCTGTAATTAAGATATTTTTTTCATCTTTTATTAGTTCAATTGTTTCATTTTCGTCTATATCTAAATCTTTTGTTAATCTTTCAGTGTTTTTAAATAGAGTGATATAGAATCTTTTTTTTCTAGCATCAATAGCACTCATTATAGTTCCATTGAAATATGAAACTGTACTAGCTAGTAATTTGTTGGTTTCAATTGCTACTAATGGAATATTACTAGCAAGACTAATCCCTTTTAATGCACTCATCGCAATTCTTAAACCAGTAAAAGAACCTGGGCCTTTAGTACAAACTAATAAATCTAAATCAGTAAGTTTTAAATTTTGATTTTTGGTTAATTCAATTATTTTTGGGACTAAGTTTTCACTATGCTGTTGTCCACCAGATAGAGCTAAAGAGGTTTTAGTGGTATCTGTTAATAAACATAAATATAAAGTTGTTGTACTTGTATCTGCAGCCAAAATGTTCATTTGTTATTCCTCGTTTATATTTGTAATGGTGATTATTCTATCTAAGTTTTCTTTAATCTCAATATCAATGAAAATTGTTTCTTCTGGTAACATTTCTTCAATTTTTTCTGACCACTCAATTAAAGTAATACCATTTCCATAGAGCATTTCTTCACCACCAAGCATTTCAAATTCATCACAACCTGATATGCGGTATAAATCCATATGATACAATGGTAATGTTCCATTATATTCTTGAATTATTGTAAAAGTAGGGGAAACTATTGATTCTTCTATTTTTAAATATTTAGCAATTCCTTTTGCTATAACAGTTTTTCCAGCCCCTAAACTTCCTCTAAGAGAAATTACAGTACCAGCTTTACACATTTCACCAATTTTTTTTCCAATCTCAATTGTTTCTTCAGTATTATGGCTAATATATTGCATAAGATTACCTTTTTAATTATTAATTTTCAAAAGTTTCATGGTCATGATTGTGATCATGATTGTGTTCATGTTCTTCAAGTTGTAAATCTTCAACCACTTCTTCATTGATAGGATGTTCTGAAAGTTTTTCTCCAGTTGCCTCAGTATATTTTTCAATTAAATGAATAACTAAAGGATCTTTCTCATCAACAACTCTAGCTTTTTCTAGTAGGTAACGTGCTTTGTCATAATTTGCATCTTCAAGATTTAGTAATGCATAATTTGTTAATAAAGTAATACTTTCTGGTTCTAAATCTATTGCAGTATCTAAGTAGAATAAAGCTAATTCTCTTTGACCTTCTTCTAGTGCACATATTGCGAGTTCATTATAAATTTCACTATTGCATTCACCAAGTTTTAGAGCTTCTAAGAAATTAGGTTTTGCTTCTGTAAATTTACCTTGTCTTCTTAATGCCCAACCTTTGAAGAAATGTGCATTCCAAACATCAGGATTTTTCTTTATGAAATCATCAAGTAATTCAATTGCTTTATCTTCATTCGAAAGGTTTATTTGATCATAAGCCTCTAGTAATTTGGAATCATCACTGATTTTTTCATTGATATCACTTAAGATCTTTTTTACTTGATCAACTCTTTTATCATCTTTATCTGCTTCTTTAAGATATTTTTCTAAATATTCTCTTGCAGATTCAATATTGTTTTGGAATACATGGAAATAACCAATTTCACAAAGTAAATCAGGATTATCTTTGAATTTTTCTAAACCTTCATTTAAAGTATCAAAAGCTTTTTGTTGGAAATAGTCATACTCAGTTGAAGAAGAATCTTTTAATTTGCTGGCTTGTGTTGAATAATGGGTTGCAAGATTAATGAAAGTAGCAGGTTGCGGAGCAAGATTGTTAACAGCAATAAATAATTCTTCACTAAAAGCGTAGTCTTGAGCTTTTTCTTTTGCGATTGCAGCGACGTTTAATTGATTTACTGCATCACTTTGTGCAGCTTGAATAAATTCTCTATAATAATCAAAGTGACTATTTTTAGTATCCCAAGCTACAATTTTTATCATTCCTGCAACTATTCTTTCTATTGTAATATCTTCAATATCCACAGAAGTTTTTCCCTCTTCAAGTTGTACTGGAATTGGGATTGCGGGGTCTAGTTTAAACCCATCAATTTGTTTTTTAAAACTTTCAGGTAAAGTGATATATACTATACCATTTAATCTTTCATTTTTATCCATTATTATTCCTCGGAAATATAAGAATGTGATGCGGATAGAGCTCGCTCTTGAACCTGAAAAGTTCAAGGGGGAAACTAGTTGAGCTATAAATTCTGTTCCCAACAAAGGCGGGATCAATGCAAAATAGCTATTCCGCTTCCCAATGATTTAAGTTGAGCCAAGAGACTTGCGCTCTCATCCACATCACTAATTAATCAAAACTAATGCATACAAATTGTACACTATGATTGTAAAAGTTTAAAGGCTTTAATACGCTTTTACAAAAGGGAGAATAAACAAAAGTTCAATATGTTTCAAGGGGGGGTAGAGCAAATAATATTTAACTCTTTTTCTAATCAAGAATTGAAAAAAAAAGACGAACTAAAAGTCCGTCTTATATTTTCCTTAAAGGATTAATTTTTGTAAATCAAAAGATTGGGGAATTTGAATTAATTATTGTCCAAATCTTCTAAATCAAGAAGTTCGCTTTCTAAGGCACTACCAGTGGTATAGTCTTCAGCAGCACTTAATTCTTCATTAAGATTGTCCATTAATTCTATTTCTTCAAGTCCCTCAATATCTTCAAGGGTATCGAGAGATCTAGCAATACTTTGAGCCAATTGTTCAGAATTATCTTTATATTCATCAACATATTGTTCTAATTCTTCAACTCTACTATTAGCGAATGTATAATCCATTTTAAGCTTATTATGTTCTTCAACTAATTGCTCATGAATTTCTTTAAGATTATTAAATTCTTCTTGAACTTTTTCAATATCCTGAGTTAATTCAGAATTTTTTTCTTGAAGAGTTAATTTATCCTTATTTAGTACATCGATAAAAGCTTTAGTTTTTAAAACTTTTTCTTCGAGTTTTGACATATTGGATTTGAGTAATTTTGCGTCCATCGATACCTCCATCGATTAATTTGCTAAAACACCCTTAACTGTATCTACAAGGCTCTTGAAAGATGCTTTGTCTTCGATAGCCATGTTTGATAAAGCTTTACGATTGATAGCAATACCAGCCTTATTTAAGCCATGAATAAATTGAGAATAAGAAATTCCTTCAGCACGAACTGCAGCATTAATTCTAGCAATCCATAATTTTCTGAAATCTCTTTTCTTTTCTTTACGACCGCGGTATGCATATTGACCAGCTTTTGCAACTGCATCTTTTGCAACACGATTGTTAGTGCTTCTACGACCGTAATATCCTTTAGCTTGTTTTAGGATCTTTTTTCTTCTGTCTTTACGTTTTGTTCCATCTACTGCTCTTGGCATTTTTTCCCACCTCTCTCTTAGTTATATGGAAGCAAAACTTTTACTTTCTTTGCTTCTGATTCGCTTAGAATACCACTATGACGTAAACTTCTTTTACGTTTTGTGGTTTTTTTAGTGAGAATATGGCGAAGTCCTTGCTTTTTATAGCGAACTTTACCAGAACCTGTAACTTTGTACCGTTTAGCAGCGGATTTTCTTGTTTTCATTTTTGGCATTTTGTACCTCTTTTGCGCCTACAGGGAACAAGATCCCCCTGAAGCTGCATTTTATTTTTACGTTCAACGAACGTTTATTTCTTTTTTTGTGGGCTAATGATCATACTCATCATTTTGCCTTCCATCATCGGACGTCGGTCCATGTTATAATTAATTTCCATTTCTGTCAATTCATTAAGTATTTTGTCTAAAACAACTTTTCCTAATTCTGTATGAGCAAGTTCTCTTCCTCTGAAACGAATAGAAACTTTAACTTTGTTGCCATCATTTAAGAAATCAGCAATAAATTTACTTTTAGTTACCAAATCATGACGTTCAATCTTTGGTTGCATTCTAATTTCTTTCATTTTAATGATAGTTTGATTTTTCTTTGCTTCGCGTAAACGTTTTTCTTGTTCATAGCGATATTTTCCAAAATCTAGTATTTTACATACAGGCGGCCTTGCGTTTGGGGAAACTTCTACTAAATCTAAACCAATTTCTTCAGCAAGATTTATTGCATCATATGTTTTCATTACACCCTTTTGTGTACCTTCTGTGTCAATTACAAAAACTTCCTTCGCACGGATTTGTTTATTAATCCGTAAATCCTTTATAGCCATCTAACTCCTTGTGTAATATTTTATAAAACACTTTTCTAATTTTGTAGAATTTACCAATAAAAAGTTGGTATCTTTTGCTATACTACCATAGCAATTTAATTGAGTCAAAGCCATGTAAGTAGTTTTGATATGAAAAATATTAAAAAAACCACTCCTTTTTGCATTGGAGTGGCTTAAATGTAAGTTTTTTAAACTATGCTTGGTTAGCACTACCAAGAACATTTTTGTTCTTATTCATGTACATTTCTTTTAAAGCAGCACGAGCTGGACCAAGGTATTTTCTTGGGTCAAATTCGCCAGGTTTTTCATTCATAACTTTACGAATTGTTCCAGTCATTGCAAGTCTACCATCACTGTCGATGTTAATCTTACATACAGCACTCTTTGCAGCTTTTCTTAATTGTTCTTCAGGAATACCAACGCTGTCTTTTAATGCACCACCATTTTCGTTAATCATCTTAACAAATTCTTGAGGAACAGAAGAAGAACCATGAAGTACAATTGGGAAACCAGGAAGTTGTTTTTCGATTTCAGCTAAGATATCGAAACGTAGTGGAGGTGGAATTAAGATACCTTCTTCATTACGAGTACATTGTTCTGGTTTAAATTTGTTAGCACCGTGACTTGTACCAATTGAAATTGCTAAAGAATCAACACCTGTTTTACTTACGAAGTCAATTACTTCTTCAGGTTGTGTATATGTTGAATGTTCTGCAACAACATCATCTTCAATACCAGCTAGAACGCCTAATTCACCTTCAACTGTTACATCAAATTTATGTGCATATTCAACAACTTTTTTAGTTAATGCAATGTTTTCTTCATATGGAAAATGAGAACCATCAATCATTACTGATGAGAATCCATTATCAATACATTCTTTACATGTTTCAAAACTATCACCATGGTCTAAGTGTAGAACAACAGGAATATCATAGCCAAGTTCGTTAGCATATTCTGTTGCACCACGTGCCATGTTTCTTAGTAGATTGATGTTAGCATAATCTCTAGCACCCTTTGATACTTGTAAGATAACAGGTGATTTTGTTTCTACACAAGCTTGAATGATTGCTTGTAACTGTTCCATGTTATTAAAGTTGTAAGCTGGAATAGCGTAACCACCCTTTACAGCTTTCTTAAACATTTCTTTTGTGTTTACTAGACCTAGGTCCTTGTAAGAAGTCATATTGTTTGCTCCTTGTTTATTTGGTTTTGTTTTCAGTACAATGTTATATTTTTGTTGCGTTTCGGTCAACAACATTGACTAACTATTGACCAATGAATTTACTCTTGATACTGTTTTTTTATGAAATTAAGAAAAAAACAGTTGTTTATTGTTCCTCTTGTCATAATAACTTTATTATATTTGATGCTTGAGTTGTTTTATATTACTAGGTCCCCTATATATTTTGTAAGTGATTCAATTTATTATCAAACAACAATTAGGTATCAAAAAAGTAAATTAAAATACAATGCCTTATTAAATAATAGACGAGTAAAATATGTAGTTGATGAATTAAATAATGGGGAATGGGTCAATTATGATTATAAAGAAAATGCAACAATAATTTTATCTCCTTATATTTCAATGTTAATGAGTTTTGATGACAATATTAAATTTGAAAATAATACATTAATCAGTATTGATGACTCTGTAAAAGTAGATTATTTAAGTGGTTATGAAAAATTAGCTAAAGCCTTAGATACAGAGAATAAAACAGTTTTTTTAATTTATAGTTTAAATTGGCCATCCAGTTCTACTAAAGCAAATGTTTTTGAAAAAGCTTTTAATAATGATAATTTAAATATTATTGAATTAAAAGGAAATGAATTAGAACAAAGAGCTTTTGATATAGTAGATAAACTTAACAATATGGAAAATGTTGAAGTAGTATCAACAGGTAGTTCTTTAATTTCATATTTTAATAAAGTCGATAATAATATTATTTATAATTTTGAAGCTTATCAGGCTTTAAGTGTCCCATTAAATTCTTTACATTATATTCTTTATGAAGATTTAACCCCACTAGTTAAATCTGATGTAAAATCAGATTTAGTATTAGACACTAAACTAAAGGACAATCGAGTAGGGTTAGTAAATTTCTTCTTACATTTGTACAGATCTCTTCTACCGAAGTTTTTCTAATTTCAGCAGCTTTTTTATATGCTAAAGGGATTAGTAAAGGGGTATTTGTTTTTCCTCTAAAAGGTTCAGGGCTTAAATATGGAGCATCTGTTTCTAATAATAATTTATCATTAGGAATATATTTTAGAATTTCTCTTAATTCCTCATTTTTTTTATAGGTAATAGTTGATGCAAAAGAAATATAAAAGCCTTTATCTAAAGCAATTTTTGCAAATTCTTTTGTTGCAGAAAAACAGTGAATAATTCCATTTTTGCTAAAATTATAATTTTTTATAATATTTTGTGTTTGTTCATCAGCTTCTCTATTATGTATAAGTGTTGGTAAATTATATTCATTAGCTAATTCAATTTGCTTTATAAATAAATCTTCTTGTAATTCTGGACTTCCATAATTCCAATAGTTATCTAAGCCAATTTCACCAATGGCTTTAATAGGGTAATTATTAATATTTTCTTTTAAGAAATTTATTAAATTAGAATTTTCTTCTTTGGTAGTTTTTACACCCCAAGGACCAACGCCAGTACTAAAATAGATGTTTTTATAATCTTTTAATAAATCATATCTATCTTTTATGTCATTAGCTTCAATTGCTATATCTAGAATTAAGTAATTTTGCTCTTTAAGTTTTTCTAATAGGGACTTGAAATCAACATCTTTTTTCATAATCTCACTTAGGTGTGCATGAGAATCGACATATCCTAGATTATTAATTGTTGCTTCTTTTAATATTTGATTTCTTTTTTCTTTATTCATTTTTGCCATAATTTTACTCTTAAAAAGAGTATAGTAATTATTTAATAAATATAGAAGATGTAAAAATAATCCCTATTAATTATATAGGAATTGTTGACTTTATTTTTTTGAGGTAGTATCTTTTATAGGAAAAGTTAGGCTTGCCTAATTGATAGGAGATCTTATGTTAAATCTAAAAAATATAAATTATGAAATTGATGGAAAATCAATTATAAAGGATGTTAATTATTCTTTTGAGAAAGGGAATATTTATTTATTAACCGGGCCTAATGGTGGTGGTAAAACTTCTTTAGGAAAGATAATTACAGGATTATATCCAACTGATACAGGTAAAATTACATTTAGAAAAAAGGATATAACTAATTTATCCATAAGTGAGAGAGCCCAAAAAGGAATTTCCTATGGTTTTCAAAGTCCCATATATTTTAAAGGTTTAACTGTTAGAGATATTTTAACTCTATCAAGTGGAAATTCTGATCAAAAGAGCTTAAGTAGTTTGCTAGCACAAGTAGGCTTATGTGCTTTAGATTATTTAGACAGAGATCTAGATGATAGATTATCTGGTGGTGAAATAAAAAGAATTGAGATTGCTAGTGTTTTAGCTAAAAAAGATACTCAATTATTTATTTTTGATGAACCTGAGGCTGGTATTGATTTATGGAGTTTTAAAGAATTATTGGCAATTTTTGAGAAACTTAAAAGTCAAAAGAAAACAATAATTATTGTTTCTCACCAAGAAAAGATTTTAGAATTATCAGATTATATTTTAGTAATTAATAAAGGCCAAATTCAAAGAACAGGTAGAACAGAAGACATTTTACCAACATTAATTTCTAAAGATAAAGATTATAATTGTGACGGCTGTGTTAAGAAGGAAGTAATATAATGTTAGAAAGAACAATGAGTTTATTAAGAAAATTATATGGTGATATAGATTTTACAAATGCTGCAGTTAATGTAAGAGAAAACTGTTCTTCTTGCCAAAGACAAAATATTAAGAATGTTACCATTGAAGATATGGAAGATAAAAGTGGTATCAATATTTATGTAAAAGCTGGTGCAAAAGGCGAGAAGGTTTATATCCCTGCTGTTATTAGTAAAAGTAATATTACAGATATAGTGAAAAATGATTTCTATATTGAAGCTGGAGCTGATGTAGTAATCCAAGCTGGTTGTGCACTTCATACAGATGGTAAAGAAAAATCAATACATAATGGTATTCATAGATTTTTTATTGGTGAAAATGCAAAAGTTAAATACTATGAAAAACATTTAGGTGAGGGTAGCTCTGCACAAAAAGATATTTCTCCTGTTACAGAAATCTTTTTAGACAAAAATGCTTCTTTCTATATGGATTCTATCCAATTAGATGGAGTTGATTATACAAAGAGAGAAACAAAGGCAATCGTAAAAGAGAATGCTAAATTAGATGTTAATGAAAGAATTTTAACAAAAGATAATCAAGAAGCTATAAGTTTGTTTGATGTAGATGCTGTTGGTGATAATTCTAGTGTTAATATTGTTTCTAGATCTGTTGCAAAAGGTAATTCTAAACAAACATTGAGAAGTAATATCACAGGAAGCAGTAAATGTACAGGTCATAGTGAATGTGATGCAATATTAGAAGATAATGGTGTTGCAATAGCAATCCCTGCTTTAATTGCAAATCATCCTGATGCAACACTTGTTCATGAAGCTGCAATTGGTAGAATTTCGAAACAACAAATAGAAAAACTGCAAACTCTTGGCTTAAATGAAGAAGATGCAGAGAAATATATTGTGAAAGGATTCCTTAAATAAATAATAAATTTATTATAAAATGTTAATTTTTGTTGCAAACAGTTTTTATTTGGCAACTTTTTGTTGCAATTCTCTTTTTTTTGCTTGTTTTGTA
Source organism: Sphaerochaetaceae bacterium (assembly GCA_965140795.1). Taxonomy (GTDB): domain Bacteria; phylum Spirochaetota; class Spirochaetia; order Sphaerochaetales; family Sphaerochaetaceae; genus Pleomorphochaeta. Next base: position 2,084,210 of record OZ223470.1, read on the forward strand.
ACAAAAAATAAATAATAATGTCTTTATCAAATTTATATGGGAGAAATATATGAAAAAAAATTTGGTAATGAAGATTATTATTGGGTTTATAGCTGGTTTGATCGTGGGGGTCATTCTTTGGTTATCTAACATGAATGTAAATGGATATGTTAAAGTTGTTTCCCCTTTTGGTAACGTTTTAGTATCCATGTTAAAAATGGTTGTTGTTCCAGTAATTTTCTTATCACTTGTTTCTGGGGCAGCTTCCCTTCCTACAGGTAAGTTTGGAAAAATTGGATTAAAAGTAATTATTTGGTATTTTGCAACTTCATTGGTTGCTGCTGTTGTTGGTTCTTTATTAGCTACAATATTTAATCCTGGTAGTTCAAATATTGAGTTATGGAATAGTTTAATTACAACAGGTACTGCAGTAGAAGAGGTTAGTGTTTCAACAACAGGAGCTTTAACAGAAGTATTTTTAAATATGTTTAAGAATCCTTTTGAGGCCTTAGCTAATGGAAACTTCTTGGCAATTATCGTATTTGCGATTGCTTTTGGTTTAGCTCTAAAGTTGAATATGGAGAATCCAAAGACTTCTGAGAAATCAAAAAAGCATATTACTTTATTTTTAGATTTAACACAAACTGCTCAAGAAGGTGTTTTTACAATTGTTGACTGGGTATTAGCTTATTCACCTTTCGGTGTGTTTGCATTAACATCTTGTAACTTTGCAAACTATGGTTCAGCATTATTTGGACCTTATGTATCCTTAACTGTTGGTGTTATTGTTGGAATTCTATTTATGATTTTTGTTGTTTATCCTGCAATGATTTTTATATTTGTAAGAAAGAATCCTTATAAATTATTATTTAAGATTAAAGAAGCTCCTTTAACAGCTTTTGTAACAAGAAGCTCTGCAGCAACTTTACCTGTGTCAATTAAGGTAGCTGAAGAAGAAATAAATGTTGATTCTAGCTTATCCTCCTTTGCTCTTCCTTTAGGTGCAACTATTAATATGGATGGTGTATGTGTTCACTTACCATTCTTTGCTGTATTAGCTGCTAACATGTTTGGGGTAAATTTAGGTTTTGCTGGTTTAACTGTTTTAGTTATTACTACAGTATTAGCATCAATAGGTGCGGGTGGTGTTCCTGGTGGATCTTTAATGTTATTATTTATCATTTTACAAAACATGGGATTACAACCAGGTCAAATTGCAATTATTGTTGGTCTTGCTTTAGGTATCAATCCAATATTAGATATGTTTGAAACAATGAACAATGTAACAGGGGATATAGTTTGTACTTATGCTGTTGCAGAAAATTCAGACATGATTATAAAAAATGACTAAAAATATTTTATAAATTAAAAGTTAATATTCATCATATAGATTAAGTTTTATATGATGAATTTTTTTTATCAAAAAGATTGTAATATCTAAGTTTTTAATTAAATTTTACAAAATTTTTAAATTTTATATATTATTTTTTATGGATAATTAATTTTAAAATATTTTTTTTGTATTGTTTTTTATTGTAATTATTGGTCAGAAAACGATTTAATATATATAGCTAAAAAATACTGTTTTTTTTTATAAAACTAGTTGACGCAAAAACCGTTTTTTGATAGTTTAAATACATCGCCGAAGTGGTGGAATTGGTAGACACAAGGGACTTAAAATCCCTTGTCCTTTTGGACGTACGAGTTCAAGTCTCGTCTTCGGCATTAAACTAGTTTTCAAAATACAAGTTAAAAAAGATATTAATTCTTTATCTATAAAGAGTTAGTATCTTAATTTTTTCTAAAACTCAAAATCAAAAAATACTCAAATATGTAATCGTGTAAATTGAATTTTTTTTTTATAATTAAAAAAATAGTAATTCATAAATAATATAGGCATTTGAAAAATTCTATAATTATTTAATTTTATGATGTTAAAATCCTAGAGAATTAAATTTTCAATTATGAAATCATTTAGATTTTGAAACAGTAAGAAAGATATAAGCAAATATATTCATTTTTGTAATACCTATGGATTAAAGAAGAACTTAGAAAATTTGGCTCTGTGTGGATATATAAACCGAGGTTAACTTTCTATTTACAAAAATTCAGTGTCAAATGGCCATTTCTATTCTTATTTTTTTAGGAACCTTTTTTTTAAACTATATTTAAAATAATCTTATGTTAAACTAGATTATATTGATTCTAGAAAAATTAAGTCAAAATTTTACCTATTTTTATTAAGGAGAATATCCTGGTAATCTCTATATTTACTGCTGAAATGAATAAAGATAATATATATTTGAAAAAAAACATTTCTTGTGTTTTTTCATTCTCATTACCTTATGAATTAAGATTACAAACTAGGCATTATTATTTTGCTACAAATAAAATCATTTATAAAAATTTGAGTAAAAGATTACGACGAGTAGTTGTATCGTTAAAAAACGAAAGTGTTGGTGGTAAACATTTTATTATCCCGTCTATATACGATTGTAGTCATATTTGTTTTCTATTTAAAAAACAAAAAATAAAGAATTAGAAATTGGGGATCAATTATTAATGTGCCCAAATACTTTTTTTGAAGTTGGTAAATATAATGAAATTCATATTGATAAAATTATTAATAGAGATTTCAATGTTTGGATTTATTTTTTAAATTATTCAGTATATTCATATCGTGTTTATGATTATTTTAGTTCAATAGTAAATGCTGCAATTTCTTTTGAGTCTTGTGTAAATAGTTTAATTTATGATAATGATTTATTGAATAAAGGTTTTATGATAGATAAACGGGGTAATTATTTATCTCTGTATAAAAAAGTAAATAAATAAATTAATTAATTAATAACAAAGTTATAGTATCGAGTTTGTCTTTACCTGAAATTGAAAATTTTATAAATAAAATTTTAGATTCTAGAAATGACATAATGCATAATGCACGGTAAAAGATCATATTTGATGATTATGAAAAATAAGGCAACAGGTTCACAGAAAGCAATACATGATTTATATCTAGATTTTAGAAACATAGTTTAAGTTTTCTAAACAAATATTTAACTTTTAAAACTAAAGTTTTCATATATAAAAGAAGAAAAATTATAATAGTAATTGTAATTAGTGATATTTGGATTAATCACATCCATTAAATACACTATTAGCCATTAAACTTTGTATTTCTTGGGCAATAGAAAGAGTTATTATAGATAAATTAATAGAAATAATAAAATATAATTTAAAATAAGTTTGAACTAACTAACAAAAAAACTTGTCTTATTCCTCTTGAACTGATATATTATTTTACGAGGTTTTGTATGTTAAATAAAGATGAATATTTATTGAGTGAATCACGAATTATGGACTTTTTTGACAATAAAAAATACTTAGAAAATAGATTTTATGTTGATCCCAAAATAGGGAAAGGCTATCAATTATTCTATCCTATAGATAAATCCTTATTAATTTATGCTGTTAAAGGAAGGTGTTGTTTTGATGAATATTTCCCTAATATTATCGAAAATCCAAAACCTGTATTATGCTTATATAAAATAACTAGTGGTTCATATATCTTAAATATTAAAGATGATGATTTAGTTTTTTTTAGTGAAGGACCATTAATACATGGCTTTGATAATACTAATATCAAATCTTGTACTTCTTGTGGAGATTATGTTGAATTCGTTGGTCTTTGTTTTTATTTGGAAAAATTAAAGGACATTTTTGACACATATGATTTAAGTAAGGAAATGTATGATAGTTATTTTAAAAAGTTAAATAAAAATCATGGATTACTGATGTTTAATAGTGCAAAATGTGAATCTTTATTATTTGAAGTAGAAAAATATATAGATGAAGAAAACTTATTTATGCTTAAAAATAAGGCTTTAGAATATTTTTATTTTTCAATTCAAGAAGCAATAGATAATGAAATTGCTATAGAATTATATAACAAAGGTTATATTGTTAAAGTAACTAAAGTTAAAGATTTTATAGAAAAGAATTGGACAAAAAATTATTCAATAGAATATTTATCTAAAAAATTTTATATTAATTCTACATATCTAAAAACATTATTTAAAAAAATTTATAAAGTTCCTCCCTATACTTATATAAAAAATTATCGTTTAGAAAAAGCTACTTATCTTTTAGCTAATTCAAATTATAGTGTTCAAGAAATAGCAAATACTATAGGATATTCTTCTTGCAGTAAATTCTCTGCTGCTTTTAAAGAATTAAATAACGTAACTCCTTTGCAGTACAGAAAGCATAATTTCTAAATGGGCTAATTTATTTCCTGATTGATACTATTTTGAGATTAGTTTATATTATAAAATTTATGTTAGTTTTAACTAACATGGAGGAGCTTATGTGTTTAAACGAGGCAGAAAACAAGAAAACTTATAAAGTAGTTTCAATTGATGGAGATAGTAGATTTATTTCTCGTATTCTTTCAATTGGGATGACTATAGATTTAGTTTTTACAGTTGTGAAAAATAAAGGAAAGATGCCAATTGTAATATTTTTAAGGGACACTATGCTTGCTATCAGTTCTGAAGAAGCAAAGAAAATCCAAATTGAAGGAGTCGCTTAATGAGAACAATTGCACTATTAAGTCAACCAAATACTGGTAAATCAACATTATTTAATGGTTTAACAAAATCAAATCAACATGTTGGTAACTGGCCAGGGAAGACCGTAGAAAAAAAAGAAGGTGAATTTTCTTATGATCAAGCTGATTATAAGGTTGTTGATTTACCAGGTTCGTATAGCCTTTTTGCCAATTCTAAAGAGGAAATAGTAACTAGAGAATTTATAACGAATGATGAAGAAAAAACAGTTTGTTTATTATTAGATGCATCTCAGTTAGAAAGATCAATGTTTATGTTAAGTGATTACATTGGTATTAATAAACCAATAATGGTTGTATTAAATATGATGGATGTTGCAAAAGAACAAAAGAAAAAAATAAACCTAAATTTATTAGAAGAAAGGTTAGGTATTTTTGTTACATCAATGTGTGCTCAAGATGTTAAAAATTATAATTCTTTTTATAAAACTCTTGATAACCATTATTATGATAAGAAAACCATTTCTGATTCTGATTTAGAAAAAATATATATAGATAGTTTTAGTGAAATATATACTGATTTTAAATCTAACTTATCTAGTAGTTTGTTAGAAAAATATAGTGCAACATGGATTTTTTCGAAAGTAATAGAAAACGATAAAGAAATTGTAGAAGCCGTAAAATCTTTTTCTAAAAAGGATGATTATAATTTATTTGTGAAACCCTTAATAGGAAATAAAGAAAATGAATTAAAAATTGGTAGTTGCAAGTTTAAATATATTGAACAAATACTTGAAGGTGTTGTAGTTCAAGAAAATGAAAATCAAAATTTAGTATTAAATAAACTTGATAATATTGCTTTAAGTAATACTTGGGGAAAACCTTTTGCAGTATTAACTATTGTATTTAGTTTAGTCTTTTCAATGGTTATTGCAGTTCCCATTATGGGGATTGGGATGCAACTTCCCACTTTATTAAAATTACCACTTGCGAATTTATTATTTAATATAAGTACTCCATTATGGTTAATATCTTTTATTAGTGATGCTTTATTGGCTGTTGTGGGATATACCTTAGCTATGGCTGGATTTGTCTTAGGAGTTTCTTTTGTATTTACTGTTGTAGAAGAGACAGGTCTTATGGCTAGAGTATCCTATGTTTTTGATAATAGTATGAGTAAACTTGGATTACAAGGCAAATCTGTTATGCCAATGCTAGTTAGTTTTGGTTGTAATATGGGTGGTGCTAGTAGTGCTAGAGTTATTGATACTTGGGGACAAAGAACACTAACAATCATGTTAGCTTGGGCTCTCCCTTGTGCTGGATCCTGGGGCGTTGTTGGCCTGTTAGTTGCAACATTCTTTCAAACATCAGGGCCTTTAATTGTTTTAATATTAATATTAACTGCTTTTTTACATATTTATATAACAGCAAGACTCTTTAAAAAATCCTTAATCACAGAAGATGAAAAAACTGGATTGATTATGGAATTGCCTCCTTATCATAAACCAAGATGGAAAAATATTATACTTAATGTGCTTTCAAAATTTGTTGAGGTATTCATAAAAGCATTTAAAATTGTTTTTGTTACTTGTGCTGTTATATGGGTATTATCTTATTCAAGTACTGGTGATATTGAAAAAACAATTCTTTATAGAATAGGAATTGGTATTGAACCTATCACTATGTTTTTTGGATTAAAATGGCAAATGTTTATTGCTTGGGTATGTTCAGCAATGGGAAAAGAATCTGTATTAGGTGTTTTCTCGGCATTATTTGGTTCTACAAATACAGGAATCTTTATTTCTCAAGCCGCTGCAACTGGTCAAATAGCAAATCTTGGGGAATTAATAAGAATGTCAGTTACAAAACCTGAAGCATTAGCTTTCTTGTTTGCGTTTATGTTTAATATCCCTTGTTTTATGACTATTATTACTACTCAAAATGAAATTCATAATTCTAAATGGACAATAAAAATTACTTTATATTATGTAGCCTCTTCTTTATTTTATGCGGCTATTTCTTATCGAGTAGGTTTGCTTATTTGGGGATAACAAATGGATAGAATATTAGAATTATTAAAAGAGAATAGGACATACTCTATTGAAGAGTTAACAAAAATAATTGATATAGATAAAACTATATTAATAGCTGAATTAGATTATTTAGAGAATAAAAATTTTATTAAGAAAACTTATTTTACCCAAGAAAGAAAATGTAATAATTGCTATAAAAATTGTAGAAGTTCAAATTCTAAACTTAAATATTTTTGGGAGTTAGTATGAGCTTAGATAAATTAGAAAAAAGAGATATGATTTTAAATGATAATTTGTTTTTATTTAACTATGATTGTATAAATGAAGCCATTATAAATGCCTTAGTTCATAATGATTGGACAATTACAGAACCTCAAATTTCAATGTTTCACACCGATTAGAAATTCTTTCGCATGGTGGATTACCAAGAGGGATGTTCGAAAAACAATTTTTTGATGGAATTAGTACCTCTAGAAATATTACATTAATGAGAATATTTTTAAATATAGGACTCACAGAACATACTGGGCATTGAATTCCTACAATTATTAATAAATATGGTCATGATGTTTTTGAAATAGAAAGTAATTATATACGATGTACTATTCCTTTTGATGCTGAAGTTATATCAAAAACTGAGAAGAAAAATGTCGGTTTGAATAAAACAGAAAAAAAAGTGATAAGTTATTTATTAGATGATGAGAGCTATTCTGCGGAAGATATATCTAAAAAGGTAGATGTTACAAAGAGAACTATTGAAAGAGCTTTCAGTTCTTTCTAAAATAAAGGATTAATTGACCGGATAGTTTCGAAACGTGATGGAGTTTGGTATGTTATAAAATAATTTTATGAATTTATTAAATATTTTTATACCCTATTTAGAAAAAATACACCTACTTTTTCTATAATCGTATAGTTGTATTGATGTGTAAATATCTAGGCATTTAAGTACACATCGTTGATACCATAATGCAGCTATTATAAATTCTTTTAATATAAGGGATTAAAAAATAGCTGTTTTTTTATATAAAGCTAATTTGCCTATTTTCTCAAGTCTGCTAGGAGTAATCGTGTAACAATAGACACACCTAGAGAGGAGAGAGTGACAAAAAGTCTGTATCTAGACAAGTAGCCTTCTAAATGATAGTTCATAGATTTTTATTGATTCTAATTACATGAATCAATAACCTTACACTCACTATATTATGAGTAAAATGCCATGTCAAAATTATCCTTATTTTGAAAGATTTTTGAATTAAAGATATGCTATTTTGCTTTTTTTATTATTCTGGTATTCTCTCCTTATACATTATTGAGAATTCTCCAAATATCCTTCCCCAATTTCTTATTGACTAGGATCATTTCTTTGATACTTACTTTGTTGCAAGATAAAGAGCTTTTAATAATGATTCTGGGGTGGGGAATACACTTCTTTGTTTGTTAAGTCTCTTATAAGAGCTATTTAAACTTTCTATTGCATTTGTTGTATATATTACTTTTCTTACTCGATGAACAATACAACGTTGATATTCTGTATCAGGGTAAGCAGTTTGTATACTTTGTTTTATAACTGTTAACCCATCAGCACATAATATTAAAATATCATTAAGACCTCTATTTTTAAGTTCATTAAATATACCTAGCCAATATTTAGAACTTTCATTTTGTCCAATATATAATCTCAAAACTTCTTTTATTCCTTCTAGATTAATACTTAATACTACATATGCTGCCAATTTTTTTACTATGCCTTCTTATGTACTAAAAAATGTACTGCATCAATAAATACTATTGGATAGATACTATCTAGTATCCTATTTTGCCAATCTTTTATTTCAGGTAATATTTTGTCAGTTACTTTTGAAACAAAACTTTCACTTACATCAAACCCATAAATATCTTCTACTTGGTCTGATATCTGTTTTGGACTCATTCCTCTAGCATACATTGATATTATAATATTATCTATTTTAGATATATCTTTATTCCTTTTGGGGACAACTCTATCTTCAAAGCTACTATCTCTATCTTGTGGTACATCTACATCAAATTTACCATATTGGCTTCTTACTTTTTTACTTTTATATCCATTTCTAGCATTAGAAGAACTTGTTCTTTCATTCTTCTCATACCCTAAATGATCATCCATCTCTGCTTTCATCATTCCTTTTATGATTCCTCCCAAAAGGTCTGCTAATGCATCTTGGATATCTTGTGCCTTTTTAATGACCTACTCATTAATTAAACCTTCAATTACTTTTTTCTTGCCTTCACTCATTTCCTGTCTTTTTCGTCTAGCCATAATAAAACAGTCTCCTTGATAAAAATTTTACCATAGAAGACTGCTTTTTCTAGAACTTACAGAGGTTTTTATATACTCTCAGAACTTGCTGCTTAGTTAATCAGAAATTAATTTTTGCAACAGTACATCTTTATTCATTATATTAATAAAAGTTAAACTAAAAGATCTGTTTTGTATTTTATATGATTAATGGGCCAAAATAGAAAAGACTTTAACAGCGTTTTCGATGTTAGTGATTTTACAGATATCTTATTTAAATCCCCTTTGGGATAAATGACTTTTGTAGATGAGTACTCGCCATCATTAATAAAGATTTCAATAACAGTATGGTCAACAAAAACATGCAAATCTATTTTTTCTTGACATTTAATATTATTTATTTGAATTTTATTTCCACAAATATCAATTGAAGAACCATCATATCGTATATATATCTCACTAATCTTTTCACTTTTCCTTAAAAAAATTATTTCAAAAGAAGCATCAATTTCAATTTCCAGATTACATTTTAATTCAAAAGAATTTAAATTTGCATTTTTCTCAAAAATAAAAGCTTCTTCTTCAAGATGAATATCCTCAAAAGAAGATAGTTCGCCTCTTAATTTTTCAACTTCTTTGATTGGGGTTGTAACAAGTTTATTATCTTTAATTTGAACTTCACGAGGTAAAGCTAAACAACCATTCCATCCTCGACCTTTTTGAAAACCTCTAACCCAGGAAAAAAGTATTGTTCTATCATTAGGATCTTTAAGAATTTGTGTAGCGTAGTAATCAATTCCGAAATCAACATGGCCCCTACTAATAGGATCAAATATACATTTATCACTATCAAAAAAACCAATATAATATTCCACTGGCTTATATGGAGAGACAAGTAAAATCCATTTATCCCCCATTTTAAAGAAATTAGGACACTCTAAAAAGCTTAGTTCGTAACTCGGTTTTTTTAACAAAGTACTTCTATATGACCATTCAGTTAATCCTGCATTAATAGCCTCATATATAAGAATAGCATACTCTCCACCAAATTCCTCTTTAAACTGAACTGCTATAATAAGAAAAGTTTTTCCACTTTCTTTAAATACAAATGGATCTCTCCAGTTTTTTATAAACTTTGTATATGACTCATCTTTATGATAAAAATTCATTTTTTGAGGATATTTTGTCCATTCTATCATTGAATTATCAGATTTAGCTATCCACTGATCTCTTGGGTGATGTTCAGGCTTGATTCCAACTCTAGTATAAAATATCATTGGTTCCTTATCATTATTAATAATACAAGAACCAGAATAACAACTTAACTCTCCATTATTAATTTCAGGAACTAATGCAATAGGTAAATATTCCCAATTTATTAAGTCTTTTGATCGCGCATGTCCCCAATGTAAATTACCCCAAGTGTCTTTATGAGGATTATGTTGATAAAAAATATGATAATAACCTTTGTAATAAATAGTCCCATTTGGATCATTCATCCATCCAGCCGGAGGTAAAAAATGAAAAGTTGGTCTTGTTGGATCATTCCCTAAAAACTCTCTGTTTTTAAGTAAAATTTTATTTAAATTCGATAAATTATTTTCTTGAGTAGTTGTATTATTTATTAACAATTTCAATCTCCTGTTTAGTGATTTTATTTACAATTTCTGGATTAATATTTGAACTTAGAAGAATTTTTGATGCAATATTCAATTCTCCTATCTGTTTTAAACCTTTATTATTAAATTTTGAATTATCGGCTATAATAATGATTTCTCTAGCGACCTGTATCATAGCTAATTGTATTGAGTATTCTGCAAGATCATGACAATAAAGTTTAAAATCGTTTGCTATACCAGAAGGCTCTAAAAAATATTTGTCAACTCTAATCCCTTGTATTGAAGATTCTGCTAAAGGACCTATGAGAGTATCGTTGCGATGATGTAACTCGCCACCAGTTAACAATAAATGAATGCCAACGAAGTTTTTTAAAATATTATAAATTTTCATACTATTAGTTATAACTGTAATATCTGATTTTTCTGATAACAACCCTGCTATTTTTTGAGAGATAGGACCAAAGGAAAGAATTATAACATCTCCAAAATTAATTTGAGAAACGGCTACTTCAGCCAATGATGAAACATACTGCTCTTCAAAAGGTAATAATTGACTTTTATCTTTATCCACTTCTTGAGCACTTAATTTGAATTGATCTTTAATTTTTGCTCCACCATAAGGTCTATCTATAGCGCCTTTTTCAGTAAGCTTTTGCAAATCTCTGCGAATAGTTATTTCTGACACTCCTAACTCTAAGCTAAGATCTTTTACAGATACATATAAATTTTTTTCAATATAAAATAAAATTTTTCTTCTTCTGCTTTCTACTTCATTATCTGCTGTTCTTGCCAAATCGAGCCTCCTTATATTTTATATAATACATCACAATTATATGATCAATCAAGAACATATAAACTTTTTTTTTGAAAATTTATATTTTTTTCATAAAAATATGATTGACAATTAGCATTAAAGCTCATATTATATGAATATCTTCAATCAATTGATTGACATTTTTTCTAAAAAGGAGTTATTAAATGAAAAAAAAATCAATAAAATTACTTTTAATGACATTATTGATTATGGGATGTTCTTCATTACTATTTGCTAATGGATCAAAAGAAGAAAAGATATCTGTTATGACGTCAATGGGTGGTGATTTGTTAGAATCTTTCGAACTAATTATCGATAATTTTACAGAAGAAACAGGATATCAAGTTGAAATTGAAGTTGTAGATGATATTTCAACAATACTTTTAACAAGAGAAAAAGCAGATAATTTACCAGATGTTGTTCAATTAGCAAAACCTGGACAAATGGCAGATTTTGTAAAAAAAGGAAAAGTTATTAATCTTAACACATCAATCGTTAAAGATCATCCAAAAGGATTTGTTGAAATAGGAACAATTGATGATAACCTTTATGGTGTATTTTTAGATGCTAGTGTAAAAAGTTTAATTTGGTATCGTCCAGACGTCTTTGAAGAAAAAGGTTATGAAATTCCTGAAACTTGGGAAGAGTTAATGGCTCTTACTGCAAAAATGAATGAAGATGGAACAACCCCTTGGGCACTTGGAATGGAAAGCGGTCGATCAAGTGGATGGCCAGGAACAGATTGGTTAGAAGACATCATTTTAAGACAAGAAGGTCCTGAATTCTATGACAAATGGGTTAACCATGAAGTATCTTGGACTGATCCAAGAATAAAACAAGCTTGGGAAACTTTCGGATCAATTTTCCAAAATTCTGATTATGCTCTAGGAGGGAATGATGGCATTGTTTCTTTGTCTTGGAATGAAGCACCTAATTATCTTTTTACAAATCCACCTAAAGCATATATGTATAAACAAGGTACTTTTGTTCAATCTTATATTCAAAAAAACAACCCAAATCTAGTGTCAGGTACAGATTATAGTATTTTTGCTCTTCCTCCAATTAATAAAGACAAATTCGGAATTACACTAATGGGAGCAGGTGATATCTTCTTTGGTTTTAATGATAAACCTGGTGTTCGAGAACTTTTAAAATATATTGCTAGTGAAAAAGCTCAAACAATAATTGCCGAAACAGGACAAGGATTAGCTGTTAACAAAAACGTTCCAAGCGATATTTATCCAGATCCCAATAATGCAGAAGCTGCAAAAATATTAAAAGAATCTTCAAATTTCAGATTTGATGGCTCTGATTTAATGCCAGCCTCAGTGGGCGCAGGTAGTTTTTGGAAAGGCATGATGGATTATTTTTCAGGAAAAGATCTTGATACAATCCTTGAATCTATTGAAGCAAGTGCTCAAGAAGCTTATTAACTTACTAATAAGGAAAGCTAATTTTTAGCTTTCCTTAGATTTTTAATTATTGTATCATATATCTTTTTATCAAAAAAAGAAGTATCACTCTCAATATTTATAAAGTATAAAGAGTTTAATACATTTTTAAAAAGATACTACTAAAATATAAAATAGAATCAATTAAAATTTATCAATAACACTCTAGAAAAAAATGCCAATTACTCAAAAAAATCAAATTGGATAATTGGGTATTAACTAGAATATATTTAAAATTATCCCTTATTTTAAGGATTTAGTTAGGAGAAAAAATGCATTATCAAAAAAAATTAACACCGTGGTTATATTTATTACCAGCTTTAATTCTTATTTCATGTTTATTAATATTTCCTGTGATTAAGACCATAGTTATGTCTTTTTTTGATAATAACTTTGAAAAATTTGTCGGAATAGAAAACTATAAAAATATTTTTCAAGATAGTGATATGAAATTTGTTTTCCGAAACAATTTTATTTGGATTTTTGTATTTACATCTTTTACTGTTTTTTTTGGACTCACATTAGCAATACTTTCTGATAAAATTCATTATGAAAAAGTTGCTAAGTCTATAATATTTATGCCTATGGCAATATCAGCAGCAGGAGCAAGTGTTATTTGGAAGTTTGTTTATTCATACAGACCTGAAGGGATGGCTCAAATTGGCTTACTCAATGCCATCGTTTCTACTTTTGGTGGAGAGCCTCGCCCGTGGCTAACTGTTCAACCTTTAAATACAATACTAATAATTATTGTAGGTATTTGGATGTGGACAGGCTTTGCAATGACTATCTTATCTGCATCATATAAAAATATTTCAAAAGAATATAAAGAAGCCGCAGTTATTGAAGGCGCTAGTGGCAGACAAGTCCTTTTTTTCATTGTATTACCACTTATGAAGTCTTCAATTATTTCTGTTACAACAACTGTTGCTGTTTTTGTTCTAAAGATTTTTGATTTTGTATATGTAATGACAAACGGCAATTTTAATACTGAAGTTATAGCTAATAAAATGTTTAAAGCAATGTTTCAATACAATTTTTATGGGAAAGCAAGTGCCCTTGCTGTTTTATTATTTATTTTAACTATACCAATTGTATTTTTAAATTCGAAGTTAATCACTAAAAAATAACGAGGAAAGAGATGAACAAATCGAACAAAATCACAATTATATTAATCAACATATTAATCTTATCATTACTAATAATTTGGATTCTTCCATCTTTAGGACTATTAATAACTTCTTTTAGGACTACAGCTGCAACTTCTCAAACAGGATGGTGGACTGTTTTTAAAAATCCATTTGATTTAAAACAATATACTCTTGATAATTATGTCGGTGTATTAACAAAAAGGGGAATGGTTAGAGCTTTTTTTAATAGCCTATTAATCACAATACCTTCAGTTTTCCTTCCTTTATTAATAGCAACACTTGCTTCATATTCTATTGTTTGGTTAAACCTTCCAAAATCTAAATTAATCTTATCAATATTTGTAGGACTTCTTGTTGTTCCAACACAAATGGCTTTTATTCCAGCAATTGAAATTTTTGACTTCTTTGGAATCAATGGAACATATCTTGCAGTTTGGTTAGCTCATACAGCATTCGCCCTACCTTTAATGGTTTATTTATTCTACAATTTTATGTCTGAAATCCCTAGATCTTTAATTGAATCAGCAACTATCGATGGGGCTTCAAGTTGGCAAGTTTTCTCGAATATGATAATTCCATTATCTCTTTCCGCTATTGCATCTTTATTCATTTTCCAATTTATCTGGGTGTGGAACAATTTATTAATTGCACTAATTTTTCTTGGAGGAGGAATGAAAGTTGCTCCATTAACTGTTAGAATTGCTAGTCTAGTTGGGGTTAGAGGAGAAGGATGGGAAATGTTAACTTCAGCAGCATTTATCTCAATGATATTACCTTTGATTGTATTTTTTAGTCTTCAAAAATATTTTGTAAAAGGTATGCTTGCAGGTTCAGTAAAAGGCTAATTTGAGCAATCAAAATTATTTTTTATATCTTATTGATTATTTAATTTCAAATTAATTTTTATTATAAGTATTAACTAGATACAATAAATAGTTTAGGGAATCTCAAATATTTTTGTTCATCATATTAAAGAGATTCCCAAAATTAGGTAATTTATTTTTTCTTTCGATAATTCAAAAAAAGACATCTTTTTCCCATAATATAATTAACTTTAAAATTAAAGTTGCCTAGAAAAACTACTCTAACTTTTAGAAAATTAAGAAAAAGGATTAAGTTTTTTTAATTTTGTCCTTGAAGTGGGGTCTCTTTCATATATTCTTGAGAAATGAATTTAGCAAAATAAAGAAACTATTTCTGAATTATCCACATCTATTAATCCTTTATCAGAAAGTTTCAAAGTTGGGCTGACTAATAAACTAAGAGTACATAAAGACATAATAGGATTATAATGATTATAACCTTGTATAATTAATTGATTCCTAATATTTTCCATTTCTTTAGCAACTTCTTTTGCATTGTTTTCAGATAATAAGCCATTAATATTTAATTGAAGGCTAGCTGTAATTTTATTTTCATTAGCACATGTTAATCCTCCATCCATTTCTATAACTTTGTTTGCACATAAAATGATATTTTCAATTGTGTCCCCAATGACTAATAAATTATGAGCATCATGCGCATATGTTGTTGCAACAGCTCCTTGTTTAATGCAATCTCCAGTTATCAATGCAAAGGAAGGTTTTATAAAGTTATTTGTATAACGGTTGAAAACAAATGCAAATAATAAATTATTTTTTAAGTTTTGAATTTCTCCATTTTTTATTGTTACATTTATATAAGAGGATGTTGTTTTAGTTGAATTTGAATTAACATTTATAACACGAACTTTTTGTTTTCCATTTTTTATTGGAGTATAATATTTAAAATCAGTTGTATTCAATTTCCTGAGATTGATACTTTTGTAAAATGACTTTGGGAATTTGTAAGTATTAGGGTGTAATGATTCTCCTTTAGTATAGTAACATTTTCCATCAATGAATGTATTTTCTATTTTTAATGTATTATCTTGTAATAAATCTACAATAATAAAGTCGGCTTTTTTACCTGGAGATATTATTCCTCGATCTAAAAGATTCATTCTTTTTGCAGCTGTATAAGTAGAACAATAAATTGCATATTCAATAGGAAATCCCATTTTTATAGCTTTATTAATTACATAATTTAAATGTCCTTTATTTATTAATGTATCAATCATGACATCATCGGTAACAAAGCAAAAATATTCGTATAAATTATTTTTAATAATATATTTCAATATTTTAGTGCTTAATGTTTTTTCTTGTAATTCAATAAACATTCCTTGTTCAAACCTCTGTTTGAATTCTTCAAAAGTATGTTCAGTATGATCACTGTTAATTCCATGATATAAAAAGCGTGCTAATTCTTCATTTATTAATTTTGGGCAATGGCCTTCAATTGGAAAGATTTTATCATATTTGCGCAGTTCATTAATGAATTTTGATATTTCTAAATTATTTTTATTTGTAATAATTTTTCTATAGTTCATAACTTCACCAACACATTTTACTCTTTTGTTTTTATAAAGGGCTTCCATTTCATTTTTATCAATGTACCCGCCTGTTGTTTCCAAATGCGGAGAGGTTGTAGGAACAGAACTTGGAATCCCATAATAAATATCAATCAAAGATTTTTCTGCAGCTTTAATCATTTCTTGAACACCTTCTAAGCCTTTTACATTAGCCATTTCATGAGGTTCGGACACAATAGTTGTTGTACCATTTTTTAAAGCTTCATTGCTGAAAGTTTGTGGAGGAAGCATTGAGCTCTCAATATGCATATGAATATCAATTAATCCAGGAATAATGTATTTATTCTTTATATCTATTATTTTTCTTGCTTTAAAACTTTCTGTTTTTTTAGGAATTTTATAATAAAATTTACCATTTAACACTGTTAAAATACCTTTGTCAAAACGTTTAAAATAGCTATTGTATATATTTGCATTTATTATTGCTAAATCTACTGTTTCCTTCATTCCATCTCCTTATTGAATTATTTGTTATTAAATTATGCTAATAAAATACATTACACAGAAAAAAGTAACTACATAACTTGCTATGCTTAATTCTTTAGTCTTTTTTGTTACTAATTTTGATATTGTATATGATATAATCCCTAAACAAATACCATTAGCAATATTACTTGCAAAAATTGTGAATACTATACAGAGAAAAGCTGGAAAATATTCTGTAAAATCACTGTAATCTATATGTTCCATTGAAGTTAACATTGAAACTCCAATATATATTAGTGCAGGTGCTGTTGCTGCAGTTGGAATCATTAATGCCAAAGGACTTAAAAAGATTGCTAATAAGAAAAATAAACTTATAAATACTGAAGTTAGTCCAGTTCTTCCTCCAGATTCAATTCCTACTGATGATTCAAGGTAAGTTGTTAAACAAGGAATTCCAAATAATCCTCCTATTGCGGTTGCTATTGAGTCAACTTTGAAGCAAGCATTAATACCTGGTAAATCGCCATTTTCATCAAGATATCCAGCTTTCGCACCTACTCCTAATACCGTTCCTAAAGTAGAAAAGAAATCTGGAATAAAAAGGGCCAGTAAATATGGGAAGTATTTAAAATTGAATGCACCAATAATATCTATTTTTAAAAAATTTTCAGTTAATCCATGTGGAAAAGAAAAAAAGTGGTTTGGTGTTTTAGTTAATCCCATTGGAATCCCAATTATTGTTGTAAGAATTATAGATATAATTAGAAAACCAGGGACTTTTCTTTCTTTTAAAATTAAGATAATAAAAAAGCCAATTATAGTTAAAATAACACTTGGCGAAGTTAAATCTCCAAAAACTAAGCTGTTTTTTGCTGTACTAGCAATAATTAGTTTAGAGGTTTTTGCTCCGATAAGTGCAATATAAAGACCAATTCCAGCACTAATTGAATATTTTAAACTTTTAGGAATTACTTTTACTATAGTGTCTCTTAATCCAAGATAAGTAATTAATACGAAGATTATTCCACTTAAAATAATAATTCCTGCTCCAATATTTTTTGGTATCCCTTCGTGTGCAATCATACCTGCAAATATACTAGCACTACCTAATCCTGGAGCTAAAGCAAATGCTCTATTTGTGTATAACCCCATTGCTAATGTTGTTCCAATTATAAGGATGATAATTGTTGTAAAAGTTGATTCTTTTGTGTACCCTGCATTACTTAATATATTAGGTATTGTAGCTAATACATAAGCCATTGTAATGAATGTAGCAAAACCGGCAATAAATTCAGTTTTAATATTTGTGTCATAATTGTTTAACTGGAATTTTTTTTCTAATAATTTTTTCATATTAACTCCTCTAAATTTCTCCATAATTTAATCATAAATGGTTAAATATATATAACGCAAGATAATAATTATTATATATACTATAATAAAAAGTTATGATAAAATTAGTTAATTAATAGATATTATTTTGAAGGATTGTTATGAATTTAAAAGAACCATTATATATTTACTCAATTTATAAATATAAAAGCATTACCAAAGCTGCGAAAGAGTTATGTATAACACAGCCTGCATTAAGTAAATTCCTAATCAATTTAGAATCAAGGATAGGTATACAAATTTTTGACAAATCAAATAATAATTATATTCCAACTTATTATGGTGATGTCTATATTAAGTATGCAAAAAGAATATTGGAAATAAATAAACTTTGGGAAGAAGAAGAGTCTGATATTTTGCATTCAGGTAAAGGTGAGTTTTCGATTTCAATCCCTATATTTAGATCTTCAGTGCTACTAACAAAAATTTTACCGGAGTATATGAAAGAGTTTCCAAATGTTACTGTACTTGTCCAAGAAGAAACTTATAAACTAAATTATAATTCTTTGGATTTTGAACAGTTTGATATTGTTTTATATAATCCTGTTAAATTTATTGATACATATAATTATGAATTTTTATATAAAGAAGATACTGTAGCAGTAGGTAGTATTAGTAATAAAATAATACATTCAGCAATTGAAAATAATTTAAAGGTAATTGATTTTTCTAAATTTATAAATACTACTTTTATATTACCATCTGAATTTGTTACGACAGGGGTCAAACTTAAAAATTTATTTATCAAATATGGGCTTGAGCCTAAAGTAAAAATGAGAACGCGTAGTTCAGAATTAGCAATATCTTGTGTAGTGGATACTAATTATATAACTTTTTGTCCTAGAAGTTATGCAGTTGAATATTCGAAAAAATATCCTATTATATATTATGGTATTGGAGAATATACAGAATTATATTGTGTTTATAAAATTGGGAAATTAATAACTCCTTATATGAGAAAATTTATTGATAATATAAAAAAGTATTATGCTAGTATAAATTAATATTTTTTTGTATATATAAATGATTTAAATGTGAATTGTGAAAATGATATTAAATATTTTATAGAGTGATGTTATGTATTTTATTAGAGACTATAAAGAAAAAGATTTAATGCATATGATAGCGATTTGAAATGAAATTGTTAAAGTTGGCGATTTGTTTCCCCAAAAGGAAATCCTAAATTTTGAAAGAAATAGCTTTTAAAAAAGGTTTTCGTATTTTATAATTTAATACTTTTACAATTACTAATACTAGGGCTTTATATTTATATAAAAAAATTTAATCTTTTACAATTAGGTGTAATTCCTAGAGGATTTTTGTCAAAAGAGAATAAATATATTGATATAATTCCTCATTATATAGGATTAATTTGATATAAAGTGGGAATTTAAAAATTTATTTAAATTAATTTTGAAAGGCTCAATTTATTTTTTTTAATCATATTATTACCTTTTTATAAATACTATAAGGTAAATAACAAAATAAGATAAAAGGAGGGCTAAATGATTATTCCGGAGATTAACTTTTCATTTTTAAATAAACAAGAATTTTTTCATAAATTAAAAATAGATGATGTAGAACAAAATATAATTATAACTTTATGTGGTCATAATGGTGCTGATAAAACTACTTTATAGAAAATATTATCAGGTCTTTATCCTTATGAAAAAGGAAGTTAATCAAATATGATTCAAGAAGGTATATAAAGTTCAGCAAAGGTCGGTTTGATTGATATGCTTTCTTTAAATTGCCATTTAAGTCTTTTGAAATATTTAATAAAGAAAGATTCAGATGAAATAGATAGCTTATTGAGGTCATTTGAGTTTGCAAAAAATTTGAATAGGTTTAATGTCGATTATTTATATTTTTTAAGTTGATTTTAAGAGCTTTTAAACTTTATTCATCGACTTTTTGCCCATTGTGTTTTTTAATAATTAATGGCTTATGTCATTAATTTTGTCTCTTTAAGAAACAAAAATATTGATATTCTGGTTATATAAGGGAAAAAAATAAGCCAGATTTTAGTACATTGTTTACTAGGTTAGCATTGAAAAAAAGTTAAATCATGAAGAACTAATACTATAAATATCTCGTCCAAACGAATAGAACAAATCACCTATCATTCAAACCCCATGATGAATTAGTAAAAGATTTTTCTGCTGAAATGTTTACATCACTTATTGATATTTCAAGTTATAAAGAAAAGTTTAAAAAAAGCGACCAAATTAATGGTCGCTAAAAAAAACTAAATATTATATTAAAAAGAATAAAAATTATTCTATTAAATAATCAACATTTACTATACTTGTGTATTTCCCTGCAGGTAAATTGGGTTTGCCTCCAATAAAAATATTGAATCTATAGACTTCTTTATCAGTATTTAAACCAGCTTCAACTACTTTACGATTTATAATTGTATTAATTACCGGCGTAACTCCTGAATCAAAGGACCTATTTCCATTTAAAACCGTCTTAAATGAAGATGGCGTAACTTTAACCTTTATGCTTCTTGAAGAATTTAAATTTGAATTAACAATAATGCTAAAATCAGTTATCATTGTATTAGTAGTTAATGGATTTATATTATCTACAGTATAAATTGAATCTTCTTTTATTAAAGTTAAGACATTATCCGTTTTTCTATACAAATTGTATGTTAGTGGGGTTTCCTTTATTGTGCTTGTTAAATTAAGATCTGCACTCTTAGCAAAAATAGGTGCTAAATTTAATCCTAATACAAACAAAATAAATATTGTTTTTCTTTTGTTTTTCATAATAGATAAATTATATGCTAGGCTACAACTTGTGTCAACAGTTTATTTAACTATTTTTTATATTATTAGTTTCTTAATTGAATGTTTTTTAAGTATAAAAAAATTATTTGACTTGTCTCTAAAAATTGGAGTACGATTAAAATGGCTAAATGGTTGTTGTTGATTTGTTGAGGAGAAAGAAAGATAACTAATATATTATAGTAGTTTTTTAGTTTTTCGCAGTATTAATATAATTGATACCTGTTAGAAAAAACGGCACTTATTTTTGTGTTTTATTATATTTCTATTTTAACAACTTAAAAAAATTAGCATTAATTGAGGGTTTATGAAAAAAAGAGTAATTATTGGAATAATTGTCATATTAAGCTTAGTTGTAATAGCAATAAATGTAACTAATAAAAGAGCAGAAAAACAGATTATTTCATTGTTAACTGAATGGATTGAGGAAAATAAATCAGAATATAGTTTTAGTTATGATAATGCAAAAGTTTATGCTACAAAGGGTTTATTATCTATAAATGGTATAAAAGTTTTTGATTCTGAGATTGAATTTAATATTGATACTTTGGATATAAAAATACCATTATCACAAACTATTAGTTTATACCATAATTTTTATAATTTAAAATTAACTGATATTAAAGTTACAATTAAGGATATGGAACTTTCAGATATGGATGATTTATTTAGCCTTGAACAATCTGAAATGAAAGTTCATTTTAATGGTAATATAAATACTAAAATATTTGACTCAGGATATGAAGCAACGGATTCAGACTTTATAATAAATGCTTTAGATATGGAAAATAATAATGTTATTTTTAAGTCAACTATAGGAACTATGAGTTTTGTTGATTTGTTTTTTGTAGCTAAAGGAAATCTTATACCATCTAATTATGAAGAAAATCATGAGGAAGTAGATATAACGACTTTTATGGATAATGTAGAAGAGGTATCGTTTAATTTTGAAGGTTTTAAGTATGATGCAGAACAGGACATTAGACAAAGTTTATCAATGTTTGCTTATATGTTTTTAGGAGAAGCCTCATTTATAGGTAATCAAGAAAATTGGGCAATAGATAAACTTTCACTACAAGCTGATGTTGAAGAGGATAAGCTATCCGTTAGTAATTTATCTTTAGAAAACAATTGGATTGATTTTAATATTAATGCTTATATAACTATTAATGATTTTTCAGAATCATATACACCTTTATCTTTTAAATTAAGCATAAATGATTATATCGATGAGTTAAGACCTTTCTTTGAAATGATTTCTTCAGAAATTAGTGATGAGCCATTACCAGAAGGTAAATTTTCATTAAGTATTTTTTGGGAAAATGAAAATAGTTATCCTGAAGTAAAATTTGAAGAATTAAACTAATTATATATTATAATAATAAAATTAAATCTTATGGGATTTTTAAAACTCAATTGTATTAATACTAACAACATTTTGGAAAATTTAGAGTTAGTAGTAAGTAGTTTATTGAGATTAATTCCAAATTTAAGCCTTATATTAAATGAGAATATAAATTATAAATAATAAAAAATGCTAGTTATTCTAACAGATAAGTATTTTAGAAAATTACTTATTGATAGCTTTCTAGAAATAATCAAATTTCAGGATGATTTAATAACAGGGTTTTTCTTCTAATCTGTTATTTCAATTGTTGATATCGTTGAAGTATTTTTAAAAAGAGAAGTTAATATTCATTTTTAGAAAGTGAAATAGTTGTTGTTGATGTTTTTTAATTTTGTCATTGCAAATTATTGTCGGTCAAATTGAAGAGTGAATTATTTTTAGTTGACAAATACTCTTTTATTTAGTTAATTTTATATAAAAGGAAGGATTAATTATGTTTGCTTTGATATCTGTGGGGATTTTTTGTGTCATGGCGATTGTATTGTTGTTGATAAGGAAAGCACATATTGCCTCTGTCCGTAATTTAAAGGAAACTTTCGGCCGTATTCCAGATGAAGAGCACGATATGAAACGCGTGAGCTCATATCACGTACACGCTATACAAGCAGACGAGGAAGCTACATTTCTGGATTCTACAACTTGGAGCGATCTCTCAATGGATTCTGTATATCAGAGGATCAACGCATGTCACTGTTCTATAGGTGATGAGTATTTGTATCATGTTTTGCATGATGTCCATACACTACAAAGTACGCTGGAGTCCCGATACATACTTAAAGAATGGCTTTCCTCAGATGAAGTTTCACGATTACGTCTTCAGAAAATTCTCGTTGGTATTGGTAAGCGACCGGGGAACGGACTTGGTGCATTCATTTTTTATCCTTTTACCAAGCGGTTGGAAAATGATTGGATATATGTGGTATTGGCAATGTCACCATTAGTGGCATGTGTATTGTTACCGCTATCAATACAAATAAGCATGGGTCTTCTGATATGTAGCGTGTGTCTTAATATCCTTGTATCGGTGAATAAAACAAGCTCTTTGGAAAGTGAGCTTGAAAGTCTTCGTTATTTTTCTTCATTGGTACATGGAGCGAAAATGATTCATCGTGAATTTGCAAGTCGATTGAATGAAATGGGTGGGAGTGGTACCCTCGGTGATAATCTTGAAATATCACTTGCTCCATATAGGCACATGCGTGGAGTTCTCCCGGGTAGCATGAACCCTTTTGCTGCTGAAGTTGAGGTACCATTTTTAGTATTAAAAGCAGTGTTTCTCATGGATTTGATTCGCTACAATCGCACTGTGGGTTTGATGATTGCGCATAACCAAGAACTTCAAATGCTGTACAAGATTATCGGAGAACTTGATATGGCTGTGAGTTCAGCGTCTTTTTGCGCGAGTATTCCATGGTATTGTAAACCGCATTTTGATGAAGAGAATTTCATAGGAATCGAAAATGGATACCATCCGTTGGTGAGTAATCCGGTTCCAAATTCTGTTGTACTTAAAAATGACAGTATTCTAACTGGTTCGAATGCCTCAGGGAAGTCAACATTCATCAAGATGATTGCTGTTAATCATATTCTTGCCCAATCATTATTCATATGTTGTGCCAAGAAATATTCACTCGGACGGGCATTTGTGATTTCATCCATGGCTTTACGTGACAACATTGAAATTGGTGAGAGCTATTTCATGGCAGAAATTCGTTCCCTTCGAAGAATTATGGATGAATGCAAGAAGCAAAGGTGTGTCTGCTTTATTGATGAGATCTTACGCGGAACAAATACCCCCGAACGTATTGCTGCCTCGACTGCTGTATTACGAGCTCTGCATAAGACACAGAGTAGGTGCCTTGTCGCATCGCATGATATAGAATTGACAGAAATATTGGACGAAATATATGATAACTACCATTTCAGTGAACATTTCGAAAAAGAAGAAGTTGTCTTTGACTATATGTTGAAGAACGGCCCATCAAAGACAAGAAACGCAATTCGTCTATTGGAATATATGGGTTTCGATGAGCGGGTTGTTATTGAAGCGAGAGCAATGTTGTGTGAGAAATAATAAGAATTAAAGTTTACGAATAAGATAAAATTATTTAGGTATCAATTTGCGTTCACGAATAATCTATTAATGCATTTTGCTAAAGTTGATGAAGATAATTTATATTTTCTTAGTAACTCTGCTCTTGGGTTACCATTATTATAAAGCTTTACAACATTGGTTTTAAATTCATCACTTTATTCTTTTCATTTATTTAAGATACTAACATGTCCTTATCTTTTTTGACTAATAAAGTGTAGCTCATCCAATAATTTATCAAAAGAATATTTTACAATTCAAGAAAAATTAGAAAAGATACAAAAAATTTTAGCTGATAAGTATTCAAGCAAATTACAGATTGAGAAATCTCTAGGAACTATTAAAATCCAGGATGAATTAATAACTGACTTTTCCTCCTCTGATTCATATATTGCTTTACCTTTTATTCGGTAAGAAGGTCATGTTATTTTGATAATATCTATAAGAGATGAAATGAATTATTAGTTGAAAATCCAGAAAAGTATATTAAACTTAATATTTTTTATACCGTAAAGAGTGATTATATAGATAACTCATTTGTTTTTACTATTAGATTTTTTACTATTGGTAAAATACTGATTTAGCAAATAGAGATGAGGTTTTAATTTATAAAGCATTAAATAAGAATCCAAAAATAATAGATTTTAATTATGGAACTTCCGTTGATTTGGGTGATGTTGAACTGTTGTATAATCAAAACAAAACAGAGCAAAAGCAAATCAAGAAAATAAAGGGGCAATGAAATATAATGTATATGTATTGCCTCAAATAACTGGAACAGCTACAGCTCCTTTTAATTTAAAAAATTTAAATTTATTGAGAGATAATTATTTCTTGAATTTTGGTGGTAATATTGATCTTGAAGTAGGTATCCAATTTCAAAATGAAAAAGAAGGTAAAAAAAAGAATTATATGTAATATAGGTGAAAGGAGCTTATTCTTTTTGAATAATAATACAATTTTTATTAATAAAACTGATTCTATTAGTTATTAGGCTTCTTCTTAATATGAATTATGGTTTGCACTTTTCAAAATACATCCATTGGATGGACCTTTAGATAATTATTCAATAGAATATATTGGTTTTGGTTATGGGGTTGTCTCAAGTAATTATGTCTTTTGTAATTTAGGTAGTGAAAGTTTAAAAAAATAAATAATAATTTATTTTTACTTTTTGATTGTTCAATGAGGCTAAAGTTTGAAGTTTATATAGAAGTTGCACTTAAACTAAATATTAGGTTTAATATAGTAATTTAATAAAAAGAAGATAGAGCTTATTTGTTGTCTATGGGAGTTTTTATTCTAATAGAATTTACTTTTTTTAAAAAAATATGTTCCATAGTATTTTTAGCTATTTTAGCTTTATTCTGAAATAGTTATTTTAAACTTTTGTCAGAACTTTATAAAATCATATTTATCAAAAATTTTTATCTTTGAAATTTATAACTATAAAATTTTATATGGTTTAAAATTTTTGACTAATAATTGAATTAGCCTTGGGTAATCTACTAAATTATAATATTTTTTAGATTATATGTTATTATTCTTTCAAAATTTAGAATTCTTTTTGTAATATTATTGTTATGATTTTTTGATAAATTATTTTTTCTAATAATATTTTATTAGATTTATTCTTAAGTTTATTATATTTGTTTACTTTTTTGCTATATTTATTCTTTCAAAATATTCTATGTATTGACATAAGTTTCATATGTAATATAATTAATTAAGAATAAATTATAAATTATATACTAAAAGGATTTCTTAATGAAAAATAAATTTGTATTTACAATATTAGCATTATTTTTATTGTCAATGGCAACACTTTTTGCTGAAAATAGTACAACAATAGTTGTTGAAGCGCCTGATTCTTCATTTAATTTTGCTCTAGAAGAAAAAGAAACTACAGGGGATTGGATTAGTGCTCAAGGTAGAGAGATTTTTCAAGAATATGAAAATGTAAGAAATGGTTTTTCTGCTGATTTTAGGATAAGGGCGACTTCTGGTTCATATGCTTCTTCAGCTGACATTGATATTACAGTAACTGCAGGCCCTTTAACTTTGGAAAATACAGGAGATACGTTTATTACTCCATCTATTTCAGGTACTATTGGGTCTTCTTACACTGGGAGTTTTTCCAATGGAGTTTTTGATTTGAGTCTTATTCCAAATTATGTATATGGCACAACTAGTAATAGTGCGAATGATTCTTTATCATTAACTTTTGGTTTTGCTGCAATATCGAATGCTCCTTCAGGTAGATATACTTGTGCTGTAACTTTTGAATATGAGTTTGTATAAATATGTTTTAGATTTTAGTGATTTGATAAAAATATAATCAATTATCATTATTTTAGTATGTATTTTATTATAAAAAAAATTTTATTTTGGTAATAACTATTCTTTTTTTTGTTATCATTGCTAATGGATTTTTCTTTATAATTTTTATTCATAATTATTTTATGCCAATAAGTAGTTTTGATTTGGACAACATTAATCTTTTTGCATTTTTTTTAGTCATAGGCTTTCCATCTGTT
This sequence comes from Sphaerochaetaceae bacterium, assembly GCA_965140795.1. Taxonomy (GTDB): domain Bacteria; phylum Spirochaetota; class Spirochaetia; order Sphaerochaetales; family Sphaerochaetaceae; genus Pleomorphochaeta. Next base: position 2,111,210 of record OZ223470.1, read on the forward strand.
GTTGATACAAATTTTACTTTTTTAAAACCCATATCATTTAATTTTTTAATTATTTGATTAGGAGATCCATAATATCTTTCAGAGAATAAATCATGAATTGCAAAAGAACCACCTTTTTTTAAGAGAGAAAGAATATTAATTAACATTTCAACTCTATCGCCTGGTACATTGTGAATAACATAATTTGATGTAATAAAATCAAAGCTTTCTTTTTTTAAGTTCAATTTAGTTATATCACCTTGAATAAAACTTGTATTATTAATTTTCTCTTCACTAGCATTTACTTCACAAACTTCTTTTGAAAAAGCATTATATTCAGCTCCCCATCTATCCATTCCAACGACAATGGAGTCTTTATTTTTTTTAGCACACTCAATTGTTAGTGCGCCACTACCACAACCAATATCTAGTATTTTTTTCCCTGGTTTTACTTCTACAAAAGATGCAACATATTTAATTATTTTCCACGCTGTTGAATTAGTTTTACTATAATCAAATTCTTTATACATATAATACACTTTTAAGGTAAACAATGCATAAAAAATTGTTATCATGCTAAATATTAATTCTAAGACTGAACTACCAATATTAAAAAAGAAAAAACATAAACCAAATAATATAATTAATCCTATTAGAATAGTGTTTATTAACCATTTGGGTATCCAATTCCCATATTTAACCATAATCGCCTCCAAATATTGATATTAGTTTAGGCTAACATATGTAAAAAGTAAAGATATAATAGCAATCATTTTTTACTCTGTTAAGAAAAATTCCCTCACTTCTTCTATAATATTTAGTTGTATTTATGCGTAAATTTCTATTTTTTTGAAATTTAGCGCAAATGGCATAATAAAAGTGTAGCTTTTGGGGCAAGTTGTTTACTGTTTTTGGGCCGCTAAAAAGCAGTTTTAATATTAAAATATACATAATTTCAAAAGAATAAGTTATTAGAAAATGGCAAATACTTTTAGAATATTTTTGACTAATAATATCTGAAAGATTAGCTTCTATGATAGTGTGAAATGCCAGGTCAATAAAAACTTCACTAATTTGATATAAAAGAAAAAAGATAAAGATTGACAAATATAAATAATAATTTCATAAAAAAAAGATTGACACGGCTAACATTTAATTGTATAAGATATAACAGCTTTATATAAATATATTAGGATAAAGTAATGAATGACTTAACAAGAGAAAAAATATTAAAAGTAGCTTTTAAAGAATTTCTTCAAAAAGGTTTTGAAAATACTTCTTTAAGAAATATTGCCAAGTTGTCAAATTTAACAACAGGAGCTATTTATGGATATTTTAATGGGGAAAGAGATTTTTTTGATTCTCTTGTGAAAGATTTTTAATTAGATCTTTATTATATAATTAATAATATTATAAAAATTTTTTTTGAAAAGGAAATTAAAAGTAAATATTAAATTTTGGTCAAAGTGTTGAAAAAACAGTATTCCCTTTATTAGATTATATATTTGAATAATATGATGAATTTTAGCTGATATTTTTAAAATCTAAAGGTACTGAATAAAAAAATATATAATAGCACTACAGATACAGTAATATCAATTCTTTGTGTACATAGTGTATTATCAATGTTTGAAGTATTAGCCATAGTCCTATCTATTAAATAAGCAAAAGAACAAGTAGTTTATCTTTCAAATTTTTATTATATCGGTTGGCTTAATATAATAAAAAAAATAGAAAATAAATAAATAATGGTAGTTATAATGATGCAAAAACAAAGCATCATAATTTTTAAAATATTTTTGTTAGTTATAACTAACAATATTAGGAGTTTTTATGCAAGATAATAGAAATTTAATATTAAATGATAACCTATGGAAGGTTATGATTAAATTATCCCTGCCGGCTGTTATTGCCATGATATTACATGGCCTCAATGCGGTTTTTGACGCAATATTTGTTGGCTCTTTTGTTGGAGAAGTTGCACTAAGCGGGGTATCTGTTGCATATCCACTAACACAAATAGCTGTCGGCTTTGGATCTCTTATTGGAGGAGGCGCTGGGGCTTATTTGTCTATTGCTATTGGTGAAAATAATAAGGGTGTACAAAGAAAAATACTTGGGAATGCAAATTATATGGGTTTATTATCCACGCTTTGTTTGATGGTAGTATTGTTTCTTGTTTCAAGACCTTTAATGATTTTTATGGGGGGAGAAGGAGAAGCTTTAGAACTTGGATTAACATATTTTAGAATAACTATATTTGGCTCTCTCTTTTGGGTTTTTGGATTAGCTTATAATTTAATAATAAGAGCTGAAGGGAAAATGGGTACAGCCGCCTTAATAATGGGTACTGGATTATTAGTTAATATAATAATTAACTATATTTTGATGGGTATTTTCAATTTTGGAGTAGTAGGAGCTGCCTGGGGAACTAACATAGGAATGGCTGTTTATACTATTTTGGGAGTTATTTATTTAAGAAGTAAAAAACCATCCTTTGAGGCTAATTTATTTAGTATAAGACGTGATAAAACAATATTAACAGATATTAAATCAATGGGAATGCCTTCTTTGATTATGTCAGTTATGAGTGTATTACAAGGAGTTGTTATATTAAATGCAATAGGGGCTGTTGGAACCTCTTATGATATAGCCTTCTATGGTGTTACCTACAGGTTAATGCTATTTATGATGACACCATTATTTGCAATAATGAGATCTCTTCAACCAACTGTTGGTATTAATTTCGGAGCTAAAAAATATAGTAGAGTTATCAGTGCTACAAAGGTTTTTATTCTTGGGGGGATAATTTTAATATTACCAATGTGGTTATTCTTAATGATTAATCCACAAAGTATATTATCACTTATGTTCGAGGGTGCGATAAGTAGTGAAAATCTAACTAACTATAGAATTTTTATTTCAGTTATTCCTTTACTAGCGATTACAATGAATGGGATGAGTTATTTCCCATCAATTAATAGAGGTAAGGTTGCTAGTATAATAGCAATGCTTAGACAAGTTGTTTTATATATCCCTGCTATGATACTTTTGCCAAGAATTTTTGGGGTTAAATTTGTATATTTAGGATCCTTCATTTTAGATGCAGCTCTTACAGTAGTTGTAATACTCTTGTTAATAAAATCATTTAAAGAATTAAGAGACGGGAGAGTTGAAATCCCTAGCAATAAATAGGGGCCTGTTACATGAGCGAAAAAAATCACTGAAGAAAAAATGACCTCTTTAAGAAGATATCATACCATAATATATGCTAAAAATGGAGCAGGATTTCCATCTCTAAAAATAGAAAAAGATTGGATTCATATTGCTTATGAAGGGAGAAATATAGCATTTTGGGAGAGACAAGGTCTATATATTTTTGTAACTGATTTAAAAGATTCAACAAAAGTAATTGCAGAATCAAGTTGATATTTACTTGACTATACTTTTAATACTCCAAAAGATTCTTTGAGAAGTGTAGAGTATGTAAATCAAAGAATAGAATTTATAGAAAAGAATTTAGATTTATTAAATTCTAATAATTAAAATGAATTGTTTGAGTAGAATTAGTGTTTTCTTTTATGTAAAAGTATTATTAATTCTACTCAACTTAAAGTTAATAAAGATATATTATTTCAAAGTTTCATAATGATGTGAATTTTAGAAACTATTGGTTATTATGTTTTTTATTGAACATATTTTTGGTAATTCCATAAATATAATAATCACAGTAGGTATTCACAAGTTTGCCTTCTTTTATACCCCCTTCTCTAATAAACCCTGATTTCTCAAGTGTTTTATATGATGCAATATTGGAAATATGCACATCAGTCCATAACCGTTTTAATTCTGTTTTTTCAAAGCAAAAAGAAATGACTTGTTTTAAAGCTTCACACATAAAAGCATTACCTTGATATTTTGGAGAAAGTCTAAAAGCAACTTTTGCCATTCGATTATTGGCTATTAAATATACCCACATCTCTCCAATTACTTTATTATCTTTTTTATGAACTATCCCCCAATGAAAGCTTTTAGTTGTTTTTGTTTTTTTCTGAAATAATAATTCTGGATTTAAATCACTTTTACCAGCTTTTTTACCCCAGTATTTATATATTGATTTATCAATTAACCATTCTTTTAAATCATAAACATCACTAATTTCTAATTCTCTTAATATTAATCTTTTTGTGGTTAGAACAGGTTTTTTACTTATATAATCAATTAATGCCATAAATACCCCTTTTTAAAAGTTAAATATACTTTGCCAGTCAAAAAAACCTGATTTTTCTGTACTTTTTGGCCAATTGGTACACCATTTTGGTACACTAGGGGTTTCAACTCTATCAAAACTTGGTGTATATGGTTTTATATCAATTAAAGGGGTATTATCATTAGCATCGATAAAAGGTACTTCAATAATTCCTTTTTTATAATCTATATTTAATATCTGAACAGTGGTCAAAGCTATGGGATTTGGTCTTTCTGGGGATCTTGTTGCAAATATACCCATTATTTTTGGTGCATTTTTATAAGGGTGTTTTTCTACTAATATTGAGCGCATTTTTTCGTTATCGCATTCATTAAACCACCAAAGAATATTAATATGGCTAAAGCCTTTTAATCCTTGTAAGGCAGGAATGTATTTTGGATTTAATTCAATATAATTCCCTTTTTTGTTATTATGAATTGTTCCAATTGGATTTAAAATAATTTTATTCATTAGTTTCTCCTATTTTGATTTATATATAAATCATAAATCCTGACATCGTGTGAGGTTCAAGAAAAAAATAAAAAAATTATTTATATGCTATAGGAATTTGAAGTTCAATTAAAAATTTATCAATATTTTTTTCATTCCAAGGGCCTCTGTGAATAATTTGACGAGTATTTCCTATAATCTTATATTGAGAATTATTAATAATCCAGTTTTCAAAAGTAAGATATGATTCTGCTATGTTTTTAAAATCACCATATACCATTGTACTCGCAGCAAGTGGTATAGCATTAGTGTTTTTGAATATAATGTTTTGATTTTTATTATTTTTTCCCTGTAGATTTGATATTTCTGTGCATATTTCAACATCAACTCCACTAGCAGTATTATAGTAAATAGAGAAATAATTATTTAATACTTTTATTTTGTTTTGATCTGTATATAAGGTCAGTTCTTCCCATAGAAGTTCTTCTTCAAAATAATTATCTAACTTTCTTCGAATAGATAAAACTTGATAGCTTGGAATAGATTTTGTAATTATCTGGTTATGAATATCACTTTTTGTATATAAGAGCTCTTTTTGAGCAAGTTGTATTTTTTTTAATTTAATCTGTTCTTTTTGTATCTGGGTTTCTATTTCTGAGTATTTATTTTTAAATTTTTCTATTAGAAAATCATTTGATTGATTAAGGATACTTGAAATTTCAGATACTTTAAAACCGCAATCACGTAAAAAAATAATTCTAGTAAGTTTAGGTATTTGTTCAACTGTATATAGTCTATGTTCGCTTTGTTTATCTATTTTTGCAGGCTTAAATAAGTCAATATTATCATAATATCTTAACATTCTTATTGATACTTGTGTTAGTTTTGAAAAATCACCAATTTTAAACAAAATAATACCTCTAATAATATTATAGCAATAGTTTTTTATACTTCAATATAATATTTTATAGAATTATTATTTTAATATTATAAAAAATAACATAATATTTTTTTCTTCAATAGAGCTATTCTTTGTATGATATAAATTACAAAAAAGTACATTATGCAATTTTAACAATAATAGATTCAAATATAGGTTTTTTTATATTTTGAATAACTAATCATAATCATAATATTTAGAAAATAAGATAGTGAATTTGCATATCTTTTTTCTAGAAATTTAAGAAAATATTAATTTTATTAATTTTAAAACAAGTTGCTTTGCCCTTATTAATTGGGCCACATAATTTAATTCAGTTATCAATGATGTAAAAAAAGGTGTTGATTTATCAACTTACCACGAGTGACTTATTTAGTGGATAATCATTGAACTAAATAAAAAAATAGAGCAAATTATATTTTAGATATTATTCTCATTAAATTTATTTATTTTAAATATTATTATCTAATTCGAAATATAAAATAAGTTAGTATATGATAAAAAAAATACTAATAAAATTTCTTAAAATTAGCGATATAGCCTATAATAGCAAAAAGTTTTTTTAATTAGGCTTGACAAGTTAGGTAATGATAACTTATTTTACTTTTAAAGGTCAAAGTTTAGTGAGGTTTATTATGAAAAAATCAATTTTAATTTTAGCAAGTTTTATCTTCATTACATCTATTGGGGCGCAAGGGATTAATGAAGCTTCAACTAAAGATGTTTATAATGGCAAAGAGGGGAAAATAACTGCTTATATTTCTGGTCCTGCCAATATGCTTCAAGCATTAGAGAAAACTTTTGAAGCAGACAAAGGGGATGTCTTAGATATTGTTCAATTAGGTTGTGGACCACTCCGACAAAGGGTTTGGACAGAATCAGAATCAGGATGTATTAATGCAGATGTTTTTTGGGGATCAGATCCATTAATTTACGATGTATTAGCTGAAAAAGGGGCAATTGAAGCTTATACTCCTAAGAATTATGAAAATTTTGCTAATAAATTCAAAGTCAATAAACCATATACTCTTGTAAATGAAAGATATGGGGTATTAATTTATAACAAAGACAAAGTAAAATCAAAGTTAACTTCATTTTTTGATTTAGCAAATGTTGAATATAAGAATCAAATTGTTCATGCTGATCCAACACAATCTTCGACAGCTTTAGCATTAATTTCAGCACTTTGGGATATTGAAGAACCAGGTGGAACTTATTATAAAAAATTAATTAATAATGGTTTATTTCTTGCAAAGAAAAATAGTGATGTTCCATCGAAAATTCAAGAAGGTGAATTCATAGCCGGAATTGCCCCTCATGATGCAGTTTGGAGATTACAAAAACAGGCTAAGAAAAAAGGTTATGAAACTCCATTAGCATTGAGTTGGCCAGAAGAAGGCGCTATTGCTATACAACGACCAATAGCAATTAGTAAGAATAATTCTAGATATGAAAAAAATGAAGAATTAGCAAAAGATTTTGTTGACTTTTTAGTTTCTCCTAAAGCTCAAAAAATTACAACAAATTTTGGTTTTATAAGTGTATTAAAAAATGCCGAAATGCCAAATGGATTACCTAAAAATATAAAAGTTTTAGACATTGATTGGGATGAATTAGGTTCTAAGCAAAATCAAATAAATGAAGAATTCGAAAAACTATTTTAGTAAAGTATTATTGAGAGGAGCTATAACGCTTCTCTCAATAATATTAATAATATTTTATATTTTTCCTACTCTTTTTTTATTTTACAAAGGTATTATTGGATTTAATTATTCATTTAACACATTTGTAAATCCTTTTCTTAATTCAATAAAAATATCTATTTGGGTATTTATTTGGACAACTATAATTGGAGGAACATTAGCTTGGTTAGTAATTAAAACTGATTTTCCATTAAAGAGAATGGTAGATAATTTTTGTATAATTGCTTTTGCAATCCCACCATATATAATTGCTTTATCCTGGTTACAAATATTCGGAAGAAATGGTTATTTAGAAAGGATTGTTAAACTTGTATTCCATTTAGAAAATTTTAGTTCGTCTCCTTATTCATTAAATGCTACAATATTTGTATTAACTTTACATTTATTCCCTTTAATGTATTTTTCAATAAAAAATGCTTTAAACAATATAGATCCAAAGATTGAATATGCTGGATATTTATCTGGAGGAAGCACTTTTACAGTTTTACGAAAAATAACAATACAATTGGTTAAACCTAGTATATTAACTACAGCTCTTTTTGTATTTTCAAGAACGTTAGCAAATTTTTCAGTGCCGGCTTTGTTATGTTTGCCAGCAAGAATAGAAGTGGCTACAACAAAAATTTATTCTTCTCTTACGATGTTAGATACTTCAACTGCTGCTTTTTATTCTTTAATTTTAGTAATTTTTGCATCAATACTTTATTTAGCTCAAACGTATATGATGTCAAAAAATAATAAAATATCAATGAATGGTAATAATAAAATTAGAGATGTAAGTACTGTTTCTCTAAATAAATATAAAATATTAAGTATTGTATTTGTAATATTATTTTTTATTTTAGTTAGTATAATTCCAGCTGTTACAATGATAATATCTTCTTTATTAAAAAGATGGGGATTGTCATTAGTAATTGATCATTTCACCTTAGATAATTATAAAGAAATATTTAATATTCATTCTAAATTCCCAAGAGCGTTTTTTAATAGTTTTGTGTATGGGGGAATAGCTGCTATATTTGCTACAATTATTGCTTTATCGTGTGCATTATTATCACACTATAAAGGTAAGAAATACAAAATATTTGAAGCAATTGGTTCTTGGCCAATGGCAATACCTAATACAGTATTAGCCGTAGCTACAATATTTAGTTTTAATAGATATCCATTAAAATTATATGGTACTTCATGGGGCTTAATTATTACATATATGGTTTTATTTACTCCAATAATTATGAACCAAATAATTGGACTAATAAAATCGCAAGATATTAAGCTATTAAATGCAGCTAGATTATCTGGATATAATTGGATTACGTCATTTACAAAAGTTGTTCTGCCCTTTTTACTTTCTGGTATCAAATCAGGTATAATTGTTGCTTTAATGATTTCCTTAAGAGAAATTCCAATTTCACTAATGCTTTATGCAACTAATCAAGAAACAGTAGGAGTACTATTATTTGGAATGCAATCTCAATCCTATGGATTAGAGATGACATCTGCATTGTCTGTAATTGTAGTAACCCTAATAATTATTACCAATTATATTAATAATAAATACAGAGGACATAATGAAAAAATTAGAAATAAAAAATTTATATAAATATTATGATAAAAATTGTGTAGTTAGGGATTGTTCTATAACAGTAGATGATAAAAAAATATTAACAATATTAGGTCCAAGTGGAAGTGGAAAATCTACTTTAATCTCTTGTATTGCTGGGATTGAACTCCCACAAAGTGGAGTGATTACATTAAATGATAATATTTTATTTGATAATAATAGCAAAATCAATTTACCACCCGAAAAAAGAAATATAGGCTTTGTTTTTCAAAATTATGCACTATGGCCCCATATGACTATTGAAAAACATCTTAGCTTTCCATTAAAAGCTAAAAAAATGGGAAAAAATTTAATTAAAGAAAAATGCGAAATAATAATCAACATGCTAAGATTAGAAGATAAAATCTATAAATATCCTCACCAATTAAGTGGAGGAGAACAACAGAGAGTTGCTTTAGGAAGGGCATTAATAAAAGAGCCTGATTTACTATTATTAGATGAACCATTATCTAATTTAGATGCTTTATTAAGAGAAAGAATGCAAGTTGAAATAAGACATATTCAAAAAGAATTAGGAGTTACTACAATTTTAGTTACTCATGACCAAGAAGAAGCTAAAAAAATATCTGATCAAGTTGCAGTAATGAATCATGGAATAATTGAACAAATTGGAAGCTTTGATAGCTTAGTAGATAATCCTCAAACAAATTTTATTGAAGAATTTATAAAAAGATAAAATTCTATTATATCTATTAAATTGAGGACAAATTAGCTTGTAATTTGAGTTACGTTATTATTTAAATTAGAATCTTAGTTATTAAGTTTTTTGCATTAGTAATATTTAGGCTCAATAAATTTATTATAAAAAGGTTATTTAATTAATTCATACATATAAATAATTCCCCAAAATTTTTCATTTTAATTTAAGGTATATTATATCATGATAATTTATAATTTTTTATATCAAAAAATATTATCTCATTAATTTTAAGCATTGTTTTTTCTTATTTATTTGATGTCATTATCAAATATTATGATTTTGCCAATGATTTTTTTCAATTTCTTCATGTGCTAATCTTTCGGATACTTGTAGAGGACTAAATCTTTTCTTATATAGAAGGGTTTGTAAGATTAATTGTTTCTGTTAAAGAATAAATGCTGGTATCAAGATCCATTCTATATGTTTCTAAAATAAGTTCATTGTTAGTGTTAATGTCAAATTTTAAAAAAGTACTTTTAGCGCCAGGATCCTGAGTTCCTCTAGCATGACCCGAATCAATCTGCCAAGTTATATCACTTGGGCGTAAGTTACTGCTGTAATTATGAGTATGTCCGCAAATATAAGCTGTAACTTTATAGTCATTCAATAAAGCCCAAAATGCATCTCTATTTTCTTCATGAGTATTAAGACTGTCATCTTCATGTCTAAGTCTTGCTGACTCTTCATCAGGTAATGGGAATGCTGGTTCGTGTCCAAAGACAACTATAATATTTTTTTCAGTATTGCTTAAATCTGTCTTTAGCCAATTATATGTAGCCGGTACTATATCACCATTTGAACCAATATCAGAAGTGCCATCAAAATATTCATTTAGTATAACAAAATGTACTGGTCCTTTATCAAAAGAATACATAGTTTCTTTAGTTCCTGTCGGGCCTTCGCTAATGATACTTACTCTTGATTCAATAACCTGGTAAAAATTTCTTATCCACTCCATGTCAGAAGGCGTTTCTGACTCATGATTCCCTACGATAGGGAACCACCTATAATCAGCACTGATATATTTCTTAATAGTAGCTAGTACTTGGCCTGGGGGATCTATATCACCCGCTGAAAACATGTAAATTCCATTATCTACTGTAGCTATAGCTTCACCTGCTCCGCGAAACCAATCTAGATTATTTCCGGTATATTCTCTCATATCTGATGCAACAATAAAAGAAGTGAAATTTTCATCAGTATCATCAGATACCACAGAATCGTTGATTATACCTTCTTCGCTTATAGGAGAATGTCCAAAGCTGCATGAAACAAATAAAAATAAGAATAAAAAGGAAATCCATATAAATCTATATTTTTTAGTTTTCATAAGAGCCTTTACCTTTATCTTGTTATCTGAATTTAATATTACCATATTGTCATATAAAAAACAAAGTTATATAAGCTATTTCTGTATTATGTAAGAAGAATTAGCTATTAAACATTAATTATTTGATAAATCTAATGTGTAGAGATAACAGATATTAATCTGTTGAAATTGAAGAGATTCCCAGACAACATAAATACTAGCCATGAAATTATTCATGGTCTTGAAATCTCTTTCCTGTAGGTTAATTTGTATCAATTAACTAAAAATTTTTTATAATTGAACTTTTATTGATTGAAGATTAGAAGCTGTTCCTCCAACCTGTACTTCATCTATTTGATTATTTGATAAATAAAGATCTACAGAGATTAAAGAAGGTTTGTTCATAGCTTCTCCCTGTTCAAATATAATGTTCTTTGAGTCATTAATCATTTTGTATTTCCATAGATAACAGGCTAAAGCTCCATTGGAAGTTCCAGTAGCAGATTCTTCATCTATTTCATATAAAGGTGCAAAATTCCTACAATGTGCAGTAATTGTTTCATCATTATCATTTAAAGCAAATAGATGAAAGCCAACGACGTTATGAGTTTTACTTATTTCTTTTATTTTTTCAAAATTTGGTTTTATCGAGTTTAAAATTTCTTTATTTCTTATTGGAATAAGAATATCTTTAAGCCCAGTTGAAACAATTTGACAAGGGTAATCTGTATTTAAATCTTTGAGTTCAATACCAAGAGATTCAATAATTTCTTTAGGGTCTATAACTTCATCGAAAGTTGGTTTTTGTTGATCCATCATTACACAACCATTTTTTTCAATCTTAATCTTAAGTATTCCAGCTTTTGTTTTAAGAGTATAATTTCCTGGTTTTATTTTTCTTAAAAGGAAAAGGGCATTAAATAAACCAATGGTTGCATGTCCACATAAGTCTACTTCAGCATTAGGTGTAAAAAAAGCTACTTCAAAATCAGCAACTTGTGAATTTGAAACAAAAGCTGTTTCACTAAATCCAATATATTTAGCAATGTTTTGCATTTCTTGGTTTGAAAGATTTTCTGCATCAAATACAATCCCAGCAGGATTGCCACCCATTTCATTTTTTGCAAAAGCGTTAATTGTATAATAATTTAATTTCATAATATTCCTTTTCTATATGTTCTTGAAACATATAGTTTTTAAAACAATAAATCAATTATGCCTTATAGAAATAAGATTATTATATTAAATTAATAAATCATAAACAAATTGGATTTTTGTAATAGTATATACTGATGAAGCTATTTCTAAAAAGTATTAAAAAGTTTGGATGAGAGGGGGCGATTGTAAAAATGATTTCTTAATAGTTAAAAGCACCATCCGATTTTCTAGAAAGAAAAAAGAGTTAAATGTTATCTTGAAAAAAAGAGTATTTTGATACTTGATAGTAAAGGAAATTAAAAAATGGTTAAATAAAGTAAATATATTGATTATTGCTGAACTAAATAGTTTTGTAAAAGGTCTTGAAAGAGATATTGTAGATGTATTTATAGTGATTAATGAAAAATAGAATAATAGATTAGCAGAAGAAACAGTTAATACAATCAAATTTATTAAGAATATAATGTCCGGGAAATGTAAATTTGATATATTTAGAAATAAGATATTAATCGCTGAAAAATATAATTATTTCTCAATTATTGGAAAGATCCATTATTAGGTTGATGTTTGAAGTAAAAAATGCTTTAAGTTCCATATTAAGCGGGCTTCTATGATAAAATATGGATAAATAAAAATCTATGAATTATTATTTAGAAGGGTACTATCATAGATACAGCCTTTTTGTCACATTTTCTTTTGTTTTACTAAATAAGTTGTATATTTTCTTTTTTGATAGAGAAAAATTATACCTTCAACTATTAAAAATAAGATAATTATAAGTACCATATACTTCATTATATTATTATAACCTAATTTATTATAAATCTTGCCCCCAAAAATATTTCCGCCTACTGTTCCAAGGCTTAAAGATAATTCATGAATTGTCATTCTTCTTGATTTGTGTTTAGTTCCACTCATCCCATGAAATAGACTCGATTCATACATAAAGGCTAATAAAATACCTATTAAAGAAAAAAAGATTGTAATAGCTGCTATAGATTTAATGTATGAAGCAACTAAACAGAAAATTGCTAAAACTGTTTGACTACCAATAGTATATCTAAGTTTAAAATGCCACCAACTATTTTTACCTAATATCCAAAAGAAAAATACAGTAATAAAACCTTTTATTGAAATAATACTTCCACTCCATTCAGATCCGAGGTTTAAGACGTCTAGAGCATAAATCGGAAAAATATTGTTAATTACAGTATATATTAAAAATACTAAAAACAACCCAATCCATGAATAATATCGAACTGGAGTACTTTTATCTTTAGTTGAAGATTCATCGGCGTTTATTTTCTCACTTTTTTCAATTTTTAGACTTGTGTAAATATTAGAAATTACTAATAGGATAATTAATAAAATGAAAAATATAAAACCGCTGATAATAAAAGTAAAAGTAAGATTTTTCCCAATTAATATTCCAGCAATAATAGGTCCAAAAGCAGAACCGGAACTCCAAGATAAATTAAAAAAGCTATTGGTTTTTCCTAATCTATCTCCTTCTTTGTTTCTATTGAGCCAACCAGAAAGTGGAGGCCAAATAAAACAAAAAGAAAATCCATAAAAAATCTGTAAAATACAAATAATAGTAAGATTATTTACATTGATTATCAAAAAAGAATATACAAAAAGCGAAAATAAACCAATTTCTATACAATGTAGAGGTGTTATTTTTTCAGTAATTCTCATTAGAAGAAGACAAAAAATAAAATAACTAATAGTATTGATTGACATAATAATTCCGATTAATTTTGCGTCAATTTGAAATTTAATTTTTAAATAATATACAAGGGCTAAAATAATAGCAACATTTGCAAATTGAATAAAAAATGAAGTTGATAAAATTAAAATATTTTTATTTATTTTTTCTTTCATAATATTTCTTGCTTTAAAAAATAATTGATAAAATCAATAATTCTATTAATGTTGAAATTTATTATTCCAACTTGATTGAATTCAAATGAAATAAAACTTAATGAATTTTTAGTTGCCATTTGATTTATTGAACGTCCTTTTAATACTTTATTTTTAATACAAAAAATAAAGATGGTACTAATGTAATAATTTATCATATTCACACCAAAATAAGGTAATTCTAGATATTAATAGTATTCTAATATTATCCAAATTACCCAAATGATTAAAATTGTTATAATAACCCATAACTTTTTATTAAAAATCTATTAGGGGGTATAATTGTAGGCAAATCTTTTTTGTAATATTTTGATATATCTCATCGAAGGAAATTTATATTAAATATAATTTTTTATTCATTTAAACTGATAATTAACCTCTTTTTTGTTGTTTGTTTTGTTTTTTTATTATTTCTAAAAAAATATTTTTTTCAATTAAATGGTCTATTAATAGGTAATACCCGCCTATAAGTTGAGGGTATTCCATATCTGAAGAAATAATTTCAATAGATTCGTACAAATAGCTATAACAAAGATTTTTCACTGTTTCTTTTACTTTGTTTATAAAGTATTCATCATGAGGATAAGCTGATCCAATTACACAAATTTCAGGATTTAGTATATAAATCATATTTGAAATACCATATCCAAGCATATTTGCAAGTTTAGTAAATGCAAGGATTGCAAGTTCATCTTTAGCATAATAGGCATCGAAAATATCTTTTGTGGAACTGCTATCATTTAGAACACTGTCGGGGAAACGCCAAATTTCATCTTTAACGTAATCTAAGAGGGCATTTATACTTGCATAACATTCAAAAGAGCCTCTATTTGGATGATCACCTTTTTTTTCACCATTAAAATTTATTCCCATATGTCCTATTTCACCAGCTACACCTATAGTGCCGTTTAATATTTTGCCATTAATTACATTCCCAGCACCAACTCCTGAGCTAACAGACCCTATGTAAAGCAATGAATTATATATTTTATTTTTTGTTTTAATAAAGTTTTTCCATTCTCCAAAAGCACATACTTTAACATCATGCATGCTACAAATATAAAAATTATATTTTTGTTTTAAAAGTTGTTCAATATTGAGATTAGTCAAACTTTCAAAACCTTCCACTATATCAATAGAGCTGTTTTTTTTCCTTATATAAGGACCAGGTAGAGATATGCATAATCCCATTACATTATAAGAAGAAAATTTTAGTAAAACTTCGTCTATGTTATAAATGACTATAGATTCTAATCTTTTTTCATTAAATTTTGTTGAAATTGGGACTGAGTATTTATAAAGAAGTGTACCATTTATACTATAAACATATAAAGAAAAGCAAATTCTACTTATAGAGAGGGAGAGTACTATAAAATTATCTAAGACAAGTTTAATTCCTGTAACACTTCTTCCATTTGCTGTTTTAATTGTACCAGCATTTTCAATTATACCAAGAGAGAAAAATTCATTGACTATATTTGTTATAGTTGCTTTTTCTAAGTTGGATTCTTTTGCAAGTTGTACTCTCGAGCAAATTTTTTTTTCTAAAAGAAACTTTAGTATTAAATTTCGATTATTTTTTTGAACTCTTGAGCTATTTATTCCTGTTTTCATATGGCCTTCTTATTAAATAGTTTTATAAATAATAATAAAATTATTTAAAGAATAAGTGAGAAACTTTAAAAAATCAAGAGGAAAATTAATTTATTAGTTAAATTAATTAATTTAATTTAATTTAAGCTAAAAAATAGGTAAAAACATAGAATAACGCTCATAAAGGCATAAAAATCGGTAAAAACCCATATAATTTATATGTATATAAAATTAAATAAATTAACTAAATAAAAAGATTGACTTCTAAAAAAAGTCGATTTATACTGTTTTAAGAAAAAAAATCTGTCACTAAATTAAATCAATTAACTTTAATGTTTTTATATTCTAATGTAAATTGGAATTCAAAATAAATTTTCACTACCATAATAAAAGGAGGAATTTATTATGAGAAAAGGAAAAAGGCTTTCAACAGTATTATTGATTGTCATTTGTCTGTTAACAACAGCTGGAAATTTGTTTGCTAAAGGTGAAACTGAAGAATCAAATTTAGAGGAGAAGGTTACATTGACAGTTTGGGCTGATTTTACCGGATTGCTAGGTAAATCATTTACAAATGTTTGTGACGAATTTATGAAAGAGAACCCTAATATTATTATTGATTTTGTACCAGTAGGTCAGAATGATATACATGCAAAAATAGGTATGGCTATTAGAGGTAATCAATCACCTGATGTATTCGTTAGAAAGGGCTTGCCTGAATATGCATCACAAGGGTTACTTTTAGATTTAGAAGATTATTTTGCAGAGAAAGGATTTACTGAAGATACTTTTCATCCCGGGTTTTGGAACACTATTACTTGGGATGGAGTACCATACGGAATGCCAACACAAGCTGCACTACCTCTTTTATACTATAACAAAGAGATGTACGAAGAAGCTGGTCTAGATCCTGAAGATCCTCCTCAAACTTGGGAAGAACTTATGGATTATAATAGAGTTTTGACAAAATATGATGACCAAGGTGCAATTATTCAAGCTGGGTTTGATTTTAGAGGACTTTGGTGGAATGATATGTATATGTTTCATTTTGGAGTTGATTCAATTTATGATGAACAATCTCATAAATGGGGTGCACCTCAAGGCGTCTATGATTATTTAAAAGCTATTGAGGCTTATAGGGATGAATATGGTTCAGATAAGTTAAACAATTTCCATGCATCAACTGATACTTGGGAAGGTATATTTGTTCATAACAAAGTTGCAATGCAATTACAAGGTGAATGGTTTAATAATGTTTATAAAGAGTTTGAAAGTTCAACTAATTTTGGAACAACTTTATTCCCTTCTATAGCAAGTGTAGTCAAAGAAAATAATGGATCAATGATATATATGGAAGATGATATTGCTATGATACCTGTTAATACAAAACATCCTGATGAAGCTTTTGAATTTTTAGCATATTTCTGTGGATATAATGGTCAAAAAGTTTTTGATGTAGGAGAAGAAGGGTGTGGTAGAAGTAGCGCTTTAGCTGATGCTGATTATTATGGAACAAGTCCTAATCCATTTATTGAAGATCATATTGATGCATTAGAGATTGGATTAAATAGAAAATTCCAATTCCCTAAATCACCTGTAATTGAATATTACAGACAACAGATGGCTGCAATGTTTGATGAGATTTTTGTAAGTAATGGAGATGCTTGTGCTTTGTATGATAAATATATTCAGAGAGTACAGGATGCCGAAGATAAGTATTGGTTAACCAATTAAAAATAGGAGGAAAAGTTGGTTTTCTTATTTAGAAAACCAACTAATAAATTTATGTTACCAAAAGAAAGAAATTCTATTAAACACAAAGTTACTGTATTACTTTTTTTATCTCCTTGGCTTGTCGGTTTTTGCGCATTTATTTTAGTAGCTTTATTAAATAGTTTTAGATTATCCTTTACAGCTTATAATTTATTTAAGCCACCAAAATTTATTGGACTTAGTAATTATAAAGCTCTATTTAAAGATGAAATTTTTATTCAGGTATTAGGCAATACAATTTTTTATACTTTTTTTGCTTTTATATTAAATTTTACAGTAGCTTTTTTATTATCTCTCTTTATATTTGATCATAAAAGAAATAAATATCCTGGAGTAATGATTTTTAAAACGTTATATTTCATTCCTTATATTATACCTTTTGTTGCTTATGCTATTGTTTGGAAATTTATGTATAATCCACAGTTTGGTATTGTTAATTATTTTATTTCAATATTTGGAGGGACACCACAGACATGGTTAACATCAAAATCGTTGGTTAAACCTTCTATTATATTTGCAAATATTTTATTAATGGGCCCACAAATGATAATTTTTTATTCAGGTCTTCAAGATATACCAGAAAGTCTTTTTGACTCACTCAAGATTGATGGAGCAAATTGGTTTCACAGGTTAAAAGATGTTATAGTTCCAATTTTATCCCCAATTATGATTTTTAACGGAATTTTACTATTCATTTATTCTTTTCAAGTATTTGCTTTGCCATTAGTAATGACAGAAGGAAACAGCAGTACTACTACTTCTTGTGGAGGGCCAGCACATTCTAGCACTTTCTATTTGATGTATCTTTATGATACTGCCTTCACTAGATTAGATTTAGGTTTTGCAAGTGCAATGGCTTGGGTAATGTTCATTATTTTATTAATTTGCAGTTCAGTATTTTTGTATTTGCAAAAGCATAAAACGTTTTATATGGGGGACTGTTAATGAAAATTAAAAAAACTTTTTCATTATTATTTGGATTTTTTATAGCGATTATTATGATATTTCCTTTATATTGGATGATTTCATTATCACTAATGAGTAATCTAGAAATATATCAATTACCAGTTAAATTTTTTCCTAAAAGTTTTTATTTAGAGAATTACAAGTATGTATTTAATACAGAAACCTTTCTTTATTTTAGATTTTTATTGAATACAATATTGGTAGCAGCTCTTGGTGGATTTGGCACTGCGATAGGTAGTTCTCTACCAGCATATGCTTTTTCAAAATTAGAATGGAAAGGACGTGATTTATTTTTATCAATAACAATTGCTACGTTGATGATTCCTGAAATAGCATATATTGTTCCAAGATATTTGATTTTTAATAAATTAAATTTAATTGGTACATATGCTCCGATGTGGCTTCCTTCAGCTTTAGGGACTGCTTTTAATATATTCCTATTTACCCAATTCTTTAAAGAAATTCCTAAAGGATTATCTGAGGCCGCTATTATTGATGGTTGTAATCATTTTCAGATTTATTCAAGAATTGTTCTTCCTTTAGGAAAGAATTCTATAATAACAGTAGTTACATTGCATTTTGTATGGGCCTGGAAAGAATTGATGACACCTATGGTTTATTTTACAAAAAATAAAATGTTTACCTTATCTTTAGGTTTAAAGAATTTTGTTAGTTCTGGTGCAGGAGCAGGAGAAATTCCTTTAGGAGCAGGCATGGCTGCAGCTTTTTTAACAGCTTTACCAGTATTAATACTATTTTTGGTATTCCAAAAAAATATATCTGGAGGAATAGCTACAACGGGTACAAAAGGATAAAAGGAGTAAATAAATGAAAAATGAAGAAGAACTAAAAAAAATAGCTTTAGACCTTAGAAAAATGACTGTTAGAGAAATAGCCCATTTTGGTGGAGGTCATATTGGAGGGTCAATGTCTATTATAGAGATATTAACATATCTCTATTACGAAGAAATGAATATTGATCCTAAAAATCCACTCAAAAAAGATCGTGATCGTTTTGTCTGTAGTAAAGGACATGCTGGGCCAGCAGTTTATGCTACATTAGCAAATAAAGGATTTTTTTCAAAAGAAGAATTGAATACATTAAATTTAGGTGGAACTAAGTTGCCATCACATTGTGATATGACTAAAACTCCTGGTATTGATTTTACTGCAGGCTCTTTAGGCCAAGGCATAAGCGCAGCTGTTGGTATAGCATTAGGTCAAAAAATCAAAGAACAAGGTGCTAATACTTTTGCAATTATTGGAGATGGAGAAAGCCAAGAAGGGGAAGTTTGGGAAGCTGCTGAAACTGCTGCTCAATGGAAACTTGATAATTTATTCGTTTTTACAGATTTAAATCATAAACAACTTGATGGTTGGACAGACGATATTATTAATATGAAAAATTTAGATACTAGGTGGGTAGGGTTTAATTGGGATGTTCAAAGAATCAATGGACATAATTTTATTATGATTCAAAGAGCTATTGAAGAAGCTAAAAAAGTTAAAGATAAACCTCATATGATAATATTAGATACTATAAAATCGTACGGATATATTCCCGCTGAAAATCTTGTTTATAACCATGGCTTTAATGTTTCAGAAAAAGAAGGTGAAGAGGCAATTTCTTTATTAGAAAAAAGAGAGGGTAAATAATGAAAGATATTAGTAAATTAAAAGATATGCGTGATGCTGAAATGCTAGCTATTATTGAACTAGCTCAAGAAAATGAAAATATAGTATTCTTAGATGCAGATTTAGCAAACTGTAGTGGGAGTGAAATTTTCAAAGAAAAATTCCCAAATAGATTTTATAATTGTGGAATTGCTGAAGCAAATATGATGGCTGTAGCTGGAGGTTTATCTTCTATGGGATTTAAACCTTTTGTTCATACTTTTGGATGTTTTGCTACAAGAAGGGCATTCGATCAAATATTTATTTCTTTAGGATATACTTTTCAGACTACAAATATAATAGGTACTGATCCTGGAATAACAGCTCAGTCAAATGGTGGCACACATATGCCTTTTGAAGATATATCGCTTATGAGACAGATTCCAAATTCAGTGATAATTTGTCCAAGTGATGCATATAGTTGTTATCAATTGACAAAACAAATATTTGAGATGGATTGTGTAACTTATACTAGGATTCGTAGGAAAGGCATTTCTTTTAGATATGATAAAGATACAGAAATAACATTAGGAAAGGGAATAGTTTTAGAAGAAGGTGAAGACATAGCAATTATAGCAAATGGTGAAGTTTTGGTTGATGAAGCTTCTAAAGCCGTAGAAGAGTTAAAAAAAGGAGGTATTCACCCAACTTTAATTGATTTACATACTATTAGACCTTTAGATACTGAATTGATTGATAAAGTTGCAAAAAAGTGTGGGAAAATTATTGTCTGTGAGAATGGAAGATATTGTGGTGGGTTAGGTGAAGAAATTTCATATTATTTGGCAAAAACAAATCCTGTAAAAATGGACTTCATTAATGTTGGTGATAGATTTGGTGAAGTTGGAAATCTTGAATATTTAAAGAAAACTTTTGGATTTACAAAAGAACAAATAAAAGCAAAAGTTTATAATCTTTTAAAATAGAAAGGACTGGGAAAAAATAAAATGAATAATTCTGAGAAAGGCCTTAAAGAAAAAAAATTTAAAGAATATTTTCTTATGAATGAAGACGATGTTATTGATTACTTCAAATATAGATTTAATTTCTTTGAAAGAAATGCTCAATTAAATTGTAAAGAAATAGGTGATGGAAATATTAATTATATTTTTAGAATAGTTAATGAGTTAGATGGTAAATCTGTAATTGTTAAACAAGCTGGAATGGAATGTAGAACAGGTGGAGCGCTTACAATTGAAAGAGGTAAAATTGAAACCGATGTTATGAAATTAGAAGAGAAATATGCTAAAGGGCTAGTTCCAAAAATTTATTATTATGATGATATAATGAAGACAATAATAATGGAAGATATGATTGACCATGAACTACTGAGAACAGGTTTGATTAAACACAAGATTTATAATCATTTTAGTGATGATATTACAACATTTCTTGTAAATACATTATTTATGACTAGTGATCTAGTAATGGATCATAAAGAGAAAAAAAAGTTAGTTTGCCATTTTATTAATCCTGATCTTTGTGCAATTTCAGAAAAACTTGTATATACAGAACCATTTGAAGAGTTGAAAGAAAATAATGTCTTTCCTGATACTTTACCTTTTGCAAGAGAAGAATTGTATAACGATGAAAAGCTTAAATTAGAAGTTGCAAAATTAAAATTTGAATTTATGAACAACGCACAATCACTTATCCATGGAGATTTACATTCAGGATCAGTTTTTATAAATCAAAACCATACTTTTGTTTTTGATTCTGAATTTGCATTTTATGGTCCTATGGGTTATGACATTGGAAATGTAATAGCTAATTTATTTTTTGCTTGGGTAAACGGAGATTCTACAATAGAAAATACAAAAGAGAGAGAAAGTTTTTGTAATTGGATTTTGCATAGTATTTTTGATATTGTAGATAAATTTATTGATAAGTTTAAGAAAAGTTATGAAATTAATGTAAATGATAAAATGGCTAAAGTTCCTGGTTTTATGGAATATTATTTAAGCGGGGTTTTATCCGATTCTGCCGGAGTCGCAGGATTAGAATTAATTCGAAGAGTTGGTGGAAAAGCTAAAGTAAAAGATATCACTTGTATAGGACTTAGAGATAAACGGCTTAGGGCTGAAAAAATTATACTAAATCTTGGAAAACAATTTATTTTTAAACGAAAAGAATTAAATAATGGTGCGGATTATCGTGAATTAATATTAAAAAATATTAAAAAATTTTCTTAAAATAAAAAAAGGATCAATTTTTTCAAAATAGTAAGAGGAATTTGTGATGAAAAGAGAAGATAAAAACTTAGCATATATGCTTCAATATGAACATATTGCTTGGTATGAAAATGGAAAAGTAAGAATATTAGATCGTAGAGTATATCCTAATAAAGTTGAATATGTTACTTGTAATTCTTACCATGAGGTAGCTCAAGCTATAAAAGATATGGTTACACAGAGTGGTGGACCTTATTTAGCTGCCGGTATGGGAATGGTTTTAGCTGCAAATAGTTGCAAAAATATGAGTGGCACAAAAAAGATAGCATATTTAAGAGATGCGGCAAAAGTGCTCGCGACTGCTCGTCCAACAACATCTGAAGGTATGAAGATAATAACTCAAAATTGTTTAACAGTAGCAAAGGATAGTATTTTGGTTGGTAGTGATACAATTGAAGCTATATTTAATCATACAATTGAAAGGATGAATAAAAACTATCAAAAAAATGATAAAATTGCTGATTACCTTACGGATTTTTTTCCAGATAAAGGAGGTGTACTAACTCAATGTTTTGGAGAGTCTGTTGTTGGTTTAATGCTTAGGCAGTTAAAAAGAAAAAACAAAGAACTTAAGATTTTCTGTGCAGAAACTCGTCCATATTTTCAAGGGGCAAGACTTACAGCAAGTGTTGCAAAAGATCAAGGCGCTGATGTAACAGTTATTACAGATAATATGCCAGCTTTTATAATGTCTCAGAATAAAATTGATGTTTTTACATCTGCGGCAGATGTTATTACCTGCGATGGACATGTAATTAACAAAATAGGAACATCTCAAATTGCTATTTTATGTAAATATTTTAGTATTCCTTATTATACAACTGGTAATCCTGATTTTGCTCATAAAGATTTATCAAATGTTGAGATAGAGATGCGTGATCCGAATTTCACTCTTCAAGCTATGGGGGTAAGAACTGCTATGAAAGGTGTTAAAGGTTATTATCCTGCTTTTGATATTACTTCCCCTGATTTAGTAACAAAAATAGTTACATCTAAAGGGGCTTTTACCCCAGAAAAGGTTAATTCCTTTTTCGATTATTAATAGGAGTTTTATATGTTAATGCAAAAAGAAAGAGAAGCTATAGCTTTTTATGGAAATAAAATGGTTGAGGATAAATTAACCTTTGGAACAGGTGGAAACATTAGTATTATTGATAGAGCTAAAGGCTTTGTTGCAATAAAACCCTCAGGAATGGAATATTCAGAAATAAAAGCAGAAGATGTTGTTGTTGTAGATTTAGATAGAAATATTATTGAAGGTAGTAGAAAACCTTCTAGTGAATTAGCTCTTCATTTAGCTTTTTATGAAAAGAAAAAATTTGTCAATTCAGTTGTTCACTGTCATTCAATATTTGCTATTACATATGCTGTTTTAAAAAGACCTTTGAAAGCTGTTCATTATATAATAGGTGATGCAGAAACTTCAGTTATCCCTTGTGCCCCTTACACTACTTTTGGAACTGATGAATTAGCTAATATAACAATAGATGCTTGTAAAGATAGTAAAGCTGTTTTAATGGCAAATCACGGACAAACAACTTGCGGAAGAAATATCAAAGAGGCATATGGCCTTGCATTAAATGTTGAGAAAATTGCAGAAATTTCTTATAGAGCTGAATGCATAGGTAAGCCTAATATTTTAACTGAAAAACAAATGGAAGACGCTTTAATAAGATTTAATACTTATGGGCAAAAATAAGAGAAAAGAATGAATAATTTTTATTTTAACATAAACACAAAGATTTATTTTGGAACGGATCAACTTACACATTTAAATGAGCTGAAAAATTTTGGAAGAAAAGTTCTATTAGTATATGGTGGGGGAAGTATAAAACGTAATGGGCTCTATCAAAAGGTTTGTAATATATTAAGAAATAACGATTTAGAGATTGATGAATTAAGTGGTGTAGCTCCAAATCCAAAAATTGACACTGTTCGTAAAGGTGTTAAATTGTGTAAAACTAATAAAATTGATATGGTTTTGGCAGTAGGTGGTGGAAGTGTTATTGATTGTGCTAAAATAATTGCTGCGGGATCTTGTTATGCAAAAGATCCTTGGGACTTAATTGAAAATGGTAAGAAAATAGAAAGCTCTTTGCCTATTATTACTATTTTGACAATGTCAGCTACTGGCTCAGAGATGGATCCTTTTGCAGTGATTTCTGATTTATCTAGAAATTTAAAGATGGCCACTGAATCACAATATATTAGACCTAAATTGTCTATACTAAATCCTGAATTTACTTTTTCTGTTCCTAAAAAACAAACAGCTGCAGGTATAGCTGATATATTTAGTCATACTTGTGAAAATTATTTTAATAATGTGAAAGGGGCTTCTATCCAATCTCATTTTGCAGAAGGGGTTTTTAGAACAGTAATAGAGTTTGGCCCAATTGCATATAATGAACCTAATGAT
This sequence comes from Sphaerochaetaceae bacterium, assembly GCA_965140795.1. Lineage (GTDB taxonomy): Bacteria > Spirochaetota > Spirochaetia > Sphaerochaetales > Sphaerochaetaceae > Pleomorphochaeta. The sequence goes on from OZ223470.1 coordinate 2,135,898, forward strand.
TATATAGCTAGAGCTAATTTAATGTGGGCCTCAAGTATGGCTATAAATGGGATAATATCATTGGGTAATGAAGTTGCTTGGAGTGTCCATCCAATTGAACATGAATTAAGTGCATTTTATGATATAACTCACGGAGTTGGTTTAGCAATTTTAACAACATATTGGATGGAATATATTATAAACAAAGACCCTAAGACAATAGATAAATTTGTTCAATTTGGTAAAGAAGTTTGGAAAATAAGTGATAAAAATAAACCTCTTGATATTGCTAAAATATCTATTGAAAAAACAAGAGCCTTTTTTGATCAACTTAATCTTCCAAATAAATTGTCTCAAGTAAATATTGACAATACTTACTTCGAAAAAATGGCAAAAAAAGCATCTTGTTCTTCTGGATTTTGTCCATTATCTAAAGATGATGTATTAGAAATTTTAAAAATGGCTCTTTGACGATTATATATAAAAAAGATTTTTTCTATATTTAATTAGTTTAAAAATATATGTAAGACTTAAATATAAAAGAGGAATTTTCGATATAACAGAGTTCCTCTTTTAAGGTATTAGTTGATTCTAATCGATTACTTGTTTTCTTATGTGAGCTTTTTTAAGTATATAATAAATACTTATATAATTCAATTTGCTTTTACTGCTTCAATTAAACTATAATATAAAGTTGGAATTTCTATTCTTTATTGTAATACACTAAATAACTAATTATTTTATAATTTATTTATATAATCTAGATTTGATTTTTTTATATTGTTATTTTATGCTTGGTTTGTTTATTGTATTGTTATAAATTATAGTCCTTTTTTAAATAATTTTATTACAGATTTTGTTTCAATTTTTGTGGAGTGTTTTATAGTTTTGTAACTAAAAAGCTAATTTATTAATATTCATTTTTATCAATAAAAATAAGAAAGAAATATTTTATATATCTGTACTGAATCTTTAGCTTCGTATTTTAAAAAAATCTTTCTATCTGATAGTATTATAGAATTGATTAATCAAATCGAATTGATTTATAGAATAAATAATAATAGTATGAATTATATTGTTATTGGAGATATTTATGATGAATAGATATAAAAGAGGATTTTTATCTGGTTTAGTATTTACTTCTATGTTTTTTATACTTAATTTTTTCTTTACAGAATTAAATCCTTGGTATTTTTATGTAATTCTTTTCGTAATATGGTTTGGAATTGCTAGTTCTAAATGGTGGGAAGAGTCTTTAATAGAATATTCTAAAAGAAAAAAGAAAGATCAAGACAAGGAATAGATTAATTATGAATAAAATAAAAGCATTAGTGCTAATTACTTTGAATGATGATGAGAAGAAGATATTTACTCAATTTGAAGATTCAATAGATTTTACATTTAAAGACTCTGAAAAAGAGAGAATTGAAAAAGAAGATGTATTTCCTGCAGAAATTATTATTGGACATCCTCCAAGACATTGTTTAAAAGAAGCTTCTAATCTTAAGTGGATTCAAACAATTTCTTCTGGTGTTGATTTTTATCTACAAGGTGGAGTATTGCCTAAAAAAGCTATTATTTGTAATGCAAAAGGTTCTTATGGACAAGCTCAATCAGAGTTTATGTTTGCTATGCTTTTATCATTAATGAAGAAACTACATATTTACAGAGATAATCAAAACAAAGCTTTATGGAGAGATGAAGGTTCCGTTATTGTTCTTAGAGATTCTACTGCTTTAGTTATTGGCTTAGGTGATATTGGTAGTGAATTTGCTAAAATTTTAAAAGCCTTTGGTGTTTATGTTATAGGGGGTAGGCGTGATGCTTCAAAAGAATGTCCTTTTGCTGATGAAGTTCATTCATTTAAAGATTTAGATTCTTTAATTCCAAGAGTTGATATTATTGCTATGGTTGTTCCGTCTACTCCAGAAAGTAAAAACCTTATGAGTAAAGAAAGAATTGCTCTAATGAGAGAAAATGCAGTACTTGTTAATACTGGTAGAGGGATCACTGTTGATAATGAAGCTCTTTGTGATGCTATAGAAAATAAAAAAATAGCAGGTGCTGCTATTGATGTATTTGATCCAGAGCCTATTGATAAAAATCATAGAGCTTGGAATATAGAAAATTTAATTATTACACCTCATGCTGCAGGGCAAAACTATATGGAACATAATTGGAAGAATACTTTAAAACTAATAGAAGCTAATCTTAAGTTATATGTAGAAGGAAAAGACTTAATAAATATAGTAGATAGGGATGTATACGAATTTTAAATTATTACATAAAAATATTGGTAAACCATAGGTATCCTTAAAAAATAAAGTTTATTTATTTGATAATTCTTCAGCTTTGAGTATTTTCTTATGTTTATACATTTCTATATCAACTTGTTTATAGAATTCTGTAAAATTTTCATTACCATTATAAATTTTTGTTCCTAAAGCAAGTACAATGTTATATGGCTTGTCGATTGATTTATTTTCAAGTTTTTTGTTTATAATTTCTTTATCGTCTTCAAATAATTTATTATCAGGGTCATAAATAATACATGCAAATTCGTCACCACTAATTCTATAGCTTTTTCCTGTATCCTTAATAGTTTCTTTTATTGTATTATATGATTCTACTATTGCGTAATCACCTTCAATATGGCCATAGGTATCATTTATTTTCTTTAAATGGTTTAAATCAAGTAAAGTTAATCTAAATACTTTTTTTTGATCAATTAATTTTTCAACATCTCTTTCGAATGCTGTTCTATTCCAACCCTTTGTAAGATAATCTTCATATGCAAGTTGTTTATAAATTAAAGATTTATTTCTGGCTTCCATTAAATCATGAAGAGATTTAATAGCATCAATCATGATAAGTAAGAAGAAGCCAAAAACACCAAATGCTAAATACTTGCCTAAATTTTGATAAACTCCTAATAAGAATAATCCCATTATAATTGCAGCAGAAACAAATAATGCTATGAAAATTAATAAGTATTGTTTAGCTTTACTATTGTCTTTTTTATAGCCTTCATTTATTAACGTATATAAAATTATAAATGCTGAAATAGTAATTATTATTATTGAAAAAATTGTAGTTGCAAGTAATGAAAGAATTCCTGTAACTTGAAGAATCATTTCACAAATTAATAAAACTATTATTGAAGTTGCAAGAGCAGTAGTTAATTTTTTAAAACCTTTTAATACTATATCTCTGAAAAATAATATTATTATTAGAGGTAATACTAAGTTTAGAATATAGCTGGTACTAGATATTAAAAATCTATTAGGAATTAGTATTTGTAGTAGTGTGGATTCTGAAATTATCCAAAATCCTGCAGCAATTCCAAAAGATGAAAGATAAATAATATGTTTTTTTATTCCTAGCTTTTTTGTCCAAAATAATGTTATTAAGGCGAAAATACTAAATAGAATTATAAAAAGGGAAATCATAACATTAATAAAACTTTCATGAATTAGGTTTAATATTATTGCTTCACCTTCACCTATCATTATTGTATTTAACAGTCCAGAGAATTGAGTAGTAGGAGTGGAGAAAGTAATTTTTAAAGTTTTTCCTATTGAATCAGCTATAGGTATGTTAATTAATTGCCAGGATGAAGGATAGAATCCATTTAATTTATTAATATTTTTTGTCATATCAAATGAATATATCTGCTGATTATCTATATATGCATTAACATCCATCATAGAAGATCTTATTCTTAGAATAGGATAAATAAAGTCATCTCTATTGATTGTTCTTTCAATAGAATAAACTGTTTCTGGTTTTAAATGGTAATTTTGAGGTAATTTTGTTGTAGTTTCTACTACATTATTATAGGAAATCGTCCAGCCTTCATTAAAAGGAGCTATTTTTTCTCTATTAACTCCCATTCCTGTTGGATCATCACTAAAGGTGAAGAATAAGATAAAAAAACTATACAAAACTAATAATGAAATATTTATGATAGAAAATGTATTAGTTTTTTTCGTGTGCATATTCTCTCCTTAATTTAAAATTATAAACAAAAAATTGAAATAAAAAAAGTTTTTAATTAATTAATGCTATTAAAATTTTTAAATTTTAGAGCGAATTATTATTTATTTATCATTCTTCTGTTTTGTTTTTTTATATGTTGAAAACAATTTTATAATACATTATTGAATAATACCTATTCAATATGTATTAGCTTATTTTATAAAAATAAAGAGAATCTTAGGTTACCTTTTTTTAGAGAGAGATAAGGAGAAAAATCAAAATTAATTTTTAAATTTAATTTAGTTATAAATTATAAATTATAAATTAAAATATTAGATACAATCTTCTCTTATTTTCTCTAAAAAGTTTTCTTCTTTTGAAGAAATAATTCTAATATTTGAAGGAACTTTTGTATCTTTTGTGCTTTCAATATTAAAAAGTTCAGGATATCTTGAAATAAGTATAACTAACTCAGTTGATATTTTTTCAAGGTGATGTTGCGTAATTTTTATTGCTCTTTCCAAATTTCTGTTTTCAATTGCTAAAATTAAGTCTTTATGATTTTGGATAACATTTTCATATGGACTAATACCTGTTGTTATTGCTAATAATCTAACTCTAAATTCATTTGGAGTAAAATCGTTTATCAAATTCCAACATTTTTCTTTTTTAATAGATTTGAATATATTGTTATGGAATTCGTTGTCTTTTTTTGTAAATAAAAGACTATTTTTTGCTTTTGCATATTTTTCTTGTTCTATTAAACATTCTTTCATTAATTTTAAACTTTTACTATTGTCTATTGTTAACATTTCATTTAGTGCTTCAATTTCAAGTGCACGTCTAACGAATCTTTCTTCTTCAGTGTTTTTGATATCAATTAAAGATATTCTAGAGCCACTTTGTGGAAAAATTTCAATTAAATTTTCTCTATTTAATCTTAGGATTGCTTCTCTTACAGGAGATCTACTTATGTTTAATTTATTTGCAACTGAGGCAACACTTATGCTTTTCCCAGGTTTATATTCTAAATCAAGAATTTTATTTCTTAGTGTGCTATAAACTTCATCTGCCAAATTATTATTACTGTTAGACATTTTAGTTCCTTTTCTATGGGTTCCCCCTAAAATGATATATACAGTTAATTATTATCTTATATATTTTAGGTACTTACATTTTAGTATGATTATTAAGAATAATCAATAATTATATTTATTAATATGTTAGTAGTTTATTTATTAAGTTTATATATTATACTAATATATGTGTATTATATATAATATTTTATTAAAACTAAAATACTTTTTATCATTGAATTAATAAAATAATAATATATAATTAATTGTATAATAAGTAATTATACATGATATATAATATCGCAATAAAAAATAATTATAAAAGTAATTGACATATTAATTTTTCATGTTACACTTTTTACATAAAGCTATTAACATGTTAATAAGACTTATATTACTGATAAAAGCGTTTTAGTAATAGATATTTGAAATTGTTTTACTGGTGTTTTTGTTAGAAAATGATATATTTAATAATAAAAGGTGTTTGATTAGAAGTTTTAGTATTAATAGTTTTAAAAAAATCTTTATTTTTTTCAAAAGGAGTAATTATGAAAAAGAAAATTTTATTTGTTTTTATGGTTGTCTTATCTGTTGGACTAATTTTTGCAAATGGTCAGAGTGAAAATGATTCTAGTAAATCTGGTGGATATGTTATTGGATTTAGTAATTCCTATAATGGTAATACTTATAGACAAGCTATGGAAAATTTTATGAGAGAAGCAGCTGCTGATTTAAAATCAACCGGAGAATTGAAAGAATTAATATTTGCAGAATCAAATCAAAATAATAGTACACAAGTTCAACAAATTGAAAATTTTATTCTTCAAAAAGTTGATGCAATTATTATCGATCCAGGTTCAGGTACTGCTTTAAATGGTGCAATTCAAGAAGCTTCTGATGCAGGTATTCCTTGTATTATTATTAATGATGGACCTATTTCTTCCAAAGCTGAGCTATGTTATCAAATTAATTTTGATAATGTTGCAATGATGAGTTATTTAACAGATTATGTTTGTAATGCAATCGGAGGCAAAGGTAATTTAATAGAATTAAGAGGTACTGCTGGTTCAAGTTTTGATGGAATTGCACATAGTGGTGTAGTAGAAGGTCTTAAAAATTATCCAAATGTTAATGTAGTTTCAGAAATCTATACAGATTGGACAGGATCAAAAGCTCAATCTGAATTAGCTTCAGTTTTACCAACACTAACAAGTATTGACGGTATCGTAACTCAAGGTGGAGATTCATATGCTGCAGTTCAAGCTTTCTTATCAGCAGGGTTGGAATTACCAGTAATTGGTGGTGATAATAGAGGTTATTTCTTAAAATGGTGGGCAAATGAAGCTCCAGAGAATTATGATACAGTTTCAGTTTCTTCAAATCCTTGGGATGGAGCAACTGGATTATATGTTGCTGTAGATATTCTTGATGGATTGGATGTTCCCAAAGAAATGATTCATCCATTTGCAATTATTACAAAAGATACAGTACAAGAATATAAAGATGTAGCTGATGAGGCTATTTGTTGTCCGACCTATGACCGTGATTGGGTAAGAACTAATCTTTATAACTAATATTAATAGTTGCATATCTTTTATGATATGCAGCTAAAATATATTTAATTAGGGGGATTTTATTTTGAAATTGTCACAAATAAATGAATTATCGAAATTAATTAATAATTTAGAATTCATTGATTTATCTTATACATTAGAAGAGGGTATGCCTACTTGGCCAACACAAGCTAGGTATTCTTCAACAATATATGAATCATATGATTATGGAGATGAATCACTTCATTCAAGAATTACATTATCTGAGCACACGGGAACCCATATAGATGCTCCAAAGCATTTTTATAAAGAAGGATGTTCTATTGATGAGTTAAACGTAAATACTATTTTTTCAAGAGGTGTTAAAATCTCTGCAAAATTCATTGAACCTAAATCTTTATTTACATTAAAGGATTTAGATAGATTTGAACAAGAAAATGGTGAAATATCTGAATCAGATATTGTAATGTTTCAATTTGGTTGGGATTCAAAATATGGGACATATTTAAATAGTAAAGAGTATATGAAAGATTGGCCAGGAATTAGTGAGGAAGTAGCTGTTGCATTAAAAGAAAAGAAGATTGCTGCTGTTGGTTGCGATACATTATGTATTGATGTTTATAATTCACCTACTAATCCAGCTCATAAGGTCTTATTAGGAAATAAAATACCGATTATTGAAAATATAAAAAATTTGGATTTAATCTCTGTTTATTCTTATGTAATAGGGTTACCTAATAAGTTTAAAAATGGATCAGGTTCTCCAATAAGATTAATCTCTTTAAATTAAAGGATGATAAATGAAAAATAATGAACATAATACACCATATTTGCAACTGTCTCAAATTGATAAGTCGTTTGGTATAACACATGCATTGGATCATGTAGACTTAGATGTTTATGAGGGCGAAGTTATTGGGTTAATAGGCCCTAATGGTGCTGGTAAATCAACCTTAATGAAAACTTTAACTGGTGTTTTGAGTGCTGATAGTGGAGAAATAAAAATAAAAGGAAAAACTTTTGATAATTATTCACAAAAAGAATCAAAAGCAAGTGGAATTGTTTGTGCATATCAAGATCTATCATTATGTACAAATTTAAAAGTTTATGAAAATTTCGTAATCTTAAATATTGATCACAATCTAATCTCAAAGAAAGGTTGGCGAAAACAATATCAAGATGAGGCAAAAAGGATATTAGATTTCTATTTTCCTAATAATAATATTGATGTAAATAAACCTGTGATGAATTTATCATTAGCAGAACGACAATTAGTCGAAATTTGTAAAGCTCTAACTTTTGAAAATTTAAAAGTTCTGGTTTTAGATGAACCTACATCGGCACTCTCATCAGACAAAGTAGCACAATTACATGATGTTATAAAAAATTTAAGAAAAAGAGGAATTTCAATTATATATATTTCTCATAAACTAGATGAAATTAATAATATTGCTAATCGTGTTGCTCTTTTGAAAAATGGAAAAAATGAAGGTTATTTTGATCCAAAAGTTACTTCAAAAGATGAATTAATTCATGTCATGGGGGGACAAGTTGAACATACGACTACTTTGAAAGTTGATAAAAATAATACCAATATAAATATGATTGAAATAAAAAATTTTGAAACCAGTAACTTACATAATATTTCTATGACTGTAAACAAGGGCGAAATTGTTGGTATTTCAGGGCTTGTTGGTTCTGGGCAAACTCAATTATTAAATGAAATATTTTTAGCAAGTAAAAAAGGTAAATCTAAAGATTATATAAAAGTAAATTCTTCAATCTCTTATGTTAGTGGGGATAGAGAACAAGAAGGGATTTTCCCTTTATGGGATATCTCTAAAAACACAGTTATTTCTAATTTAAATCAAGGTAAATCAAATTTTTTCTTAAATAAGGAAAGGGTTAAAGATTTATCAGAAACTTGGTATAAAAAACTGAAATTTAAAGCTGAAGGTATCAATAGTCCAATTTTATCATTAAGTGGTGGAAATCAACAAAAAGCATTGATTGCAAGAGGCATTGCTTCTGGTGCGGATATAATTATTTTAAATGATCCTACAGCCGGTGTAGATATTGAAACTAAACAAGAAATTTATTCTTTATTACATGAAGCAAAAAGAAATGGGAAATCAATAATTTTATATAGCACTGAAGATTCTGAAATAGAAATATGTGATAGAGCTTATATAATGCATGAAGGTGAAATAACAAAAGAATTAATCGGAGATGAGATTTCAGTTTCAAATATTGTAAAGGCTTCCTTTATTGAAGTTGATGATAATAAAAAATTAACTAAAGTTACGAATAAAAAGTTTAAAGATTCAAGATTAGTTATTCCATCAATTGCTTTAATACTTATGGTGGTTACTAATGTAATTTTGAATCCTAATTTATTATCCTATTTTGGAGTTAGAACAATAATAAATTCTGCTATCCCATTAGTATTTGCGGCTTTAGGACAAATGTTTATTGTTGTTGGTGGTGATATTGATATGGGTAATGGATACTCGATTGGACTAGTGAATGTCCTTGTTGCAGTAGTATTAACGGCAAATCCTTTAGTAGGGATTATAAGTTTGATTTTATTTATTGTGGCATATATGCTCATGGGACTATTAATCCATATGCGACATTTACCCGCAATTGTAGTTACATTAGGTGCTCAATTTGTTTGGTTAGGAATTGCTTTAGTTATTAGCCCCAGTGCTGGAGGTTCTTGTCCTGAAGGTTTATATAATTTCTTTAAATTAAAAACACCAATAATTCCAATGCCTGTTCTAATAATGATTGTTGCTGCAATAGCTACTTGGTATATTTTATTTCGTTCTAAATATGGAATGATATTAAGAGGCATAGGAAATAATGTTAAGGCGATTGAAAGAGCTGGATGGTCATTCGTTATTGCAAAAGTTACAAATTATGCTTTAGCCGCTATTATGGTTATTTGTTCAGGACTTTCTTTTACTGTTATGTGTTTAGGGGCAGATCCAAATAGTTCTTCAGCTTTTTGTATGCAAAGTATTGCAATTGTTATTCTTGGTGGTTGTGATTTTGCAGGTGGCTTTGTAGAACCTATAGGAGTTGTTTTTGGTGCGATTGCGATGTCCTTAATTACAACATTATTAATATCATTAAAGATTGACTCAAACTTTCAAACGGCTGTAACTGGGTTGATTCTTATTGCAGTTTTGGCAATAAAATTACTTCGAAGTAAAAAAGGAGGTCAAGTTTATGCTTAAATTTATAAACAAACACGTTTTTATATGGCCACTTTTAGGAACTCTTTTATTATGGATTTTAGTTGGTATCTATTCTGGAAGTATGACAATTACCCAATTATTATCATGTTCAAAATTGGCAACTTTTGCACTTCTTTTAGCCTTAGCTCAAATGATTGTTGTAACTAGTGGTAATGGTGCAATTGATTTATCACAAATATATATTTTAACTTTAGGTGCATATGTTTCTTGTAATGTAATGGGGTATAGTATTTTATTAAGTATTATTGTTGCAATATTAGTTGGTGCAGCTTGCGGATTTGTTAATGGTTGTATTAATGTTTTCCTAAAAGTTCCAGCAATGGTAACAACTCTTGCTAGTGGATATATAATTTTTACTATCATTTTAGTAATTGCTCCTAATATGACTACTTTACCTGCCGCAAAAATGGTTGCTTTTATAAACTATAATTTTTTAGGAATATCTATGTTAACTTTCATAAGCATTTTTATTTCTTTAATAATTGCAGTAATATTATATAAAACTAATTATGGTAATAATTTACATGCAGTAGGTCAAAATAGAGTAGCTAGTTATTATTCTGGTATTCCAGTAAATCGCACTGTTATTACTGCTTTTGTTATTGGTGGTATTTTATGCGGAATATCTGGTTTCTTATGTAGTATTTTTATTGGTGGAGCATTTCAAGATATGGGAAGCACTTATTTTTTACCTTCCATTGCAGCAGCTTTTGTAGGCGGAACACTTGCTTCAGGCGGTCGATCAAATGTTATTGGGGTATTTTTTGGAGCTTTAATGATGTCTTTTTTAACAACATTCTTAAATACAACAAATCTACCACCTGGATATCAAAGACTAATCCAAGGGCTTTTCCTAATTTTCCTATTAGTTGCTTCAGTATCTAATACTAAAGTAAAAAAGAAAAAAGCCTAGGTGTAATCAAAAAATAATTTTTAAGATTCAAAAACAAATTTTTAATTTGTTTTAGGTTTTTATTGTCAAAAAATAAATCAAATCTAGTTTTTAATCATAATTTAAAAATTTGGATTAAAAGTTTAAGTCGAATTTTAACTAAAAATTTTTATAAATTATGTAGTTGAGAATATAAGGAATAAAATATGAAAGCAATAATAGTTAACAAGCCAAAAGATATTCAAATTATTGATGTAGAAAAGCCTATTATAACAAATGAAGACGAAGTAATTATTAAGATTATGGCAACAGGGGTTTGTGGAAGTGATGTAGGAATCTTGTTCGGGCATAATCCTGTTGCTGTTTATCCACGAATTATAGGCCATGAAATGACCGGAATTATTGTGAAAAAAGGCAAAAATGTAAAAAATTTTGAGCTTGATGATCATGTAATTGTAAAACAAACCGAAAGTTGTGGAAAATGTTACGCTTGTACACATAACCAAGAAAATGTTTGTTCAACTCTAAAAGTAAGAGGAGTTACAATTGATGGAGGTTATCAGCAATATTATAAAGTTAATTATAAATCAATATATAAAATTGATAAAAAAGTTGATTTGATGACAGCTGTATTAATTGAGCCTTACACGATTGGTTTTCAAGCTTGTAGTAGAGGTAATTTGCAATCAGATGATACTTTACTAGTTAATGGGGTTGGTGCATTAGGTGCTATAGTAGTTGATGTTGCAAAAAGCTTTGGATGTAAGATAATTGCAATTGATATCGATAAGGATAAATTAAATGCAGCAAAAGAGTTAGGGGCAACATATACTCTATTAGGAAATGATCAACATTTGAAAGAAAAGATTTTAGAATTAACAGATAATTATGGACCAACCATATCAATAGATTGTGTTTGTAATCCTAAATCTGTTGAGTTTGTTGTTGATATTACTGGAAATGGTGGGCGAGTTGTTACTATGGGATTTGATAAAAGACCTTCAAGTATTCCACAGTATGAAATCACAGTAAAACAGCTTTCTATAATAGGTTCAAGATTACAGCATAATCAATTTGAAAAAGTTATTAAGCTGTTTGAAGAAAATAAAGTTAACCCATCACGAATGGTTTCTCATGTATTTAAATATACTGATATTGATAAGGTGTATGAATTAATAAAATCAAAGAATTATAAAAAAATTCTTTTGGATTTTTCAGACTAATAGTAACTAGAGGAAATTATGAAAACAATAAAAATAGATAGCCCGTTTGATTTGAAATTTGGAGATATGGATATCCCTACTACTTGCAATGATGACGAAGTGATTATAAAAGTAACTGCAGGCGGAATTTGTGGTTCAGATATTGGTATATATAATGGGACTAATTCATTAGCAACTTATCCTAGAATAATTGGTCATGAATTTGGAGGATACATTAAAGTATTGGGTAATAATGTAAAAAATTTAAAAGTAGGTCAATTAGTTGCTATAGATCCTGTTGTAAGCTGCGGACATTGCTATGCATGTAATACGGGACATCATAATGTATGTTCAACATTGGAGGTTATAGGTGTTCATCGTGATGGTGGATTTAGACAATACATTTCTGTCCCTGCAAAAAATGTACATACATTTAAATCTGAATTTGATCCATATTTGGTGAGCATGGTGGAACCTTTTTCTATCGGAATGGAAATTAATAATAGAGCAAATATTAAAGAAGGTGACAAAGTATTAATTTTTGGAAGTGGTCCAATTGGCTTATGTGCTATGCAAATTGCAATATCAAGAAAAGCAAAAGTTATGATTGCCGATATTGATGAAATACGATTAAAGAGGGCAAAAGAAATGGGTGCTTCTGAAACTGTTTTTTCAAATAAAGATAATTTAGAAGAGAGAGTGTTAAAATTTACCTCAAATGAAGGAATGCCAGTGGTTGTTGATACTGCTTGCAAAACTTATACTTTTGAGCAAGGGGTTAAATTAGCTTCTCCAGCTGGTAGATTAGTAATTTTAGGGTTATTAAATAAACCTTCAGAAATAGTTATGGCTGATATTACAAAAAAAGAACTTACAATTTTAGGTTCTAGATTAAATAATAATTGTTTTGATGAGGTAATTGAAGGGTTTGAAAATGGGTCACTTCATCCTGAATTAATAAAAACTGATGAATATTTATTTACAGATGCAAAAAAGGCTTTCGATAAAGTAATTAATTGCCCTTCTGAGGTATTAAAAGTAGTTTTAAAATTTGATGCTTAAAAAATAGATTACTATCTTATTACTATTAGTAAAGATAAATAATTATGCCACAAATATTTCTATTAAAATATTTTGTGGCTTTTTTGTTTTTGTATTTTTAATTAATTAAACTAAATCCTTTAATTTAAAAGTAAAATATAATAATGCAATAGAATTTTATTATTAATTTGTTTTATATTTAAATTGAACTTGTTAAGAAAAAGAGATTATATTTATTATACATGTTATAATTTTATTAATAAAAAAAAGATTTATTTGTTAACAGCTTATGGAGGCTTATAGTGAAATTAAAGTTTGAAGAGACCCGTATGGATTTATTTACGCGTAAATATTCTGTTAAAGAGAGAATTTTTCTCTATTATATGGGCTTTTTTGCTATATTTTCATTTTTAACTATCATAACAAATATAATTTATGGCTTAAATTTTTCTTTTAATTATAAATGGATGTTTATATGTGTGTTTTGTTCTTTTATGGGGATTTTAGCAATTAAAAAAACAAAAACATATTTAATTCATAGAATTGGTATTTATGTTATAACGCTAATTATTTTACCTATATCTTGGTTATCTAGTTCAGGGTTAATATCCCCTTCGATAATATATTCAATTGTTGTAATGTTACTTATTAACTTTATTTTAGTTGGTAAAGAGAGAATAATATTAAATTTAATTTTAACATTAGTTAATTTAGGCTTGATTGCACTTTTCTATAATTATCCTCAAGTTTTTAAACAGATGAATGCTCAAGAGCAGTTTATTGATTGGATGGTTAATATTCCTGTAGTTTTTGCTTTTATAGCTATTTTATTAATTGTTTTTGAAAGAGCTTATGAACGAGAAAGATTTATTAGTTTTAAAAAGACAAAAGAATTAGAAATCCTCTCAACAACTGATGCTCTTACAGGTTTAAAAAATAGAGTTAATTTAAATAATGATATTAATCTTTTAATAAATCGTTATAAAGAAGTGGGGACTATTTTTTCTGTTATAATTCTTGATATAGATCATTTTAAAACATTTAATGATACCTATGGGCATCTTAAAGGGGATGAATGTTTAAAAACTATTAGTGGAATACTAAAAGATGCTACAAAGCAAAAAATGTATAAAGCCTATCGTTTTGGTGGAGAAGAGTTTTTAATACTTTTATCTGATACTGATCAAAATGAAGCTGTAAAGTTTTCACAAGAATTGAAAGAAACAATTAATATTTATGCAATACCTAATATCAACTCAGATGTTAAATCTATTATTACTGTTAGTATGGGTATCTCTACAACCTCAGAAAATTATAATGCAGATATTGATACTTTATTAAAATATGCAGATAAAGCTCTTTATAAAGCTAAGACTACAGGTCGTGATAAGATTGTATGTTTTGATAAGCAATAATGATTTAACAAAATAGTTAATATTTTTATAAAATTATTGAAACATTTTGATAGTAATTTTTTTTGATTTAAACATTTTTTTTATTGAGAATATTCCTATTAGAATAAATAAAAGTTGTAATAGTAAAGTTAAAATAATCATTCCAAATGATGCAGAAAAATATGCAAGAGTTAAGGAAAATATTATAGGCATATACATAGATAAAAAAATTGATTTTTTATTGAAGAAGTAAGTGGCTATAAGATATGTATATAAAATAGCATTTATTGCATAAGTTATAAGAATTGACATTGATAAAATAGAAATTTCAAATTTTAAGAATAAACTAAAAATCATTAGCAAAAGAAAAAAGGGTATGCAAATTATAATTTTTGCAACAAATAAATATAATCTTGGAATATTTAAGTTTGAAAAAAATATATTAATATTACAATTAATATCGTTATAAGTGGAATCTAAAAAGAATTGCCCATAGCATGCTGCAATACTAAAGAGCATTAATAAATTTACTATAAATTCCCATTCTACATCTGGTGAAGCATAACCTGGAATATAAATCATTAAAGGAAGTGTTACACTCATTGTAGTTAAGAATAATGATTTTTTAGCACTAAGAAGCCATTTTAGTTCTGTTTTTATAGCTAATTTTAAATAGTTAATATTCATTAATAATTAGAAAATCTGATATAGAATTTTCATTAACCTACCTTTTAATTTTTATTGTTTTATTTAAATTAGTAATATAACAATATATTTAAAAATTATTAAGATTAATAGTGAAAGTCAAATTTAAAATTAGAAAACTTTTATTTTATAAATATATAAAACAAAGGGGCCTTTATTGCATGTTAGACCCGTTTGTTTTTTAGAAATAATTTATTGGATTATTGAAACTTAAAAAAAACTATATATTAAGTAAGATCCTCGGTAACAAAAAATTCAAAATGAGGATCATCTCCAGACCAGGCTATAACATAAATATCAATTGTGATATTTCCTTTTGTATAAGTGTTATTGTCTGTACCTTGAACATATCCATTTGCTAGAGCTGCATCTCTAAAAGGTTGTATATCTGTACTTTCAATTAAAGCCCCACCATTTTTAGTAGTAAAAGTAGACATGAATGTTTTTGTATCACTATCTTCTGAATAATAAAAATTATCGTCAGGATAATTAGTAAGATTGCTACCAATAGTATTACCAAAACAATTAAAAGCATCTTGTGCTGATTTTAAATTTGCTAATGCTTCACCAGAGTAATCATTGAACCAATTAGGATATGTAATTGATGGGGATAATTCACAACTAGTAAAGATAAAAAAGATTGAAAAAATAATGACAACTAAAGAATAAGGATAAATTTTTTTCATAGTAATACCTCCATGATAAAATTTAAAAACATAAAATAATAACAATAAGCCAACTAAGTAATTCTAACATTGAATTAGAAAAATATAAAGAATTTATTATATAATTAATTATTATACAGTTGTATATAATTATATATATGGTAAGTAATTATATAAATTTTTCTTATACATAGATAAAAACTGTGATATTATCATTTATACAAATATTAAAATATAGTAAAAAATAATTATAAAAATTTTGATTTGTTGTTTTGAATTTTTTTTGTAAAAAATGTGTTGATTTTTTTATTTGACAAATTGTTTTTTTTTGTAACAATAAAGTTTTTTATATGTTGTCTAATATGTGATTATATAGAATAAAAACTCTATATAATCTCAAATTTTTACTCTATTAATTTAGGGTATGATTAATTTATTTTTTTGGAGGATTATATGAAAAGAATATTAAAACTAGTATCTAGTTTTATTTGCATGGGAATAAGCATTTCTTTTCTCTTAAGCTGTTCTCTTTTTCCAGAGAAAGGAACAGTTTCGTTATCATTGACTGATGCACCAATCGCTGATAGCGCTGCCGTTGAAGGTGTCTATGTTACTATTACAGGCATTGAATATTATTTAAATGGTGATTGGATTACTGATGAGAGTTTTGGGGAACCTAAAAAATTTAATTTGTTAGAATTAACGAATGGTGAAGTTGCTCCATTATCTACAGTATCAATTGAATCAGGCCATGTTTCTCAAATTCGCTTTTTATTAGATGCAGAATTAGATGAAACCGAAGCTCCTAAATCAAGAGGAGGAACTCCAGGTTGTTATATAGTTATTGATTCTGATGGTGTTGCTGATGGAATTGAGGATGAAACAGATACTTCTTATTCATTAAAAGTTCCAAGTACTGAGTATAAAGCTACTGGTGCTTTTGATGTTCCTCTAAATGGAACTGTAGAAATGACTGCTGACTTTGATGTTCGTAAATCCGTAACAAAACGAGGAAGCAAGGATGAATATATATTAAAGCCTACTATTAGATTAATTGTTAATAATCAATCGGGAACTATTTCAGGTAATTTTGAAGATTCAGCTAATAGTTATGATTCTTATACTATTTTTGCTTATGAGGATGGAGATTATGATGTAGCAACTGAATATGATGATGTTAAAGCAGCACTTGAAACAAGTCCTAATTCAACTGATGAAATATTCTTCTCTAATGCAATTAGTAGTGCTCAGGTTAAAGATGATGGTGATGGTTCATTTAGTTATGTTTTACCTTTCTTAGCAAGTGGTACATATGATTTAGTTGTAGT
Source organism: Sphaerochaetaceae bacterium (assembly GCA_965140795.1). Classification (GTDB taxonomy): domain Bacteria; phylum Spirochaetota; class Spirochaetia; order Sphaerochaetales; family Sphaerochaetaceae; genus Pleomorphochaeta. The sequence continues at coordinate 2,152,974 of OZ223470.1, forward strand.
TGGAATTGATACTGATGGTCCTTATACTATTGTAGATGATGATTCTTATGTAAATCTTTCAGTCCAAGCTGAAGAAACAAATACAGAAAATATTTATTTAGGATCAGATTCTTAAAATTAAAACTATTTAAATAGTAATGTAATAAAAATTGGGAAGTTAATTGCTTCCCAGTTTTTTATAATTATTTAATTTATTAAAATGTAAACTTTGAACCCACACAAGATAAATTACAATTATCTTTGAATTCTTGTATGAATCTTGATATTGCATAAATACCAGTACAATGCATTGGTACAATTATTTCTGGATTCATTTCTTTTAGTGCAGTTATAGTTTTTTCTGTAATATCAGATTCTATTTTTGGTGGCAAATGAAATCCTCCAATTACTCCATATAATTTTTCAATTCCAGTTATTTTCTTTGTATAATTTATTGTATTAATTATTCCAGCGTGAGCGCAACCAGATATTACGAGTAGTCCTTTATCTTTTATATTTATTGCGATAGCTTGGTCATCTAAAATATTATCAAATTCTTTAATACCGTCTCTCATTACGTAGGATTCATAATTTAGTATTTCAAAATCATTAGTTCTTGGAATTTGCCCTGTGACTAAAAATAATTCATCATTAGAAATATATGGATTGAGTGATTCAATAATAGGATTACCATGAGAAATAATATTATCTTTATTAGGGCAATCATTGATTATTGTTTCACCATTATCAACAAAACTTCTTCCACTTAGAAATACATCCGGATGTGCTATAACATTTGCATTGTTATTTAGCTGAGAGATAACCCAAGAAAGTCCATGAGTATGATCGCTATGGGCATGACTAATTACTAAATCTTCAATTGTTTTTAAATCTAATTCTAATATATCAATATTGTTTTTTAGTGATATTCCATTTTCAGCAGTATCGAGAAGAATATTATGTTTTTTATTTCCATCATGTATGCTTATAAAAAGGCATAAACTATGTTCTGCCATTAGGGGCACTTTTAATTCTTTTCCATTTTTAGAATCCATAGCTCTATTAACATATTTAGTATTTTCTAAAATCCAATCAGCATAATTATCCATTATTACTGTTATTTCAACTTTATCAACAGCATTTAAACTTTTCATATTTTCCTCTTTCTTTTTATTAATGCATAATATTTAATTTTTATCGAGTATATATAGTTTTGGATTAGAAATAATTGTTAAATTAAGTCTTTTCAATGTGTTTTATCAAAAATGTTTTAGAAATGTTGTTATAACAAATTTTTTACATATGTGTGAAATAGTATTCCATTTAGTACTCATTAATATAATGATGTGATACAGTTGTTATGTTTGTGCTTATTGAGGGGGTACTTTTATGAAAAAAATAATAAAAAAATTATTTATATTTTTATTATTCAGTTCAGTTTTGATAAGTTGTTCAGTTGATCCTGAAGTTTATCAAATATCTTATGAGTTAGACGGTGGTACTAATAAAGCTTCAAATCCTAGTACCTATATTAATGAGAATTTACCAATTATTCTTGAAGAACCTACGAAGGAAGATTATGAATTTGGCGGATGGTATACAGATAGTCATTTTCTAAACGAAATAACTCAAATATCTAATGAAAATATTGGAAATAAAACTCTTTATGCAAAGTGGACTATTAATGAAAATTCATATGAACTTACAAAAAAGAGTGAGAATCTTATTACTAATACAGATGATTTTAGTTTATATGATTCGTCTGATAATAAAATAGCTGATGCAAAAATTAATTCAAAAACTGGAATTTTAACTTTAAATCCAGTTGATGCAGATAATCAAATTACAGATAACTATTATTTTGCACAAGTTGGTTCAACTGTAGAAGCTAAGATTATCTTAAGAAATGATAGAGCAAAAATAGTTGATAAAGATGCTGTTACTCCGATGTCTAAGGCTGATTTATCAACATTAATAAATTCAAGTAGTGCTGCAGAATTAAATAATATAGAAGTTTTTGGTGTAAACTCTATGTCTAATTTATTTAAAGATCAATCTGGATTTAATGCTGATATTTCAAAATGGGATGTAAGTAATGTTATTGATATGTCTTATTTGTTTAGAGGTCAATCGGAATTTAATGCTGATATTTCAAAATGGGATGTAAGTAGTGTTACAAATATGAGTTGTATGTTTTCTGATGCTTCTGCATTTAATCAAGATATATCAAGTTGGGATGTTAGCAGTGTTACAAATATGAGTTCTATGTTCGCGTATGATAAAAATTTTAATGGAGATCTATCAAAATGGGATGTAAGTAGTGTTACAAATATGAGTTTTATGTTCGCGTTTGATAAAAATTTTAATGGAGATTTATCAAAATGGGATGTAAGTAGTGTTACAAATATGGATAGGATGTTTTATTCAAACTTGTCATTTAATTGCGATTTATCATCTTGGGATGTTGGTAACGTAACTAATATGTATTCTATGTTTTATAGAAATGAAATATTTAATTCAGATCTATCAAGTTGGGATGTAAGTAGTGTAACCGATATGAGTTATATGTTTAATACTAATAAAGTTTTCAGTTCTGATTTATCAAAATGGGATGTAAGTAATGTAACTAATATGAGTTCTATGTTCGCTTATGCTGAAAAGTTTAATGCAAATCTATCTAGTTGGGATGTCAGTAATGTAACAGATATGAGCTCTATGTTCTCAACTATTAAAAATTTTGATTGTGATTTATCAAGTTGGAATGTTGGCAGCGTAGTGAATATGAGCGAAATCTTTTTTCATGATGAATCTTTTAGTGCAGATTTATCAAGTTGGGACGTAAGCAGTGTAACTGATATGAGTGATATGTTCGCTTATGCTACTAAATTTAATTCAGATTTATCAAGTTGGGACGTAAGCAGTGTAACTGATATGAGTGGTATGTTTAAATATGCTAATAGCTTTAATCAAGATTTATCAAGTTGGGACGTAAGCAGTGTAACTGATATGAGTGTTATGTTTTATAGCAATGAAGCTTTTAATTCAGATTTATCAAGTTGGGACGTAAGCAGTGTAACTGATATGAGTAATATGTTTTATAGCAATGAAGCTTTTAATTCAGATTTATCAAGTTGGGATGTAAGTAGTGTAACTGATATGCGTTATATGTTTTATAGTAATGAAGCTTTTAATTCAGATTTATCAAGTTGGGATGTAAGTAGTGTAACTGATATGCGTTTTATGTTTTATATGACTTCTGAATTTGATCAAGATCTTTCAAGATGGAATGTTGAAAAAGTTACCAATATGGATTGTATGTTTTCTTATAATACTAAGTTTAAGGCTAATTTATCCAATTGGAATGTTGAAAAAGTAACCACTTGGAATAACATTTTTACAAGTACACCAATGACAAATGAATTAATGCCGGCAAAGTTTAGAAATGATTAAATTCTAAATATATAAAGGAACTAAGAGAGTATTAATTATTATATTAGAGTCTCTCTTAGTTTTTATTTTATTAAATATATTTTAGGAACATGATATTTCATAATAATAAGAAAACATCATATTTTCTTTTCAAGAAAGGTTGTTATTATAGGTCTCTGATAGCATGGGCATATATAAACCAGTTTGATATTTTTGTAAGAAAATTAAAAATTTATTAAAGTTCATAGGTTGTACAAAGTAATTTCCTTGTACATTTTGTATTTTAAGATTTTTTGCATATACTAGTTGGTGTTTATTTTGAATATTTTTTGCTAATAATTTAATTTTTAAATATTCAGTTAAATTGACAAGTAAATCATATAAATGTAATTTATTTTTTGTGCTATCACTTTCTTTATCTAATAAAGAAAAATCTATTTTGATTGTATTATAATGCTGTAATAATAAAGCCTTCATATCAAAATTTTCTTATAAAAAATTGCTTAAAATGAACATGATTTCATATGAAGTTATTATCATATTAAAGCTGATAAAGAATATTTAATAAGCTAACTAATAATAATAAAATTTATCAGATTTTTACTATTTATTTTATTATATTATTTTACTTACAAAATATATTAAAAAAAATAAATTTTTGACAAAAAATCATATTTTTTTCTGATTATTTTATCGAAAAAAAGATGTTTTTTAACAGAAAAAAAATTAAAAATTAATTATTTTTGTTAATTTTATATATAATTTTAATGAAAAAAATTTAAATTAACATAATTTAATTTTTTCAAGTTTTGGGACAAATTTTGTAAAAATTGTCTAAAAAAATGTAAAAAGAGGAATTTAGAGTAGAACTACTTATTAATAAATAATAAGTAGTTTTATGAAAAAATAGAAAATTATTATGATTATTTTTAATTAAAATAATAGAAATTAATCATCTTCATATAATTCATTAACAGTATCCCAAGCTTCAGCCTTTCCTTCTCTAAGTTCACAAAGTAAATTATATTGATTTAGAAGGGTTCTTAAATGCTTATCTTTAATTTGAATTGAATCGTTAATGCCAATTACTGTTTTTAATTCTTTACTTTCTTCTGGTAGATTAATGACTCTATTATATTCATCTAGCATCTTTTCTTTTGTTATGTGAAAGAAATCTTTTACCTCTAGAAGAAAAGGTGGCATATATTGCCGTCTCTCTAAATCTTGAGCAGTTTTTTCTATCTTAGCTTTACTTGAATCTGGTGCTAAATTATCATATTTTTCTTTTAAATCATTCATATTTATAAATCCTCCTAAGCTAAGGATACTTAGGAGGATACTAAAAAGCAAGGAAAATGCTTCCTTGCTAAAGAATCAGATTATATTTAAAATTGTTATATTACTTAAGACAGCGTTTAGTTGTATATCCTTGGATTAATTTTGTATCGATTTTTATTGATTTGGGTTCTTCTGGCGGATTTGTGATTAAATCAAATAAAAGATTTGCCATTTTTTTTAAATCCTGTTTGACTGTTGTGATTGTAGGGTAATGAATTAGATCTATTACATTATCAAAGCCTACAATAGAAATATCATCAGGAATTAATAAATTTTGTACTCTTGCCTCATTAATAATTCCTAAAGCAATAATGTCATTAGCACAAATTATTGCTGTTGGCGGATCACTTAGTGTTAGAAAATATTTAAGTGCATTTGTCCCATTTTCTAAATCTAACTTTCCATCTTTCTCATAAATATATTCAGCCTTAAAAGGAATATTTTTATCTTTCAAACCTTTTAAATAACCTTCTTTTCTGCTAATAACACTCATATAATCATTAGAACAACCAACAAATGCAATTTTTCTATGATTTAAATTATATAGATATTCAACAACATTCTTAGCTGCTTCAACATTTTCTGAGGAAACAACAGAAAAATGATTATTTATTTTTCTATCTAATGTTACAATAGGCAAATTAAGCTCATGTGTTTCAAAAATTGAATAATCTATACCTTCTGTTACTATAATTCCAGAAAATCTATTTGCTAAACAATATTCCAAATACTCATTTTCACGATTTTTTTCATTTTCTGTATCACATATTAATAATGTATATTTATTTTTTAAACAAATTTTATTTAATTCTTTTATTAATCTAGTGAAAAAAGGATTGTCAATATCATAAATAAATATTGCAATAGAATTGTAACTTTTTGAAAAAATATTTCTAATGTTCTGATTTGGAATATAATTATATTCTTCTATAATTTTTTCAACTTTTTCTCTAACCTTTTGTGATGTGGAAGGAGATTTGTTTATAACCCTAGATACTGTTGCAGTTGATACTCCTGCTAATTTTGCAATTTCTCTAATTCCAATAGATTTGTTATTTTTGTTTTCTTCCATAAATCCTCTAATATGTTACATGTTACATTTAATTAAATGTTAATATATAATGTTCATTTAGTATAGTAATATAGATGAAAGAAAAATACAATAAAAAAATGTGAATTGCTTTATAAATATGTAACATGATACATATTTAGGCAATTAGTTTAATAATTTGCTTTTAAAAGAGGTAATCAATTTGTTCTTTATTAAAATTAATTATATAAATCATATAATTGGTAATAAATAAGTTTTTTATTAAAAAAATATAAAAAACCTAAAAATATTAGTTATAAACTATTAAAAATATCAAAATTATTAGTAAAAATAATTAAATTATTTTTTTATTGACAGATGAATTTTTATAACTTACTATAAATGTAACAAGATACATTTTAACATAGTTTGGGAGAAGCAAATGAATAATAGAACTAGTAAATTGAGACAAAACCTATTTGATGTAGAGCCAAGAGTTTGTTCTCAAAGATGTGTAATTTTTACAGAATCAATGAAAAAAACTGAGGGTTTATTTAATTCAGAAAGAAGAGCAAAAGCTTTCTATGAAGTTTTAGATAAAATGAGCTTATATATTAATGATGGGGAACTTATAATTGGAAATATGGCTAAATGGCCAAAGGCTTCTCCCATTTATCCTGAATATTCTGTTGATTGGCTAAAAAACGAGTTATCTGGAACGCCTTATTTTTTGGATAAAAGACCTGGTGATACGTTTATTTGTGAAGAAAAAGAAAAAACAGAAATATTGGAATGCATTAAATATTGGGAAGGAAAATCTTTTTATGAAACATTTAGAAAAACTCTTCCAAAAAAAATTAATGAAGCTTGGGATGCAAATGTTATAGATGATACTTGGGTTTCAGCGGCAGGTCTTGGTAATGTTGTTGTTGATTATGAATTAGTTGTAAAAAAAGGGCTAAGAGATGTTATAGAAAGGACAAAAAATGCTATTGATGCTTTAGATAAAAATGAAATAGATTATGAGAGAAAATTAGCTTTTTTAAATTCTATATTAATAAGCAATAATGCTGTTGTAAACTTTTCTAATAGATTATCAAATCAGTGTTTACTAATGGCAGAGAAATGTTCTGATACTCAAAGAAAACAAGAATTGTTTGAATTATCTGATATTTGTAAAAACGTACCTCTTAATCCCGCAAAATCATTTCATGAAGCAGTACAAGCTATTTTTATCATTTTGCTTTCAATTCACTTAGAATCTAATGGTCATGCATATTCTTTAGGTCGTTTTGATCAATATGTATATCCTTTATATAAAGCTGATTTAGAAAAAGGAATAATTTCTAGAGAGAAAGCTTTAGAATTAATTGAATGTTTTTATATTAAATGTAATGAGTTGAATAAATTAAGAAGCTGGCCTGATACTGAATTCTTTTTAGGTTATCAAATGTTCATCAATATAGCTGTAGCTGGTCAAGATAATGATGGTAATGATGCTACAAATACTATTTCTGAATTATGTGTTGAAGCATGTGAAAATTTAAAATTATTTACTCCTTCTGTTTCAGTAAAGTGGTTTGATAAAACAAGTGATAAATTTATGTTGAAAGCTTTAGATGCAATGGTTGCTCATCAAGGGGGTCAACCAGCGTTCTATAATGATTTAGCTTTCATGAGAACTTTAGATAATATGGGAATAAAAAAAGAAGACCAACATAACTGGGTTCCTACTGGTTGTATAGAAGCTTCTATTCCTGGTAAATGGGATTTTGCTGCAAAAGGTCCATGGTTAAATGTAGAAAAAATACTAGATATTTTATTGAATAATGGTACAGATCCAAAAACAGGATTTCATTTTTATGATATGAAGAAAGATATTAAAGATTTTGAAAGTTCTGAAGAAATTTTAGAAGAATATAAAAAATTAATTAAATATTTTATCGATTTACAAGTCCAAACAGAATATATCAATGATGAATTACACGTAGATATGGATATAAATGCTTTTAGATCCTCATTGATGGAAGATTGTATTGCTAGAGCTAAAGATTTAGTAGAAGGTGGTGCAATATATTCTGCTGATGGAGGTCCTACTGCAGGAACTATTAGTTCTGGAGATTCTTTGGCTGCAATTGATTATGCAGTATTTAATAAGAAATTATTTAATATGGATCAATTATTATATGCTTTAAAAACAAATTTTGAAGATAATTCAACAACACCTAGTGGTGCTGAAATACAATTAATATTAAAAAATAAGGTTCCAAAGTTTGGTAATGATGATGATCAAGCAGATAAATGGGTTGTTGCTATTGAGGACTTTATTGGAAAAACATATAGATATGATTGTAAAGGTTATAAATATGGAAAAGGTCCTATACCTTGCTGTTTTTCCTATAGCCAAAGTCCAGTTTCAGGTAATATCGCTTTTGGTAAAAGTATTGGAGCAACACCAGATGGTAGAAAGGCTGGAGATCCTGTTAATAATGGTATCTCTCCTGCAAATGGTTCTGAAAAAGAAGGGATTACTGCTGCTTGTAATTCTATAATAAAATTACCTAGCATTTGGTTTCAGAAAGGGGCAATCTTTAATATGAGACTAGCTCAATCAATTGTAAGTTCCAAAGAGAATAAAGAAAAATTAATTGCTGTTATAAAAGTTTTATTCAAAAACTATGGTCAACAAATTCAATTTAATATTGTCGATAATGAAGTTTTCAAAAAAGCAATGAAAAATCCAAATGATTATAGAGATTTGATGGTTAGAGTTTCTGGATATAGTGCATTATTTACTTCTTTATCAAAAGATTGTCAGCTAGATATCATTAACAGAACAGAATTGAATTGGAAAAATTAAGATATTATGGAAAACCAATTAAAAGTCTTTAATATTGAAAGATTTGGTATTGCTGATGGGCCAGGAATTAGAACTGTTATTTTCTTAAAAGGCTGTTATTTAAACTGTAAATGGTGTGCAAACCCAGAATCTCAAAGTTTTAAATCAGAGGTTTTAGTTAAAAATAATATTTGTATTTCTTGTGAGAACTGTCTTAAATCTTGTCCTGTTTCAGCAATCGAATTTAAATCTGGTTTTGGATATATAACTGATAATAATAAATGTATTCAATGTGAAAAATGTGTAGAAATTTGTCCCGTTGGAGCAAGAGAGTTAGTTGGTAAATATTATTCTGAAAGCGAATTGATTGAACAAATATTAAAAGATAAGCAATATTATTTAAATTCAAAAGGTGGTGTTACTTTTACTGGAGGGGAACCTCTAGTAAATTCAAAGGCAATAAAAAATATAGCTCAAATTCTAAAAAAGGAAAATATAAATACTTTAGTTGAAACCTGTGGATATGTAGCAACAAAAAATATTATTGAAGTAAGTGGGGCAATTGACTATATCTTTTTTGATATCAAGCAAATGGATAAAGAAAAACATAAAGCATTAACTGGACATTCAAATGATTTAATTTTAAAGAATCTTGATTGGTTGTCAGAAAATTTTAAAGGAGAGCTGTCTGTTAGATATCCTTATATTCCAGGATGTAATGATTCAATAGAAGATATAAATAAATTTTTTAAATATATAAAGACTAAAAAAAATATTAAAGAAATTGTTTTTTTACCCTATCATCGGTTGGGATTACCCAAATATTTAGGGTTAGGAAGGCTTTATGAAATGGGAGATTTAGAATCTTTAAAAGTTGCACAACTTTCATATTTAAAAGATGTAGCTAAAAACTTTGATCTAAAAATAAAGATACAATAAAAGGAAAAATAATGAGTGACAAAAGGAGTATTGTGGCTTTCGATTGTGGAAATTCTTCATGCAGAGTAATTCTTGGTAATTATGAAAATGGGAAAATAATTACTAGAATTATTAAGCAAATCGAAAACAGAATGGTAAAATTTAATGAATATTATCATTGGGATATTTTATATCTTTATAATGAACTTTTAGATGGTTTGAAAACTATCGTAAAAGAAGATATAAAAATTGATTCTATAGGAATTTGTACTTGGGGTGTAGATTTTGCATTCTTTAATGAAGAAGAATCTATGATAAGTAATCCTTGTTCATATAGAAATGAGCATGGAAATGAGATTTTAAATGCATTATCTGATGAAACAAGAGAAAATCTTTTTTATTTAACAGGTATTTTATCAGATAGAATTAATTCGGCTTATTTAATGAAATCTTTATTAAATAATTCATCGTTGATTAAAAATAATTCTAAAAAAGTTTTAATGGTTCCAGATATATTGAATTTCTTTTTTACAGGAGTGCAATTAAATGAACCAAGTGAACTTTCTACAACTCAGTTATTTGATGTTAGTAGTAAAGCTATAAGTAAAGAGGCTTGTGAGGTTTTAGGTATTAATCCCTCTCTTTTTTGTAACATACCAAAACATGGTGAAAGAATATCAAATTTAAAAGATATTGTTAAAGAACAATTAGAAATTGATTATGATATTCCAGTAATTTGTGTCCCATCTCATGATACAGCAGCAGCAATATTAGCAATTCCTTCTAACACTGCTAATTTTTCATTTATTAGTGCTGGAACGTGGGCATTGATTGGATCTGAAATAGAAAAACCAATAATAACTGAGGATGTAATATCCAATGGTTTTACTAATGAACTTGGTGCGTTTGGAAAGATTACGTTGTTAAAAAATAGCCCAGGAATGTTTATTGTTCAAAAACTAAAAAGTGAATATGAAGCAGAAATTAATAAGAAAATAAGTTGGAAAGACATAGACAAAATGATTATGGAATCAGAGGGAAAAGATATTCCATTGTTTATTGTAACTGACTCAAGATATTTTAATCCTATTAATATGTCTAATGAAATTTGGAATTATTTTATTCAAACAAACCAAGTTAAAACAGGAAAAAAATGGGAATTAATTTTTTCTAGTTTTAATTATTCAATGGCTTGTAATTTTGCTATTAATTTAGAAAAAATCGATAAAATAAATAATAAAAAATTTGAATCTGTTTATATGGTTGGTGGTGGAACTCAAAATAAAATTTTATGCCAGTTAACAGCCAATATAGCTAAGAAAAAAGTGATTACTTGTGGAAAAGAGAGTACTTCATTAGGGAATATTTTGTCTCAAATTAAATATTTTGAAAATGAAAAAACAATTGAAGATCTAAGAAATATCATATCTAGAAGTATTGATACTACTTCTTATTATATAGATTCAAATAATAATTCAATTTTGAATTCTTATTATGATTTGTTAAATAAAAAGGAATTTTCAAATGGCTAATAATATTTTAGAAATGAAAAATATAACTAAAGAGTTTTTTGGGAATGTAGTTTTGAAAGGTGTAAATCTAGAAATACAAAAAGGTGAAGTTCATATTTTAGCTGGAGAAAATGGTGCAGGGAAAAGTACATTAATGAAAATTCTTTCTGGTGCTTACAAATTAGATAGTGGTGAAATAATTTTAAACAATGAAAAATTGGAGCATCTTACACCTATTTCTGCTTTAAAAAAAGGGATTAGTGTTATTTACCAAGAATTTAATTTAATCCCTTACTTATCAATTTTCGAGAATATTTTTCTCGGGAAAGAATATAAAAAAGGCCTAAAAATAGATACAAAAAGAGAAATTCAAGAAGCTCAAATTTTAATGAAAAAAGTTGGACTTGAAGTAAAAGCTACAACTCTTGTTCATGAATTGAGTGTTGCTCAGAAACAGTTAGTAGAAATTGTAAAAGCTATTTCAAATGAAGTGAAAATTCTTGTATTAGATGAACCTACTGCATCAATTACTGATAAAGAAACAAAACTTTTATTTTCCATTATTAAGGATTTGAAAAAAGAAAATATAGGTATTATTTATATTTCTCATAGAATGGATGAATTTTTTGAAATTGGTGATAGATGTACCGTAATGAGAGATGGTTCCTATATAGGAACAGTAAATATTTGTGATACAAATGAAGCAGAAATAACAAAAATGCTTGTTGGTCGTGATGTAGAATTTCAAAGACTTCATAATGAAGTAGTAGATTATTCAAAAAAAGTATTAACTGTTAAAAATTTATTTTATAAAAAATTATTAAAAGATATTAATTTTGATTTATATAAAGGTGAGATACTAGGTTTTGCGGGGTTAGTTGGTTCTGGAAGAACTGAAATTGCTAAATGTATTATCAGTGATTATAAAAAAACAAGTGGTGAAATATTTTTTAATGATGAAGAAATGTCTTCTCGATTAGATAAAAATATTGAAAATGGGATTGTATATCTAAGTGAAGATAGAAAAGATGAAGGTTTAATATTAATGCATAATATTGTAGAAAATATTAATTTGCCAAATCTTAAACAAGTCGCAAATCCATTTATCAATACAATAATGATGTCTAAAAAATCAAAACAATACGTTAAAGATCTAAATATTAAAGGTGGTTCAATTAATCAAAATGTAGTTAACCTCTCTGGAGGTAATCAACAAAAAGTTGTAATTGCAAAATGGTTATATTCTAATGCTTCAATTTATATTTTTGATGAACCCACTAGAGGTATTGATGTGGGGGCAAGAGAAGAAATTTATAACATCATGTACAACTTAATAACGGAAGGTGCCTCTATAATATTAATTTCATCTGACTTAGTCGAAATCCAAAAAATGAGTGACCGTATATTAGTAATGAAAGAAGGTCAAATTAGTTCAATTATAAAAAATTCAGATTCCTTAACTCAAGAACAAATCATGGAATCAGCATTATAAAAGGAGAGATAAATGAAGCTTAATTCAAATAAAAATATAAATATTTCATCAATTACTCTATATTTAGGTATATTAGTAGTCTTTGTTGTTTTTCAAATTGTTTGTCAATTCTTTGGCAAGAACTTTATTACCTTGGTTAATATTTTTAATATTATTACTCAATCAAGTATAATTTCTATAATTGCCATTGGGGCCTCTTTAGTTATATTAACTGGAGGAATTGACCTAAGTGTTGGCTCAATAGTTGGTTTTGTTGGAATTTTTGGTGGCTTATTAATAAAAGCCGGAACTCCTTTATTCTTTGCTTGCCTATTATGTATTGTAGCTGGTGGAATATTTGGATTAGTTAATGGCGTTTTTGTAAGTTATGGTAAAGTTCCTTCCTTTATTGTTACTTTAGGATCAATGCAAATTGCAAGAGGTCTTGCTTTATTGATAAATGGTGGGCAACCAATTTCAAGTTTTCCTAAGGGCTTAGGAGCTTTGATGTGCACCAAAGTCTTTGGAACAATTCCCATTTCAGTTTTTTATGTAATTTTCTTTTATTTATTAATGATATTTATTATGCAAAAAACAATTTTTGGTCGTCATATTTATTCAATTGGAGGAAATATTCAAGCAGCAAGATTATCTGGAGTTAGAGTCTATAGAACAGAAATGTTGGTATACGTATTATCTGGAATTTTTGCGGCCATTGGTGGGGTTATGCTTTTAGCCAGATTAACTTATGCCGATCCAAATGCAGGTTCAGGGTATGAAATGAATGCAATTGCTGCAACCGTAATCGGAGGAATTTCTTTATCTGGAGGTAAAGGAAAGATTGGAAATACATTAATTGGAGCTATTTTATTAAGTACTCTAACATGTGGTTTACAAATATTAAATGTTGCAACTTATTATCAATCTATTGTTATTGGAATGGTAATTGTTGGAGCTGTTTTCGCAGATAAACAAAAGGAAAGAAAAAGTGAATAAAATTAATTTCTTCAAAGGAGGATTATTATGAAGAAAGTTTTTATATTGGTTATGTTGATATTATCAATATCATTAGGTTCTGTTTTTGCATCAGGTACTCAGGAAACTGATAATGATGAAAAGACAATTGGTTTTGTTGGAATGACAATGAATAATGAATATCACATTACATTAGCAAATGGGGCTATTGTTGAAGGTAAAAAGCTTGGAGTAAAGGTTGAAGCTCAAGCTGGTGATCAACATTCTAGTGCTGCTCAACAATTGACAATTATAGAAAATATGATTGCAAATGGTGTTGATGGTATTTTATTAGTTCCAAGTTCTTCTGATGGATTAGAATCTGCTTTAAAGCAATGTAAAGAAGCTAATATTCCAATTATTAACTTAGATACAAAATTAACACAAAAAGTAATTGATGATGTTGGAATTGATGTTCCATTTTATGGTACTAACAATTATGAAGGTGCAAAAATGGCTGGTGAATATGTTGCTGCACATTTCCCTAAAGGAACAAAAACTGCAATTTTAAAAGGTATTGAAGGTCAAACAAATGCTGCAGATAGATACAATGGTTTTGTTGATGGAGCAAAAGATACAATTAAAATTGTAGCAGAGCAAACAGCAAACTGGGAAGTAGACCAAGGTTATACAGTAACTCAAAATATCATTAGTTCAAATCCTGATGTAGAACTATTCTTCTGTTCTAACGACAATATGGGTATTGGTGCATTAAGAGCTATTAATGAAGCAGGTTTGAAAGATCAAATACAAATTATTGGATTTGACGCAGTTAGTGAAGCTTTAAATTTAGTTGAAAGTGGAGAATTTCTAGCAACCGTAGCTCAATTCCCAGCAGAAATGGGTAGATTGGGTGTAGATAATATGGTCAAGATTTTTGAAGGTGGAGAAGCTGAAAAAAGTATTGATACTGGTGTAAAAGTAATTTTAAAGAATGATGTTAGTAGTTTTAAAGATTATTTAGCAGAATTTAATTAATAAGTAAGGAAAAATTATGAACTTTAAAAAAGAATTAATCGCAGCTGGATTAAAAATGTATAATTCAGGGTTAACAATTGAAACTTGGGGAAATATTAGCTTAAGAGACCCAAAAACAAATTATGTATATATGACTCCAAGTGCAATGTCATATGATTCAATTAATGAAGATGATATTATAGTTTGTAAATTAGATGGTGAAATTGTAGAGGGAAAAAGAAAACCTACAATAGAAAAAGATTTACATTTGGCTATTTTTAATAATAGGCCAGAAGTTAATGCTATAATTCATACTCATCCAATGTATTCAATGATTTATGCATGTCAAGGGAAAGATATTCGATTAATTACAGATGAAGCGGCTCAAGCATTAGGTGATGTTTGTAAATGTGCTGATTATGCACTTCCTGGTACTAAAGAACTTTCAGAAAATTGTTCGAAAGCTTTAGGTAAAATAGCTAATTCTTGTTTGCTTCAGTCTCATGGAGCAGTAGGTGTCGGTTGTGATTTAGAAACTGCATTTAGAGTTTGTAAAGTTCTTGAAGTTACTGCTGAAATAAATTATATGATTGAAGCTTCTAATGGAAGTCCCATATATATATCAAATGAAAATATTGAAGCCATGAAAAATTTTGTAAAAAATTGTTATGGTCAAGATAAATAGTATTTATTAAAATTATTTATAAAATAACTTAAAAAAAAGTATTGTTCAATTAAATATTAATAGGACAATACTTTTTTCTTTTATAGTAGAACAAAATATAAAGCTAAATATTTTATATAATTATTGGTTTAAAGTATTTTCAATCATCTTATTTAATACATTATTAAATGTTTGTAGATCTTCTTCACTGATACCTGATATAGTATGGTTTTTGAAATTTTCGACAATTGGTAAAAGTTTTAAAAATTCTTTAGTTCCTTTATCTGTTAATTTAAGACATTTGATACGTTTATCATTATTATTGCCACTTCTATATAGAAATCCATCAAATTCCATTTTTTGGAGCATTCTAGCCACTGTTGGTTCTCTAATAGCCATTTTATCAGCAAGTCCTTTTTGAGTAATGTCGTCACTGATGTGTATATAGTACATAGCTATCCATTGTGTTCTTGGGATACCATGAGAAGAGAGTTGTTCATCTAATGTTTTTGCAAAAACTTTTCCACTTCGACTTGTAATTAAAGCAAAACAATCATCAAGATTAAACATAATTTTACCAACCTATTTTAATATTAAACTAATTATATAATATTTATATCTTTTTTTCTATGATTTATTTTATATAGCTATTTTTTGAAAAATTATCAATATAATTAAATACTTTTTCCTCTTCAAATACTGAATCAATTAGTTGTTTTTCACATTGAGAGAAATCAAATAGGCTAAGGCTATCTGTTTGGATTTTTATTTGTTTTATTTTTCCATCAATAACATTAGTCGATACTGAAACGTTGCCAAAGGATAGTTTTTTCTCTACTGTTATATTGAATTCTGGAGCTTCACCATATATCCAATTATTTTTATTTATTTTATCAAAAAGTGGAGCGGTAAAACTATATCTATCAATATTAATTATAGGTTCAAAGTTCCCAAATTCAGCTTTGAAGGACTTTATTGTTGCTTCTATGATATTTTTTGTATTTATAGAGCTATTAACTTGTGATAAGTTAATAACTCTACTTCTTACAGAATCAATTCCTTTAGAATTTAGTTTTAGAAAAGAAGGGTTTAAAACTCTTGATAACATATCTAAATTTACACTAACCATGAGAGTTCCATGGTAGAGATAATTGTCATCGTTTGTATAATAGGCATGTCCAGAGAATTTTTTCCCTTCAACTAGTAAATCATTTCTTCCACTAAATTCGCAATTTATATCAAAAGAGGCTACAGCATTTTTTATTACTGATAAATATTTTTGAGTGTCTGCATTTTTTTCTTTTGTTATAAAAGTGAAATTTACATTTCCTAAATCTTGAAAAACAGCTCCGCCGCCGGAAAATCTTCTTACAGGGGAGATTTTATTTTCATTTAAATATTCAGTATCAGTTTCAGCAAAAATGTTTTGATTTCTACCAAAAATTACAGCTGCTTTATTTTGCCATAAGAACAAACTTGTATTTTCATCTGCTTCTAATAATAGCTGATGTTCAGCTGCAACATTATAATAAGGATTATTTTCTTTTGATAAATAAATTTTATTCATTATTCGTGTAAGGTTCCTATTCCTAATCCAAATGCTGCTTCATGAATTACTTCTGAAGTAGTTGGATGGGCAAATATTGTTTCTCTGATTTCTTCATCAGTTAACCCCTTATTAATAGCTAGTGTAATAGTACTAATAAGCGATGAAGCTTCAACACCGATAATAGATCCACCTAAAATCTTATTTGTTTTATTATCTTTAATTAGTTTAATAAAGCCTTTGGTTTCGTTCATGGTAATTGCTTTACCATTGTTCATAAAGTTGAACTTTCCAACTTTATAATCAATATTTTTAGCTTTGCAATCATCTTCACTTAATCCAACACTTGCGATTTCTGGATTTGTAAAAATTACATTTGGAACAGCCGTATAATCCATTTCTTTAGGTTCATTAATTATTGAAGAAACTGCTGTTATTCCTTGATGAGAGGCTACATGAGCTAATTGTATAATGTTGGTTACGTCCCCGATTGCATAAATGTGATCAATGTTTGTTTTCAAGTAATTATCAACAGCTATACCTTTCTTTTTTTCATTTAGTTTAATTCCGGCATTTTCAATTTGTAATCCATCTAAATTAGGTTCTCTTCCTATAGCACAGAGAACTTTTTCGCTAACAACTAGTTGCTCTCCATTTTCTCCATCAAAAGTTATAATAGCTTGGTTATCTGTTGAACTTTGTATTTTTTTCACTTTAGAACTTGTGAAAATATTTATTCCTTCAGCTTCTGCAATAGTTTTTATTTCTTGAGAAACTTCTTTATCTATCATGGTAAGCAGTCTATCCATAAATTCTACTACATTAACTTCAACCCCTAAATTTCGATAAATGAAAGCAAATTCCATTCCAATAACACCACCACCAATAATAGTTATTGATTTAGGTAATTTAGTAGAGGATAGGGCAGAAGTGCTGTTCATACAGAAAGGAAGCTCCATCCCAGGAATATTAATTTTAGATATTTTAGATCCTGTTGCAATTATAATATCTTTAGCTGTTATTTCATAATTTATTTTACCTTTGAGGGATACTTTGTTTGCAGAAATAAAACTAGCTGAACCTTTAATTACTGAGATTTTATTTTTTTGCATTAAGTAATCAATTCCTGAAACAAGCTTATCAACAACTTGTTTTTTTTGTTCAATAACTTTTGGCATATCAATGTTTATTTGATTGTTTATATTGATTCCAAAAATAGCAGAATTTTTAACACAATGGCAAACTTCAGAAGATTTTACGAGAGCTTTTGTTGGTATGCACCCAACATTTAAACAAGTTCCTCCCATATATTCTTTTTCAACTATTGTTACTTTTAAGCCTTTTTTTGCAGCATAAATTGCAGCCACGTATCCACCAGGACCTGCTCCAATTATAAGTAATTCAGTTTCTAAAAGTTTAATCTCATTATCAAATTCTTCTTCATTAGCTTTAATAGCTAAATCAGATTGATTTTCAATAGGAGTAAATTCAAACATTGGTTGTTTTGATTTTACTTCTTGACCTTCTTCACATAAGATTTTAGTAATAATCCCGCTTTCTAAGGCTTTAACAGGTTTATTTCCTTTTCCTGTTTCTACTTGTGCTAGTATATCTCCCACTTTAACTTGATTGTTAAGTTTTGCGTTAATTTTACCAACTTTTCCAGGTTTCCCCCCAGGAATTATTGTCATATTTATAGTCATATCTTTTCTCCAAATATGTAATGGGATTGCAATTAAAGCAATCCCATTATCTTTAGTATTAATTAGTCTTTTATAACCCCTGATGAAACGAGTTTAACACCATTCATTAAACAATCTCCTACTGGACATCTAGATTCAATGAATTTTGCAAAAGCTTCTGATTTTTCTTGGCTTTCACTTGTCTTGAAATGCATTTTGTAACGAATTTCTTGGAACCCATTTCTTGCATCTGAAAGTCCCATAAACCCATCAGGATCTAAATCACCTTCAAGCTCAACATGGAAATCTTCAAAAGTAAAATCTTGAGATTCTGCAAATGCTGCAGCAACAATTGTTTGACATGCACCTAAAGCACAAAGTAAAGCTTCTACTGGATTCATTCCAGCATTTGTTCCACCTAGTTCTTCTGGTTCATCTAGTAAAATTTTGAAACCTCTTGTGCTTGTTTCAACCTGTAAGCCCTCTGCTAATTTTTTTGCTGTAGCTTTAAAAGTAGTTAACATAAAATATATACTCCTATTTTAATTTTTTTTAAAATTACCATACACTATAGAACAAGTCAATACTTAGCTAAGTAAGTATATGATTAATGTTATAGAAATTATTTATTATATGATTTTTAAAATATTATTGGTGCCAATAATAAAGAAATGGTAATATAAAGTTATAAAAAATAAAAAAATGACAATTTTTATTTAAATTGTTATTTTAATAATGAGTGATTTGCCATCATGAAAATTATACTTTTCTAGAGTAAGAAATTTAGTATTGTTTTTAATATAAAGATGATAATGTTTCTGGTTTAAATTTTTGATAATTTATCCTATTATTTTTATTAATTAGATTTAATAATAAAAGGGCTAATATGAAAAAATCACTTTCTAGAGATCAACAAATAATAAAAACAAGTTTAGTTGGTATTTTTACAAATATATTTTTATCAGCATTTAAGTTGGTAATAGGGTTATTGTCCTCTTCAATTGCAATAATGATGGATGCAATTAATAATTTAAGTGATGCATTATCTTCTGTTATAACAATAATCGGTATGAAGTTAGCTTTAAAACCAGCAGATAATAAACATCCTTTAGGACATGGTAGAATTGAATATCTAAGTGCTTTAATCGTATCTTCTATAGTATTTTTTGCAGGGGCTACATCACTAGTAGAATCTATTAAGAAAATTATTAATCCTGTAACTACAAAATATACAACAATAATGTTGACTTTTATTTTTGTTGCTATAATTACTAAATTGATTTTAGGTCGATATACAAAAAATGTTGGTAAAAAAGTTAATTCAACAGCGCTTGTAGCTTCTGGATCCGATGCTTCTTTTGATGCAATAGTATCAGCTTCAACTATAATTTCTGCATTAATTACTATTTTCTGGCATATAAATATTGATGGGTATATAGGAGCTGTAATCTCATTAGTTATTATCAAAGCTGGTTGGGATATGCTAAGTGAAACATTAGATAGAATTTTAGGGTCCAGAATTGATAGCAAACTTTCCAAAGAGATTAAAGCAAAAATTAAAGAAGAAGATATAATTATAGGAGTATATGATTTAATACTTCATAATTATGGACCTGAGACGATGATTGGTTCTGTTCATATCGAATTAGAAGAAAATGTTACGACTAAACAAATATATGAACTTACTAGAAAACTCAGAATGAAAATGTATGAAGAATATGGGATTCTTTTAACATTTGGAGTTTATGCCACAAATAAAAATGATCCTAGAGTTATTGAAATTATGGAATCAATTAATAAATATATTTTAAATATTCCTGGAATAATTCAAATGCATGCTTTTTATATTAATTTTGAAGAAAAACAGCTTTCATTTGATATTGTTGTAGACTTTAATGTTGATGATAAATTTGCACTTAGAGATTCAATAGCAAAACATTTAAAAGAAAAATATCCAGATTATTCAATTTTTATTGCTATTGATACCTTTATAACTGATTAAAATAATAATTAATAGTCTTTAATAACTATTCCTATAACAGTAGCTAAAGCTGCTGCTTGATAGGTATCAACAATTATACCTTTTAATTCAATCATATTTTTAGAGAATTTAATATTATCAATTGTAGATGTAGTAAAATCTATATCTTTAAGTAACGTATTAAAGAATTCTGTTTTAGAAAAATTAACTGTTTTTATATTAAAGTTTTGTAATTTACATGCATCAAAAAAGGATTCAAGATATGTTGTGTTTTCTATTTTTAAATCATTGATATTACATTCAAAATGAGAGGCTAAATTAAAGTTTGATTCGTTTATTTTCATATTGGATAATTTAGCAGAGGTAAATGCACAGCCACTAAATTTACACATGTTTATATCAATTTTATCAAAGTAAGCTTTATTAAAGGTGCTGCCTGAAAAAT
The DNA here is from genome assembly GCA_965140795.1 of Sphaerochaetaceae bacterium. Classification (GTDB taxonomy): domain Bacteria; phylum Spirochaetota; class Spirochaetia; order Sphaerochaetales; family Sphaerochaetaceae; genus Pleomorphochaeta. The sequence goes on from OZ223470.1 coordinate 2,173,778, forward strand.
CACAACCAATAAATTTACAATTTATGAATGTAGAATTTTCAAAATCACAAGAATTAAAAATACAATTTTCAAATATGCATAATTCAAAGTTCTTATATGAAAAAAAATTATTAAAATTTTTGCATTCAATTATGTTTAACAATTCAAGATAGTTTTCTTCGTTTTCCTCTATATAGAGTTTTAAATCATCTATTTTTGTTAATGAATTAGTATCAATATCAATTGATCCTGTTATATCTTTAATAGTTTTTTGTTTCTTTCTTTTCTTTTGCATATTAATTAATCCTTATATTCATTTTACATAATTGTTTAAATTTTGAATATGAAAGAGATAAAGTTTAAGGATAAATTTTGATAATAAAAAAATGTCGTACTATTTGTACGACATTTAATATTTTTATTATATTTAATTTCTTAAAACAGGATTAAGCTGTTTCTTTTTTTGTAAAGAACAAAGTTTTAATTGAGTTATATGAAATCAATAAACCAGTAATAAAGATAAAGATACCGAAGATTAATTGTAAACCTTGTTTTGCAAATACAAAACTATCTGTACCAATTGCTCTAATATTGCTGATATTAAGCATTGTTAATGCAGTAAATGTTACAGCCATCATGATTAACATTGGGATCCAAACATTTTTACTTGTTTTACCAGATTTCTTTAAGTAAACAGCTACTGCACTTAAAGCTAATGCTGATAACATTTGGTTAGAACTACCAAATAATGCCCAAATATTTAAATATCCACCCTTAGATAATGCATAACCTAGAACTAATGTTATTAAAGTTGCAAAAATTGAGTTTTGGAATAATTTTTGAATTGGGCTAATAGTTGCAGGATCTTGATCTTCATTTGTAAATAATTCTTGGAAAGAAAGTCTTGCAATACGAGCAACTGAGTCAAGTGATGTTAGAGCGAAAGCACTAATTGCTAAGTTGATTAATGTTAAGCTTAAGTTGTGATCCATATGAACTATATCTAAGAAGTTTGCAATAGCCATAGCAAAAGTTTGTTGTGCTGAAGCACCTTTTGGCATTCCACCTAAAGATCCTACACATACTAATGCAATAACGGCTAATAAAGATTCAACTAACATTGCACCATAACTAACTTTAATCATATCTTTTTCATTTTTGATTTGTTTACTTGAAGTATTAGAACTTACTAAAGCATGGAAACCAGAAACAGCCCCACAAGCAATTGTAACAAATAAATAAGGGAACATTGTTTGTCCATTTACTGAGAAAGAAGTAACTGCTGGTAATGAGATTGTTGGTCTAGCAATTAAGATACCAAAAACAGCAGCAGCAATCATGAAGATAAGTAAGAAACTATTTAAATAGTCACGAGGTTGTAATAAAGACCAAACAGGAACAACTGAAGCAACAAATATATAGATGAATACAATGTATGACCAACCATGAACATCTAAAGAAGTGATAGGAGCTTTTAACCCAATAAACATAGCAATAACTAATAATGCAATTGCAATTACAGTTTGCAATACTTTATTAGGACGTACTTTACGGCAGAAGAAACCAAAACCAACAGCAAAGAATATAAATAAACTTGATGTTGTAGCTGTGCTACCATTACTTAATGTAAGAGCTGGGTTATCAGCAACTGCACCAAATGAAACAGCTACAATGTTTGCAAATGCAGCAATTACAACGATACAGAATAACCAACAGAAAAGTAAGAATAAAGCTTTACCTGTAGAACCAAGGTACTTTTTAATAATATAACCTAAAGAGTGACCTTCATTTTTTACAGAAGCAACCATAGAACCAAAGTCTTGAACACCCCCGAAGAAAATACCACCCATAAGGCACCATAAAAGTACAGGAACCCAGCCATAACTTGAAGCTACAATTGGTCCGATGATTGGAGCAGCACCTGCAATAGATGCAAATTGATGCCCAAATAATACGTTTGAATCAGTTGGAACATAGTCTACTCCGTCTTCAAATTCATATGCGGGTGTTTTTTTTGATTCGTCAACACCCCATTTTTTAGCTAGTCGCTTACCGTAGAAAACATAACCGGCAATTAAAGCAACTATGCCTATTAATAAAATTATTACACCATTCATTTTATTATCTCCTTGATATGATAATCGAACAATATAATAGTGTAATTTAATATGCATTACTAGTATATATATGCAAAATTAATGCAAAAAATATTCATTTTATATAGATAATTTATTATTGTATAGAGAAATAATGATATAAAAGAAATAAAAAAAATTTTTAAAAAACTTTAATTTTTTTTTACTTTATTAAAAACTATTGGATAATATAATAAACTTGGTATTAAAACTCTAATAAAAAAAAAGGTTTTTAATAAAAAATATACTAGCTTTTATTTTTAATTGTATATTCTTACAAAATTAAAGATGACTTAATATAGGACTTATTAATAATAAGTTCAATAGCAAATATTGAGTTTTGAATTTTTTAAAATATTAATATAAATTATTTGTTTTAATGTTTTTCCAAATCTCTTATAATTAGATTACAAGATCAGTTTGATGCTTGAATTATTTTTGTTTTTAATATTTTAATCCACTTAAAAATACTAAAATATATTTCTATAAGAAAAGAGAAAGATAGGATAATATTAATAAATAAAGTATAAGATTTTGAATTATTCATTAATGAAAAAATAGTTTAAATAGGGGTATAAAAAGTCGCTATATTACAAATATTATCATTATTTTCTATTTATTTCACTAATTGCCTAATTTATAATACTACCGTTAAATGAAGTGGATTTCACTTTAAAAGGAGAAAATTATGAAAAAGGTTATATTATTGTTATTATCTTCAATAATTGTTATCTCATCAATTTTTGCATCTGGGGCTCCAGAAGAAAAAAGTGGTGATGTTACTTTAAAATTTTGGTATACCTATGGAGAAGGTGAAGAAGAAATTTTACTTAATGAAGTAATTCCAATGTGGGAAGCAGAGAATCCTAATATTAAAATTGATTGTATCAGACAAGATGGTAGTCAGTATCATCAAATGATAGTTACTTCTTTTGGAACTGGTAATGGACCTGATGTTGCTCGTATAGAAATCACAAAAACTGCAGCTTATGCAAATCAAGGTGGTTTAACTGCTGTAAGTGATTATCCTGAATTTTCAGCTTTAAAAGATAATTTTTTAGAAGGTCCTTTATCAACAAATTTATTTAAAGGGTCTTACTATGGATTACCATTAGATACAAACTGTAAGGCTGCTGTAGTAAATACTAATATATTAAAAAATGAATTAAATTTAGACAAAGTTCCAACAACTATGGAAGAATTTTTAGGTAAGGCAAAAAACAGAGACACATATTCTTTAAATGTTTCTGGCTTTGGTGATTGGGATTTATATACCTATTTCTGGTTATTTGGTGGAGTTTTAACAGATGATGGCTTTACAAAGGCTAGTGGTTATATCAATAGTGCAGCAAGTGTTAATGCTATTAATACTATGATAAAACTTCATGATGAAGGTATTTTTACAATTAGAGATTTAGATGGTAGTGTTGATGCTTGGGATGGTATTGAAAGTGAATATGCTATGTTCTTTGAAGGTCCTTGGTATAATTTTAATGCTAAAGCTGATATTGGTATTGTTCCTTCCTTAATTCCAACATATGAAGGTAAAAGTGCTTCTATTGTTGGTGGTGAAAATATTGCTGTTTTCTCGACTTCAAAATATCAAGATGCTGCTTGGAAATTTGCACAATTTATGACTAGTGATAAAGTACAAAAGGCAATGTTAAAATCAGGACAACTCCCTGTTTTAAAAGATATGGTTGAATCCCCTGCAGTTTTGGAAAATCCTGTTTGGTCTGTATATATGGAACAACTTAAATCAGCAAAGGCTAGAATTCCATCTCCATATACAGGGGACATAGAAACTGCTTGGAAAAATGCTATGACTTCAATTTTTGTTGATGGCGAGGCTGTCCAAGCTCAAATGGATAAATTAGCTTCAGAATTAGATACAATCCTATCTAAATAAATATAAATAAGATGGTATATAGAATGAAAAACTATAGCAGAAGAGATTTAAATGGATGGAGATATGCTTATCCATTTGTATTACCAGGGTTAATACTGATAAGTGTTTTTGTTATTTTCCCTATGATATTTACACTTAGAATAGCTTTTTCAAATTATCAAATCGTACAAGGTAAAATTAGTTTTGTTGGACTTGAAAATTTTAAGACAATTTTTACTGAATCAAATAAAGAATTTTGGTATGCATATAGGAATAACTTTCTATATGCCATCGTAACAGTTCCTTTCATAGTTTTTGGAGGAATGATTTTTAGCTATCTTATAAATAATTTAAAGAAAGGTGGAAGTATATTTAAGGTGGGTTTCTATCTACCAGTTATAACTTCTTGGGTTATCGTTTCTTTAGTCTTTCAATATATGTTTAATAATTCTAGTAGAGGCCTAATTAATTATTTTTTAGTAGATGTAACACATATATTAGATGATTATGTTCCTTGGTTACTTAGAGAATGGTCTGGTAATGCAGCCATTTGGATAATGGGTATTTGGAAAAATACAGGTTGGGCTATGTTAATTTATTTAGCTGCACTTCAATCAATTCCTAATATGCTTTATGAAGCTTCAGAATTAGATGGTGCAACTAGTTGGCAGAAATTCAGGTTCATTACTATGCCTAGTTTAAAACCAACTACATTTTTTGTACTAGTTAATATGATTATTGGATCTTTTAATGTTTTCTTGCAAGTAATGCTATTAACCAGTGGTGGCCCTAATGGAAGAACAAGTGTTTTACAATACATGCTTTATGATAGAGCTTTTGGGAAATTCCAATTTGGACAAGCTTCTGCGGTTGGCCTTATCAGTTCTATCACTATTGTAATTTTAACGCTTGTTTTAAATAAAACTTTGAAATTAGATCAGGAGGAAAATTAATGAAAAAAGCTATTAATTGGATTATTTTAATTTTTTTCCTACTAATATTTTCAATCCCATTTTTATTTATGATTTCAAATTCATTTGAAACTTTTAGTTATGTTTTACCATATCCCCCTAGGATTTTTCCTTCAAGTTTTAATTTGGATGGATATAAACATGTACTAGCAATGCCCTTATTTACAACAGCACTTGTTAATAGCATTGTTAATACTTTCATCACTATGGTTATTGCAATATTTATTTCTACTTTATCAGCTTATGGTTTTGCAAGAATAAAATTCAAAGGTAGAGATTTAATATTTGCAGTTTATATATTTACTTTAATGCTTCCTGGCTTTTTAAATATAATACCTCAATTTATTATTTTAAAATGGCTTAGAATTCCTTTTACAGATATAAATCTTATTGGAAAAAGATCTGGATTAATTTTAATTTATGTCTCTACTTGTATATGTGGTAATACTTTTTTCTTAAGAAACTTTTTTAGAAGTATACCTAAAGATTTATCGGAATCTGTAATAATTGATGGTGGTGGGCATGGAACAATTTTCTTTAAAATTTTATTACCATTATCTACTCCTTCAATTGGAACTATGAGTGTTTTTGCATTCCAAGGATTTTGGGAAGAATATTTTAGTGCAAAAGTTTTAGTTGGAGCTAATGAAAAAATGATTACTCTTCCTTTGTTGCTACAAAGGTTGAATGGGGAACATTCAACTCGTTGGGAATGGGTTTTCTCAGCATCTATTTTAGCGTTAATTCCGGTTGTTGTTCTTTTCTTATTTGCTCAGAAAAAAATGGTTGTTGGTGGCCTATCTCAAGGCGCAGTTAAAGGTTAATTTATGAATACAAATTTAGTTTTTAGTAAGGCCAGATATTTATCTGGTGAGAAAGTTATCGTTTCGATTGATAAAAATGTTCAAAAAGAGATAATTCTTCAAAGAGAAAATATTATAATAGAAGATTATTTATCTATGTTTCAAAGGGATAATGGTAAAAGTATCATTACTTTTTCTAATCTTGAAGTTGGTAGTTATATTTTAACTATTGAAGATTATCAAGGATCCTTTGTAATTGAAGAAAATGTTAATGATTCAGTTTTATATGGGTTCTTATCAGATTTTGAAAATTTATCTGATGGTAAGGAGATAGAGAGTTTATCAAGGCTACATATAAATACAGTTCAATTTTATGATTGGATGTATCGTCATGATGATTTAATTTCTAAAGAAGAAGAATATTTTGATCCTTTAAATCGAAAGATAAATTTAAGCGTTATTAAAGATAAAGTTTCTAGATGTAAAGCCTCTGGTATGAGAGCTTTTGCATATGGTGCTATATATGCTGCAACTGATAAAATTTATAAAGCTCATCCATCTTGGTGTTTATATACAATAGATAAGAAACCTTTAAAGTTTGCTAATTGGCTTTATTATATGAATATTTCACAATCTAATGGCTGGAGTGATTATATAACAAATGAATTTGTAAAGGCTGTAAAGGAAATTGGTTTTGAAGGAATCCATATGGATACTTATGGATTTCCAAAAACTGGTTGTGATTATAATGGAAATATTGTTTTTCTAGATGATGAAATACCCTATCTCATGGATAAGGTAGAATCATCTCTTAAAAAAGAAAGTCTAGATACTGGTATTATATTTAATGCTGTGAATGATTGGCCGACAGAAACTGTTTCTAGATGTAGTGATGCTGCATATATAGAAGTTTGGCCACCACATGATTCATATTATGATTTATATTTACTTATTAAAAAAGCAAAACTTTTAGGTCATGAAAATGTAGTTTTAGCTTGCTATGATGAGCCATTTAAGCAATCAAATCAAGAAGCAGCAGAAAATGCTTGGAGACTTACTTTTGCAACAATAAATTCTTCTGGTGGAACTCAACTTATTATGGGGGAAAATAAAGCAGTCCTTTCTAATAGTTATTATGCTGAATATTCAACTCTTAGAGATAGTTTTGTTCCAATAACAATTAGATATTTTGATTTTATAGTAGCTTATAAAAATATGCTTTATAAGAATAAGGGAATGGATATTTCATCATTACACTCTGGTGGAATAAATGAAGATATCGTTTTTAAATCAAATGGTGTCAATTTTTCTCCAGTTGGATTAGAAAATTGTGTTTGGACAATTATAAAGGAAACAAAAAATATAATTTCTTGCCAATTTATTAATTTATTAAATAATAATAGTCTTTGGAATAAAGCAAAAAATACTCCGCCATTAGTTAAAGATGTTCTTATAAAAATGCGTCTAAATCGGATAGTAAAAAATGTTTGGTTAGCAAGTCCAGATTTAGATGATATTAGACCTTTTAAACTTGATTTCACTTATGATATAATAGACGAAGGACGATTGTATTCAATAAAAATTCCTAAAATAGAATTTTGGACTATGGTAGTTGTTGAAATGGAGTAAAATATGGAAATGTATTCTTTGAATACTGAAATTTTACCTACAGTTCGTATGGCTGGGCGTATTAAATATCCTACACCGTGGAAACATTTTCAGCGTGAACTAAAAAAAGAATTTGTGGTTTATGTAATTATAAGTGGGGAGATGTTTATCAGAGAAGGTAATATTAAATACCATTTAAGAGCTGGAGATTTTTTTGTATTAAAACCAGGGGTAAAGCATGTAGGTTATGCTTTAGCTACTTGTGACTATTTCTATTTTCATTTTTCTGATGAAGGGTTTTGTTTAACAGATTTAACAGAAAAAGAAATAACTCCAAAAATGTTAGAAAAGAGAAGATCTAGTAAACTTAGTTATTGTTTAGCAGAAACGACTCCTACTGATGGTATTACATATTTGCCAAAAGTTTTAAGGATTTCTCACCTTGATTATAAAGAAAAAATAAGAAAAATTATAACAATTTATCAAGATAGAGATGAACTTTATAAACAAAGAGTATCAGTTGAATTTTTAAGTTTTCTCTCTCAAGTAGCGCATGAATTTGTTTTAATAAAAGTTGATACTGCAGAGAAAAAACATAAAGGTGAGATTTTAACTGAGCAATTATTAAATTATTTAAATGATAATTATACAAAAAAAATAAATAGTGAAGATATTGAAATTGAGATGGACTTGACTTTTGATTATTTAAATCGTGTCTTTTCTCAATTTACAGGAAATACTATTTTTAGATATCTAAACAGCTTACGAATAAAAAATTCCAAAGAACTAATAGCAACTACAAACCTTAGTTTTGGTGAAGTTGGAGAAATGGTTGGAATTTCTGACAAATACTATTTTTCTAAATTATTTCATAAAGAAACTGGTATGACAGCAACTGAATATTATAAGAGAAAAAGGAGAATCGAATGAAAAGAAATTGGTGGGAAGAAAGAGTTATATATCAAATATATCCAAGAAGTTTCTGCGATAGTAATAATGATGGCATTGGAGACTTAAGAGGTATAATTAACAAAATAGATTACCTATCTGATTTAGGAATAGGTGCTGTTTGGTTGAATCCAATATATGATTCTCCAAATGATGATATGGGTTATGATATAAGAAATTATGAAAAGATAATGAATGAATTTGGTACTATGGAGGATTTTGATGAATTGCTAAAAAAACTCCATGATAAAGATATTAAACTTATTATGGATCTTGTAGTTAATCATACATCAGATGAACATAAATGGTTTAAAGAATCCTCTAAAGATAAAGATAATAAATATTCAAATTACTATATTTGGAGAGATAAACCAAACAATTGGGCTTCTTTTTTTGTCCCTTCAGCTTGGAGCTATTGTGAAAGTAGAAAACAATGGTACCTTCATCTTTTTTCAAAAAAACAACCTGATTTAAATTGGGAAAATGTTGAAGTGAGAGAAGAAGTCTATTCTATGATAAATCGTTGGCTAGATAAAGGTGTTGATGGTTTTAGAATGGATGTTATTAATCTTATTGCAAAGGCAGAAGGTCTTCCTGAAGGGGATGGGGAAGGTTATGTATTTTCTCCTCAATATTTTGCAATGCAACCAAAGTTACATGATTATTTAAAAGAAATGAGACAGACTTGTTTTGTAGGACGAGATTGCATGTGTGTAGGGGAAACTCCTTTTACTAATGTTGAAAATGCTCCATCTCTTGTAAATGATGGTAAAGAACTAGATATGATTTTCCAATTTGATTTAGTAGATATGGATGGTTATGAAGATAAATGGCATATTAAGCCTTTTAGTATCATAGAATTTAAATCAATTCTTACTAAATGGCAAAAAACTCTTAAATGGAATAGTTTATTTCTTTCAAATCATGATCAACCTAGAAGTGTATCCCGTTTTGGTAATACAAGCACAAGTGAATATCGAATAAGAAGTGCAAAAATGTTGGGTACAGCAGTTCATTTGCTTAAAGGAACTTCTTTTGTCTATCAAGGGGAAGAACTTGCTATGGCTAATGTGCCTTTTAATGGAATTAAAGATTTAAGAGATATTGAGAGTATTAATTTTTATCAAAATGCCAAAGATAAAAAATGGGCTTTCGATAGTATATTGAAAAAAGGTCGTGATAATGCTAGAACCCCAATGCAGTGGGATAATTCTAAATTCGCGGGGTTCTCACAAAATGAACCTTGGATAGGTGTTAATCCTGATTATGTAGAATTTAATGCAGAAAAAGAAAAGCAAGATGAAGCATCAGTTTTTAATTATTATAAAAAATTAATTAAATTAAAATCTAATAATAAAATTATTATTGAAGGAGATTTTAATCCAATAATGGAAGACAGTGAAAATGTTTTTGCTTATGAAAGAATTTTAGGAAATGAAAAAGTTAGAATCATCTGCAATATGAGTGATAAAAAAGTAAAAATTGATGAACAAGATTTGAAAAATATTCTTTTAGATAATGTAGATAATCCAGATTCACAATATTTATTACCATATGAAGCAAGAGTTTTAAATTAAGATTTTAAAAAAATATAAACATTTAACGAAATAAAAGATCCCTTTGTGGATCTTTTATTGTCATTAAATCTTAATTAAATTATTATTAATTTAAGGAGCTTTTTATGGAAAAAAGAAATACAAATATTCCTGCATCATATTTAGTTTTAATAAGGAATAATAAAATATTATTACTTCGTAGATTCAATACAGGATTTGAAGATGGAAATTATTCAGTTATTGCAGGCCATGTTGAAAAAGGTGAAACTTTTACTCAATGTATTATAAGAGAAGCTTATGAAGAAGCTGGAATTACTTTAAAAGAAGAAGATATAAAAGTATCTCATGTTATGCATAGAGATTCCAAAACTCTTGAAAATAATGAAAGAGTAGATGTCTTTTTTACTGCTAATAATTGGCAAGGTGAGATTGTAAATAAAGAACCTAATAAATGTAGTGATCTTTCATGGTTTGATATTGATAATCTACCAAATAATACAATTCCTTATATTAAAAGTGCCATTTCGGCCATAAAAAATTGTGATTTCTATAGTGAAAATGGATGGGATAAATAATCTGTTTTAAAAGCTAATAAATATTTTAAACAAATTATTTTAATAATTAAACTTATTTAATGTTTTTTTATTGACACTCATGTCGATAAAAGGAAAAACATATGCCTAAGATTGTTGGTTTAGAAAAAACTAGAAAAAATATAATTTTAAATGCTTTTAAAGTTTTTATTGATAAAGGCTATTACAGTACAGATATTGTTGATATTGCCAACGCTTGTGATATGAGTAGAACAACACTTTATTATTATTTTAAATCTAAAGATGAGATATTTGAAAACACTATTTATCTCATAATTGAATCAATAGAAAAAGATGTTTTAAAAATCTCAAATATTGAAAATTTATCAATCCATGACAAAGTAAAATCCCTCAATGAAAAATGGGATAAAGAATTTAATAATACAAATATTATTTTGATATTAATTGAAGTTTGGTTAGCTATTAGAAGAGAAGATAATCAAATGTTTAAAAATATTAAATCTAGAATAAAAAAGATGAATAATCTGATTAATAATTTAATTCTAGAAAAAGTAAAAGATCGAATTTTATATAAAAAAGAAAAAATATATATTTATAATTCTTATATTATATTGTCAATTTTACAACAAATCCCAACAAAAAATAGTGATATTAGAGATAATTTAATAGGTGTTTTTGCTGAATTATAATTTTGATTGAATTTAATTATATCTGTTTATTTTATATATTTTTTTAATTTTTTATTAAGGAGATATAGAAATGAAAAATAATAAAAGTTTATTAAGTAAAAAAATCTTACAGCAAGGATTTACTTATTTAGAAAAAGATCCAATTGATAATTTTCCAAAATTAATTAAATGGGCAGGTAAAATGCCAATGCAAGATATCACTAAAGCCCAATATAAAAAAATTGTTGATTATTGGAATGATGAAAATAGTCCTTGGCATTCTTTTATAGAAAAAATTTTAACAGATTTAAATCCAAATATGAGAAAAAGATTGTTATTAAATTTAACAATTAATGCAGGAATTGAAGGATTTAAAATTTTAGATGAAAGTCGAAAAAAATACAATTGTAATATTCCTTGGGCAATATTAATGGATCCAACTTCAGCATGTAATCTAAAATGTATTGGTTGCTGGGCAGCTGAATATGAACAAAAAGATTCTATGGATTATTCTCTTTTAAGTAGTATTGTTGAACAAGGAAAAGCCTTAGGTGTTTATGTCTATGTTTTATCTGGTGGGGAACCAATGGTAAGACGAGATGATATAATAAAATTGGCAAAAGAGCATAATGATTGTGTATTTTTAGCTTTTACTAATGGAACTTTATTTGATGAAGATTATGCAAAAAAATTACAAGAAGTTGGTAATGTTACCTTTGCCATAAGTATTGAAGGTTTTGAAGAAGAAACCGATATGAGAAGAGGAAAGGGAACCTATAAAAAAGTAATTGAAGGAATGGATATCCTAAAAAAATATGGTATAGGGTTTGGATTCTCTACTTGTTATCATAGTAAGAATGAAGCTGTTATTTCTTCTCAAGAGTATATCGATTTCATGATAGAAAAAGGTTGTTATTTTGGTTGGTTCTTTACATATATGCCTTTAGGAAAAGATGCAGTACCTGAATTGATTGCAACAGCTGAACAAAGAAAGCATATGTATGAGAAGTTAAGAGAATATAGAAAAACAAAACCTATTTTTACAATAGACTTTTGGAATGATGGTTCGTATGTTAATGGTTGCATTGCAGGAGGAAGAAGGTATCTTCATATAAATGCAAACGGAGATGTTGAACCTTGTGCTTTTATTCACTATTCCTCAGCTAATATTAAAAAAGTAAGTTTATTAGAAGCTTTAAAACAACCTTTATTTGAAGAATATAAAAAATATCAACCATTTAATGAAAATATGTTAAGACCTTGTCCTTTGTTAGATAATCCAGAGATGTTAAGAAAAATGGTTTTAGATTCTAAGGCTACGTCTACTCAACCAAAAGATAGAGAAAATGTAGTGGAATTGACTAAAAAAACTGAAGATGTAGCTAAAAAATGGGCTATTGTTGCTAATCAATTATGGGAAAATGAGAAAAAAGCTTAATACGTTTTTAGTTTTCTGTATAATAATTTATTAAACAAGAAGCTTGTCGATTTAAATTAATCTTTATACCTTTGTTAATATATTGTTATGTTACTAATTTTAATAAAACAAATAATATTAACAAAGGTGGTTTTTATGGATATTCCTGAAATTAATTTTTCATATAAGAGAAATAAATATATTTTTAAGAATTTAGAAATTAAATCATTTTATGATTATAATGTCACTGCTTTTTGTGGGCATAATGGAGTAGGAAAAACCACACTTTTGAAAATTCTTGCTGGTATTTATCCGTATGATAATAAGACAAAGAAAATCCAATATGATTCAAAATGGTTTATCGGATCAAACAGATCAGGCTTGATTAATAATTTATCATTAAATGATCATTTAAATTTATTAACTGATTTGATTAAGGCTGATAAATCTATAACAAATTTTTTAATAGACAAATTTGAATTAAGAGAATTTTTGGATAATGAAGTTTTTGAATTATCTGATGGTCAATTTATAAAAGGAGCACTATTATTAGCAATAATATGCTCTCCTAAAAATTTATTCTTGGATGAAGTCTTTAGTTCTTTAGATTATGTTTCACAAACTGTTGTAATTGAAGAATTAATTAAATTAAAAGATACTACAAATATAGTTTTTGTTTCACATAACTTGGATATAATTTCTCAAATTGCTAAGCGAATTATAATCTTGAAAAAAGGCCAAATAGAATTTGATTCTGTTTTTGATGAAGAAATTGAAGAAATTACTGCAGACCAATTAAAAGAAATTTATATTAAGAGAGCTTAAATTATGATCAATAACTTTAATATTAATTTTTTTAAAATAGCACTAAAGAATGAATTTAAATGGTTCTCTAAAGCAAGGAGATCTCAATTTTTTGTATTATTAGGGGCTTGTATTCCTCTTATCTTATATTTTGCAGAACCAGGTTATAAAACAGCTATAAATGATAAAAATAGTTTTGGATATATATTATTTTACCTTAGTCTTGCTGCAATTGTTGGGCAGTATTTTTTAGATTCAATTTATAAAGATTTACAAAATAAGGTGAATATATTTTATTCAAATTTAAATATTCCTAAATATTATTCATTTGTTGCAAAATTTATTATGTGTATTCCTTTTTGCCTTATTCTTTTTTGCATAAATATGTTTTTTAAAATGAATATTACAATATTATTTGTTTTAATTTTAATATTATTTTCTTTGAATGTAGCTCTTATTACTTATATTATTTCAACATATTTTTTTAGTCAAAAGTCAGTATTTTTATCTTTATATTTGCCATTGATTTTAACTTTTGCCTTAAGTTTTTTATCTGCAAAAATTGGCATTATATTTCTTAATTTTTTGCTTCAATTAAGTATTGTTTTGATAATGGTTTTTATTATAAAAATTCTATTTAAGTCAAAAAAAATTACTTGTAAACTGCTATAGACTTTTTTGTAGGTTATTATTCCTTGACAATATTTAGATAAGTGGATATGTTTGAATTAAAATGAACAATGTTCATATTGGAGTAACAAAAATTAATATTAAAAACATTTCAAAAGAAAAATTGCTTTTGACCTCTCAAGATATTTTACTAAAAGAGGGGATTAAAGGTTTATCTATTAGAAATATAGCAAAAGAGGCTAATGTATCAGTTGGTTCGATTTATAAATATTTTTCTACTAAGTTGGATATATTGATAGAATTAGAATCAAATTATTGGAATGCTATTATTTCTAAAGTTAATGATAATGAAAATCTCTCTTTTGAAGAAACTGTAGAATTGGAATATAGATTGTTCTTAGAAGAAAAATCACCAATTTTTAATTTATTAAATCACAGCAAACTATTTGAAAATAATGAATTGAAAGTTTCAATTGAGAGAATGAATTATTACAAAAATCAATTAAAAGAAATTATCTATAAAGCAATTTTAAAAGATAAGGATTTAATTCATACTGATGATTTAGTAGCTGTAAAAGAAACTTCTGATTTGATTTTTAATACAATTATTTTTGATGCTACTAGAAATTCAAAGACATATAAAAGATTAATTTTATTAGTCAAAAATTATTTTAATTAAGGAGTTGTTTATGGGTGCAAAATTTGAAATTTTATTTGATGTTTTATATTTGATTAGTGTTGTTACAATTGGTATCTATATTTTTGTTAAATCAACAAAAAAAGAACATAGATTATTTGGAATTATGGCTATTATTTTAGGCCTTGGTGATTCCTTTCACTTGGTTCCTCGAATTTTAGCAATTTGGAATAATAACTTTTCTCAATTTACTTATTATTTAGGTTTTGGAGAAATGGTTACTTCAATTACAATGACAATTTTTTATATCATTTTGTATAATGTGTTTAAAATAAGATATAAAAAAGAAAATTATAAAAAGTTGGATTTAACTCTTTATTTATTAGCAACAATTAGAATTGTTTTATCAATATTACCACAAAATAGATGGACTTATGCAACAAAACCTTATAGCTGGTCACTTTTTAGAAATATTCCTTTTTTGATTATGGGAATAATAATTATAGTACTATTTATTAAAGAAACTAAAAATAACAAGAGTGATATTTATTTTAATATGCCTATTGCAATAAGTTTATCATTTTTATTTTATATAGCTGTTGTTTTGTTTGCTCCATTTTATCCAATTGTTGGTGCTCTAATGTTACCTAAAACTTTAGCTTATGTGTGGATAGTCTTATTAGGATTGAAAGATTGCAAAAAAACACTATAAAAAATGGTATAACGTTTTTTTTAAATTAGATTTTCGTATTTTATTATTATAAATAATCTCAATAATCATAAATAAAAATATTTTATTTTTTTTACGAATTATATATACTTGCCGTATGGAAAAATCAATTATAAGTGTTGTCGGTAAAGACAAAGTAGGAATTATTGCTAGTATTTGTACTTACTTAGCTGAAAGTAATATAAACATATTGGATATCTCACAAACTATTGTTGGTGGATTATTTCAGATGATGATGATTTGTGATACAGATAAGTGTACAAAAGAATTTCATAAAGTAGCTGAAGAATTACATAGTATTGGTGATGAACTGGGAGTTCAAATTAAGCTTCAAAAAGAAGAAATTTTTGAAAAGATGCAACGCATTTAGGAGAGATCAATGATAAGTCTAAACGAAGTAGTTGATACAAATAAAATGTTTGAAAAAGATAATCTTGATGTAAGAACAATTACAATGGGGATTAGTCTTTTAAGTTGCATTGATAGTGATCTTGAAGTATTAAAAAAGAATATTTATGAAAAGATAACAACTACAGCAAAAGATTTGGTAAAAGTTGGAAAAGAAATTGAGAGTGATTATGCAATCCCTATAGTTAATAAAAGAATTTCAATTACTCCAATGGGGTTTATTGGTGCTTCAGCTTGTAAAACAAAGGAAGATTATGTTGAACTAGCTATTGTGCTTGATAAAGCCGCAAAAGATGTTGGTGTAAATTTTATTGGTGGATTTTCTGCAATTCCAGCTAAAGGCATGACAAAAAGTGAAGAATTATTAATTAGGGCAATACCTCAAGCTATGGCTAAAACTGATTGCTTATGTGCTTCTGTAAACATAGGTTCTACTAAAACAGGAATTAATATGGATGCTGTTAAACTAATGGGAGAGATAGTAAAAGAAACAGCAATTGCAACAAAAGATAATGATAGTATTGGTTGTTCAAAATTAGTAGTTTTATGTAATGCCCCTGATGATAATCCTTTTATGGCTGGTGCTTTTCATGGAGTTACTGAAACTGACAATGTTATTAATATTGGGGTTAGTGGTCCTGGCGTAATTAATGAAGCAATTCAGAGTGTAAAGGGCAAAGATTTTACTGCTTTATGTGAAACTATAAAACAAACTGCTTTTAAAGTAACAAGACTTGGACAATTAGTTGCTCAAGAAGCAAGTAGAAGATTAAATATACCATTTGGAATTTTAGATTTATCTTTAGCTCCAACTCCTGCTATTGGGGACTCTATTGCAGAAATATTAGAAAGCATGGGTCTTGAAGAAGTCGGTTGTCCAGGTACTACGGCAGCTTTAGCTCTATTAAATGACCAAGTAAAAAAAGGTGGTATAATGGCATCTTCTTCTGTTGGTGGTTTATCAGGTGCTTTTATTCCTGTAAGTGAAGATAGAAATATGATTAATGCTGCTGCAGGTGGCAATTTGTGTATTGAAAAATTAGAAGCAATGACTTGTGTATGTTCCGTTGGTTTAGATATGATTGCTATCCCTGGTGATACTGAAGCAACTACCATATCTGGGATTATAGCTGATGAAGCTGCTATTGGTATGGTTAATGCTAAAACTACAGCAGTAAGGATTATTCCAGTTATTGGGAAAACTTTAGGTGATTCTGCTGAATTTGGAGGATTGCTTGGATTTGCACCTATTATGAAAGTTAATACAAAATCTTGTGCTGATTTTATTAATAGGGGGGGTAGAATTCCTGCACCAATCCATAGTTTTAAAAACTAGTATATTATTTTATATATTTAGCACTATTTAGTTTTTACTGGATAGTGTTTTTTTATTTCGCTTGCGGCATACCAACCTGTTAATATTGCAGTTGGAATTCCAGATGGACTGTATACCCATTGCCCAGCTTGATAGATGTTTTCTATTGGTGTTTTTATTGATTTAGAAATTTTTAATAAATTGTTAACTACTGGAGATTCTTTTTCATAAGTCCATCCAGTTATTGCTCCCTCTGATGTTTTCACAATTCTTTCTATACTTAAAGGTGTATAAGAAAATTGAAATAATAGATTATCTTTTAAAAAAGGATAAATCGAATTATTGAGTACTTCAATCATTTTATTTTCGATTTCGGTTTTAAAAGTTTCATACCCGCCTGCA
Organism: Sphaerochaetaceae bacterium; assembly: GCA_965140795.1. Lineage (GTDB taxonomy): Bacteria > Spirochaetota > Spirochaetia > Sphaerochaetales > Sphaerochaetaceae > Pleomorphochaeta. The sequence goes on from OZ223470.1 coordinate 2,191,231, forward strand.
TCATAAATTTTTTTTACTAAGTTATATTCAAAGAAAAAATTTATAATTAACCCTGTTTTATTTTTAGGTGCAAGATTTGTATCTCTTAAAACTGGTATAGATATTTCATAAGTGTTTAATTTAGTATATTGATCAACCCATTTTAAAATATCTTTTTTAGAATAATTTTCAAAATTGTTTATAATTTCATCTAGTTGAGAATAATGAGTATCATTTAAGCCTTTTTTTAAAGGTGTATAGAAAAAGTGTTCATTTGATATTTTTGAAAAATATTTTGAATCTTTATTAACGCCTAAATAAAGTGAAAAAACAGAATCTCCACCTCTGCTAGAAAAAAGTTTTGTTTTCTCATTTTTGATTTTTCTTGCTTCTGTTTTACTTAGATTGTCTTCTTTAATTATTGAATACAATTGTTTTAAATCTGCCGCCCAAATCAAATTATCATAATTATAGTTTATATTATTTGCAATTACTGATTGTGTTTTTGTATCAATTGAATTAATTAATGTGTTATTTAATATTTTCCCACTATTTTTTATTATTTCATCTTTTAATTTTTCACTTATTTTTCCTGTACCGCCTTTAGGATATAAATAATCTTGATAAACATAAAAGTATCCTAAAGCAAAAAATGTAGGCGTTTTTTTAAAAAAATGTTGGCTAATCATATCTATTAATGATTGATTTGAAGTATATTTTTTCAAAAATTCATCAATAGGTTTATTCATTTTATTCATTTGAATTACTGAGAGCAGAAATTTTGGGAACCAAGGTAGTAATTTATGTAATAAATACTCTTTGTCTTTGGTAAAATCTTTTGTAAATATAGGGTTATCAAAACCATACATCGTTTCCATACTTTTTGTTATTTTATAGATTACTTTAAATATTTTTTCGATATCTAGAGTATTTTGAGGAAATTTTTTAATTAATAATTTTTTGTATTTTGAAATGCTATCTATTTCAGTAAAAGATAATATATCAGATTCAATACCTATTGATACTTTGCTTCTTAATAATTCAATATCTATTGCTAAATCTTTTAATAATGGTTTAATAATTCCAGAGTTTTCAATTGACCTTGCACCAACATCAAAGGTAAATTCTTCATGAGTAAATGAAGAAAGTAAACCTCCACAGATATTATTCTTTTCAATTAATAATACCTTGTATCCTTCTTTTGAAAGATATGCTGCACTAGTTAACCCAGCAAGGCCTGCTCCAACAATAATAATTTGTTTATCACTTTTCATTATTTTAATCCACTAAGTATTAATGATTTCTCCCATAAAGCCAAAGCCATTTCTGTATCTAAAGCATGAGGGGCAGGTATTTCTTTAGTAGTTAAATTAAAGAAAAAGCCATTGTCTTTTTCTATTTCTTTTGATACTCCCAGATAGTATAATGCTTCAGCTGATAGTTTTGGTGATCTAGAAGATGGATTAACCATATTATGTTTAAAAAACTTATATAGTTTACCATTATTTTCACCCATATTTGTTTGCACATTCCCTGGGTGCATAGCATTAATTGTTACATTTGTTCCTTCATAAAATTTTGAGAAAGTAATCATAGACAATAATTGAGCAGTTTTTGCAGAGCCATAACCTTTCAGTCCAGAGTAGTGGTGTTTTTTCCAATCTAAATCATCAAGTTTAAGACCTGCAATTGCAAATCGATGACCTTCAGAATTAACAAAAAGTATTTTTGCTTTTTTTTGAGCTGAAAGTTTTTCTTTTAGCAAATAATTTAGGATGAAAGAACTTAGATAATTTACTTGAAAGACGGTTTCAAGATTATCTTTTGTAAAAGTTCTTTGTGTCAAATATACTCCAGCATTGTGAATTAAAACATCAATGTCTTCACTAAGATTATTTAGCTTTGTGGCTAATTGTTTAATTTGTTCTAGAGAAGTATAATCTGCGATTAAATATTTACAAGATATATTATATTTTTTTATTAATTTATCGCATAGCGTTTTAGTTTTTATTTCATTTCGATTAATTAACAAAAGATTAGCACCTTTTGAAGCATATTTATTTGCAGTATGATAACCAATCCCTGAAGTGGCTCCAGAAATTACAACAAGTTTTCCTTCAAAAGAATCATTGCAAATAGCAGGATCTCTTTTATTATTTTTCATCATTGCGCCAATGTTTGACCATTTATATTCTTTTAAATATTTATTCATAATATTACCCAAATTTCTTTTTCATAAATCGTCTATACAATTTAGAGAATCTAGGGATGTTATCAAAAATATCCCCCCATAAATCGTAATAATCCCTTTGTTCAATAATTTTTCTTTCTTCATTTATTGTTAATCTGCTCAGGCCATAAATAGAAGAACTAGGATATTTTTTAAAACTTAAAATCATTTCCCATTCAAGGACTATTAAATTCCCTTCTTCAACTGCATTATGAATTTTCATTTGAAGTTCTTTTGATCTATCAGTTAGCCGTTTTGTCATTGCTTCAAATTCTTCTTTGCCATGAATTTCTTGAACTGTATCTTTGAAAAAAATGTTGTCATCATAATAAGGCAGGATATGTGACCAATCTGGTTTTCCTTCAGTGTTATAAATTTCAGTCCATAAATGGATAAGCTGTTCTTTGTCAATTATTTTGTAGTTGATAATATTACTCCTATATTAAGTAAAAACATCAAGTCCAATATTTTATAGTATACTTATTAATATTTTAGCATACGTTAATTGAGTGTCAATTAAAATCAAAAATGAATAAAAAAATATTCTAGAATAATCTAGAATATTTTATTAATAAATTTATATGTTGTTTATTACTTCTTAAAGAATGCAGCAAATGGATTATATGTATCTCCATCATCATCATCTTGTTCAGCCATATATTCTTTTAAAGTTTCTTCTTCTTTATCAGATTTAGCAGGACTTAAAGCAATTTTATGTTCCTCTTCATCAATTTGATCAATAGAGACAAACATTGTCTCTCCTGTTTTATAAACTTTACTAAGATTTGTTGTATTGGTTGCATTAGGTAATTTTGAAATAAATATAAGTCCATCTAACCCCTCTTCAAGAGTTACAAATAAACCATAACTTGCTATTTTAGAAATAGTTCCTTCAATTTTGTCTCCCACTTTATACTTAGCAGAGACTGTATCCCAAGGGTCTTTTGTTAAGACCTTAGTGCTTATAGACATTTTTTTATGGTCTAGATCAAGACTTAGAATTTGAGCTTCAATTTCTTGTCCTATTTTCAATTCTTTTTCTATGTTTTTTACTCTAGCTCTTCTGATTTCAGAAATAGGGAGTAGGGCTTGAACACCTTCAACATCTACAAAAGCTCCAAAAGATTGCAAAGAAAGAACTGTTCCTTTTACTATTAAACCAGGTTTTAGCTCTTGTTTTAATTTCTCAATTTTTTTATTTTCTAAATCTTCTTTATAAGCTCTGTTTGATACAATAATGTTGTGTTGTTCTCTATTAAATTCTTGGATTAGGAAAGTCATGTTCTTTCCAATAAAATAACTTGGTTCCTCTTTTTGTCTAAATCCCATTTGAGAAAAGGGACAAAATGCTTGACTGTCCCCAATTTTTATTTGAAATCCACCTTTAATTTCAGCTTCAACACTACCTTCAATGGGAATTCCAGTTTTATAAGCTTGTTCTAAAACTGCGGTATTTGCTTTATCTCCTTTGAGTCTAGTAGTAAAATGCATTTCTCCATGATCATATGAGATAAAATAGGCACTAATGGTATCCCCTTCTTTTACACTAAGTTTACCATCTTCGCCCATAAATTCTGAACTATCAATAATACCTTCACTTTTCATATTTAAATCGATAAAGATGTTATCTCCATAAATTGCAAGAATTTTTGTTTTTACTAGTTGTCCTTCTTCTAAGTTATTAATCAAAATATATACCCTCAAATTAAATTATAAATACATTGTTATGTTATTTAGTTCTTTGTTTTTTTAATATCAATTTGAAAAAAACTAAATGATTTATTTATAGGTTTACTTTATCATAGTGTTTAAAATAAGAAAACATCAAATATAATTTTGAGTTAAAGAATTAAACTCTTGCTGATATTTTATATATTAAATATTGTAATATTCTCTTTGCGCTTTTTTGTTTATTATATCTAAATAATCTCTTAATGGTTTATTGTTAATATATTTCCAAAGAGTTATATTAGTTGGATTTATTTCAATTATTACTTCATTTTTCATTTTTGAATAATTATCAAAAGACTGTGGATAATATTCTTTATAAAAATCTTTAAACCAAGCATTTTTATTTTCTAAGGGGTGTCCAATAGGAGTTGCTATACCTTCAATTTGTATATTATTTATACAAAGGGCTACTTTTGGATTACTAATTATTTGTTTATATTTAATAAATTTTTTTATCTTTTATGATGCAACTTAAATTTCTTGCTGTTACTCTATTATCCTTACATGTTGCAACGACTAAAACGGCTTTATTTCCAAGACTTTCTAAGATTTCTTCTTCAAGTTGACTGTAATTAATATCCAAAATTACTCTCCTTTTTATACTTTAGTATTTTATATAATATTATAACGAATTATAATTTTTATAGCATTATAAATTTAAATAAATAATGGGATTTGTTAATATTTTTAGTTAAAATTGAGTTAAATGAAATTTTTTTGCTTTTTTTTTTGAAAAGTTTTTTTACAAATAAATTAATAAAAAAAAGTTAAAATTTTTTTTAAATTAATAATTTAAAATTATGAAAAACATTCGTTATATTCATTTTAAATAATGAATTAGTGTTGTTTCTTAAAAAGGTATTTTACAAATATTAATATCTTTATTAAATTAATAATTTCATATGAAAGATTATCATAAATTTTATATAAAAGCATAGAATTAAAGAATAGATATTGACTAAAAGTATTTTTCTTTTATAGTCTTAGCTCAAATACAAGTACAAAGACGTATAATATTGGAATTCAATATTTGCGTCTTTTTTTTATTTAAAGGATGAGAAAAAATGAAAAAGAAATTAATTTTAGCAGCATTGTTATTATGCTTAGCTAGTGCATTTGTTTTTGCAAATGGAGCTCCTGAACAAAGTCCTGCTTCACAGTCAAAAGTTTATACTGTAGCTTGTGATGCTTCATATCCTCCATTTTCAATTCAATTAGAAGAAGGGGAATCTGCACCAGGTGTTGTTGTATCAAGCGGTAATGGAATGGGAGATTATTACGGAATTGATGTAGAACTTTTAGATGCAATTGCACAATTAGAAGGTTTTGAATATGAATTAACTCCAATGGATTTTTCAGCAATTATTCCAGCACTTGTTTCTGGAACTATTGATGCTTCTATTGCAGGTATGAATATAACTGAAGAAAGAAAAAAGACTGTTGATTTCTCTGATGGTTATTATGAATCAGGATCAGCTTTAATTGTAAATGCTGAAGATGATAGTATTAGTGATTTCTCAGATCTACAAGGAAAAACTGCAGCATGTAAAGAAGGAACAACTGGTATGTTATGGTCACAAGACCATGCTGATGAATGGAATTTAACAGTAAAGGTTTATCCAGATTCTGCAAGTATGATGATGGCTGTTGCAAATAAGCAAGCTGATTTTTTAATTGAAGACTATCCTGTAATTAGCTATCAAATTGCAATTGGTGCTCAACAAAACTTAAAAGTAGCAATTGATGCTATTGAAGCTCCACCACAAAATGGTTTTGCAGTAGTTAAAGGTAAAAATCAAGATTTATTAGCTAAATTTAATGAAGGCTTAGCAACTATTAAAGCAAACGGAACATATGACAAAATTATTAATGAATATAAATAATTAAAAATATGTTAGATGCAGAGGGTGTGGCTTTTTTAAGCTCCCCTCTATTTTAATTATAAAGGAGTTATTATGTTGGAATATTTTGAAATGTTTTGGAAATATATGCCAATGCTTTTAGCGGGACTAAGATTGACTTTAGTAATAGCCTTTTTTGGTATATTTATTGCTATTGTATTAGGTATTATTTTGTGCATTTTCTCTATTAGTAATATAAAAATATTAGAAAAAATTGCAAATTTTTATGTCACGGTGGTTCGTGGAATTCCATTAATGATTTTAGCATTATTTTTATATTTCGGTGTTATTAAGAATTCAATGGGCACTAATAGTGCTGCTGTAATTATTTTAGCAATTAATGCATCAGCATATATGGCTGAAATATTTAGAGCAGGAGTTCAGGCTATTGATTATGGTCAAACTGAAGCTGCAAGAAGTTTAGGATTAAGTTACTTCCAAACAATGAGAAAGATTATTCTTCCTCAAGCAATAAAAATTATGATTCCATCTCTTATGAACCAAGCAATATCAAGTCTTAAAGACACTGCTATTTTAAGTGCAATTACTGTTAATGAATTAACATTAACTGCAAAGGTTATTATTGCTAGGAATTATAGGGCATTTGAACTATATTCTTATGCTGCAATTATTTATTTGATTGTTATTGTATTCCTAACATATTTATCAAAAAGAGTTGAACATAAATTAAATTATACTCAACGCTAATAAGAGGAATTTATGGAAAAAATAATAGAATGTGAACATGTAAATAAAGTATTTGGTGATTTAGTTGTTTTAAAAGATATTTCTTTTAGTGTTGAAAAGGGTGAAACTGTTTGTTTAATTGGTCCTTCAGGATCAGGTAAATCAACAATGCTACGATGTTTAAATAAATTAGAAAATATTCAAAAGGGTGAAATTATAATTGATGGTGAAAATTCAAAGCATGTAAAAAATGTAAATGTTTTTCGCTCAAATATAGGAATGGTATTCCAACACTTTAATTTGTTCCCAAATTATACAGTAATTGAAAATATGACGCTTGCTCCTAGAACTTTAAAGAAACTTAATAAAAAAGAAGCTATCGAAAAAGCAGAAGAATTACTTAAAAGAGTAGGTTTATTTGATAAAAGGGATGTGTACCCTGCAACATTATCTGGGGGACAAAAGCAAAGAGTTGCTATTGCTAGAGCTTTAGAAATGAATCCTAAAATTTTACTTTTTGACGAACCTACTAGTGCTCTTGATCCAGAGATGGTTGGAGAAGTATTAGATGTAATGAAAAGTCTTGCAAAAGAGGGCATGACAATGGTTGTAGTAACTCATGAAATGGGTTTTGCAAGGGATGTTGCAAACCGTATTTTATTCATGGATGATGGCTTTATTGTTGAAGAATCCTCTCCTGCAGAAATGTTCCAAAATCCAAAAACCGAAAGATGTAAAAAATTCTTATCTAATTTTATTTAAGGAGTAAATTTATGAATTCAAATATTGTAATTACAATAGACCGTGATTTTGGTGCTGAAGGGCATGAAATTGGTTTTCAATTAGCAGCTCGTCTTGGAATAAAATTATATGATAAAGATATTCTTGGTAAAGCTGTTTTAAAGAAAGGGCAAGATGAAATATCTTTAATGAAGGCTGATGAGAGTGTTTCAAAGACCGACTATAATCCTTATTTTCCTAGTCTTGGGTTTGCTCGAAAGAGTGATCAATTGTTTGAATTAGAAAAAGGTGTTATTCGGGATGTTGCTGAATCTGAATCATGTATTATAGTGGGGCGTCTTTCAGATTATATTTTAAGAGATAAATCGAATCTTCTTAGAGTATATATTTATGCACCTTTTGAATTTAGGGTTAAAAATATACAAAATAAATACAACTCTTCTGAAGTTGAGTCAAAAAAAATAGTTAGACGTAAAGACATAGTTCGTCGCGATTATCGTAATTACTATTCTAATGGGAAATATAAATTATATTCAAATAAAGATGTTTTTTTAAATCGGGAAGTATTTGGAATTGATGGTTGTGTGGAGATCTTAGAAACAGCCGCTAAAGAAAGAATTAAAAAATTGAAAAGGGAACTTTAAATGTTGAACAAAGATGATGAGTCTAGACTTATAAAATTATGTCAAGATTTGGTTAAAGAGAAAAGTTATTCAGGTGAAGAACAAAATGTAGCTCAAGTATTAAAAAAATTTTTTGAAGAACAAAATTTTGATGAAATAACTGTTGATGCTTGTGGAAATGTAATAGGAATAATGAATGGGAATATAAAAGGTCCTTGTATTGTTTTTGATGGACACATTGATACAGTTCCTGTTATTGATGTAAAAGACTGGAGCGTAGATCCTTTTGGTGCTGAGATAATAAATAATCGTATTTATGGACGTGGTACATCAGATATGAAAGGTGGATTATCAGCTATGGCTTTAGCTGTGGCAAACTTTGCAAATGCTACGAATAGGAACTTCCCCGGAAAAATTGTTGTTGCAGGTATTGTTCATGAGGAATTATTTGAAGGTGTAGCTTCAAAATATATATGTGATGCTTATAATCCTGATTATGTGGTTATTGGTGAAGCCTCAGAATTGAATTTGAAAATTGGTCAGAGAGGCCGTGCAGAAATTGCAATTGAAACTTTTGGGACTCCTGCTCATAGTGCACATCCTGAAAATGGTAATAATGCAGTTTATAGTATGTGCAAAATTATTGATGCAATCAATAAATTGCCATTGGTTAGTCATCCTTTATTAAATCAAGGTATTATGGTCTTAACAGATATTAAATCTGATCCATACCCAGGAGCTAGTTGTGTACCTGCTTATTGTAAAGCCAGTTATGATAGGAGAACTATAATTAATGAAACAAAAGAAAGTGTGCTTAAACCAATTTTAGATTGTATTAGAAAATTAGAAAAAGAGGATCCAAAAATTAAAGCAAAAGCGTCCTATGTCGAAGATTATAATAAATGTTATACCGATAAAATGTTAGGTGCTCAGAAATTTTTCCCAGCTTGGTTATATGATGAAACAGATGATTTTATTCAAGATTGTTTATCAGAATTAAAAAAAGATGGATTTAATCCTGAAGTAACTATTTATGATTTTTGTACAAACGGTAGTTATTATGCTGGCGAAAAAGGTGTTAAGACAATTGGGCTTGGTCCTTCGAAAGAAAATTTAGCCCATACAATAGATGAATACATTGAAATAAATCAACTCATTGGTGCAGCAAATAGTTATAATTCAATATTAAAAGCTCTGATGAAAGAATTGTAAAAAATTAATAAGGAATACGATTATGAGTTATCCCATGCTGGATATAAAATTAGACATAATAAAGAAAAATGTTGAAAGTGTTGATTTACTTTGTAAAAAACATGGTATTTATATAACTGGGATAACAAAAGTTTTTTCTGCAGCACCTCCTATTGTTAAAGCATACATTGATGGTGGACTTAAAAGAATAGGGGATGCTCGAATAGAGAATTTAAAGATATTAAAAGATTTAAAGGTTGAAAAATGGCTTATTCGTGTTCCTTCAATATCTCAAATAGAAGATGTTGTTGTTTATTCTGATGTGTCAATGAATTCAGAATTTTCAACAATATTGGCTTTGAATAAAGAAGCAAAAAAATTAAATAAAAAACATAAAGTAATTCTTCTGATTGACTTAGGAGATTTACGAGAAGGGTATATTGATAGTAATCAATTATTAGATGTCGCAAATAAAGTTCAAAAACTATCCAATATAATATTATATGGGGTTGGTACAAATTTAAGTTGTTTTTCTTTTATTCAACCAACAAAAGAAAAAATGGATATATTAAAAAATATTGCTAGTGATTTACCAATTAAAGAACCCGTTGTCAGTGGTGGGAATTCTGCTACAATTAAATTAATGATTGAAGGTGGAATCCCAAACGGTATTAATAACATGAGACTTGGAGAAAGTTTACTTTTTGGTAAAGAAAGAAGTACTTATACTTTTTTAGAAGGCACTAGAAGAGATGCTTTTATATTAAATGCTGAAATAGTTGAATTAAAAGAAAAACCTTCGATTCCATGGGGGATAGTTGGTGCTGATAGTTATGGAAATATCCCAAATATGCCTGTTGATAATGGAATTATGCAACGTGCTATATTAGCTATTGGAAAACAAGATTGCGATATTGAAACTATGAGGGCAGTAGATCCTAATATAGAAATACTTGGTGCTAGCAGTGATTATTTGATTGTATATATAAAAAATAATGAAAATAATTATAAAATTGGAAGTATTATACAATTTGAGTTAGGTTACTTTTCTTTGATGAGAGCAATGACTAGTAAATATGTTACAAAAAATTATATTTCTTAAAGTGATTTGTAAAAGATTATATTTGTTTTAGAAAAAAAGAAATTGTTTTTTGTTGAAAAGTAAAACTCAGAATAATCTATATATGTAACATAAAATTCGTATTTTTAAGGTTTTTTTATACGGTTGACAGCTTTCTTAATTTTTATCATGATTAGTGTATTACAAAAAAATAATGATTATCTATGATTTAGTAACGGTTTGCTCATTGATATTTATGTCTGAGCCTTTATTCCGATTCATTCTCCCGGAACATTCTATCTAGGGGTTCGTTTTGCTACGAAGGGAATCAATAAGATAATCTAGGAGTAAATATTATCAAAAAAAATATAGAAAAAACTCAGGATCAGAAGAAACGATTCGATATTCATCCTGTTGTATTCTTCACATCAGCTGCTATAATAATTGGATTTGTAGTAATTTCAATTTTCTTTAATAAAATGATGGGCGGCCTATTTGACACTTTACTAAACAGTATATCCACAAATGCTGGTTGGTTTTTCACACTTGCAATGACACTTATATTAGTGTTTGTTGTTTATATTATGTTTAGTCGTTATGGGGACATAAGATTAGGTGGCGATGATGCTGAACCTGATTTCAGTACTAAAAGTTGGTTTGCTATGCTTTTTTCAGCGGGTATGGGAATTGGATTACTTTTCTATGGTGTAGCTGAACCTATGTTCCATTTTATAAATCCACCAATTCCTGTGGAAAATCAAGTTGAAGCAGCACATCAAGCTATGGCCTTTACTTTTATGCACTGGGGACTTCATTCTTGGGCAGTATATGCTCTAATAGGACTAGCTTTAGCCTTTTTTAGTTTTAATAAAGGCCAGCCTTTATCAATTCGTACAATATTCTATCCTTTATTAGGAGATAGAATTAATGGTGCATGGGGAAATTTAATTGATATTTTGGCTACAGTGGCTACTCTTTTTGGTGTTGCGACTTCATTAGGTTTTGGTGTGCAACAAATAAATGCTGGATTAAGTCATCTATTTGGCATTAATCAAAGTGTTATTGTACAAATGATTCTAATTGTAATAATTACATCTATAGCAACTGTTTCAGTTGTGAGAGGACTAGATGCTGGGGTAAAAAAATTATCAGAAATAAATATTCGCTTAGCAATGTTATTATTATTATTTGTGTTGATTTGTGGTCCAACAATGTTCATTTTAAACGGTTTTGCTGAAAATGTTGGCTATTATATGCAAAAACTAATTGTAATTTCAACATGGAATGAAACTTTTGAAAATACCAACTGGCAAAATAGTTGGACAGTATTCTATTGGGCTTGGTGGATAGCATGGTCTCCTTTTGTTGGTATGTTTATTGCTAGAGTATCAAGAGGTAGAACAATTAGAGAATTTTTAATGGGAGTTCTTTGTGTACCTACTATCGTAACTTTCTTATGGATGACTGTATTTGGTAATACTGCTTTATACATTGAAATGTTTGGTGATGGTAGTTTTGCACAGGCTGTTACAGAGAATGTTCCACTTTCTCTTTTCCTATTGTTAGAAAAACTTCCTTTTAATGCTGTTACATCAATTTTAGGAGTATTAGTAGTTGTAAGTTTCTTTGTAACTTCTTCAGACTCCGGATCTATGGTTATAGATATAATAACAGCAGGCGGTAATCCAGACCCTCCAATTCCTCAAAGATTATTCTGGGCAATATTAGAAGGGGTTGTAGCTGCTGCTTTATTAGTAAGTGGAGGACTTTCTGCTTTGCAATCAGCTGTTATAGCGACAGGGTTACCTTTCGGTATAGTATTGCTTGTCCTTTGTTTTAGTTTGAAAAAAGGTTTAAATGAATATACTGGGGTTCAAACATTCTCTTTAAAATCAAAGAAAGGAAAGCCTAAGAATTTCCAAATAGAATCAGCAGATATTCCTCCGGTAATATTTAAGAAAAAGAGAAAAAAGAAGGAGAATCCAAATGTATAAGAAATCCGGACAAAAATTTCTAGGAGCATGTTTTTTATTAGTTAGGAAACAAGAAAATAGTGTAGTATTTTTAGGAACGGCCTTTTTAGTACATGAAAAAGGATATTTATTAACTGCAGCACATTTGATTGCTGAAGGTTTTGAAGACTTAATGGTTGCAAAACCTTTAGATCCAGAAGACTTCTCTATTCTTAGTATGGATGAAGTAGGGGCTGTTGCTGTTAATGTAGTAAAAGTTGATGTTTATAATAATATAGCAGTTTTGAAATTAGAAAAAGAATTTCTTATTGAAACTCCTGACCATTTAATAGGTCAAGTGGATAATTTACAATTAGGTACTGGTTTCGTAAATTTAGGATTTCCATATGGCCATCAGGATATGCATAATCTAGGTATTAGAAGTAGTATTTTGAGTTCAAAAGTAAAACTTGAAACAGGCACAAAGCTTCTCCTATTTGATTCAATGGTAAATGATGGGATGGCTGGAGGTCCCTTAGTTAATATTGAAGATGAAAGAATTGTAGGTATTGTAATAGGTCGATTTTCTCCACTTGATGATGGTGGTGATTTTAATAGAGGTGTTAATTATCCTGAATATGATACTTCAGTCAGTTATGCTGTCTCTATTGAATATGGTGCTAAAATGCTAGAAGATTTAGGACTTGAGGTTAATTAATTTAATTTAAAATTTATATTTAATTATAATAAGTGCGATTTGTATTTTTCAAATTAGCACTTATTTTTTTGTGGGCTTGAAATTAATTTCTAATGAAAAGTCCTTTTTTTTATTGCATTCCTATATATCTGTGATAGAGTTAAGGAAAACATGAAATTAATTATAGTATATGAAATTAATTTCAAGAGGTTGATATGAAAAATTTAGAAAACGTAAAATATTTATTAGAAATTTGTGAAATGTTTTATATTCAAGGAAAAAGTCAAAAGGAGATTTCTGCAATTTTGAATATATCACGACCTCAGGTTTCTAGATTTATTGCAAAAGCTAAAGAAGAGAAGTTATTTTCTATTAAATTAAATTATCCAAATATTGAGGAGAATGAATATCAAAATTTAATAAGTGAGAAGTTCAATATTCCTGAAGTTTATATTTATGATATTGGACAAAATAATAGTAGCGAAGCAATGCATCAATTAGCTGAAGCTTCGAAAGATTTGTTTAATTTATTAGTAAAAAATAATCAAACAGTTGGAATAATGGCAGGTAGAACAGTAGAAATTTTAGGTGAGAAAATTGATAGTAGCAAAAATAGAGGATTAACTTTTATTCCTCTTTGTGGTGGTTTATCTATAAATGGTGGAACTTGGCAAGCTAATAATATTTGCCAACAATTTGCTCATAAAACTAATGGGAAATTTTACTTGTTAAATGCTCCCAATTATTTTACTCAAGCTGCAACTAAGGCTGCTTTATTAAGTGAAGAATCAATAAATGAAGTTATGAATATGGGCAAAAATTGTGATGTAGCATTATTAGGTATAGGTTCTGTTACAACAACATCAACAGGGATTTTAGCCAGTGGGCTATCAAAAGAAGAAATAGAAATATTAAAGAGTGAAGGTGCCATTGCTAATATTTGTTGTTCTTATATCAATAAAGACGGAAAAATAATTGATACAAGTATAGCTAATAATATATTAGGGCATTCGATTTCTGATTTGAAAAAATCAAAAAAAATTGCAATTGCTATGGGTGATGAAAAATTAGAGGCAATTAAATCTGTGTTAAAAGGTGAATATATAGATGTATTTATAACATCTTTAGATACAGCTAAAAAGATAATGGATTATGATTCAAAAGGAGAATAATTATGAAAAAAAGAAGTTTGTTATTAGTTATGTTAGTAGCAATGGCATTACTCCCAACTACAATATTTGCAAGCGGTAGTAGTGAAAAAGCTGATGCAAAAAAGGAAATATCAATTTGTACACCTTATTTATCATCAGTAACAACAAAGCAGATGATTGAAGATATGGAAGCTAAATTAGTTGAAAATGGCTTTTCTGTGTTAGTAAATGATTCTGCAAATGACAATAGTAGATTAGTTTCTGATATCGAAACTAGTGTTGTTTCTGGTGCTAGTGCTATTATTATTGTTAGTGTTGATCCTAAAATTTGTGAATCTCAAATAATGGAAGCAACAGAAGCTGGAGTTCCTGTATTTGGTTGTGATGCGGGTTATATTGATGCTATGCAAATGAATGCTTCAAGTGATAACTATCAAATGGGTGAAATGATTTCAACATATTTATTTGATAAAATGGGTGCTAAAGGTAATATTGTACATTTAACTTATAGACCACATCCAGGTGTTGTTCAAAGAACTTATGCTATGGAAGATGTTTTAAAAACTTATCCTGATATTAACTTAATTAGTGAACACCATGTTGATGTCCCAAACCAAATAAATAACTCAAAAGAAATTGTTGAAAACTTATTAACAGCTTATCCAGAAAAGGGCAGCATTAATGCAATTCTTTGTGCATGGGATGAACCAGCGATTGGGGCAACTCAAGCTTTACAAGAAGCTGGAAGAGATGAAGTATTAGTAGTTGGTGTTGATGGTAATGAACAAGCTGTTAAATTAATCAATGAAGGTACTAATTTTAAAGCAACTTTAGCCCAAAATTTCCAAGGAATGGCTGATTTAGTAGCTGATGAAGTTACAAAAGTATTAAGTGGTGAATCAGTTGAAAAGGGTGAAAAATATGTTCCTGCTTTATTAATAGAAAATAAATAATAGAGCTTAAAAATAAATATCCAGCCCTTAGGTTGGATATTTATTAATAGAAGGAGTATCTATGATAGTTGAAACTAAAAACCTATCGAAAGTTTTTGGTAGCATGTATGCATTAAATGATATTAACTTTTCAATCAGAGAAGGTGAAATACATGGCTTAGTCGGAGAAAATGGCGCAGGTAAATCAACCTTAATAAAAATTCTTACAGGTGTATATTCCTTAACAGAGGGAGAAATATATGTGAGTGGAAAAAAAGTTGATATTAAAAATCCTGTTGAAAGTAGAGAACTAGGAATCAATGTTATTCACCAAGATAGACATTTAATCCCATCCTTTAATGGTATTGAAAATATTTTCTTAGGCTTACCTTATGAAAAGAAAACAAATAAAGTTTCTGTAGATTTTTCTGCTATGGAGAAAAAAATAAAAGCTGTTATGGAAAAATATGGGATTGAAGTTCCACTAAATAAAATGGCAAAAGAGTTATCTCCTCCTCAGCAAACTTTAATAGAAATAACTAGGGCTATGTTGACTGATTGTAAATTATTAATTCTTGATGAACCAACAGCTGCCTTAACAGATAAAGAAACAGTTATCCTATT
Organism: Sphaerochaetaceae bacterium; assembly: GCA_965140795.1. Lineage (GTDB taxonomy): Bacteria > Spirochaetota > Spirochaetia > Sphaerochaetales > Sphaerochaetaceae > Pleomorphochaeta. Next base: position 2,206,730 of record OZ223470.1, read on the forward strand.
TGATATTATAAAAAAATTAAATGATGCAGGGACTGCAATCCTTTATATAACACATAGAATGGATGAAATCTTTGCTTTGACACAACGAATTACAGTATTTAGAAATGGACAAATGGTTGAAACCGTTAACACAAATGAAACTAATAAAGATCAATTAATTGCAGCAATGACTGATAATATGAGTGAAAATGATTCAACTTCAAAAGAAGATCATGCTAATAAGAAATTTGGAGAAGAAATTTTTGCTGTAAGGAATATTGCAACAGAAGATAAAGTAGTTAAAGATGCTTCTTTTTCTGTTAGAAAGGGTGAAATTCTTGGTATTTTTGGTCTAGGTGGTAGTGGAAGAACCGAGTTACTTGAAGGTATTTATGGTTATAAGAGAATCAGAAGTGGCGAAGTAATTTATAAAGGAAAGAAATTAACTAAATTATCACCAAGAAATTCTATTGAGAATGGTATTGGCTTAATTCATGAAGATAGAAGAGGTCATTCTTTAGTAATAAATAGAAGTATAAGGAATAATGTTGTTTTACCAATTATAGATTCTTATGTAAAAAAAGGTCTTTATGATAGTAAGAAAGAAGCTAGTGATGTAGATAAGAAAATGCACGAACTAAATATCAAAGCTGTGGGCATTAATCAAAAGGTAGCTCAATTATCTGGTGGTAACCAACAAAAAGTTGTATTTGCAAAATCCTTAATTTTTAATCCTGAAGTATTTTTATGTGATGAACCAACTCAAGCTGTCGATATTATGACAAGAGGGGAAATCCATGAATTACTTAGACAAAAAGCTAGGGAAGGTAAGGCGGTTGTATATGTTACAAGTGACTTATTAGAAATGCTTGAAATTGCAGATAATATTTTAATTATGGCTAACGGAAGAACTCATGAGTTAATTGTTAATCATAATATTGATTCAAAAACAATCCTTCATTATTGCTATGAAGAAAGGTAAATAAAAAAAATGGCAAATTTAAAAACTAACAGATTTAAAGAAGTAATGTACTCCTATGGGACAATTTTTGCTCTAATTATAATAATTATACTATTTGGAATTTTAAATCCTAGAGCTTTTCTATCTTCAACCAACTTTTGGAATATAACACGTCAAATGGCAATTTTAGCAGTTATAGCTTTAGGTGCAACATTGATAATGTGTGTAGAGGAATTTGATTTAAGTATTGGTAATATAGCTTCCTTTAGCGGGGTTTTATCAGCATTGTTGGCAATTAATGGAGTTCCTTTTTTCTTTACATTAATTATTGCAACTTTAATTAGTGGAATTTTGGGGTTAATAAACGGATATATCGTTACAAAATTTAAGGTAATGTCTTTTATCATTACACTTGCTATGGGTAGAATGATTTATGGGCTAACTTATTGGTTGAGTGGCGGTGCTATTATATTTAATGGTATTCCATCTTCCTTTAAATTTATTGGAACAGCAAAGATTGGAAAAATCCCTTATCTTACTATTTTGATGATAATAGTATCATTATTATTCTTCTATATAACAAAATATACTGCATTTGGTAGAAAATTATATGCAATTGGTGGTAATGAACAAGCAAGTAAAGTTGCTGGGGTTAAAGTTGAATTTAATAAGACTTTAGCTTTTGCGATATCTGGTTTAATGGCTGGTTTTGCAGGTGTCTTATTAGCTTCAAGAGTAGGTTCTGCTTCTCCTACAGCAGGTGATGCTTATAACTTAAATGCATATGCAACAATATTTATTGGTATAACATTATTTAAAGAAGGCGTTCCAAATATTTTAGGAACACTAGTTGGTGTTGCAATATTTACAGTTCTTGCAAATGGTTTAACAATCTTACAAGTTCCAACTTTTATACAGAACATTTTAACAGGATTAATTATTATAGTCGCTGTAGTAAGTCAAAAGGTAGGCAGTAAAGATAATGGTTAAGATTTACTCAAAAAATAATGCAACTTTAGCGCTTAGACAAAAACCATTTTTAATTGGATATTTATTAGCTGGATATAAAAAAGCTGAGGAACTATTAGACTTATTACCTCTTATTCCAAGAGATGCTATTGATGTTTTAGAATTAGGTTTTCCTTCAAAAAATCCTTATTCTGATGGGGAAGTTATAGCCAATGCTCATATGAGTGTTGATCATAAAATATCTTGTTCAATCGAATATTGGAAAAAAATAAGAGAAGTATATAAAAAACCTATTTGGCTTATGGCTTATAGAGAAGATTTTATAGCTAGTGGTATTTATAAAGATTTTGCAAAAAATTCAGTTGTTGATGCTATCGTTATTCCTGATACTACAAATGAAGAAAGAATAAAACTTCAGCGTGAATTAAAAACTTACAATATAGATGTTGTTGGGTTTGTAAATCCTTCTATGGATGAAAAACAGATGGATGAAGTTTTAAGTGAATTCACTTTTATTTATGAGCAATTATATGTTGGTCAAACTGGAAGTAGCCAAAGTGAGACGAATTATGATTATATGCTTAATTATACTTTAAATAAATATCCTTCTACAATTCCTTTTGCGGGGTTTGGACTTAACAACAAGAAGAAACTTGATGTAGTATATTCAAAAGGATTTAAAGGTGCTGTAATCGGTACAGAGCTATTAAAGAGATATAATATATCAAAAGAAGAGTTAATTAATTTTTTAATTGATGTTTCTAGGAGTAAAGAATAATGAAAATAGCAACATTTGATTTTGGAACTACAGCAATTAAATTTGTAGTTTTAAATGAAAGGTGTGATATTCTATTTAACAAAAAGATAGATATTGATACCTATATCAAAGATGAATTTATTGAGCAGTCTCCAGAACAATGGAAATCTGTTTTTATTCAATTAATTAAGTCTTATGAGGATAGAGATCAAATATCTTCTATTATTTGTTCTGGTCAAATGCAAGATTTGATTTTTGTAGATAACGATAAAAAAGCCCTCTGTAATGCAATTTTATATAATGATCAAAGAGGTGCAAATTATTTAGATAAAGTATCTGATGAAATTGTTAAAAAAACTACTATTAATATGAATGGTTCAATTCCTTTATTAAAAATGTTTTGGATGAAGGAAAATAAACCTGAAATATTAAATATAACAAATAAAATATTATTCTCTCCAAAAGATTATATTACTTTATATTTATCTGATAAGGCTGTTTCAGATACTGTAACTTTATCAACCACAGGAATGATGGATATTATTAAAAAAGAATATATTTCATCTCTAGCGATTGATAGAGGAATTTTACCAACTATTTTATCTTGTAAGGATATTGTAGGTACCATAAAAGAAGATGTAGCAAAAGAGCTTGGATTAAATAAAGATCTAGTTATATTTGCCGGCTCCGGTGATGCTGGAGCAACCACATTAGCGAGTGGAATTGTTAAAGAGAATGAATTAAATATTAATCTTGGAACAAGTGGTTGGATTGCAAATATTTCTACAAAACCTAAAACTGGTGCTTTTAATTTATGTGCTATCAATGATGGGTATTATATTAATGTAATCCCAGTTTTAAATGCTTCATCTGTTCATAAGTGGATAACTAATATGATATTTAGTGATGATTCTTTTAAATATGATAAAATGGATGAGTTATTAGAGAATAATATAAATTTTGAAACTGATTTAATTTGTTTACCTTATTTAGTTGGCGAAAGATATCCTGTTGCTGATTCAAAAATTAGAGGAAGTTTTTTTAATTTGAATCCAAAAACAAGTCTTATTGATATGGTTATTAGTGCCTTAGAAGGTGTTGCTTATTCATTAAAACAAGGTATTGAAGAATTAGGGGTTGAACCAAAAGTATTATCTTTAATTGGCGGTGGGGCTTTAACAAAGGTATGGAATCAAATATTTGCAAACGTATTTGAAGTTCCAGTAACGGTTTATAGTGACAGTGAATATTTACCAAGTATTTCTCTAATTAGTTCTGTGTTAATTGAAAATAATATTATCTCTTCTTATGAGTCTTTTATAAAAGAAATGTTGTCTAAAAAAGACAAACAAATATATAACCCTCAATTAGAAAGATCTAATAATTATAGAACCAAGTTTGATAAATTTAAGAAACTTTACCCTGCATTGAGCTCAATAAATACTTGATTTAAACGATATCATAATTAGATTTACAAAGACAATTACAAACCCCAAATGGGGTTTGTTTTGCTTTAGGCTAGTAAGTTTATTTTTTAATATTGTTACTATTGACAGTAACGTATGTTTCTGTATATAGTAACAATATATTTCTATAAATAGAAACAAAAAAAGAGGGAATATGAATTACTATCCAGATTTAAAACAAGCTCTTGATTATAGCCAAGAGTATAATACCGTACCAATAACACTTAGTTTGCCTTTAGGTGGAAAAAGCCCTATGGAGATTTTAAATAGACTAGAGAAGATCAGTAAGCATTGTTTTCTATTGGAATCTTGTGAGGATAGTAAAATTTGGGGTCGTTATACCTATATAGGTTTCAATCCTAGTTTAGAAATCTCTCAGAAAGGTAATTCTTTATGCATTAAATCAGCTACTACAATAGAAATTGAAGCTCAAAAGCCTCATCCATATATTAGAAGAATCCTTGAAGAGAATAAAAGTCCAAAGGTAGTTGGACTTCCTCCTTTTACAGGTGGTCTTGTTGGTTATTTTTCCTATGATTTTATTTCCTATAGTGAACCAACGTTAAAACTCGATGCAGTAGATGAGGAAGATTTCAATGATCTTGATTTAATGTTATTTGATAAATTAATTGCTATAGATAATTTAAAAAAAGTGATTCATTTAATAATTAATGTTAAAAGGGATAATCTTGATTTAAATTATAAAAAAGCAACTTTAGAATTAAATAGTTTAAAAAGTCTAATAGAAGAAAAAGATCAGATAGAAAATGTTGAAGATAAAGGGCAATTGCTTTCTAGTCTAACCCCCCTTTTTTCTAAAGCAGAATTCTGTCAAATGGTTGAAAAAGCTAAAAATTATATTTATGAAGGTGATATCTTCCAGGTTGTTCTATCAAATAGATTAGTTGCTCCTTTTAAAGGTAGTTTAAAATCAGTTTATAGCTATTTAAGAAAAACTAATCCATCTCCTTATATGTTTTATTTTGTGAGCGAAAATATTGAATTAACTGGGGCTTCTCCTGAGACTTTAGTAAAACTTGAAGGTTCTAAATTAAGTACATTTCCTCTTGCTGGAACTAGAAAACGTGGATTAACTCAAGAAGAGGATTTGAATTTAGAAAAAGAATTGTTAGAAGATCCAAAAGAGGTTTCAGAACATAATATGCTAGTAGATCTCAGTAGGAATGATATAGGGAAAATTAGTAAATTTGGTAGTGTCAAAGTTGAAGAGTATATGCAAATACAAAAGTTTTCACATGTTATGCATATTGGTTCAACAGTTATCGGGGAAATTAAAGATGATTTAGATAGTCTAGATGCTATAGATTCGATTTTACCTGCTGGAACACTTTCTGGTGCACCAAAGATTAGAGCCTGTGAAATTATTAATGAATTAGAAAATAATAAAAGAGGTGTTTATGGTGGTGCTATTGGGTATCTCTCCTTTAATGGTGGTTTAGATACCTGTATCGCAATTCGTCTTGCCTTTAAGAAAAATGGAAATGTATATGTGAGAAGTGGGGCAGGAATTGTTGCTGACTCTATTGCAGAAAATGAATACGTAGAATGCATTAATAAAGCAAAAGCTGTAATAAATGCTTTGGAGGATAATTAAATGATTTTATTAATAGATAATTACGATAGTTTTAGTTATAACCTTTATCAATTAATTGGACAAATAAATACAGATATTAAAACAGTTAGAAATGATCAAATAACTATTGAAGAAATTATTAAATTAAATCCAGAAGCAATAGTTTTATCTCCTGGTCCTGGAAGACCTGAAGATGCAGGAATTTGTGTTGATGTGGTAACTCAGTTAAAAGGAAAATTTCCAATTTTAGGAGTATGTTTAGGGCATCAAGCAATTTGCACTGCATATGGAGCAATAGTTGATCATGCTCCAACTTTAATGCATGGTAAAAGTTCTCATGCACAGCTTTTAGGTTTAGCTACATTTAAAAATATTGAAAGTCCTATAAAAGTTGGAAGATATCATAGTTTAGCTGTATTAAGTGAAACTCTTCCAAAAGAGTTAGTAGTTACAGCTACAGTTTTAGATACGAATGAAGTCATGGCAGTTGAAGATATTGAAAATAGAGTAGTAGGACTTCAATTTCATCCCGAATCAATTTTAAGTGAACATGGAATAGATATTATTAAAAACTTTTTATTAGGAGAAAAACATGATTAAAGAAGCTATTATAAAACTTTCACAGAAAGAAGACTTAGATATAGAAACAGCAGAAATTGTTATGGATGAAATAATGAGTGGTAAAGCTAGTAATCTCCAAATTGGTGCTTATTTAATTGCACTATCAATGAAAGGGGAAACTATAGAAGAAATAACAGCTTCAGCTAAAATAATGAGACAGCATGCTTTAAAACTTCTAAATGATTTAGATGTATTAGAGATTGTTGGAACAGGAGGAGACCATTCCAATTCTTTTAATATTTCAACAACTTCATCTATTGTTGTTTCAGCATGTGGTGTTCCAGTTGCAAAGCATGGAAATAGAGCAGCAAGTAGTAAATGTGGTGCAGCTGATGTATTAGAAGCTTTAGGTGTAAATATTTCAATAGATGTAGAAAAAGCAAAAGAAGTATTAGAGGGAATAGGAATATGTTTTCTTTTTGCTCAAAAGTATCATTCTGCAATGAGATTTGTTGCTCCAGTAAGAAAAGAATTATCAATTAGAACAATATTTAATATTCTTGGACCTCTTTCAAATCCTGCAGGTGCAGCATATCAACTTATGGGAGTATATGATGAATCTCTTGTTGAGCCTTTAGCACAAGTTCTTCTTAATTTAGGGGTAAAAAGTGGGCTTGTAGTTTATGGTCTTGAAGGCCTTGATGAAATTTCACTTGTAGGAAAAACAAAGGTATGTGAAATTCGTGATGGCTGGGTTAAAAATTATGAAATTGATCCTAGAGATTACGGTTTTCAACTATGTAAAAAAGAAGATTTAGTTGGTGGCACTCCAGAAGAAAATGCTCAAATAATTAGAGATATTTTTGCTGGGAAAAAAGGGCCTAAGAGAGATACAGTTGTATTAAATAGCGCTGCTGCTTTATACATTGGAAAAGGCGATATAACACTTGAAGGAGCTATTGAAGAAGTAAAAGATGTTATTGATAGTGGTAAAGCTTTAGCAAAATTGAATCAGATGATTAAAGCTACTAATGAGGTATAACTTATGATATTGGATGAGATTGCAGCTAAAACAAAAACTAGATTAAGTATTATTAATAAAGTGCAAAGAGAAGAGATGGAGAAAAAAGCTTATAAAGCTTCAATTTCTTTTGATTTCCCCTTTTATAAAGCTTTATCTAAAGCTGGTATTTCTTATATTGCAGAGGTTAAAAAAGCTTCCCCATCAAAAGGCTTAATTTGTGAAGATTTTAATCCAATAAAAATAGCTAAAGAGTATGAAGAAATAGGTATTGATGCAATTTCCGTTTTAACAGAAAGAGATTATTTTTTAGGAGATCCTAGTTTTTTAGAAGCAATTAATAAAGAAGTAAAGCTTCCTACTCTTAGAAAAGATTTTATTATTGATTCTTACCAGATTCATGAAGCTAGAGCAGTTAATGCAAGTGCAATATTATTAATCTGTTCCATTTTAGATGATAAGAGGTTGAATGAATTTTATAAAGAAGCTACTGATTTAGGTCTTGATGTATTAGTTGAAGCTCATAATGAAATTGAAATAGAGAGAGCATTAAAAATTGATGCAAAAATAATTGGAATAAATAATAGAGATTTGAAAACTTTTAATGTTGATTTAAATAATTCACAAAAATTAAGAGCCTTTATTCCTAAAAACAAAATTATGGTTAGTGAAAGTGGATATTCAAAAAGAGAAGATATTTTAAGAGCTATCGATATCGGTGTTGATGCAGTATTAATAGGCGAGTCTTTTATGAGGTCTTCAAAAAAAGCAGAGCTTTTAAAAATTTTTAAAGGGTTAATCTAATGGAAACAAAATTAAAAATTTGTGGGCTTAGGAGAGAAGAAGATATTTTAATGGTAAATAAAATATTGCCTGAATATATTGGTTTCATTTTTGCAAAAAGTAAAAGGCAAATAGATTTAAAAACTGCATTAAATTTAAAATCTAATTTAGATAATAAAATAAAAAGTGTTGGTGTTTTTGTGAATGAACCAATATCTAATGTTATAAAAATTGTTGAATCAAATGCTATTGATTTAGTTCAATTACATGGATATGAAGATAATTTATATATAGAAAAGCTAAAAAATAGTGTTCCTATCAAAATAATTAAAGCGATTAAGGTTGATAAGAACTTTGAAAAAATAATAGACTTCCCTAAAGCTGATTTTTTACTTGTAGATAGTGGTTCAGGAAGTGGAAAAACTTTTGATTGGAATATTGAAATAAAAGTGAATAAACCATTATTTATAGCAGGTGGAATTAATATAGATAATATTGAAGAGGCATATAATTGTTTTCATCCTTTTGCTTTTGATTTAAGTAGTAGTGTTGAAATTAATGGATATAAAGATTTTCAAAAAATGAGAGAAATTAGTTTAAAACTTAACGCTCTCAATGGAGGATATAATGAGTAAAGGCTATTTTGGAACACATGGTGGACAATTTGTTCCTGAAACTCTAATGAATGCATTGCTTGAATTAGAAGAGGTTTATAATAAATATAAAGATGATGAAGAATTTAATAATGAATTAACATATCTTTTAAATGAATATGCAGGCCGTCCTTCACGACTTTATTATGCAGAGCATATGAGTGAAGACCTTGGCGGTGCAAAAATTTATTTAAAAAGGGAAGATTTGAATCACACTGGAGCCCATAAAATTAATAATGTAATAGGACAGTGTTTACTTGCAAAGAAAATGAACAAAACACGTGTCATTGCTGAAACAGGGGCAGGACAACATGGGGTTGCAACTGCTACAGTTGCAGCTTTAATGGGCTTAGAGTGTGAGATTTTTATGGGACAAGAAGATATTGTTAGACAAGCTCTTAATGTTTATAAAATGAGATTATTAGGTGCAAAAGTAAATAGTGTTACAACAGGTACTGCTACTTTAAAAGATACTGTGTCCCAGACAATGAGAGAATGGACTAATCGAATCAGTGATACACATTATGTTTTAGGTAGTGTTATGGGGCCTCATCCTTTTCCTACAATTGTAAGAGATTTTCAAGCAGTAATTTCAAAAGAAATTAAACAACAAATTTTAGAAAAAGAAGGGAAATTACCTGATGCAGTTTTAGCTTGTGTAGGTGGAGGCTCGAATGCAATTGGTGCATTCTATGATTTTATTGAAGATAAAGATGTTCGATTAATTGGTTTAGAAGCAGCTGGATTAGGAGCTGATACCGATAAAACAGCAGCGACAATTACAGTTGGAAAGCTAGGAATTTTCCATGGAATGAAAAGTTATTTTTGCCAAGATGATTATGGACAAATAACCCCAGTATATTCAATTTCTGCTGGATTAGATTATCCTGGAATTGGTCCTGAACATGCAAATCTAAAAGATATTGGTAGAGCAGAATATTATCCTATAACTGATGAAATGGCTGTTAAAGCTTTTGAATATTTATCAAAAATTGAAGGGATTATACCTGCAATAGAAAGTTCTCATGCATTAGCTTATGCAATGGAATTAGCCCCTACTATGAATAAAGATCAAATAATTGTTGTAAATCTATCCGGTAGAGGAGATAAAGATTGTGTTTCAATCGCTAAATATAGAGGAGTAGATATCAATGAATAAAATCGATAGAGTTTTTAAAAATGGGAAGGCTTTTATTCCTTTTATAACAGTTGGAGATCCAGATATTGAAACTTCAGAGAAAATTATTTATGCCCTTGATAAAGCTGGCTGTGATTTAATTGAATTAGGGATTCCTTTTTCTGATCCAACAGCTGAGGGGCCAGTAATTATGGGGGCTAGTGAAAGAGCCCTCAAAAATGGAATTTGTACAGATGATGTTTTTGATCTTGTTGAAAGAGTTAGATGTAATACCCAAGTTCCTTTAGCTTTTATGACTTATGCAAATGTTATATTTAGCTATGGAATTGAACGATTTGCAGAAAAAGCAGAATTAAATGGAATTGATGCAATTATTTTACCAGATATTCCTTTTGAAGAAAAAGGCGAGTTTGATATAATTTTTTCAAAGCATAATATTCATTTGATTTCAATGGTTGCTCCAACTTCTGAGGGCAGAGTAAAGATGATTGCAAAAGAAGCTAAGGGTTTTATTTATTGTGTTTCATCATTAGGTGTTACAGGAGAGAGAAGTACTTTTAGTAATAATATAGGAGATTTAATTAAAACAATTAAATCAGTAAGGCCAGATATTCCTTGCGCAATAGGATTTGGTATTAGTAATGCAAAACAAGCACACGAGATGGCAAAAATATCTGATGGGGCAATTGTTGGTTCAGCAATAGTAAGAATTATAGAAAAATATGGTAAAGATAGTGTGCCAAAAGTCTATGAATTTGCATCAGAATTAAAAAGTAGTGTTTTAAAAAGTAATTAATAAATTGGTTATTTTTTTTATTTAAGTTAACAAGCATAGCTAAATTTTAGTTATGCTTGTTTTTATCACATAATATATTTTCTAATATTTCTATTACTTTTTCAAAATTTTTATCTGAAATTAGAGAAAAATTTACTACAATTATATGCTCTTTTTTTTCAGAATTTTGACTATAATATTGAGATAAACAAGTTAATTTAACACCATTTTCAAATGCTTTTTCTAATATAGTTATATCGCTAATTTTTGTATCTAATTCTAAAAGAAAGTGAAGTCCTGAATCGCTATAAGTTAAAGAACAAATATTATTAAGTTTTGATTCTTTTATTAATGAGAAGAATAAATCTTTTTTCTTTCTATAGTAGTTTTTCATTTTATTTAGATGTCTTTCAAAATATCCTTCATCAATAAATTTGGCTAATGTATATTGTTCAAAACTAGGAACAGTACAGGAAAAGAAGCCTAATTTTTCTTTATAAAGAGCTATAAACTTTTTTGGAATAATCATATATGAAATTCTTATAGAAGGTGCAATTGTTTTTGAGAACGTATTTAAATAAATTACATTTTCATTATCATCAATACTCATGATTGAGGGAACACTTATTCCTTTAAATCTGAATTCACTATCATAATCATCTTCAATTATTATTCGATTTTCTTTTTCATTTGCCCATTCTAATAATGCTAATTTTCTTTTAATAGGCATCACAATACCTGTTGGAAATTGGTGAGCTGGAGAGATATGAACAGCATTAACATTTTCAAGTTTAGTAACATCAATTCCATTAGAATCTAATTTAACATATTTTATTTTGACATTATTACTATTATAAACTTTTGATATTTTTTTATAACCCGGATCTTCGAGAGCAAAAACTCTCTTATACCCTAATAATTTTATAATCATAGAATATAAATATTCTGATCCAGCTCCAATAATTATTTGTTCAGGAGTAATATTTAATCCTTGAAAGGAATATAAATGTTTTGCAATTGCTAAACGTAACTCATATATGCCAAAACTATCAGTTTTAACAAGTAATTTCTTATTTTTTTCTGATATTATTTCTCTCATTAATTTTGACCAAATTGAGAAAGGAAATAAATTAGTATCAACTTCAAGAGATTGCAAATCATAGTAATTAGGTTTGGTTTTTTCTTCAATTAATTCTTTCTTAGTAGTCTTCTTTTTTATTAGATGGAAATTTTTTTCTACAAATGAAGATACAAAATATCCTTTTTTTTCTATTGTATAAATATATCCTTCAGCAATTAATTGAGCATAAGCATTTTCAACAGTGATTAGTGCAATCCCTAAGTGGTTTGCCAATTTTCTTTTTGAAGGCAACTTTTCATTAGGTAAAATCTTACTATTTAATATATCAGCTTTTATATTCTCATATAATTGTAGATATAAAGCTTTGTCTTTATTTTTTAAATTATAAGTTAACATAACCTTTATCCTTTTTTTAATGTAATCTGGTCTTATTAAAAATAATTAAATTGAATATTTTAATAATGTCAATACCTGCATATAATCATTTTCAACGGAGGCTAAAAATGACCAATAATAGATATGAATTAAATAAACAATTAGCACAAATGTTAAAGGGTGGCGTAATTATGGACGTCACAAATCCAGAACAAGCAAAGATTGCTGAGAAAGCTGGTGCTTGTGCAGTAATGGCACTTGAGAGAATCCCTGCAGATATTAGAGCTGCTGGAGGAGTTTCTAGAATGAGTGATCCAAAGATGATAAAAGAGATTCAAAATGCAGTTTCAATTCCAGTTATGGCAAAATGTAGAATTGGACATTTTTTAGAAGCTAGAATACTTGAAGCAATTGAAATTGATTATATTGATGAATCTGAAGTTTTATCCCCAGCAGATAATATTTTTCATATAAATAAGAAGGATTTTAAAGTTCCTTTTGTATGTGGTGCTAAAAATCTTGGTGAAGCATTAAGAAGAATTAATGAAGGTGCTTCAATGATTAGAACAAAAGGTGAACCAGGTACTGGAGATGTTATTCAAGCTGTTTCCCATATGAGATTAATGAATAGTGAAATTGCAAGAATAAGTTCAATTAGAGAAGATGAATTATTTAATGCTGCTAAAGAATTAGAAGTTCCATATCATTTAATTGAATTTGTTTATAAAAATAAGAAACTCCCTGTTGTTAATTTTGCTGCAGGCGGGGTAGCGACACCAGCAGATGCAGCCTTGATGATGCAATTGGGGGCTGAGGGAGTTTTTGTTGGCTCTGGTATATTTAAATCAGGGAATCCCCAAAAAAGAGCTGAATCAATTGTTCAAGCAGTAACTAATTTTAATGATTATTCTCTTATTGCAAAATTAAGTGAAGATTTAGGTGAAGCAATGGTTGGAATTAATGAGGAAGAAATAAAATTAATTATGTCAAACAGAGGTATTTAAATTGAATATTGGTGTTTTATCACTTCAAGGGGCATTTATTGAACATAGAAAAATGCTTGAAGATTTAGGTGTGACTACTTTTGAAATTAGACAATTAAAAGATTTAAATCAAGAATTTGATGGATTAATTTTACCAGGAGGGGAATCAACAGTTCAAATTAACCTTTTAAAAAAACTTGGACTGTTAGAGCCCTTAAAAGATAAAATTAACAAAGGTTTGCCTGTTTTAGCAACTTGTGCTGGATTAATTTTATTAGCACAAAATGTTCAACAGGGTTATGAAAAGGCCTTTAATTCTTTGCCAGTAACTGTCAAAAGAAATGCTTATGGTAGACAACTTGGAAGTTTTGTCACAACTCAAGATATAAAAGATATTGGAAACTTTGAAATGATTTTTATAAGAGCTCCATATATAGAAAAAGTTGATGATGGTGTAGAAATTTTATCACAAGTTGATAATAAAATTGTTGGAGTAAGATATAATAATCAATTAGCTTTATCTTTTCATCCAGAATTATCAAATGATAACAGTATTCATAAATATTTTTTATCAATGATTAAATAAAATCTAGAAAATATTTTAGGGTTTTCATAGACCAAATGTTTTATGAAAACCCTATATTTTTAAATTTTATTTATATCCTTTCTCTTCCCAAATTTCTCTTAGTTTAAGAAGTTTTTGGCCAGCAGCATGCAAGGTTTCTTCTTTTTTTGCATAATGGAATCTTATTAAATTATTAATATTTTCTTTAAAGAAACTAGAGCCAGGTACTGCGGCAACTTTTACTTCTTTTGCTAACCACATACAGAATTTAGTATCATCATCACTATCAAATTCACTAATATCTACTAAAACAAAATATGAGCCTTGCGGAATTGTATATTTTAATTTCGCTTTATCCAAATAGGAGATAAAAATATCTCTTTTATTTAAATAAGACGTTTGTAAATTTTGATAATATGAATCATTCATATTTAAACCGACAATTGCTGCTTCTTGCAATGGAGCAGCAGCCCCAACTGTTAAAAAGTCATGTACTTTTTTTATTGCATTTATAGCAAATTCTGGTCCATAAATATAGCCAAGTCTCCAACCAGTGATTGAATAAGTTTTTGAAAGAGAACTGCAAGTAATAGTTCTATCTTTCATGTTCGGTAAACTTGCAATTGCTATGTGTTTATATGGTGGATAAACTATATGTTCATAAACTTCATCAGTGATAACCCAAGTATCATATTTTATTGCTAATTCTGATATATATTCTAATTCCTCATATGTAAATACTTTTCCAGTAGGGTTGCTAGGATTACAGATTACTATTGCTTTTGGGTTTTGTTTGAAAGCTTTTTCTAATTCAACTTTATTAAATGAAAATTCTGGTGGATTAAGTGGTACATAAATTGGTTCTGCACCGCTTAAAATAGTATCAGCTGTATAGTTTTCATAGAAAGGAGAAAAAATAATAACTTTGTCTCCTTGGTTAATAACAGATAATAGAGATGCCATCATTGCTTCAGTAGAACCACAAGTTATTACAATATTTTTATTTGGTTCAAGATCTAATGGAGCAAAATGATTTAGTTTATTTGCTAATGCTTCTCTAAAGTTTTGAGCCCCCCATGTAACTGAATATTGATGAGGGCCTTCTTTAGCTATTTCAGATAATTTGTCTGTTATTTCTTTTGGAGGATCAAAATCAGGAAAGCCTTGTGATAGATTTATACTTCCATATTTATTAGCAGTTCTTGTCATACTTCTTATAACTGATTCACTAAAGGTTTCTGTTTTATTACTTAACTGTGGCATTTTATATTTCCTTAAATATTATTATTAAATTTTTCTACTTTTGAAATAGCATTTTTAAGTATTACTTCATTTACTTCAAAGGGTAGTAAGTGAATTGATTCACTAGGTTTTAATGTTGAGGATATAATTGTAGATAATTCTTCTTTATTGGAATAATCTAAATCGATATCGCTTAGTTTAGTGGGTAATCCAAGTTTTTTAAACTGTGATATTTGATTTTCTAATAATTTATAATCATTTAATAGTGCACTTTGAACTAGAATTCCATAAGCAACCTTTGTGCCATGCAAAAACTTTTCTGTTCTTTTTATAGAAGAGATTCCATTATGAATTGCATGAGCTGCAGCAATTCTAGTAAATTTTTCACCTAGTCCACCAATAAGACCTCCTCCAGCAATAATAGCATCAATAACATTAATTAAATCATGTTCATATGCTTTATCATTAATATTTTCTATAGCTTTTATGCCCTCCTTTAATAATGTTTTATTAATATCTTTTGCAATATTAATAGCTATATGTGCTGTGTAAGGAATATCTTTGAGTCCTTTTACTAATATTTCTGATTCGTATTGTTTAGCTATTGTATCGGCGATTCCTGCTTCTAAATATTTAATTGGTGCCTTAATTATGATTCTAGGTTCAATAATTACTAAATAAGTTGAATTATTAAATATTTCATAGCCCAAAGCTTTTCCTTCTTGTGAATACCAAACCGATAAAGGAGTCCATGCTGCACAAGTTGCTGCGATAGTTGGAATTGCAACAAAAGGTTTATTTAATTTTGCTGCTGTAGCTTTTGCTATATCTAATATAGTGCCACCTCCAATACCAATTATTGCTGGAGAATTTTTCGCTTGATTTATTAAGTAATTGACACTTTCATGTGTACAGTGGCCTTTAATGCAGAAGCTTTTAATATTCTCATCATATAAATCAATTGGTAAAAATTCTTTTGCCGCTTTCCCAGCTTTTTCTCCATATACCCAAAGACATTGTTTTAATTCTTGTTTTGCAAAAAATTTATTAATATTGTTTATAGCATCAACATGGTTATAATAATTATTTGGACCACATTGAACTCTAATTGCTAAGTTTTCCATATTCTTCTCCTATTGGCGATCAATTTTTTTAGATAATTTGTCGCCTATTAATTGAATTAATTGTACAAGAATAACCAAAATTACTACTGTAATAATCATAACCCCTGTTTCATAGCGATAATAACCAAATTGAATAGCTAAATCTCCAATTCCACCGCCTCCAACAATACCCGCCATAGCTGAGTAGCCTATGAGACTAATAAATGTAACAGTTATAGCTCTGATTATTGAAGGAAGAGCCTCAACAAATAAAACTTTTCTTATTATTAGAGATAGAGATGCTCCTGTAGCAACAGAAGATTCAATTGTTTCTTTGTTAATTTCGGCAAAAGAACCTTCTATTAATCTAGCATTAAAAGCAGTTGCAGATAATGATAATGGAATGGTCGCTGCAATTGGACCAATTGTTGTGCCAGCTATCAATTTTGTTAACGGTATAACTACAACTAATAAAATTATAAAAGGGATAGATCTTAGTATATTTACAATAGTTGATGATATTATGTTTACTGTTTTATTTTCAAATAAAAGTGGGTTGCTAGTTATATATAATAATAACCCTATAAAAAGTCCTAAAATAGTTGCTACAAGTAGAGAAATACTTACCATTTCAAAGGTTTCATAAGTTGCTTTCCACAAATATTGTTGAATTATATTTATTGTTTCAGTCATTGTTCTTTCCTAATTTATTTTAATAAAATCTGAGGTATTTTTTTTTAAGTATTCAATCGCAGCTCGAGTATTATTACCATCAATTGTGATAATTAGAATTCCAAATGGTTTATCACTTATATACTCAATTTTCCCGTGAATAATTGAAATATCGACATCAAATTTTTTTATTGTGTTTGATATTATTGGCAAAAAAGCATTTTCTCCAAAGTATGTTAATTTATAAAAAGGCCCTACATTGTTTTTTAAAACAGAAGCTGGGATTTTAATTTCTGTTATTCTTTGAATTAATTTATTTGCTCTAGATTCTTTCTGATTAATGAAAATTGAGTATGAATCATCGACTTCAACTAATTTTCCATCTTCCATTATTACAATTCTATCAAATAAATCTTTAGCAACTTCCATTTGATGAGTTATAAATACTACTGTAATACCCATTTTTTTGTTTATAGTTTTAATGAGTTTCACAATATCTTGTGAAGTTTCTGGATCCAAGGCACTAGTAGCCTCATCACAAATTAAAACTTCAGGATTATTACTAAGAGCTCTTGCAATTGCTACTCTTTGTTTTTGTCCCCCAGAAAGTTGGGCAGGATAACTTTCTTTTTTATCACTTAGTCCAACTAATTTTAATAATTCATCTATTCTGGAATTTATTTTTGATTTATCATATTTAGCGGCTAATAAGTTGAATGCAATATTATTTTTAACAGTAGATTGATTTATTAGATTAAAGTGTTGATAAATCATTCCCATTTTTTCTCTAACAGATCTTAATTCTTTTCCCTTAAGATTGGTTATATTTTCTCCTTTAAAATATACCTCTCCTTCAGAAGGCTTCTGAAGAAGATTTATATTTCTTGCTATGGTACTTTTTCCAGCACCACTGGAGCCAATAATCCCTAAAATTTCTCCTTTTTTAATATTTAATGAGAAATTTGAAACAGCATTTAATTCTAAATTATCTTTATTTTTAAATTTAACACTGATATTTTTAAGTGAAATAAATGAATTATTATCATATGGGATTTTATTTGAGCTTTCCATTTTTAGTTATCTCTCCCATATTTTTCAATCCACCATTGAGGTCTATCAAAAGAGTTGAAAATACTACCAGTTTTTGTAATCGCATTATAGAAATCTTCAGATTCAATGGCTTCTTTTAAATCTTGGCCAAGTTTTGAGTTGATATCTGAAGTTCTAACTGCCATAACATTTTTGTAGCCTTCATCTAATCTCTCAATTGCTAATGCCTTTGTATAATCTAATTTTGCAGCTATTGCATAATTACCAGGAACAATGGCAATCGCAACACTATCTAGACTTCTAGAAATTTGAGCACCATCTAAAGTTACAAACTTAAGGTTTTTAGGATTATCCTTGATATCTAATAATGAAGCTTTTGTTGGATCAATATTATCTTTAAGGGTTATTATGTTGTTTAAGCTTAATAGTTTTAAACTTCTAGCAAGATTAGTAACATCACTAGCTATAGCAATTTGATCTCCTTCTTTAAGTTGTGAGAGGTCAGTATATTTGTTACTAAAAACACCAGCACCAGCTGTTGGAATAGCAATTACTTTGCCTAAATCTAATTTATTAGCTTTAGAAAAAGCTTCTAGATAAATGGTATGTTGCATTAAATTCGCTTCAATTTCACCATTGTTTAGAGCCATATCTGGTTGTACCCAGTCAGAAAAACTTACAACAGTAACATCGTAACCTAGCTTTTCCAAATATGGTTTTATTGCTTGATTAACCATATCTCCATAAGGTCCTGGGCTAACCCCAATTCTTAATTGATTGGAATTATTATTTTGAGATTCTTTATTACCACTAGCAAAAAGATTTGAAGTGCTTAATAAAAATAGACATAAGATTAGTATTTGTTTAAAGAATTTTTTCTTCATGATTTTTTCCTTCGTAAAAAATTTTGTTGATTAAAATGACAAGAAATCTGTCAAAACTTAAATGCAAAAATATAGAAATGTGGTGAAAAATAAATAAATAGGTATGCGCTGACTAGCGCATCATCATGAAGAAACACATAGAGAAAGAAAGAGTATTTTTAATTGTTAATGAAGTGTTAAAATAATTATTCATAACGGTCTTTCTCCTTGTGCGATATTTTTAATTGATACTGACTTAAAAAATTAATTATGTCAATAAAATGATAAAAAAAATTTTATTTCTTTTTATCATTAATACAAATTATGTGTAATTCTTTTTATAAAATTATAGGGTTTTAGGTGCCATAATTTAATGAAAATTGTTAAACTAAATTAAATATAATATTGATGGTAAATTTTTTTTGATAAATTGTATAAAGACATGAATTAAAAATTAATTTATAGTATTGGTATTGTTGTAAAATTTTAATTAGTAATTACTAATAAATATTATTTGTTAATATATATAATTCTATAGAGGGTTAAGAAATGATTGATATAGAAAAGGCTGAAAACGCAGTTCATATGCTTTTGGAAGCTGTAGGTGAAGATCCAAATAGAGAAGGGCTTGTTGATACTCCTAAACGAGTTGCTAAAATGTATGAAGAACTTTTAAAAGGGTACTCAAAAAATGTTGAAGAACCATTAAGCAAAGTATTTAATGTTGATAATAGTGAATTAGTTTTAGTAAAAGATATTAATTTTTATTCTCTTTGTGAACATCATTTATTACCTTTTATGGGAAATGTTCATATTGCTTATATTCCTGAAGAAAAAGTTGTAGGCCTTAGTAAATTAGCTAGAACTGTAGAAATCTTTGCAAGAAGATTACAATTACAAGAAAAATTAACTAACCAAATAGCTGAAAGTATTTATGAAAATTTGATGCCTAAAGGTGTTTTTGTAGTAATTGAAGCAGAACATACATGTATGACTATGAGGGGAATAAAGAAAGTTGGAGCAAAAACAATTACTTATTCTTCTAAAGGTGTTTTTAAAAATAATTATCAACTTCAAAAAAATATTTTGGATATGATTAAACATGAATAGATTTAATCAAATTTTGCATAATCAAATTTTCCTTGAAAATTATAATATTATAGAAAAATATGAATTAAATAGGGAATTTTGCAAGCATGATTTAACACATCTTTTAGATGTGGCAAGAATTATGTATATTATGAGTTTTGAACAAAATTTAAAAATCAATAAAGAAATAATATATTCAACAGCCTTGCTGCATGATATTGGGAGAGCTTTAGAATATACCAAAAATATAGACCATAATATTGGTGCAAAAGAAATTGCTTTAAGTATTTTAGAAGATTGCAAGTTTGAACAATCTGAAATAGATGAAATAATTTATGCTATAATATCTCATAATAGTGAAGATAATAATCGATTAAACCAATTATTGAGAGTAGCTGATAAGTTAAGTCGTAATTGCTTTGCTTGTAAGAAATATGATGAGTGTAAATGGGAAGAAAACAGAAAAAATAAAGGGGTTGAAGTTTGATAATAAAAGATAAAAATTTTGATTTTAAAAATAATGTCTATATTATGGGTATTTTGAATTATACTCCTGATTCTTTTTCTGATGGTGGTAGATTTAATACAATTGATAAAGCTTTATTTCATACAGAAAAAATGATAGAAGCGGGGTTAGATATAATAGATGTTGGTGGAGAATCAACAAGACCTAATCATACAAAAATAAGTATTTCTGAGGAAATAGATAGAGTCTCTTCAATTATAGATAAAATTAAAACAAATTTTGATATTCCTATTTCTCTTGATAGTTATAAAAGTGAAGTTATCAAAGCAAATGTAAATAATATTGATATGATTAATGACATTTGGGGATTGAAATATGATGAGAACATGGCAAAGGTCGTAGCATCTTCTGCTTTGCCTTATTGTTTAATGCACAATAGAGAAAAAAATGATTATAATATTTTCTTTGATGATTTTATAAATGATATAAAAGCTAGTTTGAAGATTGCTAAAGAAAATGGTATTTCAGATGATAAAATAATTCTTGATGGCGGTGTAGGGTTTCAAAAAAACTATAATCAAAATCTTCAGGTTATAAATAGAACAGATAAATTAGTTGAGTTGGGATACCCTGTTATGATTGCAACTTCAAGAAAGTCTGTTATAGGTTATGTTTTAGATAAAGATAGAACTGATGATAGATTATATGGGACTTTAGCTACAACTGTTTTGGGGATACTTAAAGGTGCTAATATGGTAAGAGTTCATGATATTAAAGAAAATTATGAAATTATTAGAATGACAAAATCAATTATAGAGGAATCTAAATGGACAAAATAAGTTTAAAAGGCTTAGATTTCTTTGCTTATCATGGTGTTTATGATGAGGAAAAGGAAAAAGGTCAAAATTTTAGTGTAGATTGTGATATATATTTAGATACTTCTTGTTCTAATAAAGATTTAAATAAAACTGTCCATTATGGGAATTTTGCTGTTGATTTAGTTAATTTTTGTAAAAATAATCAATTTGAATTATTAGAAACGTTAGCTCAAAAAACTTGTGAATTTTTACTTTTAAAATATAGATTAATCCAAAAAATAAACTTTACAATTCATAAACCTGAGGCTCCAATTACTACTAAATTTAGCAATGTTTCTTTAACTGTAGAAAGAGGTTGGAGTACTTGTTATTTAGCATTGGGATCTAATTTAGGAAACAGAAAAAGTTATTTAGATTTAGTAAGTACAGAAATATCAAAAAATGATTTTATTATTGAAGTCGCAAAATCTTCATATATAGAAACAGAACCATATGGAGTTGAAGATCAACCAAAGTTTTTAAATGCAGTAATAAAAATAGATACAATTTTAACCCCTTATCAACTTCTAGAATTTTGTCAAATGTTAGAGAGAAAAGCTAAAAGAGAAAGAATTAGGCACTGGGGAGAA
Source organism: Sphaerochaetaceae bacterium (assembly GCA_965140795.1). GTDB lineage: Bacteria > Spirochaetota > Spirochaetia > Sphaerochaetales > Sphaerochaetaceae > Pleomorphochaeta. The sequence goes on from OZ223470.1 coordinate 2,228,323, forward strand.
AGAACTTTAGATGTAGATATAATTTTTTATTCTGATTTAGTAATTTTTGATAATAATTTAATTATTCCACATCCTGAAGTATGTTTAAGAGATTTTGTTTTAAAACCTTTGTGTGAAATTGATCCTTATTTTGTCCACCCAATTAAGAAAAAAAATATTAATGAGTTATTAGAAGAATTAAAAACTAACAATTAATTTGTTTTCTTTTTTAATTAATTTTTTTTGGAATAGACTTTATAAAGTTTGTATTATTCTTTATAAAAAAATATTAATATTTAAATTGTTTAATTCCTTATTCACTATTGTTATATTTTAGAATGGGATAATTTTTTATACACAAAAATAAAATAATCATCTATAATATCTTGCTTTCAATTTGTTCCATTATTATAATATCTTCTATGATTTCAAAAGATTTTCTAATTTCAATATGTCAGTTTTTAAGCGAAATATTAGGCCCAACATCTGAAGTTTTACTTCATAATGCAAAAAATGGTGCAGTAGAATGGATTAATGATGAGGCTATTTCTCATCGTAAAATTGGTGATATAAATGCTACTTCAATTTTGCAGTTACTTAACTCAAAATGTGAAAATAATAATACAAATAGAATCGTTGGTGCTTTAAATACATCCGAATCAAATGTTTTGATCAGAACGAGCAATTTAATGATAAGAGATGATGATGGCAAATTACGCTATGTAATTTGTGTTAATCAAGATATTACAGGTTTCGTGCAGATTCAACCATTTTTGAAACATATGTTTTTAGATACAGCAAGAAAAAATGTAGATTTCAATGATAATTCTAACAATGCAGATATTGAAGAAATTATGACAAATATTATATTGGAAGAAGTTAAACACGCAGATGTTTATAAAATTGAAACTAAAGCTGCTAAAATGGCAGTTTTGGTTAGATTATATAATAGGGGAGTCTTTAAGGTAAAACAAGCCATACCAAAAGTTTGTGAAGTTTTAAATATTGCTCAACCTACTCTTTATAAGTACCTAAAACAAATTGAAGGTATGGATGAAGAAGAATAAAATTTATTGTCGATAGTTTTTTAGTCATTAATTGTGAAAACAGTTAATGATTTTTTTTATCCATTAATATAATATAGTGATATTTTTTTATACATTTTTTACTTAATTTTTATTGGTTTGATAAATAAGTCTTTAAAATTAAAATATATTTAAATTACATAAATCATAAAAATTGCTAAATATATGTATTTTTTACTATTTAATATGAAATAAAGACCATTAATATGAATTATAGAATAATAAAAGTTTGATTATTTTAAAAAATGAATTTTAATTTACAATCTTTATTGACACATATATGTGTATATATTATTATCCAGATAGATAAAAAATTATCAGTTAGGAGTTTTTATGAACGCTAAAGAATTTACAAATAAAGTTTTAACTGGAATGAGTATTGGTATTGTAGCCGCTCTTGTTCCAAGTGCAATCTTAGGAGAACTTAGTAAAGCGCTAGGTCTTACTGCAGTAGTAACCGTTACAACAATGGCAGCTAGATTTGCTGCTTTTGCAATGGGTCTTTGTATTGCTGGTCAATTTAAAATGAAACCAATCCATTCAGTTGCATTAGCAATTTCAACAATGATTGGTAGTGGTGCAATCAAATTAGTTGAGGGCTCAATGGTTTTAGCTGGTCTTGGAGATGTTATCAACGCGGGTATTACAGCAGCAATTGCAGCTTTAATTTTAATTTGGTTTGGTGATCGCTTCAAAAGTTATACAATGATTGTTGTCCCAACTTTAGCAATCGCAATTAGTGGTCTTATTGGTATGTTTACGCTTCCTTATGTATCAATGATTACAGGAGCTGTTGGTCACTTTATTTCTTGGTGTACTACTTTACAACCAATTTTAATGGGACTTTTAATCTCCGTTAGCTTCTCAATAATTATTATTTCTCCAATTTCTACAGTTGGTATTGCTTTAGCTATTTCATTATCAGGCGTTGGTTCTGGTGCGGCTAACTTAGGTATTTGTGCTGCAGGTTTTGGTCTAGCAATTTTAGGATTTGAGAAAAATGGTTGGGGTACATCTTTAGCATCAGTATTTGGTTCTCCAAAATTATATATGGCTAACTTCTTAAAGAACCCAAAAATGGTTTTACCAATTGTTTGTAATGCTGCTATATTAGGTGTTTTTGCTGCAATTTTAGGAATTGTAGGAACTCCAATGAGTGCTGGTTTTGGTATCAGTGGTTTAGTAGGTCCTCTTAACCATTTAGGTATTGTAGGTTATTCTGCAAAGAACTGGTTAATTGCTATTTTAATTTTTGCAGTATCTCCAGTTGTATTAGGCTTTATATTTAAAAATGTTTTCTTTAAAATGTTTAAGATTTTAAGCCCTGAAGATTATTCATTAGATGTATAAGGAGAAATAAAAATAATGTCAGATAAAATAAAAATTACAGCTTATGCAAGTCGTCCTGATGAAAAAGCAAGTTTTGATTTATATGAAGAAAAATTAAATTTAGATATTACATATGTAAATGCTTCTTTATCTCTTGATACTGTTAGTAAAGCTGAAGGTAGTATTGGTGTTACAGTTTTAGGAAATTGTGATTGTTCAAAACCCGTATTAGAAGAATTATCAAAACTAGGTGTTAAATACTTAGCTAGTAGAAGTGCTGGTTACAATAACATTGATGTTGAAGCTGCAAAAAGCTTAAATATTAAAGTAAGTAATGCTCAATATTCACCAAATTGTGTTGCTGATTTTGCAATTATGCTTGCCCTAATGATAAATAGAAAAGTATTAATGTGTTTGAAAAGAAATGTAGCACATGATTTCTCATTACCAGGTTTACAAGGTCAGGAAATGAAAAATATGACTGTTGGTGTAATAGGTACAGGAAGAATTGGTAAAGCAGTAGTAAAAAACTATAGTGGCTTTGGTTGTAAAATTCTAGGCTATGATTTATACCAAGATGAAGAAATGAAAAAATATTTAACATATGTAGATTTAGATACCTTAATTAGTAATTCAGATATTATTACTCTTCATACTCCTTTATTTGATAGTACTTATCATATGATTAATAAAGAAAGTATTGCTAAAATGAAAAAAGGTGTAAAGATTGTTAATGCAGCAAGAGGGGAGTTAATAGATACTGATGCCCTAATTGAAGGACTAAGTTCAAAACATATTGCTGGAGCTGGTTTAGATGTTCTAGAAGGTGAGCTTGGTGTATTCCACTCAGATTGTAGAATGACTGGTATGTCAAATAAAAATATTGCTATTTTAAAATCCTTAGATAATGTTGTGCTTACTAACCATCTAGCTTTTTATACAGATCAAGCAGTAGAAGATATGGTTTATTGTGGATTGAACAGTCTAGCACAATTTGTGAATACAGGTAGTGCAGATTTTGAAATCAAATAAAGTTATTTCATTTTGTTGGATTGAGGAGTACTTGTACTTTTCAATTCAACTTTTATCTATTTAATCAGATAAAGTTTATACATGCGATAAAATGATTTAATGAAACTAATCAATTGTTTGATATTATAAAAGTTTACATATAGCAATTGTTTAAAAACGCATAAGATTAAACTTTAGAATGATTTGAATCTTGTACTAGAAAATTTTATAAATCTCAAAAAAAGGCCTTTTAAATGCGAATTATATGATACAATTTTTACTTTGTAATAGTTGATATTTGATATCAGCATATATAAAATATAAAAATATTGTTGTTGTATAAAATAAATTAAAAAAAACTTGTTAAATAAGAATTTTCCCTCTTATAATTAATTCAATATAATAAAATTGTTATAAATATTAGTTACCTAAGAGGAGTTCTTAATGAAAAAAAATTTAGTGTTATCTGTTTTAATTGTTGTCTTAATATTATTATCAAGTTGCTCAATGTATGATGATACAAGTGTTACTATTGAAAATGGTAGTGATACTGTTAATATTACTGGGGTGAACGTTTCTAATGGCGTCTCTGGAAAGATGTCTTTTTTAGATGCTTTGGATGAGGGGCAAATTTTAACAAAGGGCCAATCTGTTACTTTACCATTATTGCCAATATTGATTGATGGTAGCAAAGCTTGCTTAACTATTGTAACTTCAAATTCTGAATATCTAGATTTGTATTTCACATATGATGAAGGAGCAAAAGTAAAAATAACTTTTAATCCATCTTCAGGTTCAGTTGGAGAAAATGAAAGTTTTGATATTGAAAATGGAAAAGCACTTTTAATATATTAACTATTAATAAAAAAAAAGGATCATTGTGATTGATATAGTACCTGTTCAGATGAGTGGTCCTTTTTTTTGTTAAGTTAATAGAATAAAAACCTTAAAAAAACTTTTTATTTAAGAGTTTTATCCTTAAAATAAATTATTATTGTTTATATTTAAAAATTTTGAGGGAAATTTATTTAAATCATAAAAAGAAATAAATCAATAAAAAGAACTGTTACTCAGTTAATCTAAAATTAACTTTTGTAACAGTTCTTTAGCTATTAAAAATTATTGAGATAAAATCTCTATTAATATCATTTTTATAATTATAATACGAGAGATGGAGCTGTATAAACTCTAGATGCAAGTTCTTGATCCATCATATATAATCCTTTTCTATCTCCACCAATTAATTCTGCTTTTTTGATTAAATCAATAGCATTTGTCTCTTCTTCACCTTGTTCTTTAACAAACCAATCTAAAAATTGAGTTGTTCTGAAATCTTTAGTGTCTAAGGCAAGAGCATAAATATCATTAATTGAAGAAGTAATATATTGTTCATGTTCTAATCCAGCTTTTAGGACTGCCAATTCATCTTTCCAATTATTATCTGGTTTATCAATTGCTTCATAAACTATATCTTGATCATTGTTTTGTAGATACTTTACAATTAGTAAAGCATGATCTCTTTCTTCTTGAGCTTGAACTTCATACCAGTGTGAAAAACCACTTAGGCCACGAGATTCACAATAATTTGCAAAGCTTAAATACAAATATGCAGAAAAGAACTCTTTATTTATTTGTTTGTTTAATAAACTAGCTATGTTTTTGTCCATTTTTGTCTTCTCCTTATTAATTTCTTTTTAACTAAGATTTTATCTATCATTAGTTATATTATACACTAAGTTTAACACTAAGTCGAAAAAAAGAAAAGTTAATCTAGGCTAATAAATTAGAATTGTATTCTAACTAGCTACTTTTTAAAAGATTATTTGCTTTTACTTTTGCATCATTAACTATTTGATTAATGTCATAACCGATTATATCAACCCCATCAATTGAAACTGATTTAAAGTCATTAATCCCTAAGAACGTCATAATATCTTTCATATATTTTTCACAATTTTCAACTGGACTATTTTTATATATTCCACCTCTACTATTAAAAAATATAGCTTTTTTATTTTTGAGTAGGCCAACTTGACCTTGTTCAGTATATTTGTAAGTAATACCTCCAACACATATATGATCAATATATGCTTTTAAAATAGCTGGAATTCCTAAGTTCCACATAGGATCTGCAATAATATATTTATCAGCTTCAGTGAATTGATAAGCATATTTTAACAAAAGACCTTTTTTAATATCTTCTGTTTTCCTACTACCAATAGAAATTAGACTATCCATGCTTAGAAAATCAACATTTTCTTTGTGTAAGTCTAGTGTTATAATTTCATCTGTAGGCTTTTTTTATATTCTTCTAAAAATGAATTAGCTACCATTAATGATCTTGAAGTATTATCATCTCTTAGATTAGCTTTGATTTATAAAATTTTACTCATATTTTTCCTCATAAAATTTAGATTTTAAATTTTAAAATTAAATATTATCTAAATTTTATTTTTAAAATAACATATAAATAAAAACATATTTATCAATGAATTGATGAAGTGTTTTATCTCGAACTACACATAATCTCTATAAAGTTAGTAGGGATTAAAAAAGATAAAGAAAAAAATAGATTAAATAAATTTGTTATCTATAAATAAACTTTAAAGAATTATGTACATATGTGTAAATAATATTAACTATTTAAATATATATATGTAGATAATAATAGAAAAATGGAGAATGCAGAAAAAATATTGACCCCATGATATTAGCTTTCTATAGTGATTTTTGAATTATATTCTATGGAGGAATAAATCATGAAAAAAAGTAAGTTTATGGTATTATTACTGATTATTACATTAGTAATAAGTTCATCTATTTTTGCAACTTCTTATGAAGGACTTTCAGTTTCAACAGAATATCCTTCTTTAAATGTAGACGATACTTCAATGATTATATTTGATCTATCTGTAAAGAATTATCAGATAACACCTTCCAGGGTTGATTTATCAATAGTCGACTTACCAAGTGGTTGGGAATCCCAATTTGTAGGTGGTGGAGGAAAAATCAATGCTGTCTTTTCAGATCAGGATAAACCTGTTTCAGCACAACTGTGGCTTATTCCTCCGAAGAATGTAAAAAGTGGAAAATATGATTTTTCAGTAAAGGCTTCAACTGCAGAAGGTTATTCTTATAGTCTTCCATTGACTGTTTATTTAGGTCAAAAAATACCACAAAGGCTTTCAATTAAAAGTGAATTAGATCAATTAGAAGGAAATCCTGGAACTGATTTTAGTTTTAATGTAACTATTAAAAATAATAGTGCAGCTTCAACTTTTATGGATTTAGTTTCTCAAGCTCCTGATGGATTTAAAACTACATTCAAAGAACAATATGGTACAAAAGAAATTAATACTCTATCAATTGATGCTGGTAAATCATCAACAGTTAAAGTTACTGTAACCCCACCACAAGGAGTTAAAGAGGGCAATTATCCTATTTCTATTGTTGCAAAGGCTTCAACTACTAGTGCTAGTTCTGATGTAAATTTAAAGATCAAAGGACAAGATAATTTAAGTCTTTCTGGGCCAGATGGCTTATTAAGTTTTTCAGCAGTTGCCGGTAAAGAAAAAACCTTTACTTTGGAATTAAAGAATCAAGGAACTGCAGAATCTAAAGACATAAAATTAACATCATCAAGCCCATCAAATTGGAAAGTTTCTTTTATACCAGAAAAAATTGACAGTTTGGCAGCTGGTCAAACAACAGAAGTAAAAATGAATGTTACTCCTGCTTCTGAAGCTATTACTGGTGATTATCAAATGAGAGCTACTGCAACTTCGAGTACTTCTGCAAAGAGCACCCCTCAATTTAGAGTTACAGTAAAAACTGCATCAACATGGGGTATTATTTCTATTATTATTATTGCTGCAGCAGTTATAATATTACTTTTAGCAACAAAGAAATTTGGAAGAAGATAGGAGATTAAATAATGGAAACTGAAAAAGTTTTACAAATTAAAAATCTCACAAAAAAATATTCCACTGAATTTACTGCCGTTGATAAATTGAATCTTAATTTGAATAAAGGTGAAATTTTTGGCTTATTAGGTCCAAATGGTAGTGGAAAAACAACAACTTTGTTAATGATTTTAGGATTAATTGAACCTACAGAAGGGGAGATAGAAGTTCTTGGTTTAAATCCATTAACTGATCCTTTAAAAGTTAAAAGTAGGATTGGATACTTGCCTGATAGTGTAGGTTTTTATGAAGATTTAAATGCATACGAGAATATTGAGTATACATCAAAATTATTAAACATTCCAAAAGAGACTAGAGATAGAATTATTGTAGAAACTTTAGAAAAAATGGGATTAAAAGAAAGAATGTATGAGAAAGTATCCACATATTCTCATGGTATGAAACAGCGTTTAGGCTTGTGTGAGATAATAATTAAACATCCAGAGATTGCTATATTGGATGAGCCAACACAAGGCTTAGATCCAAAGAGTATTAAGGATTTTTTAGATATCATTAAAAAATTAAATGAAGAAGAAAAAATGACTATTTTAATTTCTTCTCACCAATTAAATGAGGTTCAATATATTTGTGATAATGTTGGATTATTCTCTAAAGGAAAATTGCTTGCAAAGGGTAGTGTAAAATATCTTTCAAAACAAACTTATGGAGAGGATTATTTGATTGAATTAGATATTAGTTCAAGAAAAAATATATCCAATTTGTTAAAGAAAAATGAAGATATAAAGAGCTTTGTTGTCAAAGATGGTATTTGGCATCTTAGTTGTACCAAAGATATTAGAAGTGATTTGGTAAATACTTTAGTAGAAAATAATATAAACATAAACAAAATCGCGACATATGAACATTCTTTAGATGAGGTTTATAACCAATATTATAAAGGAGGAGTAGATGAGTAAAAAAGAATCTTCCTTAACAGGTTTCTCGGTTGTATTTGAAAAAGAATTTTTTGATATTATGAAATCTGTAAGATTTATAGTAATGCTAATCCTCATTTTAGCAACTGCAGCAATTAGTTTATATATTTCTGCACAAACGATAAAGAATTATGTAAGTGAAGATAGTTTTTTGTTATTAACTTTTTTTACTACAAGTAAAGATAGTTTTCCATCTTTCTTAAATTTAATGTCGTTTTTAATTCCTATTTTAGGAATTGCCTTAGGTTTTGATGCTTTGAATAAGGAGTTTTCTCAAAAAACATTGGGAAGAATTTTATCTCAACCAATTTTTAGAGATGTACTTTTATTTGCAAAAGCTTTAGGTGCTTTAGGAGCATTAGCAATAATGCTATTGAGTTTGTTTTTAATTGTTATTGGTTCAGGTATGTTAATTTTTGGCGTTCCACCAACAACAGAACAAATTGGAAGGGCATTAGTTTTTTATATTATAACACTCCTATATGCTGGTATTTGGTATATTATAGCAATGTTTTTCTCAATAACTTATAAACAAGGGTCAACTTCAGCGTTTTTATCTATTGCTCTTTGGTTATTTTTGATGATTTTCTGGTCTCCCATATCAGAGTTGATTGCTTATAATGTGAGTGGAAATCAATTAACTGCATTAAATATTTATTCAATGTTGTCTAATATTTCTCCTTATATATTGTTTAATAAAGCATCGATTGCGATTTTAAGGCCAACTACAAGATCATTGGGTCCTGTTATGTTCTATCAAATGGAAGGAGCAATATCAGGTTCTCCATTGCCTCTTTCACAGAGTTTATTATTAATTTGGCCTCAGATAACAGAATTTGTTGCTGTGATAATTCTAATTTTTACTCTTGGATATATTAAATTCCAAAGAAAAGAAATTAGAATGTAGATAGGGTTAGTATTCTCGAAACTATTTCGAGAGTAGTCATTTTTTGAAATATTTTGTTTTTTGCGGAGATAGATACGTGTTATCTCCGCAAATATTATAAGGAGATATTTTAATTTATTAATTCGTAATGCGTTTTTTGAGCTAAATCAATTTTTATTAAACTTATTAAATTACAACTATATTTAAGTGTTTAACTATTTTTATTATAATTGTTTTATAAATACTTTTTTTAGGAGGAATAATTTGGATTTCTTTGAGATGAATATTGATGATTATGATGAAATGTTTGATTTATGGTCAAATACTGAAGGTATGGGATTGAGATCTCTTGATGATTCAAAAGAAGGTATTTCTAAATTCTTAAATAGAAATCCTAATACAAATTTTATTTGCAGAATTGATAACAAGCTAGTTGGTGCTATTTTATGTGGTAATGATGGAAGAAGAGGTTATATTTATCATGCAGTTGTCCACAAAGATTTCCAAAGGAAAAATATTGGAACTCTTCTTGTAGAAAAAGTAATTGAAGCTTTAGATAGGGAAGGAATAAAAAAAGTTGCTTTAGTTGTTTATTCAAATAATTTAAATGGTAATCAATTTTGGGAATCGTTGGGGTTTATTGATAGATTTGATTTAGTTTATAGAAATCTCTCTATTGATAAAAATAACATTTAATTTTTAACTATTATTCCTACTTTATAAATCACAAATCTCTAAATAATGAGGTTTGTTTTTTTATTTCTTAATTTCATAAAAATAAAGCTAACCTAAGGGAAAATACGTCAGTTTTAACTTACTTCTACAAACTTATTACATTGTTGTTTATTATACAATATATTTAATTATTGTATAATAATTGTATGTTTTAGGGGCGTATTAATATTTTTTTATATTTTTTTATTATTTTTATGTTGACTTATACAAACTTCTAACATATATTATGGATGTAAGGAGCAAAAGACAATGAAGAAGAAAGTTTTATTATTAGCTTTAATTTTATTAACTACAGTTTTTTCATTAACTGCTAAGTCTGTAACAATCAGAATTGCAGCTTATGTTCCTGAGAAAATTACTTTTGACCAAACTGATAATTCTTTTGAAGTTAAAACTAATATGGATAATGTTAAATTTGATTTCTTTGATAGTGAAGGCGATGTAACAGATGCTTATGGTGCCAATGTTTTATCTATAAGTGCTCTTTAGTAATTAAAACTTTATTTTGAAATTTTATTGAAGACAGACGATATATAAAAACTTGCGAACCCAATTCTGGAAGGGAAAATCAGAATTGGGTTTCTTAATTTTTTATTAATTTGTTTGGATATAATAAAGGGCAGCCCTTAAAGCTGCCACTCTCTTAATGATTTCCTATTTTTTTATATATATGTTCTAGTTAATGGAGTACATAATCTTTACGTTACTTACATAGTCACCAGCAGGAAGATCTTCATCACCACTCCAGCTTAAGTTAAATTTATTTACTAATAAGTCAACGTGTTTACCAGCTGTTAGAGTTGATACTTCTTTAGATGTATTAACACTTGGTTTAATACCTGAATCATAATTATCACTACCATTATTTAAAGTTGTTTGGAATGTAGAAGGAATTACATCTACTAATACGCTTAAGTCGTCGTTTAAGTTACTTGTAGCTATAACAGTAAAGTCTTTAGTCGAACCGTCTTTAGTTAAAGTTAAAACACCAATTTCATAATTAGTAGTTTGATCTTTAATAACATCGCCGTCATAAGCTAATTCATAAGAAACAGGAGTTTCTGCAATATTTGTTTTTAATTGAACGTCTGCTGTTTGACCTGTGAAAGATAACATAGCGAATACTGGAGTTGATACGATTAAAGCTGTTGCTAAGATAGTTAATAATTTTTTCATAATTTTGTTTTCCTTTTAATTATTTTTGTTATTTAGTTTCTTTATGGTTTTACTATATAATATCTTGTAACTTATGTCAACAATTATTATAAAAAATATTATAAAAAAATACAAAAAATATATAAATGCTTATAATATAACGAATTAAATAGCAATAAAACATGTAGTAAGTACCTAACATATGCAATAAGTTTGATTTTATATAAAAAAACAATAGAATTGTATTGGTTTTTATTTTTAGTGATGAACTATTTGTTGTAAATTTTATTTTTTTAAGAATTGTTTAATTCTTTTTAAATTATTTTTTATAAAATAGGTAAAATATTTATAAATTTCTAATTAAGTAATTTTTTATTTTAAATAACGTGATTATTAATAATTTATTTTGCATTTTTTAATGAAAAGTTTAATATCTTGAATTTTTAATATTATTAATATGTGATTATGTTACATATATATTTATTGTTAATGTTAACTAAATTGGCTCTTTTTGCTTATAGGGACTCAAAATGCAGGTCTTAAATTTAAATCAATAAAAAAATATAGTTTTTAGTAGCAACTACTTGATTTTTTTTTTAGTATTGTTAATATATAAATAGATTTTTCATAAAAAAGCACATTTCTTTACTATTTTTTTTACAAATGTTCTTGAAAATGTTTTTTATTTGAAGTTTTATGTATTTTGTTATGTATTAGTTGACAATTAGAAAATATTTTATGAAACTTACTGTAGGAAGTTATTTTTTAATAGAAAAATTTTAATGTAGAAATATTTGCAATAAGCAAATTTTATCAAGTGAGGAAAAAATGATAAACTTATGTGCTTTAAGACAATTAATAATGGATCTTCATCAAGTAGAAGATCATTTGAAAGTAGATGTAGGCGTTACTTTTAATGAAGCAGCAATTTTATGTGCTATTGATACAGGATATACTGAACCAGCTGCTATTGCAAAACAAATGAACCTTTCGCCTTCTCGAACAAGTAGACTGCTTACTTCAGTAGAAGCAAAAAAATTAATTAATAGAAGAAATTCAAGAAGTGACAAACGTGTAGTTCATATATCTCTTTCTCAAAGAGGTCAAAAAGTTTTAGAACAATTACACGCATGTGATGCTGAATTCCCTCCTTATATTGAAGAAGCAATATTAAAAGGAACAGAAAACATTAATGAGCAATAAAACTTATGTAGTTGTTGGTGGTGTTGCCGGAGGTGCTGGTGTTGCTGCGAGATTAAGGAGACTTGATGAAACAGCAACAATTATCATGTATGAAAAAGGACCATATGTTAGTTTTGCTAACTGTGGATTACCTTATTATGCCGGTGGCACAATAAAAGAAAGAGATAATCTTTTTGTTACACCAGTTTCTACTTTTACTAATGCATTTAATATTGATGTACGTATAGAGACTGAAGTTGTTTCTATCGATAGGAAGAAAAAAACTGTTAAAGCTGTAAATGTTCAAACAAGAAAAGAACACGAACAAGCTTATGACCATTTGATTTTAAGTCCAGGATGTGAACCTTTTGTTCCACCCATTAATGGTATGGACGATGACGCTGTTTTAAAAGTAAGAAATGTTCCTGATATCGACAAAGTTGTTGAAAAGTTACAAGGTGCAAAAAAAGCAGTAGTTGTTGGTGGTGGTTTCATTGGTATTGAAATGGCTGAAAACTTAATTGAAAGAGGTATTGATGTATCTCTTGTTGAAGCCGCTGAGCAAGTTATGTTAACCATGGATATGGACATGGTTGCTCCAGTCCACGAAACATTACGTCAAAATGGTGTAAAATTATATTTATCACAAGCTCTTCAATCTGTTGATAGAGTAGGCGATAAAGTTAATGTAGTTTTACCTAATTCTACTATCGAAGATGTTGATTTTGTTATTTTATCAATTGGTGTAAGACCTTCCTCTCAATTAGCAAAAGCTGCTAATTTAGAATTAGGACCTAGAGGTCATATTATTGTTGATAAATTATGTTTTACTAGCGATAAAAATATTAGTGCTATTGGTGATGTTATTGAATATCCTTCTCCACAATTAGAAGGTAATAACGCAATTGCTCTTGCTGGTCCTGCTAATAAAATGGCAAGACTTTGTGCTGATGCTATCGTAACTGGAACTTGTAGAGAATATGTTGGTACTTATGGAAATAGTATTGCTAAAGTATTTGATTTGAGTTGTGGTAGCGTTGGACTAAATGAAAAAATGTTAGAAAGAGCTGGTATTGATTATAAAGTTGCTGTTACTCACGCATCTCATCATGCTGGCTATTATCCAGGTGCATTATCACTAAGTGCAAAAATTCTTTATGATGGCAAAACTGGAAAATTATATGGTGGACAAGCTGTTGGTTATGCTTCAATAGATAAAAAGTTAGATGTTTTATCAGCCTATATTTCTAAAGGTGGAACAATTGAAGACTTAACGAATTTTGAACAAGCTTATGCTCCTCCTTTTAATGGAGCAAAAGACATATTAAATATGTTAGGCTTCATTGCAATAAATGCATATGATGGACTTGATAAAGTTATTGATTATAAAGAAGCTGAAAAGAAACTTAAAGAAGGCGCTTTATTAGTTGATGTAAGAACTTTGGATGAGTTTAAATTAGGATCAATTGATGGGTCTGTTCTAATACCTCATACAGAAATTAGATCAAGAATGAATGAAATACCTAAGGATAGAGAAGTAATTGTAATGTGTGGTATTGGTTTAAGAGCACATATTGCTTATAGAATATTAGCACAAAACGGTTACACAAAAATTTATAACCTAACAGGTGGTTATAAAACTCTTAAAGCTATTATGGATGATAGAGAAGCTAGACATAATATTCCTCTAGAAAATGTATTAAACAAAACAGTATGTAATGATGTTGAAATTGATTTAACTGATGATGATATTGTTGAAATTGATGCATGTGGATTACAATGCCCAGGTCCTATTCTACAATTGAAGAAGAGAGTAGATGATCTTGAAGTTGGTCAAGTATTAAAGATTCGTGCAACTGACCCAGGTTTCCATAAGGATGTTAATTCTTGGTGTAAGATGACAAATAATACTCTTTTAGATTTAAGTAAGAATGAAGGTGTTATTGAAGCAATTATTAAAAAAGGTGCTGCTCTTGAAAAACAAGTAGCTATGACTAAAAATGGTGCATCTTTAATTGTATTCTCTAATGATTTTGATAAAGCTCTTGCTTCTTTTGTTTTAGCTAATGGTGCTGCCGCCTCTGGTAAAGATGTTACAATGTTCTTTACTTTCTGGGGATTATCAGTATTGAAAAAGAAACCTAATAAGAAAGTTAAAAAAGACTTTATGGGTAAAATGTTTACTGCTATGCTCCCAAGCGATATGGATCATTTAAAACTTTCTAGCATGAATTTTGCTGGAATGGGTCCAAAAATGATGAAGAGCAGAATGAAAAAGAAAAAAGTAGATCAATTAAGAAGTATGTTCAATCAAGCTAAGGCTAGTGGTGTAAGAATGGTTGCATGTCAAATGTCAATGGATATCATGGGTGTTCATGAAAGTGAACTTCTTGATGGTGTTGAAGTTGGTGGTGTAGCAACTTATATGCAAGCAGCAAGCGAATGTGACGTAAATCTATTTGTATAATTTTGTTTAATATATAACAGTCAGAAATTAGACTATCTTAATTTACTAGAAATGAATTAAGATAGTCATTTTTTATATTAATTTTAAAATTATTGATTGTTATATAATATATATTTTAATAAATTCTAATTATTATATTTTATGTTTTAATTAGCTAAAAACTAGTAAATAAAAATTTTGAGTGGAATTTTATCATAAATAATGATATATTGATTTGTATTAAAACTTAAAAAGAGAAGGTTTATTGTGACACTAAAAGAATTATCTGAAAAAATTGATATTTCACCATCAACAATTTCTAGGGTGCTTAATGATAAACCAGGAATAAGTAAAAAAACTAGGGACAAAGTGTTAGATGCTGTAAAAAGAGAAGGTTTTTCTCCTAATTATTTAGCTAAAAATCTAGCTTTCTCAAAGGCAAAATTTATTGGAATTGTTGCAAGAAAAAGATTCCAAGATCAAGATTCTTTTTTCTTTAGCCATACATTATCTCAATTTCAAGATATTTTTGTATCAAATGGTTTTATAGTTATTCCATTGTATTATAATGAAGATGAAATTGATTTTACTAATACACCTCTTTCCCCTCAAGACTTTGCAGGTTTTATTGTTAGAGGTCAATCTATCCCTTCAAAAACTATCTTTTCAATCCAAAAATATAATATTCCATTTGTGCTTTTAGAAAATAATTTAAGACAGACCCAGGTTAATAGTGTAATTTGTAATGATGAAGAATTAGAATATAAATTAACAAATTTAGTTATAGAGAAAGGGATAAAAAGAGTTTTACATATAACAGGTCCTGCTTCTTGGTATAATAATTTTGAACGTGTGAAAGGTTATGAAAAAGCAGTTAAAGAACATTCTTTAAATAGTGAAATATATCATCTTGGCGATACAACTTTGGAAGAGGGGAAGAAAGCAATTTCTTTATTTAAACTCTCCAAAAAAGAAAGAATTGGAATTACCTTTGCAAACGATGTTATGGCAATAGGCTTTATTCATGCTTTGCGTGCTACAGAACATTCTGTACCGGATGATATTTGTATTGTTGGTTTTGATGATATACCTTGGGCTCATTTATCAAATCCTCCTTTGACTACAGCAAAATTAGCTGTCGCTCAAATGGGCCGTCTTGCTGCAAATAGACTAATTGAACTAATCAATAATAAAGAGTTATATAATAACCCAATCACAATCATTGTTTCTGGAGATATTATAATTCGAGAGTCTTGTTAGATCCCTTTTTAAAAAAATGTGATATTATTCTTTTGATTTTATCTAAAGTTAAAAGAATTTTTTTTATATAAAAATATTGCAAAATTTATGCAACCGATTATAAATTTTAATAAATAAATTATTATTTATTTAATTTTTATGTATGTTATTTGATAAATATTAAGAATATAATTCTTTTTTATATATGTATTTATTAACAATATATAGTAAAAATAAATTTACGAAAAATAATGCAAAATAATTTCATTGATTTCCTTGACAATTATAAAAATCGTTTTATCCTAGTAAAAGAGGTAAAAATTTTTATACCAAATTTATTCTTAAATTTGGTTAAACAAAAAACATATTTCGAAAAGTATATTTTCGAGATAAGGAGGATAATATGAAAAGGATTATTGCAGTATTGTGTGTTACTATGTTAGTAATTTCTTCTGTAATGGCAAACGGTACCAATGAGGAAACCTCAGCGGTTAAAGAATACAAAACTTTAAATATGTATACAGCTCTTGATACTGAAGAAGCTAAGTATTATATAGAAGCATTTGAAAAAGAAACTGGTATTAAAGTTAATTTTGTCAGAATGAGTGCTGGTGAAGTAGCAATTAGAGTTGAGGCAGAAAAGAATAACCCTCAAGCTTCTGTTTGGTATGGTGGATCAAGTACTGACCATATCAGTGCTGCAGCAAAAGATCTTTTAGAACCTTATCAACCAAATATTGATTTTACATTAGCTGATAATCTTCATGCCAGTGATAATGCTTGGAATGGTTTTTATACTGGTGCAATAGCATTTGTTTCAAATACAAACTTTCTTAAAGAACATAATATTCTAGCTCCAACTTCTTGGCAAGATCTATTAGATCCTGTTTTCAAGGGACAAATTGAAATGGCTTATCCTTATACTTCTGGTACAGCATATACTACTTTTGGAACTATTATTGAATTAAAAGGTTTAGATGGCGCTTTAGAATATTGGAAAGAATTAGATAAAAATATTCATCAATATACTAAATCAGGTAGTGCTTGTATAGCTCGTGCTGGATTAGGTGAATGCGCAGTAGGTATTGGTTTCTCACATGACATTTTATCTAAAGGTATAAAACAAGGATATCCTTTAGTAATGTCATTCCCAGAAGAAGGTACTGGTTATGAAGTAGGTGGGGTCTCTTTAATTAAAGGCGGAAAAGAAATGGAAGAAGCTAAAATCTTTGTAGATTGGTGTTTTAGTGTTTCTGCTCAAAATCTATTTAAAAATTACAACAGATTACCTGTAAATCCTAAAGCAGATGTAGTTGAAGGTTCTGTCAAATTAACAGATATAAATCTAGTTGATTATGATGCTGTAAAACTAGGCTTAGACAAAAATGATAATGTTAAGGCTTGGAGAGATACAATCGGTAAATAGTATTTCTTGTAATTAATTTGCTATGCAATTCTATTATATTTTAATTTATTAAGTTTATAGGATTGCATTTTTTCTAAACAAAAAGGATTTAAATTAAGATGAACAATAAACGTTCACAAACAATAGATGATATAAAAAAAATAGCAAGAGAACCTCTTTTGTTGATTTCTATTTTAGTTATTTTTTATCTTCTAATAGTGTTTGTAATCTTCCCAATTTTTCAAGTTTTTAAAACTAGTTTTACATATGAAGGTAAATTTAGTTTTGAAAATATTAAAGAGGTTATTTTTCAACCTTACTATATAAAACCACTAATTCATAGTTTGATACTTGGTGTTTTAGTTGCAACTATTGGTACATTTTTCGGATTTGTTTTTGCTTATGCGATAACAAGAACTCCTATGAAAGGTAAAAGTTTATTTAGACTAATAGCTACATTTCCAATGGTCTCACCTCCTTTTGTTGTAGCGTTAGCCTGTATTTTACTTTTCGGCCGTTCTGGAATTTTAAGTAATTGGCTTGGAAATATTTATGGCTTAACAGGATTAACTATTGTTGAGGTAATAGCATACACTCCTACTGCTTTTTTGGCTTTAGTTGGAATATTAAAATCAATTGATCCAGCATTAGAAGAAGCAGCAGCTGATTGTGGAGCTTCAAGAATTAGAGTTTTTTCTACAATTATTTTTCCACTTTCAACTCCTGGTTTAGTTAGTGCTTGGTTGTTAGTTTTTATCCAATCGTTAGCTGATTTTGGTAACCCAATGATAATTTCTGGTGATTTCTCAGTCTTATCAGTTCAAGCATATTTGCAAATAACTGGAATGTATGATTTAGCACGAGGTGCAACTTTAGCAATTATGTTATTAATTCCTACTGTATTAGCTTTCTATATTCAAAGATATTTACTTGCAAAAAAATCTTTTGTGACTGTCACAGGGAAACCTACTGCATCCACAATAAAGAATTTGGAATGGTATGTAAAACTTCCAATTTATTTTTTCTGTATTTTCTTTGCTTTTGTAGTTGTACTGTTTTATGGAATGGTTATTTGGGGATCTTTCCAAAAGTTATGGGGTGTAGATTCTTCATTTACATTAAATAACTACATTCAAATGTGGGATTCAGGAAAAAGTTATATACAAGATTCCTTTGTAATAGCCCTCATTGTTACGCCAATTACAGGCCTTTTAAGCATGTTTATAGCATATTTAGTTACTCGTAAACAGTTTATTGGTAAAAACTTAATGGAGTTGTCTGCCATGCTTACTTTTGCAGTTCCTGGAACTGTTGTTGGTATTGGTTATATTCTAGCATTTAATAACCCTAGTTCATTATTACCTGTTTCTTTAACAGGTTCAGCTACAATAATAATTGCTTTATTAATTTTTAGAAATTTGCCTGTTGGTATTAGAAATGGTGTAGCAGCATTAAATCAAATTGATCCATCAATTGAAGAGGCGTCAATTGATTGTGGTGCAGACAGTGGTACAACATTTAGAAAAATCACACTACCAATGATTACTCCTGCATTATTTTCAAGTTTGGCTAATAGTTTTGTTAGATCAATGACGGCAATTAGTGCAATCATATTTGTAGTTTCTGGCAAGTGGAATTTAATTACTGTAGCAATTTTAGGCTTTGTTGATAATAGCCAATATGCTCAAGCTGCAGCAATGAGTTTATTACTAGTAGCAATTGTTTTAATTGCTTTAGGAGCAATTCAGCTAGTAACTAATAAAATAGGAAAGGGAATGAACTTTTCTAATCTTGAATAATAAGGAAAAATAATGAACGAACAATATTTAAAATTATCAAATTTAACAAAAGTATTTGGTAAAACACCTAATAAATTTACTGCTGTTGATCATATAAATCTTAATGTAAAAGAAGGGGAATTAGTTACATTGTTAGGCCCATCTGGTTGTGGAAAAACTACAACATTAAGAATGATAGCAGGATTTCATACACCAACAAGTGGTCATGTATATATTGATGAAGTGGAAATGGAAACAATCCCACCCAATAAAAGACCAACTTCAATGGTTTTTCAAAATTATGCACTATTTCCTCATATGAGTGTAAAACAAAATATTTCTTATGGATTAGAGTTACGAAAATTATCTAAAAAAGAAATAGATGAAAAAGTAAAATCTATGATGGATACAATTGGATTAAGTGGCTTAGAAAATCGACAACCACGAGAACTTTCTGGAGGACAACAACAAAGAGTTAGTCTTGCTAGAGCAATGATTCTTGAACCAAAAGTATTGTTGTTTGACGAACCTCTATCAAACTTAGATGCTAAATTAAGAGTCTCAACTAGATTAGAGATAAGACGAATTCAAAAAAAAGTTGGAATCACTTCAGTATATGTAACGCATGATCAAGAAGAAGCAATGACTATTTCTGATAGAATTGTAATTATGAATAATGGACTAATTCAACAAGTTGATAGTCCAAGTGAAATTTATAGTCATCCAAGAAATAGATTTGTTGCCGGTTTTATTGGCAAAGTTAATTTTTTAGAAGGCATTGTAGAAAATATTGAAAATGATCAATTTATAATTAAAACTCATGGAAGAATAATTAAAGCCCCTTATTGGAATAAAAACATTAAAAAAGGTGAAAAAGTTTTATTTGTAATTAGACCAGAATCAATAATGGTTAAAGATGTTGAAAAAGACAATAATAATATGCTTGAAGCAACTGTAATTAATGCAGTTTATTTTGGAGCACAAATTGTATATGAAATTAAATTAGATGATGGTCAAATTTTAAATGTTGAAGTTGCTGATCCACAAGATAAAGTCAGATATGTAAATGGTAGTAGAGTTTCTGTAGCTTTTAAACAAAAAAGTCTTCATGTTTTACCTTTTGAAGAGAGGGTAGAAAATGAATAGTGATTTATTGCTAGTAGGTCATATTTCAAGGGATATAATGATTGATTATCTAGGAAATGAGAGAAGGATTTTAGGTGGGGCAGTTATTTATGCTTCTGCAGTATATTCAGCTCTTAATTTAAATGTGGAAATTATCTCTAAACTTCCTAGAAGTGAAGAATCTCTAAGAAAAGAGCTGGAAAACAGTAAAATCAACTGGATAATTAAAGAATCTAAAGAGATGACTTCTATAAGAAATCATTATTTTACAGAGGATAAAGAAAGAAGAGAAGCTGCTTTATTATCCAAAGCTGATAGATTTAATTTGTATGAAATAATTGATGAAAATTCAGATATATATTGTTTAGCAGGGCTTTTTGTTGGAGAAATTCCTGATTCTTTTATTGTTCCATTATCGAAGAAAGGCAAGGTTGCTTTAGATGCTCAATGTATTTTGAGAAAAAGTGATGAAAATGGAAATATGTTATACACTGATTGGGAAAATAAGAAAATACTAATCCCATATTTAACCTATTTGAAAGTGGATGCTGCAGAAGCTGAGATTTTAACGGGCTTCTCTGATACTTTAAAAGCAATTAAACAGTTAGGAGCTTGGGGAGTAAAGGAAGTAATGTTAACTCATAATACAAAGGTTATGATTTTAGCTGATGGTGAGTTATATTTTGCTCCTTATACAAACTCGAATAATAGTGGAAGAACAGGAAGAGGAGATACAACTTTTGCTGCTTATTTAGCTTGGAGAAAAAATCATAGTGCAAAAGAATCTGTAGAATTTGCAGCAGCCTTGTGTAGTATAAAAATGGAAAAACCAGGAGTATTTTCTTCAAGTGTAGAGGATGTTTTAAAAAGGATGAGTGAAGAATAAATTTATGATTAATAAAGTTCAAATTGGTATTAAGCTCTCAGATTGTAAAACTATTGAGAGTCTTAGAAATACTTTAAATAGAATAGAAAAAGCTGGATTTGATTTTACTGAATTTCATGTAGATTTGTTTCCATCAATTATCGGGGGAAATGTATGTTATCAATGGGTTGAGTTAGTAAAGGCTGAATTGTTATTACATAAATTACAGTATTCTGCTCATATTGGTCGTGCATTAGATTTGAGATCGGATGATATAGATTTACATTATTCATTATTTAAAGCATCAATTGATGTGGCTTCAATATTAGGGGCAACTCCTTTAGTTGTTCATTTTGATAGTAAAAGTAATATGGTAGAGAAAGAACTGCAATTTAAAAAATATTTAGAAAAAGGTGTTTTATATGCTGAGAAAAAAAATGTTTTGATTTGCTTAGAGAATATAGAAATTGAAAGAGTGATGCCAGTATTAGATGTCGTTAAAGAGTTAAATTTAGAAAACTTAAAAATGACATTTGATACCGGTCATGCTTATCTGGCTTCAAAATATTATAATTTCAATTATCTAGAAACACTTGAAGCCTGTTTACCCTATATCGGGCATGTACATCTAAATGATAATTTAGGTATTTTTGAAAATACTAGAATAACTAATAGACTTTATTATGATTCACTTGAAGAGGGGATGAGGCGAGAACTTGCTATGGGAGATATTCATTTACCACCCTTTTTTGGACAAGTCCCTTTTGATGATATATTTAGATTGTTAAAGAATTATAGGGGAAAATATTTATGTGAATATTATACTAATTCTTATATACCTTTTGAAAATCAAATTTATAATAGAGTAAAAAAAGCTATTGAATCCAATTGGGGGAAAAATAAAAAATGATTTAGATATGAAATACCTAGTAATTTATTCTAGGTGTTTTTTTTATTAATAAAGCTTTAAAAAGGATTATTTAAAAAAAGTGAAAAAATTTTTAAAAAATATAAAAAAGTGTGGTATATATAATACAAAATAAAAGCTTAGGAGAAAAAATTGGAAATTCAATCAATAAAGTTAGTTCAAAAGGTAGGCCCTAAAGAAATTGCAATGTATCTTTCAGTTATTTATGATGGTAAAAATTTAATACTTTGTGATTCTGGTTCCCCAAATTTAATAATAGAAATAGAGCAGGGGTTGAATAAAATTGGGTTTTCAATTGAAGATCTTACTCATGTTGTAATTACACATCAAGATCATGATCACATAGGTTCTTTAAAACAATTAAAATTAATAAATGAAAATATAATAGTTATTGCAAGTGCTATTGAAGCTCCCTACATTGATGGGACAAAAACATCTTTAAGGTTAATACAAGCAAGAGAATATAATAAGAATTTGAAAGGAGAAGCTTTAGCTTTTGGAATTCGGTTTGAAAAATATTTAGAAACTATTGAAACTTGTTTTGTAGATCAAGTAGTTTGTGACAATGGTTATATTATCCCAAAACTAAAAGTAATTAGTACAAAAGGGCATACTCCAGGACATATTTCATTATTTTGTGAAGAAGATAATACTTTAATTAGCGGAGATGCTATAGCTTTTGAAAATGATAAGTTTGTTATTGCAAATCCACAGTTTACTTTAGATTTAGAGGGCTGTAAAAAAAGTATAAAAAGATTAATTGATTTAAATCCGAAAAGAGTTATTTGTTATCATGGTGGTGAATGTAATAAAAATATTGTGCCATTACTTAAAAAGCTTATTTAGAATAAAAAAGAGAGCCATAAAAAGCTCTCTTTAATAATATTATTTATCTTCTATTTGATTAACAACCTGTGCATCTGTTTTTAGTGGAATAACTTTTCTTATAAAAGGATGAATACCTTTGTAAGTTTTTTGGAATTCATCTTCACTTTCTTTTAAAGCAGCTTGCCAAGCAGCACCAAAACCTGGGGAATTAAGAGTTAATCTATCAACTGCAAGTTGATAAACATGGAATCTTGCCATTTCTTTTCTTCCTGGTTTTTGTGAATATGTTGAAACAGTAATCCGTAGATTTTCATTTTCACTTTTTAAAATTTCTAATTCAGCTTTTAGTTTTTGTAAACCTTCACTTTCAATATCCATTCTATCTGTTAACATATTTTTTAATTTATTTATTTCTTTTTTATGTTCTAGTTCTTTTTTATGAGCATGTGCACTCATCGAAATTAGAACTACGATTGCAATTGCTACGCCTATACCAAGACCAATTAATAATTGTTGCATATGTCCTCCAAGTACTATAAAAGAATACTCTAATGACTCTGTTTTGTCAAAAGATTAAATATAAAGTCCTCAATGTGATATTAATCATACCACTTTTTGAGGACTTTGAAATTACATATGTAGATATATATTTAAATATTATTTACTAAATCTTTTAATTACAGCTTCTTTACTGTTTTCAATTGCTTGAGGAATAGAAACTCTATTTTCAAATACAGCCATATCTTTAAAGCCTGTTCCAGTAAGAAGGACACAAACATCTACATCTTCACCAAATTTTTTCTTTAAGTGATCAGCATCTTGTTTTAGAGCTGCCCAAGCACAAGCAGCTGCAGGTTCAACAAAGATTCCAGCTTTTGAGGTTAGTTCTAATTGTGCATTAATAATATCTTCATCATCTACTTCTACACACCAACCTTTACTATCTCTTATATAGTTTACAGCCATTCTACCATTAGCTGGGCAAGAAACAGAGATTGAATCAGCTCTTGTTGAAGCATTTTGAATTGCATTGTAATTATTATTTTTGAAAGCTTGAGAAATTGCATTACTCTTTGTACTTTGTGAGCAAACAAGATGTGGGATCTTATCAATTAAGCCTGCTTCATATAAATCATAGAACCCTTTATAAACACCCCCGATGATACAACCATCTCCAACAGGAACATAAACTACTTCAGGAACTTTTCTTCCCATTTGTTCAAATAGTTCAATTGAAACGCTTTTTTTACCTTCAATAGTCATAGGGTTGTAAGCAGTATTTCTATTAATTCCACCAAATTCATTAGTGTATGCAATGCTAAGAGCAAATGCATCATCATATGTTCCTTTTACAGGAACAACAGTTGCTCCATATAATACTGATTGCATTAATTTGTTGATAGGTGCAGTTTCAGGAACAAATAATACGATTTCTAATCCGTATGCAGCTCCAGCACAACTCATAGCAGCTCCAGCATTACCTGTAGAAGCTAAAGCAATTTTGTCCATATTATAATGAATAGCTTGTGCAGCAATTAATTGAGAAGCTCTATCTTTAAAAGAACCAGATGGAAGAGCACTGTCTAATTTACATCTTAGATTTTTTAAACCAAGTTCTTTAGCTAGTCTGATAGGATTTGCAAGTGGAGTTCCACCTACTGGATAAGAATCTTTGTTTGGAACTTCAAAAGGGAAAAAGTCATACATATTAACATGTTCTTTTTCTTTTAGTTTTGCTAAATCATCTTTATTTAATTTTACAATTAAATTTCCTTTTGGGAATGTGTTTTCTTCTTGTTCTTTGGAACAATGAGGGCATTGATAAATAACTTCATCAGTTTCAAAAACTTTTTTACAATCATTACATTCGTAAGTAAATCGCATTTTATTAATCCTTTAAAATGAGGACATGCCTTATAAAGCATGCCCTCCTTATTTGTATAATTATTTCCTTTTATAGGAAGTTATGCCAATACTTCAGCATTGAATTCTTCAATTAACTCGTCAATTTTTGCTGTTAATTTAGGAATGTCTGTCCAATAGTCTTTGTCGTACCATTGACGGTTGATTTCTTCATAAGTCTTACCTTGTTGTTCAACCCATGTGTAGTATTTTAGGTTATGAATAGCTAGTCTATCGTAGTAGCCTAATTCTTTCATGTTAGCAATGTTTTGACCCATTAATGCTTTGTAATAAATTCTTACGCTATCATCATGATCACAAACACCTAGTTGTTCTTCTAATTCTTTAATACGAGAAGTATACATTTCACTTGAGTCTGTTAATACAGTAAATACTACATCATCTTCAGTTAATTCAAAGAATTTAGCAACTTTCATTGCACCTAATACGTTACCAACACCACTGATACCATATAAAGATAATTTATCTAAGTCTTCTTGTTTTACACCCTTAGAAGCTAAATATTTGATACCTTCTGGTTCGTTGAATAAACGATAAACGTCCATACAATCATTGTCATCAACATCAACAACAACATCAGTGTTTTTAACATTGTGAATCCAAGGAACGTGTTTATCACCAATACCTTCAATTCTGTGTCCACCGAAACCATTTCTTAATAGAGTAGGACATTGTAGAGCTTCTGCTGCACAAACTTTAATTAGAGGGTATTTAGCTTTTAAATAGTCTCCAGCTGCTAAAGTACCACCTGAACCAGTTGCACTTACATAAGCTTTAACATTTTCATCTTTTATGCCTAATTGTTTTAATACTTCTTCCATTGCTCTACCAGTTACTTCATAGTGCCATAGGTAGTTTTCAAATTGGTCGAATTGATTAAAGATAACAATATGAGATCCTCTTTCAGCATCTAATTCGTGACATTTGTCGAAGATTTCTTTTACGTTTGATTCACAACCAGGAGTTGCAATAACTTCACCAGCTACAGTTTGTAACCAATTAAATCTTTCTTGGCTCATTTCTTCAGGAAGAATAGCAATTGATTGACAACCTAATAGAGCTGAGTTATAAGCACCACCACGACAGTAGTTACCAGTTGATGGCCATACAGCTTGTTGGTCAATTGAATCAAAGTTACCTGAAACAAGAGCAGGAGCTAAACAAGAATATGTTGCACCAACTTTGTGAACGCCACAAGGGAACCATTTACCACAAAGAGCAATAATTCTAGCTTTAACACCAGAAATTTCATGAGGAACTTCTAAGAAGTTAACACCACCGAATTCGCCGCCTTTTGCAACTGGTTCGTTGTGCCAAGTAATTCTATAAAGGTTAACAGGATCAACATCCCATAGACCTGTGTTATCTAGTTTTTTCTTAATATCGTCTGAAACTAGAGAAGGGTTAATCATTTCTTTAAATGTTGGTAGTAGGATACCTTTTTCTTTACAGCGTTTTACGTTTTTTGCCCTAATTTCAGGGTTAACGTTTAAATTAATCAACATAAATTTATTTCCTCCAAGAAATATTGTAATTTTTACTAGACATAGTATTGTAATAAATTTAAAATTTGTAAAGTAAAAAATTCAAATATTTATTTTTTTTATTACTTTTTTTCGCTTTCCCTTAAAATTTTTCAATTAATTGATGTTTTCGAAAGAATTTGGTAAAAAGCCTACTAAACAATATTTACTAAACTAATATTAAGTAAAATTATATTTATATAAGAAAAAATGGAATTTACTGAGCATATACTATAAAATAAATCAAAATCTTTTGTTTTTCTCGTTTTGAGATAGAAACTAGTAGAATAACGAATTAAAATATATTAGAATTCAATTTATAATATAAATTGAGAGAAAAAATGACTTTATTGCTAGTAATAATTTATGTGACTTTTATTTCACTCGGATTACCTGATAGCTTATTAGGTTCTTCTTGGCCGATCTTACACACAATTTTAAATGTCCCAACAGAATATGCTGGAATATTATCTTTTATAACTTGTATTTGTACGGTTATATCTTCTTTGTTAGCTATGTGGTTAAATAAGACACTCGGAACTGGAAAGACAATTGCAATATCAACTTTGATGACATCTTTTGCATTATTTGGTTATTCTATTTCTCCAGTGTTTTGGTTATTAATCCCTTTTTCAATTGTTTTAGGTTTAGGTGCTGGAGCGATTGATTCTGCATTAAACAATTATGTTGCTTTAAAGTATAAATCTAGTCATATGGCATTTTTACATGCCTTTTGGGGACTTGGTGCAACATTAGGCCCTTTAATTCTAAGTATAGGCTTATCAGAGAATAATTATAAATTTGGTTATAGAACTATAGCAATAATTCAATTTTCATTAAGTATTTTGCAGTTTATTTTTATCAAAAAATTTGATCAAGAAGAAAAAAAGAAAACAGTTACTATAGACGGAAAAGAAGTAACAAACATATTTGAAGGGACATCTAGAGAGTGGACAAAATATTTAGCAATGCTTGCATTCTTTTGTTATTGTTCTATTGAAACCTCTATGTTAATTTGGATTCCAACATATGGAGTAAATTTTTTAAAAGTAAGCACAGCGGATGGCGCTAGAATTTCTTCTCTTTTCTTTATAGGTATTACTGGTGGTAGATTAATTTCTGGTTTTATTTCTAATAAAATTAAAAGTGTTCCTTTAATTTATATTAGTGCTATTATTTCAACTCTTTCTGCATTAATATTATTGCTTAATTTAAATAATACTTTATCAATAATTTCTGTATTATTTATTGGCCTTGGTTTTGCTCCTCTTTATCCTTCTATGATTCATAGAACACCAAGGAGATTTGGATCAGTTTTAAGCCCTAAAATTATTGGACTTCAAATGGCTAGTGCCTATTTAGGCTCTGCATTTATGCCTCCTTTTATTGGTATTGTAATGCTAAACTTAGGTTATTTATTTTTACCTGCTTTAGTATTAATATTCTCAATATTTATTATTGTACTAACAAAAATTACGGAATCCCCAAAAGTAAAGGAAATTTAAATTTAGATATTGAATTTTGATGTATATGTAATTTTCTAATTATAAAATAATTTGTTTTTAATTTTATTAATGTGAAAGCTTTGTTATAATTTAATAGATAATTAAGGATAATTTGAAAATTAGAATTTAATAAAAAAATTGCTAAAAAATTTAGTTATTTTAAAGAAAAACACTTTAATTATGCTTGTATACAAATGTTAATTCCCCTATAGTAAAACACCATAAAGAACTATGTTGCAATTTGTTGCAAAAAAATGTTGACAACATAGAATTTCTTATTACAATAGATATGAGTTAGGGTAAAAATTCTAGCTTAACAAGGAAATATCAAGGAGTAACATATGGGAGACATTATGCGTCCGGTTCCTTTTGGGGAATTAATCAACAGAGTAATTGGTGAATATAAAAATCATGATTCAATTTTCTCACTATCTAAAGATCAATTTTTTGTAGATAAGAGAGAAAAAAAAGGTAAGGTTTTTAACCAAAGTTGTACAACTTATGTTGGTCCAGCTGCTGGTCCACATACTCAGTTAGCTCAAAACATAATAACAAGTTACCTAGCAGGTTCTCGCTTTATTGAATTAAAGACTGTTCAAATTATGGATAGATTAGAAATTGCTAAACCTTGTATCGATGCAAGAGATGAAGGCTACAATGTTGAGTGGTCTACAGAATATACTTTAGAAAAAGCTTGGGATGAATATGCTAAAGCTTGGATTGTTTGTCATTTATTAGAAGCGTTATTAAATGATGGAAAAGTAACTGATCCTACTTTTATTTTCAATATGAGTGTTGGTTACAATCTTGAAGGTATTAAAACTGACAGAATGCAACAATTTATTAATTCAATGATGGATGCTCAAAAAGATGCACGTTTCAAAGAATATCTAGAAGAATTAAATGCATTATTAAAAGATGGCGATTTATTAGCAGGTACATCATTTGCTGGTTTAGAAGATAAACTTGCAGATAATCTAGTAAATCATATTTCAAATAAAATTTGTGAATCAGTAACAATTAGTACAATGCATGGATGTCCTCCAAAAGAAATTGAAGCAATTTGTACTTATATGTTAACTGAAAAGAAAATTGATACTTTTGTAAAGTTAAATCCAACATTATTAGGGTATGATGGCGTTAGAAATATCTTAGATAAATTGGGTTATGATTATTTACATCTATCAAGAGATTCTTTTGATCATGACTTACAATATAATGATGCAGTTAGCATGCTACATAGATTAGTTGACTTAGCTAAGAAAGAAGGTAGAGGTTTTGGTGTTAAATTAACAAATACTTTAGGTTCAGTTAATGACCAAGAACAACTTCCTGGTGACGAAATGTATATGAGTGGTAGAGCTCTTATGCCAATTTCTGTAAATGTTGCAGCAAAATTATCAACTGAATTTAATGGTGAATTACCAGTTTCATATTCAGGTGGTGCAAATGCATTAACAATTACTGACATTTTCGAAACAGGTATTAGACCAATTACTGTAGCTACAGATATGTTACATCCTGGTGGATACGCTAGAATGACCCAAATGGCAAATATTCTAGATAGAAGTTCTGCTTGGGATATGAAGAAAATTGATGTTGATAAATTAAATGATTTAGCTAAAAAATGTTTAGAAAGTAAATATTTAGATAAAGCTTTCAGAGGAACAGATAGAGCTAATGTAAATAAAGATTTACCATTAACAGATTGTTATGTTGCTCCATGTATTGAAGCTTGTCCTATTCATCAAGACATTCCTGATTATGTAGCATTAATGGGTGAAGGTAGATATGAAGATGCACTAGCAGTTATTTATCTAAAGAATCCTCTTCCTTATATCACAGGAACTATTTGTGATCACCAATGTCAAGCTCATTGTACTAGAATTGATTATGAGGGTGCAGTTCAAATTAGAGAAGTTAAAAAGCAAGCTGTTGAAAATGGATTTAAAGGCTTTAAAGAAATGTGGGCAGCTCCAAGTGAAAGATCTGATTTAAAAACTGCTATCATTGGCGCAGGCCCTGCAGGTTTATCTGCAGCTATGTTCTTAGCTCGTTCAGGTTTCCAAGTAACAGTATTTGAAAAAGAACAAACAGCTGGTGGTGTTGTAATGAATGTAATACCAAGTTTTAGAATTCCTGAAGAAGCTATTAATAGTGATGTTGAATTTATTAAAGCTCATGGTGTTGAATTCAAATTTGGTGTATCAAAAGAAGAAACAAAAATTGATGCTTTAAAGAAATCTGGTTTTGATTATATTTTCTTTGCGATTGGTACAGAAAAAGATAATCCTTATTCACTTGAAGGTGGAGATGATATTTTAATTGAAGCTCTTCCATTCTTACGTTCTTATAGATTAGGTAGTGATGGTGTAAAACTAGGAAAACATGTTGTTGTATTAGGGGCTGGTAGTGTTGCTATGGATGCTGCAAGAGCTGCAAAACGTGTTGAAGGTGTTGAAGATGTTACTATCGTATACAGAAGAAGTTTCAAAGAAATGCCTGCTGAAATTGAAGAATATGAACTAGCAATTGAAGACGGTGTAAAAATTAGCTTCTTAACAAATCCAAGTGGATATAAAGATGGTAAATTAACATTAGTTAAGATGGAATTAGGTGAAAAAGATGCATCCGGTCGTCGTCGCCCAGTCCCTACAAATGAAACTTATGAAATTGATTGTGATAATATTATTACAGCAATTGCTTCTCACTTAGATGAAGATGATGTTAACTACTATGGTCTACCAGTAAATGAAAGAGGTAAAGTATTATACAATAAAGAAACTCTTGAATCAGAAATTGAAGATGTTTATATGATTGGTGATATGGCTAGTGGTCCATCAACAATTGTTAAATGTATTGCTTCTGCTAGAACTGCTGTAGATGCTTGTATTGATAAAGTTTTGGATTCATTAGAAGAAGATGATGATTGCGATTGCCACGATGATGATAATTGTGAATGTAGTTGTCACGACGATCATGATCATGATGATGATTGTGAATGTGGTTGCCACGACGAAGATGAAGATGTGGATATCGAAGAATTAACTGCTCAAGAAGACAAATACTTTGAAGAATTGAGAGTTAAAAAGAGCAATGTAACATTATCAATTGATAAGGATACTAAAAAATTCTTAGAAAACGAAGCAATGAGATGTAATGAATGTTCATATCTCTGTAATAAATGTGTTGAAGTTTGTCCAAACAGAGCTAATGTTGCAATTGATGTTAGAAATACAGGTGTATTTGAAGATCCTTTCCAAATTGTTCACATTGATGCATATTGTAATGAATGTGGTAACTGTGGAACCTTCTGTCCATATAACCAAGCTCCATATAAAGCTAAATTAACTTTATTCTCAAGAAGAGATGATTTTGATAATTCAACTAATCCTGGGTTCTTAGTAAATGGTGCTGAAGTATTAGTAAGATTAGATGATAAATTGTATAACTGTGAGATTAATGGAGAAGGTATGTTAGAAGGCGATGAAGGTGTAAGTGATGAAGTTGCAGCTATCATTGAAGAAATCTTCTTATCATACAGCTATTTATTAGGCGAAGTTGACGAGTAGGAATATTTTATGAATACACTATTTAAAAATGTAAGAATTATGCAAACAAAAGCTCCTTTTGAAGTTTTAGAAGGAATGGATGTTTTAGTAAAGGGCGATACTATCGCCCGTATAGGTAAAGACTTAGTAAGTGAAGGGGCAAGCATTATAAATGCGAAAGGTAAAACTTTAATGCCAGGTAATGTTTGTTCTCACCATCACTACTATAGTGGTTTATCAAGAGGAATGTTGGTTAATGCAGGTCCACAAACTGACTTAATACAAATATTAAGAGAATGGTGGTGGAGATTAGATAGAGCATTAGATGAAGAAGCTTGTTATTATTCTTCTTTAATTTGTTCTTTAGATGCTATAGCAGCTGGTACAACTAGTGTAGTTGACCACCATGCAAGTCCATCATATATCAAGGGATCTTTATCTACTATTAAAAAAGGTATGGAAGAAGTTGGCCTTAGAGGTATGACTTGTTATGAAGTAACTGACAGAAATGGTGGAATGAAAGAAGTTGAAGCTGGTGTACAAGAAAATGTAGATTTTGCAACTAGTGGTACTTCTGATATGGTTAAAGCCATGATTGGTGGACATGCTCCTTTTACAATTCCTGATGAAGGATTGAAATTGATGAGCGAAGCCTGTAAAACAACTGGCTGTGGAATTCACTTACATGTTGCTGAAGGCGATTATGATCAAATTCATTCTCATCATAAGTATGGTAAAGATATTGTAAAAAGATTAGAAGATTTTGATTTATTAAGTGATAATAGTTTATTAGTTCATGGTATTTTCTTAAATGAAAATGAAATTGAAATATTAAATAACCATAAATGTTTCTTAGCACATAATCCAAGAAGTAATATGAATAACCAAATTGGTTACAATAATAAATTACCAATGATTGATAAATTGATAATTGGTACTGATGGTTGTGGTGGAAATATGTTTGAAGAATTAAAGATTGGATTCTTCCAACATAGAGATGAAAAAGGACCATGGTGGCCAAATAGCTTTGTTAATGCACTTAACAGAGGTAACCAATTAATTGAAACTTACTTTGATGGTAAATATGGTGAAGTTAAAGAAGGTTATAAAGCTGATTTAACACTCTTAGATTATAAGAGTCCTACTCCTTTAGTAAGTGATAATGCTGCAGGACATTTTGTTTGGGGAATGAGTTCAAACAGTGTTCATTCAGTAATGGTTAATGGTAATTTAGTATATGATAACCATGAGTTTGTTGGAATTGATGTAGATAGCATTTATAAAAAAGCTAGTGAAGTTGCAAAAAGGGTGTGGGAAAAAGTTGACACTTTAGCACCTTAATGAATATAAATTTGAATTATAAATTAGGCATACAGCCAAGGAGAAACACAAATGACAATTAATGAACAGATTTTAGCAAAAGCTGCTGAGTACTCAGATTACACAGCGAAAAACCTTTCTAAAATGATTCAAGCAAAAAGTTACAGTAGCCAAGAAGAAGACGTATGTCGTCTAATCGTAGAATTATGTAAAGAAGCAAATTTTGACGATGTAAGAATTGATGGTCTAGGCTCTGTTATTGGTAGAGTAGGTAATGGTCCTAAGAAAATTGCTTTTGATGCTCATATAGATACTGTTGAAGTTGGTAATATGAATAACTGGGATTTTGATCCATTCTCAGGTGAAATCAAAGATGGTTTAGTATTAGGTCGTGGTACTTCTGACCAAAAAGGTGGCGCTGCATCAATGATTACTGCTGGTCGTATCTTAAAAGAATTAGGATATGCTGGTGAATATACTGTTTATTTCACATTTACAGTTATGGAAGAAGACTGTGATGGTATGTGTTGGAAATACTTAATTGAAGAAGAAAACTTCAAACCTGATTTTGTTGTTTCTACAGAACCTACTTCATGTAGATTATATCGTGGTCACCGTGGTCGTATGGAAATCAGAATCATTCTAAGAGGTATCTCTTGTCATGGTAGTGCTCCAGAAAGAGGAGTTAGTGCTTCTTATAAAGCTTCACGTGCTGCATTAGCAATTGAACAATTAAATGAAGACTTACAACCAGATGATGATAATTTCTTAGGTAAAGGAACTATTACAGTTAGCCAAATGGATGTAAAGGGACCTTCACAATGTGCTGTTTCTGACTATGCTATGTTATATTGTGATAGACGTTTAACTTGGGGTGAAGATGCTGACTTAGCTATTTCACAAGTTAAAGAATATGTTTCAAAAGCAACTGGCGATAAGAAAGAAGATATCGTTGTTGAAATGCCTAATTATGAAAAAGTTGGTTGGACTAAGAAAGAATACTCACAAGAATTATATTTCCCAACCTGGAAAATTCCAGAAGATCACAAATTGGTACAATCTGGTGTTGCTGCTCATAAGGCATTATTCAATGATGCACCAGTTGTTGACAAATGGACTTTCTCAACAAACTGTGTAGCTACTACAGGTCGTCATAAGATTCCTGCAATTGGTTTTGGTCCTGGTGATGAAGAACAAGCTCATGCACCAAACGAAATCACTCGTGTAAAAGACTTAGAAATTTGTTCTGCATTCTATGCAATGCTACCTTATAGTTTAGAAAATTAGTTCTACCAATAAGAATATTAACAGCCGTAGCAATAAAAGCTACGGCTGTATTTGGCTTAGGATATCATTTGTTTTTTTAAAAGATAATGATATAATTTATTTACAAGAATAGATAACAACAGACTTTATTACAAAGATTTATTGTTAGAGAGCTAGGAGTACAAAATGTCAAAAAAAATATTGTTAAAAGATATTCATTGCCTTCAAACAAGCTTTGATAAGCCTTCTCTTTCTGGAGCTGATTTATTAATTGAAGCTGGTAAAGTAAAGAAGATTTATAAAGAGGGGAATGCAAAGGTTGATTCGGATACAAGAGTTATTGATTGCTCAAATCATGTAGTAATTCCAGGTTTAATAAATACACACCATCATTTTTATCAAACTTTAACTCGAAATTTACCGGCTGTACAAAATGCAGAGTTATTTGATTGGTTAGTTTATCTTTATGATATTTGGAAACATATTGATGAAGAAGCTGTATATACTAGCAGTTGTTTAGCAATTGGTGAATTACTAAAAACTGGTTGTACAACTTCAACAGATCACCATTATTTGTATCCTAGATCATTTAAAGGCGATTTAATGGGTCTTCAATTTGAAGCAGCAGATCGTCTTGGAATGAGATTTTCTCCAACAAGAGGTTCTATGAGTCTTTCTAAAAAAGATGGTGGATTACCACCAGATTCTGTTGTACAAACTACTGACGAAATACTTGAGGATAGTGAAAGATGTATTAAGCAATACCATCAAGAAGGTGGAGATGCAATGCATAAAATTGTTTTAGCTCCATGTTCACCATTCTCAGTAACAAAAGATTTAATGAAAGAATCTTGTGCATTAGCTAGAAAATATGGTGCTAGAATACATACTCATTTATGTGAAACTTTTGATGAAGCTGATTTCTGTAATGAAATGTATGGCTGTAGACCTGTTGAACTAATGAAAGAATGTGATATGGTAGGTGATGATGTTTTCTTCGCTCATGGTATACATTTTAACGATGAAGAGTTAAAATATCTACGTGATACTGGTTGTCATATTGCTCATTGTCCTTCAAGTAACATGAGACTTGGTAGTGGAATTTGTAGAATAAAAGATATGAAGGAACTAGGTATCAATGTAGGTATTGCAGTAGATGGATCTGCTAGTAATGATAGTAGTGATATGCTCGGTGAATTAAGAAATGCGCTATTACTTCAAAGAGTTAAATATGGTGCAGCTGCAGTTACAGCTTCTGATATATTCAAAATGGGTACCTTAGGTGGTGCAAAAATGCTAGGTTTTGATCAAGTTGGAATATTAGAAGAAGGCTGGCAAGCAGATATAGCTGTCTTTGATGTTTCTACTTTACCTTATTCTGGCTCTCATAGTGATAGCACTGCATCACTATTATTCTGTGGAACAAATCATAATACTGCTTATACAATAGTAAATGGTAAAGTTGTAGTTGATGATGGACAATTAGTAGGCTATAACGAAGAAGAACTTGCAAAAAAAGGTCGAGATGTAAGCGAGAATTTGCTCAAAAGAGCGGGAGTAATTAAATAATGATTAAATATTTATTAAAAGTTAAAGATGTAAAAGAAGCTTTAATCAAGAAAAAAGAAAATCCTGATTATGCTTTTTATGCAGGTGGCACTGAAATCAATCGTTTAAATTCTACTTTAAATTATGAAGGTGCAATTAGTTTAGAAGGCTTAGGATTAAATAAAATCGAAGTTACAAAAGATGGTGTAAAAATAGGTGCTTGCGTAACTTTACAAGATCTAATTGATTCTGTAGATATTCCAGATTATTTAAAAGAGGCTGCTAAATTCTGTGCTTCAAGAACTCTAAGATGTAGTGCTACAATTGGTGGTAATTTAGCTTTTGGAAGTGATGACTCATACTTAATGCCTACTTTATTAGCAGCAAAAGCAAGATTGATTACTTCTGGAATTACATCGAAAGGTGGATTTTCTGAAGATAATTTGCCTATAAGAGAATATCATTCAAATCATGAATCTTTCTCAAACACTTTATTAGTTGCAGTAATTTTACCAAAAGAAGATAGAATTATTTTATCAAAAAGATTTGCAAAAACTTCTCATGCTCATTCAGCTGTTTGTGTAGCTTTTGGAGCAAAAAAAACTAATAACAAATTAGATGAAGTTAGAATTTTTGCAGCTATAAAAGGTACTGGTGTTCAAAGATTTAGTGATGTGGAAAATGCTATCGAAAATGAAGCATTTAGTTCAAGTGCAGATGTCGAATTCGCTATTGCTAATGATATCAAAGCAATTGATGATTTAACAGGCTCAGCTTCATATAAACGTTATATTACTTCTGTAGCAGTTGCACAAATGTATGATGTTGCCAAAGGGGTTAAATAATAATGAAATTTGTAAAATGTAATATTAATGGTAAAAATGTTGATTTAAAATATACAGAAGGCATGAGTCTTAGAAAAGCTTTATTTGATGCTGGATATAATTCAGTTAGAGATAGTGATAATGCTGAAGGTTTTGCCGGTTCTGATACAGTAATAATTAATGATATTCCTGCTTTTTCTAATTTAATGGCTCCATTACAAGTTGAAGGAAAATTTATTAGAACAGCTGAAAGTATTGGAACTATTAGAAATATAAACTATGTTCAAAGAGCTATGATTGATGCAGGTATTGTGCAATCAGCTTACAATGCTCCAACAGCAGCTTTATTATTAACTTGGTTGTTAGAACATGTAGATAATCCAACAAAAGAAGAAATAAAAGATGTATTGTCTTCAATCTTTATCCGTGATGCTGGTTATGAGAACTATTATTTAGCTGTAAAACTAGCTACAGAATTAAGAGACTTCGGACAATATAAGACAAAGATTGCTAAAGAATATAGAGAGCAATTAAAATATGTAGGTAAAAACTTAGGTAAAATTGATGGTGCTGCATTAGTTACTGGTGCTAAATGTTTTACTGAAGATAAAGTTACTCCTAATGCATATGCTCTATCAGTTTTAAGATCTCCTTATGCTCATGCATATATTACAAGCATTGATACAACAAAAGCTGAAGCTTTAGAAGGTGTTGTGAAAATATATACACACCTTAATACTCCAAAAACTCACTATACTCATGCAGGACAAGGAGCTCCTGAACCTTCTCCACACGATAAGAGATTATTTAATGAAAAAGTTAGAATGGTTGGAGATAGAGTAGCTGCAATTGTTGCTGTTGATAAAGAAACAGCTGATAAGGCTAAGGATTTAATTAAGGTAAAATATGAAGTATTAAAACCTGTTTTATCTGTTGAAGATGCTCAAGCTAAAGGTGCTCCATTAGTTCATAATAGTAAAATCTCTTTTGGTGTTGGGGCTCCAGATAATCTAGATGAATTAAATAAAGATTGTGATCCAAGAGATGGTATTGTTCATTATCCTTTCCCAATACATGGAAATATTAAGAAAAATATTGCCTCCGAAGCAAAAGGGTCTATTGGTGATGTTGAAAAAGCTTTTGAAAATTCTGACTGTGTAATAGAAAGAACTTATAGAACAAACCAAATTCAATGTACTCCTTTAGAAAATTCTGTTTGTTTTGCAAGAAATGATTTAGGAAGATTAGTAATTCATGCTTCAACTCAAGTTCCATATCATGTAAGACGTGTTGTAGCTCGTCTTTGTGATATCCCACACTCAAAAGTAAGAGTAATTAAAGAACGTGTTGGTGGTGGTTATGGTTCAAAACAAGATGTTACAGTTGAAGATTTAGTTGGATATGCAGCTTGGGATACAGGTTTAGATATTTTCTATCAAAATACTAGAGAAGAACAATTCTTAACAACCGCTACAAGACACCCAATGAAAATTAAAGTAAAAATGGGTGCTAATAAAGATGGTCAAATAACTGCAATTGATATGCTAGTTGAAGCAAATACAGGTTGTTATGGACAACACTGTTTAACTGTTCCAATGAATGCATGTTCAAAAGTATTGCCTTTATTCAAAGTAGATAATATGAGATTTGATGTTGTTACATATTATACTAATATTGCAATGGTAGGTGCATATCAAGGTTATGGTGCTCCAAAAGGAAACTATGCTGTAATGTGTACTATTGCTGAATTAGCAGATAAATTAAATCTAGATTATCTTGATGTTATTAAAAAGAATCATGTAGAAGAAGGTTACATGCTAGAAATTCTTCGCGGGTTAGGTGAAGGAAGAGAAGGTAATGTTGTTCCAGTAGGTTCTTGTGGATTATCTCAAGCAATTGATGAAGGTGCTAAGATGATCGATTGGGATAAAAAAGAAACATGTGAAGATGAAGAATGGAAAGTTGGTAAAGGCTTTGCTATGATTCAACAAGGTTCCGGATTACCTGGTTTAGACCATTCTAATGCTTGGGCAAAATTGACAACTGATGGTTCAGTAGAGTTATTTAGTGGTGGAGCTGACTTAGGCACAGGTTTAGATACAGTAAGTGCAAAAGTTGCTTGTGAAAATTTAAAAGTACCACTAGATAAAATATCTATTACAAGTGGAGATACTGATTCTACTACTTTTGATACAGGTGCTTATGCATCTAGTGGAACTTATTTCTCAGGAAATGCTTCTCGTTTAGCTGCAGAAGATCTAGTAAGAGCAATTATTAAAGAAGCTGCATTCCAAATGGAAGAAGAAGAAAAAGATCTTTATCTTGATTATCCTGGAAAAATTGTAAGTAAGAAAACTGGCAATGAATTAGATTATGGAACTTTATGTCATACAGCTTTATCTGGAACTGGGAATGGTCAAATAATGGGAAAAGGTTCATTTACTACAATGGTTAACTCAATCCCTTATGGTGCTCAT
Organism: Sphaerochaetaceae bacterium; assembly: GCA_965140795.1. Taxonomy (GTDB): domain Bacteria; phylum Spirochaetota; class Spirochaetia; order Sphaerochaetales; family Sphaerochaetaceae; genus Pleomorphochaeta. Next base: position 2,267,133 of record OZ223470.1, read on the forward strand.
TTTGCTCAAGTTGCAGTTAATACTAAAACAGGGGATGTAAAGGTCCAAAAATTCTATGCATTACAAGATGCTGGAACTCCAATTAATCCTGAATTAGCTGAATGTCAAATTTATGGTGCAGCTTTAAAATCAATTGGTCACTCATTATATGAAGGCATTGAATATGATAGTGATGGTAATCCACTTAATCCAAATCTTACTGATTATTGTCCACCAATGATTAATGAAATGCCTGAAGATTTTAAAGTAAAATTAATTGATATTGATGATATAGAAGGTCCTTATGGTGCAAAATCAATTTCTGAAATTGCAACTAATGGAGCAGCTCCTGCAATAGCAATTGCAATTCATAATGCTGTTGGTGTATGGTGCAGAAGTTGGCCATTTACCCCAGAAAAGATTTTAAGAGAATTAGGTAAAATTAAATAAAAATATTGCAACAAAATGCAACAAAAAACTTTACAATGGTGAGTGTACATGATATAGTACACTCATTCAGATAACTATAATCTAAGGAGAGTCTCTAATATGAAGAAGGATAAGGCTTTAATTAAGCAAATGATTAAGGAGCTTGGTGCTCTTGATACAAAGAACATGTACCTCAATGATTTTTTCCATACTTGGAAAGAAAGTGATGATGAAATCGAGGCAGTATTTAAGGTAGCGGAAATTCTCCGTGGCTTAAGAGAAAATAATATTTCATCAAAAGTTTTTGATAGCGGTTTAGCTATTTCTGTATTCCGTGATAATTCAACTAGAACACGTTTCTCATTTTCAAGTGCATGTAACTTGTTAGGATTAGAAGTTCAAGATTTAGATGAAAAGAAAAGCCAAATTGCTCACGGTGAAACAGTTCGTGAAACAGCAAATATGATTAGCTTTATGGCTGATGTTATTGGTATTAGAGATGACATGTACATTGGTAAAGGTCATACATATCAAAAGAATGTTGCAGCAGCAGTACAAGAAGGTTTTGAAGATGGCGTTTTAGAACAAAGACCTACTCTTGTTAACTTACAATGTGACATTGACCACCCAACACAATCAATGGCAGATATGCTACACGTAATCAATGAATTTGGTGGTGTTGAAAACTTAAAAGGCAAAAAAGTTGCTATGACTTGGGCATATAGTCCTTCTTATGGTAAACCTTTATCAGTACCTCAAGGTATCATTGGTCTATTTACAAGATTCGGTATGGATGTTGTATTAGCTCATCCAGAAGGTTATGATGTAATGCCTGAAGTAGAAGAAGTAGCTAAAGCAAATGCAGAAAAGAGTGGTGGTTCTTATAAGAAAGTAAATTCAATGGAAGAAGCTTTCAAAGATGCTGACATTGTATATCCAAAAAGCTGGGCTCCATTCCATATCATGGAAGAAAGAACTAAACTTGTTGAAGATAAGAAATTTGATGAATTAGATGCTCTAGAACAAAAATGTTTAGAAAATAATGCTAACTTTAAAGATTGGGCTTGTACAGAAGATATGATGAAATTAACAAAAGATGGTAAAGCATTATACATGCACTGTTTACCAGCTGACATCACTGGTGTTTCTTGTGAACAAGGTGAAGTTGATGCATCAGTATTTGATAAATACATTGTTCCTCTTTATAAAGAAGCAAGTTTCAAACCATACATCATTGCAGCAATGATTTTCTTAGCAAAATTTGAAAATCCAAGTGCAAAACTAGAAGAATTATTAGATTCAGCTAAAAAAAGAATTAAGTAGTTTTTAGTAATTTATACATCGGCCAGAATATTATTTTGGCCGGTTTTTTTTTGTTAAAATATTTTCATAAAGAACTTGTTTTTTAGAATACAAATAAATAGAATAGAGTAATATGATTTGCTTTATGATGTATTTGTAATACAAAAATTTAATATTTTTGACTTAATATAAGAAATTTGCTAAACGTTTAAATTTTGTTTACAAATGCTATTAAACACTATAAAGTAGTAAATAAGAGTGATTGTGTTTTATTTAAAAATTTCTAATAATCGTAAATAAGGGGTTATTTTTGAACAAGCGTTTAATACTAGTTGTTGATGATAGCAATATTAATAGGACTTTATTAACTAGAATTTTATCCGATGAGTATAGAGTCCAAGGTGTTGAGAATGGTAAAAAGGCTTTGCAATTTTTAGAAGAGTATTCAGGAGAAGTCTCAGCTATTTTACTTGATTTAAACATGCCTGTATTAAATGGTTATAAATTCCTTGAATTAAGACAGGAAAAGAAAGAATTAGCTAATATTCCAATCATAGTTCAAACAACTCATAGCGGTGTAGATGCAGAAATAGCCTGCTTAGAAATGGGTGCTACAGATTTTTTAACAAAACCTTATAGTCCAAAAGTTATTTTACGAAGATTAAAAAACATTATTACTTTACGAGAGAACGAAAGCTTTATTACTACAATGCAGCATGATTCTTTGACTAATTTATATAATAAAGAAGGATTTTATATAAAAGCTGTTGAGGCTTTGAATAATAATACTAATATTAATTATTTAGTTTTATGTATTGATATTGTTCAATTTAAAGTAATTAATCAATTTGCTGGATATCACAATGGTGATCAGGTTTTAATTTTTGTAGCTGATATACTAAAGAAATTATTTGATGAAAATTCTATTGTTGCTCGTTTTTCAGGAGATAGGTTTCAAGCATTAGTTCCTAGTCCTATTAGTGTAGAAGAAATTGAGAATAAGATTACCATTTTAAAAAAGGATTCTCCTCAAAATATTCCTCTAAGCATTCAATTTGGTATATATGAAGTTGCAGATAGATCTATTCCAATTGCTACCATGTGTGACTGGTCAAAAATGGCACTAAGTTTAATTAAGGGACAATATAAAAAGTATTTCTCTAAATTTAGTCAAGATATGTATAATAATTTAAAAAAAGAGCAATTAATTGTTTCTGAAATGGATGAAGCTATTAGTGATAGGCAATTTATCATATATTACCAACCTAAATGGGATATGGAAACAAATTCGATAATGGGGTTTGAAGCTTTAGTAAGGTGGATTCATCCAAAATATGGTTTTATGAGTCCTGCTGATTTTATTCCTATTTTTGAAAAAAATGGCTTTATAACAAAACTTGATATGTATGTTTGGGATTCTGTTTGTAATCAAATGAGAGTTTGGCTTGATAAAGGTTACAAAGTCTATCCTGTCTCTGTTAATGTCTCTAGAAATGATTTATATAGTGAAGATTTAGTTAATAAGGTTAATGAATTACTTATTAAATATAATCTTCCAACGACTTTATTGCATTTAGAAATTACTGAAACTGTATATGCTCAATCTCAATTACAATTAAGGCAAGTTGTTGATTCTTTATCCAAGAGTGGTTTTGTAATTGAAATGGATGATTTTGGCTCAGGTTATTCCTCTTTGAATATGCTTAATACTTTATCAGTTGATATAATTAAATTAGATTTATTATTCTTAAATAAAAAGAATTCAGATTTAAAAAATAATAAGAGTATTTTAAAACTTATCGTTAATATTGCTAAAGAAATGAATTTAGATTTGATAGCTGAAGGTGTTGAAACTCAGGAAGATGTTCAAAAGCTTTTAGAAATTGGATGTAAAAAGGCTCAAGGATATTATTATGCAAAACCTATGCCAGCTGAAGAAATAGAGAAATTATATTATTAAGACTCTTCTTTTTCTAATAATTCCATCCATCTTTCTTCTTTAATTTCAAGTTCATCTTTTTTATCTTGATATAGTTTAGTTCTTTCTTCTAAAGTCCCTAATTCCGTTTTTTCTATAGTATTGAAACTTTCTTCTAATTCACTAATCACTAATTCAAGTTTTTCAATCTCAGAGGGTATAGCTTCTAATTCAATCTTTTCTTTATATGTTAATCCTGTTTTTTTCTTTGCTTTTACAGCTTGAGTAATTTCTTTCTCTTTTTTTTCAGGTTTTTGACTATTTATATAAGTTGAATAATTAGTATAGTTGCCTGCAAATTGTGTAATGTTATGATCTTTAATTATAAATAAATAATCACAGGTACGATCTAAAAAAGCTCTATCATGGGATACAACTATTGAAGTTCCAACAAAATCTTCTATATATGATTCTAAGTTTTCAATGGTTTCGATATCTAAATCATTTGTAGGTTCGTCCAAAATTAAAAAATTAGGATTTTTTAATAGTTGAGATAACAAGTATAATCTACGCTTTTGTCCTCCAGATAAAGTGGAGATAGGAAGTCTATGTAATTTGGTTGGAAAATTAAATAGTTCTAAAAATCTGGCAGCAGAAACTTCATTTTTTTGTGAAAGACGAATTCTATCTGAGATATCTTCAACATATTCTAATACAGTTTTATTGCTAACTAAATTCCTTCCGTTTTGGTCATAATATCCAAAAACTGTATTAACACCGATATCTATTTTACCTGTATCAGAGTTTAAATGATTTGTCATTACATCAAGTAAAGTTGATTTTCCTGTACCATTATCACCAATAATCCCAATTTTCATATCTTTAGTGAAAGAAAAAGTAAAATTTTCAAATATTAAATTTTCACCAAAAGCTTTAGATATATTTTCTACTTCAAGAATTTTTTTACCAATATAGCGATCAGAAGAATTAAATTGATTTTGTTTCTTTTCTCCAATGCTTTTTTGTTCACTTTGCATTTCGTAAATTCTATCAATTCTATTTCCATCTTTTGATGTTCTAGCTTTTGGACCACGTTGTAGCCATTCTAATTCTTTTCTAAGTACAGTAGTTAATCTATCTTGATATTTTTGTTCATCCATGAGGCGTTTAGCTTTTCTTTCAATATAAGAATTATAATTACCTGGATGAACATATATATTTGAATTATACAATTCAATTATTTTTGTACAAACGGAATTTAAGAAATATCTATCATGGGTAACAACAATAATAGTCATTTTGCTTGATGCAAGATATTTTTGTAGCCATTCAATTGTTTTAATATCTAAATGGTTTGTAGGTTCATCTAGAAATAATATTTGAGGTCTATTAGCCAATACTCTTGCTATAGCAACTTTCTTTTTTTGTCCACCGGATAGCTCGTCCATTTTTTTATTATTTACATCATATAAATCAAGTTCACCAAGGATAGATAGAAAATCATTTTCGATATTCCAAATATTTTCTTTTTCCATTATTGGTGTTAATTTAATAATTTGCTTTTCATTATCAATAGGATCTTCTAATAATTTATTATATTTTTTTAATATTTGAAATTTATGTCCTGGACTTTTAAAAAGGTAATCATGAACAGTATCATTAATATCATAATTAATATTTTGTTCTAAAAAGCCAATTTCTGCGTCGTTGTTTTTTGTAACTTGGCCTTCGTCTACAGAAATTCTTTTAGCAAGAGCTTTTAATAAGGTACTTTTACCTTGTCCATTATTTCCTATTAACCCAACATGTTCATTGGCTTCTAATCCAAAACTTATTTTTTCAAATAGTGGGGTATCATTTAGTGTTAGTGATAGATTCTCAACTGATAGAATATTCATAAAATAAAGAGTATATTATAGTCAAAACCTTTTCAACTAGTATAAATAAATCATTTATAAATAAAATAGATTCAAAAGATTTCAGTAGGGGAAAATTGCGTTATGATTAATTCTTTTAGTCCAATAATTTCAAAGAAGCCAAATATTATGATACTTGGATCAGCTCCAAGTGTAATTTCATTGAAAGAAAGTGAATATTATGGTAATAAAAATAATAGTTTTTGGAAGATCCTAGCTAAAATTTATAATACAAAGGAATTAGAAAATTATGAAAAAAAGAAAGCTTTTATAATAAATAACAATATTTTTCTATGGGATGTTGTTAGAAATTGTAATAGAAAAGGTTCTTTAGATAGTGAAATTAAAGATGTTGAGCCAAATGAGATAAAAGTTATTTTAGATACAAATCCTACAATTAAAGTTGTTATGTTTAATGGTAAAAAAGCAATGCAATTATATAAAAAGCATATAAATTATTATCCTAAAACGATTGATTTTATTTCTTTACCGTCTTCTAGTCCTGCATATACATTAAGTTTTGAAAATAAATTAGATATTTGGGAAAAAGCTTTTATCAAATATATATAAAAAATCCCAAGCATATATACACTTGGGATTATTTTATACAAAATCTATTTAAATTTATATATTAGGCCTAAATAAGCAGCTTCGCTGTATGCAAGACTATTTCTGTAGTTCAAATCACCTTCAATTGCTAATCTAATCATCCAATTAGGATGAATATTAAAATTAACACCTAAGGCTAAACCTAGTCTAAAGAACGGAGTTTCTGAAACAGTTCCTACTGTTTCATCAAGTGGAATTAAAGATCCGAGTTTGAACTGATAGAAATATGAAGTATTAGAATTTTTAGGTGTAAATTCTTGAGCGAATGTAGCTGTTGGAATTAATTCTTTATAGAATCCTGGTGAAGTATAATCATCGCCTAACCCTGTAGAAAAATGATCTGCTCCTAACCCAAGTTGAATTCCTATAGTTGTATTTGCTACAACTTCATTTTCAATAACTAAGTCAGCTCTCAATCCATAATCAGACATATATGAATCTCTTTGAAAGAATGTAAGATTAGCAATAAGTCCAATTCTATATGGTATTAATTCGGGTTCTTCTTCATCCCAAGAGCCAATAATATCTTGAGTAATTGGTTCTTCTAAACCCAAATCTGCAATAGGTGTTTCTTCTGTATTTGAAGTCTCTGTAATATCTTTAGTGATATCTTTTTCATTATTAGTTTCATCAATTACAGGAGTAGGTGTTTTTGCTAAAGGTTCTACTAAATTAATTTGTTCAATAATTTTTCCCTCAGAATCTATTTTTAAGCTTTCTTCAGTTGTTTCAAAAGAAATGGAGCCAGTATTTTTATCATATTCAATACCTTTTAAATCACCCTTAAGGATTGTTTCTTTTCCATCTTGCTTAATCTTAGTAGTAGTACCATCTGATTCAATTTCAGTCCCTGAGTTGAAGATAAAGGTAGTACTTCCTCCAACAATATGAGTTAATTTATTACCATCTTCATAATCAATTTTTATGATATTTGATAAAGCATCAGTGCTTTGTATATTGCTTGTACTTATAACAAAGTCTTTAAATACAGTTTCACAGCTATCAGCTTTTTGAGTTATCTCAAGATTATTTGTATTAAAAATTAGAGTGTCATTATTAAACTTTAAGCTTGTATTTTCACCATAATCTATTGTATACCAATTATCTTCAGTCTTGAAATCAAATATAGTTGCATGGGTTAGTGGTTTATTTTTGTATAAAGTTTCAAAGGTTGTAAAATCTTTATCAACTAATAGAGTAATATGGATTGGGAAGTTTACAACAATATCACCATTAGATTTAATAATTAATGCAGCTCCATCATAAAAATGATAGGTTGTTCTGTCTTTTTCTTTTGTGGTTTCAGAAATTTTTCCAGCAGGAAGAGCTTTTTCATTTAAATAAAGCTGATCATCTTTAACTTCATAACCTAGGGTTGTATCATCAAAGACTGCGGGTTCAAGTTCTTTTTGTGTATCGGTATCTTGAATTGTTTCTGCAGGCTCAGCTACAGGAGTTTCTTCAATTGCTGGAGTTTGTTGTTCTACTGTATCAGTTGGAGTTTGTTCAGCTCGTTCTTTTTGATTACAAGAAATTAAAGTTGTAATTAATAATGTACATAACAATAATTGAATTAATTTAATTTTATGTTTTTTATAATTCATATAATACCTCATTGAATAATTTAATAAGCACAGTTTTTCTAGTAATATTGTACCTTATTGCTTTTGAGTTTGCTAGTAAGTAATAAATAAAATAAAATTATATTTTTTCTTGCTTCAAAAATCTATTTCCAGCATATGAAATTAAGAAAGACCCAAGAGGAGCTGTAATAATAATACCAAGTACTGCAAAAGTTAATACTATATTTCCACAAGCAAGGCCTAAGGCTAAAGGAACTCCCCCCATTGCAGCTTGAACTGTAGCTTTTGGTAATTCACTAAATAAACAGAACACTTGTTCTTTTAGTGTTAAACCAGTTTTAGATGTAGCAATGAATGTTCCAACAGTTCTAAAGATTAATCCTATGAATATCATAATAATCATTGAAAAGCCACCATGTGTTGCATATTCTACATTTACTAAGGCTCCAACTAAAACAAATAATAAAATCTCAGCACCAACCCATAATTTAGAGAATCTTGGGGCTAATCTATTTGATAGAATAGGGTAATGAGCTTTAATTATTAATCCAAGACTTATAATTGCTAATAATCCGGATAAAGGAAGAGTTCCTTTTAAGGTTTTTTCTAAAGTGATAAATAAGAAGCTTATAGATAACAAGATTAATACCTTTACAGTATCTCTCATATGATATCTTTTAAAGAATCTAACTAGAATTTCTCCACTAACTCCACCTAGAATGATACCACTAATCATTGATACAGGAACATTAAGTAAAGCTGAAGCATGAACGTCCCCCCCTTGTGCTAAAGCTACAAGAGCTGTGAAGATTACAATACAGTAAACATCATCAGCAGAAGAGCCAGCAAGCATCATTTGAGGGATTGCTTTGTTCGTTCCTCTTTTCTCATCAATGAATTTAGTCATTGCTGGAACTACAACAGCAGGAGATACTGCTGCCATTACTGATCCAATAATCCCTGCTTCTAATAAAGAAATGTTCATAAGTTTTGGAGCAATTAAAAGATATCCAATGATTTCAAAACTTGCAGGCATGAAACAAAGTAAAATTGCAGGTCTTCCAACTTTTTTTAAATCGTTAATATCTAAACTTAAACCTGCTTTCATTAAAATAATAATCAGAGCAATTTCTCTTAAATCTCCAGAAATTAAGTTTATATTTGGATCTAAAATATTAAATGCATATGGTCCTAATAAAATTCCAATAAAAAGCATTCCAATGATGTAAGGAAATTTAATTTTTGAGAAAATTACTTTTGATAAAAGTCCTAAAATAATAATTAATGCAATACTAAAAAGCATAAAATACCCCTTAGGGGCAAATGATAATGATACCCCTGTTGTAAAGTTTAACAGAAGTCATCAGCAACAAGCGGTTCGGATAATATCCAGGGAGACATTCATTCCCTAATCAAATGTCATGATAGAAAATATTTATGAAAAAAACAAGACATTAATCTAAAGGATTTTATTCGATGTTTTTTAATGCTTTATCAATTATTTTAATCAAAGGATGATTTTCATTAAGTTTTGAAGTCATAGCTTTTTTGCATTTATTTAATAAATCAAGTGCAAATTCTTTTTCATGATTAATACTTGCGAGATTAGCCAAACGGAGTAAGAAAGAAAATCTTTCTTCTTCATTTAATGATAGAGCAATTTCACTAGCCTTATTAAAAATTTCTAAATAAGCCATGTAAGCTTTATTATAAATTTCATTTCTTTCATAGTATTGAGCTATTGCAAGTAAAATATTAGCACTTACACTTTTTTCATCATTGTTTTTAATTGAGTATCTATAAGCCTTTTGTAAAAAATCAATTTCTTCTTCTTTGTTTTTATAAGTTTGAGCTAAACTAGCTTTAAATAAACAATATTGAGGATATTTGGGATTTTTATCATCAAAAGAGTAGGTGTTAGCAATATTTTTTGCACTAGTAATATTTCCATTTTTTAAATAGGCCATTCCAAGATTAACGATTGCTTCACTTTTTAGTTTTACATCTGGATTAGTTTGAACAATATCAAAAATTTCTTTTGCAATATCTAGAGCTTCTTCATAATCCTCTTCTTCAAAATATAAGTCATATAATTTATTTGAAGTTCTAATATAATGACAACTAGTTGGACCTGAAATATTAAACGCATCAGATTTTGCATCTTCTAATTGAAAAATAGTTTCTTGTCTTTTTGCAAATTCTTTTAAATCAGAATTGTCTTTCGCTAATATTAAATATTTCTTAAAATTTTCCACTATTATTCACCTATCCTTGTATTTAAGATAATAATTGGTGAACAATTTTTCAACAAAAAACTTTAAAAACTATAAATTAATTAATATTTAATAATTTTTTTAGATAGTTTTCATTTAACAAATGTACACTAACAAACTCCCCATTTAGAAAAACTGAGTAGTTATTAAAAATGGAGGGGACATTTTTTGCTTCTTCTAGAGTAGTAATTTTAATTAAATTTAATTTAATATTATTATTTTTACAGAAGGCTTCTACTTCTTTTATACAATTAATGATATATGGACATTGAGGAGAATAATATATTCTTAATCCTTTTTCGTTTATAATGTTATTATTTCTTGCTGAGTAAGAGAATTGTGGAATGTTGTTATCAGTAATTTTATAAGCTAATAATAAATAATCATCAATTTGATCTATGATTTTAAAATTATATTTCTTTAAAAATTTGTAATCAGATAAAAAAGGTTTTTTCTTTAATGATGAGATTATACAAATTCCATCTTTATTTTGATTTTTTGCATCTTCAATTGTTTTTTCAATTAAAGCTTTACCATACCCCTTCTTTTTATAACTTCCAGAGACCCAAAGACAATGAATATAAAAATAGTTTTTTCCAATTACTGATGCCCAAGCTTTTTCAATATTTGTATATTCAACAAAAACTTTTCCATTCACATTTAATTTTGTAAAAGTATATCCGTTTGCTAATTCACTTTTAATCCATTGTTTCTTTACAATTACACCTTGTTGATGTTTTTTATCAGAAATTGCACAACAGATATGTTCTTTATTAATATTGTCTGCTTTTAATGTTATATATTTATCCATATATTCTCCTTTATGCTAATAATAAAACATTAAATGTGACAACTTACTGTCATCTTTAAATATTTTTTATAGTTTTTTCTAGAAAATCTTTTAATTCAATTTTTAGATATTCAGGCTTGATGATTTTAACTTGTCCTAGAAGGCTTGCTAAAAAACTATATATCCATTTGTCATAGATAATTTTAGTTTTAACTGAAACTGTTTTATCAGTATTTATTGTTATATCTTTTGTATTAAATTCATCAAAAGCTCTATAGGCACTATTTTGATTAAATAATAATTCAATTTCAATTTGGTTATTCTTAATATAGTCATTATCCAAATTTAATTTTTTATCATATATTTGGTTGTTTATTTTATTTGTAGATTTAATATTAGTTATTCTATTTAATTTGAATAATCTATAATCATTCTTTAAATTGCAAAAACTATAAATATACCAACAATTTTGACGAAAGTAGAGACAAAGGGGGATTATATCTCTTTTTGTTATTTCACTATTTGTCCCATAATAAGAAATATTTAAGATTTCATTGTTGAAAATAGCTTTTTTTATAATTTCAAATTTTAAATCCTTATTTGAATCAGCCCATTTATTTAGGTTAATATCTATCCATTTTTGAGTGTTTTCATTAAATATTGCTTTTACTTTATTTATTAAAAACTCATCATTTATATTAAAATTTTCTAATGAATATATTATCTGCTTTTTTTCATAATTAGAGAAAAGAGCACTATTAATCCTATAATTTTTCATTAGTGAAATGCCCCCATTTTTACCTTTTGTTGTAACTATTGGAAATTCAGCAAAGCATAAAGCTTCAATATCTCTATAAATTGTCCTTTTTGATACTTCAAATTTTTTAGCTAGTTCATTAGCACTAATTTTATCTTTATTTAACAAGATAAAAACTATTTGTATTAATCTATCTATTTTCATATAACATCCTATTATTGATAATTAATTATAGCATATTAATTTTTATTATTTTTTAATTATATGACAGGGGGTTTCTGACATTTGTTTTTTATTGAAGAGTAAAAAATATTATGGTAAACTACTTTTATGATAAATTTTGATGATAGACTTATAGAAATATTTGCTACAAAAGCAAAAGATAATTATGTAGATACCATAAATATTGGATTAGGTTATACTGCAGTTGTATTAAAAAATGGTGCTTGTGGAGTTAGTTGTACTCTTCTTGATACTAAAAAGAGTTGCACAGTATATAATGTAAGAGAAGACTTTGAAAATAAAAGTTGCTATGATTTATTATGTTCACTTGAAAAATATAAAGATTCGGTAAGTAGAACTGTTGTTATTGCAATGATAAATGCTTTAACACAAAGTGATGTTTTAGAAAATGATCCAGGTTCTTTATTTGAAGATTTGCAGTTAAATAAAGGTGACTCTTTAGCTATGATAGGATATTTTAAGCCAATTGTTGAACAATTAAAGATGAAAGAAGTTTCAATAAAGGCTTTTGATATTGGAAAAGAAATTGGAGATGAAGATAGTTTTTATGAATTTGTTAACTCTGAGTCTTCAGCTTTGATTATTACTGCTACAAGTTTAATTAATAATACTTTTGCACAAATAATTAAAAAAATAGAGAATTATAGAAAGCCAGTTGCAGTTTTAGGACCTTCCACAATAATGAATAAAAGCTTATATAAAGGGACTCCTGTTAAGATTTTAGGTGGTACTTCTGTTTCAAATGTTAATGGCGTTTTAAAGGCTATTAGAACGGGGAAGGGGACTCCCATGATTCATAAATTTTCAAATAAAGTTTATATAACAATTTAGCTATTACAATATCTTGATATTTTATCAAAATATTGTATTTTAAATTTAAAAAATTTGTTACTTTTTTTTAATTCAATTGGTAAAATTATACTAATTTATTATTTAAGGGTTATTGTTGATATATGATTAGTAAGATATTTATTTTTCTAGGAGCTCTTGTTTTACTTGTTTGTGTTTATTTATTTTGTCGCTTTAGAAGAAATGAGAGATTAGAGTTCGGTATTGTTTCCAAAAAAATAAGTTTAATTAATAATGTTTTCCATTTATTAATTGTTTTTTTCTTTGTAGGATACACAATAGTTTTGTTATCGGTTGATAAATATGGAGCAAGTGCTTCTTTTGTCGCGATTTTGTCTCAGATTTTATTTTGGGGAGCAATATTTGTTGCCGTGACAATTATGATGCTCAGAATTATGCTTGAATATATTGTTAAGGCAAAATTGAATCAAATAGACCATTTGACTTCATTAAATACAAAAATTGCTGGTAATTGTAAAATTGATGATTTCTTAGCAAATTCAAAAAATGCTATTTATTTAGCAATTTTAGATTTAGATAATTTCAAGAAATTAAATGACATTTATGGACATTTAATTGGTGATGAAGTTTTGATTAATGTAGCAAAAATTATAAAGGAAAATATTAGAACTGAAGAAATTGCTTGTCGTTTTGGTGGTGATGAATTTGTTATTGGAATGTTCAACAGAAGTGAAGAAGATGTATTAGCTTGTCTTGAAAAAATGAAAAAGAGCGTTTTAGCTTTAGCTTCTCAATATGATCAAGCAAATATGAGTGTAAGTATTGGTTTAAGCTATGGTGTTGGTAAAGGTGCCGGTGGTAGTAATACTTACAAAGAAATGATGCAAAATGCTGATAAAGCTTTATATCATGTAAAGAAAAATGGTAAAAATGCAGTCCATGTTTATTCTGAAAATGGAATGCTATAATAGTTAAAAATAATTATATCAATTATATTTTTATAAAAATTTATTGTTTTTATTGGTCTTTTTATGACTTATAAAGATGATAAATTTTTTTATGTTGATAAAAAATCAATTATTCTAAATCTTATATTTTTTGGAAATAAGTGGTAATTTTTGATTTTTAAATTACTATTTATAATTTTTCTGCATTATAAAAACTATGTTATCCTATATATAACAACAGTTTTTTTGTTGTTAATAATTATTAGGAAGAATTTTATGGCAGTTTGGAATCCTTGGAAAGGTTGTCACAAATATAGTGAAGGTTGTATGTTTTGTTATATTCATAAGGGTGATTATAAAAGAGGCATAGATACCAATATTATAAACAAAAGTGATAAATTTGATGTTCCAATATTAAAAAATAAAGATGGGTCTTATAAATTAAAGCCTAATAAATTAGTATATCTTTGTTTTTCTTCTGATTTTTTAATTCCTGAAGGGGATAAATGGAGAGATGAATGTTGGCAAATGATAAAAGAAAGAAGTGACTTAACTTTTGTTTTTTTATCTAAAAGAATTGATAGATTTTTAGAATGTATCCCTAAAGATTGGGGTGCGGGTTATGATAATGTTGTAGTAGGCTGTACTGTTGAAAATCAAAAGAATGCTGATTATAGACTTTCTATATTTGATAATTTACCTATAAAACATAAAAATATTATTTGTCAGCCGTTAATAGGTCCAATTAATTTGAAAGGACATTTAAAAAATGTTGAATTAGTTGTAGTAGGTGGGGAATCAGATTATAGAGCTAGAGTTTTAGATTATAATTGGGTTTTAGATATAAGAGAACAGTGTATTGAAGCTAATATTGCTTTTTCGTTTAGGCAATGTGGAACAAATTTTTTAAAAGGTAATAAACTTTATAAATTAAATACTCGTCTCTTAATGAGTCAGGCAAGAAAAGCTAATATTGATTATACCCCATTATAAGAAATGCTCTCAAAATGAGAGCATTTATAGTTATTTTTTTTATTATTAAAATTTTATCCAAGAGCTACATCAAGAACCATCATGAGAACAAATCCTATAGCAACAGATATTGTTGCAAAGTCTGTATGCTCCCCATTTTGTGACTCAGGAACTAATTCTTCAACAACAACATAAATCATAGCTCCAGCAGCAAATGATAAGAAATATGGTAATAACCCTGAAATGAGTTGAGTTAATAGAATAGTTAATGCCCCAGCAATTGGTTCTACTATACCTGATAGAGTTCCATAAACAAATGATCTGGTTTTTGATCCACCATTAGCCTTTAATGGCATAGAAATAATAGCTCCTTCTGGAAAGTTCTGTATTGCAATACCTATTGATAAAGCAAAAGCCCCAGATGCGGTTATTAATGAATTGTTATTTAATAATCCTGCAAAAACAACACCTACAGCCATTCCTTCTGGAATATTGTGTAGTGTAACTGCAAGTACAAGCATTGTGTTTTTCCTTAGATGAGAATGAAGCCCTTCTGGTTTATTACTAAATGCATGAAGGTGAGGTATTAATTTATCTAATAATAGTAAAAAGAATACACCCATCAAAAAGCCCATTGCAGGTGGATACCATTCAACTTTGCCTTGAGCAGCTGCCATATCTAAGGCAGGTAAAAGTAGTGACCAAATAGAAGCTGCAATCATAACTCCTGATGCAAAACCTAATAAAACTTTTTCAAGTTTTAAGCTCATTTTATTTTTCATAAAAAAAACCATAGCTGCACCTAAAGTTGTGCCTACAAAAGGAATTAATAATCCAATTATTATAGTATTCATTTATTTCTCCTATATATTATAAAATACCACATATTTTAAAATATTTGTAATCAATCTGATAATAAAATTAATTTAAAAAATTAGCAATAACTAACAAATAAAAAAACATTTTTTTTAAGAAATATATTATTTTTTGAAATAAAATATAAATAAATATGTTAAATTGTAATTTATAAATAAGTAGAAGAGATATTTTTAGTAATTAAATATGTTAGTTAATGCTAACTAAATTAATTAAAAAAGAAATTTATTGATAGTTTTTGTTTGTATTACTTGATAATATTTATATCTAGTAAGATAATAGGATCCTATCATTTAAGAGGAAAAAAAGGTATGAAAAAAATTTCAAGATCAATTTTATTGCTTTTGTTAACAATCGCAATAGTGTTATCTAGTTGCTCTACTTTTGATTCATCAAATCAAAGTGTAGTTGAAAAGCAAGTCGTAAGTTATCAAGTATTAGAGGCTTCAATTGTTGCTGCAGATAAATATGGTAACTTGGAAACAGATTTAAGTGCTACAAGTTTAATGAATGCTGGATATGAATATGGTGATATCGTTGAGATAAAAGTAGGGGAAACTTTTTATCTTGCACCAATTGTTTCTACATACAGTGATGTAGATGTAGGAAATTTCTTAGTTAGAATTAAAGAAGATAAAGTTTATTTTGCAATAAACTATGGTAACTGTTTGAAAAAAACAGGAGCAAGTGAAGGTACAATGATATCTATGAGTATGTCTGATAAAGGTGCTTATTTATTAGAATATGAAACAAGACATTTAACAAAATCAGAAAATAGAAATGATTATGCCTCCGATGAAGTTTTTGCAAACTTTAGAACTATTAAAGCTGGAGATATAAAGAGTGGAATTGTTTATAGATCATGTAATCCTGCATTAGGCGATGCAAGAGCTCCTTATGCTGAAACTTTAGCTCAAAAGTATGGAATTAAAACTATAATTAATTTAGCTGACAGTGAAGAAAGTTTAAATGAAAATATGGGTGCCATAGTTTGGTATAAGCAAATGTTTAATCAAGGTCATGTAATATTATTGGATATGGATGTTGATTATACTTCTGAAGAATTTGGAGCTAAATTAGCAAATGGTTTAATTTTCTTAGCGGAAAATGATGGTCCTTATCTTATTCATTGTAATGAAGGAAAAGATAGAGCCGGTTTTGCAGCTGTATTATTAGAATCTTTAATGAATGCTTCTTTGGATGAAATTCAAAAGGATTATATGTTAAGCTATCTAAATTACTATGGTGTTAAAGAGGGTAGTGCTCAATATAATTACATAGCTGATACTCCATACAATATGTTAAAGAGTATTTCACAAGGGATTGAAGTTAATGATAGTAATTTACCTATAATTGCAGAAAATTATTTAATGAAGATTGGCTTAACAAAGTCTCAAATTACTATGCTTAAAGACAAATTAAATTAATTTGTTTTATTGTTATATGAAAAGATAATAGGTGTTACAACTTTGTAGCACCTATTATTTTTGATTTAATTTTGTTAAGCAATAATAGTTTTTTATTAAATAATTTTTAATTTTAGGCTTTTCTTGATTGTCATATTTATATATGGAATATAAAATTAATATCTAGGATAAAAAATGGAAAAGAAATATAAGATACTAAAAATTATTATAATTGTATTTAAAATAGTTGCTTTATTAATGGCCTCTCTTTTTATTGTATTTTTTATAGGTGAATTTAATGTTGAAGAATTTAGAAATTTATCTTATTTAACTTGGATTTTATTTTTATTCATACCTATATTATATATTCCTAGTGCTATAATAACTATTTTTAAAGAAAAATTAGGTTGTATTTTAATGATTATTTCAGTACTTGGGTTTAATATTATTTCTTTTTTTGTAGAGAAAAATATAACAGATTTTGATTTTTTTATTTTTACAATTCCAGCATTAATAATTTTAATAGTAAAGAGTTATATAAATAAGACTATGAAAAATTAGTTTTTATATTTATATTATATATATCAAATGAAATAAAGGTAGAAACACAGTCCGGTTGGTAGTCCGGGCGCAGTATTTTATTGTCAGTAACCCTCCTCCTGGTTGTCCGTCCTTTATTGTTTTTTTTAGGAGGACTTTATGGTTGTTGAAGCAGATTTTACTGTTTTTTTTGAGGACCCGTTTTGGGTTGGTATTATTGAAAGAAAGTTTGATAATAAATTAGAAGTTTGTAGAATTGTTTTTTATAAAGAACCTACTGAGAAAGAGTTGCAGAATTTTATTTTACATAATTATGTTAATTTAAAATTTTCACCTTCAATTAGTATTGATTCAAAGAAAAAACAATTAAACCCTAAAAGAAAAATTAGGGATGCAAGAAAGCAAATGGATAAAGTTAAAATTGGAACTAAATCTCAAGAAGCTATTAAGAAACAATTTGAACAAAGTAAAATTGAGAAAAAAAATAAACGTAAGATGTTTAGAGATTTAGAAAAAGAAAAACAGTATAAAATGATTAAGATTAAACGTAAAGAAAAACATAGAGGGCATTAATGCTCTCTATGTTTTATTTATATAAGTTATAAATATATTAAATTGTAATTAATTCATAATCACTTGTACCTAACCCAATCCTTACTGCATGTTCAATGCAAGATTTCCATTCAGTATCTGGATGGGTGTTTTTAAAATGATCATTACTCATTTTTTCTTGATGATTATGTTTACAATTATCATCTAAAATACTTCCAGGAACTATTGGCATCTGATTACTTAAATCAGCACAAGCCATATCAAGAGCAACTGGATCAAATGAAGCTAACATTCCAACGTCTGGAATGATTGGAATATCATTTTCACTATGACAGTCACAATTAGGTGATACATCACAAATTAATGATATATGGAAACAAGGTCTGCCTTTGCATACAGCTAAGCTATATTCAGCAATTTTTCTATTTAAATCAATTGTTGTTGATTCAAAATCTGTTTCAATTGCATTTTTAGGGCAGTTGCTTAAACATCTTCCACAGCCTACACATTTATCATGATCGATAAATGCTTTACCATTTGTAATGATTGGAGCATCATGTGCACAAATTTTTTGACAAGCTTTACAACCAATACAATTGTCTTGATTAACAAAAGGTTTTCCAGCACTGTGTTGTTCCCTTTTTCCAGCTCTAGAGCCAGAGCCCATTCCTATATTTTTTAGGGCTCCACCAAAACCAGCAACTTCATGTCCTTTAAAATGGGTTAATGAAATTAAAATATCAGCATCCATAATTGCATGCCCTATTTTTGCTTCTTTAACATACTCCCCATTAATTGGAACAATTGCTTCGTCGGTTCCTTTTAGAC
Organism: Sphaerochaetaceae bacterium; assembly: GCA_965140795.1. GTDB lineage: Bacteria > Spirochaetota > Spirochaetia > Sphaerochaetales > Sphaerochaetaceae > Pleomorphochaeta. Next base: position 2,285,863 of record OZ223470.1, read on the forward strand.
CATCAGCAATTATTACATGGCATCCAGTTTGTAAAGGTGAGAATCCATTTAGATATGCAGTATCTAAATGATCTAAAGCATTCTTTCTACTACCTACGTAAAGAGTGTTACAGTCTGTTAAAAAAGCTTTTCCTCCAAGCTCTTTAACATAATCGGCAACTACTTTTGCATAATTTGGTCTTAAAAATGCTAAGTTGCCTAATTCCCCAAAGTGAATTTTAATTGCAGCATACTTATCTGTAAAATCAATTCCTTCAAATCCTGTTTGTTTCATCAAACGGTGTAATTTTTGTAATAGATTTTCAGATGTAGTTGTTTTAAATGTTGTGTAATAAACTTTTGATTTTTCCATTTTTTCCCTCATGTTTTGTATTTTAATATTTATTTTGTAAAATTAATAGCTCTAAATTTTAATGGGTATTCTATTCTTTTCAATAAATTTTTATGAATTAATGATTTTATATGAAAAATTAAGAAATTTAACTTATAATATTAAAAAAATTAATTTATTTAAGAAAAAATATTAAAAAAATTAATTTTACTATTGCATTAGTTTAATTATTTTGATATTTTGTTGGTGTGAGGTAAGAAATATGCACAGCTGGAAAAAATTATTTGAATTATGCAGAGGTAAAAGTTTTATAATTAAGAAAGTATATGTCCCTGAAGATAATATTTCTATTGAAGGAGATTTTCAACTTTCAAATTTTGCAACATTAAATGAACAAGACCAAAAATTTATTGCTGCCTTTATAAAGACACATGGCTCTATAAAACAAATGGAACAAATTTTTAATATTAGTTATCCCACAGTAAAAAATAAATTAAATGAATTATCAAAAAAACTAGATAGTTATGAATATGATTTTTATATTGAGGAAAATGTAGATATCGATTCTGTTTCAACTGTTTTGGATAAAATTGCAGCTGGGGAAATTGATGTTAAACAAGCCTTAAAGGAGCTTAAATCATGATAGCAATGGTAATCTGGGGTCATTTTAGTAATAAAAATGGACATGTTTATAAATTTGCTTTTCCATTATTAATATTATATATATTACTTTTACCTTTTTATTGTTTAGCGTTTATTATGTACATATTTTTCTTTCTATTTGCAGAAAAATCAAATCAAGTTTTGAGTTATTTAAAAATGTTCTTGAATCTACCAAGCATCTTTTATTCTTTAAAGGGTTTAAGTGTAGATGTGAAAAATCAAGATCAAGATATGAAAATCTATATAAGATGAGGTATTAATTATGAGTGAAGAAAGAGTAAAAATTTTAGAAATGCTTTCTCAAGGAAAATTAAGTGTTGAAGAGGCTGAACAATTATTAGAAGCTGCTCAGTCAAAGAAAAGTGAATTAATTCAACAAAAACAATTGAATGATGGAAAATTCTTATATGTTAATGTTGAACCAAAAGAAACAGAAGCTGGTAAAAAAAATGGAAAAGTTTTTGTAAAAGTCCCTTTTGCATTAATTAAAGCAGGCTTTAATATTGCAGGACTAATTCCAAAGGAAGCACAAGAACAAATCAATAATGGTTTAAAAGAACAGGGTATGAATTTTAATTTTTCAGATTTAAGTCCTGAAAACCTTAAAGATATAATGACTGCTTTAGAACAATTAACTGTTGAAGTAGATAATGCAGATTCATTTATAAAAGTTTATTGCAAATAAATATAAAATGCTAATAAGAGAGATTTGGGAATTAGGGCCTAAATCTCTTTTTTTATATCTTATAAGTTATCATAAGCATTGCATTTTTATTTGAACCAAGATAATTAAATACAAAGTAATTATTTTCTTCTGGATTTTCACTATCTATAAAATATTTTATAAAGTCTAAAGATATATTATATTCAAAATCTATATATAATTTATTTGTGAGTTTGGTTTTTATTCCATTATTTAAACCAATTCCTGCCTTATATGATAAAGTGTCAAAAAAATCTGAAGCTAAGAAATTTAAATGTAATCCACATCCAAAATATAAATCCAAATTATCTGATACTGTATTTTTGTAATTAATTCCAGTTAAGGAATCCATATTGATAGAAAAGTTTTGATAAATACCAGAGTAATAATTTTTTATATATTCTAATGGAATTGAAATAATATTAGTTGAAAACAGTGATACGTTAGGGTTATCAAAAAAAGCATCTTCTCCTTTAAAAGCTAGGCTAGGGCCATGAGAAGTGGGATTATTAGTATCATCTGTTATATAATAATTATATCCAAAACCTAGTCCAATATAATGGTTTTCATTGTTTGAAGAAAATATAGGTAAGCATATGATATTTATCAATATGATTAATAAAAAAATTTTTTTCATTCGTGTTTTCCTTATATTTTTTGTATCTAGGTAAAATAATATAATATTTGAGTTGATAAATCAAAAATTAATTTATTTATAAATAATTCAGGCTCCATAAATCAATAGGAGCCTGAATAAAGAATTAATTAATAATTAAAATTTATTTAGTTAATAAAGCGTCAATTATAACTTTACTTACTTCAAATCCATTTGTCATTCCAATTGAGAATGCCCCTGAACTTGCATTTAAGCTTTCAACAACAGTTTGTTCTTGATGAGGTCTATCAAAGTTAACAGCATCACGAACTACAATTAAATTATCACCTAAGCCAAAGTTTTTAGCTACAACACCGAAAGCATTATCTTCCATTTGTGTTACTGTATATGCTCCTTCAGCATCATAAGCTTTACATACTTCTTGAGCATGTTCTGCTGAAACTTCTCCGTGCCAATAATTATCACCAGTTACAGAAATCCCAGAATGAATTGAAGGTTTTACTGTTTCATCTTGGTTGTATAAAGCTCTGTAGCTAATAGCGCCATCACTATCACTTAGTTTTACATCTTTTGTAATATCGATTGCCCATTTTACTAAATCAGGATTACATACAAAATATCCACTATTATCATAGCTGTTAGATCTTATAAATCTTGAATTATCTGCATCTGCTGGGTTATCACTTTCTGCCCAAGAATTACCTAGTTCATAATCAACTAAACTACTTGCAATAACTACATCCCCAAGAGTTCCTTCACTTGGATCAATACCTGAACAACCTGAAATTACAATATAAGTATTTGAAAAATCAAATTGAGGGTTGCTCAAAATTGCTGTTAAAGTTGAAGCTGCTTGTGCTTTTCCCATTCCTGCAACAGTCCCTGCAACACCGTCACTATTTAGATATAGAGGTTCAGTTAAACCATCAATATCATATGCAGTTGCATCTGTAAAATAGTTTTCATAGAAATGTTGAAATTCTCCAGCGAAGTCACCTTCATTTTCTCCCACTTCAAACATTCCAAAAACTAAAACTTTAACATTTTGTTTTTCTGTGTAGCCTTCTGCAAATAAAGATGCAGAAGAAATTGTTGCAATAATAGCTATAAAAAGCAACGATTTGAGTATTTTTTTCATGTTATCTCTCCTTGTGCAACATATTATAGACGAGTAATTAAATAGTCAATGTGAATTTGTTGCTTTATTTTACAACTTAATTATTTTGTTTAGTTAATGTTATAGTTTAGTACTAGTAAATTTTTGTTAAATATTAGGTGTTTTATGAAAAATCTTTATAATTCTTTGATTTAGAGGTTGGTATAGCTATTATTTTAATTTATATAGTTTTGTAATATGAAATTTTGTCTAGCAATGTGAATTATAAACTTTTTGATAAGTGGGGTAAGTGAAGATAATCTTTCAATAGATATTAATATTACAAATGATAAAGTTGAGCAAATCATTGACAAGAAAAATACAATTAATAAAAATATAGGATGAAGTTTTAACTGCTACATTGGCGGATAATTCATCTACAATAGCACTTAAAGAGATGTTATCTGAGAGTCTTTTGTCAATTTGTATGAGAGATTATGCGAATATGGAAAAGGGTGGTAGTTTTTGAGAAATATTACCAACGAATAATCCATAAATTACAACAGGTCCATGGGATTTGATTTCATATCAAGGCAGTGTTTTTGTAATTTATTACAATCCAAATTCTTGAACTTTTATTAGACTTTATAAAATTAATGATGTCACTAAACAAGAGTTAAAGCAAATTTTAGGTAGTGGTAGTGTTGCTGTAACATTATCTTTAGAGTAATTTTTATTGCTTTATAAAATAATAGCCGAATTAATCGGCTATTTTTTTTAATTAAATAAAATTGGAACTCCTAAATCTAATATCGTACCATCGATTAAATCTTTTCCTAAAGGTGTTATTTTATAATTAATTATTTTATTGTCTTTATTTAAAGATAGGAATTTTGAATAGGTTTTAATAAAATATTTTTTATCAACTAAATAAGCTAATTCTTTTTCAATTGCACTAGTTTCCCATTCATCTTTTAACTCATAAATAATAATGTTTTTTGATAATTTACTTGGATAGTTGTAGTCTAATAAATAAATTAAATAGGATCTTAATTCTTTTATTTTAATAGTATTTTTCATTCTTTTCTCCTTTTTAGTAATTGTATCAAAAAGGTAATGTATGAAATCTTAACGTTTTAAATTTAAAATTTTTGATTAATAGTTTATTATAATATTTAAGTGAGGAGAAAATATGAAAAAAGTAAATGAATTAATTTTAGATATACAAAAGAATGGAATGCCACAATATGTTAAACAATCTATAGAAATATCCATTGATGGACATGTTAATCATTGTTTATATCCTATGGTTTATTTAGGCGAAATGAAAAAATATGAATTTGAGATAAGTACAGAAGCTATTGAAGAATTTTTTAATGAATTTGATTTTTCTGCCTGGACAGAATTAGACAAGCATACTTCAGATAGTGCTTCATATATTTTAAAAGTTTTTTATGATGATCAAAGTGTTGTGGTTAAAAAAGGATATATTAATTCTCAAATGCCTAAAGAATACGTTCAATTTGATGAAAAGCTCTTAGATTTAATTTATTTCATTGAAAAACCTTGGCTTTTTTCTTTATAGATATTTGTTCAACATTTTTAATTGTATTTAAGGATTATTTATGAACTCTCTAGAAAAAGCTATTTTATTAAGGAAAAATGGAAAGTTAATAGAATCAAATCAAATGATTTTAGAACTATTAAATCAAAATCCAGATGATGCTTAATTAAATTATCAATGTGCTTGGAGTTTTGATATTATGGAAGAAGAAACTAAAGCCGTTGTTTATTATGAAAAAGCTACATGAAAATAAGGATAAAATTGCATAAATCATTTCAAAAAAAATCCTCCTATTTGAAGTGTATCAAAATGGAAGAGTGTGAAAGTTTAATTAAAATTAAAGATTATTAAAATAGATTGTTGTTTCATTACCAGATCTTTCTTTATAAGTTATAGAATTATTTGAAATAGTTACATCTGTAATAATTTTAGTTGTTTCTTTATACAAGGGAGTTAAAGCATGTTTTAATAAGCAACTATAATAATAAACATTATCTTGTGGATTTATCAAATCAAAAACAAAAAGTTCAGTAGGATTTGAGATTTGTTCCCATCTTTCTTTGCCAATTAGGATATATAGTGTTGCGGCGTGAGATAAATTGCGCCCCATGGTGAGATAATTAACATCAAAATTTCTTTCACTGTGTGAAAAACCTTTTTCACAAATTTAAATCTTTTAATATATATCCAACAGTATTACTAGCTTTACAATGCTTTGCATATCCTAAATACGACTGTAAACTTGCATCTATTTTATCTTTAGACAATTCACCTTTATAGTATTTATTGGCCAATCTTTTTAGCCTTCTCCTAGCCACTTTAATGTTTCTTTTTCTTGGCATCAATCTATCATGAAATATTCTATAACCACAAAAATCAACACCACCATATCCAGGGAATATATCTGTTTTAGGATTTAACAATAAACACAACTTGTCTTTTAAGTATAAATCTATTTGATTATATAGCGTTCTTAAATACTTTTTATCCTCACTTATAATTACAAAATCATCCATATATCTAACATAATTCTTAACCCTTAGCTCTTCTTTTAAATAATGATCTAGCTCATTTAAATAAACATTTGCAAATAGTTGACTTGTTAATGCTCCAAGAGGCAAGCCAATATTGGGATTACATACAGCAAATATTAACCTATCCATAAACTTTAAAGTTTCTTTATCCTTTATATTTAACCTGATTAAAGCCTTTAAAATTCTTTCATCTATATTTTCTTTATATACTTCATTTTTAATTGATTCTATTATATAAGGATTATGAATAAAGCTTTTCATTAAATAAACAAAAGTACTTGGTGTCATGGAAGAACTATTAATAGCAGAATCTAAAAGAGTTAATACACTCTTATCTTTAATTGTCTTTCTTATTATTTTTTTTAATATAACGTGATCAATTGTACCAAAATAATTGCTTATATCACACTTTAATATATATACCTCTCCTTTGTTTATTAAGGTCTTATGCATCATTTTTTGGACTGTTTTAACAGCTTTTAACGTTCCTTTATCAAGTCTACACGCATAAGAGTGATATATAAATTTCTTTTCAAAATAAGGAGAAATTACATCTACAATAGCATGAAATGCAACTCTATCATAAGGTATTGGAGCTGTAATTATTCTTCTTTTAGGATATTTGATTTCTTTAATAATAGAAATATGAGGCTTCCAGGTAAGTGTTTTTAAGCTATATTGAAGGCTTACGAGGTTATCACCAAGATTGGATGTATATTTTAATATCGAGTTACCATATCGTCTGCCCTTAATTGTTTTTTGATATGCATCACATATATTATCTTCTTCAACGATTTTTTCAAGCAAATTTCCTGTTCGTTTTGGCATAATAACTCATTATATACGAATAAAGACGGTTTTCGCAATTACTTTTTAATTGCTACTCATCGCCTTTATCATTTTTATCTTTTCCTTTTACAGAAGGATTATAGTTCCTTTTAATTATTTCATTACTATGTCTTTAATCCATAAATTAAAGCTTCTTGTAACAAACTAAAAGCGCAGCGCACCTCATTGTTACTGTTAACGTTAGAACGCTCGTTATTCAAATTCAAGTAACCTAGGCCAGCGTTACTACCATTGTTGTAGTTACCGCCACGAAGACCAAACCGAGAACATTTCAACTATAACCCTGTATTTATTGTCTATATTGGGTAGGTTTCCATGATTTTTTCCAACCTCCCAACATTCTTCCTAATTCAATATATAAAGCAACTTGCCTCATATATGTTTTATTATCTATATACTTAAAGCCCCATGCTAATTTAAAATTAGCTTTAACTGAACTTAAATAATAATCGATTTGATCTGCTAACATATATTTAGTTTTCATATCTGCAGTATTGTTCGTCTTGTCAATTAAAGCTCCAACTTTTAATATAGCTTCTCTTGTTTGATTAGCTAATATAAATTTTTGGTGTTTAGGGTATTTTGTATCAATCATTTTATAGCTATTAATAGCAGCATCACTCCATTTTTGATATATTTTTAAATCATCAGTCATATTATTTTAATCTCCTATTAATAGCTATTTTTAGATTTTATTCAGATAAAAGTTTTAAGTTAATCAGTTAGTAAAAGCGCAGCGCACCTCATTGTTACTGTTAACGTAAGAACGCTCGTTATTCAAAGACAAGTAACCTAGGCCAGCGTAACTACCAAAGTAGTAGTAACCGCCACGAAGACCAAACCGAGAACCAACATTTCTCATATATAAAGCACCATTAACCTTTTGAAGCACCTCTGATTCACCAGGAGCTAATAACAATGATTTAAGCAAGGAAGGAACTGTTAAGCCTTCTTTTTTGCCTAATGTTTTAAATGTATTTGAAGCATAATCTTCTGATGCACCGGGATTAGTTTGGTTTACTATTCCGTCACTTAAAATAATACCACTTAAAGATTGCTGTACCTCATCATCAGTTCCTGGATTAACACTATCATAATAATAGTCTTGTGCAGGCCATTGTTGATCATCTTCTAATAAATAATTATTATCTGAAGGACAATAAATTCTACCATCTTCAATTTTAAGTAAGTCTACCCAAGCCCTTCTATTTCCAACCAAATCAACAATTCCTGAATCTGTTAAGTCATGATTCCATGTTGAAGGGCCACTACCTGGAATAGTATAAGGAGAACCACCAATATAGCCTGGAGCTGCACCATCTTCACGTCTACCTGTTTCATACAAAGCTTCATGAGATCTACCATAATTAGTGTTACCTCTTGGTATTAAATCATTTTTAACACACCAGAGTGCAATAGCAGCCCATTCTGCGTTTGTTAACATATGCCAACCTGGACCTTTGGCTTTGCAATAATTTTTACCTTGGTCAAAAGTTAATGCTGCAGTAGGTTTAGTTAAAGGCATTGAGCAAATTCTTTCATTTGCTAAAACACCAGGAAATGAAGCAACAAATATTTCTGATTTTTCTACACCACCAACACTAAAGGCAGGGTGTATTCCTGTTCCTAGTTCAGGGTCTATGTCTTCTAAATTAAATCGTGGGATAATATTCATTACTGAAGGTTGTCCTAAATCATCATATAAAACTGTTCTTTTTCCGCCTGATGCTGCTTCAACTGCAGCTCTAAAAATATCTTTTGTAAAAAATGTCATTTCCTAATTCTCCTTCTTTTCTTCGTTTATTGGAAATAAACTAATCATAATTGAATCTACATTTAAAGGGTCTTTTATTTCGATTAATGTTTTTATAATTTCACCATTTAACCCTGATTCTTCTTTTTCTTCTGAATGGTAACTGATTGGTGGAATTTTTACTTCAGCTAAATAAGAATCATTTTCTTTTACCAAAATTACATTTTCAGAATTTTTTTGTTCCAAAGGAACTAAATGCTCACCTATTATTAAAAAAGGAACTTCTTTACCGTTATCTGAAACTAAAGTAGCTTCTCCTAATTCAACTTTAGCATATTTGCCAGTTTTCATTTTTTTTACAATCATTTAATATCTCTCCTTGAAATCTCCCATTTGACCAATACCTGATCAGCCATTCCATCCATTATTAAACTAAAACCATTTTTAGCTTTATCAACAACGTTAACTGTTCCTATTTGATACATTCCACCGCTTACATCACTAACTTCAAGATTTACCATATAATTAATGTCTGTAAGAGGATAATCAAAAGCAATAGTTTCTCCTGGTGGAGTAATATAATAAGAAGGATATCCTGGCTCTTTACGTCTAACATCAGTTAAAGTTACAGCATTTCCTTGAGGGTCTGTTTCAGAAGTATTGCCAGCAGGAATGTTTATTTTATATAAAGGAATAACTCCTTCAGGTAAATCTTTTCCTACTTCTGTACAAAACATTTGCATTTTTTGGTTAACTTCTAATAAATAACACCAGCAATAGCCATCTTCACCTGTTAGATTAGAAGGAATTACTGCAATATTTTCTGATGCTGGAGCAGGAATTAACCTTGCACCTGCGAAACATTGACCAACAGCTAAGCTTAAATTTCTAGTTGCAGTAGTAGACTTTGTAACCGCACATCCTGATATTATTCCACGATTAGTGATAATCAATTCACCTCTTTGATGATTAATATCCTCCAATCTTGAAACACGTTGATTTGCTTGTCCTGCTGAATAAGTGTTAAGAAGCATTAAAGCTGACATAATCTGTTGAGATTCAGGAGTAAATTCATCATATTGCTCAAGCTTCTCTTTTAAAGTTGGAAATGCACCTTTTGCCTCTTCAACTTCATCAGCATATTTCTTCAAATACTTTGTTCTTGCGGCCAAATCCTTAGCCTGTCTGTTGGCTATACCTTCAGCACCGCCCATAACTGGGTCAGTTGGTTCAATTTGATAAATACCTTCAGGATATGTATCAGTTTCTGTTATAAACATCTTTCCTCCTTAGAAAACAATTGTCCATTCACCTTCAATTGAAATATCATTTTCTTTTGCTAAAGCTTCATTTCTAATTTTTCTAGCAAACAAAGTTCCATCTTCACTCATCAATCCAAATTCTAAAATGCTCATACCATTAGCTTCACTTGATGCAATACTCCAATTAAATTTAACTTGGCCACTTGTAGGATAACTGAAGCCATCAATATTTTTAACGTAAGGATTTTTAATTATTTCATCTGAAGGTGTTGGTATTGACCCATCAGTCCCTAAAGCAATTTTAGTAATTTGCTTATTAGACCCTTCGCCTGCCACTAATTTTGATAGTGATTCTTTTGCTAAATTAACTATCATATTATGATCAGAATATTTATTTATTAGCTTTCCATTTTTAAATACTCTAATTAAGAAATTTCCTCTTAATTGAATTCTTTCATTTGCAATCACTTTACTAGCCTCCTATAACTGTGATATCTAAACTATCAATCATTTCACTATGATTTCCTAAATATTTAACTGTTCCATCAAACCTAATTCCACCGCCACGAAACTCAATAGTTAAACTATTTATATCTTCAAGTTTTGCACCTAATCCATAATTAATTTCATCTTGACTTGTGCTTTGAAATGTTGCTGGATTATTTCTTAAATCAGTTGGTATGTTTAAGTGTTTATAGTATTTATTTAGACCTGAATATTGAGCATTTCCATTATACAAATTTTCTTTAATATAATAGTTCCTCCATGTACCTAAAACTTGCCTAAAGCCATCAAAATTTATTGATGAATTATATAAAAGAGACCCATCGTGTTTATAAAATTTTCCGTGGTTATAAAAACTCTGACCATTATAAGAAAAACCTTTTTCAAAAGTATCAACATTAAACGAATTAATATTAAATAAAGCCTCTTCAGATAATTCAAATCTTTCAACAAAGTTAAACCAATCAATCAACCTAATTTCAATATTAGGATCAAGTTCTTTTCCTAAAAATTCATATATCCAATTTCTGTCTAAATTAGTCATATCTAGAACTTTTAATGTTAAGTGCATAAACTCTTCAATTATTTGAAATGGCCTATCATTAAACCTTTGCGAAATACTGCTTTTAAAAAAAGCTTTTTCGCCTCTTTGTTGAAGAAAAAATGAAGCTGCTGCAACACGCTGTCTATAAGAATCTTCTGTATCATGCTCATATCTTGGAATTGCTAGAGCTTTGCCATGCTCATTTAATGCCTCTTCAGTTGCTAATAATGGGAAAAAATCACTTAAACTTTGCCATGCATCATTGGCCAATAAATCACCTAGTTTTTCTAAGATGTTAAAAAGCTTTTTTCTGTTTGTTTTTTCTATTCCAGGAGGATTGATTTTATCAATTAATTCTTTCATTTCTTTCTCACAATAACGTTAGCTATAATTATAGAAGAATCATCTGCACTAACATTTCTAGAAGGCTGAATTACTTCAACTTCTTCAAGATTAAGAGGTTCTAAAGTATTGTAGATTTCTCTTATTTCTAAGTAACCACCAATACCTAAAGAATAAACATAATTTAAAACAGTTTCTTGAACTAAATTTTCTGTTGATTCTCCACTAAATTCAATTTCAATATCAGTATTAACCACTTCAGGAGCTTTAACCTGCAAATCGTTACAAATCAAACCATGATCACCTATTGCATTATATACTTCATTTAATAAGGTTTGAGTTGGCAAGCCATTAGTTGCCACTACAATGATATCAACAGTGCCATAGCCCCTAGGAGTTCTTATTAACTTAATTTCTTGTACACCTTCAACACTTTCTGCATAGTAAATAAATGAAGCTGGAGGATTCCCCACCCCTTGGCTCATCCACTTATTAGTTATTCTAAGTCTATAAAGTTCGTCTTCTTCTATATCTTCACCAGGAGTTGTTATCCAATTTTCACCAAAATAAACGCTCTCAACACCTGCAACAACTTTATTAAATATTCCTGAATCGTTTGTGATATTATAATTTGTTCCTTCAAACTCTGCTTCAACTTCAGCTACAAAAACACCTTCTTCAAAAGAGTAATCTTTTAATACCTTAAATCTATAATTTGTTCCTTCAACTGTAACCCAAAGTCCTTTAGCTAAAGTTCCAGCCTGATATGCTGTTATAGTTATATTCCCAAGAGTTTTAGTTGCTGGCTTTCTTACTACACCAAGCATTAGACCCCATTGAGACAGAAAATTATCACTTGCCGTTGTAATAGCTGTTTGTTTAAAAATTGGAGCTAAATAAGCGGTATAAATATTATAAATAATCTTTGAAAAGACCTCTAATAATCCTCTTAATACACCAGTGCTTTTAAAGTTTTTTATTCCAGTTTCTTCAGTTGCTAAAGTTATTACTTCTTTTTTGATTTCTTCTTCAGTTTTATCTAATAAACTATTCATTTAAAAGCTCCTTTAAATCAAAATATAACTCTCCACTTTCTATGGTATCGACTACCTGAAAGTTTAATTTATATTTTCCTTTTTCAAGAATTTCTGTATCAACACTAGATGCTAATACTCTCTTATCTTCTAAGGCTATTCTTTCTATTTCGTTTACAATAGTTAAATCTAAATCTTCACTACTATTTAAAGCTTGAATTAAATTACTACCTGCTGATGTATCCCAATAAACAGAACCTAAAACAATACTCAAATTCTCTCTAATGTCTTGAGCAACTAATTGCGCCCCTTCTATCAATTGAACATCTCCTGAAGGAGTGAATACTACATCTCTATTTTTATCTAAATAAATATCTTTTCCAAAATCCATTATTACTCCTTCAATAGCTCTTTAATTTTATTTTTTGTAATAGCTATTTGAGGTGGTATAGTAGGAAGAAGAGGTAAAGGGCCACTCATTGGATCTAAACATTGAATTGAATTAATTAAATCTAATATTTCTTCTAATAAAGCTTTTAAAGAGATTGAATTATTTTTAATAATCATTTTACCTGCAGCATCAAAAACTATTTCACAACCGTTGCCATCACAAAATAGCAATTCACCAGTTTTGGCTAAAGCTGAAGGTTTGAGATTATTGGCCCATATTCCTTGTAAAAACGGCCAGGCTTTATTATTTGATATAAAACCTATAATTACTATTTGTCCTGTTGCTGGTGGTGCGTATATTCCTCTTCCGTCTGTATCGGCCCAAATAGGAGATATAGCAACTTCTTTAATTATTTCTTCAGTTAATTCTAAGGATTCAGGTTTAACGACTGTTGCATCCAAGCAGTAACCACCTTCACTTTGATTAATATAAACTTTATCAACTACAGCTAATTGAGGAGAAGCAATTTGGGATAATATTTTTTCTTCAATTTGTTTTAAATAATCCATATTACTTTACCCTTATTATCGTACTGCTAGATTGTTTGTTAATATAAATACGTGATGAAATAACTTGAAATTCTTCACTGTTAATTTTAACTAATTGATTTAGCAACAAAGGAAGCAGATGTAATTTAATTCTATTTTTTGAGATCTTTATTATATCTGCATCTGTAAATTCAAGTGAATATCCTAAATCTTTTTCTAATCCACCTAATTCACCCAAATAAAAAGCGCCTTCAATACTGTAGTCATATTCTAAATCAATATCAGTTGAAAACTTTACAGCTTTAATTAGATTATTAAGGATATTTATAAAGACTGAATTTTCATAACTAAATCTTTCAAGAGTAATATCAGGAAGTTTAGATAAATCAAAATCAACTATATTTGCATTAACAAATAGATCATTTACTATGTCTTTAATAGTTGCTTTTCTCCAGGAAGCAGCCTTTATATAAGCTCTTTCTTCTTTCCAAAAAACATTTCTGCAAAAGATTTCTAAAATGCCTCTTTTTGTGTCTACAATTTTTGAAATAATTAATGTAGCAAACTTAACAATAAAATCATCTTCTCTGTAAGCTAATTCAACTATATCTGCATCAGAAAAAACATTACCACTTAATACTTTTAAAGTTAAAAATTGACTTGTTTTTGTAGAATAAAAATCAATATTTACAGCTTCAACTTGTTCATTATTTATCTTAACAATCAATTCAACATCTCTATTCATTGTAGTAGCTCTCCAATTTTTCTAATTTTTTAATTTGCGACTTACTCATTTGTGCAGGTTCAACGCTTACGTTCGCTTCTGAACTTACCGAACCTTGTTGCGCTTGAACTTTCTTAACAACAGGTTCATGCTCCGTTAAGCTAATTACAACTAAAATTGAATCATCAAGACTTTGGTCAATGCTTAATCCATTAAAAATACAAGCTTTAATTTGCAGTGCTTTAAACAGCTTCCCTTCTAAAGAATAAACAACAGGTTGTCCGTATCTAATAGTTTTAAAAGCATAATTTAATAACTGCAAATCCTTATATCTTTCTTCTCCGCCATCAGTTGCTTCTAAAATAGTTGCATAAATTTTAATATCAGAATCATCAAATCCATTAAAAGTTTTTTCTTTTCCACTAGTTAATAAAACTGTGTTTTCTTCCATTACTATTTGGCCATCAATATTGATTTGGTTAACTATGCAATTGTAAGTAACTCCACTTATTAACAAAAAACCATCATCTTTTATTTTTATTGTTTGAAACATTACATCGCCTCTTCTTCTTTGTTAAATTCTTCTTCAAGAGATTGAACAAATTCAACAACGCCTTCTAAATCATCAACATTTGGAAGATTAACTGAATTAATATTTACGTGATAATGCTTTTCTATTTTGCTTGTTTTTGCAGTAGAATTTGCACTTAAATTATTAATAGATTGACTTGTTTTGTATTGATTGAAATCAACAATATTATTTAAATCTATTCCATTAAATGCATTCTTAGTTTCTTTTGACAAAACAGTATTAGAAGATTTTACACCTATAGCCATTGTTTCAGGAATTGCTTTACCTGATAATGTTAACTTACTTAATGGACCTTTTTTAGCATCACTGTGAGGCATATATTCAGAAACATTATTTACTGTTTTAACTGTTGCAGTTTCTAAAGAATTACTTGAATAAATCCCTTCAGCCATGGTTTCAACTTGTGCTTCACCTTCTTTTTTACCAAAAATATTTCCAATAAATTTGCCGACTTTCTGAAAAGGTGCAGTTATCTTGTCTTTAACAGCTTCAACTTTACTTACAATAAAATCAAAACTGGCAATAGCTCCATCTTTTATTCCTGACCATAAGTTAGCAAAAAAAGTTTTGACCTTAGTCCAGTTCTTAATTAACAAAACTGTTCCAACAGCAACTGCAGCAACTGCAGCAATAATAAGAAGAATAGGACCAAGCATAGCCCAATGTGCAGCAGCTGCACTCCAAGCTGAAGCAATCCAAGCGCCCATTTTTGGAATTATTCCAATAACAGCTTTTCCAACTCCTAATAGGTTCTTGCCGACATGACCAAGAACACCACCAAAAAATGAAAAAGGAACTGAAATAAGAGAAGCTGTGCTTTTTAACAAGCTTAACATTCCCCCAGCTTTGCTACTCATAGCTGCGATTGTAGCCACTTGAGCGCCAACGTTAAGAGCTGTCCCACCAACTTGAAGCAATCCACTTGCAGCCATTGAAGAGCCTGAAACTATCACTGCTAATTTTTGCCCTATATCTGTTGAAAGAATTGAAGAAGCTGCATTAGTCCAACCAAGTTTTAAATCTATGAATTTTGATTTAAGAGATATTGTTGATTCTCCAAGTCTTGCTTGCATTGCAGCTTGAGCATTTTCAAGTTGCAATAACTTTGAAGAATATGTACTATTAATTTTACTAGCCATTTCTTCAGCTTGTCCTTCTGAATTAGAAACCGCTACAAAATTGGCTTCTAAAGAATCTAAAGAAGAACTTAATAATGTTAATCCTCTTCCTCCTTCAGTTCCAAATGCTTGGTCAAAAGCCATTTGCATTTCAGGAGTTAGATTTTTTAAATCTCCAAATTGAGATCTAATATTTTTTAAAGTTTCTATAACTTGGATTCCACCATCATCATTATAGGCAATCTTAAAGCCTAATGATTTTGAGGCTTTTTGCATTTGAGCCATCATTGAATTAAAAGAAGTTCCTGCTAAAGAACCTGTTAATCCTGATGTATTCAATTGTCCGATAATTGTGTTTAACTCACTCCAAGCTAAACCATATTTTTGAGCTGCTGGAATACCATATTTAAGACCTTCATTTAATTGTCCTAAATTTGCAATTTGAAATGTAGCTTGTGTTTTAGCAACGGTATCAGAAAGCATTCCTATTTCTTGATTTGCGTCAATACTTTTATTACCCATAGTATTATAGGCTGTGGCTAATAAATCGGCGGCTGCACTGGTACTTCCCATTGTCCCCTTAGCCAAAACTATTGATTTGTTTGTTGCTGCAATTGCTGCATCTGCTTTCAAGCCAGCTGATAACATAGAATATGAAGTATCAGCATATTCAGCTGCAGAGGCTGTTGCGATTTTACTTCCTGTTGCAGTTCCTTGAGCCCACTCTAAAGCTTGATTTTTTAAAGCTGCATAAGTTTTTTCAATATCTCCATCAATAGAAATATCTGCAGTTAAAACTGTATTTGCTTTTTGCATTGCATCTTCTAACGATGCAGCTTGAGCGGTTGGAACTTCTAAAGCAGCAGTTATTTTATTTCTATACTGCTCTGTTGTAGAAGCAATTAAACCAAGTTGAGATGCAGTCTGAAGCATTGAATCTCCAGCCTGCAATTTATTCATAGCCTCTCCAATTCCATCAACTGAAGTTTTAGCTCTTTTTGAAGCATTGGTAAATTCATCTTTAAAAACTAAAGTTACATTTGCTCTAAAATCTTTCATGGCTAATCCTTTTTAAACAATTTTGCAATAGCTTCCATTGTTACCCCAACTTCTAAATTTCTAGAATACTTAGCTTTTTCAACTAAGTATTCTAACTCTTCGAAGCTGATATTTTTATCAACTTCTATATTCAAAAACTTTTCTACAAATAAGATGTTTTCATCTAAATCTGTAAGCTCTCTGACACAATTTGAGCGCCGAAAAAAGGCGAAATTTGACTCTCAACAAATTCAGCTACAACAGCAGGATAATCTTTAATCTTTTCAATAACTTCTTTTTTATCTGGATAAACTATTAAGTTATTAACTAAGTTGTTTTGCGCTGCCATTGCGTTTTTACTTGCTTGAGAATTAAAAAACTCCATATCTGCAACAGTTGGCTTTCTGTAAATAAATTCTACTTCATGAGCTTTTTTGCTCTGATCATTAAAATTAATTTTACCAATAAACAAATCTTTATTAGGATTTGCTTCTTTAACTTTTGCAATTACATCTTTGTTAAACATCATTTTGTCCTTTATACTTCGTAAACTTTGTTGCCATTAAATGAAGGAATTTCAGTTTGTTTTCCTGTAAGCTCCATCATTACCTCATCATCTTTTTTTACCTTGCGAACCGCTTTAGTAAATTTAACAGTAATTTTATCTGTAATTACTTCTCCATCCTGCGATGCATAAGAAACAACTATTGGCATAGGGTCTGCCCCAAAAATACCTTTTGCTTCACCACTTACAAGAGATTCATATTCAGCTAATGAAAGAGTAACTTTACAGTCTCCCTTAAAAGCTTTTCTAATATATCCTCTTGGATTTCCTTGTGAATCGGTTTTTACATCAACATCTTTTTCTACGTCATAGCTAATTTCTTCAATGGTTGAAACAGCTCCTGCAGGAGTTTGACAAGTAATTGATTCAAAATCATAAACAGTGTTATTAATCATCTTTTAAGCCTCCAATACTGGATTAGAATAACTAATTGTATTTTCGATATAGCTCATTTTTCCTAAAGGAACTATTTTGATTCTAGTAACTAAAGTTTCTGTAGCTAAAATATCTTGGTTAGGATCTATCTCAACAGCGCCTGAACTAATTTGATTTGCTTTTTGCATATTATTTAAGACCTGTTGTGAAATGGCTTTAAACATTTCCAAACCCTCAACACTTCCGTCTGCGCCAATTGAAACAGTAGAATTTAAGTAAGTTAATTGAGCTGTTCTTACTCTATGGCAAGCCAAATCCATAACTCTTCTTCTTTCTTCCAAAGTGTAATCACTGGTACTTTCTGCAAACATCCTTGCATGAGTAATGTAGACGCCAGTTAAACCAATATATTTGGTTAACGTGGCATAGCCTGCATTATCAAGTGCATCAATATGTCCGCCATTAATTCCTTCAGGTAACAATTCCAAAACGCCACTTATTCCACCATAAGAAACAGCATCAACAGGTTCAGCAACATCACGCTTTGCGCTCATTCCTGAAGCCAAATCTAAAGCGCCTCTAACATCTAATGAACCATCACTATCAGACTGTTTTATCCAGGATGCATAAACCTGAACTCTTCCACCAACTGTTAAGCCTCTTTCATCACCTGTTAAAGCAGCAACCCATTCATCTAAAGTCTCACCTTCATTTAAATATCTTGCTTGTGCTTTGAAGTGAATATATCGGTATTTAGCTTCTGCAAGTGTTGCTTTAACTGCTAAAGCAGCCCAAAGTGCAGCATCACTTATTCCAGCAATACTAATCCATTCAAATGCATATGCACTATTTAATAGTCTATCTATACCGCTCAACATTTCAGCATTACTACATTTTGGAGCAGTTGTTGAAAAACTAAAAATTGTACCTTCTTCAAAAGCTTGATCAACCCCAGCAAATGTTAATGTTAATCCTGTTTTCTCAAGAGCATAAATACCATCATCAGGAATTGTTATTAAACCTGATTTCAATCCATCAACTTCAATACTCATTAAAGCTTCATTTAATGCACCTGTTTTTTCAATTTCAACTTTAATATCATAAGCATTTCTTGGAGAACCTGTAACAGTCAAAGAGCCTGTACTACTTCCAGTTTTAACAACATCTGAAACTACACCAGCAACCGAGCCTAAAAGAGGGACAGCATAAACAGTTGTTGAAGCAATTGATAAAGCACTGACAATTAAATCTCTTAGAGGTCCACCCACTAATTTTTCTTGAGCATCTGCAGCTGAAGTTAAAATTAAGATTCCGTCATTTGGATTAACAGCAACACCAACAGCACCAAAAACGCCTGTTGCTGGTTTAGGTTGACCACCTAAAGCACCATCTAAAATGTTATTTTTAATATATCCTCTAGACATCTTACTTTTCCTTTATTGGAGTTTCACCAACTGCAGCACCGTTAAATTTATCAACAGCTTTTTTAAATTCTTCTTCAGAAACTTTTTTACCTTTGTTCCAATTTTTCATAGTACATACTGCTGCAAAAATTGCAGGGTCTGTCTTTTTTCCTAAATCTTCAATTGGTAATAAAACTTCTGCCGTGGTTTTCTTTGTCATATAGACCTCCTATATTCCTTCGACTTTTACATTTTTAATTAGTGGTAGAAGTGCTTCGTTTAGGATTGCTGGCACTTCTAAATTTAAAGTAACAGAAGCAATCATTGCTCCTTTTTCTTCTTTTGCTATTTCAAGGCCAACTACTTTTGTAATAATATTCACACCTGATTCTTTTCTAATATTAGGTAAAAATGGTAACTTATTCCAAAGTAATGATTCTGCTTCTGCTGCGCTTTTCCCATAAGCTTTTAGTACTAAAGGATAGCGAGCAACACCTTTGATCACCTTCTTAATTAAACTTCCATTTTCTGAATATTTAATAGTTCTGCCTTGAGACTGTTCAAACAGGCCTTCTCCTGATTCAATTGTTAGAAAAGGAGTGTTCCCATAAATCAAGTTTTTACTAATTTCTGCTTCACTGGTTGCAACAACTACATTATTATTTAAATTCATAATTGCTTTAATTCTTTCTTTTTCAAGAGCAACAGGGCCTTTGTCTAGTTGGTTAGATAAACCAAAAGCTAAATGTGGTAATTTAACCAAACTAACCCAAAGCCTTATTCCACTTTTTAAAGCTTGAGTGTCAAATAAAGTCTCACAAGTTACAGTTAAAGTTTTTCCATCTTCTCCTGGTAAACTTCTTAATACTTCATTTGTTTTATCTATTACATCTAAAACATTCTTATCTGTGCTTTTAAATATAATATAGGTTGCTAATCTAACTTCGTTGTCATTAGCATTTAATGGAGATACCAAAATTGAAGGAGTGTTATAACTTTTTTTTAAAGCTTCACTTACAGAGAAGACACCATCATAAGCTATAATATAGACTTTTTTGCTATAATCATTAAAAGCTAATTCCAATTTTCCAATTGCTAAATTTTGCGCTGTTAATAAATCCATATTATACTCCTGCAGCTTTTATAAATTCTTCTATTGTTGAATAAATTGCACTGCTTTCTTCTTCTCCAAAACCTAAAAAAGGTCTTGCAGGAATGTTTTTTTCTTTGTAACCATCTTGATGAGTTATTGCATATTTTACAGTAGAACCAATATATACACCTTCATTTCTAACATCTGATGTAATTGATTCTTGCAGTATCCCCTCTGTTACTAATATGCTTTTTCTTCTATCTTTGTTGGCGTATTTAGCATAAGAGGCTGACCACTCTTTCCACTTTTCATTATCAGGAGATTTTTTATTCTTTGTATCAAATCTGTCTTTTGCAACATCTTCAAGCTCAACACCCATAGATTTTTTTAGCTCAAAAATATTCATTGCTGATAATCTTTTCATAATATTTTGAATATCAATGATTTCTGAAATATCAACTTTAACAGATTTACCCATCAGAAACTAAAGCCTCCTGGCTTAATAAACTCGGTTGTTCCTTCAATCAATTCAGCTGCATCACTATCGAGAACTTCAGGACCTGATGCACTACTTGAAACACTCTCTCCAGTACCCAAGGCCTTGAGAAGATTAATTGCATTGTCATATCTGATTTTTGCGCTCTCTTCTCCTGGCCTATCATTTAAAAGGTATAAACATAAATCTCTAACAATTGGCTTTAAACTTCCTGCAATTCTTGCAGGTGGAGGTAAAGGGTTGCCTTCTTCATCAATCAAAGATGGTAAATAAGTCCTAACCATTTCAGAAGCATCGCTTAATGCAGCTTCAATTCTAGAAACTTTTAAATTTCCTTGATCATCAGTTGGTAATCTTTCTTCGTCTCTAAGTTTAAGCTCGTCAATTGTTAAATAATTCATGTTTTAGTTTTCCTTCTTACCCTTGTCTTTGAGAATTTCAAACCTTACTAATTTGTCATTTTCAAGTTGTTTGAGTTGCTTTTCATCAACTTCATATTCTTTTTCTTCAGGGGTTAATTCTAATTTTGCCCTGTAATACTTTTTACCAAGCTTTTGGTCTCTAACGTGAGAAGCTTTAATTTTTACTTTTGCCATAGTTAACTACCTCCTATAACCAAGATGAACAAACAATTTCAACTTCTTTATAGTGGATGTTGCTTTGTCCGTTGTCTAAGTTAATAGCTTCAATAATTTTCTTTGCAGCTGCTTCATTTTCAGAAGAAACAACAAGAGTTGTAGGTCTAATACCTAAAGGATCTCCACCATCTTTTTTAAAGCTCATCATTGCAGCTCTTGCAGCTTCATAGTTTTCAACTGTTAAAGCAGCCTTTGATGCAACAGCAAATTGCCAAAAAGAATAACCAACACCACGTCTAGCTCTAATTCCATAAGGGTAGACATCTCTGTTAAATACAGCTTCATTTGAAGGTGTTGTAATTGCTTCTAATTCAGGCTTTGTTCTTTCTTGATAAATAATAGGTTTAATTACTCTTGAAGTATCAAGTAAGAACCAAGCAGGCTCTGTTGTTGTTTCAGGAGCAATAATATTACTTGCTGTTACAGCCTCTCCTGTTCCGTCAACTTCAGGATAAACTGGATGATCTGTATCAAAGAAATATTGACCATCATAACAAGGAGCGCTAAAGCCGCCTTTTAATGCTGCAAAAATAAGCCTATTAATATGATCTTGAGCCTCTTGCCCCATAGATTCCATAAGAGGCCCATAAGTGCCAAGATTATCATCTTCCATATCTTCTCTAGATACTTCAACAGTTGCTTCATATTTTTCATTAGGAATTGAATAAGCACTTTCTTTCATTTGCTTAACAACTCTATCCCCAATCCATTGTCTCATAGCAGGGAATTTTGAAAGCCAAGAATAAACATTTGAAGCATTGTTACTTTGAGTAAGTGTTGCTACTTTTTCCCAGTCTTTATTTGCACCATCTAACCCTTTTTTAAAAAGAGCCGAGAACATTACACGTAAATTATTTAATAGAGTATTAGTTATCATAAACTATTTTTCCTCCCCATTTTTCATTTCTTTAATTACTTCTTCTTCGCTTAATCCTAATTTATTGGCCATAGCCTTTTGTTCAGAATTTAAAGTGATTTTTTTATCAGGGTTTTTGTTGTCGGAAGAATTAACATCAATTAATTTAGGAGCATCTTTAAATGCTTCAACAAATTCTTTTAAGCTTTGTTCACTGTTACAGCTTGTTTCATAATACTTTTTTGAAGCTGGTGAAATTTTACCATCTTTAATAGCACTATTGATTGCTGTTTCTTTTCTTGAATTAAAGTCAGCATCTTTAACTTTCTTTAATTCAGCCTCTAGAGTGGATGCTCTGTTTAATGCAACCTCATATTCTTGTCTTGGTACATAGCTTTCATTGTTTGCTGATACTTTTAACAAGTTCCCAATCTTTGCCTTGATTTCATCATCAGTGGCTTCAGCATTTAACCCTAATAGAGTTAATATTTGCTTCTTATCCATGTCCTTTCCTCCTAAAGATTCTCGTTGATTATTTAAACTTGGAAGTAATAAATTTGGCTTATTTGTTAAGCCAACGCTGTGAAGAGCCACTATTTGATTTTTGTCATCAAGAAGATAAGCTGGTGAATAATATCGATATTGTTTTGTATCAATTAATTCTTTTCCCTTATCTGTCCATTTAACATTTGCCCAAACTTCTTCATTTTCTAAATATAAATTAGTTATCCAACCCATTGCAGGAGCAGGATCACCTTTTGTCCCTTTAAAAAATGTTGAGTGTTCAATATCAATTGGTAACTCTACCTTTGATTGGTTAAAACTTTGGATAACCAAAGAAGGGTTATTATTGTAAAGAGTTCTTCCATCTCTTCCTTTAATAACCGTATCTTTTGGAATCACTAAAATTTTTTCCAAATCATTTAAAACGTAACTGTTCAAAGATAAATATTGATTCATGGAAATAGATTATTCTTAGTTGAATACAAATGACATTTAAGGAATTTTAATTTTTTGATTTGCAATAAGCACAAAAAAAGCCAGTCCATTATAGACTGACTAGAATATGTGAATTGTAATTTAGTTTAAAAACCAGTTTAAAACTGGGTTTAAGGCGAGTTCTAAAAAAAGTGGTATAATTTTACTCTAATTTTAAACAAACGCCTTAGAGGCCTTTTTTTGCTCGGCTCTTCTTTTTCTAACATGCTTGATTGAATCATAAACAGTTGTGAAAGAACAGTCATACTTTCTTGCTATTTCAGAGATATTAGCTCCTGTGTACATTTCATACATTTCATCTTCAATGTCTTCTTTGAAAGCAGACCTTTCTAATGGAATGTAAATTTGACTTCCGCCAAAATCTCTCATTACTTGTCTGGCAACTTTTTTTGATTTTTCTTTTTCTCCAAGAACCTTATCAACAGAACTTACTAAATCATCAGCTATTGCCACCTTTGTCCTCCTCTTTTTTAACTCTTAAATACCACTTTTTTATGGCTTCTAGAAAGTGAACTTGATCTTCTTCTTTTAATTTTCCAATCTCGTTATGTTCCATTCTTATTTGATAAGCTTTAAAGGCTTTATATGATTTGTCTTTAACAGCTCCCTTTTTATACAATTCACACCAGTAATAATAAGCTTTACTTTCATACTTGTTCTTAATTCCTCTTGGCCTTTCAAATTTAAAACCAAGCTTTTGGAAAGCTTCCATAATCTTATCAAACTGTTTTTTACTGGTTATATCTTTTGCTGAAGTAAGGCCTAAGCCATTTAGCATTTCTCGATAATTTAAATCACTCATATTAACTTTTGCTTTAGCTATATGAATAATTTTAATCCAGTTTTTATTCTTCACTATCGATGCCCCCTTGAATCTTAGACCAGTCAAGAATAATTTGATTCCATTCATCCCCAACTCTTTTATATAGTCTAATATACTTTTTAGTAGTTTGAACTGTTACAGAATCTTTAATAGCCTTCATTGCTCTTTTCCAATCTTTATCATCAATCTTCAATTTAGGAAGTGCTAATATTTTCTTAGTATCAATTTGACCTTTCTTATCAACCTTAAATGCATCATTGACAATTGCTAATAGATTATGATTTGCTCCTTCGCTCCATCTAATTAAACACTCATCAATAATATCTTTTGCAGTTTGAAGCCTTTCATCAAAACTTAATATGTCTGCTGCGCTTACTATTACTTTAAGACTGCCGTCAAAACTGGTTAAAGTAACTGCTCCCTTAGCGCTTCTAGTTTTTACTCCGTATTCTTCTGCTGATGTATCAAGGTAAGCCATTAAAGTGTCGACAATCTTCTTTTTTAACTCAACCAACATGCTTGATACAGGTTCACAGAAATTGATAATTTCTCTTACAGTCTCGTCTCTTAAAACATCTAGTTCTTCAATATTTTCTAATGGAACTAAACTACCAACTCCATTAACCCAAAATTCTTTACCATCAATTACTCTCTTTGATTCTTTATTCATTTTCTTTATCTCCTGTTTTTTCTAAAGTTATTTTTATCTAAGTGCCAAAATTGTTTCTTCATCTACTTTCTCCTGGCCTACTTGTGCAGCAGTATTCATTGCTTGCTTAATCAAATTGTTAACATTTAAAGGATAACAAGATGAAGTTCTAAAATTATTCAATGTTTTTCTAGTCATTTTTTTAATTATTGTTGGATAAACATTCTCTTCAAAGACGTCTTCAATATTTACATTTACACGTTTAAACTTTAAGCTAAGATATCCTTTTAGCTCTTCAGGACTAAGGAACGGCGCTAATTCCGCAATTTCTATTCTTCTGATGATTTCACGTGCGGTATAATTCCTGGATTCATCAAGTATAGTTTTTAATTCTTGTTGAGCTACTAGGATTATACCTATCAATTTTTTAAAGCCATCTTCTAACTCCCAAAATCTTTTTAAATACTTTAATACTGGAATAGTTAAATCGTGAGCTTCTTCAATTATCAAAACGTGAGAATAACCACTTCTTGATGAATTTGTTAATACTCTTTCAACTTGTCTTGATTTAGCTTCTAAACTTCGCTTAGGTCTCTCTTGTGAGCAATCATTTATAATTGCATCGCAAATTGCACCTGCTGTTAATCTGCCTTTATCAATTGTTTTTGGTGAAATAACTTTTATCTTTAATTCTTCATGAGTGATTCTATCAATCATCATTCTTCTTAGTGTAGTTTTACCACTTCCTGATTCTCCAACTACTGCTAACAATCCACCATTTTTTGCGGTTAGATACATATACTCAAATACATATCGACTGCTTTCACTTAAATAAACGTCTTTACTGTCTTGAATATCTGCAGTAAAAGGATCAATAGCTACTTTAAATTGTTTTCTTGCTTTTTGTGTTAACATAATACATTTCTCCATATTGTTTTCATCATCTTCAATAGTAGGTTCTTCTACATCCTGCCATAGCCCTTTTGTGTTAATTCCTTTTTTGTTTAAAAAAGTATCAACATCCTTTTTTATATTATTAGCCTTACTAGGAGTTAAGCCTTTGTTAACCAAAAGGCTAACTGCGGTTTTACTTATACCTAAATAATTGGCTAATTCTTGTTGTTGAATATGCTCTTTTCTTAGCACTTCTTTTAACCCACAGTACATTCTTTAGTCGCCCTCTCTTCTTCTAATAATATTTCGATATCTGATAAATCAGCTTCAGGTACTCCATCTTTGTAATTTTCTTTTAGATATTTCAAACACCAAGGATCCCACCAGCCCATCATCATGCTTAATCGTTTTGCAGCTTCAATAATTGAAACTCTAATTCTAGGAGTAGGGTTATTACTCTTAGTTCCAAACCTATGAAGTATTAAGCTGTTTCCATCTTCATTTTCAATTGAATCTAAACTTCTTATACCTTCACCCTCGTTCATATCTTTAAATGGATGTTTTTTATCTCCTATAATTCCATCTAAAGTTTTTCCAACCTTTTCAACCACTGTATCAGGTAAAGATTTAAACTCTTCTCCCCATACTGCAGCCGACAATCTAAAGCCTGCTTCATCTAACAATTCAGGGTAAACTTCATCAATTATTTCTTGACCATTGAAATCATATTTAACTCTTATAGCTCCCTCTTCATCTGTTAATATTGGCTGAACATTAACTTGCATTTTGACTCTTATTCCTGGAAGTCTTCCCAAACTGTAATAGCTGCTATGTCCAACTCTTGGGTGAACAAAGCTAATACATAAATCACCTGCAACAATTCTTGTTTCACCATCTTTATAAAGAAGAGAATTAGCACCTTCAGGTAAATCTCTTAATTGTTCATCAGTTATTCTCAACCACAAATCATTTCTAACAAGATTCATATGTCCACGTTTTAAAGAGCTATCATAATTCTTAATTAAATTAGCATTGTATAAAGCATCAAATTGTGCAGCTCTTTGATTTAATTCATCAATGTTTTTAACTGGCTGACTTCTTAGCCTGGATTCAAAAGCTTGTTGAATAATGAAGTTTGCATTTTCAACCGCACCCTTTGTTCTTGGCGCTCCAACTTCGTGAGCATAAGTTTCAACATTTAAACCTTTTAAAGCATTAGAGATTGCCTTACTTGTGTTTGCACTGCCTTTATCCCATATCATCATTTTAGGAAGTCCATGAAATACAAACAAAGGATTCTCTTTAATTGACCAGGAATACATTAAAAATTCCCAAAGCGTTAAAGTATTTTCACCAGCAACGTTATAGTATCTATGGCAAATAGAACCTGAATAATGGTCTACCATTACATAGCGCCAAACTTTTAATTTAGCTTTTTTCCCTTCAAGAAAAGGCTTATTTTTATAAACTTCTCTTTCTTCTAATATTCTTTGACCACCTCTTGGAAGGTAATACATTAAACATAAGGAAGGGTCTACTTCGTGAACATGATTAGGATGCAAGCTTCTCATATGAATGTGAGGAGTAGGGTTTTGTTGAGTAGTTAAATCCATTGCCTTATCTCTCAAAAGCCTTGATAAAGTTGAATTGTCAGCGTCTTTAAAATCATAGCCTTCATATTCTAAAACTTGACGAGCAACTGGAATGCCAATAGTAGCTTTATCATTACTTCTAATTCCGCTTTTAATGTATGATGATAAAATTCCTAAAGTATCATCATCAACTTTTGATTTGCCTGAATCAGAGCGTTTTTTTCTATTGCTCCAGCCATTCTCTTCAAGTCTTCTGTATAGCGTTGCAACAGAGATTCCAAGTGCTTTAGCATACTGCTCTGCAACTTTTCTTCTCTTTCCATGCTCTGCCATTTCTAAGGCCTTGATTACCTCTGCCATCATATTATTTAACTTCTCCTAACTTAGTTGTAAAAATTTCATTATCTAATTGATCTTCTTCAGTTGCTCTTGTTGGAAGAACAGTTGAACCAAAATTAAAGCCTGGTAAAAATCCTGCTGGAACATGAGGAGCTAACCAATTTAACCTTTCCACAGTTTGACCTGCATCGTCATAAATATTTGAAGCTGTATTTTTAGCATGGGAAAATAATGCACTTGCTTCTTTTGAAAAGTTTTCATTATCAAATTCTTTGATATCATCTAAGACTTTATTTAATTTGCCATTATAGATTGACGTTTGAGTTAAGATTTCATTTAGGTCTGTTAAAATTTGCTTACCCTTTTCTGACCAGTCATAAGTTTTTTCACTTTCAACTTCGATTAATTTCTTTTCAAGCTCATTGATTTTTTCATCTTTTTTCTTAACCAATTCTTCAGTTGCGTTTTTGTCTTTTCTCATATCTCTTAGCTTTTGTCTAAGTTCATGAGTTGTCATTTTATCTGCAGCATCAAGATTTAAATTTGCAATAGTTTTACCTTCTTCAAGCTCTTCAAGAACTTCATCATCTTCAATAGCTAAATCATAGATTTTAGTAATTCCAAGTTGAGCTAAATTTTGGTATTTTAAATTCCCACTATCATCAATAAATTTATATGCAGCAGTCATCATTCTTCGAGCGGTTCGTATATTTAACCCAGTTTTTTCAACGGCATTTAAAAAATTACCATGTTCTTCATGTTCTTTAATTCTAATTAATCTACATCCAGCTTTTAACATTCTCTCTGATGATATTTTTAAATCATCAATTAATGCAGCAATTTCAGTTTCATAACTGTATGAGTCTAGAAAATTAAATTTTTCATCAATGATAGCTAAGTTTTTTGATAGTTGTACTATTCCGTTTTTTTCAATTTCATTCATCTGCTTCTCCTTGTTTTTTTTCAAAAGGGACACTGTGTCCGATTTGCTTTATTACACTTGATTTAATTAGAAAATTATTTAATCATGTAAAAAAGCGTTGTGGACTTGATTAACTTTTTTAAGCATGGTGTTAATATTGTCCGTTACTTTTCTTAGGAGGTGAGCTGTTTTAACAGTTAGCCTCCATTTATTATCTTGAAGACATTCTGCCCAGCCTGCAGTTTCTAGATTGTTTAAATCTCGAAATGCTGCAGATGTAGAGCAATTCATTCTCTTTGATATTTCTGTAACACTTAATCCATCAATTTCATTTCCTGCTAAAGTTTCAACCAAGCTTAAAATTCTTTGTTGTGAAGCACAGTTATAATTCTTATTTTCCATTTATTATTAACTCTCCGTCTTTAGTTGAAATCAAAGTATTGTTTGATTCTTTACTCATTTTCTCTGCAAGTTCTAAGTAGTTCATTGCAGCTCTTTTTATAATTTCTGATTTACTTACTGGTGAGCCAATCACCTTGCTAGCCTTTTGAATAACATCTAATTTTTGGTAAAAGCTATCGGTTACATACAATGTTATTTTTTTCATTAATCAATTCCCCTTGTTCATCAAAAACTACATTAAGCATATTTTCAAAAGCTTGCTTAACTTGCGCTTTAGAATAATTAAATTCCTTTTTGTAAGCCTTAATTGTTGCAATGAGCATACATTGACATGTTTCCTCATTATCTTTTGGGCCTGTTGCCTCAATATTTAGTTGAGTATCCCAATTAATTACTATGTTCACTTTTTTTCTCCTTACTAAAACAACCACAGGTAGTAATACTTTCTACATCTTCAGTTTCTATTGCTAAAATTTTAGTACCACATACTGGACAATAAGCAGCTTTTAATGGGGTAAACTCTTTCTTTTTTATATTGTCTTTTCCGCTTTTTAAATAAATATATGGAGCTCCTGCTTCTAAATTCATATCTTCAGTGACTTGAATTTCTTCAATTAATAAATTTCTATCTTTTTTATTAAAAAGCTCTTCCATTTTATTAAAACAATTACAGCTAATAATTTTTATCATTTAACCCTTCCTATAATTTTTCTATCAAGATCTTCAAATACTGGAACATCTGAAGGTAGTCTAGAAATTAACAATCTAACTTTATAAGTTGTTATGTTCATTTTTTCTGCTAAATCTTTTATTGTAATTCCATTTGCTGAAACAGGTATATTCAAAAACAACTGATATGTTTGTGATTTATCTGAAGCAAATCCAAAATCTCTATAGTTCATAAGCTACCCAACATTTTTAAATACAGTTGAATGATTCTCTTTTGTGGCTCCAACCATAGTTAAATATAAAATAAGTTCTTCAACTGTCATTTCTGTATGAGCTGTTTTTAAACTTAATTTCAAATTGTCTAAAAACACTTTAGGCATAGGTATTGTAATTAATTCTTTTTCTAAAATACTTGAAGAATTAACATTTGAATTTTGTTTTTTAATTGGCATTAGACTCTCCTCTTTTTGATGAAGAAGTTCTAAAAGCCACTATTATAGATAAAGCTTCATGTCTAATAAAATCAGCAATATATTTTTCTGCTGTAACCCCTGGTTGTGTAAGTGATAAGCCTTCTCTTAAAAGGTCCATATGATGTTTTGAAACAATAATTTTTACTTCTTCCTTTTCTGCTAAAGTAGCTAATATTTCTTTTTCTGCGTTTGACATTTTTTTCTCCTTAAATAACAATGAATAAAAATATCACTGCTAATATAATTCCAATTGCGTCTGCCCCTAGATCACCCCAAGACCAGCCATTATATGAATATTGGTCATAACCTTCTTTTAATATTGAAGCTATTAAACCAAATACAATTCCAAGAACAATGTTGATGAAATAAATTCCTGATGAAACGACTATTATATAGGCACATAAAATATGAAGGACTTTATCAACATTCTTACTTATTAAAGAAATTAGTTTTTTCATAATATAATCCTCTCTTTGGATAGTTCGCTCCAATTTTGATATCCCAATCTTCTAGCCAATTCATTTCTTTTATCCTGATTTGGCTTAAGTCCGTTGGCAACATTTCTCAAATATTGATTAGAAATTCCCATGTCTTTAGCTATTGCCATCCAGGTAGTTCCTTTAATTTTGATGATTGCCGATACTTTTCTTTGCATTTCTACATCTTTTTTATGCATTAAAACTTTTCTCCTTCCCCTCTTTACTTATTTTGAACTATAGATTTATAATTCATTTATGAGGGATTTAAATAAAATCTATAATATATAGTGCTACAAAATGTAGCATTTGTAAAGAGGAAATTGCTATATGATTGAGAAAAATGTTGAAATTGGTACAAGATTGAGAAAAATTAGAGAACACTTTAATGAAACACAAGAAGTTTTCTCTAGAAGAATTGGAGCAAAAAGAGGGACACTCTCCAAATATGAGAAAGGAGATTTGTCGCTTCCTGATCAAATAAAAGAAAATTTATTTGAAATTGGAATTTCTTTGGATTGGTTAATTACAGGAGGAGGTAAAATGTTAACTACTCCTGAAACTATTGGAGAAAGATTAATTCAAATTAGAAAAGATGTAGGGCTTGATACTGTTGGAATGTCTCAAATGATAGGAATTGAACATGAATTATATTTAAGATGGGAAAAGAACATTGAACAGCCTAGTATTGACCAGGCTAAAAAAATGGAGAAATTATTCAGTTATGAATGGCGCTGGATTATGGAAGGTAAGTCTTTAAATAATCCTTCTTCGACTGGTGGATCTAATAATGGTAAATTGAGTGATTTTGCAAAAGTCTTTCCTGATGTATATAAGCTATATAATCAATGGATGAATTTAAATAGAAGACTTGGAGATCTAAATCAATTTGAAGAAGTTATTAAAGAATTAGAAGATGAAGATAAAAAAATGCTATTAGCTTATGCTCAAGCATTAAAGGATAAGAAAAATGGAATATAAAACTTTACAAAAAGAAATAGGAAAAAGATTTCAAAAATTAAGAGAATCCTGGGGTGATAATATATATAATTTTTCGGTAAAATTTGAAATACCCGAACAAAACCTTAAAAATATTGAAGATGGTGTTGAGGATATAAACGATATTTTAAAATATCATTTATATAAAAAAGGCGTAAATTTAAATTGGTTAATTACTGGAGATGGTGAAATTTTTTACAAATTAGCAACTATAGAACAAGCATTGGTACATTTGGAACAATATATGAGTAGAAAAGATTTAATTAAGGCGTTAGAAACAAATGACAATTATTATGAGCTACTAATAACACAACAAATAAAACCAACAGCATCTCAATTAAAAACTTTAAAGAAATTATTAATTTTATCAGGATGTGAAGAAAGTGAAATAATATTAGAATAAAAATAGAACCCCCAAAAAAAAGACCATTAAAATTGGAGGTTCTATTATAAACTAATGGAGAAAACAGTATGCCAAACGGTTCCCAAGTATCCTATTACTTTAATATAATAAGTAAAGATTATTTTTCTCGCAATAAACTTTTGAATATTTTTTATTTATTTTAAATTTTTGAGTGTCTTAGACCAATCGATTGATTGGTCTTCTTTTATTGGATGATAAATATTGTTACCCTTTTTATCATAATCAACCATATATTCATTACCAGCACTATCAAGTGCTATCTGAATATCAGGAAAATTATCAACAGGTAAAGAATGGTCTGCTTCATAGATTGGATATCCTAATGCAGAAGTACCTATGATTCTTTTTTCTTTAGCCATTTCATCTCCTCTAAAATATTATCCCACAACTTTATTATAGGCTTAAATTCTTCTTCTGTCCATTGTGAATATTTATAGTCGCTATTTTTTGTTTGAACATCATGAAGTTGCTCCAATAAAATAGGGTCTTTTGTTTTAGTTGCAATATATTGAGCATAACTTCTTGCTGTCAATTCTGAAGGATCTAAATAATAACTATTTGATAAAGTTCTTGAAGCCTTAATACTTTGGACCGCTTCAGTTTCTTTTAACTTATCAATCATTTTATTTAAAGGTTCAAAATCTCTATTAGCTGAAGAATGCCCTTTTGAATTACCAATAGCTTG
Source organism: Sphaerochaetaceae bacterium (assembly GCA_965140795.1). Taxonomy (GTDB): domain Bacteria; phylum Spirochaetota; class Spirochaetia; order Sphaerochaetales; family Sphaerochaetaceae; genus Pleomorphochaeta. Next base: position 2,318,341 of record OZ223470.1, read on the forward strand.
ATGATCTAAAAAATGGCCTATTTCATGAACTAATGTAAATTCAGGATGTTGTCCCCAACTAGACATTTTAATACAATCAGCTTTATCTAAAGCAGGGTAATAACTATAAGCTCCAGCAAAGCCTCTAGCACTAGAACTTTTAATATCAATTTGTGGCAAATTACCATCACCATGAACTTTTTTAATAGCGTTTAATGCAGTCTTTGCAGCTTCTTTATATTTTTTTGGAATTTTACCAATTCCATTATCAACAGGAGTTTTCAAACTTTCCTTAGTTGGTTCTGTATCTCCTAATATTTTACTATCAAAATTTTTAGATTTTTCTATATACAAATCTTTAATTTTATTTTGGTTTTGATTTGAAGAACCTTGGTTATATTCAAAGCCAGGGTCTATTCCTTTTATTCCTCTATAAGTTTCACCTGTCCTTTTATTCTTATAAGTTACATATTGTTCTCTAGGTGGATTTGTTTTTATTTTTATTGTTTTAGTTGGATAACCATTTTCTATACTGGTTAAATCTGGTATTCCTTCTTTTTCATATTTTTCTTTTCTGCTTTTTGAAACAAACCTAGTTCTACATTTGCAATTATAGCCATTTGAAGGGTAGTGTGTTTTCCAAAATTCATGTTCTTTTGGAAGCAATAACCCATCCCAAGCTAAGTGTTCTTTTCTATGTCTTAAAGAAGGTCCTATTCTATATAATATATAAGGATGTGTTACACTATTAAAACCTCTCTCCCAAACACCATTTTGATAAGCTTGCCTTATATTAACTTGGAAGATAGTTTTAAGCCTTTTTGAAGAGCCTAATTGAGCTTCAATGATTTCACCAGTTTTAGGGTCTAACATTTCCTTTCTACCCCACCAACCTTTATTAACCATTTTTTCTGTTATATCCTTAGACCATTCTTTATAGGTAATTCCTTTTTCAATAACTTCTTCAAGAGATTCTTTTATATCAGCTAATAAATCTAAGTCCATACATTTTGCCACAGTAAAAGCTTTATTATGTTGTTCTTTCCATACATCTTCATAGCTAAAAGTTGGTTTTAGATTTTTATTTTTTAAATATGCTAAAGCTTCTTTTGAAACAACTCCTGGATCACTTGTTTTTGTATTGGCCATATAAATTAATCCTCTTCAATTGCTTGGCTATCTCCAAGCGCTTTTGCTTTAAAAAACATAGTTGTTAATAAATTAATTACATCTTCTTTAGTGCTTATTTCTTCTAAAGCCCCTGGTAATTTTTCAATTAATTCTTCATAGGATTTACAAGAGTTAATAAGGTTTAAAACCTTTTCTTTATAAGGGTTAAGTTCTTCCCATTCTTCCAAGGTTTCATCAACTAAATTATCAACATCATCCTTTAATATTGGTTTGTTTTCTTCACTGTTTAAAGTTACTTTTGATGAATTAGTGTTAACTGTTTTTTCTATTGTTTCAGGTTGAAGAATTTCATCATCTTTATCAGGTCTTGTTAATCCTAATTTTGAATAAAGATCATCTGTTTTGACCTTCAAACCTAAAGGAACTAATTGACTAATTGAGGAGGTAAGTTGTTCTATATTTTCAGGCTTAGGAACAGGAATCTTTAAGTTAGGATAATTTTCTAATATTCCATAGTTTAGTTGAACATATGGAATAATTAAATCTCTATTAATTGTAGCAGCCAATTGATTAGCATCAGATTCTTTTATCTCTAATCTTATTTCATTATGCAATTCACCTTTATATTGTCCACCTTCAGCATCACTACTCATTGTCTGCCCAACAACAGCTTTTGATATTTGTTTATCAACCCATTCTGCAAGCTTTTCATAGAGTGTAATATTGCCTGTATTTTTAGCAGCATTAATAATTTCAATTGCCATGTTTTCAGGGATGATGGCGCCTACATCACGGCCAATATTTCTAATAGCAGATTTTAAAACTTCTCTGTCTCTTTTTGATGAATTTCTTCCATACTTTCCTATTCTTAAAGGATATCCAAACACTTCAGCAAATGCACTCCAGGAAGACACATCATAGGACTTAATTAAATGATAAAAACTACAAGGTAAAGCAAGACCTGATCTAAGTTGTAAACCACTCTTTAAATGTGGTTCGTGTATAATAAATTTATAAGGTTTTAAAGGTATAGCTTCAGCGCCTTCTAAAAGCATTAATTGCCTACCAGTTTCATCATCATATTTAAACCACCTAGGGTCTTTCCAAGTGTAAGATTTAGGATACCATTTTGATGATGATAATTCCCAATTTATTTCACAGACTGAATAACCTTTGCCTATTGCATCTAATAAATCAGATACTAAATTATCAAAGGCTGGATTTCTAACTATAGTGTTATAAACATCGTCTGCAATTTCTTTATCTTTTTCATCATCAGAGGCAGGTTGAATTAAATTAACTAAAGAAGATATTGCATTCTTCCTAGACCCTAAAACTGAACGATAATGCAAATCTCTTTCTTCCATCTCTTCGGCTAAAGTAAGATAAGAATATGCATCTCCTAATTTAACAGCTCTTACTATGTCAGCATATTTATTTGGTGTTAAAGTTGAAGCAACTTCATCACTCATATATGGCTGTCTAACGGATACTGGAGAAGGAGAAGCTTGTTCATTAAGCATGTCTTCTTTATCAACTTTTATATCTTCTTTTGAATTGTTTAAACTAAAATTTAATTTACCAATCTTCATTTTTACTTATCCTCCATTTATTTTCTAATTGCACAGGTTCATATTCATATTCTTGATAATCATTATTTTCACTTGCAAATGCATGTTCTAACATTACTGCTGATACAACGCTATCTCCGTGTCTTTTGTTTTTATTCTTATCTGATGTTCTTTCATTTGGTATTCTAGGTATTCCTTTTTCAACAGCAACTAATCTATGATCATCAATAATATCTAAAGAATAAGGAAGCTCAATCTCTCTGTCTTCTAATCTAGCTTTATATTTAGGCATATATTGCAAATAAAAAGATTGAGAAATCATTACCTGGTTAACATAAGCTTGACCATATTTTAAGGCTAAATCTTCAGCTAGTTGCTGACCATTTCCTCTAGCATCCAGTGAAGCACTATACCATCTTTTTAAGTGATCTATTATAAAACAATCAATTTCAAACTGATGTCTAAAAGGAACATTTCTCATTTCAAGGAAAAATAAAGAATCTAATTTTCTATTATTAAATTCTGATTCTGTTGCAACAGCAGATACAGTCAAGTCTCCACTTCTAGCAAAGTCTTGTCCTATATAAGAAGGTCTATCAGGAGAAGTTTTTAAAATTGGCAGTAAATAAGTATCTAGCCAAGCTTCAATAAATTCTCTTCTAACAACTTCTTCTTGTAGGATAAAATCTTGTTTTAATTCTAGTTTTAATACAGGAACTTCTTTACTCATGCAAGCTTCAACCAAGCTTCTTGAAAAATATTTTGAACCACCACGAGAAGGAATACAAAACAACTCTTCTGCAGCACCTTCTCCATAATCATCAATTAGTTTTTCTAACCAAGCATTTTCTTTATCTATTGACCATTGTTCATTTTTTCTTAAACAAATTCTTTTATAAAGTCCTTCGTCTAATGCATCTTGAATTGTAATATGATGTAGAGAATATGATTTTTTACCTGTTTTAATTTCTTGAATTAATTGATTAAATAAATTCTCTTCTCCGTTATGAGTTGAAATTATTCTTACTTTTCCACCCCACATTAATAGAGCCATTGCAGCCTTTATTAATTCTTTTAAATCAGGACAGAACGCTGCTTCATCAATTATTACAACCCCTTGTTTACCTCTTAACGTTGAAGCTTTAGAGGGTAGACCCAATATTTTAAAACCTGAAGGAAAAGAAATTCTATAAACTGTTATATCTTCGTCTTCATTTTTAATAACAACTTCTTCAACATCTGAAGCTACTTTACCAAAAGACTTTGCCCATTCTGCACAAGTTTCAATGAATTCTTTTGTTGCATCCATATTATATGATAAATAAAAAACATCTCTACCTTTTGATGATGCAGCATTTAAAACTGCGTCTGCAGCTTCCGCCCAGGTTAAACCTATACGTCTTGATTTTTCTGCGATTTTAACATCACTTTCATCTGCCATCCATTTTTGTTGATATGGTAGAAAGACTGATTCTTTTATCATTTTACTATTCCTAGAATTTGAGCTTTTATTTCTTCAATTGTATTATCACTAAGACCTGAAGCTTTGATTTTCTTTTCAACTGAAGCAGCAGTTGCCTCTGCTTTCTTTTTCATTTTTTCTTCTCTTTCCATATTGATAGTTGTTGCACTTTCAATATCTTTAACTGCTCTAGCAAGCTTTGATGCAGTAAAAGCCATTTCTTGAATTTGTTCTGAATTTTCTGCTTCTTTTAAATTATTAGAAGCCATTAATAAATCAAGAACTAACATTCTTATCTGTTCAGTTACTACCTTAGAAAGTTCAACTCCTGTATCTTCTTCACATGATGCAAGATAAACTTTGGCAACTTCTCTTGCTTGTCTATTACGTTCAGAGAACTCTTTCATTTTTATTGCATAGCGATTAACTGAAGACTTTGAAACTACTTTAGCTCCAGCCTTATCATTAACTAATTCAGCAACTTCTTGTTGAGTACAGTTCGGATTTTCTAATAATTTAATTAAATATAATCTTAATTCATTTGGAAGTTTTTCTATATTTGAAATTTGTCCCACAGTCAACTCCTTTAAAATGGTTTTGCTCTTGCAACACCTGGAGCTTTAGCCACTCCTTGGGCTACATCTAATCCTCTTCTTGTTAAAGTTGCTACAATAAATTTTCCGCAAAGGCTTGTTGTTATTAAGCCTATTTCTTCTAAATAATTAAAATGAGAATTTATTAAATCAATAGAAATTGCATGACCAAAATTTTTTAGAACAGGTTGAAACATTTCGTTATTAATTGAATAATCTTCATCTTCAGCCATAGTCTGAAGCATTATTAATCTTTGTTGTTCGCTAAATACATCTTTTACCATTATTATTCTCCTTTATTTCTGCGCTGTATTCGATTATTTTTATTGGATATTTTTTATTCTTAAATTCATTTTCAACCAATTTTATAAAAGTTGAATTATTATCAATATCAATAAAACCATATAAACAACACCAACAAACATATTTTAATGGTTCGTTTTCATCTGTATAAAAATCAAGTAAATCTATTTTTAATTTCTTTAGTTTTGATTTTTTCATAAGAGAATTAACAAGCCAATGTTGTGCTTTAGAACTATTATCAATATTGGTATCAAATAAAATATTAAAATCAATAGAAATGTAATATTGCATTTTTACCTCTTTTGATTATCAATAAAATATTGCTGAATTAAAGAAAGAGTATTACCCATTGATGTAATAGTTCCTTCAATATTACCAAGACGTTCATTAACTTTTGAAACCCATTTAAATTCACTATTCATTCTATCATTAATTGTTTGAACATCTTTTTGTCTTCTTTCTTCAACTTTTTGATATAGTTCTGCTAATTCCTGTTTTCTTATAGAACTTTCTTTAGCTATACATTCTCTTTGCATTGCTAATTCTTGTTTAATAGCTAACAATTCTTTATCTTGTTTTTGCCTTTGGAGTTCTATTTCTTTTTCTCTTTCAGCTTTTTGTTCTTTATCTCTTGTTTTCATTCTCCAAGATAATGTTAAAAAAGCTAACATAAGAGAAGCTGCATTAAAAATTATTTGTAAATAGCTAGGCATTACTTCTCCTTATTTTTATCAAAATCAACAGCGCCTTCTAAATCACTTATATATTGTCTTAAACGAGTTATATTTGTTGCTAATTTTCTATATTCAAAATAAGAAAGAAATAAACCACCTTCTTGAGGCTTATCAATAAAGGTTACTTTTAATTCTTCAGGAGGTGTTAGCACAGGAGTTTCGATTTCAAGTGCTACATTTTTGGATGACTCACAACTACTTAAAAAGATTATTGGCATGATCAATAAGCTGATTATCAGGAATAGTTGCAATTTCTTCATCAATCTTAATTTCTTCATTTTTTTTTATCCTCCTTTTTTGGAGGCTTTGAATCAAACAGGTTGTTAGCATGATCAATTATTTTTTCATCAGGAAGATCTACTATACTTTGAACTTCTTCGATTTGAGTTTCTTTTTTATCGTGTTGCTCTTGTAAAATCTCACTTGAAATTTTTACTTGATCATTACTTTTTTTTAACTCTTTTAAAGTTGCTTTATATTTTTTCCGTTGATCTCTTGCATATGAAAAACCAAACATAGCAAAAACAAAACCAATAATAGTAATTAGTATTTCTTTCATTAGTTTTTATCTCCGCCAAATCTTTCCAAAACGCCTGCTCCTAGTAAAATTGTTCCAGCTGATAAAATTGGCCAAAGAACTTCAGGCCCCATTGCAGGATTTTTGATTACTGTTATAATTCCAATTACAACACCACCAATAATAGCAAGAGATCCATTTACTCTCTTACTAGAAACTTTACCACTTCTTCCTTGAAGCATTTTGACTGGCTCAACTGAACCATCTGCGTAATTCCTTTTTTCGTTTTCCATAGAAACGCTCCTCATAAAAAAATTTTAGTTCATAAGGTGTTGCTTAGCCATTTAAGGAATTTTAATTTTTTGATTTTGGATTCTTAAAAAATGCTATTTCTAAGGCAAAAAAAATTCTTAGTTTTAAATCAACTAAGAAAAATTTTGGCTTAAATTATTTTTTCACACAGTGAAAAGGTTATTTCAAAAACTGTCCCACTAAAACTCGGCTCGTCTCGCCTAATCCCTCAATTATCTCACCTCGACCCTTTAATTATCTCACCTCCTAACAATATAGTTTTGATTTGTTTTCACTAATATTAATTGAAATCAATTTTTTTTGAAGATCAAATTTGTGAATTGTTTTTAAATAATATAATTTTTCACCAGTTACTGATAAAAAAAAAGTTGTTTCATATTGATTGTCCTGCATGCAAACTATTCCATAATGAGTTTCATAAAGATTAACATTAGGATGGAAGGTCATTTCACAACCTAAGGTAGATAATGAAAATATTATTAAGCATATTATAAATAATACTTTATTTGATTTATTTTTTATCATTATTTTGTACCTGTTTTATTCTTCATAGTACTGGTTGAAGAGTATCAAAAAAGATTGTTGTTATTTCTCCTGATCTTTCTTTATAAGTTATTGAATTATTTAAAATACTTGCTTCAGTAATATCTTTATCGGTTACTTCAAGTAGTTTATTAAGTAAATGTCTATAAAAACAGTTGTAGTAATAATAATTGTCTTGAGGGTTTATTAAATCAAAAACAAAAAGTCCTGTTCCATAAGGTTTATAATTTATAGTACTATTCTCAATAAGTATAAAAAGTTTTGATTTATCATCACTTATATTAATGTCTACTAGTTTTTCAAGATGATCACTTTTCTGTACTGCTTTTAAGTAGTATAATTCTTCCCCAGGCACGGCTAAAAAGTATATTGTTTTATATGTACTATCCTGCATACAAACTGTTCCATAAGGAGTTTCATAAAGATTTACATTAGGATGGAAGGTTATTTCACAACCTAAGGTAGATAATAAAAATATTATTAAGCATATTATAAGAAATACTTTATTTGGTTTATTTTTTATCATTATTTTGTACCTGTTTTATTCTTTATCTTTTGGGTTGAAGAACTTCAAAAGGGATTGTTGTTTCTTCTCCAGATCTTTCTGTATAAATAATATCATCATTTGATATTTCAACATTAATAATATCTTTATCAGTTATTTTTACTATTGGATATAACGCGTGTTTTATCAATTTACTAAATCTAAATACATGATACTGTGGGTTTACTAAGTTAAAGGCATATAAGCAAGTTCCATATGGTTTATAACTACAATTACTGTTTGTGATTAAAAAAAAGAGTTTTGATTTATCCTCACTCATTCCGTGTAATTTTAGAATTTGTTGGCAGTCTATTTTTGATACATTCGCGAGAAAATATAATTCTTCATTTGGAACAGAAAGTAATAGCCTAGTATCAAAAAACCCATCTTCCATACAAACCGTGCCATAAGGTGTATAATATAAATCTGAATTAGGGTGAAATGTTATTTCACAGCTAATGAAAAGTAATAATATTAGAGAGGTAAAAATTATATATTTTGCTTTTTTCATACGTTAGTCCTATTTTAAATAAATTTTTTGTTTTTAAATAATTATATAAATTTGTATTAATATCTTAATAAAGCGTACAAAGACATCCCTGCGCTAAATTTATTTTGAATAAATTCTGAATTAATTATTCCATTATTATTTGTAATAGCCAACCCAATTATATCTAGGTTAGCAGTACAACCAAAATCAATTTGAGTAGTTGGATTAATAGGGGCAATAAAACCTACCATCATTCCAAAACCGATATCTGTAGAGAACTTTGTAAAATAATCAGTGAATAGAAGAATTGTATTTGCATGTAAACCCACCTCTGTATAAGCTCCAATCCCAGAAATAGATGAAAAAGTTAATGATACTCCAGTTGATAAGTTATCAGACAAGGAAAAATTAATTTTTGGATAATTAATATCTGATACAAAAACATCCCAAGGGACAGTTATAAAATTCATTGTTATATAAGATAATAATATTTCATGATAATTATTAAATATTTTTTCTTTTTTAGTTACAAATGATAGACCATCTAAACAAAGCCTTGGGCTATGTTCATCAACTAAATTTTGAATATAAATATCATAACCGATTCCATAACTTATAAATTGCTTTTTATCATTATTATTTAATGCAAACAATGAATTTATAAATAAAAAGGAAATGATAAAAAGTGCAAGTTTTTTCATTATATTCTCCAATAAAATTATTTTGCATTTAAGGCGTATATTGGTTTTAATAAAAATCATAGTAATATTATTAAAAGTTTTAATTTCTAATATGAGTAAATTTAATTGAGTATTTGTATTTTTACTTACTCCTTAATTAATTTTATTATTACACTAATAATTATGGAGTGCAACAATAAAGTAACATATGTTACAAAAATGGAACTTTTATTGACAAAAAAGAAAAGAAAAACATAGAGATTAGGGCCCTATGTTTTTTTATAAGATAAAGTAAAATGAGTTTTTCTTTATTTAAAAAATATTATTATTTTATGCGGCCAACTGGACTTGAACCAGCACAGGCTTTCGCCCACAAGCACCTCAAGCTTGCGTGTCTACCAAATTCCACCATAGCCGCAGAAAAACATATTCATGGACTGAAAGATACACCAAGATATAATTCTCGTCAAGTAGTGAAAATTATAGATTAAGCTATATTGCAGTTGTATTTAGCAATAAAAATATCTATTTTTTTATTACTTTTTTTGTTTTATAAATCATTAAAATAAAAATTGAAATGTTTATTATTATCCAAAAGATAAAATTGATTATCATTGGGTCCATTTCAAAGAATTTTGTTATTACAAATTGTGAAAATAAGTTAAAAATTAATGATAAAAGAGCTGAAAATCTAAAATATTTTTTAGTAAGAACTTTTAAAAAATATTCCCATTGAGCATCAGTAAATTTTAAAAATGTTAAGTTTACTCCATTTTGACTAATGTATTTCGGTTTATATTTATAAACTGTTGGATCATAATCTTTTATGATATATCCGCTCATGATAGTCATTAATGGTAAAAAAAATATATTATATAACAACATTAGTTTTCCCCTCTGGATTCTTTTTTATTATAAGTTCGTGTAGTTTTTATTACAATATTTATTATTCCTATTTAGTAAATATTTGTTTACTTATTAATAATTACTTTTGATTTTGAGTTTTTATCCTTGTTTTTTATTATATCTGGGTATAGCATTAAATGTTAATTCGATAAGGGACGGTGTATTATGAGTTTTTATATGGATATAGATATAAATCTTAGTAGCTCAACAGCTAAAGCAAAATTATCAAGTAAAGATAATCGTTTATTAACCATTGTTTTTGGTGGCTTTGGTTATAATTTAGATATGCCAATTTTTTATTATACTTTAAAACTTTTAGATTCTAAGAAAACAGACGTACTACAAATAAATTTAGGTTATGATCAAGATAAAAAGTTCTTAAGATTAAGTGAAGATGAACAAGATGAGATTTTTATTAAGGATTTAGAGCATGTTGATAAATTTCTTGAATCTTTAGACTATGACAATTTTTTATTTATAGGAAAATCATTAGGTACAACTTCTTGCTATACTCTTTTAAAAAATAAAGAATTATTTGATAAAGCTCTTGGTTGTGTTTGGATTACGCCAGGTACTTATGCTTTAGATATTAATAATTTTATTTTAGATTCAGATATTAAAAGTCTAATTATTTATGGAACTAATGATGAATATTCTAAAATGCTTGATTTAGAAAAATTAAATAAATTAGAACACATAAAATTATTTGAAGTAAATAAGGCTAATCATAGTCTTGAATGTGATACTTTAGTTGATTCGATTATAAATTTAGAAAAGATTATCAAAGAAATTTCAATTTTTATTTCATCTATAATTTAATTAGATAATAGAATTTTATATATTTTTTAGCTCGGTTGCATAGCCTTTCAATCAAGAGTAAGATACTTATATATGAAATCTTATCAAAAAATAAATTCAGAAGCATGGGATAATGAGGTCGAGAATAATAATTTTTGGACAATTCCACTAGGTAAAGAAAAAATTAAGAAAGCAAAAGCTGGTAATTTTGAAATTTATCTAACTCCAATGAAATTTGTAAAAAAAGAGTGGGTTAGTGATTTTAAAAACAAGAAAATTCTTGCATTAGCATGTGCCGGTGGTCAACAAGCTATAGCTTTTGCAGCTGCAGATAATGATGTAACTGTATTCGATATTAGTGAAGAACAATTAAATCAAGATAGAGAAACTGCAGAAAAATTCAATTTAGAAATTAAAACTATTAAAGGTGATATGCAAGATTTATCAGTTTTTGAAGATAATAGTTTCGATTATATTTTTAATCCAACATCATCTTGTTTTGTGAAAAATGTCAAACAAGTATATAAAGAATGTTTTAGGGTTCTAAAAAAGGGTGGAGAGTTTTTAACAAGTGCGACAAACCCCTCTTTATACTTATTTAAAGAAAAAGAGGTTTTAAAGAACAAATTAAAAATTACTTATACTATCCCTTATTCTGATATTAAAAGTTTATCTGAAAAGCAATTAAAAAAAATGATAGAAAAAAAAGATACTATTGAATTTAGCCATACCTTAGAAGATTTAGTTGGCGGGTTAACTCAAGAAGGGTTTGTAATTACTGGTTTTTATACTGATTATAGTGGCAATGAATTGTTAGATAGTTTTATTCATGATTGTTATTTTGGCATTAGATGTAAAAAAATTGTTTAATTATTTGCATTTTTGGAATAAAATATAGTTAAGCAATAAAAAATAAAGGAGAAATTATGAAAATTGGTATTCTAACTAGTGGTGGAGACTGCCCAGGTCTAAATGCTGTAATTAGAGGTTTTAGTAAATACGTTATTAATCAAATGAAAAATGTTACTCTTTACGGTTTTACCGATGGCTATTATGGTTTAATTCATAATGAACAAAGGATATTAAAAAAAGAAGATTTCTCTGGAATTTTAAATCTTGGTGGAACTATTTTAGGGACTAGTAGACAACCTTATAAATTGATGACTGTTGAAGATCGAAATGGTGATTCTAAGATTGATAAAATGAAAAAAACTTATAAAAAATTGGATTTAGATTTATTAGTAACATTAGGTGGCGCTGGAACCCATAAAACAGCTGCTTTATTATCCCAAGAAGGATTAAATGTAATTGGACTTCCAAAAACTATAGATAATGATATTTGGGGGACTGATGTAACTTTTGGTTTTCATAGTGCTGTTGATATTGCAACTGAATGTATTGATAGAATTCATACTACTGCTGCTAGTCATGGTAGAACAATGTTTATTGAATTGATGGGAAATAAAGTTGGTTGGTTAACCTTATATGCTGGTATTGCAGGGGGTGCTGATGCTATTTTATTACCTGAATTTCCTTATGACCCTGAAGAAGTTGCTGCTTTGATTGAACAAAGAAATAAAGATGGGCATGCCTTTTCTATTATAGCAATTGCTGAAGGTGCTATGACAAAAACTGAAAGCAAGCTAAAGAAAGATGAAAGACTTGCCTATAGAGGTAATGAAGCAACTTCAACTAAAGCTATTGCTGCTTATATTGAGAAAAAATGTAATGTTGAAACTCGTATTGTAGTTCCAGGTCATTTGCAAAGAGGTGGTAATCCTAGTGCTTATGATAGATTATTATCTTCAGAAATGGGTAGTTTTGCAGGTCGTCTTGCTTTGGAAGGAAAATATGGAACTACTGTTGCAGTTAGAGATAATAAAATTACTTATAATAAATTATCAGATATTGCAGGCAAAACTAAATTTATTTCAAACAATCATCAAATGGTTAATATTGCTAGAGCAATGGGTATTAGTTTAGGAGATGGTCAAAAATATAAACTTGAAGAAATTTAAGGTATATTTATTTATATTAAAAAAATAAAGAGGGTATGCTTTTTAGCATACCCTTTGATGATTAGCTTTGATTTAACCTTTAACAGCTCCAGCTGTAACCCCTTCAATAAATTGTCGAGACATTGATAAATATAACAATAATACAGGAATTGCTGATAAAGTTAATACTGCAAGAACTTTTGACCAATCAGTTTGATATTGTCCAAATAGCCTAGTTACACCTAATAATAAGGTTTTACTTTTTTCATCATTTATAAATATAAGAGGGAACCAAAGGTCATTCCAAAATGGTACTAGATTATAAATTGCTACTGTAGATAAAGCTGGTTTTATTAGAGGCATAATAATTAATCTAAATATTTTAAATCTAGAGGCTCCATCTATTATTGCAGCTTGGGTTAATTCTAATGGAATTTCTCTTATAAATTCGGTTAATACAAAGATGCCAATTGGAATTCCCATTGCTACATATATAGGAATCAAAGACCAAATAGTATTTAATAAATTTAAGAATTTCATTATTTCTAGAATTCTAATTGATGCAATTTTAATTGGAAGCATCATTCCAGCAATCATAAAGAAAAATAATACTCTAGCTTGTCTCTTTTTCCAGAATGCAAAAGCATAAGCTGCAATTGAAGAAAATATTGTCATTAATAATAATGATAAGATTACTACTACAAAGCTGTTTTTAAAATATATTAAAAAATCACTATTTTGAAATATTGAAGTATAGTTCTTAAAATTAAATTTGCTTGGTAGTCCAAATGGATTTATATAAATAGTTAATCTAGTTTTAAAACTATTAATTACTAAAACATATAGAGGAAATAATACTATAAAACACCAAATAATCATAATTACATGATAGAGAACATGTCTGTTTTGTTTTTTTAAGCTTTTTGATTTTGTCATTTTAGTCCTCCATACTTGTATATTTTAGGGTAGGGATTACACCAATTAACAAAACAATAAAGGTTATTGTTGCAACAGCTGCACCAAGTCCTGGATCAGCAATTGCTATTGGATGCTCTCCTGCGATACCGATTCTATAGAAGAAAGTTCCAAGTAAGTCCGTAGCATAGTTTGGTGCTCCATTTACTGTTTCAGTTGCAAAAATAATATCAAATGCATTGAAGTTATTAACGAAAGTTAAAATTGTTATCATCCCAATAACTGGTTTTATTAATGGTACTTTAATTTTTATAAAAGTTTGCCAAGCACTAGCGCCTTCAATAGCTGCAACTTCTAAACAATCCTGTGAAATATTTTTTAGTGCAGCTACAAACATCATTGTAGGAATTCCCATCCACTGCCAACAGGATATAAGAGAAACTGTTACTAAGGCGGTACTTCTTGATCCTAACCAAGGTTGAGCTAAAAATCCTAATCCAATTTTTAAAAGAGCATCCCCTGACCAAACTGGATTTAATAATAATTTCCATAGATATCCAGTGACTAAAACAGCAAAAGTAGTGGGAACAAATACAATTGTTTGATAGAAATTTCTTAATTTCATTGTTCTTGTTGTTATAATTACTGCAAACAAGATTCCTAGTCCATTTTGGAAAATCATGTTTATAAAGAAGAATATAAAAGTGTGAATAAAAGCATTTTTATATCTAATAGAAATAATATCATCAGTAAATAATTTTTTAAAATTTGCAAAACCCACAAATTCTCTAGTAGTTGATGTACTACCAGTATATAAACTTACTCTTAAGGAATCCATTAGAGGGTAAGCCATAAAAATTACATAAATAATTAATGCGGGTAAAATATATAAAATACAATACCAACCACTTGGTTCTATTGAAAGATGTTTATTATTTTTTATTTTCATAAGTTAGACCTATAATAGCTGCTAAGATATTCCTAGCAGCTATGATTCTTAATAATTAGAAATTATAAATTTAGATTTTCATAATCTTTTTGGATTTGATTTGCTGCTTGAGTTGGAGTAATTTCTTTTTTCATTACTTTAATTACAGCTTGATCCATTGGAGTATATAATTCTAATAATACAGGCCATACGAAACGAGCATCTGTTTGTTTTCCTTCATTTAATGCTAAGAATTCATTTGCTTGTTTTAATTCAATTTCTATAGGTGCATTAATCATTGGGAAAAATCCTGCTGGTAAATATTTAGAAGCAGTTGTAGCTCCATCAATAGTACATAACCAACTTAAGAAAGCTTTTGCTTCTTTAGGATATTTTGTAGCAGTATTCATAGTAATTGCCATATCAGGATGGAAACAAATTGCAGTTGCATTTCCTTTTGGTGCAGGAATTGCAAAAATTCCCCAATCAAATCCTACATCGCCGTAAACGCCAACAGCCCAAGATCCATCAATGAACATTGCAGCTTTTGATGTAGCAAATAATGCTTGTGAATCGTTATAAGTAACTGATTCAAACCCCTTAGGACAATATTGAGCAACATCTCTCATAGCACTAAAGGCTTTAATAAATTTATCATTGTTTAATTTTAATTCACCTTGTTCATATTTAACTCTTTCTGTAGCTCCGCCAATATAGTTTTCTCTATTCTTTAGTTAGAACCTATTATAATCATATATTGCCTGATGGTGTTCCTGTTTTAGGTGTTGGTATGGGAATTGTTATTAAAGGTGAATTATTTAGAGGTTGGGAATCAAAAGCCGGGGAGTTTGTCAATTTTGTTTACCAAGAGGGGAAACAGAATCAGCAACTTGATATAGATAACCAAGAGCTAATGCAGCTAAATGATAATAAAGCTAGTTTGAAATTGTTTATTGATAACTATGTTGATAAATTATTGTTTACTAATGCTTTAATTAATCCTAGAACTATTTATCTAGGTGGTGATTCTGAAATCTGGAATGATAATATTTTAAGAAGTATTAGTGAAAGATTTCCAGAAAAAGGAATTGAAGAGATAAAAAAAACCTTCTGTTTTACTTTTCTAGAACAAACAGAAGATGATATAGCATATGGAGCAAGCAAGCTAATGTTAGATTTTTTATTCCATATGCCATATTTAAATACTAATAAAGAAATTTGGGAACAAAATAAGTCCCCATTATTAAATAAACTTTAGATTAAGCTTTCAAATTCTTTTAGTAATTCTTTGAAATGATTTACAGCAGCTATTATTGGTTCCTTTTTAGACATATCAACTCCAGCAAGTTTTAGTGTATCAATAGGGAATAAGGAGCCCCCGCTTTTTAAGAAGCTCATATATTGATCTAAATCATTTTGATTACCATTTAATACTTTTTTGCTTAATGCAATTGCTGCAGAAATACCTGTTGCATATTTATATACATAATAAGAGGTATAGAAATGAGGAATTCTAAGTCCTTCCATATCGCTTACTTCAAGTAGTTCAACATTATCACCAAAGTATAACTCTAATAGTTTTCTGTATTCACCTCTCATAACATCAACTGTTATTGGTTGGCCTTCTTCAGCTAGTTTATGCATTATATGTTCATATTCTGCAAACATAGTTTGTCTAAATAGAGTTGCAATAATATCATCAATTTGTTTACCAATGATATATGCTTTTTCATTATCATTTTTTGCATTATCAAATAAATATTTTGCTACTAATTGTTCATTGAAAGTAGATGCTACTTCAGCTTCAAAAATTGTATAATCATGGTTGAAGTAATTATTGTTTTTTGCACTGTAATAGGAGTGCATAGAATGTCCACCTTCATGAGCCATAGTAAATATGTCTCTTAAATCATCTTCTTTATAATTTAATAAAATGTATGGAAAACTAGTGAAGGTACCACTTGAGAAGGCGCCACTTCTTTTTCCTTCATTTTCATATTTATCAACCCATCTTTCACTTGTTAGTCCAGCTTTTAATTTATCTGTATATTCTTTTCCTAAAGGTTGTAAAGCGTTGATTACTAAATCCACAGCTTGATCGTAGGTATGATGAGCTTCAAATCCTTTAACTAAAGATGTATAAACATCGTAATGTTTAATTTTATTTTTGTTCATTAATTTAGCTCTAAGTCCATAATATTTATGTAGAGTATCTAAGCCGTTATGAACTTGTTCAATTAAATTATCATAAACTTTTTCATCAACATTATCGCCAAATAATCTTTTGTTTCTTGTAGAAGTGTAACCTCTTACTTGGGAAGAAAAAATATCTTGTTTTATTGATGTTTCATAAACATTTGCTAAAGTATATTGATGCTCTTTATAAACATTATATAGTTGTAAATAAGCTTGCTTTCTAATTTCTTCATCTTCACTCTTTAAGAAAATAGAGAAGGTGGATTGGGTTAAATCTTTTCCATTAATCTCACCAAATTTAAAATCAACATTTGTTAAATCGCTAAAAATCTTACTTGGTTTGCTACCAACTTCCATTTGAGCGGCTAAAATCTTTTCTGATTTTTCATCTAAGATATGTTCTTTTTGTCTCTTTAATCTAAATAGAGTAACATGTAAATCTTTAAAATCTTCGTCTGCTAAATATTTATTAAAAGTATCATCATCTAAACTTAATATTTCACTATCCCAAAAGGCTAGAGCTGAAACATATTTTGTGTATACTGTTGAAACAGCACTCATCATTTTTAAATTATTAACATCACTAGAATCTGAGGAAGCTTTTAATTGCGCATATTGGAATAGATTTTCTAAAGTAATATCACTTTGTTCAAGCCAAGCAAAAGCCTTTAATAAGCTTTCTTTACTTAAGATTAATTTACCTTTTAATGCTTCAGCTTCTGAGATTTTTGTGTTCTCAAATTCTTTTAAGGCTTTATAAAAACTATCATCGTCTTTAAATAAAGGAGTTAAATCCCAAGTATCCTTTGTGTTTATTTCATTTCGTTTCATATTTTATCCTTATTCTATATTTTCGAGTAATTTGTTCATAGCTTTTGCCGCTCTACCTCTATGGCTATAAATGCCTTTAATAGATTTATCAATTTCAGCCATAGTCTTTTTTAGTTCTGGTAAGTAAAAAACAGGATCGTAACCAAAGCCATTAATTCCATGTTGTTCATAAGTAATTAACCCTTGAACTTCTTCCGTTACAGTATAAATTCTATTAGGTGAAATATAAGCAACTAAAGTGCAAACAAAGCTAGCTTTTCTATTTTCTTTATCTTTTAAATTATTTAATAGATATTCATTTCTTTCCCCACTTTCTAAAATTCTATTAAATACATCACTACCATATCTTGCAGTTTTTACACCAGGTTTATTATCTAGTGCTTCTACACATAACCCAGAGTCATCAGCTATAATAGGAGTTTTTAATACTTGATATAATGCTTCAGCTTTGATTAAAGCATTACCTAGAAATGTAGGTGCATTTTCATCTACATCAATCATATTTTCAGCTTTAGTTAAATTAATATTTGGCATTAAAGCTTTTAATTCTTCATATTTATGATTATTTGTTGTTGCTAAAATAAAGTTCATAAAACAAAGATACAATCAGATCAAAATCAAGACAAGTAATAATCAAATAATTTGAATTATTTTCTTGCAAAACTCAATATTCAATGTTTTACTATTTAGTGTAAGAGTTTGATAAATTGAACAAAAAGGTAAATATATTAAAAAAATATTTATTATAAAATATAATTAATTTTATTTGTTTGCTAAAATATATATGTAGTTAACAACATAATAAAGGAAAAAAGATGAGTGAGAAAACACCTTTATATGATGAGCATATTGCACTTAATGGTAAAATTGTTGAATTTGCAGATTTTTTATTGCCAGTTCAATATTCTTCTATTGTTGAAGAGCATATGGCAGTAAGAGAAAATGTTGGTATTTTTGATGTTTCCCATATGGGAGAAATAATGATTGAAGGAAATAAAGCAATTGAATTTATGAATTATTTAATTTGTAATGATATTTCCAAGATTAAAAGTTCAAGAATAAAATATTCTCTATTAATTAATGAAAATGGAAACATAATTGATGATTTATTGATTTATTGTATTAATGAATCAAAACTTTTATTAGTTGTTAATGCCTCAAATAAAGATAAAGATTACAAATGGTTAGTTAATCATAAAATTGAAGGTGTAACAATTACTAATTTAAGTGACTATTACGCTCAAATAGCAATTCAAGGTCCTAAATCTAAAGAGATCCTATTAAATATCATTAATGAGAGTGATTTACCAATAAAATACTATTCTTTTATTGAAAAAGCTAAAGTCTTAAATCATAAAGTTCTTATTTCAAGAACAGGTTATACAGGAGAGGATGGCTATGAAATATATGCTGATGGTGCTTCAATAAAGGAAATCTTCAAAAAACTTATTGAATTAGGAGTAACTCCTTGCGGTTTAGGTGCTCGTGATACTCTAAGATTAGAAGCATCAATGCCTTTATACGGTCATGAAATGAGTGAAGAAACTTCCCCTTTAGATACATCTCTAGAATATTTTTGTAAGTTAGATAAACAAGACTTTATTGGAAAAAATAATATAGTTGATAAAGGCTTAACTAGAGTAGGTATAGAAAATCTAGATAAAGGTATTATCAGAGAAGATATGGAAATTTATGTAGATGGTGATTTGATTGGTAAGACTACAAGTGGGACATTACTTCCTTATCTAAATAAATCTTGTGCAATGGCAATTATTAATAAAAAATATTCGAGTGACAATACTGTTATTGATGTTAAAATTAGAAATAGATTTGTTAAAGCAAAAGTAGTTACATTACCTTTTTATAAAAGGGCCAAATAGGAGGATTATATGGCAAAGGATATATTATTTTGTGAATCACATGAATGGGTAAAGTTTTTAAATGATTCAGAAGCCGTAGTAGGAATAAGTGAATATGCCGCTAAGGAACTTGGTGATATAGTATATTTAGATATTTATACAACTGAAGCTAAAATTAATGAAACTTTAGGGGATATTGAAAGCGTAAAAGCTGTAACAGAATTTTATTCTCCTTTTAGTGGTGATGTTGTTGAGATTAATCAAGAAGTAATTGATAATCCACAAATAATTAATGAAGCACCAGAAGAAAATTGGATTTGTAGAATATTAAATATTAATGAAAAAGTTAAATTAATGGATAAAGAAGAATATTTAGCAACAATTGGGGAATAGTTATGAGTTATGTAGTTACTAGCAATCAAGAAAAACAAGATATGCTAAAGGCTATTGGTGTTTCATCAATTAAAGAATTATTTAAAGATGTTGATGAAAAGGTTTATCTTAATGAACCCCTTAATTTAGATTCTGAACAAAGTGAATTTGAAGTTTTAGAGGATTTAGAAGATAAAGCAAATAGAAATAAAGTCTATAAAACAAGTTTTCGGGGAGCTGGTAGCTATAAACATTTAATACCAGAGGTTGTAAAGCATTTAAGTAGTTTAAATGGTTTTGTTACTTCCTACACCCCTTATCAAGCTGAGATATCTCAAGGTAATTTACAATCTATTTTTGAATATCAAACAGAGATTTGTGATTTATGTGATATGGATGTTACTAATGCTTCAATTTATGATGGTGCTAGTGCAACTTGTGAAGCTATTGTTATGAGTTTAATTCGTAATAAGAGTGTAGTATTAGTTTCTAAAGGTGTTCATCCTAGCTATAGAGAAGCAATTAAAGCTTATGCTTTTGCAAGAGATATCAAAATTATTGAAATTGATTTAAAAGAGGGACTAACGTCTAAAGAAGAAATTTTAAAACAAAATTTCCAAGAGGTTAGTTCTTTTGTTATACAAAGCCCAAATTTTTATGGATTAATTGAAGATGTTCAATCAATTAATGAAATAGTCAAAAATAATAAATCTCAATGTATTGAAGTTGTAAATCCTATATCCTTAGGCCTTTTAAAAACTCCTAGAGAAATGGGAGTTGAAATTACATGTGGAGAGGCTCAACCTTTAGGCCTAGATCAAGCTTTTGGGGGGCCATATTTAGGATTCATTGCAACTTCCACTAAATATTTGAGAAAGATGCCAGGTAGAATTGTTGGTCAGACAACAGATCTCAATGATAAAACATCTTATGTTTTAACTCTTCAAGCAAGAGAACAACATATAAGACGAGAAAAGGCTTCTTCAAGTATTTGTTCAAATCAAGCATTAAGTGCTTTAAGATGTTCAATTTATCTAGCGGCTATGGGTAAAGCTGGGATTAAAGAAGTAGCTAAAAGATGTTTTAATAATGCTCATTATGCACAAGAGCAAATTACAAAACTTGATGGATTTGAAAGCAAATATAAAAGTGAATTTTTTCATGAATTTGTAATAAAAAGTGATGTAAAAATTGATATTATAAATCAAAAATTAAAAGAAAATGGTATTCAAGGTCCTTACAAACTAAGTGAAAATGAAATGCTCGTTTGTGTTACTGAAGCAATTAAGAAAAAAGATATTGATAAATTTGTAAAAATTTTAGCGGAGGTAAAAAGAGTATGTTAATTTTTGAAAAATCTATTAAAGATCATAGATGTACAATTTTACCTAATCAAGAAATAAGAGATTACAAGCTTAATTCTAAATTTGAAAGGGATAGTGAAATTAAATTACCTGAAATTGCTGAAATTGATTTAGTAAGACATTATACAAATCTTTCAAAGAAAACCTTTGGAGTAGATAATGGTTTTTATCCTTTAGGTTCTTGTACTATGAAATATAATCCTAAAGTCAATGAAACTACTGCTGCATTAAAAGGTTTTACAGAAATTTCTCCTAATAGTGATATTGAAGATATTCAAGGTGCTTTAGAAGTAATCTATGAAAGTGATAAGGCTTTTTGTGAAATAACAGGTATGAGTCAAATGGTGTTCCAACCTGGAGCTGGAGCTCATGGAGAATTTACAGGCTTGATGATGATAAAAAAGTATCATCATAGTAAAGGCGATATCAAAAGGACTAAAGTTATAGTTCCAGATAGTGCTCATGGAACAAATCCTGCAAGTGCAGCCATGAATGGTTTTGAGGTTATATCTATTGAAAGTAAAGAGGGCTTAGTAGATTTAGAGCAATTAGATAAAGTACTTGATGATAGTGTTGCTGCTTTAGTTTTAACAAATCCAAATACACTCGGGCTATATGATTCAGGGATTTTAGAAATAACTAAAAAAGTGCATGATTGTGGTGCTTTATGTTATTATGATGGTGCTAATTTGAATGCCATAATGGGGATTTGTAAACCGGGTGATATGGGCTTTGATTGTATCCATTTAAACTTACATAAGACTTTTTCTACTCCACATGGTGGAGGAGGACCTGGTGTTGGAGCTTTTGGTTGTAAAGCTTTCTTAGCTGAATTTCTCCCTAATCCTGTAGTAATTAAAGAAAACAATATTTATAAATTTAAAAAACCTGAAAATAGTTTAGGAAAAGTTACAGCTTTTTATGGTAATTTCTTAGTTTTAGTTCGAGCTTTAACTTATGTAAAACATTTAGGTTATCAAGGTATAAAAGAAGCAAGTGAAAATGCAGTATTAAATGCAAACTATATGAGATGTAAATTAGAGAAATATTATAATGTTGCATTTGATAAAATTTGTATGCATGAATTTGTACTTGATTTATCAAATTACAAAGAAAAATATGGCATTAAAGCTATAGATGTTTGCAAGAGACTTATTGATTTTGGTATTCATCCACCAACAATGTATTTCCCTTTGATTGTGCATGAAGCTTTGATGATAGAACCAACAGAGACAGAGAGTTTACAAACTTTAGATGCTGCAATAAATGCGTTAATTGAAATATCAAATGAAATAAAAGATAACACTCTAGATTTAACTAATGCTCCTTTCTCAACAGAGTATAGAAGATTAGATGAAGTAAAAGCTGCGAGAAATCCTATAGTAAAATATGAACATTAAGAAAATAAGATACTATGAAAGTTTAAATTATAATCCTTATATAAACTTATCTTTTGAAGAAAAGTTAATGTCATTAGTTTGTGATGATGAATTAATTTTTTATCTATGGCAAAACAAAGATACTGTTGTTATTGGTAAAAATCAGTGTGCTCAAGATCAGTGTAATTTAGAATTAATGAAAGAGAATAATATTACATTAGCTAGAAGATCTTCTGGTGGGGGCGCTGTTTATCATGATTTAGGTAATTTAAATTTTACTTTTATAGCTAAAAAAAATAATTTTGATATTAATAAAAATCTTGAAGTAATAAAAAAAGCTTTAGAAGTTTTTAATATTAAAGCTTATTTTGGTGGTCGTAATGATTTATTAGTTGATGGCTTTAAGATTAGTGGACAAGCTTATTTAAATAAAAAAGACGTTTCGTTGCACCATGGGACTTTGTTGGTAAATGTTGATTTAATGCACTTAGGAAAATATTTAAAAAAGGATGATTCCAAGTTAAAAATTCATGGGGTAAAAAGTTTTCATCAAAGAGTTAATAATTTAAGTGCTTTTTCTTCAGATATTGATATAGAAAAAATTAAAGAAAGCCTAAAAAACAGCGTTGCTAAAGTCTTTAATGCTGAATTAATTTATCAAGAAATTTATGACAATGAATTAATTGAAAAATATAGTAGTGATTCTTGGTTATATAAATTTACATTTGATGGTGTTCATATTAAAAAAAGATTTAATTATGGGCTTTTAGATTTGAATTTAAAAATTGTAGATCATATTATTATTAAGGTCTTAATTAATAGTGATATTATGGATTTAGATATAATTGATGAAATTGAAAATATATTAATTAATCAAGAAT
Organism: Sphaerochaetaceae bacterium; assembly: GCA_965140795.1. Classification (GTDB taxonomy): domain Bacteria; phylum Spirochaetota; class Spirochaetia; order Sphaerochaetales; family Sphaerochaetaceae; genus Pleomorphochaeta. The sequence goes on from OZ223470.1 coordinate 2,341,626, forward strand.
TTTCTAATTCTTTATTGGATAAGATTAAATTAAGTAATAGTACTATTGAAAATGATTTGAAAGAAATGTTAGAGGAAAAATTATGTACGATTTAATAGTTATTGGAGCAGGCCCTGCAGGTTATGAAGCTGCTTTATATGCAAGTAAATTGGGAAAACAAGTTTTAGTAATTGAAAAAAATAAAATTGGAGGAACTTGTTTAAACTATGGATGTATTCCAACAAAATCTTTACTCTTTCAAACAAATAAAATTAAAGAAATAAATAATTCTAAGACTTACGGCATTTCTGTAGATAATTATACCTACAATTATGAAACAATTTTGCAAAATAAAGATAAAACTGTTAATAGATTGGTTAAAGGTATAGACTTCTTATTTAAAAAAAATAATGTAAATATTGTGTTTGGCGTTGCAACCTTAATTAATCAAAATCAAATAAAAGTAAATGATGATATATTTGAAAGTAAAAATATTTTAATTTGTGTTGGTTCTACCGTGACAAAATTAAATATTCCTGGTTTTGAAAATAGTATTTCTAGTAAAGAATTTTTAGATTTGGATTTAAGTAAATTCAAGAATGTTGTAATAGTTGGTGGCGGGGTAATCGGTGTTGAAATTGCAACAATTTTGAATAATCTTGGAATTAAAGTTATAATTATCGAAGCAAAAGATCAATTAATTTCTACTTTTGAAAATGAGGTTGCTACTCGATTAAAAAAACAATTGAATAGATTAGGAATTAAAGTCTATTTGAATTCTTTTGTAAATAAAATTGAAAAGAATTGTGTATACACATCAGATGATAATTATCCATGTGATTTTGTTTTGACTAGTGTTGGTCGTAGTCCTAATACTAATGGTTTGGATCCACAAAATTTACTTATTAAAGATAGAGGCTTTATAGAAATAAATGATAAGTTTCAAACTAATTTAGAAAATATTTATGCGGTAGGGGATTGTGTTAAAGGTGTTCAATTAGCTCATTATGCTAGTGCCTGTGCAATTAATGTAGTAAAATATTTATTTAAAAAAGAGAAAAGATTTAATATAAATAATGTTCCTAAATGTATATATACAGATGAAGAAATTTCTGTTGTAGGGAAAGAGCAAAGTGAAAGTGATATTGTTTTAAAAACAGATTTAATTGCGAATCCTAAAGCAGTAGTTGAGGATCATAATAAAGGATTTATTAAATTAATTTTCACTAAAGAAGGTTTATTTAAGGGAGCAGTTCTTATGTGTAAAAAATCTAGTGATATGATAAATATTTTTGTAAATGCTTTAAATAGAGGTGCTACAATAGAAGATTTCAAACACGACATTTACCCTCATCCTTCTTATAGTGAAAGTATTTTAGCTTTATTTGATTAATAAATAACTTAGGAGGCGCAGTTTGCCTTTTGTAATAACTTTTTAGCTGCACTAATTGATGAGGCCACTGTGCCTTTATTTATATCTAATTCTTTTGCTAAAGTTCTTTGAGAAACATGTATATTAAGTGTTTTTCTAATTTTTTGAGCATTATTAATCATTGCTTTTTTATTCCAATTTAATGAGGTTTCAACTTGCGAATCATCAAATATTTTTGATGATAGTTTATAATTGCTTATAATATAATTTTTGTAATGTTTATTATTGAGCTGAGTATATTTATTATATCTTTTATATTTTGATTGTAACAATTCACGACAAGAGGAAAATAAGGATATAATGGTTTCAGTTTTTACTGAAAATAAATATGAAACTTCTTCAACATAATTTTCTAAAATTGCATCAGGCATAGTGAGTAAGAAAAGTAAAATATTTTTCCTTGTTGATTTTTTATTCATTTTTTCTTTGTATTTTTCTATGTGCAAGAATTTTATTTCTTTATCTTGTGATGCTATATTATTTATTACATTATGAAATAATTCTTTTAATGATTTTGAATCATCAAATTTATAATGAGATAAATATTCAAAATATTCACTATTTTCTTCACTTACAACTTTATATTTGAATTTAGCAATTGTAACTGGATTTGTTTGTTCATCACCATATATCGTTTCTTTTTCAAAAGTATCACTATGGTTTACGATAGCCTCTAAAATTAGATTATTAAATATAAAATCATGATTTGTTTTTAATTTGTAATATTTGACAATGATTTTTATATAATTTAGATAATAAATTTTAAAACATAGATTCTTACAATTATAATTATAAATAGCATTTCTTACACTAGTTTGTGCTGAAATATAGAAATCAGAAATTTCCTCTTCTGTTAATAAATTAATATTTACAGGATACCAATATAATAATAATTTGCATTGATTAATAAGTTTTTTTGTATTAATCCCTATGAAATTTTCAGCTTCAGACTTTTTGTATAAAGCATTAAGAATGTTTGTTTTTAATAATTTTTCTATCTCTTTAATCATATATTTTAATGAATATAAATATTCATCCTCCTAATGTTTTTTATAAAGCAAATATCATGCCAAATAATAAAAAGAGATAAGCTAATTTTATTCTAGTAAATATAAAAATCTCGAAAACTGCAAATAAATAGGAATTAGGGGTAAAAAAATGCATTACTTTATAATATCAAGTAATGCAAAATCTGAATATTTTAATTAGATCTTAATTTATAAAAAATTAAATCCTATTTTTAGCAATCAAAAATTTCTTCCATTTTTTGAATAACTTTTTTACTAACTGCTTCAATAGAGCCTTCAATTGTAGCTCCAGAAGCTTTTACATGACCACCGCCACCAAAGATTTGAGCAAATTTACTCATATCAAAACTACAATTATAATTAACCCTTAAGCCTAATTCTACTTTATTATTTTCAACTTGTTTAAAAAGTATAATTGCTTTTGTGTTTTCTACACTTAAAAGTTGTCCATAGTAGGTATCGCTTGGGCACTCACTTTCATCTGTTAAATAGAAATATGAAATAGCAACTTGGTTGTCACAAATAAAAGATGTTCTATCAATTAATTTAGCTAAATTCTTAGCATAAGAGATTGAACGTCCACCACTCATTTGAGCAAAAGTTAATCTAGGATCAGCCCCTTTATTAATTAATTCACCAGCCATTTCAACTGCTGTTCCATTATACTGAGAAATAAATTTAAAGAATCCACTATCTGTTGCAAAACCAAAAAATAACATTTGGGCAATTTCATGAGTAATTTCTACTTCTAATTCTTCAAATAGCTTTTGAATAAGTAAAGTACTAGAGATTGAGTCTGTAAAGATATAACTATATTTCCATCCAATATCTAATGAAGATTGATGATGGTCAATGACTATAGTTGTTCTATTTTTTATTTTATCTGCTAGAGAACCAATTCTGGATAATTCTCCACAATCTACTAAAAAGATTAATGGATTATTAGTTAACATTTTATCTGTAATTTCTCTAGCAAATAAAGGTTCAACAGATTTAGATTCCGCTCTTTCAAAAGGGCCATCATTAGCAATGATAACTGATTCATAGCCAATTTGCTCTAAAAGATATTTTAAAGTGATTTGGCTTGTGAAACAATCTCCATCTGGTTTTTTGTGACCAATTACAATGGCTTTTTTATTGGTTTTAATTAAATCAATAACTTCTGTTGGGTAGGGCGGAAATTTAAATCTATTCATTATGCAGTAATCTCCTTGGTTTCGTTTTCAACAAAATTGATTTGTTCTCCAGTTTCTGAATAAACTTTTGGCATTACTCCATCAGTAACACATTCTTTTGTTAAAATAACCTTCTTGGCATTTTTATATGTTGGTATGTCAAACATAATAGAAATCATTATGTTTTCAACAATACTTCTTAAACCTCTAGCTCCTGTTTTTTGATCAACAGCTTTTTGAGCTATGGCTGTTACTGCATCATCATCAAATTCTAATTCAACATCTTCTAATTTAAAAGAAGTAATATATTGTTTAATTATAGAATTTTTTGGTTCTGAAACTATTCTAACTAAATCCTCTTGGGATAGATTATTTAAAGAAACATGTATTGGTAAACGACCAATAAATTCAGGAATTAAACCAAATTTTACTAAGTCATCTGGAAGTAGTTGTTTATATAGTTTTGTCAAATCTTTTTCATCTTGAGAAAGAATTGTTGCTCCAAATCCCATTGGGTGAGAAGTAACTCTCTTTTCAATTACCTTATCCAATCCTACAAAAGCTCCACCACAAATGAATAGTATATTGCTTGTATCAATTCTAAGCATTTCTTGATTTGGGTGTTTTCTTCCACCTTGTGGTGGTACTGAAGCAACGGTGCCTTCAATAATTTTTAATAAAGCTTGTTGAACACCTTCGCCACTAACATCTCTTGTGATTGAAACATTTTCGCCCTTTTTAGCGATTTTATCGATTTCATCAATAAAAATGATACCATGTTCAGCTGCAGAAATGTTATTATTTGCATTTTGAATAAGTTTTAAAAGAATATTCTCAACATCTTCACCAACATAACCCGCTTCAGTTAGAGTAGTTGCATCTGCAATTGCAAAAGGAACTTCTAATTTTTTTGCTAAAGTTCTTGCTAGAAGAGTTTTACCTGTCCCAGTAGGTCCGATCATTAAGATATTGGATTTATCTAATTCAACACCTTCTTTTTTAATTTTCCCTTGGAATTTTACTCTTTTATAGTGGTTATAAACAGCAACAGATAATACACGTTTTGCATCATCTTGGCCGATAACATATTCATCTAAATATTCTTTAAGTTCTTTAGGAGTTGGGATGGTTTCTGGAAGACCATGCGAAGTTTCCTCACTAACTGGTTCTTCTTTTATAATGGCATTACAAGTAGCAATACATTCATCACAGATTGATACGCCAGGTCCATTAATTAAATTTTTACATTCAGAAGCTTTCTTGCCACAAAAAGAACAAGATTTACTACCTCTTGCCATATTATCTCCTCATTATCTTATCAATAAGTCCATAAGCTAATGCTTCGTTTGCATCTAAGAAAAAATCTCTTTCAACATCAGAAGCAATAGTTTCTCTATCTTTATTTGTACATTCAACTAAAATATCAATTGAAAGTTTTTTTATTCTTAACAATTCCTTTGTATGAATTGCAATATCTGTAGCTTGGCCTTCAACACCGCCCCAAGGTTGGTGAATCATAACTCTTGCAGAAGGAAGAATAAATCTTTTACCTTTTTCTCCTGCAGCTAATAGTAGTGCAGCCATGCTTGCAGCTTGCCCCATACAAATGGTTTGTACATCTGGTTTAATATATTGTATTGTATCATAGATTGCTAAACCAGCGGTAACACTGCCACCTGGGCTATTTATATATATACTAATATCTTTATTAGGGTTTTCGCTTTCTAAAAATATTAATTGTGCGACAACTAAATCAGCTGTAGCATCGTTAATTTCTCCGTCTAAGAAAATAATTCTATCTTTGAGTAATCTGCTGAAGATGTCGTAAGAACGTTCACCAACACCGGATTGTTCGACAACCATTGGAATCATGGTTTGCATTTTGCTTTTGTCCATTAATTACTCCTATAAAGTGTTAAAAAGGCGGAACTGTACATAGTCCCGCCTTGATATTAAAGCAAATTTTGAATTATTCAGCAACAGGGCCATTCATTAATTCATCGTAGCTTAATTCTTTACCTTTTGTGAAAGTGTTGTTTTCAATTAAGAAATCATTAACTTTTTGAAGTTTTAATTCATCAGTAATCATTTCTTTTAGGTAATCAAGTTGTTCGGGTTTGTAAGAAGAAGTATCGCCTAAAGCTTCTTTTACTTCATCTTCACTGATTTCGAAAGTTTCAAGATCTTTAATCTTTTCTTTAATTAAGCCAACATTAATATCTTTAATAATGGAAGGTGTCCATGTTTCTTTTAGTTGGTCTAATGTTTGACCTTGCATTTCAAAAATCTTAGCGAATGTTTCCATATCCATATTATTTGATCTTGCAATATTGTTGATTTGTTGATCAGCTTGTGCATCAATCATTGATTTAGGTGGAACAATTGGGCATTTTTCAATTAAAGCATCTACAACTGCTTGATACTTTAAGTCTTTAAGTTTTTGTTCAGCTCTTTCTTGTAATTTAGCTTTTGTAGCTTTCTTTAAGTCAGCAACTGTCTTGTATTCTTCATTTACATCTTGTGCAAATTCATCATCAAGCTCTGGAACATCATTAAATTTAACTTCTTTCATATCAATTTTGATAGAAATAGTTTTGCCTGCATATTCTTCACTAGCAAAATCTTTTGCAAATTCTTTTTCAATAGTTTTGCTTTCACCAGCTTTCATGCCAATGAATTCATTGTCTAATTCAAAGAAGTTGTGAGTTTTACCAATTGTGATAACTGCGTCTTTCTTATTGAAAGCGCCAGTTTCATTTCCATCTTCATCTAATTGAGCAAAATCTACAGTAACGATGTCACCTTCAGTAGCAGCATCTTCTTTACTTACAACAAATGCGTTTTGTTGTCTTAATGTTTCAATTTCAGCATTAACATCTTTAGCAACAACCTTTACACTAGGAACTTCTAGTTCAAGTCCTTTGTATTCAGGAACTTCAAATTGAGGCATTACATCATAACTAACAGTATAAGTTAAATCTGTATTAGGTTTGAATGGTGTTAAGCTTTCTTCGTTTAATAAAGTTGGAGTGCTAAATGCAAGTGGTTTATATTTGTCTTCAACTTCGTCTAAAGCAACTTTTAAATTTTCTTCTAATTCATTGAATGTAGATTCTTCACGAATCATTTCACCATATTTTCTTTCAATCAAACTAAAAGGAGCTTTACCTTTTCTAAAACCTTTCATTGTGATGTCTTTAGCATACTTTTTTAATAAAGCAGTATAAGCATCTTCAATAGATTGTGCTGTCAATGTGATGGACAACTCGACTGAGGAATTTTCTGTTTCCTTGATTTGTTTATCAGCGATCATGCTATCTTCTTCCTTTTTGGTCGCATTGACCTAAATAAAATATCAGATACAAGTCAAAGGACTTGTTAATTACTTATTATATTATAACCTATGAGATTATACACAAACAAAACTGTTTGAACTACCCCTAAAGTTAATAAAAAATAAAACAAAAGCAAGAAATAAACAACAAAAAATACTAATTTTAATAAAAATTAGCATTTTTTTTGGTATAATCTCATACTTAGTTCGTGGCTAAATATAACAAATAGTTATAATTTTGCCAACACTTATACTACTTATATTTAAAAAATTAATACTCTATTATATTGTTTTCTATAAAAAATATTTTTTATGTAATTTTATATGAGTATTAAATTAAGTTTTATAAAGCTAAAGAACCCATTGGATCCCAAGGTTTTAATACAATTGGTTCTTTTTCTAATAATTCTAATTGATTTTTTGATAGATATTTTTTGTTAATAACAATTTGATAGGTAAATTCATTAAACCATTTATCACTCATAACATAATAACCTTTATTACCTGGTGCATCACCCCAACTGTTTTCAACTTTCCACTTATTAGGATTGTTGCTTTCATCAAGATTTACGCCTGTTAGAACCATAGCATGAGTCATTAAGCTATCTCCATATTCAAGTCTCTGACCTTTTGTTAAGTTGAATTCTGTGCTAAATAAATTATTTAAATTATAAATATCTAAATCCATAATTCCTGTTTCTTTATCACTAAATTGTCCAACGTCAGAGCCAAACCATACAGCTTCATTATTTTGTAATTGTTTTATGGCTAAAGCTTTTAACTCTTCAACTGGGAGATTTAGGTATTTAACTTGTCTACCACCTTGTACATTTCCTAAGAATTTAACACTAAAAGTGTTGTTAAAAGGCTTATCTTCAGTTGGCGCATTTATAATACTAATATAATCATCCATGTTCATATTTATATATTTATCATAGAATTCTTTAGGACTTATATTAGTTTCTCTTATGAATTTGTCATCTTTATTTTTAACTTCAAAGGTAAAAGTTTTTGGAGGTTCACCAAGATTGATGCTAAGCATTCTATATATAGTGTTTAACATTTCTTCTTTTTGATTTCTTAAATCTTTAATACTTGAGTTTTCTTTAGCGGCTGTTCTAATTTGATATGCAAATTCTCTTAATTTAGTAGTCAATAATTTGTCCATAAATTTTGATTGAGAAGAGCTAAAACTTTCAGGCATAACTGTTTTTGGAACAACACCATATTTGTCTATTAAGGATGCAAACATATCCCACTGTCCGCCATCACCTAATGGATCTTTTAATAAAAAGGCTACTTCTCTTGAATCAACATCTTCATCTCTGGTTTCGATTATATTTTCTAAAAAATGGTTAGTTTTTTCTAATTTATCAAAGAAGAAAGGGTAGGCTTGTGATAGTTCAAAAGTCTCAAGATTAAGGGTTTTCATAATTTCCAATCTCATAACATTTAGTGCTGCAAACATCCAGCATCTACCAGATTGTTTTTGGTTTGTTATTTTACCTGTTTTTACTTCAATTGAAAATTCATGAGTATTTTTTATTATACTTCTAATTGATTTTGCACTCTGCATTATTCCATTATTTATAACAGCATTTTGAGCGATATAATTTTTGGTATCTCTAAAAAAATTGTTTTCAAATTCAGAGATTTCTTTATTTGTAATTTCTTTATTCATTTTTTACCTCAAAGTTATGATATCACAATAAAGATTTCTAATAAAGCTTATTTATTGATTATAAGTTAGTTGTAACTAATAAAAATATTAAAAAATTGTATGTTTTATATCGTAATATTTTAAAAATATATTTTTATTAATATTTTATTGACTTTTATCTTAATTGTATTCATACTATCCGAACTTTATGTTAATCTATGCTAACATAAATAAGGAGTTTGTATATGAAAAAAAATTTAGTTTTTTTAACTATTTTGTTTTTTAGTTTAGTTTCTGTATTTGCTAATGGGAATAGTGAAGTATCAGAAAAGATAAATAATAATCAAAATGAGAAAGTTCTGCATTTAGCTGGAGGAAATGTAGGGACCTTAAACCCTTTTCAGCATATGAGAAGAGGTCCTGGTATTTTTAGAACTTTTTTAATTTATGATACATTATTAGAGCGTGATGAGGATGGTTTAATTCCTTGGCTTGCTTCTGCTTGGGATATATCTGAGGATGGGCAAACATATACTTTTTATTTGCAGCAAGAAGCCAAATGGCAGGATGGGATTAATTTAACAGCAGATGATGTAAAATTTAGCATTGAATATTATAAAAAGCATCCACCAGTTTATGATACATTAATAGTAAATGGTAAGTTCATTATTGATGATGTAAAAGTTATAAATGAAAAAACTGTTGAAATTCATACTATTTCTGCTAGTGTTTCCTATTTAGAACACTTGGGATATTTAAAGATTATCCCTAAACATATTTGGGAAAATGTTGATAATCCTAAAAACTATCAAGGAACTGATAACTGTGTTGGAAGTGGTCCTTTTATAGTAGATTCTTATGATAGTGCATTAGGAACTTATAGGCTTGTTTCAAATAAAAATTATTGGGGATTAAAACAAGCGGTTGATGTAATAGAATGGATTCCCGTAAGTGATAACATTTTAGCTTTTGAAAATGGAGAAATTGATTTGACAACCATTTCACCAGATCTTATTAATCGATACGAAAATAGTAAGGAATACACTTTATCTCAAGTTGCGGCATTACATAGTTATAGATTAATGATGAATATGGAAAAAAGAGTTGAATTGCAAGATAAAAACTTAAGAAAAGCAATTGCTTATGCTATTGATGTTCAAGAATTAATTGAAAAGATTGATAGAGGGGTTGCCTTCAAATCAAGTGCTGGATATATACCTAATTTTAGTTCTTATTATAATGAGGATGTTGTCAAATATGATTATAACAAAGAAAAAGCTTTAGATTTGTTAGATGGAAAGGAATATTCTTTCACTCTTTTAACTGATAATTCTTCAGAAAGCATGAAAATGTGTGAATTGATTAAATTAAAATTAGAAGATGTTAATATCCATGTAACTATTAAAGCAATAGACTCAGTTTCAAGAGATGATGCTATTGTAAAAGGTGATTATGAATTAGTATTAGTTTTTTATGGGAATATGGGTGGAGATCCTGACTATTTGAGAGATATATATACTAAGAAAAGTAATTATTTAAAAGGTTGGTCTAATGAAGAGTTAGAAGATATCTTAGAACAACAATCTGTAGAATTTGATTTAGAGAAAAGAAAGGCTTTATTAGATAGTGCACAGTATATAATTTCTGATGAAGTTCCAATGTATTTAATGCAAGGTGCTTTATGGACTTTTGTTTATAGGCCTGATGTATATGATAATTGGATGTGTAGATATGACCATAATTATTATGAACATAATAAATTGTCATATTTAATTAGATAAAATAATTTTGGAAAAATTGTGAAAAGATTAATTATTGTTTTAATTTCTATTTTAACAATTAATTTCTTTTTACCTAGAATGATGCCTGGAGACCCATTTTTAGATTTGTCAGCTGAAGATGGGTACTCTAATATTCAATATTCTAATAAAGAAATTAATGAATTAAAAGCTTATTATGGTTTAGATGAACCTTTGTTAGACCAATTTATATCATATTATAAAAATATTTTTAAAGGTGATTTTGGTTATAGTATATATTATAAAGCTGATGTAATAGATGTAATTTTGGATAGGTTACCTTGGACATTATTGATTGTTCTTTCTTCTTTAGTTTTAGGAGCTGTAATAGGAATTGGTTTTGCTATTATAAGTGTAATAAATAGAAATAGGAAATTTGATAAGTTTATTTATGGCTTAATGATTGTAATAACTGAAATTCCAGCTTTTTTGATTGGAGTTGTATTTTTATTTGTTTTTGCAGCAAAATTAAATTGGTTTCCTTTATCTGGGGGAATTAGTCCTTTTTTAAAACCTTCATTTTCCTTTTTTTATATCTTTGATTTAATTCGTCATGCTCTTTTACCAATGTTAACTATGAGTATTCCATCTATTGGTCAATTTTATATTTTATCAAGAAGTAGTATGATTACAGTTATTTCAAAAGATTATATTAGAACTGGTTATGCTAAAAGTTTATCAAAAAAAAGAATTAATTATTATTATATTTTGAAAAATTCTATTGCCCCTATTATAGCTAGGGTTTTTTTGACCATTGGAAAATTGTTTGGAGCAACTATATTGGTTGAAAATGTGTTTGCATATCCAGGTATTGGATCTTTAATGAAAGAATCAGTTTTAAAACGTGATTACCCAATGATTCAATCAATTTTTCTTTTGATTGCTTTATTGGTTCTAATTATGAATTATTTAGCAGAATTTATAAATAATAAGATAGATCCAAGGATTTAAGAAAATGAAAAGATTTAGTAACAGTGGCAAGTTTGGGATTGTAATCCTTTCAATAAATATTATTTTTGCTATCTGTTCAATATTTATTGATCCTCAATTGTATAGAGTTCCGTGTTGTGAGCCTTTATTAGCTCCTAATTTTAAAAATTTTTTAGGAAGTGATGATTTAGGAATGGATATATTTTTTCAAATAATTCATGGCTCTTTAATAAGTTTAACTATAGGTTTTTTTAGTGCTTTTTTATCAGGGCTTGGTGGAAGTATACTTGGTATATTAGCAGGGTATAAAGGAAGAATCTATGATAAAATAATAGGTGCACTTTGTGATATTATTACAACATTACCTCAATTGCCTTTAATAATTGTTTTAAGTGTTTTTTTAGGGCCAAGCACTAAAACTATTATATTAGTTGTAAGTCTATTATCTTGGGTAGGGCCTGCGAAAATGATTAGGGCTAAAGTTAAAATGTTAAAAAATGAGAGCTATATAGTTGCAGCGAAAAGCTATGGTGCAAATTTTTTTTATTTGGTCTTTAATCATTTTATATTTCAAATATTACCAATGGTTTTAGTTTCAACATTTAGAATTGCTAGTCATGCAATTATTTCAGAAGCAAGTTTATCTTTCTTAGGTTTAGGTGATCCAACTTCAAAAAGTTGGGGAATTATTTTAAATCATGCAATGAGTTTTCAAGGAATTTATTTTACTGAGTATTGGAAATGGTGGATTTTAAGTCCATTGGTAATGTTGATTTTGTTAATTTTATCACTTTCTTTTATTTCTCGTGATATTGAAAAGTTGATGAATAAAAAATTATAGGTGTGATATGAAAAAAATATTAGAAGTAAAAAATTTAAATGTAAAATATAAAGGCTTTGAACAATATTATGCATTACAAAATATTAATTTTACTTTACATCAAAGTGAAGTTCTAGGAATAATTGGGGAATCTGGGAGTGGAAAATCAACTTTAGCACTTACTATAATGGGATTATTAGAAGAAAAGATTGATGGAAAGATTTTTTATGAAGATTTAGATTTGTTATCAGCCAAAAAAAAAGTTTTGAAAAAGCTCAGATGGGATACTATTTCTATTGTTTTTCAAAATAGTTTAGATGTTTTAAATCCCTTATTAAGTGTTGGGGATCAGATTAGTGAAACGATATTAGCTCATAAAAAGATTTCTAAATATGCTGCAGTGCAACAAGTTTTTCAATTATTTGATTTGGTTAAATTAGACAGAAAATGGTATGATGCTTATCCTCATCAATTATCAGGGGGAATGAGACAAAAAGTTTTAATAGCAATGGCTATATCATTAGAACCAAAACTATTGATAGTTGATGAACCTACTATGGCTCTTGATGCAGTTTCGAAAAAAGAAATTACTGAATTATTAATGCATTTGCACAAAAAAATAAATTTCTCTATGATAATTATTTCCCATGAATTAAATATTATTAAAGAAATAGCTTCATCACTAATCGTTTTATATGGTGGTATTATTGTTGAAAAAGGGGGAACAGATGAAATTATTAAAGCTCCTGAGCATCCTTATTCAAGAGGTCTTTTAGAAGCTTCCCCAGCTATTAATCCATATAAGGATATGTGGGGGATTCCAGGAAATTCTAATATGAATTGTGGAACTATGTGTCCTTTTTATGATAGATGTACACAAGCTATAGATATTTGTAAAAATAAAGTTCCAAATTTAGAAAAAACTAGTACAAATAGAATGGTTGCTTGTCATAGAGGAGGTATTGTAACTTTATTGGATGCTTTTAATATTTCTAAATCTTATAAGGGTGTTAAAGCTTGCAAATTATGTAATTTAAAAATCAGAAGTGGTGAAGTAGTATCTTTAATAGGTCAAACAGGAAGTGGAAAATCAACATTAGCAAAAATAATTGTTGGTATTGAAACATCTGATGAGGGCGATGTAATTTTTGAGGGGAGAAAAGTTGTGCAAAACAGTGAAACTTCTAAAAGGCATTCTTTACAAATGGTTTTTCAAGATCCAATATCAGCAATTAATGAACATAAAAGCATTTTAAAAATTATTAGAGAACCTTTGGATATAATTAAATGGGAAACATTAGAAAAAAGAAATGATAAGGTAAAAGCGATGTTAAAAAACGTGCAACTTCCATGTAGTGATGAATTTTTATTAAAGAAGGGATTTATGTTAAGTGGAGGACAAAAACAAAGAATAAGTATTGCAAGGGCTTTGATTATGGATCCTAAATTACTTATTGCAGATGAAATTTCTGCTATGCTTGATGCATCTACTGGCGCAAATATATTAAGATTAATTAAAGGATTACAAAATAAATTTGGTTTTTCAATGCTTTTTATTACTCATGATTTATCATTGGCTCAAAAAATTTCAGACAAAATATATGTAATGAAAAAAGGTGAAATAATAGAAAGCGGTGCAACTCTTGAAGTTTTTGTAAATCCGAAACATTCTTATACAAAGATGCTACTTAAATATGCAAATATAAAAAATTAAAATTATTTTATTTCTTAAAAATAATAGTATTTTTAAGATAATTTTCTATTATAGTATTTAAAAGCTTTTTCAATATCATTAGAAATTCCTGTATGTGAAGTAATTATATATTCACATTTGTTTTTTATTGCAAAGTCTTTAAGATTTAGTAAGGATTTACTATTTTGTTTATTATTAAATCCTAGTAAATCAAAGAATCTATATCCCAAACCTTTATTTAAAATTAAGCTATCTCCAATAAATAGATACTTATCATCGATAAAATAACATGTGTGCCCTAAAGTGTGACCTTCAGTTAATATAGGTTTGATTTTAATATCGCCAACGTAAATTGGTGAATTATCTTTAAAATATTTAATTTTATTTACTGCTTCTAGTTTGTGATTTATTTTTATAAACCCAACTTTTACTCTTTCCGATTTTTTAAGAAGATGAGCTTTTTCATTTTCATGTAAATAAATCTCTATATTATTGAATGCTGGATTTTCTTCATAAAGGCACCCTGCGTGGTCACTATCTATATGTGTTAAAAAAATTGAATTTATATCTTCAAGCTGTATTCCAATTTTTTTTAATTCATCATCTCTTGTTGTGCTATTTTTATAGCCACTATCTATTGCTATTATTTTATTACCTTTTTTATATATAAAATAATTTGAATCACCATCTTTAATACAATATAAATTTTTAAATAGCATTTTTGTTTCCATAGGATTAATTATGGAAAAAGTATTTTTTTTTAATTTTTTTATGATTGATATTATATCGACCATTAACCATCCTTATATTATAAATTTGTTATCTTTATTTTATTTTGACACAATTAGTCAAAAGTGTCAAATTTAAAACTGAATATTTTAGCAAAAATTTAATTTGTTTTATTTAGGATTTTCTTCTAATATAGTAAGTATAAAGTTTAAGGAGTAAAAATGGCAAAGTTAAAAAGAAAGCAAGTAGTTGGTATATTTCATTTAGCATTATTTATTGTTTTAGGTTTTGTTTTGTATTACACAATGAATGATATAGCTAGATTTGCATCGTCAAATGAATTATTAATGAGTATTATTGTTATTCTTATCCCTGCTTGTTTGATATTTTTACACAGGCATGTCTTTTTTAAAATGAAATTAAAAAAGAAATAGAATTCTTAAAAGTTAATTAATTATTTATCCCTATTTTAATTAGATAGGGAAATCCTTCTATGTTATATTTTAAATTTTTCACTCCTTGTTGAAATAATTGTTTTGATTAGGTATCTTGATATTACATCTATTACATGTGATGAAATATTGAGGTATTTAAATGAAATTTGAACCAAATTGTATAAATTGTATTCTGGACCAAGTAGCAAAGATTTCAAAAATGAAGAATCTTGGAGATGAAAAGTTTGTTCTATTAAAAGATGTTTTAAAAACTTTATCTACGGAAGATTATAGTAAAACTTCTCCAGAAATTTATGGTAATATCTGGAAACAAATTGTTGAATACTTTGATGGGGAAGATATTTATAAAGACATTAAAGCTAAATATAATGATAAATTCTTAACTTATGTTCCTGCGATTGAAAAGGCAATAAATGAATCTAAAAATCCTCTTAGAATGGCTCTAGCTACAGCAATTCAAGGTAATTTATTAGATTTAGCTATTACAAGAAATTTCTCACTTGAAGATCTTTTAAGTGCCATTGAAAAAATTGAACATACCTCCTTTGGTATAGATGATTCAAAAGTTCTTTTAGATAAGATTAAATCAAGTAATAAAATATTATATATTGGAGATAATTGTGGTGAAATTGTTTTTGATAGAGTTTTTATAGAAACTTTAAAAAAATATTATCCTAATCTTGATATCTATTATGTTGTTAGAGGCTTTAGTGCTGTAAATGATATATTACTTGAGGATGCCATTCAGGTAGGTATGGATAAGTTTGCAACAATTGTTGAAAATGGAGATACTTCATTAGGCACTGTTTTAGATCGTTGTACTGATGAATTAAATACTTTATATAATGATGTTGATTTAGTTATTGCTAAAGGTCAAGGTAACTTTGAAAGCTTAAGTGAAAAGCCAAGAGATAATCTATTTTATTTGCTTTTAACAAAATGTAAATTAATTGCTGATGCTTTTAATGTTGATACCATGTCTATAGTTTGTGCCAAAGCAAGTTTTTAATAAAAAATAGGGGAAAGAATTATATCTTTCCCCTAAATATAAATTATAAAAGTCTATTTATTAGAGGAGAGAGCATAGCCTTTCATAAATGAGTTATATAATAATGCAAAAATGATTAATGGTGGTATTATGGTTACAACAGCACCTGCCATTACTAAATTCCATTGTATAGAATCTCCTCCACTTTGGATTGCATTTAATCCAACTTGTATTACTTGAGCACTGTTGTGTTGAATGATAATCCTTGGCCAAATATATTGGTCCCAAATATAAACAAATTGAATTAGTGTTAACGCTCCAATTGTGTGAATACTCATAGGAATTAGTATTCTCAATAAGAATTGAATTGAGTTAACTCCATCCATTTTAGCTGCATCACAAATAGAAATTGGAATTGATAAGAATTGTTGTCTAAATAAGAATACACCAGTTGCAGAAGCTAGAAAGGGTAAAATTATTGCTAGTTTTGTATCTCCCATTCCAAAGCCGTATTTTGTGGGTGCAAATAATAATTCCATTGGATTTAACACCCATAATAAAAATGTAGAGAAACTTGATGCTGGGGCGTTGCTTACTACTTCAAATAATCCGAGTATTAATATTTCTATTGGAAACATTAATGTGATTATGATAAAAGCGAATATGAAGTTTTTGTATTTAAATTTGTAAAAGACTAAAGCATTTGCTGCAAATAAAGATAAAACCACTTTTCCTAATGTTATTATAAAGGCATACAATAAAGAGTTAAGCATGTAGGTGTGCATATGAAATTCACCCCAGATTTGTTTCATATTAGAAAGAAATGAAGAACCAATCAATAATGATGGGGTTGTAACTTCAATTAAAGATTGTGTGCTTTTTATAATTGTAAAAACCAGAGGAAAACAAACTAAAATTACAGCTATTATTAAGATTATATGAATCCAAATATTGTTTTTATTAATTTTTTTATTATACATCGTAATTTACCTTCTTTCCTAAAAATCCAAATTGAAACATTGTTATAAACATTACTATTATCATTAAGACAAAGGTTTCAGAGGCTGCAAAACCCATATTAGAAGAGCCTCCGAAACCATCTAAAAATATCTTATACATAAGTGTCGTTGTTAATCCTACATTATCCATATACGGAGAAGGGCCCATGGGGCCTCCTCTTGTCAGTACATCAACAATTGCAAAGGAATCAAATAAGCTATAAGTAATATTTGTAAACAATAAGAAGAATGTTGTGGGACTTAATAAAGGGAATAAAATGTGTATAAACTTTGAGAATCTGGATGCTCCATCAATTTCAGCAGCTTCAAGTGGATCTTTTGATATATTTTGAAAAGCTGCTATATAAAAAACTATATTATAACCAAGATTTTTCCAAACTGCAGCAAATACTGCTACAAAAAATGCAAGGTAGGGGTTTGTTAACCAACCTGGTTTTACATTGAATACTGAACTTAGAAAAATATTGATAACTCCAACTTCAGGATTGAATATAAAGGAAAAAACTGTTCCAGCTACAGCTGGGGATAGGGCAAAAGGCCAGATAAGTAAAAGTATGTAATATTTAGCTCCCTTAATTTTTTCATTGGTTAATACCGCTAAGAACATTGAGATACTAAGGCCTAGTATTACTACTAGAAAACTAAATACTATTGTTTGAATACAGGTCTGTATAAATCCAGGTGCTAAAACGCCACTAAATAGATTTTTAAAATTTTCTAATCCTATAAATTTTCTTGTACCTAAAATGAAATTGCTTCTATAAAAGGCTAATATAAAAGTTTTAATAGCAGGATAGTATATAAATATAATTAGTACTAAAGCTGTTGGAAATAAATAAAGATAAGGGATTACCTTAGCTTTAAATATTGCATTTTTATTTTGATTCATCTTATATCCTTATATAAAAACTATCAGGTAAAATATTTATTATAATACCTGATAGTTATTGTTTTTATTTAAAAGTTTGCATTGTATTCTTTGATTTTTGCGTTAGTTAATTTAACAGCTTCATCCATTGCTTTATTAACATCCTCACCATTTATGATTTTTACAAGAGCTTCTTCAATATAAGTTCTGTGATCATATACTGTACCACCTAAAGCTCCAGCAGTTGCTTTATTAGGAATTGTATTTAATAATTGGTCAAATGCAACAGTTTGAAGAGAGTTTGTATCAAACCAACCTTCTTTTTCTAATAGGTCAACAGAAGATTTTCTTACAGGATAATATCCTGAAAGTTTGTGCCAAGAAACCATGTTTTCTGTATTAGTCATATATAAAATAAAGTCTCTAGCACCTTCCATTTCTTCTTGAGAATGTCCTTTTGTTAACCAAATTGAACCACCACCGATTACTGTACCATTTCTTTTTGTATTATCAGCTATTGGAAGCATACCAACATTTAAATTAAATTTACCTTTAGCTCCTTCACTTATAACATTAATATCCCCAGTTGATGTTATATGATACATAGCTTTTTCATTTGTAAAAATGTTATCAGAACCACTCCAATCTTCAACTTTACCTGTCCAGGCAATTAGATTTTTATCTGCTAATTCTTTATAGAAATTTGCTACATTAATACCTGCTGTTCCACCTAAGGATGCTTCAGTAGCTCTTGCATCACGACCATTGCCGTTGTTATACATATAGCCACCTTGTTCTGCAACTAATTCTTCAAAGAACCAAGCATGGATACAATCTGTATATTTCGCATTACTTACTCCAGCTTTTTGAGCTCTTTCTAATGATTCAATTATATCTGAGAATGTTTTAGGAGTCCAATCTTTATCATAACCGGCTTTTACCAACATATCTGTATTTATATATAATACTGGTGATGAACTATTGAAAGGTATAGAATTTACTTTCCCATTTATTGTGTAATAGTTTAAAACTGGATCTATATAATCAGAGGTATCAAATGCACCAATATCGCTAATTGGCATGAAAATACCTGAATCATATGCTGCCTGTGAACCAGCTTCTGCAACATGAACTAAAGTTGGAGCTGAACCCTGTCTGTATGCTAAAAGGGAAGCTTGGAGTGTATCACGGTAACTTCCTTTATTTTCTTGGGTTACATGATATTTATCTTGTATTTTATTAAATTCTTGAACTCTATCTTCTATCCATTGTCCTCTTGCATCACCAAATATATGCCAAAATGTTATTTCAATTGGTGCATTATCTTTAACACTTGTACTTGATTCACTTGCACCTTGTGCAAATATTGTTGTTAGAGAAACTGATAGCACAAATAATGCTATAATAAATTTTTTCATTTCATAAATCTCCTATTAAAAATGATTTTCTAATAAGAATTTATTATAAAGTTGTAAGCATTTTATTATTAAGATATTAAGAAAGTGCTAAGTTTTGTTTAAAATGAAAGTTATTAAGAATAAAAAAATGGTTTTCTAACTTTTATACATTTTATATTATATTCATTCTCTAAGGCTTTAACTGCATGCTTTTCAAAAGCACCTAACCATCTATCATAGGAAAACACACCATAGAAAAGAGTTTTAATGTTATTTTTTTGTAATTCGTTAGCTATTAATTTTATATATTGGCCTAAATTTCCACTAAAGGGCTGTCTTAACCATAATTCTGCCAGAATTTCATATTCATTAAATGAATGCAATTTATTAAATGTTGATTGTGGTAAGGATAGAGATATTGAATGAGTTAATACATAACCGTATTCTTCAATTTCTTTATGTATTATAGGAACTGTTAAAGCAATAAAAGTACAAGAAGCTTTTTTAATTTCTTTATTTGCTATAGAAAATTTATTATCTATTCTATCTTCTATTTCATTTATAAAATGATCTAGTACTTTTTCATATTTTTTATATCCTTGTGACAATCTTAGGGTGAGAACAATTGAAAATAGTGAAATCTCATTTATTGAAATAGGAATATATTTATTATGGTTTATTATACTTTCAATTTCACATAATTTATTTGTGATTCTAGCATTATCCTTTATAGCTTTTGCAAAATCTTTTTTACAAACCTTTATACCCGTTGTTTTATAAATATTTTCATAAGCTGTTTTATATTGATTTGCTAAGTATTTTATTTGATTTTTATCTTGTGTTATTTCATAACTAAATTTTGAATCATGTGATAAATTTGTGATTATTGTATTCCAGTTTTTTCCAAGCATTGTTAATAATTCATGAGTTTTTGGGGCTTCACTGCAGTAAGTACCATTAACCCAATATATATTAGGTTCTGGGATAAAATTTTTCATAATAATTGAAGCTTTACTTTGATTAAAGGGACAATGTTTTTGACTTATTGACATATAAACATCAAAATTATTGAATTGCCTTGTATTATTAAAGAATAAACCTAATATCAAGGTTGAAAGGTAATCCGGAAATCCAATATAGGCTAAATTATTAGCATTTGCTATTGCATCAAAACATATAACTTGATGAGGAGTTCCCCCATAAATTTTTAGTTTGTATTTATCTAAAAGGCCTAATGTAGAAAATTCATAAAGATATATTGAAATAATTTCTTTGATGGAATTAATTGATAAATCAAAATATTGAGGGATTAAATTATTAAGTGAATTATCAAGATCTTTATCAGTTAATTCAAATTTGTTACAAATATTTATAAAGCCTTCAAGTGTTTCATTTTTTAATAAATCAGCAGAAAAAAATTTAAGATAATTTATTGCTTGGTTTCTAGTTATCAATTAGAAATTCCTCACCACTTTGTTGATAATATCTAATCAAAATTAAATATAGCAGTCTTTCATCTGTTTTTTCAAAATCACAATTGGTAATTTCTTCAATTTTTTCAAGTCTTGATAAAAAAGTACTTCTATGGATAAACAGTTCTTCTGCAGATTGTTTTTGCTTCCTATCATTTGATAGGTATACTTTTAGTGTATTAACAAGTTCGGAGTTGTGTTTATAGTCTTGATGTATTAAGTCCTTTAACCCTTCAGGACAAAGAATTGTAAAATCAAAATCATCACAAGTTTTTAAGATTAAATAGTTAATTATTAATTTTTCAAAACGATGTAAATGATTATCTTTATCAAATTCTTGCATTTTTAGCGCAATATTTGCCATATTCCAATATGTTTTTAATTTTTTAATTCCTGAAAAAGATAAGCTAATACCAATATGATAAGCATATTGTTGTAATATGTTTTCAATTGTCGCAATACTATTTTTTTTATCTTTTGGATTATTTAGTTTTACAACACCACATAAATTACATTGCTTTTTAAAAACAATGCAATTTGCGATGTTTCTTTCTATTGTATTAATAACTGGTAAAATTGTTTTATAAATAAAATCAGAAGGTCTTAGTTGGAGACAGAAACAATAAAAAGTATCATTTAATTCCCAATTAATTTTTTTTAGAATATTTTCCAATTTGTTTTGTGGCAATTGTATTCCATCACATAATCTATCTAATAATATTTCAATATTTGATTTCTTTGTTGCATCCATTAAGTCCATTTTTTTTATTGTAATTTGAGTTAATTCAAATAGAATATTTAATAAATATTTGTCTAGGTTAGATAAGGGTTTGTTACTTTCATAAATTACCATACGTCCTGAAAAGAAATTGTTTATAAAGAAATTATAGAATAAATAATTATATTTAATATAGGAATCTTTCTTGGCTACCCAGTATCCTTTATTATGTATATTGAAAAGTTTATTGTAATCATGGGACGCTTCCAATTTTTCTCTAAAATCTTCAGCTAAAGTACCTTGCCTAAGCCAATTACTTCCTGAATAAATTATGGCATTTGTACCATCATCAGCCATTGCAATCATTTTTATATTTGCATCCATTAAGTAAATTGGATTGCCAATTATTTGGGAGACTCTTTTAAGTAATGGTTCTAAAGCTTCTTCTTTTAATAATGAAGTATAAAGTTCTTCTTTGATTTTAATACAATAGGTAAATAAACTTAAAATGTAATTATATAATTCTTGGTGATTAATTTTTCCTTTAATAGCAATGATATTATCAATTAGATGACTGTTTTCAGGTAATCCAATGGATATTATAATATAATTTTTGTTTTTTGAGTTATAAGGAATTGTTTTTTTTTCACAAAGGTAAAGTTGATTATTTATAAATTCTATTTTGTGGGAATAAATAAGCATTTGATTTATAAAGACTTTTTTATTTTTATTTTTGCTTAATAAAATTTCATATTTTTTTTTAATATGCTCTTCTATTAATTTAAAATTAAATTCCATTTGTTCCTCGATATGTTTTGCAATGTATTACTATTTGGTTTCATACATATTATCTTAAAGATATTTGTTATATAAATAATAAGTCAAGATAACACCTAAACACATCATACAAAATGTACGAAAATTCAAAATAAATCCTACTTTTCAAATCTTTACTTTTGAAAGGCCTGAAAATATAGTTTTAATATACTTTATTCAATAAATTTTTATTTATTCCAAAAGAGCAATATTTTCTTTAAAGGAGTTTTACGTATATGAAAGAAATCATGAAAGAACTTGATGCACTTTCTCGTAGTCGTGTAAAAGAGCTTAAAAATGCTAAAAAAGCTGGAACCTGTATTGTAGAATATACAGGTAATTTTGTACCAGAAGAGGTAATCCGTGCTGCAAAAGCAGAACCTTGGATTATGTGTCGTGGTGGAGAACCAGAACCACCTGAAGCAGTATTAGATACAATGTTAAGATTTATGAACCCATTAGCAAGAACAATAGCCGGAAATATTAAATTAGATTTAGATCCAATCACGCCAATTGCTGATTTAATTGTAACTGGCCAAACAGATTGTCATATTGGTCGTATTTCCGAATTACTAGAATATGAAAAATATCCAATTGCAAAAGTTGGAGTTCCCGCCGATTGGACAAAAGATATTGCTTTAGAATATTACACAAATAGTTTAAGAGCAATGGTTAAGAAAATTGAAGATTTAACAGGTAATAAAATTACTACAGAGGCTTTAAATCATGAATTTGAATTAACAAATAAAATTAATGAATTACTAAATAAAATTTCAGATTTACGTAAAAAAGATAATCCTCCAATTGGTTTCTCTGATTTTATTAAATTGAATCACTATTCATATAAAATTCAACCAGAAGTTATGATTGAAAAATTAGAACAATTATATGATGAATTAAAAGATGCTCCAGGTATTTTTGAAGAAGATGCTCCTCGTTTATTGATTGCAGGTCGTGTTGTTGCAATTGGTGACTATATTGCTCCAAATCTAGTTGAGAAAGTAGGGGGATGTATTGCCGCTGATTTTATGGATGATGGTATTAGAACATATAGACATAAGGTATCAATTACAGATGATCCAATTGCAGCATATGCAAAATGCCGTATGAGAGAATGTGAACCAATTGATGTTTTTCAACCAGCTTGGAAAATCAGATATGAGTTTATGAAGAAACTAATTGAAGATTATAAAATTGATGGTGTTCTTTGGTATCAATTGAGTTTTGATGAAATCTACGATATGGAATGTACTTGTCTTGCTAAGAGTTTTAAAGAAGATAATATTTCAATGCTAAAACTAGAATCATCATATGAATATACAAGAGAATCAATGGGTCCTCTAACTACAAGAATAGAAAGTTATGTAGAACAACTTAAAGGAGCAAATTAATGGATCGTAATGTTTATAAAGCTTTATTAGAATTCTGTGAAATTCCTGCAGAAGAAGTAGAAGAGTTACTTCCTGATTTTAAAATTGCATGTGACCTTTGTAAATTATCTGAAACAGATGTAGCTTATGCTTTAGATGAATATATTCCTGCTAACTGGGATGTGCAATATCAAGGGGTTCGATTAATGATTGGTGCATATATGCGCGAATTAGTCGAAATTGGTAGAACAAAACGTTATAAAGAAGAAGGTGTAAAATTAATTTATGGTATTCTTCCTGCTATTGGTACTCCATATAATGTTCTTAAAAAAGCAGCAAAAGATAAAGCATATATTGGGTTCCCTGATTTAATGATGGTTACAATTTTAAATGGTTTCTTCCATAAGGCTTCTTCTTTCTTTAATTCTGCTGAACAAAGTGGGTTTACTTATGGTTGTAGACATTGTCCTTTAAATAAGATGAGAGTTGCAGCTTATACAAATGGGGTTATTCCATCTCCTGATGTAATTTGGAGCTGGGGTTTTAACTGTGATGAAGGCCCAAAGACTGATGAAATGATTCAATTATTATTAAATGATGATTGGAATTATGTAATTTCTAGAATGCCACACGATACTGCTTTTGGTTCTGAAGATGATGAAGATGCTTCACGTGTAAAGTATGTTGGAGATATATTAAAAGTTGATTTTGAAAAGATTTTAGAAAAAACAGGCATTGAAGTAAAAGAAGAAGATTGGGCAGCAACCTTCAAAGATAATCAACGACTAGGATTTAAGATAGGAACAATTTCTTCTATTATTTGTCAAGCAGATCCTCCAGTAATCGGTGGAGCATCACTTACAAACTTGCAACAAGTAATGACTTGTCCTTTCAATAGTGGAACACAATATATGGAAAAAGCTATTGATGTATTGACTAAAGAATTACGTAAAGTTGTTAAAGCAGGTGAAGGTATTCTGCCAAAAGGTTCTCCTAAAATAGGTTCTTATTTTGTTCCTTTCTGTATCCCCTGGATTGATAGATTGTTTAGAGAAAATGGTATTTCAACAACATTTAGTGATGTTCTCTCTTTAAGTAGCAAACAATTACAACCATCTAACTATAAGAATGAAATGTGGATGTCTACAGCTGAACAATGGTTGAGAATGGGCTTGGTTCAAAACATGGGGTATGAAATTGAATCTATGATTGAAAAAGTAAATACTTTTAAACCAGATGGTATGTTAATGGGTTTCTTTGACTTTGACAGATGGCTTGGTGCTCATCATAAAATCGCTGCTCAACTTGTAGAAAAAGAAACAGGTGTAAAACATTACTATATGGAAGCTGACTTCTGGGATGATAGAGATTACAGTGAAGAAGCTCTTAGAACAAGAATTGAATCAATGAGTCAAATTATCAAAATGAGAAAAGAACAAGCTTAGATATATAGGTTTGAAATTATCTTTATAGGGGGGGTGAATTATGTTTCATCCCCCATTTCGGAGAAAAAAATGACAATAAAATTTACTGATGAAGCTCTTGAAAACATGAAAGAGCGTGGTATTCAACAAGGTGATGTTGAAATTGTAATAAATGCTGCAGAAGCAAATAATATAAAAATTATTAGTGATGAAGGTAATAATCTTTGTAGAAGTAAAGTTGGCAATTATACTGTATATGCTGAATATAAGTTAGCTGGTGATGAAGCTGAAGTTGTTGATTCTTATAGTCATAGAGTTACACTTGTTAGTTTAGAAGAAGATTAGGAGATAAAATCATGGCACAATGGAAATGCTCAAAATGTAATGAAGTAATGGAAGAAGTTGATGATATCGCTATGGTTTATGGTGATTTAGAATTACCAGAATCAGAAGGCCTTAGATGTCCAAAATGTGGTGATGAATATTTATTATCTGAACTAGTAACTGGAGAATTAAATTCATCTGAAGATATGTTAGAGGGTAAATAATGACACCTGAACAACTGTTGAGAATTTTTGAAACAAGGAAAAATCGTTTTAAATTTCTCTCTAGTGGAATTGACATTATATCTCCCAATAAGGGGGAAAATTGGCTTGAAGTTGGATGTAATAATGGAGATGCAACAAATTATTTAACTCAGCAATATTCTCTAAATGTTAGAGGTTTAGATATTAATGAATATAATGTAAGTACATCAAAAGAAAGATATCCCTCTTTATCATTTGATCTAGAAGATGCAACAAATACTGGTTATGAAAAGCAAACTTTTGATGGTATTTTTTCTGAAGCAGCATTTTCTCCTATACAAAATAAGGCAGACCTTGTTAAAGAGTATTCTAGAATAATAAAACCTGGAGGGTATGTTCTTATTAATGATTTTGCACTAAAAGAAAAAATTAATAAAAAAGAAAGATATGAATATAGTCATATTCCTTGTTTTGCTGGAGTTGGTTTTGTAAGTGAATATATCCAATATTTTAAAGATTTTAAGCTTATAAAAAGTGAAGAAAATTACAGTGAATTGCTTGCAATAGTTCTTCATTTAAGTAAAGAGAGCAGAGTAAAACCAATAGAAATTGGGAGTTTGTTATCTCGTTATTATAATATAGGGCATGAAGAAATTTCATGTCCATTTGATGAAAGTCGAGGGATGATGGCAAAAGCAAAATTAACTTATGCGAGAATGATATTTCAAAAAATATAAATATTTTTAGAAATAAAAAAAATAATTAATTATATAGGCAGGTAAGAATTATGATATTTGCAGGTGTAGATATTGGATCTACTACTAGTAAGTGCATACTTATAGATGAAAACAAAAAACAATTAGCTTTTAGTAAGATATATACAACTTATGACCGTAATGAAAGTGGTAACAAGGTCTTGGATATGGCTTTAGAACAGGTTGATAAAAGTAGAGTTGATATAAAATATTGTGTTGCTACTGGATATGGCAGAAAGGCTTTTGAATTTGCTCAGAAAGACCAACCAGAAATTATTGCACACGGTGTTGGTACTGAAGCTCAATATCCTGGTGTTCATACAATAATTGATATTGGTGGACAAGATAGCAAAGTTATTGAAATGGAAGATGGTATCGTTTCTAGGTTTGAAATGAATGACAAATGTGCTGCAGGTACAGGTCGCTTTTTTGAAGTATTAACACATCGTTTACTTCAAGTAAAAATGGATGAATTAGCAGATTTAATTAGAAGAGCTGACAATCCTTGTAAAATTAGTTCTATGTGTACAATTTTTGCAGAATCAGAAATTATTTCTTATATGTCACAAGGTTATTCAAAAGAAAATATTTGTAAAGGTGTTGCAAATTCAATTTCTTCGAGAGTTATTAGTATGGGTAGAAATGCAAGAATTTCTTATCAAGAACCAATTGTTTTTTCAGGTGGTGTTGCTAACAATCTTGCTATAGCAGAGATTTTTAGTCAAATGTTAGGTAAAAAAGTAGTTGCGATTGATAATCCTCAATCAACGGCAGCATTTGGGGCAGCAATAACAGCTTTAAAATTATATAAGAAAGAAAATAAATAAGTTGTTATGATAAAATATTAGGGAGTCATTAATATGTATGATTTTGATGTAATTAGTATAGGCGCTGGTAGTGGTGGTTGCTCTAGTGCTATGAGAGCAAGTGATCTTGGGAAAAAGGTTGCTGTTGTAGAAATGAGAAAAAATGGTATTGGTGGAACTTGTATTAATAGAGGTTGTATACCTACAAAAGTTTTTGTTAAATCAGCTAGTGTATTAAATCAAATTAAAGAAGCTAAAAATTATGGAATAGTAAATGAAGTAGAACCTATTGCTGATATTTCAAAAATTCAAAAAATAAAAAATAAAGCTGTTAAAAACCTTCGTTTTGGCGATACTTTATTGATGAAATCAAGAGGTATTGAACAAATTACAGGTAAAGCAAAATTTATTGATGCCCATACAATTGAAGTTGTTGATTTAAATGGTGAAGTAAAAACATATACTAGTGAATATTTTGTTGTTGCTACAGGTTCTGAACCTGCTATGATTCCCTCTTTCAATATCAATAAAAAAACAATTATTACAAGTGATGAAGCTTTAGAACTTCAAGAACTACCAAAGACAATGACTGTTATTGGTGCAGGGGCTTTAGGTCTAGAATTTGCATATATTTATGCTTCTATTGGAGTTAAGGTTACTTTGTGTGAAATGGCTGAACATGTTTGTCCAATTATGAAAGAGGATGTTGTTACTGACAGTGCTGAGAAATATATAACTAAAACTCTTAATATAGATTTAAAATTAGGTAATGCAATTAAAGAAATTATTGAAACTGAAGATGGGAAAACTAAATGTACATTAGGAAATGGTGATGAAATAATTTCTGATATGACTTTAGTAGCTATTGGAAGAAGTTTGAATACAAAAGATTTAGGCCTTGATTCTATAGGTGTTGAATTATCAAATAGAGGTTTGGTTGTTGTAGATAAATATCAAAAAACAAATATAGATAATATTTATGCTGCAGGTGATATTACAGAAGGTCCTCAATTAAGTCATAAAGCTCAAAGAGAAGGTGCTGTCGCAGCTGAAAATATAGTTGGTCAAAAATCGTTTGCAAATCTTTCAGTTATTCCTTGGTCAATGTTTATGGAACCTCCAATTTCAGCTGTTGGTATTAGTGAAAGCCAAGCTAATGAAGCAGGTATTGAAACTATTAGTGGTCATATGAGTTTTAATGCAAATGAAAAAGCAATGTGTATTCAAGAAACAATTGGTGAAATAAAACTTGTTTTTAGAAAGGATAATCATGAAATTTTAGGTGGTCAAATTTTTGGACCTGAGTCAGATATTTTAATTGGTGAAGTATCTATTGCACTAGAGAAAAAATTAACTGCTGATGATATTGCAAATAGTATACATGCTCATCCAACTTTAAATGAAATTATTATGGAAACTGCTAAAACATCTTTAGGAAAGGCTTTTCACATGTAATAAAAATAGCTTAAGTTTAGCTATTTTTAGAAGAGTCGTAGCCTAAAAAATTGCGGCTTTTTTTAGGAGATAAAATGAAACTTTTTAATATAGAAACATTATGCCCAGAATGTCTTACAAAGATTGAAGGGTGGTATGAAGAGATTGATGGAAAAATCTATATTATTAAACAGTGTCCGGTTCATGGAGAATTTAAAACATTGTTTTGGAGAGATTCTGATTTATATAAAAAATTTAAAGAAACTGAAATACATGCAGAATGTAATACAACTCTTATGAAGGGTAAAAATTGTCCTTTTGATTGTGGCCTTTGTGATATTCATGAAGGAAAAACATGTACTGCTGTTATGGAAATTACTTATAAATGTAATATGAAATGTCCGGTTTGTTTTGCAGATACTGAAAAAGTAAAATATGATCCTGATATAACTCAAATAAGAAAAATGTATGAAACTGTATTAAAAGGCGGTACTCCATCTATTCAATTATCTGGAGGAGAGCCTACAGTAAGAGCAGATTTGCCAGAAATTATAAAAATGGGTAAAGAAATGGGATTTCCTCATATTCAAGTAAATACTAATGGGGTAATTTTAGCAAATAATGATAATTATGCTAAAGAATTAAAAGATGCTGGTTGTGATTTAATTTATTTACAATTTGATGGATTGAGTGATGAAATTTATCAATTCACTCGTGGTAAAGCTATGGTGGATATGAAAATGAAAGCAATAGATAATTGCAGAAAAGCAAATCTTGGTGTTCTTTTGGTTGTTACTGTATCTCCTAAAGCAAATTTAAAAGATATTGGAGAAATTGTAAATTTTGCTAAAGATAATCTTCCAACAGTTAGAGGTATCCATTTTCAACCTATGAGTTACTTTGGTCGTTTCCCAGGTAAATGTCCACCAGATGAAGATAGATGTAGTCTTTCTGATGTAATGCATGCTCTTGTTGAACAAACAGGAGAAATGAAATTTGAAGAATTCTCACCAAGAAAACGTTATGATTCTCATTGTGCTTTTTCAACTTTATATTATGTGGATGAAGAAAAAAAATTACATCATTTAGAAAGTGAAAACTCTCAAATAAAACCTCCTAAAAATACAGATTTTGCTGCTAATACTAATAAATTTACTAATATGAGGTGGAGACTTCCACAGGATAATGAGAAAGGTAAAATGTTAAATTTCATGAATCATGTTAGAGAATATACAATTGCAATATCTGGTATGGGATTCCAGGATTGTTGGAATTTTGACATAAATAGAGTAAAGGGCTGTTGTGTGCATGTTATTACTTCTGATTTAAAGAAAGTTCCACTATGTGCATTTCATTTGACTAGTGCTACTGGCGAGAGAATATATAATAATGAGTAAAATTCTATATTATACTAAATCTCTATGTCCTGTATGTTTTAAAGAAATATATGCTCAAATAGTTGTTGAAAATAATAAAATATACATGGTTAAAAAGTGTAGAGAACATGGATTTTATAAAACATTAACTTGGGATGATACTGAAGAAAATTATTTCAAATGGCTTAGTTATGGAGGCCTAGAAGTTGAAAAACTCCCAAAATCAGAAATTGAAGTAGATAATATTATGAAAGGTGGATTTGAATCTATTGTTGATAATCCATCACAACCAGTATCGGCTGCTTTAATGGCTACTTCATTATGTAATGCTAAGTGTCCGGTATGTTTTACTCGTGATTCAAATAGATATCTTCCCTCTATTGAAGAATGCAAAGCTCAGCTTGAAAAATATAAAGAATTTGCAGGGGAAGGAGCTCCATTAGAATTTTGTGGAGGTGAACCTACAGTTAGAGAAGATTTATGTGAATTAGCTACTATAGCTCGTGATATGGGGTTTAATTATATTCAATTAAATACAAATGGATTTAAAATCGCTCAAAATCTTGATTATGCTATTAAATTAAAAGAGAGTGGAATTACAACAATTTATCTTGGATATGATGGAGATAATGAAGAATCATATATTACAAAATATGGAGAAAATGTTTTACCTTTAAAATATAAAGCTGTTGAAAATGTTAAAAAAGCAGGCCTTGCAGTAGTACTCGTTCCTTGCCTTATTCCTGGTTCTAATGATGATAGATTAAAAGATATTATAGATTTTGCAAAAAAGAATATTCCAACAGTTAAAGGTGTATATATTCAACCTGTAAGTTATTTTGGCTCTTATCCTAAGGATTATAAGAAAATTAGATTAACAATCCCTCAAGTATTAAGGAAATTAGAAGAGCAAACAAATGGTGAAATTAAAAAAGTAGATTTTATGCCTGGAGGGTGTGAACATCCTCAATGTTCTTTTAATGCATATTATATGCTTGATAAAAAAGGTGTGTTAAGAGCTTTTACTCAATTTAAACAAATAAAAAAAACTAATGTTGAAAGTGTTAGAAATAATGCTAAAAAGATTTGGTCACCATCAATTAGTCATGGGCTTTCTATTGGTGGAATGGCCTTTATGGATGTATGGAATATAGATCTATTACGAGTTAAAAAGTGTACTGTTCAAATTATAACAAAAGATTATAAAACAGTATCTTTATGTGCAAAATATATAACATCTGAGGATGGAAGTATGTTTATCCCAGGAATAAATTAAAGGGAATTGAAATGGAAATAACACATTTACAAGATGGACTTATGAGATTATGTCTTGATAGAATGAAAAATGATGAGTTATGGCTATCAAAGCATTCATTACCTAAAAAAATGGATTATGATATTTTTTGTGAATATAAATTACATCAATTGCAGCAGACAGTAAATTTAGCTTATAGTCATTCTTCCTTTTATAAAAAGAAATTTGATGAATATGGAGTATCTCCATCAATATTAAAAACATTTTCTGATATTGAAAAATTTCCTTTTACATACCCTGAAGATATAAATGGTAAAAGCTATGATTTTTTGTGTGTATCTCAAAGTCAAGTTACTAAGCCTGTTACTTTTTTTTCCGGAGGTACAACAGGAATGAAGAAAAGAATATATTTTTCAGGCAATGATGTATCTAATATTATGAAATATTTAGCTATTGGAATGAATTGTGTTGCATCAACTGATGAAGTTTGTCAAGTTATAATGCCTAATTCACAAGGTAGAGGTATTGGATCTATTCTTGCTGGATCTTTAATGAAAAATGGGATGAAAGCTTTTGCAACAGATCTTTTTGCCGATAGTGAAGAACAAATAAAGAATACTATTGAAAATAAAGTTACAGTTTGGTTTGGTGATGCAGGGACTATGTATAGAATTACTAAAGAATGTGAAAAAAAATATGATTTGAAGAATTTAGGTATGAAAATTATATTTCCAACAATTGGTAATATTTCTAATACAATGAAAGCTTATTTTGAAAGAGTCTGGAATTGTAAAGTCATAACTCATTATGGCCTTACTGAAATGGGTTGGGGATTAGCTGTAGATTGCTTAAGTGACACTAGTGGTTATCATTATGATGAATTAGACACTTTCACAGAATGTATTAATCCTAAAAGTGATTTGAAAGTAAAAGAAGAAACTCCTGGTGAATTAGTATTTACTTCCTTAGGTCGTGAAGCAATGCCATTAATTAGATATAGATCAAGAGATTTAGCAAGTTTAAAGCATGGTGGTTGTAAGTGTGGTAAAGATTGTGAAATTATGGGTCATATAATTAAAAGAATTGGAGGGTATAAAAGTCCTAATGGAATAGAAATTTACCCACAATTATTAGAAGATGTTTTATTTTCTTGTAATGATTTAGTAGATTATCGCATATATTCTGATAATAAAAATTTAAAAATTGAAGTGGAATTATTATCTAATCCTTTAGATGATTTAGATCAATTAAAAAATAATTTAAACTCCATATCAGTAATTAAAAATTGTGGATTAAACCTAAAATTAGTTTTAAAAGATCATAATTCTTTAAAGCAATATGCTTTGGAAAAAAAGGGAGTTATTATAATTTAAATTCTTATTATTTTAGAAATTTAATTTTATATTGTTTTTTTGTATAAAAATAGTTTAGATTTTTATGGTTAAAAGTTTTTCTATTCTAACAAAAAAAGATAATTGGGGTTAATCGGTTTGATTCTTTTTGAAAATATATAAATAAATATGATTAAAAAAATATAAATTGTTGCTTTAAAATAAAACAATATTTAATTTGCTTAAAAATCTATGTTTTTATATTAGAAATATAATAAAAATTAAAAAATAGTTTTAATTAAAACTTAGTCTTGACTAATTTTTCATATAGTTTCATTCTATCAATAGCTATGGAGGCTTTGTATGAGTTATAGATTAGTTATATTAAGACATGGTGAGAGTATTTGGAATCTAGAAAACTTATTTACTGGTTGGACAGATGTAGATCTTTCAGAAAATGGCGTTGTTGAAGCAAAACAGGCAGGCAAAATTTTAAGTGAAAAAGGTTTTGAATTTGATATTTGCTATACTTCATATTTAAAAAGAGCAATAAATACCTTGAATTTTGTATTGCAAGAAATGGATAGAGAATGGCTTACTGTAATAAAAAGTTGGAAATTAAACGAAAGACATTATGGCAGTTTACAAGGTAAAAATAAAGCAGAAACTGCAAAAATTTTTGGAGAAGATCAAGTTAAAATTTGGCGTAGGTCTTTTGATATTAAACCACCAGAATTAGCTGAGGATGATGAAAGAAATCCTGCTTTCCAAAAAATGTATAAGAATGTATCAAAATCTGAATTACCATTAACTGAAAGCCTAAAGGATACAATAGCAAGAGTAATTCCTTATTTTGAAAAAGAGATAAAACCAAAACTTGAGAGTGGACAAAATATATTAATTACTGCTCATGGAAATTCACTAAGAGCTTTGGTTATGTATTTAGAGCATATCTCTGAAAAAGATATTATAGAGTTAAATATTCCAACAGGGGTCCCTTTGGTTTATTATTTGAATGAAGATTTATCTGTTATCAGTAAAGAATATTTAGGTGATAAAGATTTAATTGATAAAAAAATTAATAAAGTTGCACAACAAGGATCAAATAAATAAGAACATGTTTAAACAACTTTTTTCAAATGCTAGTCTTCCTAGTGGGAAATTGGGAAGACTTTTTGTATCAATGATGAATAAGGGCCATTCAAGTCTTTCGAAATGGGGTTTTTCTTTTTTTACTTTTGCAAATAATGCTGATGTGATAGATTTTGGCTGTGGAGGCGGAGCAAATGTAAAAGCTTTGTTAAAAATGTGTAATCACGGAACTGTTACAGGATTCGATTATTCACAAGTTAGTGTTGAAAAAACCAAAAAACTTAATCAATTAGCTATAAAAGAAAAGCGATGTAAGGTTATTCAAGGTGATGTTTCAAATTTACCATTTGAAAATAATACCGTTGATGGAGCAACAGCATTTGAAACTGTTTATTTTTGGCCTAATATTCAAGAAACTTTTAAAAATATTTTTAATATATTAAAAGAAAATTCAAAGTTCATTATTTGTAATGAATGTTGTGATAATTCTGGTGAAAATTGGGCTAAAATAATCGATAAAATGGTTATATACAAAGAATCTGATTTAAAAAATCTTTTATCTAATGCTGGTTTTAAAAAGATAGAGACTCATGTAAATAAAAAAGGGGCTGTTATCGCTATTGCTTATAAATAAAGATATATATAAGTTTTAAATATCATCAATTAACTTTTTAGAATAAATAATTTTATCATCATTTATATCATAAAAATCTTTTATTCTAGCTTCAATTTTATAAGAATTTTTTTCATAAAATTGTCTTGTTGGTTTGTATAGCGGGGTAGATGATGTTTCTATATATATATGAAATCCTTCGTTGCTTTTAATTATTCTTTCTGTTTCTTTTAATATTATAGTACCAAATCCTTTTCTTTTTAGATTTTGATTTACTGCAATCCAATATAAATCAAAACTTGTTTCAGTGCCATCAATAAAGCCAAAACATGAATATCCCAAGATTTTGTCTTTATCTTCTAAAATAACAAATTGATATGTGCTAGTTTCTTTATTATTTATTTTATCTTCAAATAAAGATAAAGCTATTTCTACTTCGCTTTCTTTAAAAAATCCAGATACTTTGAGAATTTCTTTTATTTGAACTAAATCCGTTTTTTGGGGTTCATAGCGGAAAGTATAATTATTCATTTATTGCCTCATTGATAATAGTGTTTATTAATTCATCGTATGTTAGACCAAATTTATTTACTGCAGCTACAAATCCACTATCATGAGTTATACAAGGATTTATATTAATATCGATTACATAGGGAATATTATTTTTATCTACTTTAAAATCAATTCTTAAATAACCCTTTAATCCAAGTTTTTTATAGCACTTTTTGCAAATACTTTTCATTTCTTTAAATAAAGGAGAACCATATGTTTCTTCTATGAATACTCTTTGAGTGTTTTTATATTCATAAGATGATTCATCCCATTTAGATTTATAGTTAAGTATTTTGGGCTTTTCATTTGGGTAGTTAATAAATTCCATTTTTGCTATTGGTAGTATTACTACTTTTGAATTTATTTTTATAACAGAAATACTATATTCATCTCCTTCAATATAATTTTCTATAAAATTTGAAGGATTATTTTTAATATAAGATTTTATCATTTTGTAATTATCAAATAGAGTTACTGAATTATCATCAATCCCACAAGAAGCTTCTTCGTCGATTGGCTTTATAATAACTTTTTCTTTAATAAATATTGGATTTATTATACCTATATTGGAATAATAAAAGCTAGGTGTTTTTACATTTAATCCTTTCAGAAAATCTTTTGTTAATACTTTATTACTAGTAATAAATAGCGCAAAAGAGCTACCACCACTAAATTTAATCTGCTTTTGTTCAAAAATAAGTGGAGCAATATGAAGAGTATTGCCCTTGTTAAAAGTTTCTACCAAATTAAATATTAAATTTGGTTTTATAATATCTATAGTTTTTAAATTCTCATATAAGTTGAGATTAAAACTTGCAATAAAAACTTCATGTCCAAATTTAATTAATGAAGCTCTAACTTCATTTGCTTCTTGAAGTGTATCTTCTTCATCTTTTGTAGGTGAAGAAGATAACTCATCTATAAATATTAATATTTTCATAAACACTTCTTTATTTTAGCTGTGCTGCAATTCTTAGATTTGCTGAATCCATTATTGAATTAATTAAATCTTGATAAGATTTTCCTTTTAATTTGCATAAAATTGGTAGATCTGAATCAATTGGATTTAAACCTGCAAGTGGATTTACTTCAAGAAAATAAACATTCCCCATACTATCCATTTTTAAATCAACTCTTCCACCATCTCTACAATCAAGAGCTCTCCAAGCACCTAATGCTACTTCT
Source organism: Sphaerochaetaceae bacterium (assembly GCA_965140795.1). Lineage (GTDB taxonomy): Bacteria > Spirochaetota > Spirochaetia > Sphaerochaetales > Sphaerochaetaceae > Pleomorphochaeta. The sequence continues at coordinate 2,377,658 of OZ223470.1, forward strand.
TCACATTTTTTACTATCTAAATTATCAGCTAAATTATATTTTACATAGTCTAAATATTCGCTTTTACTTTTATATGAATAAATACCATTATCACTATTTTTATCAATTATGATTTCCATAGTTGCAATTGCCTTAGCGCTATTACCTTGTCCTATTATTCCAACTGTAAACTCACGTCCATCTAAAAATGTTTCAGCAAGAATTGGTTGTTTGTAGTTTTTTAGTTGATGAAGTACTTCTTCTCTTAATTCATTATCATTATTAACAACAGAATTCCCACTAATCCCAATTCCAGTACCACCATATAATGGTTTTAGAAAAAGAGGGTAGCTTAAATTTATAGTATTAATTTCATCTTCACTATTTATAACTTGAAATTTTGGAGTAGGTACTGATTTCGAATCTACAATTGTTTTAGCTATAGCTTTATTTAAAGAAGTAGTTAAAACTAATGAATTCGAAAAAACACAATCAATTCCATAAGCTTCTAATAAGGATGGAACTTGAGATTCTCTTGATGGTCCAAATAAACCTTCGCAAATATTAAAAACTAAATCAACCCGCTTACCAGAATTAAGAAATTCGACTAAGTCAAAAACATTTCCAATTCTTATAGTATTATAGCCATATGCTTTTAAAGCATTGTCTATAGCATTGATTGTTTCAATATTATCAAGTTCAGCAACAATTTCGCTTTTATAACCTTTTTTTATATAATCATCTTTTAGATCATAAGTAAGTCCAATAGTCTTTTGCATATCTAAAGTCCTTTACCATCAGGGTAAGCATATTCTTTACCTTTATAGTTATAAAGATATAAATTATTCTCATCTCTACCTTTAAAATAGTTAGGAAGAATTGGTACTTTTCCACCACCTTTAGGTGCATCAATTACATATTGAGGAACAGCATATCCACTAGTAAATCCTCTTAAGCTGTGTATGATTTCTTGGCCCTTAGCAACAGAAGTTCTAAAATGTTTTGAACCAACTATAGGATCACATTGGAATAAGTAGTAGGGTTTAATTCTAACTTTAAGAAGTTTGTGCATTAAACTACCCATTATATTAGGGTCATCATTTACACCTTTTAATAATACAGTTTGAGAACCCATAACAACACCACTATCAGCGATCGCATTTATTGCTTTACTAGATTCTGGTGTAATTTCATCAGGGTGAGTGCAGTGAATACTTAAATATAATGGTTTATATTTTCTAAAAATATTTAATAAATTTTCTGTAATCCTTTGAGGTAGAACCATTGGTACTTTAGTTCCAATTCTTACCATTTCAACATGATCAATTGCAAAAAGGTTTTCAAGTAAATAATCAATTTCATTATCGCTTAATGTTAATGGATCTCCTCCAGAAACAATTACATCTCTTATCTCTTGGTGTTCTCTTATATATTGAAAACCAGATTCCCAATGTTGTTTGAGTGATTGAGTGTGTCCATCTACCATATGAGATCTTGTACAGTATCTACAATAACATGAGCAAAAGGCTGTGGTTAAAAATAATACTCTATCAGGATATCTATGTACTATTCCTTCAATAGGGGATGTTTTTTCTTCAGATAAAGGATCTTCACTTTCTCCTAAGCTTTTAATTAATTCATTTGTTGTTGGAATCATAGTTTTCCTTAGTGCTGAATTTTGATCATCTAAATCAATTAAACTCAAGTAATAAGGAGTAATTGCAAAAGGACAGTGGGTGCTTTCAACATCCATTGCTTTTTTTTCTTCATCTTTTAATGTTAGGAATTTTGAAATTGATTGATATGTGGAGATACGATTAGCAATTTGCCATTTCCAATCATTCCATTGATCGTCACTAACATTATTATAAAAAGTTTCTCTAAACTTTTTTGTTTTATCGCTTTCAAACATTTTTTGAGAGGATACCGCGGGATAGGTAGAATCTAAATTAGATACATTAGATTTGCTTTCCATTTTACACTGGCAAGAACTGCCTTGAAGATTATTTTTGCTATCTTTCATAACAAAGCCCTTTTTAAAAAAAGGAGAGCCTTTATAGGTAAAATACACTTACAACAAATGTTGAATTTACCTCAACTCTGAATGATTGCAATATAGTCTTGAAGAGAAAAAAAAGCAATATTTTTTAGTTCATTTTTTATAAAAAAACATATAAAAACTTTAAGCAAAAAAAATCAAAAATAGTAAAATTTTTATACATAATTATTATTGTTTTGAATAAATTTTTTGAGCCCTAAATTAATTCATTTATTAGTTCTAAACAAATCATATACATCCTTGGAATGTGAAAAGGCCCTTTATAAAAATTCCCTTTTAAAGTTGTAGCGATTGACCCATCTTTATGCAAATAGCCAAACCATTCCCCATTTATTTTATCAACAAAATGAGTCTGAATATAATCATTTATAATGTAAAAATCATTTAAATACTTATCATTTTTTGTAAATTTGTATGAATAGAGACTTGCAATTAAAGCTTCACATTGTGGCCACCAAAATTTCATATCTTGATGATATTCAGCAATAGGTTTATTTAATGCGTCTCTGTATTGAATTATTCCCCCAAAATCTTTATCCCAACCTAGATTAAACATCCAATCGTATATTTTTAATCCAAGATTAATTAACTTTTTATCATTGAGGTCTTCTCCCATATTCATAATAAACCAAGCGGCTTCTATAGCATGCCCAGGATTTACAATCCTACCTTCAAAATGTTCTTTTTGGAAAGAGCCATCAATTGCTACTTGTTCTAATATTAATTGTAAATCCTCACGAATAAAATTATTTTCAATTTCAGCAATTAAATTATGCATATATGTTTCAAGTTCTATTTTTTTATCAGGGTTTGATTTTTTTAATTCATTTAATACATTAAGTAAAATCATCGGTTCTCCAAATGATTTGGAAGCTCTTAATGATTTTGGAATTAGAATATTAGGGGTGTCTCTTAGATGTTCAACAAAGTTTAATAATTCTAAAGCTTTTTGATTATATTTATCTTTCTTTGTAATTCTAGAATATGCAGCATATCCAATTATTGTAAAAGTTTCACTAAAGAAATATCTAAGTCTTTTTACTATTGGTTGTCCAGTTTTGCTTATTTTGAAAAACATTCTACCATCATTATCAAAACAATGCTTTTCTAAAAAATCGACTATATTATCACAAGCTTGCAAATATTGAATATTTCCATATTTTTCATATGCTGTTGCAAATATCCATAGAGCTCTTCCTTGAAACCATACTGATTTATCTGTATCTATTATAGTCCCATTTTGATCTAGGGCAGTATAGATACCTCCATTTATATAATCTAATCCATATTTTAACCAAAAATCTAATTCGCCACTTATTAGTTGTTTTGTATATAAGGTTTTTATTTCTTTTAAATTATTAATCATATATTTTCTTATTATAAATTTTCCTTAAAAAAAGTGAAAATTTCATCATTTAGAGTTGGTAATATTTCATGATCAAAATCATGAAATAAATTTAAATACTTTTTACATTTCATTTGATTAAAGACTGCGAACTGTGTTGAAGGAGGGCAAGAAGTATCTTTTAATCCACAGGAAAAAAATACATTTGCTTTTATATTTTTTGCCATATTTTTTATATCAATATAACTTAATGTTTTAAATAATTGATCTTCAGTTTTATGATGAGGATCAAAAATTCTAAAATAATTTGTTATTCCTTCATAGGCCTTATTATTTATTCCTAATTGCCAAAATCTTTTATAATCACTTAGATATGGATGTACCGGAGCTATACATTTTATTCCTGGAACTAATGCTGCTAGGGCTACTGTAAGAGCGCCTCCCTGACTCCATCCTGTAACTCCCATTCTGTCTTTATCAATGTATTCAAATGTAGATATAATAGTATATAGTTTATAAGCATCTAAGATTATGTTTCTATAATATAGTTTATCAATATTTCCTGATAAAGCTTCAAATATCCCCTTTAGAAGAAATCCTAATTCAATATTAGATCTTCCATAAAAACTATCTTCATAACCGCCACCTTGACCTCTGCAATCCATTGAAAAAACACAATATCCTTCACTCGCGAAAGGAAGTAAAGAAGTCCATTCTCCACTATCACAATTTAATCCATGAAAGTTAATTATACATGGCATTTTTTCTTTATTTTTAGGTATTATCATCTTTGTGTGAATTTTTATATTATCAATTGATGTATAAAACATATCATAGCAATCAGCAATATTTGAAAAAAAATGAGTTTTTTTTATTTTATAATTTGAAACTATTTTATTTGCTTCTTTAATGGATTTTTGCCAATAGTTATCAAAATCATTTGGCGTAGGACTTGCTCCCAAATATTTTTTTAAGCTTTCTAAGTTCATATCAAAGGAGTTTCGCATCTTTATTTTCTCCTATTTTTATATCAACTTCAAATAATCTAGACCAAGGGAATATTATATCTTCAATTTTATAAGGTGATTTTTTATATAAATTATTTAATTCAATCATTAAGTCATTTTTTATTTTATTTCGAAGTTTCAAATCATTATTATCTATGTGTATATATGTATTTTTAACAATTCCCTCTAATAAATTATTATATTTTTTCCTTACAATACTTTGATATGCATAGTCGTCAGCAATTCTATAGAATAATAATTTTTCTTTTGATTCCTTAGATCCAAATAAAAATTGTATAATTCCAGATGATATTGCTGTGCCTATTGTATTTCCAGCAGTGTTCCAAGCCGCATAAGAAAGTAAATTGTTATTTATCTTCTCATCAAATATTTTCTTTACAAAACTTAAATCTGAACCATTTGCAAATGCAATATCACAGATTATGAAAGGTTTATTTAATTTTAAAAGATTCAAATAGTTTTTATCATTATATTCATATGGTTCCTGCTTCCATGAATCCTGCATTTTACCTTCCCGAGTGTGGACAAAAAGAATAATATCTGCTTCATCTGTTTTTTTGGTAAAAATAGCATTAGATACTTCAATTTGGTGTTTAATACTTTTTTTTAATTCCATTCCTTCATATTTAGGGATTAAAGACATATCTTCTTCTCGGTCAAAAAATATGCTTATTTTAGGTTTATTAATTATATTTTTTACAATGCTTCTGCAAATTAGTGCTGAGCCAACTTCATCTGCTCCTGGATATGTTAATACTTTATTTTCTATATTTTCTTTTTTTATATTAGAGAAGATTTCTTTTTTTTCTTTAATTCCATATCCAAATTTTGATGAATCATCTTGAGGAATTACTAAGTAATCAATTAAATTATTTTTTAATAAAGGTAAGCAATTTTTTATTATATCTCTATTAATTAAACGTCTTGATTCATAATCTTTAATTACATATTTAGGAATTTTTTGATTTGCATAGTGTAGTTCATCTAGTTCACTCTTGCTAAGAGAATATGTTTCGTTTTTATTTATTAGATAGGATCTTTTAAAAATTAATTCACCATATTCAGCATAGTAGGTGGGCTCTTCTTCACTGCTTGAGTATGCTGGAGTTCTCATAATTAAAGCAAAAATATATATATCTATATGTTTAGTTTCTTTGACTTTTTCTACTAGTTTAGCAAAATTGTTTAACCTATTTAATAATATATAGCTAGAAATTTTATGTATTCGGCTAGGAATTAATCCACCATAAATTAGCATTTCTAGTGATATTACAGCAGCATCACATTTATATAAATTATTTTCTAACCATTCATATATTTTATCTATATTGGCACTTTTCTTGAAATTCCCCATATAGTTTTTGGGGATTTTTATTAATTCAATATCTTTATTGTTAATTAAATTCATATTTGGAAATTTATAATTACATGGGCGCTCATCTAATGGCATATACAAAATTTTCATAATTTTTCCTTGATTAATTTATTAATTTTTTTTATTTATGAAATAGGATTTCATAATTATTTCTTAGCCTTTTACAGCAGAGGCTATGCCTTCATCAATGAAGTTTTTTTGATTAAAAATAAAGAAAATCATAACTGGTATGATAGCAAGTAAAGCTCCTGAAGCTACTAAGCGCCAATCATTTGTGAATGTTCCTTGTAATTTTTGAACTCCAAGAGGTACAGTATATAGTTTTTGTGAATCTAATACTAACAAAGGCCATAAGAAATCACTCCACATATTTATGAAAGTGAAAATTGCTAAAGCTGATAAAGTTGGTTTTATTATAGGGACAACTATATGTCTTAATACAGTAAAAGAAGACGCCCCATCAATGAAGGCGGATTCTTCTAATGATATAGGAACAGTTATCATTGCTTGTCTAATTAGAAATACTCCAAATGCAGTTACAGCATTAGGTAAAATAACAGCGGCAAGCGAATCTTTCAAGCCAAGATGAACTATAGTTACAAAATTTGGAATCATTGTTAACTGAATAGGAATCATCATTGTTGATAAAATTAGAAAGAAAATAGTTTCTTTTCCTTTAAATTTCATTCTTGCTAATGGATAAGCAGCACTAACTGATAGCAATATGTTTAAGACAACGCAAAATGCTACAACAATAAATGAATTTATATAATATCTAAACATTGGAATAGTTTTAAAAACCATTACAAAATTTGATAAAGTTGCTTGCTCTGGAATAAATTTTGGAGGCATACTAAATATATTTTCTCCCTGTGATTTTAGTGCTGTAGAGAGAAGCCAAATAAATGGAACTATACTTACTAAAGCAACTAAGATCATTAGTAAATATTTGAATATAATTAATGTTATTTTATTTGTTTTGTGATTTGCCATTATGCGACTCCTCTATAAGTTTTTTCACTGTTTTTCATACTTATATAGCTAAAAACAAATAATAAAATAAATAAAACTACACCAATTGAACTTGCATAACCAAATTTTAATTTATCAAATGCCGTATCATAAATTTCATATACTAATGTTCTTGTAGAATTGAAAGGCCCACCAGCTGTCATTACATATATTTCATCAAACACCTTCATAGCAGCCATTGAAGACATAATTGCAACTACTGCAATGGTTGGAGCTAGTAATGGAACTGTTATACTTCTTAATTGTTTAAATTTTGAAGCACCATCGATTGTAGCTGCTTCATATAATTCTTGGTTGATGCTTTGTAATCCTGCTAAATATAGAACCATATAATACCCAAGCCCTTTCCAAATAGTTACAACCATTATGCAAAATAAAGCAGTATTTGGATTGGTTAAGTATGATATTGGTTCAGATATTAGATGTAAAAGATTATATAAGACATAATTTAATAAGCCTTTTTCCATATACATCCATTTCCAGATTATTCCTGCAACTACCATACTTGTAACTACAGGGAAATAATAAATTGTTCTAAAAATTGTTACCCCTTTTAGTTTTGTGTCATTTACTAGAACAGCAATTAACAATGGTAAAATTACTAATACAGGGACTACTACAATGAAATATTTTAAAGTATTTAGTAATGCTCTATAAAAACTATCACTTTTAAATAGAGTTTTATAATTTTCAAGACCAATCCATTTTGGTGGTGATAGTAAATTGAAATCTGTAAAACTGTATTGAATTGCTCTAGCTAAAGGGTAAAATACAAATAAAATAAGAATTATCATTGTAGGTAAGAGATATAAATATGGTGTAATGTTTTTTTTCGATTTCATTAATATTGTTTCCTTAATATGTTTAAAATATCTTATTCATTATGATAAATATAAATTAGATGACTATTTTATATATAGTCATCTAATTGCTATGTTATAAATTCTTATTCACTTAGAAATGAATTAGCTTTATCTTGTGCAGCTTGTAATAGTTGACTTGCATCCCCATTCCCAGTTGCTGCTTTTGCAAAAGCTTCAATAAATGCATCACGGATTTCTGTCCAGTTTTGCATAGGTGGGAAAATCATTGTGCCTCTTGATACTTCTTTTGCACTCATAATTCTAGCTTCAGTTGCAGCAGTATTGTCTGAAACTGAGAAAAAATCATCCTTTAAAGAATCTTTTGTTGAAGGAACAATTGCTCCAGCAGCTTTAGCAAATTTAACTTGATTTGTATTGTTTGTTAAGAATTTTGAAAAAGCTAAAGCTTCATCAAGAACTTTTGAACTCTTAGGTACAACAATATTCATAACTGCAATATTGGATTTCCCATTTTCCCCAATAATTTGTGGAGCTACACCAGTTTCATTATAAATTTCTTGTGAATTATCTTTAATCATTCTAGCATGGGAGGTTCCACCAAAGAACATTGCTAATTCTCCTGTGCTATATAGTTGGATTGCCTCGCCAGTTCCTGATTTTGAAGTAATAGTTTCACTTGGGATTAATTTTTCATCTAACATTTTTTTATAATAATTTGCAGCAGCTATTACTTGTGGTGTGTTGAATTGAGCTTTTGAGAAATTTTCATTGAATAATCTAATTCCCATTCTTTCTAATTCTTCCATAATAAATTGATCTTGGAAAAATGTCATATAACCATAAGCACCTGTTTTATCATGAATTTGTTTAGCGTATGAATATAATTCATCAAATGTAGTTGGATATGTATTAGGGTCTAATCCAGCTTGTTCAAATAATGCTTTATTATAATAAACCATATTTGAGGTTATATACCAAGGAAGTGCAAATACTTTTCCATTATATGTACTAGCTTCCCAACAACCTTCAAAATAATCATCTTTAACATCTGAAGCTTTTTCATTCATATTAACTAATAAATCATTTTGAGCTAGTTTTTGTGAAAATGGTAAATTGAGATTTATTACATCTGGTAATGTGTTACTAGTTGCTGCTGTTAAAACTCTAGTTTCAGTATCTCCCCAAGGTACATCAATCCAATTGATTTCTACATTAGTATTTTGAGTTTCAAATTCTTCAATAACCCCGTTTAAATAATCATCAAAAGAAGGGGATAGAGACATTGTCCAAAATGTAACAGTTTTCTTTTGATTAGAAGTTGTTTCATTTGATCCTTGAGCAAACAAACCTGTAGTTACTAAAATACTTATGGCAACTACTAAAGTTAAAATCTTTTTCATAACTTTCTCCATTTTTACTAATAATAAAAGTTTATATTATAAGTTTTGTAATTTTGTTTGATGCAAACTAGTAATATTTTATATTTGCGTCAACGTTATACCAATTATGATAATTTGTTTTTTTTATTTGTCAAGATTTTTTTTAATTTTTATTTTTAGATTTATTTTAAATGCAATAATTCCTTTTTATGATGTTAAATAAACTATTTTATTAAAAACTTTGACATTTGAATTATTATCATCTATTATATAAATGATTTTGATTCATCGATGAGTCAAATCTTAATGAAAGGATAGAAAATGGAAAAACAAACAACATTAAAAGATATAGCAAAAATTGTTGGGGTAAGTCCTAGAACTGTTTCTTCAGCCTTAAGTGGAACTGGTAGAGTCTCTGAGGCTATGAGAATAAAAATTAAAAATGTCGCTAATGAATTAAATTATAAACCTAATTTACAAGCTAGAGGTTTAGTTCAACATAAATCATATTTAATTGGGACTGTATTTCCCTACTTAAATGTAAGTTTTTTTAATGAAATTATAAGTGGAATTGAAGAAAAAGCTTCAGAAAATGATTATGATATATTGTTAGGTAATGCAAATCTTCAAACAAAGAAAGATGGTAGATTTGCAATAGAGAGAATGATTAGAAGGAATGTAGATGGTCTTATTTGTTCACCAGATTATAGAGAAGTTAATCTTTTTAAAGAATTGAAAGAAAAAAACATACCTACGATTCAAGTGATGACAAATATTGATGATTTAGATTTACCTTTCATTGGTGTTGATAATAAATGTGGTGGTAAGATTGCAACAAATCATTTAATTTCTTTAGGTCATGAAAAAATAGGATTTATAGGCACAAATAGGATTCATTATAGTGAAATTGATTCTAGAAATAGTGGATATTTACAAGCTTTAATAGAGAATGGAATTAAGTTGGATATAGATAGATATACAGTTAAAGCCGATCAAAGTATTAAAGGTGGGTATGATGCAACTTTAGAACTACTAAAGAAAGCTCCAGATTTGACAGCTATTTTTGCTTCAACAGACTATGCTGCATTAGGAGTCATTAGAGCTTTATTGAGTAAAGGGAAAAAAATTCCTGAAGAAGTTTCAGTTATAGGGTTTGATGATCTGGATTTTGCATCTCATCAATTTGTCTATCAGCTTACTACTGTAGCACAACCTAAGAGAGAAATTGGACTTTTGGCATTTGATATGTTCTTAGATATTTTAGCAGGGAAAAAGGTTGAAAATATTATTTTAAAACCGCAATTAGTAAAAAGAACTACTACTAGTTAAAAATGTTAAGGTAGTATATGAAAAAAAATAATTATGATTTAATTATATTGGGAGCTTCAGCTTCAGGTATCTCTGCTGCTATACAAGCGGCAAGGTATAAATTAAAAGTTGCAGTTATTGAAGAATCTATTTCAATAGGTGGCATGATAACTGCTGCTGGTGTTTCAGCTTTTGATGGTAATCATTTAATTGCCGGAGGAATATTTAAAGAATTTCGCGATAAATTAAGAAATTATTATAATAGAGATAGTCTTGATACCGGATGGGTTTCGAATACTTTGTTTGAGCCTGAAGTTGGAATGGAAATATTATATTCTATGATTGATGAAAATTATTGTGATTTATATTTGGATTGCAAGCATATTCAAATTAATAAAATTGAGAATAATGTACTTTCCATTGATTCGGTATTTTTCAATCAAACTAATCGACAATACCAATTTAAAAGTAATTATTTTATTTTAGCGGATGAATTTGGTGATGCAATTTATCACCTTAATTTACAAAATCATTATGGATTGGAAAAAGAGTTTGATTCTCCATATGAATTAAAGCATCCACAAGATTTTACTTATAATGCTGTGCTTCAATTTGATAATAAGATGAAAGTTGTTGATGAATATCCCTTTTGGACGAAAGAAGGGGAGTTTGCAGGTATTTTAGGGAATCCTGAAATTTCTTTAACAAAAATGTTAGAGTATGGAATGCTCCCTAATAATAAGATAATGCTTAACTGGCCAATAAAAGGTAATGACTACTATGGTAATTATTTTATTGAAGATAGACAAACTATGTTTATAAAATCAAAAGAAAAAACTATGCGCTTATTTAAATTGATTCAATCCTCAGTAGATTTATCATGTAATCTTAGGTTGTCTGATAATAGCTATCCTTTGTCCAAAGATAAACTTCCCTATATCCCATATATTAGAGAAGCTAGAAGAATTTATGGAAATGAAACTTTATCTATAAAGGATATTACAAGTGATAAAATATTTAAAACTGCTATTGCTGTTGGCGATTATCCTTTAGATCATCACCGAGATTTAGATAAAGCTTATAATAAAATTGACTTTCCTAAAATTCATCCTTTTTCAATCCCTTTTGGTTCTTTAATCCCTTTAAGAACAAAAAATATATTGGTGGTTGAAAAATCAATATCAGTTTCAGGTCTAGTAAATGGTTGCACAAGGCTTCAACCTGTGGTAATGCAATTAGGTCAAGTTGCTGCTCTAGCAGTATATTTAGCAAAAAAGAAAAAAATATGTGTAAATGAAATTAACATTGAAGAATTGCAAGATTTGATATTGGATAATAATGGTTACCTTTATCCTACACATGATGTTTCACTAAAAAATCCTAAATTTAAAGATACTCAAATAGCAATAAGAGAAGGCTCTATTAAATTAGGATATTTGAATGAAGGGTGGGTTAATAAATCGTATTGTACTAATGCTTAATATTTTTCTTGCTAACAATTATGAAGCGATGCTCCATAGCTTTAATGTATCCTTTGTTATTTATTTCTTTATCAATTTCAATAAGTTGAGTTGAGTTGTTTTTTACAGAAAAATTAGGGAATTCCCATTCAATTATTTTTGCAAAATAAACAAATGCTCCAGTATCAAAAAACTTAATAGGAGTAAATTTTTCATCTGCTTTTAATATAGAGAAATTTTTGGATTCTAATTTTGATTTAATATATTTTAGATTGTTATTGTTAAACAGAGATTTAAAATTAGGATTTAATTTTTTTGATAAATCCAAATCATTTAAATTTCCAATCTGTTGTGTTATAAAAATTCCACCTGGTTTTAAAACTCTAGAAATTTCGTTAATATCAAAAGATTCATGCCTGTTGATTATAATATCGAATAAATTATTAGGGTAATCGATTTTATCATCTTCATTAATATATTTAACAGTAATACCTAATGGTGTTAATTTAGTTTTGCATAAATTATAATTGGGTAAGAACCCTTCTGTTACATAGGTATTATTATATGGATGATTAAGCGTTAGTAAAAATTCACCACCACCAGTTCCCATATCAAGTAGTTTATAATCAGGTTTTAAATAAGATAAAACATTTTTTTTATATTCAAATGGATTCTTTTTATATTCCCATCTGTTATCTATATGAGAAAAATCCCAACCTAGAAAGCTGGCTTTTTCTTCATTTTTCCAAAATTCAATTTTTTCTTTATATTCGATATTATTCACAATAATACTCCAATACTTCTTGTTGAGTTATATGAATATTATAATGAATAAAAATATGAAATCAAATAAAAAAAGGTAATCACTAAAATTAGTAATTACCTTAGAGCGAAAGACGGGACTTGAACCCGCGACATCCACCTTGGCAAGGTGGAGCTCTACCACTGAGCTACTTTCGCAAAATATAAAATGTAGTGCGAGAGGGGGGACTTGAACCCCCACACCTTACGGCACTAGAACCTAAATCTAGCGTGTCTGCCAATTTCACCACTCTCGCAAGAAAGTATATTTAAATATGAGCTGCAAAGGGATCGAACCTTTGACCCACAGATTAAGAGTCTGTTGCTCTACCAGCTGAGCTAGCAGCCCATTAAGCAAAACATTAACTATGCGCTCGGAAGGATTCGAACCTTCGACCTGCGGATTCGAAGTCCGACGCTCTATCCAGCTGAGCTACGAACGCCCTAATGTTTTAGGGTGGATGACGGGACTTGAACCCGCAACAACCAGAACCACAATCTAGCGCTCTACCATTGAACTACATCCACCATTATAGCCTTTGTAGCGTTTAAAAACTACGTGGCTCAACGAGGCATACAATGCCATATTTTACTAGTTTTTGTCAATAAGGATAAGGAAAAATATTGAAAAAAAATAATATAAATAAATTTGATATTTTATTTTTATCAAAAGGATATTTAGAATAGAATTAAAATTATTAATGATATGTATAATAAAGTCATTATAATAAATCTTTAATTTATTGATTGATATATAACTAATCATAATTTATAATATTAGAATAATTATTTTTGCAAATATTAAAAGTATAATATATTTTTTTAGATTTTATAATTTATATATTTGTTCTTAGAGAATTTAATAAATAATTTGAAGGAAAAAGAATTGGATAAAAAATTAAATTTAAAAGTTATTTTACATTCGAAAAGAGCTAATATTTATTATTTGGAAAAATGTAGAGTAATGCTCAAAGATAATAGAGTAACATATTTAACTAGTATTGAAGATACAAATAATTTTTATAATATTCCAATTGCTAATACTACAGTCCTTTTATTAGGCACAGGTACTTCAATAACACAAGCTGCCGTTAGATATTTATCTTCCGCTGGTGTTGCAATTGGCTTTTGTGGTTCAAATGGAACGCCATTATTTGCAGGATCTGAAATTGAATTTATAAATTCAAAAAGTGAATATCGAGAAACAAAATATGTTCAAAATTGGCTTTCATTTTGGTATGAAGATTCAATTAGGTTACAAGCAGCAAAAAAATTTCAAAATAATAGAATTGATTTTATAAAAAAAGTTTGGCAAAAAGATCCACAGATAAGAGATAAAATTTTATATCCTAATGAAGCTTTATTTGATGAAAATGTATCAAAGTTTAGTAAATCTATTGAAAAAGCAATAAATGTTAATGAATTGCTTTTAAGTGAAGCTACTTTTACAAAGAAATTATATTCTATATGTGCTTCTAGTTTAAGGATAAGAAATTTTGTTAGAGATAGAGGAAGTCTAGATTCAATAAACATACATTTGAATCATGGTAATTATTTAGCATATGGATTAGCTTCAGTTGCTTTATGGGTTTTAGGAATTCCTCCTGCTTTTGCATTATTTCATGGAAAAACTAGAAGAGGAGCTTTAGTTTTCGATGTTGCAGATTTAATAAAAGATGCAATTGTTCTTCCGTTAGCGTTTTTAAGTGATGAAGATAATTTTAATGATGATTCTTTTAGAGAGAAGTGTATTGAGTGTTTCTCAGATTATTCAGTTTTAGATTATATGATTAACAATATTAAAAATGTTTGTGATGACTATTCAATAAAGAATAGAGAGATGTAAATGATAGTAATTTTAGTATCGAAATCTGAAAAAAAAGCTAAAAAAAAAGTAAGACAAGTAATTGATATGTTTGCAGACAGAATTGGTGATGATTGTTGGAAAACAAATATTACACAAGAAGGTTTGTTAACCTTAAAGCATGAATTATGTCATATTGCTTCAAAAAATATGGCTGTATCTTGTCATTGGATTCATAAAAAAAGAACAACTGAATTATTATGGATAATAGGGGCAAAAAGGAAGTTTACTAATACAGGAATTGTTCCGATTGCTAGTACTAAGAAGAATTTAACTCATATTGAATGGGAAACGACTGATTTAATTTTACCAGTACTTAAACCTTTAGTTGCTCTTACAGCTTTATTTCATGATGTGGGCAAATCGTCAGAAGGTTTTCAGAAGATGTTAAAAGGAGAGGTCGATTCAGATGTTATTCGTCACGAGTGGATATCATTACTCATTTTTTCTGAAATAGCGGATAAAAAAGATGATAAAGAATTATTAGAAGCATTATCTAATAATAATAAGGTTTTTAAAGAAATAGAAACAAAAATAAAAAAGAATGGAGTTGACTTTAATATAAAGAGTAAAAAACTTTCTAAATTGGCTTTAGTTATTGGTATATTAATTGTTTCTCATCATAAAACGCCATCTTTGTTTTCTGATTTTGATAAATGTAAAAGTGAAGAATTGGATAATATTGAATATTTATTTAAGCTTATTGATCTCAATTGGGGATATAATAAAGCAAGAGAAAATAATTATTTAAATAGCTTTAAATTTGATTATATTTTTTCAGAAAAAATTAGAAAAGAAATAAGCAGATATAGTTTAAAATTATTAGATAATTTGAATTTGTTTTATAATTTATTAGAAAATAATGGAATGAGGAGCTTGATTTATAGAGCTAAATTATCAATTAATTTAGGCGATTATTTATATTCAAGTAAATTTGATGATTCTATTAAAGATAAAAATAAACTATTTGCAAATACAAATTATAATAAAGAATTAAATCAAACTTTGGAAAATCATCTTTTAGGAGTTGAGACCTTGGCTCTTCAATCAATATATACAATAAAAAGATTATCATATAATTTACCGGTAATTTCACAGCATAAAAATTTAAAAAAATCTAGTTCAATAAATTCAAAATATTATTGGCAAGATAAAGCTGTTAATGTAATAAAAAGAAATTTAATGGATAAAGAGCAAGGTTTTTTCTGTGTTAATTATGCTTCAACTGGAACTGGTAAGACATTAGCTAATGCTAAGATAATTTATGCTGCAAATTCAAAGTCTGATTCATTAAGATTGAATGTAGCTTTAGGATTAAGAACCTTGACTTTGCAAACAGGAGATTCTTTTAGGAATAAATTACATTTTGATAGTTCTGAAATGGCTGTAGTAGTCGGTTCTAAAGCTGTTATAGACTTACAAAAAGCAAATGATAATAATTTTGATAATGATAAAATAAATAATGAATTACAAGAAGATTTTTTTATTGATGAAATTGCATTTGATAATTATATAAATTATCCTGAAATACAAAAAATAATAAAATCTAAGAAGGATGAAACATTTTTATGTGCACCTGTAGTAGCTAGTACAATTGATTATTTAATTTCTGCAACAGAAAGCACAAAAGGAAGTAAATGGATAATTCCTTTTATAAGATTAATGAACTCTGATATAATCATAGATGAAATTGATGATTTTGTTGGGAAGGATTTGATTTCTATATCACGATTAGTTCATTTGGCAGGAATGTTAGGCCGAAAAGTATTAATTTCTTCTGCAACAATTACCCCCAGCATTAGTTTAGGTTTTTTTAAAGCTTATTCAAAAGGCTATCAAGTTTACTCTAAAACAAATTTAAAGGACAATGAAATCAATTGTTTATTTGTAGATGAGTTTAGATCTAAGTTATTAAATATAAAAATGCAAAATAATATTGAAGGAATAAGTCAATATGTTGATTTTTATAAAAATCAAATGGCAAAAAGAATAAAATCTTTATATGAGCTAGAACAAAAAAATGGAGTAAAGAGAAAAGGTAAAATAGTAAATATTGATAATGCTGAATTAAGAGATATCAGTAATTATTATTTAACTATTTATAAATCTATATTTGATATTCATAAAAATAATTATGTAATAGATGAACATTCAAAAAAACCTGTTTCTTTTGGTTTAATTAGATTTGCAAATATAGATAAATGTGTTGGTTTTGCTAAATTTATTAATGAGCAAGAAGAAAATGATGGAAAACAAATCTATACAATTTGTTATCATAGTCTGCAGTTATTATTAGTCAGAAATGAAATTGAGAAGTTTTTAGATGATACATTAAAACGTAGTGAAGAAAGTTCACAAAATATATGCATTCAAAATAATAGATTAAGAAACATTATAGATAGTAATAATAAAGCTAAAGAATTTGTTTTTTTGGTTATTTCTACACCAATTGAAGAGGTAGGTCGCGATCATGATTTTGATTGGGCAATAATTGAGCCTTCATCAATTAGATCAATCATTCAATTGGCGGGTAGAGTTCTACGGCATAGAGAAAAATATGTTAAAAACCCAAATGTCTATATTTTGGAGGAGAATTTAAAATCATATTGTTTAAAAAATAATGATATTTCTTTTACCTGTCCTGGATACGAAACAAAAGCGAATAGATTATCAAATCATAATCTAAATAATATTTTAGATATAAATATGTTTGAAGAAAGTATAAATTCTGCAACAAGATTAAGTAGTGAATATAATGAAAAAAATGAATTAGTTAAGATAGAGCATGATTCGATATATAAAACATTATTAGATAATAAGTCTGGTCCAGAGTTTGCAATTGATTGGTATGATAGTTATTGGTATTTAACTGGAATTCCGCAAAAAATTAATGGATTTAGAGAAAATAATAATAATACAAGATTTTATTGTATTTATGATGAAGAAAAAGAGGCTTTTTCTTTTTGTGAGAAAGATGGTTTTGGGAATTTTATTGAAATTGAAGATAGCTATAAATTCAGAATAATTAATAATAATTATAAGTACAATATTTTACAAAAATCTTTATACGAAATTGTAGAAAAAATGTCAAAAATATTTAATTTAAGTATAAAAGAAATATGTAAAAGATATAATTATGTGGATTTGCCAAATTATTTTTTGGAATCCAATATTAGAAAATTTTATCAAGTAAGTTTAGGTTTTTATAAAGAAAAAAAGGAGGAAAATAATGGATAAAAATTTAGAGCAATTTTATGAGAATAAGAACATAGATATATCAAAAGATATAGAAAAATTTTTAAAAATTATAAAAAATTATGTAGTATTTTGCACACATAATCCAAAGTTAACTAATCCAGATATTCCTAATAATTATGTTATATGGAATGCTGATATCCCTATTAAAAAAGGTTATGTTTATTCTTCTACTATTAATTCTAAACAAAGAGATGTGAGTATTAATGCAAGTTATTCAAAAGTTGTAAGTTTTTTATATCTAGAATTAGAAGATGGGATGAGTGTTTATGACCATTTGTTTAATGAAACGGAGCTCTCAAAAAAAGAGTTTAGTAATTTAGGAATATCTTATGAGGAAATTGTAGAAGCGGTTAAGTCGATTAAATTTGGTTATTCTCCAATAACTTCTGATAGAAGATTAAAGCAAGTATATTTCCCAGTAAATGATTCAGATTATCATTTGTTGTCAATAGTGCCTGAAGTAAATTCAATTTATGAAGTAAAGCATATTAATAATTATTTGAAATATGATTCTGATATAAAAGAGATAAAAGAAAAACGAAAGAAAAATGAATATAGTGATAAAGAAATTTATAATTTACCTGATTTGATTTCAGTTCAATATGGAGGATCTAAGCCACAAAATATTTCTTATTTGAATTCTAAGGAGGGAGGATCCTCATATTTATTGTCATGTTTTCCTCCAAATATAGAAGATAGAAAATATAGGTATCCAAAATATAATTTTATTGAAGAAAATTTAGGTTATAAAAAGATAATACCAATTGTTAATAGACTAATAAATTTTATTAAAATTAATTATAATAATAAAAGTTTAAGAGATTATAGAGATTCAATTCTGCTTGATTTATTAGATTTGGCATTTTTGGAAATTGATAGATTAAGAAATACAAATATTGGTTGGTCAGATAATGAGTCTTATAAAAATTTGTCAAATAAACAAAAAATATTATTAGATGATAAATATAAAGATATTAGGATAACCAATAAAGAATATTTTGAAGATTTTTGTGAGGATTATGCTTCCTATATAGTTTTATTAATAAAACGCAAATCTAAAAATAATGAAATGATTTTATCAGATGTTCAAAGAGCCTATATAGTTAAATTATTTATGGATTATGGAGAAAATTAGGTATGAAAAAATTTTTATTAATTAAAGATATAAAAGTTCAAAATGCAAACGCTTTTTCTAGTGTATATACAGCTGGTTTTCCTGCTGTGACAGCTTTCATGGGATTTGTGCATAAACTTCAAAGAGATATAAATAAAAAGTCTGATTTTTCAAATGTTAAATTTAGTGGTGTAGGAATTTTTTCTAAAGAGTTTAGAATACAATGTTACAGAGATAATCGATTTAATAATTTCAATTCTTGTTTAAGACGTCATCCATTAATCGTGAAAAATAGTGAAGCAAAAACAGCTGCAATTGTTGAAGAAATATTTTGTGATATAACTTTTTCATTATTAATAGAATGTAGCGGTGTACGGGTATTCAACCAAGACGATATTAAAAAAGATTTGTTTACTATGATAAATAAATCAAAATTTGCAGGTGGAGATATTTTATCTTATGACTTTAAATCTACAGAGTTTATAACTTTTGATAATGCTGTTGAAACTTTCAAAACTAAAATCGGGAAAAAATTAATGGTTAGTTATGCCTTAATAGATAGACATGATTTATTAGACCCTGCTAATAGTGAAAATTCAATGAAAGATTTAATTTCTTTTTTGACTATTAATAATCGTTGTATTAAGGAAGAAGATGAAATTAATTGGGAATATTATAAAAAACAACCAGGTTGGTTTGTCCCTGTTCCAATAGGTTTTATAGGGATAACAGAACCCAATAAAATTAATGGACAAAGAGATTCTGCTAGTATTCATCGGTTTGTTGAACCAGTAATTACATTAGGTGAATTTAAATTGGCATATAGAATAAAAGAGTTATCAGATTTGCTTTGGTATTATGATTTCGATGAAATCAATAGTTTATATATTTGTAAAAATAAAAAAGGAGAAAAAAATGAGTAAATTAATTAAACCTTCAGTTTTAGCAATGGAGAAAAAACTTGTTCCTTCTAATGGGGTAATGTATAGTTGTAATTTTAATAATAAGGATGATTCAAAACCATTAAAAATTATTACAAAATCAGTTAGAGGTACAATTTCTAATAAATTAAAGGATAGTATAAAAGATCCTTTAAAAATTAATGCAGAAGTTTGTAAATCAAATTTGCAAACAGTTGATGCTTGTTCATTGCCTGTTGAGCATGACACTTTAAAAGTATTTTTTACATTAAAGATATTATCAAATTTAGACTCTCCTACAGCTTGTGATAATCCAGAATTTTTAGAAAAATATAAAAATTTAATTAAATACCATAAAGATAACTATTCTTTTGAAGAATTAGGTTTTCGTTATGCTTATAATATTGCTAATGGTAGATTTTTATGGCGGAATCGAGTTGGTGCTGATGAGATTGAGATTCAAGTAAAAGATTTAACTAATGGGAAAAAATATATTTTTGATGTATTTAATTATTCATTAAGATCTTTCCCTTCTATAGATGATTGTGATTCAAATTTAAAAGAGTTAGGTAATTCTATTTCGCAAGTGTTATCAAATGAAGTTGAATTTATTAATTTAGAAATAAATGCATTTGTTCATATAGGGAATGCTCAAGACGTATATCCTAGTGAAGAGTTAATTTTAGATTCAGATAAATCCAAAAAGAATAAAAAAAGCAAAATATTGTTTGATTTTAATGGTATAGCAAGTATGCATTCTCAAAAAATTGGTAATGCAATTAGAACTATTGATGATTGGTATGATAATAGTAGTTATCCAATTTCAGTTGAACCTTATGGCTCAGTTACTAATTTAAATATTGCCTTTAGGAAACCAACAGACAAAAAAGATTTTTATTCTTTATTTTACAGAGCTGTTAATGAAGAAATGTGTGAGAATAAAAATGATTCTAATTTTATAATGGCCATGATAATTCGTGGTGGTGTGTTTGGAGATGCAAAAGAAAAAAAATGATGAAATATTATCAAGAAATAACAATTTTAGAAACTTTTGATTTATCTGAGAATTATATATTAAACAAAGTTTTCCTGGATTTGCATAAAGAATTTGTTAAGTTTAATAATAGTAATGGATTTTTTTTACCAATTTCTTTTCCTATGTATGATAAGACTATAAGAACATTAGGGAATAAAATTAGGATTTTCTTTGAAACTGAAAGCGAATATAATATGTTAGATATAAATAATAGTTTAAGAAAATACAATGATTTTGTACATTTTTCAAAAATACGACCAATTCCTAATTTATACCAATATGGTTGTTATTCAAGAAAACAGAGTAAATCAAATTATAATAGATTAGCAAGAAGATATGCGAAACGGAAAAATATAAGTTTCGACGAAGCTTTAAATTATTATCATAGTGTTGAAAATAAATATATTTCATTGCCATATATGAATTTATTTAGTAGTAGTTCAAATCAAAACTATAAATTATTTATTGAATTTGAAATTAAACAACAAGAAATTTTTGGAAGTTTTAATAGTTTTGGACTATCAAAAAATGGTACAGTTCCAATATTTTAATTGTTTTTTTGTTTTTTTACATTTATAGCGTAGGAAAACATTGTGTTTTTTAATTTAATTGATATAATTGCTTATGTTATAAGTGATTATATCAAGTTTTTTACTATTCACTGCCGTATAGGCAGCTTAGAAATGCTGTTGTTGTGATTAGGTTTAAAGGTTGTTATTCACTGCCGTATAGGCAGCTTAGAAAAATTTTCTGTATTTCTAAAAATTATTTGTTCTATTCACTGCCGTATAGGCAGCTTAGAAAACAAGGTGAACCATCTAGCCAAGTATACCTTTATTCACTGCCGTATAGGCAGCTTAGAAATGTGGAATTGATTTTAATAAATTAGTCTTAGCATTCACTGCCGTATAGGCAGCTTAGAAATTTAATCTTTTAAGGCTATAAGTAGCGTAAAAATTCACTGCCGTATAGGCAGCTTAGAAAGAAAGGCGTACCAGCAAGAATGTGGATTGATTATTCACTGCCGTATAGGCAGCTTAGAAATTCGGGCACAGCCTTGAAGTATCGTATATATCATTCACTGCCGTATAGGCAGCTTAGAAAGTTTGTCTGTGTTAATATCTTCCATGAAGATAATTCACTGCCGTATAGGCAGCTTAGAAATTAGATTTTTCAATTCTATGTGCTAATTGTAGATTCACTGCCGTATAGGCAGCTTAGAAAACAAGGTGAACCATCTAGCCAAGTATACCTTTATTCACTGCCGTATAGGCAGCTTAGAAATGTGGAATTGATTTTAATAAATTAGTCTTAGCATTCACTGCCGTATAGGCAGCTTAGAAATTTAATCTTTTAAGGCTATAAGTAGCGTAAAAATTCACTGCCGTATAGGCAGCTTAGAAAGAAAGGCGTACCAGCAAGAATGTGGATTGATTATTCACTGCCGTATAGGCAGCTTAGAAATTCGGGCACAGCCTTGAAGTATCGTATATATCATTCACTGCCGTATAGGCAGCTTAGAAAGTTTGTCTGTGTTAATATCTTCCATGAAGATAATTCACTGCCGTATAGGCAGCTTAGAAATGCTAAAGGAAAGCCTATAAGTTGATCTATTAATTCACTGCCGTATAGGCAGCTTAGAAAAGTCTGTGAAGGTTGATAATTATTAGGGGCTTATTCACTGCCGTATAGGCAGCTTAGAAAAATTCCGCCACTCTTGCATGTGCGACTAATCAATTCACTGCCGTATAGGCAGCTTAGAAAATTTGCATATATATCATAATTTTCATTTGTTCATTCACTGCCGTATAGGCAGCTTAGAAATTTTGTTGCGTCTTCATACCAACATGTTACAGATTCACTGCCGTATAGGCAGCTTAGAAAACCAACATGATTGCGTCTACCAATTCCGCCACATTCACTGCCGTATAGGCAGCTTAGAAATACAGATACAAGACAAATTCATTAACAGGTGAATTCACTGCCGTATAGGCAGCTTAGAAATTGTAATGCAGAGTTTTTTCATGGTATTGACTATTCACTGCCGTATAGGCAGCTTAGAAAATTTGCACTAAATTCTGCATCTGCTTTAATAAATTCACTGCCGTATAGGCAGCTTAGAAACGACGGAATTATCTATAAAAGATTAATAGAAGATTCACTGCCGTATAGGCAGCTTAGAAAATAGTTTGTAAAATCTTTATATAAAGAACCAAATTCACTGCCGTATAGGCAGCTTAGAAAGTCAAGACCACTTACAGAAACATCAATACCATATTCACTGCCGTATAGGCAGCTTAGAAAAATTCCGCCACTCTTGCATGTGCGACTAATCAATTCACTGCCGTATAGGCAGCTTAGAAACTTAAAAATAAATTGACTTCCGTTTATATGATATTCACTGCCGTATAGGCAGCTTAGAAATTAGATTTTTCAATTCTATGTGCTAATTGTAGATTCACTGCCGTATAGGCAGCTTAGAAAACCAACATGATTGCGTCTACCAATTCCGCCACATTCACTGCCGTATAGGCAGCTTAGAAATACAGATACAAGACAAATTCATTAACAGGTGAATTCACTGCCGTATAGGCAGCTTAGAAATTGTAATGCAGAGTTTTTTCATGGTATTGACTATTCACTGCCGTATAGGCAGCTTAGAAAATTTGCACTAAATTCTGCATCTGCTTTAATAAATTCACTGCCGTATAGGCAGCTTAGAAACGACGGAATTATCTATAAAAGATTAATAGAAGATTCACTGCCGTATAGGCAGCTTAGAAAATAGTTTGTAAAATCTTTATATAAAGAACCAAATTCACTGCCGTATAGGCAGCTTAGAAAGTCAAGACCACTTACAGAAACATCAATACCATATTCACTGCCGTATAGGCAGCTTAGAAAATTTGCATATATATCATAATTTTCATTTGTTCATTCACTGCCGTATAGGCAGCTTAGAAATTTTGTTGCGTCTTCATACCAACATGTTACAGATTCACTGCCGTATAGGCAGCTTAGAAATATGAAATTTAATGCAGGAACAACGGTAATTGATTCACTGCCGTATAGGCAGCTTAGAAATCAAAGGTCTGTTTTTGATTTATCTTATCAAAATTCACTGCCGTATAGGCAGCTTAGAAATATAGCTTTAGTTCCAGTCCACCCGTCATGATATTCACTGCCGTATAGGCAGCTTAGAAACAAAAAAAAACCAAATTCAGATGAGTATATTTATTCACTGCCGTATAGGCAGCTTAGAAATAATCGTTCTGCATGAATCGCATGAGAAATGAATTCACTGCCGTATAGGCAGCTTAGAAAAAAATGGGATGACAGTAACATCTGTAGCTATTATTCACTGCCGTATAGGCAGCTTAGAAATTATGGAAGGAAGCTTGTTAAAAGTGTATTAGATTCACTGCCGTATAGGCAGCTTAGAAAAATATTCTTCTTGAATTTTATTATTTGCATCAATTCACTGCCGTATAGGCAGCTTAGAAATAACCCATTAGTATTCTCTCCTGTTCCTTCTGATTCACTGCCGTATAGGCAGCTTAGAAACGATGATTTTCAAAAAGTTGGCTGTAATGAATATTCACTGCCGTATAGGCAGCTTAGAAACTTATTTACACATAGCATATGCAGATGATGCAATTCACTGCCGTATAGGCAGCTTAGAAATGAACTTTTAGAAAAATTAAAAGAAATAATTAATTCACTGCCGTATAGACAGCTTAGAAAACTTATATAAAAAATTATAATGAATATTATATTTGTTGATTTATGTTTAACTTAGCTATTTTCGCTAGGGTTGTTATCGTTTTGGTTTAAATGAATTGTTATATAATTTAGTTTGAAACTTGTACTATTTATAATTACTATATTTTTAATTTTAAAATAGTTGAGGATTTAATAAAAAAATAAATATTTCTTTCAAAAACAAGTTTTTGTAAATTTATGTTAAGTACAATTAGGTGTTTAGAGGTCATTATTTTTAAAAAAATACTTTTTTCATTGACAGAAATAAATAGATGTTCATATAATTCAGTGAATGAAATAAGTAGCAGTCAAGGAGGATTGTGTATGAAAAAAATAATGGCTTTAGTAATGATCAGCTTAATTGCAGTTACTAATATCTTTGCTTCTGGTACAAACGAAGAAAAGAGTGATGATGGAGTAATAACTTTAACAGGTTATATGCAAATTGACCCTGCAAACCCTGCATATGCTGGACATAATGCAGTAGTAGAAGCTTTTGAAGCTGCAAATCCAAATATTAAATTAGATATTGAATATGCAACAGGTGAAGCTTTCCACCAAAAGTTCCAAGCTATGGCAGCATCTAGAAAGATCCCAGATATTTTCACTTGTTATGGTGGAGCTAGAACAGCTTATATCCAAGATCCTGGTTTAGTATTAGATTTAAATGATACTGATTACTTAACAGATGAATTTAAATCACAATTTAAACCTGTTACTTTTAAAGCTCAAGGACCTAATGGTGAATTATGGATGATTCCACCAACTTTGGCTGTTTGTCACGTTGTATTTGCTAACAGAGCTATCTTAGATGAATTAGGTTTAGATTATCCTAAAACATTTGAAGAGATGATTGCTCAAGTTCCTACAATTAGAGCTGCTGGTTATTATCCTATTTCTATGGGTAATAAAGACCAATGGGTTGTTAACTCATGGTTATTATCACTTTTAGTTGATAGAGTTGGTGGACCACAATGGTTCATGGATGCAGCACAAGGCAAAAATGGTGCTAAATTTACAGATCCAGAATTTGTAAAAACTCTAGAAATTATTCAAGAAATGTGTGACGAAGATTTATTCTCACCTGGTGTTAACCAAATGGGTAATGGAGAAGCTGATCAAGAATTCTATCAAGGTAAATCAGTTTACTTAATAGATGCAGGTTGGAGATCTGGTGGTATGGATTCTCAATTATCAGAAGATTTTAACAAAAACATTGAAATGCATGTATTCCCAGCTATTAGTGGTGAAGTAAGAAGTAATACTTCAACTGCTGTAACAGGTGAAGGCTTCGGTATTGCAAGTGCAATTAAAGATACAGCAAAAGCTGATGCTGCATGGAAATTTATCTCTTTCTATACAGGTCCAGAAGGTTCAAAAATCTTTGCTGAACATGGTGATATACCAACCTGTAATATTGATTATTCAACAATCAATATGGGTATTATGCAAAAGAAATATGCTCAATTCCAAGAAGATCATGAAATGGGTTATGTATTTGACTCAGTAATGAATGGGGAAGGTGTTTCTTTATTAAATGCTAACATTCAAGCAATGATGATGGGGAACGGGGAACCAAAAGAAATTGCTGCTCAATATGAAAATTGGGTTGCTCAAAATGATACTAACAGAGAATAAGTATAAAACTTTTATGTCGCTAGTATTTGCTAGCGACATAAATTACTAGGGGGAAAAATGATAAAAGATAGAAATAAGAAATTAAGCTATTTAAGTTTATTGCTTCCAGCTTTCATAATTTATATAGCAATAATTATATTCCCAGTTATTGTTAGTTTTGGTTTGTCTTTTACTAAATGGCGTCATTTCCAATTGAAAGGATTTGTTGGGATACAAAATTATATAAATATAGTTAAGGACCCAATTTTCCAAATAGCAGTAAAAAATAATATAAAAATTATGTTGATTTCTGTTTTAGGACAAATACCTTTAGGCATAATATTGGCTTATTTGCTATTTAGGAAATGGGTTCGTGGTAGTAAGTTTTTTGAAATGATGATTTTCTTACCAATAACAATTTCATCAATAGTAGTTGCTTTATTATGGAATAGAGTATTTTCTCCAGTTGGAATTTATACCACTTTTATAAGAAGTATTACTCATAATCCTGATTATGTTGTTAAAATATTTGAAAGTGAAAAACATGCAATAGTTCCGGTTTTATTTGTTTTATTATGGCAACATACAAGTTTGTATATGGTTATTTTTATTGCAAATTTACAGAGAATTCCTAAATCAGTATTTGAGGCTGCAACAATTGATGGAGCATCTGAAGGTATAATTATTCGTAAGATTGTTTTACCTGCTTTAGCTGGTGTTATTTATACTTGTTCAGTTTTAGCAATTTCAGGTAGTTTGAAGAGTTTTGATTTAGTATTTGCTATGACTGGTGGAGGTCCTGTTCATTATACATATGTAATGGCTTTATACCTTTATCAACAAACCTTTACCTTTAACAATTATGGCTATGGTAGTGCCGTTTCAATAATAATAGTAGTACTAAGTGTTGGTTTGATTACCTTCTGTCAAAAAATGTATGAAAAAGCAAATAAAAAATATAATTAGGGGATGATGATGAATAAAAATTTAAGAGAAAGAAAGATTTCAGTTCATACTATAGTATTCTCATATACTTTTTTAATTTTGTTTACTTTAATAACATTATTCCCAGTAATTTGGATGACATATTCTTCATTTAAGAGTATGGGTGAGATAATGATTCATCCACTTGCTTTACCAAAAGACTTTACATTAGCAAATTATAAAAAATGTATTGAATATGGTAATATGGATTTTGCTTTTTTAAATAGTATTATTTATAGTGGTGTATCTACTGTTTTAGTAGTTTTATTATCACTACAAGCAGGCTTTGCCTTAACAAAATTTCCATACAAGAGTAGAAAAGTTTACTCTGCTTTATTTACAGTTGGTTTGTTAATTACTGTAAACTCAGTTATTACTCCATTATTTATAATGGAAACAAATACAGGTTTATATAATACATATTTGGGCGTAATACTTCCTTATGTTGCCTTTGGGTTACCTATGGCTGTATTAATCGCTAGTTCATATATCAGAGGAATTCCTAGTGCTTTAATTGAAGCAGCAGTTATTGATGGTGCAACTTATCAACAAATATTTTGGAAAGTAATTTTAATTGTTTCAACCCCAGTAATTGCAACAATTTCTGTATTAACTTTCTTAGGAAACTGGAACGAATTCTTAATGGTATTTACCCTAACTAGTGGTGAAAATATGAGAAGTTTACCTGTAACTATAAATTCCTTTGCAGGAAGATTAAATCAAGATTATGGCTTGCAATTTTCAGCACTTGTTGTTGGAACCATTCCAATGTTTATTTTTTACTTAATAGCACATAATGCCTTGATACAGGGCTTTGGTGAAGGAGCTTTAAAAGAATGATAAAACCAAAAATTGAAATATGTTTAGAGAATATAGAGTCTATAATTGCCGCAGAAGAAGGTGGGGCGGATAGAGTTGAATTTTGTAGTGACCTTTTTGAAGGTGGCCTAACTCCAACCCTTGGAATGTTCAGAACGGCAAGAAAGCATTGTTCTATTGATATGAATGTAATGATCAGACCTAGAGGTGGTGATTTTTGCTATTCAGATTTAGAATTTGAAACAATGCTTGAAAATACAAAAATCTTTAAGGAAGAAGGTGCCAATGCAATTGTATTTGGAATTCTTAATCCTAATGGTACAATAGATAAAGAGAGAAGTGCAAAGCTTATTGAAGTTGCTAGACCTTTGGAAGTAACTTTTCATAGAGCAATTGATATGAGCGTGAATGCAATTGACTCTCTTCAAACTTTAATTGATTTAAAAGTTGATAGAGTTTTAACTAGTGGTTTAGAAGCTACTGTTATGGAAGGTCTTTTAACTTTAAAAGAAATGATAGCTTATGCTAAAGATGATATTATTGTTATGCCTGGTTGTGGAATTAGTGAAAGAAATTTCTCATTTGTGAAAAAAGAGTTACAAGCAAAAGAATATCATGTATATTTACCTATGGGGCAAGCCTCAAAAATGATATATCAGCCAAACCATATATATATGGGTGGTGAACTACGGCAAGCTGAGTTTGAAATTACAAATACTGATAAAGGTAGAGTAAAAACAATCAAAGGACTGAAATAATATGGCAAATGGTAAATTTCAAAAAGAGACCAACAATTTTTTAATACTTCAAAAATTGAGAGATGGATATCTTTCAAGAAGACAAATTGCAGATGAATTAGGACTGCAAGCTTCAACTGTAACTTATGCGATTGGCAGATTAATCGAATTAGGATTAGTAGAAGAAAAAGGTGAAGACAAAAGTATTAAAATGGGGAGAAGAAGAACTTTAGTAGGACTTACTTCTAATTATGGTTGTGTTTTTGGAATTGAACTTTTAGTTAATCATTTTCATGCCAATATTACTGATTTTAGCGGTAATATTGTTTATCACATTACTGAAGAATATAACGAGGCTATTATTCCTTATTCAAAAGGTAGTGTTGAGAGATTTGAATTTATTGTTGATTATGTTTTAAAAAAACTTGAAAGAAATTGTTTCAATAAAATTTTAGGTGCTTGTATTGCTATAGCAGGTATTGTTGATCAAAAAGGTGAAAAAATCTTATTTAGTTGGACTCAAGGTTTATATAATTACTACACTAGTTCTTTAGTAAAAAAATATTCTTATAATATATTTTTTGAAAATGATGCAAACTGTGCAGCTTTTAATCATGTAGGATTAGGAGATGATACATTTATATATGCACTTGTTCAAATGTATAAAACAAATGAAATACCAGAAGGTGTTCCACCTGTAGGAGTTGGTATGGGAGTTGTAATTGATGGAAGGTTACGACGTGGTTATACCTCTCATGCAGGAGAGTTTAAAAGTGTTCTATACCATGGAAAAGATTTTAATCAACAGCTATCTATATCAAATGAAGATCTAGCTAATATTGAAAATGACGATACTATCTTAAAGAACTTTTTTAAAGAAATAATTGATAACCTTAGATTTGCTCATAGCTTGTTAGATCCACGTATTATATATATCGGTGGGTATTTAACAAAATGGGAAAATTTATTAGTTGATGTAATACTAAGTAGTCAACTTGATAATGAAAGTGATTGTTTTACCATTGCTAGTTGTTATGAAGAAGATATTTGTGAAGGAGCTAGTAAATTAGTTTTGGAACAAATATTTAATTTACCAACTGTAGATTCTCGTTTGAAAGGGTGGGATGCAAATAGATCACCTCTTTCAATAAGAGAATAAGAGAGGTTTAATATGAAAAAAAGAGTATTAGTTGGTGGTTTACATCATGAATCTGATACTTTCAACCCAATAGTTACATCAAGAGGCGATATTTGGGTAAAAAGAGGTGAAGATTTAATTAATCAAATAGGACAAGATTCTTGTTCTGGAATAATTAAAACATTATTAGATCAAGGCTATGAAGTTGTTCCAACTTTAGTAGCAAGAGCTGTTCCAAATGGTGAATGGGATAAAGAATATTATTTAGAATTGAAAAATGAATTCTTAGAAAAATTAAAATCTCAAAAAGATTTAGATGCTTTATGTCTTTCTCTTCATGGATCTATGAGAGTAAAGGATATTGGTGCAGCTGAAGGAGATTTACTAGAAGCGATAAGAGAAATCTATCCAGATATTTTAATAGTAACTTCTTTAGATATGCATGCTACAATCACAGAAAAAATGATTAAATATTGTGATGGTTTTGTGGGATATAAATGTGCTCCACATACTGATACTTTTGAAACTGGTATTCATGCAGCAAAGATTGTTATTGAATCTTTAGAGAAAAATATTAAACCAGTAATGAGTGCTGTTCATATTCCTTTCTTAGTAGCCGGAGAACAAAGTGAAACATCTGTTGAACCTATGAAGAGCTTAATAAATCATCTAAGAGAAGAAGAGAAAAACAATTCTGATATTTTTGCTTTATCCTATCTTATGGGATTTCCATGGGCAGATACAAAAGACAATGGAGTAACTGCTTTAGTAGTTGCAAAAAATGATAAGAAATTAGCTGATAACAAGGCTATGGAATTAGCAAAAATATTTTGGCAAAGAAAGGATGACTTTTGTTTTTACAATGAAACCAGAATGCCAGAAGATGCCTTAGTAAATGCTTTAGATAGTATTAATAATGATATTTATCCTGTAGTTATTTCAGATTCAGGGGACAATCCTACAGCGGGCTCCTCTTCTGATGTTACAAATTTTTTAAAATTAATACTTAGTAATGATGAAATAACTAAATTAAATCCACCTTTAATTTATCAGTCTTTTTATGATAAAGAAGTTGTAGCTTTATTTATTGAAAAAGAGATTGGAACTACTTTAGATATTAAACTGGGGGCAAAATACGATACTGTAAAAAGTTCAAGTGTTGAAGCTTGTGCCAAACTAATAAGTAAAGTAAAAGGTTTCAAAGATGCTGAAAATACTAATTTATTGCTTTTAAATATAAATGGAGTTGATGTAATTGTTTCTGATAAACATATCGGTTGCTATGATCCAAATATTATTAGAGCTTTAGGTGTTGAAGTAGAAAAAAGAAAAATGATAGTTGTTAAATTAGGTTATTTAGAACCTGAGATTAGAAGTATTGCTAAAAGGTCCCTAATGGCTTTAACCACAGGGTCTTCTGATGAATTATTCAGATTGCCTTATAAAGTATTACAAAGGCCAATCTATCCTTTAGATAAAGGATTTGAACCTAATCTGTATTTTATTTAATTCATTTATTATATCCACTATTTATTTTGATAGTGGATTTTTTTATTCATAATATATCGTTGACAAATATATCGTAATACGATATATTGTTAAACGTAATATACAAGGTGGAAAAAATGAGTAAAGAAAATCCTTTAACTGAGGCTACATTTTATATACTTTTAGCACTAAGAAAACCAAATCATGGATATGGAATTATACAAGAAGTTGCTTCCTTAACTAATAGTAGGGTTGTTTTAGGTGCTGGAACATTATATGGGGCAATTAACTCATTAATAAAGAAAAGATGGATTAAACTTTATAGTGAAGAAACAGAATCTAGAAAAAAGAAAGAATATATTCTAACCGAAGAAGGTTATTCTATATTTTCAACTGAGGAAAATCGATTAAAAGAATTGATTAAAAATGCAAAATTAATGGAAGAGTATCATGGTTAAATTTAAATTATTATTGGACAAAGATGATGAAGTAACATGGCTTAATGAAATGGCAAATAATGGTTATGCTTTCAAAAAATTCAGATTAGGATTTTATTTTTTTGAAGAATGTGAACAATCACAATATATTTATGATATAGATTTATTACCAAAAATTAGTCAATTTGGTCAGTTTAAAACTTTTATGAATGAGGCAGATGTAGAAGTTTTATCTAGATGGTATAAATGGGTCTATGTTAGAAAAGTAAATGATTCAAAAGGTTTTGAATTATATAGTGATGTAGAGTCAAAGATTGAGCATTATTCAAGAATCTTAAAATTGTTTAGATTTGCTTTTATTCTAGAACTTGTTTGTTTATTTGTTGAGATTTATATTCCATATATCGAAAGAGATATGAGATTTATAAATCTAGTATTTATCGCGATAATTCTTTTCTGTGCAATTTGCATTTTTGGTGGTTATTCAAAAACTGTAGAAAAAATCAAATTCTATAAGCAACAAGCTCAATAAAAATTGAATTAAAATTTATATAAAAAATTATTTGACAAGGGCAATATATCAAGTTATTCTAGTTATGTTAAGAAAAATTAACATTAGAAAAGGAGTTTTTTATGAAAAAAACATTGATTCTTGCTCTTTCTATAATTATGCTATCACTTCCTGTTTTCGCAAATGGTAGTAAGGAAGAAGCACCAGCACCTGTTGTTGAAGAAAAAGTAATGACTCATGATGAGTTAGTTGAAGCTGCTAAAGCTGAAGGTAAAGTTGTTGTTTATGCTACAACTAGTAGAATTGCAAAAGCTGCAGAAGCTTTTAGTGCAAAGTATGGAATTGAAACAGAAACTTCCAATTTAAAAGATTTTGAATTAATTGAAAAAATCTCTAAAGAAGCTACTAGTGGTGCACTAGGCGCTGACTTTGTTATTGCTCAAGATGGTGGTAGAGTTATGGGTGAATTAATTAACTTAGGTTATTTATATTCATATGTTCCAGAAAGCATGAAGAGTGTTATTCCAGAACAATATCAAGATCCTCTAGTATTCTCAATTATTAATAAATTATTTATTTTCAATAATGAAGATTCAACCGAAGAACCTTTTGATAACATTTGGGCTTTAACAACTGACGAATGGAAAGGTAAATTCCAATTTAAAAATCCTTTCCAAGAAAGTGTAAATGCAAACTTCTTAACTATGGTTACAAAACCAGAAATTGCAGATCAAATTGCAAAAGCTTATAAAGATTATTTTGGAAAAGATATAGTTCTAACTACTGAAAACGCTGGTTATGAATGGATTAAAGCATTATATGAAAATGATTTAATTGTAACAACTTCTGATACAAAAACAGCTGAAAGCGTTGGTATAAAAGGTCAACATAAAGAAGAAAATGCTGGGCTATTTGTATTCTCAAAATTACGCTATGTTCAAAGTAAAAATTTAGCATTACAACCTTTATTAAATGTTGAACCTTTCTGTGGCTTCTATTATCCATTATATGCATTAATGGTTAATAATGCAAAACACCCTGCAGCTGCTAAATTGTTCATTGAATTCTTATTAACAGATGAAGGTTTCGCTCCATGGAGTAGTGATATGGGAACTTATTCACCAAATCCAAGTATTGCAATTCAACCAAATGACTATCCTGTAAGTTATTGGGAAAATATTTTGATTGCTGAAGATCCTGTATGGTGCTTTGAAAACAGAGCTCAAGTAGAAGAATTCTTAAACGAATATCTTTACTAGAAATATATCTGGGGTTGTTTAACAACCCCATCAATTTGAATTATTAAAGGATAGAATATGACTTATAGAAATAGATTAAAGATGTATTTCAAGAAGCCTCATAATATTATTTTAACTTTGTTATTTATTACATTAATGTATTTAACAATAGTACCAATGATTACAATTATCATTGATACTTTTACTGTACATCAATCTGAGCTTATGAGAATTAAAGGTTCAAAAGTTGGATCTTTTACCCTTTATCATTGGAGTAAAGTATTTTTTTCATCACTAAGTAATAAAATGTTTTATCAACCATTGTTAAATACTATTATTGTTGCTTTGGGAACTTGTTTGGTTTCAATTTTTATCGGTGGCGTAGTTGCTTGGTTAATTACTAGAACTGATATGAAATTTAAAACTGTTATTTCAACATTATTTATTTTCCCATATATTATGCCATCATGGACTTTAGCTATGGCATGGTTGAACTTCTTTAAAAACCCCTTAGTTGGTGGTGCCCCTGGGTTATTTAGTGTTGTTACAGGTATTGAAACTGCTAACTGGTTTGCTTATGGACAATTTCCAATTATCATGGTACTAGGCCTTCACTATGCTCCATTTGCATATATCTTAATAGGTGGAATTTTAAGAAATATGGATGCGAATTTAGAAGAAGCTGCTCAATTAATGAAAGCAAGTAGAGCTAGAATTATGAGAAAAATTACAATACCAATTGTATTACCAGCATTGTTATCAACATTTTTGCTTGTTTTCTCTAGCGCTATGAGTGCATTTGCAGTACCTGCTTTCTTAGGAACTCCTGTAAGATATCAAGTATTAACAACTCAAATGTATAGGACCTTGAATGGCTTGAATCCAGGATATGGTTATATCATGGCTTTAGTTATGATTGTAATTGGTGTTTTTATTTTAGCAATGAACCAAAAAATCATTGGTAGTAGAAAAACTTTTACAACAATTACAGGTAAATCTTCTAATATTGCTTTAATAAAATTAAGAAAACTCAGAACTTTAGTTTCATATTTAGTATTAATTGGAACATTATTAGTTTGTATAGTTCCATTAATTTCCTTCGCAGTTGAATCCTTTATTGTTGAACCTGGAAATTATTCTCTATCAAACTTTTCAGCAATTTTCTGGATAGGTGAAGGTTCTACTGAAATAGCAAATGGAGAACCTGGTATTTTAAGAAACCCTTCAATTTTATTAGGTTTAATAAACAGTGTTAAATTATCAGTTATTGTTGCTTTAGTTTCTGGTACTATAGGAATTTTAGCAGGTTATGCAATCTCTAAAGCTAGAGGCACTAAGTTAGCTCTTATTGTAAACAATTTAGCATTCTTCCCATATTTAATGCCTAGTATGGCTTTCGGTGCAATTTATTTATCAATGTTCGCCGTTAGAAGAGGTTTTATTCCTCCATTGTATGGATCGTTTGCACTCTTAGTAATTGTTGGTTCAATTAAATATTTACCATTTGCATCTAGAGCAAGTATTGGTGCTATGCACCAATTAAGTGGTGAAATTGAAGAAGCTGGAACTATTCAAGGTATTTCTTGGTTTAAGAGAATGGTTAAAATTATCATTCCAATACAAAAAGCAAGTTTTATCTCAGGTTATTTACTACCATTTATCTCATGTATGAGAGAATTATCTTTGTTTATTTTATTAGTAACACCTGCAACAAGAATTTTAACAACATTATTGTTTCAATACAACGAAAAAGGTTGGTCACAATATGCTAATGCAATCAACTTATTAATAGTTTTCTTTGTAGTAGGTAGTAATTTATTAGTTAATAAATTAACCGGAGCTTCAATTGATAAAGGTATTGGAGGAAATTAAAATGCCAGAAATTAAATTAGTAAATATAACAAAAAGATTTGGAAAATCTATAGCTGTTGATAATTTATCAATAACAATAAAAGATGGAGAATTCGTTTCTCTATTAGGTCCTAGTGGATGTGGTAAAACAACAACACTAAGAATGATTGCAGGTTTAGAAACTCCAACAGAAGGTGAAATATATATCGATGATAGATGTGTTTTCTCTTCCAAAGATGCAATTGATGTTTCTCCTGATAAAAGAGATGTTGGATTTTTATTCCAAAACTATGCTTTATGGCCTCATATGACTGTATATAAAAATATTGCTTTTGGCCTAGAAAATATGAAATGGGATAAAAAGAAAATTGACGAGAGAGTTCAAGAATTAGTAAAAATGTTAAAAATTGAAGAATTCTTAGAACGTTATCCTTCTGAATTGTCTGGTGGTCAACAACAAAGAGTTGCTATTGCAAGAACTCTTTCAACTGGACCTAAAGTATTGTTTATGGATGAACCTTTAAGTAACCTTGATGCAAAATTAAGGATGGAAATGAGAACAGAGTTGAAAAGATTACACCTTGAAACTGGGGCAACCTTTGTATATGTAACACACGACCAATTAGAAGCAATGACACTTTCAACAAAAATCTGTTTACTAAAAGAAGGTATTCTTCAACAGTATCAACCACCACTAGAAGTTTATAGAAATCCAGCAAACTACTTTGTAGCAGATTTCGTAGGTGCTCCTAATATTAATATTATGAAATTCAAAGGAAATATGATAAATATTGATGAAGTTAAATTATCAAATCCATCAATTAATTTATTGTTTACTCCAACTTCAAAGGTTGTTTCTATTAGTGAAAACCAAGAATTGTTATTAGGTATAAGACCAGAAGATATTGTAATTGATGATAATGGAGACTTTGATGCAGAAATTTATTCAACACTACCTTCTGGTATGGAAACTATCGTTAAAATAAAAATTAAGGATATAATAATAACTTCAGTCGTATTTGGAGATGTTGACTTTAAAGTTGGTTCTAAGATAAAAATATCGTTCCCTAAAAAACGATATATACTGTTTGATAAAGAGTCAGAAATACAATTAGCTAATGGTAAATTGTCTTAAATTAATTTTTATGTTGCCCTGTATTATTATACGGGGTAAACTATTCTTAATAAATTAATTGGGGTAATTGATGAAAAAAGTACTAGTCGTAGATGATGAAAAAGCCATAGTTCAAATGTTAAGTATGAATCTTAAGAGTTTTGGCTATAATGTAATTGCTGCATATGATGGTTATGAAGCCTTAGATATATTAAATTATGAAAAGGTTGATGTCATTTTATTAGATATCATGATGCCAGATATGGATGGAATTGAAGTTTGTAATAGAATTAAATCAAATCCAGAGACTAGAGTAATTCCAATAATCATGGTTAGTGCAAAAACTCAAATTGAAGATAAAGTTTTAGGTTTGAATAATGGTGCTGATGATTATTTAATAAAACCCTTTGATATCCAAGAATTAAAATCAAGAATTGATGCTGCTATTCGTCAGGTTGAAACAATTAAAAATCAACAAAGCAATTTAAAAAAAGGAAATATAAGTATTGATTTAAATAATTTTAGAGTTTTATGTGCCTCTAATGAATTAGATTTAACAATTACAGAATTTAAAATTCTCTCTGAATTATTAAAAACAGATAAAGCTTTAAATAAAGATTTTCTTACAAATTTAATCTACGGTAATGATTTGTTTCAAAATAAGAGAGTTCTTGATGTTCACATAAGGAATTTAAGGAAAAAATTAGAATCAAATGGTTCAAATTGTAAAATAATCACTCTAAGAGGAATTGGGTATACCCTTGAAATCCAACAAGACTAAAATAACTATAATTATATTTTTGTCAGTTGTAGCTTCTGCTCTATTAATATCATTATATTATATTTCTTTCCGTACGGTCATAAATCAAATTTTGGATCGAGGAAATTCTGATACTAATAATATAATTGGTTTAATTGAAAAAAATGATTCAATTCAGGAAGCTGTAGAATATTTCAATAATAATAGAGATTTAGAAATTATTATAGTAAATAATAATTATCAAGTACTCTATAGTACTGCATCGACTCTTAGAACTCAATATTTTTCAAATAATATCACTTTTGCTAAGTCTGAAGGTATTGCTTACTCTTTTATAAAAAAAGATGTTGGTAGAGCATTATCTATAATATATTCGAAGAGAGGAAGTTTTAATGGTGAAAGAATAGTTTTAAGTATTGAGTATTTATTTATTTCATATGAAGAATTTAAAAGATTAATATTTACTTTTATTATTTTGATTGTTTTGATTGTAATTATTGATACATATTTTATTACTCTTATTTATATAAATTCTTATATTTCTGATTTAAATGAATTTGTTAAAAATAAACATATATACAATGAATTTTATGAAGAAAATGAGTTTAGTATTATAAATGATAATAACAGTAGTGAAGTAGGTAAATTGCTAAATACTATAAAAAGATTTAGAAAAAAATATGATTCAATTTTGGAAAATGACAGTTATAGATTTTCAAGAATTAATTCTTTATTAGCAAATGTTCCTTCAGGAATTTTAATCATTGATAGTGATAAAGAAATTTCTTTGATGAATGATATGGTAAATAAATTATTAAAGATTGATAAAAGACAAATAATTCATTCAAAAGAAATTAAAAACTTAAAAGATATTTATGAAATTTGGGATTATGTTAGCCAAGAGAGAAAAATAAAAGTTGAAGATATTAAAATTAGAAAAAAAATTTTAGAAGTTGAAGCAATACCTTTAAATGATAAATATAGTCCTTTTGAATTTATTGGTGTTTTATTTATCATAAGAGATGTAACAAAATTGAGAGAAGTCTCTGATATAAAGGATGAGTTTGTATCAAATGTTTCTCATGAGATAAGAACTCCTTTAACAATTATCAGTGGATTTGCTCAGGCTCTGAATAATAAAAATATTAGTGAAGAAGATAGAAAAATATGTGTTGATTCAATTATCTCTGAAGTTAATAAAATGACTAATTTAACAAATGAATTATTACAGATATCGAAAATTGAGCAGAATGATATTAATGATAATTTTGAGCAATTTAATCCATTTGAAATAGTTAAAGAGCAAGTATCTGTATTTGTAGCTAAGGATTTAAAGAAAAATTTTAAAATTCATATTGAATTGGAAAATAATGAAACTTGTTATTTAAAAATTAACTTAGTTTATTTTAGACAAATAATTAATAATCTAATAGAGAATGCAATTAAATATTCTTATGACAATACGATAATAACAATTCAAGAAAAGATTGAAAATGATTTATATATTTTCTCTATAAGAGATAAAGGTATAGGAATTGATGAGAATTCATTAGGTAGAATTTTTGATAGATTTTATAGAGTTGAAAAATCTAGAAATAGTGAAATAGCCGGAAGTGGCTTAGGCCTTTCTATTGTTAAATTATTTATCGAAGCAATAGGAGGAGAGATAAATGTTGAAAGTGAAGAGGGTGTTGGTTCGACATTTACAATAAAAATAAAGAAGGTTAATGATGAGTAAAATAAATAAAGATATATTTAAAGCCTGCGATATAAGAGGCGTTTATGATAAAGAGCTTTTTAATAAAGATTTCTATAACATAGCAAAAGCTTTTGCAAAGATATTAATCAGAGAAAATAAAAAAACTTGCTTAATAGGTTATGATTGTAGACTTTCTTCAAAAGCTTTATTTGAAGAATTGATTAAAGGTTTGTTAGATTCTGGAATAAAAGTGTTTTATTTTTCAGATTATATTAGTACTCCATATATTTATTTTTCAATGAATTATTTAAATGCTGATAGTGCAATTATGATAACTGCTTCCCATAATCCATATTATTATAATGGCTGCAAATTTGTTATGAAAGATAGAATATTTCATCAAGGTGATATTGTTGAATTAAATCAAATTATCGAAAATGATGATTATTTAGAAAACGAAAGAAGTGAAAAAGAATTAGTTGATCTTAAAAGGGAATATATAGAATATTTATTAAGTAAAATAAATGTTTTAAGCTTAAAAGATAAGAAGATTGTTTGGGATTGTGCTAATGGTGCTACTTCTTTTGTAATTAAAGATTTTGTTGAAAAACTTCCTTCAATAAATACTTTTATGTTTTGTGAACCAGATGGTAATTTCCCGAATCATAAACCAGATCCAAGCAAAGAAGAAAATCTAGAATTAGTTAAAGAGAAAGTTTTAGAAAAAAAAGCTGATGTTGGTATTTCTTTCGATGGAGATGGAGACAGGGTTGGTTTTGTAGATAATAAAGGCCGATATGTTGAAGGAAATCAATTGTTAATTTTATTAGCCAAAGACTTTTTATTACACCATAAAAATGAAAAAGTAATGAGTGAAGTTAAAGCAAGTAAAGCCTTATATAATTCAATTAAAGAGTTTGGTGGAATTCCAATAATGTGGAAAGTAGGGCATACTAATCAAAAATCAAAGATGAAAAGTGATGATATAAAATTTGCAGGTGAAACTAGTGGGCATATTTTTTATGCTGAAAACAATTATTTTGATGATGGCATGTTTGGAGCAATAAAATTATTGAATTATTTATTTTCAACAAATAAAAGTTTAGCTCAAATGATTGATGAATTACCTCCAATTATAAATTCAGGTGAAATTAGATTACAAATGAGTGAAAAAGAAAGAACTCAATTTTTAGCAATAATTGCTTCTGAGTTAAAAACAGATAATCGTCCTTTTGTCGATATTGATGGTATGAGAGTAGATTATAAAAGTGGGTTCTGGTTACTTAGAAAAAGTAATACTGAACCTCATATAACACTATATTGTGAAGCAGATAGTGAAAAAGGATATAATGAGGTTGTAAAGGATTTAAAACATTATATATCAAAAACACCTTATAACTTTACTCAATTATAGAGGAGAAAAAATGAAATTACAGGGATTTGGACTTTTTGTCACTGATATGGGTAAAATGATTAATTTTTATCGTGATGTTTTAGGTTTTGAAATAAAAGAAGAAACTGATACAGATAATGTCTACTTAGTTAAAGATGGTGTACTATTTTTATTATATGGAAGAAGAGATTTTGAAAAAATGACTAATAATAATTTTGAATATACTAATAAATTTAATGGTCATTTTGAGATAGCCTTAGAAGTAGAGAATTATTCTCAAGTTGATAAAATCTATAATGAAGTTTTACAAAAAGGTGCGAGAAGCGTAATGTCACCTACCACTGAACCTTGGGGCCAAAGAACTTGTTATATAGCAGATCCTGAAGGCAATTTAATAGAAATAGGGTCTTTTAATAAATAATAAGTTGACTAATTTATTTAATTTATTTAAATATAAGTAATTAATGGTATATAATTAGTATATGCATATATAACTTAAAATTATATATGAATTTTATTATATAGAAAAATAATTATTTATAATATAGAGTAATAGAAAACTATTCTAATAGAGGGGGGATTTGATGGAATATCCAGATCGATTGAATAAAAATAAGAAAGAAATAGAAAGTATTTTGCTAGCTTTGTATGGCAAAGCAAGTTTGTTTTCTGAATTAGAAATCCTTTTAAGAAAAAGATTTAATCAAAGAAGTCCTTCTTTAAAAGAGCTTGATGAATATAGATTGAAAAATCCAACATGGTATATTGATAGTAATATGCTTGGAATTACAATGTATACTGATTTATTTGCTGGATCTTTAAAAGGTATAATAAAAAAAATTCCATATTTAAAAGAACTAGGAATAACATATTTACATTTGATGCCAATCTTAAAAATGCCAAAAGACATGAATGATGGAGGCTATGCTGTAGATAGTTTAAAAGATGTTGATTTAAAATTTGGAACTAATGAAGATTTAGCTCAGTTAGCAAGTGAACTTAGAAAAGCCGGCATTAGTTTATGTTTAGATTTTGTTATGAATCATACTTCTTCCACTCATCCTTGGGCAATTAAAGCTAAAGCGGGAAATATAGAGGCAAAACAGAAATATACTTTTTACAAAGATAGAAAAATTCCAGATTATTATGATTCAATTGTTCCAGAGGTTTTTCCATCAACCGCTCCAGGTAATTTTACTTATGTTAAAGAATTAGATGAATGGGTATTAACCTCTTTTTATCCTTTCCAATGGGATTTAAACTATGCAAATTATGAGGTGCTTTTTGAAATTATAGATAGCATGCTTGTTTTAGCAAATTTAGGTAATGAAATATTTAGATTAGATGCAGTTCCATATATTTGGAAAAAACTTGGAACTAAATGTAGAAATCTTGATCAAGTACATAAAATAGTACGCCTTATTAGAATAGTTATGGAAATTGTTTGTCCTTCAATTGTTTTAAAAGGTGAAGTAGTTATGGCTCCAAATGAATTAGCTGCATATTTTGGTACTCCAGAGAAACCTGAATGTCATTTATTATATAATGCAGCTTTAATGGCTAATTTATGGGATAGCTTAGCTTCTCAAGATATAAGATTATTAAATCATCAATTAAATAGTATTTTATCACTTCCATCTCATTGCCATTTTGTGAATTATATTCGTTGTCATGATGATATTGGATGGGCACTAGATTCTCAAGAACAATATAATATGGGCCAAGATCCAATTGAACATAAAAAGTTTGTATATAATTTCTTTAGTGGGAACTTCCCAGGTTCTTATAGTAAAGGTGAATTATATAATTATGATCCAATATCTCAAGATGCTAGAAGTTGTGGAACTACTGCAAGTTTTTGTGGAATAGAGAAAGCTTTAGAATTGAATAATTCTTCAGATTTAGATAAAGCAATACAAAGAGATTTGTTAATGCATGCTATGATGTATTCTCTTGAAGGATTCCCTCTCCTTTCAAGCGGAGATGAAATAGGGCAATTAAATGATTATTCCTACAAAAAGGATCCACTAAGAGTTGAAGATCAGCGTAATGTCCATCGTTCAAAATTCAATTGGGAAAAAGCTGAATTAAGATTTGATAAGAACAGTTATCAAGGTAGAATATTTGATAATCTTAAATATTTTTTGAAATTAAAATCTTCAAATATTTGTTTTGATAAAGATGCTGTAGTTACTACTTGGGATTCTCATAATAATAAAGTTTTAATTATTAGACGGGTTAAGGATAATGAAGAATTATTATGTGTTTTTTCTTTGAGTGATACTGATGAAAGATTTTATACGGATTGCTTAATTGGTGATTATTTTGATTTATTTAGTAACAAACGCTTCACTCCAGGTTGGGGGTGTACGATAAAATCTCATCAATATATTTGGGCAAAAAAAGTAAAATAATAAATTTTTTAGTTGATTTTATTTACAAAAGTTTATATTTTCTTACAACTATAAATATTCGTTAATTGCAAGATATTATATGAAATTCATTAATTTGCTTTTTATAAAATTTAGTTTTTAAT
Source organism: Sphaerochaetaceae bacterium (assembly GCA_965140795.1). Taxonomy (GTDB): domain Bacteria; phylum Spirochaetota; class Spirochaetia; order Sphaerochaetales; family Sphaerochaetaceae; genus Pleomorphochaeta. Next base: position 2,420,524 of record OZ223470.1, read on the forward strand.
TAAAAAATAATTAGAGGATTTGTGAATTTCATTATTTTTAATTCTATTTTTTCTAAATAATAAAATCTTTGTTAAACAAATTATATGAACTTTTTATTGACAAATTAAAAATAACTTGCTTAACTAAAAGTGTCATTATGTATTTTAATAATAAATGACTAGTCGCATTAACCAATCGTATTGTTTTCGAAAACAACTCGGTTTTATACAGGTGGAAAAAATTTATGAAATTAATAGAAACTAAAAAGGCTGTAGGTCATGTGTTATGCCAAGATTTAACACAAATTATTCGTGGCGTAACTAAAGATGCACGTTTTAGAAAAGGTCATATTGTAAAAGAGGAAGATATTCCCGTTTTACTATCAATGGGCAAAGAGCATTTATACATTTGGGAAAATGATGAAAATACCCTACATGAAAATGAAGCTGCATTAATATTAGAAAAAGCTACTAAGAATAATTATATGCTTTCCTCAGAGATTAAAGAAGGAAAGATTGAATTAAAAACAACAATCGATGGAGTTTTAGAAATAGATTTAAAAAGATTAAATGCGATTAATAGTTTAAATAATATTATTATAGCAACTCGTTCAAATCACTATCCAGTTAAAAAAGATATGAAATTAGCTGGAATGAGAATTATTCCATTAATAATAGAAAAAGAAAAAATGGATCAAGTTAGAAAAATTGCAGATGAAACTAATCCAATTTTAGCAATTCATCCTTATTCAATAAAGTCCGCAAGTATAATTGTAACTGGCAATGAAATCAAAAAAGGGCTTATTAAAGATACTTTTTCTCAAGTTGTTATTAATAAACTTGAAGAATTTGGTGTAGTTATTGATTCTGTAAGTTATAGCGGAGACGATACTGATGTAATTGTAAAACAAATTCAACAAGCTAGAGATAGAAAATCACAGTTAATAATTTGTACTGGGGGGATGAGTGTTGATCCAGATGATAAAACACCTAAGGCAATTAGTGAATCTGGCGCAAAAAGAAGTGTTTATGGTTCCCCAGTTCTCCCTGGTGCTATGTTAAATATTTCTTATTTAGATGATATTCCAGTTTTAGGTTTACCTGGATGTGTTATGTATGCAAGGAGAACTGTTTTTGATTTAGTTTTACCAAGAGTTTTAGCAAACATAAAATTAAGTGCTCAGGATATTCAAAATTTAGGGAATGGTGGATTGTGCTTTAATTGTGAAGTTTGCCATTTCCCTAATTGTAGTTTTGGAAAGGGGGCTATTTAATGAATTTGACTCATATTGATAAAAAAGGGCAAGCAATTATGGTTGATGTTTCACAAAAGGATAAAACTAAAAGAACGGCTCTTGCTAGTGGTTTTATTACTATGTCAAAAGAAGCTTATTCGATGATAAAAACTCATTCATCAAAGAAGGGTGATGTTTTATCAACAGCAAGAGTTGCTGCAATAATGGCGACCAAACAAACTTCAAATTTAATTCCTTTATGTCATCCAATAAATATAAAAAATGCAAATGTAGAGTTTATATTTGATGATGATAATTACAAGATTTCTTGTGTAGTAGAAACGTCATGTGTTGGCCAAACAGGTGTTGAAATGGAAGCTTTGACTGGTTGTTCTATTGCACTTCTAACAATATATGACATGTTAAAAGCAGTTGATAGATCAATGGTTATTTCTAATATTGAATTATTAAAAAAAGATGGTGGTAAAAGCGGGACTTATGAGAGAACAAATGATAGATAATTTTAATAGAACAATTGATTATCTTAGAGTTTCTTTAACTGAAAATTGTAATTTTAATTGTATTTACTGTAAACCTTATCCCATCCATAAGCCCCTAGATAGAGTAGTCTTAATTAGATTTATAAATATTTTTGCAAATCTAGGTATTAAAAAAATTAGATTTTCAGGAGGAGAGCCTTTAGTTAGAAAAGATATTGTTCAAATTATAAAAGAAACAAAAAAAATTAATTCTATTACGAGTATTAGTATTACTACTAATGGTTATTTATTAGGTGAAAAAATTGTTGATTTAGTTAATGCTGGATTAACTTCAGTAAATATAAGCATTGATGCTACAAGTGAAGAATTGTTTCAGGCTATTACTAATCATAAGAGGGTTGATGTAGTAATTGATTCAATTAAAAAAGCTATTGATTTAGGTTTAGAAGTAAAACTAAATGCAGTTTTATTAAAAAAATATTGGATTCAACAGGTGGACCAATTATATCAATTGGCAAAAGAAAATGGTGTTCCTCTCCGATTTATAGAACTAATGCCTATTGGAATTGCAACAAAAATACAAGGTTTATCCTCTGATTTAGTAATTCCATATTTAGAGAAAAAATATAAAAAAGCAGAGCTTAGTTTTATCAAAGGAAACGGTCCTGCAAGATATTTAAACATTGATGGTGTTGATTTAGGTTTTATAGATGCGCTATCCCATAATTTTTGTTCAAGCTGTAATCGCTTAAGGCTATTAAGTACAGGGGAAGTAAAATTGTGCCTTTATCAAGAACCAAGTTTGAATTTGAGAAAAATAATGAAGCTTAATGATGCTGAAATTTCAGCCTTATTAAAAATAATAATAAAAGATAAAAATGAGCATCACAACCTAAATGATAAAGCTATGGAGTTGTCGATGGCTTCAATTGGTGGTTAATAATGATAAAAGCAAAAGTTAGTGCCGTATGCATGAGTGAAAAAAAAGGTACAGTTAAAACTAATTTTAATAGTTGTGAGTTAATTGAAGGGTGGGGGGTAAAAAATGATGCCCATGGTGGGACTTGGCACAGGCAAGTTAGTTTGTTATCAAAACACGAAATTGATGAATTTAATAAAAAAGGTGCGAATGTAGAATTTGGTGCTTTTGGAGAAAATATTGTTGTTGATAGTTTTGATTTAAAAACTTTACCTGTGGGAACAATTATTGAAGTTGGAGATTCAGCTGTTTTGAGGGTTACTCAAATAGGAAAAGAATGTCATACCGGTTGTGAAATTGCACTGAGAATGGGACAATGCATTATGCCTAAAAATGGAATTTTTGCTCGTGTTTTAAAAGGTGGAATTATTAAAACTGGGGATGAAATTAGAATTTTTGAAGGTCATAGAGTATCTATCATTACTTTAAGTGATAAAGCAAGTATTGGACAAAGAGTAGATACCAGTTCACAAGTTATTGAAAAAATTGTAAATGAAAAAGGTTATGATGTTGTTTTAAAAACTATTTTAGCTGATGAAATTTCTCCTTTAGAAAAATTATTAACAGAAATTTGTGATACTAGAAAAGCCGATTTAATTTTAACAACTGGGGGGACAGGTTTTTCACCAAGAGATACAACTCCAGAGGCAACTAAAAGTGTAATAGAAAGAGATGCTCCAGGCATTAGTGAAGCTATAAGGTATCAAACTATGAAATATACAAATAGAGCAATGCTTTCAAGAGGTGTTTCCGGGATAAGAAAGAATACATTAATTGTTAATTTATCAGGGTCTCCTGTTGCTGTAGAAGAGCAGTTAAATTCAGTAATTGATCCATTAAAACATGGTATAGATATTCTTTGTGGTCTCGCTGAAGAATGTGCAAGACAGAAAGAATTAGAAAAAAATAAAAATTAAATTATATAGAGGAATAAAAAAATGAAAAAAATAGTTGCATCATTGTTGTTATTATTTTGTGTAGTAGCTTTGCCTGTTTTTGGTGAAGGAACAAAAGAAAGTGCTGAGGATTATACTTTACATGTATATGCAGGTGCTGGTATGAGTAAACCTGTTAAAAGACTTGTTGCTGCTTTTGAAACTCAAAGTGATTATGATGTAGATTTGACATTAGCTAATTTTGGTCAAATTGTAAGTCAAATTAATACTTCAGGAATAGGGGACGTGTTTATTTGCGCATCTCATCAAGATTTAAATTCAATTCAAGATTCAGTTGATTCTGTAGATGATTTAGCTCAACATAAAGTTGTTTTTGCTATTCAAAAAGGAAACCCAAAAGGAATTAATTCTATCCAAGATTTACAGAGATCAGATGTTACCGTTGTTTTAGGAAATAGTTCAACTGCCGCTGGAAAAATCGGGGATAAGATTTTAGCCGATTGTGGTTTAACAGATAAAATTAATGTTATTGCAAGACAAACTACTGCTGCTACAATTTATACTGCATTAGAAAGAGGGGAATGTGATGCAATGTTAAATTGGAAAAATAACGCTGGGGATGCTGCATTAATATTAGATACCGATTTAACAGACAAATATACAAGAATCATATGTGCTGCTGGATTAAAAGCAAGTGGAAATGAAAGTGCAAAATCGCAATTAATTGATTTTTTAAAGAGTGAAGAGGCAATTAAAATTTGGGAAAGTGAAGGATATGAAAGATTATAATTCACATATTGAGAAGTTTGAAATATTAGCTTTAATTATTACAATTTTAGTGTTTTCATTCTTTTTAGCAATTGTTGTTTTGATAGTAGTTGGAGGCTTTAGTTCTTTTTCAAATATATTTCTATCAGAAGAAATTAGATTTTCAATTATATTGAGCTTAGTAACCTCTACTATCAGTACATCACTTGCAATTATTATATCAATTTTTGTCTCATTTTATTTGGAGAGAGTAAATTTTATAAAGTCACCAATTATTGCCACAATTATTGAATTACCTTTATCTCTTCCATTTTTAGTAATTGGTTTATCGTTACTTTTAATATTTTCATCTCCTTTTGGGAAAACATTAAGGAATATGGGGATTCCTGTTGTATTTTCACCAATTGGAATTGTTATTGCACAATTAACTGTTAATTTACCTTATGCAATAAAATTAATTAGAAGTGAATTTACAAAGCTAGATGGAAGATTGGAGTTTACAGCATCTTTATTAGGAGCGAATAAGACTCAATCCTTTTTTACAATTACATTGCCACAAATTAGAGTTGCTATAATTATTGCTTTTGCTCTTTGTTGGCAGAGAGCTATTGGAGAATTTGGAGCTACATTAATGCTTGTTGGAATTACTGCAATGAAGACAGAAACTCTTCCAGGTGCTATATATTTAAATATTGCAACAGGAGATACAGATATAGCCCTAGCTGCGGCATTAGTTATGCTTGTTTTGTGTTTAATAACACTTATGATTACCACTTATTTACAAAAAAAGACAAAGTTGGAGTCAAGATATGATTAAAGTTGATAATTTTACATTAACTAAAGGGAATTTTTGTTTATCAAATATTAATTTTAATATTTATGATGGACAAACCGTTGCAATATTAGGAGAAACAGGGTCCGGAAAAACAATGTTATTAGAATCTATAGCTGGAATTTATAAGGGAAATTCTGGTTGTGTTTATCTTAATGATAAAGATGTTAATTCAATAGCATCAAATATGCGCCATATAGGTTTTGTTTATCAGGATTATTGTTTATTTAATCATATGAGTGTTAGAGAGAATATCGGTTACGGATTAAAAGTAAAAAATATTAATAAGAAAATAATAGAAAACAGGGTTGAAGAAATTGCAAGTAAATTTAATATAATTAATATCTTAGATAAGAATCCTAGTGTAATTAGTGGAGGTGAGAAGCAAAGAACCGCACTTTGTAGAGCATTAATTGTTAATCCAAGAGTTTTATTATTAGATGAACCGTTTTCTGCAATGGATCCAAATACAAAAGATTTATTGATTAATACATTAAAAAAATTCAAAGAGCAGTATGAGGGTATAATTATATTAGTAACTCATGATTTTAATGAAGCGATAAAATTGGCAAATACAATTCATATAATGGTAAAAGGAAAATTAAAAGCAACAAAAACACCTTCAACATTATTTATACCTACCGAAGATTATGAAGTTAACAAATTTTTGCAATGTAGAAAAAAGGAAGAAATAATATGACAAATAGACAAAATGAGATCTATGAAGAAATAAGAAATAAATTTATAAAAATTATTTATGAAAATAATTTAAATACTGATTTAGTTGAAATAGAAAGTCGTGGACTCAGTGCACAAGAGGCTATTGGTAATACAGAAAGAAAAGATTATCCGATATTAGTTGGAAAAGAAATAATGCTTCAAGCAAAATATAAGGGTAGTATAGGGCAAGCTTTTACTCCCTCTCCTTTATCTTTTTCAGGAACTATTGAGGATGTTTTAAATTTAGATTTAAATTCTGATTTAACAAATAGAGGTATTTTTATTGCAACAATTAATGCTGTATTAAAATATTTAAACTTATCTCAATCTTCAATTCATTGTAAAGATAAAGAGCCTAGTGAGTGTGCTAAAAAATATCTTGAATTTTTAAATGAAAATTATGCTAATAAAAAAGTGTTATTAGTTGGGTTACAACCTGGGATTTTAAGTCAAATTAAAAAGCGGAGTAATATAAGAGTTATTGATTTAAATCCTGATAATATTGGTAAGTATAAAGAATCAATATTAATTGAAGATGGAATAAAAAATTATAAAGAATGTGTAAATTGGGCAGATTTGATTTTATGTACAGGTTCTGTATTTGCAAATGGAAGTATGGATCTTTACCTAGATATAGATAAAGAAGTCGTTTTCTTTGGTACCTCTTGTTCAGGTCCTGCATATTTATTGAATTTGAAAAGGTTTTGTCCTTTGTCAAAATAAAGTTATATAGTTTTATAGTAAAGCAAAAAGTATAAACTTAAATTTAGTTTATACTTTTTGTATTTATTAATATTTATTATCCTTTAATACTTCCAGTAGTAATACCTGAAATGAAGAATTTCTGACAAGTAATAAAGATTATTAAAACAGGTAATAATGCTAAAAGAGATAGAGCAAAAACATAACCCCATTGAGTGAACTGATGTTGTCCGAAAAAGCCTGTAATTGCAATTGGTAATGTTCTCAATTTAGTTTCATTTATTACAGTATTTGCCCATGGAAATTCTTCCCAAGATGATAGAAAATTGAAAATTGATACGCTAGCTATTGCTGGACTTGCTAATGGAACTGCTATATTTTTAAATATCTGAAAAATATTAGCTCCGTCAATTTCTGATGCATCAATTATGTCATTTGGAATATTTTCCATAAATCCTTTGATCATAAAAGTTGAAAAAGGAATTACCCAAGCTGTATAAAACGGAATTAATCCTCCAAGAGAATTTATTACATTAAAGTTAACTGCTAATTCGAACTGAGGAACGATAAGAGTTGTGCCTGGGATTACCATAGTAATAACTAATAAAGCAAAAACTGTTTTGGTAAATTTATTCTTGAATCTTCCGATAGTAAAGGCTAATCCAGTTGAAGCAATAGCTGCAATAATAACGGCAACAGATGCAACAAAAATACTGTTTAAGAAATTTCTAAAAAATTTTGATTGATTTAAAATGTACTTATAATTACTTAAAGTAATTTCATCTAAAGTTGGAAAAAATTTGGGTGGAAAATTATATAAAGCACCGTTAGGTTTTAAAGAAGTACTAATCATATATAACATTGGAATTAATGCAATTATAGAAAAAATTAATAGAAAAATGTATTTAATTGAGTTACTTTTTTTTGAACTAATCATTTGAACCATCCTTATTAATTACTTTGAATTGGAAAATTGCAAAAATTGCTAATGTAAAGGCCATGATAAAAGATAATGCAGCACTATAACCAAATTCACCTGTACTAAAGGCTTTATAATACATCCAAGTTAATAAAGTTTCAGTTTTATGTGCTGGTCCACCATTGGTCATTAATTTAATTGAAGTATAAACATTAAATGCTCCAATAGTTAGCATAACCCAAGCAAATAGAATTGAACTTTTTATACTAGGTAATGTTATTGAGAAAAACCTTCTTAAGGTTTTACATCCATCAATTTCAGCAGCTTCATAAAGAGATTTTGGAATTTGTTGTAAAGCTGCAAGAAATACAACCATATTCCAACCAACACCTTTCCAAATCCCTAAAAGCATAGCAATAAATAGGCCTCCAAATCGACTATCAAGCCATTTTACATTTTCACTAGTTATATGAAGAATATTAGTCAGTGTATAATTTAATAAACCTTCAGTGTTAAAAACATAGCGGAAAACTAATGAGGCTATAACCCAAGATGTGATTACTGGTAAATAATTTAAAACTCGAAAAGTAACAGAAAACTTTTTAATACTTTCAATTAAAATTGCAATTATTAATCCAATGAGCATTTGTCCTGGAACAGTAATAAATGCATATAATATTGTATTCCAAAATGAAATCCAAAAAGTTTTATCACTAAAAACAACTTTATAGTTTATTAGTCCTAAAAATTTTTGGTTGATCATTGAAGAAAGATTCCATTGATGAAAACTCATTAAAAATAATCTTAGAATTGGAAAAATTGTAAACAGTGAGAATATAATAAGCCCAGGAATCATTAAAGTTAGAACTTGTGCCTTATTTCTTGTTGTATTTAATTTCATTTTTGTTCCTATAAATCTGTCTCTAGCTCATAAGTTTTATAAGCTAGAGACTCAATTATTATTCAGTTAATAGAGCATCAACTTTAATTGCTAAATCATCAAAAGCTTGTTTTGCAGTTTTTTCTCCTGATAAAACTTCATTCATAGCCATCATTAATTCATTATCAATTTTTGAAGCAGCAGCAACTGTTGGTCTAGCTTTTGCACTCTTAATTGCTTCTAAGAAAGGAGCAAAAGATGCATTTTTAACAGTATCGCTTTCTAGCGCAGCTTTATTTACTGGAATTTGTCCACATTGTGACATTTGTGTTTCTGCAAATTCACTTGTCATGAATTTCATAAATTTCCAAGCAGCGTCCTTATTAGCTGTGTTGAACATAGCAATATCTTCACCTCCTAAAACTGAAACCGAGCCACCTTTTCCTGCTGGAATTGGAGCTGTTTCATATTCTAAATTAGGATAATTTGCATTTAATTCAGCAATTTTCCAAGGGCCTTCAAGCATCATTGCATAACGGTAGGACCCAAATCCATCAGTCATTGGGATATCTCCTGCATTAAAGCCCGTAAGAGCTCCTTCTTTGTACAAGGATGCGAATGTTTCAACAGCTTGTATTGTTTGAGGACTATTAATATATCCACTAGCTTTGGTTTGTTCATCATTTGTTAATGCCCCGCCAAAACTCCAAATAAATGGACAAATATTCCATGCACTTAAACCTGGTTCATTCCAGCCCCAAATTGTTTGTCCATTAGAATTTTTTCCAGCAATAGTCTTGACCGATTTTTCCCATTCTTGCATAGTAGTAGGTACTGCTACTCCGGCGTCATCTAGCATTTTTTTATTAATGAACAAAATTTTGGAGTTTGTGTTCAGTGCTAAGCCGTAGTAGTGGTTTTTAATTTTTGCGGTACTCATAGCACTGTCTAATAATGATGATGCGACAGAATTAAAATCAGTCATTTCTTGATCAAGAGGTACAAGAATATTCATTTCTTGGAATTCTGGGAGCCAAGCAATATCACAGCGAGCGACATCTGGTAATTGTTTTGAACTTGCTGAAATTAATACTTTGTCATGTAGTTCTGCCCATTCGTGGGAAACTGCATTAACCGTGATTCCAGGATTTTCTTTTTCAAATTCTGGTATTAAAATTTCATTTAAAACAGTATTCTCAGCTGATTCTGCACTGTAATGGTGCCAAAAATTGATTTCAACTCTTTGTGATTCACTAGAATTTTCTTTTCCGCCTTGAGCAAAAACAAAGGTTGTAGTTAAAGATAATACTAATAGTAATGATATAATTTTTTTAATTTTCATTACATTCCTCCTTAATTAAAAATATATTCATAGATTTTGGACTAATTATTTTGCTATCTGTAGATTTTGGATAGCTAAATAATTGAGTGTCAAATCTATCATTTTCTAATAATTTATTGCTTAAATTAAATATGACAATTATTGAATTTTTTTCGTCAAATCTTTTAAAAGCAAATGCGTTTTCTCCACTGAAATCTTTGATAAATTTAAAATTTCCGCCTTTCAATGATGAGTATTCTTTTTTAAGGTTAATCAAGTCTTTCATTAATATGTATGTTTCGTTCTTATTGTTAAAATTCATAGTTGCTCTACAATATGGATCATTTTCTCCTTCCATATTATTTTCATCACCATAATAAATTGAAGGGGAGCCAATGAATGTCATTTGAAAGCAAATAGCTAAATGGAAATTTAATAAATTCTTATTACATTCTGTTAATAATCTTGGTACATCATGTGATGATAATAAATTGAAATTGCATAAATTAATTTCATTATGATAACAACTTAGTACATGATTAATCCTATCTTGGAATGAAATACAATTAATAGATTGTTTTGCAAATAAATCTAATGTAGCACTTCTAAATTGATAATTCATAATACAATCAAGTTGATCTGCTGTGATTACATTTTTTACCCCATCACCCCAAACTTCACCTAATAACAAACAATTTGGATATTGTTCTTTGAACATTAATCTAAGATATTGCATTGTTGTGATGTCTATCTCATCCGCTACATCAAAACGCCAACCATCTATATCACAATTTTTTACCCAGTAAAGCATAATATCTAATATATATTCTCTAACTTCTTTAGTACTGGTTTTTAATTTTGGCATGGGATGATAATCTCCAACACATTCATAATTTACTTTTGAAATTGGATTAATTTTATCTAAAGGGAAAAACCACTCTGCATTTTTGTTATTTAACCTGAATTCTTTAAATTGCTTAAAATCAACACCGACATGGTTAAAGACTCCATCAAGAATTACTTTTATATTTTTTTTATGGCATGATATAACTAAATTTTTTAAATCATTTTCATCACCAAAGGTTGAATCAATTTTATAATAATCAGTGGTTGCATATTTATGGTTAAAATTTGCTTTAAATATAGGATTTAAATAAATTGCTTCAATCCCTAAATCAGATAGATAGTTTAGATTTTCTTCAATTCCTTTAAGTGTTCCCCCAAAATAATTTTTTGTAGTAGGGGTGTCATTCCAATTTGTATAAATAGTATCTTCCTGGTTTTTGTCTTTTGCAAAACGATCTGGAAAGATTTGATAATATATTGCACCTTTTGCCCATATTGGAGGAGATAAAATTTCATTAGTATTTGTATATGGATATTCAAACCATCCTTTATTTGGTGGATTTGTTGAAAACCCTTCACTAAAGAAATATTGTTTTTCGTCTCCTTTTTGAAGAATAAAAAAGTATTGTAAATAATGTCCTCTTTCTTCAAGTTCTAATGTAATTCTATAATCATCTCTATAAAAATCACTGCAATAAAGTTTAAGTTCTTTTATTATATAGTTTTTTTTAAAATTTCTTTTCCAAAAACAAATAGAAATTTTATCTAAATCATTTCTTTTACATAATAATTTTAGATTAATTTTATTGACTGAAGTGGGGATTACAAATTCTCTGGAAGTACGATGAAAGATTGCTGATAATTCCATTATAAATTCCTCATTGAAGATTCTCTTTTAATTAGTGATACATCAATTAGAGAATGAGTTATTGCTGTTTTGCCTTGAATTAATGAAAAAAGCATATTAGCTGCCATTTCTCCTTGTGTATATGTATCTGTTACTATTGAGGTTAAGGATGGGGATATATATTTACTTAGTGGGTAATCATCAAAAGTAATTATTCCTAAATCTTGAGGTATTTTTATATTTGATTTTTTAGCAACTTTTGAAAGTATTAAAGCAGTAATATTATCATTGCAAATAACAGAATCAACTTTCTGGTTTTTAAATATTTCAATTGCAGCTTGAGTAATGCTTTCTTCAGAATTTTCTGTATTAAAAATTAATGGTTCTTGATTCTTTAATGAATTTTTATAGCCAATAATTCTATTTTTAGTAAAAATCTCATTTTCACGGCCACCTAAAAAAGCAATTTGTTTATAACCTTTGTTATATAGATGAGAAGTAGCTAAATTTGAGCCTTTAGTATTATTTATATCTACCCAAGAAATTTTATCTTTAAAATAATTGGGTTCTCCTAGAACTACAAAAGGTATTTTATTGTTTTTAAGTTTTGTAATTAAGGTTTTTGTTAATAGTAATGGAGGTAGAATGATTCCATCAACTTTTTTTTCAAAAAGTAGAGTATCAATTGAAGCTTTGTCATTTCGCTTTTTTTGATTATTAGTGATAATTAAATTGTACGAATTATCTTGTGCTATTTTTTCAATTCCAAATACACTACTACTAAAAAAGATATTAGAATAAAAATCTTTTTCATTTGCATTTATAACCAGTCCTATTGTTTGACTACTCCCAGTTGCTAAATTTCTTGCCTGACTATTGGGATGATAATCTAGTTCTTTCATAATTGAAAAAATCTTTTCTTTTGTCTTATCACTAATTTTTTCTTTACCTGATATAACTCTTGATACAGTAGATGCGGAAACTCCTGCTTTTTTTGCTACGTCATTTAATGTTACAGCCATTATACCTCCAAAATGCAACCGATTGTGTTTGTAAACTCTTATAGAATAAATAAATGAAGAAAAATTTAATCTAATATTATGCAAGCGCTTGCGTATTTTATGTTACTTTAGGAGTTATGAGTTGTCAAGAGAAATTTTTAAAATTTATGGTGATTTAAATAAATTGAAAATATAAACTTGACAAAATATAGAAATCGTTTATTATTTACTTAAGCGTTTAAGTAGTGAGGTTTTGAATGTCTAATATTGTTTCATATTCTACAGGAAATGAATTTATATCCTTAGATAATATTAATGTAGTTAATGCATCAATTAGTAATTTTACAATTATACATATGCAATCTAAAGGGCTATTAGATTTTAGGGGAGAGGAAGACTCTTTATTCAATGTAGAAGTAAAAAGAAATAATGAAAAAATAAATTTTGAAAATATTAAATGGGATTTGATAAATTATTGGATTCCTAAGGCAACTATAGAAACTGAATTTGAGAAAATAGAGATTATTATATTAACAGCATTAAAGCAAAAAGGGTTTGCTTATCATTTAGATATTTTTAATAAAACTAGTTCAGATTTTGAATATGAAATTAATTTTTATGGGGCATTAAAATCAGTATATCATTGTGTTAATGAAGAAAAGTATTTTAATGGTTGCTATGAAGCTTATTCTAGTAATTGGAATAATAAGGGTCCAGTTTTTTCAATTAGTAATGGTTTCCCTGTTATATCTTTAGCTCCAGTTGTTGATAAAGTTATCAACTGGGATTATACAAAAGTTTTGCCACTAACTTATTCTTCTTCCTCTAAGATATTAATTGATAAAAATTCAAATGATTCAATAACTTGTTATTGGGGAGTAGGTTTTGAAGAAGTATCTTCGATTACTGCTGCAATAGAGATGAATCGTTTAGGTTTTAAATTTTTATTAGATGAAATGGTTGAGTACCTTAATAAAATTGTTAAGAGAACAAATGATGAAGATTTTAATAATTTGTTAAATAGAAATTTGATTTATACTCTATTTTATTCAACAGGACTTACTATTGATACTGAAGAAAGGGTAATTGTTACAAGTAGATCTCCAAAATATTATGTTTCAGCAGCTTATTGGGACAGAGATAGTTTATTATGGGCTTTTCCTGCAATTGTTCATGCTGATAAAAACGTTGCAAGAGAGATTGTTGAATATATATCAACAATCCAAAGTAAAAATATTGGTATTCACAGTAGATTTATTGATGGGACAGTACTAGAGCCAGGTTTTGAATTAGATGAACTTTGTTCTTTTGTTATTGCTTTGGATTATTATATTAGAAAAACGAGGGATAAAGGAATTCTAAGTGATTATAATGTTGTTAGATTGATTGATAAAATTTTGAAAATTCTTTTAACAAAAAAATCTGAAAAATTAGGGCTCTATGAAACCTTTTTACAACCAACAGATGATATGAGAGTTTATCCATATTTAACTTATGATAATGTTTTAGTATGGAAGACTTTTAAAATATTAGAATCTTGGAATTTTAAACAAAAAAGCAAGTTGTTTTTTAATGAAGCTAAGTCTATTTATGATTCAATTTATAATAATTGTATAAGAACTATTAATGGTAAAAAACAGTTTATTTGGTCAGTTGATTCTAATGGAAATTTTGATATTTATGATGAACCTCCTGGAAGCTTAGTTTTATTACCAGTTTTTGATTTTATTGCTAAAGAAGATGAGATTTACAAAAATACTATAAAGGTTATTTTTGATGAAAATTATGAATTTTCATTTAGTAAATCAACTTTTGGTGCAATAGGATGTCCTCATGCACCTCATCCTTGGGTTTTAAGTTTAGCAAATAATGTTAGAGTTTTTAATGATAATGATTCTTTAGAAAAATTAAAAAGAGCAAAAATGGATAATGGTATTGCTTGTGAAAGCATAGATGAAAATACGGGCTATTGTACAACAGGGGAAGCTTTTGCTACATGTGCAGGTTATTTATCTTTCTCTTTGTTAGAGCAAATAGATAGTATTTAATTTGAGAAAACATTTTTCTTGACAAGGTTAGATATTGATTGTTAAAATTACTTAAGCGTTTAAGTTGGAGAGCAAATGAATATGGTAAAAAGAAGAATTAATATGAAAGATATTGCAAAAGAAGCTAATGTTTCAGTTGCTACAGTCTCTTATGTTATTAATAAAAGAAAAGATCAAACAATTGCTGAAGCTACAATTAAAAGGGTAGAAGATGCAGTAAAAAAATTAGGATATGTACCAAATTTAGCAGCTAAAGCTTTAGTAGAAAATAAGTCATATTTAATTGGAGTTGTAATTCCTCAAACTGAACCTGGCAAACAATTTATGTTTAACAATCCTTTTTATAGTGAATTGCTCTCAAGTATAGAATTTGTTGCTAGAGAAAGAGGTTATCATGTTTTAATCAGTGGAACAGACGTTGATCAAAGTTATTTAGAAATTGCTAAAAAGCGAAGTTTAGATGGGATAATTATTGTTGGTATACATCCAGATAATTATTACGAGAATCTAACTAGTACTGCTATACCTGTAGTTTTAATAGATAGTTATTGTAATAATTTACCTTTTAAAACTATATCTATCAGAGATAGAGAAAGCGCAAAAATTGCTACTCAATATCTAATAAACAAAGGCCATAGAAAAATAGCCTTTGCCTCAGGTGTTATAACTGATAATGGTGTTACTTATGAAAGATACTTAGGCTATAAGGATGCATTAGAAGAAGCAGGAATCTCCGTAAATAAAGATTACATATACTCAGGTACTGTTTCTCAAGAATATGGAAAAGAATTAGGGTTAGAAATTGCAAAGAAAGCTGATAGACCAACAGCTATATTTTCTACAGCTGATATCATTGCCTTTGGATTAATAAATGGATTAAAGAAAGCTAATTTAAGAATCCCTGATGATATATCTGTAATTGGTTTTGATGATACTTGGATTGCTAGAGATTGTGATCCTCTATTAACAACTATTAAGCAAGATGTATTTAAAAAGGGTGAAAAAGCAGTTGATCTGATACTAAATGGTAATGATGACGAAAAAGAAAATATCGTCTTAGATATTGAATTGATTGAAAGAGAATCAGTTGCAGAATTGAAGGAGGTGTTTTAATTTTTATAATTAAAAAATCCCAGATTTGTTTTGAACGGTTTATCTGGGATTAAGTAGTAATAAGATTACTTTACTGGGTTAAGTATAGTAAATTCGCTTTTATTTGTATATGGAAAAAACATAAAAAACAAAGAGGAAGTAATGAGAAAAAATCGTATTTTTAAAATCATGACAACATGTTTAATCGCTTCGCTATTTACAGGCGCAATTTTTGCACAAGGCGCAAGTGAAGATAATGGTACTATAACACTAAAAATGGAACAATATTCAGCAACTAATAGTAATGCATCAGGCCCAGCTTTAGATTCTATGATTGCAGAATTTGAAAAACAAAATCCAACTATTAAAGTTGAATTACAAACAATTGGATATAATGATTACTTTACACAATTGCAAAGTAAAGTAGTAGGTGGAAATGCTGCTGATGTATTCGAAATAAACTTCGAAAATTTCGTATCATATGCATCACAAGATACACTTGCTCAATTAGATGGTGAACTTGGAGATACTTCAGGTTTTAATAAAACAGCTTTAGATGCTTTTGTTTATGATGGAAAGCAATATGGTATTCCAAATTCATTCTCAAATGTTCTATTATTCTATAATAAAGCTTTATTTGATGAAGCTGGAGTTGCTTATCCAACTTCTGATTGGACTTGGGATGATATGGAAAAAGCTGGCGCAAAAATCAGAGCTTTAGGTAATGATATCTATGGCTTATATAGACCTTTAACTTTCCATGAATTCTATAAAGCAGCAGCTCAAAATGGTAGTAGTTTAATGAGTGCTGATTATTCTAAGTTTACTGTAAACACTCCTGTAAATATTAAAGTTGCACAAAGAATGGCTGATTGGCAAACTGCAACTAACATAATGCCTACTGATGCTCAAATGGGTGGAATGGGCGATTGGGATTTATTCAAGAGTGGTCGTTTAGGGATGATTGTTACAGGTATTTGGGCATTTAGTGATTTTACTGCTAATTGTTCTTTCCCCTGGGATGTAGCAATTGAACCAGGTAATACACAAAAAGCAACACACTTCTTCTCAAATGCATACGTAGTTAGTGCAACTTCAAAACAAAAGAGTGCAGCAGCTAAATTAGCATCATTTTTAGCAGGATCAAAAGAAGCTGCAAAAATTAGAGTTGAAGCAGCTTGGGAATTACCTCCTGTAGAATATCCTGATGTATTACAAGCATATTTAAATGCAACACCACCTGAAAATAAACAAGCAGTATTTGATAGCTTAAATTACTTAGTAACTCCTCCAGTTGTTCAACAACAAGCAGAGATGACAGCTATTATTGGAGATTATCTATCAGAAATAGTTTATGGGAAAATGGATGCAAAATCAGCATTGGATGCTTGTCAGAAAGAGTTAGAGGAAAAGATTTCTCTATAATTAAATACAATGCCGTTTTCTTGATTTGGAAACGGCATTTTTAGGAGTCAATAATGTTATCAAACGGAAGGACAGGGTGGAAGAAAGCATTACCGTTTCTATTGCCAAGTTTAATAGGCTTATTTTTGTTTTCGTTTTTACCAATTTTGATATCTCTATTAATTAGTTTAACAAATTGGACAGGGATGTCTCGAGTAAGTCTTACAAGTGGATTCTTTACATTTATAAAAAATAATTTTATTGGAATTGATAATTTTAAATCAATTTTAAGTGATAATGAAGTTTGGGAAGTAATATCACATAACTTTTATTTCATTATTTTATATCTACCATTGATGGTTATTTTATCTTTAAGCGAAGCCCTAATTATTAATTCGAGTTTAAAAGGGAATGGTGCATATAGAGTTATTTTTTATATTCCCGTATTAACTAGTTGGGTTGCTGGCTCTTTAATTTGGAAATGGTTATTAAGTCCTACTTATGGACCTATAAATAATATTTTAATGGTATTTGGGTTAAAGGGATCTTTGTGGCTTCAAAGTGAAATTATGGCTATGCCATCAATTGCTATAGCTTCTATTTGGAAAGATTTAGGGTTTTATGCGATGATATTTTTAGGTGGCCTTAGATCAATAAATCCATCCTATTATGAAGCTGCAAATATTGATGGAGCAAGTGGTTTTCAAAGATTTAGAAAAATAACTTTACCTATGGTTTCCCCAATAACTTTTTATGTAATAATGCTCTCTTTAATTAATGCTTTCCAATTATTCCCTCAAGTAATGGTAATGACTAAAAACGGAGATGCCGGTCCTAATGGTGCAACTATGGTTATGGTTGAACGTATTTATAAGTATGCATTTAGATATGGAAAAATGGGGTATGCTGCGGCTTTCTCTTGGATTCTATTTATGATTATATTTACTTTTACATTTATCCAAAGAAAAGCAGAGAAAAGGTGGGTAAATTATGATGTCTAGAAAAGTTAAATTTATTTCATATCATGTAATAGCAATAATATTTTCATTTTGGGCTTTATTACCTTTTTTCTGGATGTTAACTACTTCTTTAAAAGATTCAGGTGCTTTATTAGCTATTCCAATTGAGTGGATTCCAAAAAATCCTACTTTTAAATCCTTTAGTAGATTATTTACAAATGAAGGAATTCTAAGAGCAATGATTAATTCATTAATTGTCACTGCGGGTTCTATTTTAATTAGCTTAGTTTCTTCTTCAATGGCAGCTTTTGCTTTTTCAAAAATTAGATTTAAGGGCAGTGATTTATTATTTGTTTTATTCTTGTCATCTATGATGATTCCATCTCAAGTTATATTTATTCCTTTATATTTAATCATGAATGAAATACATCTTACAAATACATTATTTGCTGTAATTGTACCTTGTATATTCCAAGCCTTTGCAGTTTTTATGCTGAAACAACAAATGATGGGAATTAGTGATGCATATTTAGATGCCGCTGCAATTGATGGAGCATCATTATCTGTTACCTTTTTCCAAATTATTTTACCAATGTGTAAAACAACTCTAATTACTTTAGCCATTATTGTTGGTATGGGTGCTTGGAATGATTATCTATTACCATTAGTTTTATTAACTACTAAAGATAATTATACATTACAGATAATTTTAAATTCTCTTAATGGACAATTTTCTACTGAGTATAATTTATTAATGGCTGGATCTCTTATTTCTATGTTACCTTTAGTACTTTTGTATGCAATAGCACAAAAATATTTCTCAACCGGCTTACAAATGGGAGGGATAAAAGGATAATGCTTTATTTAGATAAGAAGATAATTGAAAAAGATAAATTAGAGAAGTTTAATATTTTTAAAGCCGTAGCAATTTATAATGATAAATTGCAAATTAGCTTTGATAAAGCTAATGGACTTTGGGGGTTTGGTGAGAGATTTGATTATTTAAATCAAAAAGGCCTAGTAAGAGAAAATCATGTATATGAAAAATTTACTAATCAAGGAAATCAAACTTATTTGCCAATACCATTTTTCCTTTCCAATAATTTTGGTGTTTTTATAGATACTGATTATGTGTTTGAAATAAAATCAACAATTAAAACTGATGAAACTTTAGTAGAAATATTTATAAACACAAAAGATGTAGATATACATATTTTTATAGGTAATCCCAAAAAACAAGTACAATCATTTTTATCTCTAAATGAAGAGGTAGTGCTTCCTCCAAAATGGTGTTTTGGCCCTTGGATGAGTGCAAATAGATGGAATTCTCAAGAATTAGTATTAGAAATGGCTAGAAAAAATAAAGAATTAGGTTTTTTTCATACTGCTCTAGTAATTGAAGCTTGGAGTGATGAGGCAACTTTTTATAAATTTAATGATGAATCCTTATGGCCCAATCCAAAAAAAATGATTGAAGAATTAAATAGCTTAGGATTGAATTTAGTTCTTTGGCAAATTCCAGTTTTAAAAAAATTGGAAGAAGGACATGTTAATGACACTCATCAAAAAGATTGTGAATATGCAATTGAAAATAATTTAGTTGTTAAAAAAACTGATGGAAGTCCTTATACAATCCCAAAAGGAAGATGGTTTGAAGGTAGTATGGTCCCCGATTTTACAAATCCTGAAACTGTTGATTGGTGGTTTAGTAAGAGAAAATATCTTTTGGATATGGGTGTAAAAGGTTTTAAAACAGATGGCGGAGAATTTATCTATGATGATGAAGCATATTTTTTTGATGGTTCAACTGGCCAAGAAATGAAAAATAAATATCCTCTTTCTTATACAAAAGCATATTATAAGAACTTAGGAGAAGATAGAGTTCTTTTTTCAAGAGCCGGGTATATGAATTCTTGGCAAACTCCAGTTTATTGGGGTGGAGACCAAATGTCACAGTGGTCAGAACTACGACATCAAATAATAGCCGGTTTAAATGCTTCTGTTTCTGGAATATTTTACTGGGGTTTTGATATTGCAGGTTTTGCTGGTGCTATGCCTACTAAAGAATTATATTTAAGAGCTTTTTTAGTTGGTACTTTTACTCCAATTATGCAATGGCATTCAGAACCAATTGGTGGACAATTTGCAGAATTTATGAAAAGTGAAGATGAAATTAATGATAGGAGCCCTTGGAATATTGCTGATTTATATAGGGATGATTCAATTATTGATATAACTAGGAATTGTTGTTTGATTAGAGAAAAACTTTTACTATATTTAACTTCTGAAGCAAAATATTCTAAAGAGAATTTAGTTCCAATGATGAAACCTATGTTTTTTGAACATAATCAAGATAAAAAAGCTTGTGAGATTGATGATCAATATTATTTAGGTAGAAGTTTATTAATTGCTCCAATTTTACAAGAATCACAAGAAGTTAGAGAAATTTATTTACCAGAAGGGAAGTGGTATGATTGTCAAACAAAAGAAAATCTTGATGGTAATACTTCTATAAACAGAAAATATTCTTTATCAGAAATAGGTTTATTTATAAACTTAGATACTGATTTTAGCCTATTAAAAGGAATTTTGATTTAATAAGTAGACCCTTATTTTAAATCTTTAACTGATGCTCTTTCAACTATATCAACATTGATTTTAATCTTATTTGGAAGGGCATTCGTTTTTTCAATTCGATCAAATAAAAGTTTAATAGCCATTTCACCTTTTTCTGTGATATTTTGATTAACAGTTGTTAATTTTGGATAGCAATATTTTGAAATTGTTAAATTATCGTAACCAATTATTGATAAATTGTCTGGCACTTCAAGTCCTAAGTTCCTAATCCCATCAATCATTCCGATAGCTAAAATATCAGCAGTGGTAATAGCTGCTGTAATTTCATTTATTTTACCAATTTTCTGTCCTATAGAAATTCCATCTTCTAATGAAACATTTGTATTAAATATATATGATTCATTTAGTTTTATATTATTTTCTTTAAGTGCTTTTTCATATCCTTTGTATCTTAAGTCAATCAATTTATTATTTCTTCTTGGAGCAACTAAAGCGATATTTTTATGTCCTTTTTCAATTAAGTATTTTGTTGATATATAGGTTCCTTTTAAATCATCAATGTTGATTACCAAGGCTTTATTACAAGTTTGATAAGAATCAAAGAAGACAATTTCTGTTGATACATTTTCAATTAAATAACTAATATCAATATCTGATTTTGGAAATATAAAAATTGCTCCATCTACATTCCAACTATTTAGGAAAGTTATTGCTTCATTAAGAGTTGAAATACTTCTAATCATAGCAAAATAGCCTTTTTTACGTAATTTATTTTCAAGTATTCCAACTAATTGAGCAGTATATGGATCTGAGAATAAACTATCATTGTCATAAACTAAAGGGACAATAATTGCAATAATCTTTGAAGACTGAGCGCTAAGATTTCTAGCGGAACGATTAGGTATGTAATTATTTTCTAAAATTATTTTATTTACTTTTTCAACAGTATTTTTTGATACTTTTGCATATTTTTTATTGATAACATTTGAAACTGTCATTTGGCTTACGCCAGCTAATTCAGCTATTTTTTTTATTGTCATAGTATTCCCAAACTTTTCATTATTTTTATTATCTTAACAATTTAATATATTTGTCAATCAATAAAAGTTTAAAAGTTTTTTCTTGACGTTTACCGATAAACCAATTAATATAAAATCTGAGGTATTTTTATGGACAATTTTGTTAAGACAGAGGGGAATTCTATTTATTTTAAAAATCAAAGAATTACATTTTTAACAGATTCTCTCGTTAGATTAGAATATTCAGAGAAAAATCGATTTGTAGATGATAAAACCCAAATGGTTATAAATAGAGATTTTGATACTGTAAATTACTCTTATAATCTATTAGGCGATTATCTTGAAATAAAAACTAAAACACTATTCATTGAAACTAGTGGCGAAGAATTTTCTGCTCTATCTCTTAAAATTACATTAAGACAATCTGAGGATTTGTATTTTAATACATACCGTTATGGTGATAAATTAGATAACTTAAAAGGAACCGCTAGAACTTTAGATGAAGCAGATGGGGAAATTCCTTTAGAAGATGGATTATTATCAAAAAGGGGTTTTTCTCTTATTGATGATTCAAATAGTATGCTTTTAATAAATGATTATTATAAACAAAGGGAGAAGGGGAATAAAGATATTTATTTCTTTGGTTATAATCATAATTATTTAACTTGTTTAAAGGACTTCTATAAATTAACTGGTAAATCTCCAATGATCCCACGTTATGCATTGGGGAATTGGTGGAGTCGTTATTATAAATATACAACACAGAGTTATATAGAATTATTAGATAGATTCAAAGAAGAAAATATTCCTTTTTCGGTAGCTGTAATTGATATGGATTGGCATCTCGTTGATATTGATAGAATTTATGGTAGTGGCTGGACAGGTTATACTTGGAATAAAGAATTATTTCCTAATCCTAAAGACTTTTTAGAAGAATTGCATAATAGAGCATTAAAAGTTACATTAAATGATCATCCTGCTGATGGCGTAAGACCATATGAAAATAATTATGATAAAATGGCTCAAAATATGAGAGTAGAAGAAGGTGAGAGTGTTTTATTTGATGCTAGTAATAAAAAATACTTAGATTCATTACAAACTATTATTTTAGAACCTTTAGAAAATGATGGTGTCGATTTTTGGTGGATAGACTGGCAACAAGGAAATACTTCAAGAATAGAAGGTTTAGATCCTCTTTGGACATTAAATTATCATAGATTTCTTTCAAATAGAAAAAATAATAATAGACCATTAATTTTTTCTAGATATGCTGGAGTTGGTTCTCATCGATATCCAGTAGGTTTTTCTGGTGATACTTATATAACTTGGAAGAGTTTGGCTTTTCAGCCTAAATTTACTGTTTGTGCATCTAACATTGGATACGGCTGGTGGTCTCATGATATTGGTGGACATATGGGGGGATATAAGGATAATGACCTTATGGCAAGATGGACTCAATTTGGTGTATTTTCTCCAATTATGAGACTTCATAGCAGTAAAGAAATATTCAATGGCAAAGAACCTTGGCGATATAATGATATTACACATAAGGTAATGTCTTCTTTCTTGAAATTACGACATCAATTAATACCTTATCTTTATACAATGAATTATCAATCTTGGAAGAACGATATCCCATTAATAAGACCAATGTATTATTATCATAGTGAAGAGGAACAAGCCTATGAAATTGAAACCCAATATTATTTTGGCTCTTCAATGATTGTCTCTCCTATAATTACAAAACAAAACAAGAAATTACAATTAGGATCCGCTTTAACATGGCTACCTGATGGTATTTATTATGACTTTTTTAGTTCTAGAAAATATTTAGGAAATAGAACTGTAAAAATGTTCAGAACGTTAGAGACTCTGCCTGTTTTTATTAAAGCTGGAAGTATTATTCCTTTAACAAATGATTTTAATGCACAAAACAATCCTAAATCCTTAACACTTAGATGTTATATGGGATCTAAGGGAGAATTTGAACTTTATGAAGATGATAATATAAGTGAAGATTATAAGAAAAATAAAAATGTAATTACTAGATTCGAAAATAATTTTGAAAATTGTGAATTTGTCATTCATAAAAGTGTTGGAGATTTATCCTTAATCCCAGAAAAGAGAAATTATAAATTAGAATTCATAGGTATTTCTGATACAAATCTAATAATTACTACTAATAACAATAAAATTGATTTTGTGAAAAAATATAATAACCAAAATAAATTATTAACACTTATTATCAATGATGTAAAAACTGATTCAGATCTTATAATTAAATTTGAATCTTTGAATTTAGTCGATAAAGATAAAATTGAAGATTATAAATTGATATTGGATAGAAGCGAGATAAGTATTTCTTTAAAAGATAAGATATTCCATATTTTAGAAAAAAATAAATATGATATTATAATTTCAGATTTGATTTCATTAAATTTAAATAATGATTTATATAATGCCTTAATGGAAGTTCTTTTATCATCATAAAATACATATTTGACTTTTTAAGCTGTTGAAAAAATTCAACAGCTTTTTTTATAAAAAAATCCTATAAGTTGATAATGAATCTACTTTATAGGATTTGATTAAAATATATAAACTTTTTTTAATTAAATTTAGTTTTCAATAAAACCATTTTCTTGTTCAAAAACAAGAGAAGTTGGTACTACATACATGTTCAAAATATCTTCTTTTTTTACAGGAACACCACCAGCTTCAAGGTTTGATATAAATTCTTTAGCATCATTTTTATCTTTAATATGAGCTAAAATTATTAGTTTTTCATCAGCATGTGCATCCCCGCCACTGAAGAATCCACTAAATAAGCTAAATTCACTTTCTAAACTACGGTTTAAATTTTTTGCATCCCAAATTGATGCTTTTTGGATACCAATACTTTGAAGAGCTAATAATACATCTTCTTTATAATCTATTTTTGATAATGATATAATTAATAAATTCATGGGTCCTCTCCTTATTAGTCTTTATCAGATACATGAACTTCGCCAGCTTTTTTAAGAGCATAACGTGTCAATAATGGGCCTATAACCTCTGTAATAATTGTTGTAAATAAAAGTACGTTTATTACAATTGTGGCCATTGTTGCTCCAGCACTACCATATTGAGGTAATGTGAATTCTTTGTTAATTGCAAGAGCTAATGCTAATGCTACACCAACTTGTGGTAGTAAAGCAAATCCGACTAAACTTCTTACAGTTTTTGGAGCTTTACCAATATGAGCACCTAATGAAGCTCCTCCTGTTTTACCAATACTTCTTGCTGCAAAGTACCAAAGTCCTAATATACCAATTTTTTTGATTAATGATATATCTAAATTAGCACCACCAAGTATAAAGAATGCTGTAATAAATATTGGGGATAACCCTGTTACAATATTTGCACTTTTTTTACTTAATACAGGAGAGGTATTTACAATTACAGCACCGAATGCCATAGCTGCAAGTAATTCTGAAACTCCTATATATTCAGCAATACCAATTAATCCTAATAGGAAAGCTACAAGTAACAACATGATTTGATCATTATTTTTGACTTTTTTAAGAATTAATACGTATAAAATAGCTGCGACTATACCAATTGCAAAAGCTTCTACTATTGCTAATAATGCACTGAATAACATTATAGGAACAGAAATTGATGTTCCAAGTAATCTTGAACTTACAAAACCCTCTACAAATACATAAATTATTAATGCGGCTGCATCATCAAGGCCAACAACTGCTAATATAGTAGAGGTTAATGGTCCTTTTGCTTTATATTGTCTTATAACAGCAACTGTAGCGGCTGGGGCAGTTGCACTTGCTACTGCACCTAATAATAAAGCTGTATTTAATTCTGCTTGATATATGAATCTTAGTACTACAAATACTACCACAAATGCACCTAAACTTTCACAAGCAACAATAGAAAATATGCTTTTACCTAGGCTTTTTATTACATCAACTTTTAATTCAATACCAATTGTAAAAGCTATCATACCAAGAGCTATAGTTGAAATTGGACTAAATTTTGTTAACATTTCTGGTGTTAAAAGTTTTACAACTGATACACCAAGAATTACTCCTAACAAAACGAAGCCAGTAACCTCTGGGATTTTAATTTTATTTACAGCGACTTTTGTTGCATAGGCTGCTCCAAAAATAACTGCTAAATAAATAAAAATGTTTACTTCCATTCTTCTATGCCCCTACAAATCTGAAAATTGAGATAAAACTTCTTCTGGTGTTTTAGCCAAAAGTAAAGCTTTTCTTCTTTCAGGATTTCTTACTACAAGAGTAACTTTTGAAAGGATTTGAAGGTATTTAGTTTGTTCTTGAGCAGGGCCACCAATTAAAAATACTAATTTAACAGTTTGGTCGTTACCAGCCTTCCAATCAGAAGTGTTTTTTAATACAGCTGGTATAATAAAGAATTTTGAAATACCTTTTAGTTTTGCATGTGGGATAGCAACTTGCCAACCTACATCTGTACTCATTATTGATTCTCTTTCGAAGATCGCATCTTCGAATTCTTTCTTGTCTGAAATATATCCTTTTTCTTTGGCTTTTGAGACCATAGTTGATAATATTTCGTTTTTGTCATCGTTGTTTAAAAATAGCACCGAATCTTTTGAAAAATAATCTATTACTCGCATTGCTTTTCTCCAATGGCAATATTCTAAGTATTTAAACTTTTTTTGTAAAGGCTATATTCATAGCTTTTATTTAGATAAAAGCAATAAATTTGTGAAAATTATATAATAATTATAGAAATGAGCAAATTTGGGAAATTGTTAAAAATTTGTTTAATTTTTTATTTATACTAATATTATGTAGTGTATATATATAAATATATCTAAAAAATTATTAGATAATTCCTATTTGTATTATTTTTAATTTAATCTTAATAAGATTTTTAATTGTTTAAGGTAAAATTTTGACAAAAAAAGAACATTGGCAAATAACCAATGTTCTAAGAGCGAAAGACGGGACTTGAACCCGCGACATCCACCTTGGCAAGGTGGAGCTCTACCACTGAGCTACTTTCGCATAAAAATTTGTCTCTTAACTCGGATAAATATGCCAAAAAAGATTATTTTTGTCTAGGGGTTAAATGAAAAAAATTGTTATTTAATTTTTTTGTGAATACTCTCCCATTCTTTTACTCCCTTTAAATCTTTGTTGTTTGTAGGTTTAATTAAATCTTTTGATAATTTTATTACTACAACTTTATGATACCAATTAATATTCTTATTCCCCAGTTCTTTGGTTAAAATTGTAATTAATTCATCTTTGTTATAAGAAATATTTAAATTATCAAGAGTAGGGGCATAGGTCTTTTCTACCCATCTTTTTATATCATTAGGATTAACATATCTGAGTTCTTTTTGAGAAAGTATTGAGTAATCAATAATATATCCTTTGTTTTCAAAAAGAGAATATAAATCACTAAAGTTCCATCCACAAATACCTTTTTTATTATGTTTATATATTTCTTTTTCGCTTTTATATATTAAATTTTTGACTTCAGGATTAATTATAAATTGAGATAATTTTGATCCTTCACTAGCTATTGTTTGAGCAATTGTAATATCACCATTTTTAGCTAATTTATTTTCGATTAAATTTAAAGTTTTCTCAGCATTTGAAAAATTTGAGAATTGATTTCTTATTATGATGTGTTCGAAGAGCAAATCTTTATCTAGGTTTTTAATAAAGGGTTCAAGTTTTTCATTTTTTACATAAGGCTTGTTTAATTCTTCTAATTCTTGGCTATAGTGATTTATATAATCATATTGTTGTTGTTGGTCAACTTGGGCACAGATGTATCCTTCTGGAGTTTTTCTATAAGCATACCAAAGCAATAGTCCATGACCAGCTCCTAAAATCAATATACGATCAGATCTTATAATATTTATTTTTTCATACAGTTTATTTTTAATTTTTTCTAATAAAGCACCACGTTCACTTGTTGTTCTTTTAAGCCAATTTTCTCTATTTTTGTCATCATAAGAAAAAGTAAGATTTTCAATAAAAGCATCATCTAAGCTAGCTTCTAGTTGAGCCTCTCTTTTTGATAAAACTTTTTCTTTTATATTATTTTCATAACCTAATTCACCAGGATTATAAAATATCTTTCCTTGAAGAGATGTAGGTAAGTACTGTTGAGCTACAAAGTGATCTTTGTAAGCATGAGGATATAGATAACCTTCTCCGTGGCCAAAACCTTCTTTATCTCTTGATGCATCTCTTAGATGGTTTGGAACCTCTGCATACTGCTTTTCTTTTTCTACTGTGCTGAGGGCATCAAAGAAAGCCATAGTTGAATTACTTTTATCACAGGTAGACAAATAGAGTGCTGCATGAGTTAAATGAAAACGGCCTTCAGGAAGTCCTATTCTGTCAAAAGCTTGAGCATCAGATATTACAACGCTAATTGCATTAGGATCTGCAAGGCCAACATCTTCAGTTGCACTTATTAACATTCTTCTAAATATAAATCTTGGATCTTCACCAGCACTAACCATTTTTGCAAGCCAATAAAGAGTTGCATCTGGATCACTACCTCTAATACTTTTAATAAAGGCAGAGATAACATCATAATGATAATCTCCTTCTTTATCATATAATACTGCTTTTTGTTGGATACTTTCTTCAGCTGCTTCTTTTGAAATATATATCTTTGTGTTTATTTCTGGTGGGAAATGTTCTACTGAAGTTTCTACTGCTAATTGTAGTGCATTTAATAAACTTCTAGCATCACCTTTTGCAACATCAATTATATGTTCTAAAGCTCCATCATCAAATTCGATTTTGAATTTACCATATCCTCTTTCTTTGTCTTTGATAGCTTGTTGTGCAATTAGATAAAGGTCTTCATCCGTTAATTTTTTTAATTGAAATATTCTAGATCTACTAACTAAAGCTGCGTTTACTTCAAAGAAAGGATTTTCTGTTGTTGCTCCAATCAAAATAAAAGTTCCATTTTCTACCCAAGGGAGGAGGGCATCTTGTTGGCTTTTATTCCAACGATGAACTTCATCAATAAACAATATAGTTCTAGTTTGATAGAAATCTCTTCTGTCTTTTGCTCTTTCAATTTCTTCACGTAAATCTTTTACCCCAGATAATACCGCATTAAGGGTTGTAAAATGGCTTTTTGTAGTATTAGCAATTACTCTAGCTAAAGTAGTCTTCCCAGTTCCAGGAGGGCCATAAAAAATTACAGATGATAATTGGTCTGCTTGTATGGCTCTTCTTAATAATCTACCTTTTCCGATTATGTGATCTTGACCAATATACTCATTTAAGTTTCTTGGTCTCATTCTTGCTGCTAAAGGTTGTGTGTTTTCATTATTTGTTGAAAATAGTGTTGTATCTGACATTTATCTCTCAATCAATTGTTATTGTTGTAGGATCTATTGGTGTATTTAATAGACCTAAAGCATTTTCATTTTCTGATAATTCATTCATTAAAGTTTTAATAAATACGGTTTTCAATCTAGGCATTATATTTGTAGATATTATTGTAGGGCTTTGTCTGTTTAAGTTTTCTAAGCCTAAACAATATATGTTATATTCTTTTGCCATTATGGTATATAAAATAGCTGAAGGAGTTAAATTCTTATTCAAAATATTATCAATTTCTAAATATAATTCATCTCTATAGGTATTAAGTAATATGCTAGAACTTCTTTCAGAAATTATATATTTATTATTAACATTTGGATATATCAAAGGATAATTTAATTTTTTGCTATAATTATATAACACTTTTTGTATTTCAAATAAGGAATTCACATAGGAGAGATGAACCTCTTGTGTAAATTGATTTAAATTTTTATTTAAATATGGAATTTCATTTTTCTGCAAATCAAGATATTCAAAAGCATCTCCCATTATTTCTTTTAAACTTAAATCATTAAAAGAATTAGAATCTAAATTATAAATACTTTGTATTAATATATAATCCCTAATTTCAGAAACTTTTGTTTGTTGTTGAGATATTGATACAACCTCAATGCTTTTGCATGAAAATAAGGAAAAAGATATTAATAAAAAGGATAGGATATAAATTAGCTTTTTCATATTATGTTATTATAGCATTGAAGGGGGAAATGATAAATAAAGCAATAATATTTTTTTGTTTTATATTCACATAAAAAACACAATATTTATTTCTTTATTATATAAATAATTATTAATAGTTTTTATTATTTATTATTTATTTAATATCATTACTGCCTTGACGATTTATAATTACTGAATTAAGTTTAAACATAGATATTCAAGGAGGCCGTGATGGCAAATAATATTGATTTTATGTCTACAAGTGAAGTTAGACTTCGTGAACGCAGTATGATAAAAAACGTTTATGCTTGGATGAGTGCTGGTTTAGGATTAACTGCATTAACTGCTTATGGAGTTGCTAGCAATCAAAATATAATGGCAATGCTACTTTCAAGCAGGATTTCTTTTATTATGTTATTTGTTGTTCAAATTGGGCTAGTAATGTATTTATCTGCAAGAATACAAAATTTAAGCAAAAATGCTTCGACTATAGCTTTTCTTGCTTACGCTTTTGTAACTGGAGTTACCTTTAGCACAATTTTCTACGCTTTCCAAATCCAGACGATATTTTTAGCATTTTTAACAGCTGCATTGATGTTTGTTGGTATGGCAGCATATGCACAATTTACTAAAAAAGATTTATCTGGAATAGGTTATTATTCAAGAATGGCTTTATGGGGTCTTATCATAACAATGTTGTTAAATTTCTTCTTTAGATCAACTGCTTTAGATTATTTTATCTCATTAATTGGTGTTGCAGTTTTCTTGGGATTAACAGCTTGGGATGTTCAAAAAATTAAAAGAACCAATGATCAATATCTTTCAAGTATGACAGATTTAGATTATCACAGAGCAAGTATTTTTGGTGCATTAACTTTATATTTGGACTTTATTAATTTATTCTTATTCCTCTTAAGAATCTTTGGTGGAAGAGATAATTAATTATAATACTATACTAGAAAAGCCTTCTTATTGATTGATTTCAATTAGGAGGCTTTTTAATTTATATATGATACTTTTCCATTAGAAAGTCCTTCTTTTAAACCTTCGTAGGAGATTTCTTCAACTTCTAAAAAACAAGATCTTCTTCCTACATGCTCTAGATAATGTGCATCTGATCCTTGGATAATTGTTTTGTTATAGGTTTCAACTATAGATGAAGGTTTAATTGCTTCTAAAGCAGAATATTCTAAATCAGGTAAGAACCCTAAGTTTGCTAAAATGCTGTTCTTTCCTTTATCTATGTGAGCTGGAATTACTAATCCATCTCTAGCTAATACTTCACTAATTACATCTTCTAAGGATATCCCACAAGTAGTAAAAAGTGATTTTTCAAATGTTGAAATTATGTTCCCCTCAATATCAACAATATTTTGATTGCCAAAAAGTTTTGGATCATTTTTTATATCAGGTAATAAAGTTTCAATATAAAAACCAAATTCTTTTGCATCTTCTAATTCTTTAAATAAAGTTAATACATGAATATCTTCAATTGTATTAACTTCCATACCAAAAATGGGGATGATTTGACAAATTTCACAAGCTTCTTTGAAGGGAGTAAGATTCCTTGAACAATTATGATCTGTTAGGGCTAATATATCTATATGCTTTTCCATTGCTTCAAAAGCGAGAAGGGAGGGGAGCATATCATCACTACCACAAGGGGATAAACAACTATGATTATGTAAATCTATCTTTATTCTCATTGTTACAAATTTAAGGCTTTTGCAATTTTTACACTAGCTAGAAATTGAGTATCTTCTGTTGCAAAAATTGATATTTCATTTTCTATAGCAGCTTGAACCATATCATCAGGACAGCTTCTTCCATTACAAACAACAATTGCAGGCATGGAAGATAAAGAACAAACAGCTATAGTATTTTTATGGGCTTGAACTGTAATTAAAATGCTGTCTTCATCAACATTAGCAATTACATCACTTAATAAATCCCCTGTATAGGCTGTTAATACTTCTTGATTTTCATTGTTCAATGTAATTGTTTTAAAACCTTCAATTTGAGCAATTTCACTTACTTTCATTTATTTTACCTCTTCTTTTTTTAGTAAATTGATTGTGCAAGTAACTGTTGTACCTTTTGTGCTACTTTCAATAGAGAAATCATCACTAACATTTTTTACATTTGGAAGACCCATGCCAGCTCCGAAACCTAGGGATCTAATCCAATCGTTAGCAGTTGACCAACCAGGCGTTAAAGCTTTTTCTATTTCTTTAATACCAGGGCCTCTATCTTGAGCACATATAATTACTTTATCTGGAGTATAAGTAGCAATTAATTGACCACCATTTGAATGAACTACAATATTCATTTCCATTTCATAAGATGCAATAGCTGCTCTTCTTATTATTTGGTTTGCTACTCCAGCTTGTTTTAACTTTTTCTTTATTTGTGTACTAGCATAACCTGCATTTTCAAAATCATGTTTTATAATATTATAGCTATGAACTTCTCCGTTAATATTATTAGGTTGAGTCATGTTCTGAGCTTGTGTTTTTTCTAGATTTTCCATTTCTCTGTTAATTTCAACAAGCAAAGTTGCTGTAATATCTCTAGAGGTAATCATACCTATAAGTTCTTTTTTCTTATTTAATACAGGGAATCTATGAAAAGAAAATTTGTCAAAATAATTTATTGCAAATGATATAGGCATATCATCTTCAAGTACTATGATATTTCTACTCATATAAGCTTTACATGGTTTTTCAATGTAGCCTTGATCTAATGCTTGAATAATATCATCCATTGATACGATTCCAATAAGTCTTTTCCCTTGTACAATAGGAACCCCAGTAATTTTCTCTTCTTTCATTAGATGTTGAATTTCTCTTAAAGAAGAATTCATATTTGCACAAACTAAGTTTGTATGCATAACATCTTTAACTTTTAATCTATAGATTAAGTCAAGAATTACAGTTGGGGAAGAATAAGTGTTTATAGGTATTTCTTGCATATGATTATTATACAATATAAAGAGGTGTTTGTGAAAAGAAAAATATTGTTATTTTAATTTAAACTTGTGCATTAGTAAATGTTGTTTTATAATAATGAAAGTTATTTGTAGTAGGTGCATTTTTGTGGAATATAATATAATTGATAATATAGTATATGAAGATGATAATTTGTTAGTTGTAAATAAATTGTCAAATATGCCTACAGTTCCTTTGAAGAAAGGTCCTACAAGATTTACCTTATTGGATGCTATTAGTTTATATTGCCCTGCTGTAAAAAGTTTTGATGGTTATAATTCTTATGAAGGCGGGGTCCTCCATAGACTAGATACACCTACAAGTGGACTAGTTTTAGTAGCAAAAAATAAAAAATCTTTTGATTTTTTGTACGAAGAACAGAAAAAAAATAATTTTGAAAAAAAATATTTGGTAAAAGCTTCTAAAAGGGGTGTTTTATTGGATGGCTTTTATCAATTTCCTTATAAAGATTATGAGAAGGAGAACCCAGTAATAGTAAAATCCTTTTTTAGACATTATGGTAAAGGGCACAAAAGTGTAAGGCCTGTTTTACTTGATTATTCTAAAAAAATTCTTGATAAAACGAACAAGAAATATTACGAAACAAGTGTTAGTTTTTTAAAAAAAGATGATGAAGAAATTTATTATTTTTTATGTTCATTAACAAATGGTTTTAGACATCAAATTCGAGCTCATTTAGCTTGGGGGGGATATCCTTTATTAGGTGATGTTTTATATGGAGGGAAAGAATTTGATGAATTTGGATTAAATTGTGTTTCAATACGATTTACTAATCCAGAAACAAAAAAGATTCAAATTGTAAACTTAAAGGATGATAATTCATGAATATATTAATTTCTCGTTGTTTGTTAGGGTTTCCTTGTAGATATAATGGTGAACCTTTTGTAAAAGAATCGTTGAATGAGCTGATAAATACTTACAAGCATGTTCATAATTTTATTGCTGTATGTCCTGAAGTAGAAGCTGGATTGCAAGTGCCTAGATCTCCCTGTGAGATTGTAAATAATAGAGTTATTTCTAAACAAGGGGATGACTTGACTTGGTATTATAAAAAAGGGGCACAAATTGCTTGTAATAAAGTAAAAGCAAATAATATTAAATTTGCAATATTTAAAAGTAATTCTCCATCCTGTGGTGTTGAGTCTATTTATGATGGTACTTTTTCAGGCGCTAAAATTGTCGGAGCAGGGATGACCACTCGTGAGTTAATTAAATTAGGTGTCTTAGTTGTGACAGAAAATGACTTAGATATAATAAATGATATGTTAAAAAATAATATGTAAAAACAACTCCTATAGCTTTAAGACTATAGGAGATTTTTCATTTAATGAGTTGCGTTAAATACGATTGTTCTATTTTTATAGATTAGAATTCTTGATTCTAAGTGAGCCTGAACAGCTTTTGCTAAAGCTCTTGTTTCTGCATCACGACCAACCTCTTTTAATCCTTTAGGAGTTAATTCGTGACCAACTCTTACTACTTCTTGTTCAATTATTGGACCTTGGTCTAAATCCTTAGTCGCATAGTGAGATGTAGCTCCAATCATCTTTACACCTCTTTCATAAGCTTTTTGATAAGGGTTTGCTCCTTGGAAAGCAGGAAGGAAAGCATGGTGGATGTTAATAATCTTTCCACTCCATTCTCCTATGAAATCCCCACTTAATATTTGCATATATCTTGCTAATACTACTAAGTCTATATCGAATTGTTTTAATAATTTTCTAACTTTTAATTCTTGTTCTTCTTTAGTGTCTTTTGTAACTGGTAAATAATGAAAAGGGATTCTGAAACTATTAGCTATAATTTCTAAATTTGGATGATTAGAAATAATTATAGGAATTTCACAATGAAGCTGTCCTTGGTTTTTTCTAGCAATTAAATCATAAAGACAATGGCTAGTTTTGCTTACTAGAATAGCTACTCTAGGAGTGTAATCACTGTAATGGCAGGACCATTTAAGATTGTTTTTTTCTGCAAAAATATCAAAATCATCTTCTAATTGTTGCCTGGAAGTTTTTAAATCATTTAAATCTAGTTCCATTCTCATGAAATACATATTTTCATAACTATCTGTATGTTGTTGACAGTGAAGTATATTAAAATCCCTATCAGTGAAAAAATTTACGCATTTTTGCATAATTCCTTTTTTGTCTTCACATTGAATCAAAAAACTAATTTTTTTTGTTTCTTCTTTTACTACCATTATAAATCTCCAAAATCCTCGGTCTCAATTTCATTTTCATCTTTGATTTTTACAATTTTTATTTTACGTTTTGCCGCTTCTAAATTTTCTTCTAATTCTTTAGAAAGTATCATACCTTCTTCATATAATTCAATACTTTTGTCTAAAGGTGTTTCATTATTTCTAAGCTCTTGAGCAATTTCTTCCATACGTTTTAATTTTTCTTCAAAATTCATTTTTTACCTACCTTTGCTTTTATATCCCCATCTTTAAAGGTTATGTTAATAACATCATTATCCTTTAATAAGGCTTTTGAATTAATAATTTTATTGTTTTCGTTCTTTATTATTGCATAGCCTTTATCTAAAATTGATGTTGGACTTAGTGTCTTAATTTCAAGTTTAGCTAGATTAAATTTATTTTCATAAGTATTAATTTTATTATTCATGTTTAATTCAATATCGTTAGAAGCGTTTACGCATCTGTAGTATATATTATCTACTTTAGAAATAATTATTGAATTTAAATATTCCATATCATATTTAGAAATTTTTTCTTCAAAATAATTAATCTTATTATCTAAAGAAGTTTTTATAATTAATGATAGTTCTTCAAAT
This sequence comes from Sphaerochaetaceae bacterium, assembly GCA_965140795.1. Taxonomy (GTDB): domain Bacteria; phylum Spirochaetota; class Spirochaetia; order Sphaerochaetales; family Sphaerochaetaceae; genus Pleomorphochaeta. Next base: position 2,455,927 of record OZ223470.1, read on the forward strand.
TTATTTTTTAAGTTATATATTTCACTACTTGCCAATTCTGCAGCTGCTGAAGGAGTAGGGGCTCTTAAATCACTTACAAAATCACATAGTGCAAAATCAATTTCATGTCCAACTCCTGTGATAATTGGTATATCACTTTCTAAAATAGCTCTTAAAACGATTTCTTCACTAAAAGGTAATAAATCTTCAATAGATCCACCACCTCTTGTTACAATTAGTTGGTCACATAGATCAAAAGTGTTTGCAATTTCTATAGCCTTAGCGATAGTTGTAGAGGCCGAAGCTCCTTGGACTGTACATGGGATAACTACTACATCTAAACTTGGAGCTCTTCTTTGAAGTACTTGCAAAACATCTTGTAAAGCTGCAGTGGTAGGGCTTGTAATTACTCCAATTTTTTTTGGAAATTTACAAATTGGCTTTTTTAGTTTTTCATCAAACCATCCAGCTTTTTTATATGCTTGTTTTCTTTCTTCTAGTTTAGCTAAAATATCACCAGTTCCAACGAAATTGATTTTATCACATTTTATTGAATAAGTTCCTCGAGGTGCATAAATATCTAATGTCCCAAAGATTTGTATTTTATCACCTTCATTTAAAATCCTAGATACTTTCCAAGTATTTGTTTTAAACATTACAACTGAAATTGATGCTTGTTCATCTTTTAAGGAAAAATACCAATGGCCTGTTGAAGATGGTCGAAAGTTAGAGACTTCTCCTATTATATTTAGATAAGGGAAATTATTATTTAAGGTATCTTTTATTAATGAAGTTAAGGCGCTTACACTTAACATTGGTACATTATTTTTTTCCACATACAACTCCTAGATTATTTAAATAATATAAATCATTTATGTTTTTGTCATCTAGTGTCGTGTGTTTTTTTATCTTAAAAGGGAATATGTAACCACTTGCTAACAATAAATTTGTAATTTATATAAAAAGTTTCGTCTCTTTTTTTGTAGAAAAATAAAATTGAATTTTATATATTTTTTTTATATGTTTTGATTTAAAATGTCTTGTTAAGTTGTTTGTATAGTTGTTTATTTTAAATAAAAAAATAGAGTTGCTAAATACAACTCTATTTAAGATTATAACCTTAATTAATTTGATATTAGTCAGCTAAGATTGCACCTGTAGGGCAAGCTTCAGCACAAGCGCCACAACTGATACAAGAATCTGCATCAATTACATAGATATCGCCTTCTGAAATAGCTTCTACTGGGCATTCACCAATACAACTTCCGCATGCTACACAGTCATCAGTAATTTTATAAGCCATGATGTCACTCCTTACTTATTTGTAATTTATACAGTATTTTTAACATCTACAAGGTTAGTAGTCAAGTATATCAAAAATAATAATTTCCGTTTTTTGTCAAAAACTATGGTATATTAAATCTTTATTTTTTTTATTTATGTTTTAAAAAGGTAACAAAAAAATATAGTTTGTTAGAGAGGTTAAACAAAGCTTTCTTTAAACTATTTCTTATTAAATAATTAAGAAAAGAAAATAAAAATATTGTAAAATCTAAAAAATTAAATTATCGTTTTTTATATTGAAATTAAGTAAAAGGATTCTCAAAAGAAAAATATGAAATTAGTATTAGCTGAAAAACCAAGCGTAGCAAGATCTCTTGCAAAAGTTTTGGGATGTTATAAAAAAAGTGATGGATATTTAAGTAGTGATGAGTACATTGTAACTTGGGCTTTAGGTCATTTAGTAGAATTAGCTCAACCAGCTACTTATTCAGAAAGTTATAAGAGATGGAAATTCTCAACATTGCCTATATTGCCTGAAGAGTTGAAACAAGAACCAATAGAGAGAACAATAGATCAATTTAACATTGTAAAAAACTTGTTGGAAAATAAGGCTATTGATACTTTTATTATAGCAACCGATGCAGGAAGAGAAGGCGAATTAGTTGCTAGATGGATTCTAAAATTAACCAATTTTGATAAAGAAATAAAAAGACTTTGGATAAGTAGCCAAACAGATCAAGCTATAAAAGAAGGTTTCTCTAATTTAAAAGCTGGGGATAAATATTTAAATCTTTATTCTGCTGCTTATTCTAGAGCTGCTGCTGATTGGTATGTTGGATTAAATGTTACAAGAGCTTTAACCACTCATTATGATGCGAAAATGTCTGCAGGTAGAGTTCAAACTCCTACCTTATATTTAATTTGTGAAAGAGAAGAAGAAATTGAGAAGTTTAGTGGAAAGTTTTATTGGACTTTAAAAGCAAACTTTAATAAATTTAATGCTTCTTATTATCCTCAAAATGATTCAATCAGAATAGAAAAAGAAGAAGATTTAATAAAGTTAGAAAATGTTTTGTCAAATAATAAATCTGCTAAAATTATTAATATTGAAAAAACAACAAAGGTTGAACAACCTCCATTAGCTTATGATTTAACTGAATTACAAAGAGATGCAAACTTAAGACTTTCTTTTAGTGCTAAGAAAACTTTAGATGTTTTACAGCGATTATATGAGTTTCATAAGATTGTTACTTATCCAAGAACAGATAGTAGATATATAACCGATGATATTGTTGATACTTTAGAACAAAGATTAAAGGCTGTATATATTACTGAATATAGACCTTTTGCTGAAACTATTGTTAATAAAGGTATAAAAGTTACTGATAGATTTGTACAAAATGATTTAGTTAGTGATCACCATGCTATTATTCCAACTGAGCAAAAAGTAAATTTAGATAGACTAAGTAAAGATGAAAAAGCTCTTTGGCAATTAATAGTAAAAAGATTTTTTGAAGTATTAGAAGCTGATTATATATATGATTCAACTACATTAACACTTGAAATTGATTCTTATAATTTTAAGGCTAGAACTACTGAATTAAAACAATTAGGTTGGAAAGCTATAAATAGAGAAAGAGAATTAAGTGAAAATAGTGAAGTCTTTAATTCTTATAATATTGGAGATTCAATTGATTTAGTTGATTATAAGGTAAACAAATTAGCAACAGAGCCTCCAAAAAGATATAATGATGCCACTTTATTATCAGCAATGGAACATGCCGGCCGTTATGTTGATGATGCTAAATTAAAAAAGAATCTTAGTAGTGGCCTTGGAACTCCAGCAACTAGAGCAGATATTATTGAAAAATTAATTAATAATAACTACATGTATAGAAGTGATAATAATGAATTTATTCCAACAGAAGTTGGAAGAGAAATTGTAAGGTTAGTTCCTCCTATGCTAAAAAGCCCAGCACTTACAGGTAAATGGGAAGCTAGGTTAGAAGATATCTCAAAAGGTAAAGAAAATTCCGATATTTTTATAAAAGATATAAAAAATTTAACTCGAGAATTAATAAATGATATTGGCTCTTCTAGTGATACTTTTTCTCCTAAATATAAAGAAAGTAAAAAGTGTCCATATTGTGGCGGGGATATGATGAAAGTAATGGATGCTTTAAATAGAGCTCATTATATTTGTCAGAAATTATCTTGTTCGTATGAAGAGATGGAAATTGAAAAAAGAGTGCCATTAACAAAAGAAGAACTTGAGAAAAGACCGAAAGTAGTAGTTAAGAAAGTGAAAAAAGTAAAAGTAGTTGCAAAAACTGATAAAGAAATTAATAAAGCTGCTAAAGTTTCTTCTTCTGCAGCTTATTTCCAAAGTCTAAAAACAAGACCTACTGCTACAATCAAGCCTAAAACCGTAGCTCCATCAATTAATTATAAAACTGAAAAAGTAATAGAAGTAGTTAGAGAAAGTAAGTTGAAAAATAGGAAATTTAATCAAAATAAAAGATCAAATTTTAACTTTAAAGATAGTAAATATAAATTCTCAAATTCTGAGAGTGGTGGAAGTTTTGCTGATTTTATAAAAGCAAGTGAAAATAAATATAAGAAGAAAAAACATTAATATTATCTAAAAGGGCTATTTTATTTTAAATAGCCTTTTTTATAATAACCTCTTTTACTTTATTTAATGTTTCATCATCTATAACACTCTTATTTTTATAAGAGTTCATCAAATCTAAGCAATAGTTTTTATATTCATCAATTTTATTTATTCTAAAATAATATGCTAATATTTTGAAAAACAGATAATATTGGTTTAATTGATAAGTGCATTCTAAGGTGTCTAAACAATAATTAAAGAAGTACTTATTATCAAAAGCTAAAGCCATTTTAGTTATTTGGGGAAAAAATGAAGTATTAAAGGCTCTTTTATTTAAAGTTAGTACAAAATTGCTTTTAGTTTCCTCGTCAATATTAATTCTTAAATAGTTCCATCCTATCAATACGAATCTAGCTTGAAGAGGAAGAGGGGTAACCCTTTGTATATTTTCATGATTTGTTTTTTCATTTTGTCCAATTAAAAATTCATCAATCTTAATTTCTTTTTTACTCATTATACTTTTTATAGTATTTTCATCTTTTTCATATAAAGCTTTAATAAAGAGAGAATTTTCTTCTAATATGTTTTCAACATCTCTTTCTCTTAGATAATAGCTTTTATATAATTTATACTCAGGAGAGTAATTAAAAGACAAAAATTCTTTTGAATAATCTTCAAAAATTTTATAGAGATGAAATGCTAGGTGGTTATTCATAATTTGATCCTCACAACTATTTTATTGAATAATTAAATAAATTGAAAAAAAGTTCAATATTTTAATAAAATTCTTTATTTCCTCTTTTAAACTTTTCTAAATTATGTTATAAGTTGTTTAAAGGTGTTAAAATAAAAACATAATGTTATTATTTATACATATTTTTTTATTTTAATTAAATATTGTTAGAGGTTTAACATGAAAATAGCGTTAGTAGGGTTCGGAAAAATGGGCCAAATGATTCATTCTTTTGTTGAGGAAGGTGATGAAGTTGTAGCTATAATAGACTTGTATAGTACTAATAATTTGGTTAGTGCAAAGGAATTATCAGTTGATAATTTAAATGGCGCAGATGTAGTTATTGATTTTTCACATCCTTCAACAATAGAAAAGAATATTAAATTTTATTTAAAAAATGAAGTTCCTTGTGTTATTGGTACAACAGGCTGGTATGATAAGGTTGATTCATTTAAAGAATTTGCCAAAGATTATAAATCAAGTAGTTTGATCTATAGTGGTAATTTTTCTTTAGGTGTTGCTGTATTTAGAGAAATTGTAAAATTTGCAGCAGCTATTTTATCACAAACATCAATATATGATGTATTTTTGAACGAAATTCACCATAGAGAAAAAGCTGATTCTCCTTCAGGAACTAGTCTTTTATTAGCAGAAGCAGTTAGAGATAACTTTGAAGGTAAAGACACAATCGTAAGTGAAGAATTAAAGAGAAAAATTAAGAAAAATGAGATTCATTGTTCATCTACTCGTGGTGGTTATGTAACTGGAACTCATAGTGTTGTTTTTGATTCTCAAGTAGATAGTATTGAATTAGTTCATAGAGCTAAAAGTAGAGAGGGGTTTGCAAAAGGTGCATTGATCGCAGCCTCATGGGTAAAAGATAAATCAGGTTTTTATAATTTAGATGATTTAGTTAATACTTTGATTAAGTAGCAGGAGTGAAAAATGGATTTAAAAAGATTAAGTGGTGTTTATACAGCTATGATTACACCTTTTTCAGAAAAGGATAATCTTGATACAGAGGCTTTGAAGGCTTTAATAGACTTTCAGATTGATAATGGAATTAGTGGTTTAGTACCTTGTGGAACGACAGGAGAAAGCCCCACCTTATCTCATGATGAACATGATAGAGTTATTCAATTAACTGTTGAGTATACAAAAAATAGAGTACCTGTAATTGCTGGCACTGGAAGTAATGCAACATCAGAAGCAATTAGATTATCAAAACATGCTCAATGCGTTGGTGCAGATGCAGTATTGCTAGTAAATCCTTATTATAATAAGCCTACACAAAAGGGTTTATATTTACACTTTAAGGCTATCGCAGACAGTGTAGATATTCCTTGTATTGTTTATAACATAAAAGGAAGAACTGGTGTAAATGTTGAAACTGATACATTAGTAGCTTTAGCAAATGATTGCAAGAATATCGTAGCAGTAAAAGAAGCTAGCGGTAATATTGTACAAATGGAAGAAGTTGTAAAAAGAACAGGTGATGATTTTTCTGTTTTAAGTGGTGATGATAATATGTCTTTGGATTTAATTGAAAAGGGCGGAAATGGTGTTGTTTCTGTAGCATCAAATTTATTTCCAAGACAGATGAGTGATATGGTTGATCTTGCTTTGAATGGTAAGATAGCTGAAGCTAGAGAAATTGAAAAAACTTTATCAAAATTCTTTAGAGCCTGTTTCTTAGAAACAAACCCAATCCCAATAAAAACAGCTTTAGCTAGATATAATTATTGCCTTGAAAGTTTTAGACTTCCATTGTGCACTTTGGGCAGTGACGAAAATAGAAATCAATTATATAGTGTACTAGACGAATTGGAAAATAATCCAAGTTTTAGTTATAGTTTATCAAGGAGATAGTAATAAAATGGCGAAAATAAATAATAGCTTTAGCAAATTAGCTGCAGGATATTTATTCCCTGAAATAGCAAGGAGAACAAATGCTTTTTCAGCAGAAAATCCAAGTGCTAATATAATGAGATTAGGTATAGGGAATACAACAGAAGCATTGCCTCAAACACTAGTTAAAGCTATGAAAAATGAATTAGATTTGCTTTCAAATAGAGAAACCTACACAGGTTATGGTGATGAGCAAGGTAATACAAAATTAAGAGAAGCTTTAGTAAAGTATTATAATAGATATGGTGTTGAATTAGAAGCTACAGAATTCTTTATTAGTGATGGAGCAAAAGCAGATGCTGCAAATATTCAACAATTATTTAGTGTTGATAGTATAGTGGCTTTCCAAGATCCAGCTTATCCTGTTTATGTAGATTCTAATGTAGTGGGTGGTAGAACTTCAGGTTACGATAAAGAAATTCAAGGGTATAAAAATTTTGTTTATTTACCTTGTACTGAAGAAAATGATTTTATTCCACAAGTACCAGATTCAAAAGTTGATTTAATTTATTTATGTTCTCCAAATAATCCAACAGGTGCTGTAATGAATCATGAACAATTAAAGGCTTTTGTAGATTATGCTAATGAAAATAAGGCTGTTATTATATTTGATAGTGCTTATAGTGAATATATTAAAGATCCTGATTTACCTAGAAGTATTTATGAAGTTGAAGGAGCTAAAAGCTGTGCAATTGAAATTAATAGTTTCAGTAAAAATGCAGGGTTTACAGGTGTTAGATTAGGGTGGACTATCGTTCCAAATGATTTGGTTTGCCAAGATAGTGCTCCTGGTGTTATTAATTCTATGTGGAATAGAAGACAATGCACTTTCTTTAATGGAGCATCAAATATTGCTCAAGCTGGTGGTTTAAGTGCTTTAAGTGGTGAAGGATTAAAAGAATGTAAAGCTTTGGTTGATTATTATTTAGAGAATGCAAGAATCATTAGAGAAGGTTTAGAAAGTATTGGGCTTGTCTGCTATGGTGGAGTTAACTCTCCTTATATATGGGCAAAAACACCTAATAATTTAACTAGCTGGGAATTTTTTGACTTTTTATTAAAAGAATGTCATGTAGTAATTACCCCAGGTAGTGGATTTGGTCCTTCAGGTGAACATTTTATTAGAGTCTCTTCTTATGGACATAAAGAAAATGTTATAAAAGCAATAAACTCAATTAAGGAGAATTTTAAAAATGTCAACTAAGAATATTCCTTTAGGAGAAGAGAACTTTTCACAAGTTATAAAAGATATTCCTACTCCATTTTATATTTATGATGAAAAAGCCATAATAGAAAATGCTAAAAAGTTCTATGATTTATTTTCATGGGCTCCTAATTTTATAAATTATTTTGCTGTTAAAGCTTGTCCTAATCCAAGTATTTTAAAACGTTTATTTGAAATAGGATATGGGGCTGATTGTTCATCTCTTCCTGAATTAATTTTGTCTGAGAAATGTGGACTTGATGGTTCAAAAATTATGATGACAAGTAATGATACTCCAGCTGAAGAATTTAAATATGCTTATGATATTAATGCAATTATAAATTTAGATGATATAACTCACATAGAAGCTTTAGAAGCAGCTATTTCAACAGTCCCAGAGACTATTTGTTTTAGATATAACCCAGGTGGGGATAGAACAGGTAATGCAATTATTGGTAATCCAATTGAAGCTAAATATGGTGTTACTAGTGATCAAATAATTGATTGCTATAAAATAATGAAAGCAAAAGGTGTTAAACGTTTTGGCTTACATACTATGGTTGCATCAAATGAATTAGAAGCTGACTATATTGTTGAAACTGCTAGAATGATTTTTACTCTTGCCAAGAAAATTTATGATGAAGCTGGTGTAAAGTTAGATTTTGTTGATTTAGGTGGCGGGGTAGGTATTCCTTATAAATTAGATCAAGAAGCTATGGATTTACAATATGTAAGTGATCAGATAAAAGATTTATACAATTCAATAATAGTTGAAAATGGATTAGATCCTATTCAAATATCATTTGAATTAGGTAGATATATTTTAGGTCCTTACGGTTATTTAGTAACAAAAGTTCGCCACGTTACACATAAGTATAAAGATTATGTAGGTGTTGATGCCTCTATGGCTGATTTGATGAGACCTGCTTTATATGGGGCTTATCATCATATTTCTGCTTTAAATAAAACTGGTGAAACTCATGTATATGATGTAACTGGTAGCTTATGTGAAAACAATGATAAATTTGCTATTGATAGAGAGCTTCCACTTTTAGAAGAAGGGGATACTTTAGTTATTCATGATGCTGGAGCTCATGGACATTCTATGGGATTTAACTATAATGCAAAATTAAGACCTGCAGAGTATTTATTAACTGAAGATAATAATGTTAAGATGATTAGACGAAGACAGACTTTGGATGATTATTTTGAAACCCTAAAATTCGAAGGTGCGGAGGTTAAATTTTGATAAAACACCAATATTCACAGAGAGTATATTTTTCCGACACAGATTGTCAAGGAATTGTATATCATGCTAGATATTTAGATTTTGCAGAACATGCTAGAACCGAAATGATTAGAGAAAGTGTTAATCAAAGTAAGTTATTAGAAGATAAAGTTTCTTTTGTGCTTAAACAAATTGAAGTAACTTATGAAATTCCTGCAAAATTGGATGATGTTTTATTTGTTAATACTACAATAGAGAGCTTAAAAACTTTTAGTGTAACCTTGAAACAAGAAATTAAAAGAAATAATGAATTAATTGCGGTTGTTAAAGCTAAAGTAGCTTGTATAGATTTTAACACAAATAAAATTTTACCAATTAAGAAATATTTTGATTAAATTTATAATAGTAAATAATGAAAAGACGGTAGCAAATGCTATCGTCTTTTTTAATTTACATAGGTCTCAATATTTTTTTGTTTGATATTCTTTATAAATATTATATAAAATAATTATTGATGCAAAAATAAAACAAGTTACAGCAATATATAAAACATTATCAAGTAGATCATTATTTATAATGTATATCAGCCCTCCGATAATATATAAACTCGCAGCAATAGATGATAACATTTTATCTCTAAAATCTTTTTCAAACAAAACTAACAATCCAGCAATAAGCATACAAAAACCTAAAAATAATTGTCTATTATATGAAAGGTTAATTTCATTAACATTATTGGTTTTATAAATGCTTAAAATAATGAATTGTACACAAATAAGCACAAAAAAGAAGACACTAATTAGACCTATGACGTTTTTAATTTTTTTCATAGTCTTTCCTCTTTTGATATCAATTTTACAGTAATCATAGTGAAAAAATCAATATTTTTTTATTCTAACCTATAAAATAATTAATATTTTATTCATAATTTAGGAAATGTAATTATTTTATTATATAAAGTTAGTTAAATATATAATTTTAGTTTTTTTGAATTATTTTTTTGGTATAATAGTAAAGTTAAAAAGTTGAAAGATGGAGAATATGAAACTGACTATTGCTACATATATAATATTATCATAAATTTGATTACTAAATATGTATATAAAGCCTCCAAATAAATAAAGGATAGCTGAAATTATGATAAGATATTTATTTGAATTTTTTTTATTTATCAAATTTATAATACCTGCTATAAGCATAGAAAAGCTTAATACTAGGGAATTATTAAATGCGATTTGTTCTATATTAATATTGCCTAAGCAATAAATTGTATATTGAATTAAAATAAGTATTGCAAAAAATATACTAACAAAACTTATTATTCTATTAATTTTTTTCATATTATTTCCATATAGTTGTGAAAATGTACTATAAATTGTGTATAAAATCAATATTAACTGATGTTTGATTTTTATTTTTATACAAAATAAATAATAGATGTATTTATATTATAATTTTACAATAGGAAGTTCATTCCATTTTGTTGTATATCTTGGAGATAATTTGTTTCTGGCTTGTAAATTATTTTTTTCTAATTTATTTGTAGCTCCACTAGCTATTTTTGTTCTTCCATAGGTTTTCGATATTTCATTAACAACTTTTGCTAGTTTATCTTGTTTTTTTAATAGTTTATTGTGTTGATCACTATCAAAAAGATTTAATTGTCTAAAATTAGATTGAGATAATTCTGTTGCCCAAATTCTGCAACCTTTATATTTATCGTCCTTATAAATTTTGTTTAAAATTGCTTTTGTTGCAATAATTAAATTTGGGATATAATTTGTAGGTTCTTTTAAAAAAATAGTTGAAATAGGTGATATATAATTTTCTTCAAATCTATTGGTAAAAATGTTTAAACTTAAAGATTGTGCACTTAAATTTTTTTCAATTAATTTCTCTCCAATTATAGTACAGTGACAGGCTATAGCTTCTTCTAACTCTTTAATAGATGTTCTCGGTTTTGAAAAGGTGATTCCACTACAAATATATTTATTTTTTGGATTTTCTATAGTAATACAAGGAATACCTTTTAATTCTTTTACCGTTTCAAAAGTTGTTACACTAAGATTTTTTTTGATCCATAATTCATTTTTTTGAATTAGTTCATAGGCATTATGAATATTGTGTGCTTTTAAAAATTTTGCTTTATTCCTTCCAATTCCCCAAACTTGACCAATCTCAGTTTTTAATAAGGCTTTTTCTTCCCATTCCGGTTTTAAATAAAGACAATTAGATTCAAGTGTTTTTCCTATTTTATTTGCAATTTTTGCTAAGGTTTTTGTTCTTGCAACGCCAATTGATACTTCTATTCCAATATCTTTAAGTATTGTTTTTCTAATTTCTTCTGGAGTTAAAGATTCGGGCATTATAAAAAAAGCTTCATCAATAGAGTAGGGAGAAATTTTTCCGACAGTAGATTGTAAACAATTCATGACTCTATCAGATATATCTTGATACAAAGTATAATTAGAAGAGAAAACTTCTACATTGTTTTGTACTAATAAATCTTTGTATTTAAAATAAGGCATTCCTCTTTTTATGTTTAATCTTTTAGCTTCGTTAGAAAGAGATACAATACACCCATCATTATTAGAAAGAATTACAATAGGCTTGTTTCTTAAATCTGGTCTAAAAAGCTTTTCACAAGAGGCGTAGAAGGTATTACAATCGCAAAGGCCAATCATTAACGTAATGTCCTTACAACAGCAGTAATAACTCCAAATAATGCAAAATCATCTACATTGTTAATTTCAATATCTTCATATTGATTGTTTTCTGGATGAAGAAAGATTCTATTATCTTTGATTTTTAATCTCTTTGCAGTAAATTCGCCTTGATATTCTGCAATTACTAAATCATTATTTTTAGCTTCAAGGCTTTTGTCGACAACTAAAATATCTCCATCAAAAATCCCCGTTTTTTCTAGACTATTACCACTTGCTCTAAGACAGTAAGTGGAATATTTATGTTTTAATAATAGATCGTTAAAATCTAAAGGATTTTCTCTACTATCTATTGCGGGAGATGGAAATCCACATTTAATTGGTATTTCCATTAGAATTGTTGGTGCGTCGTTTTTCATAACCTAAATATGAATATCTTTCTCGCATTTGTCAATTCAAAATGGGTAGTAGAGAAAATTAATTTTTTTTAATTACATGTAATAATTATTTTTGTACTTCCTAAAGTACCTGAAATTCCATCTATGTAACTAAATAAATCGTATCTATGTTCGCCCTTTACTGGTAAAATTGTTAATGTATTAGTAGTTTCTCCTTCAATAGGAGCTCCTTCATAATACCATTGATAATTTATTTGATCTTCAGTATATCCCTCCGGAAGTGTTGTAGGGCTAAATGTTAAAGTCATTTCTTGGTTTTCTATTATTGTGGTTGGCGTTGAAGTTATAACTCCTTGAATAGGTAAATGTGTATTACAGGTAAAAGTAATTCCGTAATCTAAAGTTGTATCACCAATTATAAATGTATTTGAGCCTAAAGTTGTATGATTTGCTAATACTCTTAATTGTTCAGCAAATCCTGCTAGTTCAGTTGTTCCGCTATATAGTTTTGAAGCTAATATATAACTACCAGATGGAAGAGGGGTACTAACTATTGCATGGCCATCTTCATAAGTAATTGTATCGGATATTTCATATTCTGAAAAATTGTTGTTTTCTAATTTATAATATGTGGTTATAACACCAACTTTGCTTGAATCTACTTGATCTACATTCCAATATAAATCTATATTGATTTGACCAGCTCCATTGATATAATCTAAACTAATATTTACTTTGGATTGTGAATTGAAAAGATAATAAGTGCCACTGCCCTCAACAATAGCTTCATCATTTTTATTATATCCTGTTACAGAAATGTCCCATTTCCCCTTTACAAGATTGGTTAATAATGTGGTTTGTTCAATAGTTTCTAGATTAAATGTTTTATCATTTGGACCAACTCCATTTACAATAAACTTAAAAACTGTTAATTCATCATTACTGGGGCATATATCTCTTGATGTATTAGTTTTAGCTTTGCTTGTAAGAGATAATTGTAAATCAATTAAATTAGAATTTCCTTCATCGGCACAGCCGATAAAACTTAGACAGATGATTGTAAAAACAAAAAGAGAAAAGGCATATTTTATTTTTTTCGATTCCATTTTATACTCCTAATAAAAAAGTAGAATTTTAATTCTTAATATTTAAAAAGAGAAAAATTGAGAAATTGCTTGAGTTTTTTTCTAAAAACGCTAAAATATTTTTCATGTGCTTAAAAGGTTTTTTATGGATGAGATAATAGTATTAAATAATAATATAGATAAAGATAAGCAAAAATATAAATTAAAAGCTTTATGGAACAGTGGAAAAAATATAGAAGTATATTTACAGATTTCACATGATCAAAAAAATTTAATTTTGGATTTCGATGTTTTTGAAGAAGAAATAAGACGAGAATCAAAATATAATAATGATAAAGTATATGAAGATAGTTGTCTTGAATGTTTTCTAAAAAAAGAGAATTTAGCTGAATATTTAAATTTTGAAATTAGTGCTACTTCTTTTTGTTTGGTTGGAAAGGGTAAAGATAGATTTAATAGAAACCTATTTGATATAAAAGATATAGAAGAAATTTCTAGAGAAGTAAATATAATTAGTGATAAAAAAAATAACTGTCATTGGACATTAAAAATATTTATTGATTTATACAAATGGAACTTAATAAATTGTGATAAAGAGATTACTGGACAAAAAATTTCTGCTAATTTTTATAAGTGTGGAGATAAATTACAAAAGCCACATTATTTAGCTTTATTTGATATTGATTCAGAAGTTCCAAATTTTCATGTATCAAAAAGTTTTAGGAATTTAATTTTTCTTTGATTTTTTATGCTGTAAAAACTTTTCTTTAGAGTTAAAAGCTGGTTCTCCAGTAAATTCCTTTTCTCCTAGCAATTCTTTTAATGCTAAATGAGCTAAGTTTAAAGCAAAAATACCTGTTAAAGTAGGTAGAGATCCTAGTACATTTCTAACTCTACCTCTTTCAAGAATTTGTTCATTAAAATCAACATGTTCTTCTTCTTCAGGTTTTTTGTACTCGTATCTAGGCAATTCTGGAGAGAATACCACTTTTATACCTCTATCAACTCCTCTATGACGAACTCTTTTTCTAACTAGTTTTGCCAAAGGACATCCATAAGTATCAAATAAATCTCCACATTGAACTAGAGAAGGTTCTCTTCTTAGTGCAGCACCCATAGAGCTTATTATGTTTATTTTATTAAGATAGCAATATGTTATTAATGAGCATTTAGGATTTAAAGAATCAATTGCATCAATAACTAAATCAGCATCTTTATCTATCAAGGATTCAGCGGTTTCTTCACTAAAGAAGCTTTTAACGGCTTCTACTTTGCAATCAGGATTAATTGATAATACTCTTTCTTTTGCAACATCGACTTTTACTTTATTTAAAGTATCCCAAGTTGCAATAATTTGTCTATTAATATTAGTAACACCAATTTCATCAAAATCAATAAGTTTAAAAGAGCCAACACCACATCTTGCTAAGGATTCTAAACACATACTACCGACAGCACCCATACCAACAATTATAACTTTTTTATCATGAAGTAAATTTACGTTATTATTTCCGATTAATCTAGAAATTCTTAAGAATTGATCTGAATTCATTATTTATATCCTTAAAGTGTATTGCTCCTTTATTTTCAAGGGTTGAAATAAAAGAGGTAAAATAATTGTTGTATCCTTGATCACTTATTTGATCCCAGTCACTTTCAACTAAAAAGCCAAGATTATCTAATTCAATAATATTATTAAACAATTTAGTTTTAATGATTTTGGGATTGATACTAACAATAACATTATATTTTTTCAACTGTTTTGCTAGTTCTAAACTTTTATTAAAGCCATGATAAATAATATATTTTGGGAGTTTTTTTTTATTCTCTTCTAATATTTCAATTAAAGTAGAATTCGCATTAACTATGTGTATTGTTAATATTCTATTAAATTCATATGCTATTTTTATTGCTGAATTGAAGAATTCAATTTGTTTATCAAAGTTAGAATATCTTTTATCAAGGCCGACTTCTCCAATATGGATTTTGTCATTTGAAATTAATCTATTTCTTAAATTATTTTCAAAAGTTATTTTATCCATAGTCAAATTATCTGCTAAAAGACCCAGGCTTTTAAATTCAGATAGATTATCCCACTCATTTATTGAAGATGTAGCATAAAAAGCATTTTCTATTGCAGGGGATTTAGTAAAGTGACGATGGAAATCAAACATACTATTATAATATCATTAGTAATAAATATGTTGCAATAACACTAAAGATAATTGAGATAATCATGTTAAATTTTAAATAACCTAATAGAAAAGCAATTAAAACTCCCACTAAAGAGGCAATCCATAGAGGATTGAAATCAATTAGAGAAAAAGGAAATATTAAAGCGCCTAAAGCAGCTATTGGAAGAATTTTTAATTTTTCTTTAATTTTTTCAGGTATTTTATTTATTATTGGAGAGAAATAAGGAATAAAACGAGGAAGTAGAGTAGCTACAGAGGCTATTAAAATGATTATTATCATAGGTAAATTAATATTAAACATCTTCACTCCTTAAGATAAAAGATCCAATAACTGTTGCAAGTAGCATTGCTATTACAAAAGACCAACCAATAGCTAGTTTAACTATTAATATTAAAAAAGAATTTATTAATGCAGAAATTAAACCAACAATTATAATTTTATATCCATGATTTCTAGTTTCATGGCCCCAAAGAGATGCAAACATAGCATATAAAGTTATAGCTAGAGCTAATTGTAATTTATGTGGAAGTGCTATTCCAATTAAATATCCAATCATTGTGCCTAATATCCAACCACAATAACTGGTTAATTCTAATGAAAATAGATATGAAAAATTTAATTTTTGAGGCTTTAATATTGCTACAGAAAAAATTTCATCAGTAGTAGAAAACGCTACAATAATTTTTTGAAATAGTGTAATATTTTCAGGTAATTTTTGATTCAAGGATGCACCCATAAATAAGTATCTAAGGTTTATCAGTAAAATAGAAACAAATAATTCAAAAATTAATGCACCATTTGCTAATAAATTGACCATTAAAAATTGACCACTACCAGCAAAACTAGTCATACTGATTAAAGTACTGTAAATAAATGAAATGTTAATATTTCTGCAAACTAAGCCAAAAGCTATAGCTGTAGAAAGGTAGCCTAAAAAGATTGGAAATCCATCAAGAAACCCATCTTTCTTTGTTAATTTTTCATACATGAAGTACATACTATTGAGTAATAGACTTTTCATCAAGTCTTTTTATTGTTACTATTAGAATGAATTGGAGGAAATATGGCATTTTTTTTAGATAGTTTAGGATTAAGTGAGCTTTCACGCAATCAAAATGAAATAATTGATTTATTTACAAATTTAGAAAAGCAACATGGTGAGGATTATAATTATAAAACATATAAATATGATGATGGCTTAGAGCTAGTTGCTAGAATAAAAAAAGATGGTGAAGATTATGATTTTGTAGGAGTTGATTCTCATTTTATAAATTCAAACAAATATGTTTGTAAGCCTGTTTTAAGTTTAGGTCAAACAACTGAACTACCTGCAGTACTTTTTGCTTCTTTGGATGATAGTAGTGCTTTTATAGCAAATTTATTACACGCAGGATTAGTAAAAGGCGAGATGAATGAAAAGCGTAAAGTTAGTTTACAATTATGTGCATATCCTTCATCATTAGAAGTATATGAAGATAGAAAGGCTTATGAAGATACTGTAAAAGAGGCGATCTTAAAAGATAAGTCAGTTCTCCCTTATTATTATATTAAGAGCTTAGAGAAAGATTTATCACAAGAGGAAATAGACAGATATCAAAATAATTTGTTATTTAATTTGATTGCAGCTAAAGTAATAACAACTAAGGAATATAAATTTGGTGCAAATCCTTGTTATGTATCAACAATTGATACAATTTTAGGGGATTTAGATATAATTTATAGCAAAAATATTTTGAATAAACCATTAACAGAAAACTCATACATAGTTGGAGCATTTTATTTAAGTGCAGAGTTTTCTCTTTAAGGAAAAGAAAAAGAATAGTTTTTATTATGGCAAATAACTTATTAACAAAAAATGCTATTGCATTCTCAATGAAAAAACTAATGGAAAAGAAGTCTATTAGTAAAATTTCAGTCTCTGATATTTGTAGAGATTGTAGTATTAATAGAAAAACTTTTTATTATCATTTCGGCGATAAATATGAATTGCTAATTTGGATATTTAAAGAAGAAGTTGTTGATTATACTTTGAAAGAAGTTGGAACATTGCAAAATTATGATGGAGCCTTATGCTTTTTATCTTGTATTTATAAAAATCAAAATTTTTATAAAAAAGCTTTCCAAGAAATGGGGCCTCATAGTTTGCGTGATTATTTTGGTGATGTTTTAAAACCGATTGTAGCTGATATTTTGATCTCTGATGGTTATGAAAGTGAACTCCCTATTGTTGCAGATTCTTTTTCAGACTTTTTAGTATCATCCTTTTTAAGATGGTTAACTAATTATCCTGTATTAGAGCCAAATGATTATTTAGATCAATTGATTAGTGTAGGGTCTCTACTTTCAGTTAAATTAGCAGAATTGTTTTTTGAGGCATTCAATAAAAAAGATGATGACTAATTTTTAATAAGAGGGGTGAATTATGAGTAAGAAAAAATGTTTATTATTTGTATTATGGCTATCAGTATTAATTAATATGATATATGCAGATATTTTATCTTTGATGGATGCAACATCCCCAATTAGAAGTATTATTGCTGGAACTTCCAATGTTCCAACAGGAGGCTTATTAGTTGGAGCTATATTAATGGAATCAGCTATAGTTATGATAATTTTAAGTCTTTTTGCAGATAAGAAATTCTATAAATGGGTCAATTTAGTAATAGCTATTGTTAATATATTAGCAGTTATTTCTGGAGGCCATGGCGCTTATTATATTTTCTTTGCTACAATTGAAGTAATAACTTTATTAACTATTATGGGTATTGCATTTGTTGATTTAAAATTTAATTAGTTTTTTTTGAGATTATCTCAGTTGTATAATTAAATTTTACAAAACCATTAGTATTCTCTTTTTCAAATAATTCTTCTATTGCTTTATAGAAAGTGGGATATTCTGAATCAGATTCTTCTGGAGTGTAAGATGAAGAAAATACTCTGCCTTGGAATTGTTCAAAATTAAATATCTGATAGTTCTCAAAGGTCGCTTTTTCCCACTTCTTATCAAAAAATAAATCAAATTCTTTATCAACTAAATTTTGATGATTTACTGTATTATAATTTTTAGAAAGGTCTTTTAAGATTTGATCATATTTTTTTAGAAAAGGGGTATTAGTTAATCTATTATTCCAAATCAAAAAGATATTTGATTTAGGTTTTAATATTCTGTTAAATTCTAATTTGCATTTTTCAATATCAAACCAGTGGAAAGCTTGAGCTACGGTTATAGCATCTAAACTATTGTCTTTAAGGGTTGTGTTTTCTGCTGTTGCATTGATTGAAAAAAAATTATCATATTTTGATAATGTGCTTTGTGCATGATTTCTCATTTCATCATTTGGCTCAACACAGTAAAGGCTTTTTACATTATTAATTAATAATTTACTTAAAATTCCAGTCCCTGATCCAATATCTCCCACGACGCTATTTTTATTTATTCCTTTATTAAATAAATAAGACATAGCATCTTGAGGATAACTTGGACGATATTTGACATAATTGTCAACTCTTGAAGAAAATCTTTTTGTATTATCCATCTTTTATCCTTTTTATGGATAATAATAGTTTTTTATAAATTAATCCATCCAAAAACGTTAGCAATTGAACTTAATAGAATTATGATTAAACAAATTGCATCTAAATATTTTATAAAGAAGTTATACAATTTCTTTCTTTTGAATTTTGAAGAAAATTCAATTTCTTTTGCAATTGTATCAAGTCCAATAACTCTAACAATTAAAATCAATGTTGCAATAGCAGCAATAGGCATCATTATTGAATTTGTTAAGAAGTCGAAGAAATCTAATATGCCCATTCCTAATATAGAAATGAAATCTAAACTACTAAAACCAAGAGCAGAGGCAGAGCCTAAAACAATCATAATTATACCAATAATTATACTACTTTTTATTCTACTCCAACCAAATTGATCTTCAAAAGTTGAAGCACTAGTTTCTGCTAAAGATATAGCACTAGTGATTGCAGCAACGAAAACAAGTAAAAAGAATATAATACCAGCAATTGAACCAAATCCCATGCTCGCAAAAACTTTTGGAAGTGTAATGAACATTAATGATGGCCCTGCTTGTAATGTAGTTTCTCCTGGAGAGAATGCAAAGACTGCAGGAATAATCATAAGACCAGCTAAAATAGCAATTGCGGTATCAAAAATTTCAATTTGAGAAGTTGATTTCTCAATATCTACATCTTTATCTATATATGAACCATATGTATAAAGAATACCCATAGCAATAGAGAGAGAATAGAACATTTGACCCATTGCTGCCACAACGGTCATAAACGAAAATTTACTAAAATCAGGGATTAAGAAATATTTAACACCTTCCATTGCACCTGGTCTTGTAATTGAATAGATTGTAACAAAGATCGCTAATATTACTAAAAGTGGCATTGTTATTTTTGATACTCTTTCAACACCTTTATTAACACCTAATATGATAATAAATACTACTATTACGGAGAAAACAATGAACCAAAGTTCAACACTAGCACCATTTGTAATAAAGCTTGTAAAATATTCATCTCTTGCTAATGGATTTGAATTAAGTTTTATATATTCAAATAAGTATTTAGTAACCCAACCACCAATTACACAATAGTATGGTGCAATTAACATTGGAATAATTGCATTAATCCAACCACCAAATTTAAAAGAAAAACTTTTACCAAATGTTTGGAAAGCCCCAACAGGACTTTTTTTTGTCATTCTACCAATTGTTGTTTCTGAGATTATAAGTGCATAACCAAATGTAATCATTAAAATTAAATATACAAGTAAAAATACTCCACCACCATATTTTGCGGCTAAATATGGGAATCTCCAAATATTTCCTAATCCAACAGCTGACCCTGCAACTGATAATACATATCCCATTTTACTTGAGAAACTATTTCTTTTTTTTACAGGCTGTTCTAAATTATTTGCGCTAGTTTTTTCCATTATATTCCTTCTCTATAAATATATTCAAAATTTAGTTTTCATAAGGTTATCATTTGAATATGTTTACAATCAAGTATCTAAAAATACAAAATTTTGTTTGTTTTTTGATGTATGCTTAAATTATAAAAAATTGTTAAAGAAAAAATGATAAAAAAATAGATTATATCCTTGACCTAAATTTAGCTCTATGTTTAGTTTTTATACTGAGGTAAAATAGTGGATAAAAAAATAATTAATCAAAAAATTTTAACTGGAGAAAGAGCTCTATTTAATAAAGCAAATTTATATATTATAAATACAATTTTTGAAGATGGAGAGTCTCCATTAAAAGAATGTCACGATATTGATGTAAAAAATAGTGTGTTTAAATGGAAGTATCCTATTTGGTATAGCAAAAATGTAAATGTAAATGATTCTATTTGGTCAAAAGATGCAAGAGCTGGTGTATGGTATACCAATTCTATTTATGTAAAAAATAGTCTTATAGAAGCTCCAAAAAACTTTAGAAGATGTGATGGGGTAACTTTAGAAAATGTTAATCTTTCCAATGCCTCAGAAACTTTATGGCGTTGTAAAAACATTGAATTAAAAAAAGTTAATGTTAGAGGGGATTACTTTGCTATGAATTGTGAAAATCTTGATATTGATAATTTGTATTTAGTTGGAGGGTATTCTTTTGATGGTGTAAAAAATATGATAATTAGAAATTCAAAGATTTTAACAAAAGATGCTTTTTGGAATAGTGAAAATGTAACAGTATATGATTCATTTATTTCCAGTGAATATTTAGGTTGGAATGCCAAAAATTTAACTTTAATTAATTGTACAATCGAAAGTTTGCAAGGGCTGTGTTATATTGATAACTTAGTATTAAGTGGCTGTAAGTTAATTAAAACTGATTTAGCTTTTGAATATTCAACTGTTGATGTTGATGTTATTGGTAAAATTGATAGTGTAAAAAACCCTATATCTGGAATAATTAGAGCAGATGAATATGGTGAAATTATTCTTGAAGCTGATAAAATTGATCCATCAAAGACAAAAATTATTAGTCGTTTAGATAACGAAGATTTTAAAAATATTATTAATTTTTAAGGGTTAGCAAGGAAAAATATAGTGAAATATGACTTTGATACTATTATTGATAGAAGAAATACAAATAGTTTAAAATGGGATGTTAAAGAAAACGAACTACCTATGTGGGTTGCTGATATGGATTTTAAAACAGCACCTTGCATTATTGAAGTGTTAAAAGATAGAGTAAATCATGGCGTGTTTGGATATTCTATAGTTTCTGAGGATTGGCATGATGCTTATATAAAATGGTGGAAAGAAAGGCATAGTTTTAAAATTGATAAACAATGGTTAATCTTTTCAACAGGAGTAGTTCCTACAATTTCAAGTGTAGTTAGAAAGCTGACTAATGTGGCTGAAAACGTAGTTATTCAAAGTCCTGTTTATAATATATTCTATAATTCAATAATTAATAATGGAAGACACGTTTTAGAAAGTCCTTTGGCCTATGATGGGAAAGAATATTCTATTGATTTTGAAGATTTGACAGAAAAATTGAGTAATCCTCAAACAACTCTTATGATTCTTTGTAATCCACATAACCCTATTGGAAAGATTTGGGATAAAGAGACTTTAGAAAAAATCGGAAAACTTTGTAAAGAAAACAATGTTGTAGTTTTATCCGATGAAATACATTGTGATATTACTTGCCCAAATAAAACTTATATCCCTTTTGCTTCAGTAAATGAGGAATGTAAACAAAATAGTGTAACTTGTATTTCTCCAACTAAAGCTTTTAATTTAGCTGGAATGCAAAGTTCAGCTGTAATGATTGCTAATAAATTTTTAAGAGATAAAGTAGAAAGAGGTTTAAATACTGATGAAGTTGCTGAACCTAATGTGTTTGCTACAACAGTTGCCACTGTAGCCTTTAATGAAGGGGGCCCTTGGTTAGATGCCTTAAGAAAATATATTTCTGATAATAAAGTTTTAGTAACTGATTATATAGAAAAAAATATTCCAGAGATAAAAGTTGTAAAGGCTGAAGCAACATATTTAATGTGGTTTGATTGTAAAAAAATTACAGAGACTTGTGAAAAATTAGCAGCCTTCATACGTGAAGAAACTGGTTTGTATCTAACTGCAGGGAATCATTATGGCAAAGGTGGTGAAGGCTTTTTAAGAATAAATGTAGCTTGTTCAAAAAAAGTAGTAACTGAGGCTTTAAAAAAATTAGATAAAGCAATAAAATTGTTTGTTAATAATTATAATTAATAAATAATTTGTTGAGATCTATTCAATTAGTCAAGTGGGGAAAAATTTAATCTGACAATGTCTGCAATAAGATATTATGAGAAAGATGATGTATTCCATTTTATTAAAAGAACAAAAAGTGGTGTCATAGAATTTTATTAAAAAATTTAAATTATTAGGAGAGAAAAAAATCAGTCAACCTTAATTAAGGGTTAACTGATTTTTTGAGTATTATTGTTTGATTTTTAATTAATTATTTGTTTTTGTCTCATTTCAAATTTTGCAATGAATATTGAAGCAATAAAACCAACTATTAATATTGTAAAGGAAGCATATTTGAAAATATAATTAATGCTAGTGGTGTTTATTATTCTTCCATTAATAGCTGTTCCTACAGCTCCTCCTACAAACATATTAAATGAAGCTAATGACATAGCCGTCCCTCTCATTTTTGGTAATTTTGCTTGTGCAGTTGATACTAATGTTGATTGTAAGAATATAAAAGCAAGACCAAATACAAATAATGAAATTGTTATTAAATATATATTTGTAAATGTAGAAAGCCCGTATAATCCTATAAACCCTAAAATACCAGCTACAGCTAAAAAGGCATTTTTTAATCTCTTTTTAACTTTTGGAGCAATTCTTCCTCCTATTACAGTTCCAATACCAAAGAAAGATAAAATTAAACCGACTTGTAGAACTGTGAAGCCTGTTAATGATTGTAATAATTTTCCTGAATAAGTAAAGCTACCAAATACTGAGAAACCTACAAAGAAAATTACTAATACTAATCTCATAAAGCGATAATTTGAAAGTGGAGTCTTGTAGGCTGTAATGAAATTAAGTTTATCAACAACGCCATTATCTTTTTCTAATATCTTTAAAATGATGAAAGCAATAATTAATTCACCAATACCATATATTATATAAACTAAGCGCCAAGAACCAAAATAAGAAATTATACCGCCTAGTGCAGTTGCTGTTGCTCCACCTAAGAACATTAATCCCATAACTTTTGCTAGAGCGCCCTGTCTTTCCTTATCATTAAAGGATTGTCCAACTAAAGCCATTGTTACAGGGAAAATACCTGCTCCAAATGCGCCATTAAAACTTCTAAATATGACTAAACTAGTTAAATTAAAGGCAAATCCTCCCATAATACTAAAAATAGCAGTTCCAAAGGATGCAATTCTAATAATATTGATTTTTCCATATCTATCAGACAAAGGTCCAAAGATTAATGTAAATAATCCAAAAGAAAGCATATATGCTGTAACTGATATTGCTGCTTGTTGTAATTCTAATCCTAGATCTTGTGATATTTTTATTAATAATGGGGCTGCTGCATAGTTATCACCGTTTGTTAAGAATGCAAGCATACCTAATGTTATTAACATAATATTTTTTTTATCTTTCATCTAAAGTCTCTCCTAAAATAAATGGTTAAGTATTATACTGATGATTTTTAACCTATATGTTTCAAAGTTTCTTAATATTGAAACTTTATAAGAATATAGTCAAGTATTTTATTGACAAAGACAATAGTTTTTGAAATATTTAAATATATGATAAGTGAAAAAGAATTTAAAAGAGCTGAAATACAAGCTCAGATGTTTAAGGCTTTAGCTCATCCAATGAGAGTATATATTTTAGAAAAATTAAAAGAGAAATCTTGGTGTGTTTGTGAATTGGCACAAGAGATAGGGTTGCCAAAATCTGCAGTATCAAAACATTTATCACAACTAAAAGAAGCTGGTTTGGTAAATGATTCAAGAATGGGAACAAGGGTTGAATACTCTTTAATTGCACCATGTATATTAGAATTAACAAATTGTGCTACAAAAACTGTTTTAGAAAACAAAAAGAAGCAGCTAGAAATATAATTTTATATTAATTTGTTAATAATTCTTTGATTTGTATCTCCATGTTATTAAATAAATCATTTATTATTTTTGAAGATATATTTTCATCATAATAACTAGAACAGATACTTATTGTATTATTATAGGTAAAAAGAGATAACATAAAAGCTGGGGCTACAAAAGCTGGAGATATAAAATAAATATCCCTTATTGTTGAAGAGCCAAACTTAATGGTGTTTTTTTTAAATAGACCTAAATTAGTAAGCATAGGTGTACAACTTTCAGTATTTTTAATTTCGTCCCATTCTCTAATAAATGCATCTTTTAGTTTTGAATAACCTAAATCTTTTGATAAATCGCCAGCTATTGTGCTATGAATAAAATCTTTAGAATTTATTAAATTTTTAATTTCATTATCAGTGTATTTAAAATAATTTTTATAATTTTTAAATTCTGTAGATAATTTTACATTTAAGGTCGTGGCTAAGTTACATATTGTTTGTGGGTTATCTTTGGCTAGATATTTTCTTAAATCAATCATAAATTGTAGTTCTTTATTTTGATTCTTTATTTTTAGTGTCTGAACTAAAGCTTTAAAATAAATTGCACTAAATAATGAATTTATTGTTATATTATTTAATTTAGAAAATTCTTTTATTTTATTAAAAGAATCTTTAGAATATTTTAATAATTTAAATGTAAAGAGTTTTGAATTATTGCTTTTATTAATTGGAAAGCCCCATGTAGGAGGAGTATCTGCTTTTTCTGCTTCAAAATATGAATTAATATTTTCTATATTAAACGCTTTATAGAAATTATTAGTGTTACGATTGTTAATATTTTGAGAAGATTCTTTTTTTTCATGATTTTCTATTTGTGTGTAAATTGTTGATAATTGTTTTAAAATATATTTTATTCCAGATCCATCACACACAGAATGGTTTACTTTTAATATAAGTGTGTTATTAGTTTGATTTTCTAATAAATAAACGCAGAGTGGTAACTCTTTTATAGTATTAATTTCAATTTCAAGTATTTCTTTTATTTTTGAAGTCATATCTTTAGTCTGTAAATTAAAACAAGGTGTTTTAAAGTTTTTAAATTCATATTGCCATACTGGTGGATTAAAATCTTCATTAAAAATACAGCCTAGAATAGGGTTTTCAATAATTAAGTAATTAACTGATTTAGAAAGAATTTCATAATTTATTTTATTATTTGAGCTAATTACAAATTGTAATAAAGCATTAGTGTTTATTTCTTGTGAAATATGGTTAACCCAATCTTGTGGGGTAGTATTAAAAGTCATTTTACATTTTCCTATTATAGATTTAAATGTTTAAAAGATTCTTCAAAAAATTTTAGCTTTCTTTTTATTATAAAATTTTTTTTAAATATTTAAAATATTAATTATTAAGTAAAAAAAATTTATTCAAATTTTATTTATTTAAACAAAAAAAAATATTTTCTTTCGGTAAAATGAAATAATTATGAAACAATTGAGTAATAACTCTAATATTGTTAAGTATTTGGGTGAAATTGTAATATTTATTATATTTGTATCAATTTGATAACAAAATGTTAAATTAATAACACTATTGACATATTTATAACGTTGAGTTATATTGACTTCATATTTAATTAGTCTGAAGGTACACACTCTTCAACTAAATAATAAGGGAGATTAAAATGAAAAAATTATTATTATTAGCTTTATTATTAGCTTTTAGTTTTTCGTCAGTTTTTGCTAATGGCTCAAGTGAAGCTAAAGCAACTGATAATGAAAATGCAGTAAAACCTTTAAGAGTTGCTATGGAATGTGGATATGCTCCATATAACTGGACTCAAGCAGATGATTCAAATGGTGCAGTTCAAATTGCTGATTCAAACGATTATGCTTATGGCTATGATGTTATGATGGCAAAAATTGTTGCAGAAGGTTTAAATCGCCCATTAGAAATTGTTAAATTAGATTGGGATTCATTAGTACCTGCAGTTCAATCTGGAACAGTTGATTGTGTTATTGCCGGTCAATCTCCAACAGAAGCTAGAAAGCAAATGGTTGATTTTACTGATCCATATTACTATGCATCAGTTGTATGTATGACACTACAAGATAGTAAATTTGCTAACGCTCAAGGAAAAAGTGATTTAAGTGGTGGATCTTGTACTAGCCAATTAGGTACTCTATGGTATGATACCTGTTTACCTCAAATTGATGGTGCAAAAATGCTTCCTGCACAAGAATCAGCTCCAGCTATGTTAGTAGCATTAAATAGTAAGAGAGTAGACTTTATTTGTACTGATATGCCAACAGCTCAAGCTGCATTAGTAGCTTATCCTAATATGAAAATCTTAAGTTTCGTTGGAACTGATGATGATTTTGAATTAAGCCAATCTGATATTGATATTAGTTGTTCAGTATCAAAAGATAATCCTGAATTAACAAAAGCTATTAATGAAATTTTAGCTACTATGGATGAAAATGATTATAACAGAATGATGGCAGAAGCAATATCTGTTCAACCATTATCAAACTAAAAAATTTATAAGGATAGGTAGAAAATATAATGAGTATTGCTGAGATGAGTTTTCTTCAACGTATGGTTTACATTTTGCAAACGTACAGTGTCTCTTTATTAAAGGGAGCAGGTGTTACAATGACAATTGCCATAATTTGTACTGCTTTAGGTTGTTTAATTGGATTTGGTGTTGGTATTGTACAAACAATCGAATTAAAGAAATCTTCTAGTACTCTCAGTAGAGTCATTGTCAAATTTTTTAAAATTGTTTTATCTATCTATGTAGAATTTTTTAGAGGAACTCCAATGATGTTACAGGCTGCATTCATATTTTATGGTGCAAGCCAGTTATTTAATATTAATTTGGGCATGTGGCAAGCTGCTATAATAATTGTATCAATTAATACTGGTGCATATATGGCAGAGACAGTAAGAGGGGGAATCCTTTCTGTTGATATTGGTCAAACAGAAGGGGCAAAAGCTATTGGTATGAATCACTTTCAAACAATGACTAGTATTATTTTACCTCAAGCTCTTCGATTAATCATGCCTCAAATTGGTAATAACTTAATTATTAATATCAAAGATACTTGTGTATTATCAATTATCGGAACTGTTGAATTATTCTTTACCTTTAAGAGTATTTCAGGTGCTCTTTATACCTATTTTGAAGCTGCAACTGTTACTCTAATTATTTATTTTATTTTAACATTTACTTGTTCAAAAATAATGAGATATATTGAAAAGAAAATGGATGGCCCAGCAAACTTTGATTTAGCAACTACTGATACTTTGGCTTATACAAGTGGATTAAATTCTGCTCAAATTTCATCAAGGGAGAGACTATAATGGGCGAAATATTAAATGTTAGACATTTGTCTAAGACTTTTGGTAAAAACGAAGTATTAACCGATATTGATTTTGATGTTAATACAGGGGATGTAACTACAATTATAGGAGCTTCTGGTTCTGGTAAGTCTACATTACTTAGATGTATTAATTTATTAGAAACTCCAACTTCTGGTGATGTAATATTTCATGGTCAAAAAGTTGACGATGGTGGAATGAAAGAAGAAGCTTATAGAGCAAAAGTTGGTATGGTATTCCAATCTTTTAATCTTTTTAATAATCATTCAGTTTTAAGCAATTGTATGCTTGGTCAGATTAGAGTGTTAAAAAAGAGTAAAGAAGAGGCTAAAGCTCAAGCTATGAAATATCTTGATAAAGTTGGAATGGCTCCTTATATTAATGCTAAACCTGCTCAATTATCAGGTGGTCAAAAACAAAGAGTTGCTATTGCAAGAGCTCTAGCTATGGACCCAGAGATTTTGTTATTTGATGAACCAACATCAGCTTTAGATCCTGAAATGGTTGGTGAAGTATTAGAAGTAATGAAAACTTTAGCTCATGAAGGGATGACAATGCTTGTTGTAACCCATGAAATGGCTTTTGCTAGAGATATTTCTTCTCATGTAGTTTTTATGGCCGATGGAAAAATTGAAGAAGAAGGATCTTCTGATGATATTTTCTATCATCCAAAAAGTAAAAGAACCAAAGAGTTCTTAACTCGTTTTAGAGAAGATGGTAAAAAATAAATTTGAATAATATCAAATACAGGGAGCCTTGTGGCTCCTTTTTTATTTCTCTTTTACATTTACCTATCAGATAAAAAAGCCTATACTTCAAAACAGAGGTACAATATGGATGGTAAAATAAGAGCAAATATAAAACCTGGTTTAAAAGTTGCAATAATTCTTAAACAAGATCAAGCAAGTGGTAAATTAACTGATGGGATAGTTAAAGATATTCTTACAAATTCTCCAAAACATCCCCATGGGATAAAAGTTAGGTTAGAATCGAACTTAGTAGGAAGAGTTGCAAAAATTTATTAAAAGTTTATATAGTTTTTACATATTAGATGTTTTATAATTCATCCTTATAAAGGATTTAAAATATAAATAGGAGAATAAGATGAAAGTATTATTTATCGGTGGTACAGGTACTATTAGTACAGCAATATCAAAGCAATTAATAAGTATGAAAACAGATTTGTATATTTTAAATAGAGGCTCAAGGAATGAAGAATTAGGTACTAAGGGTGTTACATATTTAACTTGTGATATTAATGACGAAAATTCGGTAAAAATGCTTATTAAAGATTTATCTTTTGATGTAATTGCTGATTTTATTGTTTTTGATAAATCTGCTTTAGAAAGAGATTATAGACTTTTTAAAGGAAAAACTAAGCAATATATTTTTATAAGTTCTGCTTCAGCGTATCAAAAACCTCCTACAGATTATAGAATCACAGAAGGAACACCTTTAGCAAATCCTTATTGGGAATATTCAAGAAAGAAAATTGAATGTGAAGATTATTTGATGAAATTATACAGAGAAGAAGGTTTTCCGGTTACAATTATTAGACCAAGTCATACTTATAGTAATAGGTCAATTCCTTTAGGTGTTCATGGAGATAATGGAAGTTGGCAAATAGCAAAAAGGATGATAGAAGGTAAGAGCGTAATTATTCATGGAGATGGTACTTCTTTATGGACAATGACAAGTAATAAAGATTTTGCAAAAGCTTTTATTGGTTTATTAGGGAATATTCATGCCCTCGGTCAAGCTGTTCAAATAACATCTGATGAAAGCTTAACTTGGAATCAAATTTATCAAGCAATAGCAAATGCGTTAGGTGTTGAATTAAAACCTTATCATGTCTCTTCTGCTTTTTTAGATGCTGTTGGTCCTTATGATTTTTATGGTGGTCTTATTGGAGATAAAGCTAATAGTGTAGTTTTTGATAATTCAAAATTAAAACAATTAGTTCCAGGTTTTACAGCTGAAATTAGATTTGATCAAGGGATAAAGGAATGTGTTGAAAATATCTTAGAACATCCTGAATTACAAAAAGAAGATTTAGCATTTGATAAGTGGTGTGATAATGTAATTGAAGCACTAGAAAATGCCAAAAAATCTATTAAAAAATAATTAATATTAAAAATTTATAAAGTTTAGGGTCCTTAAAAATAAGGGCCCTAAACAATTATTAAGATTATTAAAAAAATTAATTCTAAATTAGATACTTAATGCTACTTGTAAAGCTTCCTGGGCAGTTGAAGAAACTTTTCTTGCTTAAATTATATCTCCTACACAGGAAGAGCTCAAATACCTTTTTCTATTAGTTCATCAGCAAAATTATTATTATATGCGGGTTTTCTATCAATAGCTGATACTCTATTATCTTTTTTAGTTGCAAGTTCTTTTCCTGTATTATCAATTTTTAAAACATCTTATTCGTAAATTTTTTATAATTGGATCATGAGAATGGATAATCATACCGTATTCATTAAATAAACCTGTAGGTCTAGATAATGCAATTCTACCAATATTCATAGCTGGTGCTAAGGCTTCATTCAAGTGTTTTATATATATTACAATTTTTGAATTTTATCTAAGATAGTTAGAAAAGGAATAGATTAATTTTCTAATTGAAATTCCATTTTAGTTATAAAATCTTCAATATTTGCACAATTCATAACATCAACAATATCAAAGGTATAAACATTCCCCGTAAATTTTAAATTTGTATTTGATTTTATTACTTTTTCTAGATGTTCATATATAGTTTTGTAAGGACCTTTATGATATTCAATTAAATAATTACCATTAGGTATTGTCATAATAGGGCCTTTTTCATCTCCTAAATCTTCACCTTTTTCTATAATAGCTCCAAATACTTTTCCGCTTGGAAAATAACACACTACACAAGGATGATAATATAGAAATTGAGTCCCATAAGCTGATTCTTCAACTCCAATTTTTAAAAAATATCTTTTTTTTCTGTATAAAATCTTTGATTCTTCTTTTTTCCTTAAAGTTAATTCATTATCCACATATTTTAATTTTTTATGTAATGCATTATCTAATTCAACTATTTCTTTCCATTGTTTCATAATTTCATTAGATTTTTCTATTAGTTTTTCCCTAGCTTTTTGAGGCGTTAGATTTTTTTCTAAAGCTTTTATTTCATCTAAGCTAAAGCCACATTTTTTTAAATAAAGTATAGTTGATAACTGTTGAACTTGTTTAAAAGAATAGGTTCTTATTCCAGTTATAGTATTCCTATAAGATGGAACAAGTAAGCCTATTTTATCATAATAATAAAGTGTTTGAATATTTATATTAAAAATATTTGCCAATTGTCCGATTGTAAGTTTTTCTAACATATAGCTATCCCTTGTATTTTTATTTTCTCTAATAATTTATATTTTTGCAAGTTTTTTATTATTTAAAGGATTTTCTCTTAGTTTTGAAATTGATAAATAAATTATTGAACTTAAAATGAGTAAACAACCAATAATACAGTATAAGGGTAAGGTTTCAGAGAAAAAGATTGTCCCAATTATTACAGCTGTTAGAGGTTCGAATGCTGTTAATGCTCCTCCTATTGGTCCTCCAATATATTTTATTGCATTAGCAAGAAAGAGAACTCCAATAGCTTGTGTAATGCCAAGCGCGAATGCGCTTAATAAAACTTTATACGAAAAAGATCCCCACATAAAAGTAAAGGAATTATCTAACAAGCTTTTTGTAAAAATAATTATAAATAGTAATATTGTTCCAAATAACGAAATGAAAAAAACGAAAGCTGTATTATCTAAATTTTCAAAAGCTTTATCATTTATCATATAAATATATAAACTAAAAACTATAGCTGAAAAAATTGCAAATAAAATACCAACTGGATTCAGATTGTTATTTGAAGGGTTTGATACTAATAAAATTCCAAAAAAAGTTGTAATAATCGCTATAAGTAATGATTTTGACAATTTATCTCTTTTTGTTAAAACAGAGATAATTGTAACTAAACTTGGATAAATAAAATGAATTACTGTTGCCAATCCTGAAGGAATTTTTGAATATGATGCAAATAGTAAGAATATAGTTGAGTAAAATAAACTGGCTGAGAGTAATAATTTTCTAAATTGCATTTTTGTAATCTTTAATGAATTAATTTTATTTGTCATTTTTAAAATTAATAAATATATAACAAAACATTGAATGCTACTGATTAATAGTGTAGGCAGTATTTTCATTCCTTCACTTCTTAAAAAATAAACACAAGTAGGATGTGTTCCAAATAGGGTAGCAGCTAATATTGCTAAAATGATTCCTTTTATTTCTTTTTGTTTTTTCAATTTTAAAATCTCTCCAAATTTTATAAATAATGTTAATAAAAAACTTTATTATTCTGAGCATATAGCCTATACCTAGTATAGGCACAAGATAAAAATAAAATTTTTTTGATTACATTATTTTTTTTAAAAAAAACAAAGAAAATGGATGATGGAAATTCTTTAAAATTATATAATTCCTTTTAGTATAAAAAAATAAAAAAAAATTTAATTATGTATTGCTCCTATACTTAGTATAGGTAATAGAATCCTAAACTAAGGAGAGATTATATGGATAAAAATACTAAGAAAATTTTTTTTGATTTAAAGGGACATAAAACAAGCTATAGAACTGAAGTCATAGCTGGCTTAACAATGTTTTTAACAATGGTTTATGTATTATTTTTACAACCTATTGCAATAATTGGACCTAATGCTTCATTTATTGATATTAATGGTGTTGAAATTACAAGCACTGCTATATTTGTATTAACTGCTATTATTACAGGTATTTCTACAATTATTATGGGCTTGTATGCTAATTTCCCTTTTGCATTATCAACTGGGATGGGAATTAACTTTTTATTAGGATCAATGTTGCAATCAAATCAAATATCATTTGCAGCAATGATGACTGTTACTTTAATTTCTGGAGTAATATTTATTTTATTAACAGTATTAGGCTTAAGAAAGTATATTGTTGAACTGATTCCAAAAGATATCAAGATTGCAATTGGTGCTGCTATTGGATTCTTTTTAGCCTATTTAGGTTTTTCTGATGCTGGTATTGCAAATTTTTCAAGTGGAATGGCGATGGGAGATTTTTCTTCACCAACAGTAATACTATCTTTAATTGGTTTACTAATTATTGTCTTTTTTGAATATAAAAAGATAAAAGGTGGAATCTTATATTCTGTAATTATTGTTACATTATTAGGAATCCCTTTTGGTGTTACCCATACAGCAATTTCTTTATCACTACCAGATTTCTCATCAGTAAATAATTTAGTATTCAAATTTAGTTTTTCTGAAATAATGAAACCAATGTTTTTTACTTTGTTATTTGCTACTTTCTTTGGTGATTTCTTCTCAACTTTAGGTACTGTATTAGGCTTAGGTGGAAGACTTAATATGTTAGATGAAGATGGTAACTTGCCAGGTATTGAAAAACCTTTCTTAGTTGATTCTTGTTTTACAGCAATAGGGGCTATGTTTGGTTGTACTGTAATTACTACATTTGTTGAATCTGCAGCAGGTGTTGAATCAGGTGGTAGAACGGGCTTTACGTCAGTTGTTACTGGTATCTTATTCTTAATTGCTGTTATTTTAGCTCCAATTGTATCAATTATTCCAATTGCAGCAACAGCTCCTGTATTAATTTATATTGGTTATTTAATGATTTGTGATATTGTTAAAATTGATTTTTCAACATTTGAAACAGCATTTGGACCATTTATTACTATAATATTTACAATTTTCTTTGCAGATTTCGCTGCTGGTATTGCTGGAGGTATTATTGCTCAAGTATTTATCAAATTAATCTATGGAAAAGGAAAAGATACAAAAATAGGTTTATATATTTTAGCTTTATTATTGATGCTATATTTTATTGTTTAGAGGCTATTAATGAAAAAATTGAACAAAGAAGAGAGAAAAACATTAATAGATTGTGCTATGGATAGGGTTGAAAGTGATTTAATAATTAGAAATGCAAGAATTTTTAATGTATTTACCAAAGAAATCTATCCTGGTGAAATCTATATTAAAAATGGATATATTGCATATATTGAAACAAGAGAAAATTTTTTTAATGAAGGGAAAAATAAAGCTAATTATGATGCAAAAAACAAATTAATTGTACCTGGTTTTATTGATTCTCATATGCATATTGAAAGTAGTATGTTGACTCCTCAGAATTTTTCAACTTTAGCCATTCCAAGAGGAACTACAACAATTGTTACAGACCCACATGAGATTGGGAATGTTATGGGAATGGAGGGTGTGGATTATATGCTTGATGCAGGTAAACACACCTACATGAATCAATTTGTTTTAGCTCCATCTTGTGTGCCTAGTGCACCTGGTTTAGAAAAATCAGGTGCCACTTTTGAAAGTGCTGAAATTGAAGAAATTTTAAATAAAGAAAATGTTTTAGGATTAGCTGAAGTAATGGATTATTTTGGTGTTGTTAATAACCATAAGAGAATGGTTGATATCATCGATGTAACAGAGAAGAAGAATGGTTTTATTCAAGGCCATTTTTATGGAGACAATCCAAGAGAACTTTCTGCATATTTATGTGGTGGTCCTCAAAGTAATCATGAGTTTTTCTCTGGTGATAATGCACTTCAAGCTGTTAGAAATGGCATGATAGTAGATGCGAGAGATAGTTCTTTTGCTAAAAATATTAATTGTATTGTAAATGGATTAAAAGGTGTTGATACATTTGATCGATTAACTTTATGTACCGATGATATAGAAGCTGATCAATTGATGAATGAAGGTCATTTAAATCAATGTATTAAAAGTGCCATAGATTCAGGATTATCTTTTGGGGATGCAATAAGATCAGCAACAATTATTGCTGCTAAGCATTTTAAACTAAAATATTTAGGAGCTATAGCTCCAGGCTATATAGCTAATTTAAATTTTATAATTGGGGATATAAATCAAGTTAAAGTTGATGAAGTGTTTTTTGAAGGAGAACTTGTAGCTAAAGATAATAAAATGGTTAAAGTTTATCCAAAATATACTAATGAGGTTGAATCAAAAAATACTATTTTTGTTGATAATTTTGATTATAATAATTTAAAAATTAAAGCTCCGATTGAAGAAGGATCTATTGAAACTAGAGTAATTGAGTATGAAAGTTATGAAAGCTTATTTACATTAGAAAAAATTGTAAAATTACCAGTAAAAAAGGGGTATTTATCTTTAGAAGAAAACCCAGAATTAAATTTTATTGCTGTTATAAATAGACACAAAGATAGTGATAATTATTTTGTTGGAGTAGTTGAAAAATTCCATCTAAAAGAGGGTGCATTAGCTGGAACTGTAAGTCATGATTCCCATAATCTTACAATAGTTTTTAATAATCTTGATGATGCTAAAATTGCAATTGAAGAAATTAAAAATTGTAAAGGTGGTATTGTTTATTCAAATAAAGGCCAAATCACAAAAGTTGATCTTCCTATTGCGGGTTTAATTACTAATGAAGATCCTAAGAGCTTTGTTTTAAAAGTAAATGCCATGAAACAAGAACTTTTAAGGCAAGGTGTTATAAATGATAATCCTATAATGAGATTAGCTACTGCAGCACTACCTGCGGCCCCTGTTTTAAAAATTACTGATTTGGGATTAGTAAATGTTTTAACTCAAGAGTTTGAGAATTTGTTTATAAATTAATGTTATTCTTTATAGGTGATTGTTTAAATTTAGAGAAAATGATTTATAGATAATTTATAAGATTTGTGAGAAAAAATTTATTTAATAATACATTATATTATTGCAACTTTATTCAAATTGGATAAAGTTGCAATTTTTATATTTAAGTGTTTATTTCAGAAAATAATAATTCTTTAGAGATTGCTTTATCAAAATTATTTTTATAAATTAAATCTTTAAGAACTTCTTTTTGTTTGTACATGTTTATATCAGTTTTTTCTATTGCTTCTTTTAGCTTTTCCCCATTATCTTTTTTATAATAATAAGAACCTATAGCCATTCCAAAATCATTTTTTGAAGGAACGAATTTTTTTTGAAGTCCATTTACAAATTTATTAAATTCTTTTTCTGATAGGATTTTTATAATTCCGACGAATTCATCACCCCCAACTCTATATAAATGACTATCTTGAGGTAATGTCTCTTTTAATTCTTTTGAAACTTTCTTTAATAAAGCATCACCATATTTATGCCCAAATTTGTCGTTAATGATTTTTAATCCATTAACATCTGCAAGAATTATTCCTAAGGAATCAAAATAATTACTTTTTTCTCTTAAGAACTTTTCATAAGCATTCCTATTTTCGACTAAAGTAATAACATCAATGTATGCCAATTTTTTTAGAAGTTTTGCTTCATTGTTTTCTGAGTTCTTTTCAACAATATTTCCTATGCTTCTATAAATAAAAATTACTGCAGCAAAAGCCATCCCTAAATGTAAAACAGAAACATGCTTAATACCTATTCCTAAAATTAATAATATTTCTTCTGCTATTATAGAAACTAGAATACTGGATAATGCGAAGATACATGAGAAAAGTGTTTTTTCTCCTTTTTTATAAATCCGTATTGAAATTATTCCTAATAGAAGAGTGTATAATAAAAGCAAAATTCCAATAAAAGATAAAAATTTAGTATATGAAACATTTAAAAAAGATATAATTGTTATTGGAATATATAAAGATAAGATAGAAATTGCTGAGGATTTTAATATTTTATAGTCTTTAATTTTTTTATAGTTTACAGAAGTATAAAACCATAAACAAATAGGAAGAGAAACCATTGTGAAAAAACTAATTATCATTGGTAATGATGGATTAGTAATACCAAGTAGTTGTTTTGCTTTTGATTGGGTAAATACCCAGCTACCTAAACATATTAATAGTATAGATAATGATTGTAGATAAGGATTAACAAAAGATTTATTAAAGAATAAAATACTTCCTAAAAATACTAACCCAAAAGAGATTAAAACAATCCCAAAAAGTATTGATTCATATTCATTTTCAAAAGCTTCTTTAAATAAAAATCCTTGAGTTCCAATAAATATTTTATTTATATTTTGTGAAAAAGGATTGTCTGTTGGACAAAATATTTTCAATTTGATCTGTTTGTTATTACTATTATTAGGTATTCGAATAAAATTAAAGTATCCCCCACCATAATCTTTTACATCCTCTTGATGAAAATTATAAATTACATCTCCATCTATCTCAACAATTAAACTTGATCCTGAAGTTCTAATTAAAAGATATGAGTTATTAATTGATTTATCTGAAGGCAAAGTAGAAATTAATTCAATTTGTTTATTTTTTATTGATTTGTCAAATGAATAGGGAAGTGAAGATGTAGTAATTAGGTTCCCATCTTCATAAATATCAAAATTTAGGTCTAGTTTACTTCCTGAATCAGTGTTGAATATATTAGGAGCTTTTACATTTGTTACTATAATCATATTAATTGTCAAACAAATAAAAGCTAATATAAGTAAAATAAAAAATAAACTATTATTTAATTTTTTTCCTTTTTTTATTAACATAATAAGTATTCTAATCTTAGATATTGAATTTATCAAGAATTAAAGAAAAACTATGCATAAAATCTTTCTATTATTATATAGTATATAAAATAGTTATTTTTTTTACTTAAATTGTAAAAATATTGTGAAAATTAAATTTGTAAGATATTTTATATGTATGATATATTTATAATATTTTTAATTATTTTGTGATAAAGAATTTATTAAATAATAAAACTATATTCATTTTTAAATAAATTAAAAGATTAATTAGCTATTTTATTTGTGCTAGACAATGCTTAGATTTATTAAGTGCAGATACTGTTAAAAAATATGAAAAGATTGATAACCTTGTTAATACTGCTGTAATAATGACTATGAAAATACTTGATGAATGTAGTGTTGATAATTTTGTGAATGTTTTTAAAACAAATAAACTTAGTGCTTTTTTGGTATTAAATAAGTTTTTAAGTAATTGGGTTTTCTGACGTGGCTCAATTGTTAATATTGATTCCATTGCGGGGTTAACTTTTGGTTTTGCAAATGGTGTTGATATTTTTTACAGTGTTTCAAAGGGTGATAATCGTTCCTTAACTAAAAATATAACCGTATTCTTAAGTAGTAAGAAAATTAGTTTAAATTCAATTCATCTAGTTGGAATTTTAACAGATATGTTAAAAACAGTTTTTGAGAAAACTCCAGAACTATGGGAAGATGTAAAAGTTAATTCACCACTACCTACTCATATTAGTGCTCCAATTGATGTTGATAATGGTGTGTTATATTTCGCCATTGAAGATTTTAGAATAGTAACTGGATATGAATTTGTAACTGATTATGGTTTTATGGCACACTAATATAAATTATATATATATTATAAAAAAGGATCTCATTGGATTGCTTTATATAAAATATTAATTTATATGATTCGTTAAATCATGCATAATATGCGAACAAAGTAATTCTTTTAATTCGTTGAATTTGCGCTTTTTTAATAAGTCTATTATTTCATTATGTTGAGATATATATTTTGTTAAATCCTCCATAGAAGTGTCTTGTTCTAACCTTAGTAATTGGACTTTTGCATCTAAGCGAGTATATAGATCAACTAGGGAATAATTATTTGATATTTTAATTAAGGTAATATGGAATAAACTATCATTTTCAAATACTTTAGCTTTATTTGACATACTTAATGCAAATTGGCATTCAGAAGCATATCTACATAAGTCTTCAAAATTTTCATTTAATGATTCTTCAGTTAAATTATCAATAGAAAACTGTTCTAAAGTTATTCTCAGTTTAGCAATATCTTGTGCTTCTTCAGGGGATACAGAGTTAACTATAGCATGTGATCTAGGGATTATTTTAATAAGCCCATAATCAGCTAATTTCTTCAATGCATCTCGAATAGGAGTTCTTGAAACTCCATATAATTCTGCTAAATCTTCTTCTGATATTCTATCATTAGCTTTTAGTTTTCCATTTAATATTTCATCTTTTACTTGTGAATATACTTGATCAGCAAGACTTTGTTGTTTAATTTTAGCCATATTTTTTCCTTGTTTTCTAATTGTATACAATAAACCTATAATGGCTTAAAGTCAATATCTAATATAATTAAAACATTTGTATCATACTATAATTGCTTTATATATAAAGAATTATCAAAAACTAATTATTTTTAATTTTTTAATTTAAAGAAATAAAGTTGACAAAGAATGTGTACTGTGTTATGTATATTGTATATAGAATACAATTATTGGGGAGGCAAATATGTCTACAAAAGTAGAAACCTTATTAGAAAATCCTAATAAAAAAATGAATAGCGATGAATTAGCATTGCTTTCTGCTTTTTTTAGAAAAAATATGTGGGATGTTTTACATCAAAGAGGTACCGGACACTGGGGAGGTGCTGCTTCAAGTGCTGAATTGGTAACTTCATTATATTTTAATAGATTAAATATAGATCCAAAAAATCCTAAGGATGCAAAGAGAGATAGATTTATTTTATCCAAGGGCCATGCTTCGGTTAATTTATATACTGTTTTGGCAAATAGAGGGTATTTCCCAGTTGCAGATTTAAAAACCTTTAGGACATTTGGCTCTTATCTTCAAGGTCATCCTTGTATGGGCAGTGTTCCAGGTGTTGATATGTCCACAGGTGCTTTAGGTCATGGCCTTTCAGTTGGATTAGGAATGGCTTTAGCTTCAACTCTTTCAAATGAAAATTACTGTACTTATGTGATGACTGGAGAGGGGTGTTTAAATGAAGGACAATCTTGGGAAGCTATTATGATGGCAGCAAAATATAAAGTCAAAAATCTTGTTTTATTAGTTGATTATAATAAAGTCCAACTTGATGGAACTATGGATGAAATTATGCCCTTAAACAATCTAAAAGAAAAATTATCTTCTTTTGGATGGAATGTTAATAGTGATAATTATGATGGAAATAATACCGAAGATATTCTTCGTTCCTATAAATGGCTTGATAGTGATGATATTTGGCCAAAAGCAGTTATCTATGACACTGTTAAAGGCAAAGGGGTTTCTTTTACTGAAGGTAAGAATACTTGGCATGGAAAGGTTATAGATGATGAATCATATGCCAAAGGGATTCTTGAATTAGAAGAAGATATTTTGAAAAAAGGAGAAAAATTATGGGCATAGCTATGAGAGAAGCTTGGGGAAAAGCCTTAGCAAATATGGGGAAAACTCATCCAGAATTAGTTGTTTTAGATGCTGATGTATCAAGTTCAACAAAAAGTGCATTTTTTCAAAAAGACTTTCCAGATAGATTTTTCAATTGTGGAGTAGCTGAAGCAAATATGGTAGGGACTGCAGCAGGATTAGCTACCGCAGGATATAGACCAGTAGTAAATGCTTTTGCAATATTTCTAGCATTAAAAGGAACTGATCAAATAAGAAATGCTATTGCATATAATAATCTACCTGTAATTATTGCTGGTGCTTATGGAGGCCTATCTGATTCATATGATGGAGCTTCTCATCAATCAATAACTGATATTGCAATTATGAGAGCAATTCCTAATTTAAAGGTAATTGTTCCATCCGATAGTAACCAAGCAGAACAAGCTTTAGAGTATGCATTAAAACAAGATGGTCCTGTTTATGTAAGACTAAACAGAAACCCAATGCCAGATTTTGATAAATCAGATGATTTTTATA
This sequence comes from Sphaerochaetaceae bacterium, assembly GCA_965140795.1. Classification (GTDB taxonomy): domain Bacteria; phylum Spirochaetota; class Spirochaetia; order Sphaerochaetales; family Sphaerochaetaceae; genus Pleomorphochaeta. The sequence goes on from OZ223470.1 coordinate 2,496,445, forward strand.
AGTCAAAAGCTATAAAAATATCTGAAGGAAAAGATTTGACTATTCTTTGTAATGGGATTACAACCTCATTTGCTGTTGATGCTTGTGAAGAATTAAAAGCAAAAGGTTATAGTGTTGAATTGATAAATTCTCCGTTCGTAAAACCTTTGGATGAAGAAACTATTCTTCAAAGTATTAAGAAAACAAAAAAGGTAATTACAGTCGAAGAACATAATATTATTGGTGGTTTTTCTAGTGCAGTAAGTGAAGCATTAGTAAAACATAATATTCCATGTGAGTTTAAAGCGATTGGTATTGAAGATACCTTTACACAAACTGGCGATTATATGGAATTGCTATCTTATTATGGAATTAGTAAAGAAAATATTGTTGAACAATCAATAAAAATTTTAAAATAGGAGATATTTTTATGGATATTAAAGAAAAAGCTTATAGTTTATTAAAAGAATGGAAAGGTGATAATTACGTTTTTGGTAGAGGCGTATTAAATCAAGTAGGCGCAGAAGTAAAAAAATATGGTGAAACAACTTTAGTAGTAAGTAATTTAACTTATATGAAAACTGTTGCAGATCAAGTAATTGAATATATAAAAGAAGCTGGAGTAAAAATTGCTGGTGATACTGTAGCACCTGATGCAAAACCTAATGCACCAAGAGAAGATGTATATAGATTAGTAACATATATTCTACAATATAAACCAGATAGCATTGTTGCAATCGGTGGTGGTTCTACAATTGATGCATGTAAGTGTGCTAGTGCTTTAGCAACTTTGGGAAAAGAAGTAACACCAGAAGTAGATCATTATTTTGGAACTAATGTTGTAACACAAGAGTTAAAGAATACTGGTAAAACCCTTATCCCAGTTATTGCTGTAGAAACTTCAGCATCCTCTGGTGCACATTTAACAAAATATTCAAATATTACTGATCCTGTTGTTGGTCAAAAGAAATTGATAGTTGATGAATCCATTATTCCTTCTACAAGTATATTTGACTATGATGTTACTGCAACAATGCCAGTTAGCGTAACAATTGATGGGGCTTTAGATGCTATTGCACATACATTTGAAGTATTTTGTGGGGAATCTGGAGATAAATATAATCTTAAAAAAGATTTAGCAATTACAGCTATAAGCCTTTGTTGTGAAAATGCAAAAAAATTAGTTTCAAATCCAAAGGATTTAGAAGCTAGAGAAGCAATCGGTTTAGCTACCGATTTAGGTGGTTATGCAATTATGGTTGGTGGAACCAGTGGTGCTCACTTAACAAGCTTTTCTTTAGTTGATCTTGTTGGTCATGGTACTGCTTGTGGTATTATGAATCCTTATTATGCAGTTCTATATTCAAAAGCCATTCAAAGACAATTAAAAGATGTAGGTGAAGTTTTTGCTAAATATGGTTATGCAGATAAATCAATTGTTGATTTAAAAGATAGAGATTTAGCAATTGCAGTTGCAAAAGCAATGATTGAATATGGCAAAAGCATTAATGCTCCAACTTCTCTAAATGAATTGAAAGGTTTTGGAGAAAAGCATATACAAAGAGCATTAAATGCTGCTAAAGATCCTCAATTAAAAATGAAATTACAAAACATGCCAGTTCCAATGACTGAAAAAGATGTTGATGAATTTATGGAACCAGTACTAAGAGGGGCTGCTTCAGGCAATTTAGAATTAGTTAAAGAAATGTAATGTTAGTTTATTCTCTCCTAAAGTAATTTTAGGAGAGATCTTTGGAGGATATATGAAATTAGCGGTAGCAATTGCAGCAGAGAATGCAAGCAGTGATGCTTTTGTAGTTTTTCGTGGTATTGAACAATCAATTATTAAAGCAGCTGAATTGGGATATAATGGGGTAGAATTAGCCCTAAAAAATCCTAAAGAAATTTCTAAATCAAATTTAAAGAAATTACTTTCTTCAAATAATATGGAAGTTTCTGCTATATCAAGTGGTCAAGTTTGGGCAGCTAGAAAGCTCTGTTTTACAGAAGAAGATAATGATAAACGGTTAGAACTAAAAGAAACTTTTTGTCAATTTATTGATTTAGCGAGTGATTTTGGGCAATTAGTAAATATTGGAAGATCTAGGGGTAGCTTAGGTAATAAAAATCCAGAACAAGCAAAGCAAAGATTTTTAGATATGGCTGGAGAGTTAAGTGATTATGCACAAAAGAGAGGTGTTAAATTGATTTTAGAGCCAGTTAATCGTTATGAAATTGATTTTGTAAATAATTTAGACCAATGTGTTGACATTATTAAATTAGTAAATAAAGATAATTTTACAATGATGCCTGATGTTTTTCATATGAATATTGAAGATGCAAAAATTGGAGAATCATTAATTAAGCATTCTAAATATGTAGAATATATTCATTTTGCTTCATCTCAAAGAATTGCAATCGGTGAAGGTCATTTAGATTGGAATGAAATTTTTGAAGCATTAAATACTATTGGTTATAAGGGGTGGACTACTGTTGAGATTTTACCTTATCCAACTCCTGAAATTGCCGCAAAAAAATCAGTTGAGTTCTTAATGGATAATTTTGGACAGTATTATAGGAAATAATGATTTATTTTTTAATAAGTATAATAATTTCTCTATCATCAGCAATGATAGCAAAAAAACTAAAAGTTCCTGCCTATTTATTAGTAGGTGGGATTTTAGGCGTTTCAATATTTAATGTTTTAACAAATAAAGCCTATTCACCTGGGTTTAATAAATTTTTTCTACAAGTAGTTAGTGGTTCATATATTGGAACTACAATAAATAAGAATGAGTTAAAGAATTTTAAATATATTTTATTTCCTTCAATAATAATGGTTGTTGGGATGTCTATTGTTAATATATTTATGGGTGGTTTAATTCATGTATTAACAAAAAAAGATTTATTAAGTTTATTATTGTCAACTATTCCTGGCGGAGTTACTGAAACAGTGTTAGTTGCTCAATCGATGAATGCTGATATATCTATAGTTACAGTAATGCAGTTATTTAGATCAGTTGTTTCAATAATAATTTTTCCAATTGTTATCAACTTGTTAATAAAAAACAATAAAGAAATAAAAGATAAGCCAGTAATCAAAAAAAATGAAGAAAATAAATCAAATAAAAATTTAATTTTAACTTTATTTATTGGATGTATTGGTGGATTGTTTTCTTATTTATTACCTTTTGTTCCTGCAGCACAAATGGTTTTTTCTTTACTTTTTGTTTCAATTTTTAACTTAATTACAAATAAAGCTACTGTAAACATTAATTTTAAAAAAATGGCTCAAATTGCAACTGGAGTATTTGTTGGATCAAAAATGACTTTGGAAACGATCATTTCATTAAAGACAATTTTTTTGCCCGTATTATTAATGCTTTTAGGATATTTGATATTTCATATATTACTAGCTTTATTTATTTCTAAAATTTCAAAAATTGATAAAGATGTTATGTTGTTTTCTTGTATCCCCGCAGGAGCTAGTGATATTGCATTAATTGCTTCATCTTTTAATTGTGATAATCCATATATATCAATATTTCAAATTATTAGATTGATATCATGTATTTTGATATATCCATATGTGGATTTATTTATTGCGCACCTATTTGTTTCTTAATTCTTCAATTGAAGAATAAGTAGAATTGCAGTTATCAATAATGAATTTAGCTAATATAGAATTTAATTTTCGCTTCTTTGTTCCAAACTTATAAACAAAAATATTATCATTTGTTTGGATAAGTATTTCTGCTTTAATTAAATTCTTTTTATCTTTTTCAATAATTTTATCAAATTTTTTAATTTTGTTAAAATCAATTTGATTGATAGATTTTTCTTCAATAAAAATTATTTTTGATTGTTGATTGCTAATTAATACTATAAAACCTTTGTTGTCATCTGAAACAATTAGTTTTTTATAAAGAGGTGTTATATTATTTTTTTTAATATAGTTTGAGTATCTATCTTCAAGCTTTAATTGTAATTCTTGATAGTATTTATTGTTTTTGTTTTTTAGACGTCTTCCATAAAAGAAGTAATAAAAATTAATTATAGAAATAATTATTAAAATTATAAGCAATATGTATTCAAATTTCATGAGTGCAATATAGCTCATTTTGAATATTATGTAAATGAATATTATGTAAATGAATATTATGTAAATGAATATCATTATATATCCAAAAGTATAATGTAATTGTAATAAAAATATTAATTTCTATTTTAGTAAAATTTAAATTGAGGTATAGTTGTAATTATGACAAGTATATTATTTATAGTTCCTTATGACGAATTGTTTCCACTATTTTATAGTGAAGTTAATAAAATCAAGATTGATAATAATATATCTGTAGATTTTAAACACATTTATGGTACAGATACAGATACTCTATTATCAATTAAAGCAGATGTAATTGTTAGCAGAGGTATAACTGCTCTAGCTGCAAAAAAATACCATCCAAATAGTTTGGTAATCCCTATACCAATGAGTCCCAATGATTTTTCGGAAGCGATATATCATGCCTGTGAAAAATCTGAAGGAAAAATTGGTTTATTAGCCGGGTCTAAAACTATATGCAATCCAAAACATATAAGCAGAATGGTAAATAGAGAAATTGTAATGTATGTTGCCAATACTCAAGAAGAAGTAAGACAAGGTATTTATTCTTTGATGGAAAAGGGTTGTGATGTTTTTGTCGGTGGTTTAACTATGTGCAGGATTTGTGAAGATTTTGGATATCCTTATTTTCATATTGCCTCTGGGGAAGATGCTATTCATGGAGTTATTACACATGCAATATCTGCAGCAAAATCTATTGAACAGGCAAAAGTTAGAGTAGGTCTATTATCCAGTTTATTAAGTAATAATAAAGATATTATTGTCGCAGTAAATTCTAAAGGAAAGGTAATTGTTTCAAATGATAAAGCTGATGAATTTTTCAAAACAAAATTAGAAAATATGTCTTTTGAACAAATTTGTAACATAAAAGAAATTTTTAGATCTATATCAACAGGGATTAAATCTGAATTTGTTAGAGAATTTAATAATCAATTATTTTTTATTACTGTTTCTCCAATGATAAAAAGTGAAAATAAAATAGGATTTATTATTCGCTTTCATAAAGTTGAAGACATATTAAACGAAGAGAGTAAGGTAAGGAAAGAATTAACCCGTAAAGGGTTAGTTGCAAAATATACTTTCAAAGAATTTATAACTCAAGATAAACAAATGATTTTGACTTTAAAAAAAGCTAAAAGATATAGTCTTGTTGATGGCTCTATATTATTGATTGGTGAAACAGGTACTGGTAAAGAATTAATTGCTCAATCAATTCATAATGCTTCTCCTAGAAAATATAAACCTTTTGTGGCTGTTAACTGTGCTACTTTAACAGAACAATTATTAGATAGTGAATTATTTGGATATGAAAAAGGTTCTTTTACTGGTGCAAAAAAGGAAGGAAAAATTGGTTTGTTTGAATTAGCACATAAGGGAACAATTTTTTTAGATGAAATTGGTGAGATACCTATAGCTTTACAAGCAAAATTGTTACGTGTTTTACAAGAAAAAGAAATTCGAAGAATAGGTGGCGATCAAGTAATTCCAATAGATGTTAGAGTAATTAGTGCTACAAACATAAATATCTATAAGAAAGTAAAAGATGGAAGTTTTAGATTAGATCTTTTTTATCGCTTAAGTCTTTTTAATATAAAAACTATTCCCTTGAAGAATAGAATTGTCGATATCGAGTTAATTTTTAAAAGCATGTATGAGATTTCTTGTAAAAAATACGGGAAGACTCCATCTGAACTAAGTCCTGAAGCTATTAGATTACTAGAATATTATCAATGGCCTGGTAATGTCAGAGAATTGAAAAATAGTGCAGAAAGATTAGCTCTATTAAATAATTCAAAAATAATAAATAAAGATGAAATAGAATTATTCGAAATTATTGAACCTATGTTTTTAAAAGAAGAAGTTGATGAAAACTATTATAAAAACTTATCTAATGAAGAATTATATAATGAATATAAAAAGAGCAAAAAAAGTAAAAGTGATTTTGCTAAATCTATTGGTTTAAGTCGATCTACTTTATGGAGAAAACTTTCTGAGTTTGAAACACCTAATGTTCAGTAGTTGTTTCATGCTGTTTCAGTGAAACAGTGTAAAAGAGCCAATTTTCTGTTTAAATATATTGTATCACGTTTTTGTAAAATATATTTCCTTATGTTGTAACAAATTATATTTATTTTGAATTTATATGTTTTTTTTGGCACATAAATTGCAATAAATAATGCGTCTATAATATAAGGAGATTGATTGTGAAATATAAACCTGTTCTAGGTGTTCTTATGGGTGATGCAGCAGGCGTTGGCTCAGAAATAATAGCAAAATTATTAGTAAAAGATTTTTTTAATGAATATTGTAAAGCAATAATCATTGGAGATGAGAGAATTTTAAATAGAGCTTTTGAATTATTAGGTGAAAAAAGTAGAGTTTTTAGTATATCTAATGTTGCTGAAGCAAATTGGGAAAATGAAATGTATCCAATTTTAGATCAAAAGAATATTGCTCCAGAAGATGCTCCTTTTGGGAATTTATCAGTAAAATCAGGCAAAGCTTGTATTGATATGCTTGAATATGCAACTGATTTATATAAACAAAATAAAATTGAAGGATTTTGCTTTGCTCCATTAAATAAAGCTAGTTTAAAAGATGCTGGTTGCAAATTTGAAAGTGAACATCATCTATTAGCTAATTTGTTTAATCATACTGATCCTTTTGGCGAAATAAATGTTCTAGGGAATTTGTGGACAACTCGAACTACTAGTCATATTCCAATTAGAGAAGTTAGTAATAACTTATCAATAGAAAATATTTTAAGAGCTATTAGACTTTGTGATACTTCTTTAAAAAATAGTGGTATTGAACAACCAAGATTAGCCTTATGTGCTTTAAATCCACACTGTGGAGAAAATGGAAGATGTGGTGATGAGGAAATTACAGTTATAAAACCAGCAATCAACAAAGCTAATTCTATGAATATTAATGTTACAGGTCCTTATCCTTCAGATATTACTTTTATAAAAGCTTTCAATGGAGATTTTGATGGTGTTATAACAATGTATCACGATCAAGGACAAATCGCACTAAAACTAAAAGGATTTGACCAAGGAATTACTATTGCTGGTGGATTACCTGCTCCAATTGCAACCTGTGCTCATGGCACTGCATATGATATTGCTGGAAAAGGAATTGTAAAAACAAGTGCATTTGAAAATGCTGTAAAAATGGTAAGTAAAATGGCAACACATTTAAATAATAAACAATAAGGGGTATTGGATGTTGAAGGGGAAATTTGGTACAAAAACTATTCTACCATTAGGAACAGCAATTGTTGGTTTAGTTTTTGCTTTAGTAGGCTTTTTTAAATATGGATTTTGGGATGAAAATATTGGAACTCTACCAGGCTTCTTTCCTGCTATAGTTGGCCTTTTATTATTTGTAATAAGTATTTTAGCTTTATTACAGTCTTTTAAAGATGAAAAAAATCCATCAAGAAAAGAAAATTGGTATCCTGTTTTTGCTGTAGTTTTAATTATTGCTGGAAATTTTATTTTTGGAATGTATATTAGCATATTTGCTTTTCTAATATATTGGGTAAGATTTTACGAAAAAAGTAGTTGGAAAGTAACAATTATAATTACAGTAATTATGTTTGTTATTGTTGTTGGAGCTTTTGGAACTTGGTTGAATATTAACTTTCCAAAAGGCTTAATTTATAACTTGATTTTTTAGAAAAGGAGAATAAAATGCAAAATTTACAATTATTATTAACAGGTTTTGTTACAGTATTCTCTGTTCAGAACGTATTAGTTACTATGCTAGGGGCTGTTTTAGGACTTTTAGTTGGTGCAATGCCTGGGATTGGTTCATTAGCCGGGGTTGCTTTGTTATTGCCTTTAACCTATAAGTTTAATCCAACTACAGCAATTATTATGCTTGGCGCATTATATTATTCAAATATGTATGGTGGGTCTTTTAGTGCAATATTATTAAATATTCCTGGTGATAGCCCAGCAGTAATGACTGCTATTGATGGTTATCCTATGGCTACTAAAAAGAAAAAGCCAGGACAAGCACTATATACATCAAATATTTCATCCTTTATAGGCGGTCTTATTGGTATTTGTATTTTAACATTTATGGGGCCTGCATTAGCTGAATTAGGTTTGAAATTTGGTCCAGCTGAAATGACAGCATTATTATTAGTTGCTATGACTAGTATTGGTTGGTTAGTTGGAAATAATCCAACAAAAGGTGTTGTTTTAACAGCTGTTGGTATATTGATAGCTACTATGGGTATGGACACCCTAACAGGATCTCCTCGTTTTGAGTTTGGATCTATGTATTTATTAGGAGGGGTTCCATTTATTCCATTTGTAATAGGTACTGTTGGTTTTGCTCAAGTAATGAAATTGGTTGATGAAAAAGACAAGAAAAATGAAAATAGTTTTAAAGATAAATTAACTATTAAGGGTTCTATGATTTCATTACATGAGTTAAGAAGATTATTACCTGCTGCAATTAGATCTGGTTTCTTAGGTACTTTTGTTGGTGTATTACCAGGAGCTGGTGCAACAACTGGTGCTTTTTTAGGTTATGCAACTCAAAAGGCCTTTAAAAGTGAAGAACCTTTAGGAACAGGTGCTATTGAAGGTATTGCAGCTTGTGAAGCGGCAAACAACGCAGCAGCAGCAGGATCTTTTGCTCCATTATTAGCATTAGGAATTCCAGGTTCTGGCACAGGAGCTGTTCTTCTTGGTGGATTGATGATGTGGGGGTTAAATCCTGGGCCATTACTTTTTACAAATCAACCAGAATTTTGTTGGGCATTAATTGCATCATTATTCTTAGCAAATTTAATTACATTATTTATTGCATTAGGAATTATTCCTTTCTTAGTAAGAATATTAACAGTTCCAATTAAGTATATGATCCCAGCAATTACAATAGTTTGTATTGTAGGTTCATACAGTTCAACTAATTCTCTTTATGGTGTAGTTGTAATGTTACTCTCAGGGATTATGGGATTTTTATTTGAAAAAAATGGATATTCTACAGCACCAATGTTGTTATCATTTGTTCTTGCCTCATTACTAGAATCCAATATGAGAAAAGCTTTTATTATTGGTCATGGAAGTTTAAATATTTTTGTATCTAGTCCAATCTCACTAGTACTTATAATTATTTTATTATTAATAATCGCAACACCTATTATAAGAGGTCTTCTTACAATAGTTAAAAATAAAAAAACAAATTAAAAGGAGTTTATAATGAAGAAACTTATCTTAGCTACAGTTTTAGCTACAACAATGATTTTCTCTGTTTTTGCAAATGGAGAAGGTGAAACACAAAATGCTGATGGACCTTTTGTTCCAGAGCAATCTATCGAATGGTATTGTACATCATCACCTGGAGGAGGTAGTGATATTTTTACTAGAACTATTGTAGATATCATTAATGAAGAGAATTTGGCTAATGGTCAGAATATTGTTATTCAATATAAAACTGATGGTGCTGGTGAAATTGGTCGTAATTTAGTATCAAATATTAAAGGTGAAAAAGCAGATTATACATTATTAACATTTAATAGTGGTGACTTAATGCCAATGGTAAAAAATACAAATAATAGATTTGAAGATTTTCAACCTATTTCACATATGGCAGTAGATAAACATTTAATTTTTATTGGTGAAAATTCAAAATATAGTTCATTTCAAGAAGTTATTGATGCATTAAAATCAGGTGAGCAAATTGTACTTGGTGGATCTAAGGGTGATGATATAGCTTGTTATGAAGCATTAATCGAAGAATTAGGTGTAAATGAAGCTCAATTGTCTTTTATCACTCATGATGGTTCTGGTGCTGCTATTACTGATATGTTAGGTGGACATATTGATTTATTAATTTCAAAACCTGCAGCAGCTTCACAGTATGTTGAAGCAGGAAGATTGATTCCAATTTTAGCTTTATCAACAAGTCGTTTCCCTGGAAATTTAGGAACAGCTCCTACTTTATCAGAACTAGGTTATAATAATGTTGAATCACCAAACTGGAGATCAGTTGTAGCTCCAAAAGCAATGAGTGAAAAGGCTGTACAATTCTGGTCAGATGTATTAGAACAAGTTTCAAAATCAGATAAATGGATTAATGAATATATTAATGTTAAGAAATTAGTTCCAGATTATATGGATACAAATGAATTCCGTGAATATGGAACAACTTTCCAAGCAAATTATTTAAAAACACTTGGAAAATAATTGATGAATAATTGGGGTAGCCTTGTTACCCCAATTTATTTTAGGAGCTTTTATGAAAAGTATTGCATTAATTCATACTGTAAAACCAATTCTAAATAGTTTTTCTAAATCTTTAAAAGAAAAATGTGATGAAGAGATAGAAATCTTTGAGATATATGATGATTATCTAGCAAGTAATCCAAATGAAATTGGTTATTTTAGTAAAGATAATAAAAAAAGATTATATAATGATATTGAAAATTGTTGTCTAGCAGGTGTTTCTATTATTGTTACTACTTGTTCAACTCTTACTCCAATAATTGAAGAATTAAGACCTTTCTTTAATGTACCAATTGTTGCAATAGATGATGAAATGGGCAAAATAGCAGTAAGTAAGGGTACAAAGATTAGAGTATTAGCTACTGCTGAGAGTACAATAGCTCCAACAGTTAGTAAATTAAATAAAGAAGCAAAAAAAATAAATAAAAAAATTGAAATTGTTTCAAGTTTCGATAATGATGCTTATGAGGCAATGAAAAGTGGCAAATTGAAAGAACATGATGAGAAATTATTAAAGGTTATTTCTGAAATAAAAGATTTTGATGTAATTGTTTTAGCTCAAGCATCAATGGCTCATTTAGCACAAGAATCAAAAAAATATACAAATATAGATGTAATTGGATCTATAGATACATGTCAGCAAAAAGTTTTAGATTTGATTAAAGGCCTATAAAATATGAATGATTCAATATTAGATTATGCAAAATTTGGGATTGTACATTCTATGGCATTCCCGAAATCAATCGAGGATAAACACTCCTATATCGATTCCATAAAAGAAATATTATATGATCCATTTTTTTCGGTGATTGAACTTGGTCAAAATCCTTTTGATTCATTAAAGTATGTTACAAAAAATATGGTAGAAACTGCAAAATGTACTTTAACGTATAGTGCACACAGTAGACTATTTAAGAACAATTTAAATGCAAATAGTTTAGATTCAAATATAAGAAAAGCAACTGTAACAGAATTAAAAAAAGCAATTGATGAAGCGTATGAGTTAGATGCTGTTAATTTTCAATTTTTATCAGGTCATTGGCAAGAACAAACTAAAGATCAAGCATTAGAAGCTTTATGTAAAACAACCATAGAAATTTGTAATTATGCAAAAGAAAAAGGTGATATGCCAGTTTGTTTAGAAATTTTTGATTACGATATCGATAAATGTTCGTTGATTGGAAAATCTGAATTAGCTGCAAAATATTGTAAAATAGTAAGAAAATACTGTGACAACTTTGGTTTGATGGTCGATTTATCACATATCCCAATGATTAGAGAATCTATTGAAGAGCATTTATATCCAATCAAAGATTATATAATTCATGCTCATATGGGTAATACCTCTATTAAAGATAAGGATGATATTGCTTATGGGGATAATCACCCTAGATTTGGTTATCAAAATGGTGAAAATGATGTTGAGGAATTAAGAACATACTTAAAAATTCTTCTTGATATTGGTTATTTAAATAAGCAAAGAAAAAATATTCTTAGTTTTGAAGTTAAACCTCTTGAAGGTGAAGATACAAAACTTATTATAGCTAATTCAAAGAGAACTTTGTTTGAAGCTTGGCATTTAATTTAAGAGAGAATAATATGAAAGTAAATTTCCCATACGGAAAAGAGTTAGTAGAATTTGATTTTGAAAATTATAATTTTAAAGGTATATTAAGTTCAAAATTACATGATTATAAAACAAGTAAAAATCAATTTAGTATAGTTGAAGAATCTATTTTAAATCCTATTGGTTCTTTACCTCTTTGTGAATTATCAAAGGATAAAAATAAAGTAGTAATTATTGCAAGTGATCATACTAGACCTGTTCCTAGTAAAATTATTATTCCTTTGATGTTAAGAGAAATCAGAAATGGAAATAAAGATGCTGATATAACTATATTAATAGCTACAGGGTGTCATAGAGGCACACGAAAAGAAGAATTAATTGATAAATTTGGAATAGAAATTTATAACAACGAGAAGATTGTTATTCATGATTGTGATAATTCAGAATTTGTTAAAATTGGTATTCTCCCTAGTGGGGGTGAATGCATTTTAAATAAATTAATTATAGATGCAGATTTATTAGTTTCAGAAGGTTTTATTGAACCACATTTTTTTGCAGGATTTTCTGGTGGTAGGAAAAGTGTCTTACCCGGAGTTGCAAATCGTAGAACAGTATTATCAAACCATTGTAGTGAATTTATTGATGATGTTAATTCAAGAACTGGCATTTTAGAAAATAATTTGATACATAAGGATATGGTTTGGGCTGCAAGAAATGCAAATTTGGCTTTTATTGTTAACGTAGTTATAAATGAAAAAAAAGAAGTAATTTATGCTGTTTCAGGGGATATGGAGAAAGCACATCAATCTGGTTGTAAGTTTTTAAATAGTCTTTGCAAGGTTGATTCTAATGTTTCTGATATAGTAATTACTACTAATGGTGGGTATCCATTGGATCAAAATATTTATCAAGCGGTAAAAGGTATGACCGCTGCAGAATCAACAGTAAAGCAAGATGGCGTGATAATTATGCTTGCTAAATCAAATGATGGACATGGTGGTGAAGGTTTTTATCGTCAATTAGCTGATGAACCAGATATCAAAAAAACGATGAATTTATTCATGTCTAGAAAAAGAAATGAAACTGTTTCTGACCAATGGCAAACTCAAATATTCTTGCGTATTTTAATGAAAGCAAGAGTTATATATGTTTCAGAAGCTGAAAGAACATTAATTGAGCAAATGCATATGATACCTGCCTCTTCAATTGAAGAAGCTCTAATTATTGCAAAGAAAATAATTAATAAAGATAATTGTTCAATTATTGCAATCCCAGACGGTGTGTCTGTTATGGTTATATAATTATTAAAATTTTTTAATAATTCAAATAAGTTGTTTTTTAATTTATAATTATTTTTTTCAAAATTAATTATATGATTATATATAAAATATAATTTTATACTAATAACAAAGGGTTTTATGATTACATATTTATAATAGTATTAGGCAAAGAGAAATAACTTGATAATTTACCTATAAGGATGAAGTTCCTTATAGGTTTTTGTTTTTATATATCATTTTTTATAAACTTCATTTATAATTTTTATATGATAATTCAAAACTTTCCAGATAATGAACTAAAATCTTATATAGATGAAATATGGTATGTAGATTTAGATACACAAAATCTTAATGATATAGTAATGCCTACAGGCCAAGTTCATTTAGTTTTTAATTTAGGTGATAAATATACTATTTTTATAGATAATCAAGAAATTCAAGTTCCTGACTTTGCATTGTTTTCTCAATATGATAAAGCAACAAAAATTAAATATAAGGGACATATTCAGCAATTAGGAATAGCCTTTAAACCTTTTGCATTTTTAATGTTTTTTGGAATTGAATTTAGTTTGAATGATAAATTTATTATTGATTGTAAAACTATAGAAAATAATGAATTAATGAAAAATTTAATTAATGAAGTATTAAATATTAAAAATTCTGAACAAAAAGAATTTTTTAAAAATATAGAAAATTTATTTATAAGAAATATAAATAATAATGTAGAAATTAATTTTATAGAAGATATGATCAATTATATAGAAAACAATAATGGAGAAATTACTGTTAAAGAATTAGCTATAAAGTTTAATAGTTCTATAAGTAAAATAGAAAGGATATTTAAAAAATCTTTTAATATAACACCTAAAGCATATTTTAACATAATCAAGTTTAGAAAAAGTATGGAATTTAGTGATCCTTTATCTTTTTATTATGATCAATCCCATTTTATAAAGTTTTGTAAAAAATACACAATGAAAACTCCTGAAAATTTAATTAATGCTGATGAATTATCACTAAAATATATGTTAAAGAAATAAAAGTAAATGACGATTTTTTACAATACACTTTTTTAGGTTTTGTATATTTTTTAATTAATTAAAAATAATGGTTTGAGGTAATGTATGGAAAAAATTAATTTATTTTATTTTTCTGGATCAGGTAACACGGAAAAAATTGCTAATCATGTGAAAAAGTTTTTTAATCAAAAAGGTTTTGAAACTTCTCTTGAAAAAATGGAAGAAATAGAAAAAGTAAGTATTGATGATTGTAAATACGTAGGGTTACTATTTCCTGTAGCAATTCAATCTACATTTCCTTTAGTTTGGAATTTTGCTAATAATTTACCAATTACACAAAATAAAAAAATTTTTATGATAGATACTATGGAAGCTTTTTCAGGTGGAATTGTAGGGCCTTTAAAAAAAGTATTAACAAAAAAAGGATATAATTGTGTTGGTGCAATAGAAATTAAGATGTCAAATAGTATGCAAACAAATATAAAAAAAGTTGATAAAGGAATAGTTCTAAATCAAAAATCTTATAAGATAGCAGAAGAATTTTGTCAGAGTCTTTTGGATGGTAAAACAAAATGGAATAGAGTAATAATCTTATCTGATTTAATGAGATCTATTTCTGTTTCTAAGAATATTTGGATTAGCCAAAGCAAGAAGCTAACAGTTGATAATGATAAGTGTATTAGCTGTGGATTGTGTATTAGAAAATGTCCCAAGAAAGCTTTATCTTATATTTCAAACACAAAGAAAATAATGATAGATCATTCTTCGTGTGAAAGTTGTATGAGATGTGTTAATCATTGTCCAAAAAATGCTTTTTTGTTAGGGGGAAAGCAAGTTATTCAAAATAAATAATAATAAAAATATTTAGCCTAAATATCTTAATAATTTGTATGCGAACATAACTTTATTAAAATAAAAGGTGAATTATATGATTTATGAGCATAACTTTTTTTGATAAAATTATTGAAGGTATAAAGAAGAATATGCGATTTTTCCATCTCTTAATATCTAATGGATAGAAGATAGATTTTGGATTCATATGGTGCGACAAAAATTGGGCGGGGTGAACTTTTTGAAGCAATAGAGTGTATTTCTTTTTTAAGACAAACCTTTATTGGTCCATTAATTTTATTAAAAAAAGAAAAACAACCTAAGGGCGTGAGAGAAATTGAAATTAATGCACCAGAATTTTTAGAGAGACTAAGAAATACTGTTGCCTCATATAATAAAGAATCGGTTTATTTTTCCTTAAAAAATATTATTTTATTATATAAAGATTTGAGAAATGACTATATTTGTGAGAGTTTTAAACCAAATTTTAAAGTTGAAGACGTCGCGGTTTGTTCTCTAGAGGGTGTTTTTTTTAATTATTTTAAATAAAATAACTAATTTTTTGGTTATAAATCAAACACAAGTGATTTTGCGATTGACAATTAGTAAAAGAAATTATACTGTGAAATTACATTTTAATTTGTGTTACATTTATATTTCTTGCTTATCTTAAGTTGTTGTTACTTAACATTTTTTCTAGAGGTAAAAGAGTTTAACTGCACCAAATTAGTGAGATATTTACCACAGGTGCCAACCTGTAAAAGGATTATTAAAAATGGCTAAGAAAATTTATGTTGGTAACATGAGTTACAGAACAACTGAAGATGATTTACGCGCTGCATTCGAAGAATTCGGAGAAGTTTTAAGTGTAAATGTAATTTTAGATCGTGAAACAAGACGCCCAAAAGGATTTGCGTTTGTTGAAATGGATCAAAGTGAAGAAGCAGATGCTGCTATCGCTGAACTAGACGGTAAAGAAGTAGGAGGTCGTATGCTACGTGTTAATGAAGCTACTGAACGTCCACCTAGAACCGACAAAAGAAATTCATATCGTAATAACAACAGAAATAGATAAGATATAATTAAAAATAGCCTCTTTATGTTACAAAGATAATACTTTGTATTAATTAAGAGGCTATATTTTTATTTTAATTTATTCATATCTCCTGATTTAATTGCATCAATATTTTGTTTTATTTTATCAGGATTCCAGTCCCACTATTTTATTTTTTCTAAAGAAAATATAATTTTTTCATCAAAACGCTTTTTGATTGGTTTTGCTGGGATTTCTCCAGCTATTGTATATGGAGGGGCATCTTTTGTTACAACTGCACGTGTTCCAATTATTGCACCGTCCCCAATTGTAACTTCTGAAAGAATTACTGCTTCATAGCCAATCCAAACATCATTTCCAATTATTATATTTCCTTTATTATCCCAAGTATCAGTTATATCTTTGACTTCTAGATCCCCTTCTTCAAAAAATATATGGAAAGGGTATGTTGAAAGTGTTAATAAAGTATGATTTTCACTGTTAAAAATAAATTTTGCGCCACAAGCAATTGAACAAAATTTTCTAACAATTAATTTATCTTTATTGATTGGATATTGATATAGTACATTATTTTTTTCAAAGTCCATTGGATTATTAACAAAATCATTATATATCGTAAAATTACCTATTATAATATTAGGGTTTTTTATAAAAGATTTTAGATAAATTGTTTCTTTATCTTTAGAACGTGGATAAATATTTTCGGGTGATAACTCCATATTTATTACATCTTTTTATTTTTTCTTTTCACATTATATTTCTGAGGGCCATTTTTTTAATTAATAATAAAAATAGATTTCCTTTATTATTTGGAATACCTTATTTTTATATTAAGATATAACGAATTTAATATATTAAAAATAAATTTTTTTATTATTTATTATTTATGGTTAGCATGATAAAATTTAGAATTATTATCTAAAGGAGTAATAAATAAAGTAAGAAATTATGACGGATTTAAATAAAGATTTTATTAATTTGAATAATGAAAATGTTTCTGATGAGCATCTATGTTGTATTATTAGAAGTAGGATAGTTCATTTAGGTATTGAATCTAAAAAAGATTGGCTTTCTGAGAGATTTAAGGAAGGTCATGTTTTTAGAAAATTAAATGCAAAAGCTACTGTTTTTATAGAATATGCACCATTAGAGACTGCTTGGACTCCAATTGTGGGCGAAAATTACTTATATATTTATTGCTTATGGGTTTCAGGAAAATATAAAGGGCATGGGTATGGTAAGGCTTTAATGAATTATTGTATTGAAGATGCTAAGTTGAAAGGTAAGTCTGGTGTTTGCATGTTAGGATCAGTAAAACAAAAAGCTTGGTTATCTGATCAATCTTTTGCAAAAGAGTATGGTTTTGATGTGGTAGATATAACAAATAATGGTTATCAGTTATTAGCTTTATCTTTTAATGGTACTAAGCCTAAATTTGCAGAAAATGCCAAAAAAGAAACAATTAAGAATAAAGATTTAACAATTTTTTATGATACGCAATGTCCTTATATATATCAAAATATTGAAAAGATTAAACAATATTGTAAAGAAAATGATATTCCTATTTCGTTGAATAAAATTGAAACTTTAGAGCAAGCAAAAAATCTTCCCTGTGTATTTAATAATATGGCTGTATTTTATGATGGAATATTTAAAACAGTTAATTTGATAGATGAAAATTATATAAAAAGGATAATGGAAAAATAATATTTATTTTATTATTGATTAATAAAAATAATCTGTTATATCTATAAACTTCATCTTCCTATCACTTTTTTAATTTTATGGTAAAATGTTTTAAAAAAAGTTAAATAATAAAAATTTAATTTTGAATTATTTAACTATAATGTTCATGAAGATTAAATGAAAAGTTTAGAGAATTTTAGAAATTTGATAGGGCCTAAGGATTTGTTATGCCATTATACATCCTTTGAAACAGCTTCATATATTTTACAAAGTAATAGATTAAAATTAGGTTCTTTGGGAAAATCTAAGGATGCTATTGAATCAATTAATCTTTTTTCTGAATTAGGTGGTTTACCAAATAACTGTAAAGATATTTCAAAATCAATTAATGAAGAAATTAAGAACAATATTAAAATTGTTTGTTTTTCCAAAGATGATAAAGAAGATAAACCTGGAATGATGTTAGCTAGAATGTGGAGCCAATATGGAGATAATCATAAGGGTGTATGTTTGATTCTTGAAAAGGATAAAATAGAAAATCAATTTAAGAAACTATTTGATAATGAAAAAAATAGGGCTATTGTCGACGATGTAAAATATGATCAATTTCCATTTTTTATAGATACTACTCTTTGTGCCTCTATCACTATTACAAATGATAATGGGGAACTCAAAGTTGAAGAAAATAAATTCCCTGGACTTCTGCAAAATTTAATAATGCAAAAAATTCTTTTTTCAAAAATGTCTGATTTTATAGATGAAAATGAAAGAAGATTTTTATGTTATAATAATCAAAAAAAATCTGATTTATTTTTTTCATTTGAGGATTCTTTAAAGGCTGTAATTTTTGGTTTTAATAGTACATTGGAACAAGAAAAAATTTTAAAAGTTATTTGTACTAATAATAAAATGCTCGGTTCGGTAAAGTTTTTTAAAGAAGAAATAAAATGTAGAAGACAAATTTCAAAAAAAAATATTCATAACCCAAATTCAAACCCATATATAGGCTTAAAACTAGTTTAATAAATTTTTTTAAAATTAACTATTGTTCTTTATAACATTTATATTTTTGGTTACAAATTTAGCAACAAATAATACAAATAAAAAATCCTATAAGATATAATTTCTTATAGGATAAAAGATTACAGTCGGGCTGGCCGGATTTGAACCGGCGACCCCAAGTCCCCCAGATTTGTACCTATATTCCTTATAGTTCCTTAAAATTCTATACTATCTTAATTAATTATATATATAGAATAAAATTACGTAAATATAATTCATTATAGTTCCCTATGATTCATAATAATCTCTTTTTGTTTTTGGTTACAAATTTGGTTACAAATTATTTATTAAACAAATATGTATAATAATCCTATAATAGCATCTTTCTTTTCTGCATATGTACTATATGTTGTTGTATTAAAAATCCCTTGCTTATATATTACTGATTCTAGATATACCATTCCACCATATTCAGCACTGTATGTAAAATTATATGTCATTGTATATTTAGGTTCTTCAATACTTTCTAATTTTACTTTAATTAGGTTATTGTTTAATGTAAAATCACATTTCATCAAAGGTGCTTGATTCATAAATAATTCTTTAAATGTATTGCCAACTTCAATTATGCCTGGACGAATCATTATTTGTGAATTTTGTATTTTTTCAGGGACCTTTTTTAAAACATTTATATATGTATCTGAATTAAACCACTCTTGACGAACGATATATGTTTGAACATTTTTTATATACGTACTATTTGGATAATCTTTTAAAAATTGTTCAGCTTTTTCAATTGAAGTTAAAGCATTTTTATAAGCTCTACCTTCAATATCATTTGGAATTTTTGAAATATCAAATTTACCATTTGGATATTTAGATGTATAAATTGCTGGGTTTTTATCTTCAATTGCTTTCTCATAAATTGCCTTTTCAGCTTCATATAAGAGTTTGTTATCGTATTGTTTTAATAATATGTCTTTAGATTCATTCCAGTTTTTATTTATATCACAATTTGTATAATCTTGATGCAATTTGTCATATGGCTTTGTTTCAAAATATTTCTCTATTAATGATTTATCGTTTTTTTCTGTAGCTGTATTTAATATATTTTGTTCTATTTGTTCAGCAACCTCATATACCTCAGTTAGTTCTTGACTTTGTTTATTTGAATAATTTAACTGATCTTCACTATATACTCGATACTTGTCTAACCAATTAAGTAATATAGATATATCATTTTCTTTTATAGCTTTTGCTTTTATTTGATTTAATGTTTTATCATAAATATTTATTTCATTGCTATCAACATCAATGTAATAAGGTGAATTTTGTTCAATAGCCATTTTTTCTAGTTTATTATTTGCTATTGAATTAAATTTTTGTTTCATATCTTCATTATGTCGAGTTATTTTTTGAACTAATATATATTCTTGTAATATTGAGTCATATGAGTTGTATTTATTTATATTATACTCAAAATTATCAACCTTATTTTTTAATTCTTGTGGAGTCATTGTATATAATTCAAGTGATTCACAACTTACTAGCAATATAATTGTTATTATAATGAATGCTGTAATGTAAAATTTTTTTTTCATTAGTATTCCTTTTTTATTATAGTGTATTGTTTTCATTTAGCTTATTTAAATTTTGATTCATTACATTCGTTGCTTCAATAAATATTTTTTTACGATTGTTATTTAAAAAAAGCATATATATGAACCCTGGTATTACAAATATACATATTAAAATTATTGTAATTATCAAAGTCGATATTTTGTTTTTGAATCTTTTTACTCCAACCCAAGTTGAATTTAACCCATTATTTTTAAAGCCTATTACAAGTTTGCTATTACCAATATCGATTAAAAGATTACCTTTATTATCAATTTCTGAAGGATATCTAAAATTCCTTAATAAAATCTCACCATCTTTTGCGGTGAGATTACCTTTACCAACATTTTGTTTCCAATTCATTAAAGCCATTTACAAGCCTCCTATCTTTGTAATTATATATTTATAATTTTATGTAGTCAATTAACCGTGTGTCTATAGAACGTGGTTTTTTAGTCTACTTGATTTTATTATATAACAATGCAAAAAAGAAGTACAATAAATAGTGCTGTTGGACAAGCAATTAGAGAAGTCCGTAGCAGTAAAAATATAGCTCAAGAAAAAATGGCTTTTGATTCTAATATTGATAGAACTTATGCTTCTGCATTAGAAAGAGGTTTAAAAAATCCATCTATTGAAGTAATTCTTAAATTAGCAGAAGGGCTTGATTATCCAGCATGGAAAATAATTAAAAGAGTTGAAGAACTTTTAAAAAACGAAGATGTATAAATATTTATTTAATTTCTTTAAAATTTATAAATATCGTTTTATAAGATATTTGTTTATAATTAAGTATGCTATAGTATATATTAAATAAATTATTTTATTAAAATGCTTGAGCAGAAAATATATATTGGAATTATAATGAGTAGAAAGCAATTCATATTAAGTAAAAAACAATTAATTATTTTAACCATTATTATTTTTTTTATTGGTATTTGTACTGAATTGTTAGTTAAATATAAAGTATTAATTTTAGTAAATAAAAGTTTTATAGATTCAATTTTTGTTTCATTGGTTACAATTTCTACATTAAGTGTAACAATTTTAGCGATAATAATTAATTCTTTATTTGAAAAATGTTATGGTTTTTATATTAAGGAAATTATCAATTTTGATAATGAATATTTTAAAATATCATTGGCTATTCCATTTGTAATAGGGCTTGTATTATTAGTTGCAATATTTTTTGCTTTTGGTTTTATCAATTTAATTTGCATAGTTTTAGTTATAATTTCAATTTTTATTATTAATCTAAGTGTATATGTTTGGAAGGTTACTACTGATACTGATTTTTGTAAAAATTTGGTTTCAGATTATATTGGAAAAGTTTTTTTAGATAATCCTTTAGAAATTATATCAAAAGTTTTTTCGAGTTTTACTTTCTATATTGAGAATAACAATTTAGATGAAGTTTCGAAATGTGTTGAAATAGTGATAAAACAATTAAAATTAATTTATAATGATGAAAAAAATTATGAAGTTAAGAAGGATTTAAAAGAAATAAATTATACAAAAAACGATCCATCTATTATAAAAATTGAAAATTATATAAGAGAGACTTTTATTCTTGCAGAAAAAAAATTAGGTTTAATTATTGCTGTTAAAGAAATATTAAAAATATATAATCAAGAGCCATTTAAAAATGAAGGTAGAATAAAAATTTTAATTAATGAAATTATTTCTGAATACCAATTTTTTGATGAACTAGAGATTTCTTCAAGACAAATAATAAATTCAATTAATGGATTATTTGATATACCCTCTGAATTATTAGAGAATGATTATAAATCTATTATTATCTATAAAATATTTTCTAATATCTATGCTAATGAAATTATTAATGATAAATTTAAGAAATCTATATTGAATAATATTATAAAGAAATTGATGAAAAGATTTTTAGAGTATAATAATGATTGTTTTTTAGTAAAACAAAAAGCTTTATTATATATTTTTAATATGCATATTTTATTAAATCAAGACCATGATTTTGGCGCATATCTAATGGGGAAATTGTCCTTATCTTTATATAATTCTATTTCAATAACTCAAAATAAAGAAATATTTGATACTATGTCAATGATATATTTTGTTATCTATTTATATTCAAAATATGAAGTAGAGGGTTTAAAAGATTCGCAAATAAATTATATTAAACAATTAATTGATTTTCATTCTTCTAGTATTAATTTGGAGAATTTTTCATTCAAATATATTCTTAAAGAGAACTTTGATAGGGTAAATGCAAGTTTAATAAATTTTGATAAAAAATTATTTAATGAATTGTCTTTTTTTGAATATTTTCGTAATGATACTCTTGTCCATTCAAAGGTTCCAACTTTTTCTGAAAATAAGCTTTTTCAATTTGCAATATATAATTATTTTTTAAATTGGCATGATACAAAGTTATATATTCTAAATGATGACTTTTGGCAGATAAATAAAAATAATATTGATAGTATTTTACTTTTATTTGATAACCATAATAAACTTTTTAAAGAAAAGTACCAAAAAGAAATTATTGAATTAGCTAATTGGGTTAATCTTGGTCGAATAAAAAGTGAGAAATTACAAAAAGAACTTTATGATAAATTAATAATTTTCAAATCTAATGAAGTACAAAGAGAATTAGAATCAATTCAATGTCATAAATTTAATTTACAAAAAATTAATTTATTTTTAAATGCTGAAATAATTTCTAATAAAATATATGGTTATTCGCCTAATCAAGAAAACTTTTTAAGAGAAACTAAGTATGAATTATATTTTATTACTGATGAGAGATATACAAAGACTGATATAGATTTTGCAAACAACTTTTTTTTATATTTTAAAAATATAATAAATAATCATATTAATAGTACTTTAGCTGAAATACTTTTAGCTTTTGATTTAGATAGTGTAAAAAAATTGTTATTGTTACTGAAAGATAAGAAATTTATCAATACAAATTATTTATATATTAATGATTTAGCTTTTTCTGAAAGTGTAATTAATTCACCAGAGTTTAATAATCTACGAGATATGTTTAAAGATTTAAATATAATTAAAACTCCTTTGGTTAGTTCAAGATTATATTTTGCCAATGAAGCATTGAATTTCAAGATAGAAATTGTTACTTTAGAGAAGTATGAATTATCTGAAAATGAAGTAACGAATTATTTAGAAAGTTATAAAATTTCTGAGAACGTGTATGATTTTTCTGGTGCTCTTGTTGATAGAAATAAAGCTGTTGATTATATTAAAAATTTACATGTTAAATATTTGATTACATATATTTTTAAATCAAATTTAAAAAAAGACAGTGGTATTAGAATTAAGATTGATTATAAGAGAAATAGAACAAAGTAAAATTAATAATTTTTATATTTAGACGTTAAATTTTTTTAAATGTATTTTGTATTTACTAGCATTTTATAATTACTATTGCTATACTTTTCATAAAAAATTGTATTTTGCAATTAATTATTTAGGGTATTTTTTATGGAAACTATTAATGTTACAAGAGAAGATATAAAAAAGATTATTTATTTTGTTACTAATATGACTCAGAAACTAAATAGTCCAATGATAGGGGCATTAAGTTCAAAGCGTGATTTTATGGGGGGTATATTAGATAGATGGATTAATTTAATACCAGAAAGTGTTATTTTTAATAAACTTATTCTGCCTAAAATTAATTCGGATAAAAAAATAGAAGTTATAACAGATTTTTATGATTATGACCCAAAAGCTAATAAAGCTGGGATTGCACCAGATGTTTTGGGAATAAAAATTGATGATTTATCTATCCCTTTTGTAGAATTTAATGACAAATGGGAAGCTATACAATCTGCTCCACAAATTGAAGTCAAATCATTTAAAAAGAATCAAAAAATGATTACTTTGCGTAATCAAGGGTATGAAAATAAATATTTAGTTTTAGCTGAAACTAATTTTCGAATTGATTATTTAGTCCCCTTATTTGCTAAAGATTTATTTTCATCTGAGATATATGATTCAATTCATATGGACGATTCAATTTTTATTAAATCTGATGTAAATAATTATATTGCTCAATCAAACTATGTTGATGTTTCAAATAATAATATTGGTGAAATTAAATTATTGAAAATAACTAAATTTGAAAATTTTATGAATACTTGGAATTTGTGTGGGCCTGGAGTAAGTGTAGAATATTTTAATGGTATTAGCGAAGTTGGAAATATAAATTTAATTAGAGATAGATTTAGAGAGCCAAAACTTATATCTGAGTTTTTAGATTGCAAAAATGCTACGTTGAATACTTATTTTTTTAATTCTCAATGGTATGATGCTTTTGACGATAATGAGGTTCCAATTAGAAATAATAAAAAAACTAAAACTTTAGATTTATTAATTAAAAATTTTGAACAGATAAAGGTTATTAAAAAATTAAAAAATTCTATATATATTTTTGTCGAGGGAAATTGTTCCATTGAAAATATTTCTTTATATAGAAATAAATACTATAAAGTTGAATTTTCATTATTAGATAGAGGTAGTTCTAATAATGATGAATTTTTCTTAAATAAAGCATTAATTGATATACTAACTGATTACGAAACAAATTTAATAGATGATATTGAATCTATGATTGAAGAGTTATGAAAAGAAGGAATAAATGGAAACTAAATTAATTAAATTAAAAGATGGAACTTCAGTTTTAGGTGATTTTTTTGATTATGAAGATTTTAGAAAAATTCAACAAATTTTTAGAAGTTGGTTAAGCTTGAATTCCCTTTTAAATAGTTTAAACGGTAGAAAAGTAAATGTTCCAGATGTTTTAAGTGAAGCTTTGTTTTGCATGGCGTTTGATGCTGTTAGAACAAACAAAACTGCATATTCATATGATTGTGTTTTAAGAGAAACTGGTGAAGGGGTTCAAATTAAATCGGCTTCAATAGAAACAGATTGTACATCATTTGGTCCAAAATCAACATGGGATTTGTTATATTTTGCAAATTTTGTACCTAATGGACGTATTGATGGCCAAGTTGATTTTTATGAAATAGAAGATGATTTTGTTTATAGTCTTATTTTAAATAAAGGAAAAAATGAAACATTTCATATGCAACAAATGCAAGGAAGGCGTCCACGTTTTTCAATTCAAGATAGAATAATTAAGGAAAAGAGCCTTTCTCCTATAAAAAAAATTAATATAATTACAGGAGAAGGAATCGATTTTGCATAAAAATTTATTTCAAGTTAATGCTTTAATTATATTTTCTGCAATACGTTTTATCACTGGAACAGAAACTGAATTTCCTGCTTGTTTATATTTCTTTGAATCACTAATATCGGTAGGAAAAGAAAAATCAGAAGGGAAGCCTTGGAAAGCTACACATTCGTTTGGTGTTAGTTTTCTTATATCATAGTTATCAATAATAAGTGGAACATTATGTCCTCCTGTTCCCATATTTGCGGTTAAAGTAGGACATACTTTATTTTTATTTTCTCTACAATAAATTCTGCGCCATTGATAAACTGTATCTTTTTTCGTCATAGTTTTTTTTAATATTTCATAATATTTTGACATATAATAATAATATTTCTGATCTTGCTTCTTTGTAATATCAATAATATCATGTATTGTTTTTGTTAAAGGAATTTCTTTTGGAAATTCAAAAGACTTGTAAGCTTTTTCATCAAGAAAACCAACTATGTATATTCTTTCTCTATTTTGAGGTATATTTCCATATTGCATAGTATTTAAAACTTTTTCTGTTACATGGTATCCTAAATTTTCAAGTTTAGATTTTATTATTTTGTATGTTTTAGAATTATCATGAGTTTGTAAATTTTTTACATTTTCTAATAATATAGCTTTTGGTTTTTTTACAGATAAAATCCGTTCAATTTCAAAAAATAAATTTCCTCTATCATCATTAAAGCCTTTCCTATATCCAGCGATACTAAATGCTTGGCAAGGGAATCCTGCATTTAATATATCAATATCAGGTATATCATTAGCATCTATTTTTTTTATATCATCTTCAATTAAAAAATCATTCCCAAAGTTATTGCGATACGTTTTACATGCAAACTTATCTATTTCGTTTGCCCAAATTATTTCAGCTCCAGCTTGTTTAAAACCATAACATATCCCACCAATTCCTGCGAAAAGGCTTGCAACTTTTATTTTTTTATTATTCATTTTTTCCCTTTTAATTGTATTCTAATTAATATTATTAAAATAGGATTTTATAATCAATATTAATTATAAAAAACTTTTATTTCTTCCCATTTTAATTCATCATGTATATATAAATTTGCTGTAATACTAGTTGATGAATGTCCTAAGTATTTTGAAACACCTTTTAAATTATTTGTTTTCTTAAGCATATTTGAAGCAAAAGAGTGTCTTAATATATGAGCAGATATATTTTTATTTAGAATAATTTTACCTTGTATTGTTATCCTTTGAGTTAAAGCTATTCTGTTATATTGTTTTCCATTATGTTCAAAGAGATAAATTTGACCTTGAAACCTATTTTTAACTTTGCTAATTAAATGGTTTGATACATATATTTTCCTTTCTTTTTGCCTTTTACCTAGAATTCTTATAGTGCTTTTATTGTTATCCTGTTTAACGTCAGTAATTAAAATATTTAACATTTCTGAAATTCTTAAACCTGTAGCATATAAAAATTCAATTGTTATTGAAACCAGTTTATCAGATGATTCATTAATTAATCTTTGAATTTCTTCATTGGTTAGTAATTTATCTTGTTCAATAGAGCTTGAATTTATTTTTTTAGTTTTTACCTTTTTTAAAGCTTCTTCAAATTGATAACAAGCTATTTTATCTGTTGCGTATATTGATTTATAAAATATAAATTTTATCCTTTCTTTTGCCCCTTGTAATCTTTTATTATATGTATTAGCTGAATATCTAATACCATTATGAGTTTCATTTAAATAAGTAGAATAGGCAATTAAATTTTCTAAAGTGATAGGCATATTATTATTTTTTAAAAAATCAACAAAAGCCTTTGCATCTACGTTGTAAGAATCATCTTTAATTAATAATAAATCGTAATGAAAATTATCATTTGTAATTATTGGTAACTGAGTCATTTTTGAGCTCCTTGTTTCTATATAACATTACATATATTATATTATGTAATATTACATAAGTACATATCAGTTGTGTTTTTTTACTAACTGATATGTACTTGTTTTTTTATGGTTTTGAGATACTAGATTATGGTACTATCATTGAATATTTGTGATAAAGCATTATCAGCATTTTCATCTGATGTTACATCATCTATTAGCTCTTGAATTGATTTTGTCGTAATTCTAGTATTTATCCCACGCAAAGTTAAAAGTCCGATTAAGCGATCAAAGTAGGTTGTGTAAGCTTTGTTATAATATTCGGCAATTAAGATTTGTGAATTTGTCGGTATATCATGTAAATACGTTAGTAAAGCATTTGTATCATTTGCTCCATTAATAGTTGTGACTGCTGTAATCTTATTTTCTCTCAATAACTCAACCTTGCTTTCTCCTATTACCCAAACTACTATTTTATTTTCATAAGAGGCTTTAATAAGTTCTTGTATATTGTAAGGTGAGTTTACATTTCTTCCTTTTGGCCTTCTATAATAATACCTTTTCCCATTTATATCCTCAGATTGCACGAGGGTTACATTGTATTTATTGTTCACATCAAAGTAATAGTAACAATTAATTTGTATAATGTTAGCCTTTTGCGGATACTCCTGGTGTAGTGCCTTGAATAATTCCTTGAGAGGTTTTGATAAAGCATCAGTATCACAGAAAAACCTTTCATTTTTGATGTCTATATGACATTTGCATGAATGTTTTTCTTCTTTGTGAATTGGACAATTGATTAATACATTATTTTCATTAATCCAATCAATTTCTTTAAAGTTTCTTTGTAGCCATTCTTTTAGTTTGTTCTTATTCATTAAATTATCCTTTGTAAAAAAAATTTCCAAACATGGAGGCTCATTTAATATACGTATTTGGTTAAATTATTTTTAAAAAAAATAATTAAATTTAAACACTTTATTTGCAGGGTCAAATTCATAAATTTTTTTCAAAAAAAACATTTGATTTTCGTACACTAATATTGTGAGACATGAGCATATATCTACTTTTTAATAGTGTTGATTTTGTGTTGAGAAATACCTTGATAGGCCTTTTAAGACCTTTTTAGAAAAAAGATGACTATTAAATTATAGAGATTTTAAAAAGTCTCAAATTAAAAGAAAGGATAGGAATATGGATAAAAAAGAAATTGATGAAATTGTACCTAGAAAAGTTTGGTTTTCACTTAAAGAAATTTGTTTGTTAAAGAATCTCAATTATAAAACTGCCTGTAATAAGAAAGAGCTTCTACAACCTAATAACGGAAATGCTGATGCATTAATTGGTGGAAGGAAAATGTGGAATAGAGAAACCGTTATTAATTGGATTATTAAATCTGATGAAGACATGGTAAGCGATCAAATAAGAGAGGAGTTATAAGAAATGATATTTAATAATAAAACACATATAGTAATTACAGGCCTTGGTGGAACAGGAAAAAGCTATGAGATTAATAAGCTTATTGTTAAAAGAATACAAGAATACTCTGTTAGTAGAAGAGAAATATGTTCATTTACATTTGATAAAGCTTTAAAGAATAAATATCAATTAGAGTATAATTGGAGTAATGCAATGAATACTTATACAATTCACTCATTTTGTTATAAAGTTTTAAATGAACTTAAGATGTTGCCTAGAAATTTTAAATCTGATTTTGAGGATAGTGAAAATGATTTATTAAGTGCAAAAGATTATGATGAATTGATAACATTATTTTTAAAATTGGATAATGATTATTTAAAAGAAACAGCTATTTATAATGAAGTAATTAGTAAAACAAAAATAATTACTTGTGATGAAGTACAAGACTTTAGAGAAGATTATATAAATGTTGTAAAAAAGGTAAAAAGCCTAAGTTCAAATGTACAATTAATTATTGCAGGTGATAAACATCAAAAGATTTATGATTTCCAAAAAGGTATAAGTAAAGTAAACCTTACTAATGTGCTTGATAATCCTAAAGTATTATTTGATGATGAACCATATGAAAGAATAACTTTAAATATAAATTATAGAACTGACAATGATTATTTAAATAGTTTTATGAATGGATACTTAAAGCGTAATCATAATGTGGAACCAGAAGAAACTTATGAGATAGCAGAGTCATTTAAAGCTTCAAAATCTATATATTCAAGAAAAAAGCCTATTTTAAAGATTTTTACTACTGTTAATGATGAAGTAGAATTTGTAAAGAATGAAATAAAAATTATTAGTGATAAAAATTCAATAGCTATCATTGCTCGTAACAAAAAAAACTTGCTACCATATAGAGATTTAGAAGGTGTCCAAATATCTACTGTTCATAAAGTAAAAGGTAGTGAATTTGATTATGTTTTTTATGTTGGTTTTGAACATAATATTGATAATGATAAAAGTATAAAAACTATTGTTTATACAGCAATATCTAGACCAAAAAAGAAACTGTACATTACAACAGCTTTTCCATATATTGAAGTTATTAATGTTTTTGATAGTGATACCTATATATTAAGAAATATACAAAAACAGTTTTGTAAAACCTACTTGATAAGAAAGAAGCTAAAATTAAATAAAAATCTTACAACTAATAAATTAACTGATAGATGTATAGATTCAATAATTTTTAAGATAAAAGGTGAGAAATGTCCATTTATGCCTTATATTGCAAAAGAGGGTACAAAGCAAGCTAAATGGACTTCAACAAAAAGATTTATTAATGATGATAAATTTGAATATTCAATAGAGAAACATCATGCACAAGATACTTATTATTTTAATTTTTTAGATTTGAACCTTTTAAAGAAAAATAATTTTGCTGATTGTGAAGTTATTAAGTATTGTATTAATGAAGTAATTAAGTTCTTTGATTTTAGAATAGATATAGCAGATATAGAAATACATAGGTTAGACCTATATTATTTATTAGCTTTAAATAGTGTAGAGAATTATAATAATATATTTGACAACTATATTTTTGAAAAGGTTATTAATTCAAAGCATAAAAGTATTTTGAATCAAAAAAAAGAAGAGTTTAATATAGTAGAGGACTTTGACATTAAACAATTTTCAAAGATGAAAGATTCATTATATATAAATCACCATAAAACTAGAAGTGAAAACCTTACAACAATTATTTATAACCCGTTATTTAAAGATAACCTTAATAGGATTAATATAGATAATTTATTAAAAATTGAAATGAGAGCTAAGGGAAAATTTTTATTAAGGCAAATTGGTTTTGCTAATAATATACCAACAGCTGCAAATTTAATTAAAATGTGTGAAAATGATGAGTTAGAAAAATTATTGAAAACATGGAGTGATTATTATTTTGATAAATTAGATGGGATTGAGCCATATTTAATTAAAGGTAATAAAGCTTCTTGATAATTTTAAAAAGTGATACCTTACGTATTGTTTTGTAACAGTAAATAAAGTTTAGATTGCCCAATATTTATTGTTTTTGTTAATAGATAGCATGTGAAATAAGTTTTTTTTAGTTAAATTAAAAGTTTGATGATAGTTTTTATACACAAAGTGATAGCTTTATAAAAAAAGTAGTCACTTTGTGTTTGTTTAGATTAGATTTTTTATATTTTAATTATATTATACAAAATATGAGGTATTAAAGATGGTTTGATTATTTATTTCCTCAAATATTTTATTTTCTGCAATTCTTACATCATTAAAAGCTTCATTATTATAATGAGTGTAGTGATCTGTCATGGCTTCTGATTTATGCCCAGTAATTTTTCTAAGTTTTTCATCACTGATATTACCTCTCATAATTGTATTAAAAGTGTGTCGCCAACTATGAAAAGTTATATTTAAAGTACTTAAATCTAAATCTGTTTTTTCTAAAGCTTTTTTAAAATGCTTATTTACCGCTTTGTGGTCAATTGCTTTATAAAAATCCTCACCATGAAATAGTAACATTTCATCATCAGTAATACCATTTTTTAAGATATAATTATCAATGCATGTTTTTGTAAAAGAGGGTAATGGTATAATTCGATTGCTATTATACTTTGGTGATTTAAGTCCATATTTCCTATCCCAATTATATTTTACATTTATATAATTATCTTCAATACTACATTTTTGAAGAGCTAAAATCTCTCCTTGTCTTAAACCTGTAGTATAAGCAATTAGATTAAAAAGGAAATGGAATTCATTATCCCAATATTTATCTTTGTTTTTTAAGCTAAAAATTTCATCTGCAATTTGTTTTGGTATAATATCTTTTTTTGCAGTAACTTTTTTAACATTTTCAATTTTAAGCATTGGGTTTTTTTCTATAATATCCTGTCTGTAAGCTTCTTTAAGTATAATCGATAAAGTGTAGTAAATTGAACTTATAGTAGATGAACTATAGCCTTTATCTATTAAAGTTAGTAAAAACTTTTCTATAATTGGTACATTGATTTTTGATAAATCATAATTACCAAAATATGGTAATAAGTGTTTAACCAAGATACAACGTTTACCATCAGCGTATGACCTATTAAATCGTTTGCCTTTACTTCGCATTAATTTTATATAAGGGCATTTCTCCCAAATAAACCAATTAGCAGTATATGTTGTGAAATTATATTTTGTTGATTTAATTTTACCTTGTTTAATTTGCTGTATTGCCCAATTATTCGCTGCACCTTTAGTTTTTTTGCCTGAGGATTTAGGTGATAATCTGATTCCTGTATCTGGGTCTCTAAATCTAACATAGTAAATTTTACCATGTAATTTACTTTTTCTTGGATAAAGTGTGTATTGTGAATACATTTCTTGCTCCTAACTATTGAGATGTTTTAATAGTTAGAAATTTGGAAAAAACTATATTTTTTTTGTGTTTGGTAACAAAATTGGTTACACAACAAAAATAAAAAAATCCTATAAGATATAATTTCTTATAGGATAAATAATTAAAGTCGGGCTGGCCGGATTTGAACCGGCGACCCCAAGTCCCCCAGACTTGTACGCTAAACCCCTGCGCTACAGCCCGAATCTGATTCGAGATTATCACTATCATCTATTTTTAGTCAATTATTTTTTAACAATAATTATTTTTGTTGCTTATTTATCCCTTTTATTAAAACTTTTTAATATAAAAAAATTGATTTTAAAATTAATAATTTCGTGATAAAAAAATTATTTTTAATGAAAATATAATGGAAATGTGCTATTTTATATAAAGAGAAAGTGTTTTTTACTTTAGAAAAAGAAAACTATCTTTGGACATAAGTTTTTAAGAGAAAACGTGAAAAATTTAAAAAACTTATTTTTATTACTTAATGAATGTTAAGAATTGTTGTATTTTTAACCGTATATTAAGTTTTTAGTAACATATTTTTTTGTGTTTTTTATGAAAATTATGCCATATTGTTCTTTTTTTCTTGTATATTATTGTAAACTTTCGTATTATAAATCATATAGATAGTTAAAAGGGACGGGTAGTCATGAAGGAAAATTTTAAGAAAATATTATTATTGTTAAGTATATTAACAGTTTTTATATCTGCTGATATCTTTGCTTTTCAATTTTCACCACTAGAACAAACTTTTTCTCCAACAGGGGCTGGAAACACAAAAACTTATACAATAGTAAATGATAGTAATGATTCTATTGCTGTTGAGATTACAGCACTTACTAGAAGTCAAGATGCTCAAGGCGTTGAAATAAATTCTCCTGCAACACAATATTTTTCTATCGTTCCTAATAAAACTATTGTAAAACCTCAAAGTTCTCAACTAATTAGAGTTCAATATAGAGGTCCTCAAACTACTACTTCTGAATTAAGTTTTAGAATTAGAGCTGAACAAGTTCCTTATTCGCAAGGTAGAAATACTGAAGACAATAGTATGTTTAATTTCCTATATGTTTATACTACAAGTGCATATGTTGAACCTTCACAAGTTGTAGAGAGAGTTGCTATTCGTAGAGTAGCACCATCATATCAAATTGTTGAAAAAACAGATGATAATGGTAATGTAACAAGAGAACAACAAGAAACAATGGCTGTTACTCTTTCAAATTTGGGTACTGTTCATCAATTGTTAATTGATGCAACATTAATCGTTCAAGATAGCAAGGGCAATACAGTTAAATTGTCTGGAGAAAAACAATTAGCTGGATTGACTGGTACTAATATTCTTGCTAGAAAAACAGTTACTCTTCAGATTCCATGGCCTAGTGAACTTTCTAGAGAAGATGGAGTTAGTTATAAGAGTAACTTTGATTATGAATAATCTCGGAGAGAATATTGAGAATCATCAAAAAAGTAGGGGCTGCTAGAGTATCACGATTAACTTTTTTGTTAGTTTTCATATTAGTAATTGTTGGTTTATTGGTAAAATCTTGTTTTGTTGACTCAGTGGATCATGTTTCTAAAGATGAAAAAATACCTACTTCAATTCAAAATACAAGAACAGTTTCAGATGGTAAGATTAATGTAAATCAAGAAAGATATTATTACGATTTGGGTCTATTACCACCCAAAGTATTGCCTGATATTTATCAAGCAAGTGATAGTTCAAGTATTGAGAAGGTTTCAAATCAATCTGAATTTGTTAAAAATGTATATTTTGATAAGGATGATGATGTAAATCCTTTCGATCAATTAGAATTAAATATTAATTTAGATTCAAGTAAAGATGAAATTTTTTCAATATCTGATGAGCAAACATCAGAAGTAGACAATAATGTTGTTGAGGGTGAAGGTCCTGAATTAACTGAGCCAGTTAAAGATTCAGATAAGACTTCTGTTGATACAGGAGTTGAAGATTCAGTACCTGAAGATAATTTTGATGATATTCAATTTGAAGACAATCAAATGGATGATTTTTCTTGGGATGGTGGTTTTGTTGATGATTTTGATTTAGCTCCACTTGAACCTATATTATTTGCTCCATATATTCAAACACAGGAAGAATATGATTCCTTTAATGCAAACAATCAAGTAACAGCACAAGAAGAAAGTGATGATTTCTTTAGTGATTTCTATATTGCTGGAGAAAGTGATGAAGCTTTATTTGATGATGGTATTTATTATCTTACTTTAATCGTTAATGGCGATATTGTAGGGGATGTAGAGACTAAATTTGAAGGTTCAAATTATTCAATTGGTGTAAAAAGCTTATATGATAATGTAAAAGGCTTATTAAGTGATTATGGTCTTGAAAGATTATTTAATACTGATGCTGAATATTATACAATTGATGAATTGAATGCACTAAATGTTAAAACTGAAATTGATGTAATAGCTTTTAGTGTGACAATGGAATTTGATCTAGATGATATGCCTGTTAAATATCTTCCAGTTTCTGAAGTTAATAAAAATTCATTAATAAATAGAAATGAAAAATATGGTATTGCAGATGCAATAGAATTAAAACCTAGTTTCTTATCCTTTGTATCAGCCTTAACTCTATCCAGTTCTTACAATTATGGCTCATTGGTTTCTAATCCAATTTTAAGAAATACTTTAAACATGAATAATAATGTTTCTATTGGTAAAATAGATTTTAATTTTGCAACAAATTTCCAATATTCAGCAAGTTCAACTACAAATGAATTCTATTATTCTGCAAGTACTTGGAAAGGTTTCTATGATATTAGAGATAAAGATTTAAGAATTACTTTTGGTAATTTAGGTTCATATTTAGGAACAAATGGAACACCTGTAGGATTTACAATAGATAAGAACTATTCATATGGAACTGATAATCCTCTTGAACATCAATTTACAAAACGGTATATGATTGAAACTAATTCAACTTTATATGTTTATATAAATGATGAAGAACCAATTACTAGAAAGTTAAGAAAAGGTGAATA
This sequence comes from Sphaerochaetaceae bacterium, assembly GCA_965140795.1. Taxonomy (GTDB): domain Bacteria; phylum Spirochaetota; class Spirochaetia; order Sphaerochaetales; family Sphaerochaetaceae; genus Pleomorphochaeta. The sequence continues at coordinate 2,531,800 of OZ223470.1, forward strand.
TATCTTAAAGGATTTCCCATTGCAACAAGGGGCAAACCATATAAAGGTTAAAATTGAACCTGAAGATAAAAAATATCCAATTATTCTTGATTCTTTTGATGTCCCTTATGATACTCGTTTATTATCTAAGGGTGATTATACATATGGTCTTAGCGCAGCAATAAGTAAATCTCAGAGAGAAGATACTTCAACGAACATTTTAACATTGCCTTATATTGATGGACAATGGTACGATTATGACTTTAGTGATTTTGATACAAGGTTCTATTTAAACGTTGGTGTTTCAAATTACTTTACATTAAATAGTTCTTTTGCTTTTGCTTTTGATGAAATTAAAACTACCTTTGAAGGGGTTTGGGCAACTATGTCTGGTCCATTTAGTGGTAAAATGGAGCTTGATTTTACTTCTTTATATTCTCCTGATTTATATACATCAATTTCTCATGGTTTTGAAACTCCAATAGGCGATATTAATGCAACAATGTCTTTAGAGTTCCCTGTATGGGAAAATTCAACTAAATTATTATCTAAAGCAAGTAAGTTAAATTTATCACTTGGTCATACACTCAAAGAAGATAATTTTCCCCCATTAAATACTTCAATTTCTGCATCCTTTGATAATGAAGGTTTAGAATGGAGTACTAATTTTAGTTCTAGTTATTCCCCAATAACTGGAATTACTTTAAATAGTTCATTAAATATTGGTAATAATTATTATTCAAGTGCTTTAGATTTTACTTTCCAAATTGGAATAGGCCTTAATATTTTAAATAATTTAACAGCTTCTCATTCTCTATCTTCTAAGGGAACAAGTAGTATGTCACTAAATTATAAACCTTCAAATGCTGATTCAATTCAGTTTAATATAGGCGGAATTCAATACTTAACACCGACAACTCCAGTATTTAATTTAACTTGGCAACATTTAAATAATTACTTTGCTTTATTACTTAGACATAATATGGCAAATGATTTATCTGTAATGAATACTACGGCAACAATTTCTTCTGCGCTGTATTATGCAGATGGCCTTTTTGCATTAAATAGGAATGCAGCAAGTAACTTTATTATTATAAGACCAGAAGGAGAATTGGCTAATAATCCTATTTCTATAGGAACCACTAATAGTTCGAACTTGAATATTCTAAATCCATTATTTGGAAATGTAGTTTATACTTTATTATCAGCAAATGCAAAAAATAATTTAATTATGTATGGTACAAAAAATAGTTTATATAGTTCAGGGGCTTCTTTCTCTTATGCTGTAAATACATTTAGCAGATCTGGATTCTCTAAGCATCTTTTCTCTCCAAGAACTTATACGGTTAGTGGTGTCTTGTTGCAATCTGATGGAACTCCATTTGAACAATATTCTTCTCCAGTATATAAATTACTTGAAGATGAAAATGGGGTAGAATATTTAGAACCAGATGAACAGTTATATCTATTTACTGATTTGGATGGTAGGTTTATTTTATCAGATGTAAGTCCTGGCACATATTTATTTGATATGTCTGCGGGGAATAATCAATGGTATGGCTTGTATTTTACTGTTTCGGAAACAACACTTCAAAATCAAAATGTATTATTATTACAAGATTATCAACAGGCTCAACAAAGTGAGGATGTAGTTAATGCCTTTGATGTAGTGGCAGACCAGAGTGCTGATACAGTAAGTACTTTTGGTGATGACTTAGCATCTGATTATTTAGAGATTATTGAATTACCGTTTGATAGATATGAAGATGAACAAGTGTTCTGGGATACGATATTCCCTCCATTGGATGAAGAGGTAACTGATTTGGCATTTGAAGATACAGCAAGTGATTGGCAAAATTCATTAGATGATACTCCACCTATGGACCAATCAAGCTTTGAAAATGATCCAGCTTTTTCAGATACAGCTGAAAATTGGGAAGAAAATCTTGACGAAAATTATATTCCAACTGTAGTTGAAAGTACTAATAGTGAAAATCCAAATTACACATATGTGCCCTAAAATAGGTTAGTATGTATAAAAAAATTGTGTTTTATTAGTATTTATTGGGTATAAAAGTGTTTTTAATTATAAAATATATTGACACAATTACGTGTAAAATTAATACTTAATCACTATAGGAGCACTTATTATGCAAAGTGATATTATTTCTGAGATAATTGAAGTAGAAGATAATGCTACTAAAATCGTTGAACAAGCTAGGCAGAAATCAACAAAGATTATTGCTGAAGCTGAGATGAAAGTTAAAGAAGATTTAAAAAAAGCTGTTAAAGAAAGGCGCTTGATAAATAATCAAAAGATAGAAGAGCTAAAAACAAAAAATGCTTTAGAACTTGAATCATTTGAAGACGATTTAAAATCTTCAATAAATATTGATTATGATTGCATAGATAAAATTTCTGATGATATAGCATCAAAAATTTGTAATTCAACGGTGTTTGATAAATGAAAAGAGCAGTAAATACATATGGTTTTATAAATGCCAAACTAAGAGCTAAAATTGGAATGATTAGAGATCCTCAATTACAAGATGACTTATTAAAAGCCGGTAGTTTAGTCGAGGCCATAGGTATTTTAAAAGAACATGGTTATGACAATGCTGCTCAAGTATATGATAAGACAGGTGATTTACAGTTAGTTGAGCTTTCATTGCTTAATGAAGAAATTGAAGATTTAATGAATGTTCAAAAATTTTTAAGTGGTCCATCTCAAGAAATGATAAAGAATCTTTTATCAAGAATAGAAGCAGAGAATTTAAAAAATGCAATTAGATTATGGTATTCTTCAGCAATTCATAAGCGACCAATTTCCTTTAGAAGTGCATATATCGTAAAATATAAAATAGTAAATGATATAAATTACACATCAATAATTAATGCAATAACTTATGATAATATAATAGAAGCTGTTAGAGGTACTTTCTATGAAAGTATTTTAAATAAGTTTTCATTAGAACAAATTGAAAGTGATGGTTTGTTTTATTTGGAATCAGCAATAGATTCAAAAATAGTTGAATTAATGTATCAAACTACAATCTCTTTATCTAAGGATGATAAGGCAATAGCTTTAAAAGTTTTTAAAATGGAAACTGATTTAAAGAATATTATTATGTTAATTAGATATGGTTGGTTCCATCAATTAACAAGTGAAAATTTATCTAAAATCTTATACCCATATTCAAAAGTTTATAAAGATGAAACAACAAAAATGTATATCAATTCTGATCCTAAAAATAGAAATGTTGAAAATTTATTGAAAGAAAAATATAGTGATTTAGCTAATATAATTGTTGATGGTTCAACAGATTCTAAAGAAAGAATGATAAATCAAATTAGAAATATTGAAAGATTTTTATATAAGAAAAAAGGCCAATTGTTTGAAAATTGTTTAGGAGGTAAACCTTTTACCATTGGTACAGCTTTAGCTTATTTCTATTTAAGAGAACAACAATATAGTATTATTTGTGGAATTTTAGGAGCAAAGTACTATAGGGTTGATGCTGACGAGATAAAAGGATTAATTGTATGAGTTTATTCACAGAAAACATGCGACTATTAACTGCAGTTGTTATAGAAAATAAAAGTGATGAGGTTGTAAAATCATTATTATCTATTGGAGCTCTAGACTTTGTTCAAATAACAAATTTGCCTCCAGAACAATTAGCAAAATTAAGTGGTAAAAGACCTAATTCAGATAGATTGACTATAGAAGATACAAGAAGAAGAATAGATAATTTACTTCGACAAAGTGGAAGACCTCTTCCCAGTTCTTCTCTATTAAAAGTTGAAGATATGGTTGCTTTGGATATAAAAAGTTATAGAAAAACTTTAGATGAATTTAGCAATTCTATTGCATCAATAAAAGAAGAACAAAAAAAATTAAACCAAAATTATGAAATTTTAAGTGAAATAAAACATTATATTGATATTGATAGAAGAGATTTTATTGAAATTAGAGTAGGTAAAATCAATACAGATATTGATAAGTTTAAGAAAAGACTAACTGATTTTAGTGCAATTATATTAGAAAAAAATGGATATATTACAACTTTAAGTTTAAAAAGAGATTCTGCGAATATTTCACAAGTTGTTGATTTATTTGGTTGGGTTGAATGTGAAGATAGTGACATCCAAAAACAAAATACATTAGCTATTATGGAAGAGTTAAGCTTAAGAATTGATAATATTCTAGAAGAAAAACAAAATATACAAAATGATATACAGAATAAGATTCAAGAGAAAGAACCTTTGTTAGTAAGCATATGGTGTAATTTAAGATTACATGAGCTATCTAATCAAATACGTTCTTATTTTAAATATACAAGAAATACTACTTTGTTCTCAGGTTGGGTCCCTGCAAAATTAGCTAATAAAGTTGAACAAGCAATTTATGAAGCTTCTGATGGAGAATGTATTGTAGATCAAAGTGATCCAAGCCAAATTGAGGTTAAAAACATTCCAGTAGAAGTTACTACCCCTAAGTTTTTTAAACCTTTTGAAAAAATGGTAACAAATTATGGTATTCCTGAATATGGTACAGTAAACCCTACTTGGTTTGTAGCCATTGCATATTTGACAATGTTTATGCTTATGTTTGCTGACCTTGGTCAAGGTTTTGTGCTTTTGTTGATTGGTATATTAATGCATCTTTCATATAAAAATAATCCTATGAAGAAAGATGGTATGATTAATAGAAGTGTGGCTGTTTTATTAATATATTTAGGAGTTGCCTCAATGGTAGGTGGTATAATTTTTGGATCTACCTTTGGTTTTAGTGTATTCCCTCCTATATGGTTTAATTACCACTCTGTAGTAATGGGGACTGCACAAATCGGCACTGGTGTTCAAAATGTATACGATATTTTAGGTATTACAATTATATATGGAATTATAGTTATTTTTGTTGGTCTTTTAATTAATTGGATTAATTTAGTTATAAAAAAAGATTATATAAATCTTTTCTTTTCTAGAAATGGTTTAACAGGTGCAATGATGTATAGTGTTGGATTATATATTGGTTTCTCTTATGTTAAGAGCGGTTATGCATCATTCCCAACAGATAATTGGATTTTTATATTATTAATAATTGGTGCAATCGGATTATTATTGAAAGAACCATTGGAATACTTCAAATTAAAGAGGGAAGGTAAAAAAGTTGGATCTTTTGCATCAATTTTACCTAATATGTTTATGATGTGGCCAATTGAGTTATTAGAAACCTTTACAGGTTATATGTCAAATACTTTATCTTTCTTGCGTGTAGCTGGTTTAGGAATTGCTCATGTAAGTTTGATGGGGGCTTTTGAAATTTTAGCTGAAGGCCCTGGAATGACTTCTGTTTTTGGTATTCTAATTTTATTATTTGGAAATGTATTAGTTATAGCACTTGAGGGATTATCAGCTGGTATACAATCCTTGAGACTTAATTACTACGAATTCTTTACGAAATTTTTTACTGGAAAAGGTATTGCATACTCTCCAGTTAGTTTGCGCTCAAATGAGCGATAGTTATTATATAATATATAGGAGGGTCTATAATATGACCAAAATTGCCTTCAAAAGAAAGATGAAACTTTCTGTAATTGCAACTCTTTTAATGATGTTTGCATCAGCGTTTGTTTTTGCTCCTAGCATTTTTGCTGCAGGTGTTGATACTGGATCAGCTTCACAAACAGGAATGGTTTGTTTAGCAGCTGCAATAGCCTTTGCAATGGGTGCTTTAGCTGCAGGTATTGCTATTGGTAATGTAGGTGCTGCTGCTATGGGTGCTATAAGTGAAAAACCTGAATTAGCTTCTCAAGCTTTAATTTTTATTGCTTTAGCAGAAGGTCTAGTTGTTTTTGGCTTTATCATTGCTTTAATGATATTAGGACACGCATAGGATGCGATATTTTGTTATAGGCGATGAAGATACTGTTTTAGGATTTTCATTAGTAGGGGTTTATGGCTTACAAGCTACAAACGCTATTCAAGCTCAAAATGCTTGGGATAAAGCAATTAGTGACAAAGAAAATGGAATTATAATAATTACTGAACCAGTTGCAAATTTAATTAAAACAACTGTGGATAAGTATTTGTTTTCAGAAATGTTTCCATTAGTTGTAGTTATCCCTGGTCCAGATGGTCAAAAAGAAAAAGACCTAAGGACTTTAGTAAATGAGGCAATTGGGGTAAGCCTATAAAATGGAGAGTTATTTTGGATACTGATAATAAATTGCTAAAGGGAATTAGTTCAGAAGCACAAGAACAGTCTGATAAGATTTTATCTGATACTGAACAACGAGTTGAAAATATATTACTTCAATCAGAGCATAAAATAAAAAAAGAATTAGAAAAAGAAGATAAAGAATTTGAAAATAGAGTTATAATTGAAAATTTAAAAGTTAAATCTGCTAAAAAAGCTACTCAAAGAAAAGTTCAATTATCTGTTTTGGAAAAAAAGTACACATATTTATTTTCATCAATTAAGAAAAAGATTTATAAATCTTTAGAAAGCGGTGAAGGTAAAGATCTTTTAGAAAAATGGATTTTAGAGGCTGTTCTTGGTTTAGGATTAGATGAAGCTAAAATTTCTTTTTCTCCAAAATATCCTGTATCTGAAGCGATGTTAAAAAATGTTGTTAAGGTTGCAAAAAAAGATTATAACCTTGATTTAAAGTTGCAATTAGATACAAGACGTTTAGTTGATGCTGGGATTGTTGCTACCTCTTTAGATGGTAAAGTATCTTTTAATAATCAAGTTGATATAAGAATGAGACGATTTGATCGTGAGATCAAAAAAGCAGTTCAGGAGGGCTTATGCCCATAAGAATTATTGGACATGTTAAACGTGTAAATGGACCAGTTGTCACGGTTAAGGATATAACTGATGCAAAGATGCTTGAACTTGTTCGAATTGGTGAACAACAATTAGTTGGTGAAGTTGTAAAATTATTTGACAACGAGGCCGTAATACAAGTATATGAAGATGCTACAGGAATTAAACCTGGAGATAATGTTTATGGTTCAAATATGCCATTATGTGTTGAATTAGGACCAGGGATAATAGGTTCAATTTATGATGGTATACAAAGACCTTTAGAAAAATTAGAAGAAGCTAGTGGCACTTTTATTGCTAGAGGGTTAACTTATGATGGTATTGATCATAAAAAACTTTGGCATTTTAAACCTCTGATAAAAGAGGGTGATGAAATTTTTGCTGGAATGATTATTGGTGAAGTGCAAGAAAGTGAAACTATTATACATAAAATATTAGTTGAACCTACAGTTGAAAAGGGAGTAGCTTCTAGTGTAGTTGCAGAAGGCGATTATACTATTGAAGACACTCTTGTAGTTGCTTCTCAAGAAAGTGGTCTTGAAAAGCAAATTTGTATGTTGCAAAAATGGCCAATTAGAAATCCAAGACCTGTAAAAAACAGAAAGCCTTTTAAAGCACCTCTAGTAACAGGATTAAGAGTTATAGATACTTTATTCCCAATTGCTAAAGGAGGTACTGTAGCTATTCCTGGTGGATTTGGGACTGGTAAAACAATGACACAACACTCAATTGCTCAATGGTGTGATGCTGATATTATTGTTTATATTGGTTGTGGTGAACGTGGTAATGAAATGACTGACGTATTACGTGAATTTCCACAATTAATTGACCCAAAAACCAACAAAAGTTTAATGGAAAGAACAATCCTTATTGCTAATACTTCAAATATGCCAGTATCTGCTAGAGAAGCTTCAATTTATACCGGTATTACTATTGCAGAGTATTATAGGGATATGGGCTATGCTGTGGCTATTATGGCAGATAGTACTTCAAGATGGGCAGAAGCTTTAAGAGAACTTTCAGGAAGAATGGAAGAAATGCCTGCTGAAGAAGGTTTCCCTGCATATTTAGCTACAAGAATTGCTCAATTCTATGAAAGAGCTGGATTAATGGAAACCTTAAGTGGTAATGAAGGTTCTGTTTCTGTAATTGGTGCAGTATCTCCTCCAGGTGGGGACTTTTCAGAACCTGTTACTATGCATACGAAAAGATTCGTTAGATGTTTCTGGGGCTTAGATAGATCCTTAGCTTCTGCAAGACACTATCCAGCTATCAGTTGGACTGAAAGTTATAGTGAATACCTAGAAGATGTAAAAGCTTGGTGGAATAATTTAAGTGATGATACTTGGCAGAAAAATAGAAAAGAGATTATGGAATTATTGCAAAAAGAAGAGAGATTGCAACAAATTGTAAAATTGGTTGGTGCAGATGCTCTTCCTGATTCTCAAAATTTCATTCTAGAAGTATGTAATATTTTTAAAAATGCATTTTTACAACAAAATGCTTTTGATAAAATCGATAGATATTGCGTTGTAGAAAAACAAATTAAAATGCTTTCTTGTATTTTAACTTATTGGCATAAAGGTCTTGAAGCAATTAATAAAGGTGTCCCTTTAGTTAAATTGAAAAGATTAAAAACAGTTCAAGAAATTTCTAAGATTAAATTTTCTATTAGCAACGATGATTTATCTGAAGTAGATAAATTAGAATTAAGATTAGAAAGAAGTATTGAAAAACTTGGAGGCATTTATGAAGACTAATGAAGAAACATTAGATAAAAGATTGCTTGCCGGTCGTGAATATAGAGGGGTTAGCAGAATAGATGGCCCTTTAGTATATATGAAAAATACCCATCCAATTGGCTATGGTGAATTGGTTGAGGTTGTAGCTCCAGATGGAAGTATTAGAAATGGTCAAGTATTAGATACTAGTGATGAAGTTGTTTGTGTTCAAGTTTTTGAAGGTACCACTGATTTAACATTACCTGGTACTGGTATGCATTTCTTAGGGGAACCTTTAACTTTATCAGTTAGCGAAGGTATGCTTGGAAGAGTTATGAATGGCTTAGGTAAAAGCCGAGATGGCTCTCCAATTGCTCAAGGTGAATTTGATAGGGATGTTAATGGCGCTCCAATTAACCCAACAGCCAGAGTTTATCCACAAGATTTTATTCAAACAGGTATTTCAGTAATTGATGGAATGACTACTTTAATTCAAGGCCAGAAACTTCCTATTTTTAGTGGAAATGGTATGGCTCATAACCAATTAGCAGCTCAAATTGCTAAACAAGCAAAAGTACGAGGTGGCGATAGTGATTTCGCTATTGTTTTTGCTGCTATGGGTGTTAAATATGATGTAGCTAGATTCTTTATTGATTCTTTTGAAGAAAGTGGTGTTATTGATAATGTAGCATTATTTTTATCTTTAGCAGATGACCCATCTATTGAAAGAACAATTACTCCAAGAACCGCATTAACGTTAGCTGAATATTTAGCCTTTGATTTAGATAAGCAAGTATTAGTTATTATGACTGATATGACAAACTATTGTGAATCTTTGAGAGAAATTTCTACTCTTAGAGGTGAAATTCCATCTAGAAAAGGATATCCTGGATACTTGTATTCTAACTTAGCTGAGTTATATGAAAGATCCGGTAAGATAAGAGGTAGTAAGGGCTCAATTACTCAATTACCTATTTTATCTATGCCTAATGATGATATTTCTCATCCTATTCCTGACTTAACTGGATATATTACAGAAGGTCAAATTGTATTTGACAGAACTCTTCATGCTAGAGATTTATATCCACCAATTAACCCATTACCATCATTATCAAGATTAATGAAAGACGGTATTGGTAAAGGTATGACTAGAGAAGATCATCCTCATTTATCTAACCAATTATTTGCATTTTATTCACATGTTCAAGATGTTAGGAACTTAGCATCAGTTATTGGTGAAGAAGAATTAACAACTATTGATAAACAATATTTAAAGTTTGGTCAATTCTTTGAAAATCATTTTGTTGCTCAAGGTTTTGATGAAGATAGAAGTATTGAAGATACTCTAAACATAGCTTGGAAAGCTTTAGGGTATTTACCTGCTGAAGAGCTTCAAAGACTTAGTGAAGAAGAGATTTATGAATACTGGCAGGAGAATGAAGACGAATGAACACAAATTTAGCTCCTACAAGATCTAATTTAATGAAATTAGAAGACAATTTAAAATTTGCAACTTTAGGCTATGAGCTTTTAGATCAAAAGAGACAAATCTTAATATCTGAACTGCTAGCTTTAGTTGACCAAGCTATAGATTACCAAAGCAGAGTTGATGCTGCTTTGGCAGTAGCAAGGGAGACTTTGAGCAAAGCGATTATCGAGATGGGGCGTTTAAAGGTTGGTAATTTGTGTGGTTCAACTAATATAGATTATAATATAAAAGTATCTCAAAGGAAGGTAATGGGTGTGGCCGTTCCTGTTGTTGAGACAAGTTTTAATGATAAAGGTCCTTACTTTTCACAAGAAAGTTCTAATATTATTGCAGAATTAGGTATTCAACAGTTCAGTCAAGCTTTAGAATTAATGGGTAAGTTAGCTGAATTAAAAGTTTCAATAATGAGACTTAGTAGAGAAGTTAAAAAAACTATTAGAAAAGTTAATGCCCTTGAAAAGATTTCAATTCCAGAAACACGTGATACAATAAAATATATGAAAGGTCGTATAGAAGAAATTGAAAGAGAAAGCTTTATATTATTAAAGTCAGTTAAAGATAGATTGGAAAAACAAAAAGAGTTGAAAAAAAAGAAATAATAAAACAGTTTATAGTTTTTGTTAAATAGGAGGCAACTATGGCAGTACCCTTTAAACATATTTTAGCTTATATTGATGGCACAGAGGAATCTATGTCTGCAATGATGTATTCAATATTATTAGCTAAACAGAACAAAGCAAAATTAGATATTATGTATGTAGTTAATACAAGAGCTCTTTCTGATCTTGTTAAAGCAGGTATTTTTTTGGATATGGAAAGAGCAGAATATCAAGAAGATCTACAAAAAGATGCTAGTAGATATTTAAAACATGCTACTAAATTAGCAAAGATGAAAGAAGTTGAAGTTGAATGCATAGTAGAAGAAGGCTCTGCTCATAAAGTTGTTCGAGATTATATTAAACATAATGAAATTGATTTGCTTTTAGTGGGTGGAATAAGTGGAATCCGTTCAAGAAGAGATGAGTTAAATAGTGAAACTGATAGAATTTTAAGAACAGCATCTTGCCCAGTTTTAGTTATTAGAGATGATGAGGATATTTGGTCCGAATTTGAATAATGTTATTTATTGATTTGTAAAATATTAAAAAATTAAAATAATATTTGAATTGTTGATAAAAAAATAATATTATATATCTAAGATATACGGGATGAGAATCGAAAAAGTAATCAAGGATAAGTTATGAATTTAATAGATGTTTTAGATGAAAATTTAATAAAAGTACCTTTAGTAAGTACAACTAAAGACGAAGTGCTAAAAGAATTAGTTGATGTATTAGCAGAAGGTAAGTCCTTAAATGCATCAGAAAGAGACACAGTTTTAGATGCTGTAGTGAATAGAGAAGCTCTAGGTTCTACAGGTATTGGTAAAGGTATTTGTATTCCTCACGCACAAAGTGATGTAATTGATAACATTTGTGTAGTAGTAGGAGTTTCTGATAAGGCTATAGATTTTGATTCTCCAGATAATCTGAAATCAAAGTTATTCTTTTTAGTGGTAGCTTCTAATGGGGTTGCTTCAACTCATGTTGAAGTATTAGCAGCTATAGCTCGAAGTTGTTCTTCAGGGGTTTTTAGAAGGATGCTTGAGCAATGTAAAACTAAAAAAGAAGTATTGCAGTTATTTTCTGAATAATAAATGACTGCATAGTTTTGCCTAAAATATAGGAGTGATTTAGTGAAATATGTAATTAAAGATGGCGTTTGCTTTGTAAAAGTGAAGGGTGTCTTATATGATCAGGAAATGGAAAATATAGTAAAGTTTCCAAACAAAAAAAATATTGAAGTATTTGAGGTGCCGGAAGAAATAACAGGGATTGATAATTCAGCTTTTAAAAAAAATAAAAGTTTAAAAAAGATTTCTTTTTCGAAAAATACTAAACAAATTGGTAAGAAAGCTTTTAAAAAGTGTAAAAAATTAAAAAATATAATAATTCCAAAAGATGTAAGTATTATTGGGAAAAGTGCTTTTGAAAAATGTGTTAAGTTAAAACGTGTTGAATTTGAAGGTCCTGTTGAAAAATTAGGCAATGCCGTATTTTCTGGTTGTAAAGCATTGAAAGATATAAAATTACCAGAGGGTATGAAGAAACTTCCTCCATATTTATTAAGTGAATGTAGTTCTTTAGCTGAAATTGAATTGCCAGAAACTATTAAAAATATAGGCGATTCTGCTTTTGCTACTTGTGTTTCATTAAAGCAAATTAGCTTTCCTGAAAATCTTGTAGAAATAGGTGATTTAGCCTTTGAAGATTGTTCAAAACTTACTCAAATAGATTTTAATAAAAAACTTGAAAAATTGGGTAATAGATCTTTTAAAGAATGTTCTTCTTTAAAGGCAGTTGAGGTTCCAGATAATATTAATAAAATTGGTGTTGGAGCTTTTGAAGATTGTAAGCATTTGGTAGATATTAAATTACCAAATACTTTAACAGAAATTGATGAATTAGTATTTCATGGGTGCCATGATTTAGAAAATATTGAACTACCAACTTCATTGACTAGTATTAATAGTTTTGCTTTTTCTAGTTGCAGGAGTTTAGCTCAATTAAAATTTAATGAAAATTTAGAGAAAATTGAAAGTTGTGCATTTATTGGTTGTGTATCTTTAGCAAGTGTTGAAATTAATGAAAAACTTCAAGAGATAGGTAATAGCGCTTTTCAGTATTGTACAAGTTTAAATGAAATAACTATTAAATCTAGAAAAATTAAATTCGGTTCTTTAGTTTTTGATAGTTGTGAAGAAATTCAAAAAGTTAATCTCTATAAAGATAGCGAAGTCGAAAAGTATTTTATCGAAAAAGGATTTGAAGATAAAATAAGCTATCTTGAATAAAATAATATTTAATCCTTATTATTTTGTATAATTATATTGACTCTATTATATTTATTTATTAGACATTCTTTAAGGAAAAGATAATGAATACATATATTAGAGGAATTTTTATTACTAGCTTTGCTGCAATTTTATTTGGGCTAAATCCTTTATTTGTTAATTATTTACAAACTAGTAATATGAATTTATTGGGGACTCTTTTTGTCCGTTTTATTGGAAGCTTTTTAGTATTTCTTTTTATAAATTTACTTAAAAAGAATCCCATTATCTTGAAAAATAATTTTATAGCATATTTTAAAATATTTATATGTGCAGCATTCTTTTTGTTAACCTCTGTGTTTTTAGTATATTCATATACAAAAATACCTTCCGGTTTAACTACCGTATTACATTTTAGTTATCCAATAATTATTACTTTAATGAGTATTCAAGCAAAACGTGATACCTTTAATATCCCATTATTGATTTCTATTATATTATCTATTTGTGGTGTAATATTAGTTACTAATCCTTCTGAAATGGAATTTAACTTAATGGGTATAATTTCAGCATTGTTGTCTGCCATAGTTTTTAGCATATATCTATTTATGTTAAATGATAAAGATATTAAGAAAATTGACAATGATATTTTTGTATTATTTTTAAATTTATTTTCTGTAATATTATTAATTATTGCATCCATATTTATTAAAGATGATTTTATATCAATAAAAAATGTAAATATCAATTTTATTTCTTCTCTTGGAATCTTAGGATATATATTAGCGTCAGCTTTCGGTGCATCTCTTTTTTCTTTTGGTACAAGAATTATTGGAGGACCTATTGCTGGGACAATTGGTGCCTTTGAACCTTTAACCGCTGTTTTTGTAGGTATATTATATTTAAATGAATCTTGTTCAAAATATTATATTTTTGGTGTTTGTTTAATACTGTTATCGACTGTTATAGTTTCACTATTTACGGCTAGAGGGAAAAAAGCTCGTAATTTGTTACATACTTAACATGCATTATATAATATTTTACTTATGAATTAAATGGGTGTATCCTATATATATACAAACATATAGGAGTATATATGGATATTACTTTTTTTGGGGCTGCAAAACATGTTACAGGAAGCTGTACTTTTATTAAGTGTAACGATATTAATGTTTTAGTTGATTGTGGCCTTCCTCAAGGCCGTGATGCTAAAGATATGGGGGAAGATTTTTTCTTTGATCCTGCTACCATTGATTACGTGTTATTGACTCATGCTCATATTGATCATAGTGGAAGAATACCTCAATTAGTAAAAGAAGGGTTCAAAGGGGAAATTTGGGCGACTTCTGCTACTGCTAGATTATGCGATATAATGTTAAGTGATAGTGGACATATCCAAGAGATGGAAGCTGAATGGAAAAGTAGAAAAAATGTTCGAGCAGGTAAAAATAAGGTAGAACCTTTATATACAGTTAGAGATGCTCAAGAAAGTTTAAATTATTTCCATGATTGTAGCTATAATGAAAAAATTAAATTAAATGATAATATAAGTATTCGTTTTGTTGATGCAGGGCATTTATTGGGATCTGCATCAATAGAAGTTTGGTTAGAAGAAGCTGGAAAAAAACGAAAACTAGTATTTAGTGGTGATATAGGTAACTTTGATCAACCAATAATTGAAGACCCACAATATATTGAAGATGCAGATATAGTTGTTATGGAATCTACCTATGGGGATAGAATTCATGAAAAACCTGAAGGAGCAATAGGTTATAATATACCAACTGTTGTTAGGGCTCGTGAATTAGCAAAAACAGTCCAATCTACATTTGATAAAGGTGGAAATGTGGTAATACCAGCTTTTTCTGTTGGTAGAACACAAGAGATTTTGTATTTATTTAGATATATAATCGAGAATAAATTATTACCTGAGTATCCTAATATTCCAGTTTTTGTTGATTCTCCATTATCAGTAAAGGCTACGGAAATTTTTGCATCCTCTATTCAAGGCTATTACGATGAAGAAGCAATGAAATTAGTTAAACAAGGTATTAACCCCATTATATTTCCATCATTAACTACAATTGTTGATGTTGAAGAATCAAAAGCTTTAAATGCTAGAAAAGAATCATGTGTAATAATTTCTAGTAGCGGAATGTGTGAAGCAGGTAGAATAAAACATCATTTGAAACATAATTTATGGAGACCAGAATCTACTGTAATATTTAGTGGTTATCAAGCCGGGGGTACTCTTGGAAGATCAATATTAGATGGAGCGAGACATGTTACTATATTTGGCGAACAAATTGATGTATTATGTTCAATTGTTTCCTTACATGGAATATCAGGACATGCAGATCAACAAGGTTTATTAAAATGGATTGAGTCTTTTAAGACTAAACCAAAACAAATCTTCATTAACCATGGAGAGGCAGATGTTGCTGATTATTTTGCTTCTGTAGTTACTAATAAATTACATATTAAAGCTTTTGCTCCTGATGCATTACAAAGTTTCTCCTTGCTCGATACTACTGCATTACCAATGCAAAGTGAATCACCCTTACCAAGTACAATTAGTGCTAAACTTAGAATGGCTACTTCAGAACTTATTAAAGAAAGAGAATCTCTTGAAGCTGTAGTTGCTAGAATGATATTAGCAAGTAAAAAAGATGATATCAGTGAAAAAGATGCTATTAGATTAACTAATGCAATTGAAAGATTGCAAAGTGATTTGGAATTTTTGGCAGAAAAATGGTGTGGAGACTGTAAATAAAATTATTTGATTACCTTATATGCTATATAGTGATTTTTATAAAATGCTATATAGCATTTTTTATGTAAAAAAAAATTATATTTTAATTAGTTGCAATAAAACGAATTAAAATATTTGTGTAATAAAAAAGAATTTTTTTTAAAAAAAAGTGTTTACAAAAAATTATTCTCGTGCTATATTCTCGATTGTGTTCAGCGATAAGAGCTAAGAATTGAAAGTTACTGATACTTTTGATGGGTTTTCAAAGCTTGGTATCTATTACGGACATTTTTTTATGATTAACTTAGTTAACCATAATTGTTATTTGAAATTACGAGCGTAAGGGAAGAGAAAGAAGAAAGCAAAAATACAGCAATTTAATTGTGAATAGAGGGCTTTCTGTCAATTCAATAAATAAGAACTAAGATGAAATAAGCTAATGTTCGTTATAAAGCGAGTGACAGGAATTAAATAATTTTGTTAATTAATATTGTGATCTTTATGATCACATTTTATATAACGGAGAGTTTGATCCTGGCTCAGAACGAACGCTGGCGGCGCGTTTTAAGCATGCAAGTCGAGCGGTAAGCTAACTTCGGTTAGCCTAGAGCGGCGGACGGGTGAGTAACACGTGGATAATCTACCCCCTTGTTGGGAATAGCCTGTGGAAACATAGGGTAATACCGAATAATACTTTTTGATCATAAGATTAAAGAGGGAAAGGCGCTACGGCGTTGCAAGAGGATGAGTCTGCGTCCCATTAGCTAGATGGTAGGGTAAAGGCCTACCATGGCAATGATGGGTAGCCGGCCTGAGAGGGTGATCGGCCACATTGGAACTGAGACACGGTCCAGACTCCTACGGGGGGCAGCAGCTAAGAATCTTCCGCAATGGACGAAAGTCTGACGGAGCGACGCCGCGTGAACGATGAAGGCCGTGAGGTTGTAAAGTTCTTTTCGAGAGGAGGAATAATGTTTGCAGGGAATGGCAGGCAGATGACGTGAATCTCGGAATAAGCCCCGGCTAACTACGTGCCAGCAGCCGCGGTAACACGTAGGGGGCAAGCGTTGTTCGGAATTATTGGGCGTAAAGGGCGTGCAGGCGGTGTTGCAAGTCTGGCGTGAAAGATCTCGGCTTAACCGAGGGAACGCGCTGGAAACTGTAATACTAGAGTACAGGAGGGGACATTGGAATTCCAGGTGTAGGGGTGAAATCTGTAGATATCTGGAAGAACACCGGTGGCGAAGGCGAATGTCTGGCCATGTACTGACGCTGAGACGCGAAGGTGCGGGGAGCAAACAGGTTTAGATACCCTGGTAGTCCGCACAGTAAACGATGTACACTAGGTGGTGGGTAATAATATTCGCTACCGAAGCTAACGCATTAAGTGTACCGCCTGGGGAGTATGCTCGCAAGGGTGAAACTCAAAGGAATTGACGGGGGCCCGCACAAGCGGTGGAGCATGTGGTTTAATTCGATGATACGCGAGAAACCTTACCAGGGCTTGACATATATTGGACGAAGCTAGAGATAGTTTTTCCCTTCGGGGCCGATATACAGGTGCTGCATGGCTGTCGTCAGCTCGTGCTGTGAAGTGTTGGGTTAAGTCCCGCAACGAGCGCAACCCCTACTGCCTGTTACCATCACGTTATGGTGGGGACTCAGGTGGGACTGCCGGTGACAAACCGGAGGAAGGTGGGGACGACGTCAAGTCATCATGGCCCTTATGTCCTGGGCTACACACGTGCTACAATGGCCGGTACAAAGCGCAGCTAAGTCGCGAGGCTAAGCGAATCGCAAAAAGCCGGTCTCAGTACGGATTGGAGTCTGCAACTCGACTCCATGAAGTTGGAATCGCTAGTAATCGCATATCAGCATGATGCGGTGAATACGTTCCCGGGCCTTGTACACACCGCCCGTCACACCATCCGAGTTGGGGGTACCCGAAGTCGCTAGTCTAACCAGTAATGGGGGACGGTTCCGAAGGTATGCTTGGCGAGGAGGGTGAAGTCGTAACAAGGTAGCCGTACCGGAAGGTGTGGCTGGATCACCTCCTTTCTAATAAGAAAGGCAAGTATCTAGGAATCTCACAGCCAGATACGAAATACTGATAGGATGTTATCCGATAGGTGAAAGACCTATCAAAGCAAAGACCCTCTATAGGTATTAAGCTTTTAGACTTCTCTTCCCGCTCATAATTATATAATAAAGGACAACGGGGGCATAGCTCAGTTGGCTAGAGCATCGGCTTTGCAAGCCGAGGGTCAGGGGTTCGAGTCCCCTTGCCTCCAATAGAAAAAGATATTTGACAAACATAGCGTTAGGGATTGTAAAGATAATATGGTCAAGCGAATAAGGGTCCACGGAGGATGCCTAGGAGCCGCCAGACGAAGAAGGACGTGGTTAGCTGCGAAAAGCTGCGAGTAGGGGCCAACACCCAATGATCCGCAGGTCTCCGAATGGGGTAACCCGACAGTCTGGATGATTGTCACTGTTATATGAATAAAATAGTATAATAGAGGTATACGCTGGGAACTGAACCATCTAAGTACCAGCAGGAGTAGAAATCAAAAATGAGATTCCCTTAGTAGCGGCGAGCGAAAGGGGAAGAGCCCAAACCAAGCGCTTTTAAGTGTTTGGGGTTGTAGGGGTGCATCGGGGATTACCCGGTTAGTAAGAAAAGTATGAGTTAGACGAAAGATTCTGGGACGATCTGTCAAAGAAGGTGAAAGCCCTGTAGTTGAAAACGAATACACTAATTGGATGCACTACCTGAGTACGGCGGGACACGAGAAATCCTGTCGGAATCTGGGGGGACCACCCTCCAAGGCTAAATACTCGGCGGCTACCGATAGCGCATAGTACCGTGAGGGAAAGGTGAAAAGCACCCCGGGAGGGGAGTGAAAGAGAACCTGAAACCGTGGACTTACAAGCGGTCAAAGCCCAGTAATGGGTGATGGCGTGCCTTTTGTAGAATGAGCCTGCGAGTTACCGTGTGTAGCAAGGTTAAGGGATAGGAGTCCTGGAGCCGTAGGGAAACCGAGTCTGAATAGGGCGATAAGTTGCATGTGGTAGACCCGAAGCCAAGTGATCTAACCATGGCCAGGCTGAAGCTGGAGTAAAATCCAGTGGAGGGCCGAACGTAAATCCGCTGAAAAGGGTTGC
The DNA here is from genome assembly GCA_965140795.1 of Sphaerochaetaceae bacterium. GTDB lineage: Bacteria > Spirochaetota > Spirochaetia > Sphaerochaetales > Sphaerochaetaceae > Pleomorphochaeta. The sequence goes on from OZ223470.1 coordinate 2,550,613, forward strand.
GATGAGCTGTGGTTCGGAGTGAAAGGCTAAACAAACTTGGAGATAGCTGGTACTCCCCGAAATAGCTTTAGGGCTAGCGTTACGTGGACTGCCACGGAGGTAAAGCACTGGATAGATGCGGGCCCTTCACCGGGTACCAAGTTTAACCAAACTCTGAATGCCGTGGTACAATGCGTAGCAGTCAGACGGCGACTGATAAGGGCCGTCGTCAAAAGGGAAACAGCCCAGACCGTCAGCTAAGGTCCCAAAGATATACTAAGTGGGAAAGGAAGTGTGATTGCACAGACAGCCAGGAGGTTGGCTTAGAAGCAGCCATTCCTTCAAAGAGTGCGTAATAGCTCACTGGTCGAGTAGTCATGCGCCGACAATCCAACGGGGCTAAGTATATCACCGAAGCTACGGCACAGCGCTAGACGCTGTGGGTAGGGGAGCATTCTGTGTACGGATGAAGTCAAGACGGAAGTTTTGGTGGACGGGACAGAAGAGAGAATGCAGGCATGAGTAACGAAAAGAGGGGTGAGATCCCCCTCCGCCGAAAGCCTAAGGTTTCCAGGGTAAAGTCAATCTACCCAAGGGTTAGTCGGCCCCTAAGGCGAGGACGAAAGTCGTAGTCGATGGGAAGCGGGTCAATATTCCCGCACCTCTCAGTGTTTCGATGGAATGAAGCATAGGGTGAAACGCGGCAGGGCGACGGTTGTCCCTGTCAAAGCAGCGATGCGTTAAGGGTAGTAGGAAAATCCATTATCCAAGAGGAGCTGTTAGCGATTACTTCTACGGAAGTAAGAAGCGCGTGTAATCGTCGTGCCAAGAAATAGTTTCTAAGGTAAGGCACTGAGGGACCGTACTACAAACCGACACAGGTAGGCGAGCTGAGAATGCGAAGGCGTACGGAAGAACTCACGTTAAGGAACTCGGCAAAATGCATACGTAACTTAGGGATAAGTATGGCTCACGTGAGTGAGTTGCAGAGAAATGGCCCATGCGACTGTTTACCAAAAACACAGGTCCATGCCAACCAGCAATGGGAAGTATATGGACTGACACCTGCCCGGTGCTGGAAGGTCAAGGGGAGTGGTTATTCATTTTTGAAGAAGCTGCGAACCTAAGCCCCAGTAAACGGCGGCCGTAACTATAACGGTCCTAAGGTAGCGAAATTCCTTGTCGGGTAAGTTCCGACCCGCACGAATGGTGTAACGATATGGGCGCTGTCTCAACGTGAGATCCGGTGAAATTGAAGTTCAGGTGAAGATGCCTGATACTTGTGGTTAGACGGAAAGACCCCGTGAACCTTTACTTCAACTTGACATTGAAAATTGGACAAGGATGTGTAGGATAGGTGGGAGACGTAGAAGCGTGGACGTCAGTTTGCGCTGAGTCGTTGGTGAAATACCACCCTTCCTTTTCCAGTTTTCTAACCCTGGCCGTGAAACCGGTTAGGAGAGAGTGTCAGGCGGGAAGTTTGACTGGGGCGGTCGCCTCCTAAAGTGTAACGGAGGCGCGCGATGGTCACCTTAGGATGGTTGGGAATCATCTTTCAAGTGTAAAGGCACAAGGTGGCTTGACTGCGAGGCATACAAGCCGAGCAGGTACGAAAGTAGGTCTTAGTGATCTGGCGGTAGCGTGTGGAAGCGCCGTCACTTAACGGATAAAAGGTACTCCGGGGATAACAGGCTGATCTTGCCCAAGAGTTCATATCGACGGCAAGGTTTGGCACCTCGATGTCGGCTCATCGCATCCTGGGGCTGGAGCAGGTCCCAAGGGTTTGGCTGTTCGCCAATTAAAGCGGTACGCGAGCTGGGTTCAGAACGTCGTGAGACAGTTCGGTCCCTATCTGCCACAAGCGTTGGATGTTTGAGGGGTTCTGCTTTTAGTACGAGAGGACCGAAGTGGACAAACCTCTAGTGTATCAGTTATCGTGCCAACGGTAAGTGCTGAGTAGCTACGTTTGGAAGGGATAACCGCTGAAAGCATCTAAGCGGGAAACCCTCCCCGAGATGAGACATCCCATCCTCTTAAAGAGGACTGAAGGAACCAGGAAGAATACCTGGTTGATAGGTCGAAAGTGTAAGCATGGCGACATGTTCAGCTTATCGATACTAATAAGCCGTGAGGCTTGACCATATTATCGTTGCGATCCCGAAAATATCGCACTTAAGTTGGATAGATAAATATTAATTTATCTCTCTAAATTTAAGTTGGCCCGGTGGCCATAGCAGAGTGGACACACCCGTTCCCATCCCGAACACGGTAGTTAAGCACTCTCACGCCGATGGTACTACATTTTTGTGGGAGAGTAGGTAGCTGCCGGGCCTTTTTTTTTCACCTTTTAGGTGATTTTTTTTTGTAAAAATATATAAAAAAAATGATTTAGGGCTTTAATCAAATCAAATAAACAACTATTCTAATGATTATGAGATATCAACTAAAAAATCAAATTTATTCTCTCAATGACAACTTATCAGCAAATGTTTTGGTTGTTGGGTTTGCAAAAAAAATAACAATTGATGAATTGTTATCTAATTTAAATTTAATAAAAAAGAAAGTTCCAATTTTAAATTCTAAATTAGTTAAAAGTGATAAATCTGAATATTTTTTTGATGACTCAATAAACGGTTTTGATTATAAAATTGAAAATTGTGAAAATGTAAATAAATGGATTACTACTCAATTTAATACGCCTTTAGATTTTTTTAATGGAGAAATTTTACGGTTATCAATTAACAATCAAGATACATTAGTAATTTTTGCTCATCAAATCATTTCTGACTCTAGAGGTCTAGTTAATTTTGCTAAAGCTTTATTAACCTCTCCTGAGAATTATGATTTTGAATATTGTGATTATGAAGAAAAAAAATTAAATTTCATATCTCAATTAAAAGCTAATAAATTAAAAAAATTTGTTGAAGAAGAACCAGTTAAGCTTGATTTGACTAAAATTAAAGTTAAAAAGATTTCTTTAAAATCCAGCATCGTATATTCATTATGCAGTGGTCATGGGATCTCTTTATTATCTTTCTTTATTACTGTCGCATTAAGTTTAAGTAAGGCTGTAAGAAAAGATTTAGCAATTCCTTTTTGCAAGAAAAAGAGTGAAAATGCTATATTGTCAAATGGTACTTCTTTAATTAAATTTAAGAGAGGATTAGAACCAAGATTGTCATTTTATGATAATGGTGCTGAGCTTGATAAGCTATTAAAATCTTTTTTAAAAAGACAGCCACATTTAACACGAGAGGCAATATTAAATCAAATTCCTAATGATATGAAAGCAAAAGCTTTAAATAATGAGCATTATTATAAGTTTTTATCTAGTGATATGTTATTTGATGTATTACCTACTATAGATAATGATGAGGTATTAACAACCCTTAGTTACTATCCATCAAGTTCCTTTATTGAAAATAGTTTTGGAATAAGTATAATAGATGATAAAGTAACAATTTGTACTATATTGCATGATGCAAAATCACAAGATTTGTTTAATGATTATCAAAAGACAATAAATTTGATTTCTAAGAATTCTGATTTAGTAATTAAATAATATTTTAAAATATATTAAATAGTTTGTTTTACTTGGGGAGGATATAAAATACCTCCCTTTACGTTTGAGGAAGAAAATGATAAAAAACAAAGAATCAATAAGAAACATAGCTATTATAGCTCACGTTGACCATGGAAAAACGACATTGGTAGATAGCTTATTTAAGCAAACTGGTTTATTACAAAACCAAGAAAGAGTTATGGATAGTGGAGCCCTTGAAAGAGAGCGTGGTATTACAATTAGTGCAAAAAACTGTGCTATACAATATAAAAATACAAAGATTAATATTATTGATACTCCAGGTCACGCTGATTTTAGTGGTGAAGTTGAAAGAGGTCTTTCAATGGTTGATGGAGTTATATTATTAGTCGATGCAGCTGAGGGACCTTTGCCTCAAACAAGATTTGTTTTGAGTAAAGCTCTAAAACAAAAATTAAAACCAATAATTGTAATAAATAAAATAGATAGAAATGATGCTAGAAGTGCAGAAGTTTTAGATGAAGTTTATGATCTTTTATTTGATCTAAGCGATGATGAAGCGTTATTAGACCTACCAGTTTTCTATGCAAATGGAAGAGATGGTGTTTGTGGTAAATCTCTTGATAATATTGAAAGTAATATGTTTTGTTTATTAGATTCAATTTTAGAAAATATCGCTCCACCTCAATATGATGATGAAGCTCCTTTCCAAATGTTGGTAAGTGATTTATCGTATAGTGATTTCTTAGGTCGTTTAGCAATTGGGAAAATCATAAATGGCCAAGCTTCAATTAATGATCAATTAGTTTGTATTGGTGAACATGAAACAACTTCTTTGAGAGTTTCTAAATTATATTCATTTAATGGGCCTTCATATGTTCAATCAAATGAAATCTCAGCAGGTGATATTGTAGTTTTAGCTGGTGTAGAAAATGTAACTATTGGTGATACAATTTGTACAAAAGAAAATCCAAAAGCTTTACCAAGAATTAGTGTTGATGAACCAACAGTTTCAATGTTGTTTAGTAAAAATATTAGCCCTTTAGCTGGTAAAGAAGGAAAAAATATTACTAGTGCAAAGATTTGGGATAGATTAAGTAAAGAGGCTTTGAGAAATGTATCAATTAGAGTTGAGAAAAATAATGATGATACTTTTACAGTAAAAGGCCGTGGTGAATTCCAAATGGCAATTATCATTGAAGAAATGAGACGTGAAGGTTTTGAATTATGTGTAGGACGACCTAAAATCTTGTTTAAAAAGGATGATAAAGGTCAAATTATAGAACCAATTGAAAAATTAACTATCGACTGTCCTGAAGAGAATTCAGGAGTTGTGATGGAAAAATTATCAAAGAGAAAAGCTATTATGAGTGATATTACTTATAATGGTGATAGAGTTAGAATGACTTTTGAAATTCCTTCTAGAGGCTTAATAGGTTATAGAGATGAGTTTTTAACAGATACTCGTGGTTTTGGTATTATGAACTCTTATATAAAGGGTTATGAACCTTATAGAGGCGACTTCCCTGATAGAGTTAGCGGTTCTCTAGTAAGTGATAGAAGTGGTACCGCTGTTGCATATGCACTTTGGCAGTTAGAAGATAGAGGTAAGTTGTTTATTGTACCTGGCGATAGTATTTATGAAGGTCAAGTTGTAGGAGAAAGAAATCGTGATATTGATTTATTATTAAATCCTACTAGAACTAAAAAACTTACAAATATGAGAGCAAGTGGTAAAGATGAAGCTGTTACTTTGACTCCAATAACTAAAATTAGTTTAGAGCAAGCAATACAATTTATTAAAGATGATGAATTAGTTGAAATTACTCCTGAATCTATTAGATTGTGTAAGAAAATTTTAGATACTCAAAAGCGAAAAATATATAATAATAGAGGCTCAATACCTGAATATTTAAAATAAAAATTGGTAGCAAAAGGAGAAATCCTTTTGCTATAATTTTATATTTAGGTAAACAGGAGCGTGATCACTACCCAGTATCTTATCATCGATTTCACTATTTACTATATTAGCTCCTAGGCTATTTGATACTAACCAATAATCAATTCTCCACCCTGCATTCTTTTCTCTCGCTTTAAATCTATAGCTCCACCAACTATATCTTTCAATTACATCAGGATATAAGAATCTAAATGAATCTGTAAAACCTGCATTTAAAAGTTTTGTAAAACTTTCTCTCTCTTCTGGTGAAAATCCAGCATTTTTTACGTTGGTTTTAGGGTTTTTTAAATCTATTTCTTTATGCGCAACATTAAAATCACCACACATAATTACAGGTTTTTCTTTATCTAAATTAGATACATATTCTCTAAATTTATCATCCCAATCTAGTCTTGTAGGAAGTCTTTTTAGTTCTCTTTGGCTATTCGGGGTATAAACTGTTAAGACATAATAATTAGGATATTCTAATACGATTGTTCTTCCTTCATTATCTAATTCGTGAGAAATTCCATATACAACGTTTAGAGGTTTTCCTTTTGTATATATTGCTGTTCCACTATAACCTTTTCTTTGTGCATAGTTAAAATATTGATAATATCCTTCAGGATTGAATTCATATTGTCCCTCTGATAATTTTATTTCTTGTAAACAAAAAATATCTGAATTAGATTCTTTAAAGTACTCTTTAAAGCCTTTTTTATCACAAGCTCTTATTCCGTTTACATTCCAAGATGTAAATTTCAATTCTTTCATAAATTATACTCCATGTGATAATCATATAATAATTATGGGCAAAAAAAAAGCCATATAATTATATGGCCTTTTTTTATAAAAATAGTTTAATTTACATTAGAGGAATATTTCTCTCTTTTGATACTTCTAAGGTCTCTTCATCCCATACAGAAGCTTGTACTTCACCAATATGAGCTTTATTTAGTAAGAACATGCAAATTCTGCTTTGTCCAATACCACCACCAATTGTTTGAGGGAATTCATTATTTAATAAGCGTTTATGCCAATATAATTCTTTTCTTTCTGTAGCATTTTCTAATTCAAGTTGTCTTAATAAAGTTTCATTATCAACTCTAATTCCCATACTAGAAAGTTCAAGAGAATCTTCTCTGACAGGATCCCAAACAATAATATCACCATTTAGGCCTTTATGTCCTTCTGTAGTAGGTGTTGACCAGTCATCGTAGTCAGGAGCTCTACCACCGTGTTTAACTCCATCAACAAGCTTGCTTCCAATACCAATCATGAAAATAGCACCATATTTCTTTGCTAATTCTTTTTCTCTTTTTTCTGGTGTCAAATTTGGGAATTCTTTTTGAGCATCTTCACTATGAATGAAAATAATTTCTTCTGGTAAAATAGGGAAAGATGATTCAAAATTTTCTCTTACTAAGAATTGAGTTCTCTTAAGAGCTTCATATACTTTTGTAACAATAGTTTTTAAGAAGTCTAAATTTCTTTGACCTTCTGCCATCACTAGTTCCCAGTCCCATTGATCAACATATAGAGAATGTATTGCGTCAATCATATCATCAGGTCTGATTGCATTCATATCTGTATATAAACCAGTTTTTGGTTGAAAACCATGGTCAGCTAAAGCCATTCTTTTCCATTTTGCCAAAGAATGAACAATTTCCATTTCTTTATTATTCAAATTACCAATTTCAAACTTTACAGGTCTTTCAATACCATTTAAATCATCGTTAATACCAGAGCCTTTTGCTACGAATAAAGGGCTAGTTACTCTACTAAGCTTTAATTCGCCAGATAGCTCTCTTTCAAAAGTATCTTTAACAAATTTAATAGCTTTTTCTGTTTGCTTTTTGTTCAATACGGGTTTGTAATTATCCGGGAAAATATGTTTCATTTTTTTACTCCTTGGTTTTTGATACTTTACACTAAAAATAAAATAAAAAACAACTAATATTTTATAAAAATACTTAAAAAACGAATATTTATTTATTAAATATGCAAAAAAACAATTAAATATTTAGTAACTTAAAAGTTCCCTTATTGTTATACTCAATAAGATTAAACTTAAAATTGATATAAGTATTTTTTTTATGTGGCTAGCTTAATATTTTTATGTTATAGTTATCGTAAATTGTAAAAATGAAATTAGTAATATTTAAATATTTTTATATTTAATTTATTATTTTTTTTGAGCATAATTAAATATTTTTTATAGCTCATGTTTTTATATCAAATTTATATCATAAATACATAGTTTTTATATTGTATTTATGGTTTTATATATACAAATCTTAAGTTTTAATATAATATTAAAAGGTAGGTATGTTTATTTTTTTATAAATGTACTTGTTAATTGAATAAGAACTTGTATATACTGTATATATTAAGGGTTATAAAATTATGACAAAAACGATTGCGTTTCATTTACAAAAAGGTGGGGTTGGTAAAACAACAATTTCTGGTACTTTAGCATGTCAATCTGCTTTAGCAGGAATCCCAACATTACTAGTAGATTTAGATCCACAAGGTAATGCTTCATCTTGGTTTTTATTAAAAACTCCAAAATGGGAATTATCAGATGTAGTTCAAGGAAAATGTTATCCAACTGATGCTATTGTTCCTGTAGAACATGTTCCAAATCTTTATATTTTGCCTACTTTTGGTATTGGTGGAACTTTAAAACTTTATTCAGAAACAAAATTAGCTGATGAGCCTTTTGTAATTCAAGATTTAATCAATGAATTTAAAGGCAAATTTCAACATGTCATATTAGATTTATCACCTGGGTTAGGAAGATTGGAACGTTCTGCTTTAATAGCAAGCGATGAAGTAATAACACCAATGACTCCTGAAGCTTTTAGTTTAGATGGCTTAGAGATATTTATCGATGAATTGAATAGATTAAAGAAAAATTTTAGAGCATCCGTTAAACATGAAAAAGTTGTAATTAATTCTTATGATGATCGAATTAGACAACATAGAGATATATTTGAAGCTGCTAGTAGGGGCAATTTTAAGATTTATCAAATTCCAGTAGATCCTGTTTTTAGAAAATCTCAAGATAAGAATGTTGCTCCTCAATTGTATAAAGAGAATGGAAAAGGATTAAAAGAAAAAACAAAACTTACTTTTGAAGAAATGGAAAATGAAATTTGGAGATAAAAATGGCATTAAAGAGAAATGATACAAATTCAAGTCATAATAGAGCTGATAAATTATTTAAGGAACCAGTCAAAAAAGAGGACAAAGAGAAGAAAAGTTTAACTACTTTTTCTATTGAACCTTCTTTCAAAAAGGATTTAGAAGAACAATTTGATGAAATGGGTCTAGGTTGGGCATCAGGTATTAGATTTGCTTTAAAATTTTTCCAAAGAAATTTTAAATTTAATAATGATGAATCGGATGATTTATAAAAATAAGTAATAAATGTAAAGTTTCTGGGAATTTAATCTCAGAAATTTTTTTATGTTTTTAATTTATGAATATAATTAATATTATTCCTTTATAGGACTAATATTAATTTTATAATTTACTTTTATGTATAAGATTTTTTTTTGTTGAGTTTTTTCATCGTTTCAATTATTCTCTAGAATTGTGAGGTTTAATTTATATGGATTTGAAGTGGTGGCAAGAGGGAATCATATACCAAATATTTCTTAGAAGCTTTAAAGATAGTAACAATGATGGTGTTGGTGACTTTAATGGTTTGATTTCTAAAATTGATTATTTAAAATATTTAGGAATTGATGCTATATATATTACGCCATTTTTTCCTTCCCCATATTATGATAGTGGTTTTGATGTTTCAGATTATTACGATGTTGATAGTTTTGTTGGAACAAATGAAGATTTATTAAAATTAATAGAGGAAATTAATAAAGTCGATTTAAAACTTATTATTGATATTCCAATTAATAGTACTTCTTCAAAACATTCCTGGTTTTTAAAAAGTTCTTCTTCTAGAGATAATGAATATAGTGATTTCTATATTTGGTCAGATGAAATTCCAAATAACTGGCTTTCTAATTTTGGAGGAAGTTCTTGGACTTATTCTGAAAATCGAAAACAATATTACATGCATTCATTTTCAAAAGATTTGCCAGATTTAAACTGGAGATGTGAAGCTCTAGTTGTTAAAATGCTTGAAGTTTTGAAGTATTATTTAGATTTGGGAGTTGATGGAATAAGATTAAGTTGTTCAAATTTGATTATTAAAGATAGAGACTTAAGAGATAATCCAAAATATCCTGGTACTTTTGCAAACGAATATTATAAACAAAGACATGTTTTTGATAGAAATAGACCTTATTCGCATAAAGTAATTAGACGTATTCGCTCTTTATTCGATGAATATGACGATAAATTATTAGTTGGGGATATTGTTGTGACTCCTCCTGGGGAGCCTGAATTAGTAGCATCTTATTATGGGGTTTATAAGGATGAATTTAATTTGGTTTTTGATTATTCAATAGCAAATTCAAAATTAAATCCTCGTTTATTTAAATCTTTAGCACAGCGTTGGATAGAAGCTTGTGATACTTCTTGGCCAGCTTGGATTTTATCGGGTCATGATAATAAGAGATTATTAACTAGACTTAAGAAAAGTATTCCAAAAACTAGACTAGCAACTTTATTTTTGTTGACACAAAGAGGTACTCCATTTTTATATTATGGTGAAGAATTAGGCTTAGAAGATTCCATAATTTCAAAAAATCAGCAAAAAGATTTACAGAGAAGGCAATTATTCTTTTTCCAAAATAGTAGAGATGGAGCGAGAGGTCCAATGTTGTGGGATAAGAATTTAGCTAATGCTGGATTCTCAGAAAATGATCCATATTTACCCTTAGGAAATGTAAAAAAATGTGTTGTAACTCAACAACAACAAGATGTTTCTATGTTGAAATATTATAAAAGATTGATAACACTTAGGAAGACTCATCGAGCACTCATCGAAGGAGATTTTACATTTATTGATTTAAATTATGATAAAATTATAGCTTATATGAGAACCTCAAGTGATGAATCTCTTTTTATAATATTGAATTTCTCTGCTAGAAAAAAGGTAATAAAATTTAGTGACATTGCTTTACCTTTTATTGCTAAGACATCAATTTTTTCGACTAATCCATTATCAAAGAGTCCTAAGTTTACTAATAATGAGATCTTATTAAATGGTTATGAGGGTGCTATATATTCAATTGATATATAGGCTTTACATAAATAAAAATATTTTATATATTTCAGATGAAACGGAGGCCTGTGCTTAGACGATGGATCTAAATGCAGCTAAGTCATCCAACCCATTTTTAAGGATTTATTTATGAACGAAATTTCAAAAAATAATCCGAATAAAAGGAAGAAGGTTGGAGATTATATCATTGATGCGCTCAATGGTATGGCGCAGGGTCTTTTTGCTTCTTTAATTATCGGATTAATCATCAAACAATTTGGAACTTATTTAAACTTACCAATTTTAGTTAATTTTGGTAGTGTTGCACAATATTTAACTGGTCCAGCTATCGGTTTAGGTGTTGCATTATTTATTGGAGCTCCTAAATTAGGTGTTTTAAGTGCTGCTGTAGCAGGAGCTATTGGTGCAGGAACTTTTGTTTTTGCTCCAGATGGTTCAATATTAAGATTTGCCATAGGTGAGCCTTTTGGCGCTTTATTAGCTAGTTTAGTTGGTGCTGAGATTGCAAAACTTGTTAACAATAAGACTAAAGTTAATATTATGGTTGTTCCAATAGCTACAATAATTGCTGGCGGTTTAGTAGGAGTATTTGTTTCTCCTTTTGTAAGTGCCTTGATGAAAGCTTTAGGTATGTTTATTAATACATTAACAACTCTATATCCATTACCTATGGGAATTTTAGTTGCAACGGTTGTTGGTATGGTATTAACACTACCAATTTCTTCTGCGGCAATCTGCATTAGCTTAGGAATCTCTGGTTTAGCAGCTGGTGCTGCAACAGTTGGCTGTAGTGCACAAATGATAGGATTTGCAGTTATTTCTTATAGAGAAAATAAAATGGGGGGCTTAATATCACAAGGAATTGGAACTAGTATGTTACAAGTCCCTAATATAATTCATAATCCTCTTATTTGGATTCCACCAACATTAACTGCAGCAATAATTGGGCCTTTAGCAACTGTAGTATTTAAAATGCAAAATAATGCTGCTGGAGCTGGAATGGGTACCAGTGGTTTAGTAGGTCAATTTAATACTATTGCAGTAATGGGTACTAGTGTTATTCCTCAAATTTTATTATTACATTTTGCTTTACCAGCTGTAATTTCTCTTTTAATTGCAAAATTTATGAGAGTAAAAGGTTGGATAAAAGATGGAGATATGAAACTAGCAGAATAGGTTTATAAACACAGGGCATTTAATTGCCCTGTGATAATCTAGCCTTCATTTCAGCAAATGATTTACTTACATCAGATTTTGATACTAATCTGTTTTCAGCTTTATCAATTAAGTTCTCTGGAATTTCTTTTATGAATCGAGAAGGGTTGCTTTGTATAATTTGCGTCCCTCTAATTCTATTTTTAGCTGAGCTAATAATTAGTTTCTTTTTTGCTCTAGTGATTGCTACATAGAATAATCTTCTTTCTTCTTCTATGTTTTTAGGATTTTCTTCTAAAGCTCTTTGACTTGGTATGATATGATCTTCAATGCCAACTAAATAGACCACATCAAATTCTAGACCTTTTGATGCGTGCATAGTCATTATATTAACACTAGAATTATTTTCATCTTGATTTTCTTTGCCAGCAAGTAGAATTCTATTAACCCAATTTTCTATTGAAACAGATTCATTAAAATAATTATTTTCCCATTTTCTTAACATATCTACTAGAATTCCGATTCCCTTCATTTTGAAAATAACAGCTTTTTCAGTATTATTTTCTTCAATTAGAAAGTCTTTATAATTTATATGGTTTATTAAATTATTCAGAATCTTGTGTTTTGTTTTGTCATCATTATCTTCAAATTCTTTTGAATATTTTTCAATTAAATTATAAATAAACTGCAATGAAGTTCTTGTGTTTTCTCTAATTTTATAGTCATTTGAAAAGGCCATCATTGCTAAAGCTGAGTATAAAGATGTATTAAAATTAGTTGCTACTTCTTTTATTTTTTCTATGGTAGTTCTACCAATTGATCTTCTAGGAGTATTTATTATTCTTAAAAGATTTACATCGTCATCAGGGTTTATAATAACTTTTAAATAACTTAGTATATCTTTGATTTCTTTTCGTTCTAATAAGGATTTACCTCCACTTACATGACAGTTAACTTCTCTACTCATTAATGCCGATTCAAAGGCAGGGATTAAAGAATTTGTCCTAGTTAAAATTGCAAAATTATTGAATTTTATATTTTCTTTTTTATGTAGTTCAATTATTTCTCTTGCTACTTGATTAGCTTCTTTCTCTCCATCTTCTGGTTTTATCAAATAAATATTGGTCCCTTGTTCGCTCTCAGTCCATAAATTTTTATTTTTTCTTTCTTTATTGTTAGTAATTAATATATTTGCTGCTTCTAAGATGGTTTTACTACTTCTATAATTTCTTTCAAGCATTATTTCTTTTCTTTCAGGGAAATCATTTTCAAACATTACAATATTTTGATAATTTGCTCCTCTCCAAGAATAAATGCTTTGATCATCATCTCCAACAACACAAAGATTTCTATTTATTTTTGCTAATTCTTTAACCAAAGTATATTGAGATATTGATGTATCTTGGAATTCATCTACAAGTATATATTGAAATCGTTGACTAGTTTTTTCTAAAATTTCAGGGAATTTTTTAAATATTTCTATAGGTTTTACGATTAAATCATCAAAATCTACAGCATTGTATGTTTTTAAATATTTTTCATATTCATCTAATAATACCTTAGTATTTTCGGCTGTAGAGTTATTTATTATTAGTTGCTTGGTTTTATATTTGCTTATATAATCTTCAACATCTCTTAGATTAAAAGCATCAATTGACCAACCCAAGTTAATGATTACTTGTTTAATTAATGATAATTTATCATTAGTATCATAAATAGTGAAATTATTTTTCCAGCCTAAATGTTGAATATGTTGTTTCAAAAAACCTAAACCAAAAGAGTGAAAAGTTGTTGTTGTTAAGTGTTTTAATTCTTGATTAGTTAAATCTCTTATTCTTTGTCCCATTTCTTGGGCAGCTTTGTTTGTGAAAGTTAAAGCTAATATATTTCTTTGATCAATGCCTAAATCAAGCATATGTGCAATTCTATAAGTAAGCATACGAGTCTTTCCACTTCCAGCTCCAGCTATAATCAGAATTGGTCCATTTATAGTCGAAGCTGCAAGATATTGCTCTTTATTTAATTCATTCTTTAAGTTCATATATTCCTATTATTTTTATAAGCTATTTATTAATTTTAATTGCGTTAGCAGGACAAACCTCATGGCAACAATAGCATTTTATGCATTTTTTTTCATTGATTTTTATCCTGTTATTATCAAGTGATAACGCATTTGCCGGACAAATTTCAATACATTTTTTACATTTAATACAAGGATCTTTTAAAAATTCAGGAGGCAATCTTTTTTTAGAAAGATTTTTATTAGAAATTCTTTTATAATCTTTTATGATTAAATCATTTGCATTTAGGTTGCTGTATTCAATGTTTTCGATTTTTTTTGTAGGAGTTAATTTTTTCTTTATAGCGAATTTTATTATTGGAATATCTAAAGGATTATAACCCATAATGATAGCTTGGCTAATATCTAATGCTAAAGCATCACTACTTGCTAAAAGTAAGCCTACTTTTCTTGGTGTTCCATTTCCAGGTCCAGCACCTTCCATAGCAATTATTGCATCCATAATGGCATATTCGGTTTTACTAACACTAAACAAACCACAAATAAATTTTGCAAACCCTTTTCTACTTGGGTTATATACATGCTGTTTACTCTTGTTGAATCCAGGGACTAACCCAAACATATTCTTAATAGCACCAGTAGCATACATTAACTCATGAGTTTTACATTTTGAAAGAGAAATTGAAAAATCAACTTTGTCTATAATTTTTGCTAATGCAATTTTTCTATGAACATAAGGAAGCGATTTCTTTACTGTATCTTTATGGAAATTAACCCATTCAACATTTTCTTCTTCTTCACATATTTGATAGATTCCAGATCTTTTAGCTTTAAATTTTGGTGGGTGAATAGCTGGAGAATCTCCAACATAAAGCTTTTTTGCACCTTTCTCATTTAAAATTTTTATTAGTGCTTTTAAAACCATAGGGTGGGTAGAAACACTTAATTCTGGAGGTACATCAGATAATATATTAGGCTTTATTAAGATTTTCTTTCCAGAAATCTTTGGAAGAGGGGTTTCTTCCATAGCTTTTTTTAGATTGTTATAAACATTTTCGAAATCATAATTATCACAATTTACAATACTAACAGTACTCATTTTATTCTCCTTATTAAACAAAAATATAAAGGTCCTCTATTATCACTAGTATCTGGTAGAACAATTTTTCCATATTCCCTATCTTCAGCTATATCACAATTAAAGTTTATTAATTCAAATCGGCCTTCTCTTTTTTTAAATAATTTTCTTATTACTTCTTCATCTTCTAAGGGTGTAATTGCACAGGTAGAATAAAGAATAATTCCACCCACTTTTACAGCTTCTAAGGCTCCTGCAAGCATAGCAAACTGTTGGAAAGATAAATGTTTTGGTCTATTTAATGACCATTGATTTAAATATGAGGGATCACTTAATACGTGTCTTTCGCTTGAGCAGGGAGCATCTAGTAAGATTTTATCATAAACTTCTTGTTCATATAGACCCCATTTTGTTGAATCATGAGCAGTAATATCAATATTATTTTTATATTCAGTAGGTAAATGTTCTTCAATTACATTGTGCAATCTAGCACGTCTTTTGCTAGATCTATCATTTGAAACTAAATGTCCAGTTCCTGCTAATTTAGAAGCTAGAACCAATGTTTTACCGCCTGGTGCGGCACACATATCTAAAACATTATCATACTTTTCTATTTCAAGTAAATTTGCACAAAAAAGTGATGCTTCATCAAGGAAATAAGGTTTAGTCAAATTCGTACTATATTCAACTGTGCTTTTTTCTTTAATTAAAGCCTGTTTTAATGTTTCCCATCTAGAACCAAATAAGTTTCCATAATAATTATTAAATTCTTCTTTTGAATCTATTTTTTTATTTTTTTTAGACATGTAGTAATTATATTATAATAGAGTTAATTTTGAATAGAGAAATTTATAATATATTTCAAATATGTAGTTTGTTTGTAGTTTATGTATAGCTTTTTAATTTAGTGATAAAGTTACTTTACAATTAAATTATTGCATATATTATATGAATATGGCATATATAACAGCATTATTAGAAGGTTTATTAAGTTTTATAAGTCCTTGTGTATTACCGATGATTCCTTTATATATAGGGTATTTAGCTGGTAACATCGCGGATAAGGATAATGAAGAAAAAAATAGAAATAAGTTACTATTTAATTCGATATTCTTTATTTTAGGGTTCACAATATTATTTGCGACTTTAGGAGCTAGTGCAAGTTTCTTAGGTCAGTATTTAAGTGAACATTTAGAAACTATCAATAGGATAGGAGGAGTAATCGTAATTATTTTTGCCTTAAGTTTCTTAGGTTTAAAAATGTTACCATTTTTAGAAAATACTTATAAATTAAAATTTAAAGCAAAGTCATTAAATTACTTTTCTTCTTTAATTTTTGGAATTGTATTTGCAGTTGGCTGGTCTCCTTGTACAGGACCATTTTTAGGTTCAGCCTTAATGTTAGCAGCAAATACCGATACATTATATCAAGGAATATTTACTTTAATAGCATATTCGCTTGGCTTAGGAGTACCATTTTTCTTATCAGCTTTATTATTAAAACAATTAGAAGGCGCTTTTTCATTTATCAAGAAGCATTATAAAGTTGTAACAGTTATTAGTGGTGTTTTATTATTGTTGATGGGAATTTTAATGGTTTTAGGCTATTCTCCCGCAATACTTTTTGAATAATTTGGAGAAATTAAATGGATAAAAATAAAAAAAATAGTTTGATTATAGTATTAATCATTATAGTTGTTTTTGTAGGAGCTTATTTTGGCTATGGGCAATTAAGTAAAAATTCCCCTGATACCTCATATAAACCTACCTTAAATACAGAGGAAAGTGAATTAACAAATAATGATGTATCTACAAATTCTGTTGCAGCACAAACAGAAGTAAGTGAGGATGTAGTAGAAACCGTTAAAACTTCTGATGCTCAAAGTATTAATGATGATACAAGTAATAGTGAAGCAGATGATACTGAAGCTGAAGCTTCTACTGTAATGCCAGATATCCCTTTAACTTTATTAAATGGAGAAGAGACTACTTTTTGGCAATTAGCTGAATTAGGGAAACCTGTTGTAATAAATTTATTTGCATCATGGTGCCCACCATGTCAACAAGAGATGCCTGACTTTATTGAGGCTAGTGAAGAATATAAAGATGAAGTAACATTTATTTTCTTTGATTCTTTTGATGGAGAAAGGGAAACTATGGATGCAGTAAATGCTTTTGCTCAAGAGTATTTTAATGATGATACAATTTGTGTTATAGATCCAGGTTATATTTCTTATCTCTTTAAGACAAACAGTTTGCCTACAACTATTTTATTGAATAGAAAAGGGGAGCCTGTAAATGGATATCAAGGAATGGTTCCAAAAGAGACATTGAAAAATGCAATTGAACAATTATTAGCTGAATAAGCTACTAGATATAAAAAAAATCCCTCTTTATTAAAAAAATAGGGATTTTTTTTCTTATAATAAATATATTAAAAAACCTATATAGAAAGCTACACTTGCAGCAATACAGAAAATGTGCCAAATTAAATGGCCATGTGGAATTTTTTTAAATCCATAGAAAATAACTCCAAGAGTATAAAGAATACCACCAGTTAAAATATATTTAAATAAACCTTTTGGTAAAAATGGAATTATATCATTCCAGAAAAAAACTAGAATCCAACCCATTGCAACATATAAAACAACATGTAAAGGTTTTAATTTTCCCCAGAATATTAAAGTAAATCCAATACCAAATGCAGCAATAATCCAAATCAAATAAAATAGTTTAATTGTTTGACTTGTGTTTACATATAATAATAGCGGGGTATAAGTCCCAGCAATTAAAAAATATATATTACTGTGATCCAAAATTCTACAAACCCTTTTTGTATTATTTTTAGGAAGTCCATGATAAAGTGAGCTAGCAAAATATAATAGGAAATTTGTAAATCCAAAAATTAGTAAACCCACCTTTAAATAAGTCGTTTCAACTTTACCTAAATTAAAAATTATATAAATAATTCCTATAGCGGCAAAAACAGCAGCAATTGCATGAGATATGGAATTCTCTTTTTCTGCTTCTGGGTGAACTAATACTGGTAAAGAAATATTTTTCTCTAACCAAGATGTTTTATTTTTCATTTTAGTAACCTCATTTGAATAATTTATACTTAAAAAGTTTTTTTGACAATCCTAATTCTTATGTAAAATAAAAAAAGCGGGTGTTCTTAAGGATAAAAAGAACACCCTGCGAGTGATAATTAAAAGAGAGTTAATACTCTAAATAAAATATAAAAAATTATCATATTTTTTTATGACAAGTTTTTTATTTTATTATAATATAAGTGAAAATGTAACATATGTCAATTATTGTGTAAAATTATATGTCAAATTTATATATTTTAGTTAGTAAAATATCTATTAGATGACAAATAAAAAAGATTTGATTTTGCGGTATAAATAAAAAAGCTATTACCAAAATTTCGGTAATAGCAATTTATTTAATTTTTATTTATTTATAAAATATGTTCCAAAAATGTTTTTGTTCTTTGATTTTGTGGGTTATCAAAGATTTGATTAGGAGTTCCGGTCTCAATTATTTTACCTTCATCCATAAAAACAACTTTCGTAGCAGCTGCACGAGCGAATCCCATTTCATGTGTAACTAGAAGCATGGTCATTCCACTTTTTGCTAAATCTAGCATTACATCTAAAACTTCTTTAATCATTTCTGGGTCTAAAGCGCTTGTCGGTTCATCAAAAAGCATAATATCGGGATGCATGGCTAAGGATCTTGCTATAGCAACTCTTTGTTGCTGGCCCCCTGATAATTGATTTGGATATGATTCAGCTTTTTCTTTTAGTCCTACTTTATCTAAAAGTTGTAATGCAATTTTTTTTGCTTCTTTTTGATCCATATTTTTTACTTTTAGTGGAGCTAAAGTAATATTATCTATAACACTTAAATGGGGGAATAGGTTAAAAGATTGGAAAACCATTCCAACTTCTTCTCTAATTTTTCTAATGTCAGTTGAACTATTTGCAACATCCACGTCATCAACAAAAATTGAACCACCAGTTGGAATTTCTAATTTATTGATACATCTAAGTAGAGTTGATTTACCACTTCCTGATGGGCCTATAATAACAACTACTTCTCCTTCATTAATTTCTAAAGAAGCATTATCAACAGCTTTTACTGTATTTCCATTATTTGTTATAAATGTTTTTTCTAGATTTTTGATTTTAATATTAGGCATTGTCATTCATCCTTTCTTCTAGTTTACCTACTAAGCGAGATAAAATAAGTGTAATTAATAGATATATAAGAGCAACTACTAACATTGTTTCTAAAGATAGGAATGTTCTTGATATATATTCTTTTCCTCTTTTTAAAATATCACTTAATGCAATAACTGATACTAAAGAAGAGTCTTTCAACATACTGATAAATTCATTACCAACTGCAGGTAATACAATTTTTAGTGTTTGAGGTAAAATTACATATCTAAATGCTTGGTATCTAGACATACCTAAAGAAATAGCAGCTTCCATTTGTCCTTTTGGTATAGCCTGAATTCCTGCTCTTACGATTTCACCCATATAAGCACCAAAACAAATTGATAAAGCAATTATTGCAGCACTAATACCATTTAAATGGAAGAATCTTCCTAAAGCGTAGTAAATAAATATTAATTGTACTAATAATGGAATACCACGAATAAGTTCAACATAAACACCACTAATCATATTAATTGTATGATGTTTTGATACAGCCCCTAATCCTGTTATTGTACCAATAATTACAGAACCAATTATTGCAAATATTGTACATTGGAAGGTAACTGGAGTACCTTTAATACAAACTTTAAAAATTTCCATATATGGATCAGGGAAAAATGTTATGAGTGAAATTAATATAACTAAAGCTCCATAAAAGGTAATTCTCCAGCTATTCATAATTTTTCCGTCGTTCTTATTAGGAATTAGAACACCATCTGTCATTTGAATGGTTATCGCGTTTTTCTTTTTATCAGAGGCTTTTGTTTTTGTAGATTTATCGTTCATTGTATATTCCTTACATTAATTATGCATTAACTTGTATCTTATCCCATAAATATGCAAAAAAGTCAAGTTAAAGCGTATAAATATTCAAGATTCATTTAAAAAGGTGAATAATTTATTGTATTTTCTTATTTTTTATTTTGTGTAATAAAAGAATTATCAAAAGACCAAACAAAAAAGCTAATATATTAAATGTTGAAAAGCTTAATGGCTCTTGTGGTATATCTAAGGACGTAGGACCTAATATAATTGAATATATTGCAGCACTTATTAATCCTAGGATAAAACATATTGTTGAGGATCTATGTTTTTTTAGAGCGTTTTTTACAATTTTAACAGTAGTAATGGCTCCAATTAGAATTCCACAACCAAATAATAAAATTGCCAAAAAGTATTCAAAGTTAAAAGATAATAATTCTTTAATTGCACTTATAATTGGAATGTATAAATTAAATATAACTAACAACGAAGATCCTGATATTCCTGGTAAAATCATTGTAGATATAGCTAAAATTCCTATAAAAATTAATTTTAGTCCTAAATAAAAATTTATATTTGTTAAATCTGTTTTTGATTCAATATTATTACTTGCATTAGTTGAAATTAAAATTACAAAAGTAAAGCCAATTAAGAAAAAGACTAAATATTTAATAATTGATTTTGTATTAAGCTTAAATATATTTTTTTCTTCAAAGAAAATTAAAGGGATTGAAGAAATAGTTAATCCAATAAGTAATGAACTCATAAAATAAATATGATTTGTAAATAGGGTAGATAGTATTATTATACTTAATATAAAACCAATTAACCAACCAATTAATAATTGAATTAAAAAAGTTAAAGCGGTTTTTCTTTGTATTTTATCTTTGGAAAATCCATTATTTATGCTTTCAAGTAGTGTGTCATAAAATCCTAAGATGTATGCAATAGTACCTCCTGAAACACCAGGAATACTATCTGCTAAAGCCATGCAAAATCCATTTATACTATTACCTATCATATTTTATCCTAAGCTTTTTTTATAAGATTATTGTTATTTAGCTAAAATAGCAAGAATAATATAAAATATAAATTAATGAAAAAAAACAGTGTGAAATAATCACACTGCTAAATTAATTATATTTGTTTAATTATAAATTCCATTTTGCTTTTAGAGCAGCTAATTCGCCATTTTCTTCTAGTTTCTTTAAGCCATCATTTACAATCTTTAGTGTTTCAGCATCACCTTGCTTGAATGCCATTGCGATAGGTTCAACATCACTACTTGCATAACCTGAAACTTTTAATTTGTCTTTATAGTTGTCGTTTAATACAACATAATCACTAGCAACAACACTATCTGTTACAACACAATCAATGTTTCCATTTAATAAATCTTCTACTGCTAATGAAATATTATCATATGCTCTGATATCAATATCTAAGTCTTCGTGGTCTAATAAAACTAAGTGACCAGTTGTTCCAACTTGAACACCAACTTTTTTGTTAGCTAATTGTTCTAAATTGTTTAAACCAGTTGTTCCAACAGGAGTGATAATACTTTGTGTGATTTCTAAGATAGTTGAGGAGAAATCCATTTTTGGTTTTCTTTCTTCTGTTACTGAAACACCACTAGCAATGAAATCATATGCCCCGTTTGCTAAACCAGCAAAAATTCCGTCCCAAGCTACGTTAATTACTTCAAATTTGTAATCTGTTACTGTTTCTAGTTTTCCTAAAAGTTCAATTTCAAAACCGGCTAAATCTCCATTAACATCAACAAATTCTAATGGTGGCCATTCACAGTTACTTGCTACTTTTAGTACATTAGTATCTTCTTTTTGTCCATTTGCATAAATATTGAAATTAAAAATTGTTAATAATCCAATTAAAATAAATAAATTTTTTTTCATAAAATATCTCCTAAACTGTGTGATTCTTGTTTAATAAATATGATTATGCATAAATATACATGATATGTCAATATAATTTGTATATTTATTTATGAAATATTATTAATTTTTGTATATTTATTATAGAATGATGAATATTTATAAAGAAACTCCTTTGATTATAAAAGGAGTTTTGAAAAAATGTTGATTTTCAGTTTTTAAATAACGTATGCACTAACTATTCCAACAATTAAGCCTAATACAATTCCAGCAGATACTTGTGAAAAATTATGACCTAACATAGTTTTTAAGTTTGCCTGAGTAAATTGTCCATCTTGATGAATCTCTGTGAAGATTTTACTCCATTGATTTAATAACTCGGCTTGTTTACCGGCTTCTTTTCTAATTCCCATAGCATCATGAATGACAATTATTCCAAAAACTGCTGATATTGCAAAATAGGGAGATCCTAATCCATATAAGATTCCAATAGTAGTTGTTAAGGCTACAACTGAAGCGCTATGACTAGATGGCATTCCTCCTGTTGAGAAAGCTTGTTTAAATTCAAATTTCTCACCAATAATTATAGAAATTATAGGTTTTAAGAACTGAGCAATTATGCAAGCAAAAAAAGCTGATAGAAATGGTGCATTTTTTAATAAATTACTAGCTGTATTCATGATGAAAAAATATACTATTTTTAATAATAAAACAAGACTTTTTCTATTTACTATGTTAATCTAACATAAATTTAATGATAAGAGATTTTTATATGACCCATGATAATAAGCAATTGTTGTTTTTAAGCTTAATTTCTTTTTTTGCTCAAATGATTATTTCAATGGTAAATTTAGCCTTAGTTTATTATTTAAATGATGTTTTAAATTATTCTGCATCAACTATTGCTATTACCGTTTCTAGTTTTTCTATTTCATATGTAGTGTTTTGTTTATTATTGGAAAAACCAACAAGTCATCTGTGTCCAAGACAAAATATTTATTTTGCACTAGTAGGTATGGGAATATCTATTATGCTACTTTTAAAATCATATTCTTATATTTTTATTCTATCTACTTTAGTGTTTTATGGTGGATTTATGGCTTTACTTTGGCCTCATATGGAAACTTGGTATTCTAGAGGTAGAGAAGGTAAACATTTAAATAAAGCAATAAGTTATTTTAATTTTTCTTGGAGTGCTGGTATTGCTTTTTCATCTATTATTTGTGGCTTATTAACTGAAATAGATGTTAAATTACCTTTAATAATAAGTGTTAGAAGTTTTATACTACTTTCTTTAATTGTATTTATATTAACTAATAAAGTTCCATATTTAAAAGCTGTCGAAAGTGAAAAGAAATATATTATAAACAATAAAAATAATGATAATAGTACTCCTTTAAGATATTTTGCATGGATAGCTGTATTTTTAGCATATTTCTTTTATGGGATGCTAAGTAATATTTTTCCTTTGTATGCAAAAAATGTACTTTTAATTAATGAAACTAGAATTGGGTTTTTGTTATGGAGTAGAGGTGTTGTTAGCTGTTTCGCTTTTTATTATTTGGGCAAAATGAGTTTTTGGCATTTTAAAGGTAATTATATTATCCTAAGTCAGTTAGTTTTGGCTGTTTTATGCTTGGTTACAATATTGTGCAATGATTATTATTCTCTTTTTATTATTTTTATACTATTTGGATTAATTTTTTCTCTTATGTATTTACAGAGTATTTTCCATGGTGTAAGTGGTGCTGTAAATAGAACTCGACGAATGATAATTCATGAGGTTTTATTAACTTGTGGATTAGTTTTTGGTTCAATTATCAGTGGATATATTTTTGAAAAGTTTGGCTTTAAATCTGTAATGAAGAATTTTGGAATTTTTATGTTTGCAATTGTCTTTACTGAATATATTGTTTTTTCGATTTCTTTAAAAAAGTCTTCAAAATTAAAAAAATAAAGTATTTCTATATTAAAAGTTAAAAAAATATTATAATAAAAGAAATTATATTGAGTAGTTGCATATTATTGTTTTCTCATTATAATTTAGTTAAATAGGAGTGAATTATATGGCAAAAACATTAACCGAGAAAATTTTATTGGATCATTTGGTAGAAGGTGAATATCAAGTTGGAGATCCAATTGGAATAAAAATCGATCAAACCTTAACACAAGATGCAACAGGTACAATGGCATATTTACAATTTGAATCAATGGGCTTAGAGAGAGTGAAAAATGAATTAGCCGTAAGTTATGTTGATCATAATACAATTCAAGTTGGTTTTGAAAATGCGGATGACCATAAATATCTACAAAGTGTTGCTGCAAAAAAAGGTATAGTTTTTTCACGACCAGGAAATGGTATTTGCCACCAAGTACATTTAGAAAGATTTGGGGCACCAGGAAAAACTCTATTAGGTAGTGATTCTCATACTCCCACTGGTGGTGGTTTATCAATGATTGCTATTGGTGCAGGTGGATTAGATATTGCAGTTGCTATGGCTGGAAAACCTTTTCATATTATTACACCAAAAGTAATTGAAATTAGATTAAAAAATCAATTAAGACCTTGGGTAAGTGCTAAAGATGTTATTTTGACTGTGCTTCAAAAATTTGGAGTAAAGGGTAATGTTAATACTATTTTTGAATATACAGGCGATGGTGTTAAATCTCTTGAAGTTCCTCAAAGAGCAACAATTTGTAATATGGGAGCTGAATGTGGTGTAACAACAAGTATTTTCCCTAGTGATGAAAAGACAAAACAATTCTTAGAAGCTCAAAATAGAGGTGAATTATATAAAGAATTAAGTGCTGATGAAGGTGCTATTTATGATGGTCTTTTTGAAATAGATCTTGCTAAAGTTGAACCTTTATGTGCATGTCCTCATAGTCCAGGAAATATTAAGACTATTGAAGAAATGAAAGGTACAAAAGTTGATCAAGTATTAATTGGCTCTTGTACTAATTCAAGTTATGATGATTTAAGAAAAGTTGCTAGTATCTTAGATGGAAAGACTGTTCATCCTTCTGTAAGCTTAGGTATTGCTCCAGGAAGTAGAGAAGTTTTATTAATGCTAAGTGAAGATGGTAGTATAGAAAAATTTGTTAAAGCCGGTGCTAGAATTTTAGAAAGTGCTTGTGGTTTCTGTATTGGAAATCATCAAAGTCCATCTAGTAATGCAATATCTTTAAGAACTTCTAATAGAAACTTTGAAGGAAGAAGCGGAACTCAAAATGCTCAATTATATTTAGTTAGTCCAGAAACTGCAGCATTAAGTGCAATTACTGGTGTTTTTACTAATCCTTTAGATGATAATGGGATTGATTATCCCTCTTCATTAAAAGTTGAACATTTTGTAACTGATGATTCAATGTTTATCTTCCCTAAAGAAGATACAAGTGATGTTGAAATCGTTAGAGGTCCAAATATCGGAGCCCCACCAAAGAATGAAGCTCTTCCTTATAAAGTAGAGGGTGAGATTACAATAAAAGTCGGAGATAAAATTACTACTGACCATATTATGCCAGCTGGTGCTAGATTAAAATATAGATCAAATATTCCAGCTTATGCAGAATTTGTTTTTGAAAATGTTGATTCAACTTTTGCAACAAGATGTAAAGAGAACAAGGCAAATGGAGTTCATAACTTTATCGTAGCTGGAGCTTCTTATGGCCAAGGATCTTCAAGAGAACACGCAGCAATTTGTCCTATGTATTTGGGAGTAAAAGTTGTCTTAGCTGTTTCAATTGAAAGAATTCACCAAAACAACTTATGTAATTTTGGAATTGTTCCTTTAACCTTTATTGATCAAGCTGATTATGAAAATATTGAACAAGGGGAGAAGATTATTATTGAAGATTTACCAGATCAAATTACAATGGCTCATTTAGAAGATAATCCTGTAATTGTTCAAATTGGAGATAGAAATATCAAGATGAAATGTGATATTACTAAAGATCAATTAGATATGTTAATAGAGGGTGGCTTATTAAACTTATTAAAGAAATAATAAATTTTTTAAAGTCAAAAAAAAGGTAGTTAGAAATTTTCTAACTATCTTTTTTATTTATTCTTTTGACTTTCTAAATATGTGTTTATTTCTGATTCATTTAATATTCCAAAACTAGATACGTAATAGTTTCTTGTCCAAAGAGTAGGAATTTTTGTTTTTAGTTGAACAAATTCATCTCTTAGTGTTTTTGAGGAAGCCCCTTTTAATTGTTGGACAATGAAATGTGGACTGTCTTCTGGATTAGCTTTTATAAATAGATGGACACACTCAGGCATGATTTCCATTGAAACAATTATTACATCAATTTCTTTTGCCTTTTCATATATTAGTTCTTCAAGCCGTTCTTTTACATCATTTACTAATAATTTTCTTTTGTATTTTACACACCAAAGAATATGATAATATAAGCTTGAAGTAGTATCTTCACTAGTTTTCCATCTTTTATTTTTCATATCTGAAGAATATCATTAAAAAAAAAAAATTAAAAGATAAAAATACCTCCAAATTTTTTTAATAATTATCAATTATTTATTTTTATTTGGAGGTAGTTATTTTTATAAAGATTTTTATCTTTGATCTATAGGTATAACATGTCTATGGTTTAAGCCAGTGTATACTTGTCTAGGTCTTCCAATTTTTTGATAAGGATCTTTTTTCCATTCTAGGTAATGTGCAATCCAACCAGGGAGTCTACCAAGTGCAAACATAACTGTAAACATTGAAGAAGGAATACCCATGTAGTGGAAAATAATACCTGTGTAGAAGTCTACATTTGGATATAGATTTCTTTCAATAAAGTATGGATCTTCAAGAGCAGTTGCTTCTAATTCAAGAGCAATATTTAGTAAAGGATCTTTACTAGCATCATCACCTAAGACTTCTCTACATAATTTTTTAGCGATTTTTGCTCTAGGGTCATATGTTTTATAAACTCTATGTCCAAAACCTGATAGTCTAAAGTCATCGTTTTTATCTTTAGCTTTTTGTATTATTTCTTTAATACTCCAACCTTCATTGTAAATTTTTTCAAGCATTTCTAATACTGCTTGGTTTGCGCCACCATGTTTTTTACCCCAAAGAGCACAGCAGCCAGCAGAAACAGAAGCATATAAATTTGCAGCAGAAGAGCCAACAAGTCTTACTGCACTTGTTGAACAGTTTTGTTCATGGTCAGCATGTAAAATTAATAACTTATTTAAAGCATCAACTTGTTTTGGGTCTGGAGTATAATTATATACTGGAGAATCAAACATCATATGTAAAAAGTTTTCACAATATGAATACTTATATGATGGATTAACAGAATCTTGTCCAACAGATTGTCTATAAGTAAATGCAGCTATTGTTCTCATTTTTGATAATAAACGAGTTACTGTTAAGTCAAGATGGTCTTCTGGATTTTCATCTTTTTCTAATTCAGGATAGAATGCTGATAAAGATGCTACCATAGCAGATAGAATGCTCATTGGATGAGCTCTTTGAGGATACCCTCTAAAGAATAACTGCATATCAGTATGAAGCATGGAATGTTTATTTAATAATTCTTGGTATTCAAATCTTTGTTCTCTATTTGGTAATTCATCTTTAATTAATAGATAAGCTACTTCAACGAAGTCACAATTTTCAACTAAGTCTTCAATATCATAACCACGATATCTTAAAATACCCTTCTCTCCATCTACAAAGCAGATTGAACTTTGACAGGAGCCTGTGTTTGCAAAACCAGGATCATATGTAATTATTCCAGTTTTTGCACGTAATGAAGAAATATCAATTGAAGTAACATCAACATTATCATGTAATACATCTAATTTTATTTCTTTATTTTCAATTTTTAATATTGCACCATCTTTTTTTATTTCCATTTTAACTCCTAGTATTATTCTTATTTAATTCTCTTAATGCTAAAATAAGCGCCTGAGTTCCAAGTTTCCCTTTTCCGTTTTTTTGCAATTGTTCATATAGTTGTTCAACTAGTTTTAAAGTAGGTAAATTAATGCTTAACTTTTCACATTCATCAATTGCAATTTTCATATCTTTTATAAAGTGATCAATAAAAAATCCAGGGTTATAATCTTCTTTTACTATTCTTGGAGCTAGATTATCGAGTGTCCAACAACCTGCAGCTCCACTTTTTATTGTATTAATTAAAGTGGTTAAATCTAGGTTGTTTTTCTCGGCATATAATAAAGCTTCGCAAACACCTCCCATAGTTCCTGCAATAGTAATTTGATTTGCCATTTTTGTATGACTACCAGCACCAGCTGGGCCTTCTAAAATATAACTTTTTCCTAAAATTTCAAAATATTCACTCATTTTATCAAAAGTTTCTTTTTCTCCACCTACCATTATAGATAGAGTTCCGTTTTTTGCACCAACATCTCCACCAGAAACCGGAGCATCTAATGTAGATATGCCTATGGCTTTACCATAATCAAATATTTTTTTAGAAAGAGTAGGGCTTGTTGTTGTCATATCGCAAAAGATTTGACCCTGTTTTGCTCCAGAAAATAATCCCTCTACTCCAAAGTATACTTCTTCTACATCTTTAACGAAACCAACAATTGTAAATACTATGTCACTTTGTTTTGCTATTTCTTTGGGAGAATTACAATATGTCGCGCCTAAATCTATTAAATCTTGAGCTTTTTCTTTAGTCCTATTATAGACATTAATGGCATATCCATTTTCTATTAGTCTTTTACACATGGCTTTGCCCATTACGCCTGTCCCAATCCATCCAAGTTTCTGCATATAGAATCCCTCCTAGAATTTATGATATAACAAATTTATAATTAATAGTATATATTAAAAATATTTACTTTTTATTTAGTTTGAATTTTATTTTTTGATTAAAAAACCAGATTCTTTTGAATCTGGCTCTATTTTTTTTGTTTTAATATAAAGTGTGTTCTTTCTCTTTATATTTTTTAAATAGAGCTAAAGTTTTTTCTCTGTCTTGCTGTTTAATTTCGATAATGTTGTCATCATTACAATTGTTTTGGATAAAATTGTAGATGAAATCATCCCTAAAACCAATTTCCGCCGCATCAACGGGTGTACAGCCATAAATGATTTTATCGATATTTGCCCAAATTGCTGCACTCATGCACATTGGACAAGGGTAGCAAGTAGTATAAAGAACACAACCTGATAAATCATGTGTTCCAAGAGCTTTTGAAGCTTTTCTAATTGCGTTTACTTCAGCATGCGCTGTTGCATCGTGAGAATCTAATACGGAGTTGCTAGCTACATAGATATTATTATTTTTATCAATAATAGCTGCACCAAAAGGGCCACCAATTCCTTTGGACATTGTTTCATTTGCTTGTTCAATAGCCATTTCCATAATTGATTTGCACATATTATTATCTCACTTTTGTTGTTCTTTTTTATAATTATAGACTAAAAATACAACGTTATGCAACACGTTTTATTAAAAAAAAGAGATACTAATAATTAGTATCTCTTGAATAATGGTTTTAGTTATCTCTTTGAGCAGAAGCCATCAGACGTATAGCATTTATGTTAATAAATCCTTTACAGTCAACAGGTTGATAACCGCCACTAATTTCCATAGATCCTAATTCTTCATTGTAGAGTGATACTGGGCTTGAAATACCAGCCATGATAATATTACCTTTGTAAAGTGCAACTTTTGATGTTCCAGTAACATTTTTTTGGCTTTGTTCCATAGCAGCTTCTAACATGTTAAATTCAGGAGCATGCCAATAACCATTATAGATTAATTCAGCATATTTAGGCATTAAACCATCTCTTAAATGCATAACTTCTTTATCCATTGTTATACCTTCAAGGTTATGGTGAGCTTGCCAAAGGATTGCACAACCTGGAGTTTCATAAACACCACGGCTCTTAATACCAATATAACGGTTTTCTACCATATCTACTCTTCCAATAGCATTGTCATGACCAACTTTATTTAAGTAATTAATCATTTCTAAAGGATCAGTATAAGTTTCTTTTGTATTTTCGTTTGTTACTGAAATAGGAGTACCGTCTTTAAATTCAAAACTTAATAAAGTTTCTTCATCTGGTGCATCCTTTAATGATACAGATAAGCTATAAACATCCTCAGGACATCTTTTGCTTGCATCTTCTAGTATCCCAGCTTCGTGTGAAATATGAATCAAGTTTTCATCTTCACTGAAAGGCTTTTTAACAGAGGCCTTAATTGGAATATCATATTTCTTTGCATAGTTAATCATATCTGAACGACCTTCAAATTCACTTAACCATTTTGGATCTTTCCAAGGAGCAATGATTTTTACCTCAGGCATATGCATATAATACCCAAATTCAAAACGTACTTGGTCATTTCCTTTACCTGTTGCACCATGTGCTACATAGATAGTATTTTCTTTTTTTGCAATTTCAATATGACGTTTCGCAATGATTGGACGAGCAATAGAAGTCCCTAATAAATAAGTTCCTTCATAGATTGCGTTTGCTTTCATTGCAGGAATTACATAATCAGTTACTAATTCTTTTCTTAAATCTTCAATGTAAACTTTTGAAGCACCACTAGCATAAGCTTTTTCTTCAACTGCTTTAAAATCTTCTTGTTGGCCAACGTTGGCAACATATGCAATTACTTCAAAATCTTGGTTTGTTAACCATTTTAATATAACAGATGTATCTAAACCACCACTGTATGCTAAAATAACTTTTTTCTTATCCATGACTTTCAATTCCTATTATTTTTTTTATTGAGCTCATTATGCATAAATATGCATTTATATTCAACCCCTTTTGTGAATAAATATTTATTTTTTTCAAAAAATCCTTTAAATACTGTATTTTTATCGATAAATATTCATTTTAGGCGGTATAATTAAAACATGATGGTTTATTTTTATTTATAAAAAAGTCTTTATTTGTTATATGTGATAGTAATATTTTGTTTTTAGTTGTAAAATTGTTGACAATCTAATGGTTTTGCTTAATACTGTAATTAAATGTGATATCATTTTGATATCTAATAGGTGGTATTTATGATTGAATTTAAAAATTTAAGTAAAAAATATCAAAAGGATAAACCTTTTGCTGTTGAAAATCTAAATTTAGAAGTTAAAGAAGGTGAAATTTTTGGCTTTTTAGGTCCTAATGGTGCTGGTAAAAGTACTACAATTAATATGTTAATGGGAGTTTTAACTCCTTCTAGTGGCTCAATATTTATAGATAATCATGATGTTCAGAAAGAAAGTTTTTTAACAAAACAGATGATAGGGTTTGTCCCTGATGAACCACTTTTCTATGAAAAAATGACAGGGATGCAACATCTTTCATTTATTTGTGATATTTTTGATGTTCCAAAAGATGAAAGGTTAGATAGAGCCAATAGATTAATTAAATTATTTAATCTTGAAAAAGCTATTGATGATAGAATTTCTTCTTATTCTCATGGAATGAAACAAAAGTTAGGAATTATTGCAGCATTAATTCATGAACCAAAATTATTAGTATTAGATGAACCTATGGTAGGATTAGATCCAAAAGCATCATATATATTAAAAGATTTAATGAGAAGATTTTGTGATAAGGGTGGGACTGTGTTTTTCTCAACTCACGTTTTAGAAGTTGCACAAAATTTATGTGATTCTATTGGTATTATTAATAAAGGTCAGTTAGTACTAAATTCATCATTAAAAGAATTTAATGAAAAAGAAAATGCTTCTTTAGAAAAATTATTCTTAGAAATAACTGGTAATGAGGATTTAGAAGCTGTAGTAGATGAGGCTTTGTTATGAGATATAATGTAATATATTCATTAGTCAAACATCAAATAATTGCAGCTAAACCATTAGAACAATTTATTTCTAGTGCAAAGAAAAATAAAAACAAAGTATTAAGTACAATAATTAGAATTGTAGGATTGTTATTTATAGCTTCAAGTTTTGTTTTTTTGCTAGGTTCAAATTATTTTGGTTATATGCAAATTTCCAGTTTTCTAAATATAATGGATCAGGGAATTAGTTTTTGTGTGTTTACTGGTATCCTTTTTCTATTATTTGTGAGTACTACATATTTAGAACATGTTTATTTTAGAGGAAAAGATATTAATTTATGGCATCTTTTACCTATTTCTAAATCTGAATTTTTCTTAGCAAGATTTTTAGTAAGTTATATGTATTCCTTAATGATAACATTAGTAATTGTTTTACCACTAATTGCTGCAGTATTTTATTATGTAGGTTTTTCTTTTTTAATTTTAATTGCATCAATTGTTTTGTTATTATTATTTCCTGTTGTACCAATTTTATTGAGTAGTGTATTAGTTACTTTAAAAGTTTTAATATTTAGGGGAAGAAGTTATAAATTAGTAGATTATTTATTTAATAATGCTCCATTTATTCTTGCTGTATTATATATTAGTAAAACTTCAAATGAAATGCTCCAATTAGCTATTACTAATGATATAAACAACCAATTATTAGCATATAGTAATTATATTGGGTCAATCGGAGGACTCCCTTATTTTTCATTAATGGGGAAAATGTTCTTTTCTTATAAAAGTTTATTATTATTTATATTAGTTTCTGCATTGATTTTTATTATCTCTTGCTTAATTATTGCTCCAATGTTTGAAAAATGTCTGAATTTAGTTAGAGATGCAAAAGACAAAGAAAGTTCAAAAAAACGTAAGGCAAAAAATATTAATTCAAATGAGTTAAATGGATCTAATTTATTAGTTTTTTTAATAAAAAGAGAATATTATATATTAAGTGGTGAAAAAGGCTTTCTATCTGAAACAATTGGAGAAGCTTTAATTCCTATTATTTTAATCGCAGTTTGGAAGTTTACTGGTAGTTTAGGAGCTATTAATGAAATGATGAGCGATTTTTCTACTAGCCCATATTTTATTGCTATAGTTTTCTCAATTGTACAATTATTTGCTGTAATGGTTTTAGTATCTTCAACTTCAGTTAGTAGAGAAGGTAAGTTGTTTAGAATTAATAAATTATTACCTATAGATATTAAGCAAGTTGTAAAAGCAAAGGTTTGTTTTCATATTATCTTTATTAGTTTAATTCAATGTTTATTTATTGTTGCTTTTGTAATATTTTTTAAGATTGAATTAATACAACTAGTTTGGATGATTCCCCTATTTTTAATAAATAGTGTTAATGTCTCATTAGTAGGGTTATGGATTGATTATTCTAATCCAAAATTAGAGTGGGATGTTGCAATTTCAGCAATGAAGAGAAATATGAATGGAATGCTTGGGATGTTAGGTGGATTAATAGTTATTGCGCCATCAATATTAATTCTTTTCTTTAAATTTAACTTACTCTATTTTGGCATTGTTTTTTCATTAATAATTTTAGTAGTTTTGAAAAAACTTGTTGAAAAAACAGCTTATAAGTTGGTTATTCAAGATTAGTTGTCATTGATATAAAAATAACAAATATTATACTTTTTTAGTGTTTTTTGAGTAAAAAAACACTGTTTTTTTTATTATAATTATTATTGATAAATAACGCATTTTTTAATTTATTTTTTTTGTTATAATGCAGTTTTTTAAGTGAATAACTATCTGTTTTTTTTTACTAAAAAAAAAGTATTATTTTTTCTAAAAAAAGATTCATAAAAGTCTAGCTTTTTATTAAATATAATTATATTCTCCCTAGCTAGAAAACCAAAATAAAAAGTTAACAATTTTTTTTGGCAACTAATAAAAGGGTTTTGGTGAAAAATTATTTTAAGGAAGTAACCAAATGAAAAATAATAGCTATTATATCGATAGACAAAACGCATTTGAATCAAATGCAAGGAGTTATCCTAGAAAATTCCCTTTTGCTTTAAATAAAGCTTATGGATCCTATTTAGAAGACGTGGAAGGAAATAAGTATTTAGATTTCCTTTGTGGTGCCGGAACACTTGCTTTAGGACATAATGACCCTAATATCAACAAAGCAATGATTGATTTAATTGCAAGTGAAGCTCCTCTTCATACCCTAGATTTAACTACTCCAACAAAAGACTTATTTGTTGAAACAATTATCAACAAAGTACCAAATGGATTAAGAGACAATGCAAAAATTCAATTTTGTAGTCCATCCGGTACAGACGCAGTTGATGCAGTAATTAAATTGTTTAAAACAGTTACAGGTAGAAGAACGATTGTTGCTTTTTCAGGAGCATATCATGGAATGGGACATGGGGCTTTAGCATTAACTGGAAATTTAAATGCTAAAGAAAAAGTTGCATCATTAATGCCTGATGTACATTTCTTCCCTTATCCTTATTCTTATCGTTGTCCTTTTGGCTTAGGTGGTGAAAAAGGCGTAGATGCTGCAATAGCATTTTTTGAAAGAACTTTAAAAGATCCAGAATCTGGAATTACAAAGCCTGCAGCAGTTATTTTAGAACCTATTCAAGGAGAAGGTGGTGTTATTCCAGCTCCAGTTAGATTCTTACAAGAAATTAGAAGAGTTACAAAGGAATTAGATATTCCTTTAATTTTTGACGAAATTCAATGTGGTATTGGTCGTAGTGGAAAATTCTTTGCTCATGAGTATGCAAATATTTCTCCAGATGCAATTCTAGTATCAAAAGCAGTTGGGGGTACCCAACCAATGAGTTTAGTCATATATGATAAAAAATATGATGGATGGAATGCTGGCTCTCATGCTGGTACTTTCAGAGGCAATCAACTTGCTATGGCCTCTGGTACTGTTCTTATGCAAACTGTTGGTACTGATGAATTCTTAAACGATGTTAGTCAAAAAGGTGCATACTTAAAAGGTAAAATCGAAGAATTAAAAGATGAAGTATCAATAATTGGAGATGTTAGAGGCAAAGGCCTAATGATTGGTATAGAATTTGTTGATCCTAAAGGTGAAAAAGACATGATTGGGTCTCTACCCGCTTCAGGTGATTTATCAGCTTTAGTCCAAAAGAAATGTTTTGAAAAGCATTTAATTATGGAAAAAGGTGGAAGATACGGTTCAGTAATGAGAGTATTATGTGCCTTAAATGTAAGTTATAAAGAAATTGATGAAATGTTAGAAATTTTCTCTTCTGTGGTTAAGGAGGTAAATAATGGAGTTTGATAATTTACTTTTGAATAACAATATAAAAAGTAAAAATTATTATAAAGAAGTTATTGAAAAAACTTCACAAGCTATAATTAATTCTTTTAATTCATCATTAGCTTATAAAGGTTTAACTCCAGAAGAATTGAAAAAAGATATTGACCAATATAATCTTTTGCCTGAAGATGGGGAAAGTTTTGAAGTAGTTTTAGATAGAATAACTAAAAAAATTATTCCAAACTTTTTGTATACTTCCTCCAAGAATTATATGGCTCATTTACACAGCCCTGCATTAATTGAAAGTATTGCTAGTGAATTAATTATAGCTACATACAATCAATCAATGGATTCTTGGGACCAGAGTCCTGTTGCCACAGAGGTCGAAGTTCTTGTAATTGACATGTTAACTAAATTGTATAATTTGAGTGAAGATAGTGATGGTGTTTTTACATCAGGTGGAAGTCAATCAAATTTTAGTGGTTTGCTATGTGCAAGAGATTGGTATTGTAATACGATTTTAAATCATGATATTAAGAAAAAGGGACTCCCAAGTAATTATAATAAATTTAGAATTTATACTTCAGAAGTTTCTCATTTTTCAGTTGAGAAATCAGCTCACATTTTAGGCTTAGGTTATGATGCAGTTAGAAAAGTACCTGTAGATGAAAACTTTAAAATGGATATCTCAGCTTTAAAATCAATGATTGAAGAAGATTTAAAAAATAATAATATTCCTATTGCGGCTGTTGCTACAATAGGAACTACCGATTTTGGTAGTATTGATGATGTAAAGAGTATTAGATCTATTTGTGATCAATATTCTATGTATCTTCATAGTGATGCAGCTTATGGTGGAGCTTTAATATTAAGTGATAATTTTAAAAGTAGAATTGCTGGTATTGAATTATCTAATTCAATTACTATTGATTTTCATAAAATGTTTTTACTTCCAATTAGTTGTAGTGCATTTTTAGTAAATGATAAGAGCTTATTAGATCCATTTAAATTGCACGCTGATTATTTAAATAGAGAAGAAGATGAAATTGAAGGTTATACAAATTTAGTTAATAAATCTATGCAAACCACAAGAAGATTTGATGCTCTAAAAGTATGGATAGCTTTCCAAACTCAAGGTAAAAAAGGTTATGCTACAATTATTGACAAGTGTGTTAATAATGCTATGAATTTATATAACAGCATAAATTTAGAAGATAATTTTGAAACATTAATTCCACCTGAATTAAGTTCTGTTGTTTTTAAACATAAAGGTTCAGATAGACTTAATAAGAAAATTAGAAAAATTCTATTGCATGAAAATGGTTTAGTAATTGGTCAAACTTCAGTTAATGGTAAAGTATATTTAAAATGTACATTATTAAATCCAACAGTTACAATTTATGAATTGAGACATCTAATTAAAAAGATGGATGAAATTGTTAAGGATGAGCTTAAGAAGCTAAAAGGCTAAAAAATGGGAGATTATTAATTTAATCTCCCAAATTTTTTGCTAAAGTTTATCAATGACATTATCTAAGATCTTTAACATTTTAATTATTTCATCTTTTTGTATTGTAAGAGGTGGAACAAATCTTACAACATCACTAGCAGCTCTAACTACTAATAGTTTTTCTTTCAAACAAGCATTAATTATATCAACTGGATTACATTTAACAATTAGTCCTTGCATTAAGCCTAATCCTCTAGTTGAAACTAGTTTATCAGGATATTTTTCAATAAGTTTATTTAAACCTTCAGTTAATAGTTTTCCTTTTTCGTTTACACTGTTCATAAATTCTTCATTTGCTAGTTTTTCTAAAACAACGCTTGAAACATTTAATGCCACTAAATTTCCACCAAAGGTTGAAGCATGATCTCCTGGAGCAAAAACATCTTCACCTTTTTCTCCAACTACCATTGCTCCACATGGAATTCCTCCACCAAGTGCTTTTGCCAAAGTTAAAACATCTGGTTTTACACCATATAATTGATGACAGAAGGGTTTTCCACATCTTCCCATACCACATTGAACTTCATCAAAGATTAAAAGGAGATTGTTTTTATCACATAGTTCTCTTAATCCACTTAAAAATTCTTGAGTAGCAGGAATTATTCCACCTTCGCCTTGTAAAGGTTCTACAATAATTGCACAACATTTATCATCAATTAGTTTTTCAACGCTTTGTATATCATTAAAAGTAGCATATTCAATTCCTTCTAATAGAGGGAAGAAGTTTTTATGATATTTATCTTGTCCTGTTGCTGTAACAGCTCCATAAGTTCTTCCATGGAAAGAATGTTCCATGGATATGATTTTATATCTATTATCTTTTGAACCAAATTTTCTAGCCAATTTTAAAGCAGCTTCGTTTGCTTCAGCACCACTATTACAGTAGAAAGCTTTTTTAAGTTTTGATAATTCAATTAATTTTGATGCAGCCTTTAATTCATAAGGGTGCCAATATAGATTAGAAGTATGTAAAACGCCGTTTTGAACTACTTCATTTATTGCATTGCTAATATCTTCATTTTTATAACCAAAAGCATTTACAGCAATACCTGCAACAAAATCTAAGTATTTATTTCCATCTGTATCAATTAAGTAATTTCCTTCACCTTTTTCAAATACTACAGGAAATTTAGAATAAGTGTTTAGAATTACTTCTTTTGTTTTATTAATTTGATCAGTCATCATTTATTTGCCCCTTTTTAAACATCATAGTACCGCAGCCTTTTGATGTAAAAATTTCTAAAAGAATTGAGTGTGGGAGATTTCCATCTAATATGTGAATTGATTTTACACCGTTTTCAACAGCTTCAACACAACATTGAACTTTAGGAATCATCCCACCATTAATTGTACCATCATTTATATATTCAATAGCTTCTGTTTTTGTTAATCTATTTATTACGCTAGTATTATCGTTTTTATCCCTAAGGATTCCATTTGTATCAGTTAAGAAGATTAACTTTTGTGCTTTTAAGGCAGACGCTATAGCGCTTGCAGCATAGTCGGCATTTATATTGTAAGTGTTTCCATTCTTATCTGATGCAATAGGGGAGAATACTGGAATAAAATTATTCTTTAATAAAGTATCAAGTAATTCAGTATTTACTTTATCAATTTTACCAACAAATCCTAAATCAACTTCTTTAATTTCTTTTGAGACTTCAAAAGTATTTCCATCTTTACCACTGATTCCAACAGCATTTAACCCATGACTTTGTAAATCTTGAACTAACCCTTTAGAAATATTTCCAGAAAGTACCATTTCTGCAATTTTTGCAGTTTCTTTATCTGTTACTCTTAATCCATTAATGAATTCAGTTTTTTTATTCATTTTTTTTAGAGCATTTGTAATATCTAAGCCACCGCCATGAACTACAACTATATTAATTCCAAGATACTTTAATATTGAAATATCTTGTATAATTGATTTTTTTAATTCAGGGCTAGTCATTGCTGAGCCACCATATTTTACAACAACAGTAGCATCAGAGAATTTCCTAATATAAGGGATTGCTTCAATAAGTATATCAGCTTTTTTGATATATTCTTCCATTTTGTTTTCCATAATATTTAACTTCTATAGTCTCCATTAATCTTTACATAATCATAACTTAAATCACAGCCCCAAGCTGTAGCATTAGCTGA
The DNA here is from genome assembly GCA_965140795.1 of Sphaerochaetaceae bacterium. Lineage (GTDB taxonomy): Bacteria > Spirochaetota > Spirochaetia > Sphaerochaetales > Sphaerochaetaceae > Pleomorphochaeta. The sequence continues at coordinate 2,589,126 of OZ223470.1, forward strand.
TCCATCTTCTAAAGTAATTACTACATCAATAGTATTTTCAATTAAAATTGTTTTTGCTAAATCTTCATCAAATTGTATTGGAACTCCGTTCTTTACAACACTGATTGATCCTTTTTCACTTTTAAAAATTATTGAAACGTTATTAACATCAAATTCACTATCACTGTATCCCATAGCACAAAGAATTCTTCCCCAGTTTGCATCACTTCCAAAGAATGCACATTTTACTAGACTTGAATTAATAACTGATTTTGCAATGTTTTTAGCATCTTTTTGAGTTTTTGCACCATTTACTGATACTTCAATAAACTTACTAGCTCCTTCTCCATCTTTTACGATTGCTTTAGCTAAATAAGTATTTACATACATAAAAGCTTCTTTAAATGATTCATAATCAGATGTATTTTTTACTATTTGCTTATTATTTGCAGCTCCATTTGCTAAAAATAGTACTGTATCGTTTGTACTAGTATCCCCATCAACGCTAATCATATTGTAGGTGTCTTCAATTGTATTTCCTAGTAAATTTTGTAGTGTATCTTGTTCTATATTAGCATCAGTTACAATAAAACTTAGCATTGTAGCCATATTCGGATGGATCATACCTGATCCTTTAGCCATACCAGTAATTGTAATTTCTTTTGAATCAATATTTAATTTAACACTTACAATTTTATTAATAGTATCAGTAGTTTTAATAGCTTCACTAAAGTTTATTAGTTTTTGATCTTCATAATCTATTGTTTTAACTATGTTATTAATTCCTTTCTTATATGTTTCCATATTAAGAGGAACTCCGATAACACCAGTTGAACAAACTAAAATATTTTCTTTTTCACAATTTAAATTATTAGCAACAGTTTGAGCGATTTCTTCATTATCTTTTTCCCCTTGAAGAGAGGTACAAGCATTAGCATTTCCACTGTTAACAATTATGGCTTTTGCTTTTATTTTATTAGAAGTAATTTTTTTATCCCAAATAACTGGTGCAGCTTTAACTTTATTTGTAGTATATGTGCCTGCACAATTACACAATGTGTCACTTACAATAAGTGATAAATCTTTTTTTATTTTCTTTAATCCACTTGCAATTCCATTAGCTTTATAGCCTTTTGGCAATGTTGGATTTTCTAAAATGTTATACATCTTATCTCCTTATAAAGGGGTAGAAGCAAATTTTTTAAGGCCAAGGTACTGATCAAATCCAAAATGTAGATTCATATTTTCAATTGCCTGTCCACTTGCTCCCTTGACTAGATTATCTATTGCTCCTAAAGCAATAATATTGTTGGTTCTTTCATCAATAGTAAAACTTATATCAATTCTATCTGTATCTTTAACATATTTTGTTTCAACACTTTTATTAGGTCCTAAATAGTTAACGAATTCACAATTTTTGTAGAATGCTTTATAAGCTGCATCAATTTTTTCTGATGAAACATTATCTTTTAGTTTTGCATAGCAAGTTGCAAGAATTCCTCTATTCATTGGAATTAGATGAGGAGTAAATTGGATAACAATTTTCTCATTTGCAAGTTTGCTTAATTCTTGTTCTATTTCAGGAGTATGCCGATGTGTTGTAATCCCATATGCTTTAATGTTTTCATTTGCCTCGCAGTATAAAGAGTTAAAATTTAAACTCTTACCTGCACCTGTAACACCACTTTTAGCATCAACAATTATTGAATTAATTTCTATTAATTTGTTATATACTAGTGGAGCTAAGCTAAGGATTGAACAAGTTGTATAACAACCTGGATTAGCAATAAGCTTGGTTTGCTTTACTTTGTCTTTATAGATATCAGTTAAGCCATAAACTGCTTGGCTTAATATATCAGCTGTTGGAGCTTCTGCTTTATACCATTTTTCATAATCTACTGGGTCTTCTAATCTAAAATCAGCCCCTAAATCAATTACTACAGTATTATCTAAGATTTCTTGGCTAATAATATTCTTTGCAACTTTACTAGGTAATGCAAGAAAAATTACATCACACTTTTTACTAACTTCTAATATATCTATATTTTCTAAAAGTAAATCTTTAAAGGGTGAGAAATTTCCATAAATATCACTTAATTTTTTACCTGCATGATTTTTAGATCCTAGGTATACAATATTAGTTTCAGGATGGATTAATAATAATTCTACTAGTTTAGCTCCAGAATAACCTGTTGCTCCAATCACTCCGACGTTAATCATTTGACGCCTCCTAATAATATTTAGCATATTTATACAATAGATATTCATTAAAATCAAGTATTATTTAATATTTATACATAAATATTTAAGAAATATTAATAATTATTTAAGATTGGCTAATAATTATTCAAAGATTTTTGTATTATTATAAAAAAAGCTTGAATACAGCAAATGTATCCAAGCTTATATATCAAATAATTATTTTATTTTTTAAATTATTTTTGTGTGTCGATTCCATATAATAAATCAAAATAATCCATATTAGTTGTTAATACTTTATTTAAATTAGGAATTGTTTTTTTGTATGATTCTAAAGTTCTCCAAATTTTAAAGAAAGTAGGATCAACTTCATAAGCTTTTGCATAAATGTTAGCAGCCTCAGCATCAGCAACACCTTTTATTTCTTCACTTTCTGCATAAGCAGAAGAAATAATATTCTTTTGTTCGCTTTCAGTTTTACCTCTCCATTGAGCCAATTGTCCTTGACCATAAGATCTATAAGCTTCAGCGATTTGATTTCTTTCTTTAATCATTCTTTCATAAACACTTTGAGTTAAATCATCACTATATCTAATTTGACGTATAACAATATCTATTAATTCAATACCATAAGCATCAGTAAAGGTGCTTGCCATATTGTACATCTTTGAAGAAAGTCCTTCACGTCCGATATTAATAGTTTCTTGAAGTGTTGTTGTTTTAGTTAAATTTCTTAAATTTTCTGCATCTTGTAGATTATCTAAGTTTTGAACATTTTCTTCTACATCTATTTCATTAATCTGGTTAGAATTTCTAACAGCTTCATTTAATGGGTTTTCTGAAATAACTGTTCTAACTGTTGAGTCTAAGATATCATTTAATCTAGAAATACCATTATCTAAAGTATTTACAGTTTCATAATATTTAGCTGGGTCACTAATTTTCCATCTAGCAGTAGTATCAACCCAAATGAATTGATTTTCTTTAGTTGGAATTCTTTGAGCTTCTCCATCCCATGACAATATCTTTTCTGGATAGATTAAAACATTATCAATAAAAGGAACTTTAAATTTTAATCCAGCTTGATCTTCACTATCTATTATTTTACCAAATCTTGTTACTACTGATTGTTCACCTTCATTTAGAATATAGAAAGGTCCAAGTAAAACAAATACGATTAATAGTGCAAATATTACAACTAGAGTTGTTACAAATTTTTTCATTAGTTAGTACCTCCTGTTGTATTTTGATCAACTACTGTAGCAGGAGCTGAGGTGGAAGCATTTTGGATTTGTGAAATTGGTAAGAAATTTTCCAAATCTTTATCGATTAGTGTTAAGTTATTATTGCTGTTAGACATAATTTCTTCCATTGTTTCGATATAAAGACGATCGGCAGTAATTTCTTTACTGTTTTCATAAGTTTCTCTCATGCTATTAAATCTAGCAACATCACCTTTAGCATTATTAACTCTTTCTTTTGCATAACCTTCTGCAATTTGAATTTGTTGTTTTGCTTCACCTTGTGCTTTAGGAATGATTGAGTTGTATTGTTCTTTACCTTCATTTATGTATCTATTCATATCTTGAATAGCTTTGTTAACATCTTCAAAAGCATTTTGAACTGTTCCTTCAGGTGGTACAATATTTTGTAGTTTAACAGTTACAACTTTAATTCCTAGACCATATGAATCAAATGTATTTTGCATTTGATTTTGAGCATCAACTTCTATAGCTGTTCTTTTACTAGTCATTACAGATAGAATAGGTAAGTCTCCTACTAGTTGGTTCATTACACTTTGACTTATATCTCTAATTGTTTTTTCTTTTTCTCTAACATTAAATAACCAATGTTCTGGATTGCTGATTTGATATTGAACAATCCATTCTAAGTCAATGATATTTAAGTCCCCTGTTAGCATGATTGATTCAGAAGGGTAATCTGTACTAGCAATTAAAGGGCTAGTGTTGATTGTGCTTCTATAACCAAAAGTCATTGTTTGAACAACACGAGTTGGAACTTTATAAGCTTTTTCAATTCCTAGAGGAATTTTGGTTTGTAAACCCGGGCCAACTGTTCTACTGTACTTTCCGAATCGAGTAACTACAGCCTGTTCTGTTTGGTCAACAACGAAGAAACTTGACATAGCTGAAGCTAGTACTATTACAGCAATAATCAATCCAATTATTAATTTAGGACTAATATTCAATTTCTTATTTGCTGGTTTGAAAGATTCTTGATCCATGTTTTCTCCTCAAGAGTTTTTCTCTTCATATCTTAAATGTAACTATGTTTTACTATCGAGGTCAAGCAATTTTCGAATAATACTTAGTTTTATCTTAAATATGAAATAATTGATAATAAATTTATATTAATAATTCTATATAGGTTGAAAATTTGTTATTTCGACTATATTATAGCAAAAGTATTATTGAATTTTTATGCAAAAGAAAATATTTTATTTTTATTGCATTTTATGGGATTACCTGGAGGTTTTAATGAAGAAAAAAAGACTAGTAACTTCTGCATTACCTTATGTAAATAACATTCCTCATTTGGGAAATTTAACTCAAGTGTTATCGGCTGATGTTTTTGCTAGATTTTGTAGATCAAAGGGATATGAAACATTATATGTTTGTGGGACTGACGAGTATGGTACAGCAACTGAAACTAGAGCTTTACAACAAGGCGTAACCCCCAGAGAGCTTTGTGATCATTATCATGTTATTCATAGAGATATATATAATTGGTTTAATATTAACTTTGATTATTTTGGTAGAACTAGTACTGAAAAGCAAACAGAAATTGTTCAACATATTTTCAATAAGGTTGATGAAAACGGATTTATTAGAGAAGGGGAAATTGAACAACTATATTGTCCAAATTGTCAAAGATTCTTGGCAGATAGATTTGTTTTAGGAACTTGTCCTCACTGCCATAGTGAGAATGCTAAAGGAGACCAATGTGATAATTGTTCAACTCTTTTAGAACCTACTGAATTAATTGATCCACATTGTAGTGTTTGTGGTGCTACACCAGAAATTAGAAAAACAAAGCATTTATATATCGATTTACCAAAAGTTCTACCGATGTTGGAAGCTTGGATGAATGAAGCTTCAGTTAAAGGTTTTTGGGCAAAGAATGCAGTTCAAGTTACAAAGAGCTGGATTAGAGATGGTTTAAAAGAAAGAGCAATTACTAGAGACTTAAAATGGGGTATCCCTGTTCCTAAAAAAGGTTATGAGGATAAGGTGTTTTATGTTTGGTTCGATGCTCCAATAGGATATATTTCAATTTCTGCTTATGCAGTCGAAGATTGGAAAAGATGGTGGCATAGCCCAGAAGACACTGAGTTATTCCAGTTTATTGGTAAAGACAATATTCCTTTCCATACTGTTATTTTCCCTTCTTCTTTATTAGCAACTGGTGAAAATTGGACTATGTTACATCATATGAGTTCTACTGAGTATTTAAACTATGAAGGTGGAAAATTCTCAAAAAGCTTAGGTGTTGGTATCTTTGGTAATGATGTAATGGATACAGGCGTTCCAAGTGATGTATGGCGTTTCTATATGTTCTATAACAGACCTGAAAAATCAGATGTTATGTTCTCTTGGGCTGATTTCCAAGAAAAAGTAAACGGTGAATTAATTGGTAATTTATCAAACCTTGTAAATAGGACTTTAACATTTATTAATAGATTCTATGATGGAAAACTTCCTGAAGGTGAATTAGATTCTGAATTAATAGAACAAATTCTAGAGAAAGAAAAAGCTATTGATGGTTTATTAGAAAAAGCTGGAGAAAGAGATGCCTTAAGAAATATCTTTTTCTTATCTTCAGTAGGTAATAAGGCTTTCCAAGATGGAGAACCTTGGAGAACTAGAAAAGAAGAGCCAGAAAGTGCTGCTAAATTATTAAGAACTTTAGTTTATTTAATTAGAGATTTAGGAATTTTAGTAGAACCTTATATGCCTGTAACTAGTAAGAAAATCTTAAGTTTTGTAAAATGTGAAGATGCAAATTGGTCTGATTTAGGTAAATTTGAAAATATTAATGAAATAGGAAATATTGAATTATTATTCTCTAAGATTGAAGATGAACAAATTGAAGACTTTAGAAAAAGATTTAATGGAAAACAATCTGATAGAGATAATAATAAGGGAGATAATAAAGTGGAAGAGAATAATGAAACTTTAAGCGTAGCTGAAGATTTTGCTGCACGTGTTGATTTAGTAGTAAGTAAAATTGTTGAAGTTGAAAAACATCCTGAAGGGGATAAGCTTTATATTTTAAAACTTGATACTGGCGATGAAAATGACGATAGAACAATTGTTTCTTCAATCGTTCCATATTATAGTGCTGAAGAATTATTAAATAAAAATATTGTACTTGTAAGAAATTTAAAACCAGCTAAATTTAGAGGCGTTAAATCTAGAGGTATGCTATTAGCAGCAACAGAGAAGGGTGATGAAGATCATTCAACTTGTGAAGTATTATTTGCTGATGATTTTGAAGTAGGTACTACTTTATTACCAGAAGGCACAAGTGCTCCTGAAAAAGATAGATTTTATGTAAAAGGTAATAAATTCTTTGAAATGCCAATGTACACTGAAGACGGTGTTGTAAAAGTTGATGGAAAGGCAATTAAATCTGCTGATGGAAAAACTTTAACAGCTAAATTATATGTTAATGGTGAAGTTGGTTAATAGATAATTTAATTAATTATTGCAGGCAATGAATAGAAATATTTGTTGCTTGTTTTTTTATATATTGCATATAAAAATTTATATTGACATCATATAATTTTATATATAAAGTTATTATATAAGGAAAGTAAGAATATGAATTATAAAGAATTAGATACACCAAGTTTAATAATTGATCAAGAAATAATGTTAAAAAACATAGAGTTTATGCAATCTTATGCTGATGATAATAAAGTTTTATTACGACCTCATACAAAAACCCACAAAATGCCTGAAATTGCAAAAATTCAAGTAGAATATGGCTCTAAAGGTATTGCTGTAGCAAAAGTAGGTGAAGCAGAGGTTATGGCTAAAAATGGGTTAGATGATATATTTATTGCTAATGAAATTGTTGGCGATATTAAATTAGAGAGAATTGCAAAATTAGCAAAGGATATAAAAATCTCATTTGGTGCTGATTCAATTGAACAATTAACTAATGTTCAAAAGATCTTTTCTAAATATGATTTAATTGCAAATATATTAATTGAAATTGAAGTTGGAGAAATTAGAAGTGGGGTTATAGAAGAAGAAGATTTTATAAAACTTTTATCACAAATAAAAGAAAGCCCAAATATAAAATTTAAAGGTATTTTTTCCCATGATGGTAATTCTTATTCAGCGAAAACAGTAGCTGATTGCTTACAAATCTCTATAAAGGCACAACAAAGAACTTTAAATTTTGCTGCTATTGCAGAAAAAGAAGATTTAAAATGTGAGGTGATAAGTTATGGATCAACACCAACTTTGTTTAATAAAGCTCCAATCTTAAAAGGTATTACTGAAATAAGACCTGGAACATATATATTTATGGATGCTGCCCAAGCTAATGCAATAAATGATAAAAATCGATGTGCTGCTAAAGTACTTGCTACAGTTATAAGCAAACCAACAAAAGAGAGAGTCATTTTGGATGTTGGGGCAAAAGGCCTTACTATGCAAGAAAGAACTACAGGAATTTGTTCAACTATAGGTAAAGGTACAATTTTTGGATTTGATAATTTGTATATTGAGAAAGTTTTTGATGAACATGCCATTATTAACAATAAAGAATTTAATAAAAAAGTTGAAATTGGAGATAAAGTTTTAATTATTCCTGTTCATATTTGTCCTGTTTGTAATTTGTATGAAAAAGCTTATTTAATTTCTAAAAATCAAGTTATAAAGGAAATAGATATTGCATGTAGGGCAAAATTACAATAAGGAGATGTTTTATGAAAATCAATCCAATCTTTAAACCATATATATTAATGTCAAAGATGATTGTGGAAACCTTTGGAGAAGATTGTGAGGTAGTGCTTCATGATTTATCTGATCCTGAGCATTCTGTTGTAAATGTTGAAAATTCTAAAATTACAAATAGAAAAGTTGGCCAAAGTTTTGATCATATTGTAAAACAGGTGATATTTTCAAAAAATTTGAAAGATGATCATGTTAGTAATTATTATTTTAAAACAGCAAATAATAAAATTATTAGATCTTCAACCTTATTAATTAGAGATATAGATAATAAGTTAATCGGAGCATTATGTATCAATATAGATACAAGTAAAGTAGTTAATGAAATTGAATATTTAAAAACTTTTTTACCTAATATTGATGATAATGTTTTAAGTTTTATCGACAATGATTTATTTGATTATGATTTAGAGATAAATAATGATGATTTACATGTTGAGAATATGATTACTTCCTTAATTGATAACATATTATTAGATTGTGATCCAAAAGATTTATCTAGAGAAGAAAAGATTGAAAAAATTAGCTTTATGGATTCTAAAGGAATTTTTTTAATGAAAGGTAGTATTGAACAGGTAGCTGATAAGCTAGGGATTAACAAAGTTACTGTTTATAGTTATCTGGATGTAGTAAGGGGAAAAAGATAATGAAAATAGCTCAGATTCAAATGAAAGTTCAAAAAGAGAAAAAAGATTCATTAGATTTAGTTAGAAATATTATAAAAACTCAAATTCCTAATGATGTAGATTTTATAGCACTTCCTGAAATGTTTAACTGTCCTTATGCAATGGAAAACTTTCCATTATATGCAGAAAGAGAGATGGCTATGGTTTGGAGGGAATGTTCTAGTATTGCCAAAGCAAATAATGTTTATTTAAGTGCTGGATCTGTTGCTGAGTTGGATGAAAATAATAGAGTATATAATACCGCTTATGTATTTGATAGAACTGGTAAGCAAATTGCAAAACATAGAAAAATGCATTTGTTTGATATTGATGTAAAGGGTGGTCAATATTTTAAAGAGTCAGAAACTTTAAGCCCTGGAAATCAAATTACTACTTTTGAAACTGAATTTGGAACAATGGGCCTTTGTATTTGTTATGATTTTAGATTCCCTGAACTTGCAAGATTAATGACTTTAAAAGGTGCAAAAGTAATTTTTGTTCCTGCTGCTTTTAATATGACAACAGGACCTGCACATTGGCAAGTTATGTTTAGGTCTCAAGCTTTAAATAATCAAGTCTATGCAATTGGGACATCTCCTGCTAGAGATTTAGATGCCTCATACAAGTCATGGGGACATAGTATTGTAGTAGATCCATGGGGGAAAGTAGTATCTCAAGTTGATGAAAATGAGCATGTAATAATTAATGATATTGATTTAAATTATATAGATGAAATAAGGAAGCAATTACCATTATTAAAGCATAGAAGAAATGATATTTATTCTTTAGAACAAATAAATATATAAAGGGAAATTATGAAGAAAATAATATTAGATTATAATAATAAAGGTCATTATTCACCTGCGATTATTTCAAATGGAATGTTGTATGTTTCTGGACAGCTTCCAATTGATTTTAAGAGTGGCAAAATAATTGGTTCAGATATTGATAGTCAATTTAATCAAGTTTTAAAAAATATTGATTATATTTTAACAAAAGCTGGAATAACAAAAAATCAAATAGTTCAGACTCGTATATATATCTCAGATATTAATAATTGGGATATTATTAATGAAATTTATTCAAAATATTTACTTAATCATAAACCAGCAAGAATTGTGGTTCCTTGTTCTACTTTACATCATAACTCTTTAGTTGAGATGGAAGTTATTGCTGAAATGGAGAATTAATTATGGATTTTGTTTGTTCAAAATGTAAAAAGCATGTTCCACTAAATACTCTTTTACCAAAATGCGAATGTGGTGGACTTTGGAAATTGGATTTTACCCCTCCCCAATTTAGTTTGGATAAAATTGATAAAAATGAATGGAGCCTATTCAGATATAGAAAATTTTTAGCACTCGAGGATGAAAGCTGGAAGGATGTATCTCTTGGGGAAGGGCTAACCCCAATTGTTAAATTTGATGATGATTTATTTTTAAAAATGGATTATATGATGCCAACTTTATCTTTTAAAGATAGGGGTGCTGTAGTATTAATCTCTCATTGTAAATCAATTGGAGTTAAATCTGTTGTTCAAGATAGTAGTGGTAATGCTGGAAATAGTATTGCAGCTTACAGTGCAAAAGCAAACATTGAATGTGAAATATTCGTTCCAGAGGGAACTTCTCCTAAAAAGATAGATATGATTAAAGCTCATGGAGCTAAAGTAAATATTGTAGAAGGTTCTAGAGACCACTGCGCTGATGTTTGCAGGGAAAAAGTGGAAAAGGATAATGTTTATTATGCTAACCATGTTTTTAATCCATTGTTTTATGAAGGAACAAAAACATATATTTATGAAGTGTATGAACAATTAAAAAGAATTCCAGAAAATATTTTTATCCCAGTTGGTAATGGTACATTGTTTTTAGGGGTTATTCATGGTCTTGAACATTTGTTGGAAAGCGGGGTAATTGAGCACATGCCAAATATCTATGCTATTCAAAGTGAATTCTGTGATCCCCTTTATGCTGCAAAGCAGAGGAATCTCCATAAACCATTAAAAGTAAATATTAAAGCTACTTTAGCTGAAGGTATTGCAATAGGAGAACCTATGAGAGGAGAAGAAATACTAGAATTAGCTTATAAGTATAATATTAAATTTATTCATACTCCTGAAGGTAGAATTCTTGAAGCACGAAAAATATTAGCAAAAAAAGGTATATATTGTGAACATACTACAGCAGCTAATTATGCGGCATATCTAGAATATTGTGATAGTAATGGAAAATTGAGTGATAGCTTAATTACTATTTGTGGAGCAGGTTTAAAATCTGATCATTAATATAGGAAAATATAAGGGGCTTATTGTTGTAATTAATAAGCCTTTGTAATTAATTTAGAATACATCAATTGAATCAGTAAAACTTGAATCATTTTGAGTTAAATCAGTTATAAAGTTTAAATAAATTGTATCTGAAAATTTTCCAGCATTTAAATTATAGGTTGATGCATCTGAATAGGAATAGATATAAAAATCTCTAGTTTCACTATCACTAATATTATCAACTTTGATTATATCAGAGTCATTGACTGTAATTGTTCTATTTGGTCTATCATTTCTTTTACTTAATTTAATTGAATAAGGAATTTCTTTTATCCCTGAGCCTGGATTTGTTGATATTAGAGTAAAATCATTTTTACTCGTAATTTGTAAACCAACATAATAATCATTATTTGTTGTAGTTCCTGTGTTTGTTCCAGCTTGGAGAGAAACAATCCATTCAAGATTTGTTGATCCAATATTATCAAAGAAACTGCTTTCTGTCCAACTACTAGGTTTACTAGCATTGATATTTAAGAAAGATGAAGGTTCTGGGTCAAAAGCTGGTACCGTTGGAATTGTCATACTATCTGTTAAATTACTGTTGTAGAAAATTATTTCATTTACATTGTTTTCTAAATAGAATAAATAATAGTTTGTAGGGCCATCGGTATTAAGATATAGATATGCATTTGTAGGTAAAGTTTCAGAAGATTCATCAATTATATAATATAATGTTATTGTAAAACTCCAAGCAGTGTCAGGAAGATATGCTCTATGGTATAGATATGTTTTTACAGGATCGTATCCATCATCTTCATATACTTGATCATTAGTACCAAGTTCAAAATAGAAAGTTTGATCACTTCTATATCTATAATCAACTGATACTTTAGCAAGTAAATTACAAGGCCAAGCTTTATAACCATCTGAATCAGGATCATAATGATTTGAAAGAGTTGCAGTGTAATTTTCTATGTTAATATGGGGGATAGCCTTATAACTTTCTCTAGAAGTTGTGGTATTGTACAAATCAGCAATTTTAATAACTTTAACGGTCTTATTAGAGCCATACCCTTGGCTATAGTATATTCCTTCAGTGTTAGTAATTATGGGGGTATAATTAATTTCTTCAATATCAAAATATCCCGCTTTGGTTTCTGAACTTGGATTGTAGGCAAAACAAAAAGATACTGAAAAAATATATAATAAAAATAAAATCGAAATTGATTTAATAATTCTTGCTATTCTCATGACATAAGATTAATATGATTGGTATTAATTGTCAATAAATTTGTCCATATTTGTAATCTTTTTAATAAATAAATAGCTAATAATCTTGTTATATTTATTTTTTCATGTTAGATTATGATTGAAATAAGGAAGAAGAGACGGGAATATGAAAATAAAAAGATTAATTTTATTGCTATTTATGACAACACTTGCAACTTTTATTTTTGCTAGCGAAAGAATAGAGGTGGCACCCCCTGGTGTGCCTTTAGAAATATATGGCATATGGAATCCTAATGAAGAACCGCTTTTTATACTCTCTGCAAATTCTCAAAGTATTGATTATAATCAATCAACAATCCAATATCAAACTGCTGATTACGACTTAAGTGTACCAAATCAAACTGAAAATTTTAATATTTATGTTTATAGTAACTTTGGTTATTATTGGTACAATTATGCTTATATAAAAACATATACATTGAATATTTATTTTTCCAGTTATTTTGTACCAGTTGATGACACATTTTTTTCAGAAAATAATTATCCAAGTGTTCCAATATATTTAAATGAAACTCTATCTAATAAAACTTTTTCTGGAAAATTTTGGCATGATGGATATGGGACTTATAATTATATTGAGGCTAATAGTAATGTACAAAACCAAAGTTCAAATATTACTTATGAAAACAGAACTGTTCCAGCAAAAAAATATGGATACAATATTAGAATACCTTCGGGTCTAAATTCTTTAGATCTTATTTATTTTAACTTTAGGTGGAATGGATATACTACCTCCGTAAATAGATATTGGGATATGGAAGGGTATGTAAGAGTTGAGATAATTAGCAATTAGGGTTTATAATCTAAAAAATGAATGTTAAAAAGATTGATTTAAATGAATTAAGTGTAAAAAATCCTTTTGTTAGTGAATACTGGGCAGAAATAAAAAGCTATAACAACTGGGATGCAACTGCATTTTTGATTATAGATGATGAATTTAGTTATGAAATTGTGATATTAACTAAACCTTTGTTTATGAATTTATGTATTGCTTATATTCCTTTTTCTCCAATTGCTCTTAATAAGAATAATTTTTTGAATCAAGAAAAGTTAAAAGATGCTTTACTTCTTATAAACAAACTAATTACTAATAAAATTGTATTTTTTAAGATTGATTTACCTTATGAATATTCTAATGAATTAAATTTTTCTCAAAAATTTATTTTAAATACTGAAAGTGTTCAACCTGAGTTAACTATTAGAATTAATTTAGAAGATTCTATCGAAAATATAAAAGCAAAATATAAAAAAAGAGCAAAAAGAATTTTAAATAAAAATAAAGATATTATAAAGACCGATAGTGTAGATATTAACAAAGAAAATATTGATATTTGGTATAATATTTATGTTGAAACAGCAAAAAGAGATGGTTTTCAACCTAGAAGCTATGATTATGTTTATAAAATTTTAATGACTAAAAAAGATGTTAAAGTTCAATTATTATTTGCTTATTATAATGAAGAAGTTGTCGGGGGAATTATTTTAATTTCTTCTAAATCTTTAGCCGTATATTTATTAGGGGCTTCAAAAAAGGTTGATAATATATCAGCTAGTTATTCAATACAAGATTTTGCAATAGATAAATTAAAAGAACAAAATATTAAAATTTATGATTTGTATGGAATAGGGGATGAAACAAATTCTAAACACCTTAAAAGCTTGACTCTTTTCAAGACTTCTTTTGGTGGTGAAATTTTAAAAAGAGTTCCAACATTAGATTTACCTATCAATAAAGTTTTATATAAGGGTTATAAGCTTGCTGAAAAGATAAGAAATTCTATTTATCGATAATTTGTTTTGCTAATTTTTTAAATTGATTTCCTCTATCAAATTCATTAATAAATAAATCAAAACTAGCTGCTCCTGGTGAAAGTAATACAACTTTCATGCTAATTGAATCATCTTCCTTTGCTAAAGCTAGAGTGTTATCAAAAGCATTAGTCATATTATGATATGGTCCATAAAATTTTATATTATTATCTTTTAAATATGGTATTAATTTATTTTGGGTAAAAGATCCATCTAAAAGAGTTAATGATTTTGCTTTTCTAATAGTATTAATCATATAATCTACTTTTAAATTTTTATCTGTACCTCCACAAATTAAATGAACATTTACTTTATTAAAATGTGATATGCTAAATTCTATTGCTTCTGGTATTGTTGCAGCACTATCATTAACAAATAGGATATTATCTAAAAATCCAACCCATTCAATTCTATGAGCAACGCCTTTAAAAGTATTTAAATGCTTAAAAATATTTTCTTTTTTGATATTTAGAGCTAATAATGCCTTATATGCAGGAATTAATTCAGGTTTTTCTAAGAATTCTTTATCAATTTTTTCATCGCTGAAAATTATATTTTTCTTTTTTAAATTTGTAATTTCTTTGATTGTGTTCTCAAAAGCTTTTGGACAAATTGCAATTTTAGTATTTTTATTAAAAAGTTTTAGTTTGTCTTGTAGATATCTTTCCATAGAATCGTATGTGTTTTGATGATCTTCAAGAAGGTTTGTAAATATTGCTATTTGTGTTTGTGGAAATTCATTTTTCATGTATAAGAAAGTATCTCTTAATTGCCATGATGAAAATTCACATATAAGGAAATCTATTGTGTTTTCTGATTTTTCTAAGTATGAAGCAATTTCGAATGCGCTAATTCCCATATTTCCAACTAATTTTGCGTTGTATCCTGATTTTTTTAAAACATGGTAAATTGCATGAGAAGTAGTTGTTTTGCCCTTTGTTCCTGTTATTCCAATTATTTTAGTTTTATCTAGATTAAAATTGTCAAATAAATAAGCAAAATCTGTTGCAATATGCTTTGCATACTGTAAAAATTTATTGCTTGGAAGAATTCCTGGATTTTTTATAACCAAATCAGCCCATAAAAAATCTTCAATTTGATGTTCTCCTAGTCGAAATTTTGCTCCTAATTCTTTTAAAACTTTTAAAGCTTTTTCAAAAGAATTTTCATTTTTTATGTCTGATACTAAAACTTGATGGTTATGTTCTAGAAAATATTTAGCAGCTGTAAATCCACCACCGTTTACACCTAATCCAAATATTAATACCTTCATTTATCTCTCCCCAGCTTATAGATGTATTATATACTCTTTTATAAATTATTAACAATATTGAACAATAAAAAGATACATTTAATTATAATTAATTCAAAGTTTAAAAAACTCATATAATTTTATAGTTTTAACCTTGAAAAATAGTTATAAAATCAATATTCTAATAGAGGTTTGCTCAAAAATAGGTTGATTGACATTATCTCATATTTATTGCAAACTTATAATGAATAATTATTAAATTACTTCGGGTCACGTTGTGACAATATAACCGAAAAATCATATTTAAGGAGCTTTACAGTGCCTTGTGGAAGAAAAAGAAAAAAGCATAAGATTGCAACTCACAAGAGAAAGAAAAAACTAAGAAAGAATAGACATAAAAATAAGTAATTCTTAGGCAATTTTGCTTTTGCTGCTTAAAGCAGTACCTGGCTACTAACCGTCGGTTATTCTTCCGGCGGTTTTCTAGCGAACAGTGTCAGTTGATGTGTTTGATTGGCAAACACACGCTTTATAATATTATAAATGGATTATAAAGAAGCCTCTTTATCCACTATTGTGGATCTGATGTCCGTAAGGAGGACGCATGAGAAATTATGAGTTCACAGTAATCTTCAAAGCAAATGAAGAAGATACTCAAGCTGGTCTTAACCAAGTTTCCAGTTTATTTGAGGAAGCTGGTGTTGAAATCACTAAGCAAGAAGACTTGGGCGTTAAATTATTCGCCTATGAAATGAAGAAACAAGACAAAGGTCACTATTATTACTATGAATTATCTGCAGACCCTTCAACTATTGTTTCTTTTGAGAAAAAGTTCTTATTAAATAACTCAATTGTTAAGTTCTTATTTGTAAAGAAAGAAAAATAAGTTTAATTAATTGAAAATGGAGATGGTATATGGCTACTGATTTAAATATTGTTGCGTTAGTTGGTAGACTAACTCGCCCTTGTGAAATGCGTTATACAAATACAGGATTTGCTATTTGTTCTTTTACTCTTGCAGTTAACAGAAGAAAGAAATCTCAAGATGGCTCTTGGAATGATAGCGTAAGCTTTTTTGACTGTTCATATTTTGGAAAAGCTGCTGAAGGGGTTAGTCAATATCTTACAAAAGGTCAACAAGTTTCAGTCCAAGGATATTTGGACCAACAAACTTGGGAGACTAATGGACAAAAAAGAAGTAAAGTTGTAGTCATTGTAAATTCTTTGAGTTTGTTGGGAAGTAGTTCTAATAATAATAATAACCGACAAGCTTATGTGAATAATGGAAATCAAAATCAAGGCTATAATGGTCAAAATTCTCAAAGCTATAATAACAAAGGAAATCAACAGTTTGGAAATACTGGTAACAGTTATTCAAACAATACGAACAGTAATAATAATATGAATGATTCAGTAGATGATTTTCCAATGAATGGCGGACCAGAAGATTTTGCCGATGATATTCCATTTTAAGATCTAAGGAGAAACGAATAATGCGCGAAAAAAATGACGCTAAAGACGAAAAGAAAGACAGTAAAGCACCTAGAAAAAATACAGGTCGCCGTGGCGGTTTTAGAAAAAAGGTTTGTAGATTCTGTGCTAACGAAAGTGCACCTGATTATAAGAATCCTGATCAGTTAAAGAGATATACAACAGAAAGAGGTAAAATTCTTCCTGCACGTATTACTGGTAACTGTGCAAAACACCAAAGAGCTGTTACTGCTGAGATTAAAAAGGCTCGTATCTTAGGATACTTACCTTTCGAGAAAAAATAATAGGTTTTGTATGGTTTTAATAGATCGAAGAAATAATTCAATATATTTTGCATTAGTAATGAGTGCGGTATTTTATGTTGTTGGGTTTACTTCGTTTTTATTAGTGCTACCTTTATTATTTTATTATTCTCGTAGTAGAGAGAGAGCTAAAACTTTATTGGCTTTACTATGTTTATTAGTATTTGTTCTTATAATGGAAATTTTTCCAGTAAGAAATCAGTTCGCTGATAAAAGTGTAATGGGTATGCTCTCTATTGGGTTGTTCTTACCGATAGTTCTTATAGGAAGTTCAATCGTTTGGGTCCTTTTAGATGGTTATAGATTGTTATATCGATATATAGCCAGCTCATTGGTTGTTGCCCTTGTAATGGTAATAGTAGGTATTTGGTTCAAATCGAATTCGGAAATGGCTTTGGCTGTTGATAAAGCTATAGTTGATGCCTTGAATGCCTTTTTGAATCAGGAATCACAACAAACATCTCTTTTATTAGGTGTTCCTACTCAAGAGTTGTTTTCAACTTTAAGAGTTGTTGTTTTTTCAATGTTATTACCTTTGGGTGCTGGTATATTTGGCTTTAATGCTTTCTTTGCACTTTCTACTCCAAAGTATTTTGGGGATGAGAGTTTTGATGAAAGAGTAAAAAATTGGAAACTACCGGAAGGTTTTATGTGGGCCTTCTTAGCAAGTTTAATAGTATTGCTATTAGGAGTATTTATTGATTATTCATTGAGTATTTCTTTAATTGTGATAAACTTATTATTATATTTGGCATTATTGTTTTCAATTCAAGCATTAGCAATTTTCTTGTATAAGAGAAGAGCTAAAGGATATCATACTAGAGCAGCTAGAGTTTTTGGACTTACATTGTTCTTAGTTATACTATTTCAAGGTTTGAACATAGTTGCTGTCGTCGGACTACCAATATTTGGTGTTACGGAGACATGGTTTACATATAGAAAGTAAGAGAGAAGGAGTTTTCAATATGAAGATTATTCTTAATCAGGATGTTATAAACCTCGGTGAAGAGGGTGATGTAGTAGTAGTAAAAGATGGTTATGCTCGTAACTATTTATTACCACAAGGATTTGCAGTAGTTTACAATAAAACTAATATGTCTATTGTAAATAGTCGTGCAAAAGCAATTGAAGCAAGAAAAGCTGAAAAAAGACAAGCTTCTGCTAGCTTAAAAGACAAATTAGATGATTTAACTTTAAATTTAGTTGTTTCAGCTGGTGATACAGGTAAATTATTTGGTAGTGTTTCTTCTGCAACAGTTCAAGAAGCTTTATCAAAAGAAGGTATCGAAATTGAAAGAAAGAAAATTGATGTACCTTCAAACATGATCAAAATGGTTGGTAACTATACTGTTCGTGTTCACCTATATGAAAAAGACTATGCTACTATTAAACTTGTTGTAGAAAGTGAAGCTCAAATCAAAGCTCGTGAAGCAGAAGAAAAGAAAGCTGCTGAAAAAGCTGCAAAAGAAGCTGAAAAGAAAGCTGCTGAAGAAGCTGCTGAAGAAGCTGCTGCTGCTGCAAAAGAAGTTGCTAGTGAAGAAGAAAAAGAAGCTCCTGTAACTGAATAAAGATATTAGGAGTTAATATAATATGGCATCGTTTGATAACAATACTCGTATTTTGCCCAATGATGAAGCTGCTGAAAAAGCAATTCTAGGTTCAATACTGTTAGATAATTCAATTATTAATGAATTATCTACTATACTTGAGCCAAGAGATTTCTTCAAAACAGGACATCAAGAGTTGTTCCAGACGATGCTTGATTATTTTAATGAGAATTCAAGTAGTCGAATTGATTTAATTACTTTAGTAGATAGCTTGAATAAAAAAAACAAATTAGAGATATGTGGAGGGCTTCCATATATTTCAAGCCTCACTAATGAGGCTCCTTCCTCCTCTACTGCATTAATCTATGCAAACATGATAAAGAAATTATCAATGCGTAGACGTTTGATTACTGTTGCTACAGTATTAAAAGATGATGCATATGATTTAACTCAAGATATATCAACAACAATTGATAATGGTGAAAATTCTTTATCAACCTTAGCCGCTAAGGGTAATGTAGCAGGGGAATATTATAGTGCTACTAAATTATTATTAGAGACAATTAATAATATTGAAAGAAGAACCAGCGAAGATGGTTTTACTGGATATAGTACAGGCTTTAATGATTTAGATAAGCGTTTGTCTGGTGGTTTTAAAGAGCAAGATTACGTAATTATTGGTGCTAGACCTTCTATAGGTAAAACAGCTTTTGCATTAACAGTTGCACTTAATATGTTGACTATGAATAATTACAGAGTCGGATTCTTATCATTAGAAATGAAGGCTACAGATTTGTTAGAAAGAGCTTTAACTGGTATTAGTAGGGTTGATTTCTCTCATATCAGAAATGGTTTATTAACTGAATCTGAATTGTCACAAATCTTTGATGCTTGTGATAACCTTTCAAAAAGGAAGTTCTTTATTCAAGATACTCCTAATATGCAATTAAGTGATATTCGATCTCAAGCAAGAAAAATGAAGAGAGAGGATGATATTCAAATTTTGTTTATTGACTATATTGGGTTAATTCAAAATACAGATAATACAGTTCCTCGTCATGAACAAATTGCTAATATTTCCCGTACTTTGAAACAATTAACTCGTGAATTAAATATACCAATAGTTGTTTTATCTCAGGTTGGAAGACAAACTGATGGACAACTCCCTAGATTGGCTGATTTAAGAGAATCAGGTTCTATTGAACAAGATGCTGATATTGTTATTCTATTGCATAGAAATAATACGGAAGAAACAATCATTCAAAAAACAGAGGTCTTAGTTGCAAAAAACCGTAATGGTGAAACAGGTAAGATTAATTTGGGATTCCATAGAAACATTGTAAGATTTGAAGAATTATCAAATGACTATAATTCAAATTAAAAAAACACCAAAATAATAATTAATTATTTTGGTGTTATAAGTTTTTGGTTCTAAATTTATTTAGCCATTTTTTTTTCGGCTAATCTTTCTTCCCAAAGTCTATCTGCAGTTGGGGCCCATTCTTTAGCATAATCAATTGTTTTACTAACAAGATGTTCTGCCTTTTCTGGAGCTTCAAGATCTGTTGATACAGCATTTGCTTCTTTAACCATATTAGGTAAATAAGATGGATTTTCAAGCATAGGGCAAGGTCTAAACATATTTTTATTAAATGGTTGATGTTGTCTATACTGCATGAATAAAGGTTGCTGTAGTGCTTCTAATAAAGTATTCTCATGAATGTTTGCTGTGGAGTAGTGGATAAATACACATGGCTCTACATCTCCATTAGGATTGATGTGTAAGAAGTGTTTACCTCCTGCAATACAACCACCAACATATTCTCCATCATTTTGGAAGTCTAACATGAGAAGCAAATTATCATTATTTTCTTTTCTTTTTTGTCTAAGATTCTTAAGCATAAATTCTCTTTGTTCTGGTGTTGGAATTAATTCTTTTCCAGTATTTTGTCCAACAGGCATAAAATGGAAATACCAAGCCCATAAACAACCTTTATCGACTAAAAGTTTTAAAAATTCATCGCTAATAACTGTTTCACAGTTTTGTTTAGTCCAACAAACAGAAGTACCAAATGGAAGTTTATATTTCTTTAATAAATCCATAGCTGTCATTACTTTATCAAAACAACCATCTCCACGTCTAAAGTCGTTTTCTTCTTTAAAACCTTCAAGTGATATGCCTAAGATAATATTTTTACAATTAAGCATATCTTGACAGAATTTATCATCAACCAAAGTCCCATTAGTGAAGCAATGGAAAACACAATCAGAATGTTTTAATGCAAGTTTTACAATATCATCTTTTCTTACTAGAGGTTCTCCACCAGTAAGTAAATAAAAATGAGTTCCAAGTTCCTTACCTTGAGTTACGATTGAATCCATATCCTCATATGAAAGATTATGTTTTGGTCCATATTCTCCTGACCAACAACCTTTACAATGCATATTACATGCACTAGTTGGATCAAATAGGATTGTCCAAGGGACATTACAATCATATTTTTCACTTGTTTCTCTAACAGTATTAAGTCCTCTATATCCACTTTCATATGCAAGATTTAACATTAAAGTTTTAATGATTTTTGGATCTACATCATGAAAAATTTTTTTTGCATATCTCATCCATTTTGAGTTTGGATCTTCTGTGAATTTAGCCATATTTTCAAAAGCATTAGTTCCTGATTTTTCTTTATCTTTATCAGTTGGTTTAAAGTATTTTTTTAATAAATTTATTATATCATTTATGCCCTGTTCTTGATTTTTTATTGCATGATTAATTGCAATATCCAAACCAGCCCCAATTGCAGTTCTAGCTGCTTTGTGTGAAATACTCATAAACACCTCCGTATTTATATATTGTATTATCAGTATTCTTATTCATAAAGGGGCAAAAACTTGAAAACGTCAAAAATTACCACACTTTTATGATATTGGGGTATAAAAATATTAAAAACTTGATAACATTTTTTTACAATTGTCTAAAAAAGTATCTAAAATCTATAAAATACATAATGGAAAATAGAATTACAACACATACTAATCCAAAAATTTGAGTTGCCCAGTAATGCTTAGGTGATATTTTTTTATTTGTTATCATTTCTATCAATGCTATTAACATTTGACCACCATCAAAGGCAGGAATAGGTAATAGATTTGCAATAGTCAAAGAAATTGATACAATAGCTAATAAGTATAGAAATGCTCTTAACCCGCTTGTAATGCTATTTTCAAAGCCTAATACGGTAATATTACCAATCATAAGAGACGCTCTCATTGGGCCTGTAAAGACTGTTCTAATATCATCCGTGTCCTTTTTAAACAAACTAAAAATGCTATTTAAAGTGTCTTTAAAAAGTCTAATTGACATTGATATGCCATTTGATAGGGCAAAAGATAGTGGGTCTCCTTCTATCGTTTTAGTTGGAGAGTATAAAGAGAAACTATGATTTATGGATCCATCTTTATTATATTCTGGAGTATATTTAATGTTAACAACATCATTATTCCTAAGTACTTTTAAATCTATAATATTAGAATTGATTTGATTAAAAGCCTTTAATAAATCCAAATTGTTTTCAATTTTTATATTGTTTACTTCAATAATTTGATCGGCTTTTTTTAAGCCAGCTTTATATTCCGGTGAAAATAATCTAACTAAAGAGATTACTGGTTTTATTACATTTGTTAAGCCATATCTATATGTATTATTGTCGGAAAGTTCTCCTTCTACTATGACATTGTATATTTTATTATCCCTTTCTATTAAAAGATCAATATTTGAAAAATTATGTTCAGATAAAAGATTTGTAAATTCTTGCCAATCTTGTATTTCAATATTATTTAATTTTAGGATTCTATCATTTTTTTGAATTCCACTAGATGCTGCTGGACTTGATGAATTGTTAAATAAGGTAGGATATTCATTAACAGGCATAACTACAGCAGGAGTAGATAGAGTTTGATGAGATGAAAAAAATAAGGCAGTACATAAGAAAATTGTTAATAAAAAATTTGTTGTTGGGCCTGCTAAATAAGTTAAGAATTTTGCTAGAGGTTTTACAGAGAAAAGTGAGCCACTTTCAATATGAATAAATTTTTTTTTATTATGGTCTAATGCTCTAGTTAAATCATCAGCACCTTTCATTTTACAATATCCACCAAATAGGAAATATGAAATTCTATATTCAGTTCTTCTAAGCTTTTTCCCAATCATTTTTGGGCCAAATCCAATTGAAAAAATTTCTACATCAATTTTAAATATTCTTGCAGCAACAAAATGCCCAATTTCATGGAGTAGAACAATAATTCCTACTCCAAATATACCAACTATATATTTGATTGCCGTTGATAAGAGTTGATCCATTTTGTTTCCTTTTATTTTATTTGATTAAATATAACTTTTTGCTATCCTTCTTGCAATCTTATCCGTTTCAAGAATATCTTCAAAGCAAGTTATATTAGTAGAAAAATCTTTATCTATTGTTCTTAGAACAATGTCTTGAAGTTTAAGATATGAAATTTGTTTATTTAAAAATGCATATACAGCTTCTTCGTTAGCTGCATTGAATGCAATTGGGTATCCCTTTTTATTTTCTAATATATCATAGGCTAATTTTAATAAAGGAAATTTCTCATAATTTGGAGCTTCAAAAGTTAATTGGAGAGAAGTAAAATCAAGAGGTTTCACTAATTCCTTATTGCTATAACCATTTAATATTCCCTCAATGATAGGTAAAGACATATTAGGATTTCCCATTTGAGCATAAACAGCACCATCATGTAATCGTATCATAGAATGGATAATACTCTGAGGATGAATTGTAACCTCAATATCTTTAGGTTCAAAATTAAAAAGATATGAAGCTTCAATAACTTCTAGTGCTTTATTAGCAAGTGTAGAACTATCAATGGTAATTTTAGGACCCATTTCCCAGGTTGGGTGATTTAGTGCTTTTTCAACAGTGATATCCTTGAATTTAGAAAATTCTAAATTTCTAAAAGGCCCTCCACTAGCCGTTATAATTAAAGATTTAATATTTAATTTTTGGTGGGAGTCTATAAGAGCTTTTATTGCTGAATGCTCACTGTCTACAGGTATGATTTTGCAGTTATTTTTTTTTGCTAAATCAAAAATAACAGAAGCTCCTGTTACTACAGATTCCTTATTAGCTAAAGCAACATCTTTTTTATTGTTTAAAGTATCTATCGTTGCTTTAAGTCCATCGAAACCTGAAATACCATTTAAAACAATATCACAAGGGGTTTCTTTTATGAGATCAAAAATATTATCAAAGTAATTAAAATTTTTATTGTTATGGGAAGAATTTGAAAGTAATAAGTTTTTTATATTGAACTTAGCCGCAATAGCTTCAAGTTGTTCATAGTTTTTATTTGCACTAATTCCTACTACCTCTATTGGTAGTCTTTTTTCCATAATTGCATTTAAACAGGTTGTCCCAATGCTTCCTGTAGCTCCTAAAATAATAACTTTTTTCATTTTGTCCTATTTTAAAAAGATTTCTAATAATAAAAAGAATAGGGGAGCACAAACCATTAGTGAATCTAAATTATCTAAAGCACCACCTCTGCCAGGAATTATTTTACCTGCATCTTTTACATTAGCACTTCTTTTTATTACTGATTCAATCAAATCTCCTATGTTAGCTGTTAATGATAGAGCTAACCCAATTATTAATATTTCTACAATATTTAAAGGAATATTTAAGATAAACCAGGTTGCACAACAAATAATAATGCTAGACAAAATACCACCAATAAAACCTACAACACTTTTATTAGGGCTAGCTTTGATAAAACCTCTTGAATTTTTTCCTAATAGCATTCCAAAAATATATGCAAAAATATCATTTGAAAAAACAGTTAATAAGAATAAAGCATAAAATTTTGATGCTTCATCAAACGCATTAACTTTTATTATAAATGATAGTAAATATCCAGGATAAATTAAAGCAAAACTATCTAGAGCAATAGTGCTAATAGAATCAGAAAAAGGTGTTTCACTTTTTGAACCTGAAAAGATTTCAATTGTAAAGGAAATGATTAACAAAAGAATTAATGCTAATTCGGTTAAATTGCTAATACCAGTGAAGGAGCTTAGCCATGATGCTATTGGGATTATTCCACAAAAAAAGTAGGGGAGATTTGGATTTATATTAAATTTAATTTTAATTATTTTATATATTTCTTTACTGCCTAGAAGCGTAAATACCGTTACTACAATTGCAAACGCTAAATGTTCAAATTGTGGTAATAGGAATATAACTATAAGTAAAAGAGGAATGCCTAGTAAAGTTGTAAATAAGCGTTTTTTAAGAGAAGACATTACTTAATACCTCCAAATTTTCGTGTCCTTGATTTAAAATCATTAATGATGATTTCAATCATTTCTTTATCCCAGTCTGGAAATAGTCTATCATAAAAACCTAATTCTGCGTAGGCACTTTCCCATAATAAAAAGTTGCTTAAACGCTTTTCTCCAGCACTTCTGACAATCATATCTACTGAAGGTACCAAATCATTGAATTGTATGTTGGTTTGAATATCTTCTAGAGTTATAGTTTTTTTGTTTGTTTTTTCTAAAAAAGAATTAACACTTCTTACAATCTCATCATGCCCACCATAATTAATACACAGTATTACTATTAATTTATTACAGTTTTCTGTTTCAGATTCAACTTTTCTTATTGAATTTTGAGCATTAGTAGGAAGCTTTGAAATATCACCTTTAACAAGGATTCTAATACTTTCTTTTTTATAAAATCTGATTTCTCCCGGTAGTTTGGAGGCCACAAGATTCATTAAGTAATTAACTTCAGCTTTGGGACGCCTCCAATTCTCGGTTGAAAATGCATATAAAGATAAAAATTTAATCTCACTATGTTTTGCTGCTAGAATAATTTTTTTTAAAGCTTTTAATCCAGCTAAATGGCCAGCAGTTCTCGGTAGGTTTCTTTGTTGAGCCCATCGTCCGTTACCATCCATTATTATGCCTAAGTGAGTCAAATTTTTAGTATCCATTATATCTCCATGATTTCTTTTTCTTTTGCTGCAGCAACATCACTAATTTTTGCAACATAAGTGTCAGTGATTTTTTGAACTTTTGTTTCACCAACCTTTAAATCATCTTCGCTTATTAAGCTTTCTTTTTCCATTTCTTTAAGTTCATCAATTGCTTCACGGCGTAAGTTTCTCAAACCAACTTTATATTTTTCAGCTGTTTGTTTTGCGCTTTTTGCTAATTCTTTACGTCTATCTGCAGTTAGAGCAGGAAAAGAAATTCTAATTAATTTTCCATCATTATTAGGAGTTAATCCTAATTCGCTTTTTAAGATTGCTTTTTCAATTGCAGGAAGGACTGTTTTATCCCAGGGTTGAATTACAACCATTCTAGCTTCAGGAACAGAAATTGAACCAACTTGTGAAAGGGGTGTTTGTGCTCCGTAATATTCAACTTGAATATTATTAAATAATGCAGCATTTGCACGACCAGTTCTTAATGATTGATATTCACTTTCTAGAGCTTGAATAGATTTTTTCATTTTGCTTTCTAATGTGTTTAATACGGTATTCATAACATCCTCCAAATATGAATAAGCTCACTAGAATAACTAGTGAGCTATAATATTAATTGCTAATTAAGCACCAGTTGTGTACAATTGGAAATCAGTGATTTCTAATTTACAGTTTGCTTCTTTAGCTACTTGTTTCATTTTTTGTTCTACTGATAATTTGTCTTCTTTAATAAAAGCTTGATCTAAGAAACAGATTTCTTTGAAATGTTTTGATAACATACCTTTTACGATATTTGGTATAATCTTTTCAGGTTTACCCATACCTAAAGCTTGTTTTGTAAAGATTTCTTCTAATTCTTTAATTTTGTCTGCATCAATTGCACTTTCATCTAAGTAAGCAGGTGTATATGCTGCAACATGTAATGCACAGTCATAACAGAATTCTTTAACAGCCTCATTTTCAAATGCTGCTGCACTATCTGCTTTAAATTCTACTAGAACACCTTTTTCACCAGCGCCATGGATATATGTTGTAGCATATTCGTTTTCTGCTAAATCAATAACTAAAACAGTTTTTAAAGTCATGTTTTCTTTAATTGTTGCAATTAAATCTTTAACCATGCCATTCAATTCATCGTTGATTTCGGTATAACCTTTTTCAGCGATTACAGAACACATACTTTCACCAAGTTTTTTAAAGTCTTCGTTTTTAGCAACGAAGTCAGTTTCACAAGAGATTTCAACTAAAATAGCTTTGTCTTTTGTTACTTTTGTGAAAACACTACCATTATCTGTTGCTCTATCAGCTCTTTTTGCTACAGCAGCAAGACCCATTTCTTGTAAAATTTTAGTTGCAGCATCGAAGTCACCTTCAGCTTTAACTAATGCTTTTTTACAATCCATCATACCTGCACCAGTTGTATCACGTAATTTTTTTACTACAGAAGCTTTAATTTCCATTTTATTCTCCTTAATCTTGGTAAAGGGTTTTGTCATCTAATTCGATGCCAGCAACAACAGTTGAGCCCTTTTCATCTTCGCTATTTTCATCTTTTTTATCTTCGAATTTAGAAAAATCTGTTTCTTCTTCTGTTGAGAAAACAACACTTTCTGTTTCTACTTCTTTTGTTTCTTCTGTTTCTTCTTCATCTAAGCTTTCAACAATTTGAAGATTACCTGTTTCATTATCTGCATCGATTACAGCTCTTGAAATGATTTCAACGAATAAAGAGATAGCACGAATAGCATCATCATTACCAGGAATAGGGTAAGTAATATCTGTAGGATCACAGTTTGTATCAACAACTGCAATTACAGGAATACCAAGTTTTTTTGCTTCAGTAATAGCGATAGCTTCTTTCTTAGTATCGATAATGAAAAGTGCACCTGGTAAGTTCTTCATATCTTTGATACCACCAAGGTTCTTTTCTAATTTATTTTTTTGTTTTGTTAATAGAGATACTTCTTTTTTTGTTAATGATTCGAAAGTACCATCACTTTCCATTTTTTCAATTCTTTTTAAAGTGGAAATTGATTTCTTGATTGTTGAGAAGTTTGTTAACATACCACCGAGCCAACGGTTATTTACGTAAGGCATGCCACAACGTTTTGCTTCAGTTTCAATTACTAATTGAGCTTGTTTTTTTGTACCTACAAATAAAATTGATTTACCATCTTTAACGATAGTACGAGCTGCTTCGTAAGCTTCAACAATACATGTTGATGTTTTTTGTAGGTCGATAATGTGAATCCCGTTTCTTTGTGAAAAAATATAACGAGCCATTTTTGGATTCCATCTTTTTGTTTGATGACCAAAATGTACGCCTGATTCTAATAGGCTTTTCATTGTTACTACGGACATAATATCCTCTCCTGTATCTGACGACTAATCAAGTTATAACGCTCTTTGCATAACAAGGTCGCCACCCTTCGTATATATCTCACCCATAAGGGCGGAAATTTCCTAATCAAAAAATGATCAAGATGTTCATATTAAAGCAGAAATTGCCTTAAGTGGCAACCCCACAGCGACATTAAAATCGCCATTAATTTCCTCAACTAAAGTTTTCCCTTTTCCTTGAATTCTATAAGAACCAGCAGCGCCTTTCCATTCATTGCAAATTAAGTAATTCATTATAGTTAAGTCGGATAAATTTTTGAATTTTACATCTACAACATCAAATCCAGTTTCAATTTTATTGCTAGAAGGGATATAAAGAGCATAGGACGAGTAAATTTGATGTTTTTCATTACTCAAAGATTTAAGTGTGTTATAGGCTTCGGTTTTATTTTCTGCTTTTCCTATTAATTGATTTTTAAAATATATCATAGTATCGGCAGCTAATATAATATTATCATTTTCTTTACCATATAAATTAAAATAAGCATCTAATTTTTGCCTTGCCAAATCTATAACAATATCTTGAGGTAGTTTTTTATTTGATGTTTCATCAATATTTGTTGATCTTGCAATTACTTTAAATCCATTTTCTTCTAATAAACTTAATCTTGCTTTTGAATTTGATGCTAAAATAATAGTATTCATTTTTCTCCTTATTCGTTTAATAATTCTTGCAGTTCTTCTTCGTTTAATAACCACAATTCTTCGTTCTTCTCAATTTCCTGAGTTAGTTTTGTCTTTTCATCAATTACTTTATTTATTTTCTCAGCTACAGAATATACCTCTTCTTTTGTCATTTCAATTTCTAATAGCTTAATTTTATCATTTATTTGCTCAGTTTTCTCTAATAACATTTCATTAGTCTTTTTTAACTTATTTATTCTATTATTTTTTTCTCTTTGAGCCTTATAATTACTAGCCCCTTTTGATTCATTTTTTTTAGTTTCATTATTTTGTTCACTTTCATCAATAAACTGTTCTTTTTCTTCAAGTTTTAATTTAAAGTAAGCATAATCGCCTTCAAAGAAAGTTGGGGTTTCATCACTTAAGTATAAAATTCTAGTAGCTAAATGTTCAATAAAGAATGTATCGTGACTTACGAATACCATTGTACCATTATATTTTTTTAGTGCTTCAATTAACATTTCTTTAGCATTTATATCTAAATGGTTTGTAGGTTCATCTAGAATTAACAGGTTAACAGGATGCATTAAAATTTTTAATAATGCTAAACGGCTTCTTTCTCCTCCACTGAGTACACTAATTTTTTTAAAAACATCATCTCCGTGGAACAGAAAAGATCCTAAATAGTTTCTTAAAAGAGGAAGTTGATCTGTATTTGCAACAGTTTCTAATTCTTCAATTATAGAATTATTTGGATTCAATGTTTTTTCAGTATCCTGAGCAAAATAACCAATTTGAACATTTGCTCCTTCTTGGATTTCTCCAGAATAATCTTTATCTCGTCCACAAAGCATTCTCAATAATGTACTTTTACCTTTGCCATTTCTACCAGTTACTGCAATTCTATCATTTTTGGAAACCAAGAAACTTAAGTCATTAAAAATATTTAATTCTTCATAACTTTTAGATAGATTATTTACTTTCAATACTTCTTTTCCGCTATGAGGAGCTTGTGGAAAAGTGAAGTGTAGTTTTTCTAAATGAGATGGAATTTCTACTAAATCAATCTTTTCTATTTGTTTGATTCTGCTTTGAACTTGTTTTGCTTTACTTGCTTTATATCTAAATTTTTCTATAAACTGTTCAGTTTTTTCAATTTGAGATAATTGTTTTTCTAATAGTTTTTTCTTTTGTTCAATTTCTATTTCCCTTTGAACTAAATATGAAGAATAGTTACCACTATAATGAGTTAATCTTCCATTAAATAATTCAAAAACTTCATTTATTGATTCATCCAAAAAACCTTGGTCATGGCTTACTAGCATAAGACCACCTTTGTAGGCTTTTAAATAGTTTTTTAGCCAAATTCTAGCTTCAATATCTAAATAGTTTGTAGGTTCGTCCAATAGCATTATATCTGGGTTTTCTAAAAGAACTTTTGCCAAAGCAATTCTCATTTGCCAGCCTCCTGAGAATTGATCACAAGTCCTATTAAAATCATTTATCTCAAAGCCTAAGCCTAATAATATTTTTTCTATTGTAATTTTTCTATCAAAATAGCCACTATGTAATAGTTCTTCTTGAATTTGATGAAGTTTTAAAAGGGTAGGTTCTAAATTTTCATTTTCTTTACTGTTTTCAAGTTTGTTTTCTAAGATTTTCTTAGTTTCTAATATTTCATTGAATCTATGATAACTTTTTTCTACTTCATTATATAATGTATCTTGCTCAAAAACTATATCACTTTGTGGTAAGTAAGAAATTCTTAAACCTTTTGTTTTAGTAATTTCTAAACTATCTGCTTGAATTTCACCATTAATTACTTTTAATAATGTTGATTTACCGCTTCCGTTGCCTCCAACTAAAGCACATCTTGATTTTTCATTTAATATAAAGTTAATATCAAGTAATAAATCTCTATCAGAAAAAGCTAAATTTATATGTTGAACTTGTAGAGTTCCCATGTTTTTCTCCCGGTTGTATGTTGCTAAGTAATGATATTACCGTTATTATAGAGTTTATCATATAGTCGTTTTTTATGACAACAGGAGGAAGGTCCAATTGATTTGCCTTACAACAACAGAAAGTACATTAACTAATGCTTTAAAGCAAGTTGAACGAAATAAACCATACATTGACATGGTGGAATTAAGATTAGATTTGTTAGAAGAGGCTGAATTAGCTAGTGCACAAATTTTTCCTAGATTGTGTGCTTTGCCAACTATTGCAACCTTTAGAAGAGTTAGTGATGGAGGTAAATCCCAGTTAAGTGATAAAATTCGAATGATAAAATTGAGAGAAATTGTCCTTCAAGGCGATTTTTCTTATGTAGATATTGAAGAAGATGTTAAAAAATCTGATTTAAAAATAAAAGGGGAAGAAGACACTCCTAGATTTGACTTTGAAAATGAATTAAGAGATAAAGGTGTAAAAATTATCAGATCTTTCCATGATATGGAGAAGATTCCATCTAATTTATTTTCTTTAGTAACAAAGTTAGCAAAAAAAGGGGATATCCCAAAAGTAGCTGTTACTCCAAATACAATTGTTGATGTTGTTTCTTTATTCAGAATTAATGAAGAATTAAAAGATGTTAAAGAAAAAATAATAATTGGAATGGGTGATTATGGTGTTTGTACAAGAATTTTATATAAAAAAATAGGGTCTTTGTTAACTTTTGCAAGTGAAACTGAAATAGCACCTGGTCAATTATCAGCTAAGTCTTTAAAACTTCTTTATAGAGCAGATCAAGTTAATAATAGAACAAATGTTTATGGTATTATTGGAAATCCTGTTTTACATACTGCCTCTCCAAAAATCCATAACCCTGGTTTTGATGCGATTCATTATAATGCAATATATGTTCCCTTTTTAGTTGATAAAGTTAGAGCTTTCTTTAAATTGGCTGAGTTAATTAAAATCCATGGTTTTTCTGTTACCGTTCCTCATAAGAGAGATGTTTTACCTTATTTAGGTAAAATTACAAGAGAAGTTAAACAAATTGGAGCTTGTAATACAGTGACTAGAATTCAAGGAATGTGGAAAGGTACTAATACTGATTATTATGGCTTTTTAGCACCTATTGAAAATGAAATTAGTTTAGGCAAGATAAAAAATGCTTTAATTATTGGTGCAGGTGGAGCTTCAAGAGCCGTTGTTTGGGCATTAAGGAATCATCATGTAAAAGTTACTATTGCAAATAGAACTATAAGTAAAGCAAAACTTCTCGCAAGTGAAACAATGAGTAATTACATTGAATTAGATAAAGTTAATACTATAGATGAAAAAATTGATTTGATTGTTCAAACTACTGTTGTAGGAATGAGTCCGAATGAAGGTCAAGATATAATTCAAGATTTAGAATTTGATAAATCTTGTATTGTTTATGATTTAATTTATAAACCTAAATATACAAAGTTACTTAAAAGAGCTCAAGCTCAGGGGTGTAAAGTTATTAATGGCTCAGATATGTTAATTGCTCAAGGTAAGTTGCAATTTGAATCTTTTACGGGCTATCATTATCCTCATTGGGTAGATATTGAACTATAAAAAAACTAATAAAGTATTTTAATTCTTTGGTAGTTTAAATTTTTTATTAAGTGAATAAGTTATTATTATCCTATTGTGTTAACAAGAGTTGGTAATCCTTCAATAATTACTTTTACTTCATCACCTTTTTGCATACCACTAATTCCTCCTGGAGTTCCTGTAAGAATGATATCGCCTGGTAATAATGTCATTACTGAAGATAAATAACTTACTAAGAAAGGGACATCAAAAATTAAATTTTTTGTATTAGATTCTTGCATGACTTTTCCATTAACTTGGCTTGAAATTTTTAAATTACTTGGATCTAAATCAGTGTTTATTATATACCCAAAAGGACAGAATGTATCAAAGCCTTTTGCAATAGTCCATTGTCCAGTTTTGGGTTGTAAATCTCTAGCTGTTATATCATTAGCGCAGGTATAGCCTAAAATATAATCATTTACTTCTTCTTTTTTAACGTTTTTAGCTGTTGTTTTTATTACTATAGCTAATTCTGCTTCATAATCTAGTCTTTTACAAACATCAGGTTTTATTACAGTTTCTTTATGAGCTAAGGCACTAGTAGAAGGTTTAATAAAAACTATTGGACTTTCTGGGATTGGCAATTCAAATTCAATTGCGTGATCTCGATAATTTAAACCAATACATACTGCTTTTGAGAAATCACAAGGTGTTAAAACTTTAACATTTTCAATATCTAATTGTTCATTAGTTTTGAAAAAGCCTTCAAATGGAGTCCCTTCATAAATTGTAATTTTTTTTGTTTCTAAATTATAATTTCCATAAAGAATTTCATCATTATATTTAAATCTAATTATGTTCATGTTTCCTCCAAGTTAGTTAATTACATAATTCATAATTTTTGCATTGAATATTTTGCTTATAGGCAAAGTAACTGTTTCAAGAGTTGGAAGTTTTCTAGCAACTACATAGTATTCATTTTGAGTTTCAGCTTTTACTTTTTCAACTAATAGTAATAATTCATGAGTTAAATAAGTTACTTTTAAAACAGTATTGTCTTCTTTACCAGCCATTTTACAAACATTCACTTTTCTTCTAAATTCGAATCCACTAGCACTAATATCCGTATCTAGAACTAAAGGAGCAATTTGTGATTCATCAACAATCATAGAATTCCTTAAACGATTTTTAAGATCCATTTTTTCAGGTTTATTTAAATCTGATAATTCAATTTGGCCTCTAAGAGGTTTTGAATTAAAGGTTTTTTGACTTACTTCATTTTTTAGTATTAATTTTTCAAATGCTGAAAGAGATTTTTCAATTGTTTCTAATGCATCAATTATAGCTAATTGATCTTGTTGTAAATGATAATTTTTACTTATTCTCCATTGCTCATTAGTGAAAAAAGTTTCACTTTGAATTAAATCACCCTTTCTCCTTGGTATAATTAGTCCTGCTTTTTCTAATAAACTAGTCCATTGAGATTCTTTCTCTCTAGACATTAGATAAACTCCATCAGCAAGTTTTTTCAGAATATACTCTTCCATTTCTGGATGATGTTCAATGATTCTAGAAATTCGTTTATCTGCTTGGATAATTATTCCATCATAAACGCTCAATTGACTATATTGTTTTTCAATTAAATCAAAATAATTTAAAGCTGAACAATTATCTAAGTTGTTACAGTTTTCCATTATATATTTTATTACAGTCTCTTTTTTCATTGAACTATCTAAAGCATCTCTAAAATCTTCTTTTGAAAGTTTATATGTTGTTTGGATATCGTATGAGCATAAAGATGCAAATCGCCAAAGTATATCATTTCTTCCTCTATTTCCAATATATTTAACTGTTAAATCAGTATCAAAAATTAAAGGCTCTGGTTCTGCTAATGTCTTTTCAAATTTATTTACTTGATAATTGGTTTCACATTTTTGAATTATTTTTAGATCTAATAGTTTTTGTATTAGTTCATCATTATGTTTTATATCAAAACAAATTTCTTGTGTTTCCAAAATAAACTTTAGAGCTTTCTCATCAAAAGTCTTTAAATTAATCAAATAATTTAAAACCTTTTTTGTAAAAATGAAAATTTTTTCATAATTATCAAATAGTGGGGCTATGGCTTTTGATAAAAATAATACTGCTAAATCAAACGAGGAAAGGTCTATTAATTTTTGTAAAATTTCATATTCAATTGTATCAAAAGGTTTAAAAATTTCAAGTTCGGATAATAAATCATCTACTAGTTCGGCTGTTTTAATTAACTCTTCTACAGTATAAGAGGGGAATAATAGAGAAACATAATTTCGTTTTTGATAATCAGTTAATTTAGGATTTGTTTTAACTATACTTAAATATCCTCTTAAAAATTCACCATTAATTACATTTGAATTTAATTCTGGCAAGTATTCATTATCATTATAAAGAATAGGAAGCAACGAAGCTTTTTTAATTAGATTTTCACCGAATATTGGATTCAAAATAAATTTGTTATCTATTGTGAGTATTATTAATCTTTTACTTAAATTTGAAATATGCTCAATTAATGAAACATAGCTAAAAGCTTCTATGTTTTTATTGTTATCAAAATAAGAGTAATAAACAAATTCCTTATTTTCACTTTGTACACTTTTTTCAAATGGTTTTATAAGCTTTAATATTTGTCCAGTTGACGCACCATTAGATATATATAAAATTCCTAATATTAGGCTATCTACACTATCTATTGTTGATAGCAATGCACTAGCTTTTTCTTCATTTAAGAAAAAGCTAATTAAATTTTCGCTAACAATTTCCTGGTTAAAGGGCGTTGTTGTTTCTGGTAAAAAATTTCTAGCTTCATAATAAAATTTTTCATTATCCAAATTGATTAACCATCTTTTAAAAAAATCTGGATCTTTTTTCATATTACTTTACCTTATTATATTGTTTCTTCTTTATCATAAATTTCTATTGAATATTTATATCCCTGTTCTGCCAAAAATTTTTGTCTATTAAGAGCAAATTCCTCTTCATTAGAATTTTGAGTTACTAGTGAATAGAAATGGCTACTAATCTTTTTAGGTCTTAGAATCCTTCCTAATCTTTGAGCTTCTTCTGCTCTTGAACCAAAAGTCCCTGAAAGTTGAATTGCAACTGAAGCATCAGGTAAATCAATTGCAAAGTTAGCAACTTTAGATACAACTAAAACTTTTAATTCACCTTTTCTAAATTTAGAGTATAATTCATCTCTTTTTTTATTAGCAGTAGATCCTGTTATTATTGGTGTATTTAGCTCTTTAGCTACAACTTTTAGCTGCGATAAATATTGCCCAATGATTAAAATAAATTCACCTTTATGCTTTTTTAATAAGGTATGAACTACTTCAAGTTTTCTAGGGTTTTCACTAGCAATTTTGAATTGTTCTCTTGGTTTTGCTAAGGCATAAGGAACTTCTAAATCCAAAGGAAGCGGTATCCTTATTTCGCTACAGAAAGCTTGAGCTATAAAACCTCTTTGTTCTAATTCACTCCAAGGCACATCGAATCTTTTTGGTCCAACTAAAGAAAATACTTGATCTTCTTTATGGTCTTCTCTAACTAAAGTAGCCGTTAACCCAACACGATGTAGACTTTGTAGTTCTGCTGTTACTTTGAAAACTGGAGCAGGTAGCATATGTACTTCATCATAAATTATTAAACCCCATTCACCTTTTGTGAGTAATTCAAAATGAGGGAAAGGTCCAATTTTATCAGGTCTCCAAGTTAACACTTGGTATGTACAAACAGTAACTTTTTTAGCACTTTTATTCTCTCCAGTATATTCACCAATTTCATCAGCTCTTAGAGATGTTTTATCTGCAATCTCATTTACCCATTGATGAACTGAAGCAACATTTGTAGTAATTATAAGAGTCCTTGTCGCTAATTTTGCTAAAATATCAATACCAATTATAGTTTTACCTGAGCCACAAGGGAGGACTATAGTTCCATATCCTGAACCAGCTTGAGCATTACCAACTAAAGTTTGTGCAGCTTTTTCTTGGTAATCTCTTATCGAAAAAGGTTTTCCTCCTAAAGTGGTTTCTCTTAATTTAACCTCAATTGGAATTCCTCGTTTTAAAGGAATTTGGTCATCAACTGGATAGCCAAGTTCAATTAATTTTACCTTAATTTCACCTCTATCTAATTTTCTAAGTGCAAAAGTATCTTTGCCTACTTTAAATAAAAAAGAGTTCAAATCTCTATGGTTTTCAAGAATTCTAAAAATCATAGGATCACTAATTTTTAGTAAATAGACTTCTTCAAAAGAAGATTTAACATTGTTCTTTTTATCTTCATCTGTTTTAACTGTGACATTTACAATTAAAGAATCTAAGAGGGCTTGTTCTTCTTCACTTAATTCTTGATTATCTCTTTTTTTCTTTAATAAATCTCTTTTTATTTTAGAATTTTGAGTTTTAATTCTTAAATATTCGTTTAGGGTATCATCTATTTCATCATTTGATTTGTGCTCAGTTTCTTGATAAGAAACAATAGCACCCTCTCTATCATCTTCAGTCAATATCAGTTTCCCAAATCGTGATGAAATATCTTCAATAAAGAATATGACTGAATTAGTTAATGGAAATTTTGACCATTGGTTTAATTTTTCTATTACTGTTGAGCTTACAATTTTACATGATGCTGCATTCCATAATGAAATAGGAGTTAAAGCATAAGTATGCACATGTTCTGGACTTTTTATTAAGTCACAAAAAGTTGATATATCGTTTCTACAAGCCTCAAATTGAGGGTGATGTACATCAAGTAATAAAGTTCTATCGCTTTGTACTATTAAAGGGGTATCTTTCAATTAAAAAGGCCTCCTACATTCGTTTTCCATTTTAAAATCTAATGCTACAAGTGCAGCCATTGCTTCAACAACTACAACAGCTCTTGGGCATATACAAGGATCATGACGTCCTTTAATTTCTATAATTTTTTCATTATTGTTTTTATCAATTGTCTTTTGAGCAAGAGATATTGAAGGGGTAGGTTTAAAAGCAACTCTAAATATTACTTCTTGAGAGTTTGTTATTCCTCCTAGTACTCCACCATTATTATTTGATAAAAAGCCATTTTTATCCATTTGATCATTAAATTGAGAACCTTTAAGTTTAGCACTCTCAAAACCTTGTCCAATTTCAAAACCTCTAACAGCGCCTATGCTTAACATGGCTTTAGCTAGTTGTGCTTCAAATTTATTAAAGGTGGGTTCTCCAAGACCTACAGGTAAATTTTTAATTCTGCATTCAATTATTCCACCAATACTATCTTGTTCTCTTCTTAGTTTTTCTAAAAAGGTCTCAATTTCTTTTGCCTTTTCTATATCAGGAACATATAAATCATTATTAATTCTAGAATCCCAATTATATGAGGATTTCTCTTTATCAACTTTTATATTTCCAATTTGTATTGTAGCTGCTTCAACACTTATTTTATCTAATTCAAGATATTGTTTTGCAATTGCACCAGCAATTACTCTACTAGCCGTTTCTCTACCACTAGCTCTACCGCCACCTCTGTAATCTCTAATACCACATTTTTTATAAAGAGTATAATCAGCATGAGAGGGCCTAAATACATCTTTAATATCCCCATAATCTTTAGAGATTTGATTTGTATTTTCTATTATAATTGTTAGAGGGGTTCCTGTGACTTTTCCTTCAAACATTCCTGATAAGACTTTTAATTGGTCTTTTTCATTTCGCTTTGTTCCAAATTTATTTCCACCAGGTCTTCTTCTATTTAAATCCTGTTGTACTTTCTCTAAATTCAGTGGAAAATTAGGAGTTAATCCGTCAATGGTTACTCCAATAGCTGCACCATGAGATTCTCCAAAAGTTGTTATGCTTAATATTTTTCCAAAAGAGTTGTTTCCCATTATTTCTCCCAGTTGATTAATTCTTTTTTCACTATTTCAAAAATATTATCAATATTATCGTCTTTCAATTTTATTGTTAACTTTGCTTTTTCTTTATATAAAGGTCTTCTTTTATTATATAAGATGTGGAATTTATTTATTGGATCTCCTTCTAAAAATGGAGGAAGTCCTAAGAAATTAATCCTTTTAAATAATACTTCTTCATCTAAATCTAAAAATATTAAATTGTCACATAACTCAAAAGCTTTATGGTTTTCACAAATTCCACCACCAAGAGCAATTACTTTATCTTGCGGATTTTCTTTTAATAACTTTTTCAAACAAATATATTCTTGTTCCATAAAAGCTTCTTTCCCTTCTGCCTTATATAATGCTCTTACACTAGGGTAGTTAATATTTTCTTCTATATATTTATCTAAATCATAAAAGGGTAAGTTTTTGTATTCAGCATATAATCGAGCATGCGTACTTTTCCCACTATGTTTTATTCCTGCAAAAAAATATGTCATTTATTATCCTTGTCGTCGTCAAATAAGTCTATCCAATCTTCCTCATATGAGTAAATTTCCGGTTTTATAAAACCATATTTTTCCTCTTCCTCTTGTACTTTTTTTAAATAATCTAATTTTCTTTTCTCTAGCTGTTGAGAATATAGAGCTCCATAGTAATTGTTTTTCATAGCTTCTTTTCTTTTATCTTTTGGTTTTCTGTTTGTCTTAATTGCTCTATAAAATAAGCAAATCATAATTAACCAAAAAACAGATATAATAAGAGCTGTAATTGAATTATTTGCTTTTGTTATAAATGGTGGAAAAGTAGAAAATAGGTTATAATCTAAACTTTCACTTTTCATTATGGCAAAGCTTTGATAAGCTTGAGATATAACGAATATTAGGTTGATAACTAAAGGAAATAACCAAGATAGCCACTCAGGAGTAAAAATAAATCGTATTATCATCAATAATGATAAAAGGTAGATCATAAAAGTTAGTGTAGGGATGACATAATCCAAAACTAAATACCTCCTGTATGGAAATCTTAATTAGTCTATTATATCATAAAAGGAAGGGTTTGTGAATGCACATAAGGAATTTGAGAGAATACCAAAGTCAACATATTAGTGATAATGTTTTACAAAAGAGAGATAGAGAAAAAAATAGTGATATAAGAGGACCTTATTATAGAGATACTACAGCTATAATACATTCTTCTGCCTTTAGACGACTTAAACATAAAACACAAGTATTTTTTTCTCCTGATAATGATCATATCTGTACTAGAATAGAACATGTTTTGCATGTAGCATCTATAGCTTCAACCGTTTGTAGAGGCTTAAATTTGAATCAAGAATTAGCTTGGGCCATTGGTATGGGGCACGACTTGGGACATACTCCCTTTGGTCATGTTGGAGAAGTTATATTAAATGATATAATGTTAAAAGAAGGGTTTTTTCAATTTGAGCATGAAATCCATTCATTAAGAGTCGTAGATTTTCTTTCTAACAAAGGTGAGGGCATGAATTTAACTTATGCCGTTAGAGATGGAATTGTAAGTCATTGTGGAGAATCTTTTTTAGAATGTATAATGCCCACTTTTGAAATAAAAGATTTGAATTCAATAAAAGTTAAAAAAAATCTTTTACCAACAACTTATGAAGGAGCAATTGTAAGATTTTGTGATTCAATTGCTTATTTAGGTAGAGACTGGGAAGATGCTTGTAGATTAAATATTATAGATAAAGAAGATATGCCTAAAATTCCTAAAAAGATTTTAGGAGATTCAAATAGTAAAATTATTGATACTTTAGTAAATGATATAATTGAATCTAGTGATATTGAGGGTATTAGATTCAGTGAAGAAATATTTGAAGTAGTAAAAGAGATGAAAGATTATAATTATCAAAAAATATATAAATCTCCTATTTTAAATGGCTATAAAAAATATTTTAGCCGATTGATTAACTTAATTTATGATTATTTAACAGAGTTATTTAATACATATTATGATGATGAATTGGGATATAAAAAAGAGAAAAATATGCTAGCTATAGGATTTGGAAATCATGTTATAGAAATGCTTCCAATATATATTGCAAAAGAGGGTACTGCTGATAGATTGATTTTTGATTATATTGCTGGTATGAGTGATAGTTTTGCCCTAGATTGTGCTAGTGAAATTTTAATTCCGGAGCATTTAAATGAACAACTTGAGGCAAATATTATTAGCAAATGGTTTGATGTATAAAATTTAAAAGTTTATAAATTATAAAAAAATAGTATCAAAAATTTTTAATTATTTTTTGATACTATTTTGTTTCTTATAACGTTTTTTCAAAACAAATTAGAGTTTCCCATATTTTTTCTTGAAAATGGAATTTTGTTTTACCCGAATAGAGATATCCCAGTTTAGGATATAAAGCTGCAGCTGGGAAATTGCCTTCATAAGTGTCAAGATGAATTACTTTATAACCCTTTTCTTTGGCAAAGTCTTCACTGAATTTAACCATTTTTTTTGCATGACCTTGTCCACTTTGAGATGGGCGTATGCATAATGTGTGAATCACCATTATTTCATTTGCCTTAAATTTTTCAATCCAATTGATATTGCTGTATTCTTTTGGTTGAATGTTATTGAGAATTACAGAACCATACATTAAGCCATCAGAATTTTTCCCAACGAACATAGTTTGCTCTTCAATAGCTTTTTTTGCATATTCAAGTGTTGGATAAAGGCCTTTTTGCCAATTGGTATAAGAAATATTTTCTTCTTCGTGAGTTAAAATTTCATCATAAATTTTTCCGATTTCTTTAAGGTCCTCAATTGTAGCTAACTTAATCATAGTTTTCCTTCTTCAAATTTAAATTTGAAGACTATACTATTATAAAATAATATTATTTCCAATTGGTATCGAATTTTAATTTAATTATTTTTTAACTTTTTTATTTAATCTTTCAATTTCTTGTATAAATTGTTCAATATCGTCATAAGCTCTGTAAACTGATGCGAATCTTACATACGCAACAGTGTTTACTGTAGATAGTTGTTTTAAAGTTTCTTCACCAATTTGATAAGAATGAATTTCTCTTTTAGAGCCAGCCTGGCGTCTTATATTTTGCTCAATATTTTCTAAAACCTGTTTTATAACATCCTGATCAATGTTTAACTTATCAGTACAGCTTTCAATACCTCGTTCAATTTTTTTCAAATCAAAAGCTTCTTCTCTACCATCTTTTTTAATTACGGTTATTCTTTTCTCTTCAATTTTTTCATAGCTAGTAAATCTATATCCACAACTTAAGCATTCTCTTCTTCTTCTAATAGAAGTGCCATATTGGTTTGATCTAGATTCAATTACTTTATCATTATCACAAGAACAGTTTGGACATCTCATAATTCAACCTTAATATTAGTTTATAAATAAATTATATCTTTTTTAAAAAAATGTTTCTAGTGTTATGAAATGCTTTAATTCAGTAATTAAGTTACGGAAAAGCACTAAATGTGTTATTTTGTTGTTATTTAGTTAGGTTTCTAATGGTTTCTATTTCTCTTTTATAGCCATCTAAATCATTTGGAGTTTCTAAAATAAAAGGAAGATTTTTTAAAATAGGGTGGGTTACTATTTTTTCAATAGCGTCAAGTCCGATATTTCCATCCCCTAATTTTGCATGTCTATCTTTATGCGAATTCAGTATGTTTAAGGAATCATTTAGGTGAATTACTTTCAAGTTTGATATATCAAGAATTCTATCAAATTCATAGAGTACTTTATCTAAGTTGTCCCTAATATCGTATCCACCATCAAAAATATGGCAAGTATCTAATAAAATACCAACTCGATTTTTATCTGTGATATTGTCTCGAATCATTTTAAGTTGATCAAAATTTCTTCCAACTTCAGTACCTTTTCCTGCCATCGTTTCAAGAAGTAATTGAACTTTTGAATTTGGATTGTTATTTAATAATTTATTAATTGAACTAGAAATTTGTTCAATTGCTATATCAAAGCCTTGCCCAGTATGACTACCAGGATGAAAGTTATAATAAGGACATTCAATAATGTCTAATCGTTTAATGTCCTCATCCATTAATCTATAAGCAAGATCTCTTAATTTTTCATCCTTTGAGCAAAGATTATAAGTATAAGGTGCGTGAGCAACAAATTTATTATTTCCTAATTCTTTCCATTTTTCTTTGAATGAATTTATATCAGCATAATCTAAAGCTTTTGCTTTTGTCCCTCTAGGGTTTCTTGTAAAAAATTGGAAAGTATTTGCATCAATTTTATTTGCTTCTTTTATTATATTTGTAAAGCCTTTTGAACTACTTAAATGTGGGCCAATTATTGTTTTCATAGTTAATTTCCTTTTGCTTATTAAGAATAATTATCATTTAGTAATTTGTCAATTAAATAAAGAATATTATTTATATAAAAAAGTAATAGTTTTCTGTGTTATTAACAATAAAAGTGTTGTAATTTGTTACATTATGTGATTATATTAACATAGCTAGGAGGACATATGGCAGAGTCAGTTAGTAGTTGTGTTAAAAATATTATAGATAAGACCCCTTTTATAAATGAAATGTTGGTAAAAGGAATTTTATCATATAGCAATTATGCATCTTCAATCAAGAAAGATGTTGAAAATAAATACGGAAAACCAGTTAAACATAGCGCTATAGTAATGGCAATTAGAAGATATGGAGACGAATTAAGAATAAGAGAGAAAAATGAAAATAAATCAAATGTTGATTATGAAATCATAATGAAAACAAAGATTTATGATTTAAATATTGTTAGAAATGATAAATTTTTAGCAAAATTAGCTCAATTATATAATGAAGTTTCAACGGAAAAAGGTGATTTTTTAAATGTTGCCTTAGGTAGCCATGAGATATCTGTTGCAATTAGTGAAAAGTATAGTGAATTATTAGAGCAATTAGCTAAGGATGAAGAAATACTTCATAAAATGGATGATTTAGTTGCTTTATCTTTAGTCTTTTCTGGTGATTTTTTACAAACTCCTGGAATTGTATATGAAGCTGTAAGAAAATTAGCTTGGGAAAAAATTAATGTAATAGAGATTGTTTCAACTAAAAATGAATTAACCTTTGTTATAAAAAGAGAAGATTCAATGAAAGCCTTCGATGAACTTCAATCTTTTTTAAGCTAACTTTATGAAAGTAATAATAATTAGTGGGGAAAGAAATTCTTCAAAAACTACTACATTAAAAAGATTACTGGTTTCTAGTGAAAATAAATTTTTGGGATATATATGC
The DNA here is from genome assembly GCA_965140795.1 of Sphaerochaetaceae bacterium. Taxonomy (GTDB): domain Bacteria; phylum Spirochaetota; class Spirochaetia; order Sphaerochaetales; family Sphaerochaetaceae; genus Pleomorphochaeta. The sequence goes on from OZ223470.1 coordinate 2,632,670, forward strand.
GAGAATTCTGAGAATAAAAAGAAATTATATTTAAGAAATTTATTAGATAATAAAAAAATTGATATATTACAAACTGACGAGATATTAAATTCTGAGAGAATAGGGCGTTATTATATAATCCCTAATTCTTTTGAAGAATCTAGAAAAGTATTATTAGATCAAATTGAAAAAATTAAAGAAGAAGATTTTATTGTAGTATTAGATGAAATTGGCGCTTTAGAATTATCTGGATCTGGGTATGATGCTTTGATTAAAGATTTAATAAAAATAAATAGAGATTTAATTATTTGTGTTAGAGATACTTTTGTAGAAGATGTTTGTGAAAAATATAAATTTAATGATGTTGAAATAATTAATGTAAATAAATAATTAATAAAATACAATAAAAATCCCACGAGATAAATCTAGTGGGATTTTCTACAATTATAATGTAATCCAGATCAGGCTATTTTGCCATCTCAGTTTTTTCTTCCATAATTTCTTTTCTGCGTAATTTGCAGAGATTAGAAATTTCTGAAAGTGCTTTACGAGCACGAGCTGCAGAAACTTTTACGCCTTTTTCTGTAAATTTAGCATTTTCTGCTTGGTAATCTTCGAAAAACTTTAACAATTGTTCATGTGTAGTCATTAAGAGCCTCCATTTAATATATATGAAAATTCTATCACACAAATTTTAAAAAGCAAACAAAAATACGCAAAAAAAGCATTAAAATCACGTTTTTAAGGCTAAAAAGTGTAGTTTTTTAAAAAAAATCAAAACATATATTTAATTTTTAGTCTAAAACATAAAATTTGATTAAATTTGATCTAAAACAGCTTGTACATGATTAGCAACTTTCTTTACTTGAATTGCATTTTTGATTTTAAAACTTTCATCAATAATATATGTAGTTCTTACAATTCCATAATATTCTCTACCATAGTTTTTCTTTAATTGCCAAACTCCATATTTTTCAATTACTTCAGCATTTTCATCACTTAGAATTTCAAAATTTAATTCATACTTATCACTAAAATTACAATGTGATTTTACACTGTCTTTGCTAATGCCAAGGACTATGGCATTTTTTTCTTCAAATGCACCTAGATTAGCTTTAAAGTCTAAAGCTTCTAAAGTACACCCTTTAGTATTATCTTTAGGATAAAAATAAAGAATTATTTTTTTACCTTTGTAATCACTTAATTTTATGTTTTTACCAACTTTGTTTGGTAACTCGAAATCAATAGCATCTTTTCCAATTTCTAAATAAGCCATATTTTTCTCCTATCTCTTATATATAAAGAATATAATAGATAAAAAAAAAGACAAGTAAAAAGGTAAAAAAAAACTTCTTTCAATAAGAAAGAAGTAAGTGGGGAGAGAAGGATTCGAACCTTCGAAGGCGGAGCCAACAGATTTACAGTCTGCCCCCTTTGACCGCTCGGGAACCTCCCCATGTGTCAAACACATGTAGGAATTTAAATCAGATTAAAAATATAGTCAACCACTTTTTAAAAAATAGTTTATTTTTTTATTTTTTAAAGCATTTTTTATTATTTAGTACTTAATTTTATTGCTATTGTTCTTTAAATAAAATAAAATGTTAATGCAAGTTAACAATTTGACTAAGGAGATTAAGCTTATGAAAATTGCATTTTTTGATACTAAAAAATATGATAAGAAATGGTTTGACCATTTTAAAAGAGAAGAAGATGAAATAGTTTATTTTGAGACAAGGTTAAATTCGAATAACTATTTTCTTGTAAAAGGTTTTGAAGTAGTAGTAGCTTTTGTAAATGATGATATCAATTCAAGAGTTATAAAAGGAATGGTGGATCTTGGTGTTAAACTTTTAGCTATGAGATCTGCTGGATATAATAATGTTGATTTAAAGAGTGCTAATGAAAGTGGATTAAAGGTAGTTAGAGTTCCTAATTACTCTCCATATGCAGTTGCTGAGCATGCTATGGCTTTGCTTTTAGCTACTGTTAGAAAAGTTCATCACAGTTATGTAAGAACAAGAGAATTTAATTTTTCTCTAAATGGATTAGTAGGCTTTGATTTATATAATAAAACAATTGGTGTTGTAGGTACTGGTAAAATAGGTAGAGTTTTTATTGATATTTGTAAAGGTTTTAATATGAATGTAATTGCCTATGATCCATATCCTAATAAAGATGTTGATGTTAAATATGTAGATTTTCAAACTCTTTGTAGAAAAGCTGATATTATTAGTTTTCATTGTCCTTTAACAAAGGATACAAAACATATGGTAAACAAAAACACTATCGAATTAATGAAAGATGGTGTAGTGATAATAAATACCTCTCGTGGAGCTTTAGTTGACGCTCAAGCTTTATTAAATGGTATTAGAGCAAAGAAAATTGGATCGGCTGCATTAGATGTATATGAAGAAGAGGCTGGTTTGTTCTTTGAAGATCAAAGTGAAAATGTATTAGATGATGATACTTTAATGTTATTGATTTCAATGCCAAATGTTATTGTAACAAGTCACCAAGCATTCTTAACTGAAGAAGCTTTGCAAAATATTGCAAAAACAACTATTGATAATATAGTAAGTTATGAAAAAGGTGAAAAATTAGTAAATTTAGTTTAAAAAATATTTTATTAGCCCCTATTAATTTAGGGGCTAATTATGTTATATTCATCAAAGCACATTTTTGTGCGCTTGGACCGGATGTTTTTTCTCGGCGTAGGAGAGCGTTGCTCTTGGCTATTCTATCTAAGTGAGGTATTTTTATGAACGAACTATTATGGGTTATTATGCTCGTAATAAACTTTGGAGCAATTTTAATTGCTTATCGTATTTGGGGTAGATTAGGTTTATATCTATGGGTCCCAATTTCCGTTATTGTCGCTAATATTCAAGTTACAAAGACTGTCAATTTATTTGGCCTAGAAGCTACTTTAGGTAATATTGTTTATGCTTCAGGATTTTTAGTAACAGATATTTTAAGTGAATGTTTTTCAAAAGAAGCTAGTAAAAAAGCTATTGGGATTGGATTCTTTTCTTTAATTTCAATGACTCTTTTGATGCAACTAGCTATTATGTTTAACCCCGCGGCATCTGACTTTGTTCAAGATTCATTAGTTACAGTTTTTTCTGTAATGCCTAGAATCATGATTGCTTCTTTAATCGCATATTTTATAAGCAACCATCATGATATTATTGCCTATGAATTTTGGAAAAGAAAATTCCCTTCAACAAAAATGATTTGGTTGAGGAATAATGCATCAACTTTTGTATCACAACTAATTGACTCTATTATTTTTACTTTAATAGCGTTTTATGGTGTATTTGAAATGAATGTATTATTACAAATTATACTATCAACTTATTTGTTAAAGTGGATTGTAGCTATTCTAGATACACCATTTATTTATATCGCTAAAAAGTGGTTTGATGAAGGTAAAATCAAAGATAGTTTAAACTAATCTTCAAGTGGTAGTAAATCAAGCATGTTATCAATACATTTTTTACTACCACAATAAATAATATTTTCGGTTAGATTTCTATTAATTAATAAATCATCAGTATATGTTAATTCTTTTTTATTTGGATATACAACATTAAGTCCAAGTTTTCTTAAAACGGCATGAGATGATACTATATCCCAAACATAAGCCTTTTGGTTAACACATCCATCAATGCTAGAAAAAACTACAGGAGCTAAAATTTGTATAATAGTAGATCCAAAAGTTCTAACTTTTCCATTGAAATTTTTAAAATCAAGAATTCTTTGTAATTTTGAACTCATAGTTAATTGTTTTGGAATATCTTTATTTACAAAAGAATCTATTTTTTCCCCATCAATATATAAGTCTTTTCCAGGATCAAGTCTGACTTCTAAGCTTTCTTTTCCAATTCCAAATCGAGGGGCTACAATCATAGCACCAACAGGAATTCTTTTATTATCTATAATTCCTAAAGATATGGCAAAGGAAGGAAATCCTTGTGAATAAACATCAGTCCCATCAATTGGGTCAAGGATAAAAGTATATGGAGCACTCATATCAAAATCAGTTAAATTTTCTTCGCTTATAATATTACAATTTGGAAACAAATCAGTAATTGTATTTATTATTCTATTGGAAATATCTGTATCAGCTTTGGTTAATACTGATCCATCCTTTTTATAGTGGCGGGTTATATTTTTTTGCATTTCTTTAGCATAAGTTGCACATTGAAGTATTTCATTGAAAAGTTTGTCTAAATTCTCTTTACATAAAGTGTTTTTATCCATTATTATTCCTTGTTTCTTGTCTTAATTAAATTAAATATGATAAGGTAAATCATCTTATGGAAAATAATAATAATATAACTGACCAAATACAACAATACTTAAAAACTAGTAAAGCCTTTAAAGAATTAAATTCTGGTAATAATAATATTCAGATTACATCATTAGAAGGTTTCGTTCTTGCTCAATTTGTTAGAAGAATATATAGAACCCGTAAAAAAAGAGTTTGGGTTATCTGTTCAACTCAAGATAGTGCTAAGAATTTGTTAAAAGATTTTGCTCAGGATGTAGATAAAGAAAATAGAATAAATAATTTAGATAGATATAATAATGAAGTTCCAATCTTATATTTACCCTCTAATGGTAAAAAGATTTATAGTGAATTTGAAAGTGGGAAAAATGAGTACTCTCAACTTGAAGCATTAACAAAAATAGATGATTTTAAAGAATCTATTATAATTACTCATTTAAGAGCTTTTGCCAGTGAAGTTGTTAGTCAAAATACTTTAAACTTAACTTCTTTTACTATTAGACATAAAGATGTATTTGAACCTACTAGTATAGCTGAAATTTTCAGTGAAGCAGGGTATGTAAGAGTTCCAAGTACTTCAATGCCTGGAGAATTTTCCTTAAGAGGGGAAGTTGTTGATATATTTCCATTCTCTTTTGAAGATCCTATAAGAATTTATGCAGATTGGGATGAAGTAGAGAAAATCGCTGTATTTGATGCCTTAACACAGGAAACAATTAAAGTTATTGATAAAGTAAGTATTCCATTATTAAAAGAAAATGATTTAAATTTGAATTTTTCTAAAATTGATTCATATTTTAGAGCTGATGATTATTTTTGTTTTATTGGGGATGTAAGATTAAATACAAGTTATAAGAGTTTGGTCTCTGAAGCAAAGAGTTTATATAGAGAAGCTTATCATAGGGATAAGAGCATAAAACCATACAATCAAATCTTATTTGATTTTCCAAAATTTTTCCAAAGAGCATCTCATAAAATGACTTTAGTAGATATTATCAATAAAGATAACGAAGCTTATAGTTTTGATGTTGAAGGTCCGCGTTCATATTTTGGTGATTTTACTAGATTAAAAGGTGAATTAACTACGATGTTCCAATCAAATTGGAATGTATATATTTTTACTAGTAATGCAATACAAAAACAAAGATTACAGCAAATGTTAAAGCAATTTAATAGAATTAAATATATTGATTATGAAATCTCTAGAGGCTTTTCTATTCCTTCAATAAAATTAATTACTTTTTGTGAATCTGAAATCTTTGGTAGACGGAAACAAATAATTAAGACTTTACAGCATACTAAGAGTTCTCCACTTGATTCTTTCGTAGATTTAAATGAAGGCGATTATGTTGTTCATGTAAATTATGGTATTGGTAAGTTTATAAAAATTGATAGAGTTAAATCTTTTGATAGAGAAAGAGACTATATCAAAATAGCATATGCTAATGGGGATAATATATATGTTCCAATTGAACAAGCAAACTTAGTTCAACGATATATAGGATCTTCATCCACATCTCCTAAGTTAGATAAAATTGGTTCAAGTGTTTGGGAAAACAAAAAAGCTAAAGCTCGAGTTAATGCTGAAAAGCTTGCTAAATATTTAATTGAATTATATGCAAAAAGAAAAGCAGCTATTGGTTTCCCTTTTGATAGGGATAATGATATGCAGTTGCAATTTGAAGCATTATTTCCTTATCAAGAAACAGTTGATCAATTAAAATGTATTGATGATATAAAAGTAGATATGGAAAGCAATAGTGTTATGGATAGACTTGTTTGTGGTGATGTAGGTTTTGGTAAAACTGAAATTGCCTTTAGAGCAGCTTTCAAAGCAGTTTTAAGTAATAAACAAGTTGCTTTTTTAGCTCCAACCACAATTCTTGCTGAACAGCACTATAATAACTTTGTTGAGAGAGCAAAAGATTTTCCAGTTAATGTTGCCTTATTATCAAGGGTTATACCAAAAAAAGAACAAAAAAAGATTTTACTTTCTTTAATTGATGGAAAAATTGATGTTTTATTTGGAACTCATAGGATTTTGCAAAAAGATATAATCTATAAAGATCTTGGTTTGTTAGTTATAGATGAAGAACAACGTTTTGGAGTAAAAGATAAAGAGAAAATTAAAAATATAAGAACTAGTATTGATAGTTTGGCTTTATCAGCTACCCCAATTCCTAGAACTTTATATATGTCTTTATTGAAAATTAGAGATATGTCTTTATTGGCAACACCTCCAATAGCAAGGCACCCTATTGAAACTAAAATTGTTGAATATGATATTAAACTAGTTATTGAAGCAATAAAAAAAGAAATAGCTAGAGGTGGGCAAATATTCTATTTACATAATAGAATTGAATCTCTTGATGCTGTTGTAAGTATGTTAAGCGAATTGCTTCCTGATGTAATTATTGAATCTGCACATGGACAGATGGAACCAAAAGCCTTAGAAGATACCATGAGAAGATTTGTTCATGAGGGTATACAAGTTTTAGTTTCTACCACAATTATTGAAAATGGTATCGATATTCCAAATGTTAATACAATTATTATCGATAGAGCCGATATGTATGGAATTGCACAACTTTATCAATTGAGAGGTAGAGTTGGTAGATCCAATAATAAAGCTTATGCTTATCTTTTATATCCTGCAGATAAAGCTTTAAGTGAAATTGCAGTAAAGAGACTTAAAACGATTGGTGAAAATACAGGCTTAGGAGCTGGATTTAAAGTCTCAATGAGAGATATGGAAATTCGTGGAGCAGGGAATTTACTTGGTAAAGAGCAAAGTGGTCAATTAGCTTCAGTTGGATTAGATATGTATATTAGAATTCTTGATGAAGCTATTAATGAATTGAGAACGAGTGATAAAGATGAATTAGAACAAGAAGTCTTCTTAGAGTTAGATTATACAGGCTTTATTCCAGATGATTATATCAAAGAACCTTCAATTAAGTTTGAAATTTATAAGAAAATTGCCACAGTAAAAACTGAAGCAGAATTAGATATGTTAAATAGTGAATTAACCGATAGATTTGGTGAAATGCCTGAAGAGGTAAGTAATTTAATACATATTGCTGAACTAAAAATTGTATGTAGGAAATTAAAGATAATTCATTTAACAGAAAGAAAGGGAAATGTATTAGCTAAATTCAGAGCTATTAAATATATCAATGGTGAAAAATTATTGAGACTATTACCTTATAGCAATGGGGCAGTCAGCTATGATACAAAACGTCCAGAATATATTAAATTAAAAACAGAAGCAATTTCATTAAAAGATAAGAGTTTATTTATTTTAGAAATGCTTCAAAGATTACTATAGAGGGAAAAATGAGAGAAAAAGCACAATCTATATATGATGAATATCCTGAACTAGCTATTGTTGAAAAGAAGGATTTGGATAAAACAAATAGGGAAGTTCATTCTTTTATTCTTAGAACAAATAAATTATATACATTTCAACTTGAAGCTGTTAGAAAGTATTATGAGCATTATGCAATTAGATATGAAAATAAAAAGTTAGATTATAAAGCTGTATTTAATAATGATAAACCAATTATAATTGAAATTGGTTTTGGAACAGGGGAATCTACACAAAGGATTGCTAGAGATAGAGATAATTATAACTATATTGCAATAGAAGTTTTTTTGAATGGGTTTACTAAACTTTTATCAGTTATAGGTGATGAACAAATTGAAAATGTTCGATTAATGAGATTTGATGCGGTAGCCGTATTAAATGACATGATTGATGATGAATCTATTGCGGGGTTCCATATTTTCTTTCCTGATCCTTGGCAAAAGAAAAAACATAATAAAAGAAGATTAATTCAATTACCTTTCACAAATCTTTTATCAAAGAAATTGGTTAAAGGTGGATATATTTATTGTGTTACTGACTGGCAAGATTATGCAGATCAAATGTTAGATGTGTTAACTAATACTGATAATATGAAAAACATTTATGATGGATTTGCTGATAGTCGAGATTGGAGACCTACAACTAAGTATGAAAGAAGAGGCGTAAAATTAGATTATCAAATTAATGAAGTTTGGTTTGAGAAACAATAAAAACTAGATAAAAAAAGCTTTCAATTTATGATATGGTACCTCCAAAGTAGACAAAATAATTTTTGAAACACTTTGGAGGTATTTTTTTTATGGGAAGAAAACCAAAATTTAGTAAAGAAGTGAAAATTAAAGCATGTGAAGATTATAAAAATGGAAAAGGTAGTTTTCAGTCCATTGCTTTTGATATTGAATGTAGTAAAGAAACATTACAAAGATGGTACTATAGATATTTATCCCAAGGGCCTAGTGTCTTTGATTATTCAAACAAAAATCGAAGTTATTCTAAGGAATTTCAAAAAAAAATTGCTAGACTTTATTTATTTGAAAATAAAAGTATTATTGAACTTTCAGCAAAATATAATATTGCTATTTCTGTATTAAGACATTGGATTAATAATTTTAAAGATAATAAACCATTTAAAGATTATAATTTTAATAGTAATATATATAATATGAAATATAGAAAATCTACAGCGGAAGAAAAAATTAGAATTGCTAAATGGGTCATCGAAAATGATATGAATTACAAAGCTGCAGCAGATAAATTTGTACATAAATATTCTAATGTTTATTCGTGGACAAACAAATATCTTTCAGGAAATGAAGAATCTTTAAAAGGTCATGCTGGTAGACCTAAAAAAGCAAAAATAAAACTTGAAGAATTATCAGAAGTGGATCGCTTAAAATATGAATTAGAAAGAGAAAAAGAATTGAGAAAAGATGCTGAATTCAAATTAGAAGTCTTTAAAAAAAAAGAGGAATTTGCAAAAGCCCGTCAATCTCAGCGATAAGACAACAAGAAATATACGATGTTATCGATTATTATGTTGAAAAGGGCCATTGCGTATCTAAAATATGTAAGATCCTCAATATTCCAAGAAGTTCCTATTATAAATATAAAAATAGAGAAATACCTCAAAAAGAGAAATTAGATAATATTATATGTAATTTAATACAAGAATACGATGCAACTTATAATCATATTTTAGGTTATAGAAGAATGACTATGTATATTAATAAATTAAATCATATGAATCTTTGTGAAAGTTATGTCCTTCGACTTATGCGTATTCTTGGTATTCATTCTGTTATAAGAAAAAAAAGATATAAATATGTTAAAATAAAACCAGAACAAGTAGGTAAAAATATACTAGCGAGAGACTTTACAGCTTCAAAACCTAATGAAAAATGGCTTACTGATGTTTCTGAATTTAAAATCCCTAATCAATCTAAAAAGCTTTATCTTAGTCCTATTTTTGATCTTTATGATAATAGTATAATTACATATAACTTATCATTTACAAACAATAATCAATTAGTATTCAAAATGTTTGACAAAGCCATTAAAAAATACCCAAATGCAAAACCTCTTTTTCACTCAGATCGAGGTCTCCAATATACCTCTAAAGTATTTAAAAATAAATTAGAGGAAGCGAATATGACACAAAGTATGTCTCGTGTTGGCAAATGTATAGATAATGGGCCAATGGAAGGATTCTTTGGAATACTAAAATCTGAAATGTTTTATCTCAATAAATACAAAGATTTTGATGAATTAAAAAAAGATATAGATAAATATATTTATTTTTATAATAACTATAGATTACAGAAAAAATTAGAAAACTCAGCTCCGTTAGAATATCGAAGCCGAGTATTAAGCTCATAATTTTTAAAAATTACAGTGTCCACTTGACAGGTACCTGTTCATTATTTTGAAAGCTTTTTTATTAATTAATTTAATTTACAACATGGACCATCTTCTGGCATCTTTGCACCAATAAGATATTCTTCATGTTTTAAATACCAAGAATTTGCGTATGAACACATTGGGACAACTTTCATATTCTTTTCTTTGAAGTAGTCAGCTGCAAATTGCATTATTTTTGAAGCAACTCCTTGTCCTCTTAATTGAGGGTCTACAAATACTTTTTCAAATACTACTAAGTTATCTGGAGTATAATCTAGTAGTATATAGGCTAATTCTTGATTATCTTTTGTATAATAAATTTTATTTTTTTCGATTGTAAAATCCATAAAATATCTCCTATTTTCTTTGAAAATAAAGCTTTTTCCTAAATTTAACAAGATGTACAAATTTAATCTTTAATAATTAATAATAAAAAAGGACTATCAAAATTAATGATAGTCCAATTTTGGGTCTCCGAAAAATTTTTATTCTTCTTCTTTTGAAGCTGCTATTACATTATCAGCATTTCTTCCAGTTAAGGTTTCGTAATGAGAGAATTCTACCTCATAACTACCAGTTCCAGATGTCATACTCTTTAAATCAATAGCATAATTTAACATTTCGCTTTGGGGAACTTGTGCATCAACTTCTTGTAATTGTCCAAATTCTTTTTGACCAGTAACACGTCCTCTTTTACTTGATAAATCAGAAAGGATATCTCCAAGATATTGATTATCTACAAATACTTTTACATTCATAAATGGTTCAAGTAAAGATACATTAGCTTTTTCTAAAGCTAAATCTAATGCTCCTTTTGCGGCTAATTTAAAAGCCATTTCAGAGGAGTCAACAGGATGCTCTTTACCATCGACTAGGTTGATTCTTATATCTACAAGAGGATATTTAGCTAAGAAACCTTCACTCATTTTCTCATGTAAACCTTTTTCGATTCCTGGTATATATCCTTTAGATACTGAACCACCTTTAATTGAATTAACAAATTCATATTCTAAACCACGTTCAAGAGGTTCTATTTCAATCAACACTTTACCATATTGTCCATGTCCACCACTTTGTTTTTTGTGAGCATATTCAACAATTCCACTCTTTTTATTGATTGTTTCTCTATATGCAATTTTTGGTAATTTTGTATGAATTGCAATTTTCTGTTTTTCAGAAATTTTATCTAAAATCATTTGAAGATGAACATCACCCATTCCCATAATTACAGATTCTTTTGTTTCTTCATTGAATTTTGTTTGGAAGGTTAAATCTTCTTCGCAAATTTTATGAAGAGATTCATTCAATTTATCAGCACTCTTTTTATCATCTGTTGAGATTGCAAGTGAATAAATTGGGTGAGGAAGAGCTAATGGTTTGAAAGTGAATTTTTGTTCATTTAGATTCTGCAATAAAGTACAGTTTGTTGAAGAGATATTGCTTTTTGCAATAATTCCAATATCTCCAGCAATAAGTTTATCAGTTTCTATTAGTTTTTTACCAACAGCTCGATAAACTTTGCCAATCTTTTCTTTTTTCTTTAGTTCAGGATTATACATTTCCATATCAGTGGTTAATGTTCCAGATGCAACTTTTAAGAAACTTAATTTTCCACTAAATTGGTCAATTGTTGTCTTAAATACATATGCACTAGCATAACCGTCTTCTGTAATTTTCATATCCTGTTGTTGACCATCTTCATCATTGATCCATTCAATTTGATCAATAGGGGATGGGAAATTGTGTGCAATGAAGTTTAATAGAGAAATAATTCCACTGCCTTTTATAGTTGCTCCACAGAATACTGGTACAACTCTATTATCAGCTAACCCTTCTCTTAATCCACGTCTAATATCTTCAGGTCCTAATGTACCTTCGTCAAAATATTTTTCGATCAAGTCATCAGCACCTTCTGCTGCATATTCAATTAATTGTTCTCTATACGTCTCTTCATATTCTTTATATTCTTGAGGTATTTCTCCAACTGTTTCTAATTCGTTTTCTTTGAAGAAATAGGCTTTATCTTCAATTAAATTTATGATGCCTTTAAAATTCTCACCATTACCCATTGGTATAAATGTTGGAACAAAAGTAGCATCGAAATGTTCTCTTAAATCATTAATGACATTTGTATAGCTTGCTCTATCTCTGTCCATTTTATTAATGAAGACAGCACGAGGTTTATTTCTATTATCTAAACGACGCCAAAGCTTAATAGTTTCAATTTGGGCTCCATCTCTAGCATCTACAACCATAAGAGAGGCTTCAGTTGCTCTAAAGCCACAAATTGCTTCACCGATAAATCCTGAATAACCAGGAGTATCAAGGATATTGAGGCATTTTCCATCCCAATCTAGATTTGCAAGACTGGTGTGAATGGAAATTTGTTTCTTAATTTCTTCTTCGGTAAAATCGCTAGTGGTTTTACCACTTTCAACAGTTTCAACCTTAGAAATAACCTTCCCATAATAGAGTAGTTGCTCCATTAAAGAGGTTTTTCCGGTACCATTGTGGCCCACAATTGCGACGTTCCTTAAATCAGTACTGGTAACGCTCATAATTCCTCCTTATCGCTTTTAAAAAGCTATTTGCGTATTTCTTATATGTTAAGCCCGCAAAATCCATATGTCAAACTTTTTATTATTTTATTAGAAAAGTGTATTGACATTTTAGAAGAAATTTGTCTAGAAAAAAAATTAATTATTTTACTTGCATGAAGTTAAAAAAATACCTACTTATTGTTAGGTAGGTATTAAATTTTTATTTTTGTTTATTTTTTAAAAATTCATCAATTGAATTGTTAATTGCATTTTTTAATTCAAAAGAAAATAAGTTTTCATTATTAAATTCTGATTTAAAAGTATATTCGTTTTCGAAGAAAAATACCCAAGGGGGAGTCTCTAAAATTGAAGCAATTTTTTCAATATTTGAAAAGGAAGGAGCTTTCCTTCCATTTTCAATTTCTGTAATAAAAGAGGGTGAAAGGTCAATTTTTTCAGCTAGCTCAGCTTGAGTTAAATTTTTATCCTTTCTTTTATTTTTTAAATTTTTAGCAAAGATTTTTTTTAAATCATCTTTTTTATTTTTCATAAAAACCTCAATTATTTTAATATAAGATAAAGTTTATTTTCCATCTTTTGGAGAATAGTGATCAAACTCCATTGAGAAGTTTCCTCTGCCTTGTGTTGCTGATCTTAAAGCTGTCGAATAACCAAACATTTTTGATAATGGGGACTCTGCACTGATATGGTCAGCATTAGTTTTTGAATCAATTTTATTTACAATTCCACCACGGCTCGTTAAGTTTCCAATTACTTCACCAATATATTGATTTGGTACAACAATTTCGACTTTCATTATTGGTTCCATAATTACAGGGTTTGCACTTTGACATACTTTGTCAAAACACATAGCTGAACAAGCTTCAAAAGCAAATTCGCTAGCAGTTAATTCATTATATTGAATATCTGTAACAGTTACTGATAAATCACATACTTCATAACCATATTTGATTCCACTTAAGAAAGAATTTGTAATTCCTCTTTCAATTGCATCAAGATATTTTTTATCAATCCCTCTAGTATTAGCTGTTATTTCAAATTTATTACCACTTCTAATTGGTAAAGGTTTTACTTCAATAGAAATGCCAGCAAAGTTTTCTTTATTTGCAATAACTTTATTAAATACTTCACTACCTTTAGCTTTAGTAGTTATGCTTTCTCTATATGAAACTTGAGGATTACCAACATGGGCTGCAATTTTCATCTCGTCAGTTAATCTAGTCACTAAAACATCTAAATGTAATTCACCCATCCCACTAATTACTAATTGTCCAGTATCGCTATCATCTTTATAAGTGAAAGTTGGATCTTCCATTGAAAGTTGTTCTAAAGCTTTTTTTAGTTTATCACTATCATCTTGAGAGTTAGGTTCAATTGCGATAGATATAACAGGGGTAGGGAATACCATTTTTTCAAGTAGAATTTTTTCTCCTTCGCTTGATATTGTATCCCCGGTTTGGACATCTTTGAATCCTACAATTACCCCGATATCGCCTGCTGTTAATTCATTTAAATCTTCTCTTCTATCTGCATGCATTCTTAAAATTCTACCAATTCTAATTCTTTTTGATTTTGTAACATTATAAATATTAGAACCTTTTTTCAAAGATCCTCTATATACTCTTACATAAGAGAGAATCCCAGCTTCTTTGTCCATTTGAATTTTAAAGATAAGAGCTAAAGGTTGAGCATTTTCATCATGAAGAATTTGTACTTCAGTTTCTTTTTTTGTATTAATACCATAAACAGTAGTAATATCAGCAGGATTTGGTAAATAATCAATAACCCCATCTAGTACTGGTTGTACTCCAATATTTTTTAAGGAGGATCCTACAAATACTGGTAGTAATTCTCTTTTTAAACAGCCTTTTCTAATAGCAGCTTTTATTTTTTCTTCAGCAATTGGTTCTTCATTAAAAAATTGATCCATAATTTCTTCATCAAAGGATGAGGCTTTATCGATTAAATTTTCTCTCCATTCATTTACTAAATCTTCCATATCTGCTGGGATTTCATTTTCTATTATTGTTTCGCCTAAATCATTTTGATCAAAAGTTAAATATTTTAAGCTTATTAAATCAATGATACCTGAAAAATTACTTTCGCTTCCAACAGGAATAAAGAGAGGCACGGGATTAGCTTTTAATTTCTTTTGCATTTCTTCAATTGCATTGTAGAAATCAGCACCTAATCTATCCATTTTATTAACAAAAGCAATTCTTGGTACTTTATAAGTATCTGCTTGTCTCCAAACTGTTTCTGTTTGAGGTTCAACACCTCCAACTGCACAGAAAACTCCAACTGCACCATCGAGAACTCTAAGAGATCTTTCTACTTCAGCTGTAAAGTCTACGTGGCCAGGAGTATCAATAATATTAATTTGGTGATCTTTCCAAAAACAAGTAGTTGCAGCACTTACAATAGTTATACCTCTGTTTTGTTCTTGTTCCATCCAGTCCATTGTAGCATTACCGTTATCTACTTCACCAATTTTATGATTTACGCCACTATAATATAATATTCTTTCTGTTGTAGTTGTTTTACCGGCATCAATGTGAGCCATAATACCGATGTTTCTTGTTTTATCTGCTATCATATGTTTTTAAACGTGTTCGTTTTACTCCTAAATAATTTTCTTTTTTTTAAAAGATTAAACCTAAGGTAGGTTATCAAAAAAAATATTATTTTTCAATGTAATAATAAATTATATAACAAAGGTAATAAAAAATAGAGAAAAATACAAATTGGTAATTGTTCAAAAAAAGAGCTTGATTAAGGTTTGTATCAAGCTCTTTTAAATCATATTTATAATTTTATGTCCATTGAGATTTTAGATTATTAATTTCTTCAATTGCTTCTATTTCACTTTGTGTATGATAAGGCCAAACATTAAATTTAGCTATAGAATAATTTAATAGCATAACGGCTTCTTGTCTGTCACTCATTTTGTTCAATGCTACTGAAGAATAATAGGGGGTATTATTACCTTTTTCATAACCTTCGTAATATGCAAATTTTTCATAAGAATTTGATGCTTTATCCCAGCTTGAAAACATAGCTTTAAATTCTTTAGATCTTTTATTTTTGTCCCAGTTTCTTTTGTATAGAGCTTCTGCTAAAGCTTTATAGTGATTTGGATATACTACATCCTCTGGGATCGTATCAATGGCTTTTCTGAAATATGAAATTCCAAAATTATTATTACCAAAAGAAATAAAACCTCCAGGGACTGAAGTATATAGTGAACCTAGTACATACCAAGTTTCACTTGATTTTAAATTATCAAAATCATTTACAATTATTTTTAAATCGCCACGCATATCACTCGCAGCAGCAAGAGATTTTAAAATACCAGTTGTTTGTCCAATTCGTCCAATGTTGCTAGCTTTCCAAAGATATGCTAAAGAATTGTTATGCAATTCAATTGATTTTAATGCATAATCAAGACCTTCGTTGTAAATTTTTAATTTTTCATTATTAGATTCAGCTTTATCTCCTAAATTAACTTGAACCCTTGATAATCTCCAATATACCTCTGATTTTTCTTTGTCTGTTTTTGCTAAATTTAGTTTTTCTTGTAAAATTGAAGTTGTTTGATCCATATCATCTTTTAGATATAAATCATCAGCTTTAGAAAAATCTATAGCACTAAATAGATTAACATTAATGAAAAGTAATGTTAAAAAAATAATTAAAAATTTTCTCATTCTTCCCCCCTTTTAAAATATCATAAGGTGGAATTTTTGATTTATCAAGAAAATTTACATTATACGCTTTATTTTAGACAATTTACCCTTTAATGGAGGGTTTCTTAATTTAATATCTATTATATTGCTTTTCTTAGTTATTGATTTATAGTGAGTAAATGTATCAAAACCATGTTTCCCATGATAACATCCCATTCCACTTTCTCCAACTCCACCAAAAGGTAAGTTTGAATTTGCTAGATGAATATTACAATCATTTATACAACCGCCACCAAAACTTATATTTGAACAAAAATATTCCATTTGTCTTTTGTTTTTTGTAAATAAATAAGCAGCTAAAGGTTTTGGTTTATTTTTTATGAAATTAACTGCTTCATCAAAATCTTTAACTTTTATTATAGGAAGTATAGGCCCAAAAATCTCTTCTTTCATTAACGGACTTTCTAAATCAACATTAATTAAAATTGTTGGTGAAATCTTTTTTGTTGTTGGGTCTAAGTATCCTCCATAGGAGAGTGTTCCATCATCTATCAAATGAATTAATCTTTTAAAATGTTTTTCATTAATTATCTTACCGTATTCATCATTATATATTGGATTATCACCATACATGTTTATAATTTCTTCTTTTAGAGATATTAATAACTTTTTATAAACTTTTTCATTACAGAGTACATAATCAGGAGCTACACAAGTTTGTCCCACATTTAAGAATTTTCCCCAAGCCAATCTTGAGGCTGTTATTTTTAAATTTGCACTTGAATCTATATAAACAGGGCTTTTCCCTCCTAATTCGAGAGCAACAGGAGTTAAGAATTTAGCAGCTTTTTCCATTACAATTTTTCCAACTGTAACACTACCTGTAAAGAAAATGAAATCAAATTTATATTTTAATAGTTCTTGATTCATCTCTGAGCCACCTAGAAATATCTCAATATAATCTTTACTAAATATTGAATTAAGCATTTTTTTTAAGACAATTGAGGTGTTTTCACTATATCGTGAAGGTTTTACTATAGCTGAGTTACCTGCAGCTATTGCTGCAACTAATGGAACTAAAGTTAATTGTAGTGGATAGTTCCAAGGGCTCATTATTAATACAACACCTAATGGTTCATTTGTTATATAACTTGATGAAGGGAAATGAATTGTTGGAGTTTTAACTTTTTGAGTTTTCATTAATTTTTTTAAATTTTTTATAAAGTAATTTACTTCATGTTTTACAATAGATAATTCACTCATATATGCTTCTTCACTAGATTTCCCTAAATCTTGTCTTAGTGCATTTAATAGGGGTTTTTCCCAAGTATATAGGGCTGAACTTAATTTTTTTAATTGATTAATTCTATATGTATATGAAAGAGTGTTATTTTTACTAAAATAGTCTCTGAGATTATTAATTGTTGCTTCGATATTATTCATAGATAAATCCTTAAAAAAAATAAACTCCAAGATTAAATTATTCTTGAGAGTTTATTAACTTTGATTAATATTTTTATAATGTTAACTCTTGTTCTAAGAGTTTTTCATAAGCAAAAATATCTTCATTATATTGATATAGTGTTTTTATATTTTGTAAACCGAGATATCTTGCTGTAATTCTACAATCGTATGTAGTTTTTAAATCTTTATTAAAATGATTTAACATATTCCAAGATCTACCGTCTAAAGGTTGGTTGCTAGTAGTAACCATGGTCATTGAAATATGGTAATCTTTATCATATAAGGCTTTTTCAAATAAAGCATTTTGGCTCATTTTAGGATGCTTTGGATGGAAAGTTTCTTTAGGGTAATTAACAAAATCTTTAATTACTTGATCAGGAATTGTATAATTAGCTGGTAAGAAATATGTTGCAAGTAAAATTATGTGCTTTTCACTTTGGCAATGGAGTAAAGTAGTAAAGAATTTTTGTGGGCAGACGAATCTTAGTTTATCTAGTGGATAATCAGAAACAGTATCGATACAATTTGTTACAAACCAGTTTGATAGAAATACATCATAGTCTACACGTGGTTTTTCTTTATGCTTTTCAAACATTTCTTCTTCAATCATCTGATATAATTGAGTTGTTGTCATAAGTATCTCCTATACAATAATATATTAATAATATAACAAGTATGTTTAAGTTTCAATAATAAAGAATATAATTGTTAATAATTAATGATTTTTGAAACTTAAATTATTATTTACTATATGGAAGTTAACCAAATATTTATTAAATGTGTCATTTTATGGTGATTTAGTTCCTGAAAAATAGTGTAATATGTTTGTAAAAGATAATGGTAACTTAAAAAAAGATTTGTGTAGATTGTGGCAAAAGATAAATTATTTTATACTTTTAAAAATTCCAGCACTTTTGTCTTTGTAAACATTTCCGGCATCAAAAACTTTACCATTCATACAAATATATACTCCTGGGGGAAGTAGTTGAACTGCAATTTGAGCACAACCTAAATTATATATAGCATCACTATCTTTTAAAGAATAGGGAATCATTGCACCAGTAAACACTATGGTATGATTATCATTTCTATCTTTATTGTTTTTTGCAAGTTCAGCCGTTTTTGTCATAGTATCAGTACCGTGAACTACAATAACTTTTTCTTCAGGGCTGTTAAACATTCTAGTAATAATTTCTAGTCTTTCTTCATTGTTCATATATAAGGAATCAATTGCTAAAGGACATTCAAAAGTTATACTACTTGTACATCTTGAATCTTTTAATATTTTTGGTAGCTGAGAATCAAAAAAGGTTAATTGACCATCTAATGGATTATATTGTTTATCGAAAGTTCCACCTGTTGTGATAATTCTTATATCTGAAGCCATATTTACCTCCGAAGATATAATAACAGATGTAAGTGGAATGTAAAGAAAAAAAAAGCCAGTTTATTTCTAAACTGACTACATCTCCTACGAGAGTCGAACTCGTGTTGCCGGGATGAAAACCCGGTGTCCTAACCACTAGACGAAGGAGACATTTTATTTGAGCTGCAAAGGATTTGAACCTTTGACCCACGCCTTAAAAGGGCGTTGCTCTACCAACTGAGCTAGCAGCCCAAGCAACGATTAGGAATATATCAAAAGGATAACATTGAGTCAACTACTTAAGACAAAAAAATAACAATTATTTTATTATTTGTTTAATAATAGATTTTTTTAAAAAAAATGAACTTTTTTTCAAATAGGGATTGAATAAATTTTCTTAGTACGTTAATGTCCCTAACGGTAACAAAAACAGCAACTAAACAAACGATGAGTTTTAAATTTTTTTTACTTTTAATTTTTCAAAAAAAATAAAAAAAACTATTGACTTATTACTTTAAAAGCTGATATGTTACTAGAGCGCCCTTAAAAAGGAGCGTTACAAATCAAGTTTATTTTGTGGACTTTTTTTGTATAAGATATTTGAAATTACGAGCGTAAGGGAAGAGAAAGAAGAAAGCAAAAATACAGCAATTTAATTGTGAATAGAGGGCTTTCTGTCAATTTAATAAATAAGAACTAAGATGAAATAAGCTAATGTTCGTTATAAAGCGAGTGACAGGAATTAAATAATTTTGTTAATTAATATTGTGATCTTTATGATCACATTTTATATAACGGAGAGTTTGATCCTGGCTCAGAACGAACGCTGGCGGCGCGTTTTAAGCATGCAAGTCGAGCGGTAAGCTAACTTCGGTTAGCCTAGAGCGGCGGACGGGTGAGTAACACGTGGATAATCTACCCCCTTGTTGGGAATAGCCTGTGGAAACATAGGGTAATACCGAATAATACTTTTTGATCATAAGATTAAAGAGGGAAAGGCGCTGAGGCGTCGCAAGAGGATGAGTCTGCGTCCCATTAGCTAGATGGTAGGGTAAAGGCCTACCATGGCAATGATGGGTAGCCGGCCTGAGAGGGTGATCGGCCACATTGGAACTGAGACACGGTCCAGACTCCTACGGGGGGCAGCAGCTAAGAATCTTCCGCAATGGACGAAAGTCTGACGGAGCGACGCCGCGTGAACGATGAAGGCCGTGAGGTTGTAAAGTTCTTTTCGAGAGGAGGAATAATGTTTGCAGGGAATGGCAGGCAGATGACGTGAATCTCGGAATAAGCCCCGGCTAACTACGTGCCAGCAGCCGCGGTAACACGTAGGGGGCAAGCGTTGTTCGGAATTATTGGGCGTAAAGGGCGTGCAGGCGGTGTTGCAAGTCTGGCGTGAAAGATCTCGGCTTAACCGAGGGAACGCGCTGGAAACTGTAATACTAGAGTACAGGAGGGGACATTGGAATTCCAGGTGTAGGGGTGAAATCTGTAGATATCTGGAAGAACACCGGTGGCGAAGGCGAATGTCTGGCCATGTACTGACGCTGAGACGCGAAGGTGCGGGGAGCAAACAGGTTTAGATACCCTGGTAGTCCGCACAGTAAACGATGTACACTAGGTGGTGGGTAATAATATTCGCTACCGAAGCTAACGCATTAAGTGTACCGCCTGGGGAGTATGCTCGCAAGGGTGAAACTCAAAGGAATTGACGGGGGCCCGCACAAGCGGTGGAGCATGTGGTTTAATTCGATGATACGCGAGAAACCTTACCAGGGCTTGACATATATTGGACGAAGCTAGAGATAGTTTTTCCCTTCGGGGCCGATATACAGGTGCTGCATGGCTGTCGTCAGCTCGTGCTGTGAAGTGTTGGGTTAAGTCCCGCAACGAGCGCAACCCCTACTGCCTGTTACCATCACGTTATGGTGGGGACTCAGGTGGGACTGCCGGTGACAAACCGGAGGAAGGTGGGGACGACGTCAAGTCATCATGGCCCTTATGTCCTGGGCTACACACGTGCTACAATGGCCGGTACAAAGCGCAGCTAAGTCGCGAGGCTAAGCGAATCGCAAAAAGCCGGTCTCAGTACGGATTGGAGTCTGCAACTCGACTCCATGAAGTTGGAATCGCTAGTAATCGCATATCAGCATGATGCGGTGAATACGTTCCCGGGCCTTGTACACACCGCCCGTCACACCATCCGAGTTGGGGGTACCCGAAGTCGCTAGTCTAACCAGTAATGGGGGACGGTTCCGAAGGTATGCTTGGCGAGGAGGGTGAAGTCGTAACAAGGTAGCCGTACCGGAAGGTGTGGCTGGATCACCTCCTTTCTAATAAGAAAGGCAAGTATCTAGGAATCTCACAGCCAGATACGAAATACTGATAGGATGTTATCCGATAGGTGAAAGACCTATCAAAGCAAAGACCCTCTATAGGTATTAAGCTTTTAGACTTCTCTTCCCGCTCATAATTATATAATAAAGGACAACGGGGGCATAGCTCAGTTGGCTAGAGCATCGGCTTTGCAAGCCGAGGGTCAGGGGTTCGAGTCCCCTTGCCTCCAATAGAAAAAGATATTTGACAAACATAGCGTTAGGGATTGTAAAGATAATATGGTCAAGCGAATAAGGGTCCACGGAGGATGCCTAGGAGCCGCCAGACGAAGAAGGACGTGGTTAGCTGCGAAAAGCTGCGAGTAGGGGCCAACACCCAATGATCCGCAGGTCTCCGAATGGGGTAACCCGACAGTCTGGATGATTGTCACTGTTATATGAATAAAATAGTATAATAGAGGTATACGCTGGGAACTGAACCATCTAAGTACCAGCAGGAGTAGAAATCAAAAATGAGATTCCCTTAGTAGCGGCGAGCGAAAGGGGAAGAGCCCAAACCAAGCGCTTTTAAGTGTTTGGGGTTGTAGGGGTGCATCGGGGATTACCCGGTTAGTAAGAAAAGTATGAGTTAGACGAAAGATTCTGGGACGATCTGTCAAAGAAGGTGAAAGCCCTGTAGTTGAAAACGAATACACTAATTGGATGCACTACCTGAGTACGGCGGGACACGAGAAATCCTGTCGGAATCTGGGGGGACCACCCTCCAAGGCTAAATACTCGGCGGCTACCGATAGCGCATAGTACCGTGAGGGAAAGGTGAAAAGCACCCCGGGAGGGGAGTGAAAGAGAACCTGAAACCGTGGACTTACAAGCGGTCAAAGCCCAGTAATGGGTGATGGCGTGCCTTTTGTAGAATGAGCCTGCGAGTTACCGTGTGTAGCAAGGTTAAGGGATAGGAGTCCTGGAGCCGTAGGGAAACCGAGTCTGAATAGGGCGATAAGTTGCATGTGGTAGACCCGAAGCCAAGTGATCTAACCATGGCCAGGCTGAAGCTGGAGTAAAATCCAGTGGAGGGCCGAACGTAAATCCGCTGAAAAGGGTTGCGATGAGCTGTGGTTCGGAGTGAAAGGCTAAACAAACTTGGAGATAGCTGGTACTCCCCGAAATAGCTTTAGGGCTAGCGTTACGTGGACTGCCACGGAGGTAAAGCACTGGATAGATGCGGGCCCTTCACCGGGTACCAAGTTTAACCAAACTCTGAATGCCGTGGTACAATGCGTAGCAGTCAGACGGCGACTGATAAGGGCCGTCGTCAAAAGGGAAACAGCCCAGACCGTCAGCTAAGGTCCCAAAGATATACTAAGTGGGAAAGGAAGTGTGATTGCACAGACAGCCAGGAGGTTGGCTTAGAAGCAGCCATTCCTTCAAAGAGTGCGTAATAGCTCACTGGTCGAGTAGTCATGCGCCGACAATCCAACGGGGCTAAGTATATCACCGAAGCTACGGCACAGCGCTAGACGCTGTGGGTAGGGGAGCATTCTGTGTACGGATGAAGTCAAGACGGAAGTTTTGGTGGACGGGACAGAAGAGAGAATGCAGGCATGAGTAACGAAAAGAGGGGTGAGATCCCCCTCCGCCGAAAGCCTAAGGTTTCCAGGGTAAAGTCAATCTACCCAAGGGTTAGTCGGCCCCTAAGGCGAGGACGAAAGTCGTAGTCGATGGGAAGCGGGTCAATATTCCCGCACCTCTCAGTGTTTCGATGGAATGAAGCATAGGGTGAAACGCGGCAGGGCGACGGTTGTCCCTGTCAAAGCAGCGATGCGTTAAGGGTAGTAGGAAAATCCATTATCCAAGAGGAGCTGTTAGCGATTACTTCTACGGAAGTAAGAAGCGCGTGTAATCGTCGTGCCAAGAAATAGTTTCTAAGGTAAGGCACTGAGGGACCGTACTACAAACCGACACAGGTAGGCGAGCTGAGAATGCGAAGGCGTACGGAAGAACTCACGTTAAGGAACTCGGCAAAATGCATACGTAACTTAGGGATAAGTATGGCTCACGTGAGTGAGTTGCAGAGAAATGGCCCATGCGACTGTTTACCAAAAACACAGGTCCATGCCAACCAGCAATGGGAAGTATATGGACTGACACCTGCCCGGTGCTGGAAGGTCAAGGGGAGTGGTTATTCATTTTTGAAGAAGCTGCGAACCTAAGCCCCAGTAAACGGCGGCCGTAACTATAACGGTCCTAAGGTAGCGAAATTCCTTGTCGGGTAAGTTCCGACCCGCACGAATGGTGTAACGATATGGGCGCTGTCTCAACGTGAGATCCGGTGAAATTGAAGTTCAGGTGAAGATGCCTGATACTTGTGGTTAGACGGAAAGACCCCGTGAACCTTTACTTCAACTTGACATTGAAAATTGGACAAGGATGTGTAGGATAGGTGGGAGACGTAGAAGCGTGGACGTCAGTTTGCGCTGAGTCGTTGGTGAAATACCACCCTTCCTTTTCCAGTTTTCTAACCCTGGCCGTGAAACCGGTTAGGAGAGAGTGTCAGGCGGGAAGTTTGACTGGGGCGGTCGCCTCCTAAAGTGTAACGGAGGCGCGCGATGGTCACCTTAGGATGGTTGGGAATCATCTTTCAAGTGTAAAGGCACAAGGTGGCTTGACTGCGAGGCATACAAGCCGAGCAGGTACGAAAGTAGGTCTTAGTGATCTGGCGGTAGCGTGTGGAAGCGCCGTCACTTAACGGATAAAAGGTACTCCGGGGATAACAGGCTGATCTTGCCCAAGAGTTCATATCGACGGCAAGGTTTGGCACCTCGATGTCGGCTCATCGCATCCTGGGGCTGGAGCAGGTCCCAAGGGTTTGGCTGTTCGCCAATTAAAGCGGTACGCGAGCTGGGTTCAGAACGTCGTGAGACAGTTCGGTCCCTATCTGCCACAAGCGTTGGATGTTTGAGGGGTTCTGCTTTTAGTACGAGAGGACCGAAGTGGACAAACCTCTAGTGTATCAGTTATCGTGCCAACGGTAAGTGCTGAGTAGCTACGTTTGGAAGGGATAACCGCTGAAAGCATCTAAGCGGGAAACCCTCCCCGAGATGAGACATCCCATCCTCTTAAAGAGGACTGAAGGAACCAGGAAGAATACCTGGTTGATAGGTCGAAAGTGTAAGCATGGCGACATGTTCAGCTTATCGATACTAATAAGCCGTGAGGCTTGACCATATTATCGTTGCGATCCCGAAAATATCGCACTTAAGTTGGATAGATAAATATTAATTTATCTCTCTAAATTTAAGTTGGCCCGGTGGCCATAGCAGAGTGGACACACCCGTTCCCATCCCGAACACGGTAGTTAAGCACTCTCACGCCGATGGTACTACATTTTTGTGGGAGAGTAGGTAGCTGCCGGGCCTTTTTTTTTCACCTTTTAGGTGATTTTTTTTTGCATAAAAAAACCTTAAAGATTTCTCCTTAAGGGGTTTTCATATTAATGATTATTCTATTTAAGACTTCCTGGTATTAACACTGATGCATTAAGTGCAGCATCTTTAGTTGCATTCTTTATTGCTTCTTTTAATGGAATATTTTGAGATATGCTGTATGATAGAGAGGCTAAGAAAGTATCTCCACATCCAACAGTATTTACAATTTTATCAAAATCATAAGGCGGAATTTCATAAAATCCATCATCGTATACCCAAATAGGTCTACTGCCTCTAGTTAAAATTGATATTGCATTGTATTCATTATAGATTTCTTCCATTTTCTTAATGGTTTTCTCTTTAATAAATTCGTTATCTTCATTTTCTTTAATGTCGATATCAAAGAATGTTTTACAAAATTCTGATAAATTTGGTTTAATTATATTAGGTTTATGAATTAGACATTTTTTTAATTCTTTGTTACAAATATCTAAGATGACAATTTTATTTTTTTCTTTAGCTTTTCTTACAAATTCTGAATATATATTGTCCTCATAGCCATGAGCTCTTGTTCCTGTAATAATTAATAAATCAAAATGATCTAAATTTTTATTGAAGAGTTCAATAATTTCTTTTGCACAGTTTTTATCGACAGCATTAGCTTCTTCGACTAATTCAGTTGTATGATAATTATTAGAGAGAATGGTAGTACAAGTCCTCATTTTATTTGAGTTAATAGCGTATATTAAATCTACATTATCACTATTACACTGACTTATCATTTCTTGCATTCTATCTTTTCCAAGATGAGTTAAAACTACACTTGGGAGTCCTTTTTGAGCTAAAACACGTGCTACATTAACACCTTTTCCTGATGTGTTAAAAATTATTTTTTTTGCTCTATTAACTTCTCCAATATTAAAATTATCAAATACCATTGTTCTTTGAAAAGTTGGATTGAGACTTACTATTAATATATTCATATTGGTCCTATTATTTATTATGCTAAAACAAGATTGATATTTTTTTCATACAATCTTTTGATTTTTCCTTTATCAAGATTTTTATCAGTCACTAAGACATCAATTTTTTCTAAACTTTCCACAAATGTGAAAGCTGCTTGATCAATTTTAGAAGAATCAGCAACTACGATTGTTTTTTTAGCATTATTAATCATTGTTGATTTTGTTGCTTTTTCTTGAGGAATAGATGAGAAAATACCTTCATCTATTAATAATCCACTTACACCTATTATTGCAACATCAGCTCTATATAAATTGATTTGATCGACACAAGTTGGTCCAAGAATAACATCTGTTTGAGACTCTAATTCTCCTCCAGTTAATATTACTCTATTGCCATTTAGTCCTACCATTGATTGAGCTATTGATAAACTATTTGTAACAATAAATAATTCTTTTAATATACTCATTTCTTTTGTTAAATACGATATGGTACTTCCACCATCAAGAAAAATGCTTTGCCCATTTTTTAGTAATTTTACAGTTGCTTTAGCAATCGCTATTTTGTTTTCTATAGATTGATTCAACCTAGATTCTATTGAAGTTTTTTGCCAAACTGTTTTTTCCGTGTTACTTATAGCTCCACCATGAGTTCTAACAATATGACCTTGTTTTTCAAGTGCTATTAAATCTCTTCTAATGGTAACTTCTGTTACACCAAATGTTTCAGCCAATTGAGAAACATTTGCTCTTCTATTAGAAATTATATAGCTTTTTATAGAATTTTGTCTTTCAATAATAAATTCTTTATTTTTCATATAGTCTCCAGTCTAATGATTTATGCAATAACTTCCAATATTATGATAAAATTTTTATACAAAAATCAATAATATTTTTCTCTTGAATTCAGATGTTTGTTCACTACTAATTTATATTTCTTAAATTAGTAGTAAACTTAAATATTAATTATATTAATTAAATGTTTAAAAATTATTAATTAATATTATTTAATTTATTCTATGTAATATATGGATTGAATCTTCTAATATGCCGAAAGTAATTTCATCCCCTTCGTTATAAGTTTTTTTTGAAGATGGGTTATAATCAGAAATTTCTAATTCTTGATTTAAGAAATCAAACCAATAATCTTGGCTAACACCCATATATACTGTTTTATTTACAACTGATTTAAATGAATCAAGTGTTAAATCTACAGCTTCTGGACGTATAATTACATCGAGTATTTCACCTTTTTTAAAGTTTTTTGCATCATCTCTTTTTATATTATATTCTTGAGATTCAATTGAAATTTTTACAGTATCTTTTGTAGTAGATAAAACTTTACCTTCAATAATATTTGCTTTACCAATAAAGTTTGAAACAAATGTGTTAGCAGGTTTTTGATATATTTCTTGAGGAGTTCCAACTTGTTGTATTACGCCATCTTTTAAGATTACGATTTTATCACTCATGGCCATAGCTTCACTTTGATCGTGAGTAACATAAATTGAGGTAATACCTACATCTTTTTGAATCCTTCTGATTTCATCTCTCATATGGAGTCTTAATTTTGCATCTAAGTTAGATAAAGGTTCATCAAATAATAATACTCCAGGATTTTGTACTAAAGCTCTAACTAATGCTACTCTTTGTTGTTGCCCTCCACTCATTTGAGATGGAACACGTTTTGAAAAATTATCCATTTGTACAATTTTTAATCCATCTAATACTTTTCCGGATATTTCATTTGAATCAATTTTTTTTAATTTTAGGCCATACGCAATATTATCAAAAACATTCAAATGTGGAAAAAGTGCATAGTTTTGGAAAACCATTCCTAAATCTCTTTTGTCTGGAGTTTTATTTATAACATCATCTTCATTGAATAATATTTTACCAGCTGTTGGTAATTCAAATCCAGCTATCATTCTTAAAAGAGTTGTTTTTCCACAACCTGATGGGCCTAAAAGAGTTACAAATTCTCCTGGTTCAATTGTTAAGTTTACATTTTGAACTGCATGAACTTCTCCTCTTGTGGCTGTTATAAAAGTTTTGGATAAATTTACTAATTCAACTCTTTTTGCGTTTGTTTTATTCATTACATATCTCCATTAATATCTATTTTTAATAGTTTGAATATTAGTTTCATTATTACCATTACACAAGCAACGAGGAAAATTAAAACTAAACAATAAGCGTTTGCAGCTCCATAATATCCTTGGTCAACTTGGTTCATGATTGCTACAGTCATCATTTGCCATCTAGCTGAAACTAAGAAAATAATTGTACTTACTAGAGTCATTCCTCTAATAAATGCATATAATAAACTGCTAAAGAATACTGGTTTAATAAGTGGTAGTGTAATTGAGGTAAAAACCTTACTGCTGTTTGCTCCACTTATTGTGGCAGCTTCTTCAATACTTGGATCAATTTGTTTTAATGCGGCAATACCAGATCTTGTACCTATTGGAAAACTTCTGATTACAAGAGCAACAATTAATATAAATGAAGTTCCTGTTAGAATAATTGGTCTTGTATTGTAAGTTAATACATATCCTAAACCTATTACTGTTCCAGGTAGTGCAATTGCCATTAAAATACACCATTCAATTATTTTTCTACCAGGGAAGGATTTTCTTACAATTAGGAAAGCTGAAATCATTCCTAAAATTCCAGCAATTGGTGTTGCAATTAGAGATAATGTCGTAGTGTCAACAATATATTTTCTACCAATTGTAAATACATATTTTATCCATTTTATAGTTAATGAATAATCAGCACCCCATAATTTTACAAATGCTCCAATGGGCACTAAAGCGTATAAACTTATAACAAAAATACAAATTAATAAACATATTATGTATACAGGAGTTGTAACTTTTTTATTGTTGTTTAAAATTCTTTCTTTTGCTACTTTACCAGTTACTGTGACGTAAGATTTTTTACCAATAACACTATTTTGTAGATAATATGCTAATAATGAAATTAGAAGTAAAATTACTGCTAAAGCAGTTGCTCCAGCCATATCATAACTTCCAATTCCTTGTTGATAAATTTGAACTGCCATTGTGGTAAAATCCCCACCAATAACAATAGCA
Organism: Sphaerochaetaceae bacterium; assembly: GCA_965140795.1. Taxonomy (GTDB): domain Bacteria; phylum Spirochaetota; class Spirochaetia; order Sphaerochaetales; family Sphaerochaetaceae; genus Pleomorphochaeta. The sequence goes on from OZ223470.1 coordinate 2,661,605, forward strand.
TTTCCAAAGTCTGCTAAAGATTGAATGAAAATTAATAACATAGCATTCGCAATACCAGGTAGCATTAAAGGTAAAGTAACTGTAGTAAAAACTTTCCATCTATTGGCCCCTAAAGCTTGAGAAGCTTCTTCAACGGAAGGGTCAATATTTTGTAATAAATTTCTAAGCATTAAATAACCAATGGGAAAGAAGGAAAGAGTTTGGGTCATTGCCAATCCCCAGAATCCATAAATATCATTTCTTATATGGAATATTTCATAACTTATTAAACCACTTCTACCAAATAGAAGAATAGCTGATAAAGAAATTACAAATGGAGGTGAAATCATTGGCATAATTGATAAAACATTAAAAATCTTTTTATGAGGTATAGCTAAATATGTAGTAGCATAAGCAAATAAAAAAGCGATAATAGTTCCAAATATAGAAACAGTGAGCCCTAATTTTAATGTGTTGCCAATTATCATTCTATTAAAACGACTAACAAATATTTTACCATAATTATAAAGTGAAAAGCCGCCATCAGAAACTATACTTTCCTTTAAAATAGAACTTAAAGGAAAAATAATAAACATTAAAACAAAAATGGAAACTACTGCAACTGTAACGAGAAGGATTGGATCTCTCATCGTAAATTTTAATTGTCGAAAGTATCTATTAATACTACTTTCGTTTGAATTGTTTTCCATAACATCTCCTAATTAGAAATATAGGAACCCCATAAGGGGCTCCTATTCGAAATACATGACGAGCCCATTTTTTATTTAGTAGGAGGAGTTGTCATTGTTAATTCATTGAATTTTTCTACGAATGCTGTTCTGTTATTACCAGCCCAAACATCATCTTGAACAATAAGTTTTGTTCCAGCCAATTGTCTACATTCTTCTGGTGGTACAGCATCAGGATTTGTTAAGAATTGAAGAGCATTAACTGTTTGTCCCATTTCTTGTACTTTAGCAGTTAAAACGAAATCAACAAACTTTTTAGCAGCTTCTTGGTTAGGTGAGTTTTTGATAATACCTACAGCACCAACTTCATAGCCAGTTCCATCAGATGGAGCAGTCATTACAATATGATTATATCCTTCTCTCTTGAAAGCAATAGCATCATGCAAATAACCAACAGTTAGTCCAGTTTCATGAAGTTGAACCATTCTTCCACCAGCACTACCACTCTTAGTATATTGGCGAACATTTTCATTTAATTTTTGTAGATAATCCCAACCAGCTTCTTCCCCTTTTAATTGAAGAATTGTTACTAATACATTATATGCAGTTGAAGAAGATCCTGGATGTGCCATAACAATTTCACCTTTAAATGCAGGATTTAATAAATCATCCCAAGTTTGAGGTAATTCTAGATTATTAGCATCTAACCATTCTTTATCTCCATAGAAACCTAAATAGCCACTATAAATACCAGTCCAAGCGCCATTAGGATCTTTGAATTGTTCTGGGAAATTAGCAGCTACAGGGCTTTTGTAATGTTCTAATAAACCAAGTTTATCAGCTTCAATAAAAGTTAATGAGCCACCACCATACCAAACACTAGCCTGTGGATTTTCTTTTTCTGCTTTAATTCTTGCAAAAATTTCTCCACCACTCATTCTAACATAGTTAGTTTTTATACCAGTTTCTTTTTCAAAAGCTTGACAGACTAATGCGCCATGTTCTTCTAACATACCAGTATAAACAGTCAAAGTTTGATTCTCTTCGCTACCCTGAGCAAATAGGGGAGTGCAAAGTGAAATAAGAACTAATAAAGTAATAAAAATTTTTCTCATTTTAAAAACTCCTTTTGTTTTTCATTTATAATAATGTGTCTGAAAAATCTATATGTCAAGAAAAAAAATAAAAATACTAAAAATGATTATTTATGATTGATTTAATCAACTAAAGGATTTATTATAGATGATATGAATAAGTTAAAAAATTTAAAGGCAATAATTTTGGATTTAGATGGGACTCTATTGAATCCACAATTAACAATTTCTGAAGATACAAAAAACACCCTAATTCAATTAAGAAAAAGTGGTGTTTTAATTATAATTGCAACAGGAAGAACTCCACAAACAGCAATTCCAATGACTAAAGATTTAAATATAAATGTTCCTATGGTTTTAGCAAATGGAGCATTAATTTTTGATCCTTTAACTGAACAAATAATTGATACTATTTCTATTAGTGAAAACACAGTATCTTATTTATTTGATTTATCAAAACAATTATCAAAAAGTTTAAATATTTATACCCCAAAGAATATTTATCTTGAAGATGATAAGATTAGTCCATATATGATGGAAAGTGGAGATAGTGGAAGTAATTTATTACCTCATAGCAAATTAAATTTATCAAATGAAAAAGTTTTAAAGTGTGAATTTTATGGCAAAGGAGAAGGCGTAAATAAAGAACTCATAAATTTGATAAAAGAAAAAAGCAAGGTATTAGAGGATGAACTATATGTTACTTCTGCACATATTAATTATTTAGAAATATTAAATAAACAAGTTAATAAATATTCTGGTATTATTAATGTTATAAATAAACTCGGGTTAAAAGATAATGAAGTTTTAGCTTTTGGGGATAGTCATAATGATTTAGAAATGCTTGATAAGTTACCAAACTCTGTTGCAATGGGAAATGCAGGAGATAATGTTAAACAAGTCGCTAAATATGTAACAAAGTTGAATTCAGAAGATGGTATTGCATATTTTATTAAAAATAATACCGATTTGATCATTAAATGATTAAAACAATCATAAATAATCTTATTTTAGATTTGAAATAATTATTTTTAGATAAAACAATCATTATAAATGATTATTATAAAATGTTATATAGTAAACTTACCTCTATTAAATAATATAAAAAATCTCTTTAAATTTAATTTTTAAAGAGATTTAATTTGTAATTATGTTATTTATTTTTTATATTTTATTTAATATTTTTTAATTGTATTTGTAAAATTTTCCATAATCTAAAAGATTCATCTTCAGTTAGAGTTAAAGAGTTTTTCATAGCTTCTTCAAGAATCATGGCACGGCTTGTAGTTGATACTATTCCATCTATTCCTAAATCATATAAAGTTTCAGTACCTTTTCCAATATCACCTGCTAATGCTATAACTGTAACACCCCATTTTTTAGCTAATTTAGCAACTCCAACTGGGACTTTGCCTCTTTTGCTTTGTCCATCAATTTTACCTTCACCTGTAATAACTAAATCAGCTTTAGCTACTGCTTCTTCAAACCCTATAGCTGTTAAAACTAATTCAATACCACTAGTAAGTTCTGCATTTAAAAATGCTTTTAGTGCAAAACCAAGTCCACCAGCTGCACCACTACCTGGTTCAAGAGCTTCTTTTTCTTTATTTACAAGTTTTGAAAAGTTTTCCAAGCTTTTATCAAGATATTCAACAGTTTCTTGATCTGCTCCTTTTTGTGGGCCATAAATATAACTTGCACCATTTATTCCACACAAAGGATTATCTACATCGCAAGCTACAGAAATTTGTGAAGTAGAAAGATTGTTATCTAGGTTAGATAAATCAAAGCTTTTTATTTTTGCAATGTTTATTCCAATTGGTTTTATTAATTCATTATTTTCATCGTAAAATTTAGCACCGAGTGCGCTTAACATTCCGATTCCACCGTCATTTGTTGCACTACCACCAATTCCGATTACTAGATTTTTAATTCCATTATCAAGTGCATGTTTAATTAATTCACCTGTTCCATAAGTTGTCGTATATAATGGATTCCTTTTTTCATTTGGAACAAGAGGTAAGCCACTAGCAATTGCCATTTCTATAAATGCTGTATTTTCATTTCTTACATAACTTGCTTTAATTTTATTGAATAAAGGATCATTTACTTCAATTTCTACTTTGTAATAGCCTTCTAAACTATTAATTACTTCTATTAATCCTTCTCCACCGTCTGAAACTGGGAATTTGATTATTTCTACGGATTCATCAGCCTTATGAATGCCTCTTTCAATAGCTGAAGCAACATCTAAAGAGGTTGCACTTCCTTTAAAAGAATCTGATGCGATTACTACTTTCATTATTTCCTCCACTTGATATTAGAATAACATGGAAATATTAAATGCATAATTGTTTTATAAACTAAATATTTAAGTTTTTATTTGTTGTATAAACTAATTGTTTGTATTATTTAATTGATAAAAGAAATCAATACAGAGTTGGAACAAAAGGGAATCTCTTATATTTCTAGGATCTAAATTAGTGTCTTCTTTGATTCTATTTAAGTGATATTGCAAAGTATTAGAATGCATATTTAATTTTAATGCAGCTCTTTTTATTGATCCATTAAATTCAAAATATGTTTTTAGTATTTCCATAGGTTTTTCAATATTTTCATAATTATATTTTGAAAATATTTTATTAATTATTTCAGTTTTTGTTGATGTTGGAATATGTTCATAAATTAATTCAATTGCTAAATCGTTATAGTAGGAAAAACCACTAATATTTTTTGATCTTTGTATGTTAAGTGCATGTTTTGCATTTTTATAAAAAATATTTATGTTGTAAAAATCTTTAATTATGCTACTAATTCCAATGTAAATTTTTGCATTATAGTTTTTTGTTAAATTTATAATTTTAGTTAATTGATTGTTTAGTGTACTCTTTTCTAATTCTTCTGTAGCAATAATTATGTAATTTGATTCTTTAAAAATTAAATTTGAAGTATTTAATGAATAAATTTTATTTATAATTTTCTTTTCAAGATCAATAGTTAATTGTTGATTTGAAACAGAAATATCTAAAGCAAGAATTCTTCTTGCCTTTTCAATATTTATATTTAAATCTAACCCTCTTTGGATTAATTGGAGATTATATGGAGTGTTATCGGAGGCAATCCAATCAATTAGAAAATAATTTTTTATTAATTCTTTATTCCTTTTTTCTTCATCTTTAGCTTTGCCTTCAACAAGAATTTCTGTCATTTTTTTTACAATATTGCCATAAGCTCTAGTTTTCTCTGAAGTTCCTGTTATCCCAACAACTCCAATTATTTCATGATTAAATTCTATTGGGAAATTTAGACCTTGATAAGTTCCTTGTAAATCAGAATCTTTTTCTTGAACCTCTAATTCACTAAGTTTATTTGTAATTATTTTGTATGCACCTTCGTGGAAGGTATTTATTCTATTCTCATTTGAACTAGCTATTATAATACCTTTATTATTCATAATATTTATTTTTGTTTTTAGTAATTGAGATATTTCTTTTACTATTTCTTGTGCATCAATTTTTGATAATTCCATGAAAATATATTAACATGGTTTATAATAGCATTGAAAGTATATTTATTTTAAAATGATAAATAGCTGCTATAATGTTAAAAAATTAAAATAATTAAAGAAATATTTTTAATTATCGTATATATTATATTAAGATAGAAAAAAGTAGAGGTTAATGTGGCAGATAAAATTGAGTTTTATAAACCTACCTTAAGAAGAAAAGATATGCAGTCAGTCTTGCAAGCCATGGTAGATGAAAAAATCGGGCCTGGTGCAAGAAAACAAGAATTTATAAATCTATTATGCCAAAGATTAAATAAAAAAAATGGTTTGGCACTTCGTAGTTATTATGATGCAATAATTTCTTCATTAAAGATCGCAGGCGTAAAAGAAAATTCAAATGTAGTAGTATCTATTCTTTCTCCTAAAATATATAAATTAGCAATAAATTCATTAAAAGCAAAAGCTATTTATGTGGATATTGATAGTGATACTTGTAGTTTAAGAAGTGAAGATATTTTAGAAAAAATAGAAGATAAAGATGTAGCTGCAATTTTGCTCTATGAACCTTTTTGTCAAATCCCTTATTCTGAAGATTTTAAAGCTTTAGGAATAAGTGTAATAGAAGATATTTCTCAAAGTTTTGGATCTACTTTTGATGAAGATTTTGCAGGAAATTATGGGGATGTTGTTATTTGTGCTTTTGAGCAAGAACATATTGTTTCTTGTGGAGGGGGCGCGGCAATATTATATGATAAAAAGGAATATAAAGAACTCTTAGCAAAAGAATATTCTTTAATATCAAAATATCAACAACTACCAGATTTAAATGCAGCTTTGGGAATTATTCAATTATATGATGTAGAAAAACACTTAGCTAAAAGAAATGAAATCTTTAATATGTTTAAAAATGCTTTATTAAAAACTGATCACAAATTATTTGGTCAAAAAGATATAAACTTTTTTTCAAATGGTTGGTGTTTTCCTGTTATACTAGAATCAAATCCTGATCAAGTAATTGATTTTGCGAAAAAATATAATGTGACTTGTATGAAGATGTTCACAAACAGTATTGGTAATGATTATAAGAATCAATATTCATTATATCCAAAAGCAAGTGCTGCTGTATTAAGAGGTGTAGCATTTCCAATTTATCCATTTTTAAAACCAGGTGAGATAGATGTTTTGGTAAAAGTAATTTCCCATTTACCTTAAGGAGTAATATTTATTATGAAAGTCAAACTAAAACATATTTTAATTGTCGCTAATTGGCAGAAACAACATATAGAAGAGACATCAAACGAAATTATTAGATATTTGAATAGCTTTGATATTAAAACAACTTTAGTGAAAACCAACTCAAATTCAGCAGATATTAGATTTGATGGTGAAATTGATTTAGTGATTTCTCTCGGTGGGGATGGTACAGTCTTATACTGTGTTAGACATTTACAGAATTTAGGAGTACCTATTTTACCTGTAAATATGGGAACTTTTGGTTATATTACTGAAGTATCCTTAAGTGAATGGAAAAAAACTTTGCACTCCTATGTGGAAGATGGAAACGACCACGTTTTGCATAAACGATCTACAATAAAAGCTTCAGTAATTAGAAATGGTACAGTGGTTTTTGGTGGAACAGCTTTAAATGAAGTGGTTATTACTTCAAATGGTTTAAGTAAAGTAATAACTTTTGATATGAGCGTAAATGAGACCTTTCTTGGAAGTTTCAGAGCTGATGGAATGATTGTTTCAACTCCAACAGGGAGTACAGGATATTCACTAGCTGCAGGAGGCCCAATTGTTGATAATTCTTTATCGGCTTTGGTTTGTACTCCAGTTTGTCCTTTTACTTTATCAAATCGACCTTTAGTTGTCTCAAGTAAAAGTAGTATTTCTATTAAAATTTTAAAAGATCAAAGAACTGATGTTATGATTAACTTAGATGGACAAGTTAATGAAAGCGTGTTTGAAAATGATATTGTAAAAGTTGTTCAATCAGAAACAAAAGCAATTTTATTGGTAACAAATAATAGAACTAATTATGATATTCTACGTGACAAATTGAATTGGTCGGGAGGCAGAGGAAATGCTTGAGTGTTTAGATATTCATGCTTTTAAACTTATTGAAGATATACATATTGATTTTAAAGAAGGCTTTAGTGCAATAACTGGTGAAACTGGAGCAGGTAAATCAATTATGCTTTCTGCTTTGACTTTAATGTTAGGCGCAAAAGGTGATACCACTTCAATAAGGAATGGATTTGATAGTGCTACTGTTATTGGTCAATTTTACATTGATAAAAAAGATAGTGAATTATTGAGATTCCTTGATGAAAATAATATTAGCCTAGATGATGATACTATCATTATAAAAAGAATAATAAAAACTAATGGTAGAACTTTAAGTTATTTAAATAATGAAGCCGTAAATAGGAATTTATTAAGTCAATTGGCATCCTATCTAATTGATATTTCTGCACAACATGCTCATCAATCCATAATGAAAAAATCTAAACAATTAAATCTTTTAGATAGTTATGGGGAGTCCTTTGAGCTTTTGAAAGATTATCAAACAACATATAATAAAGTTAAAGAATTAACTGACGAAAAAAATAGAATTGAGCAAGTGATTTTAGCATCAAGACAACAAGAAGATTACTTAAGATTTGCTTATGAAGAAATAAATAGTGTTGATCCTAAAGATAATGAAGATGATGAATTAGATGATAAAATCAAAAGAATAAGTCAATTCGAACAAATTCATGACAATATTTCTTTAATTTTAGATATCTTAAGTAATTCCTACGAGAGTAGTAGTACCTTAAATAATATTGATAAATGTAATGAAATTTTGGATAAGGTTAAGAGAAGAGATGATACTATAATTCCGTTGTCGGCAAGAATGAAAAGTTGTGCATTAGAGCTTGATGATATTTATGAGACCTTGAAAGACTATTTAGATAATATGCAATATAGTCAAATTGAGCTAGATGAAATGCAAAGTCGTTTATCTCAATTACAGAAATTAAAGAAAAAGTATGGTCCATCTTTAGCTAATGTTATGAATTTTAAAAATGATATAGATTCAAAAATTAAAGCATTAACAAATGGTGAAGATGATATAATTTTTATTGAAAATCAACTAAAAAAAACAAAGATAGAATTAAAACAAAAGGCATATACCTTAAGTTCTGAAAGAAAAAAAGCTGCTGTAAAACTTTCTTCTTCAATTGAAGAGAGATTAAAAAAGTTGGGAATGCAACATGCTAGTTTTGCTGTTGATCTAGTTGAAAAAGATTTTTCATTTGATGGTATTGATGATATAACTTTCCTAATGAGTGCTAACCCAGGTGTTCAAAAAAGAGATATTAAAGAAATTGCAAGTGGAGGTGAACTATCTAGAGTTATGTTAGCTATAAAAGCCACTTTGAGTGAAAAAGATAATTTATCTACTTTAGTATTTGATGAAGTTGATGCAGGAATTGGAGGTCAGGTTGCAACTAATGTTGCTGATACTTTATTAGAGTTGTCAAAAACTTCCCAAGTAATAGTTATTACACATTTAGCTTCAATTGCAAGTAAAGCTAATTCCCATTTGATGGTTAAAAAGAGTGTAAAATCAAATTTAAGTTTTACAACTATTGTTGAGTTAAACAAAGATGAAAGGGTGGTTGAAATTGCAAGAATGTTATCTGGAGATATAAAATCTGAAGTCTCATTAGAGCATGCAAAAACTTTATTAAATTAGTATGATAATTATATGATTTTTATATTTTTTAATATTATTCTTATATTGTAATTATATGGGAAAATATTAATTTTATATAATTCATATGGCTTTTATATTATATATAATTATTTATATATAATTATTATATGGTAATTTTATAAATTATCAATAATTATGATATAAAAAATAGGCACATAAGGTGCCTATTACTTCTTGTATTTTAAATTAAGCAAAATTCAATAAAGATTTCATTTTATCAAAGTCTTCTAAGTTAATATTTGACTCATCTAAATTCTTTCTATTTATATAAGGGTAGATAACATTTTGAATTGATTTCATTTCCAAATTTAGTTTTTCATCATGAGCCATTTTTAAGAAATTAATAGTATACTCTATTATATTATTATGAAGTCCATCTTCTTTCATAACTTCAGCAATAGATTTTGCTTCGTCATTAAATATTTTCATGACAGTATTTTTCTCTTTTTTGCTACCTTGAATCATAATAAAATCTATAAGATGTGAGATGCTTTGTTTTTTTGATGCCCAACTTAAAGTATTTGGAGTTATAAATAAAGAACGTAGAGCTCTAATACAAGTTCCAATATTTTCAATAAATATAGTATCGTTTGGAGAGTAATGACTTCCTTTAGAAATCATCGAATAGCTATCAATATCTTTTGCAATTTGTTTAAGTTCTTCATCTCCTACAACACTAAGGGATTTTTCAATCCAGTCATAGGTTGCATCAATAATTCTTTCGGTAACATCCTTATTATTAACAGTGTAGTGATTAATAGAATTAGTTACTTTATCTTTAATTGATAGATATAATTCAAAACCAGTATCTCCAGATTGTTCATCGATAATACCTGTACATTTAAATTCTCTAAGTGAAATTGAATCATAAATTTCAAATTTAATATTTTCATCTACAATTCTATACTTTGTTAAATAGAATCTACCATATTTATCATCAATTAATGTGATTTTAGCAATCAATCTATTTAGAATAAAGAATAAAGAAGCTTCAACTTCACCAGGTAATAAATTAAGAGATTTTTGAGCAATTGTCATACCATCCCCATCGCTTTTATTATTACATTTAGCAGCTTTTAGATCTTTTAAAAATGGTGTTAATAAATTCTTTTTCGAATATTTTTGGAATAAATTAATTGCATATAATGCATAGTTAATATTTTGAACAGGTTCAACACCAGCTAAATCATTAAAAAACCAGCCACAAGAAGTAAATGAGAAATGAGAATTTTTAATTCCAACTAGTAATGAAGCTATTTCTGTTTCATACCCTTTTGCTTGACTATGTGAATCTACTAAATTATCAATAAATATATCCATTTTTATTGCACCACATGCAACTTTTGAATAATCCATTAATAATTTGTATGGATCTACTTCATTGTTGAAAATTTCATTAATCTTTTCTTTAAAAATTTCATTTAATTTTTCACTGTTATTAGTTATAGCGACTCTTAATGGGAATCTCCATTTTTGATTCCAAGTTGGTTCTCCACCAGTGTGGCAACCGCAATCTTTATACCATCTACTAACCCCATGGAAACAAGACCAACTAGTACCTTTATTATCTTCACCAGGATTTAAAATTGCTCTTCGTGTTGGTGGCAATTCTTCTAAAACAGTAGCATAGTTAGTAAGTTCAAATTCATCTCTTTCATAAACTTTTTTGATTAAAGCGGCTAAGGCCATATCCCCAAAAGGTTCATGGTGTCCATAAATTTCACCATCGGTAGCTGTGTGAATAAATTGAGTATTATCGTTTTTACTAATAGTGCTGATTTCATTATATAAATTATCAGCATCTCTTAAAAGATGTCCAAAACTTATTCCTTCAGCTAATTGAGGATTATAGAAAAAGGCGTTAATTTTATTACCTTTTTCACCATATATATAGAAAGGAGTGTCATATGGAGCTGGTTTACCTTTCAATTCAATTATATTATTATTTTCATCTTCAATTGCCTTGCATTGCCAAGGAGAAAGAATGATGAATTTAATATTTTCTTCTACTAAAATATCAATAATTTTTTCATTAACCGCTGTTTCAGGTAACCACATGCCTTCAGGCATTCTTTTAAATCTGTATTTAAAATCTTCAATACCACCTCTTATTTGAAGTCTAGCATTTTCAAGACTATCTAAAGGAAGAATTGTATGGTTAAATCCTTGAGCAATAGCATTACCATGACCAAGTCTCTGAATACTTTTTCTATCAGCTTCAATAATTAAATCGTGAACATCTTTATGATGTTCTTCAATCCAAGAAAGAAGAGTAGGTCCAAAGTTAAAAGATATATATTCAAAATTGTTAATTAGTGAGATTATTTTTCCAGTACCATCTAGATATCTACTGCTAGTATTTGATGCATAGCATTCATGAAGAATCCTTTCATTCCAGTTGATAAAGGGAGCAGCAGAATGTTGTTTTGGTATAATTCCAGTAAATGGATTTTCTCTAGGAGGTTGATAAAAATGTCCATGGAGAATTAATTTTTTTTTGCTTGCGTTATTCATAGTCTGGAATATAACATATTAATAATTTTTTGTGTAGAAGTAAGACTAACTAATGGTTTTATTCTTTCTTCCTGTTGACCAAAACTTGAGTTTTATTTACCATAACTTAACGTTGAGTAAAAGGGGATATCTATTTATGATACTAGTCGATATTGATAATTTGTCTTATCAAGAGTTGAAATACCTTGCCAAGCAGGAAGGTGTTGAAGATTATGATGCATTAAGCAAAGAAGACTTGATTGATGAGTTAAGTGATATATTTGATATAGTTGATGGAACATTTCAATTTAACAATAGATTACAAAACACTAGTGGGCAACGTTATGTTAACTCATTAACAGATATTGTAAATGGTGACGGTTTCAAAGACTTGCCTGGTGTTGAAGATTTAACTGAAATATATATGGAGACATCAATCCATTTTATGCTATCAGATTTAAGTTGGGGATTTGCATATTGGTCAATTTCTCCATTAACTAAGGCTAAATTATTAGAGGAAGATGAATCTTATTTACAAAATGTATTTTTAAGAGTTACATCAACTAATAATGAGACAAATGAAACAACTTTTTATAATATAAATGTTTATAAAGATGATACATGTTGGAGTATAAATCTATCTGAGCTAGGATGTACTTACCAAGTTTCATTATGTGTTCAAAACGATGTCGGAACGATAATTGCATTAGCCCAATCAATAGCTTTAAGTGTTCCTTTTCCATATTGGGTAAAACATACTGATGAATTGGAAAATAATCCAGTATTGTTTAATTCATCTTTTTCCTCAATAATAACAAAACAAGGGGAATATAAAGATCCTTTAGTTGTAAAATCTGTAATGACAAAATTAGCTCATGGAGATGAAAATGGCAAATACTAATGTGAATTTTGTTCTTCATGCTCATATGCCTTTTGTGCGCCATCCTGAGCATGAGAGGTTCTTAGAAGAAGATTGGTTATTCGAATCAATTAATGAATCCTATTTACCTTTATTGAGAATGTTAAATAAACTAAGTACTCAGAATATTAATTACAAGTTGAGTATCTGTTTTTCTCCAACTTTAATAACAATGTTATTAGATTCTTTACTTCAAGATAGATATATTAATTATCTAAAGCTACACATTGAGCTAGGTAAAAAAGAAGTAAATAGATGTGCTCAAGAGCAGCCAGAAGCTTTAGATATGGCAAAAACATACCTAAAGACTTTAGAATTAAATCTAAAAGAATATATAGAAATTTATGATAGAAATATTTTAACAGGCTTTAAAGAATTAAAAGATCAAGGATATTTAGAATTATTAGCTAGTGCAGCAACAAATTCATTTTTCCCTGTTTATAGCGAATATCCTATTGCAATAAATGCTCAAGTAGAAGTTGGAATTCAAACTTTTATTGAAGCTTTTGGTTATGACCCTGATGGATTTTGGCTACCTGAATGTGGTTATTATCCAGGACTAGAAGAAATTTTAGCTAAGCATAATATTACTTATTTCCCGGCTTCTTCACAATCTGTATTATTCAGTGAAAATAGATGTGAAACTGGAGTTTATAGACCTGTTAAAACTGAAAATGAAGTTATAATATTCCCAAGGGATTATCAAACTACTTCTTTAGTTTGGTCTCATGATGGATATCCTTCATCTAATGAGTATAGAGAATTCTATAGAGATATTGGTTATGATTTGCCTCTCGATTATATTGGTCCATATGTTCATGAACCAGAAGTTAGAGTATTTACTGGGTTTAAATATTGGGCAATTACACAAAAAGGTCCTGACAAGAAATATTATGATAGAGAAATTGCAATGAAAGTTGCTCAGCAACATGCTTTGAATTTTGCATATAATATTGCACAAAAAGGAAGAGCTGTAAGACCAAATTTAAATGGTAAAGATCCTTTATTTACCTTATGTTTTGATGCTGAATTATTTGGCCACTGGTGGTATGAAGGCCTTCAATGGTTAGAAACTTTGATTGTTGAACAAAATAGTGAATGTGCATCTATAACATTAATTAATCCAAAAGATTTTATTAGTTCAGAAGCTAAAAGTTTCCAAAAAGTTAAACCTTGTTTGTCTTCTTGGAGTGAAGGTGGATTTGCAAAAATTTGGCTTGATGGCTCTAATAATTGGATTTACCGTCATACACATAAAGCAATTGAAAGAATTGTCGAATTGGCTGAAAGATTTCCAAATCAACAAAGTTTGAAAAAGAGATTCTTAAACCAAGCTGCTAGAGAAGTATTACTTGCTATGGCCTGTGACTGGCCATATATGATTTTCAATGATACAAACTCTCATTTTGCAAAGAATCAATTGATTTCTCATTTAGCAAATTTTGATGTTGTTTACTCAAATATGTGCAAAAATGCAGTAAATACAGAATGGCTAGTTAAGAGTGAATCTAGGGATAATATATTCCCTAATTTGGATTATAATATATTCGAAATTAAAAACTGCCAAAGTTTATAAAATTTTAAATTAGATAAAATATTGCCTAGAGTTTTCTCTAGGTTTTTTTATTTTATTTGTATAAAAAGAATTAAGTAAATAATTATCAATTTATTTCCCTTTAAAAACACTATACAAAAAATAACTATTTTGATCCACTAAGTATCATTAATTAAGTTTACTGTAGTTTTTTATTGTAAAAAAGTGGTAATTAGTGTAGTATTAGGGTTGAAACGTGGTAAATAATAGTATTTTAGGAGTTTTTGAATGGATACGGGCATTTTCAAAATCACTATAGATGAGAAAGGAAGATTCCTTTTCCCTAATAAATTAAGGGAAAATATTGAAAAAGGATCTTTCATACTTACCTATGGAGTTGAAACTTGCTTACAAATTATCTCATTAGAAGACTTTAATTTAATAAAAGATACTATTAATAAGAATGCAGCATCTATGTTTGATAGAAATAGCAGAAAATTACTAAGAAGATTTGTAGCTCCTGCTACTGAAATTCTTTTAGATAAAACAGGCAGACTTAGTTTACCAAGAGCTTTACGAGAAGATGTTGGCCTAGATAGTAAGTGTGAAGGTATTTTATTGAATGCTGGACCATTTATTGAAATTTGGAGTTTATCAAATTATCAAGCAAATAATGATGATTTAGATATCGAAGAAGCTACAGCACAACTCTTTAGTAAAATGAATGAAAATTAGGAGAGATTATGGAATTTGTACATAACCCAGTAATGGCTAAAGAAGTAAAAGAGTTCTTAGTCCCTCCAACGAAAGAAAACCCTATAATGGTAGATTGTACTACAGGAGAGGGTGGACATACATTTATGATGCTAAATAGCATCGATGATTTGACAGTAATTGGATTGGATTGTGATAAGCACATCCAAGAGAAAGCAAAGTATAGGATGAGAGACTTTGGAGACCGTTTTTTACCTGTTCATACTTGGTTTGATGATTACTTTAAAAATTATAGTGGTCCAAAACTTGATTTAGTATTAATCGATTTAGGAATTAGTATTTTCCATTATGAAGAAGCTAATAGAGGATTTTCTTTTAAAAAAGATGAGAAGCTTGATATGAGGCTTAATGATGAAAGTGAGCTTACTGCACAAATGGTGGTTAATACCTACAAGGAGAATGATCTAGCCGATTTAATTTATAAATACGGCGAGGAGAGATACTCTAGAAGGATTGCTAAGGCCATTTGTGAAGCTAGGCAACTTAAAAAAATTGAGAGCTCAAATGAATTGGAGAACATAATTTTTAAATGTGTTCCTCAAAATTATAAACATGGTAGGATTCATCCTGCTACTAGAACATTTCAGGCTTTGAGAATTGAAGTAAATAATGAATTAGATAGGATTGAAAATACTATCAGAAATGCAACTAAAGCCTTGAAAGTAGGTGGAAGAATGGCAGTTATTTCATTTCATTCTCTAGAAGACAGAATAGTGAAATGGACTTTTAAAGATTTAGCAAATGGATGTACGTGTGATGAAAATGCAATCAGATGTACATGTGGAAATAAGCCACTTGTAAAAATATTAACAAAAAAACCTATTATAGCAAGTGACGAAGAAAATGAAATAAATCCTCCTAGCCGTAGTGCAAAGCTAAGAGTGATAGAAAGAATATAAGATTGTAAAGATTTATTTAAGTAGAAAGATTAGGAGGTGCATATGCATCAAAATGGAAAAAGTAATTTAAAAATAAATGTATCTCATGCATTAACTATTTTTACAATAGCTACAACATTTACTAGTCTTTTTACACCTGTTTATTTAAAAGGTTTAAATCAAAGTGCAATTAGTGAACATTCTAAGTTGATGAAAGAAAGAGAATTGTTGGTTGAAAGAAGAAATAAAGAATTGAGTGTTATCAGTTCTTTAAAAACCCCAGAAAGTGTTTATAATATGGCACTTTCTCAAGATTTAGATTTACAGATGGTAAATGATGATTAAAGAAGGTAAATATGGCTTTTTCAACATACAAATATGGAGTGTTCAGCGTTGCTAGATTTGCTCAAGCCGATGTAATAAAGCAGACTCCAAAGAAAATACTTAATATTGTAATTGATTCAAGAAAAGCTACTGAAAATAGTTTGTTTGTTTGTCTAGATGGTCAAAATACTGATGGACATGTTTTCATTTCTAATGCAATAGAAAATGGAGCAGTTGCTGTTTTAATTAAAAGAAGTAAGATTGATCAAGCCTTAGCCCAAACAAGAAATAAAAATGTTGGTATTTTAGTAGTTGATTCTCCTTTACTAGGATTACAAAACTTAGCAAAGAATTATATCGCACAATTCCCTAATATTAACTATACAGCAATCACAGGCTCTGTTGGTAAAAGTACTACAAAACAAGCAGTTGCTTCGTTGTTATCTACAGAGGGAAGAACTGTTTATACTCCAAATAATCTAAATAGTGAAATAGGGCTTCCTTTATCATTGTTCCAAATAGATGAAACTACTCAATATGGCGTTTTTGAAATGGGAATTGATCATAAAGGGGAAATGGATAAACACTTATCAATGTTAAGACCTGATCAAGCTTTAATTACTACTATTGATAGAGCCCATATCGAAAAAATGGGATCAATGAGAAAAATAGCTAAAGAAAAAGGTAAAATTTTCCATAGTGATTTAGATATGGCTTTTATTTCTAAAGGTTGTAGATATAAAAAGATTTTAACAAAGAATTTAAATTATAGTCCATATGAATATTCCTATAATGATGTACATTTTATAGACCAAGGTCTATTAGGAATTGATGTAATTATCGGAAATAAAAAAGTTAGACTTCCAATCCTTGGTGAATATTTATTAGAAGATGTTGTAGGAGCTATAACCCTAGTTAGAAAAATGGGTTTATCTGATATGCAAATTGTTGAAGGTTTAAAGTCTTTTGTTCCAATGCGAGGTCGTGGTTCTATCGTTGATGGAAATATTACCGTAATAGAAGATTGCTATAATGCATCCCCAATCTCTACAAACATGATTTTGAGTTACTTAAAAAAAGTAGTTTGGGCAGGAAATAAAAAAGTTGTATTAGGGTCAATGAAAGAGCTAGGTAAAAATTCTAAGAAAGCACATATACAAATAGCAAAAAGCGTATATCAGAATAAGTTAGAAAGTGCATTTTTATTTGGTAAAGAAATGGAAAATGCTTATTACTATTTAAAGAAAGAAAATTATAGAGGAAATTTATTCTATAGTGACGATTTTGAAGATTTATCTTTAGCTGTAGATAAGAATAAGAAAAAAGGAGACTTGTTTTTGCTCAAGGGTTCAAGAGCAATGGCAATTGAAAGGTTAATCCCTACTTTACAAGGAGTAGTATGATGAAAAATTTTATTTATGAATTTGTTTTTCCTTTTTTCACTAGTTATGGTTTAACCTGTCTTATTTCGCTTTTATTAATAAATAAAGCAGCAATAATGGTTAGTAAATCAAAACCTGAATTAGAAGGTTTTCATAAAAATAAAGAAACAATCCCCAATGTTGGTGGGATTGCTTTTGTTCTTGCGACTTTCCTTTCTACCGCTTTTTTTGCACAAATAAATACTAAATTATTGTACTTATTTGGAGTTGTTTCTAGTTTTGGCGTTTTAGGTTTTATAGATGATTTTTATAAGAGAAGTAGTGATAATGGTGATGGGATAACCAGCAAAACTAAACTTTTCTGGCAATTTGTTATTGCAATTTTCTTTGTCCTTTATGGCACTTATCACAATTTTATTGGAAGTGGAATTCCATTTTTAATGAAAGACAATATTATAGCTAAGATATTTGAAAATTTATTTTTAATTTTCTTATTAGTCTATTTTGTTAATGCTTTTAACATAACCGATGGTCTAGATGGGCTTGCCGGTTCTGTAAGTCTACCACTTTGTGTTTTATTGATTTTGATTGCAATAATGGGTGAGAACAATCAAATGATTTTAGTTTTGAGTATTAGTTTGTTAGCAGCATTAGTTGCTTTTTTGCATTTTAATAAATTTCCTGCAAGATATTTTATGGGAGATTGTGGTTCAATGGCATTAGGAAGCACTTTGTTAATAATTGCTTTATCTTTAAAGATTTCTTTAATTTTTATTATTGCATCCTTAATGTTAAGTGTTGAATTATTTACGTCATTAATTCAAATAGTTTCGATAAATATATTTAAGAAAAAAGTTTTCACTATCGCTCCAATCCATCATTTGTTTGAAAAGAAGGGCGAGAGTGAAATTGAAATTGTAAACATGTTTTCAAGATTGTCAGCATTGTTTTCGATAATAGCTTTGTTACTTTATTGTTATTTGAATATTTAGAAAAGGAGTTTTAATTATTTATTAATTAATGAAACAAATTAAAAAAGAATGGTAAGACAAAAAATGAAGAAATCTAATTTAATAAAAACGAGAGATGTTTTTTTATCTCCTTTTGTATATTTTTTAGTAATATTTTCTTTGGTTCTATATGGTTTAATGATTATGTATAGTGCTTCATATTATGAAGCATTAATTCATTCTTTAGACCATGATTATTTTTTAAAACGTCAATTTTTGTTTGCTGTTTTTGCTTTTATTATAGCAATAATAATACATTATATTAATTTCGATTTAATTGATAAATTAACATATTTATTTTTAGCGGTATCAATAATATTAATGTTAATGACTCTATTTACACCTTTTGGTGTAACAGTTCTTGGAGCTAGAAGATGGTTAGCTATTGGGCCGATACCAAGTTTTCAGCCCTCTGAATTGATTAAAGTTGCTACAATATTATTTATTGCTAAATACTATAATGAAGAGAATCATAAGGATATTTTTGCAATATTTGTTGTAATCTTTTGTGCGGGATTAATCCTCCTTCAAAGGGATTATTCAACAACAATAGTGTATTTAGTTACTTCTTTTTCTTTGCTTTTAATATGTGGTTGTGATTTTAAAGCTATTTCTTTGATAGTGGTTTTTTTGTTTATACCTGCATTATTAGCTTTGTTCTCTCAAAGTTATAGAATTAAAAGAGTTTTATCTTTTTTATTTCCTTCATTAGATCCATCAGGATTAAATTATCAAATTAATAATTCTATAAGTGCTATTGCAAGTGGTGGATTGTTAGGAAAAGGTTTAGGAAATGGATATTATAAGCAAGGGATTTTACCTGAAGTTCAAAATGATTTTATTTTTGCACATTTAGGTGAAGAAGCAGGATTTATTGGGATTTTTATATTAATCTTATTGTTTTTATTATTTGTACATATTGGTTATAAAGTAGCAAGTGTAAATTATAAAAGCAATAACACATTTTTTAGTTATATTGCTTTTGGTATTACAACTTCTATTGTATTACAAGCAATTATAAATATGATGGTTGTAACATCATTATTACCACCTACAGGAATACCTTTGCCGTTTTTCTCACAAGGAGGTACAAATTTATTTTTTACTATTGTTTTAACTTCGATTGTCCATAAGATACTATGTGAGACTTCAAAAAGTGATACTAGTAAAACAGAGTATAAAACAGATTATGAGGAGATGTATTTTGACTAAGAAAATTAAAATATTAATAGTTTCAATAATCTCTATTATGATGATTTGCTCCATGTTTTATTTTTTGATGAATTCACAGTATATGACAATTAAGCAGATTGAAATAAATATTGATGAAGGTGATATTCCTCCAACAATAATTTCATATTTGCAAAGTTATAAAGATAAAAATATTTTTAAAATAGATTGTACTTCAATTGAGAAAAAACTTGAGTCAAATGCTTTTATAGCTAAAGCTCAAGCAAAAGTTTCTATGTCAAAAAAGCTGGTCGTTAACTTAAATAAAACTGAGGTTAATGCTATAATCAAGACAAGTGTAAATAATGAAGTTGCCTTTATATGCAATAATGAAATATATAAAATAGAAGACGAGGATAGGTCTATAATTAATAATCATTTATTAATTATAGAAATGACAGAACAAGTGTTTTATTCATTGCTTGAGAATAATGATATTGAAAAGTTTGATATGCTATCTAATAATATAGGATTATTAAATCAATATTCTTACTTGATAAGTAGTGTAAAATACGATAATAATGTTAATAATAGTTTTGGCTTTTTTGAGTTAGAATTGAATAATACAAATATGATAATTCGATTCAGAGATAAAGTTAATGCACTCGATATAAAAGGGGCGATTGATTTTGCACAGACTTTGAGCATTAACAGAGAGAAAGTAACTATTTTAGATGTATACCATGGGGCTATTGTACAAAGAAATAGACCTCTCGGAGGGTGAGTAATTGGCTGGAGAAAAAGTGTTGATGGGTTTAGATATTGGCTCAAAGACTATTAGATGTGTAATAGGTGCTATTGGGCGAGATGAACAATTTATGGTCGACAGCATTTGTGAAAGAGCCAGTGAAGGGGTTTTACACGGTTCAATTATTAATATAGAGCAAGCAGTTAGAGCTATTAACAGTGTTGTTAATGAAGCGCAACTTTTAGCAGGAACAGAAATCTCGGATGTTGTAATAGGCATTGGCGGAGAATCAATAAAAGGTACTATAAGCCAGGGTGTTGTTGGAATTAGCGATCCTGATCAAGAAATAAAAAGAGAAGATGTTATTAGAAGTATGGAGGTTGCAAAAGCCTTTGAACTCCCATCAGATAGAGAAGTTGTACACCTATTAGTGCAGGATTTTAAAATAGATGGTAGATCCGGAATAAAAGATCCAATCGATATGTTAGGTAGACGTTTAGAAACTAAAGTGTTGGTTGTAACAGCAAATTCTATACTTTGTCAAACTCATAGAAAGTGTGTTCAGCGATTAGGCTTGAATGTAAGAAGAACAACAATTGATAGTTTAGCAGATGCAGATGTTACTTTATCTTCCGAAGAAAAAGAAATGGGTACTGTTTTAATAAATATTGGAGCAGGCACTACTGATATTATTGTTTACAGTAATGGTACTCCTTTATATATTGGTGGAGTAAATTTAGGTGGAAATTCAGTAACTGATGATATAGCGTTAATATTTAGTAAACCTAAGGCTGTTGCAGAGCAATTAAAAATTGATTATGGGCATGCTTTTGTACCATCTGTTTCTAGTGATGATTTATTTACAATTCCTAGTGTTGGTGCCTTACCTGCAATTCAAATGCCTAGAAAGGAATTAGCAAAAGTAATAGAAGCTAGAATGGCTGAAATCTTTTCTAGACTACAAAATGATTTGCTTTCAGTTCCTGATTTAGGTAACTTAGGTGGAGGAGTTGTTCTTGTTGGTGGAGGAGCTCTTTTATCTGGAGTTACAGAATTAGCAAGTGAAATTTTTAGACTGCCTTGTAGAGTTGGCTTCCCTGAAGCATTAGGTGGACTTGATAGAAATTATATAAATCCTCAATACACTACTGTATTAGGATTATTAAAAAGTAATGCTAAAAAGCATATAGAATCTTCTTCAGGTAGAAGAAAGAATAGTAAGAATGATAGAGCATTTGGAAATAAATTTTTGAAATTTTTCAAATCTTTATTTTAGAAGGTAAAGGATAGAATTTATGGATATTGGAATGTTTGAAGTACAAGATATGATTTCTGGTGACCAAGCTGTTGAGACAAACATTAAAGTTGTAGGCGTTGGTGGTGCCGGAGGAAATGCTATAAATCGTATGATAGCAAGTGGTTTAAAGAAAGTAAGCTTTGTTGCTATGAATACAGATATGCAAGCTTTACAAAGATCAAATGCCCAAACAAGAATTACTTTAGGTAAGGCTTTGACTGAAGGTCTTGGTGCTGGTGGTATTCCTGAAATTGGAGAAAAAGCAGCATTAGAAAGTAAAGAAGATATAAAAAGTGAAGTTGAAGATTGTGATATGGTTTTTGTCACTGCTGGTATGGGTGGTGGTACCGGAACTGGTGCTGCTCCAATTGTTGCTGAGGTTGCAAAATCTGTTAATGCTTTGACTGTAGCTGTTGTAACAACTCCTTTTTCCTTTGAAGGAAAGAAGAAACTTGCTTTAGCACAACAAGGAATAGAAAAATTAAGAGAACAAGTTGATACTTTAATTATTATTCCTAATCAATATTTATTGAATGTTGTTGAAAATAATACACCAATTAAGCAAGCATTCTTAATGGCTGATGAAGTATTATATATGGGTGTACAAGGTGTTTCTGAATTAATCACTGAACCAGGTGAAATAAATATCGACTTTGCTGATGTAAGAACGGTTATGAAAGGCAAAGGTGATGCTTTAATGGGTATTGGTTTTGGTGAAGGTGCAAATAGAGCTATAGATGCAGCTAGACAAGCAATAAGTAATCCTTTATTAGCAAATGCTTCAATTGATGGAGCTAAAAGTGTTCTAGTAAATTTAGCTGGTTCTGATTCCCTTACAATTCAAGAATATCAAGATGTAGTAGAATTGATTACTGAAAACTGTGCAGAAGATGCTTTAATTATTGCAGGTCAATCTTTTAATCCAGATTTAGGAGACAGAGTAAAAGTAACAGTTGTAGCTACAGGGTTTGAAAAATCAAGTGAAAATGTTGGAGAACATATTTTTACTGCAGCTCCAGATAAGGCAAAAAAAGTTGAACCTACAGTTGAAGAAGAAAGTGTAAATAAAACTGACAATAAATCTGATATGGCTACAATAACAGTAAATAGATGGCAAGATTTACAACAAAGAATTGGCTCTCAATCAACTGGTGGAGAATCAGATGATTATAATATTCCAGCTGTTTTAAGATATCAAAAGAGAAGAGATTCAAACAAGAATGAAAGATAATTCTTTATTACTTAGAGAATATATAGATTATTTAATGTATCAAAGACGGTTGCAAAATGCGACCGTCGATGTTTATAGAGTGCAAGCAGAATATTTTTTTGATTTTTTAAAAAATAATAATTTAGAGATTAATAATTTTTCAATTGAAGATGTAGAATCGTATTTATCTCAAAGTAAGCAAGAGAGAAATTTGTCTGCACGTTCACAAGCAAAAAATCTTAGTGCTTTAAAAAATTTAATGAAATTTTTCATTCAAAGAAGATATAGAGACGATAATCCTTTAGATGTTTTAGAGTCTGTAAAAATTGATAAAACTTTACCAGAAGTTGCAAGTGAAGAGGAAATTAATACTTTATTAAATTCAATTGAATTAATAGATGATTTAGCTATCCGTGATTATGCATTGTTTGAATTAATTTATAGTTGTGGTCTTAGAGTAAGTGAAGTTATAAATTTACAATTAAGTAATTATCAAAATGATTTTTTAATAGTTCAAGGTAAAAGAGATAAAATGAGGTATGTCCCAGTTGGAGATATCGCAAAAGAGAAATTAAATTATTATTTAAATAATGCAAGGTCTCATTTACTAAAGAATAAAAGCCAATATATTTTTCTTGGTAGACGAGGGGATAAACTTACACGTCAAGCGATTAATAAACGCCTAGAAAACTATTGTTTTAAAACTGGGATACATATTCATGTTCATACCCTTAGACATTGCTTTGCAACGCATTTATTACGGGGTGGTGCTGATTTAAGAGTAGTTCAAGAGTTATTAGGTCATAGTGATATACAAACTACCCAAATTTATACACATATAAATAGTAAAGATTTAGAAGATACTTACAATAAGTTCCATAAAAATCTAGAAGAAAAAAATAATAAATAATTGCATACAATTATTATACAATATTGATATAATTTTATAATTAAAAATTATATAATAAATATTATAACAATATGATTGTTATATAATAGTATAATCAGGTTTTTTGTTTGAATTATCCCCTTAATTCATGATATATTATCATAAGGTTAACTATGAATTTAGAAGAATTATTAAATAATTATTTTTTGTATTTATCAGATATAAGAAATATGAGTGAGAAAACTATTATAAGCTATAAAAAAGATATAGTTGAATTTATTAATTTTTTGAAAATAAGAGAAATAGATTTTTTTAATATGGATCAAAGTGTTTCTACTCAATTTGTTAAATATCTAAATAAACGAAATCTAGAAAAGAGTACAATCTCAAGGAAAATTAGTTCTCAAAGAGGTTTTATAAAATATTGTAGAAAACATAAATTCATAAATAATGATATTTTTTCAAATATCTCTTTAAGAAAAGGAGAGAGAAAATTACCTACTGTTTTAAGCGTAGATGAAGTATATCAACTATTGACAATTGATGTAAAAGATTTTGATACCTTAAGAAATAGATTGTTGTATTCACTATTATATGATACGGGTTTGAGAATCAGTGAAGCATTAAATTTAGATGTTCGAGATATTAATTTAAATAAAAATAGTTTTAGTGTTTTTGGTAAAGGCAAAAAGCAAAGAATTGTGTTTTATACTGATAGAACAAAGCAATTATTAAAAGAATATATAGATATAAAAAATAAATTACAAATTGAAAAAAATATATCAATAAAAGAGGATAGAGACAGATTATTTGTAACAAATTTGGGAAAACACTTGTCGATTTCGTCTGTTGAGAGTATTTTTGAAAAACAAAGAGTTAAATTTGGATGGCAAAAAAACTTTACGCCCCATGTTTTAAGACATAGTTACGCAACTCATCTTTTAAACAATGGAGCTTCTATTAGAATGGTTCAACAAATGCTTGGTCATTCAAGTTTGTCTACCACTCAAATTTATACTCATGTATCGCAAAAAAAAATGAGAGATGTATATTTAAAATCACATCCACATGGAAGGAAATAAAATGGGATCATTTAAAGGAACAACAATTGTTGCAGTTAGAAAAGATGGCAAAGTCGCTATTGCTGGAGACGGTCAAGTAACTCAAGGAAATACTGTACTAAAAGGTAATGCTCATAAAATTCGTCATTTGTTCGGAGGAAAAGTAGTAACAGGTTTTGCAGGTACTACTGCAGATGCTTTTACCTTATTTGAATTATTCGAAAAAAAATTGAAACAATTCAATGGAGACTTAACTAGATCTGCCGTTGATTTAGCAAAACAATGGAGAACTGATAAATCACTTAGACAGTTAGAAGCAATGTTACTTGTAACTGATGGTGAAAAAATCTTTTTAATAAATGGTGCTGGTGATG
Organism: Sphaerochaetaceae bacterium; assembly: GCA_965140795.1. Taxonomy (GTDB): domain Bacteria; phylum Spirochaetota; class Spirochaetia; order Sphaerochaetales; family Sphaerochaetaceae; genus Pleomorphochaeta. The sequence continues at coordinate 2,686,707 of OZ223470.1, forward strand.
TAGTAGAACCAGAAAATGATGTTATGGGAATTGGATCTGGAGGCAATTATGCTCTTTCAGCTGCTTTAGCTTATTTAGATTCAAACACAGATATGAGTGCAAAGGAAATAGCTATTAAGAGTGTTAAGATTGCGGCTTCCCTTTGTATTTATACAAACAACTCTATTATTGTTGAAGAACTATCAAAGTAAAAGGGATAATTAATAATGAAAAATATACCACTATTAGATGAAATGAAACCTTCTCAGATCGTTTCAGAATTAGATAAATATATAATTGGCCAAAACCAAGCAAAACGAACTATTGCTGTAGCCATAAGAAATAGAACAAGAAGAAAAAAATTACCAGATGAAATCCGTGATGAAGTATCTCCAAAAAATATGATTTTAATTGGACCTACAGGATGTGGTAAAACTGAATTAGCAAGAAGAATAAGTAAATTAAGTAATGCTCCATTTATAAAAGTTGAAGCAACCAAGTTTACTGAAGTAGGGTATGTTGGCCGTGATGTAGAATCAATGGTAAGAGATCTTATGGGTATTTCTATGCAAATGGTTACAAAGGAAATGAGTGAAGCTCATAAAGATGAAGTTGAAGAAAAAGTAGAAGAAAGATTATTGGATTTAATAATTCCAATAGGAAACTCTTCTTCAACAGAAATTTCTCCAAGCTCAATTTCTGAAAGTTCAAAAACAACAAGAGATAAATTTAGAGAAATGCTTAGAGAAGGCAAATTAGAAGATAGAGAAGTTGAAATCAAGGTAAACAATAGAGCTAATGTTGGAATTGAAATGGTTGGTGCAACTTCTATGGATGATATTCAAAATGCTATGAATTCATTAGGTTCTATTTTTCAACAACCTAAAAAAAGAACTTGTTCAATTAAAAGAGCAAGAGAGATTTTAAGAGAAGAAGAAACCCAAAAAATGGTTGATCCTGATAAAGCTAAAGATGAAGCTAAAGAAAGAGTTGAGCAAATGGGAATTATCTTTATAGACGAAGTTGATAAAATAGCATCATCAGAGGGTCAAAGAAATGGTCAAGATGTATCTCGTGAAGGTGTTCAAAGAGATATTTTACCAATAGTTGAAGGCACAAAAGTTAATACTAAATGGGGAATTATTGATACTACTCATATCTTGTTTATTGCAAGTGGAGCATTCCATGTTTCAAAACCAAGTGACTTAATCCCTGAATTGCAAGGTAGATTCCCACTAAGAGTTGAACTTGAAGAGTTAACAGCTGAAGATTTTGAAAGAATTTTAGTTGAACCTAAAAATGCTATTACAATGCAGTACCATGAGTTATTAAAAACTGAAGGTGTTGAGATTAAATTTGATCAAGAAGCAATTAGACGTATCAGTGAAATTGCATATGAAGTAAATACTACAAATGAAAATATTGGAGCTAGAAGACTTTATACTGTAATGGAAAAACTTTTAGAAGAATTAAGCTTTAGTGCTGATGAATGTGCTAATCAAACAATTACAATTACAAAAGCTTATGTTGATGAAAGATTATCTGATGTAGTTCAAGATCAAGATTTATCAAGATTTATTTTGTAGGAGCCAATATGGAATTTCTCACTATTGAAGCAAAAGATTATGATGATGCTATTAAAATAGCAAGGCAAAGGTATGGAAGTACTGTAAGAATTCATTCATTTAGAAATATTCCTTCTTCTTTTGTGAAGAAAAGTTGTTGTGAAATAACTTGTTATTTAATTGATCAAAAGAAAGAAGACAATAGTGAGAAAACTGAAATTGAAAAACCTGTAAGTATAGAAGCTCCAAGTGAAGTTGTAGCTAATATGCGAAAAATATTATATAACAATGATTTTTCAACTCCCTTAATAGATAAAGTTATTGGGGAGTTAGTATGGCAAGATGCAAAAGATATTACTGAGATGGAATTAAGTCTTGTTAATGGTCTAATTGATAGTGCAAAAATTGATAGAGAGAATATGCTCAATCCTCCAAAGTACTTTGTTTTACATGGCTCTTCTGCTGTAGGAAAGACAGTTTCTTTATTAAAATTATCATTATTATATTCAAGCAAAATTGAAGAATCATCTAGAAGAAAAGTTGCAATTTTATCTTTGGGTGGTTCTTCAAAATTAAATTCAATTTGTGAGTTATATGAGATTGAGGTTTTTCATGTTGGAGATCCTCAAGCTCTTAGACAATTTGCTAAAACTGATTCAGATAGATATGATTTAATATTTGTAGATGCTGGGGATATCGATAAAGATCTTAAAGCAACTATGCTTGCTGTTCTTGAAGAAGAGAATATTGGGCATTTCTTATGTATTAATGCTAGATATAAACTTAGTGAATTAAAATATACTTATGAGCAGTTAATTGGAAAGTATGAAATTAGAAGTTCTGTAGTTACAATGTGTGATGAAGCTAGATCTATAGGTAATGTTTTATCCTTCTGTAATGAATTAAATATTCCATTATTATTTTTTAGTGAAGGTAAAAAAATTGAAAAAGGTATTTATCCAGCTAATAGTTCATATATAATGAGTCTGTTTCATGGGTTCTCTATTGATTTTAGATCAATGTGGGAATCTTCAAATAAAGATAATTTAATTTAATTTTAATTTATTTTGTGAAACTAAACCTTCAATAATATTTTTTATAGCAGGAGAGGCAACATTACTTCCCCAAATAGAAGTCTGACTTGGAGCTTTTGCTGCAAAATAAATGATATACTTTGGATCATCTGCATCGACTATAGCAATTGTTGATGCAAGAGATTGTCCATCTGCATAACTTTTTGTTGTTTCATTAAGCAATTGTGCTGTACCTGTCTTTGCTGCTACTTTAATTCCTTCCACTCTAGTATTTATTGCAGTTCCTCCATCTTCAGTAGCTTTAACCATTGAATCCAATACAGTTTGGGCGGTGCTTGCCTTAATTATTTGTTTTGAAGGGGAGTCTTCTGTTGGTATATCGTTTACTTGTTTGATTAATTTCGGTTCCACTAAAAATCCATTATTAGATAGAGCTGTTGCCGCACTTGTGAGATTTAAGGCTGTGGTTAATAACTCTTGCCCAAAAGCTATAGTTGGTTTTGATCTTAGTGACCATAGCTCAGTGTTTTGAATCCTTGAACGCGATACACCATTTAATGGGATATCTTTTTTACTATCAAATCCAAATTCTAATAATTTATTATAAAACTCTTCTGTATTTGTTTCTAAGGCCCACTTACTAATTGCTCCATTACAAGAATATTTTAGCATTGTGTCTTTTGTTACTTCGCCATGCGCATGAGAACAATTAATAGTAAATTCTTGATTATTTATTTCAAAAGTATAAGATCCATCACAGTAGAAAGGTTCATCAAAATCAGCTTCATCAAGATCTACTAAAGCTGCAAAGGAAAATATCTTAAAAACAGAGCCAGGTTCATAAAGTAGTGAGACCGTATTATTTTTTCTTTGTTCAGTGGAACTTTTTTTGAAATTATTTAAATCATACCAAGGATAGCTAGATAGTGCTAATATTTCACCATTTTTGGCATCCATAACAATTGCTACAACACTCTCAGGTTTATATTTTCTATTAACTCGTTGTACTTCTAAATCAGTAAGATATTGTATATTCATATCTAAAGTTAGATAAACATCATCTCCATAGGAAATGGTTTCATTAAGTTTTGGACCGGGATATAATGTGTCATTTAAAGTGTTTTCGATTCCTTCTAAACCATTATTATCATACCCGACAAACCCAATTGTTTGACAAGCATGGAAACTATATGGGTAATCTCGACCATATTTTTTTTCTATTTTAACAAGGTTTGTTAATTTTTTCTCTTTAACAACTTTTTTAAATTCATCCACTATTTCATCATCAATTCTATCTTTTATTAATGCTTGATATTTATAATTATTTGCTATTTGGATAATTTCATTTGCACTCATGTCTAAATAGGGGGAACAGAAAGCTGCAATAGCATTTACATCATCAATTTTATCTACTCTAAGACTGCAACTATAGTAGGGAACTTCAATTGCTAAAAGGTTAGAATTTCTATCATAGATATTGCCACGAACTATCGATTGTGCAACAATTGGATCATCATAGTTTACTCTTTTGTTTTTTCCATTTATCATTATAAAAGACACTCTAATAAGTATTAGAGCTAGTAAAAGGATAATAATTATTTCTGCAAAAATAAAAAATTTTTCTTTTTTAGTGGAATCCATGATAGAAATATAGTACAGTATGAATAAGGTAATGTCGACATGAATAGAGAAAATTTTGATATGGATGGAGCTCCTCTTTCCGATGAATTTGATGAAAATAAAAAGAAAAATAAAAAGAAAAAGGGAAATAAATTAGTTGTTATTCTCTTTTTTATATTATTGATATTATGCATCGTAGCAGGTTATTTCTATATTGTTGGAAATAGTGGGGATTCTAAGGGCTCAACAAATGTTGAAAAAGAGGCACAAAAAGAAACTACTACTATAGAAACAATTGAACCAGAAAATAATAATGTTGATCCAGTTCAAAGTGACTCAGCTGATTTAACTAAAAAGATATCTGATTCAAATATAACTCCAGTAGTTGATGACACACACACTGATCCTTTAGCACTAGATATATCTAAAGTTCAAAGAGACAAAGCTCAAGATGGTGCTGTTCAATTTATAACTCATATTGTTAGAGATAATGAAGATTTAAATAGTATAGCTAGGTTATATGATTTAAAGATTCAAACAATAATTAGTATCAATGAAATTAAAAATGTAAGTGGAATTAAAGCTGGTGTAGAGTTACAGATTCCAGATAGAAATGGTAGATTTTATATTGTAAAATCAGGTGATATGTTATCAACTATTTCAAATGAATATTGTCCAAATTTAGGTTGGAAAACTTTACAAGAAATAAATGGATTAGCTGATACAAAATTAGATGTTGGGGATAAAATATTTATACCAGATATGAGTGATATTATTGCTAATCCAACAATTAATACAGCAACAAATAAATTTGTTTTACCAACAAATGGAAATATCATAGCTAAATATGGTCAATTCATTGAAGACAATCCTTATAATGATGATATAAGCTTAAATGGTATATTATTTAAGAGCTCTTCAGATATAACAGCTTCAGCAAAAGGTGTTGTTGTAGATATACAAAATTTAAAGGGTAAAAAACTTGTAAAACTATCACATGAAGGTAGTTATGAAACTGTTTATGGGAACCTAGGAGCAACAACTTTGAATATTGGTGATGAAGTAAGTGAAGGTCAAATTGTTGGAACATTAGAAGAAGGGGATGATGTTTTGTATTTCGAAATATTACAAAGTGGAATACCATTAGATCCTGAATCATTCTTTTAAAATTAGATTATTATTCTAAAGTATATTAAACTCTCTTAAGAAAACTAAGAGAGTTTTTTAATGAATAAAAAACCCGCTCAATTTGAACGGGAATATTTTATAATAGTAATTGCTGTATTATGAATTTCTTCCACAGCAGTTTTTATATTTTTTACCAGAACCACAAGGGCAAGGATCGTTTCTGCCGACTTTAGGAGTTGTTCTTCTAACTGTAACAGGAGCTTCGTTATTATTTGAATTACGATTAGCTCTTGATTGACTTGCTGCTTTATTTGCTTGATCTTGGAAAGCTGCTGCTTTTGAGTGTTTCTCAATAGTTTTAGTAGGTTTCCTTCTTTGGTAATTTTCTTTATTTTCTTTTATTTGAACTCTGATTAAAGTTTGAGCCATGAATTTATCTATATTAATTAACATATCATTAAAGATATCAAAACCTTCAAGTTTATATTCTACTAAAGGATTTTTCTGTGCATAAGTTCTAAGGCCAACTGCTTCTCTTAATTCTTCAAGCATAGATAAATGATCTTGCCATCTGATATCTATTTGTTTTAAGTAATGGAATCTTAAGAAATCATTAAATGGTTTTTCAGTAGCTAAAGCAATTTTTTCATTTATCTCTTCATCAATAGTACTTATAAGATATTTTTTCCAATCATCTTTTGTTTTCAAATCAACATTTGGAATAACATCATAGAATAACTCGCTTTTCATATCATCAACAATATAAGTTACTTCTTTACTGTTTTTTTGTGCAAATGCATCATCAACAATGTTTTCAACATTTTCATGAATTAAGTTAATAACTAAATGAAGAATATCAGGATTACTTAAAATCTCATCTCTCTTTTGATAGATGAAGTTTCTTTGTTCGTTTAGTACATCATCATATTCCAATAAATGCTTTCTGATTTCAAAGTTTCGCTCTTCAACTTTTTTCTGAGCTCTTTCGATAGATCCTGTTAGCATTTTATGTTCTAAAGGTTCACCATCTTTCATACCAATTTTACCTAACATACTTTTTAGGTTGTCATTAGCAAAAAGTCTCATAAGAGTATCATCTAAAGATACAAAGAATTTTGAAGTACCAGGATCTCCTTGACGACCAGATCTACCTCTTAATTGGTTATCAATACGTCTTGATTCATGTCTTTCTGTGCCTAAGATATATAGTCCACCAAGGTCCTTAACTTTTTCATATTGTTTTAACCATTGAGGTCTAACTTTTTCAATAGCATCGGCTAGTTCTTCTGGGGTAGCTTCAGTACCACAAACTTTTCTAGCCATATTTTCAAGGCTACCACCAAGCTTAATATCAGTACCACGACCAGCCATGTTTGTTGCAACAGTAACTGCTCCAACTGCACCAGCTTCTTCAATAATTAAAGCTTCTCTTGCGTGGTTTTTAGCATTTAATACTTCGTGTTTAATACCAACTTTTCTTAGTAGAGTAGAGATTATTTCACTCATTTCAATTGAAACTGTACCAACAAGAATTGGTTGACCTGTTTCGTGAACTTTTTTAATTTCTGTTACAATTGCATCTAATTTAAATTTTTCATTGTAATAAATTAAATCTTGATGGTCTGCTCTAATAATTGGTTTATTTGTTGGAATAACTACAACATCTAAGTTATAGATTTTCATGAATTCTGTACTCTCTGTTTCAGCTGTACCTGTCATGCCAGATAATTTTTCATACATTCTAAAGAAGTTTTGGAATGTAATAGTTGCAAGAGTTTTATTTTGTCCAAGGACTTTAATCTTTTCTTTTGCTTCAATAGCTTGGTGTAATCCATCACTGTAACGTCTACCGTGTAGAATACGGCCAGTGAATTCATCAACAATCTGTATTTGCCCTTCTTGAACTACATAATCAACTTCTTTATTAAAGAGTTTTTCAGCTTTTACAGCTTGTGTAACATAGTGAACATATTCAAAATTTGAACCATCATATAAACTGCCAGAGATGATATGATGTTGTTGTAATAATTCTTCAATATGGGTCATACCCTGAGAAGTAAAAGATATTGATTTTTTCTTTTCATCAATTTTAAAATCACCTTTTTCATCAAAAGGTTCAGCACTTTTGTCAAATCGTGCTAAAGGATCCATTTCATAATAATCCTTAGTTTTTGGATCTTTTTCACATTCAATTAATGAAGCTACAATTCTTTGTGCACCTATAACTTGTTCTGAATCATCTTCAGCTTGACCACTAATAATTAAAGGAGTTCTTGCTTCATCAATTAAGATTGAGTCAATTTCGTCTATAATACAGTAATGATGTTTTGGTTGAATTTTATCAGAAATTGACCATTTCATATTATCTCTTAAATAGTCAAATCCAAATTCATTATTGGTACCATAAGTAATATCTTTACTATAATTAATTTTTCTAGTTTCATTATCTAAAGAAGAAATGATAACACCAACAGATAGTCCTAAATAACTATAAACTGGAGCCATCCAATTTGCATCACGCTCTGCTAAATAATCGTTAACAGTAACTACATGCACTCCTTTCCCTTCAAGAGCATTAAGATATGCTGCAGGTACACAGGTTAAAGTTTTACCTTCACCAGTTTTCATTTCAAGGATTTTCCCTTTATGAAGAACCATAGCACCCATGATCTGTACATCATAGTGTCTCTGTCCAAGCACTCTATAAGCAGCTTCTCTTGCAAGAGCAAAAGCTTGAGGTAATATATCATCTAAAGTTTTTTCTTTAGACTCTATTTGACGTCTAAATTCTTCAGTTTGTTTGATGAAATCTTCTTTTTTTAATGATTTTGCCCAACTTTCTTGTTCATTAACTTTTTTTACAATAGGCATAAGAGTTTTAATATCTCGGTCTTGTTTAGACCCAAAAAGAGCTCTGAATATCGATTTTGCCATTTATTTCTCCAAATGTATTTTTTGGCTATATCCTCTATTATACAGTGAATTCAACTTAAAGGAAAGGAGTAATTTTTAAGTTAATTTAGATATAGACAAATTATACTATCTAAAAAAATAATAAGAAAAAGCAATTATGTAAATAATAATAACTTAATTATAATAAAAATTAATATTTTGGGTCAATTTGACTCTAATATTGCTAATTTTTTAACCCTATGCTATTTTAATATTATGAAAATAGCTTTTACTGGTGGCGGAACTTTGGGCCATATATACCCAGCTTTATCTATTTATGATTATATAAATAGTCAAACAGATATTTATGATTATATTTGGATAGGTAGAGTTGATAATAGAGAAAAGTCTGTAGTAGAAGAAAATGGTATCAAATTCTATTCTATTCAATGTGGAAAATTACGTAGATATTTTTCAGTTCAAAATTGTATAGACTTTTTTAAAGTTTTCTTAGGTTATATACAAGCTAAGAAAATATTAAAAAAAGAAAAACCTGATTTACTATTTTCTAAGGGTGGATATGTTTCTGTTCCAGTAGTATATGCCGCAAAAAAGCTCAAAATTAAAATTATTACGCATGAATCAGATATATCATTAGGTTTAGCTACAAAGCTAAATTCAAAGGTAGCTGATTTAGTCTTTAAAGGCTTTTTATTAAATGACGAAGAAAAAAAGAATAAAAAATACCTTTATAGTGGAAACCCACTTCGAAAAGATTTGTTATATTTTAAAGAATTAGATTTAAATTCTTATGAAACAGAAATAGAAAATGGGGAAAATTTAGAATATAAAGAGTATATAAAACCAGTTATTAATCAAATAAATTTAAAATTTGATAAGAATAAAAAGACTCTTTTAGTTGTAGGTGGTTCTTTAGGTGCATTAGAAATAAATAATTTAATTGATCAAAATTTAGATTCTTTATTAAAAAAATATAATATTTATCATCAAATGGGTGAGAAAACATTTAGAGAAAAGGATGTTGATGGGTATATCTGCATTAAGTACATTGATAAAGAATTAGGATATTTGTATAGAAAAGCTGATTTAATTATTACCCGTTGTGGAGCTAATACTTTAAATGAAGAAATAGCTTTTGAAAAAAATATTTTAGGAATTCCCTTAAAGAACTCTTCGAGTAGGGGAGAACAGGTCTTAAATGCAGAGTTTTATAAGGATTTAAATTTGTTGGAAGTATATGCAAATTCAATGAATTTTATAGACACCATAGAGAATTTATTCGATAATGAAGTTATAGAGAGAAGATTGGTTGCATTTAGTCATCTAAAAAGTGTAAATGCAAATGAAATTATTTATAAAAAAATAAATGAATTATTAGGAAATTAAAAGGAGTTTATTATGGATTTTACAATAAATCTTGGTTCAGCAGTATTAAATATTGTAGATATAATAATTCTAGGTATTGCATTAGTTGCAGGGATCGCTGGGGGTTTTGAAGGATTTGCTAAAAGTTTTGCATCAAAAGCTGCGGTATTAATTGGACTAATTGCAGGTTTAATGTTTAGTGAAATGGCATCAGATTTAGTTTTTTCAAGATTACAACTTCCTTTAATTCTAAATTCATTGTTTAGCTATATGTTATGTTTTATCATAGGTTATATAATAACTTTGGCCTTAGGGAATATGCTCTCTACAGCCTTTGATGGAATTGGATTAGGTCCTATTAATTCATTATTAGGCTTTGTTTGGGCTGTATTATTTACCTTGGCAATTTGTGCTTTAATCTTAATGTTATTAACATATCAACATTTATTTGATTTATCTTCATATATAAATAATTCATTTATGTTTGAGAAAGTATTTTCTCCAATAATTCCAATTGCTGAGGATTTTATTAGTAATGTTCAATAAGTTAAAGCAAGTTCAACCAGAAGTAGCAAAAATATTAGAAAATTCAATAAAGGGGGATTCATTTAGTAATTCTTCTTTATTTTGTGGGCCTAAGTATTCTGCAAAAATGACTGGTGCAATTGAAGTTGCAAAGGCATTATCTTGTTTTAATGATAATAAAGATGATGTTTGTAATTGTAGTTCGTGCAATTTATATTATAGCTATTTAATGCAGAATTTAGTTATTATATCGAATAGAGATTTTGATAATAGAATAGATGTAGCGTGTGAGAGATTTGTTAAAAATAGAGATGTTTTTACAAAGAATTTTTTGATAGAAACCCTCAGAATTTTTTTATTATCTTATCATAATGCAATCTACTTAGATAAAAACTCTAAATTATTTGATGTTGCATATCAAGTAAGTGATTTAATAAATGAATTTTCCAAAAATGGTGAAAATTATAAAATAAGAGAAGCACAAAGTTTTGTTAAAGATTTAAAGTTAAAATTAAAACCTCTATTAGCAAAAAGTAATAAAAACTTAACCAATTTAAGTGTTGATGAAGTTAGAGCTTTACAAATTTGGTTATCAAATACTTTAGTTAATGAGAAAGTTAGAGTTGTAATAATTGAAGCAATAGAAAAAGCTAATGAAAGTGTTAAAAATAGTCTTTTAAAAATTCTTGAAGAACCTAATAAAAATGTTTATTTTATATTATTATCTGAATCTCCTTCTAGGATAATGCAAACTATCTTATCAAGGGTTAGAAGATATAATTTTAGTAGGATAGAAGAGGATAAACAAAAATCTTTGTTAGAAGGTTTTAATTTAGAAGATGATAAAATTGATTCTTTAGATAAGTTTTTCTTAAGCGCTAGTGGTTATAAAGCAAGTGATGTCGAAATAGCTTTAAATTCATTTGTATCTTCTTTCGTTAATAGAAGATATTTAAATAGTGAAGAATTGGCTTCATACATTAATACATTAGAATCTTCAAATCAAGATGAGTTTATTTTAGAACAATTAATTGATAAAATTCAAAAGGAATTTATCAACAATAGGATAGATAGTTACACGGCAAAGAAAATAGTACAAGATATTAGTACATTATATAATAATCAAAGGGTTTATAATCTTCCTAAAAAAAATATGTACGAAAATGTATATAGGAAAATGATGGAGAATATTAATGCATAATTTTGTAAAAAGAGCTTTAGAGAAAATAGAACAATTAGATATTAATCAAATTGTACAATTAATTGAAAGAGAAGATTCTTATATAACAAATTTAGAGCAAGTTTTAGATAATCTCTCTCAAGGTATAATTTTATTAAATAATAGAAAAAAAGTAGTTTATGTAAATAAAGTAGCAAAAGTATTACCACCTGTTATTAGGAAAAGTAGCTATGAAGGTGATAGTATTTTTAATATTATCCAAGATAAGAATATCTTAAAATACTTACAGGTTGAATTTAATAAGATAGGTTACAATGATGAGGATAGTGAATTTAATTATCAATGGGGAGAAGAGATTAGAACTATTGTATTAAATGTTGAAAAATTATCTGATTCAGATTTCGAATCAGGTGAGGATAATGGTTACATTCTAGTATTTGAAGATATTACGGTTAGCAGAAGAAATGAGGCTAGACTTAGACGAAGTGAAAATCTTGCAAGTATGACTACAATGGCAGCTGGTGTTGCTCATGAAATTAAAAACCCACTTGCTGCTATGAGTATTCATCTTCAATTATTAACAAAAGCTTTTGAGAGAAAAACAACTTTAAATATGGATGATGCTTCTAGATATATAAATGTGTTGTCAGAAGAAATTGAGAGACTTAATTCAATAGTTGTTGATTTCCTTTTTGCAGTTAGACCAATGGATACAAAGTTAAAATTGACTAGTGTATCAAAATCTATTAATGAGATTTGTGATTTTGTTGAACCTGAATTAAAGGAAAATCACGTAAAATTAATAAGAGATATTAAAAGCACGCCAAAAGTAGAATTAGATACTAATTTGTTTAGACAAGCTTTTTTAAATATTATTAAAAATGCAATGAATGCTATTGAGAAAAAAGGTACAATTAGAGTCTGTGCTAAGTTGATGGGTGATGAAGTTGTAATTACAGTAAAAGATTCAGGTAAAGGTATGAGTCAAGAAACTCAAAATAAAATATTTGAACCATATTTTACAACTAAAGCTAGTGGTACAGGTCTAGGGCTTACTGTAGTGTATAAAGTAATAAAAGAACATAAAGGTGATATTAGAGTTAAAAGTGAATTGAACAAAGGCAGTGAATTTATAATTAATTTACCTGTTCCTCATAGTGAAAGATTAGCAATTGATGATTCTAGGGAGAACTTAAATGAGTAAAACTATATTAGTATGTGATGATGAAAAAAACATTAGAGAAGGTTTAGGTTTAGCTTTAGAATTAGAAGATTATGAAGTTTTATTAGCAGAAAGTGGACAAGTTGCTTGGAATTTAATTAATAAAAATGATGTAGATCTAGTAATTACTGATTTGAGAATGGAAGGAATGAGTGGCGAAGAGCTTTTAAGAAAGGTCGTATCTTCCTATCCAAATATACCAGTTGTAATTTTAACTGGTCATGGAACTATAGAAACAGCTGTTGAAGCTATGAGAAATGGAGCAGTTGATTTCTTTACTAAACCTGTGGATTTAGATAGATTATTATTACTTGTTAAAAAATCTTTAAAACAAAAAGATCTCTTAGATGAAAATATAAAAATCAAAGAAGAATTAGCAGCCTTAAAAGCTTCTCAAAATTATGGGAAGATGATAGGAAATAGTGCTAACATTAAGCGTCTTTTAGATACCATAAACCAAGTCGCTCCAACTAAAGCTTCTGTTTTAGTAACAGGAGAGAGTGGTGTTGGTAAAGAGTTAGTTGCAGATGCTATACATCAAATTTCTAACAGAAGAGAAGGTCCATTTATAAAAGTGCATTGTGCAGCTTTAAGTGAGGGTTTATTAGAAAGTGAATTATTTGGTCACGAAAAAGGAGCTTTTACTGGTGCTGTTGCAACACAGAAAGGAAGATTTGAATTAGCACATGGTGGTACAATCTTTTTAGATGAAATAGGAGAAATTAGTCCAACTACTCAAATTAAAATCTTAAGGGTTTTACAAGAGCGACAATTTGAAAGAGTAGGTGGTGAAAAAACAATTACCGTTGACGTTAGAATTGTTGCTGCAACTAATAGAGATTTATTGAAGGAAATAGAAAATGGGACTTTTAGAGAAGATTTATATTATCGATTAAATGTTGTTCATTTAGAAGTTCCACCATTAAGAAATAGAAAAGAAGATATTCCATTATTAATTACATCTTTTTTAGAACAAATTAATAAAGAAAATAATACGAATGTAAAAGGCTTTACTAGTGAAGCAAAAAATGCAATTTATAAATATGATTGGCCAGGAAATATTAGGGAATTAAGAAACTGTGTTGAAGCAGCAATTGTTTTAAGTAAAGGTGATTTTGTAGATGTTAAAGATTTACCTCCACAAATTAGAGAAAACAATGAAGTCCCATTAATTAATATTGAAGTTGGTCAGAGTTTAGCTGAAATTGAAAAGCAAGCAATCATTTCGACTTTAAACAGTTGTAATGGTAATAAAAGTAAAACTGCTGAAGTTTTAAAAATTGGTAGAAAAACACTTCATCGTAAATTAGAAGAATATAATAAAAATATAGAAGAATAATGACAAATACTCAAATAGAAGATATTTTTGAAAATGGAGGAGCTTTATCTCAAGCCTTTGAATCTTATGAAATAAGAGAAGGTCAAATTGAGATGGCAAAGCTAGTTTCAAAAGCATATCAAAATAACTCAATAGCTATACTAGAAGCAGGTACTGGAATTGGAAAAAGCTTTGCATATTTAGTTCCTGCTTTATACAATTCAATTGAAAATGGGGATGAAAGAACAGTAATATCTACTGCTACCATTAATTTGCAAGATCAATTATTTAAGAAAGATATTCCAAGAATTCTAGAAATGTTAGATATGGATTGTAATGTTGCTTTGGCAGTAGGGCGTGGTAACTACCTTTGCTTAAGAAGATTTAATGATGAAATAGTTAAGGCCACTTCTTTTTTAGTTGATTCCTCTTCTAAAGAAGCAATGTTTAAAGAATGGTGCTCAAAAACTGAAACAGGATTATTAACTGAATATAACTCAACAATTCCTTTTGAATGGTCAAAAATAAATAGTGATGGAGAATTATGCCTTAATTATAAATGTCCATATTTTAAAGAATGTTTTTATCAAAAGAGTAAATTAAAACTTCTAAAAGCTAGAATTATAGTGAGCAATCATCATCTTCTGTTTACAGATTCAAAAAGTAGAAAAGATAATGAATTAAGTTATGAAGAAGATAATGTATTGCCAGCATTCAATCGTCTTATAATTGATGAAGCTCATAATATTGAAGACACTGCATCTGAATTTTTTTCCATGATCTACAGTAATTATTTAGTTTTAAAGAGAATTGATAATTTACTATCTACCACTAACAAAGGCCATGGAAAAAATATAATTGAAAAATTAGGTGAGTTTTCAACTCAAGGGTTTGATCATCAAAAATTGGTAACTTCCTATAATGTTTTGAAAAGTTTAGTAACTTCATTAAATCAATATTTATTGCAAACTTTTGAAAAACAAGGTTATAGGAGTGTTTATGTAGTCAAATCTCAAGAAACACGATTGAAAAGTTTTATAGATGCTTCTAATGAAATAATTCAAAAAGCTCTTTCTTGTAATCAATTGATGGAAGATTTTTTAAAGCAAGTTGATAATGATGAAAATGCTTTAGTTGTAAGAAAAGAAGTAGAAACAAATCACTATCGAGTTATGAACAATATAACTGTACTTAGTATGTTTATAAAATTTGATCAATGGGAAGATGATGAGATACATTGGTTTGAAGCAGAAAGAAGAAGAGGAAAGGTTGTAGATATTTCAACCCTTATAACTCCTTTAAAAGTTGCACCAGCACTTGTTGATAATATCTTTAAAGAAATTGATACTGTTGTTTTAACAAGTGCTACACTAAATTTAAATGATGATTTTAAATTCTGGGGGACTCGTGTTGGTCTCCCATATACAGAGAATAGAGATTTTATAAAAGCTTCTTTTATTTCTCCTTTTGATTATGAGAATAAATTATTACTTTTAACTCCAAGGGATGCTTTACCTCCTCCAAGATATAGTGAAGATACTTCAAAAGATGCAATAAAAACTAAGAAAAAAGAAGAAAAAGCTTATCTTGATTATATTAGTGAAATGATTTTTAGTAGTGTTAATTCTTCTAGTGGTGGGGCTTTAGTTTTATTTACTTCTAGAGATATTATGAACAAAGTATATAAAAAAGTTGAGGATAAATTTAAAGAAGCATCTCTTAATTTATTGATGCAAGGAACTTCTTCAAAACATTTATTAATAAATAAATTTAAAAATGATGATAATTCAACATTGTTTGCTTTATCTTCCTTCTGGGAAGGCGTTGATGCTCCAGGAACTACTTTGAGATTAGTTATTATAGTAAAGTTGCCTTTTTCTGTTCCATCGCATCCTGTAGTAAAAGCTAGAACTATAGATTTTGAAAAAAGAGGGGAGAGTGGATTTTTTAATTTATCATTACCTTTAGCAACTATGAAATTGAAACAAGGCTTTGGAAGACTTCTTAGATCAACAGCAGATTATGGGGTAGTATTATTATTAGATAGTAGAATTAGTCAAAAATCTTATGGTAAATATATGCTAAGGGCATTGCCCCCTTGTTATCACCAAGAATCAAGTAGTGAAACAGTCAGTGAAAAAATTGAAAACTTTTTATATAGTGAAAGATAAAAATTAAAGCTATCTAACCAATTTGGTTAAATAGCTTTATTAATTTAATTTTAATTTAAGTTTTAATTATTCTACAATTGCAAGAACATCACTCATATTAATAATTAATAATTCATCACCATCAACTTTAATTTGAGTTCCAGCATATTTGTCATGTAGGATTTTATCTCCAACTTTTACTGTAATTGCATCTTTATCATCTCCAATAGCAATAACAGAAGCAATTTGAGTTTTTTCTTGTGCAGATTGTGGAATAAAAATACCACTTGCAGTTTGAGCTTTTACTTCATCCATTTTAACTAAAATTCTGTCACCTAAAGGTTTTACTGTCATAATATAATCTCCTTGAATTGTATTTAAATACTAATGATGTAAAGTTGATTAGTCTTTACACGTAACTAAATATAACAATATAAAATGCAAGTGGCAATATAAAATTTTGAAAAAAATGATAATAAAAAAATTTGCCTTTATAGCATTTTTTAATTATATTTTATTTGAAATCGGACAAGGAGTAACAAATGAAAGATTGTAATAATTTGATAAAACAAGAATCATATACCAATTTATTTTTTGATAATCAACTTTCATTGTCAAAAACCTTCTATAAACTTGCAAATACTTTCCTAGATAAGAAGGATTTAGTAAAAGGTTTAGATTGTTTCTGTGATACTTTTTTATTGAGAAATATGGAATTAGAATCTATTAATGATGAATTTTTAGAATTCTTTAAAATACAGTTTATAATTTATCTTTTAGGTAAAAAAAGAATCAAAATTGCTCTTAGTGAAGGAGATATGATTTTTGATTTAATCGAAGATACTTTTAAGGAATTAAATAAAGATATTGAAGATAGTCCTTTTATGATACAAAAAGAAAATATGAGATCGTTTTACAAAAATGTGGAAATAGATTTTCCTTGGATGATGTTTGAAGAGTCCGCTTTTGCTTGATTTTGAGTTAATTTGGGACAAAAGGATACTTTTATATAAGCATAAATTATTAAATGGGTCAAAATGTACCATTTTTTCATATAAAAAATAATTACGGGTCAATATGACCTGTTTTTTTTACATTTGTAGACTGATTTTCTACCATTTTATATTAAAACTTTTGATTTTAGCCTAAAAATCAAGTTGGCATGAAAATTGCATTAGAATATACAACATGGAGGCTATATAAAATGAATAATGAAATGTATATGCTAAATAATGATGATGGTTCAAGTGACGACTCTACAGTCCTTTCAATGTATATGAAAGAATTAAATAAATTGCCTTTAATTTCTCATGAAGAAGAAGTTGAATTATTTAAGAAAATTAAAAAAGGTGACAAAAGAGCAAGAAACAAAATGATTGAATCAAACCTCCGTTTTGTTGTAAAGATTGCAAAAAAATATCAAAACCAAGGGCTACCATTAGCCGATTTAATAAATGAAGGAAATATAGGTCTAATGACTGCTTTAGATAAATTTGATGTAGAAAAAGGATATCATTTTATTTCTTATGCAGTATGGTGGATAAGACAATCTATTATGAAAGCTATTAATGAGAAAAGTAGAGCTGTCAGATTACCATTAAACAGATCTAATGAATTATTACAAATTCAAAAAGCTCAAAAGACTTTAGTTCACTTAAATGGTGAAGAACCTTCAGTTGAGATGTTGGCTAAAGAGACAAATTTAGATGCTGAGATTGTTAAGACTTTAGTTTCTGTATCAAAAGATATGGTAAGCTTAGATGCCCCAGTATTTAGAGATAATGAAACAAGTAGTATTGGGGACTACATTGAATCAGATTTTGCATCTCCTGACCAACAAGTTATGAGCGGTTTATTAAAAGAAGATATTAATGAAGCTTTAAACCAATTAAGTGAAAAAGAAAAAGATATTATTGAACATAGATTTGGTTTAAATAACAAATATCAAATGAGTCTAAAAGAAATTGGTGAAGTATATAATCTTACAAAAGAAAGAATTAGACAAATTGAAAAAAGAGCATTACAAAAGCTACAAAATACTGAAGTTCATAGAAGTTTAGAAAGCTATAGTGCTTAAAAAATATATTAGTGATTTAAGAGTAATTACTGTTAAGTAGTTACTCTTTTTTTTATTATAAATCGGTAAATTTTTATCAAAAACGCTTACTACTAAATAAACATATAGTAAAAATTACTAAACAAAAGAAATAAACAAAATAATACTTGTAAATATTAAAAATTTCATCTTGTCAAATAAAGTTTGTTCCACAAATAAGATTGACTATAATATGATTATAGCCTAATCTTTATGGACTATGTTATTTGTATAATTTTATTTTGGAGGAAATTATGAAACCAAACAAAGAGAAATATGTATATTTCTTTGGTGATGGAAAAGCAGAAGGAACTGCCTCTATGAAAGATTTACTCGGTGGTAAAGGTGCAAACCTTGCTGAGATGACATCTATTGGATTACCTGTTCCCCCTGGTTTTACTATCAGTACTGAAGCTTGTGAATATTTTAATACTCATAATGGACAATTACCAAAACATTTAGAAGATGAAGTTTTAGTAACTTTAGAAAAACTTGAGAAAACAATGGGTGCTAAATTAGGGGATACAAAAAATCCTTTACTAGTATCAGTTAGATCAGGGGCCGCTCAATCAATGCCAGGTATGATGGATACTGTATTAAATTTAGGTTTAAATTTAGATACAGTTAACGCACTAATTGCAAAAACAGGTAATGAAAGATTTGCTTGGGACAGCTATAGAAGATTTATTCAAATGTTTGGTGATGTTGTAATGAATGTACCACATCATGAATTTGAGTCAGCTCTTCAAAGTGTAAAAGACGAAACTGAAAAAGTATATGATACTGAATTAAATATCGAGGATTTAAAAGAAGTAATTAATAGATACCTTGTTGTTTATAAAAGATATACCAATGAAGAATTCCCTGTTGAACCTCAAGAACAATTATTTAAAGCAATAATTGCTGTTTTCAATTCTTGGAATAATGATAGAGCTATTAAATATCGTCAAATGAATGATATTAGAGGTTTGTTAGGAACAGCTGTAAATGTTCAAACTATGGTATTTGGTAATATGGGAGATACATCAGGAACTGGTGTTGCATTTACAAGAGACCCATCTACCGGTGAAAATAAGTTCTATGGTGAGTATTTAATGAATGCACAAGGTGAAGACGTTGTAGCAGGTATTAGAACTCCACAACCAATTGATACATTACAAAAAGTAAATCCAAAAGTTTATGAACAATTAGTTGGAATTAGAGATATTTTAGAAAATCATTACCATGATATGCAAGATTTAGAGTTTACAATTCAAGAAGGTAAACTATATATGTTGCAAACCAGAAATGGTAAAAGAACTATCTTTAGTTGGTTAAGAAGCCAAGTAGAAATGGTTGAATCTGGACTCATTGATAAAGAAACAGCAGTTTCAAGAGTTCCAGCAGGTGAATTTAATAAATTATTTGCACCAGTATTAGACAATAAAGATATTTCAGAAAAACAAATTAAAGAAATTGCTAAGGGTTTAAATGCTTCTCCAGGTGGTGCATGTGGACATATTTATTTCACAGCAGATAATGCAGTTGAAGTTGCAAATAAAGGTAAAGCTGTTATATTAGTTAGAACAGAAACTTCTCCTGAAGATATTCAAGGTATGGCTGTAGCAAAAGGTGTTGTAACAAGTCGAGGTGGTATGACCTCTCATGCAGCAGTTGTAGCTAGAGGAATGGGTTGTCCTTGTGTATCCGGTGTTAGCTCAATAGTTGTAAATGAAAAAAAGAAAACTATGAGTGTTGGTGATTTGGAATTTAATGAAGGCGATTATCTTTCAATAGATGGTTTTACAGGTGCTGTTTATGGCGCAAAAATTGCTGTTAAACCAAGTGAAATTGTTCAAGTATTAGATGGAACAATGAAAGAAGAAGATTCTCTATTATTCGAAAATTATAAGAAATTTATGGGCTATGTAAACGAAATTAAAGAGTTAGGTGTTAGAACTAATGCTGATACTCCTCAAGATGTTCACAGAGCTGTTTCTTTGGGCGCTGAAGGTATTGGATTATGTAGAACAGAACATATGTTCTTTGGCGGTAAACGTATTGAATCAATTAGAAAAATGATCTTAGCAGATAATTTAATTGAAAGAGAAAATGCATTAGCTGAATTATTACCAATGCAACGAGGTGACTTTGAAGAAATCTTTAGAGAATTAAATGGTCGTCCTTCAACAGTTAGATTATTAGACCCCCCATTACATGAATTCTTGCCAAATGACCATACTTCTCGTCATGAATTAGCACTTGATTTAGGTGTTTCTGTTGAAAAAATTGCACAAAAAATTACTGAATTACATGAATTTAACCCTATGTTAGGATTCAGAGGTTGTAGATTAGCAATTGTTTATCCTGAAATCTTAAAAATGCAAGTAAAAGCAATTATGGAAGCAGCATTAAATGTATTAGATGAAGGCATTGAAGTACATCCTGAAATTATGATTCCATTAGTAGGTAATTATAAAGAATTTAATTTCTGTAAGAAGAATGCACTTGAAGTAATTGATGAATTATTCAAAGAAAGAAATAAGACTATTGAATATAAATTAGGTACAATGATTGAAGTTCCTCGTGCTGCAATAACAGCAGATGAAATTGCTCATGAAGCTGAATTCTTTAGCTTTGGTACCAATGACTTAACTCAAATGACATGTGGATTCTCAAGAGATGATGCAGCATCATTCTTAGGTCATTATGTAAATGATACAGATAAACAATTCTATGATTATGATCCATTTGCTACAATCGATATTGATGGTGTTGGTAAATTAGTTAAAATGGCAGCTCAACTAGGTAGATCTGTTAGACCAACAATCAAATTAGGTATCTGTGGTGAACATGGTGGAGATCCAAAGACAATTGATTTCTGTCAAAAAGTTGGCTTAAATTATGTTTCTTGTTCTCCATTTAGAGTTCCAATCGCTAGATTAGCTGCAGCTCAAGCAGTAATTAATAATAAATAATTTATCTAGTATTGATTTATAAAAAATCCCAAAATCTACAAAGGTTTTGGGATTTTTGCATCTAAAATAAAAAGCCGGAGGAGGGAATTGAACCCTTGACCCACGCTTTACGAGAGCGTTGCTCTACCTCTGAGCTACTCCGGCAATATTGAAAAGATACAATATATGATGGACTTTTTTCAACTCTAATTTTTATTTTTTTCCCTATTTTATTTTATTAGGATTATATTAATATAAATCTTGACCGATGCCTATAAAAAAATGTAAGCTTGCCGATATGGTAAACAAGCAAAAAAAAATATTAAAAACTGTAAAACTACCTTTGAGAAATGATACTTATGCTTTCCAAATCCAAAAGGATGTGGATAAGAAACCTGTGGTCGCAGAAACTTGGGATCCTCAAGTAGCTCAATTTTTTATGGGCCTTTATCCTAGTTTAATTAATGAAGGTAATAGTATTTCCGATTTGCAACAAAGAGCTAGTTTTGAAGCATTAACTCGAAGTACATCAATTGATTCCTTTGATGATTTTTTAAGAGTTGTTTCAAAAATTAAATCAAACGATAAGTAAGGTGAAAATAAATTTATGTATGTTTTAGGTATAGAAACATCTTGTGATGAATGTAGTGCCGCCGTTGTTGAAGATGGCAAAAATGTATTAAGTAATGTGGTTGCAACACAGATTGAATTGCATAAACCATATGAAGGTGTAGTTCCTGAATTAGCAAGTAGATTACACACAGAATGGATTGACCAAGTGGTTAATGCAGCATTAATGCAAGCAAACATAAAAAAAGAAGAACTTGATGCAGTTGCAGTTACAAATAGACCAGGTTTATTAGGCTCTTTATTAGTTGGAGTTAATTTTGCCAAAGGTTTTGCTGCAACATTAGATATACCATTTATTACAATCGATCATATTAGAGCACATTTATTTGCTTCTCAGATTGAAACTCCACAAGAATATCCTTATTTGGGCGTTTTGGTTTCTGGGGGCCATACTGTTATTTGTAAAGTAAATAGTTATGATGATGTTGAAGTATTAGGGACTACAATTGATGATGCTATTGGTGAAGCTTTTGATAAAGTAGCTAAGCATTATGGCCTTGGATATCCAGGCGGTGTAATAATTGATAGATTGAGTAAAACAGGTAATTCAAAAGCTTTTTTATTCCCAGGTCCATCTCTATCAAGTGATCATAAATATGATGTTTCATATTCAGGTCTTAAAACAGCTGTTATTAATCAATTAGAAAAATTTCATGATAAAAATTATGAAATTACAAATGAAAACATTGCTGCAAGTTTCCAACGAGCAGCTGTAAATATTTTAATGAAAAGAATAAAATTGGCATTGAAAGATACAGGTTTAAAGAGAGTATCTGCTGGTGGTGGTGTTGCCGCTAATAGCCAATTACGCGCTGAGTTAAAAGAGTTAGAAAAAGGTGGATATACAGTAACTTTCCCATCTCTAAAATTATGTACTGATAATGGTGCAATGATAGCAGGTTTAGCTTATAATTATTTAAAAGATGGATATAGAGATACTTTTGATGTAAGCGCAAGTGCACGTGTTAGTGCATTCAAAAAAAATCAATAGGGAGAGGTTATGGAGAAATTTGATTTAGACTTAGCTATTAGGAAAGTTAAGGATTTTCCAAAAGAAGGAATTCTTTTTTACGATATTACAGGAATATTAGCAAATCCAAAAGCATATAATTATTGTATTGATTCATTTTATGAATTATATAAAGATATGGATTTAGATGGTATTGTATGTTTAGAAGCTCGTGGATTTCTTTTTGCAAGTCCTTTAGCAGTAAAGATGAACTTACCATTAATTTTAGCTAGAAAACCTGGTAAATTACCTGGCAAAACTTATCAAAAAGAATTTGCCCTAGAATATGGTACAGATACTATTTGTATTCAACATGTCGATATTAATAAAGGTGATAAAATTTTATTAATTGATGATTTAATTGCTACAGGTGGAACTTTAGAAGCAGCAAGAGCTATTGTTGAAGATAATGGCGCAGAGGTTGCTGCAATTGGTGGTGTAATTGGATTACCATTTTTAGGTTATGAAGATATCTTTAAAGACTATAAATTAGATGTTTTATTAACTTACAATGGTGAATAGATAAAATAATTAGAGATAGAGGAAACTGAGTCCTACATTTTACTATATTGCGAGCAAATACTAATTGACAATATTTTTCTTAGTATGTATATTTCCCATTGGTGTGTTTTGGGATATAGTGTAATGGTAACACTGCAGATTCTGGTTCTGCCTTTGGGGGTTCGAGTCCCTCTATCCCAGTTGTCCGGTCCCTTCGTCTAACGGTTAGGACGAGAGATTCTCAGTCTTTAAATAGGGGTTCGATTCCCCTAGGGACTATTTTTTGAGACAACCTTGAGATAGGTTGTTTTTTTTTGATAGAATAGAAATAAATAACAATAATAAAGGAAAATAAATGATAACAGCTTCAAATATTTCATTATCATATGGAACTCAAGTATTATTCAAGGATGTTAATATAAAGTTTACACCTGGTAACTGCTACGGTATTATCGGAGCAAATGGTGCAGGTAAGTCAACTTTTTTAAAAATTTTATCAGGTGAGATCGAACAAGATACTGGTGAGATAATTATTACTCCTGGTGAACGTTTAGCAATGCTAAGACAGGATCATTATGCGTTCCAAGATTTTACAGTAATGGAAACTGTTATTAAGGGATATGATAAGCTTTATCAAATAATGAAAGAAAGAGAAGAAATCTATGAAAAGGCTGATTTTTCAGAAGAAGATGGTATTAGAGCAGCTGATTTAGAAAATGAATTTGCTGAAATGGGCGGTTGGGAAGCTGAAGCTGAAGTCGGTCAAATGTTAGATGGTCTTGGTATTTCTACTGATTTTCATAATAAAAAGATGTCTGAAATTGATGATACTATTAAAGTTAGAGTATTATTAGCTCAAGCTTTATTTGGAACTCCAGATATCTTATTACTTGACGAACCTACAAACCACTTAGACTTAGAATCAATAAATTGGTTAGAAAATTTCTTAGAGAATTTTGAAAATACTGTTATTGTTGTTAGTCACGATAGACACTTCTTAAATAGTGTATGTACGCATATTGCTGATATCGATTATTCAAAAATTCAATTATATGTTGGTAACTATGATTTCTGGTATTTGTCAAGTCAGCTGGCTGCAAAACAAATGAAAGATGATAAAAAACGTCGTGAAGATAAAATTTCAGAATTAAAAGACTTTATTCAACGATTTAGTTCAAATGCTTCTAAAGCAAAACAAGCAACAAGTAGAAAGAAGTTAATTGATAAATTAACTATTGATGATATTAAACCTTCTTCAAGAAGATTCCCATATATAGCCTTTAACCCAGAAAGAGAAGTTGGAAATAATATATTAGAAATTAATGGATTAACTAAATCTGTTGAGGGTGAAAAAATTATTAATAATTTAAATTTGGTTTTAAATAATGGTGATAAAATTGCTTTCGTTGGACCTAACCATCAAGCTAAGACTTTATTATTTGAAATCATAAGTGGTAATCTAGAAGCTGATGAAGGGGAATATAGATGGGGTGTAACAACTAGCCAATCTTATTTCCCAAAAGATAATTCAAAATATTTCGCTGAACATGTTAGTATTACTGATTGGTTGAGACAATATTCACCAGACTTAAAAGACGATACATATATTAGATCTTTCTTGGGTAGAATGTTATTTAGTGGGGATGAAGCTCTTAAGGACTGCACAGTTCTCTCTGGTGGAGAAAAAGTAAGATGTGTACTATCTAAGATGATGTTGGAACAAGCAAACTGTTTAATATTTGATGAACCAACTTCACACTTGGATCTTGAATCAATTACAGCATTGAATAATGGTTTGATTGATTTTAGTGGTGTTATTTTATTCAATTCTCATGACCACCAATTTGTTAATACAATTGCTAACAGAATTATTGAATTTACTCCAAGCGGTATAATTGATAGAATGATGCCTTTTGATGAATATTTAGTAGATGAAGGTGTTAAACAACTAAGAGATGAAATGTATCAAAATGTTTCAAATCATAGCTTGTCTATTTAATAATAGGAGTTATTAATGTTATTTGCAGTGGATATCGGAAATACAAATATAGTAATGGCTGTTCATGATGGGGCCTCATGGATTAACATCTGGCGTATTCATACTGATATCCATAAAACAACAGATGAATATTTTGTTTTACTTGAATCTTTATTAAAAAATTGTGATCCACAAAAATATGATATTACTGATGCTGTTATTTCATCGGTAGTTCCAAATTTAAACAGGGCTTTACAAAAAAATGTAATAAGATTATTTAATATTAATCCAATTATAATTAACCATGATTTAAAAACAGGTTTAGTTAAAGAAAGTATTCCTGTTGAATTAGGTTCTGATTTGCTTTGTAATTTGGCTCAAGCACATAATTCATATCCTAATAAAGCTGTTATGGTTGTAGACTTTGGTACAGCTTTAACAATGAGTTGTGTAAATAGTAAAGGGGAAGTGGAAGGGGTAGCTATAACTCCAGGATTAATTACAGCAGTTAATGCTTTGTTTGGTAGTACAGCACAATTACCTCAAGTTCAATTAAAGGCTCCAGAAAAAGCTATGGGTGGATCCTCCGATTGTTCAATTAGATCAGGTATTATGTTTGGTTATGCTGGTTTAGTTGAGTCTATGATTGATAGAACTGAAAAACAATTGGGTGTAAAACTTCATGTTATTGCAACTGGTGGTCTTTCTTCAACTATCTCTTCTTTAATTCCAAGAATAGATGAAATAGAAATTAATCAGACTCTTAATGGCTTAAGATATATAGCATCATTAAACAAGATAAATAATTAAATAGTTTTTATATAACTTATATACAAAAAAAGTATACTTAATAATATTTTTGATATTAAAAAGTATACTTTTTATATTATTTCTATATGTAATTAAATTATAAAACTACCTTCGTTTATAACAGTTAATTCCCCGATGGAAATGCTAGTAAATACGTCCCCAACAGGAATAGAAAGTTTGACTAATGATTGGTTAACTTTAATATTATCTAAGTTAGTATCTTCATCAAAATTACGTAAAGAATCTTCCATTGCTCCACCTAAAATAATTGATGAGGTATGTTCTAACGAGAATAGCGGATGAGTTCCTTTATTGATATATTTCGATTCAATGGATTCTTCATCATTTAGTACTATAGCAGAAACAACTCTAGAGTTTTCGTCAGAATTAAAGAAAGCATCTAGTGCTGCTTTTCCTGCTTCTGCATTATAAGATACAACATATCCGTCTTTAATATTAAAAGTAGCATTTCTAACTAGAGAACCGAAAAGAATAAAATCTCTTGATGCTTCAATATGTCCATTAAAGGAATCGCTTTCAATATTAGTATGAATATTTTGAGATGGTAAGAAATTATAGAAACTTCTATTATTTTTTAAAGTAATATAATTTGAAGCCCAATTTGCACCATCAATTATTGTAGCTTGGAATTTAGATGTTCTATTTTTGAAAATTATAGTTTTATCCTTAATTGAGTTTAATTCATTACTTCTATAATTTAATAAACAAGATTGGTTAACCCAATATTGAATCATATTCTCATTATCAAATCTTAATAGTTTAGCAAAATAAGCTAAAACTTCATTTTCACTTAAAACTCCAAAAGCATGCTCAACAAATTTCTTTGAAGGATATGCAACAATAGTCCAAGGTATTGCAATACGTCTTTTTAAATCTATAGGTTCACTTAGAAGCCCAAATTTACTTATATCGATAACACTTTTATTCAAAGAATCAGGTTCTTCATCGCTTAAATAAATAAATTTATCTAAATCTAGTATTCTGCACATAATTTGAGTTTTTACTTGTGGTTTTTGAATATCTAATAAATCTGGTTCAACAGGAACCGATTGTGTTACTTTTCCATCCTCAGTTACTACAATAGTAACAGGTAGATTTGTAATCTTTGTAGCGAATTTAGCCAGGTCTAATGCAAAAGAGTAGGTAGACTCTTCTGAATTTATAGATAAAAGGTCTCCTGATGTCAGATTTAACTGGCTAAAACATATTAATTTTGAAAATTGTAAATCGAAATTTGTCATGAAAGATAATATAACAAAAAAAATTATAATTGTGCAGATGTAGGCCAAATATATATTGAAAAAAAAATAATAAAAAATATCGATAAAAAAATATAGAACACCCTTGCACAAAAAGAAATTGAATGATATTGTATGACCGTGAACGAGAGTGAACGTATCGTTTATTTAAGGTAATTAGATTATTAATTGCCAATTATATTGAATAAAATGCTATTTAATGTGATTGGTAGTATATAAAATGTAGAAATAAGAAAATTAAAATTGATTTTACTAAGATAAGTAATTTATCGTAAATCAGAGG
The DNA here is from genome assembly GCA_965140795.1 of Sphaerochaetaceae bacterium. GTDB lineage: Bacteria > Spirochaetota > Spirochaetia > Sphaerochaetales > Sphaerochaetaceae > Pleomorphochaeta. Next base: position 2,714,228 of record OZ223470.1, read on the forward strand.
AGACGGAATTATGGGTATTATGGGTTTTTCAATTCCAAGAGAAATTTATTATGGTGAAAATGCTTTAAGTAAGTTAGCTGAATTAAAAGGTACAAAAGCTGCTTTAGTAACAGGTGGTACATCAATGAAAAGATTTGGCTTCTTAGATAAAGCTGCTGAAATCTTAAAAGAAGGTGGAATTGAATCTATCGTTATTGATGGTGTTGAACCAAATCCTTCAGTAAAGACTGTTTTACGTGGTGCAAAAGCTATGCAAGACTTTGAACCAGATTGGATTGTAGCAATTGGTGGTGGTTCTGCATTAGATGCAGCAAAAGTAATGTGGTGCTTCTATGAACATCCAGATCTAAAATTCGAAGATATTATCGAAGTTGGTTCTATGCCTGCATTAAGAAATAAAGCTCATTTTATTGCTATTCCTTCAACAAGTGGTACAGCTAGTGAAATCACAGCTTTCTCTGTAATTACTGATCCAGAAAATCATATCAAATATCCTATCGTAGCTGGCGATATGGTTCCAGATATTGCAATCTTAGATCCATCTCTACCAATGACAATGCCTGCTCACATTACAGCAAATACAGGTATGGATGTTATGTGTCACGCTTTAGAAGCTTTAGCATCAAATGCTGCAACAAACTTCACAGAACCTTATGCAATTAGAGCAATTGAATTAGTAAAAGAATATTTACCAATGGCATTTGCTGAACCAAAAAATTTAGATGCTAGAGAAAACATGCACGAAGCTTCAGCTTTAGCTGGTATGGCATTTACTAATGCTTCATTAGGCTTAGTTCACTCTTTAGCACACAAAATTGGTGGTGAATTCGGTGTAACACACGGATTGGCTAATGCAATTTTATTACCATATATCATTGATTTTAACAGACAATTTACTGACAGATATGATTACATTGAACAAATTCTAAAAGTTGAAGATGTAGCACAAGTAGTCAGAGACTTAAATGTTAAATTAAACATTCCTACTTGTTTCAAGGATTGTACTGAAGTTGATTTCAATGAAGCAAAATTCAAAGAAGTATTAGATAGAATGAGTAAGAATGCTTTTGCTGACCCTTGTACTTTAACAAACCCTGGAACTCCTACAGTTGCTGATGTAAAAATGATTTATGAATCAGCATACTATGGTACTCCAATTAAGAAATAATTTGACGTAAGTATTATTTAGATGTATTTTAGGATGGTTAAACAAAAGTTTAATCATCCTATTTTTTTTGCTAGAAATTTTAAATTAACAATATATAAAGTGAGTTGAAAGTTTAGATTAATTTCTATTCTAAGTTAATTTAGATTTGATTTACGAGCAGTTATTCTTAATTTAATAAAATTATACATTTTACTGAGATATGTCTTTATTGGCTATTTATATAGCTGCATAAGAAAGCTATTAGAAATAAAAAAATCACTACTAAAAAGTAGTGATTAATGTTGAGCGCCATATGGGAATCGAACCCACGTTATCAGCTTGGAAGGCTGGAGTAATACCATTATACGAATGGCGCATATTTTTCATTTGTTAATAAACAATTTATATCGCTAATCAACGATTGAGATATTATAAAAACTTAGTGCTTAGGTCAAGTGGTTTTGTAAAAAAAAATGTAAAAGTTTAATATTATACCTTTAATTACATGTTTTTATTTTAGTTATTGAATCTAATAGCATTGACATTCATATCCAAATAAGTATTTATATAGGTAACAATAAATTTAAAATTATTAATTCGAAATTAATAATTAAGCGAGGACTAATATGGGACAGCGTGGTGAAGTTTTTTCAACAAGTATGAAAAAAAATGATAGAACATACTTTTTTAACGTAAAAGAAAATGTTTATGGCGATTTATATTTAAATATCGTAGAGAGTAAAGGCGATGCAGAATCTAATAGATATATTAGACAATCAGTTTTAGTATACCAAGAAGATATGGGAGAATTTGTAAGAGAATTCCAAAAATCTTTAGATTTTATTAAAAAATATTCTAATAACAAAAATAAAAATTAAAACAATTCAAGTTGTTGATCTTCAACTTTTTTAAACGTGAATGTTTTTCTATGAATAGGGGATAGTCCAAATTTTTCAATCATCTCTCGATGATATTTAGTTGGATATCCCATATGTTTTTTAAAGCCATATTGAGGCCATTTTTTATCGCAAAATTGCATAAAATTATCTCTACTAACTTTAGCTAAAATTGAAGCTGCCATTATTTGTGGATAAATTGAATCTCCTTTTACAATAGCTTTTGTCTCAATATTTAAACTTGGTGTTTTGTTTCCATCAACTAGGGCTAAATCAATTTTATTATTAAATCTCTTTTCAACAAGATTATATGCTTTTTCCATAGCTCTCATGCTTGCCCATAAAATATTTAATTCATCTATTTCTTTTGGTGTGCACCAGGCTATAGAATAACAAGTTGAATATTTGACTATAGCTTGATAAGCCGTTTGTAATTGTTTTTTATTTAATTTTTTTGAATCATTCAATAATTCTATTGGAAAGTTTTTAGGTAAAATACAAGCACCAGCACAAACAGGGCCTGCTAAAGGTCCTCTGCCGGCTTCATCTAAGCCAATTATTATTTTATTTTTTTTATTGTTTGATGGTTCTTCTATTTCTTCAAATAAAAATTCTTTCATAGACTTTCCTCATATTATTTTAAATAAATATTATCATAAGAAAATAATTTGTGAAATCATATATTTTGATATTATAATAATATTGTATTTATTAATTATAGTATTGTTACTATATAATAATATATATTAATTACTATAATTATTATATAATATATTAAATATAATTATTTATGTATACTAATTGTTAATTAATATAATGAAATGTATTAAAGTATTAATTTGATAAAATATTGAAAATTGATTATTATATGTTATTATTTATTAATATTATTTGAAAATAGGTTGGTGCTATTTTGTTTTTAAAAAGTCTTGAATTAATAGGATTCAAATCATTTGCTGATAAAACTAGGATAGATTTTTCTGATGGGATTACAAGTTTACTAGGCCCAAATGGTTGTGGAAAGAGTAATATTGTTGATGCCATCAAATGGGTTTTAGGAGAACAATCTACTAAAACTTTAAGAGCCGGAAAAATGGAAGATGTAATTTTTAATGGTTCTGATAAAAGAAATCAAATGCAAATGGCAGAAGTAATATTAACTATTAATAATGAAGAGAGACATTTAAATCTTGATGTAAACGAAATAGAAATAAAGAGAAGAGTTTTTCGCTCTGGGGAAAGTGAATATTATCTAAATAAGAGTAGAGTTTTATTAAAAAATATTAAAGAAATGTTTTTTGATACAGGTGTTGGTAAAAGTGCATATTCAATATTAGAACAAGGTAAGATAGACCAAATATTATCAACAAGGCCAGAAGATAGAAGATATATTTTTGAAGAAGCAGCTGGAATTTCTCGTTATAAACAACAAGGGATTCTTGCTCAAAGAAAAATTGAAAGAACAGAAGAAAATATAGCACAAGTTGATACAATTTTAAGAGAAGTAAAAAGAACTTACGATTCAAAGAAAACCCAAGCTGCAAAATGCCTTAAATATAATGATTTAAATAAAGAGAAATTTAATCTAGAAGTTGAAGTTCAGCTTTCAACTATTAAATCATATTTAATGTTAAAAGAAGATAAAGAAAACAGATTAAGTACTTTAGATCAAGAAATTCAAAATCAAAGTGTAGCATTAAGTGGTTTAGATACTGTAATTAGTGATATGCAAGATGATTTAAAAAGTCAAACTTCTAAAAGGATTGAAATTCAAACAGAATTAAAGCGTCTTGAAGAACAACATAAAGGTAAAACTGATTTTATTGAATTGTTGAATAGATATTATAAAGAAGCTTTAATAAGTCAGCAAACTTCTTTTGATAAGGCAAAAGCTTTAGAAGAGAAATTATTAGTTAATGAAGAAGAAATAAAAGAAAAGTATAGTAAAATAGAAAAATATAAATCTGAAGCAAATGAAATTGAAGTAGATATTAATAAATTAAATAAATCTTATGAAAGTGCAAAATCTTTAATAATAAAGCAGTCTCAAGAAATAAAAAATCTTGAAGAGAAAGTTGAAAAAGAAGAGCAGTTATATGATTCTTTATCACAAGAATTAAATGAAATTACTGATGCTATTGTTGTTCAACTTGATGCTAAATTAAGAGATAGTGATTATAGTATTAATAAGAGAAATGAAATAAAAACAAAAATAGAAAATAAATTAAATCATATTATTTCATTAATAGAGAATCAAAGAGATTTAATAAATCAATTATCCACTTTAGACAGCCAATCTATTGCTAAACAGGTTGATAAAAATCAGAATAGTAATTTAAAAAATCTTATAGAATTAAAAGATTATATAGGTGAATATGAAACTTCTATTCCAACTTTTATTGATGATTTTATCAAAGAAGATGGAGTTGTTTTTAAAAAGCACGAATTAGATAAAAAAATTTTAGAAAATAGAAATACTGTAAATATCTGTAGAAATCAAATAGGTTATCTTCGAAATGATAATCAAAAATTGAATTCTCAGTGTGATGATTATAAAGATAGCATAAATGAATTGAGAATTATGCTAGAACAAGTTAATGGAAACGTTAATGAAAATAAAGTTGCAATTGGTGCAATGAAAAGATCAAATGATGAATTAAAACTTGAATATAATGATAGATTAATAGAAGCCAAAAGTGCTGCCCAAAAAGCAAGTAATCATCAGGAAAATATAAGATTAACAGAACAAGAAATGGAAGAAATTGCTCAAAATGGTATTGCTTTATCTCAGCAATTAGAAGAATTAATTGAAATTATAGAAGAAAAATCTAATCAAATTTCCATGAAACAAAATCAAAAAAATTCTTCTTTTGATACAGTTAATAAATTAAGAAGAGAAAAAGATCAATCTGAATTACAAATTCAATCAATAAAAGAAATGGTTGAACAGATTCATAATAACTTCTTTGAAACATATAGTAGGAATCTTGCAGAATTCGAAGATAAATTAAAACAAGAATTAGAAGATCCGAAGGTATTAAGAAATAAACTTGAAGAAGTTAAAAAAGATATCTTAAAATTAGGTTATATTAACCAAATGGCTCAAGATGAATTTGAAGAAGCTAAAGAACAATATGATTTTTTAACTTCCCAAATTAATGATTTAATGAAAGCTAAGGCGGATTTAGAGAATGTTGTATCTAGAATTACTAATGAAAGTGAAGAACGTTTTCTAGCCACCTATAAACAAATATCTGATAATTTCCAATTAATGTTTAGAAGATTATTTGGTGGAGGTAGAGCTGAATTAAAATTATCTGATCCAGATAATATTTTAGAAAGTGGTATTGAAATTCTTGCTCAACCTCCTGGCAAAAAATTAACAAATCTTTCTTTACTTAGTGGTGGAGAAAGATCAATGACAGCTGTAGGTTTGCTTTTTGCAACTTATCAAGTAAAGCCAAGCCCTTTTTGCATACTTGATGAAATAGATGCAGCATTAGATGATAGGAATATTGGATTCTTTTTATCTGTTTTAGAAGAATTCTCTAAGGATAGCCAGTTTATTATTATTACCCATAATAAACACACAGTAACCGGAAGTAAAACTTTGTTAGGTGTAACACAAATTGAAGCCGGAGTTTCAACCACTGTAAGCTATAAAATTGGGGTAGAAGAAGGATCACCAGTAATACTTGATACTAATGATCAAGAGGTATACGTTTAGTTGGTTACCTTGACATTTTGACTTTGATTAATGTATAAGTAGCAATGAAATCCAAAAAATATGAGTAAGATATGTTTGAATCAATAAGTGAAAAATTTTCTTCAATTATGAGAGATATTTCTGGGAAAGGTAAAATTTCAGAAAAAAATATTGAAGAAGCAGTAGAGCAAATAAAAATAGCATTATTAGATGCTGATGTTAATTTAAGAGTAGTAAGACGCTTTATAAATGGAACTAGAGAAGAAGCTCTAGGTGAAAAAGTTTTAAAAGCGGTTAATCCAGGACAAATGTTTACCAAAATCGTTTATGATAGAATGGTAAATTTATTAAGTGACGAAGAACATCAAGAGTTACAATTAAAAGGGCCGGATACTACAACTACTATACTTATGATGGGGCTTCAAGGTAGTGGTAAAACAACTACCAGTGCTAAACTTGCTTTGAGTTTAAAGAAAAAAGGACGCCGTCCAATGTTAGTTGCATCAGACTTAGTTCGTCCTGCAGCTGTAACTCAATTACAAGTGTTAGGAGAACAAGTTGATGTTCCTGTTTTTGCAATTGATGGTTGTAAAGATCCTGTAAAAGTTGCAAAAGATGCATTATCTTATGCTAAGAAAAATCAATTTGATGTTTTAATTGTTGATACATCAGGTAGAATGCACTTAGACGAAGTATTAATGCAAGAGATTCAAAATATTTCCAAAGCAATTAATCCAGATGAAACTTTATTCGTTGCTGATGCAATGACTGGTCAAAATGCAGTAACTATTGCAAAAGAATTTGAACAAAAAGTTGGAATTTCTGGTGTTGTATTATCAAAATTTGATTCAGATACTAGAGGTGGTGCTGCTCTATCCTTAAGAAGTGTAGTTGGTAAACCAATTAAATTCATAGGTAGCGGTGAAAAAATGGAAGATTTAGATCCATTTTACCCAGATAGAATTGCATCTAGAATTTTAGGCATGGGGGACGTTGTTTCTTTAGTTGAAAAGGCACAAGAAACAATTGACGAAGAAGAAGCTCTAAAATTACAAGAGAAGATGAAAAAAAATACTTTTGATCTTCAAGATTATCTTAATCAACTTAATCAAATGGATAAAATGGGTTCCATGGATAAATTAATAGAAATGATTCCTGGTGCAGCTGGTCAAGTATCTGCTGATGACATTCCATTAGATGAATTAAACAGAGAAAAAGCTATAATTCTCTCAATGACTCCACAAGAAAGAGCTAACTATAGACTTATTGGTCCAACCAGAAGAAAAAGAATAGCAAAAGGTAGTGGTGTTAGTGTTGCTCAAGTAAATAGGCTTATCAAAAAGTTTGAAAAAATGAAAAACACTATGAGAAAATTAACTAAAAATAAAAAATATCAAAAAATGTTACAAAAACAGATGGGATATTAGAAAAACATCAGATAAATTGCGATAAATTATGGTTTCGCCTTGATTTATTGTTGATAAAAATGTAATATCCTTAATTTGTGAACGGTTATAGGGTAATCTTGTTTTTTTGAATTAAAAAAAACTAATGTTATCCTTTTGTGTGTGAATATTTATTTAAATCAAAAGTTGATTTAAATATAACTCATATAGAAGCTATAGAAATTCGAGTAGGAGGAATTATCGTGAGCGTAAGCATGAGACTAAAACGATTTGGTTCCAAGAAAAGACCTTATTATAGGATCGTAGTAATGGATTCAAGATCTGCTAACAAGAGTACAACTCTAGCAGAAGTTGGCCAATATCATCCTGTTGAAAACAAAGAAGAACAAGTTGTTCTTGATGTACCAGCAGTAAAAGATTGGCTATTAAAAGGTGCACAACCAAGTGCAACTGTACGTGCGTTATTAAACAAACAAGGCGTACAAGTTTCTAGAACTAATCAAGAATAGTAAAGAGGATTAGTTGTGGAAAAAGATCTTGTTGAATACATTGTAAAGTCACTTGTTGATTTCCCTGATGATGTAACTGTTAATGTGATTGAAGGCGAAAAGTCTACAATCTTGGAACTTAAAGTTGCAACAGAGGATATTGGTAAAGTGATCGGCAAGCAAGGCCGTATAGCAAAAGCAATTAGAACCATCCTAAGTGCTACAGCTACAAAAGGCGGTAAGCGTGCTGTTTTGGAAATTTTGGATTAATATATGGAAAAACTCGCAACGGCTATCATCCAGACATCTTATGGTCTAAAGGGTGAGGTGAAGGTCCGCCCATTCAATGATGATTGCTCTTACTTAAATAAATTAAAGCAAGGAATTATCCGCTTGAAGGATGGCCGCGAGCTAACATATGGAATTGAAGGATTTCGAAAGAGTGGTAGTCAAGTGTATATGAAATTTTCTGGAATAGATGATCCAGAATCAGCAAAAAAACTTGCTGGCGCAACACTTTTTGTTCCAAGAAGTGAGGCTGCTCCTCTTAAGAAAGGTGAATATTACGTTTCTGATTTGCTAGGTTGCACACTTATGCATGAAGGAAAACCAATTGCTAAAGTAGTTAATTATTTTGATGGACCTCAATCAATTTTATTAGAAGTTGATGATAAAGATGGCAAAACATTTTTGGTACCGTTAATGGATCAATATGTTGGTGAGGTGTCAATCAAGGAAAAGACTATTGAATTGTTGGCGCAATGGTTATTGGTATGAATATAGATGTAGTAACACTATTTCCTGAAATTGTTCAAGGTTTCTTTTCGAACTCAATCATGAAAAGAGCTGTAGAAAACGGTTTTATTACATATAACATGGTTGATTTTCGTAACTTTGCTGAAGATAAGCATTTAACTTGTGATGATTCTCCTTATGGAGGAGGCGCAGGAATGGTGCTGAAACCCGAGCCGCTGTGCAAGGCCCTCGAGAGTATTAAGGCAAATGAAAAGCGGGTCATATACGCTTCTCCGTCCGGAAAAAAACTTACTCAAGCCCTTTCATTAGAGCTTAGTAAAGAAGAAAACTTAGTTTTTATTTGTGGACATTATGAAGGTGTTGACCAACGGGTAATAGACCTGTATGTGGATGACGAGATTAGTATTGGCGATTATGTAATTTCTAGTGGAGAGATTTCTTCCTTAGTTATTATAGACTCTATTTATCGTTTGATAGATGGCGTAATTAGTAGTGAATCATTAGAAGAAGAAAGTTTTAGTGATGGACTATTAGAATATCCCCAGTATACTAGGCCAGGTGTTTTTAATGGTTTAGAAGTCCCAGAAGTTTTACTTAGCGGGAATCATAAAGCAATAAAGCAATGGCGTTTAGAGAAAAGGTTGGAAAAAACTAAAAAAAACCGACCTGAGCTTCTAGAAGAAAAATCTTTGGATTTGGAAGCTAGAAAGACTTTAGAAGAACTCAGAAACAGAGCAAAGAGGACCTAAAAATGGATTTAATTAAAGCTATTGAAGCAGAACAGATGAAAGAAAATGCTGAAAATTTCAAAGTTGGTGATACTGTAAAAGTATTTTTTAAGATTATTGAAGGCACTACAGAACGTATCCAAGTATTTGAAGGCTTGGTTATTGCAAAGAACAATAGTGGTATTAGTCGCACATTTATTGTTCGTAAAATTTCCTACGGTGTAGGTGTTGAAAGAATATTCCCATTACATTCACCACGTGTTGAGAAAATAACAGTTGTACGTCAAGGACGTGTTAGAAGGGCTAAACTTTATTACATTAGAGATAGAGTTGGTAAATCTGCAAAAGTTAAAGAACTTATTACACGTAAAAACAAATAGTTTTTTCTTGTTTTATCTGAAATTATATAAAAGGATGACAAATGTTTTGTCATCCTTTTTTAATTCTCCATATTTTTTTATTGCTTAAAATGCAAATATTCAGTATTTTTTTATTAGGAGATATTTATGGAACCTGTCAAACAACCTATTGGTGAAAAGCAAAATAAAAAACACAAAAGAAAAAGAGGGAAGTCCCAATCTTTAAAAGCTAAAAAGAAAAATAATTCAGGAAAAGATTTATTGCCTACTCAAGGAAAAGTCACTCCTAAAAGTTCTCTTCCAGCAGTTGATATAAAGAAAATTAAAGAACCTTTTGTAAAATGTGGTTATTGCGATAAAGTAATTAAAAATATTGCAAATGCAATTAAAGGTGATGATTGTTATTATCACTTTGATTGTGTATTAGAAAAAATTAAAGATGATTACAAAGTAACAGATAAACAAAAAGTTAGTTATATTGGTAGAGGAAGTTTTGCTATTATAGAAAATGATGCTGAAGGCAAAATGGAATTTGTTGAAACTATACAAATTGAAAATCCTCAACAATTTGATGCGATGAAAAAATATATAGAGGAAATTAAAGAATGATAGCTATGCTTCCAGGATCTTTTGATCCACCAACATTAGGTCATATTGATATTATTGAAAGAAGTGCTAGCATGTATGATAAACTATATGTTGTTATAGCTGATAATATACATAAAACTACTTTGTTTAGTGCAAAGGAAAGAAAGGAAATGCTTCAAGAAATTTTAAAAGATAATAAAAATATTGAAGTAGTAATTCATGATGGATTAGTTGTTGATTTTGCACGAAAAAATAAAATAAAGATAATGATTAGAGGTGTTAGAGCTTTAGTTGATTTTGGTTATGAATTTGAATTAGCCATGACGAATAAACAGCTATATAACGACTTAGAGGTATTATTTATGCCTACTAGTCCTAATTATTTCTTGCTTAGATCTTCAGCTATTAAGGAATTAGCTTTCCATGGGGCTGAGATAGAAACTATGGTTCCTCCAATTGTAGCTAAGAAAATAAAGGAAAGATATAATGATTAAATTGGAATCATCTGATAAGGCAAAAAAACTAAGGAAACAATTTTCGGCGAAGATTGATTCTTGGAATATGACAGTTTTGGATGCTTTATCTATGCTTTCTCTTTTTACTAGTGCTCTATTTGCTGTAATAAGTATTATAAATTCTAGTAAAGCTACTACAATCTATTTTTCTTTAACTTTTATGGCAATATTTATTGTATTTAAATTTATCAAAGACTTTCAAATAGTAAAAGATAGTACTAAAACAAGTTTTTATAGTATTATTTTTTGGATTTTATTTGTTTCATATATAATTCTTTTAAATTTGTTCTTTTATCAAGATTTTCCAGGTTATCTTTTTGCCATGGTACAAATTCTAATTGGTCTTGTTTTTCAATTAACATTCTTTACAACAATATCCTTAACTACTTTTTTTACTGTAGCATATTTAGCTGTTGCATATTTTATTAAATCTGAAGTAATTGGTATCCAAGAATTTCTAATGATAATTACTTCTTATGTATTTGTATTGTTGGGGTCAAATATTATTAGCGGAACTAGAGAAGTTGAGTTAGAAAATTTATCAAGATTAGAAAAATTATCTACACAAGATTCTTTGACAAAACTTTTAAATAGACGTTCAACTCAATATTTAATTGATTCTCATTTAGCAGAAACTTCAAAAGGTTATCTAATTGTAATTGATGTTGATAACTTTAAGAATGTTAATGACAATCAAGGGCATTTAATCGGTGACTTAGTTTTAAAAGATTTATCAAATAAACTGTATGATTTGGCACCTAAGAATTCTATTGTAGGCAGAATAGGTGGGGATGAGTTCGTAATATTTTTAGTAAATGATTCTAAAACTGAGACTGAAGATTTTGTTACTAAAATTAGAAATGAATTTAATGAATTAGTGAAAGATACTATTGAAGAACAAATTTCCTTATCAATTGGTATATCTCATGTAAAAGAAAAGGATACCTTTGATTCAGTATTTGCAAGAGCTGATTTAGCTCTTTATGATGTAAAATTAACTGGGAAAAATAGTTTTGTATTCTATGCCTCTGATGAAATTGAATCAGATATTCCAACTATGTTAATTGTTGATGATACTTTTGTTGCTAGAAGACTTTTGAAAAGTTATTTTGAAAAGTCATTTAATATACTTCAGGCAGAAAATGGTCGTGATGCTTTAAAGATTTTATCTCATCATCCTGATGTGTCTATAATTCTATTAGATATGAAAATGCCTATAATGGATGGATCAAAATTTTTAGAAATTTATAAAAATGATTCAGTCTTGATGCAAATACCAGTTGTTGTTATATCCGCTGATCAAACATATGAGGCTGAAGCTCTTAGTATGGGTGCAAAAGATATGATTATTAAACCATTTGATGTTGATATTGTAAAAATGCGTATTTCAAACGTATTAGAAAATTCTAAAAAACGAAAAAAATAATTTAAATTAAATATATATCTTGACTTATGATTCATGAGCGTCCAAACTTTATATAAGGATGTAAAAATGAGAGATCAAACAATTTTTTGGATAATAATTAGTATTGTTAGTTTTGTTATTGAATTATTAACGCCAACATTCTTTTTCCTATCAATAGCTTTTGCAGGAATTTTTGCTTGGTTAGTGTCGTTAATTTCAAATTCTATAATAATTGAAATTGTTGTATTTCTAGTTTTCTTTTTTATTTTTTTCTATTTTCTCAGACCTGTACTATATAAAAACAAAAAAGATAAATTCAATAGTGAATTGTTAATTGGACAAAGTTTTTATGCTAAAGCAGATATAGATGATAAGCAAGGGACAATAATTATTAATGGTTCATTATGGCAAGCTAGAAGCGAAAACTCCCAGTTGATAAACAAAGGAGAAAAAGTATCAATTGTAAGAATTGATGGTAACAAACTCATTGTTACAAAGGATATATAATGGATGGAATTATTATTTTAATTGTCATTGTAGTGATTTTAACTTTCTTCTTAGGTGTTAGAATTGTGCCAGAAGCAAAAGCTGTAATTGTTGAAAGATTAGGAAAGTATCATAGAACGCTATCTAGTGGTTTTAATATGGTCATTCCTTTTTTAGACAAATCAAAGACAGTTCCAGAATTAAAAGCTGTAGTTGATAAGAAAAATCAAAATATACCACAAATTGTAGTTACTAATACTAAATTTATAGATTTAAGAGAGCAGGTTTTGGATTATCCAAAACAGAATGTAATTACTAAGGATAATGTAACTGTTGCAATTGATGCAGTAATCTATTTTCAAGTAATTGAACCAAAGAGATCAATATATGAGATTGTAAACTATCCAATTGCTATAGAAAAATTAACTCAAACAACTCTTAGAAATGTTATTGGTGAATTAGAGTTAGATGAAACTTTAACAAGTCGTGATACAATCAATAGTAAATTGCAAGTAATTTTAGATGAAGCCACTGATAAGTGGGGAATTAAAGTAAATAGAGTAGAATTACAAGATATAATTCCTCCAGATGATATTAAAAAACAAATGGAGAAACAAATGAGTGCAGAAAGAGAAAAAAGAGCTTCTATTTTATTTGCTGAAGGTGAGAAACAATCTGCAATATTAAGAGCAGAAGGGGTTAGAGAATCTCTTATTAATAAAGCTCAAGGTGAAAAACAATCTTCAATTTTAAGAGCACAAGGTGAAGCAAAAGCAATTGAAGCTGTTAGAGCTGCATTTGATACTCAAGATAATTATTTACAATATTTGATTGCAATGAGATATATAGATACTTTTAAAGAAATGGCAACCGGTAAGGATTCAAAATTGATTTACATGCCTTACGAAGCTAGTGGTGTTTTAAGTTCTTTAGGTGGAATTAAGGATTTATTTGTTGAAAAAGATATTTTAAACGTAATAAAACCTAAAAACTAATATTTGTCTTTGAAAATTAATTTATTTTCAAAAGAAAACTGTTTATTGTATTTTTTTGTTTGCTAAATAACTAATCTTAATATATTATTTCATATATATGGTTAAAAAGTTGTTGACGTTTTGTTTTTATTTCGTTATTCTTCTCAAAGCGTCAACAAAAAAAATCATCTAATTTAAGAGGTATAAAATGGCAACACCTAAATATAAAACTTCAAAATCTAAAGCTGCATCAAGAAAAGCTGCGAATATGAAGCTTCAAGCACCTACATTGACAGTATGTCCTACATGTAGTGCAAAGATTCTTCCTCATCGCGTTTGTCCAAAATGTGGTTTTTATCGTGGTGAAATGGTTATTGATACCAGCGATAAGTAAGAGACATAGGAGCTAATCATGGATAATAAGACTTTTGATCAAGTAAAGCAATTAATTGCTGAAAAAATGGAAGTAGAACCATCTAAAGTAACATTAGATGCTTCTTTTAGAAAAGATCTAGGAGCTGACAGTCTAGACACTTACGAATTAATTTATGCTATTGAAGAAGAAATGGGAATTACTATCCCTGACGAAAAAGCAAATGAATTCGAAACTGTTAGAGATGCTGTTGAGTATCTAGATTCTCAGCTAGACTAAGGACTGTTTTTCGATGACAGAAGCTAAAGTCGGAGTAGCTCCCTCAATTTCTCATAAGAGAAGAAGGGAGCTTTTAAATTTTATCGAAAAACTGGGAGTAAAAATTAATGATTTAAATTTATTAAATCTTGCTTTTACTCATCGTTCCTTTGCTCACGAATGCCCTATTGTAACAGATAATAATGAACGCTTAGAATTTTTAGGTGATTCAATTTTAGGTTTAACTGTTAGTAATTGGCTATTTGTGAATCTTCCCGCTAAACATGAAGGCGATTTTTCAAGAATAAAGAGTGCAGTAGTAAGTGAGGATTCTTTATTTCAAGTTGCACAAAAACTGAAAGTCGGTGACGTTGTTTTGGTAGGGAAAGGCGAAGGCCATTCTGGTGGTCGAAAAAAGAAAGCTATTTTATCTGATTGTATGGAAGCCATTTTTGGTTGTATCTATTTGGATCAAGGTTTTGAGGTCGCAAAAGCTACAATTGAAAAATTGATGGTTCCTCAGATTTTTGCTTTTTTAGACCATAAAATAGTTCGAGATTATAAAACAGCTATTCAAGAATTTTGTCAAAAATCTTGGAAAAAGGTTCCTCTATATACTTTAGAAAGAACCGAAGGACCAGATCATTGTAGAACATTTTATGTTAGCGTTAATTTAAATGGAAAACTATTTGGGCCCGCTGCTGGTAAGAATAAAAAGACAGCACAACAAGCAGCTGCAAAAATTGCTTATGAACAATTAATAGAGAATAAATTTTAATTTAAACTTTTATAGTAATTATGTGCTATATTCAAAAGGGTATCTCTTTCATTTAATTTTGGATCATCTAAAACAGCGTTTAACAGATAATTCAAGATTTGTGAAAATAGAGGCCCTTTTTCTATGCCTAAATTAATTAAATCTTGGCCATTTATAGCTAAATCTTTTAGAGATAAGGCTTCTTGTTTTTTTATTATAGTCTCGATTCTTTGTTCTAATTCTCTAACACTATCCCAACTTGCTTTATCAAATGTAGCTAATTGGTCGCACATTCTTAACAAGAATAAATCGTTAATGTTTTCGTATCCAACTCTATTAATAAATCGCTTTACTGCACCATCGCTCCAAAAATTTTGGTAATTAAACATATGGTTTTGGACTAGATTACATATATAATCTATTTGTTGGTTTGAAGCTTTTAATCGAGTTAAAACTTCTTTTGCTATTTTTGCACCAATGGTTTCATGATCATAGAAAGAATATGATTCTTGATTATACATAGAATGTCTAGTTGAATCTAATTTTTGAGTATTTGCTTTTCCTAAATCATGAAATAGTGCAGCTAATCTTATTTCTAAAGGGTATTTTAAATCAGCCGCAGCTTGAATACTTTTTAGAGTATGAGTATATGCATCAAATTTATGATAGCCACCTTGTTTTAGGCCTTTTAATTTAGAAAGTTCAGGTAAAATTATTTCTAAAATTGAGCATTTATCTAGTAGTTCT
Organism: Sphaerochaetaceae bacterium; assembly: GCA_965140795.1. GTDB lineage: Bacteria > Spirochaetota > Spirochaetia > Sphaerochaetales > Sphaerochaetaceae > Pleomorphochaeta. The sequence continues at coordinate 2,729,817 of OZ223470.1, forward strand.
AACCCTTTAGTTGGATTTTGACCATTTATTAGTTTAAATAGCTCATCTTTTATTCTTTCGTAACTTACATTTTTTATGTTTTCTGATTTCTCTTTCATTGCAATAAGAGTGTTTTCTTCAACATCAAAATTAAGTTTTGAAGCGAATCTGCAAGCTCTCATTATTCTAAGTCCGTCTTCTTCAAATCTTTGTTGTGGAATTCCTATTGCTCGAATGACTTTTTTCTTTAAATCATTAATGCCTTCATGGTTATCTATTATAATTCCATTAGTTGCATCTGCAGCTAATGCATTAATAGTAAAGTCTCTTCTTTTTAAATCTTCTTCAAGGCTTCTAACGAATTCCACTTTTTCCGGTCTTCTTCCGTCTTTATAATCAAATTCAGTTCTGAAAGTAGTAACTTCGTAACTATTTCCATTAAAGATAACTGTAACAGTTCCATGTTTAATTCCAGTAGGAATTGTAGTCCTAAAAATAGAAATAACATTTTCTGGAGTAGCATTTGTAGCAAAATCAAAATCGTCGTTTTCGATATTTAGAATATAATCTCTTACAGCCCCTCCAACTATATATAAATCATAGCCATTTTCTTTAAAAATGGATGCGAATTGTTTAATTGTTTTATTTATTGGTAGATGTTTCATAGCTTTAAATTATCCTTACTTTTTATATGAGTCAAGCTCTTTAAATAAGTTCCTCAATTGGTTGTCATTATTTCTAATTTAGCATAGAATAGCATAAAATAAGTTTTCATTTCTAGGAGTTGAAATGTTTGATCCAATAGATACAAAAGTCGACTTTCCGAAAGTCGAAGAACAAGTTCTCTCATTTTGGGAAAAGGAAGATGTGTTTGCAAAATCCATCGAACAAAGACCTGAAGATAATCAGTTTGTTTTTTATGATGGACCTCCTTTTGCAACTGGTTTACCTCACTTTGGACATTTAGTTCCAGGTACAGTAAAAGATGTAATTCCAAGATACCATGCAATGAAAGGCCAAAGAGTATTAAGAACCTTTGGTTGGGATTGTCATGGATTACCTGTTGAATATGAAATGGAAAAGAGCCTTGGTATTAGTGGTCATAGCGCTATTGAAGAATATGGGGTTGCAAAATTCAACGAAGATTGTCGTTCAATTGTTTTACGCTTTACAAGTCAATGGAAAAAAACTATTACTAGAATGGGCCGTTGGGTTGATTTTGATAATGGTTATAGAACTATGGATAAAGATTATATGGAATCAATCTGGTGGGTTTTCAAAACTTTATATGATAAAGGATTAATCTATCAAGGTTATAATATCCTTCCATATAGTCCAAAATTAGCATGTCCTTTATCTAACTTTGAAGTTAATTTAGGTGGTTATAGAGATGTTGTTGACCAAGCTATTACAGTTAGATTTTTAATGGATGGTACAACAGATACATATTTCTTAGCTTGGACTACAACTCCATGGACTCTTCCTTCAAACTTAGCTTTAGCTTTAGGTCCAGATATCGATTATGTTAAAGTTAAAGATGGTGATGAATATTATATTTTAGGTAAGGATAGATTATCTCATTATTATAAAGATGAAGATTCTTATGAAATAGTTGAAGAATATAAAGGCCGAGATTTAGAAGGTTTACGTTATTCTCCATTATTCCCTTACTTTGCTGACTTAAAAGAACAAGGTGCATTTGTTACTGTTTTAGGCGATTATGTTACAACTGAAGATGGTTGTGGTATTGTTCATACTGCAAGTGGATTTGGTGAAGATGACTATAATGTTTTAAAAGGTACCGGTATTCCTGTTGTATGCCCAATTGATGATGAATGTCAATTTACAGAAGAAGTCCCTGATTTTAAAGGAAGATTTGTAAAAGATACTGATAAAGATATTATTAGTTGGTTAAAAGAAAGAGGATTATTAGTAAAGAGAGAAAATTACTTACACTCATATCCTTTCTGCTATAGAACTGATATGCCATTAATCTATAGAGCTATGTCTTGTTGGTTTGTTAATGTACAAAAAATCAAAGACACAATGCTAGCAAGTAATGAAAAAATTACTTGGGTTCCTTCTCACCTAAAACATGGTAGATTTGGTAAATGGCTAGAAGGTGCAAGAGACTGGGCTATTTCAAGAAATAGATTCTGGGGTAATCCAATTCCAGTTTGGAAGTGTGATAATTCTGACTATATTGAAGTTATCGGTTCAGTTGCTGAATTAGAAGAAAAGAGTGGTGTAAAAGTTGATGATTTACATAAGCATTATGTTGATGATTTAACATGGCCAAGTCCAGATGGAACAGGTACTATGAGACGTATTTCTGATGTATTAGACTGTTGGTTTGAATCAGGTTCAATGCCTTATGCTCAACATCATTATCCATTTGAAAATAAAGAACATGTAGATAATAATTTCCCTGCAGATTTCATTTGTGAAGGTTTAGACCAAACAAGAGGTTGGTTCTATACTTTAACAATTATAGCTTCTGGATTATTTGAATCTCCAGCATTCTTAAATTGTATTACTAACGGTATTGTTCTTACTAAAGAAGGTAAGAAGATGAGTAAGAGAGACAGAAACTATACTGACCCAATGGAAGTAATTGATAAGTATGGGGCTGATGCTCTACGTTTTGCTTTAATGAATAGTGCTGTAGTAAAAGCTGATGATTTAAAATTCAGTGAAGATGGTGTTAAAGATGTAATTAAAACTTTCTTACTTCCAATTTATAATGCTTATTCATTCTTTGTTACTTATGCTAATATTGATAATTATGAACCATCAACAACACCTTTTGAAAAATTAGAAAATCCACTAGATAAATGGATTATTTCTACAACACAAGGTTTAATTCAAAATGTTACTGAAGCTTTAGAATCTTATGACATTCAAAAAGCTTCTGGTATAATGGTTAGCTTTATTGATGATTTAAATAACTGGTACATCAGAAGAAGTAGAAGAAGATTCTGGAGAAGTGAAAATGATAGCGATAAGAAGATGGCATATGATACACTTTATTATGTATTGTTAACTGTTGTGAAAGTTGCTGCTCCTGTAATTCCTTTCTTAACTGAATCAATTTATTTGAACTTAAGAACTGAAGATATGCCAATATCAGTACACCTTTGTGATTTCCCTGAATATAATGAAGCTCAAAGAGACTTAACATTAGAAAAACAAATGAGTCTTACAATGAAATCAATTAATATGGGAAGAAGTTTACGTAGTGTTCATAACTTGAAAACTCGTCAACCTTTATCAAAGGTATATTTAGTTGATAGAAGTGAAGAAGATAGAGAAATATTAAAATCAATGATTGACATTATCTCTGAAGAATTAAATGTTAAACAAGTATTAATTCAAGCAGATGAATCAGAATTAGTTGATTATAGTGCTAAAGCAAATTTCAAAGTTTTAGGTAAACAATTAGGCCCTAAAATGAAAGAAGTTGCAGCCTTGATTATGAAACTTTCTTCACAAGAAATTGCTTCAATTCTTGATGGTAATGCTAAAGAATTAGAATATTCTGATGGTACAATATCATTAACTGAAGAAGATATCATGGTACAAAGAAGTGAAAAAGCTAACTTGAAAGTTGTTAATGAAAATGAGCTAACTATTGGTTTTGATACAGAATTAACAGCAGATTTACTTAAAGAAGGTGTAGCTAGAGATATTGTTAGAGCTATTCAGACTTTAAGAAAAGATAAAGACTTTGATGTAAGTGACCATATATCTATTAGTTATGATGGTGATTCAAATATTGATACAGTATTTGAAGAATATAAAGATTATATCTTAAATGAGACTCTTTGTGATTCATTAACTAAAGTATCATTATTAACTGATGAAATTGAAGTTGGTGATAATATTGTTAAAATTGATATTGCAAAATTATAAAAAGGTTAGGACTTAATGAAAAAAATAAAATTTCTTTTTTTATCTTTGTTTGTACTTTTAGTTTCAATTAGTTGTACAACAACACAATTTTTAAGTCCTGAAGATCAAGTTGTACCCCTTCAAAGTTTAGCTAAAGAAGGGGATACAATTTTATTAATTGATGCAACAAAGGAATCAGAATTAGTAAAATCTCTTTTAGGTGAAGATATTGCTACAAGAGCTAAAGAAATTACAATCCAAATTACTCCTAAGGATAATACTTATCCAATAGGTGATTTTGATTATAATGCTGTTGTTGAGGGTAAATTCCCTTTCTTTACTACTAATTTTGTTTTAAACCTTTCAAAAGATTTAACAAAGGTTCTAGAAGCAACTAAGTCATATTATACAAATGATTCTTATGAAATAGGAGTTATACATTCAAATATGGTTGGTGTTTCTAGTACTTCATTTTTAGATTTAGTTGATACTGTTGATACTAAAATTGAAAATACTACTAGTGACGTTGCTTCTAAAATGTATGGAGCAAATTTTGCATTATATAGTATAAAACCAAAAACATTATTTGACTTTGGTATTGGTTTGAACCAATCTATGATTTCTCATTTTGATTCTATTTTATTATTGGTAAATGAAAAAGATGACAATCAAATGGTTCTAGATGCTACTTTTGAAGTTGATTCTGAAAAAAATGCAAGTACCTTAGATCGAATGATAAAAACAGGATATACTGCTAATTTAAAGAAAGCAGGTGAAAAATTAGATTTTAGTGCATTGAAATTAATGTTTGTTATTGATTCTAATGTAGTAAATATAGTTGATATGCCACTAAATGATGAACAAATTAATTTATTAAAAGATACAATAAATTCAAGTAATATAGGGTTATAAAAAAATGGCAAAATATGATTTTTATTGTAAAAATTGTAATGCAACTTTTACTATCGAACAATCCATAAAAGATGATTTGCCAACTGATTGTCCGAAATGCAAGGCAAAAAATTCTTTAAGACAAAATTATAGGGCAACTCCTATTTTATTTAAATCCAAAGGATTTTATTGTACAGATACTAAGAAAACAAATAGTTAGGGAGATAATATGGACACTTATGAAGTTGCAGTAGAGAAAAGTAAAAAAATAGAATCTGATATACATAACAATCCTAAAAAATATAGAGTTTTAACTGGAGATAGACCTACAGGGAGATTACATTTAGGCCATTATTTTGGAACTTTACAAAATAGAGTAAGATTGGCTAAATTAGGTGTACCAACTTGTATTGTAATTGCAGATTATCAAGTATTAACAGATCATGATTCTTATCAAGAAATTTCACAAAATACAAAACAATTGGTAATTGATTATATCTCTTCAGGTATTGAACCAGGGGAAGATGTTATTATTTTTCCTCATAGTTATGTTCCTGAATTGAATCAATTAATGTTACCTTTTTTAACACTAGTTAGCAATTCAGAGTTAAGCAGAAATCCTACAGTAAAGGAAGAAATTCATGCTGCAGGTTTAAAAAGTGTTAATGCTGGTATGTATACATATCCGATTCATCAAGCTTGTGATATCCTATTCTGTAAGGGCAATGTTGTTCCGGTTGGAAAGGATCAGTTACCTCATTTAGAGATGACAAGAACCATTGCAAGAAGATTTAATGAACGCTTTGCTAAAAAACATCCTGTTTTTCCAGAACCTCAAGCTCTTTTAAGTAAAACTCCTTCAGTTGCTGGCTTAGATGGTTTCCAAAAGATGAGTAAAAGCAGAAATAATGCAATTTTCCTATCTTCAACTGCCGATGAAACAGCAAAATTAATTAAAAAAGCTAAGACTGATTCTGAGAGATTTATTACTTATGATCCAGTTAATCGTCAAGAGGTAGCGAATTTGTTATCTTTGATTGCATTATGCACAGAAGAAGATCCTAACGATATTGCACAAAGAATTGGTGATGGTGGAGCTGGTCTATTAAAGAAAACTTTAACAGAAGCAATTAACGAGTATTTAAAACCAATTAGAGAAAAGAGAGCTCAATTAGAAGCTGATCCTCAATATATTAGAGATGTATTGTTTGATGGTGTTGATAGAGCTAGAAGTCTAGCTCAAAAAACTCTTGAAGAAGTTAGACAATCAATGAATATGGTTATTTAATTTTAAATATTTAAAATACTTATAAGCTTGGGGAGTATAATTCTTCCCAAGTTTTTTTATCACTTGAAAAGAGTAGCATAGAATACTCAATATTTTCTTTATCAATTAAGCATAAAGCTTTTGCTGCTAAATTTAATGAGATATTATTATTTAGGAGATAGTTTGATGTTTCTAATAAATTACTTATAATCAATTCATTAGATTTGTTAAAGTTATCAATTAGATAGTTTATAAAATCAACTCTTAAATCGTTCATTGTTGGAAATTGATGAATATATGCATTATAGGCTTCAACGGTGCTTGTAACGTCGTTATTTTCTTTTAGGATTTGTATTTTAAGCTGATATGCTTTTAAATTATTTGAATCATTTGTTATTATAAGATTTAAATTATCTAAAGCCTCTTGATTTTGACCTAATTTAAATAAAATTACTGCCTTGTTGAATAAAGCTTTAAAGTTAGTTGGATCAACTTCTAAGATTTCATCATACTTAGCAATTGCTTGTGATTCTTGATTAGTCTTTGCAAAAGAATTTGCTTGATATAGTGTTTTATCAATATAGTTTTGGGTTAATGTAGAACAAGAGACAAATAAAAAGCATAATAAAACTATTAAATAAATAATAGTTTTATGGACGATTTTTTGTCTCTTGTCATTCATATATTATTTCCCTAATACAGTTTGTTCGATTTCTCTTACTTGATCTCTGTATAAGTTAGTAATGTTTGCACCATAATCTGCAATAAGTTGAATCATATTTCTAGGTTGTTCACCATCTGGTCCATTAAGTCTGTCTCCAGCATCACCCAAACCAGGTAAAATGTAAGCAGCTTCGTTTAAGACAGGGTCCATCCATAGTGTATGTACTTCAACATCAGGAATAGCTCTACATATTCTCACAGCACCTTTAAATGCACTTATAACATTGATAAATTTAATTGATTTAGGTTTAATTCCTTCATCTTTTAAATATCTAACAATAGTAACTAAAGAGCCACCAGTTGCGTTCATAGGATCAGCAAAGATTAAATCTTTGCCATTTAATTCTTCAAGATTAAAGAAACTTTTATCCAAATCTAGAATATAGTCCATATTACTTTCTTTCTTTGTTTCATCTCTTTTGATTTTAAAGAGAGCGAAAGGGGTAATAAATTCATTAGAACTATAATCTTGGATTTCTTTACTCATAATCATTGAAGGAAGTAAAGCACCTCTTAACATAACACACATAACTGCATTTTCAACAGTTGGGTCAATATTTGGAATCTTATGAGCTGCAAAGTTTCTTACAGGATTTGTTACAGGTGTTTTAGTAATTAAAGATCTTTTATTAGGTAAGGCGGCATCACAATATACATGAGCGAACATCATTTCATAAGCTCTTTGAATATAATATAAGAATTCTTCGTGGCTTGTATCAGGATGTCTTAATTTTGCGATTAAGCGGGAAGCTTGACCATGTTGCTCTTTTGGTGTTTCAAATGAATATACATGAATATTTGGTTCATTAGAGCAAAACTCTTTTAAATAATCACCAATTTGAGAAGCAGAAGTTACTAAATTTGCTTGAGCTTTAGCAAGTTCTGATTCATCCGTTGATTTATCAATAATGTCACAGTTTTCTAAAGAAGTTTTATACATTTCTCTTATTTGATCAATTGCTTTTTTATCTTCTTCAAGTAGAAAACCATCTAAGTCAGTTGCGTGTAAAACGATTTTGTTCATTAACTACTCCTGAAAATTTATCATAACTTATAGAGTTGATTTTTACAACCTAAAATAAATATAATTAGGTGATCTCGATTATTTTTTATTGATAAATTATTAACTATTATACTTTAAACTTTCTATTTATATTGCTACAAATCGTTTTTTTTAATAGATTAATAATAGAGAAAAAATTATGTGAAGGAGAAAAGAGTTTTTTATACTCTTAAGTGTATTATGAATTTAGTATTTTTAGGCCCTCCAGGAGCAGGTAAGGGAACAATTGCTGCTATCGCAAAAGATGATTTTAAGATTCCTCATATTTCTACAGGTGATTTATTTAGATACAATATCAAAAATGAAACTGAATTAGGAAAAGAAGTTAAGGCAATTCTAGCAAGCGGTGCATTGGTTCCAGATAGCGTTACTATTAAAATGGTTGAAGATCGTTTCACAAATGATGATACAAAAGATGGCTTTATTTTAGATGGTTTTCCAAGAACTATTGCTCAAGCAGATGCTTTAGCAGAAATGAAAAACATTGATGCTGTTGTAAATTTTGTTTTAGATAGAGAATCAATTATTAAAAGACTTTCAGGAAGAAGAATGTGTAAGAGTACTGGTAAAATTTATCATATTCTATATAATCCACCTAAAGTTGAAGGCATTGATGATGAAACTGGGGAACCTTTAATTCAAAGAGAAGATGATAAAGAAGAAGCGATTTTAAATCGTCTTGATGTTTATCAAGCTCAAACAGAACCTTTAATTAATTATTATAGAGAAAAAGGTTTATTGATTGATATTGATGCAAGTAAAGAACCTTCTGTTGTATTTGAACAATTAAAAAAAGCATTAAACTAATATAAAATTAAATAGCCAGTTAGTTAACTGGCTATTTTTTAATTCTTATGATGTATATCTTTTATTTTGTACATCAATCTATCAGCACTTTCAATTAATTCTTTTGAATTCTGATTTTTAACTCTTTCTCCAATAGCCCAGCTTGTTGAAGCATAGTAGTTATCTTTGATTAAAATTTTTTCTAAGTTATCTAGAATGGATTTTGAATAGGCTAAAGCCGATTCTTTAGTATGATTTATAAAAATAACTTGGAATTCATCACCACCAGTTCGTGCTGCAAAAACCGTATCGGAATTTAGTTTAATTAGCTCCTTAGAAATCTCTTTAATTAAGATATCTCCTTCATAATGGCCAAAGTTATCGTTTATATATTTCATATTATCTATATCCATACATAGAAGTGCCACAGGAATTATATTATCTCTAGTTATTTCCATAATCTTGTTGTACATAAATCCATGAGAAAAAAGACCAGAAAAACTATCTTTTGAAGCTAGTAAATTTAGTTGAGTTACTATTTGTGAAAGTTGAATATTTTCACTATCAGTTTTTACATAGCTTTCTCCAATATCTTGAAAAAGTTCTAAAACATATGTTTTATTATCAAATATAATTGGAAAAACTCTAGCTAAAAAAAGGTTCCCATCAATTTGTTCTAATTTTTTCTTTGTAGAATTTGTTACTAAAGCATTAGTAGAAACACAATAATCGCAACTTTTATTATTCCCCCAAATATCATAACAGTGACAATTATGTATTAATTTAAGTTTGCCATTATCATTAAAAAAAATTTCTTTTGTTATGGGATTAACAATTCTATAGTAATCAAATTCTTTAAAGTCTTCTATGTTGAGTTCTTTGAAATCTATACTACCATTTTCATCAATCTTAGAGTTTATCTTTACTAAATTTTTCATATCAAGAGTTTATCATCCTATATAAAAATAGACAAGAAATATATAGTAAAAATTAATTATATGATTATCATATAATAATCATATAATTATTAATTAAAAATTATTTCTTTTATAATAAGTGTTTAATAATTTTAATTTATTTTCTACATTTGTTAGATTTTCATTAGACGTTAATTGCCATGACCAGTTGAATGGGCCACAAGTTGAGGGTATATTCATTCTAGACTTATCATCTTTTTCTAGTAAATCCTGCATTTGTGTTATAATTATATTAGCTTTACTTGAATATATTTCTTTTATAAAAGCCCAAACAAAATTATCTTTATCCGTACATAATAGATTAAGCATAAAATTTTGTTTGTCTAGTTTTAGGCTATTAAACCAACCTCTAATAGTTTGGTTATCATGAGTACCAGGATATGCTATGAAATTCTCTCCATAATTTGTAGGTAAATCTATATTTGAGTAGTCAAAATTATTATTATCATCCCAAGAGAATCCGAATATACCAATTTTCATACCAGGGAATTTATTGTTCATTCTTAGTATTTCAACTTCTTTTGTCATGAACCCTAAATCTTCAGCAATTATTGGCAATTCGCCTAATTCATTTCTTATAGCATCAAAAAGTTCTTGACCAGGTCCTTTTATCCATTTACCATGCTTTGCCGTTGTATGAGAACTTGGAATTTCCCAATAAGCTTCAAATCCTCTAAAATGATCTATTCTAATTATATCATAAAGCTTTAACTGTTGCTTAATACGTGCAATCCACCATTTGTAATTGTTTTTTTTATGAACTTCCCAATTATATACAGGATTGCCCCAGCGTTGACCATCGCTTGTAAAACTATCAGGAGGACAACCTGAAACATCAGTATAATTATTATTACAATCTGTTTTAAATAAATGGATATTAGACCACGAATCAACGCTATCGCCAGCAACAAAAATAGGTAAATCACCAATTATTTTTATGCCATTTTCATTGGCATATTTTTTTAGAGCAAACCATTGTTTAAAGAATAAGTATTGCAAAACTTTATATTGTAAAATCTCTGTTTTGAAGTTTTTTTTAACTTGTTCTAAAGCACTTTTTTCTCTTTTTGCAATAGCTTGATCCCAAATGCTATACCATCTTGCGTCATAGTAGTGATCTACTAATGCCATAAAGATGGCATAGTCATCTAGGAAAAATGCATTTTCATTAGTGAATTTTTCAAATTCATCTGTTTCTTTTTGCATTTTAATAAAGTTATTTGCGGCTTTAAATAGTAGAGGTTTTTTCAAATTCTCTACTATATTAAAGTCAATATAACCTTCATTAATGTTTGTGAATACATTTGTGTCTTCTGTATTTAAATACCCATCATCTATTAATGAATCTATACTAAGTAGATATTCATTCCCTGCGAATGTACTTCTTGAGGAATATGGAGAGTTACCATAGCCTGTTGGACCTAAAGGCAATAATTGCCAAAAGCCTACTTTACTACGTTTTAAAAAGTCGATAAAAGCAAAAGCCTCGACTCCAAAATCTCCAACTCCATATTTACTTGGTAAAGAAGTTATATGTAAAAGAATTCCATTGTTTCTTTTATTTAAGCTCATTTTAATCCCCTAATTAATTTTTTTAAGTGAATCTCGTTTTATAAGTCTGTGGGGTAGAATTTTATGAATAGTTGCAATTTCCTTTTTATCGATTAAATTGAATAAAGTTTTTGCAGCTATTTCTCCTTTTTCTATTGATGCTTGCATAATTGTAGTTAGGTTAGGGGTTACTATTGTGGATGTTTTAATATTATCAAATCCAACAACAGAAAAATCTTGAGGAATTTTATAAGAATTTTGTTTTAAATAAGTAATACAGCCTATTGCTATAACATCACTCATACAAACGATACAAGTAGCATCCTTATTGGTTTTAACAATTTGTTTTGCTACATTCATACCAGCTTCTATAAAACACTCTTCATCATAAATATTTATATTAGGATCAGATAAGGAAATACCATATTCATTTAAAGCTTTTTCAAAGCCTGAAAGTCTGATTTGTGTGGTACTTTCAAATCTCATACTTTTTTCATATTCACTTTCTTTAAGAGCAACTATTGCAATATTTCTATGACCATTTTCTAAAACTTCTTTCATTAAATCATATGATGCAGCTTTGTTATCAATGTTAATTGATGGCATATCTTCTCCAGGCTGTCCATCAATGGTAACAAATGGAATGAACATCCTTTTTAAAGATTCAACAATGTCCATTTCTACATTAATACCCATTGTAATTAAGCCATCTACTGACACTTTATAAACAGCATCATTCATATTATCGTTAAAAGGAGGAATTAAAGTTAAAGTATAGTCTTTTTCTGTACAAATATTTCCAATTCCTTGAATAACTTGTGTAATATAAGGATTACTAAAAGTTCCTTCGAATTGTTGAGGCAAAAGAAAACCTATGGTTTGTTTTCTTTTTAAGCTAAAATTTCTTCCAGCAGGGTTTGGAATGTAGTCTAACTCTTTAGCTTTTTGCATAATTAAGTCGTAGGTTTCTTTTCCAATCCTTTCTGGATTATTAAAAGCAAAAGAAATAGTAGTTTTTGATACATTGCATGCTTTTGCAAGATCAATAATTGTTGTTCTCTTTTGTCTCATTTTTTCCCTCAATTTGATTTATAGATAAATTATAATAAATTTATTCTAACCTTTTACAGCTCCTGCTACAACACCACTTATAATGAATTTTTGACAAATCAAATAAAAGATTATTACTGGAATCATAGCTAAAACTAGCATTGCCATCATAGCACCCATATCAACAGAACCATAGCCACCTCTTAAGTATTGAATAGCTACAGGAATAGTTTTGTAATCATTACCAATTGTTAAATATGGTAATAGATAGTCATTCCAAACCCACATTGTATTTAATATTGCAACAGTGATAGCTGTTGGTTTTAACATAGGTAATACAATTTGGAAGAATGTTGAAACTGGTGTTGCTCCATCTATCATAGCCGCTTCTTCTAATGCAATTGGGACACTTTTGATAAATCCTGAGAATAAGAAAGTTGCTAATCCACATCCAAAACCAACATATAGTATTATAATTCCAATTGGATTGTCTAAATGTAATATGTTTGCAGTTTTACTCATTGTAAACATTACCATTTGGAATGGAACAATCATGCTAAACATTAATAGAGCAAATGTTATAGAAGTAAACTTTGATTTAACTCTTGTTAAATACCAGGCCAACATACTTGTAACAATTGATATTGCAATTACAGAAAAAACAGTAATGAAAAGGGAATATCCAAATGCCTTAAAAAAGTGGATTTTGTTAATTCCGGTATCATAGTTCATCCAACCAGCATACATCTCTGTTTTAAAAGGTAGTGCAAAAGGTTTGTCATTTATAAAGAATTTTAATTTAAATGAATTATAAAGAACAACAAAGATTGGAGCTAGAAAAGCTATAGTTAATGCAATTAATATTATAGAAATAATAATTGTAGTTGATTTTTTCCTTCCGACTGTGCTCATGCTTCAACCTCCCTTTTTCTAGTAAAATGTAATTGTGTTAGTGCAAGTATTGCTACAATGATTGTAAATACTACAGCTTTTGCTTGTCCAACACCTTCAAATCCAACTCTACCATAGAAAGTATTGAAAATATTTAAAGCAAGCATTTCTGTGGTTTTTCCAGGTCCACCATTTGTTAAAGCTAAGTTTTGGTCAAATAGTTTAAAACCGTTTGTAAGAGTTAAGAATGAACAGATAGTAATTGATGGCATTATTGAAGGAATTGTTACATGGAAGAGGGTATCTCTTCTATTAGCTCCATCAATTTCTGCAGCTTCAATTAGTTCTTTTGGTATATTAATTAATCCAGCGATATAGATAATCATCATATATCCAACGTTTTGCCAATTCATTAATATTACTAATCCCCAAAATCCATATTTTGGATCAGTAACTAAAGTAACTTGGTATTTTAATAAAAATCCATTTAAAATGATTTGCCATATCCAACCTAGAACGATTCCACCAATAAGGTTTGGCATAAAGAATATAGTTCTATAAACATTTGTTCCTGGTACATTTCTAGTTAAAAGTAATGCAAGTGCGAATGAGATTATATTAATTAAAACAACACTTACTATGGTGAATTTTACAGTAAACCATAAGGCATTAGTAAATTCTCCATTAAGAAACACATATTTGTAATTTTCAAGGCCTATCCAAGTAGCATTAGTAACGTCAGTAAATTTGCAAAATGATAATATTAATCCCATTATCATTGGGATAAAAAAGGCTATAGCGAAACAAATTAAGCCAGGGAGCGCAAATAGCGCGAAATATTTTTTTAATGCTTTCTGCATACCTAATCCTTCTCTTTTTGATATATAAGCTGCCATAAAGACAGCTTATATTATATTTTCTTTAGTTGTTATGAGCAAGTTTATATTCTAATGCCCAATTGTTTTGGTAATTCTTAACTACTGTAGCCCAAGTCATTTGACCTTGTGCATATTGTAGTAAATCAGCACCGAAGTTGTTTTTGAATTCTTGTGAAGGAATTGCTGCGAAAGCCCAAGGAACGCTAGATACGCCATCTTTGTTCATCCATTTGATTACATCTTTAGCTAGAGGATCTGAAGGCATTTCTGCTTCTGTGAATGTGTTAAATGGAGTAATGAAACCTAGTTTTTCTTGTACTAATTTTTTACCTGTATCAGATGCAAATAACCAATATAAGAATTCATCAGCATTAGCTTTAGCTTCATCGGATAAGTTGTTATTAATGCATAGATAGTTTTCTGTACCAACACATAAACCTTGAGATTCTTCACCATCTAAGCCCATGTATAATGGAATAAATTTAATGTCATCAGGAGAAACTTTATTACCAGTAACACCTAAAATTTGACCAGCACCCCAGTTACCATTTTGTACCATTGCACATTGACCTAAAGCAAATTCAGCCATTGAATCATCAACACTCTTTGAACCAATTAATGTTGGTGCAATTGTTGAATTGTTTAAATATAGATCGAATAAAGCTTTGAAATTTTGGTTGTATTTGAAATTAGTTGTGCTTGCAGCTAAACCAGCTTCAACAATACTGTTATAACCAGACATTTCTTTGAATTCTGCCCATAGTGGAACATCAACTAAGTGAGTTTGCCATCTCCAATCGTTACCAGCACTCATGGATGTTGATGCAAATACACCTTTAATTCCTAAAGCATCTTTATTAGCTTGCATATCTTCAACAACTGCTTTTAATGTTGCAAAGTTGTTAATTTCTTCCATACTAGATACGTTAACTTTTTTAGAAGCTAAGTCAAAGTATTTTTGCATAATTGCAGCATTATAAATAATCCCGTAACCTTCAACTGCATAAGGAATAGCAGCAGGTTGTCCATCAATTTGAAGAGCCATAGATTTGTCACCTAAAATTGAATAGAATTTAGTATCAGTTAAAGCCATTGCATTGTCTTTATCAGCAGCTAAACCAATAGGACCGTTTGTTTGGAAAACAGCAGGTGGATTACTTTTTGCCATTTCACTTTTTAGTGTTGAAGCATATTGTCCAGATGCAGCTGTAACAACTTTTAATTTAATACCAGTTTCTTTTTCAAAAGCAGGTGCTACTTCTTCAGTATAAATATCTGCTACTTCTGGTTTAAAGTTTAAGAAATAAACTTCATCAGTTGCTTTTGATTCACTTGTACCGTTAGCGAATAATGATGCGCCAAGTACTAATAGAGTAGTTAGTAAGACTAAACTTTTCTTCATTTGATTTTCTCCTTTTTCAAAAAATCATTAAATATTTTAAAAAATAATTCTTGAAATTTAAGTTTACTACGCTATACTAAACCGGTTTTGTAAACCGGTCAACTAAAATGTTGATAATTTTATAAAAGTTTTAGTTTGTCATTATTTTGCCATTTTTATATTTATTTATGTTAAGTAGAAAACCGGTTTACAAGCAATAATAAAGTAATTTAAACAGTTTTTTTTAAAAAATGTTGATATTTTTTAATAAAGCCAGTGTAATAAAGGGGAAAAAGAAAATTTAAGGGAGAATTATGTTAGATATAAATAATTATTTTGATTTTAATATTAGTGGGAATTTTGTTGTACCTTTATATCCGAAAAAAGGTGAAAAGGTAAAAATTAATATTATTGGATTAAGGGATTTAAATTTTGTTAGATTGAATTATAAGAAGAATGGAAGTTGGGATTCTTTAATTTTAAATATAGAAAAATACTTAAATAATGAATTAGCTTTGTATAGTGGAAATTTCATTATTGAAGAAGATACTTTATTGAATTTTACCTTTGAAAGGAATCTTGTATTTTATAATTTCAGTAAAAGAGGTGTTGGGGTATTTCAACCTTGTGATAATGATAGTTTTGAGATAAAAGTAGATATTGAAGCTCCACTTTGGCCTAGTAATTCAGTCTGTTACCAAATTTTTCCAGATAGATTTAGAAATGGTAATCCAGAAATTGGAGTTAAGAATAATGAGTATGAATTTGATGGAGCTTTAACTATAGAAAGAAATTTTGATCAACCTCCTTTGGAATTTGAAAAAGGTAGATGCGTAGATTTTTATAATGGTGATTTGAAAGGCGTAGAAGATTCATTAAATTATCTAAAGAGTTTAGGCGTAAATTGTATATATTTGAATCCTATTGGCGTTTCTAAAACAACTCATAGATATGATTGTTGTGATTTTTTTCATGTTGATCCAAACCTTGGTGGTGATGAAGCTTTAATTTCTTTAATTGAATCTGCACATAAGAAATCAATTAAAGTTATTGTAGATATTTCTATAAATCATACTGGTATTGAGCATCCATGGTTTAAAACTGCATTAAATGATAAAAACTCTAAGGAAGCAGCTTATTATTATATTGATGAAAATAATAATATTACTTTCTGGCAAGGAGTAAAAACACTTCCTCAACTAAATTATAATAATCAAGAGTTAAGAAATTTAATGTATAGGGAGGAAAACTCTGTTATTAAAAAATTCTTAAAAGCTCCATTTCATCAAGATGGTTGGCGATTTGATGTTGCTGATGAAGTTGGTCGTAAAGATAAAGATCAATTTAATGATGAAATATGGAAGGAAGTTAGAAAAAGTATAAAAGAAGTTAATTCTAATAACTATATCTTAGGAGAAAGCTGGATTGATAGTTCTGCGCATCTTCAAGGAGATCAATGGGATGCAACAATGAATTATATAGGTTGTAGTAGACCAATTAGAAGATGGATGGGTGAAGAAGATCGATTTACTTGCAACAATTGGGGACATTCTCCTAGAAAAGTAAATGAATATAGTGAAATGGATTTAACTAAAGCCTTAGAAGCTCAATTAGATTCAATTCCTGCACAAATGGCACAATTTCAAATGAACTTAATTGACTCCCATGATACGCCAAGACTTCATAATAATAATGATGTGTTTGATTGGAATAATTATAAAGGTGCAATTATCCTTATGTATACACTTCCTGGTATGCCAAGTGTTTATTATGGTGATGAAATTGGAATCGCTGGTGCAATGGGCTCTGTGGAAATGAGTAGATATCCAATGCAATGGAATGAGGATAAATGGAATAAAGATTTTTATAGTTTATATAAAACTTTAGGAACTTTTAGATCTGATTATAATGAGGTTCTCTATTTAAGTTCTTATAAGCTTTTGAATCTAGATGATAATCTTTTTGTTTTAGCTAGATATAATTTAGAAAAGGTAATATTTAGTATTTTAAATAAAAATGATAAAGAAATGGAACTTGATTTAGATATTCCATATTTAACTTTGGACAAAGTAGAAAAATCAGTATTTGATACAAAAGTTGTTGATAAAAAAGTTTATTTAAATCCAAAAGAAAATGCTTTAATTATTTTTACCAGAAAATAATATAAACAACATATTATAATAATTGCAACTTTATTTTACATTTGAGTTATTTGTAAAAAAAATGAATATTTTTTTTAGGAATAAGTTAGTGTTAAGTTGCAATTATTTTATTTTTAGGTCATTATAGGTTGTCAAAAAGCAGGAGTTATTATTATGGCATTCTTTTTTGATGAACCTTCTAGAACCTTTTCAGAATATTTATTGGTTCCAGGATTTTCAAGCGATAAATGCATCGTAAACAATGTAAAGTTAAACACACCTTTAGTGAAATATACTAAGGGATCACAAAGTAAATTTAATTTGAATATTCCATTAGTCAGTGCTGTTATGCAAAGTGTTAGTGGAGAAAGAATGGGAATTGCACTTGCTCGTGAAGGCGGGTGTTCTTTTATTTTTGGTTCTCAATCAATCGAAAATCAAACAGAAATGGTAAAAAAGGTTAAAGCTTTTAAAGCTGGATTTGTGCCATCAGATTCAAATTTAAGTGAAAATGATACATTGCAAGATATTCTTGATTTAAAAGAAAGGACTGGTCATTCAACTGTTGCAATTACAGAAGACGGTAGTCAAAATGGTAAATTATTAGGTGTTGTTACTTCTAGGGATTATAGAATATCTAGAATGAACTTAGATACTAAGATAAAAGATTTTATGACCCCTTATAATAAATTAATTTATGCAAAAGAAGGTGTTACTTTATCAAAAGCTAATGATATTCTTTGGGATAATAAATTAAATGCTTTACCAATTATAGATGAAGAACAAAGATTAAAATATTTTGTTTTTAGAAAAGACTATGATACCCATAAAGACAATCCTAATGAATTATTAGATGCTAATAAAAGTTATGTTGTTGGTGCTGGTATTAATACAAGAGATTATGCAGAAAGAGTTCCTGCATTAATTGAAGCTGGTTGTGATGTTTTATGTATTGATAGTTCTGAAGGTTTTACCCAATGGCAGAAAAATACTTTAAGTTTTATTAGAGAAAAATATGGTGATGATGTAAAAGTCGGAGCTGGTAATATTGTTGATAAAGAGGGTTTTAGGTTCTTAGCCGAAGCTGGTGCTGACTTTATTAAAGTAGGTATCGGTGGTGGTTCTATTTGTATTACTAGAGAAACTAAAGGTATTGGTAGAGGCCAAGCTACTGCTTTGATTGAGGTAGCAAGAGCCCGAGATGAATATTATCAAGAAACAGGTGTTTATATTCCAATTTGTTCTGATGGTGGTATTGTTCATGATTATCATATGTCTTTAGCCCTAGCAATGGGAGCAGACTTTTTGATGCTAGGTAGATACTTTGCTAGATTTGATGAAAGCCCAACTCAATTAATTAATGTAAATGGTGCTTATATGAAAGAATATTGGGGTGAGGGTAGTGCAAGAGCAAGAAACTGGCAACGATATGATTTAGGTGGTGAGAAAAAATTATCATTTGTTGAAGGTGTTGATTCATATGTTCCATATGCAGGTAGTCTTCATTCAAATGTTCAAAAATCTCTTCATAAAGTAAAAAGTACAATGTGTAATTGTGGTGCTTTGACTTTAGAAGATTTAAGAGAAAATGCAAAATTAACTGTAGTTTCTTCAACTTCAATTGTTGAGGGTGGCGCTCATGATGTTGTACTAAAGGAACGAGGAAATAAAAATTAATTAAATTTAATATATATTTATGGCCTATTGTAGCTTTTTCAATAGGCCATTGTTTTAAACGCAGTTTAATTGCTCTGATAGTAATTTCAAGAATAAGCCTACATCACTTACAACGCCAATAGCTTGGCCTGTTCCTCTATCAGATAATTTTGTTACGACGGCAGGATTAATATCAACGCAGATTGTTTTAGTAATTGATGGAGTCATATTCCCAGTTCCAATACTATGTAGCATCGTAGATAGCATGATAATCATATCTGCACCTTTAATTATATTAGCATATTGTCTTTGTGCTTCAATCATATCATTAACTGTTTCTGGTAAAGGCCCGTCATCTCTAATTGAACCAGCTAGGCAATAAGGAATTTTATTAGAAATTAATTCATACATAATTCCACTTTTTAAAATTCCATTATCAATTGCTTTTTCAATAGACCCTTGTCCATATATTATATTTATTGCTTTCATATGGTGATTGTGACCATGTTCTGTTACTTGTCCATTTCTTACATCGATTCCAAGAGATGTGTTAAAGAATCTTGATTCAAGATCATGAACAGCAATTGCATTGCCGCCTAAAAATCCGTCCACGTAGCCATTTCTAATAAGGGAAGAAAGATAATCCGCTCCTCCAGTATGTACCACTACAGGTCCTGCAACAATAACAATTTTGCCATTATTCTTTTTTATTTCTTTTATTTGATTTACAATTTTAGAGACTGAAATTTCACATTTTCTCTCGGATGATACATCATTGGACATAAAAGAAAAATTATCTTTTTTATTTTCAATTTGTGGAGGGTAAATTCTTAAGGAATCTCCTTCAAGTAGAATAGAATCTCCTTGTTTTACATCCCTTAATTTTACACATTGAAGATTATTATTATCATATTTTATTATTACGGCATCCATTCTTTGATTTTTTACTTCAATCCATTGATTATTTGTAAAAACTTCAGTTTTATGGTTTGTTGTAGAATAAAAATTATTTGGCGCATGCTTATCTTTATCAGCTTTTTCAAATATTGCATTTTTGGGGTTTAAAACAAAAACTCCAAAAGGAGAAATCTTTTTAAGAATATTCTCTAACTGTTCTTCAGACTCAGCACTTATAGAAAATTTTACAATTGAATGTTCTTCTTCTTTTTTCCCAATTGAAATTTCTTTAACATTATAGTCTAAACCTTCATTTAATATTGTGTTTACAATTTTTGAAAAGAGGCCTGAATCAATCAAATGTCCTCTTGTTTGATAAATATTTGTTTTCATAAAATTATTTTACTATATAAACTACTAATGAACAAATAAAAAATACCCTTATCAATTTCTTGATAAGGGCTATAAAAGTTAAATATATTATTTATCTTTTTTTGAGAAAGAGTGGGTTATTCTATCAATGATAATTGCCATAAATACGATAGAAATACCTGCTTCAAATCCTCTTCCAACTTCAATTCTACTGATTGCTAACAATACTTCCATACCAAGTCCTTTTGCTCCAATCATAGAACCAATAACTACCATAGCTAGAGCCATCATTGTAGTTTGGTTTATTCCAACCATTATCGAGGGTTTTGCTAGAGGAAGTTGTACATCAAATAAAATTTGTTTTGGGGTAGCCCCGAAAGCTTTAGCAGCTTCTAGTGCTTCAATATCAACAGTTCTAATACCTACATTAGTCAATCTAATTACAGGTGGAACAGCATAAATTATTGTTGCAAACATTGCTGGTACTTTCCCCATGCCAAAGAACATCAATGCTGGAATAAGGTATACAAAACTTGGCATGGTTTGCATAGCATCCAATAAAGGTTTTAAAATCCTTTCTGCTCTGTCACTTCTGGCCATTTTTATACCAGTTGGTAAGCCTATCACTAAAGAGAATACAACGGATGCTAAAACTAAGCTTAAGGTTCTCATGGCTAACTCCCAATATCCAAAAGCTCCAATTATGAACATCATGAGCATAAAAGTTATTGCTGTACTTATTTTGCCAAGGAGTTTCCAACCAGCAAGTCCAACTAATAGTATAATTACAAACCAAGGTGTAAATAATAATAAGCTTTCAAGTGCTTGTACAACATGTAATATAATTGCGCCAATTACATCAAAAAACCCACCAAGGTGTAATAGTAGCCAATCCATTAATGAATCTATTGCTTTTGCTAATGGTATATTAATTACTTCTGGGAATTCAATCATATTATTCACCTCCTAATGGAGAAAGAGATTCAAAGATTTGGTCTGTAGTGACAATCCCTTTAAGTTTATTTTTTTCATCTACTACAGGAACTGGCCAAGGATTCTTTGTAATAATTGAAAACATATCTTCAATTAAAGTATCTTCTTGTACCGCAGGTACTTTTTTAATTACAGATGAAGGAATAGTTTTTAATTTTGAACCTTCTTCTAATAATTTTTCAAGTTCTTTTTCTCTAATTACTCCAAGTAATTGTCTCGATTTATTAACAATAAATGCGGCTCTTCTTTTATTTGAACGCATTAATGTTAGGGCTGTTTTTGGGCCTTCCCAAGCATAAGTTAATAAATTAGGTTGTGTCATTATATTTCCAGCAGTTAAAACTTTTGCTGGAGAGGCATCTTGAACAAATTCTTGAACGTATTCATCAGCAGGGGTACTAACTATATCTTCAGGAGATCCTACTTGTACTACTTCTCCATCTCTAAGAATTGCTATTTCATCACCAAGTTTTAATGCTTCGTGTAAATCGTGAGTAACAAAGATAATAGTTTTTTTCAGTTTTTCTTGAAGTTCAACTAATTCATCTTGCATTTGTCTTCTAATTAATGGATCCAAACCACTAAAGGGCTCATCCATTAAAAGGATTTCTGGATCATTTGCTAAAGCTCTTGCAAGACCTACTCTTTGTTGCATTCCACCACTTAAAGAGCCAGGATAATAATCTTCCCAGCCTTTTAATCCAACAGTTTCTAAGGTTTGCATAGCTTTAGCATATCTTTCACCCTTAGGCATTCCTTTAATTTTTAAACCATAAGCCGCATTATCTAAAACAGTTAAATGGGGTAGTAGTCCATAATGCTGGAAAACCATTCCAAAAGTATCTCTTCTAAATTGTAATAATTGTTCATTATTCATTTTAGTTATATCTTGATCATTTATTATTATAGAGCCTTTTGTAGGTTTTACTAAACGGATAAGAGATCTAATTAAAGTAGATTTTCCACTACCTGATAGTCCCATAAGTATATAGAATTCACCTTTTTTTATTTCAAGGTTAATACTTTTTAACCCTAGAATGCATCCTGTTTTTTCTTGAATAATTGTTTTTGATTCATTTATTAGTTTTTTTGTAAAAACTTTTTTTGGATCTTTTCCATAAAGTTTCCACACATCCTCAATAATAACCTGAGGTTTATCTAATTCTTTATTTTCCATAATTCTCCTAATTATTTTTTAGAGCTGTTTTAACTTTTTCTGCTACATCAGCTGAGACCCATTTTGTCCAAACATCTTCTTGTGTTTTTAGGAACCAAATAGCTGTTTCTTCAGTAGTCCAGCCTTCATCATCCATTTTTGCTAAGAATTCATTATTTTCTTCAACAGTAGTGGAATAGTTTTTTAATATTTCTACAACATCTGGAGCTTTTTCTAGCATGGATTTATTAACTAAGATATTTACTAATGCAGGTTCAAATTCACTGCCTTTTAATCTGATCATGTCCAATTTCCCTAATACTGCAGTAGGGGCCCAATAGTAGCCGACCCAACCTTCGTGTTTTTTGTATGACCCAACCATACTTCCTGCTAATGCAGAACCAGAACCTGTAACACCTAAGTTATAAGTATCTCCAAGACCATATTCATTGAAAATATCTTCTGAAATTTCTAATTGTCCCCAGCCAGCAACGCCTCCATATACTATACCTTTTGATGAGTCTTCAGGGTCCGTAAATAAATGGGCATATTTAGGTAGGTCAGAAACACTTTTTAGATTAGGTGCTGGAGCATCATCTCCTTCAACCAAGTATCTTGGTACCCACCAACCTTGTGGAGCATCAGGCATATTTTGTCCTAAATCAATAAGATTTCCTGAATCAATACCCTTTTTGTAAATTTCATAAACATTTAAATGCCAAGATTCCATATCAATATCAATATCGCCTTGAATTATTCCATTAATTATTGGCATTGTGTCTCCAGGAATATAATCAGCTTTATAGCCTTCAAGTCCGTTTTCAATAATAAAACCCATAATCCTGTTATGTACTTGTACACTGTCCCAAGACAAATCTCCAAATACAATATTTTGTATATCTTTTTCTTTTTCGCCATTTGCGAATAAGAAAGTTGGAACTAATAAAATAAGGATTAATAAACCTATTGCTTTTTTCATTTCTATACCTCTCTCTTTAATTTTAAATCTAAATTTATTATAATACTAAACAATTTATACAATAAGTGTCAACTATATAATTTTAATACTTAGTGATATAAATAAAAATAGTGGAACATAAGCCTTTAAATACACTGATAGGTTAAAATATAATTTATTATATAATATTTATAATACTAAATAATTTTAGCTTTTTTAGGCTATTTTTATTGAACATATATTGTTTTTAAGTTAAAAATAAATAAAGTGTTTATAAAAAAAAATAGATTTTTTATTTTTATAATGGATATAATTATTATTTAATATTGATATTAATTATAATAAATTATAGAAATATAAGTTATAACAATATTTTTGTAGTAAAAAAATATTAGCAAGAATAATTTGAAACTAAAAGTTATTTTATAATTTAGTTTTAAAGTATAAATAGGTGGATAGTAATGGAGCATTATAGTGTTGCAGAAGATGTTTTTATTTCATTGAGGAAAATTGATCGTGCTATTGATTTGCATTCGAAAAAGTTAAAGAAACAATTTGGCCTTACCGGGCCTCAGTTGATGGTTTTAAAAGCGATAGCAAATAACACAAATATGCAAATTTCAGCAATTGCAAAAGATATAAGCTTATCCCAAGCTACAGTAACAAGTATTTTAGATAGATTGGAATTGCAAGGTTATGCAAAGAGGCAACGTAATCTTTTAGATAAAAGAAAAGTGAATATTGTTTTAACTGAAAAATCTAAAGAGATTTTAAAAAATGATGTGAACTTATTACAAGAAGATTTTTATTCCAATTTTAATAAATTAGAAAAATGGGAGCAAATGATGATTTTGACATCATTAGAGAGGTTAGAAACTCTTTTAAATGTAAAACATATCCCAGAAGATACTACAGAATAGAAAAATTATTTAATTATATATGCTTTAACAAAAATCTGTTGAAGCATTTTTTATTATAAAATAGCAAAAAAAAAGATTCCCTTAAAAAGAGAATCTTAAAGTGAGCGGAGAGGGATTTGAACCCCCGACCAGTTGCGTGTAAAGCAACCGCTCTCCCACTGAGCTATCCGCCCGAGCACTTTATGGACAATACCACTTTGGAATTTTTATGTCAACTAGTTATAAAATTTTTTGTAAAAAAAGATAAATTGAAAAAAGATAAATTGAAAAAAGATAAAAAAAGATTCCCTTAAAAAAGAGAATCTTAAAGTGAGCGGAGAGGGATTTGAACCCCCGACCAGTTGCGTGTAAAGCAACCGCTCTCCCACTGAGCTATCCGCCCGAGTACGTTATGGAATATATCAAAGATGCCTTTATTTAGTCAACACAAAAAAGGAAAAAAAGTAAAAAATAATTCTAATAAAAATTATTCTCCTACTAGTGGATATATTTTTTTTTATATATACTAACAATGTGACACAATTTTTATTTATTTTGAGTAAAGGGGTTAGGGATGAAGAATAGGATATTTTTAATATTGATTATTATTTCTTTGTTAATATTTTTTTCTGGATGTAAAGGGGAAAGTGAAGATACAACAGATATAGTAAGAGTAAATATAGCATCGGAACCTGATTCATTAGATCCATGGCTAAGTGCAGCCGTAGATACTAAGGCTATTTTTAACAACGTTTTTGAAGGTTTAATGAAATTTGATAGCGATGGTAGTTTGTATCCTGCAATTGCACAATCCTTTGAAGTAAATGATGCTCAAGATGTATATACTTTTAAATTAAGGGATAATGTTTATTTTCATAATAATGAGCATTTGACTAGTGATGATGTTTTATATACTTATGAGAATTTAATGAATATGAGTGGAGATATTGCTAATGCTGCTGCTTATAGTGGTATAAAAAATATTGAAGCACTTGATGATTATACAGTCAAATTTACATTAGAAGAGCCTTCTAGTGCTTTTTTATCTACAACAACTATTGCTGTTTTACCAAGAGGATATGACCAACAAGCTACAAAACCAATTGGTTGTGGGCCTTATAAATTTGTAGAATATATTCCATCTCAAAAAGTTGTATTAGAAAGATTCGATGATTATTACAATAAAGATAGATTCCCAACTATAAAAACAGCAGAAGTTTATATAATTAGTGATGAAGCCTCTGTTGTTAGTGCATTAAAATCTAATCAATTAGATTTAGCTACAGTATCAAGTGATAATGCAAAACTTTTAGAAAATGATTTTAAAGTAGTAAGTTCTCCAATGAATATGGTAATCCTTTGGGCACTAAATAATGATAGAGCTCCTTTTGATAATGAAAAAGTTAGATTAGCCTTAAATTTAATGGTTAATAGAGCTGATATTATTGATGGTGTATTTGGTGGTTATGGTACTGAATTACATACAAATTTCAGTCCAGTAATGGATTTTTATTATAATCATGATTTAGACAATTATTATAAGAGAGATTTAGCAAAAGCAAAACAATTATTAGAAGAAGCTGGTTATGGTGATGGTTTTGAAATGGAGATTACTGTTCCATCTAATTATTATCAACATGTAAATTCATCTCAAATTCTTGCCAGTGAAGCTGAAGCATTAAATATTAAAGTTAATATTAAAAATGTTGAATGGGGGACTTGGTTAGAAGAAGTTTATACAAATAGAAATTATCAAAGTACAATAATAGGCCTAGCTGGTAAAATTGATCCAAATGATATTCTCTCTAGATATGAAACTACATATAAGAGAAATTTTATTAATTATTCTAATCCAGAATACGATAAAATAATTGAAGAAGCTGCTAAAACTGTTGATGAAAATAAGAGAGCCCAATTGTATAAAGAGGCTCAAAAGATTTTAAGTGACACTAGTGCTTCTGTTTGGTTATGTGATCCAAATAATACTGCTGTTATGAGAAAAGATTTAGTTGGATATAAGTATTACCCTGCTGGATTGATTGATTTTGCGAGCTTGAGGTATGATAAATAATAAAGTTTTGCTAGTAGCTAAAAATAAAAAAATTATAGTATAATATACTTAGAAAGAAAATAAGGAAAATTATGCTGTATTTTATTAGAAAATTATTAAATGCTTTACTCACACTTTTTTTAGCTTCTGTTATTACTTTTTCTATATTTAATATCCTGCCAGGAGATCCAGCTCAAGTAATATTAGGAATTGATGCAAGTGAAGAGCAAATTGCACAGTTAAGAGAGACAATGGATTTGGACTCTCCAGCTGTATATAGATATTTCAATTGGTTAAGTGATATTTCAAAAGGAGATTTAGGAATTTCCTATAAATATCAAACACCTGTATCTTCTTTAATTTCTGATGCTTTAATAGTAACTATGCAATTAGCTTTTTTTAGCTTAATTCTTACTTTAGTTATTTCAATACCATTAGGTTTATTGTTAGTAACAAAAAGGGATAAAAAGAGTTTTATCCCTTTAAGTATATTGTCTCAAATCGGAATGAGTATACCATCCTTTTGTCTTGGAATTTTCTTAATTGCAATATTTACAGTTAATTTAAGATTATTACCTTCTATTGGATATGTTTCTTTTTCTTCGAATCCTATATTAAATATTAGGAGCTTATTATTACCAAGTGTTTCAATTGCAATTGGTGCTTCATCAATTGTAGTTAGATATTTAAATACTAGTGTAAATCAGCAATTAAAAATGGATTATGTTAGAACAGCTTATAGTATAGGAATAAGAGAAAAAACTGTTTTATATAGACATGTTTTAAGAAATGCTTTAATTCCAGTTGTTACTATAATTGGTCTAATAATTACAGATATTTTAGGTGGAAGTATAATTGTTGAGAATGTATTTTCACTACCAGGTATAGGAAGATTAATAACATCAAGTATTACTAGTAGAGATTTACCTTTAATACAAGCTTTGGTATTGTATCTCTCTAGTATTGTTATTCTTGTCAATTTTTTAATTGATATGTTGTATAAGATCATTGATCCAAGAATTCGTATTAAATAGGAGCTATTGTGAAAAGATATTTTAAAAACAAAAACTTCTTATTTGGATTTATATTTTTAGCTTTTATATTGCTAATAGTTTTAATTGGATTAATTCATCTCCCTTACAATATAAATGAAGTAAATATAAAGAATAAATTAGCTTCTTTTTCCTTACAACATCCTTTAGGAACAGATCATTTAGGCCGAGATATATTATCAAGAGTAATGGTCGGTTCTAGATTAAGTATTGAAATTGGATTTTATGTAGTTCTATTTGGTTTTTTAATAGGCACTCCTATTGGAGCAATTGCTGGTTATTTTGGGGGAGCAATCGATGAAATAACAAAGAAAGTTATTGATACTTTTATGGCTTTTCCTGGTGTATTAATTGCATTAATGTTAATTGCTGTATTTGGAGCAAGCACTCAAAATATAATAATTGCTTTGACAATAATGAGTATACCCAAATTTTCTAGAATGAGCAGAAGCGGTTATTATAAATATAGAAATTCACCATTTATATTAGCCACCAAAGCAAGAGGGGCTAATACTCTTAGAATTATGGTTGTTCATATCTTTAATCATATATATGGTGAATTATTAGTTACAGCCTCTTTAACTTTTGCTACAGCTGTTTTATCAGAGGCTGGACTTAGTTATTTAGGTTTAGGAATACAGCCTCCAAATCCAAGTTTGGGGAAAATGGTAAGTGAAGCTCAGTCCTATATTCTTCAAAAGCCATCATATGTCTTGATTCCTGCCTTTTTTATTATAATATTAGTAATGGGATTTAATTTATTAGGCGATGGTATAAATAAAGTTTTAGAAGAGAAAAAAGAGCATGAATAATACAGTATTGGATATAAAAGATTTTTCATTAGCATTTAATATAAATAATAAAATTGTTAAGGCAGTAGATACTGTTAATTTAAATATAGATAAAGGTGAAAAAGTTGCATTAGTTGGAGAAAGTGGATGTGGAAAAAGTCTAACAGCTTTATCGATTCTTAGTTTGCAGCCAGCTAATGCTCAAATTGTTGGTGGAGAAATTAATTATAAAAATAGTAATTTATTAAAATTAAATATTAATGAATTAAATACCATTAGAGGTAATGATATTTCTATGATATTTCAAGAACCAATGACTGCTTTAAATCCTCTTTTAAAAATTGGGAATCAAATATCTCAAGCACTAAAAACTCATAATAAAAATGATTTAAATATTCAAGATAAAGTAAAAAAAATGATGCAGATGGTAGGCTTAGATGACTTTGATAGGATTTATAATAGTTATCCACACCAATTATCTGGTGGAATGAGACAAAGAGTTATGATAGCAATGGCATTGATTAATAATCCATTATTATTAATAGCTGATGAACCTACTACAGCTTTGGATCTTACGATACAAAATCAAATTCTTGAGATATTAAATGATTTGAATGAGAAACTTGGTACAGCAGTCTTATTTATCTCTCATGATTTATCTTTGGTTAAAAAGTTTTGTGACAAAGTTTATGTAATGTATGCTTCATTAATTGTTGAGAGAGCTAGTGTAGATAATTTAATTAATAATCCAAAACATCCCTATACAAAGGCTTTACTAAAATCATTACCTTCCGTATCACAAAAAGGAAAGAGACTGCACTCTATAAAAGGTATAGTTCCAAGGTTGGAAGATAGAAAAGAAAATATATGTCCTTTTGCTCCAAGGTGTGAATTTGCAAAAGAGATATGTTTTAATAAAAAACCTAAATTAGAATGCGTAGAAGCTAGTTTGGTTCGTTGTCATTTTGCAAAGGAGCTAAACTTATGAGTTTTGTAGAAGTTAATAATGTTTCATATTCATATAAAGATAATCAAATTTTAAAAAATCTTTCTTTTAAAATAAATAAAGGTGAAACTTTTGGCTTAGTTGGAAATAGTGGATCTGGCAAAACTACAATTGCTTTGTTACTTTTAAAATTATTAACAGGATATGATGGTAATATTTTAATTGATGATATTGATCTGTCTCAAATTAAAAAGAAAAAACAATATAAGAATTTTTATAGAAATGTTCAAATAGTATTTCAAGATCCATATAGCTCTTTAGATAGCAAAAAAACAGTTGGGTACTTAATAGAAGAGCCTTTAATTATTCATAACTGTAAAGATAAAAATCAAAGAGCACAAAGAGTTGACCAAATGATGGAATTAGTTGGTTTAGATAAAAAATATAAAAATAGTTTCCCTCATCAGCTATCCGGTGGGTTAAGACAAAGATTAGCTATTGCAATTAGTTTAATATTAAACCCTAAATTTGTAGTGCTTGATGAGTGCGTTTCAGCTTTAGATATAAGTATCCAAGCTGGTATTTTAAATTTATTAAATGATTTAAAAGAAAAGTTAAATTTAACTTTTTTGTTTATTTCTCATGATTTAAATGTTGTAGGTTATATATGTGATAGAATAGCAGTATTAAACAAAGGTGAGATTGTAGAAATTCAAGAAACAAAGAAGTTGTTTGAAAATCCTATTGATTCATATACAAAAAATTTGTTTAATAATATTTATTGATATTTT
Organism: Sphaerochaetaceae bacterium; assembly: GCA_965140795.1. GTDB lineage: Bacteria > Spirochaetota > Spirochaetia > Sphaerochaetales > Sphaerochaetaceae > Pleomorphochaeta. The sequence goes on from OZ223470.1 coordinate 2,759,847, forward strand.
TGGGAGAGATAAAATGATTAACCGAGAGATAATTTTCTTTTTTATATATTGTTTTGTAGGCTGGATTTGTGAAGAAATATATTGTTCTGTTGCTGCAAAGAAAATAGTAAATAGGGGCTTCTTACATGGACCATATTTACCAATCTACGGTTTTGGGGCTATGAGTGTTTTATATCTCTTAAATCCTTTTATCAACAATATAATACTACTATTTTTTGCTGGTATGGTAATAACAAGTATTATTGAATATATAGGATCTTTTCTCTTAGAGAAAGTTTTTCATATTAAATTGTGGGATTATAGTACTTATTTTATGAATATCAATGGTAGAGTTTGTTTATTAAATTCTACTATGTTTGGATTATTAAGTTTATTGATGGTTTATGTGATTCATCCTTTTGTTGTAAGTTTAGTAGATTTCATTCCAGATTTAGCTCAATATTATACAGCCATTGTCATATTATTATTAATGAGTTTAGATTTTGCCTTCTCAGCTGCTAAAATGTCTACCTTTAATAAAGCTCTTGAAGAATTACGAGACAAGCGTGAAGAGTTTAAAGAAAAATTATTGGCTTTCAATAAAGCTGAAATGGCAGATGATTTAATTCAATCTTTCAAAGATAAATGGGCTGAAGAGTTAGCCATTAGAAAGGCTAGACTAGCAAGAAGAAATAAGAGAATTATTTTGGCTTTCCCAAGTATGAAAAGCAGAAATAAATTTGTTGATTCTCAACTTGAAAAAGTTAGAATAGACTTTACAATTTGGTTGAATAAAGGCAAAAAACAATACGAAGAATTAAAACTGAAACGTAATAAATATAATAAATAATGATATAGGAGGAATATTGAAATAATAAAATATTATATATTAATAATTAAATAATTATATGTTAATTATATAATATTTATATAAATCAATAATAACCATGAAAGATATATTAGATCAAATACATTCTCAATTAAATAATAAAGTAAAACTAATGTGTGTTAGTAAAACACATCCATATAAAGCTATTGAAGAAGCATATAGTTTTGGGGAGAGACTTTTTGGTGAGAATAGAGTCCAAGAAGTGGATTCTAAATTTCCTTTAAAAGAAGCTAGATTAAAAGATTTAGATTTACATTTAATTGGTCATTTACAATCAAATAAATGTAAAAAAGCAGTTGAATTATTTGACTCAATCGATAGCGTTGATTCAACAAAGATTTTAAATAAAATAAATCAATATGCTAAAGAATTTAATAAAATAATAAATGTTATGTTAGAATATAATAGTTCAAAAGATGAAAATAAAACAGGTTTTGAAACATATGAAGAAATTAAAGAAGCTGCTAAATTAGCAATTGAATATTCAAATGTTAATTTAATTGGGATTATGACAATTGGTCCTTTAAATGGTGGAGAAGTAGAAATAAGAGCCGCTTTTAAAATGGTTAGAGAAATAAAAGAGAATTTAGAAAAAGAATTAGATTATAAGATTGATGAACTTAGTATGGGTATGAGCGGTGATTATAAAATTGCAATTGAAGAAGGCTCAACTATAATAAGAATTGGAACAAAAATCTTTGGAAATAGAGATTATTCTAAATAAGGAAAATATGAGAAAAAAGATAATTACAATACTACTTTTAATAATATTAGCTACATCATTTGTTTATAGCGAAACTAATGATTTTAAGGAGTATGAACCTTATAGTATTGAAGAATTTCCACAGTGGAGTTGGAAACTTAGAAGAGGTGAAAGTTTATTTTTTGGATCATTAGCTATTACATTTCCTGTATCTGTTTTAGCTTATTCAATGGTTGTAAATTCCCCTTTAGTCGAAAATAAACCAACAGATAATTTTACAAATTTTAAATATCAATTATCAATTGCTGCAGTTTTATCTTTATCAATTGCAATTGGAGATTATATTGTTGGAGAAATGGAATAAAAAATGTCAAAAAGAGATATAAGTTATAAATTAAAAGTAGAAAATCTAGATTCAAAAGTTAGAGTTGATAGTTATATTGCAAAAAATTTAGAAAACGTTTCTAGATCATTAGTAGGCGATAAAGATACTAAAATTTTTGTTGATAATAAGCTTGTAAAAAATAGTGCTAAAGTGACTAACGGACAAGAAATAGAAATACAATATAGTGAAGAATTTTTTGAAGGTATTGAAGCACAAGATATAAATCTTAATATTTTATATGAAGATGAAGATATTTTAGTTATAAATAAAGATCAAGGATTAATTGTCCACCCAGGTGCAAACAATTACCATAATACTTTGGTTAATGCACTTGTTTATCGTTATGGGGATGAATTCTCTTCTTCTTTTGTTGATGATGAAGAACAAGATTTGGATGATGAAGCAATAATAAGACCTGGAATTGTTCATCGTCTTGATAAAGATACTAGTGGTACTATGGTTGTTGCTTTAAATAGAGAAAGTCAAAGAGCTTTATCTAATCAATTTAAAGAAAGAGAAACAAGTAAGATCTATATAGCAATAGCTAAAGGTCATTTTGATAAAAGAAGAGGCAGAATTACTACTAACATTATTAGAGACCCTAAAGATAGAAAGAAATTCACAACCTGTGAAAATGATAAAGGGAAAACAGCTGACACTAGTTATTTGGTATTAAGGCAATACAAAGGATATGCTCTTGTTAGATTAAATATTCATACAGGAAGGACACATCAAATAAGAGTGCATCTAAAAAGTATTAACCATCCTATCTTAGGGGATCCAATATATTCTAATAAGGATAAAACATTTAAAGATGCAACCCTAATGCTCCATGCTTTGCAGCTGGATTTAATACATCCTAAAACAAATATAAAGATGCGTTTTAGAGCTGCAATGCCATCTCGCTTTAAAAATATTATAAAGCAATTAGAACCTTTTGTAAAAGAAAAAGGACAAAATACTAAATATTATGAGAGTGCTGTAAAATTAAGAAAAAAATAATTAGAAACGGTTATTTCTTTCTTGTTTCATTTGGTTTCTTAACCAAGGAGAGACAGTTTCTTCAGTTAAATCAGGGTTAAATAGAATTTCATTCTTAATTTTGGTTGGAGCACCATGACCAGGGAAAACTATTAAATTTTCATCAAAATTAAGTAGTTTTTCTCTAATTATTTTTATAAGAATAGATCTTTCAATATATCCTGGTGTTGATCCAATTCTTGTTGCCATTAAGGTATCTCCAGTAAATAGGGCATGACCAATCTTATAAACAAGAGAATCAACACTGTGACCTGGGAGATGAATTGTTTCAACTTCAATCCCACCACAATTAATTTTTGAATTACCAGCAATTTCAATTACTTTAAAATCATAGACCTTTGAAGTATAAGCATATATTGTTGGTTTATATAACTTTAATAAAGTTCCAACACCTCTTGTATGAGATTCATGTCTATGTGTTAATAGAATTGTGCTAATTATATAATTATTTTGTTCAATAATACTTATAAGTTCATTATCAACATGGCCTGGATCAATTAAAATTGCTTCTCCACCTTGTTTTTCTCCTACTACATAAGTATTACAAAAGCCGACTACGGAAAAATGTTGATATATTCTCATTTGCTTGCATCCTCATAGTTTGAATATTTGAAATTCAATCTTCTTTGTTCTGTTTCTCTAAAATCAGCTTTTTTAAGATTACAATCTTCAAAGTTTACATCTCTTAGGCAGGAGTTACAAAAAGTAGTGAAATATAAATCACAACAACTAAAATCACAAACCCAAGCATCTATACCCGAAAAATTATTATGAATTAAAAGTGAATCAGAAAAATCACAATTAATAATCTTACTCCCTGAGAAAATTGAATATCTAATATCTGTTGATTTAAATTTGCAATTATCAAAAAAACAGAAGTCAAAAAAACAGGTTGTAAATTTGGAGGATGAGAAATCTATATTTCTAAAAGTACACCAAGAAAAATTTGAGGAAGCAAAGTTTTTCTTTTGAGTCGATATATTTTCAAATTCAGCATGAGAAAATGTTATGTCGCGAATTAATTTTTCTTTTTGTAACAAAGAATACATTTCATGCAATAATTTTTCTTTGTTTTCTGAGTGTCTATAACAATAATCACTATCTAAAGTGACAAAAGCGTTACAATTTTCTTTTTTACAAGTTTTAAAGTTAAACATATTTTCAGATTATCAAAAAAAATAGCTTGTCAAGTTATTTTCTTTTGTCTACCATATAAAATATGATTGGAAGAATAATACGCGGTATAAATAATATATACAATGTCGAAATTGAAGAGAGAGTCTTTGAATGTCGAATTAAAGGAAAGCTCCTTAATGATGTTAGTGGAGAATATAACCCATTAGCAGTTGGGGACTTTGTTGAGTTTGAAAAAACAAATGATTTGGAAGGCTTAATTATAAAAAGACTTCCTAGAAAAAACAGTTTTCAAAGATGGAATATGAAAGGTCAATGTAACCAAACAGTTGTTGCAAACATGGATTTAATTGTTTGTGTGACTAGTTGTTCAAATCCACCTTTTAGACCTAGGTTTATAGATAGGGTTATTGCATGTTCACAGAATGTTGAAATTTTACTTGTTCTAAATAAATGTGACTTTGAATTGACTGAATATGAGTTAGAAAGATTTAATTTGTTTGAAAGTTTAGGATATGATACAGTTTTGGTAAGTGCGAAAGAAAGAACTAATATTGATGAGTTGATTAGTAAGATTGAAAACAAGATTGTTGCCTTTGTAGGACAAAGTGGTGTAGGTAAATCTACATTAATTAACCAAATATTAGGGACTAATCAAAGAACAAATGAAATAAGCGAAAAATATGATAGAGGAAGGCATACAACTAATTATTCTCTTTTACTAAGAAAAGATAATATAACAATTGTTGATACTCCCGGGGTTAGAGAGATTATGGTACCCCATAGAGATCCTGTGGAAATTGCTAATTCTTTTCCAGAGTTTGTAAAAAATAAAGATAAGTGTGCTTTTAGTATGTGTAGTCATACAAATGAACCGGATTGTGAAATTAAAAGAATGGTTGAAAATGATGAGATTAATTATGACAGATATGAAAGTTATTTAAGAATGATTGATTCATTAGCGTTACAAGGCCCAAAATGGAAAGGTAGCTCAAATTCAACTAGTAAGGCACGTTATAAGATGCCAAAGAAAAAGAAGAAATGAAATTATCAAAAAAAACATTAAATGATTTAGGTTTTTTTCAGGTATTAGAAAAAATTGAGAAATACTTATTATTCGAAGATTCAAATAAAGCTTTATATAACAGAGACTTTTTAGATACAGAAGCACAGATAAAAGAATTTCAAGATAAAATTAGTGATATAAAATATTTATTAGATAATCCTGATGTTGAAAAACCAAATTATTTCCCTTCCTTAGAAGGTGTATTTAAAATTATAAAATCAAATTATCAAAATGTTGAAGGAAGCGATTTATATAATGTTGCTATTTTTATAGATAGTGCACAAAAGCTATATAAATTTATTCATCAGCCGATTTTCTCAAATAAAGAATCTAATAATATAAATTGTTTATTAGGAAAAGAAATTAATCCTTGTTTAATAAATTTTTCAAAAGAAGTTTTTTATGCTTTAGATGAAAGTGGGAAAGTTAAAGAATCTCATCCTATAATTAGAGAATTAGTAAAAAGGGTTGAGAGAACGAAAAGAGAAAGAACTAGTTTTACTAAAGATTTTATAAAAAATAATAAAGCATTATTACAAAATGATGTTGAAACAATCAGAGAAGACAGAATAGTAATTCCAGTAAGAAATGATGCTAAATCAAAAGTTGAAGGATTTGTGCATGGAAGTAGTTCATCTGGTAGTACAATTTTTATAGAACCATATAAGATTGTTGAATATAATAATTCTGTAGTTCTTGCTGAACAACAAATTCAAATAGAAATTGCTAAGATATATAATAACTTAACTAATTTGTTGAGAGATTGTATAAAAGATTTAGAGAATTTATCAAAGTTAGTAATTGATATTGATATTTTATATGCTTTTGCAAGGTGGGTAATTATTAATGATTGTTCAAGAGTTAGTTTATCTAATAGAAAAGTAAAACTATTGTTTGCTCGTCATCCTTTATTAGGGGAAAAAGCTGTTCCAATTACTTTAGATATAGATGAAGAGATAAAATGTGTCGTAATCTCAGGCCCTAATGCAGGTGGTAAAACAGTTACAATAAAAACAGTTGGTTTATTTGCTCTTTTAAATCAATTTATTGGTTTTGTTCCTGCAACAGAAGGTTCTGTTTTACCAATTTTTGACAAAGTTTATACAGATATTGGTGATGAACAAAGTATTGAACAAGAATTATCAACCTTCAGTGGCCATATGAATAGTTTATCAAAAATATTAAGAAATTGTACTGAAAATTCATTGGTTATTTTAGATGAATTAGGCTCTGCTACAGATCCAAATGAAGGAGGAGCTATAGCTCAAAGTATTGTTGATTTTTTATTAAATAAATCAAAAATTTCTTTTATAACTTCTCATTTAGCTTCTCTAAAGCATAAAGCATATATTTCTGATGAAATGTTAAATGCTTCAATGGAATTCGATGAAACATCCCATATGCCAACTTTTAGAGTTGTTTGTGGACTCCCAGGTGATTCTCATGCAATTGATACTGCTATTAGGATGAAACTTCCTCAAGTTGTAATAAAATCTGCTAAGAAATATTTAGGAGATGATCAATTTCAAATTGGTGAAATTGTAAAGCGTCTTGAAAATGAAAGATTACAAGTAGAAAAAACTTTAAATGAGCTAGAAATAAAAGAAGCTGAATTAAGGAAACAAAAAAGAGATGTTGATTTATATAAATTAAAGATCAAACAGAAAGAACATCAACTAAAAACTGAACAATCAACAGAATTATCACGCTTTATTAATCAAAGCAGAAAAGAGCTAGAAAATTTAGTTGGGAAATTAGTAACTGGTGAAATAACAAAAGAAAAAACAAAATCTGTAAAAGAATTTATTAATTATCTAAATAGTAAAGAACAAAATATTAATTCTCAAATTGAAGTTGAAGAAGAACAGTTAAAAGAAAAAAGAGAACTCTTTGATATAAGTGAAGGAATGACTGTTTTATGTGGCGATAGTAAAAGAGAAGGGACTGTTTTAAAAGCTGATGGCAAGAAAAAATGGATTGTGCAAGTTGGCTCTTTAAAAATTACTTTTAAAGAAAAGGATTTGTACAAAGCAAAAGAAGTTGAAAAACCTAAGAAAGTTAGTATTAGTTATAATAATGAAACACCAAGACCAAAAAATACTATCGATGTTAGAGGTAAAACTTTAGAAGAAGCCTTAAATACTGTTCAAATACAATTAGAAGCTTGTTTAATTCATAATTTTAATACTTTTTCTATTATTCATGGTTATGGAGATGGGATTTTACAAAATGGGATTCATAAATTTTTAAAAACTCAATCTCAAGTAAAAGATTATAGGTTTGCAAACCCTAATGATGGTGGTATGGGCAAAACCTATGTGACCTTATAAGGTTTGTTTAAATTATACATTGCAAAAATTATTTTTTAGGTGTTATAATAGATATTCCATTATTTTTAATTATTTAGGAGGCTAATATGTCTGATTATATGAATGGAACAGGTATTCAATACCATCTTCATATCAAAAAGGGAGATGTCGGCAGGTATGTTATTTTACCAGGCGATCCAAAGAGATGTGAAAAAATAGCTAAATATTTTGATGATCCAAAACTAATTGCAGATAATAGGGAATATATAACATACACAGGTTATTTAGATGGAGAAAAAGTTTCTGTAACTAGTACAGGAATTGGAGGTCCATCTGCTTCTATTGCTATGGAAGAATTATATAAATGTGGTGCTGATACTTTTATTAGGGTTGGTACTTGTGGTGGAATTGCTTTGCCTGTAATGGGTGGGGATGTTGTAGTCGCAACTGGTGCTATTAGATTTGAAGGCACAAGTAGAGAATATGCTCCAATAGAATTTCCTGCAGTTGCTAATTTTGATGTAGTTTCTGCATTAAGAGATGCCGCAAAATCTTTAGGTTTTAATCATCATACAGGAATTGTACAATGTAAGGATTCTTTTTATGGCCAACATTCTCCAGATTTAATGCCAGTAAGTTATGAATTAAATAACAAATGGGAAGCTTGGAAAAGATTAGGCGTTTTAGCTAGTGAAATGGAAAGTGCTGCATTATTCACTGTTGCTTCATATCTAGGTGTTAGATGTGGTAGCGAATTCTTTGTTGTTGGAAATCAAGAAAGAGAAAAACTAGGAATGGAAAATCCAATTTTACATGATACTGAGAATGCTATTAGAGTAGGGGTTCAAGGTATTAGAAATTTAATAAAAATGGACAAAGAAAATAAATAATCCTTTTAAAGTTTTTAAATAATTAAGGCTATTGAATACTATAAATATTCAATAGCCTATTTTATTAAATTAAAAAATTATTTTTTATCTTTTTTAAAGCACATAAACCAATCTAAGCAATACATATCTTCATCATTACTTTCAACTCTTTCTTTAGCTGTTCCACAGCTCCCAGCTGGAGGTACGATAAAATCATCACCTTCTCTCCAGTCTGCAGGTGTAGCACAATTTTCTTTGTCAACTTTTTGCAAAGCTTGAATAATTCTCTTTAGCTCGTCAAAATTTCTACCAGTTGAGAGTGGATAATATAAGATAGTTCTAATAATCCCATTAGGATCAATAATGAAAACAGCTCTAACAGCTTGAGTGTTTGATTGATTAGGTTGAATCATACCATATTTTTTAGCAACATCCATTTTAATGTCTTCAATTAAAGGGAATTTAACTTCTAAATTTTTCATACCTTTCCATTCAAGTTCATGAATCTTTCTAAGCCAGGCAATGTGTGAGTAGAGTGAATCTACTGATAAACCTACTAATTCTGTATTAAGGCGTTTAAAATCTTCTTCTAAATGAGCAAAAGTCATGAATTCTGTAGTACAAACAGGAGTAAAATCAGCGGGGTGAGAAAAAAGGATAACCCATTTTCCTTTGTAATCTTCAGGGAAGTTAATTTGTCCTTGAGTAGTTGTTGCTACAAAGCTAGGTGCTTTGTCTCCGAGTAATGGCATTTTGTAAAATTCGTCCATAAAAAATCTCCTTATATTTTATTTTGTATCATGTGTATAAAATAACACTAATGAGAATAAATGTCAATAGAGAATTATTATTAATTAGATTTTTTAGGATTAAAAAAACATACTATACAATTGCATAGTATGTTTCTAAATAATTAATTATAGCTATTATTATTAATAATAAGTTACATTTTTTTCATCTAACATTTTTTTTGCTTTGTCATATAAATCATCTAAAGCTTCTTCTTTTTCTAAAAAAAGGATTGGTTCAATTGCAAATAATTCAAGACCAATTTTTGTGTATTCTTGTTGAAGATTCATATTATTATAAAATCCTAAATCTAATTGAAATCTTATTTTTTTGCTATCTTCTATTATATTATTACTTTTAATTAATAATGATTTATCTGATTCTAAATTATATATTCTAATAATCCCTTTTGTGGGTTCAGTATTTAAATAATGTTGTAAATTTTTACTTTTTAACATAAAACCTCTAAAAACTTTAATTTATTATAATGATAACAAAAATTAAAATTATAAGGTAGTAAGTATTAAAATAAAAATTATATATTAATCATCATTTTGATAAGTTAAATAAGTTTCAAAAGAAGACTCTTGTACTCCATTTATTTTTTTTCTACTAGTATATCCCAATCAGTTATTTAAAATTCATAAATTATGGTATCTCCAGATTCTGAATATATTATTTGAAAAATTGCAGAATCATCTCCTTGCTTTGGAATATAATTAGTACTAATAAAGTGTTTTTTTTAATTATCTGAATCTAATTCCTCAGTACTATTATAATAATTTATTTCACTGGCATCTAAATCAGTACGATTTCCTCTAACTACACTAATATTTAGTAGGTGAAATAGTCACAGTTCCAATTCATGTATCATAGTTAATATCAAAAGTGTCCATTAGGTCAGAAGGTAATTCTGCAAGATTTATTTGATAAACACAGGACACAAATAAAGTAATTGTACTATCAATTACAAATAACAAGATAATACGTTTTTTTATATAAAACTTCTATTAATTAAAATATTATAAAAAATAGGAGAAATAAAAAATTATTTTTAACTAATAAGTATTAATATGCTTCCCATGATAAAACTGTAGCATAGCTTGAATCTGTGACATTATCAACTTTTTTTTCAACCCATATATCAGGAGTAGAAATAGTAAAAATGTATTTAATGCTTGAAGCACCAGGTTTTGTACAAGTTAGTATTAGTTGAGCTGAGGTTGAACCAGCAGCTGTTATTGAATATCCTAAACTTGTTAATCTATCAGTATCAAATTCTGCTGCATCATTATAAAATCCTAAATACATAGTATTTGTATTAGAATCACCAAAATCTGAGGTACCTCCTCTTACAACATCAATTTTTGTTGTTGAGAATGTTACAGTTCCAAGTCCAGCTTCATAATTAATGTAAAGTGTTTTTCTTAAACTAGTTGGAACACTAGATAAATCAATGCTTGGTCCATTTAGTTCACAAGAACTTAATAATAAGATAAAAAAGCTTAAAAGAAGGGTTATTTTAATTTTTTTCTTCATAATTTTTCTCCTGTAAATAGTTTTATATAACAAATACATTATAAGTTTAAATTAGAATTTTTTAATAAACAAATGACGCAAACGTTTTCAGTTAAAGAAATATGATAAATTTGTTATGAAAAATTACAAAGGTATTTATTTTTTAACAAAAAAAGATAAAATGAGAGAATAAAAATAAAATATAAAAAAATTGTATTAGGATTAGACATAAAATCAAGTTTCTAGTATATTTATAAACGTTGTATTTTGTTTTATGAAAAAAACGCTAAATTTTTAAAGGTAGGTATTATACTATGGCACAACAAATTCAGGATTTGGTTGAATCAATTCAGAAAGAAGGAATTGATAAGGCCAATAAACAAGCTGAGCAAATAATAACTGATGCTAAAGCAAAAGCTGATGAAATTATAAAAAGTGCTAAGAAAGAATCAGAAAAGATTCTCTCTGATGCTGAGAAAGAAGTTGCTTTACGTGATCAAAGCGCAAAAGCTTCTCTAGCTCAAGCGGCACGTGATGTTCAATTGTCCTTAAAAAAAGCTTTAACAGCACAAATTAATGCTTTATTAGAAGAAAAAGTATCAAAAGCTTTCAAAACTAAAGATTTCGTTAAATTAATTAAAGACGTAATTTCTTTAGATTTAAGCGACCCTAAGACTACAGAACTTCAGATAAGTGAAGATGATTATAAAGCTTTGGCAGAAACTTTAACAAAAGAATTGGGCGATAAAATAAAACAAGGTTTAGAAATTAAGCCAGTTAAGAGTGTTAGTGTTGGTTTTAAACTAGCAGACAAAGATGGCTCAGGATATTTTGACTTTAGTGAAGAAGCTACAGCCAAGTTAATGGTTCCTTTCCTTTCTCCAGCTATTGCAGAAATTGTTTTTAATTAAGGAGTGATTCGTGGCTTCTTATTATTATTTAGTTGCAACTTTACCTATGTTAAGATATGAAGACTCAGTACCATTTACATGTGATGAGTTTCTTGAACTATGTAAAAGTAATGTAAACAAAAAAGATTATCAAATCATTTCAGAGGCCCTTTCAGATAATAATGCATCACATCCATTTGTAAAAAAATGGTATAAATTTAATACAAGTGTAAAAAAAGAATTATCAGAGCAAAGAAGTAAAAAATTAAATATTAATAGTGAAAAATATAAAAACACTAATGATAAAGAATTTAGAATTGTTGAAGGAGTAAGAACTGCTTTAGCTGCTAAAAATGCTTATGAAGGGGAACTTCTATTGATGAAGTTGTATTGGAAGTATTTAGATGAATCTAGTACTAACCATGTTTTTGATTTAGAGGGTTTATTAGCCTTTGCTATTAAGCTTAAACTTCTAGAAAGAAAATCTCGCTTTGATAAAGTAGAAGGTAATAAAGAATTTAAAAAATTATTAAACAATCTACAATCAACAATGAAAAGCAATTAATGGAGAACATGATGGATAGAAAGAAAGGACGCGTCATCGGCGTCAATGGAAATATGGTAAATGTTGAATTTGATGATTTTGTTTCCAAAAACGAGGTTGGTTATATTCATGTTGGTGATACTCGTTTAAAAAGTGAAGTAATCAGAATCAATTCAGGTGTAGCAAGTTTACAAGTATTTGAATCAACTACAGATGTAGCTGTAGGTGATGAAGTTGAATTTTCAAATGAAATGTTAAGTGTTGAATTAGGACCTGGTTTATTACAACAAATTTATGATGGCCTACAAAACCCATTACCTGATTTAGCACGTCAATGTGGATTCTTTTTACAAAGAGGTGTTTATTTAGATCCTATTCCAAATAAAGATTGGGAATTTACACCAACAGTAAAAAAAGGTGATGAAGTAAAAGCAGGAGATACTTTAGGTACTGTTCCAGAAGGCTTATTCACTCACCAAATTATGGTACCATTTAACTTAACTCGTGGTGAATGGAAAGTAAAAAGTATAGTAAAAAAAGGTACATACAATGTTAGAGATAATGTTGCAACAATTGAAAACCAAGATGGAGAAACAAAAGATTTAACAATGGTTATTTCTTGGCCAGTAAAAGTACCAATTACATGTTATGATGAAAGATTAAGACCTGATGAACCATTAGTAATGAAAGTTAGAATTATTGATACTTTCTTACCAATAGCTAAGGGTGGTACATTCTGTGTTCCTGGTCCATTCGGTGCTGGTAAAACTGTTTTACAACACATGGAAAGTAGAAATGCTGATGTAGATATCGTTATTATTGCAGCTTGTGGTGAAAGAGCTGGTGAAGTAGTAGAAGTATTAAAAGAGTTCCCTGAATTGGTTGACCCTAAAACAAATAAGAGTTTAATGGAAAGAACCATCATTATTTGTAACACTTCTTCAATGCCTGTTGCTGCTCGTGAAGCATCTGTTTATACCGCAGTTACAATGGCTGAGTATTACAGACAGATGGGCTTAAATGTTTTACTACTTGCTGATAGTACCTCAAGATGGGCTCAAGCTATGAGAGAAATGAGTGGTAGACTTGAAGAAATCCCTGGTGAAGAAGCTTTCCCAGCATACTTAGAAACTCGTATTGCTGAATTCTATGAAAGAGCAGGTAAAGTTAGATTAAATGATGGTAGATTAGCTTCTGTAACAATTGGTGGTACAGTATCTCCAGCAGGTGGTAACTTTGAGGAACCTGTAACTCAAGCAACTTTGAAAGTTGTAGGTGCTTTCCACGGATTATCAAGAGAAAGATCTGATGCAAGAAAATATCCTGCAATTAACCCACTTGATTCTTGGTCAAAATACACAGGTGTAATTGATACAACTAAAGTTGATTATGCTAAGGGTATTTTATTTAGAGGTGGTGAAGTTAATCAAATGATGAAAGTTGTTGGTGAAGAAGGAACAAGTATTAGCGATTATATCATTTATCAAAAAAGTGAATTAATCGATTCTGTTTATTTACAACAAAACTCATTTGATCCTGTTGACTCAGCAGTTATTGTTGAACGTCAAGAATATTTATTTAAACTATTATTTAAAGTTCTTGCTGCAGAATTCGATTTAGCTGATAAAAAACATGTCCGCTCCTTTTTCAATGAAATGAGACAAAAATTCTTAGACTGGAATAACGTAGAGTTTAAGAGTGAAAGATTTGAACAAATTGAGGGTGAAATAAAAGCTCAATTTGATAGTAATTTTGTTAGCTTTATTCCAGAAGCTGAAAAATTAATGTAATTGGAGTGAAAGATGCAAAAAGTATATACCAAGATTGAATCCATTGTAGGTAACGTTATTAGTGTTAGAGCAAAGGGTGTAAAGAATGGAGAACTTGCTATTGTTACAACAGCAACTGGAGAAAGTTATGCAAATGTTATTAAATTACAAGGTGATTTAGTTTCTCTTCAAGTTTTCTCAGGTGCGGCTGGTATTTCAACAGGCGATGAAGTTCGTTTCTTATCACATTCAATGAAAGTTTCTTACAGTGATGATTTATTAGGAAGAATTTTTACAGGTAGTGGAGTTCCAAGAGATAAAGGACCTTCATTAGAAGACAATATGATTGACATTGGTGGTCCATCAGTTAATCCAGCAAAACGTATTATTCCTAGAAACATGATTAGAACAGGTATTCCAATGATTGACGTATTTAACACACTTGTTGAAAGTCAAAAATTACCTATTTTCTCAGTTTCAGGTGAACCATATAACCAATTATTAGCTAGAATTGCTATGCAAGCTGAAGTTGATTTGATTATTTTAGGTGGTATGGGTTTAAAATATGATGACTATTTGTTTTTTAAAGATACACTAGAAAAAAGTGGTGCTATGAGTAGAACAATTATGTTTATTCATACAGCTAGTGACCCAACTGTTGAATGTATGTTAGTTCCAGATATGGCTTTAGCAGTAGCTGAAAAATTTGCTATTGATGGTAAAAAAGTATTAGTTTTATTAACTGATATGACTAACTTCGCAGATGCAATGAAAGAAATGGCAATTACAATGGACCAAGTTCCATCAAACAGAGGTTATCCTGGAGACTTATATTCTTCATTAGCTTCAAGATATGAAAAAGCTGTTGACTTTGAAGGTGCTGGCTCTTTAACTATTTTAGCAGTTACTACAATGCCTGGTGATGATGTTACTCACCCAGTTCCAGATAACACTGGTTATATTACGGAAGGTCAATATTATCTTAAGGGTGGAAGAATTGAGCCCTTTGGTTCACTATCTCGTTTAAAACAACAAGTTAATAAAGATACAAGAGATGACCATAGAGCATTAATGGACGGTATGATTAAATTATATGCTTCATACAGAGAATCATTAGAAAAGAAATCTATGGGCTTCCAAATGACAGAATGGGATGAAAAATTACTTAAATATGGTATATTATTTGAACAAAAAATGATGGATTTAAGTGTTAATATTCCTTTAGAAGAAGCTTTAGACCTAGGTTGGCAAATTTTAAGTGAATGTTTCGACCCTAATGAAACAGGATTGAAGAGTGATTTAATTGTCGCACGTTGGCCTAAGAAGGATGCTTAGGAG
The DNA here is from genome assembly GCA_965140795.1 of Sphaerochaetaceae bacterium. Classification (GTDB taxonomy): domain Bacteria; phylum Spirochaetota; class Spirochaetia; order Sphaerochaetales; family Sphaerochaetaceae; genus Pleomorphochaeta. The sequence goes on from OZ223470.1 coordinate 2,775,070, forward strand.
GTAAAATGGCAGTCAAATTGACCAAAAATGAGCAAAAAAAGCAAAAAGATCAGCTCAAACAATTTACTAGATATCTACCAACTTTGCAGTTGAAAAAACAGCAACTTCAAATGGTTATTAGAGGTATCGAAAGTAAAATAAAAGAGTTGCGTCTTGAGCAAGATAAGCTTGTTGATGGAATGCAAGATTGGATTTGTGTTTACGCAGAAAATGCAGCCTTTGATAAAGATAATAGACTCTCTAATATTGTTAGAGTAGATAGGGTTGTTAAAGTAAAAAGTAATATTGCAGGTGTTACTATTCCTGAATTTAAAGAATTAACCTTTAAGGATATCGATTATGATTTAACTGAATATCCTCTTTGGGTTGATGATGGAATTTTAACCTTAAAAGATTATGCAAGACTTGATGCTTTAATTGGAACTTTAGAAATTCAAATTGATTTATTATCAAAAGAATTGAGAACAACATCTCAAAGAGTTAATTTGTTTGAAAAAGTTAAAATCCCTGAAGCAAAAGAGAATATTAGAAAGATTGGAATTTATCTTGGAGATCAACAAGCAGCAGCTGTTGTAAGAGGTAAAATTGCTAAAAGCAAAGTTGTGGGGGTGTCCTAAATGATAGTACCCATGAAAAAAGTAAGTGTTATAGTCCAGGCTCATAAGAAAACTGAAATGTTAAGAACCCTTAGAAAATATGGATTAATGCATATTTATGCTGTTAACTCAAAAAGTAAAAAGGGTGAAGACCTTAAAAATGAACTTGATTTATTAAATACTGCTAGAATGAGTATTGAAGATTGTGTGGTTGATAGCAAAAAAATTGTACAAGAAACACTTGAAGAAAGTGATTTTGTTAAATTGAATAGCCAAATAACTTCAAAAATAGCTGAAAGAAAAGAATTAAATGAGTCTATAGTTAAAGATAAGTTGACTATTGATAGGATAAAGAGTTGGGGTAATTTCGAACCTAAAGATATTAAGAAATTGAAAGATGAAGGTATAAAACTATACTTTTACACTTTAGGTAAGAAAGAATTATCTACAATTGATAGTACTGTTAAATTTATAGAATTAGATTCTGTAGATAAACAATGTGCAATTGCAGTAATTGATAAAGAATTAGATCCAGCATTCCCTGCAAAACTTTTTGAACTTCCTGATGAAAGTTTAATAGCTCTTGAAGAAAGAGTTGATGAAAATTCAAAAGAAGTCGAACAAATTAATAGTTATTTAGCAGAAAATTATAGGTATTTAGATTCATATAATCATTTTATCAAAAAATGTGAAATGGAAATTTACTTTGACCAAGTATCTTCAACTGCAACTGATGATGATAACTTAAGTTACATTACAGGCTATATACCACAAACAAAATTTGAAAAGTTTGAAAAGGTAGCTAAAAAGCAATGTTGGGGATATATGAGCGAAGATCCTGAAGAAGAGGATTTACCTCCTACTTTGATTAAATATCAAAAGGGTGTAGGTATTATAAAACCTTTATTCAATATTCTAGGAACAGTTCCTGGATATAATGAAGGGGATATCTCTCTTTGGTTCTTAATGTTCTTTACTTTGTTCTTTGCCATGATTATTGGTGATGCAGGGTATGGTTTAGTATTTTTATTAGGCGCTGTTTTGATGCATGCAAAAAGTAAAAAAGTTACTACAGCTAATATGCTTTTGTATGTCTTATCGATAGCGACAATGATTTGGGGGTCCTTAACCGGTACTTGGTTTGGTTCTCAAACTATTTTAATGAATACTCCATTAAAGAATTTAGTGTTACCTATGATAACGAACTTCCCTGCAGATTTTGATTTAGCTTCACAAACTACTCAAAATAATATAATGCAATTCTGTTTCATTTTAGGAACAATTCAGTTAACTTTAGCTGAAGTAATAAATATTGTTCGAAAAATCTCAAAGAAAGATATTTCTTTCATTGCAGATATTGGTTGGACATTAGATATTCTTGTTTTATATTTTGTAGTTTTGAATTTGGTTATTCAAGTTCCATGTAACTATTCAATAGTATTCCCATTAATTATTGTGGGGTTTGTATTAGTTACATTATTTGGAGCACAAAAACCAGGTCAATCTTTTGCAAAAGGGATAACTGCAGGACTAGGTGCTATATTTACTAACTTCTTAGATACTATTAGTTGTTTCTCAAACCTTATGAGTTATATACGTTTATTTGCTGTTGGCTTAGCTACATTAGCTATTGCACAAAGCTTTAACTCAATGGCTGCTCCTTTAATGGGAGGTGTAACAACTATTGTTGCAATAATTATTTTAATTATTGGACATGCTTTGAACTTAGTAATGGGACTATTATCCGTAATAGTTCATGGTGTTAGATTGAATTTATTAGAATTTTCTGGACAACTTGGAATGGAGTGGTCAGGAATTGAATACGATCCGTTTAGAGAAACGGTAAATGAAAATGTAAAATAGGTTGTATATATACAACTAAGGAGATTAAAATGAATAGTTTAGGTTTAATTGGTTTAGCTTGTGCTTTAGCTGTACCAGCAATGGGTTCTGCTTTTGGTGCAGGTATTGCTGCTCAAGCTGCTGTAGGTGGATGGAAAAAATGTTATGCAAATGGTAAACCAGCTCCATTTATTATGGTTGCTTTTGCTGGTGCTCCATTAACACAAACAATTTATGGTTTCTTGTTGATGAACTTTATCACAGCTGCATTAGCTGCTGGAGCTTCTTCAGTATTAGCTTTTGGTGTAGGTGTATTTGGTGGTATTGCTATTGGTTTATCTGCATTAATGCAAGGTAAAACAAGTGCAAATGCTTGTGATGCATTAGCTGAAACAGGAAAAGGTACAGCAAACTATTTTATTGTAATTGGTATTGTAGAAACTGTTGCATTATTTACATTGGTATTCTCATTATTATTGTTACAATAATTTTAACTATAAATTAAAATAATAAAACCTGCTAAAAATGAGGCTTTCTCATTAATAGGCAGGTTTTAATTATTTATAAAGTTATTAGTTTAATTAAAGAACATTTCAATATCATCCTCTACATTTGTGATTCCACCAATGTTAAAGTTATCTACTAATACCTTAGTTACATTTTCTGATAAGAAAGCAGGTAAGGTAGGACCAAGATGAATATTTTTAACACCTAAATATAATAATGCTAATAAAACAATTACTGCTTTTTGTTCGTACCAGGCAATATTATAAATTATTGGTAATTCATTAATGTCAGTTAATTCAAAAACTTCTTTTAATTTAAGAGCAATTAAGGCAAGTGAATAAGAATCATTACATTGACCAGCATCTAAAACTCTTGGAATTCCATTTATATCACCTAAGTTTAATTTGTTATATTTATATTTAGCACAGCCAGCTGTTAAAATAATTGTATCTTTTGGTAAAGCCTTAGCAAAATCAGTATAATAATTTCTTGATTTAGCTCTACCATCACAACCAGCCATAACCACAAATTTTTTAATATCTCCAGATTTAACTGCATTAACAACATTATCAGCTAATTTGAATACTTGATCGTGAGCAAAACCACCAACTAATTCACCAGTTTCTAATTCTACAGGAGGTGAACATTTTTTTGCCATTTCAATAATCTCCCTAAAATCTTTTTGATTAGCGAATTCACCTTTTATATGTTTAACTCCATCAAACCCCGCAGCACCAGTAGTAAATATTTTATCAATATAAGAACCTTTTGGTGGGATTATACAGTTTGTAGTCATTAAAATTGGTCCGTTAAAACTTTCAAATTCTTCTTTTTGTTTCCACCAAGCATTACCATAATTACCAACTAAATTTTTATATTTTTTTAATTTAGGATAATAATGAGCTGGAAGCATCTCTCCATGTGTATAAATATCGATACCTGTATTTCCTGTTTGCTTTAATAACTCTTCAATATCCCCTAAATCATGACCTGAAACAAGAATCCCAGGACGATTGTTTACTCCAAGTTTAACTTTTGAAATTTCAGGATTCCCATAAGTTGAAGTATTTGCTTGATCAAGTAAAGCCATAGCATCAACACCATATTTTCCAACCTCTAGTGTTAAATTAACTAGTTCTTCAAGATTTAAATTTGTTGAAAGTAATTTTGCTAATGTAGCTTGCATAAAGATATCAATATCTTCATTTTCAAAAGAAAGTGCATTCGCATGTTTTACATATGCTGCTAAACCTTTAATACCATAAGTGATTAATTCAACTAAAGATCTCATATCTTCATTTTTGATTGAAAGTACTCCAACTTCATCACTATTTGCTTTTTCATTGATTTCCTCTATAGCGCTAATATTAAAGGTCGCTGCATCACTTAAATTATTTTCTATTTTTAATTGCTTAATTAATTCATCTCTATAATTTATAGTTTCATATATTCTTGAATGAAAAATATTATTATCAAAATTTGCATTAGTGATTGTTGTAAATAAATTAACGCTGATAAAATGGTTTATTGTTTTATCAATAACTTTATTTTGTGAGCGTAATTTTGTAGTTATTTCACATAATCCTTTTGTAGCATAAATTAGTAAATCTTGTAATTTAGCTGTTTGAGGGGATTTTCCACATACTCCCTTATGTGTGCAACCTGTACACCCTGCAGTTTCTTGACATTGATAACAAAACATATCGAATTCCATAAAATTTCTCCTTGTAACTATATTTATAGCTATTTGATAACATAAGAGAAAAAATGATGACGTTGCAAAAGCAACAAAGTTGTTAAATAATGCAAATTTTTATATATAAATTAGTATTATTCTTTATTTTCTGTTATAATTAACTTAGATACAGGGAATTAGTTTCGTTGAAAACTTTTTTGGAATAAATATGAATAAAAGTTTAAAACTATTAACTTTGTTCAACCAAAGAGCAAAGCTTCTATACTTAAATGGGTATACAAAATTTCAAATTCTAAATGAATTAAGAGATTTTTATGAAATCGGAAATAATGATAATTTAACTAAAATTGAAATTAATAATTCTATTTTCAATAGAGTTGATGAGCTTAATTTAGATAGAAAAATTAAACAACATTTATGTAATAATTTATTTTTAAATGACGATATTGATTTGCTATTTTCTAAAATAAATAAAAAGTGTCTTAATGTAAAATTAAATAATTTTAAAGAGTTTGAAATTATTGATAGTTTATTAGATAATCCAAGAATTCCTGCAGTAGAAGATATAACTTTATCGTCTTCAATTTCTATTTATGATAAGCCTTTTAATGGTAAAAAAATTACAAAAGAAAGTTACTTAGATTTAATTAATAGTATGTTAGAAGATTGTAATAAGCATAATAAAGAAAATATGCTTGATAATTTGTTATTATTTGAAAATGCCTTTAATTACTTAGAATATTCAATTTCTGATGTTCATGATAGAACTGAAATTTATCAAGAATTGACAATACTTTTATCGAAATTAGCAGTTTTATATGATTTGGAAGATTTTGTAATTATGAAATATTTTGAATTGTTTAAAACAAAATTCTTAAGAGATTTAACCTATATAAATGATAATAAATATATTTTTAAAGTAATGAGGAATCTTTATTCTAATATAAATTTTAAATATTTTATTTTATTTTTCTCATATTTTGTTGAAAACTATTCTTCAAAAATGATTAAAGAAATAATTAATGATTTTGAAAAAGATGTATTTTTAAAGAAAAATGATAAACTAATAGCTATTAATAATATTTTAATATTTAATAGCTCTGATAAAAAAGCATTTATGGAGAATGTGAATAGTAAAAAACAAATTAGTAATATTGAAAAAGATTTATCAATATTAGAATTTGCTATTAACTTTGAAGATAAAGATAGGGTTAGATATTATTGGCAAAAATTAATGTATGATGAAGATTATTATCTATATAAAGAGGCTCTATCAGATATAAGAGATATTGTTGATAATTTTGATCGAATCGAAGCCTTAGAAAAACATATGAAAAAAGTTAATAAAAATAACTTTGAAAAACTAATTATTGAAGGAGAACAATTAAACTATTTAAATAGAAAAGTTTATTCTTGTGCACTTACTAGAATTTGTAATGAACAACTTGATACAAAAAATTTTAATTTTTATTTTTTGTTGATTTTAATTAGTCTAGGATTAAAGGATAAAGCTACAATTTATTTTTATCATAATATAAATTATATTGATTTAGAAAAGGAAAGTACTGAGACGATATTTTGTTATGCAAATATTTTGTTTTTAATTAATTATTTTGATTTTTCAATTGCTCTATTAGTTAAATTGTTGAAAGAAAGTATTGATACTGATACTTCAATATTTTCTTATATTATATTAGAATTGAGAATAATGAAAAATTTGATAATCCCACTTGTTAATGATGACAATATAGAAAGTATTTTAAGTGAGTATGATAAAAAGGAATTGTATGAATGATTCAATAATAGCAACAGTAAGAGATATAAAAATTGGTAAAGGTTATCCTGTATCTATACAAACGATGTATGATAGTCCTGTTCCTTCAAAAAAGGAAGATTTAGATAATTTATTAAGTAGAATGAATACCTTAGCTCTAATGGGTTGTGATATTATGCGTTTTTCATATCCAAATGATAGAGATAGAAAAGCTTTTGAATATTTAAACCAAAAATCACCTATGCCCTTAGTTGCTGATATACATTTTGATTTCAAAATGGCTTTAGCTGCATTAGAATGTGGTTTTAGCAAGATAAGAATTAATCCAGGTAATATTGGTGCAAGATGGAAAGTTGATGAAGTAGTTAGAGCTGCTAAAGATAAAGGTGCAGCAATTAGAATAGGGTTAAATTCAGGATCATTGCCTAGAGGAATTGGAGATCATCCTACTATAATGGTAGACAATGCTCTAAAGTATTTGGAATGGTTTGAAGAGTTAGATTTTTATAATACTGTTGTATCATTGAAATCAACAAATTTAGAAGAAACTAGAATTGCAAATGAAAGATTTGCAAGTAAAAGTAATTATCCACTTCATATTGGAGTTACTGAAGCAGGTTCTGTAGTTTCTTCAGTTGCAAGATCAACCTGGGTTTTAGGTAATTTATTAAAGCAAGGAATTGGTAACACTTTAAGAGTTTCAATAACCGGAGACATTGAAGATGAAGTTTTTGCTGGAGTTGAAATATTAAGAACTCTTGGATTAAGAGAAAAAGGTGTTAGAATTATTAGTTGTCCAAGATGTGGACGTAATTCTTTTGATTCAATTGGCTTTTTAAAAACTGTGGAAAAAGATTTATTAACTATAGATAAAGATATTTCTGTTGCAATTATGGGTTGTCAAGTTAATGGCCCAGGTGAAGCTAAAGAAGCCGATTTTGCAATAACAGGAATTGGTAATAAAGTTTTCTTATATAAAAAAGGTAAATTGAGTTTAGAAGTAGATGTGAATGATGCAAAGCAAGCTTTGCTAGAGGCTATAAATGGGGAATAATAAGTTAATTATTAAAGGCGCTAGTGAACATAACTTAAAATCAGTAAACTTAACATTAGAAAAAGATAAATTTATTGTAATTAGTGGTTTAAGTGGAAGTGGAAAAAGTTCATTAGCCTTTGATACTATTTTTGCAGAAGGACAGAGAAGATATGTTGAGAGTTTATCTGCTTATGCAAGACAATTTTTAGGGCGATTAGAAAAACCAGCTGTTGATAATATTGAAGGATTATCTCCTTCAATTGCTATAGAGCAGAAATCAACAAATAATAACCCTAGATCAATTGTGGGGACTATTACAGAAATATATGATTATTATAGATTATTATGGGCAAGAGTGGGAAAGGCTTTTTGCCCGATTTGTAATAGAGAAATAACAGAAATGAGTATCGACCAAATCATTGATGCAATATATCAATATGATGAAGATACAAAATTAATTGTAAGTGCTCCTGTTGCTAGAGGCAGAAAAGGGGAATACAAAAAAGTATTTGAAGATGCTAGAAATTCAGGTTTTCAAAGAGCAAAAATAGATAATAAAATGTTTATGCTTGAGGATGTAGTACAGCTAGATAAAAATTATAAACATGATATAGATATTGTTGTAGATAGATTAATATTAAATAAGGAATCTAGAACAAGATTATCTGATTCTCTTGAAACAGCTATTGAAATGACAAATGGCTTAGTAAAGGTTACTTTCTTAATTACTGATGATGATAAGAGAATTGAAAAAGATGAAGTTTATTCACAAAAAAATAGTTGTCCTCATTGTGGAATTACTTTTGCAGATTTAGAACCTAGATTGTTTTCATTTAATAACCCTTATGGAGCTTGTCCAACTTGTAAAGGTATTGGAATAGTAAGTGAATTTGATTTTGATTTGATTATACCTAATACAAATTTAAGTATAAATGAACATGCAATAAAAACTCACAATCCTCAAGCAAGTTGGAATAAATCTATGTTTGAAGCTTTAGCAAATGAATTGAATTTTTCCCTAGATACTCCAATTAATAAATTGCCTAAAAAGATATTAGATACAATTCTATATGGTTATAAGAAAAAAATCGCTGTAAATTATGAAAGTGAGTTTGGAAATCAACTTATATATAAGAAATATGAAGGTGTAATAAAAGAATTACAAAGAAGATACTATCAGACTACAAGTATGAATATGAAGAGTTGGTATGATTCTTTTAAATCTCATAAAACTTGTCCAACTTGTAAGGGAAAAAGATTAAGAGAAGATGCTTTACATGTTTTTGTTGGTGGTAAAAATATAATGGAAGTTACTTCCTATTCAATAAAAGATAGTATTGTTTTCTTTAATAGTCTTAAATTGAATGAAACAGAACAAACGATAGCAAAAGAAATCTTAAAAGAAATAAGAAATAGATTATCTTTCTTAGATAATGTTGGTTTATCTTATCTAACGCTTGATAGAAATAGTGGAACCTTAAGTGGTGGAGAAGCTCAAAGAATTAGATTGGCTACTCAAATTGGTTCAGCCTTAACTGGAGTAATGTATGTTTTAGATGAACCTTCAATTGGGTTGCATCAAAAAGATAATGAAAAATTAATTAATTCTTTAAAACAATTGAGAGATATTGGAAACACTTTAATTGTAGTTGAGCATGATGAAGCAACAATTAGAGAAGCCGATTATGTAGTAGATTTAGGACCTGGAGCTGGAGTTCATGGTGGTGAAATTATAGCTGAAGGAACTCCTGAGGAAATTGAAAAGAATCCAAACTCTATCACAGGGCAGTTCTTATCTAAAAAGCAACAAATTGAGATTCCAAAAATTAGACGTAAGGGTAATGGTCAAACTATAAGAATTGAAGGTGCTAGTAAAAATAATTTATTAAGTGTTGATGTTGATATCCCTCTTGGAAAATTAAATGTAATAACCGGAGTTTCTGGTAGCGGTAAATCTACATTGTTAAATGAAATTTTAGCACCAGCTATTAGAAGAAAATTGAATGGTAAAAATTTTAATTATGATGGTTATACTAAAATAGTTGGAGTTGAAAACATTGATAAATTAATTACAATTGATCAAAGTCCAATTGGTCGAACCCCTAGATCAAATCCAGCGACTTATGTTGGTGCTTTTACTCCAATTAGAGAGTTATTTGCATCTTTACCCGAAGCAAAAGCTAGAGGCTATAAAAGTGGAAGATTTTCATTTAATGTGGCAGGTGGTAGATGTGAAAACTGTAAAGGTGATGGTAATATTAAAATTGAGATGCATTTTTTACCTGATGTTTATGTTAAATGTGATGTTTGTCATGGTAAAAGATATAATCAAGAAACTTTATCTATAAGGTATAAAGGTAAAAATATCTATGATGTTTTAGATATGACTGTTGAAGAAGCTAAAGATTTCTTTAAACCAATTAATAAAATTAGAAGAAAATTAGAAACTCTAGATAGTGTTGGTTTAGGGTATTTAAAATTAGGTCAAAGTGCACTAACTTTAAGTGGAGGCGAAGCTCAAAGGGTTAAATTATCACTTGAGTTATCTAAAGTAAATACAGGTAAAACTTTATATATATTAGATGAACCTACAACTGGTTTGCATTTTGCTGATGTAAAATTATTGGTAAATGTTATTAATAGATTAGTAGAAAATGGAAACACTGTAATATTAATTGAACATAACTTAGATGTAATCAAAGCTGCTGATTATATTATCGATTTAGGTCCTGATGGCGGAGACGGAGGTGGTATGATAGTTGCGACTGGTACCCCAGAAGAAGTAGCTATGAATGAAAAATCCTATACAGGTCAATTTTTAAAACAAATTTTAGAATAGAATATGAAAAAAATTGTTGCTTTAGTTTTATATTTTTTAGTTTTCCTTCAAGCAATATTTGCAACTAATTTAGCGCAAATAAGCTTGGAAGAGGCTAGTTATGAAGAATTAGTTATGATGTGTGAACTAAGAGGTATTACAGAACATACTTCAAGGGAGCAGATGATAGCTAGTTTAAAGCAGCAATTTGAAATAGATTATCCATTAACTAATACAGAAGTTAATAATACAATTAATAGTGAAGAGCAAATTAAAGATAATTTATCTTTTAATATAAATAATTCAAATTCACTGAAAATGATAAGAGAAAATGATATTACTTTTATAATATTAGAAGGTGATGTTTTTTTAAGTTTTAATGAAAACTCTAATGATAAAAAAGAGTTAAATGCACAAAAAATAATAATTGATGTTACAAACAAAAAATTAGCTGCATTTGGTTCTGTTGAATTTATTAATAGTGAAAGTGAAAGTAATTTATTATCTCAAGCAATTGGTGGAGAAATTGTAACATATAACTGGAAGTCAAATAAGTTTTTAGTAAGTAATGCAAATATTTCTACTCAAAGAAAAAATAGTGATAATGAAACTGTTGTCTTTAGTGCAACTTCTTCTTTGATGAGTCTTGATACAATTAATAATACTTTGGTATTAAATGATGGATTCATCACCACAAATCCTGATACTGCATATTCTTCAATTAGTGCAAGTAAATTTGCACTTTTAAATCATGGTGATATGTATTTGGAAAATGCAAAATTGTCAATTGGAAGAATTAATGTATTATATTTGCCATTTTTCTTTTCTCCTGGTGCGAAAATGGTAGGTAATCCAGCAATTGGGTATGAATATTCTAGAGGTGCTTTTGTAAATACTACTTTTGAAATAATTGGAAAGTATCCAAAATTTGCACAAGTAAGTACTAGTAGCTTTAATTCTTTTTTAAAGAATGATAATTCTTCTGATTTATATGCCAATGGTGCTATATATAATTCTTCAGAACCTAAAAATGATTTAGATAAATGGGCAAGTGATACAAAAAGTTATTTTGCACTATTTTTAGATGCTTATGAAAATACTCCTAACTCAATAGATACAGATAAAAAAGGAAGCGTAGTTATAGGTTATGATTTTCAGTTTAATTTGATTAATAAAGCACTAACAATAGAATCAAGTGCAATAACGTCCTTTGCTAGTGATGGTAAGACAGGCGATATTACAAAATATTCAGAGTATCCAATGTTTAGGTATGATATAAGCTTTAATACTAAATTAAACTTAAAAAATGGTAGTGTTAGTTTTAGTTTTCCAATTATTTCTGATCCAAAGGTAAGAAAAACTTATGGAAACAGATTATCAACTTTTACAATTGATTCGCTTTGGACTTCTAATCAAAGTTTCCCAACTAATTATAGTTCAGATATTACAAAATATAGTTGGTTCCTTGATGCTAATTATTCATTGAAACCAGAAAGTCTCTCTCCATATATATCTCAAATTAATTTAAGTAATTTAGAAGCTCAAGTAGATTATAAATGGGAGTCTGTAGATAATACCTATCTTTATAATGTAGATAAAATTACTTTCCCATCAGTTGATTTTAGCATGAATGGTACTTTGATTAATTTAAGAGAAAAGCCTAAAAAAGTAGATTTAGAAAAAACAGAGAAAGATACTACAGAAGATAAAGAGATAAGTACTGATTCACAAGATTTATTAAATCTTTTATATAAATCTTCTTATAAAGAAGATAGTGTATTAAATACAAAAACTTCAGCTTTAAATGTTTTATATAATTTAGATAATGATTTTTATTATGCTGAAGATTTAAGTGATGAGGAAAAAGATTTATATAATAAAACAACTTTAAATTTTAAAACATCAGCAAATATTGAACCTAATATAATAAAGATTGATAATAATACTAATCTAAAATATCTAATAAGAGATAATTGGGATGATGAAAGTAAGTATTCTTTTAATGTAATAACCTCAAATATTATTAATTTACCTTTTATAAATTTATATTATTATTTTGACTCAATTTTATATGAAAATATAACAGAAGAAAGTAGTGGAACAATCACGAATGAAATTGCACAATTTGAATTCAGTGATGATTTTATTTCTAAACATGAAATAGAATGGAAGGATACATATAATTTATTTGATGTAAAAGTAACGCCATCATTAAAATTAGTTTTACCCCCATTAAGTTTGGCTTTTAAGCCTTCTTTATTGATAAATTATAATAATTTATCAAATAAAACTATTTTTACCTTTGATGTTGATTCTAATAATTTCGATTTAACTGATATTAATGATAGTTTTAGTTATTCTATAGGGCATTTTAATATGAATTTTAATTTATCCTATGATGTAGCTAATAGTTTAACCTCGCTTAGATTTTTAGATTCTCTAGTACTATCTACAAACTTTGTCTACAATGATAAAGAAAATGATCAAATGATTTCTCATTCAAGTAAATATTATGGATTATATGATGGAAATGTAGAAAATTATTTTAGCAAATTTAATTTTACTTATAAAAATTCTTTTTTAAATAGCAAAATTAACTTTTTTACTGATGATAATATTTTACAATTAGATTATTTTAAAAATACGATTTCTTTTAGTGATTTTGAAAAATATTGGTGGGAAAATAGGATAGGGTTAAAATTAGATATTGATGCTACTTTTAATTATAGTTTTGTAGATAAATATTCGACTTATTTTAGTTTATCTACTAATTTGAAATTTAGAATTGCAGAATTCATGTTAGTAAAACTTTCAATTAAGACTTCTAATTATGGATTTTATACATATTATGATGATAATAATAAATTCAGTTTTTCAGACATGTTCATAGATTTGTTGAAATCCTTTGATTTTATTAATGGGGGGAGATCTGATACTCAATTTAATTTAGAAGAGATCTCTTTAGACTTTGTGCATATGATGGACGACTGGGATTTGCATTGCAAATACAAGGGATCCGTTGTATTATCTAACTATACTTATCAGTGGGTACCTAGTGTATCTTTATACTTACAATGGAAGACTCTACCAGAGTTAAATGTTGACCAAAGTTTCACTGATAATGGAGATGGATGGGAATAAATTCATATATTGGATATAGAATGGTAAGAAATATTGTTGTTGATAATTTATCAAAATTAAGAATTATTTGTGGAGTTAATGATAGAAATTTAACATATATTGAAATTTTATTAGGGATTGAAATCTTAACAAAAGGGAATTCTTTGTTTGTTGAAGATGAAGATGAAAGTAAAATAAGAATATTTGAAAATCTAATTAAGAAATTAGAAGGTTTAATTGTTAATGATAATCAAGAAATAAGCGAGAGTGAGATATTCATGGAATATCAGAGTGTTATTAACTCTCCCAATCTAGAAACAAGCGATATTGATAGCAATCTTTTTGAAGATTACAATTATATAAGTGTAAATAATAAAACAATCTTTTCAAAAACTGTAAATCAAAGCAGATTAATCAAATCTATGCATGAGAATCAAATTTCTTTTGCTATTGGTCCTGCAGGAACAGGAAAAACCTTTTTAGCAGTGGCTTATGCTCTATCACAAGTTACAAGTGGTAAAAAACAAAAAATTGTATTAACTAGACCTGTTGTTGAAGCGGGAGAAAGTCTAGGTTTCCTCCCTGGTACTTTAAATGAAAAGTTAAATCCTTATATAAGGCCATTATATGATGCTATGGAGTGGATGTTGCCCCCTTCTATTGTTAGTAAATTAGAAACTAATAAAGTAATAGAAATTGCTCCTTTGGCTTATATGAGAGGAAGATCTCTTCATAATAGTATTATTATTTTGGATGAAGCTCAAAACACTACGATTGAACAAATGAAAATGTTCTTGACTAGAATAGGAGAAAACTCTAAGTCTATAATAACAGGTGATGTAACACAAATAGATTTACCTAGAGGTAGACAAAGTGGTTTATTGCATGCAAGAAATATTTTAACAGATATTGATGGATTAGACTTTATTAATTTTACTTCAAAAGATGTAGTTCGAGCAAAAATAGTTCAAAAAATAATTGATGCATATAGTAAGGATAGTGCGAATGGATAGTAATGAGAGTTTTTTTAGTAGGATTAAACCAAATAAAAATGAATTAAACGCTAAAACTATATTTTCTTTAATTGTACTCTTTGTTGGTATAATTGTTGTAATGATAGTAATGCCATATTTTGTTTCAGGTAATTTTGTTGATTCTCATGTTAATTCTTCTTCTTTACAAGAAAAACAATTAGCCCCTGAAGATTTGTATGTAAAAAGAGCCTTTGAATATGTTGATGAAAAGGCTACTGAAGAAAAAAAAGCTGATGCTTTACAAAATGTTTATCCAATATTTACATATGATATTTCTACAACTTTTGAAATTATAAATAGAGTTTTAACTTTTAATAAAAATATAGACGAAAATTATTCTCAAGGATTATCTGATTTATTAATATCATTAAATCCAAGTGAAAAAACTTTATTTAATAAAACCTATCTAAATTTAACTGATAATCAAAAACAACTATTATCAACTTGGGTTTTTGAAATTTGTAAGGATGTTGTTCAAAATGGTTATTTTGATTCCTCAGAGCTTAATTTAGTTAAGAATGAGAACTTTAGTAAGATTTCTATAAAAGGGTTGTTAAATGATTCTTTTAATCTTGAGAAAATTGAAGATTCAAGAGTTTATTCAGTTGAAAGTTTAAATCAGAAGAGCAATATAAATTTATTGATAGATTCATATATTGAGAAAGGGTCAATTTATAGTACATTACCAGTAAATATTGTTTATTTGTCAGTTATAGGTTTATTAGAGCCAAATGTTCATTATGATTTGATATTAACTCAAAATGAAAGAGAAAATACTATAAATAGTATAGAAGATGTTGTTGTTTTTGTACCATCTGGAACAAAAGTTTTATCAAAAGATACTATTATAAGTGAAAAAGATTTAGAATTATTGTATCAAGTTGAAGAGCATAGTGCTATGTTTTCGAATATTCAAATAATTACAAGAATTTTTTTAATTATAGCAATAACCCTTTTTTCATTATATTGGTTTTGGTCAAAGACTTCTTATACCTTTAGAAGAGTTCAATTTACTTTAGTTTATCTTTTTTCAATGTTTATATCGTTGTTAGTCTCGGTATTTATTACGTACCATTTTTCTAAGAATAATCTAACAGTATTATCACCATTGTTACCTGTGCTTTTTGGTACTTTCTTTGTAAGAAATATTACTAGTAAAAGAAAGTTTGGTTTATTATTTACAATCCAATATGCTTTGTATTCAGTTCTATTCCCTGGTTCAACCTTTTTCTCTTTTTTCTATCTTAGTGCAATTGGAATAAGTTTTATTTATATAATTGTGTATAACACTGATAGAATTGCTAGAATTGCAAGTATTGTTAAAGGTTGCTTAGTTGCAATAATGATGACTTTAATACTTTATGCAATACAAGGATATCCTTTTACTGATTTATATTTATCAATATCATTTATTTTGATTAATATATTACTTTGCTTCCTTTTAGAGAGAATGTTTTTACCTTTGGTTGATAATAGTTTGAACATTCCAACAATCTTTAGATTGGAAGAGTTAAAAAATACTGATCAAAAATTATTAAAAAGATTAAAAATGACTGCAAAAGGTACATATAATCATAGTTTAAACTTAGCTGATTTAGCATATGAAGCAGCAAAAGCAATAGGTGCAAATGCTGAATTATGTAGAGTTGCCGCATTATATCATGATGTTGGTAAAATGGAACACCCTGAATATTTTACAGAGAACCAAGAAGACGGAGTAAATAAACATGATGAATTAACTCCTTCTATGAGTGGGTCTATTATTAGATCTCATGTAAAACTTGGTGTTGATTTATGTAAAGAAATGGGACTTCCTCAAGAAATAATTGATATTATAAGTGAACATCATGGTAGTGATATAATTCAATATTTCTATAATGAAGCAAAAAAAGATAATGAAAATCCTGATTATAGGGTTGAAACAAGTGATTATAGCTATAATGGTAATCCTCCTCGTTCAAAAGAAAGTGCAATAATTATGATAGCTGATAGTGTTGAGGCAGCTTCTCGCTCTCAAAATACTAGCCCTCAAAAAGTTGGTCGTTTGATTGCATATATCGTAAGACAGAAATTTGATAGAGGGCAATTAAATGATAGTCACTTGGATTTAACAGAATTGAAAACTATTGAAAAATCTTTAGAACAATCATTAGTTGGTAAATTACATACTAGAATTAAATATCAAGATGAGATAGAAAGTTCAAATATAAGAGAATAGTAATTGACTAATAACAAAAGAATTATTAATAATTAGGAAATAAAGACAAAATAATGAATAATATAATAGATATAGAATATAACTTAGAAGAATATGAGAAAAGAATTCCTCATCAAGTAGTTGAAAAAAAAGTAAATGAAGTTTTAAAACTTTTTTCAAAGGATGATGTTGAACTCTCTATTTCTTTTGTAAGTGATGATGAAATACAAGAATTAAATAAACAGTGGAGAAATATTGATAGTCCAACAGACATATTATCTTTTGTTCAATCAGATAATGTAGATGATATGGATTTCTGGCCAACTGATAATGAAAGTAATATTTTAGGTGATATGATAATATCAATAAAAGCTATTGAAAGGAATTGTGAAAACTTTAATGTTTCATTTGATGAAGAGGTAGATAGATTGTTAATACATGGCATCTTGCACTTACTAGGTCATGATCATAAAACAAATGATAAAGATGAGCCAATGCTTGTATTACAAGAAGAAATATTATCTAAGATTAGGGAGAAATAAAGTGAGCTTTTTAAGCGACTTATTTAAAAAAAAGGATAGTACTCAAGAAGAATTAACTCAAGAGGCCGAGCGGGTTGAGCGAGAGACTATGATTAAAGGTATCGGCGAATTAGATGAAATGACAGTTAAAGAGGTAATGGTTCCTCGTATAGATGTTTCTTTTGTTAATTGCGATATATCTTTAGATGAATTTTATGATTTAATTGCTAAAGATGGCTATTCTAGATACCCTGTATTTGAAGAAAGTAATGATAATGTTATTGGTATTTTATATGCCAAAGATTTACTTAGAAATAATATTGAAAATAATTTTAACGTAAAAACAATCATGAAGGATGCATTCTTTGTCCCTGAAAGTAAACATTTAGACGACTTATTAAGAGAATTTAAATTAAAAAAAGTTCATATTGCTGTTGCAGTTGATGAATATGGTGGAGTTTCTGGAATTGTTTGTCTTGAAGATATCTTAGAAGTAATAGTTGGAGAAATCCAAGATGAATTTGATGAAGAAGAAGAAGAAATTAAAAAAATTGATGAAACCCATTATATTGTTGATGCAAGAACCAGTATTGAAGATATAAATGAAATTTTGAAAATGAATTTAAATAATGATGATTTTGAAACAATCGGTGGCTTAGTTTTTGAAATCTTCGGTAGGATCCCACAACGTGGTGAAAGTATAGAAATCGAAGGTAATGAATTCACTGTAGAACAGATAGAAGGTCATAAAATTATTAATATATCTATTGCAATTAATAAATAAAAAAATATTAATTAAAAATTATATGAATTTATAGTTTTAGATATCAAAAATTTTAGTATTAATTATGTGATTTTTTGAACATTAATTGTTTTGTTATAATGAATTTATGTTCCAAGTGTGTTTTAAATTATTATTAGTTGAAAACAAATGTTGCATTGTGTTGCAATTTTGTTCAAAATTCCTATTTTTAGCATTTTTTTTTGCTAGTTCGTTGACCATTTTGTAAGGAATTAGTATTATCAAATTATAAACTAACAATAAAATCTGGAGGATTTTCCATGAAGATTGCAATTAACGGTTTTGGTAGAATTGGACGTAATGTTTTTAAGATTGCTTCCAAAAATCCAAGTATTGAAATTGTCGGAATTAACGACTTAACAGACCCAAAAACTTTAGCTCACTTACTAAAGTATGACTCAACATATGGCGTTTATGATCATGAAGTAAAAGCTGGTGAAGACTCAATTAGTGTTGACGGTAAAGCAATTCGTATTTACAAAGAACGTGATCCTAAAAATTTACCTTGGGGTGAATTAAATGTTGACGTTGTAATTGAATCAACAGGTGTATTTAGAACAGCAGAAGGTCCAAGAGGTGGTTATAAAGATCACATTGTAGCTGGTGCAAAAAAAGTTATCTTAACTGTTCCTGCTAAAGACCAAATCGACCAAACAATTGTTTGTGGTGTAAATGACGATCAAATTGATTTATCAAATACTGCTTTCTCAAATGCTTCTTGTACAACAAACTGTTTAGCTCCTTTAGCTAAAGTTTTAAATGATTCATTTGGTATTGAAAGAGGTTTAATGACAACTGTTCACTCTTACACAAACGACCAAGTTATGTTAGACCAACCACACCCAGACCTACGTCGTGCTAGAGCTGGTGCTGTTTCAATTATTCCTACAACAACTGGTGCTGCTAAAGCTGTAGCTGAAGTTATTCCTGAATTAAAAGGTAAATTGAACGGTTTAGCAATGCGTGTTCCTACTCCTACAGGTTCAATTGTAGACTTAGTTGTTGAACTAAAGAAAGATTGTTCTGTTGAAGAATTAAACGCTGCTGTTAAAGCTGCTGCAGAAGGTCCATTAAAAGGCATTCTAGAATACACAGAAGATCCAATCGTTTCTCATGACATTGTTGCTAACGATCATTCATCAATCTTTGATTCTTTATTAACTATGAAAATGGGTGAAAAGATGTTCAAAGTAATGAGCTGGTATGACAATGAAATGGGTTATTCAACACGTGTTGTTGATCTAGCTCTTAAAATTGCTAAATAATTAAAATTTTCCTAACAAGGAGATGGCCTGCTCTGATTTTATGCTAGGGCAGGCTTTATTTTTTAAGGAGTAAACTATGGTATTAAATACAATCAGAGATGCAAATTTTGACAACAAGAAAGTTGTTATTCGTGTGGATTTTAATGTTCCTATTAAAGATGGTGTTGTTACCGACGATACACGTATTAAGGCAGCACTTCCTACTATTAAATATTTATTAGAACAAGGTGCTAGTCTTGTTGTTATGAGTCACAGAGGTCGTCCAAAAGGAAAGAAAGACCCTAGCTTTTCAATGGCTCCAATCGCTAAACGTTTTAGCGAATTATTAGGAAAAGAAGTAAAATTAGCTCCAGATGTAATTGGAAGTGAAGTTGAAGAATTAGTTAAATCTTTAGCAAAAGGTGAAGTATTATTATTAGAAAATTGTAGATATTATAATGAAGAAACTGATAATGATGCTGATTTTGCAAAAACATTGGCTTCTTATGGTGATGTTTATGTAAATGATGCTTTTGGTACAGCTCATAGAGCACATGCTTCAACAGAAGGTATCTCTCATTTCTTACCTTCCTATGCTGGTTTTTTAATTGAAAAAGAAGTTAAATACATGGCTCCTTTACTAAGTAGCCCTGAAAAACCATTCGTAGCTATTATTGGTGGTTCTAAAGTATCAAGTAAGATTACTGTTTTAGAAAGTCTTGTAAATACTTGTGATACTATCGTAATCGGTGGTGGTATGGCTTATACTTTCTTAAAAGTTCAAGGTCAAGAAATTGGTAAAAGCTTATTAGAAGAAGATTATATTGAAACTGCAAAAAGTTTCTTAACTAAAGCTGCAGAAAAAGGCGTAAAAGTAATTTTACCTGTAGATCATATTTGTGGTGCTGAATTTGACGAAAACACAAAACCTGTATTAGTTGATAGTGCTACCATTGAAGGTGATTTAATTGGTATGGATATTGGTCCAAAAACAATTGACTTAATTGTAACTGAATTAAAAGCTGCAAAGAGTGTTGTTTGGAATGGTCCAATGGGTGTGTTTGAATTTGATGCATTTAGTAAAGGTACTTTAGAAGTTGCTAAGGCATTAGCAGACTGTGATGGTATTACAGTTGTTGGTGGTGGTGACAGTGTTGCTGCTATTAATAAATTCAACTTAGCAAGTAAAATTAGTCATGTTTCAACAGGTGGTGGTGCTTCTCTAGAATTCTTAGAAGGCAAAACTCTTCCTGGTATTAAAGCTTTAGAAAAATAAAAAGGAGATAAGGAAAATGAGAACCCCTTATATTGCAGGTAACTGGAAAATGAACTTAACACCTAGTGAAGGTGTAAAATTAGCAAAAGAATTAGCTGAAGCTACAAAAGGATGTAGTGCAAAAGTTATGGTAGCTCCTAACTTTGTTACAATCCCTGGTGTTGCAGAAGTATTAAAAGATACACATATTATTGTAGCTGCTCAAAACATGAATGATAACCTAGAAGGTGCTTTTACTGGTGAAGTATCACCATTAATGCTTAAAGATTTAGGTGTAACTAATGTTATTTTAGGTCATAGTGAAAGAAGAGCAATCTATGGTGAATCTGATGAACTAATCAACAAAAAAGTTTTATTAGCTTTAGCAGAAGGCATGGATGTTGATCTTTGTATTGGTGAAACTCTTGAAGAAAGAGAAAGTGGAAAATTAGAAGAAGTATTAACTAGACAAGTTACAGAAGGCTTAAAAGGTGTTTCAAAAGAAATGATGAAACATATTACTTTAGCTTATGAACCTGTATGGGCTATTGGTACTGGAAAAACTGCTACACCTGAAGATGCAGATAGTGCACATGCATTTGTTAGAAGTATTATTGAAAAACTTTTTGATAAAACTGTTGCAGAAGATACAATTATACAGTATGGTGGTTCAGTAAAGGCAGCAAATGTTAAAGAATTAATGGCAAAAGAGAATATCGATGGAGCATTAGTTGGTGGCGCTTCATTGTCATTGGATAAATTCTTACCAATTGTTTGCTTTGACAAGTAATCTTTCGGAGTAGAAAAGTATGGGCGTTTTAAATGTTATTCTGATGGTACTATTTATCATCGTGAGTATTTTATTAGTTTTAATTGTCGCTATTCAAGATGAACAAAGTGATGGTTTAGGTGGTGTTTTTGGTTCAGCAGCTCAAAGTTCTTTTGGATCATATACAAGCCGTGTAGTAACAAAAGTTACAGCTATCCTTGCTGGTGTATTCTTGATTTTAGCACTTTGCATCGCACTGGTTAATAAAGCTCCATCTGACTCTAAGTTGTTAAATTCTGTAGATAACGTACAAGTTCAACAAACAGAAACTTGGTGGACAGATGCACCTGCTGAATAATTTGATACAAGACTAATAAAGATAACCGATCGCCACCAGTGCGATCGGTTTCTAATTAAAAGTGAGGAACAAAATATGAAAGTTTGTGTTTTATACGCTGCTAAATCAAGCAATAATACGTATATCAAGAAAATCGCTACTGCTGTTGCAAAAGGGATTGAACAACAGAATCATATAGTTGATGTAATTGATATGAAACTTGAACAAGGTAAAGTTGTTTCCTATTATGATTACCTAATTGTTGGAGCAGAAGGAACTAAAACCTTTGGTGGAAGTGTTCCAAAAGTTGTTCAAAATTTTTTAGATAAAAGCGGATCTATTTCTGGCAAAAGATGTATGGCTTTTGTTTGTAAGCCTGGTATCAGAAGTACAAAGACTTTACAAGCATTGATGAAGGTCATGGAGTCTCAAGGAATGTATTTGAAGACTAGTGATATCATAAAAAATGAACAACAAGCTATAGCAATTGGTAAAAGAATACATATAAAGTAAAAATTTAGGAGTTCCTATAAATGCAAACAAAAAGAATTTTAGTTTTATTAATTTGCGCTGTAATTAGTGCATCTAGTGTTTTTGCTGCAGTTCCATTTGGCAAACCTGCTGCAATTGTTAAATTTAATGGTCAAACAAAACCTATTTCAGAAACAGATTTAGATGCACAAGTAAATAATGTTGTTGCTACATATAAAAGCCAAGGTCAAACAATTGCTGCTTCAGCAATTAGGAAACAAGTTCTTGATTCAATGATTGATAATTTATTACTTGAATCTGGAGCTCAAAGAGATGGTGTTGTAATTAGTGATCAACAAGTACAAACTTTATTGGCACAGCAAAAATATTTAGTGGAACAACAAGCAGGTAGAACTTTAACTGAAGAAGAATTTGAAACTATAATTAATCAACAAGTAGGTTCTTTAGATGATTATAAAGATTACCTAAAATCTCAAGCATTAATTAATCAATATTTATTAATGAAAAAGGGCGATATTTTAAAAGCAGAAAATGCAATGCCTACTGAAGATGAAATTCAAAGTTATTATAGAGCTAATAAAGCTAGTTTAGTTAATCCAGAATGTGTTAATTTAGCACAAATTTTTGTTCCGTTTAAAGATAACGCAACTAATGATAAAAATGAAAAAACTTTAGAAAGTGTAGCAGCTGATTTACAAGCAAATAAAATCACTTGGAATAGTGCTGTAGCAAAATATAATAAAGATACCTCAAATACAAAAGCTGATGGTGATATCGGTTGGTTAACTCAAGATGATACACAAAATATTAAAGCTCTTTTAGGAAATGAATATTTTAATACAGCCTTTGATTTGAAAGTAGGTGGAACCTCTGATGTAATTGTTACTTCACAAGGTTATCATATACTAAAGGTTAAAGATCATGTTGATACAAAGTTATTGTCAATTGATGATCCAATTAGCCCAGCCGATGGTACAACAGTTAGAGAATATATTACTCAAATATTATCAAATCAAAAAGCTCAAAATTTAGCTCAACAAGCTTTAGTATCTTTGACAAAAGATTTGAGAAATGATGCTACTATCACATATTTAACAAAGTAATTAATTTTATTATAATATGAATCTCTAGTACATCTTGCTAGAGATTTTTTATTTTTGATTATTTATGGATTGTAAGTGTTTCTAACATTTGTTACTATAAATACATTAAATATTAGATTTTTAAATATAAGGAATATTATGAAAACAAGACATAGAGCTCGTGAATTAGTATTACAATCATTGTACGAAATGGATATTAGAGGTAAATTATCAATTGATAATTTAGAAGATGATTTTTTCCCTTGTCTGACTCAAGAGGAAATTGATGAATTAGAAGACGAAGTTAAGATCTATGCTTCGTTGCTTTTGCGAGGGACTCTATCAAATCTTGAAGAAATAGATGGTTATATTTCAGAATTTTCTATTAATCGACCATTAACTAATATAGATATTGTTGATCGAAATATTTTACGTTTAAGCATATATAGTTTACTTCAAAATGAAGTACATCCACATATTATTATTGATGAAGCTGTGAAATTGTCACAAGATTTCTCTTCATATGTTAATTATAAATTTATCAATGGAATTTTAGATGCATTTCAGAAGAAGTATAAACTGGAGGAAAAATTCAATTGATTATTATTAAAAACGAAACACAAATTGAAGGTATAAGAAAAAGTTGCCATGAATTAGCAAACTTGTTAGATATTCTTGAAAGTGGATTTATCAAAGAAGGTATGAGTACTAAAGAAATTGATGAGTTCTGTTATGATTACATTATAAATCTAGGTGGTAAACCAGCATTTTTAAATTATGGAGGCTTTCCTGCTTCTGCATGTATTAGTGTAAATGATGTTGTCATTCATGGTATTCCATCAAAAGATAAAATTGTTAAAAATGGTGATTTAGTATCTGTTGATTTAGGTATTAATTTAGATGGCTATTTTTCAGATAGCGCAAGAACTTTTATCGTTGGTGGCAAATCTACACCTGAAAATGAAAAGCTATGCCAAGTAACTAAAGAATGTTTAGAACTTGGAATTAAAGCAGCAGCAAAGAAAAATGCTAGAATTAGTGATATTGGTAGAGCTGTATATTCTCATGCTACCAAAAATGGCTTTGGTGTTGTAAAGGACTATTGTGGACATGGAGTAGGTCTTGATTTACATGAATCTCCTGAAATTCCTAACTATGTTTCTCATCTTTCTCCAAATCCAAGATTAAGAGCTGGTATGATAATTGCTATTGAACCAATGATTAATTTAGGAACTGATAGAATTAGAGATAACTTTGAAGATGGTTGGACTGTAAGAACTGCAGATAAAAAACCTTCTGCTCATTTTGAACATACTGTTTTAATTAAAAACGATGGAATAGAAATTTTAACTAAAATATAAGAGGAAAATAAATTTATGAGTAAAGAGTTTGTTAAAACTGATGACATTAGGGATGCTGCATTAAAGTTAGTCCATAAAATGTATAAAGAAGATGGATTTGTTCCAGATATCATTTATGCTTCACTTCGTGGTGGTGCTTATATGGCTAATGTAATGAGTGAGTACTATAAGATGGTACGTTTAAAGACTAATGGTAGACCTGTCTTTTATGCAGCTGTTGTAGCACGTTCCTATGGTTATCTAAGAACTCAATCAAAGGTAATTGTTGATGGTTGGACATACTCTCCAGATTATTTAAGATCAGGAGATAAAATTTTAATCGTTGATGATATTTTTGATACTGGTAAAACAGTAAATCAATTAACAGAAGTAATTATGGGGAAGGGAATTCCAAGGGAAGATATTAAAGTTGCAGTTTTCGATTATAAAGTATTTGAAAATTCAGATAAAGAACCTCTTCCTGTTCAACCAGATTATTATTGCAGAAAACATGTTATAAGAAAACCAGAAGATGAAGTTTGGATTCATTATAACTGTCACGAATTTATTGGCTTAAGCAGTGAAGAAATTGATTCACAGTTTGAGGATGCTGAAGTAAGAGCTATTTTACATGAAGTTCGTGGAGATAATGTTTAAAAAAATAAAAATTATTTCATATAAAAAAGGATTAAATCAATTTGATTTAATCCCTTTTTTATCTTTTCATTTTTAAAATTTAATTTGTACTAACTGATTCATATTCAACAGAATCACAAGATGAGTTTGTACTTAAATCATTATTTAGGACAGTGCTATCTGTAACTGTTATTGAATAATATCCATTAGATTTTGTAGCAATTTGGAATTTATAAGTATCAGATGATGCATCAATTTTAAAAGCAGATACTATTGATGAAGTATTTCGAATTACATTAGCAAAACCTTCAGTTAAAGAGGTTACACTAGTTGATGGGTCACTATTATTTAAATCATAAAGTAAAACATCATTAGATGAATCAATTGCTACTAAGAAGTTACTAGTACCAAAATATAAGTTTTGTGCTAAATTATCGAATGAATAATTAGTATTATCATTTTTATAAATTTGTGTAAGATTATTTGCTGTACCATCTGTTGAAGAGAGAGAAGCATTACTTAAAACTAGATAGTAATTTGTTCCATCACTTGCTGCAGAAACAATTTTTCCTTCTTGATCTTCTTTAATTGTAGTTAAAGTAGAACTACCGTTTTTAATTAAGTAATAGTTAAATAAATATGAGCCATCATTAGATGGATCTTCAAAAACTGTTTGAACAATTAAATCATCATTAACTGGAACAATAGTGCTCAAACTATCAGTAGCTTCTGCAAATTTAATTGCGTTAGTTGTATTAATTGTAGTAGCAGAAGAGGCTATTTTTTGAGCATAATAGCCAGAACTAAGGGCCTCAGAATTTTCAAAAATTAAATATCCATTGCTAGTTAATGAAACAATTGAGTCATCTGTTGTATTTTCAACTGTCATTTCATTAACAGTAGGATTAGCCTCTGTTGGGTTGAAATAATATAATTTTTTACCCTCAGTAGCAGCCTCAGCTCCATTTACTAAGAAGTAAAGATCCGTGCCATCATAATAGAGGGCATTAGTATTTGTGTAATTATCAAGGTTTAGAATCAATTCTCTTTTAGAAGTAGAATCAGAACTTAAATAAATATCATTATCTTCAAGAGAATAGTACTTATCACTTGAAACATTAGTTACTACACTTTTGAATGTGTATTCTTCTTGAACTTCAGAGTTTACGATATCAGATAGAATTCCACTAGTTGCATCGTTATCACAAGCAACAAAAGCAAATAATATTAATAATCCAATAAATAAAAAGTTAAAATATTTTTTCATGACTAATTCCTAAATGTTAAAGATAAAGTTACAGGTGAATAAGCAATTATACCATTATCATCACTTAATTCACTTCGATAGTTAATGTTTGGTGCTACATAGAAGCCACCAGTTAATCCAACACCCCAGTTTTCATTAAAGAAATAAGTTGTATTTACTTTTACACTTGAAATCAATGATAAGAGGGTTTGACTAGCTCTTGTGTTAAAGGAAAGTCCTAAGCCTGCAGCTAAGGATAAATCCCATGTTCCATTTTGCAAAGGAGTATAAGTATATGTACCAATAATAGGAACATTTGAATATAATACATTACCTTTATCATAATTAAAATCATATCCAACTTCGATTCCCAAACTGTTTTTTGGAGAATAGAAGAAATCAAAATTAACAGATCCAAATCCTCCAACATTCAATACATCTAAGCCAGGGTATAAATTTTCTGGATGAGTACTATCTGTTGGTGTAAAAAAATAAATAAAGTCTGGAATGCTTGGCCCAATGTTAAAGGTTACTTTTTGATCACCTTGTTTATAAAATGTGTCTGATGCAAAAAGACTTGTTGATATTATTGTAATTAATGCGAGAGTGCATAATATTTTTCGTTTCATAAATACCTCAAAATTTTTCTTATTCAACAATTATATCAATTTTAGTATTATTATGTTACAAAATAAATAATTGAACGTTATGATTGTTATTTATAGTTAATCATTTTTATAGACATTAAGCAACATTAATAATATGTTCTTTTTATGTGTTAAAATATTGGGTTTTTGAGGTGCTCTTTATTTTAAAAAAAATCTATTTATGTTATAAAACCAAAGAAGAGGTGTATAATGATAGTCTTAAGTGGAAAAGAAGTAGCAAACAGTAAGTTGGAAGATTTAAAAATTAAAAATCAAGAATTTATTAATAAATATGGTAGAAAGCCTACATTAGTTGTTATTTTAGTTGGGGAAGATCCTGCTAGCCAAACATATGTAGCATCTAAAAAGAAAGCATGTGAAAAGATCGGATATGCACATAGAGATTATTTATTAAAAACTGAGACAACTCAAGAAGAATTAAATTCTTTAGTAGATGAATTAAATGCTGATGAAACTGTTGATGGTATTTTAGTTCAAATGCCACTTCCAAAACATTTAGATGAACAAGAAGTAATTGAGAGAATTAGAAGTGATAAAGATGTTGATGGATTCCATCCAGAAAATGTTGGTAAATTATTAATTGGTCTTGATTGTTTTGTTAGTTGCACACCAAAAGGTGTTATGGCAATTTTAGATTATTATAATATTGAAACAAAATCTAAAAATGTAGTAATACTAGGAAGAAGTAATATAGTAGGTAAACCAATGGCTTCTTTACTCATACAAAAAGGTAGAGATGCAACAGTAACTATTGCTCACAGTAGAACAAAAAATCTAAAAGAATTAACAAAATCAGCAGATATTTTAATTGCAGCAATAGGAAAGCCTTTTTTTGTAACTGAAGATATGGTAAAAGAAGACTGTGTTGTAATTGATGTAGGTATTAATAGAATAGAAGATAGTTCTAGAAAACGTGGTTATAGAGTAGTTGGTGATGTTGATTATGAAAATGTATCAAAAAAAGTTAGTGCTATAACTCCAGTTCCAGGTGGAGTTGGACTAATGACAATTGCTATGCTAATGGAAAATACATTTGAAAGTGCAATAAAAAGAGCCGAGAAGGAAAATTAATGAGTAAATATATGAGACCAGATAAAGTTGAAACCTATTGGATTGAAACTTATGGTTGTCAAATGAATATTGCAGAAAGTAATGCAATAAAAACAATGCTTGAAGGAGTTGGTGTGGTTCCAGCTTCTGACGAAGAGCATGCTGATATTGTTATTTTAAATACCTGTTCTGTTAGAAAAAGTGCAGAAAATAGAGTATGGGGGCGTTTAGGTAATTATTCAAGGATTAAGAAAGAACATCCTATGATTTTAATTGTCGTTGGTTGTATGGCTGAAAGATTATTAGATGAATTAAAAGATGATGCTCCTTGGGTTGATTATGTACTAGGAACTAATGATAAGCAAAAAGTAGTTGAAATAGCTACTGGTGTTTCAGATATAGATAGAGATGAAAATTATACTTTTTTAAATAGTTATTATAAGGAAGGTGATTATTCAACTTTTGTTCCAATTATGAATGGATGTAATAATTTCTGTACATATTGTATTGTCCCATATGTAAGAGGTAGAGAAAGTTCTAGAAGTCTTGAATCTGTAATAGAAGAAGTTAAGTATTTAGATTCAAAAAATGTTAAAGAGATTACTTTACTAGGCCAAAATGTAAATAGCTATAAATATATGGATGAAAAAGGTAATTTAATTAATTTTCCTAAATTATTAAAAGCAGTTAGTGATGTTTGTGATAATATTGAATGGATTAGATTTGAATCACCTCATCCAAAAGATTTTAGTGATGAATTAATTCAAGTAATTAAAACTGAAGATAAAGTCGCTAAACATTTACATATCCCTCTACAA
Organism: Sphaerochaetaceae bacterium; assembly: GCA_965140795.1. Taxonomy (GTDB): domain Bacteria; phylum Spirochaetota; class Spirochaetia; order Sphaerochaetales; family Sphaerochaetaceae; genus Pleomorphochaeta. The sequence goes on from OZ223470.1 coordinate 2,803,950, forward strand.
AGTGGTAACTCTAGAATATTGAAATTAATGAATAGAAGATATGATAGAGAAAAATTCTTAGATTTAATTGCAAAAATTAGAGAAGAAATTCCTCAAATCACCTTCGCTACTGATGTTATGGTAGGTTTCCCAAGTGAAACAGAAGAAGAATGTTTAGATACCTTATCTGTTATGGAGATTCTTAGATGTAATGAAGCATATATGTATTTTTGGAATCCAAGAGAAGGAACTCCAGCTACAAAAATGGAAGGACAACTTTCGGATAAAATTAAGCATGAAAGACTACAAAACATTATTGATAGACAACAGGTAATCTTTGGAGAAGAAAAAAGTAAATATGCTAATGGTATTCATAAAGTATTAGTTACTAAAACAAGCAGGAACGATGAAAATCAAATGCTTGGTAGAGATGAACATAATCAAATGGTTGCTTTTGAAACACATAGTAAATTGGTACCAGGTGAAATTACAAATGTTGAATATCTTTCCGTAAATGGAAATACAATTGTTGGAAAACAAGTCTAAAGATTATTAACAAAAATAAAATTTGTATTATAATAATATCTATGAATGATATAGATAAATTTATTGAATTAATAAAAAATAGTTCCCAGACTACGGTTTTAACCGGAGCTGGGATTTCTACTTTAAGTGGGATTAAAGATTTTAGATCTTCTAATGGCTTTTATTCTAAAAAATTTAAGCATTTGAATGTGGAAGAAATTTTAGATTATGATTTCTTTTTTGCACATCCAGAAATTTTTTATTCTTGGGCAAAGGATAATTGGTATGATATGGAAAAGTATGAACCCAATATTGTTCATACAACACTTACAAAAATGCAAGACAAAAATTTATTAGGAGATATCTTTACTCAAAATATTGATATGTTACATTCAAAAGCTAATAGTAAAAATATTTTCGAATTGCATGGGAGTATAGAAAAACATCATTGTGTAAATTGTAAAAAAAGCTATTCATATGAGCAAGTGGCTAAGATTGTTAAAAATGGAGATATTCCAAGATGTTCTGCTTGTGGGGCTTTAATTAAACCTAATATAGTTTTCTATGGAGAAAATCTTGATTATACAGTATTAGATAGAGCTTATAATAGTTTCTCAAAAAGTGATTTAGCTATTGTGTTAGGTTCGTCCTTAATAGTTCAACCAGCTGCCTCACTTGTTCTTTATACTATTCGAAACAATGGTAAATTAGTAATTATTAATAAAGATAAGACCTCTTTTGATAATTATGCAACATTAAAATTTGATGACTTACTAAGTGTTTTTCAAGAATTAGATAAAAACCTATAAAGTTTATTATTATATTTATGTATATATTTTATTTATGCAAATTTTGTTCACTAAATATAAAATTTGTTTTCTTTTCGGATTGAATTTTCTAACCTACAATAAGTTTATAACAAATAAATTGGAGGTTATATGAAAAAAACTTTAATTACAATGTTTGCAATTTTATTAATTGCACCAATGTTTGTTTTTGCTCAAGGTGAAAAAGAAGATGATAATATTACTATTGAATTCTGGACACACGAAGATGCAAACAGACAAGCTCTAGAAGACAGATATATTGCTGAGTTTGAAGAAACTCATCCAAATGTAACTGTAAATGTTACTCGCCAATCATCTACAAAAATGATTGAATTAGTTCAAACAGCTTTTGCTGCTGGTGAAGGTCCAACTATTTTTAACTTATCAATTAATGATGAATATCCATTTATGGATGCTCAATTAGTTGACCCTGTTGATTATAAGGCTGCTGGTTATGATAGTGAAAGTGCTTTAGTTGATGCTTATGTTGCTGGCATGCTAGATCCTGTTACTATTGATGGTAATGTTTATGGTCTTCCATTAGAATTAACAAACTGGTCTTTATTCATCAATAAAAATGTATTTAAAGATGCTGGTTTAGACCCTGAAAAAGATTACCCAAAAACTTGGGAAGAAATGTTAGATGTTTCTGAAAAATTAGCAATCAGAGATGGAGACATTTTAATTAGAAGAGGTTTCGACTTTAGATATCCTTATTATCTCGAATCAATGGTTCCAATGGTAGAACAACTTGGTGGGTCTTTATTCAACGAAGATGGAAGTGAAGCAATTATTGGTGAAGATGCATGGGTAGCTTGGTTAACTTATATGCAAAATTGGGGTCCTAATGGTCAAAACTTAGGTTCACCAACTTACAAAAATGCTAGAAAACTATTCAACACAAATAACAATGATATTGCTATGGCAATGACTGGTTTATATCAAGAAGCTAGAATTAACCACGATAACCCTGATTTCTATAACAGTGGTGAATGGATGGTTGTACCTTTCCCAACATTTGAAAATGCTGTTAAAGATGTTGCTGCTTGTTATTATGGTCACTATTACATGGTTAATGCTAATGAAAATGATGCAACTAAAGAAGCTGCATGGGAATTAATTGGTTATATGCTATCTCATGGTGAAGAATATTTAACAAACGTAAATATCATCCAACCTACAAAAGCATTAATGAATAGTGAAACTTATCACAATATGCCTTATTCTGATGTATTTACAAAAGATTTCGAAAGAGGTCATGTAGTATACTTCGGTGCTAATTCTACAGAAATTCAAAACTTACTAAGAAACGCTGTAGAAAGTGTTATGCTTCAAAATGTTGATCCTGTCCAAGCTTATAGACAGTTGAAGAGTTCAGTTCAAGAATTAATTGATGAAGAATAATTAAATTAAATTGGGAGTGAGTTTATCTCACTCTCAATAAATTAATTAATTCTTAGGAGGCTTCATGTCAAAAAAAGAAAAAAAATATAGTATTGAACAAAAGCAAGCAAAGTGGGGGCTAATATTTACTCTTCCTTGTGTAATCTTTTTTGCTATATTTAGTTTTTATCCAATTATTAATGCTTTTATCACAAGTTTAACTGATGCAAAAGTATTGTCTCGAACAAGAGAATTTGTTGGTTTAAAAAATTATATTTATTTATTTACAAAAGATAATGGTGGATTTTCATTAGAAAATTCAATGAGAGCAACATTAACTTTCACAATAGGTACTTTTATTCCTATGGTTGTTGTTTCTTTAATTATAGCAGTATTATTGATGCAACTTAGAAAAAATCGTCATAGAGGATTTTTCCAAATTGCATATTATATGCCTGCTGTTTTATCAAGTGTTGTTGCTGCAGCAATCTGGATGATTTTATTTGATCCTAGAGGTTTATTTAACCAATTTAGTAATTTCCTAATGATGACAACAGGAAAAGATTATGGCTGGTTAGTTAATCCAACAATGTTACAAACTTCAACTATGATTGTATATTTTTGGAAGTATATTGGGTACTTTGTAATATTATTTATTACAGGATTAGCTTCTATCCCTCCAACTTTATATGAAGCAGCAATTGTTGATGGTTCAAATAAATGGCATACCTTCTGGAGGATTACTTTACCATTATTAAAACCAACAGTTTTATTGGTATCAGTTATGGCAATGTTACAATGTTTAAAAACTTTTTCTACACAATATATGTTCCATCAAGGTGGTGCGGCAAGACAACCAATTGATGTAATTACTATGAATATTTATTTTACTGGAATTAGAAATGGTAGAATTGCTAGAGCAAGTGCTATGTCAATTATTTTATTTGTAATCATGTTACTTCTTACTTTACTACAATTTAAAGTTAGTAATAGTGATGATGTTGAATACTAGGGTGGGAGATAGAAAATGAATAAATTTATTGGCAAATTAAGTGTTACAGAAGTTCTTGTTTGGGGTTTCCTTTCTTTAGTATTAATATTTACGATTTTACCTATTGCATTTATGTTTGTAGCAGCTTTTATGGATTCAAAACAGATTTTGGCTATGCCATTTTCTTGGATTCCTTCAAAAGAGTATTTCACAACAGCAGATAGAACCTTTTTTACAAACTTTATTAAGGCAATTTTAGGAAATAACAATAACTCAATATTTTTTAGAACTTTATTAAACTCCCTAATTGTTGCTATTTCAGTATCTTTTACTACTGTATTTTTAGCATCTTTGTGTGGTTATGGTTTAGCAAAATTTAAATTTAAAGGTAACCATATAATCTTTATGGCAATTATGGCAACTATGATGATTCCATTTGAAGCTATTATGATTCCTTTATACATGGTTACTAGTAGTTTACATATGATGAACAGTTATAGAGGTTTGATAATCCCTTTCTTGGTAAGTGCCTTTGGTGTTTTCCAAATGAGACAATATTTATTAACTTTCCCTAGTGAATTTTTAGATGCATCAAGAGTTGATGGACTAGGAGAATTTAAAATCTATTCAAGGATTGTTTTACCTAACTGTACACCTGTTATTGCAACATTAGGTATATTGAGCTTCAGAAACCAATGGGATAACCTTTTATGGCCATTGTTGGTAGCTCAAAAAGAAAACATGAAAACTATTCCTTTGTATATTACAAAGTTTAGTGAAGAAAAACAAACAGATGAAGGAGCAATGATGGCTTGTGCTTTATTAGCTTCAATTCCAATGTTTATGTTATTCGGCTTTTTATCTAAGTATTTCTTAGGTGGTGCCGCTGTATTTGAATCTAGAAAAGGGTAACCCTTCCTGATCTAAGATAAATCACTCTAGCTATTACAAATCCGCGAAGTTTGTAATAGCTTTTTTTTAATTTAATTATTATCTCTAAATTGTGTTGGTGTAGTATTTAATAGTCTTTTGAAAATTTTTGCATAATAGCCTGGGGTAATATACCCACATTTATATGCAATATTATTGATATTGTCTGTAGAGTTTAATAATAAATCAATACTTTTATTAATTCGATAAGTATTTAGATATGTTAAAAAATTAATTCCAACCAATTCTTTAAATAATCTTGAAAGATGAGTTTCACTAACATTTAGAAAATGAGCAGCCTCTTGTAATCCTATTGGAGTATTATAATTAGTTTGGATATATTTAACCGCATTATTAATTAAATGGTTTGATATTTCATCAGTTTTAGGGATTTTTATATAAGTTGTATCATTATTATCTTTTTCAGCATCTAGCGATTCTATAATTTTACTTAGAGCTTTAACTAAATCTTTGTCATCAAGTGGTTTTAATAAATAATCATTAACCCCTAATCTAATAGCATTTTGCATTAATTTAAAATCTGAATAGCCAGATAAAATAATAGATTTAACTTGAGGAACAATTTTATTTAGCATATCTAATCCAGTTTGTCCAGGTAATCTAATATCTGATATTACAATATCAGGGCATAAATCATTAATTATATTTTGTCCTTCAATTCCATTTTCTGCTGTTCCAATTAATTCTAAATTTAAATCTTTTAGATTATTAATAATCATTGAAAGTTCTTGTAATTCAATTTTTTCATCTTCAATAATTATAATTTTATATTTCACAAATTTTCTCCTAAGTCTAATCCTCTAATAATGGTATTAAGATAATAGCTCTAGTACCACCTGTATTTACATCTTCAAAAGATAATGAAGCTTTATTATTATAAAATAATTGTAATCTTTTATAAACGTTAAAAACTCCAACGTGGTTTGAATTTTCAAGTTGTGATAAGTTAGCCATAACTTGTTTATTCTCAAACCCGATGCCATTATCTTCAATTATAATTTTTATTTTATTATTTGCTTTTTTAATAGAAATTTTTAAGAACCATAAACCAATTTTTGGTTCTAGTCCATGTATTATAGAATTTTCAACTAATGGTTGTAATATTAATTTTGGAGTTTCTACATCTAAAAGTGATTCATCTATATCATAAGATACTTCTAGTTTGTCTTTAAATCTAATTTGCTGAATAGTTAAATAGCTTTTTACTAATTCAAGACTTTTTTCTAAGGTACAATTAGCACTTTTGTTATAAATTGATGATCTAAGTAATTGGCCTAATTTAATTGAAATTGTATAGATTTCTTCTTGATTGTTTATATTTGCTAAAGATTTTATAGTATTTAATGTATTGAATAAGAAATGAGGATTTATTTGGGACTGAAGAGCTTCTCTTTCTGCTTCATAAATTCGCTTTTGAGACTCTTTAGTTTTTTGAATAAGATTTACTAGTTGTAAAACCATTTTATTAAAATTTTCATTTAAATCTTGCATTTCATAGATATTATTATCTTCTATTGTTATGGCTAAGTTTCCATCTTCAACTCTTTTCATTGCTTTAATTAATTTACCAATAGGCTTTGTTATTTCTTTTCCTAAGAAAAAAGCTAAAATAAGTGATAAAATTAATCCTACAAAAATGGAAATAGTATCCAAAATAAGAATTTCACGAAGGTTATTATTGAAAGTTTGGTCTTTAATATAGTTGGCAATATAAAAATTAGTATTATCTATTTTGTTTAATGCTAAAATATAATTATTTTTATAAAATATATTTTCACTAAATTCACCTTTGTCTCTTATATTTAATCCTGGGTAATTACTAAATGAATAATACTCGCTTGCATTATCTAGTTCAGAAGCAATAAAAGTATCAGTATCAACTAATAAGGATGTTGTTAAAGTATTTTCATCGATTACTTCTTTTATGGTGTTTTTATAAATATCAACAATAACATAACCTAAAGCATTATCATCTGAATCAAAAATATATCTTATAAGAGTAATTGCAACATTAGGATTCTTTTCTTCATTATTATTTAAAACAATTTTTGTGTATGTATAAGGTTTTGAATCCATCAAAGGAGCTGCAAAATCTAAGACAGTAGAATGATTTCTAATATCATATTCTTCAGGGAAAGGATGGGTTGATATTCTAACAGTTCCAGTAGTATTAATAATTGAAGCAGAAGCATAATAAGTATCTCCCTTCATAGTGGAAAATAATTGATTATATGTTTCATTCATATATGCTTTATTTTCTGTTAATTTTGGATTTTCTAATAATTCTATTATTTGGGCTGTTTTTGATAATTGATAAGTTTTATGTCTATAATCTTCAATTATTCGATGAACTTTATCAGCTTGAGAATTCCCTATATTATAAACCTCGGTTTTTAATTCATTAATGATTTTTCTTTTTGCAATTGTTGATGAAACAATTGAAAAGCTTATCAAAGGAATAGAGATTAAAATAAAGAAATATATAAATAGACGTGTAAATAACGAGGTTTTAATTTTTTTCATGGATATATTCTAATTGTAATATTTTTCTATTTCAATAATATGAGCTATATAAAAATTGAAAAATTAATAAAAGATAAAAATTTAATTATTTACCAAAATTTACTACACAAATGTAAATATATTGTTTGTTTTTTATATGGTTAAATGTTGAATAAGCAAAAAAAATTAAAAAAAATTTTATAAATTTTATAATCAAAATTTAAAACAAAAATCGACTATGAAAACGGAGCATGATTTTAGGCATTTGTCAGAAACTATTAGCAAAAAACTATAAATTAAATTAATTATGTTATTATTTTAACATTGTAAGAAATATTTTTTTTGTTCATTAAATGTTTAAAAAGTTAATTTTTTGGTAATATCATTATGTTTTTGAAAACACAATCGAATTAAAGCTTTTAATTAGCGATTTCATTTTATACATATTTACCTACATATTTGACATATCAAAACATACCGTTTATATTTTAGTTGCAAATTAATATTATTATTGGATGTAAGTAGGTTCTTACCTTTTTATTCCATATACATGGAGGGATTTATGATAGTAGGTAAATCTGTTAATAGAATAGATGCAAAAGCTAAGGCTAATGGTACTGCAAAATATGTAGCTGATTTAGTTGATAAAAATGCTTTAGTTGCTAGAGTGTTACATTCAAACATAGCAAATGGTAAAGTATTATCTTTTGATCTTGATGAAGCATTAAAAGTTCCAGGAGTAGTTAAAATAGTAACTTGTTTTGATGTTCCTGATAAACAATATCCAACCCCTGGTCATCCTTGGTCAACACATAAAAATCACCAAGATATTTCTGATAGAAAATTATTAAATACTAGAGTTAGATTTTATGGTGATGATATAGCCGTTGTAATTGCAGAAGATGAAATCACTGCTAATCAAGCTTTAAGATTAATTAAAGTTAACTATGAAGAATATGAACCATTATTGACCTTTGAAGATGCCATGAAAGAGGGTGCTCGTCCAATTCATGATGAAAAGCCAAATAATGTTGTTGTTCATAGTAATTATGAAGTTGGTAATTATGAAGAAGCTATTAAAGAAGAAGGCCTAATTAAAACAGTTGGTGTTTATGAAACTCCAATTGTAAGTCATTGTCATATTGAAAACGCAGGTTCTTATGCATATATGGAATCAGGAAGAATCATTGTAGTATCCTCAACTCAAATCCCTCATATTGTAAGACGTGTTTGTTCACAGGCTTTAGATATGCCTCTAGGTAAGATTAGATTAATTAAACCATATATTGGTGGTGGTTTTGGTAATAAGCAAGATGCTTTAACTGAACCTTTAAATGCTTTTTTAACAACTCAAGTTGGTGGTAGATGTGTTAAATTATTCTATACAAGAGAAGAAACTTTCGTATGTACTAGAACAAGACATGCTATGAAATTCTACATTGAAAGCTATGTTAGAAAAGATGGTAGCTTTGTAGCAAGATCTATTAGAGCTTATTCAACCCAAGGTGGTTATGCTTCTCATGCTCATGCTTTAGTTGCTAATGCAGTAAATGGCTTTAGAATGATGTATCCTGTTGGAGCTATTAAGGGTGATGCTTATACTGTTTATACAAACTTACCAACTGCAGGTGCTATGAGAGCTTATGGTATTCCTCAAATTGGTTTTGCCCTAGAATCTCATGTTGATGATATTTGTAAAAATGCTGGTTTTGATAAAATTGCATTTAGACGTAAAAATATGATGCAAGTTGGCTTTGTTGATCCAATTACTACTATTGCTTGTCATTCATCAGGACTTGATGAATGTATAGATAAAGGTAAAGAATATGTTAATTGGGATGAAAAAGTTAAAGAATATCAAAATCAAACTGGTGATGTTAGACGTGGTATTGGGATGGCTGTTTTCTGCTATAAAACAGGTGTATATCCAATTTCCCTTGAAACAAGTGCTGTTAGAATGGTATTAAACCAAGATGGTTCAATCCAAGTACAAATGGGTGCAACTGAAATTGGTCAAGGTGCTGATACAGTATTTGGTCAAATGGCAGCTGAAACTTTAGGTTTTACATTTGATAAGATTAATATGATTTCAACTCAAGATACAGATGTAACTCCATTTGATACTGGTGCTTACGCTTCAAGACAAACTTATGTTTCTGGTATGGCTGTTAAGAAAACTGCAGAATCACTTAAAAAGAAAATTTGTGAATTTGCTGCATATATGTTAAAGAAAGATGCTTCAGATTTGGATATTGAAAACAATGCAATTGTTCATAAAGGTTCTAGAGAAAAATTCATATCTATGGAAGAAGTTGCTATGGAAGCTTGTTATTCTTTAGAAAATTCACAACATATTAGTGCAGAAGAAACTCATCATTGTACAGATAATACTTATGCTCTTGGTTGTTGTTTTGCCGAAGTTGAAGTAGATATTCCAATGTGCCAAGTAAAAGTTCTAAAAATAATTAATGTACATGATTCAGGTAAAATAATTAACCCACAAACTGCTAGAGGTCAAGTCCAAGGTGGTATGAGTATGGGCTTAGGTTATGGACTATATGAAAGATTAATAATTGATCCAAAAACAGGAAAAGTAAATAACAATAACTTGTTAGACTATAAATTAATGACTGTTTTAGATACCCCTGATTTAGGATATGGATTTGTAGAACCTGAAGATCCAAGTGGACCTTATGGAAACAAAGCATTAGGTGAACCTCCTGTTATTCCAGTAGCTCCAGCTATTAGAAATGCAGTATATAATGCAACTGGTGTAGCTGTTAATGCAATTCCACTTCATCCACAAAGATTGTTTGAAGAATTTAGTAATGCAGGATTAATTAAATAGAGGAGACAAATTATGTATGATTTTAAAAATATATATCAGCCACAAACTGTAAAAGAAGCTTTAGAATTAAAAAAAGCTCATCCAGATGCTTTAACTCTTGCAGGCGGTAGTGATATTTTAATTCAATGCCGTGAAGGTAAGTTAGCAGGTAGAGATGTTATAAGTATTTATCCTCTAAATGATTTAAGAGGTATTTGCATGGAAGAAGATGGAACAATATTAATTCGTCCATTAACTAGTTTCTCTCATATTACAAATAATCCTATTATCCAAAAATATGTTCCAACCTTAGGTGAAGCTGTTGATCAAATTGGTGGTCCACAAATAAGAAATATTGGAACTATCGGTGGTAATATTTGTAATGGTGTTACTAGTGCAGACTCTGCTACAACATTAAAAGCGTATGATGCTATATTAGAAATTGCTAGTGTTGATGGAATCAGAATTTTACCATATGCAGAATTTAGTTTAGGTGCAGGTAGAGTAGATTTACGTGAAGGTGAAATTTTAACAGGTATTAGAATTAAAAAAGAATCTTATGATAAGACTTTTGGTAAATATATTAAATATTCAATGCGTAGAGCTATGGATATTGCAACTTTAGGTTGTTCTGCTAATGTCAGATTAACTGATGATAAGAAAAATATTGATAGAGTAAGAATTGCCTTTGGTGTAGCGGGTCCTGTTCCACTTCGTGCATTAAGTGCAGAAAGTAAGTTAGCTGGAGCTCTTGTAAACAAAGATATATTTGAAGAAGCTGCTCAAGCTGTAATGGAAGATGTAAATCCAAGAAATTCTTGGAGAGCTTCAAAAGATTTCAGAATTCAATTGATAAAAGAACTTACTAGAAGAGCTTTAAAATCCTCAATTGAACAAGCAGGAGGAGAATTCTAATGAAAAAGCAATTAGTTACTTGTAAGATAAACGGAAAAGTTAGAGAAAATTATGTTGATTCAAGAGCTTCATTATCTGATTTATTAAGAGGCGAAGAACATTTACATAGTATCAAACATGGTTGTGATGTTGGAGAATGTGGTGCTTGTACAGTTCTTGTTGATGGTGAAACTTTTAACTCTTGTATTTATATGGCAATCTGGGCAGAAGGCAAAGAAATTCAAACTCTTGAAGGATTAAGTGATATTGATGGTAATATTTCTGATATCCAACAATCTTTCATTGATGAAGGAGCTATTCAATGTGGTTTCTGTACTCCAGGTTTTATAATGAGCTCTTTACCAATTATTGAAAGTGATGAAGATTTTACTCGTGATGAGATTAGAAAGAAAATTTCTGGTAACTTCTGTCGTTGTACTGGATATGATACAATTGTTACTGCTATTGAAAAGACTCATAATAAGAGAAAAGCTGAAAGATCTAAAAAATAATAATAATATTTAATTGCAGAGGCCTTGTTAAAGGCCTCTTTTATATTGCCAACATTTAAACTATTATTTTATTATATAGAATATATGAAACAATCTATAACTTTAATGATAAAACTTGCTTCTAGTTTTTGTACTCTAAAATGTGATTATTGTTTTTATTTAGATGAAGAAAAAAAATAGAGAAGAAATAAACTTTATAAAAAATCCTCCTGTTTTACATGATGATTGCAAAAATTGTGAATATTTATTTTTATGTAGAGATGGATGCCCTAGATATAAAAATAAGGATAATACGTTTAGATTCTGTGAAAGCTATAAGTATTTGTTTGATAATAGATTAGATCAATTTAAATGAATAGCAAGCATTATCATTAATAATTATAATTTAAGCAATTAATAATAAATTCATTTATCACAGGTGATATATATTTATTTTTGTGATTTATTATTGAATATTCTCTCTTTATTTTTAAATTTGTGATTTCCTTTGTAATAATATTACTATCAGATTTTAATGAATTACTCCAAAGAGAAGGTAAAATTGTAATTCCTAAGTTATTTTCTACTAAAGAGATTATTGCTTGAGTACTAGTGCTTTCCCAAGATATCGTTGTATTAAAATTGTTTGCAATGAATGTCGCATCAACTAATTTTCTAACAGCACTATGTCTCTCTCTAAGTATAATATTTTCATTTTTTAAATCTTCTAGTTTTATTATATCTCTCTTTAATAGTTTATTATCTTTTGATAAATAAAGTAGCAGATTATCATTATAGAAAGGCTTTGATACTAGATCTTTATCTAGTATGGGTGTTTCAATTAATGCTAAATCTAATTCGTTTTTTAATAGCATTTGAGAAAGGGTTTTAGAATCTCTAATAATTAGATTGAAATTTATATTTTTATTTGTTTCTTTAAATTTTTTTAGAATATTTGGTAGAATAAAAATTGCAATTGTTGCACTACAACCAAGAGTAATAATTTGAGTAGAATCATTGTCTTTAAAATTGATTTCTAAATTATTGACTTTATTTATTATATCTCTAGCTTGAAATAAAAATTTCTCTCCATCATTTGTTAAAACTAATTTTCTACTAATTCTATCAAATAATTTTATTCCATAATAATTTTCTATTTCTTTTATTGCAAAGCTAATAGAGGGTTGTGCAATATTTAATTGTTTTGAAGCCTCTACTGTACTTTTATAATCACAAACTGCAATAAATATTTTTAAGTGTCTAATTGTCATATAATCAACCTATAATATTTTTCTTATATATATTATTAATATATTATATTTTACATATATTTATAAATAGTGTATATTAGCCTTTGAAGGAAATATATGAAAAAAAAAGATTATTTTAATTTATTTAGAATTATGTTCACTCTAAGTGCTTTTACTTTTGGTGGTGGATATGTAATTGTTTCTTTAATGAAAAATGAGTTTGTAGATCGATTAAAATGGATAGATGAAGAAGAAATGTTGAATTTAGTAGCAATTGCTCAATCATCCCCAGGAGCTGTAGCTGTAAATGGTTCAATTTTAGTTGGATATAAAGTAGGTGGAATAGTAGGCGCTATTGTATCAATTTTCGGTACAATATTACCTCCATTTTTGATTTTATCAGTAATATCAGTTGGATATAATCAATTTAAAGAAAATTTATATGTAAGTGCTTTTTTAAAAGGGATGCAACCTGCGATTGCTGCCATAATAATTTCTGTTGTAATTCAATTAGCAAGAAATATAATTAAACAAAAGGAGCCTTTTTTTATATTAATTATGGTATTAGCTTTTATTGTAAATTATTTCTTAAAATTTAATATTATTCTTATTATATTAACTTGTGCCCTGTTAGGTGGTTTTTTTGCTTTATATAAACAGAAAAAGGAGGCTAAATAATGTCTTTATTAACTTTGTTTTTTTGTTTTTTACAAATTGGTGCATTTAGTTTTGGAGGTGGGTTAGCAGCACTTCCATTAATTCAACAGCAAATAGTTACAATTAATCATTGGATGACATTACAAGAATTTACAGATTTAATTTCTATTGCTCAAATGACACCTGGGCCTATTGCAGTAAATAGTGCAACCTTTGTAGGAATACATTTATTTGGAATAAAAGGTGCAATTGTGGCTACATTTGGTTGTATTTTGCCATCAATAATTTTTGTTTCATTCTTAGGCTTTTTATATAATAGATATAAAAAACATTATATTCTTGAAGGTGTTTTAGCAGGATTAAGACCTGCTGTTGTTGCAATGATTTTAACAGCAGGTATTTCAATCTTTTTATTATCAATTTTTGGTACTAGTTTAAATACTTTTAATATATACGCATTAGTAATATTTTTAATTGCATTTTTCTTTATCTATTTTAAGAAAATTAATCCAATTATTATTTTATTATTGTCAGGTGTATTAGGTGGCGCTTTTTATATTATATTTAATATACCTTTTTAAGGTGTTTTACCAAATATTCAATAGGTGTTGAGTCAGTAAGCTAACTAGAGTAATTCCAATCCAGCAGCAGAATCCAAGTAGGATTGGTTTACCACCTTTTTTTATTAATTGAACAATATTTGTATTGAATCCAATTGCCCCCATTGCCATGATAATAAAAAATTTACTTAAACTTTTAAAAGGAGCAAAGACTGAATGACTGACTCCAAAATTTAATAAAATAGTTGTTATAACAGAGGCTAAAAGGAAATACAAAATAAAAGTTGGGAATATCTTTTTAATGCTATATGAATTTTCTGTTTGTTCTTTTTTTGAAGTAATAGCAGCTAAGCCTAAAGTAATAGGTATTATTGCTAATGTTCTAGTTAATTTAACAGTAACTGCTTTATCTAGGGTTTGTGAAGATAAATGGAACATACTATCCCAGGTCGATGCTGCTGCTGTTACAGAGGATGTGTCATTAATTGCTGTACCAGCAAATATACCAAAGGCATTACCACTTGTAGTATCAAAATGTAGCAAAACCCCTAATTGAGGGAAAAATATTGCTGCTAGAACATTGAAAAAGAAGATAACTGATAATGCTGTTGCAACTTCATCATCATCTGCGTTGATTACGGTAGTTGTTGCAGCTATAGCACTTCCTCCACAAATTGAGGATCCAACTCCAACAAGAGTTGCAATTTTACTGTTTATAGTTAAAACCTTGCTAAGTAAGTATGCAATTATTAAAGAGATAGAAATTGTTGATATAATAATTGGAAGAGATTGTTTTCCTGTTTGAAATACAACGTTAAGATTTAATCCAAAGCCTAATAAGATTACAGCATATTGTAATACTTTTTTTGATGTAAATTTAATTCCTGTAGTAAATTTTGCCTTATTTTTTATAATTGAATTTAAGCACATGCCTAATAGTATCGCAATTATTGGTCCTCCAATTACTGGGTACATTGTTCCAATTAAGTATGAAGGTATGGCAATTAATATTGCCAGAGCAATTCCAAGATAGTTTTCTTTAATAAAATTCATATTTTTCTCCTACAAAAGTTGAATATATCAAAAATCAGTAATAAAATAAAATAATAGTTTTTGATGTATTGATTAAAAATTCTTATGAGGTGAATATGTTAGATTATAAAATAAATACTTTTTTAACTTTATGTAAAACAATGAATTATAGAATTACTGCAGAGAAGTTGAATATGTCTCAACCTTCAGTTACTCAACATATCCATTTATTAGAAGATTATTATCAAACAAAATTATTCATTTATGATAAAAAACAATTATATAAAACAGATGCAGCGATCTTATTGGAAAAACAATTATCAATAATTTTAAATAATGAAGAAGAATTAGAAAAGAAATTAAAACAAGCTAATTTAAAATCTATCAGAATTGGAGCTACAAAAACTATTGGTAATTATGTAATTAATGATCAAATAAAAAAATTAATTAAAAATAATTATTCAGTTACATTTATTATAGACAATACAAAAAATCTATTACAGAAAGTTGATAATAATGAGTTAGATATTGTATTAATAGAAGGTGTTTTTGATAAAACAGAATATGATTATAAATTATATAGTAAAGAGGATTTTGTTGGTTTTTGTAGTTTAGAACATCCATTCGCTAATAAAAAAATTAATTTTGAAGAGTTATTTGATCAAAATTTAATTATTAGAGAAGAAGGCTCTGGTACTAGATTTATATTTGAACAAGAGCTATTAAAAAAGAATTATTCAATTAATAGTTTTAATTCAGTAAATTGTATTAGTGCATTTGAGATTATAAAAGATTTAATTAAAGATAATTTGGGTATTACTTTTGCATATAAGTCAATTATGAAAGATAGTGATGATATTGCTAGCTTTGAATTAATAAATAATAAAATAGTAAGAGAATTTAATTTTGTATGTTTAAAGTCTACAAATATAGATGAGAAAATTAATATTATATTAAATAAATAATTTAGCTTACATTTGCATTAAAGAGTATTAGTCGTTTTTTTTATTTAATTTTTTTGGCAAAAAAATATGGCAACTTATTACAGCTGCCACTCTCTTAATGATTTCCTATTTTTTTATATATATGTTCTAGTTAATGGAGTACATAATCTTTACGTTACTTACATAGTCCCCAGCAGGAAGATCTTCATCACCACTCCAGCTTAAGTTAAATTTATTTACTAATAAGTCAACGTGTTTACCAGCTGTTAGAGTTGATACTTCTTTAGATGTATTAACACTTGGTTTAATGCCTGAATCATAATTATCACTACCATTATTTAAAGTTGTTTGGAATGTAGAAGGAATTACATCTACTAATACGCTTAAGTCGTCGTTTAAGTTACTTGTAGCTATAACAGTAAAGTCTTTAGTAGAACCGTCTTTAGTTAAAGTTAAAACACCAATTTCATAATTAGTAGTTTGATCTTTAATAACATCACCGTCATAAGCTAATTCATAAGAAACAGGAGTTTCTGCAATATTTGTTTTTAATTGAACGTCTGCTGTTTGACCTGTGAAAGATAACATAGCGAATACTGGAGTTGATACGATTAAAGCTGCTGCTAAGATAGTTAATAATTTTTTCATAATTTTGTTTTCCTTTTAATTATTTTTGTTATTTAGTTTCTTTATGGTTTTACTATATAATATCTTGTAACTTATGTCAACAATTATTATAAAAAATATTATAAAAAAATACAAAAAATGTATAAATGCTTATAATACGACGAATTAAATAGCAATAAAACATGTAGTAAGTACCTAACATATGCAATAAGTTTGATTTAATATAAAAAAATAATAGAATCATATTGGTTTTTGGATATAATTCTCTAGATTAATACTTAACTCATAAATTAGTTAAATATAAAAAATTTGAAATGAATTATACATTAAGAGCTGAAGTAAAAACCAAATATAAAATTCCTTATAAATTTGATTTTACCGTACTTTTAGAGAACTAAGTTTATAATATTTTGGATTTAAAAAAATGCTTTCTATAGTTAGAAATAATAAAAATTTATGTTAAAGTTTTGTTGACATTTTTGTTACCTGTTGTTAACTTTTGTATGTAAGAATTATTAACTTATTATTTAACATAATATTGGAGAAAAAATGTCACAGAATTTTAATTTTATTGGTTATATAGAAACTCCATATAACTCATTAGCAGAATGTCCTAAAAATATTAGTTTTAATGGACCTTTATGTAAACTTTTTATTAATGATGATTTAAAAACGGAAATAAGAGGATTAAAAATAAATCAAAAAATAATGGTTTTATATTTTTTAGGCGATAAAGAAGATTCTAATATTGAATCAAAGTCAATTAAAAAATGCCCTCATTCTCATAATAAAGATTTAGGAATATTTGCTAAAAGATCCCCTCATAGACCAAATCCAATTGGGGTTGCAATATTACCAATAGTTGATATTGATTTTGATAAAGGTATTATATACGTAAAAGGGTTGGATTGTTTAAATAAAACAAAATTGTTAGATATAAAACCTGCAATATATCTTGAAAATAAATAAAATTACTTTTTAGTAACTTCTTTATAATTTTGTTTTTGCATGTCCTTTTTAAATAGATAAGCATTAAAAAATTTAGAAATTGATGCAAAAATACCTTTTTCTTCGGCTATGTAAATCGGTTGAAGTGCAAAGGTAGTATAGGTTATTTCATTTAGAATCTTTCTTAATATATAAGATGCAATCATGAAAGAAATAAATGAAGCTAAAGTAAATCCTAATCCAGTATATTCAATAGGTAAGAACTTAAATATTAATGTAAATATACCATTTAATATAAAGAAACTAAAAGCAACAAATAAAGCATTTCCTTTTCTTTCAAAATATAAAAATATTAAAATTAAGAGAAAACTCAATATATTAAATAATGTGCCAACTGTAGTAATTTTAAATATATCTCTAATCATATAGTTGATACTTAAAAAGTTAAAAATTTGTGTTGATAACAATACAATTGTGACACTAATTAGGAGCTGAGTAAAGAAGGTGAAAAAAAGGTTATCACTTAAAGTTTTTTTCATTTTATTTTCTGATTTTTTTATTTCTTTTAAAGTAACTGGAGAATTAGTATTAGCAAAATACTGTTTATAGGTTAAATAAAAATCTGTTTCAATTAATACTAAAAATAAAACTAAAGCAGGTATAGTTGTTAAATATGATAAAAATATAGCATTATCATAGTATGGTGCAAATCTAAATGTATCTAAAATTGTTAATTCAAATTTACTAAACCACATTATTAAATTATCAATCCATAATCCCGCAGTATAAAATATACCAATTAAACATAAAGAAAAGTGTTTGTTAAAATATTTTATAAAATCAAATTCATAAATTGATCTCTGTTCAAAGGTTGAAAAAAAACTATAAAGGAAAAATACTAAAGTTGTAGTTAATCCTAACAAATAAGCAATTAAAAAATTGGTTGCACTTTGATATTCATTAAAATGAATAGGGTTTTCTATTAAATAAAATAATAATCCAATAGTAACCAAGGCTCCAAATAAATATGCTTTAATTATTAGCTTATAGTTTTTGATAGCACTTAAAAATATCATTAAAATCCAAATGGTAGACAATACTATAAATAAATATGAGGAAAAAATTTTATAATAAATTGGAATTGGTTTATTCCAATAAAAAATTGTACAAATTAGTAAGGATAAAAAGAAAACTATTTTATTAATTCCAATAAATGTTGGTCTAATCATTTCGTATTTCTTTTCATATAATTGGTCAGATAAATATCTAGTTATAAGTAATTGAATAGGGGAAATTAATAACTGCGAGAACAAAAAGGTATAAACAATAGTTGCAGAAAATAAATTCCTTTCAACTGCGATTACATCTAAAATTTGCATAATCATTAATAAGGCATTAATTGAAATAACACTTATTATCCAAGGTCCTGCCGCAATAAATGAAGAATATAAATAAGCTAAGGCCCTATTTGAAAAGGTCTCTTTTTGAAACATTTTTTTTAATGTAAAACCAATACCTGCCATAATTAACCCTTGTTACACTTATTTTTTCTATTAAATAATTTAATATAAATTTTTCTATAACTATCTATCAAAACTTTATCATTATATAATCTTTTAACTCTTTTTAATCCATTTTCTCCCATTTCTTTTCTTAATTCAGGATTGTTTATAAGTTTTAGTATTGCCCCAGCTGTATCACTAGGAGAAGCTAGTTTTGTTACTATTCCACATGGTCCTTCATATTTATCTTGTTCTAATAAATCTCTGCAACTACCTACATCAGTTGAAACAAAAGGAATTTTTGCGGCCCAACCTTCTAAAATTACCAATGGTTGCCCTTCAGAAATAGATGTTAGAACTAATATATCTATCATGCCTAAATATTCTTTAATATTTACTCTTCCCGTAAAAATTATTGAATCTTTCAAATTTAATAATTTAATTAAATTTTTACATTGTTCATAATATGATTTGTCTTCTTCAGCAGGACCAATAAGGTAGAATTTAACATCTTGTCTCTTATTTTTAACTAAGCTGAAAGCTCTTATCATTGTCATAACATCTTTAATTGGTACAATTCTAAGAATTGAAGCCACATTTATTCCTTTATGTTCAACTTTCTCAATTCCTAGTTTTTCATAATTTATACCATTCGGAGTTACCACAGTTTTTCTCTTATTAACACCCAGTTTGATTTGTATTTCTCTATTTGCTGGGAATAATGATGTTACAGTACTTGCTCTTTGGTAAGCTGCATTAGAAATGGAATAAAAGAAATCAATCCAAAATTTTTTATAAATTCCAACAACCCATTTAGCTTTTAATAGTTCTTCTTCTCTTTCTCTACCATAAATACCATGTTCAGATAATACAAATGGGCTATTGTTTTTTATTGAATAAGCAGTTGCAAGAATTCCTGCATAACCCGTTGATGCTGAGTGATAGATATCAGCTGTTACTACTTTTTTTTGAATTAAATATATTAAGGGCAATAACATATTTCTTATAGTCCAAAAGAAATTATTAAAGACTTCGTCAGCAAAATTTTCTTCATAGAATTTCATGGTTTCTTCAAAGAAGAATTTACTTTGTAAAAAATCGATACAAGTTCCCGCATGTTTTTTGTTGAAATATTTTACAATAAATTCCCAATCAACTTGTCTATCAATTCTAATTAGTTTTTTTAATTCCCTTTGTTCTTTATCTGATAAAGTGGGGTTTTTAACATGTTTTTTATGCTTTATTTTTACATAGTCGTCCAAAAAGATAGTTTCAATTTGTACAACATTTTCAGGAATTTTATATTTAAATTCAATTTCTTCTTTTCTTGATGGCATAATTGTAACAATTTTAAATTTATATTCTGGAAAAGCTAAAATTATTTGATTTATCCAGCTAGAAACACCCCCCGCAATATAAGGATAGGAGCCTTCAGCAACCATACATATTGTCATATCTTTAGGCCTCCTTCTTAAAGAAATCTTTAATTTCTTTTAGCTTATTATTATTAAAATCCTTCTTATCTAAACTATTTAAATATTTGTTAATTTGATTAAAATCTTTTTCTTCAAATAAAATATTTAATTTATTAATTTTATAGTTATCATTTTCTCCGAATTCATCTTTAATTTTTTGATTAATTATATTTGCATTATAAATATCTTTAATTTCAAGGTAAGTATCAACTAATTTTGTTAATGTGTTTATTGAATAAGATCCTCTTGTTAATTTTTTATTTAAGACATCAATATATTCTTTTCTGAAAATATTAATGCTGTCAGATTCAATGAGAGAGGAGTCTAAATAGTCTTTATATGCCTGAGCTAATAGATCTAAAAATTTTTCATTATCTGTTTCATTAAACTTATCTCTTAAATAACTAATATTATTAATGAGTTCATTTTCGCTACTATTTAATAAAGTAGCGGAGTAGTGTTGAACCTCTTTATCATATGACTCAAGAGCCTTTTTTAAGATGATTGCATTATTTCTTTTTAATGTGCTTTCCGAATCAATTAAAATCTCTTTTTTCTTTTCTGGATCAATATAAGGTAATAGATCTAGATAGCTCATAGTTTTTATTTCTTTAGCATAATCGACTTTTTTTGATCTTGTTTTTGTATCCGATCCTAAAAGCATTTTTTCATAATCTGATATTATTTCATTGTCACTAAAGAAATGATTTATGCTAAAAATAAATGAATATAAAATAAGGACTCCTAAAATAGGCATAAATAATATAATTGAATAAGGAATTGCATCTGTTGTAAATTTAAATGTAATATAAAGTTTCCAAGAAATTGTATAAATAATAATATGTAATATTAATATAGGTAATAGATACTCTTCATAGATGAAAAGAAATGCAAATAATAAGATATCTAAAATCATTAATAAGACATAAATTAAATATTTCATTAAACCTCCACAGGTTTTAATTCTATAGCTTCAAGTTTGTTATCAAAATTTTTAATAATCTTTTCTTGAATGTAATAGCTATTTTCTTGTTTTGTAGCAGGAAGTAGGAAAGTTAAAGAATTGCTTGTTATATTATAATAAGCTAAATCAACGCCTCTTAAAGTGTTTTTAACTATGCTATCAATTTCTTCAATAGTTAAATCTTTTACTCTATAACTAAAGATACAATAATCCATTCCAAATTCTTTTTTCCTTCTTTGTTCTATTTCTATTCTCTTTTTGAAGTAATTTGCTTTGACTAAATTTGTGTCTTCTAAATATTTATTTCCTTCTAACTCTTCAACATAAGTAGCTTGTTCTAATGCTCTATTTATCCAGTCTACTATTAATTGAAATAAGGTATAAGCATATTCTGATACGCTATCAAATTCCATATCCATTATATTTACAATTGCTATAATTTGATTGTTCTTTATTAGAGGAGCTGACATTAAAGGTAAATCTTTAGTATTTTCTTCAAATAAGGAATGCTTAATTACTCTTTTTTCTTCTTGAATCTTAATAAACCAACTACAATTTTTTGCATCAATTGAGAGTTGTATTTCTTGAGGTTCACCATATGATATTTTTAATCTTAAATACATATTTTCATAATCTACAGTATATAGAGATACACTTGTTGCTCTTAAATATTTTTTTAAAATACCAACTGTTTCTGTATATATATCTTCAATTTCAAAAGATTCTAGTTTAGTTGCTATATCATATAAACTCATTATACTTTCATTTGAACTAATAATTTGTTTCTTTAATTCACTTTGTATTTTATTTAATAAATTAACATCATTTTCTAATAAGAGATTATCATTTTTAATTATTTCAATTTCTTCATTAATTTTTTCTATTTCTTTATCGTGATTATCTTTGAAAGCACCAATTAAAATTGCCATCCAAAGAAAGAATAGGGGATATTTGTAGTATTTGAAATATGATAAAAATATAAGTATATCTCCATTTGTCTTTAAAAATACTGCTATATAAAATATGCTTGAAATTAATGCAGATATACACGCTCTTCTCATTCCATAAATTAAAGCAATGATAATAGTTAAAATTAGTAAAGGGTGTGGATTTAAGAATAAATACACTTCTTGGTTAGCTTGGCTACTATAAAATATCAAATAAACTATGATATTTATTATTAGAGTTTCAAGAATAGATATTAAAGTTTTATTGGTTATATTTTCTTCATTCTTCAAAAAATCACCTCAATTTTATTGTGCAAATTCACCATTATAATTAATTAATGAAACATTAGAAACGCCATCAATTTCAGATAGAGTTTCGATAAATTCAGTGCTTATTCCAATTAATTTAATTTCAAGAGTTAATTCGTATATTCCATGATTTACTGTTTTTGATTTCATTTTATAATTTAGTTTATTTAGTTCAGATAATACTTTTTCATTGGCTTCTAAATTATAATGAATTATTAATAGGTAAACATTATTTGTATTTTTATATTTTAATAGAACTATTAAAACTAACCCAATTAATAAAGAACTAATAGCTGATAGAGCATATAATCTTGCTCCGGTGGTAATTCCAATTGCAATTGACCAGAACATAAATACGATATCTAAAGGCTCTTTTACTGCTGTTCTAAATCTTACAATACTTAATGCACCAACCATACCTAAAGATAATACAAGGTTTGAACTAATGGTCATTATAATCTCAGAAGTTATTAAAGCCATTAGTACAAGAGATACATTAAATTTATGGCTATATACATTACCACTATAAGTTTTTTTATAGATATAAAACATATATAGACTAACCAATAATGTTACTACTATAACACTCACTATATCTTGTATAGTAAAGTTGCCTAAAAAAGATGATTCTATAACACTATTTTTAATAATATCATTAAACCCAATTACATCGTTCATCTAAAAAAACTCCTTATTGAATAATATTCCTACACAACAAATATTTAGATACTGATAATCTAGTTAGATTATATTGTTCAAGTATTGTTTTAATATGAGTCGGTAGAAAGTTATTATATTTAACTTCTAAGATTCGAGAATATTCTTTAGGTAAATTCTTAGTTGTGATTTTATCCGTAAATATATTCATACAAGGATTAGCTGCTGACAATTGCTTGTCAAAAGTTAATCTAATTTCATTATATGGTAATACATAAGCTTCTCTGTAATAATCAACTATTACTTTTGGCTTTAATAAATTGTTCCTAACTTCAAGGTAATAATTTCTTTTTACTAAATTATCTGAGAAAGCAAAATCTTTAACATCGCATTGAAATAGTTTTGTATATTCTTCTTTTGTTATAGTAGTTCCAATCTTATTTGTATAATCTTGATATTTTTTCTTAACTTCTAATTTAATTCTTTTATCAGAATAATTATAAATTCTTACTCTAAACTTTTGTCTCTCTGATATTCCAGATAATTTTTCATATAACGCACTATCATAAACATCATCAAAATAAAGACTTCTAATATGGTATCCTTCATTCTTAATTGAGTTTTGATCTAATTGCATAACTTTTGTTAAAGCATTTTTTATACTCAAATAAGTATCATATTCAATTAAAAATTTATGTTCATGTCTAAATTTCATATATGCTCCTAATTAGAGTAAAAATCTTTAACCCCATAGCAATACGTTAGGGTAGCTCTATCGTAATAAATATCAAAAGCATCTGATGTGTTATTATATTTATCTTTAATGAAAACTCTGTAGAAATAATGTCCTGCAGGTAAATTGTCAATTATTAACTCATTGTCTAATAAATTCTTTTTTTCGAATAAAATATTATCAAAATGAGGGGACTCACTAAGTTGAAAATCATAATAGATTTGATCAGATTGAAAATCAAAAGAATCACTCCAATTGAATTCTAAGAAATTACCAGTGCTATATGGTGTATATAAAAAGACTGGCATTGGTCTTTGAAGACTCTTATAATATTCTTCAATATTAACATATTTAGATTTTCTTAATTTCTCAATTTCATTGTTTATTTCTTCATCACTTAATTTATTGATAGAAGAATCTGGATATCTAGTTAAAAACTCTAGTGAAATAGGTTTATATAAATCTACATATTTATCTATTTCTTTTTGATTGATTATTTCTGATATTTCTTCTATTTTTTCAGTTAATTCTTCTCTATTTTCTTCATTTCTTAAATATCGATTGATTAGAGTATTTCCCCAGAAGTTAGAGACTCCTTTTTGCCAAATTGGTCTGAAATCTTCATAACCTCCTAATGCTTTATCATAATCCCACGGTATAAAATACCAAATATTGTACTGTGAAGGACTATAAAGGAAATAGTTTCTACTTTGAGTATCAACGTTATCTGTGATTATATTTAATGCTAACCAAGTTAAGAAATTCTCTCTATCAAAATAGGTATCAATTACTTTGTTAATATTAATATTATCATTATTTACAGCATCAAGCATGCTAATTAATTTTGTATGGTTATCCGCTTCTTTTATTTCTAATATGGTTTCAAAAGCTTTTTTACTATAATCAGAATCATCTACATCCATTATAATATCTTCATATCTCTTAAATTCAAAATTTTCTATTTTATATAAAGTGCCATTAGGATCTAAATTATGATTTTCAAGATATTTTTTATCAATATTTTCTATTTGGGTAAATAAACCGTAATCAACAAAATCATTGGAGTAATTCTCTTCACTATAATCTTTTATAAAAAGATGTATAAATTGAGTTCTTGCGCTTGTCACATTTGGAATATCTTTTATCAAATCAAAAGCTAATTTGTTTCTAATTCTTAAATCATCAAAAGGATGCTTATTTAAATTTACTGTTACATATCCATCCCAAGGTGCTTTTGTATTTAGATTAACTTTATAAGATTTTAGTGGTGATAGCCTTGCTGATTGACCTCTTTGTTCCATTGTAGCATTGTATTGAGTTAGTCCAAATCCATAATCACTTTTACTTATTTCTCCGTTCTTTCCTTCCTGGAATATGATTTTAACTTCTGGATCAAAGTTATTTATTGGATTAGTTAAATCAGCATTCAGATTTGCAAAAGTAAAATTATATCTATCTTCATTTGCTTTAGGAGGTAAAACTGTTACATAGACTTCTTTAACATTATTATTTAATGAGTTATCATAAATTTGTGAATTATCAGAGATTGTAGTATCAATTACATCATTTTGTTTTGAACAAGATGTAATAAGTAATAAAATTAATAATAAATTAATAATGATTTTTCTATATTTCATTTTACCTCTTTATCTAGTTTCAACATTCCAATTTGAATATCTATTTTCCATTTGACTAAATAGGAAATTCCATTTTAACTTTTTACTTAATTCTCTATTAATATCTTCATTAATAAATGATAGCACGAAGATGTTAGTTTTATAAAGAAAAGAATTTCTTTTTATAGTTTTTAGTAATTTAATATCGGTTTTATCATCTTCAATGTAGGGAGAGTTGAAGTTTTCCCATAACAATCCGTCTACATATTTTTTGCTAAAATCATTATAAGATGTGAAACTTCTATTTTGTATAATCATTAATTTAGGATATAGATTTTTCACTTCTTTAATGAAATCTTTATATCCAGTAATTAATTGGTTATAAATTGCAGTATCATTTTTATAGTAATCAATCCAATCTAGAGTATCAAAAAAAACTCCATCCATGTTTTTATCAATTATTCTAGTTTTTAATATATCTAATAATGCACTTTTAAAATTGCTGGAGGAAAGATCCCCTAAATAATTATTTTCACTTAAGTTCATAAGCCTTTTATTATTAGAATCTTTTAAGAAATCGTTATCTTTTAATTTTTGATTTAATGTTGAATCCCAACTGCCAATTTCAATTAATGATAAATATCCTATTACTTTTGAATTATTATAATGTATTATATTTACATCTTCTTTTGTAAAAAAGGAAGCTTCAACTATATTAATATCATAGTTCTTCATATCATTAATAATTGAGGAGTTTATTTTATCATAATAGATTCTAAAGGAATAATTTGGCATTGAAAAATAATAACTTTTTATAAAAAGTATTATAATTAAAAAAATAAAAATTATTAATATTGATACTTTATCTATCTCTCTTGTCATTATTATCCTTTATTTAAGTAAATATATCTTTATTATAGCAGTATTTAGTTGAAATGCAAAATAATTAATAATGAACAATTGATTTATCAAGATTTGGATAATAAAAGAATGGTTTTAATTTGGAGGTGGGGGGATTCAAACCTAAAAATTATGTTTTGATGGTTTTTAAATAATTGTATAAATTATTATATATTATACAGATAATTAGTGATTGAATCCGCTTTTATTAGTGGTTTTGATTGATATTGAATTTTTATGGTTACTCAAAGGATATTATCATCAATGAATGACTACATAAAGACTTGAACCTGATACACATATTTATATTAATTTTTACTATATATTTTATTTTGTTATATTGAAATGATATATCTAGATTTTATTTGTTTTGATTTTGACACAATAGGTTAATTTAGAAAAAAATTATCAATCATTATTAATAAGGTATATAGCTGGAAATACTTTCCATAAATAGAACAGGGGGAAAATTGTTCTCGACAGATTGGGTCCTAATATGTGTTATATGTCGTTTTATCGGTGTTTGCAGTAGAGTACCTCCTTAACTATTTCTCCCATTACTTCTTTCTCAAAATATTTCACAAAACTCATTCCATTTTTTTCAGCAACTCTTGCTGAAGGCTTATTATCCTGTTTTGTATAAGTATAAAGTACTGGATAATCAAATGTTCTAAATGCATAATCCATACATGCTTTTGCAGCTTCAGTGGCATATCCTTTATTGCAATATTCGTTTTTTATATGATATCCAAGTTCAGGTAATTTTTCACCATCAATGTCTTGCATGGTTATTCCACAATCCCCAAGAAAAACGTTTCCTTTTTTTAGAATGACAGCCCAGAGTCCATGCCTATATCTTTTGTAATTATCAATATTCCATTTTATCCAGTCCTCAACTCTTTTATCGTTAAATGGTTTTGGATAAAATTTCATTGACTCTTGATTGCTCAATATTTTTGCTAATTCTTCTTTATCACTTACAACGAACTCTCTGAGAAAGAGCCTCTCTGTTTCAATTATTCTTTCCACTATAGTCTCCGATAATATAACACCTATGTTGCGCAAATATACGAAGTGTCCGAATCCCGAATGGGAGTCGCATAATTTGCTGTTAGGTGTTGTTCTTTTTGCACGCGTATAATAAATTGTTCACATCAAGGAAATCATCAGCGAACATATCTAAGTCTATTTTCTCCGGTTTTTTTTGGAAAATAATTCTCTTCACTAGAGCCTTAGCATATCTGATTTCAATGCTTACCATTCGTCTAATATGTTTATCTGGAGTTAAAACATACACTATTTCTGATGAACTAATTTTGGAGAAATGATTATTCTGTAGTTCCTTCCTGACCTCGAGTGTCATTCTTGAATCGGGGATTTTGAAATCAAGATTAGTCAAAAGCGCATTAATTTGATTTTGCATAAATCTGCTCATTAGCTCGCGCATTTGAGATATATTTTTAACACTTGAACAAATTGTTATTCTCATCCAAACTCCATTTTGTAAAAACAAAAAAACATGCTTTTCACTAATAATGTGCACAAGAAGGTTTCTTGTATCTATAAGTTCATACCCAAAATTCTCTAAACCGATCCTAGATGCAATATTCTTTTTATCTGCTGTTCCAATTATATATGACAACTAAAATTCTGACAGTCCCCATGATGTTATTGCATTTACCGCTCTGGAATTTTAGGTATATCAAGGAGCTTCTTAAAATCCTCTAGATCTTCTTTAACAAACTTACGTATTTCAAGATTTTTTGTAGTAATATTTATCATATCTCTAAAATAATAAAAACATATCTATCTAAAAATAGTCAATACTTACACCTAACTAATTTTTTATAAGATTCGATCAATAACTACTGGATTTTTTACTCCAATACTTTCATCTGAAACTATTTCTTTAAACTGAGTTCTATTGAATTTTTGTATATTTATTTTTTAAATATTTTATCTGGTATGACATCTAGTACAGTTTTTATTGCGTAATTTCTAACTGTAAGGATTAATTTTAGCTTTTGTTGCTTTTGATTAATAAAACTGAGTATCATGCTCAATTTCACAATTCGGTTGGAGTCATCCAGTAATAATAAAATATTATCATGAGAATTGTATAAATTTAAAAAATCATCTTCTAAGGTAGCCTATCTATTTTAAATACAACAACCGAAGTAATTTGGATGCTCTTTTAGATATTCTGATATTAAATCAAGAATAATCCTAATTTTTCCAGTTAGTTCCATCATTTTCAGTAATAACGATTAAATAATTAATATCTAATGATGTTTAAATTTCTTCTTTTTTATTTTCACGATGATAAAAACTGTTTTCAAGAATTATAGTTCTTGATTTATCTTCAATAAACTTTTTGGGGAAAAGGATCTATTGAAATGTTCAATATGTTATTTGCAACGTGTGGATAAGAATGGGCTAACTCAAAAGAAAGAGAACTAATAACATAATTTATAAAATCACAATTATTTTTTGATAAAGTTTTATAATTTTACTTTTTCTATATGCTTCAATTTTATCTATGTGGTAATATATGATTTTATTAATTTTTTCTTGAGGTATTTTAATCTTGCTTTTGTCAAATCACTTGTCTATATTATCAAGTATTTTCTCTAGTAAATCTTTTTTTTTGGTTGTTGTATATTCAATGAAAACAAAATGAACATTTTTTTTGTAAAACATGAATCTGGAGTCTCTTTAACCGTTTTTATCAGTTCCTAAATGGTTGATAGTACTAGTTATTTCAACATTTTATTTGGCAGTAATGAAAGAGTTACATAGTTTATGAAATTTCCCGCCCTCAAATGCTCGAATAGCTATTTCTATTTGATTTACTTGTGATATTTGATGCCTTCTTTATAATTGTTTGTCCGTTGACCTTATTAATTAAGTAGTTCCCGATTTGCTTAGTATTATTAAATGAACAATAAAAATTAGCTACTATAATCTTTTCTATATTATACAAATAATGGCTTGGTTCCCCGAATTGAGCAGTGTTATACTCTGAATATGACGGCTTATAACTGCATAAGTTATTAATGACAAGGACGTTATACAAGTATTATGGCAAGGAACCCCTATGAATTACTCGATATATTAACGGATGAAGACGTGGCCCCCTTCTATAATATCTTTAATAAGCGGTATATCTCATCACATAAGAACAGTCTTATGTGTCGTTTATCCCTTGAAACCAGTATGAGAGTATCGGAAATAATCAACCTAAAGAAGAAAAACATATATTGGAATACCTCATATCAAGGAATGAAAAGGAAAACAAGCTCGAATTGTTTTTATGGATAGTTTTTTCTCATTAGGAGTAAGAAGCTTATGTTTCCAGATCTCAATATATTTTGAATTAATATCGCTGAATTTTATGTTCCTAAAAGTCAGGAAGTATATTATTCAAACGTGATAAACAGTCATCGGAGTAACTATTCTTTAGACATTTTTCAGCACAGTATTCGCACTGTTAAAATTTAATTGAAGAAGTCAACTTAGACGGAGAAGTGTAGAAGGATTAAACGTTTTGTTTGGACATATAGTGGCCAAATTGACCGTTTTATAAATAAAAAAGCTTCCCTAAATCTCTTTAATAAAAAGACTTACGGAAGCTTTTGGGAATGGAGGTGGGGGGATTCGAACCCCCGTCCTAACGTGCCACCCATTGACGTCTACAAGCTTAGTCAATGATTAAATGTCAATAAAACTCGGATCATTAACAAACCTTGTTTTATTCAAGCCAACTAAATTGTCCTTTTGTAGCGCTGGCAATTACAAAAGTAAGCTCTTGAGTCTTACAAGTATTACAGAGCTAAGAGCGGCACTCTATATTACTTGTACGCAAGCTACAATTAAGCAGCGAAAGCGTATTCTGCAGTTTCGAAGTATTCTTCGTCTTTTTTTGCAGTTATTGTTTGTTGCTAGTTTTAGGAGTTGGCGCTCCGCTTGCAGCCAATAGCCTGATCTACGCCAGTCGAGACCGGTACACCCCCTTAGTTTTACCTAAAGGGTACACTAATAAAATAGTAAAAAATATCAAAAAAATCAATACTTACAAATTTAATTATTACTAAATATTTGAATTAAAAATTTGTAAATAATTAATATTTTTTTAGATTGTAAAAAACTCAAATTAATAAAATTTAAGCTTTTAAATAAATATACATAAATTATAAAAGAAATTGAATATTTTTTTATTGTGTAAAAAAAATTTAAAAAATTTTTTAATTTATTTGTTGATAAGAAATTATTATATATGTAGTTAAAAAAATGTTAATGTAAAGCTTTTAAAACTAAAAAATTGTAAATTGAATTAATTTTAATAGATTATATAAAATTCGAGTAAATCAAAATATATTAAGGAGAAAATATATGAAAAAAGTTATTGCAATGTTGTTATTAGCTTTAGTTCTTGGTTCAAGTGCAGTATTTGCAAACGGAACAAGTGAAAGCGCAACAAAAGAAGTTAAAAAAACAGATATGTTATTATGGTTACCTCCATTTGCATCTGGTGATTCATTAGATGAACAATTCTGGAGTGAAGCTCTACAACCTTGGGCTGATGAAAATAATGTTAATTTGTCAATTGAAATTACTCCTTGGGGTGGCTATGAAGAAAAATATTTAACAGGTTTTGCTTCAGGAGATGGCCCAGATGTTGGTTATATGTATATGCAAATGTTCTATGATTATATCCAAATGGGTGCTCTAGAAGATTTAGACAAATATTTCACTCAAGAAGAAAAAGATAACTATTATTACTGGGCACAAGGTAATATGATGGGTGGTCAATATTGTCTTCCTTTCGTAGTAGGTAATGCTCGTATTATGTATGTTAACCAAGATATTTTAGATCAAGCTGGTGTTACTCAATTACCAGAAACTTGGGATGAATTTATCAATGCATGTGTACAAATTAAAGAAAATGTTCCTGGCGTAATGCCTTTTGCTCAATCATGGGCTGATCCATCTATTGGTTTATTAGATGACAACTTCTTCCCATATTTCTGGCAAGCAGGTGGACAAATCTATAATGATGAAGGTACTAAATTAGCTCTAACAGATACAGATGCTGCTTATAAAGCTGCTAATTTCTTACATGACTTAAGATTTAAATATGATATTATTGATGAAGCTCAATTGGGTATTACAAACGTAACTGATGATTTTAGACAAGGTAATGTAGCATTTGCATGTCTTGGTGCAAATAAAGCAAAAAGCTTTACTGATGCTGGTCTAAATTGGACATTTATCCCTTCATTAAAAGAAACAACTAAAGGTATTTGGGTAGCTTCTGACTCATTAATTATGAACAGTGCTAGTGAACACAAAGAATTAGCTGCTTCTTTAATTAAAGAAATTACATCTGCTCCAATTATGACAAGATTCCACACTGAAATATCCCCATTTACTCCAATTACAAAGACTGAAGAATATAATGACTATCCTGCATTTAAAGATATGTATGAAAATGATACCCCTTATTTCCACACATTACCTGTTGCTAAAGCTTCAGCAACAATTTTTGATAATCTTTGTAAGAATTTACAATTAATGATGATGGGAGAAATCTCACCTGAACAAGCAATTGATAGAACTGTTGAATATTCTACTAATGTTCTTTAATTAAATATTTTTGATTAGGGAAGGGAATATTTTCCTTCCCTAACGTATGGGGTGGTAAATGAAGAAAAAAAATGATGCTATAATGAGTTATTTGTATATATTGCCAAGTTTTATATTAATAAGTGTATTCTCCGTAATACCAATATTTATGAATATTTATTATAGTTTTACAAAATTTAATGTTATTCAACCTGCACAATGGGTAGGCTTAACAAACTATTTAAGGATGTTAAAGGATCCATACATTGTTGCATCGTTAAGAAACACTCTTGTTTTTACTGTTTTTACAGTACCTTTGCAAACCATCTTTGCATTAGTAATTGCTGCTATTTTAGCAGGAAGATTTAGAAACAAAGTTGGTGAATTTATAAAAAGTGCGATGTTTATTCCTGTAATAGCATCTGCTGTATTAGTTGGTACCTTATGGTCCATTTTCTTAGAACCTTTTGGATTAATGAATTCTATATTGAATTTTTTACATCTGCCTTCAGTAAACTGGTTAGGTGGTAAAAATTCGTCTTTATTATCTGTCTGTATGGCTACCGTTTGGAAAAATGTAGGCTATTTCTTAGTAATTTATTATGCAGGTATTATGGATGTTCCAAAAGAATTATATGAAGCTGCTGAAGTAGATGGTGCATCTTCTTTACAACAATTCTTACATATAACAGTACCTTCATTGTCTGCTGTTACATATTTGATTGTTACACTTGGGACAATTTGGTCTTTCCAAGTATTTGATATGGTATATACGATGACTAATGGGGGCCCTGGTATGTCTACGGTTACCTTAGTTCTTACAATATATAATGCTGCATTTAAGAGCTACAATATGGGGTATGCAGCGGCTATTGCACTTGTAATGTTTGTCCTTGTGGTGATTCTTCAAGCATTGCAAAAGAAATTTTTGAGTGGTAAAGGAGAGAGTAAATAATGATTAAACAACATAAAAAAACTGTTATTTATTATATATTACTGGTATTTCTAAT
The DNA here is from genome assembly GCA_965140795.1 of Sphaerochaetaceae bacterium. Taxonomy (GTDB): domain Bacteria; phylum Spirochaetota; class Spirochaetia; order Sphaerochaetales; family Sphaerochaetaceae; genus Pleomorphochaeta. The sequence continues at coordinate 2,837,076 of OZ223470.1, forward strand.
ATTAAATGCAATAGTAGCTGTTTTCCCTTTTTTATATATGGCAATGATTTCTTTAACACAAAAAGATATTCTTGATTTAAATTTTTCTAATGTTACTTATAGTTTGATTAACTATACTAGAGTTATTGATAGCTTTAATTTATTGGTAAATTTGAAAAATTCAACGATAGTTACAGTATCTTCTTGTGTATTAAACGCTATCATTTGTTCAATGGCTGCATATGTATTTGCAAAAAAAGAGTTCCCTTTTAGAGATCAAATTTTTGCAATTTACTTAGCAACTTTGATGATTCCTGGACAAGTTAAAATGATTCCAATCTTTGTTATTATTAAGAATCTTGGATTAATGAATACTTATATTGCTTTGATTTTGCCAATCATTAATGCATTTGGTGTTTTCTTAATAAGACAATTTATGGTAGGGGTCCCTGATGATTTATTAGATGCTGCAAGAATTGATGGTTGTGGAGAAAATAGGATTTTCGTTTCAATTGTTTTACCTCTTGTAAAACCTGTTTTAGTTTCATTAACAATTTTTACATTTATTACTAGTTGGAATGATTTCTTATGGCCTTTGATTATTGCATCAAAACCTGCAATGAAAACATTAACACTTGCAGTTGCTGCATTAAAAGGTTCTTATTCAACAAACTATGGTCTAGTTATGGCTGGTTCAACTTTCACATTCCTACCACCATTTATTTTATATGTATTCTTACAAAAACAATTCGTAGAAGGAATTGCTTTAAGCGGAACAAAGGGTTAGGTTAAACAAATGGCTGATTATGAATTTTATTTTACTTCTTCTTTAGAAAAAGTATTTCCAACAAAAAGAGTTAAAGAAGAAAAGTCTAGTAAGTTTAATCTATTTAAAAATGAAAGATTAAATTTACAATTAGTATATTCTCTATTTGATGCTGATATTGATGCTAGAAATAGATATTTTAATGTTAACATTGAGGGTGATATTGATTTTGAATTATTTGATGTTAATTTGGTTAAATGTGAGTATTTGGCTACAGAAAATAGAGATAGATTTTATATTGATACAAATCCAGGTTTATATCCTGATTTATTAACTAGTAATAAAGGATTAATAAAACCTTTACCAAATCAGTTCAAATCTTTATGGATAGCTTTAAAATCAAATGAGAAAACTATTAGCACTAATGTAAAAATAAAATTAGAAGAAGTCTTTTTTGAAGGTAATTCAGGAAAAAGAATTGATACTAAGAAAATATTTTTTGAAAAAGAAATTGAAATCAATGTTGTTGATTATTCTTTGCCAGAGTTACCAATAAAACATACACAGTGGTTCCATAGTGATAGTATTGCAAATTATCATAAAGTTGATGTTTTTAGTGAAGAACATTGGGCTTTATTAGAAAAATATATTGATTTTGCAGCTAATAGAGCTGATATTAATATGTTATTAACTCCAGTATTTACTCCATCTTTAGATACTGATGTAGATAAAGAGAGACTTACTGTTCAACTTGTTGATGTATATTATAAAAATAGTAAATATGAGTTTAATTTTGATAAATTAAAAAGATGGTGTGATATTTGTAAAAAATGTGGAATAAAATATATTGAAGTTGCACATTTTTTCACTCAATGGGGTGCTATGGCAACTCCAAAAATTATTGTATTTGAATTGGATGAAAACAATAATTATGTAAGTAAAAAGAAATTTGGTTGGCATGTAAAAGCTAGTGATAAAGAATATAGAAAATTTTTAGAAGCTTTTATCCCTTCTTTAATTGAAAATTTGGATAATTTTGGTTATCCAAAAGATAAATTATATTTCCATATTTCAGATGAGCCAAATCTAAAATCACTTGAAAGTTATGCTATTGCAAAAAATCAAGTAAAAGATTTATTAAAAGATTGTAATATTATAGATGCCTTAAGTGATTATTCTTTTTATGAGAATAAATTGGTTGAAATACCAATCCCATCTAATGATCATATTGAACCTTTTGTAAATAATGTAGAAGAGCTATGGACCTATTATTGTATAGCTCAAGGGAATCTTGTTCCTAATAGATTTATAGCCTTAGAATCTTCAAGAAATAGAATTATGGGTGTTTTAATGTATTTGTATAACATTAAAGGATTCTTACATTGGGGATATAATTACTATGAAAGTGAAAATTCTAGAGAGAGTGTTAATCCATTTATTACAACAGATGGTAATTGTGCTTTCCCTGCAGGTGATCCTTTTTTAGTGTACCCTGGTCCTTTATCATCTATTAGAAACGAAGTTCAAGTTGAAGGTTTTAATGATTTGAAATTACTATATTTAGTAGAAGAAAAAATAGGCCGTGATAAAACAATTGAACTAATAAAAGAAGGTCAATCATGTGCATTTAGTTTTAAGGATTATCCAAGAAATAGTGCATATTTAATCACTTTAAGAAATAAGTTAGTTCAACTTTTTATATAAATATGATTAATTTGTTATTGATTAATGAATAAAATATAATTTATATTAACTTAGTATGAGGAAGTTAAAAAAGCACTTAGGTTTAAGTATATCAAGATACAAAACATTTAAAGCAATGATGAGTGTAGGTATTTTGGTCTTTCTCATCTGTTCTATTTTATTTATTGTTTTTTTTAATAGAATTTCAAAAGAACAAAAGAACAAGTTTTTAACCTTAAATGAGTATTTAGTATCAATTGTCCAAACACAATTTCAAAATGCTTTAAATTATTCTACTACCGTAATTTTAGATCCTGCTAATCAAAAAATTATAACTGGCCAGATAGAAAATGATGATTTATATAATTATTCAATAAGGTTAAATTCTTTTACTAATACAAATCCACTTGTAGATACTTTATTCGTTTATTATCCAGAAATAGATCTTGTTGTCTGCAATAGTGGATTTTATACTCTCAAAGAATTTTATTTAGTAGAATATGGGTACCATATGAGAAATGGATTTGAGAAATGGAGATCATATATACTAAATAATAATACTGGTTTTAGTTATGATCCTGATTTTGAAAACATTTTAAATTATACAAGAGTATCCACTTCAAAAAATAAGGCTAATGAATCAAATTATAAGCAAATTACCGTATTTAATTTTGATTTGACAGGACTATCGATTGAAGATAATAAATCATTTATAGATGAAATTGGTTTTTATATAAATGACAATCTTATTTTAATTAAAGAAAATGATGATAATAATCATATAACTTCTTTCTTAGCCAGTGGTGAAAATTATTCTAGCGATATTGCACCAATCAAATATTTAAATAGCTTTTTATATGTAAATATTTTGCCTTATAGTAATGTTTTTTTAATTACTAGTATGGATATATCGTCCTACCAAAATAGTATGATCTATTTTATTTTAGCAACAGTATTAACATTAATAGTTAGTTTTGTTTTATCATTAACATATTCACTTAGAACTAGTAAGAAGTTATTTAAACCTTTTAGAGATTTGGCATATAAATTATCCCCTAACAAATATTCAAAAGATTCTCTTAAAATTATAAATGAAAAAATTGATTCTTTATTAGAAGAAGAAACTTATAAAGATGAAAGAATCAAAAAGCAATTTGATGATGTTCAAAACTTGTTTTTAATTAATTTATTAAGTTTTTATATTCCTGAGAAAAAGTGTAATTTACTATTAAAAAAATATGATATTATTTTTACTTATTCTTCTTTTATTGTTTTTGTATCAGAAGATGAAAGAGTTAATAAACTTCTAAAAAGCTTTAAAAATGAACTTTTTTATGATATTGAGTGCCAAACTTATTTGTTAGAGCATGAAAAGAATCTAGTTGGAGTTATTAACTTAGAAGAAGATATAGAAATAAAAAAATATATATCTGATGAATTAGAAAATGTTTTAAGAATTAATTCAATTAAAGTAAATAATATACAATTGAAAATAAGTGATTTGTGTTTATCTATTGGTGATATTTATTATGGATATCAACAATGTAAATATCTATTAAGAGATAGAAAAGGTATTCAATATTATACTGATTATACTAATTTAGTATTACAAGATTTGAAGAAAGCGTTTGAAGAAGAAAATATATCCCTATATCATAAATGTATTGATACTGTTTTTCAAAATAATATGTACATGCCATCATATTTATTGGTTAATTTGATCAAAGAGATTAAACAATATGATGATAAGTTTGATATTGAAATAGATAAGAATATTAGAATCAGTAAAGAAGCTTTTTTATCTGTAATTAAGGGAAAAACTAAAACAAATGATTCACAAAAGACTATTGTTGATAAAGTAAATAATATAATTGATAAATCATTTAAAGATGATAGTTTAGGACTCTATAGTATTAGTGAAGAATTAAATGTAAGTAATACTTATTTATCTACAATATATAAAGAGACTTGCGGTATTGGTATTGTTCAGCAAATAAATAAAAAGAGGATTGAATTTGCTAAACAATTGTTATTAAATACAAATAAAAGCGTAAAAGAGGTTGCCCTAGAATCTGGATTCTCAAGTGATATTTCATTTATTAGAGTATTTAAGAAAATGGAAGATTCAACTCCAGGTAAATTGAGAAAAAAAATAATAGATTTTAATGAAAAGTAGTTACTAAGATTTTTTATTATGTTATTATTCGCAAAATAATTAATTTGAGGGTTAATAAATGAAAATCGCACTTGAAGTTGTACTTACTATGGTAATCTTATTAGGACTTGGGTTTGTAATATATCCAAGACCTTGGGCTGGAAAAAAAGCTATTGATTTATTTAGTAAGTTATTAATTAATATATGTTTACCTGGTATGCTTTTATATAGCATGGTAAATTCTGTTTCCCATGATGAATTAGTATCTTTTGGAATTTTATTACCCATAACTCTTTTGATTATTATTGTATTATATTATTTAACTTATTTATTAGCTAAAATTATAAAAGTTAGAAAAGGGAGACAATGGACTTTTGCCTTAATGGGTAGTATGTCAAATACTATTTTTTTAGGTCTTCCTGTTTGTACTATGATATTTGGAATGGACTGTGTTCCTTTAGTTATGCTTGGTTTTATTGCTGGAAGTCTCATTACTTTGACAATTGGTATTTCAGGAATTATTAAAGATGCTTCATATCTTGGTTCTAATGATATTCGCTTGCATATTTTAGTTCAAATACAAAATATGTTTTTCAACCCAATTATGATTTCATTATTTATTGGATTATTATTAAATGTTATGAATATTGAATATTTTCCAAGTTTAAATACAGCATTAGCCTATGTATCTAATATGACAACTCCTTTATCATTATTATTTATTGGTATGTATATAAGAACAATGAATTTAAAAGATTTTGCTCCAGATAAAGATACTGTAGCAGTTTTATTAGTTAGATTTGTATTAGCTCCATTATTTGCATATTTTGTTTATAAAGGGTTTGTATATTTAGGTGTTTCAATTGATGATTACACAATAAATGTTTTAGTTGTACAAATGGCTTGTTGTGTTTTGACAATGACATCAATATTTGCGATTGAATATAGGGCAGATGGAAAATTTGCAACAAAAACAGTTGCAATTAGTAATGTTATTTTTTTGTTTTTTTTACCAATATATATTATCCTATTAACATAGGAGCAAAGGTGTGACTACTTTAATAATTCATGGATCCCCTAGAGCAAATGGGTGTTCCTCAACAATATCAAGAAATATTGCTAATAAATTTAAATCTGATGAGATTCTTGAAATAAATTTACATAAAGAAAAATTACCTTATTGTGTTGGGTGTTTGAACTGTGTAAAAAAAGGTGAAGAGTATTGTCCTCATAGTGATATAACTCTCCCGTTAAAAGAAAAAATGTTAAAAGCTGATTTAATAATTGTAGCGTCCCCTGTATATATTCTTCATATGTCAGGTCAGTTAAAAACTTTTTTTGATCATTATCCTACTATGTTTTTAATACATAGACCAGAAAAGATAATGTTTAATAAACAGGTAATAGTTGTGGCTACTGCTGCAGGTCCGGTATGTAAAAAAACTTTAAAAGAAATAAAAGAAATTTTTACATTTTTTGGTGTAACAAAAACTCATACAATAGGGGTCCCTGTACAAGCTGAAAATTATGAGAGTATCAATTCTAAAATTTTAGAAGATGTTGATAAAAAAACTAATAAAATTGTAGAAAAAGTTAATAAAAATTTTAATAAAAAGAAAGTTTCATTAAAAATTAGAATTTGGTTTAGAATATCAAAATTAATGCAAATTAAATTTAGTGTAAGTGAAGTTGATTATGCTCATTGGCAAAATAATAATTGGTTAAACCGTGGTAGACCTTGGAAATAATAAAATAAGTTTTTCTTTTATATAATATTTTCTGTGTTAAAATATGAATATAAGGAAAAATAATGGACCCAAAGCAAACTCAAGTTAAGACTATTGAAAAACTAACATATAGTTCTGGAATATTAGGCCAAAACATGATTTATAACATGATGGCGATGTATATCTTGTTTTATTTTACAGATATATTATTGATACCGGCTTCAATTGCTAGTGTAATTATTATAATAGCAAGTTTATGGGATGCAATAAATGATCCGATTATGGGGATGATTGCAGATAACACTAGAACAAGGTGGGGAAAATTTAGACCTTATTTATTATTTGGTTCTTTTTTTATTGGAATAATAACTGTTTTGTGTTTTTCTAATATTACTTCTTCAACAAATTCAAAAATCATTTACGCTGCTATTACTTATATATTATGGGGAATGATTTTTACTTCTTGTGATATTCCAATTTGGGCATTATCTTCAGTTGTTTCAACAAAGTCTGAAGATAAAGATAAACAAGTTACTTATGGTAAAATTGGAGCTACAATAGGTGTTGTAATTTCATCCGTATTGTCTGTTCCTATTTTAAAGTTATTCGGGGGGGAGAGAGCTGCTAATGCATATTTCTATTTAGCTCTAATATTTGCTGGGATTGGTTGTATCTTAATGTTTATTACAGGAATTTTCTCAAGAGAGAGAATTATTCCTCAAAAAGAAAAAGTTCCTTTTAGAGAAAATATTAAAACAATTATATATAATAAACCTTTGTTATTATTAATGATTGCTTTGTTTATAGTGAATTTTATTAATAGCATAAGACAAAGCGTACAAATTTATTTCGCTGTATATACTTGGGGTAATGCCAGTTATATGACATTAATTGGACTTTCTTTAGTTGTTGGTATGTTAATTGGTATGACAATATCTCCTTTGTTATTAAAAAGATATTCAAAGAGAAAAATTTATATTATTACTTGTATAATTGCTGCTCTCGTTAGTGCCTTACCATACTTTATTGATTATTCAAATATAGTATTAGGTTTAATATTCATTGGCTTATCCTTCTTATTTAGTGGAATTGCAATGATAGTTACCACAAGTATGCTAATGGATACAATAGATTATGCAGAGTATAAAAATAATTTTAGATCAGAGGGTATCGTTTTTTCTATGAATACCTTTTTAACTAAATTAGGAGCAACTATTTCTAGATTAATTTTGGGTCTGAGTTTAGTTGTACTAAAATATGTTGAAAATTCTCCAAGGACACCAAAATTACAAAGTGGTTTTAGTTTTATGGTATTTATAATTCCATCAATAGCTTTTTTATTAGCAATAATTCCAATTTGTTTCTATAAACTAGAAGCAAATGAATTAGATCATATTAAATCAATATTAATTGAAAGGAGAGAGTCTTATGGAACAGAATAAAATGTTAAGTAGCCTATTTAATCCGCCAAGTTTGGATGATGCAAAATGCGTTCTTTGTGTTCAACCTCATAGTGATGATAATGAGATTGGAATGGGTGCAACAATTAAAAAGTTAGCAGATAAGGGATGTGAAATTCATTATTTGACTATCACTGATGGCCGCTTAGGAACCAAGAATGTTAATCAAGATTTAAATGAATTAATTGAAATAAGACATAATGAAGCAAAAGAGGCTGGAAAAGTTTTAGGTGTAATGAATTTCCATTATTTTAATTATAAGGATGGAACAATTAAAAGCCCTAGAAAATTAAGTTATAAAATTGCTAAATTGATTAGAGAATTAAAAGCAGATTATGTATTTGTATGTGACCCATACACTAGATATGAAGCTCATTTAGATCATATTTATGTTGGACAGGCCGTATCTCAAGCCGTTTTAAGTTGTTCTTTAGCTCATTATCCAGAAAAATCAAAAGGGGAACCTTTTGAAGTTAAGTGTATAGGTTATTATTTTACTGAGAATCCTAATACTTTCGTAAATATAGAAATGGAAATTGATTTTCAATTAGAAGCAATGAAAAAACATAAAAGTCAATTAGACGAAGAAACCTTTAATTTATATAAAGCTTATTTAATAAATAAATATTCAACTTATGGAGAAAAAGATGGTAATTTGATGGCTCAAGGTCTAAAATTATTATCTCCATTACATATTCATTGTATATCAGATGCAGTTAATATTTAAAATAGGAAAAGCGTATCACTAAGAATATTAATTCTTAGTGATACTAATTCTATTGGTTACTTAAGCAAGTTTCTAATATTCTGTTTTCATTATATCTAGTTAGAGCAATTCCTGCTAAAATACATAGAATTGCTGCAGTAATAGCAGCAAGTCTATAGCCCATAATTCCTTTTGCAGCGAAGCCAGTAAAAATAAGCATGGCAAGAGATTGTCCTAATTTGAAGGCGAAGGTTCTAGCCGCAAAAAACATGCCATTTCTATTTTTCTTTGTATTTATTTCATCTTCTTGGGCTACATCAGCAACCATAGCTTGTGGAAGAATTCCTAAAATAGCCATAGAGATTGAAGCAATTGCAACAATTAAAATACCCCAAGCGAGTCCTCCAAATCCTATAATTCCAGATAAGGCGGTAAGGGTGTAATCAAAAGCAAATATTATAAAAGCTGTAATTACCATTTTTTTCTTACCGATTTTTGGGACTAAAATATTAACAAGAGGATACCATAATAATGATAAAGCAGTCATTAATACAAATAGAGTAGCACTGTGACTTTCTTCAAGCTTCATTAAAGATACTACAAAAAAAGGTAATCCAGTTTGGAAAATAGTTAATGCGGTAAAATATAAAACATCACTATAAACAAAAGTTCTAAAATCCTTATTTCTAAAAGTTGTTTTTAAAGATTCAAGAGCATTTTCATTGTTAGATTCTACTTGTTTTAATTTTCTTTCATCAATGAAAAATGTAGGTATTAACATTAAAATACAAGCAATAATAGATAATGACCCAAAAGTTATTCTCATTGCAGTTACTCTTGAAAAAGAGCTTGATAACATATTCCAAATAATAGGAGCAATATAAGCCAAAGAAGTCCCAACAATAAAAGTTAAGGAGATTGCAGTACTAACAGCGATTCTACTTTTTTGATCATGTCCAATAACAGGAATAAGAGCATTATAGGGAGTGCAATATATTGTCATACATAAATAAAACCCTAAAAGCATTATTAATAGCCAGAAAAAGTTAATTGAAGAAATTGCATTTTTAGGAGCAAAGAATACTAAAGTTGTAACAATTGAAAAAGGGATTGCAATCTTTTTCATAAAAGGAATTCTTTTTCCTTTTGGATTCTTTGATTTATCACTTAAATTGGCAATTAACGGATCACTAAATGCATCAAAGATTCGCCCAATGAATGTTATTAAACCAATTAAAGTAATTACTTTTAATATAACATTCCCCTGTTGAATAAAAACAATTTGTCCAGCTTCAATTGACTCTTGAGATGGTTGATAAAAATATACAAGCCAGTTAGAAATAATTCCAGCAAGCATTGCCCAACCCATTTGTCCTAAGGCAAAAATCCAAATAGTTGGTGACATGTTAACTCCTTTTGCAATAACTAATTGTTAATTCTATTATTGTTTTTAATTTTTTTTCTGTAGTTATTAAATTATCAATTGGGATGATTAATGGGCGTACTGCACTTTTAATGCAGGTTTGAAGAAGGGAGGATGTAACTGTAAAATAAATAGTTTGAAAATCTAAGCCTTCTTTAAAAGACTTATCAATTATGCCCTTATCAAAGATTTTTTGAGCTATTTCATAAAAACTAAGATATAAGTTGTTATATGTTTCTTTAATTTTTTTATCCATTTTGTTATATGTAAAATAGGTGTCAAATTCATTTAAGAATTTTAAAAAATCAATATGTTTTTCAAAGTATTTGATATAGAAATTTAGTAATTCCTCAAATTCATCAATAGCTGTTTTTTCTTTAAAAGAAATGGAATTAACTGTGCTCAAAATATCATTAATGATGTTTCTTAAATAATATATCGCACATTCACTTATAAGATTATCTTTGTTTTTAAAATATCTATAAATTGAAGCAACACCTATCTTTGCAGTTGTAGCAATTTCATTAAATGTTACATTTTGGATACCTTTAGAGCTCGTTAATTCAAAAGTCACTTTTAGCACTTTTTCAATATTTTTGTTTTTATGTTTTTCCATTGTTAAATTATAACTTTCCATTGACAGCTCCTAATTGCTAATGATAGTATTACTCTCATACTGATAGTAATACTATCATCACTATTTTGATTTGTCAAAATAAATTAAGGAATAGAGTCTATGGATATTTTTGGGAATCAAATTTCAAAGAAAGATGAAAATAAAGCAATAAAGTCATATAAAAAGAATAAAAGAAAATTTGGAGATAAAGAGGATAAAGAATACCATTTATCGCTTATTTCTAATGAAATTTTGAGCAATTTATACACATATAATTTAATTTTATCTGATAAAAAATTAAAATTAGAAGTAGAAAATCCAGTAATAATAGGTAATATTCGTATGGGATTTGGTCATTATAGAATCGCACTTGCAATGTGTAGTGCAGCAAAATATTTAAATAAAACACCAATTTGGATGGACTTAGCTTCTTTTGGTGATTATCCAGGTTCTAAACTGATAGCGCATCAAAATAACCTATATTCTTTTGGTTCTCGTTTATCTCAAAAAAATAAATTATTTAATAAATATTATTGGGAACCTTTAAACAGTGTTGGATTTGCAAAATTATCTTATAATGCAAAAGATTTATATAATGCAAAGTTTATGACTCAAATTTTTAATGATTTAGATAAAGATATTCCATTTGTAGGGACTCATGCTTGGACAGCTCAAGTAGCTAATGAAGCAAAAATGACAAAAGTTGTTAATGCAATTCCCGATAACTGGCCAATGGCATTACATTTTGCTCCAGGAGCATTACATACTGTTCAAACCCATTCAGCATATCTTGGTTATAGAACTTTAAGAAATATGGGACAATCTAATATAGTAAATCTAAGAGATAATGATATTAAAATGGTTGGTCATTATATTGATCATGAATTGGCAAGTAATATCAAAAACGACTGTAATCAAAGAATTAAAAATGCAAAACAAAAAACTAAACCTGTTGTTTTATTAACTGTAGGTGGAGCAGGGGCACAAGTTAAACTATATAAAAACATCATTAATTATTTAAAAGATAAAGCTATAGTATTAATTAATGTTGGTGATCATAAAAATGTATTTAATTATTTTGTAAATGAATTTAAAGATATTGAAAGACATACTTCATATAATGAAGCTAAAAATTTCTTTGTAACTGATAATATGCATATTTTTTATAATGAAGATATTTTTAGTGCTGTTTATTCTACAAATATTTTAATGAGACTAAGTGATCTATTAATAACAAAACCCAGTGAACTATCTTTTTATCCTATCCCAAAATTATTACTAAAAAGAGTTGGTGGTCATGAAAAATGGGGAGCAATACATTCAAGTGAAATTGGGGATGGTACTTATGAGTGTGAAACCTATGAGCAAACGATAAATATGTTAAAATTATTAATTGAAAATCCTGAATGCTTAATAAATATGAACACTGCAATTATAAATGCAAATAAAATTGGTGTATATGATGGAGCATATAAGGTAATAGAAGAAGCCTTCGCTAGATAATATGTTAACAAAATTTTAATACATTATATTAATTCTTAATAGGAATTTAGTTCTTTATAAACATTTTCTCTGTAATTTAAAAATAGATTAAATTAGGAGAAAATAAGGTATGAAAAAAAAATTAATTCTACTTATGTTTGTGACTCTTGTAAGTCTTTCTATATTTGCAGAAGGCACAAATGAATATCAAAGTTTTGAAGTTGAAACTTCGTCTAAACCAGCAAAAAACATTATTTTATTGATTGGTGATGGTATGAGCGTCGCACAAGTAGCAACAACAGATGCTTATTTAGGAGCTAAAGAACATCAATTTTTAACAACTTTAAATTTTGAAAATTTTGAACATCAAGGATTAACTACAACATATGCTGAAGATAGATTAATAACTGATTCAGCTGCTGCTGGTACAGCTTTAGCTACCGGAAGTAAAACATATTGTGGTGCTATTTCTGTTGATTCTAATAGAAATAATTTAAAAACAATTTTAGATTATGCTCAAGATTTAGATAAATCAACAGGTATCGTTACAACAACAAGAGTAACCCATGCAACTCCAGCAGTTTTCCTTGCCAACAATGTTGATAGAGATGCAGAAAATGACATTGCAGTTGATGAAGCTTATAGCGGTGTAGATTTTTTAGCTGGTGGGGGTTATAGAAACTTTGTTGGAAAAACAAATACTAATAATTTAAAATCTAAGAGAACAGATAATCGTGATTTGATTGAAGAAATGAAGAAGATGGGTTATAAGGCTTTTATAAGTGAATCTGATACCCAAGCTTTTTTAAATTATAATCCACAATTAGGTGATAAGATTGTAGGTTTATTTGGTTATTCTCACTTAGATTATGCAATTGATAAAGCTAATCAACCAACTTTAGCTCAATTAACAGATAAAGCAATAAAGACCTTAAGTAAAGATAATGATGGTTTCTTCTTAATGGTAGAAGGTGGAAGAATTGACCATGCTTGTCACGCAAATGATGCTGTTAGTGCAATAGATGATACAATCGCTTTCGAAGAAGCTGTTCAAATTGCAATTGATTATTACAATAGAGATCCAGAAAATACACTTATTATTGTAACAGGTGACCATGAAACTGGTGGATTAACATTAGGTTTTGCTGGAACTGAGTATGAAAGTGCTTATTCTAAACTACAAAATCAAAAAATTTCTTATGAAAAATATGGTAGTGATGTTTTCTCAAAATATAAAGCTTCTCATACGTTAGCAAATTGTAATCTTAATGATTTGATTGATGATTTAGATAATTATTTTGGGTTAAACAATTTAAATGCTGATGAAAAAGTAGAACTAAGTGATGCCTTAAAGAGATCAATTGCTGGTGAAGTTATAAAAGGTACACAAACTGCTGATTACTTATTGTATGGTGGTTATGAACCATTTATCATGGAAATTACTCACATTTTGAACCAAAGAGCAGGGGTTGCATTTACTTCTTATTCTCATACAGCAGTACCAGTAGCTACTTATGCAATTGGTCCATACAGTGAAAAAGTAAGTGGTATGTTTGATAATACAGATATTTTTACAATCATGTATGATGCAATGGGTCTTACAAACTAAAAAATTAATATGAGAATAAAAGATAATAATTTAAGTAAAAAATTCTCAATACTTTTGTGCATTATTACTGTAATTCTTGTATTTATTCCTAGCCGTTTTAATTCAACACAATCACCAAAAGCCTATAAAGCTGAGGTGGTTAGTGTTGATAATTTAAATTTAGAACAATATGGAATTGCAAAAGTAGGAAATCAAAGTATTGAAGTTAAAATATTAAATGGTCCTTATAAAAATAAAATTGTTAAGGGTGTTAATCATTTAATGGGTAAAATAGAACTTGATACAGTTTATGAAAAAGATATGAAAGTTTTAATTACCCCTTATGTTGTGGAAAATAATCTTAAAAGTGTTACTTTAGTAGGTGTTTATAGAATAAATATTGAAATAATGCTTATGATTATCTTTGGAACTTTTTTATTGATTTTTGCTGGATGGACAGGCTTTAAGGCTTTAATTTCATTCTGTTTTTCAGCTCTTATGATATTTAAAGTATTATTACCATTGTTTTTATTAGGGTTTAATCCAATTATGGTATCTTTAATTGTGGTAATTATTTTATCCTTTGTAATTCTGTTTTTGATTGGAGATTTCTCTATCAAGGGAATAGCTGCTTTTTTAGGTACGGTTAGTGGTATTTTAGTAACTTGCTTATTAGCTTATATATTTACTAGAGCTTTAAAAATTAGTGGGGCTGTAAAACCTTTTATGGAATCCTTATTATATAGTGGCTATGCAAATCTTAATATAACAGAGATCTTTATAGCTGGGATTTTTATGGCTGCAAGTGGTGCTTTAATGGATATATCAATGGATGTAGCAACAAGTATTGAAGAAGTTCATAAACACAATAAAGAGTTAACTCAAACTCAATTAATTCTCTCCGGGTTAAGAGTTGGTCGAACAGTTATTGGTACTATGACAACTACTTTATTGTTAGCTTACTCTAGTAGTTATATGGGGCTATTGCTAGTATTTTTGGCACAAGGGACTCCATTATTGCAGATATTGAACCTAAATTATGTAAGTTCTGAGATTTTAAATACAATAATTGGAAGTTTTGGATTAGTTTTGACAGCCCCTCTTACAGCAGTAATTTCTGGTATTTTATATGGAAAAATATAACAATTTGATAACATTTTTTAAATATTGTTGCATTTTGTTGATTAAAATATATAATAGAACCAGACGAAAGTTTATATATATTTAAAATTTCAAGTATTAAAAATTTTTTAAGGAGAGAAAAAATGAAGAAAATTTTAATTGCATTTTTAGTAGTATTTTCAATAAGTTTAACTTGTGTTTTTGCTAATGGGCAAAAAGAAAGTAGTACAAGTTCTGATGAACCAGTTGTATTAGAATGGTGGACTTGGGACCCTGACATGCAAGAAAAGAATCAGGAAATTATTGCAGCTTATGAAGCTACTCATCCTAATGTAACTATTAACAATACAATTGTTAGTACTAAAGAGTATTGGACAAAGATTAGAATCTTAGCTAACCAAAATAAATTACCAGATGTATTTACTATGAGTTCTAGCACTTTAGAAGAATGGGCAGAAAATGGTTTAGTTTTAGAATTAGATGATTTAATTAATTCAGATAATACTAGAGAAGAATTCTACCCAGCTTTATTAGATGCTGTTAGAGATGTTAGTGCTACAGATCATTACTATGCACTTCCTTTTGCTTTAGTAACAACAACTTTATATTATAATAAAGATGCTTTTGATGCAGCAGGTATTGCATATCCAACAGATGATTGGACATGGGATGACTTTAGATCAGCTGCTAAAGCTTTAACAATTGATAAAGATAATGATGGTAAAATTGATCAATATGGATTCTGGTTCTATGGTCGTTATGCACAAATTGAATCTTGGGTATATGCAAATGGTGGACATTTATTAAATCGTGATACTATGAAGTTTGAACCAGATGCTGCTGCTATTGAAGCATTAAAAATGTTAACAAACTTAGTATTAGTTGATAAGAGTGCTCCATCTCAAAAAGATATGAGTTCTTATAGACAACAAGATATCTTCCCTCAAGGTATTGCTGCAATGTGGGTTGATGGTTCTTGGAATATTGATAACAACAGAAATGTTGCTGATCCTTCAATGAACTGGGGTATTGCTAAGATTCCTACAGGTCCTAGTACAACAAATCCAATAACTTATGCTTGGGCTGACTCTTATTCAATTGCTCCTAATACAAAGAATCCTCAAGAAGCTTGGGAATTCACAAAGTATGTAGCTGGTGCTGGTTTATCACTTGATATGTATATGGCTGGTAAGATTCCTTCATACGAAGCATTAACAGAATCTGCTGCTTTTGCTGATCCTAATCAAAAACCTGCCGAAATGTATATTCTTAAAGAACAAGCTGCTAGCAATATGACAACTTCTTTCACAAAAGGTTGGAGTGAATGGAGAGGTTATGGTGCTGCTGAAGCATTAGGTTTCAATGGTTTAATCGATGGTGTTATCAATGGTGAATTAAGTTTTGATGAAGCTTTAGCTAAAGGTGAACAATCAATTAATACTGTTTTAGACAGATATTATAAATAAAACTTTTTATTTTAATTAATTATATGGCTACATTTTTTGTAGCCATTTATGCAAAATAAGGGATTCACATGAAAAATAAAAAATTATTGTGGCATGGAAGATTAACCCCTTGGTTGTTTTTATTGCCAACAATTATCGGATTAGTAGTTTTTAGAATAGTACCAATAATCTGGGCCTTTGTTTTAAGTTTTTCTAAATGGTCATTATTAGGCTCTCCAAAATTTCTTGGTTTTGCCAATTATATTGAGGCTTTCCATAATGAAAATTTTATTCAAACAATTACAAATACAATTCAGTTTTCAATAATTTATGTTATTGGTTCTATTATATTTGGTTTAATTTTAGCAGTATTAATTAATGTTAAATTAAAATCTATAGCTTTTTTTAGAGCTGTAATTTATTTACCTGTAGTAACTTCAGCTGTTGCTGTTGGTATTGTATGGAACTGGATCTTAGGACCAAATGTAGGTTTATTTGCGACTATATTAGAATCATTTAATATAACTGCACCCTATTGGTTAGGAGACCCAAAATTAGCTTTATCTACTGTTGCTACAGTACAAGTTTGGAAAATGGCTGGTTATAGCATGATTTTATTCTTAGCTGGATTGCAAGGAATTTCTGCACAAACTCTTGAAGCCGCTACTGTAGATGGGGCAAGTAAAATACAACGATTTTTTAGAATAACACTTCCTATGTTATCTCCAACTGTTTTCTTTGTGTTAACAGTTTCTATTATTGATTCATTTAAAAACTTTGAATTGATATATGCAATGACAAAAGGTGGCCCTCAAAATGCCACAAATACTTTAGTTTATGATGTTTATTTAAATGCGTTTGTTTATTATAGAGTTGGTTATGCTTCAGCTGTAGCATTTGTTTTATTATTGTTTGTAGGTATATTAACAATAATGAATTTCTACATTAAGAAAAACTGGGCACAGCCTTTAGAATAGGGGGAAGAATATGAATCAAAAAAGAAACGATGACTCAATGGTTGTTCTTAGAATGGTTTTAATTGTTATTGCCGCTTTGATTGCTGTTTTTCCTTTCTTATGGATGTTACAGAACTCATTTAATACAGAACAAAATATTTTTAGCAAAGGTGTATTTAAAGTACCAGATTTACTTTTCAAATCTAATATGTTTGAAAACTATAAAATCGTAATTGGTAAATATAACTTCGGAAGATATACATGGAATTCTATCTTTGTATGTTCCTTAGCTGCATTAGGCCAAGTTATAATCTGTACTTTAGGTGGCTTTGTATTTGCAAGAATGACTTTTAGAGGTAGTAAAATTGTATTTACACTTTTATTAATTACATTAATGGTTCCTGTTCAAGTTATCATAATACCTGAATATTATATTATGATGAAATTGAATTGGTTAGATACATTTTTACCTTTGATTGTTCCATCTTTCTTGGCAGGTGCATTTGGTACTTTTATGCTTAAAGAATATTTTGAACAAATTCCTGATGCTTTATTAGATGCTGGTATTATAGATGGTGCGAATGCTTGGAAGATGTATCTCCATATATTCTTGCCTCAATGTTCAGCTCCAGCTGCTACATTATTTATTATTGCATTTATGAATAACTGGAATGACTTATTAAGACCAATGTTATATTTGACAAAAGAAAAATTATATACAGTTACTTTAGGATTAACTCAATTCCAATCACAGTATTCTGCTAAATGGAATTTGTTGTTAACTGGTAGTGTATTATCAATATTACCATTAGTAATAGTATTTATTTTCTGCCAAAGATATATAATTGAAGGTTCTGTTTCTTCTGGAATTAAAGGTTAGAAATGAAAAGCGAAATAGTAAAAGTTAACTTATCGGATGGTAATATCCAAAATTATCAGATGATAAGTGGTTTTGATTGGGATGATTTATTATTTAAATCTCCCAATTTTAATTTAAAAAGCGTTAAAGCTTTAGCACATTTATATGAAGTTAATATTATTCCTAAAAAACCTGAAATTTATGGTTTTATGGTATTTTATAATATTGATGGTTTAAAAATTGACTTAGATAGAAATACAGAAATTGGGTATATTTATGATGATCAAGTTTTATTAAATTATTATTTTTATCAAGCTAAAAAGAATAATCAAGTTAAACTTAATGATGAAGTTTTAAAATTTGAAGATTTTAAATTACAGTCTTATTTTGATCAACTATTAAAATCTGGTAATGTATATTTTGCTAAAGGTTTAGATTCTTTTATTGATTTTATTCCAGTATCAAAAGATATGGGATATTTATCAGAATTAGAGAATTATAAACTTAAGGTTAATAGTCATTTCTTCTTAATGGATAGAACTGATTTAGATTCATTATATGGGGCTTTAGGCACACCGCATGGACTAGCTCTTGAAAATTCAAAAGTTTTATTACCTCCATTGAATCATAGAGAGTGTTTATTAATTGATTATGATAATAAAGTTTATATAAAAAATTTAATTATCGATGATTTTAATGTTTCAATTGATACTCAAGTTTTTATAAATGATAAAAATGCAATCTTTTATTCTAGACCAAATACTAGAACAACCCCAAAGTGTGATGGTAGCTCTATTATTATTGTAAAAAATAAAGTAGTTGCTATTAAGGATAATGGGGAAGTAGATGTTCCAATGGCAGGATTCGTAATTCAAACAAAATATAAAGTTTGCATAAATAATACTGAAGTTGAATATTTAGGTGATTTTACAAATTATAAACTTGGTGTCCAAGTTGGACCCGCAATGGTTGTAAATAATAACCAAGTTAAATCGCTTGTATCTCCATTTTATAAGGGAGAAGGTGTTCCTTTTCCATCAACAGTTTATCCTCTTGATTTTGATAAAGGAAGAGCTGCTAGAATTGGATTAGGACAATATAAAGGCTCCCCAATAATAATTTGGGCAGAAGGTGCTGGAAAATTAGGTTATAAAAAAGGCCTTGAAAGCTGTGGTGCTTCGCTTTTGGAATTCTCTACTTTCTGTAAATCTTATGGAATAGAAAATTTAGTTAACCTTGATGGTGGTGGATCAGCTCAAATCCTCTATGAAGGTAAAAAATATTTAAAAATAGCCGATAGGAAAATTGATAAAGTTACAGAAGCAGAGAGACCAATTCCTTTTGCTTTAGTTTTGAATTAGTTCACTAAAAGAATATTTTTTTAAATATTTATATAAATTAATTATGCTAATTATTACAATAATTAGTATAGCGAACCATTTAATATTAGTAGTAAGTACACAAAGTGGAACGTTACTAATATTGTTGGTTAATAAAAATCTAACCGTAAGATAGTTTTCACACATATCAATTAAAAATATGAATACAATATAGAAATTAATGTATTTTCTTATTTCTTTATTTAAAATTGTTTTATAATTTAGGCTGTAAAAGAATAAACAATATGTAATTGGCCAAACAACATCAATTACTGTTGCCATTAATAGGTATGATTGTATTTCTCTATCAGTAAACAAAGAAGCAATTAATAAAAATTTTTCTTTTGTTAGGAAAAATGTCATTTCAGCCAATGTAAAATTAAAATTATTTTTTATATATAGATTTATAAGAACAAAAACAAGTATAAAAGTTATAAACATATATGGAATAAGGTTTAGATTTTTAAATTTTTTCATATCATTTAATTAAGGGAATTTAAGAAATTTAAAATATCAACTAGAACGTTTGGTTCAATAGTTGTTTGAATTTGATTATATTCGCTTACTTCTCCTGTAGTGCTTTTTTGTAATAAATGATTATAGTCTTTATAAACAATTATTTTTTTATCTGATTTTAATAATTCTTTATAGATAGGGATATTTAAATCAGCATCAACTTGAGTATCATTAGTGCCTTGTAGAACTAATGTTGGGACATTAATTTTTTTAATATAATCTCTTGGATTGATCTTTAAGAAAGTTGTATACCATTTTGATGATAAAGTATTAAATGAAGCTTCTATTGATTCATTATTATTATTACCTAGCATTTTTATATATGGGACAACTACTGCTTTCTTTTGCTTAATAGATAAATCATCATTCATTAAAGCACTTGTGACTTCATCAATTTTTCCTGAAAATAAATCTAGAGTATTTTGATTAGCATTATTAACTTCTAGGGCATGTAAAACTTGGAATTTATATGTTTCTTCACCACTAATTGCTGGACCACTTTCTAAAATAATTGCATCAACTTTATTGGCTAAAGCTTGAGCAACTATTGCTCCTTCACTGTGTCCCAATAATACAATTTTTAAATTTGGTAATTCAGTTTTAATATAATCAATTTGAGATGAAATATCATTTATTATATCGTATGTAGTTTGATTTGTAATATCTTCACCATGAAATCCATAATCATCACAACGAAGAGTATAATAACCATTATTTGTCAAATAATCACTAATAACTAAGAAGGGTTTATGATTAAATAGTTCTTCATCTCTATCTTGTATACCACTTCCTGTTATAAATAAGATAACTGTATTTTTTATATTTTCCATGGGAGTAGTTATGCTACCATAATATTTTCTATTATTACTTTTGTTTATTATAGTTATTTCTTTGGTTTTATAATTAAAAGTTTTTGGTGTTTGTGGTCTATTAATTGAATTTATTTCATTTGCATCTTTTTTGTCTAATTGAATATCAAAATCCATTCCACTTTGTTTAAATTGACCGATTATTGAATCTTTTGTAATAATCCCTTCAATTGAAAATTTGAATTGATTTGATTCTATTTTGATGTTGTTATTTTCTATATTATAAGATAATTCAATATTATTAGCATTTTGTGCTGGAGATGAAAAAAGTACTAGGTTATCCTTAATCTCAACGATTAATGGTAGTTTGTTGTTATCATCGATTATCAAATCCCCAGAATAATACCCAATATAGTCTTTATTGATTTGTAATTCTTGTTGCTTTTCCATAGTGGATCCTTGTGCAAATAAAAAGTTGTTTACTAAACATATTAACGCAAAAATAATAAATTTCTTCATGTTTTTGCTCCTTTAAAATGATTATAACACAAAAATAAATTATTTTTTATGTATTTTAATATATGTGATAATAGATAAATATTTTTTTATTTATACTAATTGACAATATTAAAAATAATTATAAATATATTAAACATATGTAGGGGAAAACTTAATTTGAACACAAAGAATTTAATTATTGAAGTCGCTAGAACTATTTTTTTAGAAGAAGGTTTTAAGAAGGCAAATATTAGGGATATAGCAAATAAAGCTGAAGTATCTACTGGTGCTATATATGGTTATTTTGAAAATAAAGAAAAACTATATGAAGCTGCAATCGGTCCGTTGCCAAAAGAATATTACCATAAATATTTAAAGGCAATAAAAAAGATTAATGATTCCGATTTTCAAGAAACAATAAATAATATTAAAAAAAATCATTTTGCTGGAATAGAACTTTTTTTAGATTATATTTATGCTGATCCTATCGCTTGGAAATTGGTTGTTAAGGGTAAGGGCACTAGTTATCATAAACATTTAGATATAATTGTTACTCACGAAATTGAAGCCTTTATTACTTATTTAGATTTATTAGAAAAATTAGATGTTGAATTTACAAGACCTAATGAAAATGTTATTAAAGTTTTAATTTCTAATTTAGTTAAAGATTTAATTGAGATTATAAAATTAGATTTGGATAGAGATGAAGCTTTTGAATATTCAAAACAAATTGCTAATTTCTTCTTTTTGGGTTGGTCAAAATTATTACAGATTGAGTATTAAATAATAACATATTAGTTTATTTATTATTTTATATGTGTTAAACTTTGAGAATATTAAAAATGGAGATGAATATGGAAAATTTACTAGAAAAATTAGATCAAGCTGCGTCTTTTATAAAAAGTAAAGCTGGGGAATCCAAAATACAAATTGCTATGGTTTTGGGAAGTGGTTTAGGTGATTTAGCTGATGAGATTGAAAACCCTACTATAATTCCTTATGCAGAAATTCCTTCTTTTCCAAAGTCCACAGTACAAGGACATGCTGGAAGATTAGTAATTGGTACATTAGAAAACAAAAGAGTTTTATGTATGCAAGGAAGATTCCATTATTACGAAGGTTATGGAATGGATTCTGTTGTGTTCCCAATTCAAGTATTTAAGAGATTAGATATTGAAAATTTGCTATTAACTAATGCTGCTGGTTGTGTTAATAAGGGGTGGAAACCTGGTGATTTAATGCTTATTAAAGATCATATTAAATTGATTGCGGATAATCCTTTACGTGGAAAAAATTATGAAGAACTTGGACCACGTTTCTTTGATATGTCAAATGCATATGATAAAGATTTAAGAACTTTTGCAAAGAAAATCGCTAATGAGTTAGATATTGAATTAAAAGAAGGTGTCTATCAATTATTCACAGGTCCTTCATATGAAACTCCAACTGAAGTTAAATTAGCTAGATTGTTAGGTGCTGATGCAGTTGGTATGTCTACAGTTCCTGAAGCAATTGCAGCTTCACATATGGGGTTAAAGACTATGGGTATTAGCTGTTTAACTAATATGGCTGCTGGTATTTTAGATCAACCTTTAGATCATAAAGAAGTTTTAGAAACAAGCTTATTAGTAAAAGAGAAATTTACAAAATTAGTAAAAGCAATTGTAAAACAATGGTAGATTATAAAGAAATAATAAAAAAATTAAACCTTCAACCTTTAGATGTTGAAGGTGGATATTTTAATAAAATTATTACCTTAAAAAATGCTGATGATGTAATTGGGAGTTGTATCTATTATTTGGTTACTCCCAATTCTTTTTCCTCTTTACATAAAGTTTTAAAAGATGAGATTTGGTATTTTTTAGATGGGGACCCATTAATTCAAATAACATATGATAATGATAAAAAGTTTGAATCAATAGAATTAGGTAAAGTAATAGAAAACTATAAATCAATTAATTTAGTAAAAAAAGATGTTTGGCAAGCTACCAAATTGCTCCCTGGAGGAAAATGGGCCCTTGTCGCAACTACTGTAATACCTGGTTTTGGTAAAAATGATTTCATTACTTATGACGATGATATTATTAATGAATTAATTGATAAATGTGATATTAATCAGT
Organism: Sphaerochaetaceae bacterium; assembly: GCA_965140795.1. GTDB lineage: Bacteria > Spirochaetota > Spirochaetia > Sphaerochaetales > Sphaerochaetaceae > Pleomorphochaeta. Next base: position 2,860,365 of record OZ223470.1, read on the forward strand.
TTATCTATAAATGAGGATATAAAATGAAAGCATTAATAATTGGAGGAACAAGTAATATTGGATGTTCTATTGTTGAAGCTCTTTCAAAAGATAATTATCAAGTAGAATTTACTTTTACTTCTAATTTAGATAAAGCAAATAAACTTGAAAAAGATTTTGGTGCGAAAGCTCATAAACTTGATGTAAGAAGTGAAAGTGATGTTGAATCATTATTTAATCAAATTAATAATATTGATTTATTAGTCATTGTTTCTGGAGTTTTTTCTCTATCCTATCAAAAAGATTTAGCAATAGAAGACTTTAATAAAGTAATTGATATAAACATAAAAGGTGCTTTTTTAACAATTAAACATGCTATTGAATCTATGAATAATAATAGTTCAATTATCAATATTGCATCAATTAATGCATTCCATCCAGGTTTTGGTCAAACAGCCCATTATGATGCTTCAAAAGGGTTTATTATTTCATATACCAAAAGTTTAGCTGCAGAATTAGGAAGTAGAAAGATTAGAGTAAATGCAATTGCTCCTGGTTTAATTGAAGCTGAATACTTATATCAAAAAGATAATCCTGTTAGAGACATGTTTATTGAAAGAGCAATATTAAAAGATACTGTAAAAGTTGAAGACATTTCTTCTACAGTATCTTTCTTAGCAAATAACAAAGCTATTGATGGTCAATGCATTGTCGTAGATTGTGGATATTTAATAGGTTAATAATTCTTACTAATCTCTTGTAAGTTAAATGGGGTTGTTTGATATACAAAGTAATTAAGCCAGTTACTAAATAATAAATTAGCATGTGATCTCCAACTTACAATCGGTGTTTTAGTTGGGTCATCATTTGGAAAATAATTAACCGGTACATCAATATCTAAGCCTTTTTCTTTATCTCTTAAATATTCTGCTTTTAAAGTGTCTCTATCATATTCACTATGACCAGTAATAAAAATATGTCTACCTTTATCACTTGAAATAGCATAAATCCCAGCTTCTTTTGAGTAAGCTAAAATTTTTAAATCTTTACATTTTCTAACATCTTCAACTTTTATTGTTGTATGACGGCTATGTGGTGCTGGGAAAATTTCATCAAATCCTCTTAATAGAATTGGGTGTTTATAAACAACTTTATGCTTGTAAATTCCAAATAGTTTTTTTTCTAAAGGATATTTTTGAATATTATAATGATAATAAAGGCCTGCTTGAGCACCCCAACAAATGTGTAAAGTTGAGTGAACATGTTTTTTCGACCATTCCATTATTTCACAAAGCTCATCCCAATAAGTTACTTCATTAAATTCAAGTTGTTCTACAGGAGCTCCAGTAATTATCATTCCATCATAATAACTACCTTTTATTTCTTCAAAAGTTTTATAAAAGGCAAGCATGTGATCACTACTAGTATTTTTTGATTCGTGAGAACTCATTTGAATTAAATCAAGTTCAACTTGCAAAGGGGTATTACCCAATAATCTAGTCAATTGCGTTTCAGTATTAATCTTTGTAGGCATTAAGTTTATTAAAGCTATCTTTAGTGGACGAATATCTTGTGAGTAAGCACGATTTTCGTCCATGATAAAAATATTTTCGCTTTCTAAAATTGCTTTTGCTGGTAAATCATTTGGTATTCTTATTGGCATTATTCGACCTTTGCTAAAGCTTGATCAATGTCGTTTAAAATGTCTTCTATATCTTCAATTCCAACACTAAATCTAATAAAGTTAGGGCTAATACCACAGTTTACTAGTTGTTCATCAGTTAATTGTCTGTGAGTAGTTGAAGCAGGATGTAATACACTTGTTCTTGCATCAGCAACATGAACTACAATTTTTGCTAATTTTAGATTGTCCATGAATATTTGAGCATTCTTTCTGCCGCCTTTAATTCCGAAAGAAACGACACCACTGCTATAACCTTTATAAAGATATTTTTGAGCTCTTTGGTAGGAATTGTCATCTTCTAAACCAGGGTAATTAACAAATTCAATTTTATCACTTTTTGAAATATGTTTAGCAACAGCTAATGCATTTTCACTATGTTTTTTGATTCTCAAAGCTAGAGTTTCTAATCCTAAATTAAGTAAGAATGCAGTCATAGGTTGAGGGGTTGATCCTAAGTCTCTCATTAACTGTGTCCTTGCTTTAACAATATATGCAGCCTTTTTAAAATTTTCAGTGTAAATAACTCCATGATATGATTCATCTGGTTCTGTTAATTGTGGATATTTATTATCAACTGTCCAATCAAAATTACCAGAATCTACTATAGCGCCACCTACAACAGTTGCATGACCGTCCATATATTTTGTAGTTGAATGAATAACAATATCTGCTCCAAATTCAAAAGGTCTACAAAGAATTGGTGTAGCAAACGTGTTGTCAATTATTAGAGGAATTTTGTGGCTATGTGCTATATTTGCATATTTTTCTATATCCAAAACATATAAAGCAGGATTTGCAATAGTTTCAGCAAAGAATAATCTAGTTCTATCATCTACTAGTTCACTAATATCATTTTCATCCATATCGAGGGTAATAAAACGAGTTTCAATGCCCATTTTTTTTAGTGTAACTGAGAAAAGGTTTGTAGTACCTCCATATATTGTTGCTAAAGAAAGAATATTATCTCCAGCTTCAGCAATATTTAAAACTGAAATTAATGATGCTGCTTGACCTGAGGAAGTACACATGGCGCCAACTCCACCTTCTAAATCAGCAATTTTAGCTTCAACACAGGCTACAGTTGGGTTTGATATTCTTGTATACATATGACCATCTTTTGTTAAATCAAATAATTGAGCCATTTCTTCAGAACTATCATATTTATATGTTGTGCTTTGATAAATAGGTAACTGTCTTGGTTCACCGTTTCCAGGTTCGTATCCACTTTGAATACATTTTGTGCTAATTTTATAATTTGACATAATTCCTCCAAACTAAATAGGTTAGTTTAAAATAACACACTTAATTGTCTTAAACAATATACTGATAAAAAAATCGCATAAAAAACGTATAAATATTTATTTATTGAATATTAACACCAAGCCGAATAAATTCCATCTTTTTTAGCAACATAAACTCTTTGGTCATATAAATCACTAAGAGTTTGCTCATTCAATAGTTCTTCTTTTGTTCCGACTTTATATATTTTCCCGTTTTTCATTAAAACAATTTTATTTATTTCAGGTAAAATTTGTGATAATTCATGAGTTATCATAACTATAGTTTTATCTTTATTTATTGCATTCTTTAATGCATCTCTGTAATGAGACCTTGATGGAAAATCTAATCCTGTAGCAGCTTCATCAAGTAGTAATAAATCTGGATTATGTACTAATGCTCTAGATAGTAAAACCCTTTGTGCTTCACCAGTTGATAAAGATCTCATTGTTTTATCTTTCAAGTGAGAACAGTAATTTTCTTCTAGAGTATGATAAGTCATATCCCAATTATCTTTAGTAACATTGTGGTGAAAATCAAAGCCTATTGAAGAAAAAATGCCACTAGCAACAACATCTTGTACAGTATAGGTTGTATTACACATTTGAAAGATTACTTGTGATACTACGCCAATATGTTTTCTGAGCTCTTCTTTACTTATATTTTCTTTATTAAATCTAACGATTTTTAGATTTTCACTCCAAAGTGGATGAATTTCCATTGAACAAATATTTAATAAAGTAGATTTTCCAGCTCCATTTGGGCCTAAAATAGCAATATGCTCTCCTTTATTAATTTTAAAGGAAGCATTATCTAAAATAATTTTATTTTTTCGTCTTATGCTTGCATTTTCTATAGTAATTAAATTTGCCATAATTAAAAATAACATTTTTTCTAATAATATATAAGTTATAAGAATAAATTAATTATAATATATAAGGCAAAATATTTTTTTCTTGAGCCTTTCTAATACTTTCAATAGCAGTATCTTCTATATGTGAATATATGTCTGAAAGTTGTTCACTCGAGTGGCCAATTGTTAATCTTAATATATATTCATCGACACTCCCTCTAAGTAGTGTATTAGCCATGTGCCTTAAAGAATGAAAAGATATATTTCTATTTGCAATTTCTTCTTTGCTTAATGTTTTAGATTTGATTAAAGCTTGTTGAAATTTTGTATTAAAATAATGAGAAGATAATACCTTATCTTGTTTTTTGCTCCAAAATACTAAATTTCTATCATCTGTAATATTGGGATTTAATTTTGAGAGTTCAATTAGCTTTTGACAAAGTTCTTTAGGACAAGGTACTATACGACTTTTTTTACCTTTAGGAATTTTTGTTTTTGCTAAATTTGCATACGCTCTATCTATAACAATTAATCCATTATCAATTTGATCTGTAGTTAAAGCTCTTAATTCTCCGCTTCTTATCCCTGTTATTAAGGAAAGGCTGATTGCTAAATATGTTTTGATATCCTTTGATTTTTTTAAGTACGCCATAAGATTTTTTGTTTCTTCATTGCTTAAAATACCTCTTGTTTTAATATTTTTTCTTATTGGTTCAACTTTTGTGATTTGTGAATAGGGTAATAAGTTTTCTTTTTTTGCATATTCAAGAGCTTGAGAAATAGAATTCATTATTTGATTAATCGTAGTTGAACTTAAGTTTTTCTTTGTGATTAATTTTGTTTGAATGTCTTCTAAGAAAGTTATTGAAACATCAGCAATGCAAAAACTGTTGCTTATTAGGGGGATTACATGGTTTTTTATTATATTTCTACGCGTAGAAACATAATCTGGTGAAATGGAATCTTTGTCCAATAATATTTTTCTACTGAAATAAGGGCTTTTTTCAAAATCAAAAAAATTTAATAAATATTTATTTAAGTGTATTTCCTTTCTATTATTAAAAATAATATCTTCTTCTAGAGCTTTTTGTGCAATTATTGTGGCTTCTTCAAGTCTAGACACGTGATCAAATCCTAAACTCAATTGTCTTTTAATTTTATCTATACTTTTTTTTGTGCCACGCTTATTTGTTATTGGATCTCTATACATTACATAAAAACTCATTCTTTCTTTGTTTTTTATCCTACATAGTGTAAATGGCGTATTGTTCATTGTGGAATCCCTTTATATTTAAATACTATTTTTCTTCTTATTGTTCAATTATATGCTCAATTTTTTAAAAAGTCTATAAAAAAACTGAATTTTGAATATTTGCATAAGTCTTGTATATAGGTGAGTTATATTAATATAATGTTTATTATTAAGAATTTAAGTACTTACTTATATAAAGTAAGTACAAAAAATCATGATGATATATTTTTGATTACATAAAATATGTATATTCATAAAATATTTAAAAAATATACTAAATTTTATATATTGTTATTTTGATATTTATTAATAATGAATTTTATAAAAAAATTTTCAATATTATATATTATAAGTAATTAAATATAAAATTATTAAATAGTAAAATTTTTAATGCAAAAATATTTGTATTTATATTTATTTAAAAAATATTTATATACTATTTTTTATACAAACATTATATCCAATTATTTTGATATTTAAATAGATAAATATTTATCGAATAAGAGAACTTATTATAACAAATTTTTAGAAAAATATTTCCATTTTTCATTTATTAAATTAATCAGGATTTATGTTAATTATATTAAAAAATTTTTTATTGATTTATAGCTGCTAAATTATTAATAAAAGTATTAATTTCTTTAGTGTTAGATAAGATTGTAAGATTGGGATATTTATATTCTTTATTATTAAATTTTTCTTTCATTAATAAACTTTGTTGTTTATTCCATTTGATTAGAGCAATTAATTGCTTTAAAGTTTCTTTTTTTGTTGAGGTTTCAATGCCCAATTTTCTTTTGATAAAACGTAAGATAATTCTTCGATTTATTATTTTATTATTGATATTTAAATATATGAATTTATCTGCTAGAAGAAATCCTTTCTCTGGCCAAGAAATATAGGCACCTTCAATTATCCAGGATTCTTTGTTTAATACTTTATCATATAAGTTGTTTCTTAGATTTTCATCACGTTTGTTATTAAATGAATCATTATTATTATCCCAGAAAATATCATCTAGGTTTGTATGTTCAATATTAGTCTTTTTTGATAATTGAATTGCTAATGTAGTTTTACCTGATCCTGATGGACCAATTATATATATTTTCATGTATCTCTCTTTAGTTGGTTGTTTTATTTAACTCCAGGACCTGAAAGGGATGAAGTTGAATCTCCATTTTCTTGTACTTGAATTTGTGATCTTATTCTATCATGTAACAATGATACATGAGATATAATACCGATAACTTTACCAGTTTTACTTAAATTATCAATAGCTTCAAGAGCTTGGGTTAATGTTTCTTCATCTAAAGTTCCAAATCCTTCATCTAAGAATAGAGTTTCTATTGAAACTTTCTTATTTAATAAGTCACTTAAGCCTAACGCTAGGGAGAAAGATATAATAAATGATTCACCACCTGATAGATTGCTTACAGGTCGCTTAATTGCCGCACTATATTTATCAATTACACCTAATTCTAGGGAAGTTGCATTAATTTCATTTTGAATTCTAAATAATTCATATCTAGGAAAAAGTTCAATTAGTTTTTGGTTTGTATTAAGTATTAAATAATCAAGTGTTATTCCTTGAGCTATTTCTTTAAATTTTTTGCCATCTGAGCTTCCAATAGCTGTATATAAAATTTCCCATTTATTTACTTTAGTTTGTTGATGAGTAATTAAAGCTTCTTTTTCTTTAATTTTATCTCTGTTTACTTCATTAGCTTTTAGTTCTTGTTCTATGATTGTTTTTTGCTTAATTGATTCATCTCTATTATTTTGTAGCTCATTTTGTTTCTCTTTAGCAGTTTCATCACTAATTTCAACTTTTTTAGATTCAAGATCAGTTTTTTCACTATTAATATCTTTTAATAAAGCCTTATATTCAATTTCTTTATTCTCGTATGATTTAATAGATGTTTCTAAAGAAAGTTTTTCTTCATTATCTAAATTATAGGATAGGGCAGTTTCTACTGAATCAATATCATTTGATTTTAATGCGGAATCTAATTCTGATTTTAAATTTGATAAAGTTTCATTTAATTTAATAATTCTTTCTTGTTTGTGTTTTATATTTTCACTTAATTTAATTATTGAATCATTAATTGGTGCTAATTCAGCTTCATTAATATCTATCTTTTGGTTAATTTCTTTTAGAATTCTGTTTTGATTTTCTAATTCTATATCGCAATCTTTCTCTTCAAATAGTTTTACTCTAGAAGCATTAAGCTCTTTAATATCATTTTCTAAAGTTATTTTATTTTCTTTAATGCTATTTACTAAATTTTCTATTTCTTTATGTGCCTTATCATCTTTCTCAATGGTTTTCTGTAATTCTATAATTTCTTCTTTTAAAATTCTTATTGTTTTATTGTTATCATTATATTCATTAAATAGTGTATTTAATTCTTTATAAGATTTAGAAATGATAAAATCATCTAATAAAGCTTTTATAGTTTTTATTTCAGAGTTATAATTTTCGATTGTTTTTTCATAACTTTTTATAGCTTTCTCATTATTAGTTTTATTTGTTTCTGCAATTTTTAAATTAGTTTGATAATCGTTATAAGTTGGATTTTTTTCAGAAATAGCTTTATTTAATTCTTTAATTCTAGTTTGACTTTTAGTTAAAGATTCTACTTCTGCATTTAATGAATTAAGCATATTTATGATTTCATTTTTATATGTATCTATTGGATATATTTCTTTTATTAAATCATTTGTTAAAGAGTTTTTAATTTGATCTTGTTGAATTAATATTGTAGATATCTCAGTAGTTAAATTAGAAATTTGAGTAAGAACTTCATTTGTTTCTTCTGCTAAATCATCATGCACTTTTTGGGCTTTTTCTAATTCTGAAGTATCACCTTCAGCAATTTGTGGATGTTCTTTAGAGCCACAAAGAGGGCAAGGTGTTCCATCTGTTAATAAATGAGCATAACTTTTTAATCCTACTATTTCTTTTTGTAAATCAATAATCTTTTGTTGAGCTTTTAGTTTGTCTTGATAATTCTCTAATTCGACTTCTAATAATGATTCTTGATTGTTTTTTTCTGTTAAGCTTTTTTCATTATCATAGTACTGTTTGTAATTTGTTAAAGAAGTATTTAATTGAGATATGTAATTAGCTTTTACTGAAATTAAATCAGTAATTTCTTCATATCCAAATTCAAAAGAATTTAATTCAGTATTTAAAGCAGTGAGCTCTTTATCTATTTTATCAAAACAATCTTTTTGATTGTTATATTTATCAATAAGTAAATTTGAATTATCTTTTTCCCTTGATAAAGACTCTTCAGTTTCATTTTTTTTAGTATTTAGTTTTATATATGATTCTAAATTGTCTAAAATTGATTCTTGATTATTATCATATTTATTTAAATATTCATGCTCTTTGACATAAGATTCTAGAGTAGCAAGTTTTGTTTGTTTATCCTTTACTTTTGTGGAGTTTTCACTGATAGCTATAATTAATTTATCTATTTGTGATTTATTGTTTTTTAGATTGTTATTTGTTATCTCTAAATTAGAGGTTTTAGTATTAATATCATTGTCCAAGGTTCTAACTTGTTTAATTATTGAATTTAATTTGTCTAAATTATCTTCTTCATTTTTTTTGTTTTTATTTAATTCATCTTTATTTGCTAATAGTTTTTTCTGTAAATCTTTATTTTTTTTCTCTTTAGTTATTAATTCTTGTTCTTCTGTTTCAGTATCCTTTGTTTCTTCTTCACATTTTATTAATTCATTATTTTGGGCAATTATATTAATAACTTTATTATAGTTATCTATTTTTGATACTTGTTGAATATGACTAGCTTTTTGATCTTCTAAATCATTATTTAATTTAGATAAAGATTCTTCTTTTAGTTTTAAATCATTTAATTTACTATAGTAATTTATGATAGATTCTAAGGTTTTTATTTCCTTATTTATGTTAAATATATTTTCTTCAAATTCTTTAATTTGATTATTTCGATATTTTATATCTTCATCACTTAATAGCTCAATATCTCCTAGTTGCTGTTTTAGGTTATCAAGTATCTGTTTTTCATTTTTATGGTGTTCATATACTTTTTTGCTTATTTCACTATAGATTTGAGTTCCGGTTATCTGTTCTAAAATTGAAGCTTTTTCATCTTTACTAGCTTTTAAAAATAAATCAAAACTACCTTGAGCAAGCATAACTGTTTTACTAAATTGGTTAAAATTTAGACCTATTAATTTCTCAGTTTCTGGAGCAATAGTAGATGGGCTATTATTTAATACTTTATTTGTTGAAATATCAGTTAAGGTTGTTCTTTGTATTTGAAGATTTCCATTAGCTAAATTTCTAGATCTATGCTGACTAAAGGTTGCAATATATTTTTTGTCTTTTACAGAAAAAGTAACTTGGGAGCTACATTCTCCACTATGCTTATTCATTAACTCATTAGTAGTTCCAGTTATTTTTCCTTGTCTTGAGGTTTCACCATATAAAGCTAAAGTTATTGCATCAAAGATTGATGATTTACCACTACCTGTTTTACCAGTAATTAAAAAGATATTTTCACGAGTCAATTCTGGGTTATCAAAATCAATTTCCCATTTACCTTTAAGTGAGTTTATATTTTCAAATTTTAAATTATGTATCTTCATATTTACTTGGCCTCAGCTTCTACTTCTTCTAGTACTTGATCAAATAGTTTATAAACTTCTTCATCGTCAATATATAGTTTATCTTTACCTGTATCTTTAAATGTCATATCAAAGATTTGCTTTGGATTTAACATATCTAATGATACTTTTTTATTCTGAGTTTCAGTAATTGTGATTTTTGTATCTAGTCTGATTGCTAGAATTTTAAAATTATTAGCTAATGTTTTTACATAATCTTCTATAATTTCATTTATTGAACTCTCTATATTTTTACTTTTATAGATTATCTCTAAATAAATTGGATCATCTTTATAATCAATTTTCATATCATTGTCTAATTTGTTTAATTGATTTTTAATATCATCAATACTTTCAGCTTCAAGTTGTTCTAGATTTAAAAACTTAGGTAATAGTATTTTTTCTTTAGTAAATTCTTTATTATTAAAATCTAATTTAACAATTTGCTTTGATGTTTTTTCTCCAAAGTTTAAAGCAATAGGGGACCCAGAATAAACAATTTTTTCATCCTTATTTACTATTTGAGGTTTATGTATATGTCCTAAGGCATAATAATCAATGTTTTTGGGGAAAGTATTAGCATTTATAGTTTTTAATTTACCAACATAAATATCTCTATGTTTTTCACCTTCTATTTCTGTTGTACTAGTACTTCCTGTAGCAAAAAGATGCATTAAAGAAATAGTTGGAAGATTTAAATCTAAATTCTTAACTATAAATTTATCAACATTTCTATAATGATTAATTAAAGCTGCTTCTAATTCTTTTTGGATATCAATAATATTATCTGATTCTAGATCTGGTTTTATATCTTTTTCTCTTAAAAAAGGGATCGCAACAATATTACAGTATGGAATATTGTTCTTATCCCTTAATGTAAATATTTGATCTTCTACATTAATTGAAGTAATTATATGGATATTACTCAATTCTAAAAAAGGTGTAGCTAAATCAAGCATTGATGGTAAATCATGATTACCACTAATTATAACAGTATCTTTTAATGTTTTTATTTTAGATAATCTATCTAAAAAATCATAAAAGACTTTTTGAGTTGATACACTTACATAAGATGTATCAAAAACATCACCAGAAATTAGTAATAAATCAATCTCATCTTTAATAATTGTTTCAATTAAATAATTAAATAAATGCTCATGTGCAAAATTAATTCTATGCTTATGCAGATTTTTACCAATGTGCAAATCACTAGTATGTAGAACTTTCATATATAAAATAACCTCAAGATTTATAGTTATTATACTTTAATTTTTGAATTAATGCAGAAATAAATTAAAATTTTGTATTTCTATTCATAATTAAAGCTTTTTATTGTAATTTTTAAACTTTGGTTTCTTTTTAGAATTATTATTTTTACTATTTTGTCTCTAATTTTATATACTTTTAGTGGCACGGTGTTGTGAAATATAAGTGTAGATTAAAGTGTTTATAATTTATTAAAATTTCCAAAAATTAAATTATTACAAGAATCGCATTTATTCTTTATTATATTATTTCTAACATCTTTTTTTATTTGATCAGAATCATAATGATTATGAATTAAGATGCGTTTGCAGTTTGGACAAATAGTTGGAGAAGTTCTTGAAGAATTCCCTCCATAAACAAAAGGAATCCCAACTTCATTTGCTATATCTATCATTTGGGTTAGGAATTCTTCACTAGTTGCTTTTGTATCGCTCATTTTATAATTTGGAAAGAATCTACTAAGATGCCATACTTGAGTGCCATATTCTTTTAAAGTAGTAGCTAAATATTTGATAGTCTCTCTTGTGTGTATACCTTCAATAAGAAGGGTCGTGACTTCTACATGGTTTTCTTGTTTAACTAAATACTTTATTCCATTTAGTACGGGTTCAATCTTTCCTTTACAGATTGTTTTGTAATACTCGCTATCTCCTTTGAGATCAATATTAAATGCATCTATTACTGGTGCTAATCTTTCTAATGCTTCATTAGAAAAACTGCCATTTGTTACCATTATAGTTTTTAATCCAGCTTTTTTAGCAAGGGTAGATGTATCAATAACATAATCTTGCCAAACTATTGGTTCACTATAAGTGAAACTGAGGGATGGGGTATTATGTTTTATAGCAAGATTTACTAATTCACTAGGACTTACATATTGTGAATTATTGGTTTTAGTTGTTTGAGAGAGTTGCCAGTTTTGGCAGAAATCACATCTATAATTGCACCCAGCTTCTGCAACAGATAAGGTTTTGGTTCCTGGCATAAAATGATAAAGAGGCTTTTTTTCTACTGGATCAATTGCGATTGCATCAAGATAGCCATAGCCTGTGCTAATTAGTTTATTGTTTTCAACTTTTCTGATACGACAATAGCCTGTTTGTCCTTCTTTTATATCACAATGTCTATAACAAAAATCACAAATCATTAAAACACCTCAGCTTGAAAGGTTAAAAATTGGGCATCATCTCTTTTGTAAGCAAATGAATCTGAACCTGCTTTATTTGATAAAGCAGATAATAATTTTTCTTTATCCCAGCCTGTTTCATCAGCTACTTGTGGGAGAAAAACAGCTTTTCTTCCTAATAGTGATAAGATAATGCCATCTCTAGATAATACAAATTCAGATAAATCATTTATTAATCTTGGTTCAGTAAGTACAGATATTTCAATTTCTATTGAGGGAAATTCTTCTTTTGTGAGAGGCATAAATCTATAATCTTCATAAGCTGCTTCTAATGCTAAATCCCGAATTTCTTGATAAAGGGGTTTTATACCAAAAATATAGCCAATACAACCTCTAAGGGCACCTTGTTTTTTTAATGTTACAAAAGCTCCTACTTTTTCATCATAAGCTGAAGCATCAATTTCTTCATATGGTAGCTTTAAACTCTTTGCAAGTGTATTTTTAGCTAAACTTAATAAAGTTTTTTTTGCTAGATCATCCATTATTATTTCCTCCAAGCGAGAGATAAATAAGAAACAAAATTATTATTGAATGAAGATTTTTCATAGGAATTTGATTGTCCTAGAATTCTACCACTCATATTTTTAAGTCTTGCTATTTCGCTTACTACAAGCATGGGTGCTATTCCACAAATTGTAGCTCTATCTTCCATTACCGCTTTTATATAAGTATCCTTACCATCACCTGAGATAAATCCATTAGCAATTTCTCTATCATAGGTCGTTACTTTTTCTAATACTTGATTATCGATTTTAGTTCCAAAAGGAGTATATCTAAAGTTATTTCCATAGTGAGTAAAATCACTGCTTGCTATAACCGCTGTATTATCATCAATATCATTAATTATCTTTTTAGCATAATCACTAGCTATTTCAACATCGTTAAATCTATTTATATGAGCACAGCATAATTTTATATTATCTCTTTGTGCTATAAAGGGTAATATCATTTCAACAGCATGCTCTGCAATAGTGACTTGTTCATAACCCGGTTCTAATAATGATGGAACACTAAAGCCTTCAATATCTTTAATACTCGTTTTAAATAATTCAATATTTCCACTTCCTACAACATTGTTATCAAGAGCATAATAATGAGATGGGGTAATTAATAAAATTTTATTAATTTTTGGATTTAAGTTATTGAAAAATAATTTAATCAATTCACTTGAGTAATATAACCCCGCATGAGGGACAACTCCAAATAAATCTTTATTATCGTCACTTGGAATAACCTTAATAAGTTTTTCAAGTTCTTCCTTGTCGCTAGGATACCAAGACCCTTCAAATCGTAACTTTCTTATCATGATTCTATTATATCACAAACTTAAATCTATGTTATGCTTTTATTAAAAGATAAAATAACCCCTTAAGTTATATAAAACAAAAGGGGTGTTGTAATAATAATTTAATTCTATAAATCATCAATTAAAGCAGAACTTTTTGCATAAGCTGTGCTTCTAGCTTCAAAGAAGTCAGTTTTTATTAAATTTGCATTTGAATATTGGCTGACCCATTTTAGAGATTCAGGTTCTTCATCATGGCCTTCATAGATTTTTTTAAACCCTAGTTGGGTACATCTAAGGTTTCCTAAATATTGAATGTAATCAACAATCATTTGCTTATTAAGTCCTATAATATCATCACCAATTACATAATGTCCCCACTCAATTTCCATTTCGCAGGCAGTTTTTATCATATCTCTATAGGTTTCAATTAACTTGCTATTAAACATTTGAGGCTCTTCTTTTTGCATTTCTAAAAGAATTGATCTAAAAAGCCAAAGGTGAGTGTTTTCATCTCTGTTTATATATCTAATTTCTTGAACAGATCCTGGCATTTTATTATTTCTTTCTAAGTTATAAAAAAACATAAAACCAGAATAGAAATAAATTCCCTCTAAGATATAATTAGCTACCATTGTTTTAACAAGGCTTTGAAGATTTGGAGATTTTTGGAATTCATTATATAAATCCCCAATAAATTTATTCCTTTTTAAAAGTAATTGATCATCTTTCCATTGATATAAGATTTCAAGTCTTTCATCAGGAGAGCAGATTGTATCAAGCATGTAACCATAGCTTTGTGAGTGAACTGTTTCTTGGAAGGTTTGAATTGTAAGACATAGATTTACTTCATTAGCAGTAATATAATTGCTAATATTAGGTAAATTAGCGGTCTGAACGCTGTCTAAAAAGATTAAAAAACTTAATACTTTATCATAAGCTGATTTTTCACTTTTTGATAAAAGTCTATAATCTTGAACATCTGTGTTCATATTAATTTCTTCTGGGACCCAGAAGTTATTCATAGCTTGTCTATACCAATCATTTACCCAGCTATATTTTATATTATTAAAATCATTTAGGTTTGTAGTATTTCCACCAACCATTTTTCTTTTGTCTAAAGTTATATCTCCATTTTCATTAAATAGAGGTTTCCTTGTAATTTTTATATTTTCCATATTATTATCCTTTATGAGCTACAGGAAGCACATTCTTCAACTTCTAAAGATTTACTTCTTACATAATAAATTGTTTTAACTTTGTTTTTATAAGCTTCTAAAAACAAGTTTAATACACCTCTGAATGTCATATCATTGTTAATGTAGATATTAACACTCATTGCTTGGTCTACATGTCTTTGTCTAACACCACTAGCTTTCATACTCCAAGTTTGATCTATTAAATGTGCTCCTTTATAATACCAGAATGTGTCTTTATTTAAATCTGGTGCTAGGCGAGGAATCATCATATTCTTTTTCTCTTCTAAGAAGAATTTATCCATAATTGGATCTAATCCTGCTGTAGTCCCTATTAAAATACTAGTGCTACTAGTTGGGGCTATAGCTAATAAATAAGCATTTCTAAGGCCATTTTCATGAACTTCTTTTTGTAGGTGTTGCCATTTTTCACTATTATAGTTTCTTCTTTCAAAGTATTTTCCATTGTCCCATTCACTATCTTTAAAGTATTTATATGAGCCTTTTTCTTTACTTATGTTCATACTAGCTTTAATAGCACTGTAGTTAATATTCTCAAAGACTTTATCAACATATTTTAAATGTTGTTCACTTTCCCAACTAAGCTGATGCTTAGAGAGCATATGATGATATCCACTTACACCTAATCCAATAGATCTATATCTTTGATTTGTGATTTTTGCATAGGGTAGAGGATACATATTTAAATCAATAACATTATCAAGTGCTCTAACAACTGTATAAACAGTTTTATCTATTTCATCAGGATTATCACAGTCAATATTACCTAGGGCAAGAGAAGCTAAGTTACAAACTACAAAGTCTCCAGGTTTTGTTGTTTGAATAACAATAGTATCTCCATTTTCATCTTGAATTTCATTTTTAATGAATTCTATTTCACTCATATTTTGAGCAATTTCAGTGCATAAATTAGAACAATAAATCATGCCCTTATGTTTATTTGGATTAGCTTCATTGACAATATCTCTGTTGAAGGTAAATGGTACACCACTTTCAATTGCTGATTTTAATATAAGTCTTACAAGATCTTTAACAATTATAGTTCTTTTAGAAATTTTTGAATCATTAACACAGCTGAAATATTTTTCTTCCCATTCTTTTCCATAATAATCTTCAAGATGATAACCTTTTACACTATAGATTTCATGAGGGCACATTAAATTCCAAGTTCCATTAATATCTTTTTCTACCATTTCCCAGAAAAGATTTGGATAACAGACAGCAGGGAATATATCATGAGCTTTCATTCTATCATCCCCATTGTTGGTTTTTAATTGTAAAAACTCAGGTAAATCTTTGTGCCAAGCATCTAGATAAACAGCAACAGCCCCTTGTCTAACCCCTAGTTGATCTACAGCCACTGCGGTATCGTTTGCAAGCTTTATCCATCTAATAACGCCACCAGATACACCTTTAAATTCTCTAATTGAAGAACCAACAGCTCTTACTTTTCCAAAGTATAAACCCATTCCTCCACCAAATTTACTAACTTTAGCAAAGTTATCTAAAGATCTGTAAATTCCATCTAAAGAATCTGGAACAGTATCAATAAAACAAGAGGAAAGTTGATGATAAGGTTTTCTAGAATTACTCATAGTAGGGGTAGCCATAGTGACTTTGTGTAGACTTAGCATATCATAGAAGTTTTTAACCCAATCTAATCTATTGTTTTTTTCATTCATCGCTAAATGAAGAGCAATGCCTAAATACATCTCTTGAGGAGTTTCAATAGTTTTATGATCATAGGTTTTTATAACATATCTCTTTAGTATTAAATCTAAACCACTATAAGTGAAAAGATGATTTCTATTTTCATCAATGAAGCTCTCAGCTTTATCAATCTCATTTTTATTATAATTTTCTAGTATATATTTGCCATAGATACCCATATCAGTTAAGAGACTTATTTTTTCATATAAACTATTATATCCAAATTCAATTTTGTATTTTTCATAACTATTATTAAATATTAGATATAGGATTCTTGCAGCTATAAATTCCCATTTAGGTGCTTCAATAGTAGTTAATTCAACACTGGCTTTTAAGAGAGCATTCAGTTTATCACTATCTTTCATATTATTAATGGTAAATGCTTTATATTTATTATATAAAAGTCCTAAATTATATTGTTCTAAATCAAATGTATCTTGAATTTCTTTTAAAGTATTATCCAAGTTAATAACATTAATATCATTTGAGATTAATTTTCTATCTTCTCTTTTTTTTGTTTGATTAGATCTATATAGGATATAGCTTTTAGCAACATTATAATATTTATGTTCCATTAATGTTTCTTCAACTATATCTTGGATTTTTTCTACTTGATCTACCTTGTTTTCAATAATTTTATTTTCTACTTCTAAGGTTAAATTATCTAATACCTCAGATGTATATTTATTATCAGTTGCAATAAAGGCTTTTTTTATAGCATTAAGAATTTTATCTTTTTGATAAAATTCTATATCTCCATTGCGTTTAATTATTTCTTTAATTTTCATTTTTTCTCCTTTAAAATTAAAAGATGATAAAACAATCATATGTTAATTTTTGTAAGTTGAAAAGGGTTTTATCTCTTGTTAGTGTACTCTATTAATAAAAAAGTCTTGTCTCATAAAAGGATTATGATATAAAAAAAAATTTTAAATGTCATGTTTGATTTTTAGAAAATGAAAATAGTTTTTTATGAGAAAATAGGGTAAAATCTTTTTGTTAATTTGTTATATAATAAAAAATAAAATAAGTATATAAAAAAGAATCCCCGGATAGTTTATATATCCGGGGGGAATATCGCCTAATAAATTATTAGGTTTAATTCATCGTTGTTTAGAATCCAAGTACTGATGCATGAGCTACAAGATAAACAGGGCCTGATAAATCAGTAATTATTCCTTGATAGATTTGAACTCCATTTAGAGTATCATCTACAACTAGATATTGACCAGGCGATAATGTATATTCGCCATTTTTAAGTGGCAATGGAGAGTCGCCGACAAATATATGAACTTCTGCTAGTAAGAATACACTGCCTGGGTCCATTAAATAAGTTACTATTGCTTGTGAACCATTATAATCAAATATTAAAGTTCCAACTTTAGTCCCTTTACTTAAGTCGTTTTGACCAGCTCCAGCCCAGATATCTAAGTGGTAAACACCAGGTCCATAAGGGCCGTTAGTCCAACCCCATCTTACTGCATTGGAGGTATATCCAAGTTCTAAGAAGGTTGTGAATGCACTTGGATCGTAAGCGAATGCAGTTTCACTGCCACCGCCAGGATTAACTACAGGATCATCTCCACCGTTATCTACTATTTCAATAGCAACAATTATTGGATTAACAACTGTACTATATGTTTTTTCTACAAATACTGAAATTTCTGGTACTAAGTTAAATTGTACTGCATAGAACCATGCACCTTTTCCAGAATATCCAGGTTCTTCCCCACCAGCGTAAGCGGTCTCTCCAGCTAAGGAAGTTCCATCTTCTGCTCCAACTGCATCTTCAACTAATGCTGCATGGATTATAAAATAGAAATCTTCTAAATTGTTTGGATCAATTGCCTCTGGTATTGGAATTGTGACAACTATAGAATCATCATAGATGTTTTCTACAGTGTATGGTGCTAATCCTGGAGCAGGGCGTTTATCAGGTAAGCTATTTGCATCAGTGTACATATAGATATGTACCTCTTGTAAATCAGCACTATCATTAGTATCAATTAAAATATAGAAATTTTCATTGTCATTGCTGATATTTACAAATCCTGCTAAATTGTCTTGTCCAGCCCATAAATTAAAGTTATCTGAATACCAACCAGTTATCATTTCTGTTGTAACTACTTTAGATAGATAAACAATGGTTTCTTTGGCAATTTGAACTTGGGTTGCACCCTCTGGTCCAAATACTGATACTTCGTTACCACTATTTTCTATATATTGATATTCAACTGATTCATCATTAACTAATACATTTGAATTAGCATCCAAAAAAAGGAAAGGATCAATAGGAGAAATTGAAGATGTTACTTCAGGAGAATTTTCTAAAGTGTAATCGTCAATGGTTTGACTAACAAGGATATAATCTGTTTCTGCTAAGTTAAGTACATCGCCACCAAGTCCTAAGACTGAAGTAATGGGGGCAGCGGGTTTTTTAGCCTTACTAGAGAGATTCTTTTCTATGTCAAGTTGTGACATCTCACATCCTACAAGCGATATGAGAGATATTAATGCGGCGATAATTATTAATACGCGGCTATTTCGATGAGAATTCATATTTTTGCCTCCATACCTTTATTGAAAAAATTCTTAAAATAATATTTATTCTGCACAAATTAATAAATATTGTTCTTTTTAAGTGTTTATATTATACATCGTTCACATAACTTGAAAATCTTTAATTATATATAAATGATTTTTTTTATTAATCATTTAAAAATATTAGTTAATGTCTGTGTAGGAATATAACTATATTATTTACATATGTGTCAAAAACATGTAAAAATTTTGAGAAAAGTTCAAAAATATACAAGTGTAACTTAAGACATAAATAATAAAATATTAAAAATATATATTTGCTAGGTTATTAATTAGTTTTATATTAGCAATACTTATATCTTCTACTTTTCTATAAAGGGGACAAATATAATAAAACCATTATTTAAATAAAAATTATGATGATAAAAAGATAAATAATTATTTATTACATAGCTATTTAGTAATAAATTGTTGCTTAATGGAAAATTAAATTTGAATTTTTTTTAAAATTTTAGCTTAAATAAAGTCAAATTATTTGTTAACCTAATAACATCCGCGCAAGAAAGACTTATCTTGACTGCAAGGAAATTTTTATAATTCTATATTCAAGGTTTTTCCTGAAGATATAAGATTGGTGTCTTATTCCACCAATCGGTGGAGTATATAAATGAAAAAACAATTTAATGTGTTAACTTGGTTAGCATTTTTTATATTGCCAATTGTCGTAGGCTTTTTTGCACTAACATTTGGTCGATATCCTATAAGCATTAATGATGCTTTTTCTATACTTTTTAATAAATCTATATCTGATGCTCAAGCTAATTTGGTAATTTTAAATATTAGATTACCTAGAGTTATTCTAGCTTTAAGTGTTGGTGCTGGTTTATCAGTTTCAGGTGTTGCCTTTCAAAGTTTATTTGGTAATCCTTTAGCAACTCCTGATACTTTAGGTGTTGCAAGTGGAGCATCCCTTGGTGCAGTATTATCAATTGTTTTAGGTTTTTCACTTTTTTCTATGCAAATAATGGCTTTTATTTTTGGTCTTGCTGCAGTGGTTTTAACTTTCTTTGTTGGATCTAAAAAGGGTTTTATAGATAAAACTTCAATAATATTATCTGGGATAATAATTGGAGCTCTCTTTAATGCTTTTATATCTTTAATAAAATATACTGCTGATGCTGAAACTGAATTACCTGCAATATCTTATTGGCTTATGGGTAGTTTAGCTAATGCAAATTTTAAAACTTTAACCTATGGGCTTATTCCAATTTTTTTAGGTATAATTGTTCTTTTTTTAATAAGATGGAGACTTAATATGTTATCCATTACTCAAGATGAAGCAACATCTACGGGTACTAATATATATTTACTTAGAGGCATTTGTGTTTTCTTTGCAACTATCATTACTTCATCTGCGGTTAGTATGTGTGGTCAAGTTGGTTGGGTAGGGCTTTTAATTCCTCATATTTGTAGAATGATTTGGGGAAGTAATAATTCAAAAATAATACCAGCATCCATTTCTTTAGGGGCTATTTTTATGGTTGTAATTGATACAGTTGCTAGGAGTTTAAGTGCTAGTGAAATTCCTATATCTGTTTTAACTGCAATAATAGGAGCTCCTTTTTTCATAATGCTATTAAAAAGATCAAATGGGTGGAGTGTATGATATTTGAAGTTAAAAATGGTGGATTTAATTACGAAGAAAAAAAGGTTTTTGAAAATATTAATTTCAAAATTAATAGTGGAGATCTTTTAGCAATTTTAGGTCCTAATGGTATTGGGAAAACTACTCTTATTAGATGTATGTTGGGCTTTCTAAAATGGAATGAAGGCTTTTCCCTATTAAATAATCAACCTATTAATAAATATAAGACAAGGGAACTTTGGAATAATATTTCCTATGTACCTCAATCAAGAAATGTTGAAAAAAGTTCCTTAACTGGCATTGAGTTTATCCTTTTAGGGGTAGCTGGTAAGATTAATTATTTTAATTCCCCGTCCAAAAGTGATTATAAAAAAGCCAAAGAGGTTATGGACTCTCTCTCTATTAGTCATATGGCAAATAGGAAGATGAATGAAATATCTGGTGGTGAATTACAATTATTTTTAATAGCTAGAGCACTAATATCTAATCCAAAGTTAATAATCCTAGATGAACCTGAATCAAATTTAGATTTTAAGAATCAAATTGTAGTTTTAGATGTTTTATCAAATCTTTCTAAAAAAAATAATATAGCAATAATATTTAATACTCACTATCCATCTCATGCACTTCAAAGAGCAAATAAGTCTTTAATTTTATCAAATGGTGGTAAGTCTATATTTGGAAATACAAAGGAAATAGTGACTGAACAAAATCTTGTTTGTGCCTTTAATGTTAAAACAACCATTAATTATATTGAAACTGATCATAAAGTATATGCTGATGTACTTCCTCTTGAAGTATTAAATAAAAATCCAATAAAAGCTTTTGAAGTAGAAAAAACGGATAAGAGTAATAAATTAGCCACAATATCAATAATAATTGAAACAAAAGAAAGATTAGCTTTAGTAAATAAAATCATTTTAGAAAATGGTGAAAATATTATTGGGAAAATGGCAATGCCTTATAAAAAGAGAAATATAGATATAATTGTTTTAGTTCTTGATGCACCAAAAGTTGAAATTGAAACTTTACTAAATGAAATTTCTCAGATAAATGAGGTAAGTATAAAAGTAGGGTATTCAAAGGTGTAGTTATGGATAAAGCAAAAGATTTATTAAACAAATTATTTAAAGAAAATTACTTAGATAATGATGAATTAAAATATTTATTAGACAATTATGATCAAAGTTTATTAAAAGTGGCCATGTATTTAGCAAAGATAACCTCTAATAAATATTTTGATAATAAAATCTATTATAGAGGAATAATTGAATTTTCTAATTACTGTAGAAATGATTGTTATTATTGTGGACTTAGAAAATCAAATAATGAAGTAAAAAGGTATAGATTAACAATAGATGAAATATTAAAAAGCTGTGATATAGCTTATCAAATGGGGATTAGAACCTTTGTGTTACAAGGGGGAGAGGATTTAGTCTTTGATAAAAAAATCCCAACTATTATTAAACTTATAAAAGAAAAATATATAGATTGTGCAATTACCTTATCAGTTGGAGAGAGAGATTCTTCTCTTTATAAAACTTGGTACGAAGAGGGCGCTTCAAGATTCTTATTAAGACATGAGAGTGCAAATAAAAATCATTATGAAAAGCTTCATCCATCCTATCAAAAATTTGATAATAGAATGAACTGCTTAAAAAATCTAAAAGAAATTGGATATCAAAGTGGTGCTGGAATGATGATAGGATCTCCTTATCAAAACAACTTAACCTTATTGGATGATTTAATATTTCTAAGGGATTATAAGGCAGAAATGATTGGAATTGGTCCTTTTATTCCACACTCTCAAACTCCATTTAAAGATCAAAAAATTGGAGATTTTAATTTAACACTATATTTATTAGCTCTTACAAGACTTTTATTGCCAAATGCATTAATACCAGCAACTACAGCAATGGATACTATAAAAAAAGATGGTAGACTCGATGCAATTTTAGCAGGGGCTAATGTAATTATGGTAAACATTACACCTATGAAAGAAAGGAAAAATTATAAACTCTATAATGATATGGCTGAGTTAAGAAGCCAGAAAAATCTAGATATGGAATCCTTAAATATAAAATTAAAAACTATTGGTTATGAAGTTGTAATAGATAAAGGTGATTTTAATAAGATAGAAAGAGAAGGAGAAATAAAATGATAAAAATAGCAATTTATGGAAAAGGTGGAATAGGAAAGAGCACAACTGCTTCAAACCTTTCTGTAGCCTTTAGTAATATGGGTTTTAATGTGTTGCAAGTAGGCTGTGATCCAAAAGCAGATTCAACTCTTTTACTAAGAGAAGATAAGAAACTAATTTCTATATTAGATCAATTAAGAGAAAAAGGCGCAGCCAATGTTTCTTTAGATGATTTAGTTATAAAGGGCTTCAATAATATATATTTATGTGAAGCTGGAGGTCCTCCTCCAGGTCTTGGTTGTGCAGGAAGAGGAATTGTTGCAGCTCTTGAAGAATTAAAGAAAAAACAAGTCTTTGAAAAAAAGCAAATTGATATTGTAATTTATGATGTTCTTGGAGATGTAGTTTGTGGTGGTTTCTCAATGCCAATTAGAGATGGTTTTGCAAATGATATTTTTATTGTTACAAGTGGAGAAAATATGGCTTTGCATGCTGCAAGAAATATAGCTTTAGCTGTAGATAACTTTAAAGATAGAGGTTATGCAAAATTAGGTGGTGTTATATTAAATAGACGAAATGTAAAAAATGAAGAAGAAAAAATTGCTTTATTATGTGAAGATATTGAAGCTCCTTTATGTGGTGTATTAGATTTTAGTAAAGAAGTTCAAGCTAGTGATGAAAAAGAAAAAACAGTATCTCAGTTATATCCTAATGCTGATATTGTAAATCAATATAATAAATTAGCAGAAAATGTTTTAAATATTTGTAAAGAAAATGAAAAGCTAAGATTAGGAGATATCTCATGATAGATCTTCATAAAATCGACTTTTCAACAAGTAGTAATAAGATATCACAATTAGATTTTGATAATTTGTTTTATTCTGGTCTTCAATATGCTCCTCCTGCCCGTGGTGTTTGGAATATTGTACATGTAGGGTTTTTAATGCCAGAAAGCCATGAAATATTCGTTTGTGCTGAGGGTTGTATAAGAGGAGTTGTATTAACAGCTCATGAAGCGGGCTTTGAATCAAGATTTTCTACTGTAGTAATTCAAGAAAGAAATGTAATTGATGGGGATATGGAATATCAAATCATTGAAGGTGTTAGTGATGTTATAAACAGACTAGAAAAAAAACCTAAAGCTGTAGAAGTTTATACTTCTTGTATTCATTATTTTACAGGTTGTGATTTAGATTTTGTTTATAAAAAGCTACGAGAAAAGTTTAAAGATATATACTTCACTGATTGCTATATGACCCCTATAACAAGAAAGAGTGGAATAACTCCTGATGAAAAAATGAGAATGCAATTATATTCTCTAATAAAAAAGACTGATGAAGTTGATAACTCAATTTCTATGATAGGGAATGTATATAAATTAGATGAAACCTCAGATTTTAGACAAATATTAAATAAGGCTAAAATAAAATATAGAGATATAACACTTACTAAAGATTGGAATGAATATCAAGATTTAGCAAAATCAAAATATTTAGTATATACAAACCCTGCAGCAGAAAAAAGTTGTAAAGCTTTAGCTGCAACTTTAGATAAAAAATATTTTTATTTTCCCATTAGTTATACAAAAACTGATATAAAAGAGCAAAATCAAAAACTATGTAATCTCTTAGGCACTAAGGACTTTAATACTAGTGAAATTGAAACTGAAATTGAAACCTTATCAAATACTCTTAAGTCTTTACTAGAAAATTGGAAAATTGTTTTAGATTATAGTGCAACTTCTAGAGTTTTAAATCTAGCAAGATTTCTAATTGACTTAGATTTAAATGTAGAAAAAGTATATTTAGATTCAGTAACAGCCCTAGATAAAAAAGATTTTAACTATATAAAAGATAAAAAGAAAGATTTAATTTTATCTAGTCCCACTCATCCTTCAGCAAGATTTCTGCATAGAGAAACAAGTGAAAAAGTATTAGCTATTGGTCAAAAGTGTGCTTATTATGAGAATACTTCTAATTTCGTTAATTTAATTGAAGGTGGTTCCTATTGGGGCTTTGATGGGCTTAAAAATCTATTAAAAGATATTATTGATTCAGTTAAGGTTGAAAAAGATGTTTCCTCAATTATTCAAGTAAAAGGTTGGGGGTGCGAAAAATGTTAAATGAAGCAAATAGAATAATATCTGTATATACAAGCGACACATCAGGTGTTTGCTCTGCCCTATATGAATTAGATGGAATGAGTGTTATGCATGATGCATCTGGTTGTAATAGTACCTACAACACCCATGATGAACCAAGATGGTATGATATGCCAAGTAGAGTTTATTTATCTGGTTTAAGTGAATATGAAGCAATACTGGGGGATGAGAGTAAATTTATAAATGATTGTGTTCAAACAGCCTTAGAACAAAATCCAAAATTTATTGCCTTGGCTTCAACACCCATTCCATATATGATGAATCAAGATTTAGATGCAATTGCAAGAATTATAGAGCAAAGAACAAATATACCAACATTTGCTGTTGAATCAAATGGAATGAACTGTTATCTCTTTGGTGCAAGTAAAGCTTTATTAAAATGGGCACAGTATTTTGTTAAAAAAGAGAAAAAAACTAAAGATAATAAAGTTAAGAAAGTAAATATAATTGGAGCAACCCCATTAGATTTTCCAAATTATGAAGTAATTCAATCAATCATTTATTCAATCAATGATATGGGATTTGAAGTTAATAGTGTTTGGTCTATGGGGCCTTTAACTAAGAATATGGAAAATTCTAATATTGCAGATTTTAATCTTGTAATTTCTTCTGTTGGAATTGAAGTTGCTAAGTATCTATATAATGAATTTAATATCCCATATCTTTGTGCAATTCCTTTTGGAGATGCACAATCCAAAGCTATTAAAGAATCAATTATATCTAATAACGCTTATAAAATAGATTCAGTAAGAAAAGAAAATGATAAAAAAATTGCCATAATAGGAGAAAGTGTTTATTCCTTAGCTATAAAAAATTTACTACAAGAAGGCACTATTTTTTCTCTTTTACCAGATATGGCTAATCTAATGAATAGTGATGATGTTTTAGAAAAAGGTGAAGAATCTTTAGAAAATCATCTAAAAGATTATGAAATTGTTATTGGAGATCCATTATTTAAACACATTGTTCCAAAAAATACAAAATTTATAGAAATACCACATTTTGCTTTTTCAGGCAGAATTTATAAAAATAATATTCCAAATCTTGTGGGTAAGAAAGGGGATATTTGGAAAAAGGAGTTTGATTTATGAAAAAGAAACTATTTGTTTTTTTAATTCTAGTAACTTGCGTATTTAATAATCTTTTTGCACAAGGAGCAACTGAAATAAAAGATGAGGATACTCAATCTCAAATGGTCACAATAATTGATGATAATGGAGATAGTAGCACAGTTAAAATGAATCCTCAAAGGGTTGTAATAACTGATATTTATCCATTAGCTTCTGTTTTAACTGTTTTTTTAGATAGTGCAGATACTTTGGTTGGAATTCATCCAGTAAGTATGAGTGCTGCTAAAAATGGGTTATTAGGAGAATTATATCCAAATATTTTAAATGTAGATACATCTTTTATGAGTGGTTCTGATTTAAATATAGAAGAGCTAATGTTACTAAAGCCAGATGTAGTTTTATATAATGCGTCTAAGAAAGCCCAAGGGGAAATGATTAGAAATGCGGGGTTAAAAACAATTGGTATTTCAGCTGTTAAATGGGATTATGATGTTTTAAAAACATATAGGCAATGGACAGATATTTTATCTCAATTATATCCTTCGCATAAAAGTGTAAGTGAAAAAGTAGATGAATATAGTATTAAAACTAAAAAATTGATTGAAGATAGAGTTTCAAATATTGCTGATAGTAATAGAAAGTCTGTTCTATTTTTATTTAATTATGATGATAAAAAGATTATAACATCAGGTAAACATTTCTTTGGACAATGGTGGGCCAATGCCGTTGGTGCAAAAAATATCGCTGAAGAAATTCAATTAGATAACTCAAATGCTGTAATTAATATGGAACAAGTTTATGCTTGGAATCCTGATTTAATTTTTATTACTAATTTTACCCCAGCAATGCCAGAAGATTTATATAATAATTCAATTTCTAATGATGATTGGAGCAATGTAAAAGCTGTGAAAAATCATGAAGTATATAAATTACCATTAGGAAGTTATAGAAGTTATACTCCTGGTGTTGATACTCCTATAACATTATTATGGATGGCAAAATTAGTTTATCCAGAACTATTTAATGACATTGATGTAGTTCAAGAAACTAGAGACTATTATAAAGTATTATATAATATAGTTTTAAGTGATGATCAAATTTATACTATGTATAATTCGGTTCGTGAAGCTTCTAATGGTTATACACCAACCTATAAAAAATAGAGGTTTTTTAGATAAAATATGGCGTGTATTAAATTTAGTACACGTCTTTTAGTTGATAATTGTTTTCATTAAATTTTGAATTACTGATATAAATTTTATATATAGTAATTTTCTCTAGGATTTAGTTTTTTTATTAATTAGGAATATGCTAAGGGGGGATCCCAGCAAATTAATAATAAAGTGATTACTTTTAATATATTATTTATTTTTGCCAGGATAAAATAAATTGTTGATTTGTGAAATTAAAACACTATTTAATAAACGTTGATATTTGTTTGTTGTTTTAATATTGTTTTTGCAACTTTTACAAGATCTTGCAATTTCTTCTCCATGTCCTTTAGCCATAATAGATACATCGTAAAATGATTCAAACATAACATTTCTCCTTTGATTTATATTGTATATATATGTTAGATTTATTTCTAATATATGTCAATAGTTTTTGAATTTATTTTAGATGTATTTCTAACATATAAAAATTTTATAAAGAAACAATAGAGAATATTATTACTTAATTCTTTATATTATCTATATTTATTATGTTAGATTGATTTTAATTGTATATAATTTTATTTTGAATAAATCATCATTATATTTTTGAAATAATTTAATATTGGTTTGATAATATGTTTGATATAAATCTAATATATGTTGTCGATTTTAATAAACTGTGCTAAAATAAGTATATGAAAATAATTTATAATGAAGCAATTGATTTTATATGTGCTCTAACTCGTTTTGGTTTTAGGAATCTAAAAAGAGATCCAGATTATCCAGGACAAAAAGAAATAGAGCAATGGTGTTTAGACTATGAGAAAAAAGTTTCTCCATTTTTATTAAATGATATAGCATTATTAAGTGAAAAAACAATAATGATTACTTTCTATATGGTGATTAAGGTAAATGAAAATCCACAGATAAAAACGGTTGAGGATTTCTTATCTTTCATCAATTCTATTTCTGCGAAAACATTAAGAGATGATTTAATTTTTGATATTTTTAGGAAAACTGATGTAGAATTATCAGTTGATAGTATTTACAATATAATTGTTGATGAAGGACTACATCCTGAGCATAATCATATGGATGAGGCTGAATTTATATATGGGATTCTTCAAGATACAGAAAATTTTCTTTCAAGATTAAAAATTACATATTCTCAATTTTATAATCAGATTTTTAAAGAAAGTAAAAAAACTTATGAAGATTTGATAGAGAAAAAACTAGAATGGCATAATCAAAAATTTGCTGAAGATACAAAGACTTATCTAAACACTCTTGGTTTAAAAAGTATAATAGGCGCATTAAAAGATTTAGAATCTATAACTTATTATTTTTCTTTTTTTGCAGATAATGATATCTCTGCTTCTTGGGATAGTCGATTAATTATAATAGGTGCAGGCACTGATTTAAGAATAATTCAACAATCAGCTAAAAGTAAATCAAACTTATTTTTTTCTTGTTTGGGAGATTCAAAAAGACTAGAAATAATACGTTTAACGGCTCAACGTTCTTGGTACAGTACAGAACTTGCTAATCATTTTAATCTTAAACCTGCAACACTTTCTTATCATATTAATAAGTTGGTTGAAGCCGATTTATTAACAATTAACCTAGGAGAGAATAAAAGATTTTATTATTCTCTAAATAAAGATTCATTAGAAGAATATTTAAAATTTGTTTCTCAAGATTTATTAGGTGTTTAATAGATTTTTTTGAATATTTGATGAGATAAAAATCGTTGCAAAGTTATTTACTAAGCAACGATTTTTATTTTTCTAAATAATCATATAATTTATAAAGTAAATTGATGATTTTTTTTTACTAATTAAAATTTAAAATAAAAAAATTATTAAATAATTTTAAAAAAATAGATTAATGCATTATACTAATTATTAGTAGAATAATATAAATAAGGAAATTAATTATGTATAGCTTAATTTTTAATTCAGATATGGTTAAAAAAAATTTGTATGGTAATGAATGTGTTAGTAAAATAATTAAGATTTTAGATAACATGCAGATTAGTGATAAAATCGGTTTATCAGTGGGAGATTTTATTTTCCCAGATGTTTTTTATGATACAAAAGAAGTAATACTTAGTGATGGTAAGGTTACCTCAATATCTAAAGTTCCAAATGAAGATAAAATAAAAGCTTTTTCAGGGGAATTGTTTGAATCAATTAAAGAAAGAAAGCTAATATCTTCAATGGAAGAAGATCCTTTTTATTTGGTTAATAATAATACTTTTATTATAACTTTGATTAATATTTCACTAATTGATATAAAAGAAATATTATTTGAAATTAAGAATTATAAACCATTTGTTTGTTGTTTCGAAATTGATAAAGGGAATCCTTTACATATTAATCAGTTTTTTCAATATCTGATTAAAACATATATAATTAATGATAATGAAATATTTTATATGACTTGTGATGATTATTCAAATAATTCAGTTATTGATGAACTTGATTTAATAAAGATTAAAACAGGAGTTGATTATTATCAATTTTGTGATATTTTTCCTAAAGTTGATATACCCAAAAATTATAGTAAACGAGGTTATAGATATATTGAGTTAATAGAAAAGTATAAAAATCCTTACAATGATGTGATGGATAAAATTGTTCATAATAATATTAAAGAGTTTAGTGTAGATAAGAGAAAAATAAATATTAAAAATAACGAATATAATTTTAATAAAATTATTATTGATAATAAAAAAATTAAAGGATATGTTTTGAATAGTAATCATGAGAGAGGAAAACATAAAGCATTATTATTTAAATCAATTTTGGATTTTGATATTAATGATTGGGAGAATTTATCAGGTCAAATTAAATATGGATTACTAAATACACAACCTCAAGGAATATCTATAATTCCTTATGGTATTAGGTTTTATACTTATATTCCGATACAAGGGAATAATAATTGTATTCGAATAGTAAAAGTGGTTTGGCAAATTGATAATAATAGTCATGAAATTAGATTAATTACAGCTTATATTCCTAGAGAAAGTTTTGATGTTAACTCCTTTAATAATATTATTATTAGTAAAAAATCAAAAAATTTTTTCCAAGAAGTTTTTAATTTAGCTCATTCATTAAGCTTGGAAATAGCCCAAAAAATAGTTCCTACAACGATGTATATTGAAGGGCATGAGCCCATTTTTGAAGGCCTATGTGGCTATGCTTATTTAGAATTTGATGGAAGAACCAAATTTGGAAAATGGTATAAAGATAATGTATTTAATATGTATTTCCCTAATCATTATTTTTCTCCGTTAGATACTCAGTCTTATGAAAGGAATGTAGCTTACATGGAAAAATTTAAAGAAATTCTTATTTGTAATGGGATTAAATCAAAATTATATAAATATTATGATTAATTAAAATAAAAATCGTTGCTTAGTATTATACTTTGCAACGATTTTTATTTTCTAAATTATTATGTAATTTATTAATTTACATTGATAAGTCTTTACCTTTATTAAATTTGTTAAATACAATTAATGAAACAACAGTTAATAAAGCTAATATAGTAGCAAGAGCTGCAGCAACTCCATAGTTTCCTCTTAATACTTGCGTATAAACTTCAACCGTTAAGGTTCTTGTTTTTCCTGTGTATAATAGGATAGCTGATGATAATTCTGAAATCATTGTAATCCAAGATAAAATTGCCCCAGATATGATACCAGCAGACATCATTGGAATTGTTATTTTCCAGAAAGTTTTTGCATTACTTGCACCTAATGATAGGGATGCTTCTTCAACTGTCATTGGTATTTGTTGTAATGTTGCAACAGTTGATCTAATTGTATAGGGTAAACGTCTTATAATAAGAGCAATTACCATTATTGTCATACTACCTGTTAGAATCAGTGGAGGTCTACTAAAAGCACTTGATAAAGCAATACCAACAACGATACCTGGAATAATATAAGGAACCATTGATACTGTATCAATAACAGCAGTAATTTTTGATCTTCTTCTAACTACAAGGTAGGAAATAAATACAGCAATAATTAATACAAATATTAAAGCAGTCATTGGAATTATTATTGTATTTCTTATAGCAACTCCCATTTTTGAAAATGCCATGCGATAACTATCTAGGGAATATCCACTAGTAAATACTGTACCATTAACTTTCTTAAATGAGGTATAAATTACATAAGCCTGAGGTGCAATTGATAATGATACTAATGCATATGAGTAAATATGGATAAGTACATTTTTTACACCATGAATCTTCTTTGGTCTAATTTTATTTATACTATTCATAGTAAAAGAATGTTTTTGTGATACGTATTTTTGAATTAAGAAAATAACTAAAGTAATTATAATTGCAAGAATAGCAATACTAGCAGCAAAACCATTGTTACCACCTAACTCAGACATATAAGCATCATAAATAGTAATAGGGAAGGTCCTGTATCCTTCTCCAATAAGCATTGGAGTACCAAAGTCACTAAAACATCTCATAAATACTAATAAGGCACCTGCTAAAACAGTAGGTAAAATTAAAGGAAGTATAACTTTAAAGAATCTGTTTATTCCAGAACAACCTAAATTTTCTGAAGCTTCGAGTAATGAATTATCTACATTTGAAAAAGCTCCTGATACATATAAGAATATCAAAGGATATAATTGAAGTGATAATACAAGCATTATACCTTTAAATCCATAAATATCTGGCATATTAATTTTTAATAAGTTTTCAAAAAATTGCGTTATAACACCATTTCTTCCTAATAATAAGATCCAAGAATATGCACCAACAAATGGAGCTGACATACTAGATAAAATTATTAAGATACGAAGTCCTTTAGCACCTTTAATTTTGAATCTTGCAAAAAAGAATGCTAGTATGGTTCCTAAAACAATTGCAACAAAAGTAATAACTATAGAAATCTTAAAAGAGTTGAATAGGGTAGAATAATAATATTTTTTTGCAAAGAATCTTTGGAAGTTTGCTAAAGTAAATTGGCCTGTTCTAGAATCAATAAATGAATCTGAGAGCAAAATCAAAAGAGGTATAATCAAAAAGATTGTATATAAAGTTAATAATCCTAAAGTTGATGAAGACCATAGATTTATTTTCGATTTTTTATTTTTCATAGGCAATCACCAAATTTTCACTACCATCTTGGGTAAATACATTTACCTTATCTGTATTTATTGTAAGATAAACTTTTTTGCCGGTTTCATTAATGTTATTTATCATACTTTCTTTGATAATTTCTACGATTTGTTTGTTTGGTAATTCCATAAAGAAGTGAGTATTTAAACCTAAGAAAATTGTATCTTTAATTATTGCTGGAATAGCTTTTTCATCATCAGTGATAATAAATTCTTCAGGTCTAATTGATACTTTTACATCTCCAGTATAATTAATATTATTGAATTTGATTTTATAATCTAAGAAAGAAATTTCATTCTTATCACAAACTCCTTCAATTATATTAGTTCTTCCAATAAAACTTGCTACAAATTCATTAGATGGACGATGATAAATATCTTGAGGTCTTCCTATTTGTTGGATTTCACCTTGATTCATTACAGCA
The DNA here is from genome assembly GCA_965140795.1 of Sphaerochaetaceae bacterium. Taxonomy (GTDB): domain Bacteria; phylum Spirochaetota; class Spirochaetia; order Sphaerochaetales; family Sphaerochaetaceae; genus Pleomorphochaeta. Next base: position 2,893,023 of record OZ223470.1, read on the forward strand.
ATTCTATCGCTTATAGCCATTGCTTCTTCCTGATCATGTGTTACATAAATTGTAGTAATTCCAACTTCTCTTTGAATATCTCTAATAACTTGTCTCATTTCAAGACGTAATTTAGCATCTAGGTTTGAAAGAGGTTCATCCATTAATAGAACATCAGGCATAATAACAAGAGCACGAGCTAGTGCAACTCTTTGTTGTTGACCACCTGATAATCTTTCAGGCATTCTATCTTTGTATTCGTAAATTTGCATCAGTTTTAAGAATTTATCAGCCATTGGGCCAATTTCTGCTTTACTATAATTTCTATTCTTTAGTCCAAATTCAACATTTTCACGTACAGATAGATGAGGGAAAATAGCATAATTTTGGAATACCATACCGATATTTCTTTTACTTGGATCTAAATCGTTAATTCTATTTTCATCGAAATAGAAATCACCACCTTCAATTGAATTGAAACCAGCTATCATTCTAAGTAATGTTGTTTTCCCACATCCAGATGGACCTAATAGTGTAAAAAACTCTTTGTCTTTAATTTGAACATCCAAATCTGGAATAATTACATTTTTACCGTATGCTTTTAATGCATGTTGTATATTTATGGCTACACTCATATATTTCTTCCTATTATATACAAACATAAAAGAAGCAAAACTCCTTTTATGTTTGATTATTTGTTATTTATTGTTTATAGACTTGTGTACATATCAATATAACGATCTACAATGTCTTGTTTATGTTCTGTAACATAAGCTGTGTCTTCATTTTTAACATTGATTTGATCAATTGGTTTCATGTAACTAGCTGTTTGAACATTTTTGTAAACTGGGCGGTTTGTTAATGTCATACCATATACATCTTGAACTTCTTTAGAAGTGATGAAATCGATAAATAGTTTAGCAGCTTCTAAGTTCTTAGCACCTTTGATGATTGCACTACCAGCTGGTAAGAATACTGTACCTTCTTTCATATATACAACATCAACATCAGCACCATCATTGATTAATGTAAGAGTTGGGTCTTCGTATGATAACCCAATTGTGTATTCTCCATCTCTAACACCTTTCCATACAGCTGAACTTGAACCTAAAACTTTAGTATTTTTGAAAATTTCAGTAACTTTTGCCCATGCAGCATCACTTTCGTAGCCACCAAAGTCAATTAACATGTTTGTTAAATGAGCAAATGAACTTGAAGATTTAGATGGGTCACCAGAAACGATTTGACCTTCTAGTTGAGGACCATATTTGATAATATCTTCATAACCTGTGATAGTAACTCCAGGTAATTTTTCTGCTAATTTAGTTTTGTTGATAATAATAACACTACCATCAAGAGTATTTTTAGTTACATAACCACTTTCGTTTCTGTAAGCTTCTACTAAGTTTGCATCATTTTTACTTACATAAGTATCGAATAAGTCAGGTCTACCTAAAAGTGTTGCATAGCTACCACCATACATAACATCACCTTGTGGGTCATTCTTTTCTGCTTCGATTCTCTTTAAACATTCTCCAGTTCCAGCTGAAATAATGTCAACAGCAATACCATATTTTTCTTCAAATGGTTTTTCAACAGCTTGGATAAGACCTTCTGAGTTTGGTGAGTATACAACAAGTTTGGTTGGTTCATTTGAAGTTGATTCTTCTGCTCCTTGAGCAAAAACGGATCCCATAGCAACAATAGAGGCAAGTAAAATTATTAAAATTTTCTTCATTTCTATTCTCCTTTTTTAAATTATGATTAATTTTACCACCGGTTTTTTGAGTCCGATATACCACAAAAGGACAGACTTTATAGTAAAATAAGACATTTTTTTTAAAAATTATAAGAAAAATAGAAAAATAAACTGTTAAAAACTAATAGCTAATTTACTTGTTTTTTATAAGCTCAGTGACACTGTAGCCAGTATAGTTTTTAAATTTAGAACAGAAATATTTATAATCATTGAAACCTACCATTTCAGCGATTTGATAAATAGGGTACTTATCTAAAGTGATTAAATTAATAGCTTTATAAATTCTAAAGCTATTTAAGGTAGTATTGAAGGTAATATCATTTTGTTTAAGTTTATTTTTTATAGATGAAACACTATAATTTAATTCATTAGCTACATCATTTAGAGTTATTTTGTTCATATAATTATCTTTTATGAATTTAATAATTTCTTGTAATAGTTGATCTTCACTGTTTATATCTTTATAAACTTTTGATAAATTTTTTGCTTGAAATTTTGCATTATCTATTAGGTGTTTATCATTAAGATTGGAAATAGCTTTTGTAAGAGACCCTTTTAAAAGTTCATGATCAAGCGGTTTAACTAAGTATTCAGTAACTCCATAGGTAATAGCTTTTTTAGCATATTCAAAGTCACTATAACCACTTAAAATGATAAATTCATAGTTTTTCTTATTCTCTATTTTTTCAATCATTTCAAGACCAGACATTAGAGGCATTTTTATATCAGTTATTATTATATCTACTTTGTGATTATTTAAGTATTCAAGACAAGAAATTGGGTTGTCAAAATCAGCCACAACCACTAATTCTAAGCTATGAAAATCAAAGCTAAACATCAAGCCTTTTCTAATTATATCTTCGTCTTCACAAATTACTACATTATACATAACTATTTATTATTTTTTGTAAAACTTATTTCAAATACAGTGCCCATATCATCGCGTTTAACATTAAGATTTGAATCAGGATAAAGAAGCTTGAATCTTCTCAATACATTATGAACACCAATATGATTTGTTAAGTTTTTCTCCTTTTTGCAACTTTCAATTATTTCTTCAATAATTTGATCACTAATACTTACCCCAGTGTCGTATACTTTAATATAGCACAAATCATCAATTATTTCAGCAGTTATTTCTATATGTACCTTAGTACTACTTGCGAATCCATATTTAATACTGTTACCAACTAAAGGTTGAATTGAAAGTTTCGGAACTTGGATTTCTTTCATATCCTCAGATATAGAAATACTATATGTAAGTTTATCTTTAAATCTATATTTATATAAATCTAAATATTTTTTTAGATATGTTAAATCATCTTTTAGCGAAGAATAGTTAATATTATTATTAATTGAATATCTTAAGATAGAATTTAATTCTAAAATATATTTTTCAGTTTCTTTTACATCAAATAACATAGAATATCTAATTGTTTCTAAGGAATTATATAAAAAGTGTGGGTTAAACTGTGAATCTAATTTTTTCTTTTCAAAGATAAGGTTAGTCTCACTTAATTCTTTATTAAGTTTAATTTCTAAATTTAATTTATTTAACATTTCGTTAATGTTTTTAGATAAGTTTTTAAAGTCGCCGTCTAAATTTTCATCTATCTTATGATCTAACTTACCAAGGGATACAATATTTGTATCGTTGATTATTGATTCTATACTTTGAGAATTCTTTTTTGCAATTTTTTTAATTACGTTATTTGAGAAATAAATTACTAAAAAAGCAATAACAATTAGAATTAAAAGTAAAACAAAGTAATATCTTTCAACAGAGAATCTTTCCTCTAAATAATAAATATTATAATAATCCTTTTTTACTCTAGTAACTTTATATTTAATTCCACTTAAATCATAATTCTTAGAATATTTAAAATTTAAACCACCATTTAATATTTCATAATTATTACTGGCTATAACAGTATCAAATTCATTTGTAATGATAAAATTACCTGCATTAGGTAATAAGAAATAACTTAAATCATTGATATCTATTATAAAAGTATCTATAGCTATTAATTTATTGTCTTTATAGAGTCCATTATAAAAGATTAAACTTGAATCATTGCTATTTATATCTGAATACATAATAAATTTTAAAGGATTGTTTTCTTCAATCCTTTCTTTGATAATTGATAAATACATTTTATAACGTAAAGTAGTGAAAGGCTCTTCTTCAAATATTGGATTCAAATTTGCATCATAAACATTATAGCTATAACGTAAATTCATTGTTTGAGAAAATGAATAATTAATGGTTGAAATTAATTTTTGATCAATAGATTTGTTTTGCACTGCCTCCAAATATTTTAAATTAGAGTTATGGTTTTCCATTTGTAGAAAAATTTTATTATTTAAATCAATAAAGGTACTATCTAAGAATTTAATGCTTTCATATTTGTATATATTTTTTTCAACTAAGCTAGTAACTAATGTTATTGAAACAAATAATATAAAAACAATAAAAATTAGCTTAATCGAAAAGGTTAAAAAGTTTTTACGTAACTGGTTTTGAAAATTCATAAATACTATAATAAATCCGATATAGCAAAATTATCAAGAGTTTTATATTGATATAAAAGTATTAAGTTTTTGTCATTTTTTTTAAATTTGTTTGCATTTTATTGTCACTTGTTATAACCTATCTCTTAGATGAAAAATTTACCCATATGAATATTTGATATTTATATATTTTTTCAGTAATGAATCTAATAATTTTTTTTCTTTAGAAAGGAGTACAAATATGAAGAAATTTTTTACTTTATTGTTAATTCTAACTTCAATTTTTTTAGTTAGTTGTGATTTGTTAGGGCCTCAGAGCGGGTTAGTAAGCTTTGATAGTAATGGTGGATCATTCGTCCCATCTCAAGATGCTGTTGGTTATGTTGATGAACCTATAACTCCAACCTATACAGGACATACTCTTGTTGGTTGGTACTCAGATGTAAATCTAAGTAAAGCTTGGAATTTTAAAAAAGATCGAATTAAAGGTGATATGACTCTTTATGCAAAATGGGCACTTGATGAATATACTATTTCTTATAATTCAAATGAAGCAACTAGTGGTACAGTTCCAACAAGTCAGATAAAAAAATATAATGAGGAGTTAACTCTTTCTTCTAGTGGCAATTTAGAAAGAACGGGATATGTTTTTGCTTCTTGGAATACAAAGGCAGATGGCACAGGTGATTCTTATAAAGAAAGTAGTAAATATACTAAAAATGAAGCTACAACTTTATATGCAATATGGAAATTACCAATAACTAAATTAACTCAAGGGCCTTACACAGATAATAACTTTTTTGGTACTTCCGTTGGGCTTTCAGGAAGTAATTTAATTGTAGGTACTGATTACGGTACTGAGGGGAGCTTTGATTATGTTAATTTCTATTCAAAAACAACTAATGGTTGGGAATCTAAATCAAAAGTATATAATAGTGATAATACTGGTGGTGCCGACATTCGATTTGGTAAGTCTGTAAGTATAGATGGAAATATAGCAATAGTAGGGGCTCCTTATTCTGATTCATCATTAGTTGATGCTGGGGTTGCATTTATTTATACTTTATCAGATGGGAAATGGATAATGAAACAAAAATTTGCTCCAACTGATTTATCCTCATGTGCTTATTTTGGTTGCTCAGTTTATATTTCAGGAGATACTGCTGTTATTGGGGCATATTGTGATGAAGCAACAGGATCAAATTCAGGTAGTGCATATGTATATACTAATAATAATGGAACTTGGGAGTTTAAACAGAAATTAACACCAGATGCTGGGTCCACTGATTATATGTTTGGAAGTTCTGTTTGCATATATAATAATGATATAGTAGTTGGCGCTCCTAGATATAATGGTAATGTAGGTTGTGCTTTTGTTTTCTCTCTAGAAGATAATAATTGGGTGAAGAAAGCACAACTAATTCCAAATGATGCTGCACCAAGTAATAATTTTGGTCAAACAGTTAGCATCTATGATAATACAATATTTATTGGTGCTCCATACACCAATTCAAAAATGGGTGGTGTTTATACTTATAATAAAACAGCTAATGGTTCTTGGAATTATGTATCAAAGATAGTAACAAATGATGGAGTAGCTAATGATTTGTTTGGTTATTCAATTTGCATTTTTGGTGATAAAGCTATTATCGGTAATCCAAACTATGATGGTAGAAGTGGAAGTGCTTATGTATTTAAATATGATGGAAGTTCATGGAATCAACTTAAAAAGTTAGTACCTATCACATCTGAATCTTATCAAGATAAGTATGGTGCAGCTGTTAGTATGTCAGATAAATATTATGTAGTAGGAGCGCCTGAGGATAATGAGGCAAGTATTAATTCTGGATGTGCTTATGTATATAATGTAGAATAATAATTATTATCAAATTATTTATTTTGACTCAGCTTTAATATAAATTAGGGCTGAGTTTTTTATATTGTTATTTATTCAATTATTGTTTATTAAAAACAATTACTTTCTCAATTATAATTTAATGCTATAATCTGAGTTGTAGGAGAGAAAAATGAATAAAATAATTCTTTATGGAAGTAAATATGGAACTACTAAAGAATATGCTCAAGAATTTTCAAAAAGAACTAATATTGGTATTTTAGAATATTCAAAAATTAAAAATCTAGAAAATTATGATTTAATAATTTATTTTGGTGGGCTTTATGCTGGTGGAATATTATCTTTAAAAGATACTATTAATAAGCATTCAATTAAAAATAGTCAAAAACTAGTTGTAGTGACTGTAGGCTTAGCTGATCCAACTGAAAAAAGTAACACTGATGATATTAAAGCATCTCTTAAAAAACAAATATCTAAAGAGCTATATGATAATTGTAAAATTTTCCATTTAAGAGGGGGTGCCGATTATTCTAAATTAAGTACAGTACATAAAATTATGATGAAAGCTTTATATAATAGAACTAAAAAACTCCCAATTGAAAAACAAACTGAAGAAACTAAAGCTTTGATTGAAACATATAATAAAAAAGTTAGCTTTGTTGATTTTGCATCTCTTAATCCAATAATTGATTTTATTCAAAGTTACTAAATCAATATTTGTTATTTATATAGGGTAATTATAAGTTTATTTATAAAAGAAAAAGGGTAGAATAATAAGTGATAGAATTATTTGTAAATTAATTTATTATCGTTGGAGTAGATTATGGATAGAAAACAAAAATATGCTTTTCAAAAATTAATGATTGGAACTCATATGAGATTAAAGAAGAAAATTGAGAAGAAAGATATAAAATGTGCATATAGTGTTGATCAGTTAATATCTAAAATGACTTTAGATGAAAAAATAGATTATATTTCCGGAATTAATGATTTTTGTATCCGTGGTATTGATAGATTAAATTTAAAAGAAGTATGGACCACCGATGCAAGTGCCGGGGCTAGAGGTTGGGATGAAGAGGTTACTATATTCCCAGCACCAATTGCTATGGCTGCAACTTTTAATAGAGATTTGATTTCTAAAGTAAGTAGTTCTATATGTAAAGAGACAAAAGCTGTTGGAGCTTCAGTACTTTTAGCACCTGGGGTTAATATTGCTAGAGTTCCTACTTGTGGAAGAAACTTTGAATATTTTGGTGAAGATCCTTATCTATCTGGAGAAATGGCTAAAGCTTATATAGAAGCTGCAAATGAGATTGGAGTAATTACTACTGTAAAACACTTTGCATGTAATAATAGTGATTATGATAGACATAAAGCAGATAGTGTTGTAGATGAAAGAACCTTACATGAAATATATTTACCTGCTTTTAAAAAAGCTATAGATAGTGGCACTAATAGCGTTATGACAAGCTATAATTTAATCAATGGTTCATATGCAAGTGAAAATGAATATTTAATAGAAGAAGTATTAAAGAAAAAATGGGGTTTTAAAGGTTTTATAATGTCCGATTGGACTAGTGTTTATTCAACTATTAATGCAGTTAAACATGGCATTGATTTAGAAATGCCTAATGGGGTGTGGTTTTCTAAAGATAAGATTAAAAAGGCTCTAGAAAATAAAGAAATTAGTGAAGAAGATATTACTAATAAAGTTGAAAATATATTAACCATTTTAAATAAAGTCGGAGTTTTAGATCATGATGTAAATGAACAAAATTATGAATTACATTCAAAAAAAGCGCAAAATGTAGCTTATAATACATCATTAGAATCTATTACATTATTAAAAAATGATAAAAACCTTCTACCTTTAGATAAAACAAAAATAAAAAGCGTTGTAATATTAGGAAAAAATAGGAATGTTATTCCATCCGGTGGTGGCTCTTCTCAAATAATCCCTAGAGTTGAGATGATTAGCCTTGAAGAAAAATTAAAATCAGAAGGGTTTGAAGTAAAAAGCTTTGGAAAGAAATGGTACAAGAAAAATAAAAAACGAGAAGCAGTTAAAAGCTCTGATTTAGTTATAATTAAAACAGGTTTTGATGGTGTTGATGAAAGTGAATGTTATGATAGAGATTATGAAATTGATAAAAAAGAAGTAAAAGGTATATTAGAAGCCAATAAATTAAATAAAAATACTATCACAATTATCAATTCAGGCGGTGCTTTTGATCCAAGTTGGATTAAAAAAGTATCAACTTTATTATTATCATATTATTTAGGTGAGAAAGAAGGTACTGCTCTTTACGATATAATCTTTAATAAAATAAGTCCTAGTGGACGACTTCCATTTACAATTGCCAAAAAATTCTCAGATTGGGAAAGTTATAAAAATTATTACAGTGATTATAATAAATTTTCTCTTAAAAGAGTTCAAAAAGGGCAAGGGAATCCCAATGTTAGAAAAACAAGGAAAATAGAATATAAAGAAGGTTTATTGGTAGGGTACAGGGACTTTAGAACAAATAATAAAGCTGTAGTATTCGATTTCGGTTTTGGCTTAAGTTATTCTGCATTTAAATATTCAGATCTTGTTATAACTAAAGAAAAAGATATATTTAAAGTAAATTTTAACTTAGAAAATATTGGTGAATTTGAAACAAATCAAACATCTTTTGTTTTTGTTCATGCAATGGACAGCGGGGTTTTTAGAGTTGAAGAAGAATTAAAAGGCTTTGAAAAAGTAAATTTAAAGCCAAATGAGAAAAAGAATATAACAATTGAATTAGATTCTGATGCTTTTAAATATTATGATGCAGAAAAACACGATTGGATATTAGAGCCATGCAAATTTGAGATTCGAGTTAATTCAAGTGCAAATAACATTGAATTAAGAAATGTAATTGAAATAAAATAATAAATTATTTTTATAAATATCAAGGATCTAGCTTGATACTAGATCCTTATTTATAATTAATACTCTACAGTTTCCTCTTCCATTTTAATTGCTGATGGAACTTTCCCAAGACCAGGCATAGTCATTACAGTTCCAGTTAATGGAATTACAAAATTAGCGCCAGCCGATAAATTAACTGATCTAACGGTTATAGTAAAATCTTTAGGCACTCCAAGTATTTTTGGATTATCTGAAAGTGAATTAGGTGTTTTAGCAATACATACATAAGAGTCTGTAAATCCCATTTCTTCAAATTTCTTAATTTGATTTTCTGCTTTTTCTAAGTATTTTACTTCTTTAGCACCGTATATGGTTTTAGCAATAGTATCTATTTTTTCTTTAATTGGTGAAGTTAATTCATATATAGGTTTGTAGTTACATTTATCAGTATTAATCATTTCTACAACTTTGTTTGCTAAATCGATAGTTCCCTCTCCGCCTTTAGTAAAACCATCTAAGAAGGAAACTGTATAGCCTTCATTTTTACACCAAATCGTTAATGCATCAATTTCTTCTTTTGTATCATAATCAAAATGATTAATTGCTACGATTATTGGAATATTATATTTTTTTACATTCTCAATATGTGCTTTTAAATTATCAACACCTAAAAGTAATGCTTCAACATTTTCTTTTTCAAGATCTTTATATTGAACTCCACCATGCATTTTAAGAGCTTTTACTGTTGCAACAACAACAGCACCAGAGGGTTTAAAATCTCCTTCTCTACAAGCGATATCTAAGAATTTTTCAGCACCTAAATCTGCTCCAAATCCTGCTTCAGTTATTGTAATTGGAGCTAATTTCATAGCTAATTTTGTTGCAAGAATCGAATTACACCCATGAGCAATATTTGCAAAAGGCCCACCATGAACTAAAACAGGGTTATGTTCAAGTGTTTGTACAAGATTTGGTTTTAAAGCATCTTTCATTAATTTCATGACTGCATTTGATACATTTAAGTCAGCAACAGTAACTGGTTTCTCATCATAAGTATAAGCTACAATTATTTTTTTAATTCTTTTATGAAAATCTCTAGAATCATGTGCTAAACATAAAATTGCCATTAATTCTGATGCAACAGTAATAACAAAATGATCGTCTCTTTCAACCCCATTATACTTACCAATACCCACTTTTATGTTTCTAAGGACTCTATCGTTCATATCTAAAGCTCTAGTCCAAACAACATGATTAGGATCTATATTAAGTGGATTGCCCTGATAAATTGAATTATCTAATACTGCAGCAATTAAATTAATAGAAGAAGTAAGTGCATGAATATCGCCAGTAAAATGAAGATTGATTTCATCTTTTGGAGCAATGGATGCTAGGCCCCCACCAGTTGCACCACCTTTTAGTCCAAAAACGGGTCCAAGGGAAGGTTCTCTAAGACATAACATAGCTTTTTGATTTATTTTGCCCATACCTTCAGCAAGTGCGATAGCAGTTGTGGTTTTTCCCTCTCCAGCCTTTGTTGGAGTTATGGATGTAACAAGAACTAATTTGCCATTTTCTTTGTTAGCTAATTTTTCATTAATAGATGGATTTATTTTTGCTTTATATCGACCATAAGGTTCAATATATTTTTCTTCAATACCTATACTTTCTGCAATCTCTCCAATTGGTAAAAGATCCATGAAGTACCTCCTTAAAGGCTTTGATTATTATGTTTTGTAATATATCACAACATAATAAAAACATTCAAAGGGGTATTTTATAAAAAAATGAGTTTTTGCAACAATTTATTCAATATTTATTATTATTTTGTTGCAAGATTATAATATAATTGTATTAAAATAGAATAATGCAACAAAAATGAAACAATTAACTGTTAAATTATATCTATTTGGCACATTTTCATAGCTTCAATAGCTCTATTATGACTTTCAGGAACAACTCCTGCACATAATTTTTCTTCAACATAAATTGGAATGTCTGGAAAGTTTGCTTTCATAAGTAATGCATTTGATATAACACAAATATCTGTACATAAACCAATTAAAGTTATACTTTCAATATTTTCTTTTTGTGCTAAATCTTTCATATATGCTTCAAGTTCAACACTTCCAAAAGTAACTTTATTAAATGGTTTTTCTTTTATATAGGGGAGTAACTTATTAGTAATTTGCCAGCCTTCAGTTTTTTCAATGCAATGAGGAACGGGTAGGTGTTTTCCTTCTTCTGTTTCCATATAGTTTTTTTGATGAGTATCACGAGTAAAGAAAACTTTTCCATCAAAGTTTTTTACTTTTTCTACAACACCATCCACTATATTAATAGCTTCTGCAGTTCCAAGAGCTCCATCAATAAAATCATTTTGCATATCAATAACTAATAAAACTTTCATAAGAATCCTTTTTATACTTAAAATATAGTTTAAGTATATATTCTTCATTTTAATTGGTCTATCAAATATAAAAAGTTCAATGTATATATGAAGAATTTATTATATTTTTATTTCTTTAATTACTTAACATAATATGATATAATTTTATATTGAAAATTTAATACAATAAGGAATTTCTATGCCTAAACAAGTAAATAGTTTGTCAATTAATGAATTAGATGAAATAATCGAAGATTACAAAAAAAATCTTAAAGTATATAAAAATTATTGTGAGTATTTAGTAAATGAGCTAAATGAAATCTCAGATATCCATTTAATTAACTTTAGGGTAAAAGATCCAGCTCATTTACGAGCAAAAATAATTCGAAAGAACAAAGAAAATAGAAATATTAATTTATCAAATTATAGGACTGAAATAACTGATTTAATTGGAATAAGAGCTTTACACACTTTTAAAGATGAGTGGGAAAATATTGATAAATATATTAGAGGTCATTTATCTCCATATGAAAAAATTGCTTATATTCGAGAGGGCGATAGCAATCAAGATTTTTTTAAGAATCGTGATTTTATCGTAAAAAAACATAAGTTTGGATATCGTTCATTACATTATACTTTTAAAACCAGTGAATTAAATTTTGATATTATAGGTGAGATACAAGTAAGAACTATTTTTGAAGAAGCTTGGAGTGAAATTGATCACAGAATAAGATATCCAGAGTATACTGATAACAAAATTATTGATGAATATTCATTAATATTAAATCGTTTAGTTGGTTTAGGTGATGAAATGGGTATGAATTTAAAAAATATAAAAAAAGATATTTGTAAAAAAGATATTGAGTTAGAAGAATATATTAATAAATTAAAAATTGAAAAAAACGAAAAACTTGTATTAAAAGAAAAAATAAATAATCGAGAATTACTTATAGGTGCTGGAGCCTTAATTGGTTTGTTAAGTAATAATAAAAAGAATAAATAAGATTATAAGCTTAAGGTAAAATTATGAGCTCAAGACAAAAAATTATTCATCTCTTTCTTATGGATGGTGAAGCAAATGGAAGAATAAAATGTACTATGGCAAACTGGACTGGTTTAGCTTATAAAATCCCTAGAACAGATATTGAGTTATGTAAAAATAGAAGTGATTTAAATTAAAGTTGCGTGATATATTTTATTGCTTTAGTATAAAAAACATTGAGAAAAATTATGCCAGAAAAAAAACAAATAAAAATTAGATTTTTAGGGGCTCTTGATTGTGTTACAGGGTCTTCAACTTTATTGGAATTTAAGTCAGAAAACATTAAATTAAGATATCTTATTGATTTAGGATTAATACAAAATGATCCAATTCAAACAGCTAATGATGAAATAATAAAACTTGCACCTTCTTTAGATGGTATTTTTATTACTCATGCTCATGCTGATCATATTGGACGCCTTCCATTAGTATTAGATAATGGATTTAATGGGAAAATATATTTAACAAAAGCTACTGCAGATATTTCAAAAATTATGCTAGAAGACCAATTAACAATTGAAAATGTTGATATATCAAAAAAACAAGAAATTTTAAATTCATTTCAAAATAAAATATTTAAGATTGATGATAAAGAATCTTTCATTTTTGGGAAAACTTATATACCGTTATATAATGATTTTCAATTCATGCCTTTAAGGTCTTCTCATATTTTAGGAGCCTGTTCTTATGCCTTTAGATGGACTGAAGAATTTTATGATGAAGATATAAATAATTTAGATAAAAAATGGATTTATTTATATTTTTCTGGAGATTTAGGGCCAAATATGTTTGGTAAAAAACCAAATTATGTTTTCAAAAATAATCAGACTATATTTCATGATGGGTTATATAAATATATTGTTATGGAGTCTACTTATGGAGATAGGAAGAGAGATGAATTCTATTCAAAATATAGAAATAGATTAAATGTACTTTCAAAATATATAAATGATTGTCAAATTAGAGGTGATAAATTAATTATTCCAACATTTTCATTAGATAGAGCACAACAAATTCTTACTGATATAAATGTTTTACATCAAAATCAAGAAATTTATAATAAACCCTTTTCTCAAAAAAAAATAAAAGGGGATACATTATTTAGTAATGATTGTATATTAAATTTTATATATAAGATTGCTAAATCAAATTTAGAAAATATAAATGGAGTTGTTAAAGACTTATCTACAAAAGCAAAATTTGAGAATAATCAAGAAATAATAACCACGAAAAATTATTCAATTACTTTGGAAAATTGTCAAAATAAGTGGAATGAGTTTATTGAGATATGGGAAAGAAACAATGATAGGAAATTTGAAATTAAAGATTTAACTGCATATTATAGAAAATTGCCAGAGAGATTAAAGTTTGAATTGTGTGATTTAGAAAACAGATATGCTTTACTGGACCCAAATTTTAGATTTAATAAAATACCTGTTTATTTGTATTCAAATTTAGCTAATAAAATTAATTCTGCTTATATAGATAATTTATCCGATACTTATTCATTAAATAATAAGATTGAAGCTAAATATCTATCAAAAGATTATTTAGAGATTAATAATCTAGAAATTGATGAAAGTACATTAAAGGAGAATCTTTATTCAGTATTAAATGTTGAAGATACTAATTTAAGTCAAACAAAAAAATATAAAAAAAATGAAAATAATAATTCTCAAGGTTTAAATAAGTTTTTAACAAAATCAATAATAGTTACTTCTTCAGGTATGGTTGATAATGGTAAAATTATTTCACTTCTTAAAGAAGCTTTAACTAATAAAAACATAACAATATTATTAACTGGTTATCAAAGCCCAAACACTAATGGGTATTTATTAAAACATATTAACGACTATACAACTGATGAATTATATAATAAAAAAATAATTATTGATGAAAAAAATTATATTAGATTATCAGATGTAAAATGTCACATAGAAGATATTAGTAGTTACTATTCTGGGCATGCAGATCAAGAGCAATTAGTAAACTATGCTACTTGGCCAATCAATGAAACAAATAGAACAATTTTTTTAACTCATGGTGATAGCAATTCTAGAAAAAAATTGCAAAATGAGATTTTAAAAAAGAAACCAAAAATTGATAATGTTATTTTACCATTTAATACTAATAAATGGTATATACTCAAATCGAACGGACAATTTGATATAGAAGAAGAACCGTTATATAGTAGTACTTCTAATATAGAGAAAATTTTAAACAATGCAGAAATAAAAAAAATTAATGATAACAATATAAAAATTGATTTTTCTTTAAATATAGATAAAAGTGATTTTGCAAAATTTGTTAATTTGATTAAAGATATAATAAATAAATAAATGTTAATTATTATTATTTGATTTATAATAAGAAAAATAGTTAGTAATTTATAAATAATAATTAAGGGAAAAAAATATGTTGACTTTTTTAGATATCGCAGAAAAAACTTTAGAACTAGTTAGAAAACCATTAGCCCCAATTGAAATTTGGGACAATGCTGAAAAATTAAATATTACAGATGGATTTATTACCAAAGGAAAAACTCCTTGGCAAAGTATTGGTGCTCAATTATATGTAAATATCAGGGATCATGAGGATTCACGTTTTGTTCAAGTTAGTAAAAGGCCAACAAAATTTTTCTTAAAAAGATTAATTACTAACGAAGAAGAATTACAAAAAGAAGTAGAACTTGAAATTGAGAAATCTGAAAAAAGGATGACAAAATCATTAAATTTTAAAGAAAGAGATTTACATCCATTATTGGTAAAATATATTAACTCTGATAGTCATTTTAAAGCATATTCTCGAACAATATTTCATGAAACATCAAGAAAAACAATGAAAGGAATTAATCACTGGCTTCATCCTGACATTGTTGGGGTTTATTTTCCTTTTAATGATTATTCAAAAGATATATTAGAAGTTCAAAAAACTTTTTCTGTTAATGCTTTTAAATTGTATTCATTTGAAATGAAGATATCCATTTCATTTTCTAATTTAAGAGAATGTTACTTTCAAGCTGTATCAAATTCTTCATGGGCTAATGAAGGGTATCTTGTGGTTTTAAGAATTAAAGATGACACAAATTTATATGATGAATTAAGAAGATTAAATAATGCTTTTGGAATTGGAATTATTAGATTAAATGTTGAAGATGTTGAGCAAAGTGAAATTTTATTTCCTGCAAAAGTTAATGATAGTGTTGATTGGGATACCGCAAATAGATTAGCTGAAGAAAATCCTAATTTTAAAGAGTTTTTATTAAATATTCTAGAAGATATAAAATTAGGAAAAATAAAAAGTAACTATGATGATTTGATGAATGAGGAAGAATATGAAAAATTAAAGAAATTAATAAATAGTTAATAAAATATAAGTTTTTTATCTTAAAAGATTTATTATTAAAATTTCTAATTTTAATGTATAAAATTAAAATGAGTTAGTCTTAATATAAATTGAAACTATTATTTATTGGGTTATTATAGTTAATTTCTGTTTTATATTAAAAAAAAATAAAGGAAACTGTATTGGATAAAAATAAAATAACTGAAGAATTAAATAAAGGATTAAAAAAATAATTTATTTTGAAAGTAAAATGATTAAAGAATTTGATATTCAATAAGTAATTAATATAAGGAGTTTGTTAAATGAACAAAAAAATATTATCAGAAGAAGATATAAAAGCTAGATATATTACACCCGCAATAACTAATGCTGGATGGGATATAAAAAAGCAAGTTCGTTTAGAATATTCCTTTACAGCTGGTAGAATTATTTTAAGAGGTAATATCACAGCAAGAGGTAAAAGAAAATCAGCTGATTACTTACTTTCCTACAAAACAAATATTCCTTTAGCTATTATTGAAGCAAAAGATAATAATCATTCAATAGGTGATGGGCTTCAGCAAGCAATTGATTATGCCAATGCTTTAGATATTAATTATGTTTATTCTTCCAATGGTGATGGTTTTATAGAACAGAATCTAATCACTGGAGAGGTAAAAGAATTAAGACTAGATGGGTTTCCTTCTCCAGAAGAATTATACTCTCGTTATTTGCTAGATAAAAACATTAATTCAACTGAAGAAAAAGTAATGCTTGAACCTTATTACTATGTTCCTAATTATAAAACACCAAGATACTATCAAAGAGTAGCAATTAATAAAACTGTTGATGCTGTTGCTAAAGGCAGAAATAGAGTTTTACTTGTTTGTGCTACAGGAACTGGTAAAACTTATATGAGCTTTCAAATAATTTATAGATTATGGAAATCAAAAACAAAAAAGAAAATACTATTTTTAGCTGATAGGAATGTATTAATAGATCAAACCATGACAGGTGATTTTAAACCATTCGGTGGAAAAATGACTAAAGTAAAAAAAAGAAATCTTGATAGCTCTTATGAAATATATCTTGCATTATATCAACAACTAACAGGTGATGATGGAGAAGAGGCTTATCTACAATTTCAACCTTCTTTTTTTGATTTAATAGTTATTGATGAGTGTCATAGAGGTAGTGCAAAAGAAGATTCTGCATGGAGAAAAATATTAGACTATTTTACAACTGCAACACACATAGGGTTAACTGCAACCCCAGTTGAAACAAAAGAAGCTTCAAGTCAATCTTACTTTGGAACACCTATATATGAATACTCACTTAAACAAGGTATAAATGATGGTTTTTTAGCTCCATATAAAGTAATTAGAATTGGTTTAGATAAAGATTTAGAAGGATATAGACCAGAAGCAGGTAAAATAGATAAATATGGTTATGAAGTTGAAGATAGAGAATATAATGTTAAAGATTATGACAGAACAATAGTCATTGATGATAGAACTAAAAAAGTTGCAGAAAAAATTACTGAATTCTTAACAAAAACAGATAGATTTAGTAAAACCATTGTGTTCTGTGTTGATATAGAACACGCAGAGCGTATGCGCCAAGCACTCATTAATGAGAATAAAGATTTATTTACTCAAGATAATAGATACATAATGAGAATTACTGGAGATAATGATGAAGGAAAAGCTCAACTAGAAAACTTTATTGATGAAGAAAGTAAATATCCAGTTATAGCTGTAACCAGTAAATTAATGACTACAGGTGTAGATGCTAAATTATGCAAACTTATTGTACTTGAAAATAATATTAATAGTATGACTGAGTTTAAACAAATCATCGGTAGAGGTACACGTCTATTAGAAGAATATGGTAAAACATATTTTTCAATAATGGATTTTAGAAATTCAAGTAGATTATTTGCAGACCCTAATTTTGATGGTGAACCTAAAGTTGTAATAGATATAACCGAAGATGATCCTGTTGATGAACCTTTTACTTATGAAGAGATAGAGGATGGAGAATTAGATACTGTAAATGAACCAGGTATAGATGAAATTGAAGTTATTGATATTCCACCATTTGAAGATGACGATTCTAATAAACCAAAAAAATATTATATTGGAGATGTAACTGTTTCTGTATTATCTGAAAGAGTACAATATGTAGATAAGAATGGAAAATTAATAACTGAAAGTCTTATTGATTACACTAAGAAAAATATACTACACCAATACTCCAAATTAGATGAATTTTTAAAGAAATGGTCTTCAGCAGAAAAGAAACAAGCAATTATAGAAGAACTCCAAGATGATGGTGTTATATTAGATGCTGTTAGAGAAGAACTCGGCGAAACTGACCTTGATGATTTTGATTTAATATGTCACATTGCATATGATAAAAAACCACTTACAAAAAAAGAAAGAGCAGAAAATGTGAAAAAAAGACATTATCTTTATAAATACTCTGATACTGCTCAAGCTGTAATCTCGGCTTTATTAGATAAATATGCTAATGATGGTATAAAAGAAATTGAAGAAACTAAAATATTACAATTAAAAGAATTTGCTAAAATCGGAAGCCCAATGAAAATAGTAAAAGCTTTCGGAGGTAAAGAAAAATATCTTAAAGCAGTTCAAGAATTAGAAAATGAAATATATTATGCTTAACAAAAAAAGGATGTACGAATAAATGGCAACAGGTAATTTTGTTAAAAGAATCCAAAACATCATGAGAAATGATGCTGGAATTAATGGTGATGCACAAAGAATTGAACAAATTGTATGGATTCTATTTTTAAAAATATATGATTCAAAAGAAGAAGCTTGGGAATTCTATGATGATAATTACAAATCAATCATTCCTGATGGTTTAAAATGGAGAGATTGGGCTGTCGATAACAAAGATGGAGAAGCCTTAACGGGCGATTCTTTACTCAATTTTGTAAATGATAAGTTATTTAAAACATTAAAAAAAATAGAAATAGATGAATATACTCCTATGAATCAAGTGATAGTAAAGTTCGCTTTTGAAGATGCAAATAATTATCAAAAAGACGGGACTCTTCTTAGACAAGTAGTTAATGTTATTGATGAAATTGACTTTACAGAATATAAAGAACGTCATGAATTTGGTACAATATATGAATCCTTCTTAAAGGATTTACAAAGTGCTGGTAATGCTGGAGAATTCTATACACCAAGAGCTGTAACTGATTTCATGGTTAAGATGATTAAACCTACATTAGGGGAAAGAATAGGAGATTTTGCTTGTGGTACAGGTGGATTTTTAACATCATCACTAAAAGAACTAGAAAATCAAATCGATAATTCTCTAGAAAATAAAGAATTATATAGCAATACTGTTTATGGAATTGAAAAAAAAGCTTTACCTCATATGCTTTGTGTTACAAACATGCTACTTCATGATATAGATAATCCGAATATCATCCATGGCAATGCTCTAGAAACTAATTATAAAGATATGAGAAAAGAAGAAAAGTTTGATATCATTCTAATGAATCCTCCATATGGTGGTAGTGAAAAAGAAAGCGTTAAATCAAATTTCCCTAAAGAATTGAGAAGTTCAGAAACTGCTGATTTATTTATGAATGTCATTATGTACAGATTAAAGAAAAATGGTAGATGTGGTGTTATTATACCTGATGGTTTTTTATTTGGTGTTGATAATGCTAAGTTTAATATTAAGAAAAAACTATTTAGTGAGTTTAATGTTCATACAGTAATAAGAATGCCACACAGCGTATTTGCTCCATACACTTCAATTAGAACTAATATATTATTTTTTGATAACACAGAACCAACAAAAGAAACATGGTTTTATAGAATGGATATGCCAGAAGGCTATAAAAACTTTTCAAAAACAAGACCAATGCAGCTAACCCAGTTTAAAAAAGTTATGGATTGGTGGAATAATAGAGAAGAGATTGAAATAGAAAATTATCCAAAAGCAAAAAAATATAGTATTAAAGAAATAATAGACAATGAATACAATATAGATTTATGTGGATTCCCAAATGAAGAAGAAATAATATTAGAACCTATGGATTTAATTCAACAATATCAAGAAAAAAGAGAATCGTTAAACGCTGAAATAGATCATCTAATTGAAAAAATTACTTCTATCATCGGAGAAAAATAAATGACTGCACAAGATTTAAAAAAAAGCATCCTTCAATTAGCCATCCAAGGAAAACTCGTTGAACAACGAAAAGAAGAAGGAACTGCTGAAGAACTATATAAACAAATCCAAGAAGAAAAACAAAAACTTATAAAAGAAAATAAAATAAAGAAATCAAAACCTCTTCCTGAAATCACAGATGAAGAAATTCCTTTTGATATACCAGATACTTGGAAATGGGTAAGATTAAATGAAATTGTTGATATGTATACAGGAAATAGTATTTCAAAAAGTCTTAAAGAGCAAAAGTATTCTAAAATTGATAATGGATATGATTATATAGGAACTAAAGACGTAAATTTTAATTCTTTCATCAACTATGATAATGGTACTAAAATACCATTTGAAGAAATTAAATTTCGAAAAGCTTACCAAAATTCAGTTTTAATGTGCATCGAAGGAGGTAGTGCTGGTAGAAAAATAGGAATATTAAACAAAACAGTATGTTTTGGTAACAAATTATGCGCTTTTAACATTATTCTAGGTGAACCAAAATTTATATTCTATTTTTTACAAAGTGCCATTTTCTACCAATCATTTAAACAAAATCTTTCAGGAATAATTGGGGGCGTTAGTATAAATAAATTAAAAACTCTTATAATCCCAATTCCTCCGTTAGAAGAACAAAAACGTATTGTAGAAAAAATTGAAGAATTAATTCCTTTTATTGATAAATATGACAAGGTATATAACGAATTAACAAAACTTAATAATTCCTTTCCTACAGATATTGAAAAATCCATTTTACAATATGCGATACAGGGTAAATTAGTAGAGCAAAGAAAAGAAGAAGGAACTGCTGAAGAATTATATAAACAAATCCAAGAAGAAAAACAAAGACTTATAAAAGAAAAGAAAATTAAAAAATCAAAACCTCTTCCTGAAATCACAGAGGAAGCAATTCCCTTTGATATTCCAGCTAGTTGGAAATGGGTGAGATTACAAGACGTTGGAGAATTAAATCGTGGGAAATCAAAACATAGACCAAGGAATGATGTTAAACTTTTTGAAAATGGCTCATTCCCTCTAATTCAAACAGGAGATGTTGCTAGAGCAAATAACATAATTACATCCTATAAAGCCAAGTATAATGATTTTGGCGTCAATCAAAGTAGAATTTGGGGAAAAGGGACATTATGTTTAACTATTGCTGCAAATATTGGGGATGTAGCATTATTAGGATTTGATGCTTGTTTCCCTGATAGCGTAGTTGGATTTAACGCATTTAGGCCAATTATTTCTAATAAATATTTTATGTACGGATTAATGTGCTATAAAAATATATTAGATAAATTGTCTCGATCTACTGCACAAAAAAATATCAACATTGAAATTTTATCTACAGTTATATTTCCTCTCCCTCCCTTAGAAGAACAAATACGTATTGTAGAAAAAATAGAAGAATTAATGAGCTATATAAAAAAATTAAAATATGAATTTAAGATTTATGAGATTGGAAGAATCTAATAATAAATAAATTTAGACGAATATTATTTGTAAATAGGCAAATGCAAAAAAATGTTATTCTTAATTTATTTATCAGATGTTTTTATTTAAAGATATATATGACAGGTATATGCTGAGTGTATAATAATCTTTTTATCATTTTACTTTTTGCTTTGTCTACAAAAAAATAAGGTACGATGTTTATTTATCAAACAAAAAGAGAGCAAAAAACTCAGATTGGTAAATAATCTGTTTTTTGTAGTATTAAATGCATTCACTATTGTTTTGTCAACTAATAATTCTTTATTTTGTTTTAGTGCATAAATATTATCATGAAATCTTTTTTCTAAATTATATCTGAATTCATTTTTATATCAATTACAAACATATGGTGTTTTATCTAATAAAGGCCATTCTTTTTTAACATAATCTTTACAAGTATAAAGGCATTCATCAAATGTATTTCATCTTTTACCTAGAAAATTAATATTGTCACATATATATTCCCTAGTACAAGTTTCTCTAAATTTACAATCATTAAAATAATGACACCATTTAGCTCCTTTTCTTTCTTAATAATCCATGTATTTTATGTCTTTCATTAGATGTTAAATATTTCAATCTGTTATTAATAATTTTAAGCCTCCTTGATTTGAATAACTAAAAAACACAAAAACCAACAAGAATAAAATATTGTAAATCCTTATAAAAATAGAAAACAAGAGTCAAATAAACTAAAAAACTAAAAACTTTATTTGCAATATTTATTGCAATCAAAAATATTTAAAAAATAATCCATGGGGTTGGCTTAGGTATTTCAAATAAGATCTTTTTAAATTAGTTCCTATCGTATTTTATATTATTAGACATATTAAAAATTTGATGATATCTTTAAAATAATATATAAAAAATATTTTTTATATAAATTAAGGGGATAAAATGAGAGAAAAATTAATAAATTTAATTTCTAATTCAATTATTTTTAAATACAAACTTCCTACTGAAGAGATAAAAAAATCAAAGGTTTCGACACAAGAGGATTATTGTTATACTAATAATGAACCACAAAATATTTCAAAAATAATTTATAATGGCATAATAGAATTTGCAAAAAATGAATATGATATTGATTATAATGATTTAGAACTTGAACAAAAGAAAGCTTTAAAAACATTGATTAGATATAATGAAAATGCTTCTTTTCAAGCAAAAAAAAAATATGGATTTTTTGGGGAGGTATTACTTTTTTCAATTTTAAAGACTTTTTTTTATACAGATGTTTTTATTTCAAAAGGTTACTTTTTTTCCGTCTTAGATAAAGGTGAGGCAAAGGGGTATGATGTTTATAATTTAATACAAAATAATGATAATATTGAATTATGGTTTGGAGAGTCTAAATTTTATATCAATTATAAATCTGCAATTAATAGTGTCATTGATAAACTTTCAAATGCAATAAGCGATGATTATTTTGATTCGAATTTAATGGCTATTATTACAAAAAAAGAAAAAATTACTACAATGCCGAAAACTATATCAAAAATTATTGAGTCTTGGGAAACAAATCCTGATATTAAATTATCTGAAGAAATTCGTAAATATAATATAAAACTTGTCTATCCAATTTTTATTGCGTTTGAAATTGATAATAATGAATATTCACAAATTATTAAAGATTGTATTTTTTATATAAAGGATAAGAGTTTAAAGGCTGGGTTACAACTAAATGTGACATTTGATTTTTCAATTTTTTTTATATTTTTACCTTTAAAAAATGTTAATAAAATTAAAGGAGATGTTATAAAATGGATTACAGACAAAGAACAACTAATCTGATTAAAACTTATTATAGTTATTTAAAAGATAATGATATTTCTAAATTTATTAGAGAAACATGCTATTATTTTGATTATATTAAAAATAATGAATTGTCAGAAAATGAATTACAATTTTTATATTTCATTGCTAATAAAGTTGGAATCCCGCAATATTTTGATATGATTAACAAAAAGCATAATAATAATTTGCTTCAATTTAAAAATATTAATTTATTAACTTTAGGTTCTATGATAAATGAGAGCAATCTTGTACATAATAATGAAACTTTGCATAAATTTCAATTAGAAGTTTTAAATAAATTCAATCCAAAACTACAAAATCGCTTTATTTTTTCTGCACCAACATCCTTTGGTAAAACATTTTTAATATATCAAATAATTGAAAAAATGAAATATGATAATATATTATTAATGTTCCCAACTATTAGTTTGTTATCAGAAAATTATGAAATTTTATTAGAAAAGACAAAAAAGGTTGATTTTTGGAAAGCGTATAACCTTCATACACTTAGTGATGAAGAAACAAAATCTAAGAAAAATATTTGGCTATTAACTCCAGAAAGATTTTTATCGTTAATTGATAATAATGGATTAATAAGTTTTGATTTTATATTCATAGATGAAATATATAAAATTGATAATGAATATATTATTGATGTTGAAACTAAAGAAGAGAATGAAAGGGATATAGCTTATAGAATAGCATTAGAATTTGCTTGTAAGTGTTCAAAAGACTTATTATTGACAGGGCCTTATATGGAAATTAAAAATGATACAGATGCTAATAATTCAATGATTAATTTTATTTTAGATAACAATTTTAAAATTTTAAATTTTAATAAAATTGAAATTGTGAATAAAGAAAAACTTATAATAAAATATGGAAAACAATATGAAATAGATAATATAGTTATAAATATTAATCAAAAATCAATTTTTAGCATTGTCGCAAGTATAATTAATGCTATTACTACAGAAAAAAATAATACAATAGTATATTGTTCGACAAAAGCAAGTGTTGAAAAATATGCAAAAGAAATTGTTCCATATTTAAGTATTATTGAATTACAAAAAGTTAATGATAATCTTTTTCTTGATTTTATTAATCATTTGGAAAACAATTTTGGAAAGGATTGGATTGTAATAAAATCTTTAAAAAATAGGATTGGAATTCATCATGGGTTAGTTCCTAAATATATTCAAAAACAAATAATTGATTTTTTTAATATAGGTTTATTAACAGTATTAATTTCTACTACTACAATTACAGAAGGAGTGAATACTACAGCGAAAAACATAATTATTAGATCTGATAAAAAGGGAACTAAAAATTTAAAACATTTTGATGCAATGAATATAGCAGGGAGAGCTGGGAGATTCTATCATCATTTTTTAGGTAGAGTCATAATCGTTCAAAATGATTTTAACAAGAAATATGATGGGAAAGAAGAAGAATTAAAACATAAAAACTATGATAAAAATAGTCAAAAAGATGAAATTGATTATAATATCACAAATAAAAAATATCTTAATCAAGATAATATTGATGCATTAAAAAAACTAAATTTAGAAGTTGATAGTCGTAATATATTACATTATATAATTGATAAATATAAAGTAATTGGAATTAGTGATAAATTAATAATTTATGATAGTATTTTTAACTTTAATAAATCAGATTATGATAAAATAAATGATTTGATAATGAAAATTAATTCATCAAATGATATTTCTTGGAATGGTTTTCAATTAGTTATAAATACTTTATTGCCAATAATAAAAAATGCTAAACTAAAATTTTTGATGACAAAAAATTGTGAAAATGTAAATTACTCTGTATTAATCCCAATGGTTTCTAATTATTTGAAAGATGGTTTTTTAGGGACTTTAAGATACAATTTAAAAAAAGAAAAAGATATTGATATAGCAATGAGAAAATCAGCGGATTTAATTTATAATGTTTTTAAATATCAATTAGTAAAATATTTGGGGATTTTTGATTTAATGTATCGTTGTGTTAAATTTAACAAGTTTGGAAAAAATTTTAATAATGAAATTTGTTTATCTCGATTAATAAAAAAATTGGAATATAGTGTTGTTACTAAAAATGGTCAAATATTAAATGATTATGGGGTTCCTTATAATCTACTTTCATATTATGAAAAAGGAGATTTCTCCATCAAAAAAAATTTTGACAATTATGAAAATTATATAGACAAAAAAATTTTATTATTATTAAATTAGTCTTTTTTTTCAATAATAATGTTAAAAATAATGTTTGATTAATATATTATTTCCAACTAATGTTGGAATTGTTAAACCCTAAATTGAATAGTATTCAATTTGTCATACTGAATAGAAATAATGATTTTTACATATGTGATATTAGTGCTACAAGTCAATTATTGATTTTGTAGCATTTTTTATTATTTGTATTATCACATTAAAATATAAAAAAAATCATTAATTTATTTAGTTTTTAGCATAAATTTTATTTTGTGTGTAAATTATTTTGCATATATATAATTTCTATAATATAATTAGTATAAAGAATTGGTTATGTGTTGTCGTTTATGTTACTAAGAAATTAGGAGGATGTATGAAAAAAAGTCTTTTATTAGTGTTAATTATTTCTTTGTTCACTTATTCAATATTTGCAGATAAATATGAAGAGATTTATGATTTAGTTGTTCCTGAAAGTTATTCATTTTTAACAATAGATAGCGGATTGGGTAATGTTGGTGGACTGTCATCATCATTAAATTATAGTGAAAATTTAATTGAAATATCTGCTGTTAATGGTACTTTTAATTTTAATATTCAAGGGGATGCCTCATATAGATTATTTAACCAAACAGAAACTGATGAATATAATATTACTGCAGTTGGTAATGTTAAAGCAGGAACTATTTCAACTGGGTTGTTTGCAAACTCTAGTGCCTATTATACTTCATATGATTTAGATGTTAATGGTATGAATGGTTTTTGGAATGCTGGAGGAGAAGTAACAATTAATGCTTTAACGTCTTCTCTTACTTATACTTTAGCTCCTTATGGTGCAATTGGAGTAGGTAGAGTTTATTCAATTTACAATGTATATAGAGCAAAATTGATGATGGAAGAATTAGGTGTTGAACCAACTCCAGAAAAAGTAGAAAAGGTTGTATCAGTTTTCCAAACAGGAAATGAAATATTTAATAGATTTAATGATGATTCAACTGCCCTATATAAAGAATATTATCAAAAGTTGGCTGATGCTATGGGCATAAGTGATAGAGCAATGGATGTATTAATACTAAATACTTGGAATTCTCAAAAGTATGCTTTTGATAGAGCTCGTTTTGTAAATATGATTAGTGGCTGGGATGGTAGATTTGCTGCAACCTTTACTTATCAACAAAATGTTGGATCTTCTGTTTTTAAATTGAATGCTGGCCCAGAAGCTAGAATAGGTGGCTTCTTAGTTGAAGATAGTGTTTATTATGATGCTGATGCAGAAATTAAAATGGATTATACTATTGGTGGTGCCTTTAATTACTATCTTGATATTGGTGGCAGGTTTGTTTACCTTCCTTCAGATTTCAGATGGTGGGCAGAAGCTTTTGCTGAAATAGGATATAACTCTTCTTCCTTTACTCCCTTCCAATTTGATATTGCAGGTGCTGGATATTATTTAATTAATAATAATTTTAGAGTATATGCAGGTTTAAGAATAGATGAAGCTCCAGGCTTCTATATATTTGCTGGTGGTGAAATTAGACTTTGGTAATATGATCCTTATAAAGAAGCAAAAAAATATGTTATCTTGATTTAATTATCAAGATAACATATTTATAATGATGCTATATAAGAAATTAAACTATAAATATATTTTAATATTTAAGGTTTTTAACTTCTCTTAGAGCATCTTTTTTTAAATCTCTTTCTTTGATTGCATTTTTTTTATCATGAAGAGCTTTACCTCTAGCAAGACCTACTTCCATTTTAATAATATTGTTTTTTAAATAAACTTTTGTAGGAACTAAAGTAAAACCTTTTTCATCGATTTTTCTTTTTAGTCTTTTAATTTCTTGTTTGTGAGCTAATAATCTCTTTTTTCTTTCAGGATCATGATTAAAAATTGAACCTTGTTTGTATGGTTGGATGGTAAATTGTAATAAGAATAATTGATTATTTTCAATTACAACATAGCTATCAGTAAAAGAGAAACGTCCTTCTCTCATACTTTTTACTTCAGTGCCTTCAAGGCTCATACCACATTCAAGTGTTTCAACTATTTCATAATTAAAAAATGCTTTTTTATTTTTTAAGTATAAATCTTTATCATTTGGTTTATTTTTCATAATTTACCTGTTTTTTTAGTTTTTGTAAGCAATTCTAAAGCCCATATATTCAAAGCAGGCTGATTTTTCCATTGCTCCAATGCTGTTTATATCAATTGATGAATTAAGTAGAGATCCACCTTTAACAACTATATCACTATTATAGTTATTATTGATTTCATTAATAATAGAATCTCTGTTATCAATTAATCTATTTAATGGGAAATAAGGGGTAGAAGTAAATTCCCAAACCCCGCCTAACATTAAATCAAATTGATTATCGTAGCTATTTAGAGCAATTAATGAATTGCTGTAAGTATTATTTATATAATTTGTTGATGCAAATGCTGCAGCATTCCATTCTTTTTCACTTGGAATATAAACATTTTTACCTGTTTTATCACTTAACCAAGAGCAAAAGGCCTGAGCTGCATAATAACTGATATTTGTAATGGGCTCAAGAGAAGGATAGCTTGTAGATAAGCTAATTCCATTTAAGTAATTATCATCAACAAGATTATCATTAATTAAAGAATCTTTATTACTTTTTGCCCATTTCGGATTTTCAACTACAAATAAAGAATATAAGTAATTGGAAACTGGTAGTTTAGACAAATAGAATGAAGCATCAACTTTAACATTTATTCCTGCTTCATTTATATTAGGATAACTGCTATATGTTTTGTTTCCCATAACAAAAGAAACTGGGTTTACTTTTAAAGTTGTAATAATAGCATTATTATCAACAACTAAAGTATCTGAGGTTGCACTAACTGTTTTATCAACAAAATCAAGTCCAATTTCACTTGTGTTATCACTAAATACTTCTTTTGCAATATTTAATGCATTACCATAATCAATACCTATAGTATCATAAGCACTAATTGCATCATCTAACATTTCTTTGGAACTGATAAAAGAACTTGCTAAATTTAAGTTTTCACTTATGGTATTTCTATCTAAATCAAAAGCAATAGCATCTTTTGCATATTGAGAGAAATAAGGAATATAATTAGTAACAGAATTAAATTCAATTATTCCACTTTGATCAATAATTAATTGTATATCATAATTAATTATTTTATTTATTTTTTCTTCATTTAATTGGTTTAAATCTAAATTAACATCTTGGTAGCGATGAAAGATATAGGTTAAAAATACTGGATGAGATACTTTGATTGTATCACTTGCAATAATTTGTGAAGCTTTTTTATAAACAACTTCGTGAGTCCCACTTGAAATAAACTTTTGAGCAGGGGTACCACTTATATAATTATCATCGACATATACGCCAACATTATCAATTTCACTTTCAAAATTAACAAATTTACCTCCATTTAAAACACCAGGTAAAAAGCCAATTATAAAAACAACTAGTAAAACTACAAAAATAGTTAGAGCAAGGATGTAAACTCCTGGTCTAATTGAGCCAAGTTTAGGCAAAACAACGTCATCTACTTTAGGTAAATCTTTAATTTCTTTCATATCTTACAAATTACTTATACCTTTAATCCTTGTCAACTCTTTTATTTTGTTATATTTTAATATCATGAGTTTATTATTAGACAAAATTGAGAAATTTACTACTAGATATTTAACAAAGCGCAAAGCTCTAAAAATATATAAAACGGAAAATCCTATAAAGCGAACCTTTTGGGGTGAAGTAAAAGGCTGGGTTGATGCATTAGTCTTTGCAGTCGTTGTTCTTCTTATCTTAAATCAATATATATTCCAATTATTTTTGATTCCTTCTCCTTCAATGGAAAAGACGTTATTAATTAAAGACAGAGTATTTGTTAATAAGAATGTATATGGCTTAGAATTATGGCCAACTGGTCCAAAATTAGGTGCAGATAGAAGAGTAGTATCAAGAGATAATATTATTACTTTCTATAACCCTGAATATATAACAAAAGGTCCAATATTCGATATCGCAAATCAATTATTATTTTCAGTAACTTTTTCTCTTGTTAACTTAGATAAAAATGAAGATGGAACCCCTGCTGAAAGATTATTAGTAAAAAGAGCGGCGGCTCTAAATAATGATACAGTAAAATTTTATAACGGTGATGTTAATATTAGAGTTTCTGGTAGTGATGAATTTGTTAATGAAATGGACTTTAGAGGTGAAAACAATTTAAGTGAAGGTCCAAATAGATTAATTGAATCTTCTTATTATACTCCAATGAAAGCATGGGCTTCATTAATTGGTTATAGAGATAAGAATTTAAATAATTCTTCATATATCCCATCATATTATATGAGTGAATATAATAAATTAACTAATACCAATTATCCTAGAGATATGTATAAATTTATGGAAACAAAATTTAATACTGAACATAAAATAGATCCAAGCGACTTTACTTCTCGTTCTAGTTTTAAAAGTTATAATAATGGTATAACTGTTCCAGATAATTATGTATTACCATTAGGTGATAATAGAGATAATTCTAGAGATGGTAGATATTTTGGTCCAGTACCTCAATCTAAATTAACTGGTCGAGTATTCTTCCGATTCTGGCCACTTAATAGAATAGCTTATTTAGGCGATAAATGATAAAAACAAATTATTTAGAACTTTTAAATAAACAAAATAGCTTATCCTTATATATTCATATTCCTTTTTGCAATACTAAGTGTTATTACTGTGCTTTCTATAGTGAAGCAAAAAAGAATTGCTGGGATGATACATCAGTTGATTCATATCTAGAGAAGCTATTAAAAGAATTAAAATTAGTAAAACAATCTTATAATAAAATATTTGATACTGTTTTTATCGGCGGTGGGAACCCTGGTGTTTTAAGTTTTGAACAACTTAGAACCTTGTTAATTGGAATAGGGCCATCAAAAGAAACAACCTTCGAAATTAATCCAGAATCATTAACACAAGAGCACATAAATTTATTTAAAGAAGGCTTAGCTACTAGAATTTCTATTGGAATTCAATCTTTTAATGATAATATTTTAAAAATGTTAGGTAGAAATGCTAGATATGAAGATAATATAAAAGCTTTAAAATTTGCAGCACAATTAGATAATCTAAAATTAAATATCAAAGATAATTATTATGTAAAAAATAATATTATAAGTGAAGAACAATATAAAAGTCTTAATATAAAAATCAAATATTCTTTTGATTTAATGACATCTCTTCCAACTCAAACCCTAAGTGATAGTATAAAAGATATTGATACAATTTTAAAATACTGTGATTTAAAACATTTATCACTTTACTGTTTAACAGTTGAGGAGGGTACTCATCTTTACTCCTTAGTAAAGAACAAAGAAATCATACCTCACTCACAATTATTTGAGAAAGATTTACTAGAAAATCTTTGGAAGTATTTATTAAAATGTGGTTTTAACCATTATGAAGTATCTAACTTTGAAAAAGATAATAATATGTGTCTTCATAATCTAAGATATTGGGATTTATCTCCATATTTTTCTTTAGGGTCTTCTTCTGCTTCAACTATTTTTGATGATAAAACTTTAATTAGACTTACAAATGTTTCAAATATAAAAAAATATATAAATACACCATTATTGAGTGATTATGAAGTTGAATGCTTAAATAGAGATCAATATTTTGATGAGTATTTAATAGTAGGTTTAAGAAATAAAAGAGGGTTGAATTTTAATTATATTAAAAATAATTTCAATTTAAATAGAGAGCAAATACTTAAAGCCTTTAAAAAACTAAATAGCAGCTATTATTTATATAATAAGGATAATATCTGGTTAAGCGAAAAAGGTGTTATAATATTAGATTCTATAATACTAGATTTATCTATAGAAATTGAAAAGTTAATTAAATAAATTAAAAATTTAATAAGCTATTTCTTATGTTATTAAGAAGGTAATCTAAACGAGTCTTATTAAGTTCTAAAAATAGTTTATTTTGCTTTCCTGCATCTATATTTATAAGTTTTAGTTCATATAGCTTATTAATATGATAATTCATAGTAGCGGGGGTTAAATTTAACTCTTTTGCTAATTCATTAGAATAGTATTTTTTCTCAGATAAAAGTTGAATAATCTTAAAACGTTTAGGTTCACTTAAGAATTTGCACAGTAAGATAGAATAAGTTTCATCATTTTCTTCAATTTGTTCTAATATATTATTTCCAAAAATAACTATTTTTGATTTTAAATAAATTGTGCAAATAAATGGAGCAAAATAAGAAAAATATATATTCATTTTATTAATATCACTATCAACTTGAAAAATGTTTATATTTTTATAAAATAGTTGAGGATTTTTGTTTATCAAGTTTTGGTATTTATTATGTGCTTCATAAATTTTATCTTTATAAGTAATTAGTAAATCATTTTCAAATCTTTTTTTAAGTTTATTAATATCTCTAATAAATGATATTAGGACTTCCTCATCTTGTAATGCAGATAAAATTAAACTAGCTGATTTTTCTACATCTATATCATTTTCTGGATTCTTACTTAAATTTTTAATCAGTTTAATGAGATCACTTTCTTTAGTTTCATAAGTAATTTCAATTTCAAAATAATAGTTTAAATATTCTAGAAAAATTGATCTATTTAATTGATTTAATTCTATATTTTTATGAGCTAAATAAAATAAAAGAGTAGAAAAATAATGAGTTTTATTAAAATAAGTATTAATAATATTTTTTTCTATAAAGTTATATTCTTTAGTACAATCAAGGAGAAACTTATGATAATCATTTGCTAAAACATCATCAATTTTATAAGGAGTATTCTTTTTAAATTTGTTTATCATATCCATAAAATTATCTATATTAGCAATTCTATCTATAAATAAACTAAATTCTATATTTTTATCATAAAGTATTTCTTGCATAAAATTTTTCCTTATATTAAGTAGTTTGTAATTTTCTATTACTTTGTATTAGTGCAGCAAGAATAAAAAATGCTATAGCACTGATAATTATTGTATAATAAACTTCAAAATTATCAACTAAAAGCCCAAAAATAAAAATAGAAATAGGAGTTATAATTCTGCTAAATGATGTAATGATTCCTAAAATTCTTCCTCTATAATTATCATGTATGATATTTTGAATAATTGTATTAATTGGTATATCTACAAAACCAAGTGAAAATCCAATCATAAATAGTATCATAAAAATAATTATAACTTTTAAATTTATATTCAGATTAGAAATCATGTTTATAGATAATAAGATATGTAAAACTCCAATAATAATAATCATAAAAATAGTTGTTTTTAAAATAGCTGTATTATCTTTTTTTGATAAAGCAATCAGAAATGAAGAAATTACCATACCTAATGGTAATCCCATTTGTACAAAGCCAAAAATTGATGAGTTAATTTTCAATATTTCTAAACAATAATAGGGTAATGCTACAGATAAATTAACACTAAAGAAATTTACTAACATTGCATATATTGTGATATAGAATAATATTTTATTATTTACAAAATATGATAAGCCTTCCTTTAAGTTATAAAAAAATGATTTGTTTTTATCTTTAATAATCTCTTTCTTATTAATATCAAAAAATAATTCCAGAGTAGCTGAGAAAATAAAAGAAATGGCATTAAATATAATAATTGAATAAATTGAGAAGAATCCAAAACAAACTCCACCTAATAGAGGGCCTGCGATTCTAACTAGTGATATTATCATAGAATAAATTGAATTTAATTTTAATATTTTATCCTTAGTAACTAGATTAGGTATACAAGATTCAATATTTACCATGAAAAAAGCATTGAAAGAAGATAATAAAAAAGAAGTAAAATATATAAGGATTAAACTAAGGGAATTAGTTTTAGAAAAGAAATAAACAATTATTAATGTTATCCCACATAAATAATCCATTGTTACAAGCATTTTTTTTCTAGAAATTTTATCAGCAATATTTCCTGCAATTGGGGATAAAATTATTTGAGGTAACATACTAAAAATTAAAGTTAGTGAAAAGTTAACACTGGAACCTGTAATTTTTAATACGTACAAGCCAATTGCAAAATTATATATTTGTGTTCCCAGTCCAGAAATTAATAGACCCAAAGTAAAAATTGAAAAATTCCTATTATATTTATTCATAAAATATCCTTAATTGTTTTTAAGATAAGATATATTTTGTCTTTTAGTCAATAGATTAGATAATTATCTAATTATTAAAAAATAGTTAGATAATTATAAAATTAAAATAAGAAATGTTTAATTAAAATCATTATTGACGTAAAAGAGTAATATTTTTATATTTAAACCATGATAGATATATACCAAGAAATATTTGATAATACATTTGAAGCAGTACTTAGAACTTTAGACGAAAGAGCTAAAAGTCAAGGTTTAACATATATTGAAGCTGAATATGAATTAGAAAGCATATATAGATACGATGGCTTAGATTGGGGTGGTCGTGGTGAAATGAAACAAGCTGAAAATGATGGAACAATTTTAGCTTACCAAGTTTTTATAGATAAAAGTAAAAAAGAAGAAGAATCAGCAAGTTAAACAATATGTTTTAATTATATTTAATTCTTTTATATAAAACACTTTATTTATATAAGATGTTACTTTAGACTATTATAGTAGTTCTTAAAGGAGATTTTATGATTAAATATGGTAATTGGCTTCCTAAAAAGATATTATATTTTTTATCTATTATTTTATTAGTCTCATATAGTATAACTATATTTGCAATATTCAATAAATTATTAATTTTATCAATTGTTTTTATAATTTTATCATTACTTATATCTTTTATAACTTATAAGTCCTTTAATATGTATAGCGCATTTAGTTATGATGATAGAAATTCTCTTGCTTGGAAAATTATAAAATTTGTTTCTTCTTATGTAAAAGTAAAATCAAATCAAAAAATTTTAGATGTTGGTTGTGGCAGTGGAGCCTTAACTATTCTCTGTGCCAAAAAAAATAGAAGAGCAGTAGTAAGTGGTTTTGATAGATGGGGATCTGAATATGGTGAATATTCTAAAGCAGTTTGTGAAAATAACGTTAAAGAAGAAGAGGTTACAAATATAAGCTTTTTTAAAGGGGATGTAAAAAATATAAATCTTGAAAAAGAAACTTTTGATTTTATAACTTCTAATTATGTTTTTCATAATATCCCTGGTAATAAACAAGAAATGATAATAAATGTTTTAGCTTTATTAAAGAAAGGGGGTTCTTTTGCCATTCATGATCTTTTTTCAAAACAACATTATGGTAATATAGATGAACTTATACAGAAACTAAGAGAAATGGGATTTGAAAAGGTTGAATTAATTGATACAACAAAAGGCCTTGCAATGAATGAAAAAGAGGCTAAAAAGTATATGTTGACTAGTTCTAAATTATTATTTGGGAAAAAATAAATTTATTTTTTTAAAATTATATTGATATGAGTTTTTTTAATGTATAGCTAAACTAGATAGTAAATATAATACAAAGCTTGAAATTTATTATCCTTTATGTTAGTTTTTATAAGGATTTGGCAAAAAATATTGTCAATTAAATTAATCTTAATATATAAATAAAGAGGTATATATGTCTGGGCATAGTAAATGGGCTTCAATTAAGCACAAGAAAGGTATAGCAGATGCTAAACGCGGTCAAAAGTTCACAAAATTAATCAAAGAAATAACAGTTGCAACTAAGATGGGTGGCCCTGATCCAGATTCTAATGCTACTTTGAGAACAGCAATTCTTAAAGCTAAGGCTGAAAACATGCCTAAAGATAATATCGATAGAGCTATAAAAAAAGGTAGTGGAGAAGCTGATGCAGCAACTTATTACGAACTAACTTATGAAGGTTATGCTCCAGGTGGAATTGCAATTATCGTTGATACATTAACAGATAATAAAAACAGAACTGCTGCTGATGTTAGATCAACATTAACAAAACTTGGTGGTTCTTTAGGTACAACTGGTTGTGTTTCTTATATGTTCCAAACTAAAGGTATTATTACTTATAGCGAAGAAAAGTATACAGAAGAGGAAATATTCGAACTTGCATTAGAAAATGGTGCTGAAGATGTTGCTACTAGTGATGGTATCATTGAAGTAACAACTGAACCAGGGGATTTTGCTAATGTTTTAGAAGCTCTTCAAGCTGCTGGTTTTGAACAAGAATCTGCTGGTGTTGAAAAAATTGCTGATCAAATGATTACTTTAGAGTCTGATAAAGCAAGAAAAGTTTTAAGAATTGTTGATAAATTAGAAGATTTAGAAGACGTTCAACAAGTTTCAACAAATCTAGAACTTCCAGATGATTTTGAAGAAGAAGAATAAAACATATGCGTATTCTTGGCATTGATCCGGGATTAGCGAATACAGGCTGGGGTATTATTGATTCAATAAGTAACAAGTCCCGGCCTGTTTCTTTTGGTGTTGTAAATACTGATAAATCCATGAAACAAGAATTTAGAATTTTTACTATAGCTGAAGAGCTTGGAAATATAGCTCTAAAATATAATGTAGAAATTTGTGCAATAGAAGATATTTATTTTACTAAAAATTCTTCTTCAGCTATTTCAGTTGCAAAAGTTATAGGTTCTGCAATACATAAATTGTCACAATTAGATCTTGATGTTAAACTGTATTCACCTTTGCAAATTAAATCCATAATTACAGGTTATGGAACTGCAGATAAAAAACAAGTTCAAGAAATGGTTAAATTACATTTAGGTTTAGCCAAAAGACCTAGACCAGATCATGCCGCTGATGCATTAGCTGCTGCTTTGTGTTTAGCAACTTATGAAAGTTCAATTAGTAGGATTATAAAATGATTAATGCAATTCATGGTGAAATCTTAAGCATTTCAGCAAATAATGTGATTATATTAAATAATGGTATTGAATATGATTTATTAATATCTACAACCACAGCATCAAAGTTAAATTCTTTAATGGATAAAAATGATGTTAGAGTTGTTACTTATTTACAACATAGAGAAGATGCTATGACATTATTTGGATTTGTGGATGAGATTGAGAGAGAATTTTTCTTACAATTACAAAATGTATCAGGTATTGGAGCTAAAGGTGCTCTTAAAATTATGAGTGGCGTTAGCTTTAAAGATTTTATAATTATGCTTGATAATAGTGATATAAATGCTCTTTCTAAATTACCAGGGATTGGTAAAAAAACAGCATCAAAATTAGTCTTAGCACTTAGAGGACAGCTTGTTATGGATGAAAGAACAAGTACTTCTTCTACAATTGAAACACAAAGAGATAAGTTCAGTGAATTAATTGTTGCTTTAGTTGAAATGGGATATGATAGAAATAAAGCTGCAAAAGAAGTTCATAAAATATATGATTTAAATAAAGAAAAATTGGTTGGTATGAATGACCATGATATTGAATCCTATATCTTTAGACTTGCTATTGCAAATTTAAGTTAGAGGTTGAGTATGAGCGAATTTGAAGAAAATGTTCAAGATATAGATGCTCTTAGAGCTAATTCTCTTGTTTCAACTAGCTTTCAAAGTGACAATGACGAGCAAGAAAATATTTTAAGACCAAAGAGATTAGTAGATTTCCAAGGTCAAAAACAATTAAAAGAAAATTTATCAATATTTATTAAAGCTGCTAAAGATAGAAATGAGGCCTTAGACCATACTTTTCTAATTGGTCCTCCAGGTCTTGGTAAAACAACTTTAGCTAGTATTATTGCTAATGAAATGGGTAAAGAAATTAGAATGACTAGTGCTCCGGCATTAGAAAAACCTAAAGATTTAGCTGGAATTTTAACAAATGTAAATGAAGGTTCTATTTTCTTTATAGATGAGATTCACAGATTAAAACCTGCATTAGAAGAAATGTTATATATTGCTATGGAAGATTTTGAAATTGACTGGGTAATTGGACAAGGTCCTGCTGCAAGAACTATGCGTATCCCACTTCCAAAATTTACCTTAGTTGGTGCAACTACCAAAGCTGGGCAGGTTTCTTCTCCATTGCATTCTCGTTTTGGTATTACCTGTCATTTACAGTTTTATAATGAAATTGAATTAAGTAAAATAATAAAAAGAAGTAGTGAATTAATAGATTGTAAAATTGACGATGATGCTCTAATCGCCTTAGCTAGGTGTAGTAGAGGTACTCCTCGTATTGCAAATAGGTTATTAAAGAGACTAAGAGACTTTGCCTCCGTTTTAGCTGATGGTGTTATAACTATAGATGTTGTAAATGAAGGATTAAAGCGATTAGGTATTGATCCAATTGGTCTTGAAGAACAAGATAGAAACATACTCTCTACAATAATTGATTTTTATGGTGGTGGACCTGTTGGTGCTTCAACTTTATCAATTAGTGTTGGTGAAGCAATTGAATCTTTAGAAGATTTTTATGAACCTTATTTAATTCAAAAAGGATTTTTAATTAGAACTCCTAGAGGTAGATGTGTTACAACCAAAGCATATCAGTTGTTAAATGTTACACCTCCAACAAATATTAAAGATCTAGATACTTCTATATTATAATAACGAGGAAATAAATGATTGAACAAATAAAAAGCGGACTAAAAACATCAGATTTTAGTTTTGATTTGCCACAGGAATTAATAGCACAAGAACCTGCAGATAAAAGAGGTAAAGATAGATTATTAGTTCTAGATAAGGCAAGTGGAAAGTTTGAAGATAAAGTAATTGATGATTTTGTTGATCAAATAGATAAAGATTCTATTTTGGTTGTAAATAATTCAAAAGTTAGAAAAGCTAGAGTTTTTGCAACTAGTGAAACTGGTGGTAAAGTTGAGTTTTTATTTTTAGAAGAGAAAGATCCATTAACTTGGAACTGTATGGTTACCAAAAGTAAAAAACAAAGAATTGGTAAAAAATATAAGTTTGAAGATAATCTAGAAGCTGAAATTATTGATACATTAGAAGATAGTACAAAATTAGTCAGATTCAATAAAGAAATCTTAGAAGATTGGTTTTTAGAACATGGTCATGTTCCTCTTCCTCCATATATTAAAAGAGAAGATAGCTTTAGTGATGAAAGTAGATATCAAACAGTTTATGCAAAAAATGAAGGAAGTGTTGCAGCTCCAACTGCTGGTTTACATTTTACTCCTGAATTAATAGAAAAAATTAAAGCTAAAGGTGTAAATATTGTCGAAATCACTTTGCATGTTGGTATGGGAACTTTTATGCCTGTAAGAAGTGAAAATCTTGATGATCATGATATGCATTACGAAAGATATAGTATAAGTGAAGAAGTAGCTAATATTATTAACGATGCAAAGAAAACTAATAAGAAAATCGTTGCAACAGGAACTACAAGTGTTAGAACACTTGAAAGTGCTGCTGATGAAAATGGTTTATTACAAAGTGGTATGGGTAGAACAAACTTGTTTATTAAACCAGGTTATAAATTTAAAATTGTTGATCAATTATTAACTAATTTTCATACTCCAGAGAGTACCTTATTAGTTTTAGTTTCAGCTTTTGCCTCAAAAGAAAAAA
Organism: Sphaerochaetaceae bacterium; assembly: GCA_965140795.1. Taxonomy (GTDB): domain Bacteria; phylum Spirochaetota; class Spirochaetia; order Sphaerochaetales; family Sphaerochaetaceae; genus Pleomorphochaeta. The sequence goes on from OZ223470.1 coordinate 2,932,053, forward strand.
TAATGAATGCATATTATCATGCTATTGATGAAAGATATAAATTCTTTAGCTATGGCGATGCAATGTTCATTAAATAAAAAATATTGAGAATATAATAACACACCTCTAAATTATTGAGATTTAAAGGTGTATTTTTTTATTTTAAAAGATTAAGAATTTCTTTTATAACAAGGTTTGAAATTGTCTCAACTGTTTGTGTCCCATCAATTTTAATTAAATGAACACCCTTAGGTAATTGAGATAAGGTTTTCTGATAGTTTTTAGAAACTTGATCTAAGAATTCACTATGTTCAAAAATATCTTTTTCGTTTCCTCTTTTATTGATTCTATCAACACAAGTTTCTACAGGAGTATCGATATATACTAAAATTTGAGGATGTGGGTAGTTGTTTAGATTTTTTACAGTCTCAAAATCGCAAGTTGCACCTTGGTAGGCTAATGAAGAATAAAAATATCTATCACTAATTACAATCTCACCATTATTTAAATGTTTAATAACTCCATCTTCATTATTGTATAAATGATCTTCTCTATCTGTTGCATATAATTTAGCAAGAGTGAGAGGGGTCGTAATAAATCTTTTTGCTAGAACATCTCTAACAATTCTTCCAATAGCTCTATCTGTTGGTTCAAAAGTTGAGTGGATGTTAAAACCATTTTTTATTAATTCAGTACTAATTTGTTTGAGCTGTGTGGTAGTTCCTGCTCCGTCTAATCCTTCAATTACGATGAAGTTGTTTAAAATGTCAGTCATTATAGTATTTTTTCCCTTTATAAATGCTATTAGAATTTAATTTTCTAATGAATAATTTTTTTTTTCGTATTATAATGCAAATATAGTCTTGGAGGAAGAGCTTGAAATATCATAGTACAAAAAAATCAGTCATCACAATAACTATAATTATTGTACTACTATTATTAATTTCAGCAATAGGTATCTTTAAATTTCAAGCAAGAACACCTGTACAAGCAGTAAGCAATGCTATTTTCTCAAATTTAGAGATGCCAAATGATTATAAAATTGAAGTAACTAATATCAATGAATCATTTCTCTTAAGACAAAAAATTGAATCAATAAATTTATTAAAAAATGATAATACAATTTTAAGTGTAAAAAATTTAGTGATTAATCAAAATATTTTTAATTATTTATCATATCTTTTATTTAATAAAGAATTAAATTTTAATATCAAAGCAGATTCCTTAAATGTTAATATATGCTGTGATATAAGTGATTTAATGCAATCTTTATCTAAAATAAAAATAAAAGATAATACTATTGCAATACAATCAAAGTTAGAACAAGGAAAAAATGAAAATGATAAAGCTCCAATAGATTTTAGAGGATTGCTTGATCAAATTATTCAACAAAAATATATAGATTTATCTCCATTAATTGGTTCAAAAATTCTACAAAATAATTATAAAATTGAAATTGATAGGGGTAGCATATCTTTAAAGAATGAATCAATTAATCTAAACTCACAAATAGATAAATTAGCTTTTCATCTAGAAAAAGGTGGAATTTTAAATCAATTTGATTTTAGTCTTTCAGAAGTAAATTTTAAAAATAAGAATTTATTAATTTCAACTAATGTTGCAGATTTAAACTTTGATAATAAAATAGTAAAGCTTGATTCAAAAGTCTTTCATATAAATATAAATGATAATATTTTAAACTTAGATGATTTAGTAGCTTCTTATAATTTAGAGCAAATAGGTCAAGTTTTTGTTGAAAGCAAGAATTTAGCTTTTACAAATAATTCAACAAAAGTTAATATCTCTGATTTACAATCTCAGATAAAAACTAATTTTAGTGATTTTTCTATTATATTATCACCAAAAAATACACAAATATATTTAAATAATGATTATATAAAATTCCAAAAAGCTAATCTTGGATTATCTAGTGTAAAAAATAGACTATCTTTTTATTTTAATAATGAGGATTTGTTATCTCTATTTTTTAATAATCAATTAATTAATATAAATGATATTGATTTATCTCTATTATCAACTAATATGTTTTTTGATAAATCAAACTTAAGAATTGGAAGCTTTGAATATAAAAATGATGCATTAGATACTTTCTTAAGTAATTTAAAAGTTAAATTAAACAGTAATATTGATGATCAAATTCTTATTAGTGATGGTAAAATTGATTTTAACAAATTAAATAAAGATAATTTATTAAAATTATATAAATCAGTAAGTTTAAGTTTGTCTTCTAATTTAAATTTATTAATCGATAAGTACTCAATTAATTCGAGTATATATAGCGATATAGAATTAGAAGATGGTTTAGAAAATATTACTGCATCATTAATAAGTAATGATATAAAATTTAATGATTTACCTAAAACCATAAGTTTAGATGTGAATTTACAAGGCCCCATTGTTTTAGAAGAAGGTAAAGTTGAAACCTTAGAAGCCAATTTAAATTATGGGGGAAATTTATTAATAAAGAGTATTGGTAATTTTGATGGTTCTTTTGAGAATAATAAAATAAAAACAACACTATTATTTGATGATTTCACATTGGATGAAGTATCTTCATTGCTTCTAGATAGAGTTCCTGCTTTAAAGAATTATTTAAGTGATCAAACTAAGTTAAAAGGCTCATTAAATTATGAAGGAAATATTCCTTTAACAAATAATAAAATAATGGGTAATTTAAATTCCTCATTATTAGTTAAACAAGCAATTTTTTTGGATAATGAATATAATTTAGGGCTTAATTTTAATACTGATGTAAATAATAATGATATTTTAGTAGATCAATTATCTATTTCTTTGTTTAACTATCGTCTTGCATTTAGTGGGGATTACTTTATAGATAAAAAAGCTTTAAATGGTGATTTAACTTTAGAAAATATCGAAAGTGGTGATAAATTAGTATATATAAATTTTGAAGATAATGATTTACAAAATAGTACAAACTTTGATTTAAGAGTTACTTCCTTGAATGATTTTAGTTTAGCTGGAAACTTTAAGCGTCTAAGTAAATCTGTATATCAAGTAAATAGTTTAATTAATCTAAAAAATGATGTAATTGATTTAGATATTATTGGAGATATAGAAAATTTAGTATTTAATGCAAGAAGTGATAAAGGCTTATTATTTGATTTAAGTATTGATGATTCAATAAATGTTGATTTAGATTTTAATGATTTTAATTTAATAGATTTAGATAATTCAACCTTTAATGGTAATTTAGTATTCTCATTCAAGAATACAGATTTATGGGATTTAGATATAAGTGGCTTTAATTTCTCCTATAATAGTGATCAGTTTAATTTGCTAGTTGATGGCTCTGTGGCTCAAAACTCGATAAACTTAGATAGAGTTGATTATTATAATAATAAATTTGATACAAAATTCTATGGTCAAATAAATTATTCTGGTCCTAAGTATTATGATTTAATAAAAAATAGATTTAGTGATAAATATAATTTATCTTTCTCTTTTGGGGATAGGATAAATCAAATGATTGAAGCCTCCTTATTTAATAATGATAAATTATCAAATATTTTCTTAGATATTAGCAATTATAATATTTCAAGATTATTCAATAATGAAAAAGAAATTTTATTAGATACAAGAATAATTGGTAGTACTGATTTCTCTTCAAACAATCAAATAAAAGGAAGTATTAATTTTAATGAAACTGGAGCGACAAACGAGGTTGTTATAGATAGTGATAATCAAAATTCAAATCAAAATCTTTCATTATTTAATAATTCTCTTTTTGATAGGATAGTTTCTGCAGTGCCTTTCTTAAATTTGCCAACAAGTACTCAAGCTTTAAATTTAACTCATAATAATACAGATAAAATACAAACTAATACAAAAACCAGTTTTTCTGCTAATTTAACTATTAATGACGATGATTATTTACTTGAAGACTTAACTTTAATACTTCCATCAATTTCATTAAAAGATGCTTCAATAGATCTTAATTTAAAACAATTTAATTTATTGCTAGCTTCAAATATTGAATATATAAAACCAACTAGAAACACAGATCAAAAGAGTACTTGTGATTTAGCTTTCAACCTGAATTTCAATTCATTTATCCAAAAAATAAAACAACAATTTTCAATAAATAAAATTGATTTAGTATCGGTTCAAGATATCTATCAAAGATTAAGAAATTATAAAGAATTTGATTATTCACTTCTCGATGATATTTCTGGTTATTTAAATGTAGATAATATTGATTTATTTAAGGATACAATAGATTTTGAGAAATTATGGGATGATGAGATTGATGATAATGTTAATTTGTCAGATATTAATTCAACATTCTCAATTAAAGATGGTAAGATAAATATTAGTGATGACAATATTAAAGGATATATTGATTTTGTAAACAAAGAAGGGACTATCAATATAGATAAAGGCTTTGGTTTTGCTGGTAATTTTGAATTTGATTATAAAAACACATTCGATGTATATATAGGTGATATTGATTTCCCAATTGCTATCTTACAAAAAATATTATACAAAAACTTATTTAAACTTTATGGGGAAAATTTAAAAGGGAATCTTCTCTTAAAAGATGTATTTAATGATTTAAAATACTATGGGGAATTAACTTCTAAAGACTTTAGATTAAAGACTCTCTATACTAAGAAAAATGAAATGTCTATACCTAATTTTTCAGTAATTTTTGATGAGGATAGATTATATTCAAGTAAAGTAAATGCAATTTTCTACGATAGAGAAGATAATAAAATAATTAAATTCCAAGCAACATCTCAGATGGATATGCCAAAATTAAAGTTTAATTATTTCTCAATTGATATGTATTGTCCTGATTATATTCCAATGTATATTCCTATTATTGGAATGAATTTAACAATAGATGTCGAAGCTAAAAATTACTTTAATTATGCATCTGATGGGGCTACTTCTTATCTAAATGGTGATTTGGAGGTTAGAAATGCGGTAATTAGAAGTGGAATAAATTTACCAGCATGGATAAAGCCAAGACAAGAAACTAATGGGGACATTAAGTTCTTAACAGCAGAAAATAACAGTTTCTATTACCCTTATTTAGATAATCCAATTTTAAGTTTGACAATGCAAAGTAATCAAAAGGTTGAACTTAAGTTTGATACTTTAACTAAAACAAGTTCTGCAACAGGGGAAGTAGATATTCAACAAGGTGAAATTTTCTATTTCCAAAAGAACTTCTATATAAATAGTGGTAAATTATCTCTTAGATTAAATTCAGAAACGCAAAAACTTGAACCAATAGTATCATTAGATGCTACATTAAGAGAACTTGATGCTGAAGGAAAATCTGTAGATATAACTTTAAATTTAAATAATAGTACTTTAGATAACTTTAACCCGGTATTTACAAGCTCTCCTGTTAAAACTCAACGAGAAATTATGGAGATATTAGGTCAATCAATTTCTAGTAATAATTCTAACGATGCAAATAGTGTAGCATCCATTGCAACAGCTGCTACAAGTATATTCTCTTCTTTAGGTTATTTAGAAACTGGTGGAGTATCTACTTTAAATAAGACCATAGCCTCAACCTTGAACTTAGATTTCTTTAGTTTAAAGAGTAATATTGTTGAAAATATTATATTAGAAACATTTATTGAAGATCCGAGATATTCATCATTCTCTCCATTAGCTAGGTATTTAAATAATACAACTATTTTTATGGGTAAATATTTAACACCAAAATCTAAGTTTCAAGTTATGATAAATTTATTAGCAAAAAATGAAGATGAGGCCACAAGTTTCTTAGCAAAAGATTTATCTCTTGATTTGGAAATGTCTTATGAGATAGATACAGAGTTAGCTAAGTTCTCATTCTTTACCAATCCTTCACAGTTGTCTATTTTAAAAATATTAGATACTATGGGATTTAGTGTAACTAAAACAATACATTTTCGTTAGTATAGATAAAATGTATTAAAGTTAGGAGATATCATGATAAAAAAGATTTCTTTAATATTGTTAATTACCTTGATCACTGTTTCCAGTGTTTTTGCAGCTGATGAGCCTTGGTATGAAGGTGTTAAAATTTCACAATTCGAAACAGAAGGTATAGTAAACGCAAGTAGAGATGACGTTTCTAACATATTATTTAAATATAGGAACAAAGTATATTCTGAAGACTTATTTAATCAATTACAATCTGATTTGTATGCCTTAAATTCTTTTTCATATTTTTATGCTGAAGCAAATAGGGTAAGTTCAGATTCAAATGAATTAAAAATTACCTTAACATTCTTTGAAAAACAAATGTTAAATAAAGTGACATTTGATGGAAATAAAGAATTAAATGATTCAACATTGTTAGAAGATAGTGGTCTTGTTTTAAATTCTTTCTATGAAGGGTATGAAATGGCCCAAGCTACAGAAAAAATTAAATCAGCATATTATGAGAAAGGGTATTCTGATGTAGTTGTAACTCCTAAATTAGTTGAAGATGATTCAGATAATACTGTTGCTTTAAACTTCACTATTGAAGAAAATAAGCAAGTTGTTGTTGGTGAGATTGCTTTTGAATGTAATAAACAATTCAATGACAAGAATTTAACTACCCAATTGAAGAGTACAACTCAATCTTTATTTAGATCTGGTTACTATTCAGTAGATAATGCAAATACTGATATTCAAAATCTTTCAAATTTCTATTATGACCGTGGTTATATAATGGCTAAGGTTAGTGGACCTACTAAAGAAGTTATTGAAGGAGGTAAAAAACAAGAAAAGATTAAGTTAGTTTATACTGTTGATGAAGGTGATATTTGGAATTTTGGTGATTTCAATTTTAGTGGTAATACAGTATTTACAACAGATGAATTAAATCAAAACATTTCTCTTAAACCTGGTGATGTATTTAACCGTGGTTTATGGATGAAAGAATTACAAGCTATATCCCAACTTTATTATGATAAAGGATATATTAATTTAGCAATTACTCCTCAAACAGATGTAGATGAAGAAAATCATGTTATCTCTTTTACAATAAACATTAATGAAGGAAATAGAGCTAAAGTTAATGATATAATAATTAATGGTATTGGAACAACACAAGAGGTTGTTTATACAAGAGAATTAACCTTTAAAAAAGGTGAATATTTTAATAAATCAGCAATTGAACAAAGTTTAAGAAATATTCAAAATACTCAATTAGTAACGGAATTAAATTATTCTATTGAACCAATTGATGCTGATAATTGTAATATTATTATAAATATCACAGAAGGTGGACAACAAGATATTCAATTTGGTGTTACCTTCGGTGGTACAACTACAGGCTTCCCTGTATCTGGTTTTGCAACGATTACAGATAGAAACTTATTAGGAACAGGTAATGACTTATCAACTAATGTTACAATATCTCCATCAACACAAAAGGCATCCTTGAATTTTGTCGATGAATATTTTAATGAAGTTCCTTGGTCAAATGGATTCTCTTTATCTGTTGAACATTCAGATATCACTAACATTCTTGCAAAAGGAAGTGATAACTTCTATACAGGACATTTAGAAGATAATATTGAAGATAATGCTTATCCTTTAGGCTATAATAGTTATCTAGATTATTTAGCTGCAGGTAAAGCAACCCCAGATTCTCAATACTTAATGGATTATGATTTATATAGAATTTCAGCTGGTTATGATACTGGATATACTTTCAAATATGATAAGGGTTCTTTAATCTTAAGTACTGGCTTAAATATTGGTATTAATAAAGCTGTCTTAAATGGTAACTATTTACCATTCGAAGAATTAATTTATAATTATAGTAAACAATGGCAATTTTCAAACAAATTAAACTTAGGTATTGCTTGGGACGGTAGAGATTTGATACAAAATACAACAACTGGTTGGTATGTAGCTCAAAACTTTACATATGCTGGTGGTCTATTAGGTGGTTTATCCAACTATATTAAATCTTCAACTAGTTTCTCTGCATTTACTCCAGTATTAACTTGGAAAGATAAGGAAAATGATACTAAGAAAGTAGTTGGTTCCTTCTCTTCTAATTTAAGCCTTATGTTACCTCAATACTATAGTAAAGATGGATCATGGGGTTTCTATGAAGCAAAAGAAGGTGCAACAGTTAATGAAATGTTGTATATAGATGGGGCTTCAATTGCTTTAGGTCATTCAATGGTACAAGATCAAGCTTTCTTATTTGATAACAAATTATCTTTAGAATATTCAATTATTGATAATATTTTAGCTCTTGATACTTTTGTTAGTGCTACTGCTATAACACCATCCTTAAGTAATGTTCCTGATTTCAATAGTTGGGATTGGTATTTTGCAGCAGGTTCTGGATTAAAAATTAAGATTCCAGGATTCCCAATTGGTTTATACTTAGTTAAAGATGCAACTGTTTTAAATAGTGAAAGCGAAGGATTTAAATTCTTAGAAGGCCCAATATTAAATCTTGATGATAATAACGGATTAAATGGTTTAAGATTAGTTCTTTCTTTTACAACTAATTTATTCTAAAGTTTAACTTAATATAAAACTATACCCCTTTCTAATTAATAAAACATTAGTTTATTTAAAATTAGAAGGGGTTTATTTTTACTTTATTTAGCTTTAAATTTTTCACACTCCTTGTTATACTCATTACTATGAAAAAAGAAAAACTTACCCCAATGATGGAACAATATAATCAGATCAAAGAACAAAACAAAGACAAGGTTTTGTTCTTTAGATTAGGTGATTTTTATGAAATGTTCGATGAGGATGCAATTGAAGTATCTAGACTATTAAATTTAACTTTAACTCATAGAGCAAATACACCTATGTGTGGAATTCCTTATCATGCTTCTAAAGCTTATATAAAAAGGCTTTTAGAGGAGGGTAAAAAAATTGCAATTTGTGAACAAGTAGAAGCCCCTTCAAAAGCAATTAAGTTAGTAAAAAGAGAAGTTGTTCAGGTAATAACTCCTGCAACAGTTGTTGAAGATGATTATTTAGATTCTAAATCAAGTAATTATATTATTTGTATATCTTATTCAAGAAAAATTACTAGTGTAGCTTTTAGTGATATCACAAGTGGTGAGTTTATCCTAAAATATTTTGAAAAAGATAGTAATTTTCAGAGGTTAAGTGCACTTTTATCTCAGATAAGGCCTAAAGAAATACTAGTAAATGAAGATGATTATTTTGTTCATACAGATTTTTCTGATATGTTAAATGAAAGACATGCTATGATTACTAAATTACCATCTGTTCATTTCAGTAGAAAAAAAGCATATAAAAAATTAATAGATCATTTATCTATCCAATCACTAAAGATATTTAATATAAGTGATGACTATCCTGCAATAAAACCTGCAGGAGCTCTTTTAAAATATATATATGATACGGCTATGTCATCCTTAAATCAGATAACAGCCTATTCAATTGAAGAAGATGAATCATTTCTTTCTATCGATGCTTCTACTAGAAAGAGTTTAGAAATATTAACTAATACACAAGATGGAACTTCAAGTAATACTCTTTATTCTGTTCTTGATAAAACTATAACAAGTGGAGGGGCTAGGCTATTAAAGAAATGGTTAAGCTATCCCTTAATAGATAAGGCTATAATTGGAAATAGGCAAGAATGGGTTGAATTCTATAAAGACAATAGAGAAGAAAGAACTAGAGTAAGAAATGAATTAAAAAATGTTTTAGATATGGTTAGATTAACTACGAGAATATCTATGAGAAGAAATTTGCCAAGTGATTTATTGGGAATTTCAAGAACAGCAAAAGCTTTTTTTAATATTATTCAAAATGATTTTGAACATTATGATTGTTTAATAAATGATAATAATCCTAAAAGAATAGAAATTCATAATTCTATGAATAAAGTAGAATTGAATGCTATGGATGAAATCTTTTCATTAGTAGATTTAATTCAAAGAGCTATAAATGATCAGATTCTAGGACCTTTTGAAGAAGGTAAAGTTATAAAATCCGGATTTGATGAAGAGTTAGATCAATTAAGAGATATTAAAAAACAAGGTTCAAATTATTTAAAACAATATATTGAAAAAGTAAAAGAAGAAACAAATATCCCAAATATAAAATTAGGATATAATAAAATTTTAGGAAACTTTATTGAAGTTAGAAAAACTCATGTTGATAAAGTGCCAAGATCTTTTTATAGAAAACAGACTTTAGTTAATGCTGAAAGATATACTAGCGATGAATTAAGTGAAATAGAAACAAAGATACTTAAAAGTAGTTATGAAGCAGAAAAAAGAGAAAAATTTGTATATGAGAATATAGTTGAACAAGCTTCTAAAGTTTCTGATGCACTATTATCCCTTGCAAATGCTTTAAGTCGTATAGATGTTTTACAGAGTCTATCTCTTGTTGCTGATATATATAATTACAATAAACCACAAATAGTTGATGGTAACTGTGTTGAAATAACTAACGGTAGACATCCTGTTGTTGAAAAACAATTAGGATTAGGTTCTTTTATTGCTAATAGTTTAAATCTCGAAGAAAGTGGAAAGCGATTTTGTCTTATAACAGGACCAAATATGGCAGGTAAATCTACATATTTACGCCAATGTGCACTTATAATACTTTTAACTCAAATAGGTAGTTTTGTACCTGCAGATGAAGCTAAGATATCATTAGTAGATAAATTGTTCTGTAGAGTTGGTGCTTCTGATAATATAGCTAAAGGCGAATCAACATTTATGGTTGAAATGCAAGAAGCAGCACATATACTTAGAACAGCAACAGAAAAATCTTTTGTAATAATGGATGAAATAGGAAGGGGAACAAGTACTCAAGATGGAATGAGTTTAGCTCATGCTTTTATGAAGCATTTAGTTGAATTAAATGCTAAAACACTTTTTGCAACTCACTATCATGAATTAACACTTTTAGATGTTTCAAATATTAAACTATTAACTTTGGCTGTTGAAGAAAAAGGGAAAAATATAATATTTGTTAGAAAAGTCATCGAAGGTGTTGCTAATTCTTCATATGGTTTACATGTAGCAAAGTTAGCAGGTGTTCCATCTCCTATATTAAAAGATGCCGATAAATTCCAAAGAAGACATTTTGGAGAATATACAATCAAGAATTCTCAAATGGATTTATTTTCTATGGCTCAATTAGAAGAATTAGAAAATAATGATGATTGTATTAAAGAATTAGCGGATTATTCATCAATTATTGATGAAATAAATAACTTTGATTTAACAAGATCTACACCAATACAATCAATGTTATTTTTAGAGAAAATAAAAGCTGAAATTGAAGAAAAACAAAGTGAGTAAATACTTGACAAAAGGAAATTAGCTTAGTACTATAAAGCTACATTTTGATATTGATTTTTGGGAGACCGCAAATCGCAGGTCTCCTTTTTATTGTAAAATGGAAGGGTAAATATGAAAAATAATATAACACAAGATCATCTATTTTTAGAGTATTCTCCTTTATTAGAGGCTATGAATATTGACCTTGTAGATATAAAATTTAGTGAAAGCCCATATAATGCTCGCTTAGCGGTTGTTATTAAGGTAAAAGATGGTGTTACAACTGTTGATCATTGCGCTGAGGTACATAATTTAATTAAAACTAGAATGGAAGTTCAATTAGCACCTGAGCAAGAATTTGATTTAGAAGTATCAACACCAGGATTACAAAGAAATATTAAAGATGCATATGAATTTAAATTATTTTTAAACAAAAGAGTTAGAGTATATGACATCTTACAATCTAAGTGGTTTTCGGGCATAATAAAAGAAGTTGGCGATGACTTTTTAATTTTAAGTGATTGTATTGATCAAGACGATAAGAAACTTGATTCTGATTTAAATATAGATTTTGAAAATATTTCCAAGGCAAAATTGGAATATATTTGGGAGGACAGAAAACATGCCAAGTGATTTAGGAGACGCTATAAAAAGGTTAGTAGAGAGTGGAATTTCCCAAGATTTAGTAATGTCCACTATTGAAGATTTCTTAAAAGCCGCTTATAAAAGAAAATTTGGAAATGATGCAAATGCTGTAATTTCTTTTGGTGAAGATTTAAGTAGTGTTGAATTATCATCAAGAAAAATGATTGTTGATGAAGATAATTATTATAGCACTTTAACTCAAATTTCTTTAGAAGAAGCAAAAAAATTTAATGAGGAAGCTGAAATTGGTGATGTAATTTTAATTCCGATTGATATAAATAAAACTTTTGATAGAATTAGTGTTCAAAGCGCTAAACAAAAAGCTCATCAGAGCTTTAGAGATATACAAAAAGATTCTATTTATAGTGAATTCAAAAGCAAAGAAGGTTGTTTAATTAACGGTTATTATAATCGTCAAATTAGAAACGATATTTATGTTAATATTGGTTCTACAGAAGGTGTTCTCCCTTCAAGATATCAATCTCCTAGAGAAAGTTATTCACAAGATGATAAAATCAAATGTTATGTTGAAAGAGTAGAAAAAAATGATCGTGGTGTTAGAGTTATTCTTTCAAGGACTTCTCCTGAATTGGTAAGACAATTATTTGAACTAGAAGTACCTGAAATTTCACAAGGTCAAATTGAAGTAGTTAATGTAGCTAGAGAAGCTGGCTATAGAACTAAAGTATCAGTTAAGACAAATAACCAAGATATTGACCCAGTTGGTGCTTGTGTTGGTTTAAAAGGGAATAGAATTCAAACTGTAATTAAGGAAATTGAAGGTGAAAAAATTGATGTAATCAATTATGATTCTAATCCTGTAAATTACATTATTAATGCTTTAACTCCAGCTCAAGTTCTTGATGTAGTAATTACTGATAGATTGACATATAGGGCTATTGCAATTGTAGATGAATCACAATTATCATTAGCAATTGGTAAGGGTGGTTTAAATGTTAAACTAGCTAAGAAACTATGTGACTGGAATATTGATGTTAAGACTCCTGCTGAATTCCAAGAAATGGAATTTGTAAATGATGCTAAAGAAAGAGCAGAGTCCTTCTTTATGAATGGTCAAGAAGAAGAATATGTAGAAGAAGATAATCAAGAAGTCGCACTTGAATCAGGAATTTCTGAAGATGAAATACAATTTGCTGATATTGAATTAGATCAAAATATTGTATCTAAATTACAATTCCATGATGTATATACTATTGAAGAATTTGTTAATTTAAGCGATGCTGAGATTGAAGCTTTTGGTGACTTCTCTAAAGAAGAATTAGACGCAATTAATTCAATAATTTTACAATATGTAGATATCGTTGAAGAAAGCGAAGAAGATGAATACGAATACAAATGTCCTAACTGTGGTCATACAATTACTGTTGATATGAGTGAATGCCCAGAATGCGGAACAGGATTAACTTTTGAAACAGTAGAAGAAGAGGAATAAAATAGAAAAATATGAGTGATAAGAAAGCAACTTTAATTAAACATGTTAAAAGCTCAAATGCAGATGCAGAACCTACACAACCTGTAGAAGCTGCATCAACCCAAACTCAACAAAAAATTGAGAAAAAAAAGATTATCGTAAAGAAAAAGGTTGTTAGAGTTAAGCCCCAACAAAAACCAAAACAAAGCATAACTCCAGGCAGCTCTGCTCCAGTAGGCAGTTCTACCCAAGAAAAATCTGTAAAAAGTGCTCAATCAGATGGGAAAAGACGAGTTATTAAAAAAGTTCCAAATAACAAAAGTTTTTCTCCTTTACATAGCGGACCAAAAATTATTAAAAGCACTAATTTACCTCCAGTTCCTAACCAAGGGAAGACAGCAAAAGACCATGCAGAGTGGCAGATTAAGAACCCTAATGGAGAACCTCAAGTAAAATCTACTTCTTCAGCACCAAGAGTGGCTGGGACTGTAGGTGGTAAACCTGTTGCAGGATCTAGACCTAGAGGTAGAAGTTATAATAATAATAATAGCAATAATAATAACCGTAATTTTAATAATAGAAATAATAACAGTAATTATAACAATAATAACAGTAATTATAACAGTAATTATAATAATAATAACCGTAATTATAACAATAATAACAGTAATTATAACAATAATAACAGTAATTATAACAATAGAAATGGTGGTAATTTTGGTCAAAGAAATAATAATGGGGGAAACTTTAATAATAGAAACGGTTATAACCCAAGATTTAATAACCAAAATAATGATAAAGATAGAAATAATAACAATAACAGAGGTGGCTTTAATAGAAATAATTCATCTAATTTCAAAAAAGGTCGCTTTAACAATAATACTCCTAGTTCTGATTCAGTTGCACCAAATGCATTTAATACTGGAAAAACTCAAAAGAAGAGTTTTAACAATAATAAAAAGAAAAGCAATTCTTCATACCAAAAACGTGATGCAAAACAAGAAAAAGAATTCCAAATTCAAAGAAAGAGAGAACAAGTTGCAGCTAAACTTGCATCAGTTCCAAAAACAATTGATATTATGGAATCAATCACTGTTGCTGATTTAGCTAAAAAAATGAATTTAAAGGCTAATGATATTATTGCTAAATTATTTGCTATGGGAATGATGGTTACAATTAACCAACAAATTGATCATGAAACTGCAGAAATTATTGCAAATGAATATAACTGTAAAGTTAATCTAGTTTCTCTTTACGATGAAACATTAATTGAAAGTGAAAAAGATACTGAAGATGATTTAGAAGATAGAGCTCCTATCGTTACTATTATGGGTCACGTTGACCATGGTAAAACTAAATTGTTGGATGCTATTAGATCAACAAACGTTGCTGGCGGAGAATTTGGTGGTATTACTCAACATATTGGTGCTTATAAAGTATCATTAGGAGAAAGAGGCGATATTGTATTCTTAGATACTCCTGGTCATGCTGCATTTACAATGATGAGATCTCGTGGTGCTCAAATTACTGATATCGTTATATTAGTTGTTGCTGCTAATGATGGTGTAATGCCTCAAACTCGTGAAGCTATTGACCATGCAAAAGCTGCAAAAGTTCCAATCATCGTTGCTATTAACAAATGTGATTTGCCTGAATCTAATCCAGAGAGAGTAATGCAACAATTATCTGATTTAGGTTTAATGCCAGAAGAATGGGGTGGTCAAACACTTTATTGTAAAATTTCTGCATTAAAGAAAGAAGGTATTGAGGATTTATTAGATACAATTCTTTTACAAAGTGAAATTTTGGAATTAAAGGCTAATCCAAATTGTAGAGCTGAAGGTAAAATTATTGAATCAAGAATTGACCAAGGTCGTGGTACCGTTGCATCAGTATTGATTGAAAGAGGAACTTTAAGACAAGGTGATTATTATGTAGCAGGTATTTATCCTGGTAGAGTAAGAGCTATGTTTGATGATACAGGTAAAAAGATTAATGAAGCAGGACCTTCGACTCCTGTAGAAATAATCGGTTTATCAAATATTCCTTCAGCAGGTGATCCTTTCCAAGTTACTGAAGATGAAAAACAAGCTAGACAAGTTGGTGGTAAGCGTCAAGAACTAGAAAGACAAGGTGCTAATAAAACTGGTAATAAATTCACTCTTGATACTCTATTTGATAAAGTTCAAGAAGGTTCTATTGAAAGTTTTAATGTAATTATTAAAGGTGATGTACAAGGATCTGTTGAAGCATTACAAAGTTCTTTAGAAAAACTTTCTACTAGTGAAATTAGATTGAATGTAATTAGAGCTAGTGCTGGTGCTATCATTGAAAGTGATATTACTTTAGCTTCAGCATCCTCTGCCTTAGTTATTGGATTTAATGTTAGACCAACACCAAGAGCAATGGCTTTAGCTGAACAAGAAAAGGTTGAAATTAGAAAATATAATATTATCTATGATGTAGTAGATGATGTTAGAGATGCAATGGAAGGTATGTTATCTCCAATTGTTAAAGAAGTTGAAATCGGTTCTATTGAAGTTAGAGATACATTTAAAGTACCAAAAATTGGTGTTATTGCTGGTTGTTATGTTCTTGATGGTAAAGTTAAGAGAAATAGCTTAGTAAGAGTTATCAGAGATAGTATTCAAATTAGTAAGAGCTTAATTAAGCTATCATCATTAAAGAGATTTAAAGATGATGCTAAAGAAGTTGCAGCTGGTTTTGAATGTGGTATAGGTTTAGAAAACTTCCAAGATATTAAAGTCGGTGATATTTTAGAAGTCGTAGAAGAAGAAAAAGTTGCTAGGAAACTAGAAGACGGATTGAAACAGAATGAGTCAATATAGTCAAAAAAGAATAGAATCAAAGATACAAGAAGCAATTAGTACCTTAATTGTTAAAGGTGAAATAAAAAATCACAACGTAAGTACTTTTTGCTCGGTATCCAGAGTAAGTTTATCTCATGATAACGCTTATGCAACAATATATATAACAAGTGTTTTAGATGATGACTCTTTAACTAAAAGTGTTGCAGGTTTGCAAAAAGCTGCTGCTTTTATTCAAGGTCGTTTGGGTAAATTCTTGGGAACAAGAAATACCCCTAAATTAACATTTAAAGCTGATGTAGCATATAAAGAAGCTGAGAAGATTAATAATTTAATAGATTCATTAGAGTATCATGGGGAATAATTCACATATAATTTTAACAAATAAGCCTAAAGATGTAACTTCATTTAGATCTTTAGGCTCTATTAAGAGATACGTAGATAAAAAAGTAGGTCATGCAGGGACTTTAGATAAGTTCGCACATGGCCTAATGATTGTTTTAACGGGTTCGACTACAAAAATGAACCAAATTTTTTCTACATTAGATAAAACTTATGTTGCAACAATTAGATTTGGAGAGGAAACAACTACCTTAGACAATGAAGGTGAAATCTTTATTAGAGCAGAGCTGCCAAATTTAGAAATAATTAAAACAGCAATTGAAACCCAATTTATAGGGAATATAATTCAAAGCCCTCCCATTTATTCTGCTGTGCATGTAAATGGAAAAAGAGCTTATAAAATTGCTAGAAGTGGTAATGATGTAGAAATGCCAGAAAGAGAAATAACTATATACAGTTTTGAAATTTTTTCTTTTGATGGTAGAGACTTAAAATGTAAAATAAAAGTTTCAAAAGGTACATATATTCGATCCATAGCCAGAGATTTAGGTTTAGCTTGTAATTCAAGAGCTCATTTAATAGAATTAGAGAGAATTTCAATTGGTCCTTTCTCTGTTGATGAAGCTGTTAACACTGATACAGTTGAAGATATTAATCGTGGCTTAAATAAAAGTGATGATTATTTAAGAAGACTTGATTCTATTTCAATATATAAAATTGCAGATAATTATTTATTTGATTTAGCGAATGGTAAAAAGCCTTCTTATGATTATTTAACTGCTGTTGATTTAAAAAAAAGTGCTTTTTATGCTGCAGTTTACTCAAATAATGATGTGCTTCGTTGTGTATTGAAATTGGATGAGCAAAAGAATATAGAAAAGATTTTATGTCAAATAAATCCATGTTTTGATAGGTGTATATAGAGTGAATACAATAACTTTTGAAGACTTTGTTAGAGAAGATAATTTATATAAAAATGAAGAAATCGCTTTATGTATTGGTGTTTTTGATGGAATACATATTGGACACCAACAAATATTAAATAAAGTTATAGATTCTAAGTTGTTTCCTGTAGTAATCACTTTTGATATAAACCCAAAGATGAAAAGTGGACGTAGAAAGATAGAAAAACCATTATTAACTGAAAAACTTAAGTTCTATTATTTTGAAAAAATGGGCTTTCAACTTAATGTTATTATTGACTTTTCTAAAAAAATCAGTAGACTAAGTGCTGATGAGTTTTTACAAATTTTATGTAAAAATCTCAAAATAAGAAAGATAATTGTAGGAGAAGATTTTCAATTAGGTAATACAAAAGCTGCTTTAAATGCTAATGAATTACAAGAACATCTAATCCCTTATTCAGAAAAGACTAAGGTAGTTATTACCAAAGCTATTGTCGATAAAGATAATAAGGTAATTAGTTCTTCAAGGATAAGACAATTAATAAAAAATGGCAAAATGGACGTTGTTCAAGGTTTGCTAGGCAGAGAGTATCGGCTGGATTTGGGGTTAACACCTTCCCAATATTTTGGTGACTCTTTGTTATTCAAAGCAGAAGATGTAAAACAATTATTACCAAGTAATGGTAGTTTTACTGGACTCTGGGTTGAAGAGAATTTAATTGCTTCGATAAAAATTGAAGCCGAGGTGATTACAATTTCTCCATATCCAAATTCCTCTGCTAAAAATTTAACTCTAGCATTTATTAGCTAGATAGAGGGTATTTATATGATCGCTAAAGAAGAAAAAGCTCAAATTGTTGCCAAATATGGTAATTCTGAAGGAAACACAGGTAGTACTCAAGTACAAATTGCTTTATTAACAGCACGTATCAACGACTTACAAGGTCATTTTAAGGCTAATCCAAAAGATCATGCTTCAAGACGTGGATTATTACAAATGGTTGGTCAAAGAAGAAGACTACTTCGTTACTTAAAGAACAAAAATATTGACGAATACAGAGCTTTAATTGTTGAATTAGGAATCAGAAAATAATTTAATAAGTGTGTGAATATTGGGGAAATGTATTAAATACAATTCTCCAATATTTTTTTGTATTTGTTTTTCATTGAAACATTTAACAAAATAAGTAATAATAGTAACACAAATAAAAAAAATAAAAATAGGGCTCGTTTCATGTAAAATGAAACTAATATAAAGAACTATTAAAAGAACAAAAAAGAATTAAGGAAAGAAGAAATGTTTGAAACAAAAAAAACAAGCGTTCAGATTGGGGACGACACCCTAGTTTTTGAAACCGGAAAAATTGCAAAGCAGACTAGCGGTGCAGTTTATGCTCAATATGCAGGCAGCGCAGTTATTGCTACAGTTTGTTGTGGTAAAGCTCCAACAGAACCTTTAGATTATGTACCTCTACAAGTAGAGTACAATGAAAAATATTATGCAGCAGGTAAAATCCCTGGTGGATATTTAAAAAGGGAAGCCCGCCCTAAAGATAAAGAAATTTTAGTAAGTAGATTAATTGATAGACCAATGAGACCTTTATTTGATAAAGCATTTGGTCGTGAAATTCAAATCGTTCCTACAGTTATTTCTACTGACCAAATTAATACTCCTGATATTATTGCAATTAATGCAGCTTCAGCAGCAGTTACAATAAGTGATATTCCATTTAATGGTCCAGTTGCTGCAGTTAGAATGGGTAAAATTGGTGATGAATTCATTGTTAACCCTACATTCCAACAAATTGAAAAATGTGAATTAGAAATTGTTGTTGCAGGTACCCTTGATGGTATTACAATGGTTGAAGGTGGAGCAAAAGAAGTAAGTGAAGATGATATGTTAGAAGCTATTGCTCTAGCTCATCCTGTAATTAAAGACTTATGTAATGCTCAACTTGAATTAAAGAAAATTGCAGGTAAAGAAAAACTTCCAGTTTTTGAAGAACAAATTGATTTATCTTGGTTAGATGAAGTAAAAGAATTTGCTTTTCCTCTAATTTCAGAAGCATCTTTTGTAAAAGGTAAAATGAATCGTTATGCAGCATTAAAAGAAGCTCATGATAAGATTGAAGAAAAATTTGCAGATTTAATTGCTGAAGATGATAAGAGACCTGGTCAATTAGTTCATTTATATGATGATTTAGAATATGAAATCTTAAGAAAATCAATTTTAGATGATGGTGTTAGAACTGATGGAAGAAAAGTAACTGAAATTCGTCCTATTACTTGTGAAGTTGGTTTATTACCAAAAACACATGGTTCAGCATTATTTACTAGAGGTGAAACTCAATCTTTAGCTACAACTACTTTAGGAACAGCTAGTGATGAACAAATGTTCGATGATATTGATGGAGATAAGAAATTCTCATCATTTATGTTACACTATAACTTCCCTCCATACTCAGTTGGAGAATGTGGTCGTTTAACAACAGGTAGAAGAGAAATTGGTCATGGACACTTAGCACAAAGAGCTTTAAAAGCTGTTATCCCAGAAAAAGATGATTTCCCATATACAATTAGAATTGTATCTGAAATTATGGAATCGAATGGTTCTTCTTCTATGGCATCAGTTTGTGGTGGTTGTTTATCATTAATGGATGCTGGTGTACCAATTAAGAAACCAGTTGCTGGTATTGCAATGGGTTTAATTACTGAAGGTGCTGATTATTCTAAATATGTTGTTTTATCTGATATTTTAGGTGAAGAAGACCACTTAGGTGATATGGACTTTAAAGTTACTGGTACTGAAGAGGGTATTACAGCCTTCCAAATGGATATTAAAATTGCTGGTGTTACTCCTGAAATTATGAAGAAAGCATTACAACAAGCAAAAGAGGGTAGACTTCATATCTTAGGTATTATGAAAACTGCAATTGAATCACCAAGAGAAGAAATTAATGAGAATGCACCAAAAATCTTATCAATGAAAGTTGAAGAAGATAAAATTGGAGCTATTATTGGTACTGGTGGTAAAACAATTAAAGGTATCGCAACTCAAACAGGTGCTGAAGTTAATATTTCTGATGATGGTACAATTACTATTTATGGTAAAAATAATGCAGACGCACAAAAAGCAAAAGCTTTAGTTAATGCAATTATTGAAGAACCTGAAGAAGGTAAAATTTATCAAGGTGTTGTAAAGAGAATCATGGATTTCGGTGCTTTTGTTGAAATCTTACCTGGTAAAGAAGGTCTTTGCCATATTTCAAAATTAGATAAAAAACGTGTTAAATCTGTTGATGAAGTATTATCACTTGGTCAAGAAATTCCAGTTAAGTTAATTGAAATTGATAGACAAGGAAGATTAAATTTATCATATATTGATGCAATCTCACCAGAAGATTCTAGTGATGATGAATCAAGTGATAAATCAGAAAAGTCTGAGAGAAGTGATAAACATGATAAATATGACAAAAAAAAATCTTTTAAGAAAAAAGGTTTGAAAAAATAATGGCAAGTGTAATTGTCAAGGTTAAATTGGAAAATGGGGCAACTCTTCCAAAACAAACTACAGCTCTGAGTGCAGGTTCTGATATTTCAGCAAAGCTCTCTGAGCCGTTTGTATTAAAATCGGGCGAATTTGCTTTAATTCCAACTGGATTAAGAATTGCACTACCACCGGGTTATGAAGCGCAGGTAAGGCCAAGAAGTGGCCTTGCTGCCAAATTTGGAGTTACGGTTCTAAATACTCCAGGGACAATCGATGCAGATTATCGTGGAGAAGTAAAAGTAATTCTAATAAATCATGGGAAAAAAGATTTTATTATAAATGATAAAGATCGTATTGCCCAATTTGTCATAGCTCAAGTGGTAACAACTGATTTTATTGAAGTTGATGAGTTAGATGAAACCGATAGAGGTGAAGGTGGGTTTGGATCTACTGGAGTTTAATTTTGGTTTTAAAATTAAGAAAAAAACAACTGTTTAAATATATCGGGAAAGAATATTTGTTAGCTTTCTTGGTTTCATTTGTTTTTTTCTTTTTTATTTTTTTTATAAATCAAATATTATTATTGGCAAGAAGAATATTATTAAGTAATGTAGATTTCTTTTCTATGATTCACCTAGTTGTTCTTGCTATTCCTCAATTTCTTTTATATACATTTCCTTTTGCATCATTAAGTGGAGCCTCAATGGTAATAGGAGCCTTAAATTCTTCTAATGAGATATTAGCTTTAAGAAGTTCAGGTTTTTCTATAAAAAATATATTTTCTCCAATTATTATTTTATCAATAGTAATTTCAATATTATGTTTTTTAGTTGCAGATATTTTAATGCCATATAGTGCTTCTCAATATCAACAATTATATATTCAATTATTAACAAAAAGTCCTGGAGTTGAATTAAAAAGCAATTCTAGCAATGTTTATAATGATTTTTTAATTACAAATGGAGATGTAAAAGATAATAATATTGATGATATTGTTTTATTGAGTACAACAAATAATGATGTATCTTTATTAGCAAAAGCTGATAAAGGCAAATTAAATTATATAGATATAAATCAATTAATATATTCTTTAGACTTGGATCAACCAACACTTTTAATATCGGACTTAAAAGATCCAAATAACTGGCAATTATCAACATCAGATAAAGGCATCTATTATATTGATTTTTCTTCATCTTTGAATAAAATAAGTGCAAGTTTACCTTCAAATTTGTCTTCAGTTGATTTATTAACAAAGATTAATAAAAACAAACCTATTTTATTTCAAAAACAAGATGATGTATTTCTTGATAAAAGTTCTTTAATTTTGAATTTGAGTAAAAATTATGCTACAAATAAAATTTCAAACAATATAAATATTAATAATTTTGTTGATGATTATAATTATATCCAACAAATTAATTTAAGACCTATAGATTTTTATTTACAATATTATAGAGCTGAATTTTATAAGAAATTCGCTTTAAGTGCTGCTTGTTTTTTCTTTATTTTTATTACTATTCCATTATCATATATGAAATTTAAACATGGTAGATTAGTTGGTTTTGGACTCTCAATGCTGATAGCTGTATTTTATTGGTATATGATATTAATTGCCCAATTAAAAACCTTTAGTTATGCCTTTAATCCTTTGTTTTTAATGTGGGCTCCTAATATAATTGTATTATTGATTGCGATAGTATTAATTAAAGTTTGGAGAAATTAATGAAAATAATAAAAAAATATATTCTTAGCAGTTTATTGAGAATTTTAATTGTTTCCGTATTGTTAACTTCTTTATTATTAATGAATGTAGATTTATTTTCTAATTTTAATTCATATGTTCAAAATAATGTATCCTGGTTTAATATTTTTTTAATTACAATAAAATATTTTCCCCAAGCTATAATTACTGTTTTTCCTCCAGCAACATTATTCACAATTACCTTTTTTTTATCTCAAATGTATTCTAATAATGAAATCATTGCTTTTTTATCAAGTGGTATTTCAATTCATTATATTTATCGGCAAATAGTTTTATTATTACTTGGTATTTCAATTCTGTTATTTATTTTTAATGAGAACTTTGTTCTTCAATCTAGAATTGATTATGAACAAATGAAAAATGAAATATTAAATATAAACAATGTATTAGATAATTCAAATATAGGGTTAATTGATTCTTTAAATAACAATATTATTTATGCTAATAGGTATGTTGATAAAGATAAGGCATTATACCAAGTAATTATAATTCAACAAGATGAAAATGGTAATATAATATCAAGAATTGATGCACCAAAAGCTATTTGGAGTGATATAAACAATGATTGGCTTTTATCGGATGTAACAATTAGTAATATAGAAGAGAATAATGTTATTGTTAATAAATATGATAGTTATGAAAATAAGAGCATTAATTTAGATTACAATATGTTTAGAAACTTATCTGCTGATTTGCAGACTATGTTTTTGCCAAGTGCTATTAAGTATTTAAGAATTCAAAAACAAGTTAATTTAAGACTTTGGTATGAAAATGAGAGTGATTTTTTAGATAGATTATTAGCACCTTTTGCAGCATTAATTATGGCAATAATAGCTTGTAGTATTGATTATAAAGGCCGAAAGAATGTTTTCTTATTCTCTATATTTAATTCAATAATATTAGCTGTTGTCTTTTATGTTTCTAAAATGGTATTTCAATTAACTGCAAAACAAGCAATTATAAATCCGTTTGTTGCAAGTTTAATTCCCTATGTTATAATTATTTTGGTGACTTTGCTTTTAAATAATGTTATGCCAATTTTGATTCAGAGAAATAGTTGAAAATAATTGATAGATAAAGTAAGTTATTAACCGATAAAAAAGGAAAAAGCATGAAGAAATTATATACTAAAATACACCAAGATAAAGATACTAAAGCTCGTGTTGGTATTGTAGAATTAGATCATGGTGTTGTAGAGACTCCTGCATTTATGCCTGTAGGAACAAATGGTACAGTAAAAGGCATTTATCACGATAAAGTAAAAGAAATTGGCTATAATTTGATTTTAGGTAATACTTATCATTTATATTTAAGACCGGGAACTGAAGTTTTAGATAGTTTTGGTGGTTTACATAAATTCTCAAACTGGGAAGGAAATATTTTAACAGATAGTGGAGGATTCCAAGTATTTTCTCTATCTAATCTTAGAAAAATTAAAGAAAATGGGGTGCATTTTAGGTCACACATCGATGGGTCTAAACATGTATTTACACCAGAAAAAGTAATTGATATTCAAAAGAGTATAGGAAGTGATATTTGTATGCTTCTTGATGTTTGTACTCCCCCAGATATTCCTTTTAAAGCTGCTAAAGAAGCTATGTATACAACTCATAGTTGGGCAAAAAGAGCAAAAGATTATGGAGATCATTTAGAAGGTTTTAAAGGAAATATGTTTGGTATTGTTCAAGGAAATTTCTACAAAGATTTAAGAAAAGAAAGTGCTGAATATATTTCTTCATTAGATTTCCCTGGTATCGCAATTGGTGGGTTATCAGTTGGAGAAGAAAAAGAAGCTTTTTATGATTTTTTAAGTTATACCACAGAATATGTAGATGAAACAAAACCAAGATATGTTATGGGGATTGGTTCTCCTGATTATATTTTGAATGCTGTTGAAAATGGAATAGACTTATTTGACTGTGTATTAGCTACTAGAATGGCTAGAAACGGAGCAGTCTTTAGTGATGATGGTGTTGTTACTCTTAAAAAAGCTATTCATAAATTTGATCATGGTCCAATAGATGAAAATTGTACATGTTCTGCCTGTACTAAATATTCTAGAGCATATATGCATCATATGGTTAAAACAAATGAAATGTTAGGTGGTATGCTTGCTACAGAGCATAATTTAACATATTTATATAATTTATTAGCTAGAGCAAGAGAAGCTATTAGAGAAGATAGATTTAAACAATTTAAAAAGGATTACCTTGAACGATTCTACTCATCAAAATAAAGAAAATTCAAAAAATTCTACAATCTTGATGGTTCTAACTTTAGTATCAAGATTGTTAGGTATAGTTAGAGCACGTGTTATTACAACAGCTTTTGGAGCAACTTCAACAGCTGATGTAATTAACGTTGCATATTACTTACCAAATAATTTAAGGAAAATTTTTGCAGAAGGTGCAATAACCTCTGCATTTATTCCTAGCTTTACTAAAGATGATAGTAAAACGTATAGAAATAAATTACTTAGTTTAATGTTGAGTGCACAATTAATTTTATTTTCTATAATAATTCTTATATTTGTTTTTTTCGGAAGACAGATTTTTTCATTTATTAGTGATTTTGAAGGTAGTGAATTAGTATTAGGTGGTAAATTACTACCGTATTTTATAGGGTTTCTGGCATTTATTTCTATAGCTAATGTTTTTGCTGCTGCATTACAAACAGATAAACATTTTATATCCTATGGTATTGCTCCTTTATTTTTTTCTATTACTGTTATTATTTTTGTTTCTATTTTCCATAATAAACTTGATGCAATGTCTATGGCTTATGGTGTTTTACTTGGTAGTATTATCCAATTTATATTTACTTTTATTTGTGTGTATAAAAGAGGGTATAGAGTTAATGCTAGTTTACAATTTAGGGATAATGAATTTAAGAAAGTATTAAAGACCTGGTTAATTGTTGTTGGGTCAGCCATTGCAACAATTTTATCACAACAATATTCTACATATCTAGCTTCTACTTTAGCTACTGGAAATGCGACTGCTTTTTCAAATTCAATGATTTTCTTTTCAACTCCTTATGGTATTGTCAATGCAGGTTTTGTAACAGTAATTTATCCTTTATTATCTAAAAGTTATATTCAAAAGGATGTAAAGCAATTTCATTCAGATTTAGAGTATGGAATTGAAGGCATGATTAATTTATTTATTCCAGCCACAATATTATTAATGTTTTTGAATAAAGAATTCGTTGCAGTTCTATTGCAAAATGGTAAATTTACATTTGAAGATACACAGTTAACAGCTTCGGTTATTTTTTACTTAGTTTTAGGATTAACAATAATAGGATTGAATTCTTTATTAAACAGAACATTAATAGCTAAAGACAAAGCTAAATTATCTTTTATATTAATTGTAATGCAAGCGATTATAGATGTAATTTTATCTTATACTTTGATACAAAAACTTGGAATAATTGCATTACCAATAGCCAATACAATTTCATTTTTGATTACATTGATAATACATTTTATTGTTTTAAAAAGTGATATTAATTTTAATCATTTATTAAATACATTATTTAAAACTTTTATAGCAAATTTGCCTTTAATCGTAGTTTTAATTGGTTATAAAAGAATTTTCTCATCTTGGTATATATCTGGATCAACATTCATAAATTTAATATATTTAATTGTTTTGTGTTTAATTTTAGGTATATTAACTATTATATCTTATTCGATGTTTAAGATTCCTTTTATAGAATATTTTAAGAGGAAAAAATAGATTAAGTTTTTAGAAATTTGAATAAAAAAATACCCCAAAGGTTTTTCCTTTGGGGTTAATTATTTCATAATAATTAAATTGCTACTTCAATCTTTAATACTTTGAAATCGAATGGAGTACCATTAACTGTAAATTTAATGTGATCACCAACTTTGCGATTTAATAAATTAGATCCTAAAGGTGCTAATCTATTAATAACATTGTTTGAAGGATCAGCTTCCCAAGAACCCATAATAGTATATGTGACTTCTTCGTTAGTATTGTTATCAAATAGAGTTACTCTAGTACCAAAAGCAACTTTTTCATCAGTAACAGTTGCTGGATTGACAACTGTAGCTCTTTCAATTTCTTCGTTTAAAGTAATTAATTGTGAATTTAACATACGTTGTTTTTCTTTTGCATATTTATATTCACTGTTTTCTTTTAAGTCACCAAGTTCTCTAGCTTCACCAATTTCTTTTGCAATTTCTGGTAAAAGAACATGTTGAAGGTTATATAAATCAGCTTTTTTAGCTTCCATGGTTTCTTTCAAGCAGAAAAGACCTGTAGGGATCATATCTTCTTCAACAGAAATACTTGCTTTGTTGAAATCAAAATTAGGATATTTTGTAGTTAATTGGTGTTTAACTTCAATTTTCTTACCTAAATCAGATTTTCCTAATGGCAATCTATCAACTAAAGCATAAGCTTTTTTAGCTTTAATCTCATCACCTTCTTCAATGTAATTATAGACTGCATTTTCATCAAATAATTTAGTCATAAGAACTTTTACATTTTTTCTATTTTCAGTAACGTTCTTTTTATTTTCAATTAATTTTAATAAATAATCTAACAATGATAGGGCAGTAAATAATAACTGTTCAGATGAAACGCCATTCTTTTCCCAAGCTTTTAGAGTATAGTTCTTATATAAATACAAGAAAACTTGTGATTGGTCTTTGTAATTTCCAACACATTGTTTAAATACTCTACCAAAGCTATCAGCTTTCTTATTACTTCTAAATGTATCAGGGATATAAGAAGTTAAATAATGAGGGAATAAATCCATCAATCTCTTTTCCCAGAATGGATCAACTTTTACTACATGACCAATAAACAATTTTTTAAGTTCAGGATCATCGATATTTGTAAAACATTCAACTACATCTTCAATATGATCATATAGAGAAGAGAAAGGAAGACCTTCAGGAAGTTTTACAAAGTTCATACTATAGTTTACATATAAATCTTGTAATAATAAGTAGCTGCTTACAATTGTGTCACTTACATTAGATAATGCAATGCTTGTTCCATCACTGTTTGTAATATTATTTGAGAAATAAGCAACCATTTCTAAGAAAGAATCACTTTCAACATCACCTTTGTTTAATATGAAGTCTCTTAATACTTTTACTTTACTGTAGAACTGTTTTTTGCTCTTAAAGATATTTAATTGTTTTTCTTCAAATGTAATAGGTGTTTTTCTTAAAGTAAAGGTATCCTTTTCTTGAGTGCTAACACCAAATAATGGATTACTCATTAATTCTTTCTTAGCTGAATTAATCCATACATTTACTTCTCTAGTTGTTAATAAAGAAGGTGATAATTCATTCTTCATTTCTTTTAGTGATGCTTTATCATTATTACTAGACATTAAAATTCTTAATGCCCAAGGGATATCAGATTTAATCTTTTCTGCAAGTTTTTCATGTGGTACAACACTTTTTAAAACCCAAACGTGAGATTTAGGTAATGCTACTAAACTCTTAAATGCCATATCAGTAGACATATTTGTAGATTTATCAGGGAAATCAATAATTACATCCTTTTCATTGATGTTATTAATTCTACCAATTTTGTTTGTTGATTTTTGGAATACAAAAGTACCCTTATCAAAAGCGATATTGGTTTCAAAATCTTCAATTGCTCTAATTACATCTTTGAAGTATTTGTCATTTAATTTACTATGATGTAAACAAGTATTTAATCTACCGTGGTTTTTGTATTTTGTTTTGTAGCTTTTTACAAGGTTGTTTCTTGCATTTAAATTATCATTTGCATATTCTAAAATCTTTTTATAAATAACAATCTTATAATCAAGATTATCTGCATATTCATTATTTAATAAGTTTAATAAAGCAACTGCATAAGATTTTCCAACATGAATAGACACACGTTCACAAATTCCAATTAAATAACCAAATTCATCTGGAATTAGAGAAATAAGTGTAGGGAAACTTTCTTTAATATTCATAGGATCGTTTTTAGCAATTAAACGATTGATTAATTTTTTGTAATAAAGTATTCCACTTTCTTTATCAGCAACTTTAGTGCTTTTCAATTTATAATCAGCTAAAGCTTTTAATAAAGTAGTTTCAGAATAATCAACTTTGATTAATCTTTCCCAAATGACATACATTTGTACTTCTTTATCTTGTTTTTGGTAGCATTCACCTAATAAACGTAATGCTGGCTTACTTTCGTTAACTTTTAAAACTAATGAGCACAGATATTCAACTAAATCATTTCTATCTACTTGTGCAAAGGAAGAAATTAAATCAAGAAAAGCAATACTATCTTCTTGAGGGCGTGTTTTTAAAGTAACTCTTCCAGAAACATATCGAGCAATTACGCTGTTCTTGTCCTTTTCTTCAAAGTATTCATCACAAATTTGTTTAATTTCAATAATTTCATCTTCAGCAATTTTGTTAATGTCTTTATCTAAATGTTGAAAGTATTGAATATCGCAAGTTTGCATGAAAGAAATACTCCATTTTTCCTCTTCTAGCATGGTTTGTAATTTCTTCAAATTCATATAATTATTCCTCCGCAAAAAATTGACTCATTTTTTTATTCTGAGCCTAAATAAACAAAATATATATTGGGAAATATGCCATTTTATTTTAAGTAAACAAAACCCGAGCAACTGCAATGGCGATGCTCGGGGGCATTTTTTTCTCACACTATACAATCATTATATTATAAAAAAAATAAATTAGCAATAGAAAAACTAAGTTATAATTATTTCAGGTATCTCTCTATTTAGTTTATCTTAAATTATTAAAAATGAGTTTATTGGGTCTCTATTGGTCCAATATCAACAGTATTATTTACTATTCTAGGATTGTTATTTAAATCATTTGTTGTTTCCATTGTATTACCATCATGATCAATATCAAAATCATCAAGTTGTACTTTTTGATTATCTCCCATATCAATTAAAGTGCCTAATTCAGTAGTACAATTATTTGTTGTAACATGTTCTTCTAAATTACTAATATTTTCATTATATATTATATGATCGGTATTAATTATTGAGTTATCAAATAGTAGTGGATTCCCATTAAAATTATAGTAAAATATAATTTTATCATTATTATTATAAGCTGTATTGTTATAATAGAATGCGGAATTTATAGAATTGAAGGACGAGCCTTTATCAACAGATATAGCCGCGCCATATGAGTTAGCACTGTTATTTTTAAATAAGCAATTAATAATTTCAAAATCACTGAATATTGAATAGATAGCACCACCTCCATAAGCATAAGGAACACTATCATATGGATAATTAGAACTATGTCCTGTGCTATTTGAATCAAATATACAATTAATAAACTTTGGATAACTATTACTTATATATACAGCCCCTCCAGATTTGTTGGCATAATTGCTTTCAAATTCACAATTAATAAAAATTGGGGAATTATTATTTTTTAAGAAGATAGCTCCACCAGAAGCTGTTTGTACTGGATTTCTATCCTCAATACTATAAGTTCCATTAGCATTACCATTTTTAAATGTAATTCTTTCTACTCGTGTTTTAGAATTTAAACTAATTTTTTCATCAACATTATAAATAATATGATAACTGTAAGAGCTTAGTATGGTTTTATTTTCACTTTCAAAAATGAAATTAGTTGGAATTGAAGTTTCACTGCCATTAAAACCTCCTATAATACTAACACCTTCTTTTATATTAAAGTAGTACTTACCTGATGGGGGGTAGTAAGTTCCATTTTTTAACCAAACTTCTGGTATATTATTATCATAAGCAAAGTCCATTGCGCTTTGTAATTCAGTTGTAGTCTCCCAAGTTCCGCCAATATTTGTAGAAGACCCATTGGGACTTGAACAGATGTGTGTAAGATTTTTGTCAATTTTTAGATTTTCTTCCTCATGAACAGAGAAATTTCCTATTTTATCAGTATAGATTATTTTAACATCAACATAATCTGAATCCGTAGAAATATATTCTGTTTTATAATCAGGAATAGTAGAATCAGCTGTGTATGTTTTTATAGAATTATAATTTACCCCATTATCTGTTGAATATAATAATTCGATTTTATCTAAATCTTCATCAGATGGTTTTTCCCAGTAGATCTCAAAAGAATATGGTTCAATATTTATTGTAGGAGGTTGAAAAGTAGGGGGTTTTTTATCAAGTTTAAAAGTAATTGGTAAGTTACTATACTCAAAGGTATGAACTTTAGATTCATAAATATTCTCAGTTACAATATATTTAATTTCTAGTTTAGTGATTTCTAAAGATTCTCCAATATTAACTGATAGAGTATGTTTTTTATTAGCATTGTCACTAAATGTTTGCCAATTGTTATCATCATTAATACAAACTTTGAAAGTTCCATTTATTGGATATCCAATTGGATAATCTGAAGTTATAATAATATCTTCATTATATATAGATCCATCAATTATTTGATTATCACTTGAATCTTTTAAAGTTGAATTTTCAGAAACAGTTTTTTTCTCATCAAGCGTAATTGTAATAATTTCTCCAGGCTCTTCATCTAGATAAAAGGCTTTAATTTGAATTTTTCCATACTGAGTTTCAGGGAAATAATATGAAATTGAAATGGCGTTGTAATCTTCATTGTTATATATTCTTATATTATCAGACCATTGTGAGTCATTAATTTTGAAACTATAATAGGCCTGTTTTTCTTCACTTAATTTATTTCCACGAATTATTAATTTATTTGAAGCAATTATATCATTATCAGATAATTCTATATATGGTGTTTCATTATCTCCAGTTTCATAATACAAGTTAAATTCTGGATATTCTTCATTAACTAAAGTTTCTTTTATATAATGGACTAACACAGCATCATTTAGCATACTATCATCAATTTTATTTGGCTGGCTATCATCTATGTTAGTTGGGATAATCCAAAAATAATAATCAACATCAGTAGATATTGATGTTGAATAAGAATTTGTATTAACAAAGAAAGGATTCATCATTGTATTTTCAGTAGGTCTTATATTATCTGTGCTTTCACATATTGCATAAGAGCCCTCATTTATATTTCCATCCCATGTAATAGTGATTGATGAATCATTGGTTTCTACTGCATTAGCATTTGTTGGAATATCTGCTCTTATTCTGTCTTGAGGAAATATTTCTCCAGGATTTGGACAACTTATAACAAAAATAGAGAAAAATATAATTATAATAAAATAATGAATTTGTAATTTCTTCATAATTTATTATTGATAATGGATATATATTTGTCAATGATTAGTTATTTTAAAACAAAAATATATCCATCTAAATATTATTATAAGTTATATAAAGAAATTATAATTTAAATAAGCTGTTTATACGCACTATCTAAATTATTAGTCCAAATAACATTCTTAGTTTTGTTACATTCATAGATAAAATCATTTAATGCTTTGCTATTAATTGAACTAAAATCTCCAATAATTGCTAGTCTAACATTATAATTTGAAAATTTTTGTAGCACATCACCAGCAAATTTTGTTCTTAAGTTGTAAAAATCTTCATGAAGACTCTGTTTGTGAATGATTACTAAATTTGTTTTTCCTAAATATTGTGCATTAGCCATTATATCTAATGCATCTTGTACATCGTTTATTTTTATATTTTGATCAACTATAGCAAAATTATTGCCATACTTCTCTACAATTTTTATCATAATAATTTCCTATTTTTTTATATTGAGGTATTAAAGTTTTTTATAAGGGATATAATTGATGAAATGAAATCTAAATTCCCCCAGATAGATAATCTTACCAGGTTTTCAGATTCAATATATTGACTATGTAAATTTGAAAAACTATATTCCAAAGGTTTAGAAATCATAGCCGCATTTAAGGCTGTAATTATTCTATTTGCCCTCTCTTTATCTGAAATTGGAATATCAATTACTGTGGAAGCTTTAATTTGCTTTGGTTCTTGATTTGTTAATTGTGTTATTCCCATATTGTTTGCAAAAGTTTCTAACTCTTTTTCTTCAATTCTCCAGGCTTTACCAATTTTGTTGGCCTTAAGCTTTTTTTCTCTTATATATCTTTGAATTGTTTTTTGATGCAAGTTAAGCACATTTGCAATTTCATTTACTGTGTAATATTTTTTATCCAAAATTATTATTCCTTATTATAACTAATTGTTGATTATAATAGGGAATAATTAGGAATAAAGCAAGAGGTAATTAGTTATTTTATTTTAATTAGTTTGTTTTTTATAATTTTATATATAAATTAGAAATATATTTGTAAATCAAAATTTTATGATGTTGTGCTAACTCTTTAATATTTTAATAAAACAATTGCATTATATTTCATGTTTATGATATTCTTATCTCATGAATGATTTAATAGTTTCTCCAAGTATTCTATCTGCTGATTTTTCTAATATTGCAGCAGAGATTGATTCAATAAAAAAAGCAAATGCTAAGTGGATTCACTTAGATGTTATGGATGGCGTATTTGTTCCAAATATTACATTTGGTCCAAAGTTTATAAAAGATTTAAGAAAGCATAGTGATTTATATTTTGATGCGCATTTGATGATAGAAAATCCAGAAAATTATATTAATGAATTTGCTCAAGCAGGTTGTGATGGTATTTGTATTCATTATGAAGCTACAAAACATGTTCATAGAGCGCTCCAAATGATTAAAGCAAACAAAAAAGATGTTGGTATTTCAATTAACCCTGCGACAAGTGTAGATTTATTGTTACCTATCTTAGCTGATGTAGATCAAGTTTTAGTAATGAGTGTTAATCCTGGTTTTGGTGGTCAATCTTTTATAGATTATAGTTTAGAAAAAATAAACCAATTAGCAAAATTAAAAGAAAAGTTTGGTTATACTTATAAAATTAATTGTGATGGTGGAATTAGCACTCATAATATAAGATTATTAAGAGAAAAGGGTATTGATGTTGTTGTTACAGGCTCAGCCTTTTTTGGTGCTAAAGACAGAAATAAGTTTATAGAAGAAATGTATAAAAATGGTAATTTTTAATTAATGCATTTATCAAAAAAAAGTAATTATATTAAATATTAATATCTAAAGGAGACAAAATAAATGGCAAAAAAAAGTGCTGAAACTACTATAGGTAATCCTACTGATGAAAAGCAAAAAAGAGATGCTCTAGAAGCTACTCGGGCATCCATAGATAAACAATTCGGTAAAGGCTCGTTGATGAAACTAGGTGATAAAGGTGCTTCTTTAGATATAGCAAGTTTTTCAAGTGGTTCTTTGTTATTAGATGAAGCTCTTGGTATAGGTGGATATCCAAAGGGAAGAATAATAGAAATTTATGGCCCTGAATCAAGTGGTAAAACAACCTTAGCTTTACATGCAGTAGCTGAAGCTCAAAAAAAGGGTGGAATAGCGGCTTTTGTAGATGCTGAACATGCTTTAGATCCTTCTTATGCAAGTGCTTTAGGTGTACAAATAAATGATCTTTGGATTTCTCAACCAGATAATGGTGAACAAGCTTTAGAAATTTGTGAAAAATTGGTTAGATCTGGTGCTGTTGATGTAGTTGTTGTTGACTCTGTTGCAGCCTTAACTCCTCAAGCAGAAATTGATGGAGATATGGGGGACTCTCATATGGGCCTTCAAGCAAGATTAATGAGCCAAGCATTAAGAAAATTAACAGGTATTTTATCAAAAAGTAATACTACAATCATTTTTATTAACCAAATAAGAATGAAGATTGGTGTAATGTTCGGAAATCCCGAAACTACAACAGGTGGTAATGCTCTTAAATTCTATTCTTCAGTTAGACTAGAAGTTAGAAAAATTGAAACTTTAAGTAAAGGTGCTGATAATGTTTATGGAAATAGAATTAGAGTTAAAATTGTTAAAAACAAAGTTGCTCCACCATTTAAGAAAGTAGAATTGGATCTTATGTTTGGTAAGGGGTTAAGTTATGTCGGAAGTGTACTAGATGCTGCAATTAAGTATGATTTAATTGAAAAGAGTGGTTCTTGGTATTCTTACAAAGATGAAAAAATTGGACAAGGTAAGGACAATGCAATGTCATTCTTAGATGATAATCCTGAAATTGTTGAAACATTAGATGTTCAATTAAGAAAACTTATGTTCCCCAATTTAATTAAAGAAGATAAAGAAGTAGCTGCTAAATAAATAAAAATATTAAAAAGAATTAAGTTCAGTTAGATTAAATTTCTAGCTGAACTTTTTTGTTATGGACTCCTTCTTGATTGTTCAAGTTTAGGAGTGCTTATCATTAAAAACCCCATGGAGAATAATAATATCTTATGGAGGCTGAAACCTTATTGTCTAAAATATCGTACTTAGCCCCGAAAACAAATCTATCATTTATTCTGTACATTGAAATTAAATCAAAGCGGTTAGATTTAATACTACTCTGATTGTATGGTAAATTAGCAATAGAATAATATGAATCTAGGTTAATCATGAATCTTGTATTTTTATATAAAATTCCTGCATTTAAACCTAAATTTCCACTTAAATAGTCAAATATAATATCTACATCACCCATGAAATAAATTAATATAGGATCATAAGGAATATCAACTAAAGAGGAAATCCCAAAACTGATTCCTTTTTGTATGGAAACATATGGTTTTAGTTTTTTATCATTAAAATCATTATCTAATGCTATTTTTAAGCCACTAGAAATTTTATGATTATAGAATTTATATTTATTATAAGTACTTTGTTGCCATAATATTAACTCATTAAGTCCAAAATCATTTATTGAATTATAATATAAATCAATTTTGCCAACTATCATTTTTACATTTCTTGGAGAGCTAAATACTCTTTCCCAAGTATCAGCATTTAATAATCTATATTCAATATTATAGGAAAGTGGAGAATGAGAATTAAGTTTATAGTTTGTTTGTACTCCAATATATGAAAGATTATTATTTATATAATAGGGCCTATAAGATTCATCAGGATGAGGATAATATGGTGCTACAGTTCTAACCATTCCTTTTATCTCCCAAGCATCTTTTGACCAATACGTTTTTCTAATATTAAAATCTTCAACAACAGATTTATCAAGTTCTAGTCCAATTTGATTATCTGCAGCACTGTATGTTGTAATATCGTTAATTAAATTATTTAACTTTAGTACTTTTACTAAAGAATATGGAAGTAAAATTGTATTTGCTTGATCTCTTAAAGCTAAATTTCCAACAGCATAGTCTAATATAGAGACAGCTCCATTGACACAATTTCTTTTGATAAATTGATAATCAAGTGGTGCATGTTGTAATTCCCAAACCATAAGTAAAATTCTCTTAATTTGAACTTTAGTTAAAGTTGTATCAAAAACAACTAATTCTCTTTGCATTTTTACAGCATAGTTTTCAAAAATTTTCCAAGCAACATCAAAATCAAAATATCCAATAAGATCCCCTGTTAAACCTCGTTTTATTAAATCAAGACTTCCAATATCATCAGTATGTGCAAATAAATTAATACTAACACCATCTCCTATATTCTTATCTTTATTATTTAATATAATAATTGCATGTCCAAAGGTACTCATCAATTGATCATTAATTGGTTCAGAAAGTGCAATGGATAAAGTATCATAATCATGAGAATCTAAATATTGTTGTAATTCTGTATTATTTTTTAGATATGGGATATTCATATCTAAATTTCTGTTGATACATTCATATCTTGCAGGATATAAATTATATAATTCTGGATTCTGATTATTTATCAAGTAATTGATTTCTTTTTTAAAATCTCTTTCTCCAGAAGCAAACATTTTGCTATCATCTGTTACAAAACCTTTACCATACGCATCATCTAATAATAAATTATGCCATTCATCACTATTGGCTAAATCGTCAATATTTGAGGCATATAAATTATTCATAAGTGTTAAAAATAATAGTAAAATAATAATTTTCTTCATAAAACTTCCTTAAGCAATTAGACTAAAGTATAATGTAATATTGAATTGTTGAAAATATTTTTTTTTTACAAAATTAAAGTAAAATTTAGAAATTTACATTACTTGAAGATATATGTATAATATAAAAAAAATAAAGCGAGATTGAGATTAATAGATGGTAGATTCTAATTTAGAGCTAAATAAAAAAGATAATTCACATTCTTTTAAAACACCTTCATTCGAAGGACCCTTAGAATTATTATTATTTTTAATTCAAAAATCTCAAATAAATATTTATGATATACCTATAGCTTTAATAACTGAACAGTTTTTAGAATATATTAATAATGATGATACTATAGAATTAGATCAATTATCCGATTTTTATAAAATGGCAGCAGATTTATTATATATAAAGAGTAGAATGCTTTTACCTGTAGATATTGATTATGATGAAGATTATGAAGATCCTCGCCAAGATCTTGTTCAACAACTATTAGAATATCAAAAATATAGGAAATATACTGAACTATTAACTAATACTGCAAATTCTGATGATTTATATATTGAAAGAAAAAAATCAACTTTTATGATACCTTTTGATGATCAACAGCTTTTTGAAAATATAACTTTAAATAAATTATTAAAAACTTTTACTTCAATTATGGAAAAAATATCTCCAGCAAAAGTCTTTAATGTTTATGAAGAAGTTAGTGTAAATGAAAAATTGGCCTTAATGAATGAAATTTTTGAAAATAAGGATGAGTTGACAATTGAAGAATTAATAGTTCATTTAGATAAACCTTTACATATTATTTGTGCTTTTATGGCTATTTTGGAAGCTTGTAAATTTAAAATGATTTATATTGCACAAAAAATACCTTATGAAACCATTATAATTAAAAAAAGATCAGAAGTTACAATTAAAGATGATGAAGCAGATTTAATTGATGAAATGTATGAAAAGGCTATAGATCAAGGCTTATATAGTGAAAATGAACTTGATGATGAACTTGATAAAGATGATTATTCAATTAATGATGAATCTTTGACTGAAGAAGAAAATGATTTAATGGAATTTGGAGAATTTGAAGAAATCGATTTAGATGAAGATTAATATAGAGGTTTTATGAGCGATAAGAAAAAAGTAAATTCAATTTTAACGCCTAATGCACGTTTGGTAGAAACAATTCTTTTTTTAGAAAATGATAGTGTAAGTAAAGATAAATTATTACGCATGACAAATTTAAAAGAAGAAGCACTTTTTGAAGCTTTAGATGAATTAGAACAACATTTTGAAACCTTTATGCATGGGATTGTTTTAAGTGCAAAACATGATAGATTTCAATTTTTACCATCAAAAGATTTACATAATGAGTTAAAAAAGTGTTATGGTAAAAAAGTTGATAAAAGATTAAGCAAGGCAGCACTTGAAACACTTTCAATTGTTGCTTATAGTCAACCTGTTACAAAAAGGGAAATAGATAATATTAGAGGTGTTTCTAGTGATTCTATTGTTCGCTTGTTGCGAGACAGGGAATATATAAAAGTAATTGGTAGAAAAGATGTTCCAGGACACCCTTGTTTGTATGGAACTTCTAGAAAATTCTTGTTAGAATTTAATTTAAGAAGTATAAGTGAACTACCTAAGTTATCAGATATTGACAAACAAAGATTTATTGAAGATGACAAAGTAGAGGAGTAGATTTTGAAAATAGAATATCCAATAAGACTACAAGCATATTTAGCTAAAAGTGGTTGTGGAAGTAGACGATTTTGTGAGACTTTGATTACAGCAGGCCGTGTAAAAATTAATACAAAAAGAGTCACCGAATTAGGAACTAAGGTTAATAGAGACGATGTAGTACAACTCGATGATGAAACAATAGAACCTGTAGAAAAATCATATTATTTTGCCTTACATAAACCTAAAGGATATGTATGTACAAATTTTGACCCCAATGAAAAATTATATGCAAGAGAATTAATTAATATAAACGATTGGCATTTACTATTCCACATCGGTAGATTAGACAAAGAATCTACAGGTTTAATTCTTTACACAAATGATGGGGACGTTGCAAATAAAATTATGCATCCTTCAAATGAAATTGAAAAAGAATATTTAGTTCAAGCAGATAAAGAAGTTTTAAAAACTGATTTATTAAAGGCTATAGATGGTATTTATATAGACCAAAAGAAACCTTATAAAATTAAAAGTTTCCAATTGTTAACTAGAGGTTGGGTTAGAGTAGTCTTAACTGAAGGTAAAAATAGAGAAATTAGAAAGATTTTTAGTGCATTAGGTTATGATGTAAAGAAATTGTGTAGAATTAGAATTGGTAATATTGAATTAGGTGATTTAGACCCAGGACAATATAAGAAATTAACATATAATCAGATTCAAGATCTTTTAAATGGCGTAAATGCAAAAAGTTCAAAAAGTATAAAATTTGGTAAAGGAAAATAGGTTATGGTAATTGCAATAGATGGACCTGCTGGTGTAGGTAAAAGTACAATAGCTGCTTTATTAGCAAAAAAGTTAAATTTATATTATTTAAATTCAGGTTCATTTTATAGAGCCATTACATATGCTCATTTATTAAATCATGATGATATATTAGATAAAGATGCTGTTCTTGAAACAGCAAAAAGTATTACACTTGGTGTAAAAAACTCAAAAGTTTGTATAGATGGTGAAGATGTCGAAGACAAGTTACATACCCCAAAAGTTGATAAATTTGTTTCACCTGTTAGTGTTGACCCAAGAATAAGAGAAATTGTGAATTATAATATCAGAGAAATTGCTAAAGGCTTAGATATTATTGCTGAAGGAAGAGATATAACAACAGTAGTTTTTCCTAATGCAGAATTCAAATTTTACTTTGACGCTAATGCTGAAATAAGAGCTAAAAGAAGGTTTGATCAACAACCTGAGGCAGAAGATTTTGAAACAATTTTGTCCGAAATAAAAAAGAGGGACAAAAATGACAAAGAAAAACCTGTTGGGAGCTTAAAGATTGCAAATGATGCAATAATAATTGACACTTCGTACTTGACCATTACGCAAGTTTGTGAGAAAGTGATAAAAGCTATAAATACGCGAGATTTTGCGATAAATATAGGAATTTAGTAGGATCAGGAGAAAGCAAGTGGCTAACGAGAGTGAAATGGAAGAAAAGAAAACCAGTATGCAGTTAATGCAGGAGGAATATCTTAAATCTCTTGATGGCATCGAAGACGGTCAGCTCGTGACCGGAACTGTGGTTCAGGTAAATAACGAGTATGTTTTTGTTGACGTCGGTTACAAGAGCGAGGGTAAGATTCCTCGTAGTGAGTTCAAAGAAATACCAGAAGTTGGTGACACAGTAAAAGTTGTTATTGTTTCAAAAGAAGGTAAGCACGGTCAAATTATTGTTTCAAAAAGACGTGCAGATGCTAAAGAACGCACTGAAGAATTAAAGCAAGCAGCTGAAGGTAGAACACCTATTGAAGGTACTTTTATTAAAGTTATCAAAGGTGGATTTGAAGTAGATCTAGGTGGTGATTATAAAGGATTCTGTCCATTATCAAAAGCGGACATCGTTCGTGTTGAAGAACCAGAATCATTAATCGGCATTACAGATTATTTTGTAATTGATAAATTTCATGCTGGTACAAAACTAAAAAGTGTTGTATCTCGTAGAGAATATTTAGAGAACAAAATTAAAGAAAATAAAGAAAAATTCTTCTCAGCAGTTAAAATTGGTGATGTAGTAGAAGGCGTTGTAAAATCATTTACTTCATTCGGTGCATTTATTGATTTAGGTGGATTCGATGGTTTATTACATATCAATGATATGAGCTGGGGCCATGTAACAAGACCAAAAGACTTTGTAAAAAAAGGTCAAGTTGTTCAATTAAGATTAATTAATATTGATCCAGAAACTCAAAAGATAAACTTAAGTTTAAAACATATGAGCGAAGATCCATGGGCAACTTTTGAACAAAGATATCATGTTGACGATGTTATCACAGCACCAGTAACTAAACTAACAAGTTTTGGTGTATTTATTGAAATTGAACCAGGCGTTGAAGGCTTAGCTCATATTTCAGAATTAACATGGACTAAGAGAGTTAACAATCCAAAAGAAATTTTAAAGATTGGTGATGTAGTTAATGCTAAGATTCTTGGCTATGATTTAGACAAGAAGAGAGTATCATTAGGATTAAAACAGTTAATGGAAAATCCTTGGGATACAATTGCTGAAAGATACCCAATTGGTATGACATTAAATAAGCCTGTTGTAAAAATTACAAATAGTGGTGCATTTATTAATCTTGAAGAAGGTATTGATGGTTTCTTACATGTTGATGATATTTCATGGACAAAGAGAATAAAAAACATGTCTTCATTCTGTAAAGAAGGTGATTCAATCGATGTTGTTGTAACTAGAGTTGAACCAGATAACAGAAGAATTCGTTTAAGTGTTAAGAAATTAGAAGAAAACCCTTGGCAAGTATTAAGAAAAGACTATCCAAAATATAGCAAGATTTCTGGAACAGTTTCAAATGTTACTGATTTTGGTGTATTTGTTAAGGTTGTTGGTGAAATCGAAGGTTTAATTAGTAAATATAACTTAATTGGACCAGATGAAGAATTTACTGATGATGTATTAAAGAAATATAATGTTGGTGATAGTATTACAGCAATGGTTATTGAATGTAACCCAAGTACTCAAAAACTTTCACTTTCAATTAAAGAAATGATTAAGCGTTCACAACAATCAGAAATTGCTAAGTACATTCAAAGCGATAATGATGAAGAGGATACTTTTACATTTGCAGATTTAATGGCTTCTAAAGACGATAACTAAAATTTGTAAATAATTCAAAACAGGCGGGAAGTTTTGCCGCCTGTTTACATTTCTTAAAAAGGGAGTTTTTTGATGAGTAAAAAAGATAATTTCAATACAGAAGATAAACAACTTGAAAGTCATTTATCAGATTTCTTAAGTAATAATCAAAAATTACTTGGTATTATTGCTATTGTATTAGTTATTGCTGTTATAGTTATTGGTATAGTAAATGCAGTAATGAATAACAAAGCTCTTAAAAACTTTGATGCTTTAGATAAAGCTCAAACTGAACTTTCAACTGCTACTGCAAATCCAGATTCTGAAACTTATGCAGATGATTTAGCTCAAGCTATTACAGATTTACAAGCTCTTGAAGATGTAAAAGGTTATGTAGGTTTAAAATCTTCATATCTATTAGCTTTACAATCATATAATGATAAAGATTATCAAGCTGCATTAGATAGTTTCTTAGTAATTAAAGATGATGCTAAAAATACATATCTTGGTTCATTAGCATTAAGTAATGCTGCAGTTTGTGCTGAGCAATTAGGTGATGATGCAAAAGCAATTGAATATTGCCAAGAACTTATTGATGTTTATGGTAATGATGCTGCTGAAACACCAAAAGCTATGTTTACTTTAGCTCGTATTTATGAAAAGCAAGGTAATTCAGATTTAGCTCAAGGTCAATTCCAACAATTGGCTGACCAGTTTTCAAGTTCTGAATATGGAAAACTTGCAAAAAATAGTTTGCTAAACTATTAAATGAAAAAATACAATTTTTTAAAAAGACACATTAAATTAAGTAGAGTGATTACTTGTTTTGTGTCTTTATTTTTTTTAATTTCTTGTGGAATCCCTACATTATTATATTTACATGATGGAAAAATAACTGATGGATCATATTATGATTTCTCATCAGAACCAAATGCTGATAAAACAGAATTTGATACAACCTTAAGTTTTAATATATATGATAGTGAAACAGTTAACTATTCGTATGATTTTGAAAATTCTCCATCGTTGTGTTATTTTTATGCTGTATGTCCAACTGATGCTGATCCTGGTTTTATTAGTGCTTTTAATTCCAAATATGTTACATCATCACCAAATTCCAGACGATTAGATACAAATCAAGAAGATGGGAATCCTTACGTACTAAGTGTAAAAAGTGGTGTTTATACTGTTAAATTGTATAAATTCAAATTTAATAATGATTTAGATCAGTTACCACAAAAATATTTATTAACAACCAATTTGTATGATAATCCAAATAAATTTGGTTTAGATCAGACTGCATTATTTAATTTATCCTTTAATGAAGTGGATAATAATTTTGAATTAACTGAAACGACTTCAGATCAAATTTTTGTTTCCTCAGATTCTACTCAATCTGAAATAATTTTAAAAAGATATAATAATGATAATTTTTTAAATTCTGGCATTAGTGAAAGTGATTTAGATTATATAACAAATGATGAGGGATCTATTTCTTCAAACTATAAAGTGATAGTTTATGTTGCAATGTCAATTGAAGGTAATTTCTCTAATTTAGTTTGGAGTCAGTTACATGAAATTGGTGAAATCGAATTATAAGCTTTATTTTAATGTTTTTTTATTTTGTAAATAATATATATTCTGTTAACTAGAAAATTATGTACTTATATTTAATATACCTACTTTATTTTTTTTATAATTATAATTAATCTATCAACATGATTGATTTAAAATTAATAAAACACGATACACTTTCTGCAGCATTATCTCAGCTTAAGGAGATAACTGTACTTTTAAGAAGCGAAAATGGATGTCCATGGGATAGAAAGCAAACAAATAAAGATTTTGCTGTTTATTTAATAGATGAAACTTATGAATACATTGATGCAATTAATAATAATGATTTGAGTAATGTTTCTGAAGAGCTTGGT
The DNA here is from genome assembly GCA_965140795.1 of Sphaerochaetaceae bacterium. Taxonomy (GTDB): domain Bacteria; phylum Spirochaetota; class Spirochaetia; order Sphaerochaetales; family Sphaerochaetaceae; genus Pleomorphochaeta. The sequence goes on from OZ223470.1 coordinate 2,975,403, forward strand.
GACATGTTAACCAATTTAATTATGTTATTAACAATTCATCAAGAATACAATGATATTAGTCTTATAGATAGCATTAATGAAGTTTGCCAGAAATTAGTAAGACGCCATCCTCATGTATTTAACTCAGAGTTTTCTCAACAAGACATTGATAGTGACCAAGTTATCACAATTTGGAATGATATAAAAAAGAATGTTGAAAAGAGATATGATGATGCTGATGATTTCTTTAAAAAGATTCCTAAATCTTTACCTCAGTTAGAGTATTCTTATGAATGCATGAAGAAAGTTAGTAAAGTTGGTTTCGATTGGGATTCAAAGCAAGGTGTTATTGATAAAATTCATGAAGAATTAACCGAAGTAATTGAGGCTGATGAATTAAAAGATAAAGATGCTCTTGAAGATGAAATGGGAGATCTTTTATTGGCTGTAATAAATTATTCGAGATACTTAAAGATTAAACCTGAAATAGCACTAAGAAGATCTACAAATAAATTTAAGAATAGATTCAATAAAGTTAAAACAATCTGTGATGAAAAAGAAATCCCAATTGATCCAAAGAATGTTGATAAATTGAATCATGTTTGGGATTTAGTAAAAAAAGAAGAAAAGTAGGTTTTTAATAAGCCGGGTTCTGTATAATGATAATCATCTATCTACGACTTATATTACTATAAATCTTTAGCATCCTACCCGTGAGAATAAAGCGGACCACTAACTCACTGCTTGGACTTGCTCCTAACGAGGCTTGCCGTGCCTTACCTGTTACCAGTTAAGCGGTGAGCCTTTACCTCACCTTTTCACCCTTACCTTTTTCAAGGCGGTTTATTTTCTGTTGCGCTTTCTATAGCATTACTGCTCCCGGGTGTTACCCGGCGTTATGTCCTCTGGAGCCCGGACTTTCCTCATACAGAAAAGACTGTACGCGATTATCTAAAAAACCTACTTTAATATTTAAATTAAATATTATCTAAGTCAAATTCTTCTTCATCAGCGAATGAAGTTAATGAACCTTCTTCAATTTCCATTGAATCAATATCACTGACAAATTCAGATTCTTCGTAATATAAAACACGAGAACAATATGGACAGAACTCAATGTTTTCTAATGATCTAACATCATTAACGAATTGTACAGGTAATAGCATGTGACAACCTTCACAGACATTATCATGAACTGGAACAATACCTGAACCTTCTTTGTTTTTAACAATACTTGAGAATTTTTTGAATAAATCAGGAGAAATTTCATATTCCTCAACAATTCTATTACATTCTTCTTCTAAAGCAGTTTTTTCTTTCATTTTTTCAACAAGAATTTCATCATATTTTGTTTCTTCAGTTTTAACTTCTTCTTCAATTTCTTCAAGAACAATTCTTTTTTGTTCTAATTCTTCTTGTAATTGAGTCAAAGATTTTTCTTTAGCATGTAATTGTTTTAATAAGTTTTGTTCTAAAATATGTGAATCACTTATCTGTTTCTCTAATGCTTCAAATTCTCTTTGTGTAGAAATCACTTCCATCTGTTTTTGATTGTTTTCATGAGCAATAACTGCATTATCATATTCAAAACGAAGAGTTTTACACTCTTTTTCTATAGTTTGAACTGTTGAATCTAATTCTTCAAAATCACTTCTAATTTTTTCAAGTTGAGCTTTTTTTAGTTTTAATTCATGAGGTAGTTGTTTTATAGCTTCCTCTACATTGAATTTTGCTTTTAAGCTTTCTTGAAGTTTTTCTAGCTTTGTGAATACTTCTTTTTGCATCACTTTCTCCTGAAAATCTAATCTTAACTCATCTCTGAGTTTATTTATATATGCCATTTTTTATTAAATCACACAGGCATAAAATTTACCATAAATAATATTTATTATCAAGAATATTTATTCTTAATAATAAATAAATTAATTTAGCCAATACGGATTAAGTATTAATAAAGTCTTTTAATTGTTTTGCTCTCTTTGGATGACGTAATCTTCTTAGAGCTTTTGCTTCAATTTGTCTAATTCTTTCTCTAGTAACACCAAAATATAATCCAACTTCTTCAAGTGTTAATGAATACCCACCATCAATACCAAAACGCATTTTTAATACTTCTTGTTCTCTTGGAGGTAAAGTATGCAATACATCTAACAACTGTTCTTGTAATAAACGATATGCTGTTTGAGTTGCAGGATTTTCAACATCTTTATCTTCAATAAAATCAGATAATAATGAATCTTCTTCTTCACCAACTGGAGTTTCTAAAGAAATAGGCTCTCTAGCTACATTTTTAACTGTTTTTACTTTCTTTTCATCCCAGCCAAGTCTATCAGCAATTTCTTCATCAGAAGGATCTCTTCCTAATGATTGCATAAGTAGTCTCGATTCGCGAACAACTTTGTTTATTTGTTCAATCATGTGAACTGGAACACGAATTGTTCTAGCTTGGTCACTGATTGATCTTGTTATAGCTTGTCTAATCCACCAGGTTGCATAAGTACTAAATTTATAACCTTTTCGATATTCAAATTTTTCAACAGCTTTTATTAAACCGATATTACCTTCTTGAACTAAGTCAAAGAAATGTAAACCTCTGTTTGTATACTTTTTAGCAATAGAAACAACCAAACGAAGATTTGCTTTAATTAATCTATCTTTAGCGGTTTTCATCATTTTTCTACCGCGTTTGATAGTTACTGCTTCTTCAAGAATTTCATTTCTAGGAGCTTCAAAAGCTAATTCAATATCTTTTAAAGTTTTTTCAGTTTGTTGATAAGTAGAAATTAACTCTTTAATTTCATTTGCACTCATATTTAAATCAGCTTCAATTATGCTACTTTTACTTCTAGTTGCTAAGTCTCTACCTAATTGGCGTAATTCTTTAGTAGAAGTAATATTTAATTTGTTTTGCAAAATCTGCATCAAATCCATTAATTCAATGATTGTTAATTCTGCATTAATGTATCTTTCTGTAATTGCAGTCAATTCTTCAGGTTGTAATTCAACTCCATCTAATACAGCGAAAAGTTTTTCTCTTTTTTTGATAAATTTGTTATCGTTTAAGAAGTCTAAACTTTTTGATATTAAATCATCTTTTAGGCTTTGATATTCTTTAATAGCAGCTTTATGTGGATTTAATTGTTCACGATAGTATTGATTATATCTCTTTTGTTCAGCATAAAGTTCTTTTAATTCTTTTTGAGAGAATTCCATCTCAGTTTCATCAATCTTAGCTTCAATTTTATTAATAATATCTGTAAAGAAAGTGATTAATATACCATTATCCTTAATAACCTCAAGAATAATTGCATTACCCTCTTCCATTTTTTTAGATAAAACTACTTCATCTTCAGCGGTTAAAAGTTTTTCTTTACCAATTTCTCTTAAATATAAGCGAATAGGATCATCTACATCACCTTTTGAATTTGATAAAACAGTTGTTTTTTTATCTTCTTTATGTGAATTTTGTCTGCTACTAATAGAATTAATATCTATAACTTTTTCAGAAGAACCAACAGTATCATCAGAATCGAATGAATCATATGATAAATCAGAGTCTATCAATGATTCATCATCGTCTTCTTCCTCATCGTCATCATCATCGTCATCTTCTTCTTTATCATCATCGTCATCATCATCATCTGAAGTTATAATGACTTTATCACTATCTAAATCGACTATATCTAAAACAACATCTTCGTCCTCATCGTCGTCGACATCATCTTTAACAAATGCATCATCATCTGGGTCTTCTTCAACTTCATTAAAAGCAGACTCATCAGGTTCTTCTTCAATTTCTGTTAATATTTCTTCTAATATTTCTCTTTTTTCAATAGAAAGTTCAGAGTCAACATCTTTTTTCTCTTCTTCACTATTTATTGTATCATCAATTGAATCTTCAGCTGCAATATCACTATTGTCATCAGCTTTTTTGAAAAACAATCCAAAATCTAAAAGAAGGTTTTTATCCAGCATTCTTTTTATTTTCCTTATTCTTTGGTCTATGGGATTAACTTTTCCCTTAATTCAGCAATATCTTGATCTAATAATATCTGATCTTTTAATAGAGCTTTTATACTTTCAATATCGTTTGATGATTGTGCAATCTCTAAAATTTCTTCATACCTTTTCTTTTCTGTTTCTAAGGTTCTTAGCCTAATTCGATTGATTCCTTCTTCTATTTGATTTTTGCAATATTCTTCTTTAAATTCTTCCATGTAGTAGGAAGAAGAAACATCTGCCTTAATTTGGGGATCATCGATTAGCTGTAAGAAATAATCATTTCCACAATCTTCATCATTAAGTCTAAAATAATCTTCTAAAATATTAAATAAAGTGATTGCCTCCTCATCTCTAAGTTCATTTACCGATATATTTTTTCGAAAATATTTATAATTTATACGGTTATTTACAATAACTAACATTATAAACAAATCTAAATTAAACCTATTTTTGGTCAAAGGATAAATATCTAATTTATTCATACGTTTTTCACCATATGTTTTTTTGTTAGCATTTTCTCTTTTATACTGAGATATTACACTTTTTTGTTGAACTTGTAGTAACTCAGATAACCTTTGCAAAAGAGAGTCTTTTTCTATTTCTGAATCTGTAGCATCAATATATGGTTTAACATATTTATAAATTTCATCTTTACCTTTTGAATTCTTTATATCATATAATTTTATAGCATTATTTACAAGATACATAAACCCATCTGTATAGTTTGTTAGGGCTTTTTTTAACTCTTCTTCACCTTTTTGCTCTAGTAATTCTGCTGGATCGTTATATTTTTCAAAATTTATTACAAAATTAGATATTCCTTGTGCTTGCAAAATTGATAAAGTTTTAACTGTAGCTTTTATTCCAGCTTCATCATTATCAAATAATATATAAGCTTCAGTAACATATCTGGAAAGGAGTCTAGCTTGTTCTGGAGTAAATGCAGTACCTAATGAGGCCACAGCAAAATCAATATTTGCTTGATGTAGCGCTATTACATCAAAATTTCCTTCACAAATTACAACTTTTTTTTTCTCTTTTAAAGCATCTAAAGATTCATAAATTCCAAATAAGTTATTTTTCTTAGAATAAATAATTGTTTCAGGAGAATTTCTATATTTAGCTTTTGACATACCACTTAAATCTCTAGCGGAAAAAGCTACTGTTTTACCATCCCAAGTTCTAATTGGAAATATTAATCGACCATCAAAGAAAGAATCTCTAGAATCATTATAAAATAAACCAGAGGAATTAAGAAAATCATCTTGGTAATTACTACCACTCTTAATTCTAGAATATAAAAATTCTTTAGTTGTAGGTAAATAACCTAATGAAAATTTTTCAACCATTGTGTTGTTAATATTTCTATTTTTTAAATAAGATTTAGCAATATTGCCAATATCAGATTTTAAAACATTTTGCATAAAAATTCTGCTTCTATCATAAAGGAGATATAATTCTGAACGTTTCTTATAATTTGAATTATTTGTGCCTTTTGTATCAAAATCAAGAGTCTCACCAATTTCATCGGCAACTTTAATAACAGACTCATACCAACTCAAATGGTCATAAAGAGAAACAAATTTAAAGACGTCCCCACTTACTCCACAACCAAAACAATGGAAATATTGTTTATCATCATGGATATAAAAACTTGGTGTTTTTTCTTCATGGAAAGGGCAACAACAAACATAATCACTACCACGCTTATGTTTTACATCAGCATATCGTGAAATATATTGAGACAATGAAATTTTATTTTTTATTTTTTCTATTGTTTGTTGTGATATTCTTGGCACTCTTACCCCTATTGAACTATTTTTGCAATAAAATTATCCATAAGATCTAAATTATCTTTAATTTGTTTTTCTTTTATTTTTTTCCCCTTATTAATACCTGGGCAGCTTTTAGATTCTTCATTCCAGGTTTCTTGTGAATTCATTATACTGGGCCAAAAAGGATAGGTTCTGCATTGTAATGGACGACTATCATAGCAGCTACAACCTTTTTCAGTTAAAAAAATACAGTCATAATTTTCTTTTTCTAATAAACTAATTCTATAACCGAAACCAATTGATACTTTTCTACAATAAGTTTTAATAAATGTTTCTTCATCTATAGAAAAATGATTGCAAAGGTTTTTTAAATCTTCATTACTTAAAAAAACAAAGCCAGGTTCACAACTGCAACAATAATTACAACCTTGACATTCAAATTGTAATCCTTTTTTATAAAATTTGCCCATAAAACCTCTCAGATTAAAGCAAATAGGTCTTCTCGTATGAGAAGACCTACATATAATGGGGAGAGAAGGATTCGAACCTTCGAAGGCGGAGCCAACAGATTTACAGTCTGCCCCCTTTGACCGCTCGGGAACCTCCCCTTTGTCAAATAGACATGTAGGAATATAAATAATATTGAAAAAATAGTCAACCAATTTATGAAAATTCAATAAAATATTATTTTCTAAACAAATCAATATGTAATAATAATCCTATTTTTAATCAATTAGCTTCAATTATAACATGATTTATTAATATATAAAGTAATTTATTTATTTATTTTTCGATAACAAATTTGTTGTGAATTTTTAATCAGCTACGATGTTAAATGTGTAAATTGAGTTATAACTTATTGGACTATTGTCTAATATCCAGCGCATTAATAGATCTACTAAATTAATATCTGAAATTTGATAATTTGGTAATGAATAATTAGGTAGATAAAAATTTGAATTTGTAGCTATTCTATAGTTTTTGTTTGGGTTTATTGATTCAATTTTCCCATTATTATCAATTAGGTAATATGCATTATTTATTTTTTTGATTCCACAATATACTAAGCTATCTATTTGATTATTTAAGAAATCTACTAATTGAGCACCGGATATATTATATGTAATTACTTTTTGAGATTTAGTATCAATTTGGTTATTTACATTTGGTGGTACTATATTGGTTATATCTTCCCAATATATTTTCCCCTTTTCCATAAAATATGGTGATCCTGAATACATTGATCTAATATTATCAAATTGATCTATTAAATTACTAACTGTCATAATTGAAACATCACAATCATATTGTGCATATATAGCTTTAGCTATAATCATAGAGCAGTCTTTAGGATATAAAGCATCATTTATATCAGCTAAATTAACTTTATTTAAATTAAATTTACTTACTAATACATCTTGCTGCCAATAATTAATAAATTCTTCACGACTTATTTGATTATTTAGATACTGTTCTACAGCTGAGGATAAATATTCTTTCCCTCGGTTAAAAATATAAAAAGTAGCCAATTTATTTTCATTTTTATTTTCATAAATATCATTTATATATGAAGTATCATAAATTGAAGAAGATAAATTAAAAATAGGAGAATATAAGCTATTATTATCATTTATAATTATTTTATTTCCTTCAGATCCTAAAATTTTATATAAAAAATCATTAATTAATTGTTTTTTATTCTCCATAGAATTCTTGTTTACCGCGATGTAAGACTGGTTTTGTGTTAGTATATAGTTCTTATTATCTAGAGGCGAATAAAATGGTAATACATAGTAATCTGTGCTATATATATTTTGAATCTTACTTATATCATTGGTGTTTACTTCAAAAATTCCAACTTGATTTTTTTCTAGTTCATTTATTGCAGTATTTAAGTCTTTCTTTGAATCTTCTGATAAATCTAAAGGAAGATTTTTAAAATAGTCCATAAAATCAAATGTACTTGTAAGATCTAAGTCGCCAACATTTGCAACACCTGCTTCTAAATCATTTGCCCATTTAAAACCTTTGATTGTAAGTCCATCAGTTAATGAGAAAGCATAGCTAAAGATTTCTGATTCAACTGAAGAATTATAATTATTATTAAAGTAAATTGCTTTTTTTAAATCATTAATTTTAGAAAAACTTTTTAAAACATCAAAGCCATTATTTGGTAATTCAATATTAAATGAATCAAAATAATTTTTATTAATTAATAAATATTTTTTAGTGTTAGTAAATGGGATTAGATAAATATTTCCATCTTTATCCATTTTCTTTAAGGTATTATAAAACGAATCAGGGAAAAAAGATTTTCCAGCTAAATTAGCTAAATATTGACTATTATTGTTTGATAAATATTTAGATATGATTATATCAGCATCAAATTCACCTTGTAAAAATTTCTCTAAAAAATATTTCTCATTATTTACAATATTTGTTTTTATGACTAAATTTGCTTCACTAAATTCTTGTTGAAGAAGATTAAGCCATTGTTTTGAACCTTCATCAATATCATTATCAACAAAAATTGTGATAGTGTTTTTTTTATCGTCTTTAGCTTTTTTTTCAAAAGAAAAATTTGGTTTATTACATGAAAAAAGCAGTAATGGTAACAATAAAATAAATATTATCTTTACTTTATAAATATTTTGCATATTGCTTCCTTCAATTCATTTACTTCTACTGGTTTACAAAGAGTTGCATTTACATCAAATTCCGAGTTTACTTTTTCATCTTTTGCATTAGCACTCATAATAATTATTGGAATATCTTTATCTATTCTATTAGATTTTCTAATTTGTTTTATTACTTGATATCCATCAATGATTGGCATTCTAATGTCTGTAAGTATAAATGAATAATATTTTGGAGGTTTTTTAAAGAAATAATCTAACCCTATCTTACCATTCTCAGCAGAATCTACTTGTATTCCTAAGTTTTGTAATTGTTTTTCTCCAATTAACCTATTAATTGGATGATCTTCAATAAATAAAACTTTGAATTTAGTGAAATCTAAATGAGAACATTCATCATCAATTTTTGTTATTTGATTTTTTACTCTTTCAAGATTTATTTTAACTATGAATTCAGAACCTAATCCTTTTTCGCTAATTACTTTAATTTTACCATCCATTAATTTAATTAAATTGTCTACAATTGTTAATCCAAGACCAGAACCGCCATATACAGAAGAAATGCTTAAGTTTTCTTGTAAGTAAGGTGTAAATATTTTATTTAAGAATTCTTGGCTTATTCCAATTCCAGTATCTTTTACAATTAAAGTTATTAAATCTGTTTTTGAATCAAATTCTTCAGTTTGAATTTTGACATTTACACTGCCTTTTTCAGGAGTAAATTTTATTGCATTAGATATTAAATTCATTAATATTTGGGATAATCTTAGCTTATCACCTTTGTACCACAGTTCATTTTCAAAATTGTAACTAACACTGAAATACAAATTCTTTTCATTAGCTTTTGGTTGGTTAATTAATTCGATTTTTCTTATCAATTGATTTAATGAGAAGTCTTCAATATTTAAAGAAAATTTTCCACTTTCTAATTTACTTAAATCTAAGATATCATTGATTATATCTAACATGTAATTAGCTGAGGAATTAACTTTCTCAATAGAATCTTCTATTACGGTTTTATTATCAACGTTTTCTTTTGCAATTTGAGTCATTCCCACAATAGCAGATAACGGGGTTCTCATATCATGACTCATTTGAGATAAGAAATCACTTCTATTTAATGCTTCTTTTTCTCTGATTTCACTTTCAAACTTTGTTCTATTTCTTTGTGTAATAATATCGTAAATAATTACTACAAAGATTATTATTAATAAAAGCAAGAAGAATAATGTAATATATGCCATTTGGATTGTTCTAGAAACATCTGTAATTAACTGATTAGAAACTATCGATACAGGGATTAAACTTATAATAAATTCTTTTCCTTCATTAAAGCTTTCATATTGAATTAGCCATCTATCATCTAGTTGGAAATAATAATAATTACTTTGACCAAGATAAAAATCTTTTTCTATGTTTGTAATGGTATTATCATCAACATTTAATTCTCTAAGAGATGCAAATAAGTTATATCCCATTATTTCGTATTTATCTTTTTGTGGGCTTATTAAAAGTCTTCCTAAACTATCGCAAACAAAAGACATACCAAATCCATCAAATAATGGTAAGGTCATTCTTTCTCTATATAATTCTTCAGTCGTAGCAAACATTATAGCTACTATATTTTCATTTTCTATCTTAAATGGGTTTATCGGTTGGGCAGTAATTAAGTAATTTTGTCCTGTAGAAGATCTTTCAAAGCTTGAAATATAATTTTTATCAATAATTAGAGAAGACAATAATTGATTGTTTTGTAAATCGAAAATTGAACCATCAACATTATAACAAATACCTTTTTCTGAAACTAAAATTAATTGAAATTGATTCTTGGTATTCAATTTTGCGTAGTTAAGCTTTGCATCAACAAAGGAATTTGGTTTATCATTTTCTAATAAAACTGAAAGGAAATGCAGATTAGAAGAAATGTCGTCACGAATTTCATTAGAGCGACTAACTAATTGACGTTCAATTTCTCCTATATATTGTACTCTTTCTTCATCAATACTTTTTTCTAAATTTCTATATGAATTATAAAATGTAAAAAAACCAAATAAAATGATTAGTACTATTGCTATAATTAATGGAATACTTTTTTTATTCATGACAAACTCTTCTGAAAAAAAATAATACCATTATTGAGACAATATCTCAACAAAATTAAAAAAAATGAAGAAAAAAAACTATAAATAATTATATTTATTTATAAAATACTTTTGAAAAGCAATAAAATTAAGAAAAAATAATTATTTTTTCATTTTCTATTGACAGCTTAGCTCATCTTTTGTATATTCCCAATTGTTCGCCACCTTAGCTCAGCTGGCCAGAGCACGTGATTTGTAATCTCGGGGTCGTCAGTTCGAATCTGACAGGTGGCTCAACATTAATATTTTATTTTGCCACCTTAGCTCAGCTGGCCAGAGCACGTGATTTGTAATCTCGGGGTCGTCAGTTCGAATCTGACAGGTGGCTTTTTTTATTTGATAATTTTTACAATTATCATTTTTTTTGCTCAAAAAAACACAAATAAAGTATTCCCTTATTTGTGTCTAATTAAGTTTAATAACAATTTATTTTTCTAATGCATATTCTTTTCTAAGTTTAGTTGCTCTATTTAAATATACATGTCTTAATTCTTTTTTCTCTTTATAACAAAGAATCATTACTCTAATAACCTTTTCCAACATATTGTCTACTTTAGGCTCTTGTGAACAAAATAATGCAACATCACTAGCATAGCCAGCTTTTCTTAAAGCAGCAGCAGGATTTTTGCTCTTTAGATCTTCAGTTATTGTGAAATGTATATTAATTAAATCTTCTTCATTTAGATTATTTAACTTCATTAAGTTTTCAAATAATTCTTTAACCGCATAATCTATTGCTTCACTGCTATCAACTTCTACTGTTGTAGCTCCTCTAAGTGCACTTAAGTTTTGCATTTTATATACCTCATGATTTTTATATGATTATTGATTTACCAGCAATATTTAATATTAATGAATATATAATGTCCAATAATAAAATTAAAATTATTCTAACAAAACTTAATATAAATATTCTAGTAGGAAAGATTTTATCCTGGAAAAAAATTGCAATGGAATAAACTATACTCCAAATTCCAAAAACTAATGAAAATAATAAAAAAGTTGATAAAAATCTTGATAAAAAAAGCATATATTGATTGTTAATATCATAAGAAAGGGCCAAAACATAATAAAAAAATATTCCGACACTTAACCATATCATATACCAATGTACTCTATTCCCTAATTCAAGAACTCTGCGTGATTCTAACATTTATACCTCTTCTCTTGGCATTAAAAATGATACAAATACGCTACCTTTTAAGCACTCAACATTTAATTCACCACTAATTGCTTGATTAGAGAGAGAAAAATGATTTGCACTAATCATAAAATTATTTAGTGGCCATTTTAATTCTTTACAATTAACTATAGATTTTGAGTCTATAATAGAATTATAAATGCTAACTGTTTCATTAATACTTGTATTAAAATGTTTTTTATCTTTTACTAAATATAAAGCATCTTTTCTAGTAAGCCAACAAATTGGTGGTCCATAGTTTTTAAATATTCCCCAAATACCAAGTAGATGGTCCATTCTTCCTTCACCACCACCTAGCAAAATATACTCATCACAGCCTTGATCTTTAGCATAAGCTATTGCTAACTCAGTATCAGAAAAGTCTTTATCTTTATCATATCTTTGATAATTAATATTATTTAATAATTCTACTTTATTTAAAGAGTCAAAGTCTCCAATTGCTATATCACAATCTAAGCCTAAAATTTCGACAACCTCTAGCCCACCATCAGCGGCTATAATCAAATCAGAATCTTTAGCAAAATTAGATGGAATTGATAATGGGGCATTCCCATTAGTTACTACAATTGCTCTCATAATTAACCCTTTATATTTTATCTATTTATATAATAAATGATTTTTTGCTATTTTAAAACTGTAATATCAAAATTTTTATTTTTTTAAAGCTTTTTATTACTTTTTTAATATAATTTATATATATAACGTTTTATTAGTAAATAATTTAAATATCTATTAATTTTTATAAAATTATTTTAAGTATAAACAAAAAAAATAATTATTAAAGTAAAAATAATGGTTGTCAAATCAGATTATGTACTGTACTATAAATTCAGAAAAATTATAAAGAGAGGATAATTTTATGTCATCAGCTATAAATCGTTTAAGTGCACTTGCTCTTAATCCAGCAGATATTATGATTCCTAAAAAAGGAATTGATTTAGAAAAATGGGCTGTTGTTGCTTGTGATCAATATACTTCAGATAGAGATTATTGGAAAAGAGTTGAAGATTTTGTAGAGTCTAGTCCTAGTACATTAAATTTAATTTTCCCTGAAGTTTATTTAGAAGATGGAAAAGAAGAAGAAACTATAAAAAGTATTAATTCAACTATGGAAGAATATGTAGAAAGAGGTATTTTTGATACCTTTAATCAATGTTTTTTCTTAGTAAAACGTTCTGTTGGTAATACCCATCGTTGGGGATTAATGGGTTCTTTAGATTTAGAAAAATATGATTTTAGTCCTGATTCTGTTTCTTTAATAAGAGCAACTGAAGGTACTATTTTATCAAGAATACCACCAAGAAAAAAGATCAGAAAAAATGCTCCATTAGAATTACCACATATTATGGTTTTGATTGATGATGAAAAGAGAACTCTAATTGAACCTTTTACAAAAGAATTAGATTCTTTGACTAAAGTTTATGAAACTCCTTTAATGGAAAATGGTGGTAAACTTGAAGGTTATTTAATAAATGATGAAAAAGCTTTTGAACAAATGGCAAACGCTTTAGAAGGTTTATATAACTCATTAGATAAATCAAATCCTTTATTATTTGCTATGGGAGATGGAAACCACTCTTTAGCAACTGCAAAAAGTTGTTGGGAAGATATTAAAAAAGATTTAAGTGAGGACGAAATTAAAAATCATCCTTCAAGATTTGCTTTGGTTGAAATAGAAAATATTCATGATGAAGGTTTAGAATTTGAACCTATTCATAGAGTTTTATTCAATTTAGACAAAAATAAATTTGATGATCTATTAAGTGTACATTGTAGTAGTTATGACGTTACAAAGTGTGATTCACGAGATGATTTAAAGAAATTAATTGAAAACGTAGAAGGTCAAACTTTCGGTTTAGCAACAAAAGCTGATGGACTTTTATTATATAAAGTTAACACTCCAGATGGAGCTATTGCTGCAGGAACTATTCAATTAATTTTAGATGAAATTATTGAAAAAAACATTTGTTCTTTAGATTACATTCACGGTTTTAACGATACTATTGATTTAGGAACTAAAGATAATAATATTGCTCTATTAATGCCGGATGTATCTAAACATACTTTCTTTGATGCAATAATAAAAGATAAAGCTCTTCCTCGTAAAACATTCTCTATGGGTGAAGCTCATGAAAAACGTTATTACATGGAAGCAAGAGCCTTAAATAAATAAGATTTTACTCTTATATATATAATAACTTAGAAGCATTCTTAAAATTTTAGAATGCTTCTTTTTTATACATTTTATTGCTAATTTAATATTTCTTTTGGGACTTTATATTTGCCTTGTCTAAGAATTGTGAAAGGTTTCTTACTTACATCAATTAGGGTTGAAGGAGTATTTCCTTGCATATCACTATCTACTACAAATGCAGCAACTCTATCTTTATAATTAAGAATGATATCTACAATATTTGTTAAAGAGCTATATCCACTTTCATTAATGCTAGTAGAATAAATTGGATAACCTAATTCTTTTAACAAAGATTGTAGAAAAGGATCTGAAGGGACTCTAACAGCAAGAGTGCCTCCCTCTTTCTTGTTTAAAACAGCAGTAAGAGGACATGGCCATAATTTAAGAATTTCATCTGGAATATAGCACAATTCTTGAGCCTGCTCTATTGTTGCTAAAATTAAAAAAGGTTTAGTTTCTTTTCTTTTTTTTATATTTCTTAATGTATCTTCGGCTTCGCCCATTTTAGCACACAAACCATAAATTGTATCACAAGGTAAAACTAAGACCTTGTTTTCTCTTAACAATTCAATGGTTCTATTAAATGTGTTTTCTTGTTCTATATATAGGACTTCAGAATATTCATCATTCATTTTATTTATTCTCCATTTTTTTTGATATTATTAAATAACAAAGTGAAAATACAATACCAATAAGTAATGATAATAAAAAAAATTGATAATTTTTCCAACCCGAAAATAAATTTTTTTTTGTATTTATTTTAGATGAAATTTTTAAATTTGAAGAATTCTTTATTGTTTCAGTTGAATTTGAGTCAGTATAATAAATTTTATCGCCAGTATTGACATAACCTAATTCATAAGCTAGGTCTAAAACTTGTTCATTGTTTTTCAATTGCTCAATTTCAGTTTCTAAATCTTTGATTTCACTTTCTAACTCGGAATTTTCTTTTTTTTCTCGGTATATATTGTCTTTAATTTGTTGATATTGTATAATTCCTATGTCAGAAGCTACAACTATTAAAAGTAAATATGAAACAAAAGTACTTATTATTAATATTTGGAAAAATTTTATTGTCATGGGACATGCCATCCTATATAATATAGTTAATATTAATGATTAGCATAATAGTTGTAAAGTCTAAATGGAGGTAATAATGTCAAAACAAACAGGCTACGTTAGAAATATATTCTTCTCAATAATTGTGTCATTATTGGTTTTGTTATCATTAGGTTTTCTCTCAATTAAGTATTTAGTTCCAATTTATGACTTACAAACACAAGACATTTATCGTTTTTTGATTTATTTGTTACCTGTCTTAATTGGTTTGGCATTAATTGAAATTGGTTCAATTATTTCTTCAAAAGATAACAATGTTAAAAATAAAACTGAAGATTTATTACCTAAAAATAGTTATGATGCACCATTGTTTGATACTATAAATGATGATCCAACTGACAAATTAAATTACAATGAATTCAATCCTATCAATGCTAAGGGATATAATAAACCAGTCCAATATTCTTTAAGAGATTATTTTAATAATGATGTCTATCAAAAAATAAGTAAATATAGTAATTCAGAACTACTTAGAATATTTAATTATTATGAAGAAGAGGATGATAAAATAGTATCTCCTTTTAATGAAGAAATAACAAATAATTTATTTTCTCTAACTGCAGATGAAGCTATGAAGGCCTATAATTGGATTAAAGCTGGTTGTAATGAAGCTGAAGATGAATTAGGTTTATTTAAAAATCTAGATCAAGAAACAATAAATCAATTAGCTACTCTATCTCAAAGAGAGGCTGAAAATGTTATCGATTGGATTAATAATAATAAAAAATATTATAACTTAGAAAATTTAAATGAAAATAATATTTTAGCAATATCTCATTTAAATGATGAAGATATTACAAAAGCTTTAAATTGGATTAATATGGGTTGCCCTCCAGTTGCAAATCCTAATGCTAGAGTTTTTGAAAACTTAGATAAAGATACTCTAACTAGACTACAAGAATATAATAGTATTCAAGTAAATGTAGGCCTTGATTACATTGACGATGGAGCTCCTGATGTAGCAAATCCTAATTCTGTTGAATTCAATAATTTTACACCAGAAACTATTAATCGTCTTTCAGTAGTTGATGATAATACTGTTAATAAAGGGTTAGATTTATTAAATAATGACTTTGTAAATAATTTAGACTATCAAACAATTGATAGATTAAATGCTTATGATAGAGAACAAATTAATGATGGTTTAGATTTTATTGATAATGGTCAAATGATTGCTAATGAAGATTTACCATTTGGTGAAGATATTAATAATGCTATTAGATCCTTATCTTATGATCAAGCAAAATCTGCTATAGAATATATTAAGAATCCATTAGCCGATATTAGTTCTGATTTTGGAGATTTATCAAATAACTTAGAAGATTTCTTGAATTCTGAATTAAAAGATAATTCTAAAGAAAACTTTAATTTTGATATTACCTTAGTAATTTTTGATAAAGATAATATTTTAAATGATGATGTTAAAACTAGTATTTTATCAAATTTACCATCATATACTTATGTTTATAATACAGATAACAATAATACTGCTATTATTTTCCCATATGAAGGAAAAGAAAGTGCTAAAGTTTGTATTAATAATTTAATTAATAAAAGCGAAGCTCTATATGATCTTTCGAATATTAATATTGGATATGCTAGCCAAGAGAATAGAGAAATTGATGCTAAAACATTAATCAATGAAGCTTATTTAGGTTAATATATATTATTAAGCATAAAAATACTTGAGACTATAAATCTCAAGTATTTTTTTATTTTGTTATATTAACTCTTGTTTTACTTTGTATAACAATTTTTTCTTTAGTAATTTCTATAGCTTCTCCATCATTTGGTATAGAAAAAATCATTCTATCTCTAGTTAAAATAGTATTTGGGAAAATTTCTCGTGCTTGATATTTAAGAGCATTCAATTCAAAATCATTATAGCGAGGGCTATAATGCATTAAGGCAAGCATTCTCGCATTTGCATCTTTAGCTATTTGAGCAGCTTGATTTACACACATATGCTTTTTCTCTTTAGCTATATCTTCCATTCCTGCTTCAAACATTCCTTCACATAATAATAAATCAACATTCATAATTTTTTTAGCAATATTTTTTAAGTATAATGTATCAGTGATATAACTAAATGATCTACCCTTTCTGTTTTCTCCCATAACCATTTCAGCAGTGATTTTCATTCCCTCATTATTAATGATGGATTCACCTTTTTGAAGTTTACCAAAATCAGGTCCGGGTTTTATTTTATATTCCATAGCCTTTTGGGGATAGAATTCACCTGGTCTATCTTTTTCTCTCAATACATAACCAAAACATGGTTTTGTGTGATTTAATTTGATAGCTTCTATATAATATTCATCATTATCTATAATTATTCCTTCATTAACTTCTTCAAAGATAATTTCATAATTTATATACATATCTAGAATTTTTCTTGATGAATCAATATATTCTTTTAATTTTTTTGGTCCATATATATATAAAGGTTCTACTCTGTCAACTTGAGCTGAAAGCATAAGTATGCCAGGTAATCCTGTAACGTGGTCTGCATGCATATGAGATATAAAAATTTTATTAATTTTTTTCCATTTAAGATTTAGCATTTTTAAAGATACCTGAGTACCTTCACCACAATCGAAAAGGAATAACTCACCTTTTCTTCTTATCATTGAACTTGTTAGAAATCTTCCTGGTAAAGGCATCATTCCACTAGTTCCTAAAATAAATACTTCAAAATCCATGAGTCTATTATAAAAAAATATACTAATGATAGCAACATAAATTACTCATGATTTAAAAGATCTAAAACTTCAATTTTTTTGATTCTAAATAAACTTAGATATACACTAATCATGGAAATCAAAATTAATGAAATAGATATGATTAAAATGCTTTTAAAGGGGATTAATACATCAAAATCTAAAAGATACCAACTAAGAGCTGGTATCTTTTCTAATGAGAATTTACCAAGTATTGATAAAAATGTTTTACTAATTATTATGCCCAATATTACACCAATAAGTGTTGAAATAATTGTAAAGAATTCAATCGCTAAAAAATAAACTTTTCTTAAGTTTTTATTTTTTAATCCTAAAAGTTTATTAATTGCAATATTTTTATGATCTTTAGTTATTATATCAGAAGATATCGATGATATAAAATATCCTGTTAATAAAGCAATAACAATAAAAATAACAGTTAGGCTTTGTGTACTTGTTAATAAATTATTATAAACTGCAGGTTGTAATTCATACCAAGCCCTTGATATATAATTGTCTAAATTTAAATTTAATAGAGCTTCATTTATATCTACATTATTCTTTAAAACAACTTCCTGATGAATTGAAACCTCATCATTATAAATCTTTTTTAAATCTTCTAAATTCATATAACAAAGGTTTTGATCTATTTCTTTATAACCTGAGTCAAATATCCCTTTAATAAATAATAGTTTTGGACGAACCTTTGTTTCATCTTTAGCAAGAATTATTGCAACTCTATCGCCAAGTTTTAAATTAAGTTTTGTTGCAATTTGATTAGAAATATATATTGATGGCAAATTTGATGAATCTTCAGTTATTTCTAATTTTAAACTTTTCATTCTATCTGAATTAAAATAAGAATCATTTACTGCTTTTATTAGACTTATTTGAGTAGCTTCTCTTCCATAAATCAATGAATCAATTGTAAAAACAGAATCAGATGATTTAATAAAATCATATTCATCTGTTAAATTAGTATCAGTATATACTTGAATATCTCCATTTACTAATAAAGCAAATTTTTTAGCAATTCCATTAGACATAGAATTAATGAAAACAGTAGAAACAATTAATAAAGCAACTATTAAAATTATTAAAATAGCTGATCTAATAAGTTTGTGTTTTGATTTCTGTGATAGTAATATTTTTTTAATTAAAAGCTTATTTATATCTTTAATCACTTACTTCCTCATTAATTTTTCCATGTGTTAATTGAACTGTTCTATTACATTTTGATGCAAAAAGTTTATTATGAGTAACTAAAATTAATGTAACTGATTCTTTTTCTACTAAATTCATTAATAAATTTTCTACATAAGTAGCATTTTCTTCATCTAAAGAGCCTGTTGGTTCATCTGCAAAAATTACTTTAGGATTTACGCTTAAAGCTCTTGCTAAAGCAATACGTTGTCTCTCCCCTCCAGATAATTGAGAGGGCTTGTGAGAGGCTCTATCTTTAAGATTGATTTCTTTTAATAAATATTTTGCTCTTTCTTTTGCGATACTTTTATGAGTGTTATTAATTAATAATGGCATCATAATATTTTCAAAAGCACTAAAATCTTCTAATAATAAACTATTTTGAAATATAAAACCCATTTCTTGATTTCTTAAATTGCATAATTCTTTATCATTAAATTTTGATATCTTCTTATTGTTAAAAATAACCTCACCACTATTTGGTTTAATTAAAGATGCAGCAATTTGTAATAAGGTACTTTTACCACAACCACTTTTACCAACAATAGATAATGATTTACCTTTTTCTATATCAAGAGATAAATTATCAATTATTGAAAGAGTCTCTGTGTTATTTGGTAATGGATATGATTTACATATATTTTTTAATTCAATAATATTACTCATTTAATAAAATCTCCATGCTGTCATTTTTTAACAATTTATATATTGCCCTATGACTCATTATAAAGGTTATTACAAATAATGGAATTGCGATAATTAAACAATTTGTAATAGAAAAATTCAAATTTATATTTACAGTTAATAAGGGAACTTGATAAGAGGTTATCAAATTCAAAAATCCAATTATTGAAGAAGAAAAATATAGTGTAACAAAGGATAAAATAGATCCCAAAAGAATACCTGTAGTACTAACAATTAAAGAAGATATTGTAAAAATATTTTTTATTTGTTTCTTTGTAAGCCCAAGTGCTCTTAACATAGCTATTTCTTTAGTTTTTGAGTGAATTAAATTAACTGTACTATTATATAAATGGATTAATACGATTATGCTTATTAAAGAAAGCGTTAAATACATTAAATATTGCTCTAATTTCATTGCAGCATATAAACTCTCATTTTGATCTTTCCAACTGCTTACAGAGCCATTATCACCTATTATAGTTCTAATTGTATCAACATCTCCATATACACCAATAATGTCAGTAGAATAAGGAGCTATTTTTTTAATACTAGCATAATTACTTAAAATATAATTATTATTAAATTCTCCTAAAGGAGTAAAATAAATTCCAGAAATTTGCTTTTCACTCTGATATGGAACTATGGTAACTGTTTTACCTTTTTTTAGAATTGTAAATTCTACATATTTATTATAATCAAAATTTGAGTTTAAGGAATTTGAATAACCAAAAATGATACCATCATTATCAGAACTTCCTTTAATAAAGGAATATGGAAGTTTTTCAAAATCCTCTGTTTTAAATGCACGAATTTTTCCAAAAAATTGAGAATTATCATTATCGGTGACTATTGTAGGTAGTTCAATAAATTTAAAAGCAAAGTTAATTTTATCATTTTCATTTAATTTGCTTAAATATTCATCTGTATCAAGATCTTGATTTAGTTCAACTACAGCATCATAGCTAACATATTCTCTAATTAAAGAGAATTTATTGTCTTGTAATCCTATCATAAAAGAAATGATTACATTTAGTGCTAAAGTTGAAAATAATAAACCAATAGCAATTCTAATTGAAGTTAAGCGATGTCTGTTTTTTGAAGAAAAAGCATATCTTCTAGCTATACTAAATACCATCACTACCCTCATTTCTATATTGAATATCAATTATATTATCACCATCATATGTAATAGTACAATATAGATTACCATTTTGATACACATCTTCAATTTTGTAGTTATTTCGATCAAAATAGTAACTGCTTATTAATTTATTGTTTTCATAAACTTGGACTTTACTAATTTTGCTATTTTCATAATCAGTAATAGTTTGTGTTATCTTATCATAGCTTTTTGTTAATTCGCTATAATCTTTTTCTTCTAAAACAGTTTTAATTAATAAATAATCATTATTGTAATAATATTTTATGGATTTAATTAATTCATCATTATAATATGTTTCAACCTTATCTAAAACGCCTTTAGTATAATATTCTTTTTTTATAGAATTTTTATCTTGTTTTGTGAGGATTAAACTTTCATCAGTTGTTTTTTCTACTTCAATATTATTAACTAATTTATCATCCTTGTATTCAATTGAATTAATTATTCCCTCTGTTATTTGAGATTTTTTATAATCTTTAGAATTTAAAGTGCTATAGCTAATACTTAAATTATTATTATTAAAGTTTATTATTGAATAAATTTCAGAATCATTTTTTACTTTCAAAATTGAAGATAGTTTTCCATTTGAAAGGTAGAAATATTTATCAACTTCTAAAATATTATTATCTGTTGAGATTATTTTAGAAATCAATTTGTTTTGTTCATAATTATAAACAGTCTTAATATTATTAACCATTTCACTAATTAAAATATCATTATTAAAAACTTGGTATGTTTTAGATAATGAATCATCAATTGTTATAGTTTTAATATCATTTTTTTGATTAGTAGTTTTAGTTAGAATTAATTGGTTATTTTTATAAAGCGATTGTTTAATAGTAGTCGTATTTGCCTCTTCAACTAGGTAAAATTCACTTTCCCCATCATATTCGCCAATTTTTTGGCCAATAGAATTAGAATTATAAGTTGTTGCAAATAAATTAAAACAACAAAGCAAATAAATACTAATTAAAAAGGCTTTTTTCTTCATAAAAATACTCTATTTTTTTAATCCAACTAAAGAATCTAAGAATTCATCTTCATTAAATAATCTTATATCATCATAGGATTCCCCGACACCAACAAAAGCTACTGGCAAATTTAATTTTTCACCTATTTGTACTAAGGTTCCACCTTTTGCAGCACTATCATATTTTGATAAAATTATTGCATCTAATTTAACTGCATCATCAAACATTTTTGCTTGAGAGAATCCATTTTGTCCAGTTGTACTATCTATTACCAAAATTTTTTTATAGTGAGCATCATCGATACCTTTTGATTTAATTATTTTATCAATTTTTTTTAATTCTCTTAATAGATTTTCTTTATTATGCATTCTTCCTGCCGTATCTGCTAAGATTAAATTATCTTTTTTAGCTTGAGCACTGGTAATAGCATCGAAAATTACTGCACCAGGATCACTACCATTATTTTGTTTTATTATTCTTGTTCCTAAACGATTTGCATGTAATTCAAGCTGATCAATTGCTGCGGCTCTAAATGTATCTGCTGCTGCTAGAATTACACTATAACCATCGTTTTTATATCTATTAGCTATTTTTGCAATTGAAGTAGTTTTCCCAACGCCATTAACACCTAAAACTAAAACAATAGTTAAATCATTTTTATCAACTGGAATTTCATATGGTTTAATTTTATTTTTTAAGATTTCTTTTAATATCTTTTGTAAACCTTCTTGAGTATCACATTTCTCTTCTTTTGCTCTTGCTCTTAATTTATCAGAAATGTCCATTGCCATAGTAGCACCCAAGTCTCCTTCAACTAACAAATCTTCTAAATCTTCAAAAAAGGCTTCATCCAATTTTTTTGTACTAAATAAAGCTTTTAATTTTGCCCCAAATTTATCAAACATATTTACTCCATATTATTTTAATTAGTAGCTAAGTTAATATAAGATATTAACTTATTTATTATATTAATTGAACTATAAGCAATCATTGATGTATATAGTACATCAATAACGGGTTGTAGTTCTGTATTATTCATAGCTTCATTTATATTATTTATCGTCAAAGTTGTAAAGCTAAATAAAATATAAGACAACAATGAAGAATAAAAATCATTCTGTGCTTTATCAATTACTTGAGTTGAAGTTTGCCATAAAGGCTTCAAATTAAACTCAATATTATCTAATTCGCTATTATTTAATACTGTAAAAGGATAAAACCCCTCTTTTTCTGCTTCAATATAAAATGGCACTTCTTGGTTAATTAGATTTGAGGAAATTGCCTTATCGAGTTCTATACCATTTATTTTATATGTTAAAAGTCCAACTTTAGAAATTAAATTAATAGAAGGAACAATTACCTTATCAAGCTTTAAATCTATTATATTATTTGAATCAGTAATCTCAACTTTTTTGATTAAAGATTCTTTTGAAGATGATAATCTAAAATAATGAATTCCTTTTTTTAATATGATATAGTTGTTGTTTAATTCAATTTGTTTTAAATCATTATTATAAATTTCTACTTCATCATATTTTTCTATACTTGTATTATCTAATTTGTATTTTGAAGTATTTAATATTTCTTCAAAAATTATTGATGAACTACCATTTTCTAGTTTTGCAACAGCAAATTCATTATTAAAGAATTTTACCAAATTTGATAAAATATCTTGTTCATTGTTTATAAGCAATTTGTCTTCAACAATTTTATTATATATTATTTTTCTTTCATTTTTATCTAGGTATTCAATTTTTAATTTTGTCAAATTGCTAATATTATCAAAAGATACTAACAAAAATGCATCTTTATCATACTGTTTTAATAAATTATTAATAATATAAGGATTATTATTATTCATTAAAATTGATAAATATTGAGTTTGATCAAAACTTGAAAAAGAAAGCTCAATTGATTTTATAAGATTAAAATTTGAATCTAAATTATCTATATCTTGTTGTTTATTTTTTATTTTTGATAAATTGGCAGTACTTAAATCATCAGAATAAGTATTTATAGCAGAATTTAACTCTTGGGATAATTTATTTTTTTCTATTTGTTTTAAATTATCATTTTTTAAATTTATAAAATATTGAGATAATTCTAATTTAGATAAATATATATTACATAATTTTGTAATACTTAATAAATCATTTTTCTGAGAATTTGGAAAAGAGTAATTTTCTAAATTAGAAATATAATTAAAGCCATTATCATTATTAATTAAACTTTGATTATTATTATTACTTAAAATTAAAGCTGTAGCGATATCGAAAGAGACATCTTCTGCAGCTAATAATAAGCTAAAATTAATCAATATAATAAAAATAATAGCCTTTTTCATATAATTTATTATTCCTCTTGTATCCATTGAAGATAAGCTTCAATAAATACATCAATATCTCCATCCATAACTGCATTAACATTAGTTGATTGAGCATTTGTTCTATGATCTTTTACCATTGTATAAGGTTGAAAAACATAACTTCTAATTTGAGATCCCCAAGAAATTTCTTTTTTCTTAATTGCATTTTCTTCATGCTCTTTTTTTCTTTTTTCTTCATAATATGCATAAAGTTTTGATCTTAACATTTTAAACGCTACTTCTTTATTCATTAATTGAGATCTTTCATTTTGACATTGAACTACAATGCCTGATTCGTAGTGAGTAATTCTAACAGCACTGTCTGTTTTATTAACATGCTGTCCTCCTGCTCCTCCTGCTCTATATGTATCAAGTCTGTAATCTTCGCTTTTTAATTCTATTTCTATATCATCTTCGATTACTGGTGTTGTATATACTGATCCAAAGGAAGTATGTCTTCTTTTTTGAGAATCAAAAGGTGAAATTCTAACTAATCGATGAACCCCTGCTTCACTTTTGAGATAGCCAAAAGCATAGTCACCCTTTACTTCAATAGTTGCGCTTTTTATGCCACCCTGATCTTCTAAGATATCAATAATTTTAGTCTTGAATCCTTTTTGTTCACACCATCTTAAATATAGGCGGAGCAACATATTTGCCCAGTCACTTGCCTCAGTGCCGCCTGAGCCTGAATGAACTGTTAAATAACAATCATTTTTATCATATTTATCATTTAATAAAGTTTTAAGTCGTAATGGGTTATAAGTTTTTTCAAGTTCAAATATTTGTAAATTTAACTCGCTTATAATGCTCTCTTCATCTTCTAAAGTATCTTCAGCATCGTATAAATCAATTATCTCATTAATATCATCTATAGAACTTATTAATTTTTGCCAAGGATAATAGCTTTCTTTTAAAGCTGTTAATTCTTGAAAGATTTTATCTGGATTTTCTGTTTTAGTCCAAAAGTCTGCTTGAGAAGTTTGTTTTTCTAGATCTTCTATTTTTTCTTTGATATTAGAAGATTCAAAGACGCCTCCATATTTTTCTTGCGTCATTTTCGATTGAGGTTAATAAGCTTTTATTTTCTATAAACATAATTATTGCTCCATTTTTATTAAATATTTCTACCTATTCTAAGTAATAAATTTAATGTTTTTTCTTCTTTACTATCTAATATAACATTCCATGTTGGAACGAATAAAGATAATTGATATAAATTTTCACTACCTAAAACGGTTTTAGTATTTATGTATGAGTTATTATAGAATAAAGAACATTGATTATCAAAGTTTATACCAATCTTAGTTTTGTGTTTTTTATCTATAATTTTTACATTATCAATATTTTTTGAAACAATTGCTAATTCTTCATTGAGTTTATCATTTACTAAAATATTTACATTGTTTTCAAATGGATAAAAACTAAAAGGTATTTCCAAACCATATATAAATTCTTTTTTCTTTAATGAAGTATTTTTTAATTTAACTGATAATGAAATTTCATTAGAGGAGAATTTATAATGTTTATTGATATTAATACCAAGAGATTGTTTTTCTTGAGATTTTAAATCAAATTCAGTGAATTTGTTATCAATAATATCAATTTTAAATTTTAACTCATTTAAAGTATTTTCTTTCATTCTATAATTTTCAAGATTAAAATTGCTATGTAGCATTACATCAGTGAAGCATTTTTGTTTCACTCCTGGCATTGCTAAATTATTTTGAGTATCTTTAAAATTATAAGGAAATAATCCATTAATAAAATTATAACGTGCAGGGAAATATTTAAGTTCTAATAAACTACCACCTTTAGAATCAATAATAGCATTAAAATTTTTACCACCAGTTATTACTTCATTATGTCCATCTTTATCTACATCTTGTACATAAGGATAGGAAAAATCGTCTAAAGAAATAAGTAATTTTTCTAGTTCAATTAAGTAACGATATATATTTGATCTAATAGAACCTTTTAAAATTGAGGCATTTGAATCATAGATAAAAGGAGCCCCACACAATAGCTTTGGAATTATTTGGGCTATTTTTCTTTTTATATCTCGATTTTTCTTATATAATTTTGCAACTTCAATTAAAGAAATTACTCTATTATATAAATAGTTTAAGCTCTTATCTTGATATAATTCACCATGAATTGATTTTAGTGGGACTAATGCATCAAAGCCATACCAACCCTTCTCTAAATAATCAAGTTTTAATGGTTTTTCTTTATATAATACATCTAAGGATTGTTCACAATTATCAAATAGATATGAAAATAATTCAATAATTTGAGCATTAGTAATCTCCCCTTGGCATAATTGATTTAAATTAATCATAGCAACTTGTACATTATCATCATTTAAATTCATTATTTCTTGGAACATTTTCTCATAAGATATTTTTCTTAACCCAAAATCATGAACTAATTTACTTATTCTTGTATCAATTGGAATAATATCTACACTTCTACCAATTTCTTGCATTTTAAAAGGTTTAGGTGCTGAATCTTCAAATGTATTATTATTATCTAAAGAAATTATTACTTTTTCAATTTTACTTAAACTGAGACAACTTATTAGGGATGGATCCCAAATTTCACCATAGCACCAGAAAGTTCTAGGTAATTTTTTAAATTTTTTTGTTATAAAATTTGTAGTTGTCTCAATTTGGGAAATTCTGTCAGAAGGTGGAACTATAGGCAATATAGCTTGATGAAAACTTCCAGTCATCATATCAATTTTTCCAGATTTTGATAAATCTTTTAATAATAAATTGACTTCTGGATGCTTGCCATCAAGCCATTGTAACAAAGCTCCACCTAAATAAAGTTGGAGAAAAACATTCTCTCTTTTATAAACCTCTGTTAATAAAGGTTTAATAGCAGTATTTAAAATATGCTGATAAGCCTCGGTTGATGTACCCGATGCTAACTGAGAATAAGCTCCAACAATATATGACATTTTATTAAGTGTAACTCCTTGTTATCTTTTAACAATACAATTCTTTGGACAGGCATTTGCAGCTTCTTCAATTTGGTCATGAGGTTTAGAATTATCAAATACAGATAAAAAGCCGTCCATTGAACATCCTGATTCAGGGAACTTTCTAACACAAATTTGGCAACCTATACAACCCACTTCACAAATTTTTCTAACAATTGCGCCAGAATCGTGGTTATTACACTTTACTACGTATTCGCTATTATCATCAATAAGTTTTATAACATTATGTGGACAAATATCTACACATTTTCCACATCCGATACAAATTGTTGGGTCAACTTCTATATGACCATTCTCTTTTTTGCTTATTGCATCAACAGGACATACATTAATACATGATCCTAATTGTAAACAACCTTCTTTACAAGCAAACTCTCCATTAAACAATAATGCAGCTGAATTACAATCTGTTATACCTTGATAATCAAAATCTGTTTGTGTTTTGTCACAATCTCCGTTACAAAACACATAGGCAACTTTTCTAACTGAACTAGTTTCAACTTCTTGACCCATTATTTCACCAAGTTTTTTTGCAACCTCGCTTCCTCCTGGAGCACAGAGATTAAGAGCACATTCACCTTTTGCACAAGCTTCAGCATAACCAGCACAACCTGGATATCCACAACCACCACAGTTTGCATTAGGTAAAGCGTTTTCAATATCTATTTGTTTTTGGTCTTTAGCAACAGCTAGCTTTTTAGCAGCAAAAGCTAGACCGATGCCCAAAATAAGCCCCATTACAGTAATTATTATAAATGCTAAAAATATATTCATTATTTACCTACTTTATACTAAATGTAAATTCATTAATAAAGATTTATCAAAAGCCATAAATGCTAAAGCCATTAATCCAGCTGAAATAAATGCAATTGGAACGCCTTTGAAACTTCTTCTAACTGGTGCTAAGTCTAGTTTTTCTCTGATATTACTCATAAGAACAATAGCAAGAGTGAAACCAAGTCCAGCAGCTAAACCTGCAAAGAATGATTCTAAACAAGAATATTTTTCATCAATATTAATGATTGCAATACCTAATACAGCACAGTTTGTTGTAATTAAAGGTAAAAAGATTCCTAGTGCTTTATATAATGGAGGACTGATTTTTCTAATAACTAATTCAACTAATTGTACTAAAGAAGCAATAACTAATATAAAAGATACTGTTCTTAAGTATTCTAAATCAAAAGGCATCAATAAGAATTGATAAACACTCCAACATACAACGGATGCAATAGATGTAACAAAAGTTACAGCCATTCCCATACCAAGTGCACTTTCACTATTTTTAGAAACCCCGATGAAAGGACACATTCCTAAAAATTGTACTAATATAAAGTTACTTATAAATATATATGTAATTAAAATTGCTATATAGGTCATGCAAGTTTCTCCTTCTTAGCTTTCCTTCTAGAGTTAAATTCAAAGTAGGCTTTTAAATAACCCATCAATAATAAAGCACCTGGTGCTAAAGTCATAACTCTAATTGGCCATTTGTTTAATAGAGGAATAGTAATTACTCCATCAAATGATCCAATTGGGAATAATGTGATTGTTCCTGAACCAAATACTTCTCTAATTGTTGCAATTAAAATTAAAGCAAGGGTAAAACCAATACCCATTCCTAATCCATCAAGAATTGAATCTAAAACAGTATTCTTACTTGCAAAAGCTTCTGCTCTACCTAAAATGATACAGTTAACAACAATCAACGGTAAAAATACACCTAAAGCAACATAAACATCTGGAACAAATGCATGTAAAATCATTTCAATGATTGTAACAAATGATGCAATTATAACAATATAACTTGGAATTCTAACAGTATCAGGAATAACCTTTCTTAAAAGACTAATCATAATATTACTGCAAGTTAATACAAATAATACACTAAAGCCCATACCAATAGCGTTTGATACCATTGTGGTAACACCTAAGGTTGGACAAAGACCTAACAATAATACAAAAGTTGGGTTTTCTTTGAAAATACCTTTGGTAAATTCTTTTTTATGATTTTTCTTCATTAATTACCCCCTAAACTTTTTACAAAGTCACTACCATTAGAAAGAGCTTTACCAATAGCAGCAAAAGTAATTGATGCACCACTAATTGCAGCAGCATCGTCACTACTTAATTGACTTTTCTTTGTTGGAATAACATCTTTATTTTCATATTTTGTCATATACCAACTTTCTTCACTCTTTTTACCTAAACCAGGCGTTTCGCTATTACTTACAACTTTAGCTTCTAATACTTGACCAGTAAGATTATAAGAAGCAACTAAAGAAATAGCTCCACCATAACCTACAGCATTTAAGTTCAATAAATAGCCTTCAGCACTACCTTGGTTACTTAATTCAAAATAATAATTTACACTATCATTATTATCTACGGTAATTTGGTTATCACCAATTTCATAACCATTACTTACAGCTTGTAATGCATCAAGTGTTTTTTGTTGTTCATAAGCAGTAATAACAGGTTTAGTTACCCCATTTAATATAGCTAATACAATTGCAGCAACAGCACAAATTAAAGCTAAAACAACTGAGGTTTTTAAATATTCTTTCATTATTTAGCCTCCTGAGTTTTAACTTTTTTTACAAAACCAAATTTCTTTGGAACAATGTATCTATCAATTGTAGGAGTTACAATATTCATTAAGATAATTGCTAAGGATACTGCTTCTGGTAGAGATCCAAAATATCTAATTAAGAAAGTGAAAAATCCACAACCAATTGCATAAATTATTTTACCTTTTTTAGTTATTGGGGATGTAACCATATCAGTTGCCATAAATATAGCGCCAAGCATTAAACCACCAGAGAAAATTTGTGATAAAACCTCTCCATTAAACATTCCTAAATTATCTCTTAGACCACCAAAAACCCAAGTTAATAATGAGAAAGTTAAAATGTAAAAAACAGGAATATGATATGTAATTATTTTCTTAACTAATAAATAAATACCACCAATAATTAATAATAAAGCACTTACTTCACCAATACATCCACCAATATTTCCTATAAAAGCATCAACAGCATAAGGAGAAATCCCTGTAGCTGAAGAAATACTATTAGCAATATTAGTACTTGGGTAAGATGAATTTAATAATATTTGTGATGGGTTTAAACCTGTGGTACCTGCACTTAAACTAGTTTTTACAAATGATAATGGAGTTGCACTACCAATTGCATCAACTGCTGTTAAAGTTTTAGGGAGTGTATAATTACTCATAGCTGATGTAAAACTAAAGAATACAAATACACGACCTGCTAATGCTGGGTTCATCCAGTTTGCACCTAATCCTCCAAAAGTCCATTTAACAACAATAATTGCAAAAGCATTTGCTAAAACAATTATAGCTATTGGAACAGTTGGGCTTAAGTTCATACCCAATAACAAACCAGTTAAAAAAGCAGACCCATCATATAAGCTACTTTCTTTTAAACTTTTCTTACCATCAAAAAAGCCGAAAAGATATTCAAAAAGACAGCTTGATAAAATAGAAACAATTAAAACCATTAATGCTCTAAAACCGAAAACATAAACTCCCCAAAGAGCTGCAGGAGCTAATGCTAGGCTAACATTCCACATTATAGACATAGTAGAATTTTTACTATGGAAGTGTGGAGATGATGAAACTTTTACTCTCATTTCTTTCTCCTTGCAAGTTTTTTACCAGTTTTAAATGCATGAACGAGAGGAATATGTGCAGGACATGTATATGCGCAACAACCACATTCTTTACAATCCATTAATGAATATTTATCAAGTGCAACTTGGTAATTACCATTTTTAATATTTCTATAAAGCATAGTTGGCATTAAACCAATTGGACAAACATCAACACATTTACCACAAGAGATACAAGCAGTTTCTCTTGCTGCGGTTCCTTCTTTTATGCAAATTACACCACTAGTGCCTTTTAATACAGGTAAATCTAAAGATGCAAAAGCAAATCCCATCATTGGTCCACCACTTACAATTTTATCAGGATCTTCTTTTAATCCACCACAGTAATCAATTAACTCTGAAATTGAAGTACCAATTGGAACAATAAGGTTTTTAGGCTCTTTAACACATTCCCCAGTAACACAAACTACTCTATCAATTAATGGCTTATTTAGTGCACAAGCTTCATAAATTGAATAACATGTTCCAATGTTTGCAACTACAGCACCAATATCTAATGGTAGTTTACCACTTGGGATTTCTCTATTTATTGTAGCTTTTAATAATTGCTTTTCATCACCTTGTGGATATTTCATTTTTAAAGGTTGAACAGTAATTGGATAATTATTTTTCTTAATAATTGCTCTTAAATTTTCAACAGCATCCATCTTATTTTGTTCAATACCTATTATAACATTTTTGGCTTTAGTAACTCTTTTAGCAATCATAATACCTTCAAGAGCTTCTTCACCTCTTTCTAGCATTGTTCTATAATCGCTTGTTAAATAAGGTTCACATTCAACCCCATTTACAACTAAATATTCAACAAATTTACCTTTAGGAATCATAAATTTGACGTGAGATGGAAATGTTGCTCCACCTAATCCAACTATTCCTAAATCTTTGATTGTAGCAAGTAATTCTTCATCAGTTTTACTTTCGTAATCAACTCTATCAAAGATAACTGGTTCTGCATCTTGATCTACTTCAATCAAAAATGCATCAGCAACAACACTGTTAGCCAATGGTTGTTTTATAATTTTTTTAATTGTCCCCGAAACCGGCGAATGAACTTCAGCACTGATAAAGCTTGAAGCAGTTCCAATTTTTTCACCTTTAACTACAGTCTCTCCAACTTTTTTTAAAGGCTTAGCGGGGGCTCCTAAATGTTGAGATAAACTGACAACTACTAAAGATGGTGTTGGCAATATTTCTAAAGGTTTATCTTTAGAATATTGTTTTTGATCTTTAGGATGCACTCCACCTCTTTTAAACGTAAGAACGTCTTTAGGCATTTTTGGCTCCTTATTTTTATCCAATTTGAATATTAATTGATGTATTTGAGTATTAATTTATCTATTGTTATACTTTTTGTGAAAAGTAGACAATAAACGATAATACTCTGGTAATAATAAAGCTTATACACGCTCTTTTCAAGTACAGTTTTAAAGAAATTGTACAAAATAAAAGCAAATTAATTTAGCCTTTTTTTGTGAAAATTAGTTAATTATTTTACCTTATAGTACTTAAAATAAAAACGAGTTTAAAATTTAAACTATTTTTTTATTAATATATTTAAAAAAAACAAAACTATAGTTATACTATATATATATGAATCGAATTTTTAAATACGCATTTTGGAAAATTGGTGGAATAAAAGTATTCGCTTTGGTTGGAAAAAGTGGAACTGGAAAAAGCTTTAGATCTAAAATGCTAGCTGAAGAATATAATATAGACTTAATAATTGATGATGGATTATTAATTAAAGGCAATAAACTAGTTGCTGGAAAAAGTGCGAAGCAAGATGAAACTTTTTTAGCTGCTGTTAGAACTGCTGTCTTTGATGATCCTGAACATTATAAAAGTGTTTTTGAAGCTTTAAAAAAAGAAAGATTTAGAAAAATTTTAATTATTGGTACTAGTGAAAAGATGGTTAGAAAAATTGCAACTAGACTTTCACTACCTCAACCAGATAAAATTTTCGATATCAGTGATATAGCCACAAAAGATGAAATTGATACAGCTATGAGGGTTCGTTTTACTGAGGGTAAACATGTTATACCTGTTCCATCTATCGAAATTACTAGAACCTCTCCTAAAATTGTATTAGATTCAATGAAGGTTTTATTTAATAGAAATATTTTGAGACCTTGGAAAAGAACAAAAGTTTTTGAAAAAACTGTTGTAAGACCACAATTTACTAAATTTGATAAAACTGTTATAAGTGAAGCCGCTTTAACTCAAATGGTTATCCATTGTTTAGATGAATTTGATCCTGCAATAAAAGTTGTTAAATTGAAAGCTAAAATTTTAGAAAATGGTTATTCTTTATCCATAAAACTAAGAATTCCATCAAAGCATATGATGAAAACATCTTTGAAGGAATTACAAGAATTTATATCTGAATCTTTAGAAAAATATGGTTCAATTTTTATTGCAAGAGTTTTTATTGAAATGGAAGAATGGAACTAATTCTTAACTGTGCTTTGTGAAGTAGGTTTTTTCTTTCTTTTTGAATTATCAAATTTCTTTGGAGTTCTTTTTTTAGAGGCAATATATTTTCGTCTTCTCTCGAAATTTTTATTTGCACTGGTTTTTGGATGCCTTACACAGCCTTTGGGAACTTTATAGCCTTTCATACTTAAAAGTTGAGCACAACATAATTCGACTTCATAGTTGCTAGGTGTCATTGGAGAAATTAAAACTTTTACTTGTCTAAACGTTTCTTTAAATCTTTCTCTAGCTGTTAAAGTCTCATTACTAAAAATTATTAACTCTTTAACTAAATGCAAAAGCATAATAGATCTTTTAATTTCCTCACCTTCACCAATTTTATATTGGCGAATCTTATAATCTAATTCTAAAAGACTATTTTGTACTGTATCTAAGGACGCATATAAATTGAAACAAGGCAATAAATATACTAAAAGTTTATATTTTTTTAATTTAATAAAAATATCTCTACTGTAGCCTGAAGATAATATTTTATTAACCTCTTCAGTGAGTCTACTTGTTGAAACTTTTGCAAGTTCACAATGATCTCTTTTTATTGCTCTTTTTACATCCCATCTTAATTTAAAATTTGTTGTTACACTATATTTTATTGCTCTAAGCATTCTAACCGGATCTTCAATAAAAGTAGTCTTTAAATCAATTATGGAGGAAATCTTTTTCTTTTTAAAATCTTCCATAGCATTATTGAAATCTAAAACTTGCTCATTTATTGGATCATAATAAAGAGCATTTATAGTAAAGTCTCTTCTTTTTGCATCTTGTTCTACAGTCCCAAAAACGTTGTTATTATTTCCAAAATTTTCTTCTTCTGATCTAAATGTTGAGACTTCTAATATTTTATTTTCATATTCTAGATGTACTAATTTAAATCTTTTACCAATTATTCTAGAGTTCCAGAACAATTTATGAATTTGTCTAGGAGATGCACTAGTTGTAATATCAAAATCTTTAGGTTTTTTATTCAACAATAAATCACGAACAGCTCCTCCAACTATATAAGCTTCGGCACCAGTTGCCTGAAGTTTTCTAATCGCACGGAGTGCATCATTATCAATATATGATAAATTTATTTTATGTTCATTTTTAGTATATATTTTAGCAAATTGAATACTATTGCCTTTTGAATCTTTTTTATATCGAATTAGCATTAACCTTTTCTCATCACCATAGTTTTTAAATTAAATTATATTTTGACTACCTTTTGAGAATACAATGTTTATTAGCTTTTTGTAAAGTAATTAATAATTAATACTTAAACTTATATTTTTAGCTAACAAATATAAAAGATTAAATAATATAACAATCATTGAATAAAATAAAATAATCAAGTATAAATTACCTATAAAATTATAAAAATTTAATTAATATTTAATATACAAATGTTGGAGTATATATGTCACAGAAAAATAAAATTATTGAACCTAAAGTATTAAAAGGTTTTTCAGATTCTTTACCTACTATTGAAATACAAAAAAGAAGAATTATAAATAAATTAGAACAACTTTTTTCTTCCTTTGGTTTTGTACCAATTGATACTCCTGCTTTAGAATATACTGACGTATTATTAGGTAAAGGTGGTGGAGAAACCGATAAACAAATTTTCCACTTCCAAGATAACGGTAAGAGAGAAGTTGCACTTCGTTTTGATTTAACAGTACCTTTTGCACGTTTTTTAGCAGCAAATTTTAATGACTTAGCCTTTCCTTTTAAAAGATACCATATTAATAAGGTATGGAGAGGAGAAAAACCTCAAAAAGGAAGATTTAGAGAATTCTATCAATGTGATTTTGATATCGTTGGGGTTGATAATAGTGAAGCCGATTTTGAAATTTTAGCTATGATGAACCATTCATTCTCTAAATTAGGAATAGAAAATTATAAATTCCATGTTGCTCATAGAGGACTTTTTAATGCATTCTTAACACATTTAGACTTAATTGATAATAGTGTAGAAATATTGAGAGCCGTAGATAAACTTAGAAAAATTGGTGAAGAAAATGTAAAAAAAGATTTAGTAGAAATTAGTGGTGATGAAACTAAAGCTAAATTAATTTTAGATTATATTAAATATAATGAAAATGAGACATTCTTACAAACTTTATCTAGATTGTCAGCTCTTAGTGGTGGTGAAATAGAACATACCACTAGAATGACAGAGATTTATAATTACTTAGATAAAGCTGATATTAGTGAACACTTTATTTTAGATCCATCTATTACTAGAGGTCTTGATTACTATACTGGCATTGTTTATGAGACTTTCTTAACAGATTTACCTAATTTTGGTTCAGTTTGTAGTGGTGGTAGATATAATAATTTAGCTTCCTTATATACTAAAAATGAATTACCTGGGGTTGGATCCTCTATTGGTTTAGATAGACTTTTAAGCGCTTTAGTTGAATTAAAAAGTCCATTAATTCAAGGTTCAAGCTCAGCAGATGTAATTATTTTTAATAAAGGTGGTCAGTTCTATCCATTAGGAACTATGGTAGCTACAAGTTTAAGAAATAATGATTTAAAAGTAGATCATTATTTAATTAATAAGAAACTCCCACAACAGTTCAAATATGCTGAGAAAAATTCTATCCCTTATGGTATAATGTTAAATGATGAAACTATAAGTGATAATACCTTTACACTAAAGAACTTAGAAACTAGAGAAACATTTGACCATGTAACAATTGAACAAGCAACAGACATCATCAAAGGAAATTAATGAAAGATATGAGTCATTTGCCTGTATATTTACACAGGCAAGAAATAATAGAGAGTTTAAACTCAAACCAAGTAATTGTAGTTGAGAGTCCAACCGGTTCAGGTAAAACCACTCAATTACCAATTATTTTACATGAAGCGGGGTTTGACAATAATTTATGTGTTGGTATAACCCAACCTAGACGAATTGCAACACTTTCAGTTTGTGATTTTATAAAAAAACAAGTAGAAGATACAGGTAGTTTTGTAGGATACAAAATGAGATTTAGTGATACTACAACTTCTTCTACTAAGATAAAAATTATGACTGATGGTATATTATTAATGGAATTAAAATCAGATCCATTATTAAAGAATTATTCAGTTATTTTAGTTGATGAAGCACATGAGAGATCCTTAAATATTGATTTTATTTTAGGTATGCTAAAACAGGTAATGATTCAAAGACCTGAGTTTAAAGTAATTATATCTTCTGCGACTATTAATACTAAGAAGTTTTCACAGTTTTTTAATGATTGTCCTGTTGTATCAATAAAATCTAAATTATTCCCAGTAGAGGAAATATATTTACCAGATAGCTATAATAATGAAGATGTTTTACATCGCCAAATTGTAAAGATTGTTAAAGAAAATAGTTCTAAAGATGATGGTGATATATTAATTTTCTTACCTGGTGAATTTGATATTAAGGGATGTATAAAAGCTTTAGTTAAAAGTGATCCAAAAGAAAAATTAGTTATTTATCCATTATATGGAAGATTAAGCAAAGAAGAGCAGGAAGAAGTATTTAAGCCTACTCCTGAAAATAAAACCAAGATAGTTGTTGCTACAAACATTGCTGAAACTTCAATTACTATAGATAATATTTCTACAGTTATTGATTCAGGACTTGCAAAAATAAATTTTTACAATCAAAAGAATTTTACAAGTTCTCTTATTACTTTACCAATTTCTAAATCTAGTGCTATGCAAAGAAGAGGTAGAGCTGGTAGAACTCGTAGTGGTAAATGTTACAGACTATATTCTAAAAAATCATATACCTCTAGAGATATATATACTCTAGAAGAAATACTAAGAACTGATTTAAGTGAAGTTGTTCTTAGAATGAGTGATTTAGGACTATATGATTATGAACATTTTCCCTTTATTACAAAGCCAAATAAAGATGCAATAAAAAGTGCTGAACATACATTAAAGAATATTAATGCAATTGATAATGATAGACATTTAACCAATATAGGTGAATTTATGGCTAAATTCCCATTGTTGCCACGTCATTCAAGAGTTGTTGTAGAATCCATTTTCAACTACCCTTCTGTTATTAATGATGTTTTAATTGCTATAGCTTTTTTATCTTCAAAAACACCTTTTGTGTTACCTCCAGATAAAGTAGATGAAGCTAGAAATGCTCATAAAGCCTTCAATAATGAAAGATATGGTGATTTTGCTAGTTATTTAACCCTATTTAAAACTTATGATTCAATTGAAGCTAAAACCTCAAGAATGGAATTTTGTAAAAATAATTATTTAGATTATCAATCCATGCAGGAAATTGTTCATATTGTTGAGCAACTTGGAGAAATTATTAGTGAAAATGAAATACCTTTAACTGGTAATGGCTCTATGCATGATTATATTTGTTGTATTGCTAGTGGATTAAAACAGTTTATATGTATTAAAGAATTTGGCTATATGTATAATACATTATTTGCTAATCAAATATTCATACATCCAGGATCAGCAGATTTTAGAAATTTACCTAAATATTTAGTAGCCGGTGAATTAGTTCAAACTTCCCGTTTATTTGCTAGAAGTGTCTCTCCAATTAAAG
Organism: Sphaerochaetaceae bacterium; assembly: GCA_965140795.1. Lineage (GTDB taxonomy): Bacteria > Spirochaetota > Spirochaetia > Sphaerochaetales > Sphaerochaetaceae > Pleomorphochaeta. The sequence continues at coordinate 3,013,294 of OZ223470.1, forward strand.
AGGAATGGCTTGATGATATTCAAAAAGGGCTAAAATATGAATTAGAAAGCAAATTAAAAGGTAATGATAATTCTAAAAGAAATAAAGATAAACGAAAAAGAGAAAAGAACTCTCGACTTGATGAAAAATCGCTTAAGAGTGGTTCAATTACTATTTATTCAAGGAATTATAAAGTATTCAAACATAAAAAATCTAAAAAAGAAATCAACATTGTCAGAATCCCTTATAATGAAATATCTTATCTTGCGAAAAAACATTTTAATTCTAAAAAACCAATACAGAATTTAAAAGCTGAAGTTGTTTATCAAGATAGAATTATTCAGAAAAATGGATCTTTCTATTCCTTGCTTGCTTTAGCTGATAAATATGATAATCCTAGAACTGCAATAACTTATGTACCTCTATCAAATTATGATTTTGATAATATTGATTCTTTGATTAATGACTTTGATAAGATATTGAAACTAACACCAAGTGGTAAAAATCAATATTTCTTTATAAAATTACATGCTTCAAAAAATGGTATATTCTTCTTTGAACCAGCAAAGGATTATGGAAAAGCTTTAAATGATTCCCTATTCTCTTTACTTGAACTTATGGAAGATTTAAAGAAAATAAATGATATAGATAACTTTAGAAAAGTTCAAAATTATTATTACAAACTATTAAAATTATTGGATGAATAATATTAGTTTAATCAATGTAAATAATCTCTTAAATTAAAGAGATTATTTTTTTGTTTGATAATTATAGATTAAAATATATAATGATATAAATAATTAGAAATATTTTTTTATCTAATAATTATTATTTCTATTAGGAAAAAACAAAAAGGAGCTGAAATGAAAATTAGTATCTTTTTAGCTGAAGATGAATTAATCATTAGAGAAAACATAAAAAATAACATTGAATGGGAAAAACAAGGTTTTGATTTTTTAGGTGCTGCAGCTGATGGAGAACTTGCATTACCAATTATTTTAGAGAAAAAACCGGATATTTTAATTTCTGATATTAAAATGCCTTTTCTTGATGGATTACAATTAGCAACTATAGTTAAAAAGAAATTGCCCTCAACAAAAATTATTTTTTTAACTGGTTATAAAGAATTCGATTTAGCTCAAAAAGCAATAAATATTGGAGTTACTGATTATCTATTAAAACCAATAACTACTAATAGATTAGTAACTCTATTAAAAGAACTAGCATTAGAAATTGAAAGTGAAAGAGAAAATGAAAAATTACTTCAACAATATAAAGCAGAAATGAATGAAAAAAAACTATTTTCTAAAAATCAATTTTTTATCGATCTTATTTCTAATAAATATTCTTTATCTCAGATTTTAGATAAAAGTAAAATTTATGATATCGATTTAGTTGGAAACAACTATGCCATAATGCTCTTAAAATTAACATTTTATAATAAAAATTTAGAGAATGAACAATTATATAATGAAATTGGAGAATCTCTTCCAATTGAGAAAGATTGGTTACTCTTTAATAGAGGTGATGAAGGTTTTGGGATTATTTGTAAAAATATAAACAAAGATAAATGGAATGATTACCAAAAAACTCTTTCAAAATTTTTAAATCAATATTCTCAATTATATTATTTTGGAGCTTTAGGTCCTATCATTAATCGAATTTCAGAAATTAATCAATCTTACAAAGCTGCAAATAAAGCTTTTGCTTTACGCTTTTTTATAAACAAAACTAATATAATAAGTGATTATCAAGATTTATATATGCTTGAAGAAAAAGAAATTAGTATTTCTTTTGATAAACTTAATAATAATAAAATTGATAGAACTTATATTAAAAGGTTTTTGAAATTAGGAGAGCAAAATGAGATTGCTGATTTTATTAATGAATATATTAACAATAAAAATAAAAATGCAATTGATTCCTCTAGTTTTAGATATTATTTATTAATGGACACTTGTATATGTTGTAGTGAGTTTTTAACTTCCATTGGGATATCAAAAGATGATTTAGAAAAACTTTCCATAGCAGGTGCACAAGCCATCACTTTTGATAAATTTATTGACTCTTTTGATGATATTATTAGACAGTCCTTGAAATTAAGAGATTCTATATCCTGGGGAAAACATAAAGAAATTATTGAAAAGACCAAAGATTTTATGCAAAAAAACTATAATAACAAGGAAATTTCTTTAAATTATGTCTCTGATGAAATGGGGATTAGCTCCACCTATTTATCAACAATATTTAGTACAGAAACTAACGAAACCTTTATTGAATATCTAACAAAATTGAGAATTGAAAAAGCAAAAGATTTATTATTAACTACAGAATTAAGATCCAGTGAAATAGCTTTCTATATTGGTTATCAAGATGCTCATTATTTTAGTTATTTATTCAAAAAATACACAAAAATGTCTCCTAGAGATTTTAAAAGGAGAAGCAATTAATGATACAAAATAAGCAAAACTCTTTAAATAAAAGATTAAAAACATATTTTATTCATTCAATTGTTACCTTTGTTGTAATAGTTACCTTTCTTTTAATTTTAATAAGTATAATTGGTAATTCCTATAACCAAATTGTTTTAAATATAACTAAGGCAAATGAGAATATATTAACATTTAAACATGATGTAGATTATGCATTATATAGAACTGTAATTGGTTCTGCTAATAACTGGGATACAACTTTCGATAAAGATATAAAAGATCCTTATAAAACAATTGACAATATGAAAAACAATATGGTTATGCTTAAATCAATGACAAATGATAAGGATAATTATACTAGAATAGAAAATATTATTAAAAGACTCGATAGTTTAAGAAATATGGCTGACACCCTATATGATAGGTCTCAAAAAAAAGGTTTTTATGATGAAAATATGAACTTTCTAGAATTAAATGTATATATTCTTACAGAATTAATTACAAACCAAGTTCATGAATATGTTTATTATGAAGCTGCTCACTTAGAATTAGTTAGAAAAAGATTAGAAATAACTTTGTTAGTTACACTTGTTGTTGGACTCTTGGCATTATTTGTTTCTCTAAACCATTTAAGACATATGAATAATAAGATTAAAGAAAGTGTTTTAATTCCAATACAAGATATCTGTAATGCCACTAGTGAAATTGGTAAAGGTGAATTTATAAATATCTCTGATGAAAAATATGATTATGAGGTTGCTATACTATCCTCATCAGTTAATAAAATGTCTAAAGAAATAAAAAGACTCTTAGAAAAAACAAAATCTGAGCAAGAACAGTTGAGACTTAGAGAATTACAATTATATCAAGCTCAAATTAAACCTCATTTTCTATATAATACTTTAGATACAATTATGGCATTAGTTGAAAGTAAAAGAAATGAGGATGCACTTTTGTTAATAGAACAACTATCTTCATTTTTTAGAACTACTCTATCTGGTGGTAGAGCAAAAATTACCATAAAAGAAGAAATTGAACATGTGAAATCTTATTTACAAATTCAACAAATTAGATATCAAGATATAATGGAATTTAAAATTGATGTTCCCTTCTTTCTTTATGATTATTTGATAATTAAATTAACATTACAACCTCTTGTAGAAAATGCATTATATCATGGAATAAAGCAAAGACGAGGTAAAGGTTTAATTACAATTCGAGGATTAGAAATTAATTCTGATGAGATTGAATTTCAAGTAATTGATAATGGTGTTGGAATGGATGAAGAAAAATTAAATGAAATAAATAGAATTATTGAAAATAAAAACCCTGTTTCTAATGAAATCTTTTGTCTAAGGAATGTAAATCAAAGAATCAAATTAAACTATGGAAGTAAATATGGATTAAGTATTAAAAGTAAAAAAAATCTTGGTACTACAGTATTTGTTAGATTACCAAAAGATATTTAAATGTATGCGTTAACGTACACTATAATAAAATTATCTAAAAAAAATCAACTTTGATTTAAAAATATTTAACTTTTAAAAATAATATAGAAAAATTTTCATCAATTTAAATAAATTTGTCTGTATCTTTATTGCGATTTGTATCCCTACAATTTAGATATAAAAAAAAAGGAGTCAAATAATGAAAAAAACATTAATGTTATTAAGCGTTTTTTTGGTAGTTGGTAGCATGCTATTTGCTAATGGATCAGCTGAAACATCTGCTTCAGGTTCTGATAATGATTTAATTGTTGTAGGTTATGCACAAGTTGGAGCTGAATCTGACTGGCGTACTGCAAATACAGAATCATTTAAAACAACATTTGTTGAAGAAAATGGCTATAGATTGATTTTTGATGATGCTCAACAAAAACAAGAAAACCAAATTAAAGCAATTAGAAGTTTTATTCAACAAGATGTAGATTATATCGTTGTTGCACCAGTTGTAGAAACAGGTTGGGATACAGTTCTTAAAGAAGCTAAAGATGCTGGAATTCCTGTAATTCTATCAGACAGAATGGTCAAAGTATCTGATGATTCACTTTACACCTGCTGGGTTGGTGGGAACTTCTTAAAAGAAGGTGTTGATGCTGGTGAATGGTTAGCAGAATACCTAGAATCAAAAGGAAGAGGAAACGAAAAAATTAATATTGTAACTTTACAAGGTACAATTGGTTCTTCTGCTCAAGTTGGTCGTACTGAAGGTTTCGGTGAAGTATTAGCTAAACATTCTAATTGGAATATGTTAGCTCGCCAATCTGGTGAATTCACACAAGCTAAAGGTCAAGAAGTAATGGAATCTTTCTTAAAGAAATATGATGACATTGATGTTGTAATTAGTGAAAATGATAATATGTCATTTGGTGCAATTGATGCTATTAAAGCTGCAGGTAAAACTTGTGGACCTGATGGTGATATTATAATTGTATCTTTCGATGCTGTTAGAGCTGCTTTTGAATCAATGATTGATGGTGATTTAAACTGTGTTGTTGAATGTAACCCATTACATGGACCACGTGTTGCTGAAATTATTCAAAATTTAGAAAATGGCAAACCAGTTGATAAAATTAGTTATGTTGTTGAAAAAGTATTCCCAGCAGAAGTTGCTGCAGAAGTTCTTCCAACAAGAAAATATTAATTCGATGTACAAAATTAATAGACGAAGGGTTTCTCCTTCGTCTATTTTTTAGAATTATTGTTATTAAGATACAAAATTAATAATTAATCATTTATATAAAGGAGCAGGTCCTTGGTTGATAATATTGTATTAAGCATAAAACATTTATCAAAAACTTTTCCAGGTGTAAAAGCTTTAGATAATGTTGATTTTACTCTTAGAGAAGGTGAAATTCATGCTTTAATGGGTGAAAATGGTGCAGGAAAAAGTACTTTAATTAAAACATTAACTGGTGTATATCCATTTGATAATGGTGAAATTTATTTAAAAGGTTTTGAAAAAAATATTGTCAATAAATCACCTGAAGATGCACAAAAAAATGGTATTAGTACTGTTTTCCAAGAGGTAAATTTGTGCCCTAATTTATCAGTTGCAGAAAATTTATTTATTGGTCGTGAACCAAAGAAATTTGGAAATATTGATTGGAAAACAATGAATAAAAAAGCCGTTGAGGTTTTGAAGACTTTAGATATTGAAATGGATGTAACTATAGCCTTAGAAAATTATTCTTTAGCTTTACAACAGATGGTTGCTATTGCAAGAGCTGTAGATATGTCAGCAAAAGTTTTAATTTTAGATGAACCTACTTCATCTCTAGATGATCTTGAAGTAGAAAAACTTTTTTCTATCATGAAAAAATTAAAAGAAAAAGGTGTTGGCATTATATTTGTAACACACTTTTTAGATCAAGTTTATGCAATTTGTGATAGAATTACAGTTTTAAGAAATGGTGAATTAATCGGGGAATATGCTATTTCTACATTACCTAAAGTAAAATTAGTCTCGAAAATGATGGGTAAAAATTTAGATGATTTGGCAGACGTTAAAATTATTCAAACAAATGAATATAAATCAGAAGTAATTATTAAAACTGACCAACTAGGTGTTTCTGGTTCAATAAAGCCCTTTGATATTACTTTACACAAAGGTGAAGTTGTAGGTTTAGCTGGGCTTTTAGGTAGTGGGCGTAGTGAATTAGCTAGAGCTATTTTTGGAGCTGATAAACCAAATACTGGAAAGATTGAAGTTAAAGGAGAAAATTTTATTGCACATACTCCATTGGATTCAATAAAAAAAGGTATGGCTTATTTGCCTGAAGACAGGAAAGTAGAGGGAATTATAAAAGATCTTTCTATCAGAGAAAATATTATTCTTGCATTACAGGCTAGAAAAGGTTTTGCAAATGTAATTAGTAGAAAAGAACAAGAAAAACTCTGTAATGAAATGGTTGAGCTTTTAAAAATTAAAACACCTTCTATTGATATACCAATTAGTCAGTTATCTGGAGGTAATCAACAAAAGGTAATACTAGCTAGATGGTTACTCACCTCCCCTGATTTTTTAATCCTTGATGAACCTACTAGAGGAATTGATATTGGTACTAAAACAGAAATTCAAAAACTAGTAATTAAATTAGCACAAGAAGGAAAAAGTATAATGTTTATTTCTTCTGAAATTGATGAAATGCTTAGAACATGTAACAGAATGGCTGTATTAAGAGATGGGGAGAAGGTTTCTGAATTGCAAGAAAATGAATTATCTCAAGAAAAAATTATGCAAACTATAGCTAGTGGAGGAATTAAATGAAATATAAATTAATGAGTTTAACTAAAAAACGACTATTTATGCCTCTACTTTGTTTATTTATTGTTTTAATAATCAATGTTATAAAAACGCCGGATTTCTTTTCTATAACAATAAGAGAAGGTGTTTTATATGGATATATAATTGATGTAATAAATAGAGCTAGTGAATTAGTAATTTTAGCAGTTGGTATGACACTTTGTATTTCGTCTTCTGCTGGTACTGATATATCCGTTGGAGCAGTAATGGCCGTTGCAGCAGCAATTTGTTGTAGTATATTAGCAGGGGGTCAAGTTTCTGTAACAGCTTATCAAAATCCTTATTTGTTTGCTGTATTTATGGCTTTATTAGTTGGTGCTCTTTGTGGTGCATTTAATGGGTTTTTGGTTGCAAAATTAAATATTCAACCAATGATTGCAACATTAATTTTATATACTGCAGGTCGTGGTATTGCTCAATTAATAACAAAAGGACAAATTACATATGTAAGAGTAGACTCTTATAAACTTCTTGGAGCAAATATTCCAAATGTTCCACTTCCAACTAGTGTATTTGTTGCTATATTTGTAATTATTTTAGCTCAAATAATATTAAAGAAAACTTCTTTAGGTATGTACATTGAGGCTGTTGGTATTAATTCAAAAGCAGCAAGACTTGTTGGTTTAAAGAGTACTGCTATTATATTTGCTACATATGTTATTTGCGGATTATGTGCAGGAATTGCAGGTTTAATAATGTCGAGTAGAATTTATTCTGCCGATGCTAATAACATTGGTTTATTAATGGAATTAGATGCAATTTTAGCTGTTGCTTTAGGTGGAAATAGTTTATCAGGTGGTAAATTTAGTTTAATTGGATCGGTTATTGGTGCTTATACCATCCAAGCTTTAACTACAACTCTATATGCAATGGGTGTAAGTGCTGACCAAATACCAGTATATAAAGCTTTAGTCGTTGTAATTATTGTAAGTGCCCAATCTCCAATATTAAAAGATTGGATTTATAGTAAAAAATTAAAAGCAACAAAGATAAAGACTATTAAAAATGAGGTACTTGCATAATGAAAATAAAGAAAAATTTTGATTCGAAAAATATATTATTAGCAATTACTATTATATTATTTTTTACAATGTATATATTGGGAATGATTATTTATCATGACAGAGGATTTGCAAATTTACAGAACTTTTTAAATCTATTTATCTCCAATGCAGGCTTAATTGTTATTAGTGCAGGAATGACTGTAGTTATGATTACTGGAGGTATTGATATTTCTGTAGGATCTTTTGTAGCTCTAACTTGTATGATGCTTGCTGATTTGATGGAAAATAAAGGTGCTAGTGTTGGATTTTCTATAGTATTTGTATTAGTAATAGGAATAATTTTTGGATTCGTACAAGGTTGGTTTATATCTTATTTGAAAATTCAACCTTTTATAATGACATTAACTGGTATGTTCTTTGCAAGAGGGATGACAGCGATTATTAGCAGTGATATGATCAATATTCAAAATAAAGTATTTTTAGCTATAGCTAGTAAAAAGATTTATTTACCATTTGGAGGCTATGTTAACAAACATGGTAAATTAATACTTCCTTATATTTATCCGACAGTAATAATTGCTATTTTAGCGATATTAATTATATTTTGGATGTTAAGATATACAAAACTAGGAAGAAGTATTTATGCTATTGGTGGAAATGAGCAAAGTGCATTATTAATGGGACTTGATGTAAAAAAAACAAAGCTTTGTGCTTATACTATAAGTGGCATTTGTAGTGCAATTGGTGGTATATTATTTGCACTAAATACATGCTCTGGGTTCGTTGAACAAGCAAAAGGCCTTGAAATGGATGCTATTGCATCAGCAGTTATTGGTGGCACTTTATTAACTGGTGGTGTTGGAAATGTAATAGGAAGTTTATTTGGTGTATTAATTAATGGTACAATTCAAAGTTTTATTACTTTCCAAGGAACTTTATCATCTTGGTGGGTAAGAATATCAATTGCTGCTTTATTAGCTTTCTTTATTATTTTACAAAGTATATTTGGAATTATTGCAGAAAAAAGAAGAAAATTATAAAAAAATACAATGGGGCATTTAACTTGCCCCATTTTTTTAATCTAAAGTATTTAAAATAGCAGTTAATTGATTATATAAACTTTCCATAGAAAAATATTTTTTACCAATTTCAAAATTTTTATCAACACTATTTTGTCTTTTATTTTTATCAAATAAATAATCAAAAGCCTTCATTGCTGCTTTATCAATTATTTCATCATTAATATAAACTAAATCAGTATTTTTATCAGTTTCATAAGAAGAACCTAAACTGATATAATCAAAACCTTTTTCTTTTATATCAGTGATAAAGACTGGATATTCAAAAACAATCATTGGCTTTTTAGCAAATAAGCCTTCTAAAAATTGATTACCCCAACCTTCCCAGTATGAAGGATATGAAATTATATCCGCAAAAACATATGTATCCCAAAGACTATAAATTTTTTCATCTTTATCTTCTCTTGTATGAGCTACTTTTGAGCTAATTACCTTTAAATCAACATTTTTTAGTTTTGCTTTTGTTTTTAATTTGTTTAAATATGTTCCACTCTCATCATCACCATCATATCCAGCAAGTAATAAAACAAAATTTGAATTTTTATTAAAAGTTCTGCCATCATAAAGTGTTTTATTTATTAATGAATCTTTAAATTTATTCATACTAGAGACAACATCTATTGCTAATTCAATTGCTTTTCTATCAACAATCCGTGTGGCTTGTAAAATAATTATATCATCATCACTTAATCCTATATCTTTCTTAAATCCTTTATTAAAAGAATCTTTTTCCCATAAAGGAGCTCTAAAATCAAATACATTTGGAACGATTGTACTTTCAAGATTTTTTCTTCTAAATAGAGTGTCATGACCTTGTTGGTTTATTACCACATGTTTATAAGTTGGATTTACTGGAGGTAAATACTTCTTTGAAATATACTGAGCAAAATCACAACCATAATGAACACCAGCTTTTCTTTCCCAAAAGAAATCATGATGCTGAGCTAATACTTTTAAATGTTGTCTTTCTATTACATTTTCTAAAGCTATTGCAACCGCTATATTCATAGCAACAGACCAAACATTTTGAGCAATTACTAAATCAATATTATTTTCATCGACAAATTTTTCAATAATTTTTTCACATTTTTCTACTTGATGGTATACCTTTTCTTTATATTCTTCTTCATCTTTAAAAACAGGTTTATTTTGAAATGAATAGAAGTAAAAATCCCTAGCAATTTGAGAATTATGATATAGAGATGGATAAATAATTTTGTTATCCATCTCTCCTCCAAGCATAATTACATTATGGCCCATTTTATTAAATATATTTTTCCATTTATCCATTTCAAGGGATACACCATCAGTACCTCCAACTTTGTAATGAATCATTAAAATATTCAAAATTTTATTCTCCTTTATTAAACCAAGCAATTTGATATGGTTCTAAGGTGCCTTCAAATAAAGTTCCATCTAACAAAGTGCAGGATTTGTAATCTGTCTTAACAGTATCACAACTAACATTAGTTAAACAAATTACACTCTTATTATTATAAATTTTCTCTAAAGCAAAAATTCTTTTATCCATATCATCAATTATTTTCTGATCTGCAAAAGGAGAAAAACATTCATTGCTTTTTCTAATATTCAATAGTTTTTTATATCCATCTAAAATTTTAAATCTAGAGGAGTCTTTATTTAATAATTTAGCAACTAAAGCATTATATTCAATTTTTTCTCTGTTAATTGATCTATTACTATTATTAAGTTTTACCCCTTCAATCCAGTTTCTTGAACCAATTAAACTATGAATATAAATTCCAGGAATACCTTTTAAACACAATAGAATTGATTGACTAGCTAAAAATCTTTTTACTTCTAAATCTTTATCTACATCACCACTTATTTTTAGAGCATCAAAGAAGTTTACATTCATTTCATAAGGAGATTGCTTTCCATCAGATTCTGTTTTATAAGAAACAAAACCTCCAATAGATTTAACTTTTTTTGCCATTTCTCTTACTTCATCATCTTCAACTAGTCCTTTTGCAGGAAGCAAACCTATTCCATCATGACTAGCTAAGAAATTAAAAAATGTAACTTTATTTGATGGTAAATCTAAAGTTGATATCCATTTTTTTATAATTGAAGTGTCTTGTTTCATAAAAGTATATAATGTTAGTGGCGGTAATGGAAAATTATAAACCATTGTTGCTTCATTATAGCCATTACCAAAATAAGAAATATTTTCTTTATGTGGTACATTAGTTTCTGTTATTAATTTTACATCGACCTGTGCCAAATCAATCATCAATCTAATAAGTTGAATAATTAAGTGAGTTTTTTCATTATGTATGCAGCTAGTGCCTAGTTCTTTCCAAATAAAGGCAATTGCATCTAGTCTAATATACGAAGCACCTTCTTCAACATATAAATTAAATACATCTAAAATTTCCATTAACAATTTGGGATTTTGATAATTTAAATCAATTTGATCACTTGAAAAAGTAGTCCAAACATTTTTATTGCCAGTTTTAGTCTTTACTTCAGTCAATAAAGGTAGTGCTCTAGGTCTAAATACTTTAGTATAATCTTGTTTGGGATTACAAGTAATAAAATAATCATCATAGGGTTTTTCACTATCTAAATAACCTTTAAACCATGCACTGCTTTTAGAAACATGATTAGCAACCAGATCAAACATTAATTTAAAATCTTTATTTAAATCTTTTATATCAGACCAAGTACCAAGTTTCTCATTGACTTTTTTATAATCAACAATGGAAAATCCATCATCTGAAGTATATGGAAAAAAAGGTAATATATGAACAGTATTTATATAGTTTTTTAAATAGGTTGAAAGAAACTTATGTAAAGTTTTTAGTGTTTTTTCATCTGTTTCTTTATCATAAATACTGTCCCCATATGTAATTAATATTGACTCATCTGAACCAATGGTATTATTTGATAATTTTTTTCCAACTTTATTTAATTGAGTAATTTTCTCAACTACAATTGGAACATATTCATTAGCAACTTCATTTCCATATAAAGTTGCTAATATATTAAAGATTTTAGTAGTATCATTAAGTATCATTTTTATTCTTTAACTCCACCTTCTGCTGTATTTCCTGATAAGAAATTTTGTATTAACATAAATAAGATAACAACTGGAACGGCTGTTAATAATGATGCAGCACTAATTCTATCCCAAATAGCATTCTTAGAAACAAATAGAGCTTTAAGAGCAATAGGAAGAGTGTGCATATCTGTAAATGATTTCAAGAATACAGATGCAAATAAATATTCATTCCAAGCAATCATAAATGAATATACCCAAACTGTTGCAATTGCACTAAAGCTTAAAGGAATAATGATTCTTACAATAGTTTGAAATCTAGAATAACCTTCAATAAAGGCTGCTTCTTCAATTGAAAAAGGAATTGATCTAAATGAGTTGCCTAGCATATATAAACATACAGGTAGTGTTTGAACTATATATATAACAACTAGAGCAAACGTAGTCCCCCCTTCAGTTGCAGTTAATCCTAAAGTTGTAGATATTTTATATAGAGGAATCAATAATAGAATTCCACCTACCATATATACAAATAAAACACCTCTTTGGATTAAAGTTTGACCTCTATATTTCATCCTCGCAATTGAATATGCACCAAAAATTGCAATTAACAGTGAGAAAAAAGATGCTGTTAATGAAAATTTTAGAGAATTCCCAAAATATTTAAAGAAAGGGAATACGTCAGTATTATCAGTATATTTGCTTAAAATAGTATCTCTTTGTTCTGGTGTTAAATTTGGAGTTTCTGCTAATAATTTTTGTACAGATGCGGGAACATCTACAGCCTCTGCTTCACTTAATCCAAGTATTTCAGAATATGCACCAGTATTAATTTCTGTAGGAATTAAAGAAGGATTTCCCCAATCCCATGAGAATTTCAAAGATGTTGATAACATTTGTATAAATGGGAAAATACTAAATACAACAATTAATAAAACTAAAATTGTGAAGCCAATATTTTTTATAACTCTATGCTTACCATTTACCATTTTAATACCTTCTTTACATACAATAAGATTAATCCAATTAATAAAGTGAATTGAATTACTACAAGAGCTGAGCCTTGTCCTAAATCCATACTTCCTGTAAATGCTTTAAAGTATGTATATACAGAAAGAACCTTAACATTATCTGTTAATAAATATACTTCTTCAAATTTATTAAAATTCCAAATAAATCTTAATAAAACAATAGATCCCAAAACAAAGAATAATTCAGGCAAGGTAATAGAAATGAATTTTCTAAAAGCCCCTGCACCATCGATTTCTGCTGCTTCATACAATGTTTGATCAATAGTTTGTAATCTAGAGAGAATCATTAAATAAGTAAATGGAAAAGCTTTCCACATACTGAATATAACTGCAACCCACATAGCATACTTTGGATCAGCAATTAGATTGAATCTATTTGCTGATAAATGGAATACATCAACCATTAGGTGCATAAAAATTCCATTTACTGGGTCAAAAAAGAATTGCCAAGAATATACAGTAGAAATAACAGGAGCAACATATGGTAATAAAACTAAAGATCTAACAATAGCTCTACCTGGGAATTGTTTGTTCATAACTAAAGCTACTAACAATCCCATTAATGTTGTTAAAGTTGTCGTTGCAATAACAAACAGGAAGGTTACCCCTACAGATGCCCAAAAAGTAGGATCAGATAAAACATTAGCATAGTTTTGTACACCAATGAAAAAAGCATCACCATTTAATTTAACATCAAAAAAACTTAAATATATATTGTAAAAGATAGGATAAATAATTAATAAACCAATTATTATTACTGATGGTAATACTAATTTTACTCCTAAGCGTGAATCTTTCTGTTCAAGTGTAAGTTTTGTCGAAGACATTACTTAAACCTCCATAATCTAAAATTTAAAAACAGGAGAAGGATTTTTGTTTCCTTCTCCTGAAAACAAAACTAAAATTTAATCAATTTTCTTTATTTCATTAGTTGCCCAAGCCATTGCACTATCAATATCCATATTTTCTTGTGTGTATTTATAGATCATTTGAGGAAGGATTTGTTGAGCTGTAATCTTATCTGCTTTTTCAATCTTATTACCATCAACGATACCAAAAGACTTAATGTCTTGCATACCATTAACGATTTCAGTTATAGCATCTTTACCATAACTAGAAAGAACAGGATTATCTAAGAAATCATCTGTATCAGCGATACCTTTAATTACTGGATTCATTCCACCTGGAGCCATATGTAAGAATGTTATATATGAATTAGGTTGGAATAAATATTGTACAAATTTTTCTGCTGCTTGAGTTTTAGCTACATCACCTTGATCAACAAGACTTAAAGATACAATTGTTCCATAAGAAGCTGAATCTGTATTAGTAATTGTTGGAACCATTGATGTATGAGCAGCTAATTCTGGGTCAAATTGAGACCCCTTAAGATCACTGAAATTTTCACTTGTTAATGAAGATGCTGCAGCATCTTGAATAGCTAAGTCATCCATGATGTATGTTGAATAGAAGAACATTGCCATCTTACCTTGTAGATAATAGTCTCTTGCTCTCCAAGTTTGTGGTCCTGGTGGATTATATTGTGCTAAACGGCCGTAGAATTCAATTGCTTCTTTCATTTCTGGTGTGTTGAAAGTTAAGTTTCCATCTTTGTCAAATAATTGAGCACCATTAGATTGAGCAATTGGAGTAAAACATTGTTCTGAGAAGTTTTCAACTTTTGTACCAACTAAAATACCATAAGTATTTTCACTTGGATTATAGAAATACTTAGCAGCTTTTTCTATATTCTCCCAAGTTGTAGGTGGTTCTAAACCAGCTTCTTCAAACCAGTCTGTTCTATACCATAAACCTTGTAACCAACCGTGGAAAGGAATACCGTATGCAGCACCAGATTCAGATTGATTTATTTTTAATGCACCATCAAAGAATTTACTTCTACCAATACTATCAATTGTAGCTTGGTTAGCATTAACATCAATTAATCCATCTGTACCAAAAGAAACCATTGTTGTTGCAGGACCTTCTACCAATGTTGGTAATGTGTTTGAACTTGCAGCAGTAGCCATTTGGGATGTTAAATCATTTTCATCAACAGCAATTAATTTAACTTTGATATTTGGATTCATTACTTCAAAAGTATCAATTAACAATTGAATTGTTGATTGTCTATCTGTCTGAGTTTGAGTAGTCCAATATTCAATTGTTACTGGCTCTTGAGCTTCTTGAGTCACTACAGGTGTTGCTTCTTCTTTTTGTCCGTTAGCAAAAATAGAAGTTGTAGCAAACAATAATAGTGCAGTACAAATTCCGAATTTTACATATTTCATAAAAATCCTCCTAATTTTTAATTGTACATATTTAGTCAATTCACCTAGTTTTTAAGTAAATTGTTTTAAGTATCAAATTTATGTTTTAAGTATTATTTAACAGTTTTTCGTATAATAATTTTGGGTGTAATACTTACTTCATCTTTCATATCGAATAAAAACTCATGGGTTTTTGGATTTAATTTATGTAATAAATAATCCACAGCAATTTGACATTTTAATTCTATAGATTGATCGAGCGTTGTTAAGGCAAGCAGTGAAGCTATTTGCATGTTATCAAAACCCATAATACCTACATCATCTGGTATCGAATAATTATTTTCCATTAAATACCGGTATCCGCCAGCAGCCATATCATCACAACCAAAAAAAATTGCTTGAGGAGGATCGTCTAATTCCATCAATTGCTTTGCAGCTTGATAACCACCCTCAGCTGATAGTTCAACCGTAATATGATATTTATCATCAAGTGTTAAATTCTTTCTTTCAAGAGCTAATTTAAAGCCCATATACCTATCTCTAATATGTTCATCAAAAGGTGCCCAACTGACAAAGGCCATTTTTGTATAACCTCTTGATACCAAATAGAGAGCAGCATCATTACAGCCAATAAAATTATTGTTATGTATACTGAAAGTTCCTTCGCACCTAGTCTGTAGTAAAACTAGAGGAATGTTATTCTTTTCAAAATAATTTTTAGCATTTTCATCTACTAAGGCTGTACTAATTATTAATCCATCAATTTTTTCCAAATATTCAGGATGTTTAACAAAATAACTTAATATATATTGTCGTTTTTTTATATCAAAAACTAATAATTGATAATTTGTGTCAGATAATAATTCACTGATACAACCAATAAGAGCTGATGCGAAAACTGATCTAGGATTTGAAATTGTTAATCCTATTACATAATTCGATTTTTTTCTTTTATTATCAGATAAGCTATAACCAATGCTATCGAGTTTTTGTTGAATCATATCTCTAGTTTCTTCTTTTACTAGATTTGGATGATTCAATACTCTAGATAATGTGCTAGCACTTACTCCTATTTTTTCTGATAATTCTCTTACCGTCATCTTGTTTGTCATAATTTAATGTTATTCACACTCGAGTAAAACGTCAAACACTTTTTTTATTGTTTCACTATTTTTTTATGAAACGTTTCAAAAAATAATTGACTTAATAACCTAATTCTTTACAATGGAATAAAATAAAAATATAACAATAAAAAAATATTTATTTAAAACTGAATGGATTAATGAAACATTTCAAAATATTAATATGAAATAAGCAAAAAAATAATGGCCTTATAAGCCATTATTCTCTATCATATAATCTAAAAGTGCTTCACAACCAAGTTTAACATCTTCATAAGTCTGATTAAAATTACCAGTATACCAAGGATCAGAAATACTTCTATTAATTTTAGCAAATTTTAATAATAAATAAATTTTATTATAATTTCTTTTATCAATAAGTCTTTTTAAATTTGATATATTATTTTGATCCATACAAATTAAATAATCAAATTCATCAGCCTCAGCTTTAGTAATCAGTTTTGAATAATGTTTAATTAATTTTATATTATGTCTTGAGAGTACTTCTCTAGTCCCATAATGAGGTGGATTAGAAAGTTCTTCTCTGCTTGTAGCGCTTGATTCAATTAAGAATTTATCACTTAATCCTTTTTTTTGAACTAAATGAGAAAAATAGCTCTGTGCCATAGGACTTCTACAAATATTCCCATGGCATATAAACATTATCTTAATCATAGTTAAAGTCCAACTGGATTTGAAATAACCAATTTCATAATCAACTTTTTATCAACAGGTCTTAATACATATTCCCCTTGATTTTTCATTAATACAAATTGTACAACGCCATCTTTTTTCTTTTTATCTTTTAATAGACTTGAATAGAAATCAATCCATTCTCCTCTACCAATTCTATAATCAATATCATAATTATAAAGCTTAAATAATTTAATTGCATTATTTGCAAACTTTTCATCGATTATACCAAGTTCTAAACTTGTTTCTATTGCTCTAACACTACCCCAAGCAACAGCTTCTCCATGAGAGAATTTAGAAAATCTTCCAGATGATTCTAGTGCATGTCCAAAAGTATGACCTAAATTAAGAGCTTGTCGAACTCCAATTTTTTCTTCAGGATCTTTTTCTATAAATTCTTTTTTAACTTCTAAACTCATTTTTAAAAGTGTTAATAGAGTATTTTCATCTCTTAACAATATTTGGCTTTTTCTAGATATTAAGAATTTGTGTAACAGTTCATCTTTTGAAAGTAGAGCATGCTTCAATACTTCAGCTAAACCATTGTGATATTCTCTTTCAGTTAAACTTTTTAATAAGGATGGACAAATTAATACATCTTGTGCTGGATAAAAAGACCCTACTAAGTTTTTACCGCCCATAAAATCACAAGCAGTTTTTCCACCTAATGTTGCATCAACCATACATAAAAGAGATGTAGGGACTAGAATTAATTTACAACCTCTCATATAAATAGAAGCCACAAATGCTGCTAAATCACAAACAACACCGCCGCCAAAACCTATAATATAATCATTTCTAGATAAGCCTTCATCAACACAAACTTTCAAAATTTTTTCAACTGTTGAGAGTGTTTTTGATTTTTCACCAGCTGGAATTACTATATTAGTAGGAGGTAATCTCTTAAATAAATTAGCAGTATTAGAGTCAGCAACCCATAGAGCTCTGTTTCCAAAAGTGCTTAATTTTGAAGATAATTCGTTTAAATCATTAACATAACTTACACTTGTAAATTTACCACAAGATAGTTTAACTTTCATATTTTCTTCCATAGGTTACAATATATCATAAAATATATTCTAATGACTATCGTTTTTTCTAAATTAAATACTTGAATAAAATAAACTTTTAGTAAAATATTATAGTTATGTCTATATATTTTGATAATGCAGCAACAACAAAAATTTCGAATAAAGCTCTTGAAGCTTATAATGATATTTGTATTAATTTTTTTGCTAATCCCTCAGCAAATCATAGTTTAGGGAATTTAGCCAAAGAGAAACTTGAAAAAACAAGAGCTGATATTGCATCTCTATTGGGTGTTAATCCAGCAACTCTATATTTTACTTCTGGCGGAACAGAGTCTAATAGTATAATTTTATCATCACTATTATGGAGCAAAAATCCAGGTGAAGTTATCATTAATAAAACAGAACATGCTAGTGTAATTAATTTTGAAAGAATTTTAATTGAAAAAGGCTTTAAAGTCATAAAATTAAATGCACCTAATGGCTTTATTTCTCCTAAAACTCTAGAAAAAAATATTAATAGTAAAACTCGTATAATATTAATCCAAACTGTTAATAATGTTACAGGATCTATTAATGATATTAATACTCTAGTTAAAATAACCAGAGAAAAAGAAAAAGAATTTAATAGAAAGATTTATTTTCATACAGATGCTGTTCAAGCTCTCGCTAAAGTTGATTTTGATTTAGCAAAACTTGATGTTGATAGTGCTTCTTTTTCTGCTCATAAATTTAATGGACCAAGAGGTATTGGTCTCTTATATGCAAAAAACAGTAATATACAATCTCTATCTAGAGGGGGTGGACAAGAAAGAGGCCTAAGAGCAGGTACAGAAAACTTAGCAGCTATTGTTGCAATGAAAGTAGCACTTGAAGAGAGTTTAAAAATAGATAATTCTAGAATTTTTGGACTAAATAAATATGTTAGAGACAATTTAAAACCACAGATACTCTCCCCAATGAATAATTACTCTCCTTTTATTATCAACTTTTCAGTACAACCGTTTCCTTCTGAAGTTTTTACAAGAATGTTAGACGATGCAGGATTTTTAGTTTCTGCAGGTTCTGCTTGTAGCAACAATGCTAAAAATAAAGGAGAAAGTGTTTTATTGGCTATGAATTTTGATTCAAAAACTGCTAAATCAAGTATTAGAATATCGTTTGATAAATATACTAAATCAGAGGATGTTGAATTACTTGTTAAAACTATCAACTCTCTATATGATACACTGGTAAGGTAGGATAACGTGGAAACCAAATTATATTTAATTAGATTAGGTGAAATATCTCTTAAAGGGTTAAATAGACCTTTTTTTGAGAAAAAATTAAAGAATAATATAAAATTAAAATTAAGACCTTTCCATAATATGGTCACTAAACAAAAAGGTCGTTTATATTTTGAAATTGATAGTGCTTGTAGTGACGAGCAATGCGAATTAGCTTTTTCAACTACTTTTGGTGTTGTCGGTTTTGCTAAATGTGTTAGATGTAATAAAGATATTAAGATAATTAAAGAAACAGTTAATCAATTATTAGATGAATATCCTTTTAGCGAAGAAGGAACTTTTAAAGTTGCTGCAAAACGTAGTGATAAAAACTTTGAATTAAGTTCTTATGATTTAAGCTGTGAACTTGCTAAAAATGTACATGAAAAATTTCCAAAATTAACTGTTGATTTGAAAAATCCTGATAATATTTTACACATTGAAGTTCGAAATAAAGCATATATTTATACTAAAGAGAAAAAAGGTCCTAATGGGCTCCCTGTTACAACTGCAGGAAAAGGAATGTTGTTATTATCTGGTGGTATAGATAGTCCTGTTGCAGGATATAAAATGGCAAGTAGAGGATTAAAAATGGAATGTATTTATTTCCATGCTTACCCTTATACTTCAGATAAAGCATTAGAAAAAGTTAAAATTCTAGCATCAAAAATTGCTCCATATTTACAAGGTACTAGATTACACGTTGTTCCTTTTACAGATCAACAATTATGGATTAAAGCTCATAGTAATGTAGATGAAACAACTCTTATGTTTAGAGCCTGTATGATGAAAGTAGCTACTATGCTTGCTGAAAAAAATGCTGGAACTTGTTTAGTTACAGGTGAAGCTCTTTCTCAAGTAGCAAGTCAAACTCTTGATTCTATGGCTTTTACTGATTCCACTACCCCTATGCTTATTATTAGACCATTAGTTGGTATGAATAAAGAAGAGATTATGAGTATAGCTGAAGATATTGATACATATGAGACTTCAATTTTACCTTATGAAGATTGTTGTGTTATATTCAGTCCTAAGCATCCTTTAACTAGACCAAATGTTGAAATTGAAACTCAACACTATAATGATATGCAAATTGATGATTTACTTAAAAAAGCTGTTGAAGAAACTGAAACTTTTGATTTTTATGCAAGTGGAAAAGAGTCAATTAAAAGCTAGTATATAATCCAATTTCATATTTAAAAGAATTTGAATTAATTCCATAAGAATATTTAAACCCAGGATAAAACTTTGTTAAATTTAAATTTGTTTGTGTAATAGATCCCCCAAACAATGTATAAAGGTTTATTAGTCCTGGGTATTTATATTCTAAATATACTTGAATATTATTCAAATAAAACGGCAATTTGGTAAAAGCTGATTGAATATTTTGCTTATATAATAGAACTGATAAGTTTAATTCTTGAGCAATTTTTGCTTGGTTATCTATTATAAATTTATATGATAGCTTAAAAGGTAAATTTAGAGTTATATTATTATCTTTTAACATAGGTAATAAATATGGGAATCTAAGATCAGCAGATAAAACATTCCTATATGCAAAATCATTATCAATAAAATCGATAATAGAATCAAATTGATAATAAAACTGATACATAAAAAGATTATCTAAGGTAGGGCCAATACTTCTTGAATGTCTAATACCCAATTGATAAGAGCTACGATAATTAATATCGTTCAAAAATAAACCTTGTTCTGTACTTAAGAACACTAAATTATTGTTTAATAAATCAAAAATTCTTCTATAAATATAATCAACTATAACATCTGGTTCTGTCTCTAATATAGTTTTTAAAGGGGCATCAGCTAATAGTGATAAAGTATTTGATACATTTCCTGTTTCATTATAGAACTGTAAAATTAACTTAGAATTAAAATCTCCATATAAATCACTACTAAATAAAATTCTAGTACTTATAGATTCTGCAGGATCAATACTTTCAAAATATAGATTCCCATTGAATGTTTTAAAATCCTCATTAGGTAAAACAAAAGGGATTAAAGATCCATCAAAAATATATTTAAATTTATTATAATTTTTAAAAGAATCAAAATTATTGTTAGGGAAACTTTTGTTTTTTATTGAATTTTCATTAATATTGATTGGCCTTTGAATAAAAGCGAATTCAATTAATTTTGCTTTTCTTAATTTATTTGTTTCAAAAAATTTTGAAATATAATAAACATCATCATTAATAACAAGAGGATTAAATACCCCACCCACCATATCAAAATTATTTATATATAATTGATCATTTTTTAAATCAATATAAGCTAATCTTGGTAATTGATTATTTTTTACAGTATTTAAAATTATTTTCTTATTATCGTTTGATATAGAAAAATCTATAATTTCTACATCATCGATATCATATGATTTAAATTTATTATCTTCTAATATAATATTAATTATATATTTTTCATTACTATGTGATAAAAAAACAATCTTATCATTTAAAATATCTATTTTTTGAATAAATTCATTATCATTTACACTTATTTTCTTTTCAATAACGCCATCTTTTACAAAAGCTATATATTGATTTTGTCCTTCGTTATAGATTCCAATAACAAAATCTTTGTAAGCAATTGGCATTTTAAAATTCTTTATACCTAATTCTGTTTTATTATTATTTCTATCTCTTACAATTGTATTAGTCTTAATTAATCTATCTCTTTTATATGAGCTTAAAATTATCTTATTTTCATTAGCAGTAGCCCAATACGTATTATCTAGATTTTTAATAAGTGTTTTCCCAGTTTCAACATCTTTTATACTATCATTTCTAAGCTGAGCAACTAAAACTGAATTATTATCTCTAAATATAAAACTTGGTAAATAATCATATTCGATGCAATTAATGTCTCTTGTCTTTGGGATAGTAAAAGATAATTTAAATTCTTGCCAAACATGATATAAATCTTTTGAATAAACTTTTTTAAAACTATAATTAGCATCTAAGAAAAAGAGATTTGGAGTATTTAATTCTTTAACATAATTTTGGAATTTTTCCAATCCATAAGTATCAATTAAGTATTGATTAAAAAAAGCTCCAAATAGATAAAATACATCAGATGGATATATATCCCTGTTCCCTTGAACTTCATTATATTTTAAAAATTTATTTTCTAATAATATTTCTAAAATTCTAGATTTATAATAGGCATTATTTAATCGCCCTTCTCCATTTTGACTTTCACTAATTACTGCAAGCCCTTCAGAATTAAACTTAGTCATATTAAATGTTGCAAAAGATAAACCTTGAGAAAATACTTCCCTAAATATATTATTTTCACCCATTATTGTTAAAGCATGGGTTAATTCATGTTTAAAAGTATTTAGTATTAGATCAGATGAGAAAACATTAAAATAATTATTAACAGCAATAGTATTATATAAAACTATTCTAGGGTTAGGATTTAGTGAAAAATATGCATTATAATTTTGTATATCACTAGTTATTGCCACATCAATAATTTGAGTTCTTTTTAAATTATAAAAATAACTAATTGATGAATATAAATCTTCACAATTATTATAAATTGTAAGAGCTTCCTTTATAGAATTTTCATCAAATACAATATTAAAATGTTCAGTATTTAATTCTTTAAGGACTTGATTAGAATCATAAACACTACTATAAATATTACTCAACGAAAATAACAAAATTATTAGTAAATAGATACTTTTTTTTCACGTATATATAATAGCATATTTGTCATAAAAAAGAAGTATATTTTAAATTTTTTAACAAAATAGCTATTATTAATCTGACATTTTTAGTATATTTTGTAATAATGTAAGAGGTTGCGATTAATATAATCGATTAATATAAGGAATATATATGAGGTTAGGGTTAGACATAGGATCAACAACAATTAAATGTGTATTAATTGATAGTAACAATAAAATAATTTTTAAAACATATAAACGACACTTTTCGAAAATACAAGAAACTACAATTATTTTATTAGAAACAGTAAAAAACTTAATTGATTCTGAAGATATAAATATTTCATTGACTGGTTCAGCTGGTATGGGAATGGCAAATAGACTTGACATCCCATTTATTCAGGAAGTTTATGCTACAAGAACTTCTATTTTAGAATTTTATAAAGATACTGATGTTGTCATTGAACTTGGCGGTGAAGATGCTAAAATTTTATTTCTAAATGGTAATTTAGAAGTAAGAATGAATGGTACTTGTGCCGGTGGAACTGGTAGTTTTATAGATCAAATGGCTACCCTTTTAGATCTTCAAACTGAAGATTTAAATGAGATTGCTAAAAGAGCGTCAATCTCGTACCCTATTGCATCTAGATGCGGAGTATTTGCTAAAGGTGATATTCAACCTTTAATTAACCAAGGGGCAAAAAAACCAGATATTGTGCTTTCTATTTTTCAAGCAGTTGTAAACCAAACCATTTCTGGCTTAGCTCAAGGACGTCCTATAAAAGGAAATATTGTTTATCTTGGTGGGCCTTTAACTTTTATGAGTGTTTTAAGAGATTGTTTTGATAAAACACTTAATACTAAAGGCTTATGTCCTGAAAATTCTCTATATTATGTTGCCTTAGGTACTGCACTCGGTGCAAATGAAAGTTTTAATATAAACTCTTTAATTTCTCTATTGAAAAATACTAATGTTGTTGGAACATATCAGAGTTTGCCAGCATTATTTAAAGATGATATGGAGCTTCATGAATTTAGAAAACGTCATTCTCAAGCTTCATTAAAATATAGAGATCCAAAACAATATAGTGGAAATGCTTACCTAGGGATTGATTCAGGTTCTACTACAATAAAAATGTGCATAATAGATGAAGAAAATAATTTACTTCATACTAGATATCAACCAAATAAAGGCAATCCTGTTGAAGCTGTTAGAGAATTTTTAAATTCATTTATTTCTCAATATCCAAATATTAACTTAAAAAAAGGTTGTTCAACTGGGTATGGTGAAATATTAATTAAAAAAGCATTTAATTTAGAATATTCATTAGTTGAAACTATGGCACACTATAAAGCTGCTAAATATTTTGACAAAGATACTGATTTTATAATCGATATCGGTGGACAAGATATAAAATGCTTTAAAATTGTCGATGGAGTAATAGATGATATTTTCCTAAATGAAGCTTGTTCCTCTGGTTGTGGCTCGTTTTTACAGACTTTCTTCCAAGCTTTAGGCTATAGTACTGAAGAAGCTTCAACTTTAGCTCTAAATTCAAAGCACCCTGTTGATTTAGGCTCTAGATGTACAGTTTTTATGAACTCTAGTGTAAAACAAGCTCAAAAAGATGGAGCTCAAATTGAAGATATTTTTGCTGGTTTAGCAATCTCTGTTGTTAAAAATGCACTCTATAAGGTAATAAGAACAAATACTGGTCTTGGTGAGCATATTGTTGTACAAGGTGGAACCTTCTTAAATGATGCTGTTTTAAGAGCATTTGAAATGGAATTAAAGCTTAATGTTACAAGATGTAAAGAAGCAGGTTTAATGGGAGCTTTTGGTTGTGCATTATTTGCTAAAGAACAAGATGCAAATGATGATATTGAAACTACTATATTAAATCTAGAACAATTGGCTAATTTTACTCATAATACTACAACTAGAGTTTGTAAAGGTTGTACAAACCACTGCCAATTAACAATTAATAAATTTGATAATAATAGAATTTTAATCAGTGGAAATAAATGTGAAAGATTTACTAATCCAGGTAATTTTATTGAAGATAGTGAATTATTAAATATATTTAAATATAAACAAAACTATATTAATAATTTAAAACCACAAAAAGGAACTAGAGGAAAACTTGGTATTCCATTAGCTCTATCCATGATAGAATTAGCTCCTTTCTATTATACTTTATTTACAGGACTTGGTTTTGAAGTTTATCTATCCCCTTTTTCTAAAAGAGATACTTATCTTAAAGGTCAAAGTCAGGTACCAAGTGATACAATTTGTTACCCAGCTAAATTGGTGCATGGTCATGTAATTGAATTAATAGAAATGGGGGTTGATAAAATTTTCTTCCCAAATTCTTCATTTAATGTTGATGAAAAAAAGTCTGATAATAATTTCAATTGTCCAGTTGTTGCTTATTATGGTGAAGTTATTTCAAAAAACACACCTCAACTTGAAGAAAGTAGTGTTACTTTTATAAATGAATATATTTCACTTGCTAATAAAAATAAATTTTTTAAGCGTTTGAAATTAATAATGAAAAAATATGGAAAATTTACTAATAAAGAACTTATTTTAGCAACTAATTTAGCTTATAAAGCGCAAAATGAGTATCGAAATAATATCATTAGTCAAGGTCAAAAAATTATTGAACTAGCTAGAGAAAAAAATATGCAAGTAATTGTTCTCTGTGGACGACCTTATCATATTGATCCTGAAGTAAACCATGGTATTGATGAATTAATACTTCAATTAGGTTGTGCTATTGTTAGTGAAGATTCACTTGCTCCATATATTGATAAAAAACACTTTAATGTTTTAAATCAATGGACTTATCATAACAGAATGTATTTAGCTTCTCATTATGTAAATAATCAGGATGATATGCATATTGTTCAATTAGTATCTTTTGGTTGTGGTCTTGATGCAGTTACAGCAGATGAAGTTAAAGAAATCTTAAGAGAAAAAAATAAAATTTATACTCAATTAAAGATTGATGAAATAGCAAACCTTGGTTCTGTTAGAATTCGTCTAAGAAGCTTATTAGCAGCAATTAAGGAGGATAAAAATGAAAAACGAAAATAGAGTCATTTTTACTAAAAAAATGAAAAAAGATTATACCCTTTTACTTCCTCAAATGTTGCCAATCCATTTTGAAATCATAAAAGAAGTTTTTACTAATAATGGCTATAAAGCTGAACTTTTAACCAATGAAGGACCTTCTGTTATTCAAGAAGGATTAAAATATGTGCACAATGATATGTGTTACCCTGCTCAATTGGTTATAGGACAAATGCTTGATGCAATTAATAGTGGAAAATATGATAAACATAAAATTGCTTTGGTTATTACTCAAACTGGTGGAGGCTGTAGAGCAAGTAATTATATTTTCTTATTAAGAAAAGCTTTGGAAAGAGCTAATTTAGAATATATTCCAGTAATATCCTTATCTTTTGGTCTAGAGAAAAATCCAGGCTTTAAATTAACTCCAAGAATTATATTACAAGCTTTTGCGGGTATTGTTTATGGAGATTTATTAACGCTATTAAGTAATCAAACGCGTCCTTATGAAGTAAATAAAGGTGAAACAGAAGCAATTATTAATAAATGGATAGATTTATTATCTAATAAGTTTAAAAATAATAGTGGATATATTGGTTGGGCGATGAAAAGAAACCTTATGGGAATTACTAAAGATTTTACTAATATTCCAATTAATAAAACTAATAAAATAAAAGTTGGTATTGTAGGTGAAATATTTATTAAATTTGCACCTTTGGGGAATAATCACTTACAGGACTTCTTAGAAGAACAAGGTTGTGAAGTAATGATTCCTTCATTATTAGGTTTCTTCTTGTATGGAATGGAAAATGCTAAATATGATATTAAATACTATGGTGGCTTTAAGAGAATTGTATCTTACCCTATTAGGAAACTTGGACTATCTATTATTGAAGCTTTTGAAAACATGATTTATAAAAATGTTAACCGTGTTACTGATAAATTTACTTTACCAAAAGGTTTTGCTCATATGAAATCCCTTTGCAACGGGATAATTGACCATGGAGTAAAAATGGGCGAAGGCTGGCTCTTAACTAGTGAAATGTTAGAATTAAGTGAATTGGGATATAAAAATATTATTTGTGCTCAGCCGTTTGGATGCTTACCTAACCATATAGCCGGTAAAGGTATGATTAGAAGCATCAGCGAAAGAGCTAAAGATACAAATATTGTTCCAATTGATTATGATCCATCAGCAACTAAAGTAAATCAAGAAAATAGAATTAAGCTTATGTTATCAATTGCAAAAGAAAACATGGAAAAATCAATTAACTAGGTAGATGAAATATAATCCCGATAATTGCACCTGCTACAATGTAGATCATCGGGTGCAATTTTATTTTCTTATATAAAACTACAAAAATTAGATAAAGAACAATCTCTAAATATTTAACTGAATAATCAACATTTAATAAAGTAATGATAAAGACTTTTGATACAGCAAAAATAATTAATGCTAAAACTATACTTCTAAGTCCATACATTGCATCTTTTACATACCATTTTTCATTAAAGCTTTTTAAATATTTTGATATTATTATTATGATAATAAATGCAGGTAATGCTAAGGCGATACTAGCAACTACTCCACCTAAAATACCAGCTACTTTGTAGCCAGTAAAAGTTGCCATATTAACACCCATTGGTCCGGGAGTAGATTGGCTTATAGCTATCATGTTTGAAATATCTACTTGGGTTATCCACTCAGGATGTATTTTTGAAAGATTATTTAGAAATGGAATTGAAGCTAAACCTCCTCCTATAGTAAATAATCCAATTTTGAAAAATTCAAAGAAAAGCATAAATAAATTATTTAACATTGTTCATTTTCCTTTGTATTTTTCTAATGAAAATACCTAAAATAATTGAGCAAATTATTAATATTATAATATTTACATTGAAAAGGAAAAGCGCAACTAAAGCTAAAAGAAATAATACAAAAGTGGCTTTATCAACAATACTTTTTTTAACTAATTTATATATTGTATGAGTCATAATTGCACAAACAACTACTTTAATACCGGAAATCGCTGCAATTACATATACATTAGATTGAAAGTTCATAAATAATGCACTTATTACTGTAATAATTATTACAGAAGGAGCTATTATTCCAATTGAGCCAAAAATAGCCCCTAATAAACCTCTTTTATCATATCCTATATAAGTTGATACATTTATTGCAATAATACCAGGCGTACATTGCCCTAGTGCATAAAAATCAAACAAATCATCACTAGTAATCCAATTTTTCTTATCACAAATTTCTCTTTCTAAAAAAGGAAGCATTGCATAGCCTCCACCAAAAGTTATTAATCCTACAGAAAAAAAAGACCAAAAAATAGAGAATAAGGGAACATCTTTATTTTTCATTTAAATACTCAATTTATCCATTTCGATATTTACTAAAGTATCACATCTTTCATTTAATTCAATTCCAGCATGACCTTTAACCCATTTATATTCAACATTTAATTGTGAATTGAGAGCATCTAATTCAACCCATAATTCTTTATTTTTTACAGGTTTCTTATTTGCTGTTTTCCAACCATTTTTTTTCCAATTGTGTACCCAAGTAGTAATACCATTTTTTACATATTGACTATCTGTATGTAATAAAATTTTTTTGGGATTAGTTGTTAAACATGTTTTTAGTGCAACAATTACTGCAGTTAATTCCATTTGATTATTAGTAGTATATTTTAAACCTGCACTTTGTTCTGTAATAAATTGATTACCACTATACATTACAAAAGCCCAAGCCCCAACTCCAGGATTACCTTTACAACCACCATCTGTATATATGATTATTTCATCCATAATTAATCTTTAACTCCAGTTTTTTTTATTATATGATAGCCAAATTGAGTTCTAACAGGATCACTGATCCTATTATAAGCTAATTTTTTAACAGCATTTTCAAAAGGGGGTACCATTTGTCCTGGTTTAAACCAGCCTAAATCTCCACCTTTACTTTTTGAAGGACAAGTAGAATACTTTCTAGCTAGCATTGCAAAATTTGCACCAGCTTTTGCTTCAGTTGCGATTTTTTGAGCTAGAGCCTTGTCTTTAACTAATATATGAGATGCACGAAATTCCATCTAATAACTCCACAAAAAAATAGAGACCTAAAATTTAAGTCTCTATTATAATATACTAATTTAGTATTATTAACAATCCTATTAGAAAGGTTCACCATCAGCTTTTGGCGCTGCACTACTTTTACTAAATAATACTAAAGCTATCAAAGTAATGGCATAAGGGAAAACCTTAAATATTACTGGTGGGAATGAAGCTAATGATGAGAATAATTGTGATACGTTACCAATTGTAGTAGCAATACCAAAGAAGAATGTTGCTCCTAAAATTCCTAATGGTTTCCATTGTCCGAAAATCATAGCTGCAACAGCCAAGAATCCAAGACCAGCAACAGATCCATTAAATTCACCACTATAAGTTACAATCATAACACCACCTGCTAATGAACCTAAAGCTCCAGATAGCATAACAGCAATATATCTCATCTTATGTACATTAATACCAGCAGAAGCAACTGCAGATGGATGTTCACCACAAGCTCTAAGTCTTAAGCCAAAACTTGTTTTATATAATAACCACCAGAAAAAACCCCAAATACCTAGACATAACCAAGTACTCCAATATGTATTTGTAAAAATTAATTTACCTAAAATTGGAAGACTATGTAAGAGAGGAACGTCGCTTCTTACAATACCCAACATAATTGAAATATTACCTGAACCTGTAACAGTTCTAGCTATATATACTGTAACTGCAGTTGCAATTAAATTAACTGCAGTACCGCTAATAACTTGGTCTGCTTTTAAACTAATAGATGCAAAAGCATGTAATAATGAGAATATTGCACCACCAACCATAGCAACAATCAAACCAATTAATAATGCTGAATTACCAATTATTGGTTGTAAAACTGAAATAGTTAATGCACTGATGAAATATCCAACTAACATATATCCTTCAACACATAAATTAATGACACCACTTCTTTCACTAACTAGACCACTTAAAGATCCCATTAACAAAGGAATTGTATATGCAACTGCGTATGGAGCAATTTGAGTAATAGTATCCCACATATTAAGCATCCTCCTCTACAGCATTTGAATCTGTTATTTTTATATTTCGTTTTTCATTAATTTTCTTAAATTTCTTATCCCAGAATTTTTTAAACATAACACTAGTTGCAGTAAAATAAATTATAACAGCAATAATAGTATCTGCAATTTCTGGAGGAACAAAAGTATTACCACTCATAAAACCTTTACCAGCTTGTAGAATTCCAAAGAATATTGAGGAGAAAACAACTCCTATTGGAGAACTTGCCCCTAATAATGCAACTGCGATACCATCAAATCCTTGAGTTGGTAAAACACCAATTTGTATTTTTCCTGAGTAACCACAATAATATGCAACACCAGCAAGACCAGCTAATCCACCTGCAATCATCATTGATAATACTACTGATCTATTAACTTTAATACCTGCATATTCAGCACCAAATCTATTATAACCAACAGCCTTTAATTCATAACCTAAAGTTGTCTTATCCATAATAAATTTAATAACAATTACAGCAATTATTGCTACAAATAGACCTGAATTAATATAGTTTGATCCATCAAATACTTTTGTTAGCCATTCTACTCTTAATGTTTTTTCATAAGGTAACATAGCACTTTCAGTCTCTAATGATGGTCCTTTTAAAAAAGCAGGAACAAAGTAATAAACACTCCAATAAGCAATCCAGTTCATCATGATTGTTGAAACAACTTCATGAACATTAAAAAATGCTTTTAATAAACCAGGAATTAACCCCCAAATTGCACCAGCTAAAAATCCACTAATTATGATTAAGAAAATTGTAGGTACATGAGGTAAATTTGTAGCAAATGCTACTGTTGTACCAACAACACCACCAGCTAAGATTTGTCCTGAAGCACCGATGTTAAATAGACCTGTTTTAAAAGCAAAAGCAATTGATAAACCGACTAACATTAAAGTAGTTGTAATTGCTAAAGTTGTTCCAGTGCGTCTAACATTCATTAATGCGCCTTTAAATAAATATCTAAAAGCAGAAATAGGATTTTCTCCAATAATTAATATTAATAGAGAACCAGCAATTAAACCTAAAATTACAGCACTAATAGCTATAATAAAGTCATTACTTTTTAATTCTTTTTTCACTTTAGTACTCATATCTTACTTATCTCCTTTTGAGGAAACACCAGCCATCATCAGACCTACAGCTCTTTCATCTGTTTCTTTAGTATTTACAATATCCATTAATTTACCATCACTTATAACAGCAATTTTATCTGATAAATTAAAGATTTCATCTAATTCAAAAGAAACAAGTAATACTGCATTGCCAGCATCTCTATGTGCAACAATTTGTTTATGAATAAATTCTATTGCACCAACATCTAAACCTCTAGTTGGTTGAACTACTATTAATAACTTTGGATTACCAATAATTTCTCTACCAACAATTGCTTTTTGTTGATTTCCTCCAGAAAGAGTACCTGCAACAGAGGATAACCCTTCTCCAGATCTAACATCAAAAGTATCGATAATATTTTGTCCATAAGATTGCATAACACTTTGTTGTAAAATACCATTTTTACTAAAAGGTTTATGATAATAATCTTTTATAACAAAGTTATCTTTTAAATTATAATCTAAAACCAAACCACGTTTTTGTCTATCTTCAGGAACATGCCCTAAGCCAGCTTCATTTCTTTCACGAATTGGAACATGAGTAATATCGTTCCCATTAACAATAACTTGGCCATTTTCAATTTTTCTTAAACCAGTAATTGCTTCAATTAATTCAGATTGACCATTCCCATCAACACCAGCAATACCAACAATTTCACCTTCTCTTACTTCAAGTGAAAAATCTTTTACGCCAAGAATCTTCTTTGCATTTAATACATTAAGATTTTTAACTTCTAAAATTGGTTTTCCTGGTTTTGCATCATCTTTAACTACTTTAAAGTTAACTGGACGGCCAACCATTAAAGCAGCCATTTCAGCTTGAGAAATACTATTAACATCAACAACATCAATCATTTTTCCACGTCTGATAATAGTACATCTATCTGCTACAGCTTTTATTTCATCTAATTTATGAGTAATTAAAAGAATAGATTTACCTTCTTTTTTTAACCCTCTCATAATTTCTAATAAGTCATCAATTTCTTGTGGAGTTAAAACAGCTGTGGGTTCATCAAAAATTAAGATATCAGCATCAACATATAACATTTTTAATATTTCAACACGTTGTTGCATACCAACTGTTATATCTTCTATGATACTATCAGGATCAATATTTAACCCATATCTATCAGATAAATCTTTGATGCGTTGAGAAGCATCCTTCTTGTTCAGTATAAAACTGCCTTCTTTCCCTAAAATAATATTTTCTGTAACAGTATAATTCTCAATTAATTGAAAGTGTTGATGTACCATTCCAATTTTATGAGCTGTTGCATCATTAGGGTTATTAATTTCAACAGTTTCACCATTAATTTTAATCTCACCTCTATCTGCTTTATACAAACCAAATAGAATGCTCATCAAAGTTGATTTTCCTGCACCATTTTCACCCAGAATTGCATGGATTTCGCCTTTTTTAACTTGTAAAGTTATATCATCATTAGCTACAATCCCTGGAAATTCTTTTCGAATATGAAGCATTTCAATTGAATAATCCATATATGTCTCCTAGTGTGTAAAAATACATATAATTGCTTAATACATACAAGGCCACCAAATATAATGGTGGCCTTGATAATGGCAATTAAATGCTTACTTCCATAGGCCAGGAAGTTGTTCAGCAGCAACAACGATGCTACCAGATTTCATTTGTGAATATACATCATCACATTTTGCTTGAATATCAGCTGATAAATTAGGATTGTTAGTAGGAATACCAACGCCATCATCTTTAGCTGTTAAAAGAAGTGATTGTCCACCAGGAAATTTATCTTCTAAAACATCTTTAATCATATCATATGATGCTCTATCTAAATATTTCATAGCAGAAGTTAAGATACATGATTCACCATTAGGCATTAACCCAGCATCATATTGGTCAATATCAACACCAACTACCCATTTATCATTACCCGCAGTTCTTTGAGCTTTACCTTCGTTAATAACACCAACACCAACACCACCAGCTGCTGCAAATATTACATCAACACCTCTGTCAAACATTGTTGCAGCCATTTGTTGTCCTAAAGCAACATCACTGAATGAACCTGAGTATAAACAGTCTTCTTGTGCTATTGATACGTTTGTACCTAACTTTTCATTAGCATATTTAATACCTTGTTGCCAGCCCCAGTTAAACTTTTGAACTGCAGGAATTTCCATACCACCAACAAAACCAAATTTACTATTAGGCATCTTTAGTGCAGCCGCAACAGCAGCTACGAAACCTGATTCTTGTTCAGCCCAAGATGCAGCAACTGTGTTATCTTTAATTACAACATTATAATCACCAGCATGTGGAACACCATCTAATAAGACGAATTTTACATCAGGATAATCTGTTTGAGCTTTAAAGATAGTTGTTTCGAATTTATAACCAGGTGTAATAATCATATTATAACCACTGTCAGCTAAATCAGCAACACCAGCAATATAGTCAGCTTCAGTTGTTCCAGCAGGTTTAATATATTTAGGAGTGAACCCAAAATCATCACCAGCTCTAACGATACCTTCCCAAGTTCCTTGGTTGAAGGATTTGTCATCAATTGTTCCAGCATCGGTAACCATACCAACTCTTAAAGTAGTTTCTGAAGATTGTGTACCTTCAGCTTGTCCATTTGCAAATACTGCGAATGAACCTAGTGCTAACATAGCACATAGTAAAGTAGCAAATTTTTTCATTACTAATTCTCCTCTTTAAATTTAATAGTGGATTTTTATATAATAACATTAACAAAAATAATGTCAAACCTTTATTTTAAATTTATAATTATTAATTAAATATATTCCTCAATTTTTAATGAATAAATTTATATATCCCAACCCTAACCCTAAAAAAGTTGCATTAATATACATTTTTTTACAAATATCTAAAAAAAATAAATTTTTTATAATAATTATGCATCTAATAGTATTATAACATATACTTGTGTTTTTATCATAAATTTTCTTTCAAATTTAATTTTTTAAATATTTAAAATCATCTTGATTTTTATAAATTTTAATTTAATAATTGATTTCGTGAAACGTAAAGCTAAAATATTACATAACATATATAAAAGCATAGTAAAAATATCTCTTAATTTTAACTATGATTTTTATGTCTGGAAAGAAGAAGAATTTGTTAAAGGACCAAAGATTTTTTGCTCTAATCATTTTTCTTCATCAGATGTGCATTTTGTAACTACTTTAACTAAAGAACCACTTCATATGGTAATTGGTCCTGGGTTTTCCATTAAATATGTAAACAAATTTTTATATTGGACGGAACAAATTCCTGCGCTAACACAAGAAGATAGATATAATGTTGTAGATGCCGCTGTAAAATATCTAAAAGAAGGTGATAATGTTTATATTTTTCCTGAAGGAAGATTAAATACACAAGAAGAATTAGATATTTTTAGAGCAGGAATTGCTAGAATATATTTAAAATATCCAGTTCCTATTATACCTATTGGCTTAATTGCACCGAAAAGACATGTAAAAGACAAACATAGCACTGCGGCAAGAAGAAAGATTACTGTAGTAAATAAAAATTACTATGCAAATATTGGTAAAGCATTATACTTTAGAGAAGAAGAAGAACTTTCGAAAACAGATCAAAAATTAGCTGAAAAAAGAATCTTAGAAAAATTAAAAGATAAAATTTCATTTTTAATTAATGATGTTAAAACAAATAAGTTTTGGAGTTAAAATATGGATAATAACGAACTTAAAGCATTATTTAATGATTTTAAAAATCAGGTTGATGAAATATCTCAACATAGTGATAAAGTAAAAAAGCTCGATTTTAATTGTACTTTATTAAATGGAACTGGGTTTAAATTTAATTACGATATATCAAAATACAATAAAAAAACTAATACTTATAAACCTGCTACAACTTTTAACGCAATTGTAGATATTTTAAGTACATTGATATCAATTACCTTCTTAGTATTATTTTTATCAAATAAAGTAAATCTAAATTTTTCAGCGCCAGCTTTTTCTCGTTTATTAATTGTAACGCTTTTTTCATTCTTAATCAGTTTTTATATTTTAAGAGCAATTTATCATTTATTTCATGCTTCAAGTTTAGTTAGAAATCCTTTATTTAGAGTATCTGAAGCAATTAAGTTAGTGATATTATTGGATGTCAACTTTTTAGTAGCAGTACTTTTTGATGTTAAAAATATAAATGTGGTAATTTTTATATCCTTTATTTTAATTGCTTTAGCACTATTATGTATGGGGATTGGAACAAAGTTCGCTTTTAAAATTGAAATGTTTTTTACTTCCTTATTACCCTTTTTAATGCTAATAGGATCTTATGATTTTTCTTTTATATTCTGTAGTATAATTTTGAGTATTTCTTCATTTATTTATATTATCTTAGAAGATAACGAAGCGAAAACGAATTCAATATTTTTGTTATTAGGAATAAGTTTATTAGCAATTAATTTATTCTCATTAATATAATAAATAAGGCCTTTAATTACTTAAAGGCCTCACTTTTAATCTATTATCATTTCTGAATAATAACGTCTTTCAATATTTGAATATGGTATTTTAAATTTTTCTAGAGTTTCATATAAATTATTAACAAGTTTTCCTGATTTAATTTCATCAACATCCTCTTCTACTACAAATTCTATTTCAAAGAACCACCCTAAATCATTAACTTCTAATAATTCAATATGTAAAGGGGTGTCAAACTTAGTATAGATAAAGGAATAACCATTTTTCTCTTTTCTATGAGATTCTTTGAATCCTAATTTATCAAAAAATACAATTGAGGAATTAAACTCTTTAAAATCTAAATCAACTTCAAATTCAGTATTTTGTTCTATACCATTGTCTATATATTTATCTTTTACTGTATATATTGTTTTTTTACTTAAAATAACATCGTCTTGCTTTTTTAATTCTTTTCTAATTCTAAAAGCTTGATTAACAATTGGATTAAAAAAATAGATATCAAATTTTTCAGTATATTTCTCATCACTAATAGCAGATGATTCTCTCAATAAACTTAATGTTGCTTTATAATCATCAACATGAGCTTTTAATTCGATTTCTTTGGACATAATTAATCTTTCCAAGGGAAAATCATATTTTTTATTGATCTGTGGCCAACATTTTCCCTTTCTTCATATAAGATATCATCCCAATTAACATGTTTAATATCTTCTTCAGGATTTTCTTCTAACCAATCTAATTTTAATAATAATAATTTGAAGGCAATTTGATTTGCTAATGTTATACCAGTAAAGTTGAATAATAAACCTGCAGTTACAAGAGTTAAAGCAATCTGAATTATATTAAATACTACTAAAAATATTGAAACCCCTAAATTACCAATTGCCATAATAAAACATTTTTTAAATGTTTTTAGTGGTTTATCGCCAGTAAATCTGCTCATTAATGGCAAATAATATTGAATTGATATTAATACAGTAATTAAAATCCAAAAAGTAATAACACCTAAAAATAGTCCAATAAAATTAGTTATACTCAAATAAAAAGGGAGTACAACGGTTGCTAAAAGGACTAACATTAAGTTAATTACAGATAAAAATATAGCATGTGAAGTAAAAGTCTTTATTCCATCTTTATAACCAGCAAACCCTACTCTTTTATAATCACTATAATTTAAAGTAATATTTGCAACACCCACACTGTGGAAAGAAAATAAGACTAAAGCTACTACAGTAATTAAAAAAGTCAAGATTAATGAGGAATTCATATATTGCATTCCAAATGAAAAGCCCATTAATACTAATAAAAAGCCTAAATTAGACAAAACTAAACCAATTAAATTATCCCAAGCATCAAAAAATGCTTTTTTTATAAAAAATCCTATCATATGCCTCTAATTTAACAAGAAATCTAAAATATTCATACCGCTAGAACTGTTTTTCTTATATAGTTCAGTATATCCACAATTATCGCAACTTATTGTAACAAATTTCTTATTTTGTACATCAAAAACCTTTGCAAAATTTCCACCTGTTGCTTGAAATACATCAGTTTGATAATGAGTGCAACCACACTTTGGACATACATATTGTTTTCTTTCCATATACATCTCCTAATTATTGTTTTTATTAAGTATAATAAATAAATTGAAATAAAAAAATATCTGCAGCAAAAAAAACTACAGATATTTTACTTTTATTCACTAAATCTAAGGATTTTTATTATCACTATAATAAAGCAGCTATTTCACTTTCTACTTTTTCAAGATCATAAGTTGGTTCAAATCTTTTAATTAAATTACCATTTCTATCAAATAAGAATTTTGTAAAATTCCATTTAATTTTGCTATTTTTAGCATAATCTTTATCAAATTTTGGTAACAAATCTTCAAGAACTGGGGTAATCTCATGTTCTTTATCAAAACCATTAAAGGTTGTGTTTTTAACTAAATCTTTATATAAATCAATAGCATTTTCGCCATTTACATCAATCTTTGCAAATTGTGGGAATGTTATTCCGAATCGACCTGTACAAAATTTATGGATATCATCAATGTTACCAGGTGCTTGTTCACCAAATTGGTTACATGGAAAATCTAAGATTTCAAGCCCTTTATCTTTATATTTCTTATATAAACTTTCTAGAGGAGCATATTGTGGAGTAAAGCCACATTCTGTTGCAGTATTAATAACTAAAACTACTTTATCCTTATAAGAGGATAACTCTACATCAATGTCATTCATATCTTTTACTACATAATCATATAAATTCATTTTTTTCTCCTTCTTATTAATATTGATTATTAATAAATAAAGAATACTAATTACTAATAGATTTGTCAATGACAATTTAAAAGAAATAAAAATAAATTGAAAATGGCAGCCCTAAGGTTGCCAAGTTTCTTTATAATATATTTATACCCTATTTATTTTATTGAATTGAATATTTAATTCTTACGTTACTTATATAATTTACAGCGGAAAGATTACTGCGTCCTTCCCAGCTTAAGTTAAATTGAGCTACTAGTAAATTAACATGTTTCCCAGCTGTTAAAGTTGTTATCTTTGATGAATTATTTACTTTAGGATTGATTTTTGAATCATAATTGGCTTTGCCATTGTTTAAGGTCCTTTTAAAGAAATATTGTATTACCTCAACATTAACTTATAAATCATTATTTAAGATACTTATAGCAAATACAGTAAATTCTTTTTTATAACCATATTCTGTTAAAGGTTGAACACCAATAGCATATGAT
This sequence comes from Sphaerochaetaceae bacterium, assembly GCA_965140795.1. Classification (GTDB taxonomy): domain Bacteria; phylum Spirochaetota; class Spirochaetia; order Sphaerochaetales; family Sphaerochaetaceae; genus Pleomorphochaeta. The sequence goes on from OZ223470.1 coordinate 3,051,762, forward strand.
TCTATACCATCAGCTGATTGTCCACTTATTTCTTAAGAACCATGAACTATTGCAAATAATGGAGCTGATACAATTAATGCTGCTGTTAAGATGGTTAATTATTTTTGTTATTTAGTTTCTTTATGGTTAAAATATAATAAACCGGCACGGAAAGTTTGGACAATTTAATAAAAATTAAAAATATATCACTTATGGAAAACTATAACACTTATATACAAAATTGTAAATTTAGACAAAAAAAAGACCTAGCAATTAAACTAGGTCTATAGTGGCAAAGGGACTTGAACCCCTGACAAAACGGATATGAGCCGTTTGCTCTACCAACTGAGCTATGCCACCAAAACTGTTCTTCCGAACACGTTGGCTACATTATATTTTATTATGATTTTCGTCAATAGTTTTTATGATTTTTTTTTAAAAAAGTATTAATTAAGTATCTTAATAAACTTTATAATGTTATTATCTTATAAAATTATTAGTCTATTGGAGCAATTTAATGAAAAAACGAAAATTTTATTCATTACCTTTTGAAATATTTTTAACAATCCTATCAGCTGTTATTTACGCTTTGGCTTTTCCCTCCTTTCTTAATAATGAGGGATTCCCCCTTTTAGCATTTATTGCTTTTATACCAATGCTTTATGCAGTTAACAGAACAAAATGGGTTTATACCCCTTTATTAGGATTTATTTTTGGAGCAATTTTTTTAGGAATTTTTAATTATTGGCTAAGTACATTCCATCCCTTAGCAATATTTATAGGGCCTATTGCAAAAGGTATTCAATTAATATTTTTCTTTCCTTTATTAAAGTTGTTTTATGTTTTCCCTAAGAAATTTAAATCTATAGCTCAGGCTACTGGATATGTTTTATATTCTTATATTGTGCAACAAGGATTTTTGGCATACGCTTATGGTTCTTTAGCTTCAACAACTATTAATTTACCTGTAATTGCTCAATTAGCTAGTGTAACTGGCATGTGGGGAATTTCATTTTTATTATTTTTACCACAATCTTTTATTGCAAATTATTTAATTGATAGAGAAAATAATAAGAATATCTCAGCTTCCTTATTTGAAAAGCGAGATGGAATATATCTTTATATGTTTATAATGGTTTGTGTTTTAATTTATGGATACTCTTCTATTAATTATTGGAAATATATAGAACCAGATAGATATGTAAAAATTGCCACAATTCAACATAATGCTGATACTTGGGAAGGTGGATATACTCAATACAAGAGTAATTTTGAAAAAATGAAGAATTTAACCTTAGAATCATTAAAACTTGATCCTGATTTGGTTATGTGGAGTGAAACTGCTTTTGTACCAAGTGTTGCTTGGCATACTAAATATCCTAGCAGTCAACGAACATCTAAACTAGTTGATGATTTTGTGAATTTTGGTAAAGAACTCGATATTCCACTAGTTACAGGTAATGTAGAAGGTGTTTTAAAAGATAATGGATTACCTCCTTTTGATGAAAATGGCAACTGGAATAGGGATGATTATAATACTGTAATTCTTTTTGCTAATGGAGAATTAAAAGATACATACAGAAAACAACACCTAGTACCTTTTACAGAATATTTCCCATATCAAAAACAATTTCCTAAATTTTATGATTTCTTAAAGGCTAACGATTATAAGTGGTGGTTACCATCTGATGTTTCAAAAGTTTTTAATTACAACGGCTTAAAATTTTCCACATCAATTTGTTTTGAAGATATTTTCTCTGATATAAGTAGAAAATTTGTACTTGGAGGATCAACTCTTTTATTAAATCTATCTAATGATAGTTGGTCTAAATCTATTGCAGCAGAACAACAACATATGTATTTAGGAGCTTTTAGAGCAATAGAAAATAGAAAAAGTGTGGTACGATCAACAAATAGTGGAATAACTTGTTTGATTACTGCATGGGGAGAAGTTATAGATCCTATTGAACCATTTACAGAAAATTATAGAGTTTATAATGTCCCTATTTATGATAATACAAAAGAAAATATAAGTTTTTACACCAAGCATGGTGATTATATAGTTTATATAGCTGCTTTAATTGTTGTAGCAAATGCAATATTTAGATCTTTCCTATTTATTTATCATAAAAGGAAAAAACACTCTCAAATAGAAAGTGACGAAAACCATAGAAAAAACTTTTTAAAAAGAAATTATTTAAAAGACAAAGGTGTTAAGCAAATTCCTACAAAAAAATAATTTTTTTTATACTGATTTTTTAATTAAAAATATGTTAAAATATATAATACAATTAGAAAAATAATACAAAAAGGTTTAAAATGAGGAATTTACACACTCAAGGTTACACGCAGAATAGAGAATTATCTTGGTTAAAATTTAATGAAAGAGTTTTAGAAGAAGGAATGGACGAAACAGTTCCTTTGTTAGAACGTTTAAAATTTCTTTATATATTTTCAAGTAACTTAGATGAATTTTTCATGATTAGGGTTGGTTCTCTTTTTGACATGCTTGAATGTAATGATGATGTTATAGATAATCGTTCAGGGTTAACACCAGAAGAACAACTTAAACTAATTTATCAAGAAGTAAGAGAACTTTATAAAGATAGAGAAAAAACTTATGAAGAGGTTGAATCTCAACTTAGAATTCATCAAATTTCTCACTTAAACTATAAGGAACTAACTCCAAATGAAAAAAAATATGTAAAGAAGTATTTTGAAAACAATATTTTACCTATTCTATCTCCACAAATTGTTGATTCTAGGCACCCTTTCCCTCATTTAGCTAATGAGATTTTGCATGTTGGCGCTATGATAGAGCATAATGGGACAGAATTATTTTCTGTAATTCCCGTGCCAAAGGCATTACCTTCTCATATCTTTTTACCGAGCTCTAAAATTCGTTATATCAGTATTGCTGATATTATTTTAAAATTTTACAATGATGTTTTTTCAATGTATAAGATTCAAGACAAAACAATTTTTAGAGTTACAAGAAATGGTGACATCAATGCTGATGATGAAGCTTTTGAAATTGAGAATGATTTTAGAAAAAAAATGAGAAAACTTCTGCAAAGAAGAAAAAAACTTGCTGCAGTTAGACTTGAATTATCATCTGATGTTAGTGGTTCGTTTATTAAATTTTTAACCTCAAAGATAAATCTCACTAATGAGCATGTTTTTATTACAACTGCTCCATTAGATTTATCCTATGCTTACTCACTTGAAGATTATATTGAACTACCTACAAAAAGAACTTTATTATATAAGCCTTTTGAACCACAAAGAACACCTAAAATTGATACATCTTCAAGTTTAATTAAACAATTACAAAAGAGAGATTTATTGTTATGTTATCCGTACCAAAGTATGTATCCTTATTTAAAATTAATCAAACAAGCAGCAACTCATAAAAATGTAATTAGCATTAAAATTACTATATATAGATTAGCAACCCAAGCCAAACTTGTTGAATATCTATGTACCGCAGCAGAAAATGGTATAGATGTAACAGTACTAATTGAACTTAGAGCAAGATTTGATGAACAAAATAATATTGACTGGTCTCAACGATTAGAAGAAGCTGGTTGTAAAGTATATTATGGTTTTGAAGGCTTTAAAGTGCACTCAAAAATTACTTTAATTACTCTTAGCGATAAAGGTAATTTAAGCTATATTACTCAAATAGGAACAGGGAATTATAATGAAAATACAGCTAAGCTTTATACTGATTTAAGCTATTTCACTAATGATTTAAGCATTGGCCTTGATGCAACTCAGTTCTTTAAAAATATGTCTATTTCTAATTTATTAGGCTCTTATAAACAATTATTAGTCTCTCCAGTTAATTTTAAACCATCAATTTTAAATTTGATTGATAAAGAGATTGAAAAAGGTGAAGAAGGATTAATTCAAATAAAAATTAACTCAATGACTGATGTTGATGTTATTGAAAGATTAAAATTAGCTTCTTGCAGTGGTGTAAAAATAAAAATGATTGTTAGAGGTATCTGTTGTTTAGTCCCAAATGTAAAAGATAAAACAGAAAATATTGAAATTATAAGTATTGTTGGAAGATATTTAGAACATTCAAGGATTTTCATTTTTGGTAAAGGGGAAAACGAGAAAGTATTTATCGGTTCAGCAGATTTTATGACTAGAAACACTGAAAGAAGAGTTGAAATTGTAACACCTATTACTAACCCAGAAATAAAAAATCAAATTAAACATATTATGGAACTTTGTTTAAAGGATAATGTTAAAGCTAGAAGGCTTGATAATAAAGGTCGCTATAACAAAATTAAAAGAGAAGGAAAAGCTATAGATTCACAAGCAACCTTAATGAAATTAGCAATTGAAGAAAGTAAAAAACCAATTGTTTCAGATGATAAATTCCTAAAAAGATTTTTCAAAAGATTCAGAAGGAATAACGATTAAAACTAATTGAAATAATTTTATTTGTTTCTATATCCAATAAGATGTCAATTATTTTATCATTACTTACAAATATTGATACAGCTTTGTTATTAGAATAATTTTTTATTTTTGAACAATACATTGTTGTTTTTATTGGCAATAAGGATAACATAATCTTACTGTTTTCTTGAGTAAAATTGTATCTATAATCTGCTTTAATATTTTTCTCTATCCAATCTAAATTATATTCTTGTTGAAAAATTTTAATCATATTTGATTCTACTGAATTAATATCCCCAAAAACAATTTCCCCTATTTCATTATTTGTCGGCAATATTGGTTGATTATATATTAATAAATCTGTATTTGCTGCAAAAAGCAAATTTGAGAAAAAAATTAAAATCAATGTAAAACATATAAATTTTTTATTCATATAAATAAAATAAAATAAAAACAAATACTTCTCAATATAAAAAATCAACTAGAGAAATATTTCTTTTTTATTTATAGTAAAAACAAGGAACATATTATGATAAAAACTAACCTCATCGAATATTTAGAAACAGAATTTAATCAAAACATTAGAGATCCTCTTTTCAGTGATATTAAATTAAGCAATTCAATATATAATGTTTATATGTGTAAGGAAGTTCAAAAACTTTCAAGAATTAAACAATTAGGTCCTACAAACCTTGTTTATCCAGGTGCAATGCATACAAGATTATGTCATAGTCTTGGAGTTTATCATTTGTCCAGGATGATAATAATTACTTTAATTTCAAAATCAAAAGTTAATTATTTTACTATTGATGGTATTAATTCTTTTTTACTTGCTGCCCTACTGCATGATATTGGCCATTTCCCATATACTCATTCTTTGAAAGAGTTACCTTTAATAGATCATGAAATACTTGCAACAAAAATAATTAAAGATTCTAATACCGAATTAAATCAGATATTGAATAATGAGAAATTTAATATAGAAAAAATTTGTAATATTCTAAATTTTAAAGCACCAGCAATTGATGATGAATTAAAAATTTATAAATCATTATTATCTGGTGCATTAGACCCTGATAAATTAGATTATTTAAATAGGGATGCTTTTTTTGCAGGAGTAACATATGGGATACAAGATTGCTCATATATAATCTCTCATTTAACAATTTATAATGGTAAAAATACTTTATTAGAAAGTGCAAAATTATCTCTTGAGAATTTAATTTTTTCGAAATATCAGATGTATAAAACAGTATATTGGCATAAAAGAACAAGATGTGCTACTGCCATGATAAAGAAATCTCTTCTTTATAATTTAAAAAATGATATAATATCTGCTGACCAATTATATGATTTGGATGACTATAGTTTTAATGAATTAGCAAAAAAAAATTCCAAAACCTTTATGAATGTATTAGAAGTAAATGATAATAAACTATTAAAAACCGTTTATGAAGAAAATTTTGATGAAAATGAAATAATGCATTCAACTTGTTTAGATTTAGAAGTTAGAACATCTAAGGAAAATTCACTATTTAATATTTTAAAAAAGGACCATCCGAATCTAAGATATGACCAAGTAATAATCGATATCCCAGAACCTATTTCTTTTGAAATTGATATACCTATTCTTTTCAAAAATGGTGAATTAAGTTCATTTAAAGAAATTGATGATATTTTTAATAAATCTATTATAAAAAACTTCGAAAAGTCTTTACGAAAAGTAAGAATTTTTACTATAAATGAAATCACTAAAAAAGAAATGAACGAGGCTATTATTAAATGTATGAAAAAATAGATTATAAAGAATTATTAAAAGGGGATATTCCCCCTTGGGTAAGACGATATATCAAACAAACTGGCAAAACCATTAATGAATTTGACATGATAAAAGAAAATGAGACAATTTTACTTTCTGTTTCAGGTGGTAAAGACTCATTAGCTTTAGCTTTAGCTCTTTCATTAAGAAGAAAATGGCTACCAATTAATTATAATTTAAAAGCATTAATGATAAATTGGATTGAACATCCTATAAGTGATAAAGCAAAACAATCTTTATATGATTATTTCAATGATTTAGATATCGAATTTACAATTTTCGATGAACAACAATATCCCGCATCTTTTAATGGAGAATTTAATTGTTATCTTTGCTCTAGAAATAGACGAAGAATACTTTTTAATTATGCTCAAGACAATAACTTAAGAATTATTGCGCTTGGACATCATCTAGATGATTTGGTAGAAACTACTTTAATTAATACTTGCTTTAGAGGAAATTTCTCGACAATGCTTCCTGTTCAAGAATTTTTTAAATCAACTTTATATATTATTAGACCAATGATTGAAGTACATGAAAGAATTCTAGAAAGATTAGCTGAACACTATAATTTACCTGTGGTAAAACCAGTTTGCCCATATGATCAAACCAATATTAGAGCTAAATTAAAGCCAATAGTCTCTAACCTTTGTCATATCGATAAATTGACTAGAGAGCATATATTTAAATCTCATAATTTTAATAAAAAAGTTGAAAGATAGCAATATTTTGTTGATACTCTTGTCTTAACTAGCTCTTTTTAACCAAGTTTTTCCTATTTGTTAAAATAAAGTACTTTTAACATGACAATTTATCATGTATAATTTAGTTATAGAACTTTCTGTTAAAAGGAGCTAAATGTGTTTAATAAAAAAATCTTTCTATCTTTAATTTTGTTGTTTACAATTAATATTTCTTTGTTCGCATCATTCGGTTTTGATGTTGGCTTAAACTATACTTCTACTGAAATTGATGATTCGGGGGATGAGGGTGCTAGCGAATATCCATTTAGCTTTGTTGCTTTACCTTCATTTAGTGTTGGTAAACTTTCTATGGAATTAAATGCACCATTGCATTTTAAATTAGATACAAATTTTATTACTTTTGATTATTCAAATTATCAATTACCTGCAACTCAAAATGATTTAGCTAAAGATGCTTTAACATATTCAAAATACTTCTTAGGTTTTATCAATTACATTCAATGGGGAACATTTAATGAAGATTTTGCAATTAGAGTTGGAAAAATAACTAATAGTACAATTGGAGATGGCGCTTTATTAAACCATTATAAAGATAACAATGTTGGTAAATTCTCAACTAGAGCAGGAGCTCAACTAAAATTAGATACTAGCTTTCCTATTGGTATTGAATTTGTAACAACCGATATGTTTAATCCTAATTTATTAGGAGGTAGAGTAAATGTAAAACCTTTATTCTTCTCTAATAATCAATTCTTAAATAGATTAGCTGTTGGTTATACAGTTGTATATAATACAGAATTTGATGATGTCTCAAATTATTGGATTGATTTAGCATATGATTTACAATTACCAATCTTCAAAAATGCTGATAATAGTTTAATTACTTATTATGATTTAATAAGTAAACAAATAAAAGATACAGCTACAACTAGTCATAGAGTTTTATCTCAAAGAATTGGTTTCTATGGATGGTTATTCACAAATTTCTCATATGATGCTCATATAGAAAACATAATTGATGATGATGCAGTAAATTATGATTTTGAACAAAACAATTTAGAATTAATTCAAAATGCTATTTTACCACAATTTAAACCTGACTTTATAGTTAGTGGTAACGCTGGTTTCTATGCTAACAATGGATTATCAGAGTTTGTTTTAGCTTCTGAATTAGAATTCTCAGGTGTTCAACTAGATGCATATAATTTGAATCTAACAATCAAGAGTCAAAAAGCAATAGGACCTATAAGTGATATATCAATTTATGCACAAAAAGATTTCTTCAAAGAATCTGGTGTATTTAGTGAAAGCTTTATTGAAGGCTTTACTACTTTGAAAAATATAAGTGTTGATCTTTCAGCAAACATTATATTCTATCAAATAAACGAAATTACTGTTAATTTTGGTCTTGTTGGTGATTCAAATGGAAATATTGAGCCTACATATTCATTAGGTTACAGATTTTCACTCTTTTAAAAAAAACAAGAAGGTATAATTTATGATCAAAATTTATAAAAAATTATTATTTTTATTGCTACTAACATTATGTACATTATCAAGTCTTTATGCTCAATATCTTTCATTTGATATTATTAAAGGAAGAGCTAATGATTTGTCTTTGTACAACGAATATGGTAAAAGAGTTTCTTTAAATTCTAATAGTAATATAAAAATAAATAATAAAATAATTTTAAAAACTCAAGATAAAGATGTGACTATTAATTATACTTATGGAACGTTGGAAATTGGTGCAAATTCTATAGTAGTAATTGATCCATTTAAGGTAGAACCTCAAATTTATTTAATTGATGGACAAATTACGTTAGATACAGATTCTTTATTTGTACAAAAATATTCAATTTTAACACCAGTTAGTGAATATGAATTTAAATCTCCAGCAAAAATTAATGTAATTAGTACTGCAGACTTAGAATATGGAATTTTCTATAGTGGCCAAGGGACATCCTATAATGCACTTACAAACGAAAGAACTTATATGACAAGTGCACAAATGATTGATATGGCTTATCCAGATAATTTCTCTCTAGATATTCCTCAAGATTATTTAACTCAAAATATAAATATTGAAACTAATAGGGATATTATAAACTTAATTAAAAGTGAATATGCATATAAAGAACAAGTTATTAGTGCTTCCAATAAAAAAGAAAGCATTGCTAATAGAGAAGCTTTCTTAAATGCTAATTATTTACTTGGACTTAAACCTATACAAAAAAGTAATAATTTTGACAATATAACTACTATTAACTTTATTGTAACTGGTAATGGACAAGGTAATATTTATAACTTTAACTTACCTGCTCTATCAGGGATTGTTAAAGATGCAAAAAATAATAATCAAAATATTCTATTAATCGATGGTGGTAATACATTAAACGGCTCCCCTTTTGTTGCGTTTGATAAAGGTAAAACTGCAATAAAAATCTTAGACGATATTGGTTATGATATTTTCGTTCCAGGTGCAATTGATTTTGCAAATGGTATTAAAAATTTAACTACTTTAAATAAAACTTCTAATATTAATTTCATTAGCACGAACGCAATGAATAATGATAATTTATTCTATTTTAATCCTTATGGATTATATTTATTTGATGATTTTAAAATTGCTGTATTAGGTCTTTCAAATCCTTCAGATTTAACTCAACTTATGGATTTAAATTTAACTGATGATGTTTTAGTCCAAAATGCTCAAAATGCTATTAATGAAGCTAAACAAGTTGCTGATTATGTAATACTCGTTACGAACCTTAATTACAATGAGTTTAACTCAAATAATATAATAAATCATATTAATGGAATTGATTTGATAATTGATAGTAATAATAGCGATGCTTCTTTATTTAATATTAATGGAATTCCTGTTTTAAGAACTGGCGTTGGCTATTCAGAAATACAAAATTATACAATTAATGTTAAAGATTCGAAGGTTGTTTCTACACGTTATGCAAAAGTTTATACTTCCAATTTATTAGAAGATAACAACAGCCTATTAAAATCACTTAATTTAACTACAACGAATATTGATAGAACATTGAATAATTATATTAGTCAAGTTAATGTACCAGATAATCTTTCTGCTTTCTTATTAACTCCAACTATTAAAAGTACTTCAACAGCAATAAACGATGCTAAGATTAAAAATATTATAAAAGTTAATAATGCTAATGCTCCATCAGCTCCTAGTTTCAGTGATAATTTATTAATATTACCTGAAGATACTGCTGAAGTACTTGATTTAGCACCTGGTAAACCAAAATTCACTGATGTAAAGATTAATGCAAATATTCCAGCTCCAAAGTTCAAACCACTTGCTTTTAGTGTTAGAAAACAAGAAGTAATTGAAGAACCAATAAAAACTGAAACTGTAGAAGTAAATGAAGAACCAACAGTTGAATATCAAAAGGCAAACATTTACTCAAGTGAAGAAGAAAAATTAAAAACTCATATTGGCTTAGATACAAGTGTAGTTGCCAATGTTGATGTTAAAGATTCAACTTTCTTAAATAATGATTATTATGGAAATGTATCAATTAAACCTTATATTAATTATGGTGGATTCTCATTTTCACTTAATTTAGCTGGAGATATAAATAGTGATTTATCATTTAGCACTGACTTATATCCTTTCCCACCCGCTACTCCAAGAGATATTACTGAATATGCTTTAAGTGTTATTGATCATTTAAATATAGTTAATGCAAGTCAAAGTATTGATATAAATATTGATAGAAATGCTTTTGATACAAATTTAGATTCAGCAATAGCATATGATAAATTAGGTGGCACTGATTTACATTTTAATACTAAATTAGTAACACCTTTTGCTCAACTAAATGTATTTACTTCAAATTTGAATTTATATGAACCAATTAATAATGAAACAATTGAAAATTTTTCACTTAATGCCCAATTCTCTCCTGTTGATTTATTAAATATTAAGGTTGGAGCTATCGCTATTGGAAATTTAGGAACATTAGATGTTTATCCATCAATTAATTTTGATTTTATTCCTGTAAATAATAAAGATTTACAAGTTAAATTTAATATTGGGGCAACATTATACTTTAATGCAATTCCAACCTTTGATTATACTACTATAATTGATCCAAATGATCCTAATCTCGTTCCAAATTATATTGCTAATACTTCTTTAGCTATAAATACTGATGCTTTAAAGGTTTCAATTGGAGCTAACTACTTAATTACTGAAGGTTCAAACACGTTTACTACTTATATGCTTCATCCAGAAACAATTAGAACTGCTATTTTTACACCAGTAAATTCAAACACTCTGTCTGCTATAGCTAAAGTAAAATATAACAATGATATTGTTGATTTATCACTTATTTATACTTTACCAATCAATATGAGTACACTTAGTTTTGAAGAAGATTTATTGAATATTGATTTAAGCTTGAACTTTGATAGATTTGGATTAGGTGGATATTATTACTTAAATGATGCTATTAACCATATAAAAGATATAATGAATATAAAAAGCTTCTTAATTAATAATAATACTGAATATGGTGGATATATTAGTTATAAATATAAAGATTTAACTTTAAAAGCTAATTTAGCACTACCTGGATCAACTACAGTTCCACTAGCATTCTCTGTTTCAATGAATTATAAACTTGACTTTGCTTTTTAATACTTAAAATTTAATAATCATACTTCTAAGAAACAATTTTCTTAGAAGTATTTTTTTTTATAATATGATATAATATTTTTAATATGAGAATACATGAATTAAGTAAACTTGTAGCACAAAGAATTGCTGCAGGAGAAGTAATAGAAAGACCCGCTTCAGTAGTAAGAGAGTTAATTGATAATTCAATTGATGCTAAAGCAACATCAATCACTTTAAGAATCAAAAATGGTGGACTTGATGAAATCACATTATTAGATAACGGTATTGGTATTAATAAAGAAGATTTATTAATCTGTACTGATAGCCATACAACAAGTAAAGTATCTAGTATTGAAGATTTATATCATTTGCAAAGTATGGGATTTAGAGGTGAAGCTCTATATTCAATTGCGGCAGTAAGTAAATTAACCATTTCTAGTAGTTACAATGGTGAAGAAGCTCATACGATTATTGTTGATAATGGTAATAAAAGTTCTATAATACCAAATGGCCCTACTATTGGTACAAAAATAATAGTCGAAGATTTATTTGCAGAAATTCCTGCTAGAAGACAATTCTTAAAAAGACCTTCAACTGAAGCATTAATGTGCAAAAATGTTTTAATTGAAAAAGCGCTTGCTTTTAATGAAATAGAATTTAGATTCTTTAAAGATGACAAATTGGTTTTGCATTTACCAATTACCACAAAGCAAGAAAGAATTGTTCAAAGTCTCAATACAAACAATAAAATTTTGTTAAATGAAACATTAGAATTAACGGCTAAACATGATAGATATTCTCTTTATGCTGTTGCAGCCTTACCACATATAAAAAGAAGTGATAGATCCCATATCAAAGTTTATATAAATAATAGACCTATTCAAAATTACGCTTTAATGCAAGCAGTTAGTTACGGATATGGAGAATTATTACCTGGTGGAAGTTATCCTTATTGTTATTTATTTATAAATGTTGATCCAACTCTTGTTGACTTTAATATTCACCCTGCAAAAAGAGAAGCAAAACTTAGAATTCAATCAGAGATCCATCATAGTATTGTTGTAATGATACAAAAACAAATGATACGCCCTATTCCAACTCTTGAAGATACATTTTTTCAAAATGATTTACCTTTAAATTCTCAAGCGAAAAATGAGTCTTATAATGAGAATAATAATTATAACTCTCAATTAAAACAAAACAATTATTTTAATAGAAATAATAATTATCAATCTGTTGGAGAGAGTTCTATTGGAGAAGATCCTAAACCTAAAAATCCAGATTGGTTTCAAAGAGCAAAAGAAATCCTTAACCAAGAAAATAACTCTCAAAATGAAAATACAGTTGAAATAAAAGAAAAAACAAATGATTGGGATTCAATACAAGATGAAAAACCTAAGTTTAGATATATAGGGCAAGCTTTTAAACTTTTTCTTATTGTTGAAAAAGATAATGAACTATATCTAATAGATCAACATGCTGCACATGAAAGGATTTTATACAATCAAATCAAGGAAAGACAAAGTGTGCAAAAACTTTTAATTCCAATTGAATTTGAAGTCGATAGAGATGTAGATAATTATTTAGAGGTAAACACTGACGTTTATGCAAACTTAGGAATTACATTATTTAAGAAAAGTGACTTGTTATGGGAAATACACTCAATTCCAACTGTTTATAAACCTATTGAGGATAAAATCATCAATTATATTCAAAATAATACAGGTGATACTAAAGCAATTGAAGAAGGGATTTTTGCAATTCTTGCTTGTCATAGTGCAATTAGACAAGGTGATGATATTGACGATAGGACAGCAATCAGTTTAATTGAAAAAGTATTTGAATTAGATGAACCAGTTTGTCCCCATGGCAGAACATTTTTAATAAGATTTAATAATGACGAATTAAAAAAAGCTGTTGGAAGGACTTAAATCAAGATATATAATATTTTTATTATAAGTTAATTTTACATATTTAACATCATTCAATTCATTGATAGAAATTTTAAATGGATAAATTTTTGTTTCGAATTGATTGATTAAATTAAATGAAGAAATTAAATCTTTATTTGAATTATAGAAATTTATGTTAGTTGTGTTTTGATTTTGAAATGTTTTTTCTAATTCGTCTACATTTGAAAAATTGTCAATTATTTTATCTGAAAAATATAATACATCATTTTTCAAATATATAAAGAAGGTTTGAGGAGTTATTGAATTATTTAAACTGAAACTTTTTTCTAATTCTCTTCCGTCATTATTTAAAATTTTTATAGAATACATGCCTGATGCAAAAGAATTTGAGGCTAAGTTAATTTCACTCGAACCAAGGATTTCTAAATTATTTATCATTATTTTTTCAGGAATAAAATCCCATTTTAACGTATTATCTGAATTAGATAATTCCATTTTTACTATATTTAAATCTGGCTGAGTAAAATCAACTCCTACTGATAAGTTAGGATATTCTTCAATTAAATCAAATTCATCATTAATATTAACTTTATAAGTTGAAATATAATCAATACTTGATTCAACAGAAGAAATCTTAAATTCTCCATTTTCACATGAGTTAAATAATAATGATAGCCCAAGAATTACTAAGGCTATCATATTTTTTCTAATTTTCATTTTCTATTTCACTAATATAAGATCTAACGGGATTAGCATATGCATTTAATACATATTTTTTAACATCATCACTTAAATGAGAAAAACGAGATAGGAATTTTTCTGTATCAAATTCACTATATTCATCTTTAAAACGGTTTGTATTTTCAAGATAATCATAAGCAAAGAGATTTGTAGGCCATAACTTATAATTTAAATGAATTTGTCTATCGATTTCTCTAGCTACTTCTTCATGTGTTTTATATTCTTTATCTACTAAAGGTTTACCAACATGAATATGTATTCTTCCTTTAAATTGACGTAATCCTTTAACTAAAGAAATTAAATCCTCATATTTCTTTTTATTGTAATTACCTTCATTTAAAATCTTAGTTACTTCTTCTCTACTCTTATTTATATCACAAGGATCATATTCATATGATACTGCAACTGGAGTAATCCTACATTTATTTATTAATTCACTAAATGTATAGTTGCTTTTTTTCATTGAGAGATAAAGCATTTTTATGATTGCAGGACTTGTTAAATCGATTCCATCTTTTGCTCTACCACTTTTTTGAGCAACCCAAATGCTTTTGTTTCTATCTAAAATCGTTTCACAAAAATATTTGCTAAGACGAATTGATTCTTTATATTTTTCACGCAATGGTAAGGTTCTTTTTACTACAATTCCACCATTTAATCGAAATAATGTTTCTGCAGCTTTACTACTCATTAAATTATCACCAAAAGCCATTTCACATAATTGCTTATTGTTTTTTAATAAAGCATAATCTAATAAAGCACAATCCAAAACAATATCTCTATGATTTGAAAAAAATAAATATGCATCATTATCGGATAAATTTTCTAATCCAGAAAAAGACAAATCAGTAACTGATCTATCTAACATAGCTGGAATAAAAAATCCTGAAGTAATATATTTTTGAAAATCATCATAATTATTAACTTTATTTAAGACTTCAATAATTTCCTTAGTTTGTCTCATTACCTTTTCTTTATAATCAGGTTTTTTATTATCCAATAAAATTGCCAACAAATTTTGAATATATAAAGGATTACTTTGAAGAAGTTTAACACCTTTTCTAGCTTCATCTCCAGATAAAGGAGAAATGTCACTATATAACTCTAAATCCATTATTTACTCCTAATTATGTAAAGATTTGATATATTGAGTTCTTTCCCATAATGTTGGGTCACTCATTTTTTCTTGAGCTAAAATACCTTTAAATTTGTCAATTGAATCATACCCTTTTTTCTCCATCCAACTGTTTAAAGAATCAAGCATCAAATTAACTGTATCTAAGCCATTTTGAATAAAGGCAGAACAAACTTCAACTGCAGCAGCACCTGCTAAAAGCATTTTTATAATAGTTTCACCATCATAAATACCTGTATTAGCACATAAATCAAGATTAATTTCTTCACTCATTAAACCAACCCATCTTAAGGATCTACTATATTCATTAGGACTAGACATGGTATTCCCTCTAGACATAGAGACTGAATTAATATTTATATCAGGATTAAAGAAACGATTAAATAATACAAGACCATCATACTTTAAAAAATCTAATTCTCTAATGATATTTGCGGTTGAAGAAAAAGTTGAACTCATTTTTAATGAAAGAGGTAATTTAATTTCTTGTCTTGCAATCTTAGCAAATTTGATTAATTTTTTATCCATTTGTTTGCCATCATAATTGGCATTAGATCCAATTTCATAGTGATTAACTTCAAAAGCATCTGCGCCACAATATGCAAAACGAGGAGCATATTCTTTGATCCAAGTGCCATCACCAGAACCATTTAAAGAAGCAATAATAGGAATGTCACAAGCCTTTTTTGCATCTTCAACTAAAGTTAAATACATATCAATATAATGATCTTGACTTGCACCTCTTAAAAAGCCATATGCATCAGCATGGTTTAAAAAGGATTGTTCAATATCGACATTAGAATCAGCATCTTTATCAATTTGTTCTTGGAAAATTGATTTTAAAACAATTGCAGAAACCCCAGCATCTTCTAACTTTTTAATGTTATCTAAGTTTGATGTCAAAGGACTACTTGCAGCAATAATTGGATTTTTTAATTCCAATCCCATATAATTAGTTTTTAAATTAGCCATTATAAAACTCCGTTTAATTTTTTGAATGAACATTTATAGAATAAAAAATATTCGAAACATTCAATAAATTTAATAACTTTATATATAATAGTCTATTTTGTGAAATAATTAAAGGAATTTTATAAATATTATATATATATACATATTAATTATAAAAAAATCTTTTATAAGCCTTATAACTAATTAAAATAGTACACAAGAATAAATATTTTTGAAACAAAAACCTAAAACGTTCAAAAAAATTCAAGAATTAACTTACTTTTTCTATTTTTTTATTGAGCTTTTCTCTCTCTTTTAAATACGAATTTACTATGATAGATCTTGCTTCTTTTGCTCGACTGGTTTTTGCATTTGGAATATCTTTAAGTGGATAATCAATATTTAATTGTTCATATTTATTTATACCCATTCGATGATAAGGTAAAACATCAATACCAATTATATTAGAATAAGGGCTTAATAATATTCCCATATTTATAAAGTGTTCAGTACTATCTGTTATTGTTGGTACTAATACATGACGAATAATTACTTGAATATGTTTTTTATTCAATAAATTTAAAAATTCTAATGGTTTTTTCATAGATATTGTTGTCAATTCTTTATGTTTTATATCATCACTATGTTTAATATCTAATAAAACTAAATCAGTATTTTTAAGCAAAGTAAAATATTTTTCTACATTATTATAATCAAAACATCCTGCGGAAGTGTCTAAACAAGTATGGATGCCTCTTTTTTTAGCTTCAGAAAATAAATTAGTTAAAAATTCTAATTGATATAAGGGTTCACCGCCTGTAACGGTCAACCCTCCATTTTTATAAAAATCTTTATTTCTTTCATATTCATTCAAAATTTCATCAACAGACATTTCCATACCACCCTTTTTATTCCAAGTATCCGGATTGTGGCAATATAAACATCTTAATGGACATCCTTGAAAAAATACTACTAATCTAATTCCGGGACCATCTACTGTGCCAAATGTTTCTATCGAATGAATTTTTCCCATTTATATTTCCTCGTGAAAGGTTCTAGAAATTACTTCATCTTGTTGCTCTTTTGTTAACTTATTAAAATTAACAGCATAACCAGAAACCCTAATTGTTAATTGAGGATATAATTCTGGATGTTTTTGTGCATCTAATAATGTTTCTTTTCTAAATACATTAACATTTAAATGATGTCCACCTTTTGTGGTGTATGCATCTAACATTGTAACTAAATTATCTATTTGAGCTTCACTAACTTTCATAATTCTTTCTCCTAATCTTTAATCGGTTTCTATTTCACAAGCACATGCTAAGGGCTTATTATAAGTTATTTCTATATCATCACTTTTGCCTAATGCCTCAGGAATAATAGAAAAAGTATTGGATATCCCATCTTGTGCTTCATTGAATGGAAGTTTTGCTACTGAGCTTAAAGAAGCAATAGCACCTTTTTTATCTCTATGATGCATAGGATTAGCTCCTGGAGCAAAAGCTACTCCACCTTTCCTTCCATCTGGTGTTGAACCTGTGGCTTTTCCATATACAACATTACTGGTTATTGTTAGTAGTGATGTTGTTGCAATACTCTTTCTATATGTTTGATTTTGTCTTACATATTTCATAAAAATTTTTACAACATTTCTAGCTATTGAGTCTACACGATCATCATCATTACCAAATTTTGGAAAATCACCCTCAATTTCATATTCTTGAGCTATATTATCTTCATCTCTAATAACTTTTACGTTAGCATATTTTATAGCAGATAAAGAATCAGCAACTACAGATAAACCGGCAATACCAGTTGCAAAATATCTTTTTACTTCTTTATCGTGTAAAGCCATTTGAATTCTTTCATAAGAATATTTATCATGCATATAATGAATTATATTTAAGGTATTAACGTAAACTTGTGCTAGCCATTTAATCATATCTTCATATTTGGCTATTACTTCATCATAATCCAAATATTCACTTAAAATTGGCTTATAACTTGGTCCAACCTGGACTTTAGTTTTTTCATCAATTCCACCATTGATTGCATATAATAAACATTTAGCTAAATTAGCTCTAGCACCAAAAAATTGCATTTCTTTACCTACTTTCATAGATGAAACACAACAAGCTATTGCATAATCATCACCATGAGTTACTCTCATTAAGTCATCATTTTCATACTGAATGGATGAGGAAAGTATTGAAGTTTTTGCACAGAATTTTTTAAAATTAGATGGTAAATTAACACTCCATAAAACTGTTAGATTTGGTTCTGGGGCTGTGCCTAAGTTACTCAATGTGTGTAAATATCTATAACTCATCTTAGTTACTAACGGTCTTCCATCAATTCCCATACCACCAATTGATTCAGTAACCCAAGTTGGATCGCCTGAAAATAAATCATTATATTCTGGAGTTCTAGCAAATTTTACTAATCTTAATTTCATAATAAAATGATCAACTAACTCTTGAATTTCTTTTTCACTAAATACATTTTCTTCTAAATCTCTAGTAGCATAAATATCAATAAAAGTTGAAGTTCTACCTAAACTCATTGCAGCACCATTTTGTTCTTTAACTGCTGCTAAATAACCAAAATATAACCACTGTATAGCTTCTTTTGTATTACTAGCTGGTTGACTAATATCAAAACCATAATTAGTTGCAAGAATTTTTAGTTCTTTAAGTGCTCTAATTTGTTCACTTAATTCTTCTCTGTCTCTAATATTATCTTCACTCATAATAGAGGAAATAGAATCTTTTTCATCAATTTTTTGATTAATTAAATAATCTATACCATATAAAGCAACTCTCCTATAATCACCTATGATTCTTCCTCTTCCATATGCATCAGGTAATCCAGTAATTATATGAGAACTACGACATTTTCTCATTTCGTCAGTATAAACATCAAATACCCCTGCATTATGAGTTTTTCTATAATAACTATAAAAATCTTTTATTTGAGGATCAATGGTATAATTATTCTCTGATAAAGCTTTTTCTGCCATCCTAATACCACCATTTGGTTGTAAAGATCTTTTAAAAGGTTTATCAGTTTGAAATCCAACTATTTTTTCTTTAGATTTATCTAAATAACCTGGATTATGACTAGTAATAGTAGATATTATATCAGTATCCATATCTAATACACCACCATTAGCTCTTTCTTTTTCATTCAATTTTAAAACTTGTGTCCATAACTTTTCAGTGTCTTCGGTTGGTCCTTCTAAAAATGTTGAATCACCTAAATATGGCGTATAATTTTTTTGAATAAAATCTCTAATATTAATTTCATTCTTCCAAGTATTACCTTTAAAATTTTTCCATGGCTCTTTATTCATTTTATACTCCAAAAATTTATTTTAGTTAACTTTATCTAACTTTGTGTGTAAGATACTAAAAATATCAATATAAATCAACTATTGAATAAATATAGATACATATATAAATAAAACTAAAAAGATAATTATATAATAGAATATAATAAAAAATAGCTAATAATATGAATCTTTTTTATAATTAAATACTAATATATAATTTTATATGAAAAATGGAAAATAAAATATATTTTTTTCAATTGATTTCATAGAGAATAAAGCAAAGAAAAATAATCATTATTTTTTAGAAAAAAAATACTGCTGTATTCACTAATAGAAAATACAGCAGTTAGTTATAATAATCAATTATTAAATATTATAAAACATAAGGAACTTTTAAATTATGAGATTGGTAGACAATAAAGGTTTCAACATCCGCTACTTCATCAATTTTTCCAATTTCATTTTTAAAGAAATCTAATAATGTCATATCATCATCTTCGTTTAAAATTAATTGGACCATCAAATCATAACGCCCAGTAACTACAGCGACAGAAACAACACCTCTTAACGCAGCAAATTCAATTGCCTTCTTATCTAAATCAAGAGTGTTTAACTTAACTCCCATCATTACAACTTGTAAACCAGGAATTAGTTCTGGATCTACTAAGCCAGTTACCGAAAGGATTCCTTCTTCAATAAGCTTATTAACTCTAGAACGTACAGTGTTCTCAGTTATCCCTTGATTTTCTGCAATAGAACTAAATGGCTTTCTGCCGTCAATTAAATCACGAATTATTTGCTTATTTGTATCGTCTACTTTTTTAATCATAATTATTAACCATTCTTCCTTTCAAATTCTTTCATAAATTGAGCTAAAGCTTCTACATCTTCTTTAGGACAAGCATTATATACACTAGCTCTTAAGCCACCAACACTTCTGTGACCTTTAAGACCTAACATACCTTCATTAGTAGCTTCTTCAATGAATTTCTTTTCTAAATCTTCACTTTGAGCTCTAAATACAATATTCATTCTAGATCTGTATTTTGGATCAACTGGAGAAGTATAGAATGAAGATGAATCAAGAACATTATAAATAATATTACTCTTTTCAATTGCTCTATCTAACATACCTTGAGCACCACCATTCTTCTTAACCCATTCTAATACTAATTTTACGCCCCAAATTGAGAATACTGGAGGAGTATTGAATAAACCATTACCAGAAGAATGCTTAGCATAGTTAAGATAATTAGTTAAGTTTGAATTTTGTCTTTCAAGCATATCTTTCTTCATAATGATAAATGTAGCACCTGCAGGACCTAAGTTCTTTTGAACACCACCATAAATCATTGAGAAATTATTTACATCAACAGGACGAGATAAAATATCTGAAGACATATCAGCAATTAATGGAACATCACCTGTAGTTGGGAAATCTTGCCATTCGATACCTCCAATTGTTTCATTTGAACATAAATAAAGGTATGAAGAGTTTTCAGAAGGTTTAACAGTCTTTGGATCAGGTAAAGTAGTAAACTTTGAATCTGTTCCATCAAAATAGTAATTAACTTTACCAATTTTTTCTGCATCTTGACCAGCTTTGTTTGCCCATGTACCACTTTTGATATAATCAGCAACTGTTCCAGGACGTAAGAAGTTTGTAGGAATCATTGTGAATTGTAATGTGGCACCACCACCTAAGAAATAAACATCATAATCATCACTGATGCCTAATAATTCTCTAAATAGATTTTGAGCATCTGCATACATTTTTGAGAACATTGCACCACGGTGTGATGTTTCAATCATTGATTGTCCATTACCTTCATAATCTTTGATTTCTCTTTGGATTGTATCTAATACTTCAATAGGTAATACTGATGGACCTGCGAAAAAATTTAATTTACGTGACATTTTAAAGCTTTCCTCCCTTAGAAAGTTCTTCAATAATTGCATATGTTTCTTCACCAATACGCAATAAATTTTCTTTAGTATTTGCACCAACGTGTGGTGTTAAAATTACTTTTTCTTGTTTTAAAATTGGATAATCTTCACTTGGAGGATCACTTGGATATACATCAGTACAATAAAGAGCTACTTTACCATTTTCTAAAGCAGCACACATATCATCAGCATCAACTACAGGACCACGACAAGTATTAATTACTACAGGAACTTTGGAACAATTTGATAACATTTTAGCACTAATCATACCACGAGTTTCATCAGTTAAAGGCATGTGTAATGAAACATAATCTGCATCTTTAATTGCTTCTTCAGGGGTTGCTTTCATTTCTGCTTTATCACTAGTTGCAACATATTTATCATATGCAACTACTTTCATACCAAATGCTGCAGCTCTTTCAGCAACTTTTTGTGCAATATTACCAATACCAAATAAACATAAAGTTTTACCATATAATTCAGTTCTTTTGATTTGTTTCTTTAACCACTTACCTTCTTTCATACCATTATTGTATTCAATTAAATGTGAAGGTGCAGCAATTAAATGAGCCATAACAAGTTCTGCTACAGCAACAGAAGAAGCTTTTGGTGTATTACGAACAATAATACCTTTTGATTCAGCATAAGCTTTATCAATATTATCGATACCAACACCACCTCTAATAATAAGCTTTAGATTTGGAGCTTGATCAATATATTCTTTTGTACATGTTGTTTTTGAACGGACAAGCACAACGTTTGCTTCACTGAGTCTAGCTTTATCATCAGTAACTTCGCCGAATACTGATAATTTTGTAGCCAATGAATCATCAAAAGCGTCAGAAATTAGAATTAACATAATTAACCTCTTTTTTTAGTTATTTAAAACATCTATTTTTTTGATTCTAGAATAAATTATATTGGTGAATTTGTCAATTTTTTTTTAAATTTTTTTGTTATTACTAAATAAAAGTTGAAATAATTTATAATAAACTTTTTTTTAAAAATTATATTTAAATATTTTTTATTAAAAAAATTGATAAAAGAAAACCGCCTAGTATTACACTAAGCGGGAAGTTTCCTTAATAAGATTTTGAAGCATGTAATTTTCTTGCTTTCTTTAATTGTTTACGAGCATTAGCTTTCTTCTTTCTATTAAGAATGGTGGATGGCTTTTCGAAGTACTCTCTTTTTTTGTACTCACGGATAATACCTTCTTTTTCTACTAAACGTTTAAAACGTTTAATTGATTTTTCCAAAGGTTCGTTATCATCAACTTTAATATATGCCATTCAAAATCACCTCCTTCCCTCTTTCTTGCATTGGGACGTATTTTGTTATTATTATTTCTAACATTTGTGAATATATAAAAAATAAAATTTTTATTCAACAGTATTTTAGACAATAATAAAATTTAATTAACTTTTTTTAGCTAATTTTTATATTTTTAACATTAGAACTATGTTTTATATCGATTATTGATAATTGTATTGAGTCAGCATTTTTAAAACTATTTATTCCCATTTTAAAAACTAAATCAACAAAATCATCTTTATTAAAACTTTCTTCAACTAATTTTCCACCATTCCAAAAAATACATGGCCATTTATAGTTGTTATAGGATATTATTAGTTTAATATTACGGCTACCATTACTACCACCATTTATAAAGTAATAATCACTTAATAATGCCTTTTCAATATGAAAAACTAAAGGATTATTATTTAGTCCATATGGTTCAAATCTTTCAACAATTTTTAATAATTCTGGACTAAAATCTTTTTCACTTATTGTGCAATCAATATCAATACTATCTTCATCATCGCAATCCACATCATCCATTGTATATAGTTTTTCTTCAACTTGCTTGATAAATTGATCTAAATTGTTCTTTTCTAAAGAAAATCCCCCAGCATGTGCATGTCCACCAAAATTTAATAATAAAGATTCAAATTGTTTTAAGAATTTAGTTATATGGAAACCTTTTGGAGATCTCATACTACCTGTTAATGTTCCATCTTCGTTATTACAAAGCACCATACTAGGACTTTTAAAGTTATTCATAAGTCTTGAGGCCATTAACCCAGTTATCCCTTTTACAACTTTTGTGTCTTTAACCAATACTAGCTTTGAACCAAATTTTTCAAAATTATCCTTAGCTTCATTTTGCATACTGTGCCAAGCTTCATCACCAAGTTTTTGACGTTCCTTATTGAAATATAATAAATCATTAGCATATTTCTCAATATCTGTTTGTTCTTGGGCTAAAAACATTTGTATTGCAACTTTAGCATTACCTAATCTACCTGCTGAATTTATTGTTGGAGAAATATTCCAACCTATATGAGTTGTATTAATCTTTTTGTTAAGTAGCTTTGCATTTACTAATAATGGCAATAAAGATTTTCGAGGATTATCACTTAAGACTTTTAAACCTCTTCTAACTATTATTCTATTTTCATCTTCCATTGGCATCATATCAGCAACTGTTCCTATTGCTACTAAATCCAAAACATTATCAAAATCACTTGATAAACCTTTATTTGTTTGAAAAATCAAAGAATTGAACATCCCCATAAGTACATCTAGTTCATCTTTTATAATTTCACTATATTTACCACTTTTTGATACTTCAGATAGAGCAAATAGACTTTTATTTTTCAAGCCAGGAAAAGTTTGATTTAATATGGGTCTAAGATCTTGTAAGAAAATATCAATTTTTGAATTAAAGGCTTTACTTAATTGTTTTCTCTCAACCTCTTCATCTAAAACTATAATTGGAACACCACAATTAATAAATTCAATAATTTTACTTTGGTTCGGAAGAATTAAATCAGGATTAATGATTTCTATAGTTCTATCTAAAACAACTAGATTTCTTACTTTTATTGCTTGAATAATAACAGTATCATTACCAGGCTGAGCATGCAACAATATATAATCTTCATTAAAATATTGTGTGTTTGCAAATCTTAGAGCCCAAATAAATTTTGCAGTTACTCCACATCCAGCTAAATGCTCAAATGGATAAGTAGAACCTTTTTTCTTTGGATCTATTATTGAATAAGCTGGAGGTAAAACTTCACCGCTTATATGATGATCTAAAACAATAGTATCTATATATAAAGAGTTTGCAAATTCGATTTCTTCAACTTCGCTTATACCACAGTCAACAGTAATTATTAATGAAACGCCATCCTCTTTCGCTTTTTGGACTTTCTCCTTAGTCATACCATAAGGGTCGGTGCCATCAGGTACAGTATAAGAAACATCAACCCCAAGATTTTTTAATTCATCAACTAAAATTACAGTGCTTGTAATACCATCAACATCTTTATCTCCGAAAACTCGAATTTTTTCTTTGGATTCAATTGCATCTAATACTCTTTCAATAGCATTTTCCATGTCTTTAAATTCAAATGGACTATGCAAAAATAATAAATCATTTTCTAAATAATATTTAACTTGTTCTCTTTCAACAATTCTTCTTCTAGCTAGAATTGAACATGTAAATAAATCAACTTTATAACGATTTGATAATTGTTTTACTTCTTCAATATCTATACTCTTTTTTAACCAATTCATATATTCCCTTTATTTAATTATACACGCTTAAACTTTTTAATGGATACCCTATTATTACAGTTATCCAACGAATCATATATGCTTTTATCCTTTGTGCAGTTGATTCAAATAATTTCACTTTTATTGCATCTTCTAAGTCTAAATCAAGTGTATAAGATAAATACTTCCTCGCTTTCGGGGGTAATATAATATTAGAAGAATTGGAACAATCTTTACAACTAGGTACGCTTAAAGAATCAGAAAAATATAATATTTCATCTGTTTCATATCTTTTATCACAACTTGGACAATGATTGAAATCTTCAAAAAACCCATGATCTTTAATCATTCTCAGTATAAATTGTATCAAAATAATATCTTCATTTATTGTAGAATCTTCTAATAAATCTAAACACTTAGTAAATAAATTATAAGAAAAAGCAAAATTATCTATATATGTTTTTAATAATATTTCACTCATTAAAGATGCACAAACAACTTTAGAAAATTCAGTTGATATTAAATCATGATCACTAATTAATTTTACATCTTTAAGAATATATTGTTTTTTAGTTGGATTATGGTATAAAAAAAATTGCCCTTCTTGAAATCTAAAGGCTTTAGGAGCTTTTTTACTGGTTTTTGCACCAAACGCTCGAACATTAATTAAACCTAAATCAAGGCTAAGTAATGTTAAATTCATATTATTTACTCCATCGCGTCTTGAATGTAAAACAATTGCTTGAGTAATAATATCTCTATCCATAACCCCTCCACACACACAATAAAAACTAAACAACAACTAGTCAACAAAAAAAATCATTTTTATTTATATAAAAAAATATAGAAATGCATTTCGTCTTATGATATTATAACATTATTATGGAGATAAAAAAACGCCTATCAATTTTTCTTATTTTATTTTTTTGTGTTAGTATAAATATTTTTTCTTTAAATATTACTAAAACTCCATTAACTAATCCTTTCCCAAGCCAAGAAAACTTAAATAATTTTACTAAAACTACATCACTAGATGGTTATAATTTATCTGAACTTGATGATACAAAAATTTCTTTAATAACAATAACACCTGGTAAAGAAATATATAGTTGGTTTGGCCATTCTGCTATTTTGATTGAGCAAAAGGACAAAAAAGCTATTATATACGATTATGGTGTATTTAGTTTTAATAGTGAAAATTTTTATGAACATTTTTTAGAAGGCAAAATGTATTATCTTTTAATACCCTCTTATGCTGATTCTAGATTACAAGTTGCTATTGATGAAGATAGGACTGTAACCAAAGTTGAATTAAATATCCCAGATGAAAAGAAAGTTGATATAATTAATTTCTTAAATTATAATTCTCAAAATGATAATAATACATATTTATATGATTTTTATACTGACAACTGTGCTACAAGAATTAGAGATATTTTTAATTGGGCTACAGATAATAAATTTAAAGAATGGGCTCAAAATCAGTATACATCTTTTTCATTTAGAGATTTATCAATAAAACAATTAGATAATTCATTATTTGTAAATTGGGTATTAAATTCATTCTTAGGTCCAAGTTGTGATGTTAAAAACTCAGCTTGGGAAAATATGTTTTCACCTGAATTTTTAGAAAAATCTATTATGGAATATGAGGGATTTAATGCAAATAAAACAATTATTTATTCAAGTAATACCTCTACCCCATTTAATGCATTTAGAAGAACAAAGCATCACCTACTTTTTTATAGTGCAATAGGATTATTATTAGGTTTAATCGGATTATTATTAAAAACATTTAAGCAGGATAATGAATTAGCTTTATATGGAATCTTTAATTCAATAATTTTATTTTTCCTTTTTATCATTTCCTTGTTTATATTTTATTTTGTCTTCTTTTCAAATATTCAGCCAACTTATAATAATGAGAATATATTATTTTTTAATCCTATTATATATTTAATATTGTTTATATCTTCATTAACAACAATTAGTTCTAAAAGAGATTCAACTTTTAGACTTTTTGTATTTGAGAAATTAATTTCACTTTATAGCCTATATTTAATTGTTTTTATTGTTCTAAAAAACATTTTGACTACTAGTCTTTATCAACAAAATTATACAATTATATTACCATTATTTTTATTCTTTTCTATTCAAGGAATATTACTTACAACAAAGAGGTAAATCATGAGCAATTCTATTATTGCAAATAATTTTATAATTCTATCACTAGCAGCTTTTTTCTTAGGTTTAGATAAAGGAGGTTTTAGAAATTTATCTGTTGTTTGCATGTATCTACTTCTTACATTCATTCCTTCAAAACAAGTCATTGGTATATTAGCTCCTATTTTTCTATTAGGCGATATTCTACCAATTATTATTTATAGAAAACATATTAATTTTAAAGCAGTAAAATATTTTGTTCCACTAGCAATTTTAGGAACAATTATAACAAGTTTCTTTGCGTCCTTTATTGATGATAGAGTTTTTACAATCTTTATCTCATTTTTCTTATTGTTAATGGTAGTTATGATAACTTATCAAGAGATTAAAAAATATATTGATCATAAAAAAGGTATTGCAATTGATTTAAAACCATTAAATAAACCATTTACACTATTTCTATCATTTTTAGCAGGAGTATCAACTATTTCTAACGCTGCTGGAGCTATTGTTTGTCTTTATTTTTTAAGACAAACCAAAGAGAAAAAAGAGTTTGTGGGTTCTACAGCTTTGTTTTTTATTTCTTTAAATATTACAAAAACCATAATTTTTGTTCTCTTCTGGAAAAATATTAACATTGAAACACTTACAATAACGGCTTCAATGTTACCAGGTTTACTGGTTGGATTGTTAGCATCTATTGGATTAATAAAAATAATACCACAAAAAATATATAATTTTGTTGTGATATTAAGTGTTTATTATATAATTGTTGTATTGTTTATCAACAACCTATTTTAATTATTCCTTTTTTAACAGAGGTACTGTTATACAACCATCGCTAAGTAAACTTAATGATGCATTGCTACCTTTTATTTTTAAGGCTTCATCAATTGCTTCTTGAATTGAATTAAAAGGTTTAATAAAAATATTTTCCCATAATTGATCTTCTAATTCACTAACAACCCAAATATCTGCCCAAGTCATAATTTCAGCCATTTTACCAGCTTTGTGATATCCTAATTTATAATTTTTATAAATACTTTCTAAAACAGCTTTTGGTGTTGTTGATGATTTTAATAAATCATAAAAAGCTTTTTCTCCTACTCCTTCTTTACATGCTGAAATTAGAATTAGAATTCCATTTTCTTTTAGTGCAAGTTTACCATTATCAATGGCTTTTTGAGATTGATATAAATCAATATCCATCGGAGAGGATGCTACCGATACAACAATATCACTTTTTTCTTTAATTTCAAAAGTAAAAACTTCATTTGCTTTTTCTATTGCTGCATCAAAACTATCAATTATATTGCCAGTTGTTATTTCATATATTTGATGGTCTCTATCCATTACACTCATTATAGAAAACATTGGCTTATCTCTAAGCAAGTTTAAAACATCAACCATATCTAAATGTACTGGATTGTCTTTTAAATTCAAAGCTTTTGCTCTTGGATCTAAAGCTCTCTTATGATTTGCTTCAATTGATTTATAGGAAGCAACACCAGGCATTATTGCTTTTCTACCCCCTGTATAACCAGCAAAATAATGAGGTTCTACACTTCCTATTATAATTAGTGCATCATTTAAGAGAACCTCTTTATTAATAACTAAAGGTGTATTGGCCCTACTAGTACCAATATATTGCAAATCTTCATCTTTTCTAGCTTCATGAGAAACGATTTTATCTCTTAAATAACTATATGTATTTCCTAAAATTTTTTTTATTTCATTATCATTTGCAATCCTATGAACTCCAGTTGCCACCATAATTTTAATTTGTTTTTTATTTATTAATGGATAAATAGTTTCCAAAATTTGAGCAGTTGGTGTTGGGCGGGTCCCATCATTTACTATAATTAAAATTTTTTCTTTATCAGCAATAAATTCATCTAGTTTCTCACTATTAAAGGGATGATTTAATCCAACATTAACAATTTCATGTTGATCTTTTTTCTCAACATCTTTTGGTGAAATAATTACGCTATTGTCTGGAATTTGTACATCAACAACTTCATCATTATATTTAATTTTATATCTCATAATTTTCTCCGAAAAAAAAGAAGTGAAAGAAATATAACTTCCTTCACTTCTTAGTTATTTATATATACCCCAGCTATATTGAATTTTCCATAGCTGTAATTAAAGGAAGCTTTTTACCTGATAAATATCTAACCATTGCACCACCGGCAGTACATATATAGCTCATTTTTGAAGGATCGGTAAATTTTACTGTTGCAGTAACACTATCCCCACCTCCAATAACACTGAATCCATTAGAATTAGCAATTGCTTGTAATAAAGCTTTAGTACCATTCTCTAATACTGGATTTTCATACATGCCCGCAGGCCCATTTACAAAAATAGTTTTTGCATTTGAAATTAACATTGAATAAGAACTAATTGTTTTTTCACCAATATCAGCAAAAAGTTTATCTTTTATCTCTTCATTAATGTTTATACAAATTCTCTTACCATTCTCTTCGTAAACTAAATCCATAGGAGTTTCTATTTTGTCTCCGAATTTCTCTAATAGAGTTTTTGCTTCATCTACAAAATTAATTAAACCTCTATCATTTAAGAATTTATCAACAGCTGCTCCCAAATATATTGATTTTGCTATAAGAAAAACTTCACCAGTTACCCCACAAGTAAGTATTTTATCTGCAATATTTTTGGATAAAACTTCTTCCATCATTGAAAAAGCATCAGAAATTTTTGCTCCACCTAAAACAAATATACAAGGAGAGGCCGGATTACTCATAACTTTTTTCAAAGTTGATACTTCATCAAAAAATAAGAATCCAGCAGCACTAGGCAAAATTTTCTGGAAAGCAACCATACTTGGAGCATTCCTATGAGCTGCAGAAAAAGCATCATTTACATAAATATCAAAATGAGAAGCTAAGGATCTTACTAAATAAGTATTTAACATTTGCTCATCTGTCAATTTAACACTATTTTCAAAGGTTGAAAGTTCTTCACCTAAATATCTTAAATTACCTAGAATAATAAATTCACCACATTTTAAATTATTTATTTTTTCAATAGCTGCAAGACCACAGACATCGTCAATATAATGAACTTTTGTTTTCAATTTTTCTGACAATATCTGTGCATGCTCTTCAAGAGGTATTAGATTTTGATAATCTAAAGTATCCCCTTGATGAGCAATTATTGCAACTTTTGCATTATGATCTTTTAAATAATTTAAAGTTTTTAATGATTTATCAATTCTATTAGTATTAACAATTTTTTTTGTTTTTACATCTATTGGAGAGTTAATATCTAGTCTAAGTAAAACTTTTTTATTGTTTATATCTACTTCTTCAATTGATTTAAACCCTAAATTATTATTCATTATTTCATTCCTAAATATTTATTTGTTGCCTTTGTTCCCTCTTCACGAGTTTCTTGCATTCTTAGTGCAGCTCTAATACCATCAATATTTTCTGGAATAACAACTGCTTCTTGTGGGATATTAATTGCGAACATAATATCATCACCACTATTAACAATTGATTCTTTAAATACTGCTATTTCATACATGTCTCCTCTAGGATGACCTAGATCTCTAGCATATTTAAATAATGAAGCATTGCCCAAAAATCCATCTTCCCTACTAACAACTCTAATTCTAGGATGTGCAATAAAAATTTCTAACAATTCCTCTTTCGTCATTTTTGACTTTGTTGAAACAACAGGAGTAATTATATGACCATGAGTAACTGGTGTATGTACTAAAATACCTGTTGCATCAATATGTGGCATTATTGTCATCAAGTCTAAAGCTTGATGGTTTGGTGCAGGAGCAACTTCTAAAGCGTTAGTCAAACCTCTATGATAATCACCAGGATCAGCTACTCTTCTAATAATTGTAATAGCTGTTTTTTTAACTCCAACAGCTCTATCAATAGCATCAATTGCTCTGATTAAGCCTGTAGTGTTGCAGCTAGTTAATTTTAGATATTGTGCGCCTAAGCCTTTCTCATAATTTGCATAACCATGGAAGAAAATATCTGCTACATCATTTTTTTCTCCACCTTGGAAAATTGCTTTAGTATTATATTTTTCATATAATTTTTTATTCATTGCCCCAATACCAGCGTTTGTAGCATCCAACATAATATCAACTTCTTGAACTAAATCTTCTATTGTTCCACTTACTGGAATATGTTTATCAGTTAATAAATTCTTTTTATCTGGTGCTGCAGTAAAAAGTTTATAAGGCATACCTTTTTCATATAAAGCTTGTATTGGAAGAGTTGG
Source organism: Sphaerochaetaceae bacterium (assembly GCA_965140795.1). GTDB lineage: Bacteria > Spirochaetota > Spirochaetia > Sphaerochaetales > Sphaerochaetaceae > Pleomorphochaeta. The sequence goes on from OZ223470.1 coordinate 3,083,357, forward strand.
AGCTACATCTGCTACTCCTACTAATTCCATATCTTCTTGAAGTTCAACCCCATCAGCTAACCTTTGACCAATAGTACCGTAACCGGCTACGCCTACTTTAACTTTTTTCATAAATATTTACTCCTTAACGAATTTTGTCTAATTCTTCTTTTACAAATTTTAAAAGTATAGAATCGACTTCTAAATCTTTAAGATTTTTTGAAGTACTACATCTACCTTTTTCAATTAATGATTGATAAACCTCACAAATGTAATCGACAGCTTTATCAGGATCTATAATTCCTGTATTAATAATCATGTCAAAATTATTTGTATCTTGATAATTAAATCTAAAATCTGATTCTACAAATTGTTTTCTGACCTTATCGTTTTCTATAACATGAGCATAAGCTTCTTCATAACTCATTTCATGTTCAGCCATCTGACGCTTTACGCGGATTTCTATTGGTGCTTTTGTTCTAACATTTAATACATCATTAAAATTTTCAAAAATACCAAAACCACCGCGACCAACAATTACTACATTATCAGCTTTACCAATTGCTTCTTCTGTTCTTGCTAAGAAATCAATTGTTTGTTCTCTAATTGTAAGAAACTTATCCCAGAAAGTTGGAGTTTCATCATAAACTTCTTTAAATGCACTAAAACCATATTCACGCATGACTCTTGAAATAAAAGCCTTGTCTGCATAAGCCATATGTAGTCTTTCAGCTACTTTTCTTCCGATGTAAGTACCTTCACTACCCATTTTTCTTGAAATTGTGATGACGCCCATATTTTCCTCCTTGTTATGAGAGTGCTACTTCACTTATCAAAACAGGTCTATGCTCTTTTAATGATTTTGTTGCTGCCAGAGCTATTTCTACTGGTCTAACTGCATCTTCAATTCCACATTTTATTGGAGCATTATTTTGAACTGAATTGATAAAATCAATAATCTCGTTAGCATATGAATCAATGTATCGATCTAAGAAGAAATAAAGTGGTTTTTCTGATTCAACGCTATCTTTAGAACTAACTTCAACAAGGCTCTTTCTATCATTTTCTACTTTTGCACAACCTTTAGAACCAAAGACTTCTGTTCGTTGATCATAACCATAAACAGCTTGTCTTGAATTATCGATGATAGATAGAGCACCATTTTCCATAGTTAGCATTACCATCGCTGTATCAACATCACCAGCTTTTCCTATTTCTGGATCAATTAGAACAGCACCTGTTGCATAAACTTCTTTAACTTCACTGCCACTTAAGAATCGAACCATATCAAAATCATGAATCATCATATCTAAGAAAATTCCACCAGATACTTTTACGTATTCAGGACTTGGAGGTTCAGGATCTCTAGAAGTAATTTTTATAATATGGACATCACCCACTTTATTTTCCATGACAGCATCACGTACAGCACTATGGTTGTGATCAAAGCGCCTATTAAACCCAATTTGGAAAAGTACTTCATTTTCTCTAACAACATCCATTGTCTTTTTAATTCTAAGCAAATCAGTATCAACAGGCTTTTCACAGAATATGTGTTTTTTTGCCTTGGCTGCAGCTTGGATTAACTCAGTATGGGTATCAGTTGGAGAACAAATTATTACAGCTTTGATATCCTTATGATTTATTATATCATAGGGATCGCTATATGTTTCATTAATTCCTCTATTTTTTGCCCAATTTTTTAAATCTTCGTTCATAAAAGGGTCTGCTAAAGCAACAATAGTTGCATTTGGTACTAAATTAGTAATACTTTGAATATGTACTTTACCAATTCTACCCCCACCAATAATTCCAACTTTTAATTTTTCCATTTTTTTCTCCTACAACCCTGTATTTTCTCTAATATACTTTCTGGCTCTAATTGCATATTCTAAAGGATTTGCTTTTGCAGGATCTTGTTCAGCTTCTACAACCATCCATCCTTGATAATCATGTTCTTCTAAAATTTTAAATATTGATGGGAAATCAATACATCCATCACCTGGTATTGTAAAAGCACCAGCTCTTACAGCATCTAAAAAGCTCAACTTTTCTTTTTTAACTTTTTCAACCACTTCAGGTCTTATATCTTTTAAATGGACATGAGCAACTCTATCTACAAATAATTTTAATGCTTCAACTGGATCTTCACCGGAAAAAGCAAAATGACCAGAATCAAATGTTAAATAAACATATTCTTTATCAGTTAAATCCATTAATTTCTTTGTTTCAGCAATAGTTTGACAACCTGTACCCATATGATGATGGTAAGATAATTTGAAACCTCTTTGCTTAGCGATTTTACCTAAAGCATTTAACCCAGTTGCAACTTTTTCCCATTGTTCATCACTAAAAACAGGTTTTTCATCAAAAACACTTAATGCTTTACCTTGAATGCTATTACCCTGTTCTGCAGGTCCAATTACTTTTGCTCCCATTGCTTCAAGAAAATTTAACTGTGCATCAAATTTTGCAATATTTTCATTTAAATCTTCTGTAGTTAAAAAGCTACTAAACCATTGGTTACAAATACTAATTCCTCTTAGATCTAACATTGGTTTTAGAATTTTAGGATCTTTTGGATATTTATTACCAACTTCACTACCGGTGAAACCTGCTAAAGCCATTTCGCTTACGCATTGTTCAAATGTGTTTTCTCTGCCTAAATCAGGTAAATCATCGTTTGTCCAAGCAATAGGTGCTATTGCTAATTTAACTTTATTACTGTCCATATATAAACCTCATATAATTTATTTAAAAATTAATATTTTTTAGTTTTTTTAATTTCTTTTTGTAATTGTGCATATGCCTCAACTACACTTGGTTTTTCAGATATTTCTGGAGTCCCAACTCTCCACCAACTTTCATAAGAGCCACTCATAGAGTCTTCATCAACCTTAATATCTATTAATGTTGATTTTTTACTTGCTTTAGCTTCAACTAAAGCTTTTCTTAATTCTTCACTGTTATGAACAGTCCAAACATCACAGCCATATCCTTTAGCAATAGTTGCATAAGATACTTGCAATCTTTTCCCTGAGGCATCAATCCTATTAGATTCATCACCTCTATAAACTAATTCACAACCAAACTTTGGTATTCCTTGAGATCTTTGTAAATTATCAATACAACCAAAACCATTATTATCAAAAAGCATTATGTTAATTTTGATTTTATTTTCTAAAGCTGTTAATAATTCAGAATGAAGCATTACAAAACTTGCATCACCAACCATTGAATAAACTTCAACATCTGGAGCTGCTAACTTTACACCTAAAGACCCACTAACTTCATAGCCCATACAAGAATATCCATATTCCATATGATAGGTTTCTCTTTCATAAGCTCTCCAAACTCTTTGCATATCTCCAGGGAGAGAGCCAGATGCTCCAACTACTATGCTATTTTTGTCAAATAATTCTTCATTCATTATTCCTAAAGCACGTAATTGTGAATATCTATTATTAGGACCTAATTCTGTAGTATAAAGTCTATCTACTTCTTTATCCCAAGTTTCCTTAATTTCTCTTATTTCTTTGGTATAAGCTGCTTTATATGAAATTTCATCTAATTTTTTACTAAGGGCTTCTAAACCTTTTTTAGCATCACAAATTAAAGGAATTGCATCCATTTTAACTGCATCAAAATCATTTACATTTATAGAAATTATTTTTACATTTTCATTTTGGAATAACCATTTACTTGAAGTAGTAAAATCACTTAGTCTTGTTCCAACAGCAATTACTACATCAGCATTTTTAGCAATTTTATTAGCAGCTAAACCACCAGTTACTCCTATTCCACCTAAATTCATTGGATGAGAAAATTCTACAGCACTTTTTCCAGCCTGAGTTTCGCCAAATGGAATATTATATTTTGATGCAAAGTTAGCAAATGTATCTCCACATTCACTAAATCTAACACCACCACCACAAATCATAATTGGATTTTTACTATCTTTTAGAATTTTAATAGCTTCATTTACAACAGATTCGTTTGCATCAACTCTATCTATGTAATGAACCTTTTTTTCAAAAAATTCTACAGGATAATCATATGCTTCGCCTTGAACATCTTGTGGTAAAGCAACACATACAGCACCTGTATTAACAGGGGATGTTAATACCCTCATGGCATGAATTAGGGCACTCATGATTTGTTCAGGTCTATAAATTCTATCAAAATATCTACAAACTGGCTTAAAAGCATCATTAGATGTTATACCAAAATCATGGAATTGTTCTAATTGTTGTAAAACAGGATCTGGTTGTCTGCAAGCAAATACATCACCTGGGAATAATAAAACTGGAATTCTATTGGTAGTTGCTAAAGCAGCTGCTGTTACCATATTCATAGCACCAGGGCCAATTGAAGATGTAACTGCCATAATTTTTTTTCTATTATTTTGTTTTGCATATGCTATTGCTGCATGAGCCATTCCTTGCTCATTACAACCTTTATAAAATTTAAGACTATGGTTGTTTTGTTCTAAGGCTTCACCTAAACCAACAACGCAACCGTGACCAAATATACCAAAAACTCCGTTAACAAACTTTTCTTCTTTGTTATCAAATGATACATATTGATTATCAAGAAATTTTACTATTGCTTGTCCAACAGATAACCTAATTGTTTTATTCATTATCACCCTCCTATTTCTCAAATTTTCTTTCTGGCCAGATTTTTACATCTTTATCTAACAACCATTGATGTTCTTTTCTATAATATCGAGTAGTTGGAAGCCATTTTTCATCTTCTAAATGAGGAATCATCCAAATGTAGTACATTGCATAACCTGGAGCGGCTACTTGTGAATGAGTTGTATCTGGATGAATTAAAGAAGTGTCCCCATCTTTTACAATGAAAGCATTATCATCTAACATTGAAACGCCAAAACCTTGCTTTGGGAAAAATCTATAATGATAAATTTCTGGTTGAGGATGATCATGAGGAGGATAACTTGAAAATTTACCAGGATGATTTATAACTTCACCTAAAACCATATTTGAATAAGGTGCAATTTCTCCATCAAAAACAGTTCTAACACTTCTAATTGAAGTATTATTTAACACATCTTTTCCAAAAATATCTGTTCTTACATTTTCTTTGGTATATAATTTTGTAGGGAAAGAGTTTTCATTTACACTTCTTTCAACACAAAGTTCTGAATCCTCTAATGCAATAATCTCAACTTCTACTTTATTTGCTATATGAAGAACTATTGGTTCTTCATCAAAACAAGAAAATCTTGAAGCATCAGTAGTTTTATCTTCGTATTTAAATTGTACAGATCCAGTAATCAATAAATATGCTCTTTCTAGATTTAAATCAGATTTGTATTTTTCACCTTTATCTAATTTTAAAATGCCGAAATCTAAAAGCATTTCTTTATTCTTACCATTTAATTCAGTAATAGGATTATAGCCTGTTACAAATTCTTTTTTCTTCTTTTCAATCATTTCTTCTTCCTAAAATATTATTCAAACATCAAATGCAAACGTTTGTATAACTTTATTTTTAATAAATAATCTTAATCTTTAATTACTTATAAAATTTTCTAATTAAATTTATATAGCCCTGGGGTATTAATTAATTCAACTTGTTCAAACTTATGACTAACTAAAGCTTTAGCAGCAACTTCAGTAGTTTTTAATGCTACATAGCCATCAAATGCACTAGCCATTTGTAATTCACAATCATGATTTAAATATGCGATCCAATTTTCCATTTCATCAATATATGATTGTTCAAAATATTTTCTATAATCGCTTGTTAATCCCTCACTATATTTATTGTTTGTTTTTATGGAAATGTTGTTGTTATTTGAATAATCAACAACTCCTTGTTGGCAAACTACTTGAGCCATTACTTCGTATCCATAACGTGCATTAACAAAGACTTCAATATTAGCCATTTTATTGTTTTGCATTATTATGTTTAATAGCAATAAATCAGCACAATCTTCATTTAATAAATGATTACTTTTAATCCCAACAACACTTATTTCTTTTGGTCTAGAATTTAGTAAAAATGAAGAAATATCTACATCATGTCCTGCAGAATTATTTAAAATAAAAGCTGAATTTGCTTCATAAAATGCTTTATCGTTTCTATGCAATCCTTTATATAGCAAACTATCTCCAAGATGCATATTATCTAAAACGTGTTTTATTTGTAGAAAATTTTTATCAAATCTTCTATTAAACCCTAAGGCAATATATTTTTTATTTAATTGAATTTCTTGATTTACTATATCTAAGGCTTTTTTACTATCCAAAGCGATTGGTTTTTCACAAAATACTAATTTTTTATTTGCTAAACATCCTTTTAATAATTCATAGTGAGATGAATCTGGAGAAGCAATTAATACTGCATCAACACTAATATCTTCAATTAACATAGATGGATCTGTAAAAAATTTAATATTTTTTAAACCCTTATTAATTAGAGTTTCATAGCCATTTTTATTTATATCAGATACAGCAACAATATTAGCATTTTTACATTTTAATATATTGTTCGCATGGTATAGTCCCATAGAACCAAGTCCAATTATTCCTATATTTGCCATAATAATCTACCTAAGTACTGCACCTAAAGCTAAGCTTTAAGTGCAGTTTAAAATCATCTTAATTTAATGCATCTAAAGCGCTTTGAGCGTTTTCTTTTGTATAAATGTCTACACCAGCATCAACATACTTATCAATTGTTTTACCACTTGCTGCTTCCATTGCATATTTAACAGCTAAATAACCCATGTTTTCAGGTCTTTGAGCTATTGTTGAATACAATTCACCAGCTAAAATTGATTCTAGAGCAGATTTATTTCCATCAACACCCATTATCTTTGCATCAACGCCAGCTTGTTTTGTTGCTCTAACAGCACCAAGAGCCATTTCGTCATTTGCACAGAATACGATATCAATATCACTACTTGTTTGAAGAACGTTTTGCATTACGTTATAAGCTTTTTCTCTGTCACTATAACCAGGTTGTCTAGAAATAATATTATAACCAGCTGCTACAAATGCTTGTTGCGCACCATCAGCTCTTGTTGTACATGTAGGATTTCCTGGAGCACCTTCGATTAAAACAACATTAACACCTTTTTTACCGTTCATAGAAGCGATTAAGCTTTCAGCACCTTGGATACCAGCTTGGAAATTTTCTGTTCCAACATATGAATCATAATTTGTAAAACCTTCTGGCATTGGAGTATCAACTAATACTACAGGAATATCCATACCTTTTGCTTTATTAACAACATTAACAGCGGTTGAAGGTTGTGATGGGGAAAATACTAAAGCTACAGGATTCTGTGTCAAAGCATCTTCTACCATATTGATTTGTTGTTCAACAGCATCTTCAGTTGGAGGTCCTAATTTAATTAAATTAATACCTAATTCAGCTGCAGCATCATCACATCCAGATTCTACTCTCTTCCAATATTCACTACTTAAGGTTTTTAAAACAACTGCTACAGTTTGTTTTCCGTCATCAGATTTTTGTTCCCCAGCACCATTTGCAAATACTTGTACTGGAACTAGCATTAATACAAATGCAATCACCATTAAAACTTTACCTAATTTTTTCATTTCACTCCTCCTTATTTGTTTTGAAATGTTAATTTTATTTTTTAATTTTATTTTTTAATTTTTGAAGATTGGTTTCTTAATACATCTAAGTAAACAGCTAAGATAATAACTACACCAATAGCTACTGTTTGATATGCTGAATCAACATTTAATAAGTTTAATCCATTTCTCAAAACAGCGATTATTAATACCCCAATAATTGTATTTTGAATTTGACCAACACCACCAGCAAAACTAGCACCACCAATGATAACTGAAGCAATAGCATCTGTTTCATAGTCCTTACCAGCTAGAGGGTATGCTGCGTTTACTCTACCTACTAATACGATACCTGCTAGGGCTGCAAATAAACCACTTAAGGAATAAACAATTAATAAAACTTTATTAACATTAATACCACTTAATCTAGTTGCTTCTTTGTTACCACCAACAGCATAAATATATCTACCAGTTGCAGTTCTATTCATAAATATATACATACATACATAAACGATTACTACTAAAATTACACTTACTGGAAGAATTCCAAAACTACTGCTTCCAATAAATTGGATTGAAGGTGCGAATCCTGATATTGGCATCGCATTAGTTACTGCTAAAGCTAAACCAGCACCAATCATCTTTGTACCAATTGTTGAAATAAATGGATGAGGTAATTTAAATTTAGTTAATAAAAATCCATTAAAGAATCCGAATGCTGCTCCAACTGCTAAAGCTAATATCATTGCTAATATTGGGTTTAATTGTAAATTAACAGCAAATATACCAAGCATCATAATTGAAAAAGCTAAAATTGATCCAATTGATAAATCAATACCAGCTGTTAATATAGCTAAAAACTCACCAATTGCGATAATTGCATTAACAGTCGCTTGTGATAAAACATTCTTTAGATTTGCAATTGTTATAAATCTTGGAGCTAATATTGTTATTACTATACATAATACAATAAGGCTCATTATAATTCCTGTTGCACTATTGCGCTTATTCATTTTCTTTATAAATTTAATAAATGCATTATTATTTGTCGCAGTTTCTTTCATCACTTTCTCCTACAATCTCACACTTTTGTTTGTTTTTATACTTTTGTTAATTGCATCTGCAATTTTTATAGCTTTAACGCCATCAATAGCGCTAACACTAGGTTTTATATCATTAATAATATTTTCAATAAAAATATTTACTTCATTAAAATATGATTCTTCAAATCGATCTAAAAATCCTGATATTGTTCTAACACTTTTTGAATTTGGTGTTTTATAAATTGTATCTTCAGCTTGTATTCTTCCAATTTCTACAGCACCATGTTCACAAACAACTTCAGTTCTAATATCATAACCATATGCACTATTTCTACTGGTTTCTACTAAAGCCATTTTTCCATTTTCAAAAATAATAGAAATATTTACATGATCTATATCATCAATTTCTCTTAGTTGCTCAAATCTTACAACTCCACCATGGGCAAAAACTTCTTTAACTTCACTGTCCATAAGCCATCTACATAAATCAATATCATGGATTGCCATATCGTTTACCAAGCCACCACTATTTTTTGCAAATTCCATTGGAGGACATTCAGGATCTCTAGAAATTGCTAATAATGAAACAGGTTTCCCAATTTCACCACTATCAATCTTTTGTTTTGCTTTTACATAAGGAGTATCAAATCTTCTCATAAAGCCTAATTGAAGATAACCGTCTTTTTCTTCAACAATATTTTGAACTTCAATAGCTTGTTCTAAACTAACAGCTAATGGTTTTTCACAAAAAACTTTTTTATCTGCATTGATACAATCAATTACTGTTTGAGCATGAGTGCTTGTTGAGG